>NZ_JH651379.1:2120965-2270965 GCF_000260115.1 Galbibacter orientalis DSM 19592 | reverse complement strand
CTGCCTTGCACGCAGGAGGTCATCGGTTCGACTCCGATATTCTCCACTTGGAAAGCTTTAGGCTGTAAGCATTATGCTATAGGCTGAGTTTTCAAAAAAAAAGTTTAAAGCTTAACGCATATAGCCTAAAGCCTATAGCTTTTTTAAAACGTTCATTGACATATTGAGATAAAGAGATACGAGAAAGTATTACGTAAAGTAATACCTTTTAAGTAGACTATAGAGAAAAGAATCTTATTATATAATTGATTGCACGATTGATTGTATAAAAAAAATAGAATAGAATAAAAGAGCAAAAAGTACAATAAGCTATGTAAGGGCGTATGGGGAATGCCTAGGCTCTCAGAGGCGATGAAGGACGTGATAAGCTGCGAAAAGCTATGGGGAGTGGCACACACACAATGATCCATAGATATCCGAATGGGGCAACCCACTATACTGAAGGTATAGTACTCCGTAAGGAGGGTAAACCCGCTGAACTGAAACATCTAAGTAGGCGGAGGAGAAGAAAACAACAGTGATTCCGATAGTAGCGGCGAGCGAACTCGGATTAGCCCAAACCAAACTTGTTACGGCAATTTTGGGGTTGTAGGACTGCGATATTTGATGCGTTATGAATTAGAATTGTTTGGAAAGACAAACCATAGAGGGTGATAGTCCCGTATAAGTAAAGACCGTTATTGATAGCAGTATCCTGAGTAGTGCGGGGCACGTGAAACCCTGTATGAATCTGGCGGGACCATCCGCCAAGGCTAAATACTCCTGAGAGACCGATAGTGAACCAGTACCGTGAGGGAAAGGTGAAAAGTACCCTGAATAAGGGAGTGAAAAAGATCCTGAAACCATACGCTTACAAGCGGTCGGAGCCCTTTTTGGGTGACGGCGTGCCTTTTGCATAATGAGCCTACGAGTTACTTTTACTAGCGAGGTTAAGTGATTCAGTCACGCAGCCGTAGCGAAAGCGAGTCTGAATAGGGCGTTTTAGTTAGTAGTAGTAGACGCGAAACCGTGTGATCTACCCATGGGCAGGGTGAAGCTGTGGTAACACATAGTGGAGGCCCGAACCCGTTGACGTTGAAAAGTCTTGGGATGACCTGTGGGTAGGGGTGAAAGGCCAATCAAACTCGGAAATAGCTCGTACTCCCCGAAATGCATTTAGGTGCAGCGTTGGTTTATAGTTTTATAGAGGTAGAGCTACTGATTGGATGCGGGGGCTTCACCGCCTACCAATTCCTGACAAACTCCGAATGCTATAAAATGTTTACTGGCAGTGAGGGCATGGGTGCTAAGGTCCATGTCCGAAAGGGAAAGAACCCGGACCATCAGCTAAGGTCCCCAAGTGTATACTAAGTTGAAAAAACGCGGTTTGATTGCTTAGACAGCTAGGATGTTGGCTTGGAAGCAGCCATTCATTTAAAGAGTGCGTAACAGCTCACTAGTCGAGCGATCGAGCATGGATAATAATCGGGCATAAGTATACCACCGAAGCTATGGATTTGTACTTGGTACAAGTGGTAGGGGAGCATTCTAAACTGGGTAGAAGGTGATCTGTGAGGATTGCTGGACTGTTTAGAAAAGAAAATGTAGGCATAAGTAACGATAATGCGGGCGAGAAACCCGCACGCCGAAAAACCAAGGTTTCCTCAGCTATGCTAATCAGCTGAGGGTTAGTCAGGGCCTAACGCGAACCCGAAGGGGGTAGTGGATGGACAACAGGTTAATATTCCTGTACTTGCATATAGATAAAAGTGACGGAGGCGAATAGTTGGTGCGTGCTGACGGAATAGCACGTTGAAGGAGCTGGTAACACTCCGATAGTACACTAAGGCTTCGGCTGCGGTGATAATCCAGCGAATCGACTTCCAAGAAAAGCGATATATGCAACCTGTACCGTAAACCGACACAGGTGGTTGGGATGAGTATTCTAAGGCGCTCGAGAGATTCATGGCTAAGGAACTAGGCAAAATAGACCCGTAACTTCGGGAGAAGGGTCGCCCTTAATTTATTAAGGGCCGCAGTGAAAAGGTCCAGGCGACTGTTTATCAAAAACACAGGGCTCTGCTAAATCGAAAGATGATGTATAGGGCCTGACACCTGCCCGGTGCTGGAAGGTTAAGGGGAGATGTTAGCTTCGGCGACGCATTGAACTGAAGCCCCAGTAAACGGCGGCCGTAACTATAACGGTCCTAAGGTAGCGAAATTCCTTGTCGGGTAAGTTCCGACCTGCACGAATGGTGTAACGATCTGGACACTGTCTCGGCCATGAGCTCGGTGAAATTGTAGTATCGGTGAAGATGCCGATTACCCGCTGTGGGACGAAAAGACCCCGTGCACCTTTACTATAGCTTCGTATTGACTTTGGATAAGTGATGTGTAGGATAGGTGGGAGACTTTGATCATGTATCGCCAGGTATGTGTGAGTCATTGTTGAAATACCACCCTTTACTTATTTGAAGCCTAACTTCTTTCTAAGAAGGACAATGCGTGGTGGGTAGTTTGACTGGGGTGGTCGCCTCCAAAAGAGTAACGGAGGCTTCTAAAGGTTCCCTCAGCACGCTTGGTAACCGTGCGTAGAGTGCAATGGCACAAGGGAGCTTGACTGAGAGACCTACAAGTCGATCAGGTACGAAAGTAGAGCATAGTGATCCGGTGGTTCCGCATGGAAGGGCCATCGCTCAAAGGATAAAAGGTACGCCGGGGATAACAGGCTGATCTCCCCCAAGAGCTCACATCGACGGGGGGGTTTGGCACCTCGATGTCGGCTCGTCACATCCTGGGGCTGGAGAAGGTCCCAAGGGTTGGGCTGTTCGCCCATTAAAGTGGCACGCGAGCTGGGTTCAGAACGTCGTGAGACAGTTCGGTCTCTATCTACAGTGGGCGTTAGAAATTTGAGTGGATCTGACTCTAGTACGAGAGGACCGAGTTGGACTAACCGCTGGTGTAGCTGTTGTTCCGCCAGGAGCACTGCAGCGTAGCTATGTTGGGAAGGGATAAGCGCTGAAAGCATATAAGCGCGAAACCCGCCACAAGATGAGATTTCTTTAAAGGGTCGTGAGAGACGATCACGTTGATAGGCTATAGGTGTAAAGGCAGTAATGTCATAGCCGAGTAGTACTAATAACCCGTAAGCTTATGTACAGTAGTCCTCTTGCTTTTGCAAAGAGCAAGAGGGCGCAAACTCTTTTTACTTCTATCTTTCTTTTTTTTAGAATCTATGATCTAGTATTTTTTTATCTCCATATGTTAACTTATTAAAAGCCCCACCTAACCTCCTCTTTTGGGAGGGACAATGGGCAATATTAACCTAGCCCCCTCTTTGGGAGGGGGTTGGGGGAGGCTTTAAGATTTAAGGTGGTTATAGCGACGGGGCTCACCTCTTCCCATTCCGAACAGAGCAGTTAAGCCCGCCAGCGCCGATGGTACTACGTTTTCGTGGGAGAGTAGGTCGCCGCCTTCTTTAGAATCCTCATCATTTATTTGATGGGGATTTTTTTTTGCCTTTTTTTAAGGAAATACATTGGAAATTGAAAGATTGAAGAATTGAAAGATTTTATCACTTTGAAAAAAAACCGCCTACTGCCTACTGCTTACTGCATATAGCTTAAAGCAAATAGCCGTTCTGACTCCCCACTAACCCTAAAAACATCAGACAATCTATCAAGCTTTTATCAAATCTGAGGATATTATTCTACTTTTGAACTATGAAACAGTCTGCTAAAGAAGAATATTGGAATGTGCTTACGCATGGGGTAGGAGCTTTATTAAGTGTTGTCGGGTTGATGCTATTAATTTTTTATAATAGTAATAAAACAAGCTATGCTACTTTAAGTATTTGGATATATGGACTTTCTGCATTTTTATTGTTTTCAATTTCCACGATATATCATTATGTAAAGTCTGTTGAAACTAAAAATTTACTTCGCAAATTTGACCATATAAGTATTTACTTTTTAATAGCAGGTACTTATACTCCCATCTGCTTAATTCCGCTTGCAAATGGTATTGGTTGGTATTTCTTTTGGATTGTTTGGGGAATTACAGCTATTGGAATTATTTTAAAATTGTTTTTTACCGGTAGGTTTGAAGGCTTGTCGCTATTACTATACTTAGCAATGGGATGGCTTATTGTTTTTGATTTTAAAAACCTAATGGAGGTTTTGTCTAAAAATCAGTTATTGCTATTGGTGTTGGGAGGTGTATTTTATACGGTAGGAGTTGTTTTCTATGCAATCAAGAAAATTCCATTTCATCATGTAATTTGGCATTTGTTTGTTTTAGCGGGGGCTATAGCTCACTTTTTTATGATATTGGACGTTATTAGAGCTTATTAAAATTTTGAAAGCAGATTATGCCTTAATGAAATCTTCGAACTCGTAATAGAATTCTTCAAATTTTATCATGGTGTCATTTAGGAAAACCATTGTTTCTTGCCAAGTATTTTTGTTATGAATACTCACGCCGTCTTTTTCTATATAGATTCTAGAAATTTCTTTTCCGTTTTCTAAAAAATAAATGTCTTCATAAATAATATTAGGCAGGTAGTTTTCTTTTAGTACTGCCTTTAAAGATTCTAGTTTTTCATAATATTTAATTCTGTTTTCAAGATTTGAGTCTTCAATATCCAGAGTTACCAATGCCTTTTTGGTAGTAAAATCGAATTTAAAGGAGAAGTCCTTTATTTTGGTATTGTATAAAACCCACTTTCTAGGAAATGATTTACCAAATGAAATCCAAAATTCTTTTCGTAATGCTTTAGATTCTTCTCTACTGAACATATTTTTTTATATATAAAGGCAAAAATATTTCAATTCTTGTAAAAGAGAATGTTAATATGGTTTTTTATTCATGATTTTATGTTTAATTTCACAACCCTTCTTTTTTATTAAAAATAAGGTACGTACACGCTTTAGAATTTTATAAATATTTATTTTCAAAAAGCTTTATTATTAACCCCTAAAAATACCGACTAGATTAATGAAACGTAGAGATTTTGTAGTAAAGAGTAGTGCAGCAGTTGCAGCTACAACAGTTTTTGGAACACTTTCTGCCAATACATACAATTTTGATAAACCTATACAAATAGCTGTAATAGGCACAGGAGATAGAGGGAGTGGTTTAATTCCTTTTTTAAATGAAATTGATGGAGTAACTGTTGCAGCTTGCTGTGATGTTCTTCCTTTTAGGTTAGAAAATGGATTAAGACGTGCAGGGAAACAAGCTAAATCATATACAGATTATAAAGAATTATTAGCTAATAAAGATATTGATGCAGTACTTGTATCAACCCCTTTTGCTACGCATGGTAAAATAGCAATGGATGCCTTAAAAGCAGGAAAGCATGTTTACTGTGAGAAGACAATGACACGGGGTTACAAAGAAATAAAAGAGTTTATTGAGCTAGCTGAAAGTTCTGGGAAAATTGTTCAAACAGGACATCAATACCATAGTTCTAGGCTTTATGTTGAAGTTGTAAAAATGATTGAAGAAGGAAAAGTAGGGAATATAACTGCTTTTGAAAGTCAATGGAATCGTAATTGGGATTGGAGAAGAGCAGTGCCAGACCCATCGCTTGAGCGTGCTATTAATTGGCGTATGTACGAAGAATATTCTGGTGGCTTGGTGGCTGAGCTATGTTCGCATCAAATAGATTTTGCAAACTGGGTAACTAAATCTACTCCAGAGCGTGTTATGGGAATGGGTGGTATTGATTATTGGAAAGATGGACGAGAAACTTATGATAATGTGCATTTAATGTACGAATATCCTAAAGGAGTAAAAGCTACTTTTACTTGCTTAACATCTAATGCTAAAGACGATTACCAGATTAAAGTTATAGGAGATAAAGGAACCATAATTTTAGATTATACTCAGGCTTGGTTTTATCCTGAGGGACAGTATGATAATGCTAAAAAGGTTGTTGGAGATGTGGATGGAGTTTCTGGTGCCACCATTACAACAGGTTGGGAAGAAGGAAAAGGAATTCCTTTAAATATTCATCATGCAGATCCAAGTAAGCAAGCTTTAATGGATTTTAGAGATAGTATTTTGACTAATAAACAACCAATTTCTAATGTTGTAACTGGAGGGAATACTGCTATTGCTGTACAAATGGGGATAGATGCAATGCATCAGAATAAAATTGTTCATTGGGATGATGTATCCTTATCTTAAATGAGATTGATAATATTATTTACTCGATAATCGAGATTTGAATATTCTAAAGCCTGCTTCAAGGTAGTTTATTGATCCCTACAAATCATGAATTGAATTATGGTTTGTAGGGATTTATATTTTATTATTAATGTCCGAGTAAAAATACAAGACCTCTTCACTATAAGAAAAAAGAACAAAAACTACATATTTTAACTATCTTAAAATATGTAGTTTTAAAAAGCAACATTACTAAAAACTCTTTTTTTATTCATTTTTAGGAATAGCAAGGGCCTATCTTGAAAACCTCATTTTGAACCTTGATATAAGTGTAGCTCAATAAATTCCGTTAGCTTTTATCGAACAACAATAATATTTTATAGAATTAGTAAAATAGTGTTTGGTAGTATAAAGTTGACTTAGTTTTGTTGAATAATGCACTTATTTCAAAGCTTAAATATAATACGCAATTATAATTCCTACTAGAATTACAATTAGCTTTCTGAGGTTAAATTTATGACCTTCAGAACTTTCAAATAAAATAACAGTAGAAATATGTAAGAAGATACCAATTACTACAGCAGAAATTTCATGATAATATTGTTGTGCTATTTCAAAATTATTAGCTATAAAGCTTCCTAAAGGTGTCATTAGTGAAAAAAGAATTAAAAAAGAAGCAATTTTGGTAGTACTCATTTGAGCATTTATAAAAAAGGTACTCAGAATAATGGCAATAGGAATTTTATGAATTATAATTCCATAAACCAGCGTATCGTGATCGTGTATGGGAAATCCTTCTAAAATGGCATGAATACTTAAGCTGACAAAAAGGAGCCAAGGGAATTTGTGCATATCATCATGAAGGTGTACATGGCCATGCTCTGCTCCTTTAGAAAAGAATTCTAGAAAAATTTGAAGCAATATTCCAAACATTATAAAAACGCCTGTTTTTTTTGGATTTCCATGGTGATATACTTCAGGAAATAAATTAAAAACAGTGATAGACAATAAAAAAGCACCACTAAAAGCTAATAAAAGCTTGAGACTATCTTTTTCTTTAACTTTAAATAGGGTAACAATTATATAGCCTAAAAGTACTGCTAATATGGGAAGTATGTAGTTTAACATATAAAAAGTCCCGTTTTTGACGGGCATATCTAGTATTTATTATTTAAGACAGCTAAATTAATGTATTTTTGTATTTTAAAGTAGGTATACGATGTCTAATAATTTTAAAATGGTTGCCAAAACCATGTTTGGTTTTGAAGAAATCTTAGAAAAAGAACTCCTTAAACTTGGAGCAATTAACATAGAGAAGGGCGTTAGGAATGTTTCTTTTGAAGGCGATAAGGGTTTTATGTACAAGGCAAATTTATGTTTGCGTACCGCTATTAAAATTCTTAAACCGATTCACAGTTTTAAGGTTAGAGATGAACAAGACTTATACGATAAAATCTATAAAATGGATTGGACAGCGTATATGTCTCATTCCAGCACTTTTGCAATTGATGCAACTGTAAATTCAGAAAAGTTTAATCATTCTTTATTTATTGCTTTAAAAACGAAGGATGCTATTGCAGACAAGTTTAGAAATACGGAAGGGAAGCGTCCAGATGTAGATTTAAAATACCCAGATTTAAGAATTAATATTCATATTCAAAAGGATTTTTGTAATGTTTCATTAGATAGTTCTGGACAATCCTTACACCAGCGTGGTTATAAAACAGCTACTAATATTGCGCCAATTAATGAGGTGTTGGCAGCTGGAATGTTGTTGCTAAGTGGTTGGGATGGGCAATCAGATTTTTTAGATCCGATGTGCGGAAGTGGAACCATTCCTGTGGAAGCAGCAATGATTGCTTGTAATATTCCTGCCAATATTAATAGGCGAGAGTTTTCTTTTGAAAAATGGAGAGATTATGATGAGGATCTTTTTGAAAAAATTGTAGAAAGTAGTTTGAAGAAAACACGCGAATTTCATCATAAAATTTATGGTTTCGATAAAGCGCCATCAGCAGTAATGAAAGCTAAAGATAATGTGAAAAATGCTAATTTATCTGAATATATTTCTATTGAGCAACAAGATTTCTTTGCTTCAGAAAAAAATGTAGAAGGGAAATTGCATATGGTTTTTAACCCGCCATATGGAGAGCGACTTCAAATAGATATGGAAGCTTTTTATGCCGAAATAGGGGATACTTTAAAGCAAAGTTACCCAAATACAGATGCATGGTTTATAACTTCAAATATGGAGGCAATTAAAAATGTAGGACTTCGCCCCTCTAGAAGAATCCGACTTTTTAATGGAAAACTAGAAAGTAAATTATTGAAATACGAGATTTACCAAGGAAGTAAAAAAGCGAAATTTAATCCTTCATAGAGGGTTTAATTCCTCAGAGACTGTTCTGAATTTACCAAAGGACTCTGTGTCGAAATAAGTTAAATTTGTTTCCTTTGAATACCTCATGGGCTTGCTCCGAGGTAGTTGATTAATCACGATAATAAAGAATTAATATGAAACCTAAAACAAAAGCTCTAGTATATAATTTAGTAGGATTTATAGGACTATTTTTAATAATACGTTTTAGTCTATTGTACCTACTCCCACAAGTATCTCATATTGTTTTGGTATTGGCTGCTGCAGTTGCTGCCAGCATATTAGCACCAAAATTTGCTGTAGTAGAATTAAATGGAAAGGAACAAATTAAAATGAAATGGATATTTCTAAAAGGCTTTAGAGATATAAATTAATTCTGATCTTTTTCTTCTTTTACTTTCTCTTTTTTCTGAGGCTTATTACTCTTAAAAAGTGGAATTAAATAAGTTAATGTATAGTTATATCCTACACCAAATTTACTTCCATCGGTAACTTTGTTGAAGCCTGGAATGTATAGATTAGGAAACTGATTTGCTTCAGTTTGATTGATAAGGTAGTTTAAACGGACACTTCCACTAAGAAAAATATTTCTTATAAGCTCTACTTTTATCCCTAAAACAATTTCGGTCCATTGCGCATTTAATCCGCTATATTCTCCAAGCATATCTCCTCCAGTTAAACCAGAATCTGCTTCATTCCAGAATTGATTAGGCGTATATATTTGGTACTCATTTAAAGTTTGATCAAACGTGCTTAATCCAAAACGAATTCCTAAATTGATAATGTTTTCCATTCCATACCAATTTTCATAGGTATTCCAGTCGAATCCTAATTTTAAATAGCTTCCGCTTGTTGTAAAATTGAAGTTGTCTTCTTGTGTAGTTTTTTCTTCATTCCCTAATTCACCAGCTACATAAAAATTATGAGAAACTCTAAAATCTCCTACAATTTCTAATCCGCGGTAATTATCATCTAAAATAGAACGAAGGGGTTTACTTAAATCAATACCAACTCGCAGTCCATAACGTTGTTTATAAACAACACTATCTTTTACAATTTCTTTAGTCGAAATAGTATCGGTGGCAATACTATCTGCAACTATTGTTTCCTCTTGAGAATAACCAATAAGAGCACTAAAAATAAATAAACTACTAATGATATATTTTAACATGGATAGTATCTTGATGTTCTAAATTTTCGTCTTGATCGAAGATGGCATTAATCCATTCTCCTGGATTTTGGATGGTATCGTTTGTATATGCTGGATTTAAAATAGTAACTAAATCGGTAAAAGAAGTAGCATAACCACAACCTCTAGAAATAAAGCGTTCTTGGCGCGTGTAATTAAACTTTAAAGTGTCTATGTTTCCTAATTCTTCTCCTGTTTCTTCGTTGTCTCTAGAGTTGTAAATAATTAAAAACTGACTAGAATTTTCTGATGTTTTTAACGGAATATCAACAGCAGTTTGGCTAGATCTATCAATAAAAGTATTTAAAGTATCTCTAAATCCAGTACTGTCAATTCCTATAATTCTAAGGCTTGGAACAGCTTTATTGGCATCTTGATTTGAGAAATCATAAAAACCTACTTTTAAATAGGGCGTTGTTAAGGTATCATCAGGACAAATATCATCTTTTTCACATGCGGAAAAAATGGCAAGTCCTATGGCAAGCACAAAAAATAAAGCAAATATTTTTTTCATTCTAATTAATTTCAGTCTTAATAATCTTCAAAATCAAGATTTTATCTTTTCTCTAAAAGCACCACATTCTCTACATGATGAGTTTGCGGAAACATATCTACAGGTTGTACTTTTGTAACTTTATACATTGAATCCATTAAAGCTAAATCTCTAGCTTGAGTGGCGCTATTACAACTTACATAAACTACTTTATTGGGGGCAATATTTAATATTTGTTGCACCACATCTTTATGCATTCCGTCTCTTGGAGGATCTGTAATAATAACATCTGGTGAACCATTATCTTTTATAAACTTAGCATTAAAAACATCCTTCATGTCTCCTGCGTAAAAAGTAACGTTTTCAATTCCGTTTAATTGTGCATTTGCTTTGGCATCTTCAATAGCTTCCGGAACTGCTTCCACACCAACTACCTTTTTAGCTTTTTTAGCAACAAACTGGGCAATAGTTCCAGTACCAGTATATAAATCGTAAACTAACTCATCTCCAGACAAATCTGCAAAGTTTCTTGTAATCTTATATAATTCGTACGCTTGTTCTGAATTTGTTTGATAGAAAGATTTGGCATTGATTTTAAACTTTAACCCTTCCATTTCTTCAAAAATATGGTCTCTTCCAGAATAGCAAACTACTTCTTGGTCGTAAATGGTATCATTAGGTTTTTGATTCACCACATATTGTAGAGATGTTATCTGTGGGAATTCTTCTTTTAGAAAATCTAATAGCAATTCGCGTTCCTCTTTTTTATCATCATAAAACTGTATCATAACCATAATTTCTCCAGTAGAAGAAGTACGAATCATCATGGTTCTTAAAAGTCCTTTTTGATTTCTAGGATTAAAAAATTCGAAATTATGTTTAATTGCGAAATCTTTAACTGCAGTACGAATAGCATTGGAAGGATCTTCTTGAAGATGACATTTATTAATGTCTAAAATTTTATCCCACATACCTGGAATATGAAATCCTAGGGCATTTTTATCACCTAAATCTTTATCACTTTGGATTTCTTCTAACGTAAGCCAGCGACTATCAGAAAATGAAAATTCCATTTTATTACGGTAGAAATATTTTTTCTCTGAACCTAAAATAGGAGTAAACTCAGGGAGTTGAACCTTTCCAATCCGAACAAGGTTGTTTTCAACTTCTTTTTGTTTATAGAACAGTTGATGCTCATAACCCATGTTTTGCCATTTACAACCTCCACAAACACCAAAATGCTCACACTCTGGAGTTGTTCTTTTTGGAGATTTTACATGGAAATTTGCTATTTTTCCTTCAAAATAAGCCTTACGCTTTTTAAAAGTTTGTACATCTACCACATCACCTGGAACTGCATAAGGAAGAAAGATAACACGTCCATCGGGAGCTTTAGCAACTCCTTTTCCTTTAGCACCAGCATCTATTACTTCTATCTGTTCAAAAATCTGTTTTTTATTCTTTCTTGCCATGGCGCAAAAATAGGATTTTTAGTTTGAATCTTCCTTATAAATTTTGAAGTAGCCGTTAAATCCCAAAACCTACATTTTTAGGTTCTCCTGAATAATGAAAGTTAGTTTAATCCTTTATAGAGGGTCTAATTCCCCAGAGCCTATGCTGAGTTTACAGAAGGGCTCTGCGTCAAAATGAATTAAACTTGTTTTCTTTGAATACCTTGTGGGCTTGCCCCGAGGTAGTTTAATAATGATCTCTAATCCATTCTAAAAGAGGCGTCATGTGTTTTTTAACTTCTGTACTTCCACCTCGGTAATGATTATTCATGAAACTAAAAATCAAAATTTCTCCAGACTTTGTTTCTAAATAACCACTTAAACAATAATTATTGCTCAATGTTCCAGTTTTAGCATGTATGTATGGCTCAAGATTCCCTTTAAAATAATTTTTTATGGTACCTGTTTCTCCGCCAGTTGGAAAAATATCGAATAAGGTTTCTTTCGGAATTTCCTTGTATAACTTGTTCAAAACAAAAACCATAGATTCTGGAGTAAAGAGATTGTATCTAGAAAGTCCTGAGCCATCTACCCATCTTGGATTTTGTTGAATTCCTGCTAATTCATTTTTTAGGATGTATTCTTGCGCTTTGTGTCCACTCAAAGTATCGGTTAGCATTGAGGAAGAAAGTATTAAAAGCTGTTCCGCAATAAAATTATCGCTTACTCGCATCATTCTTTTATAAACTGAATCCGCTTTTATTCCGTAAATTGTTTTCTTTTCACCCTTTGGAAATTCAGTAACAAGAGTTATTTTTTTCTTTAGAATATCTTCTAAAATTCCTTTAACAGCGCTACTATCTGTTATATAAGGTACTTCAACGGTATCTTTTTTAGAAGGATTTAAATAGAATTTGTTTTCATGCATCGATCGTCTGCGATTGGCATTGATAACCGAGACATTTTCTTTGAAATAACTTGGAGAAACAAAAAGAGAATCTCCCTGATCCATTGTTACAATATTTCCATAAAGAGGTAAAGCACTTCTCTCTGGTGCATAGTAGGTGTCGTAATCATCCCAAGACCAACCAGGACCAAGTTTTGTGTCTTCTAAATTAGTATAAAAAAGATTGATTTTTTGCTGATTTTTCAGAAAATCAATCATAGAACTATCTTTTAAATAGGGATGTAAAGAAGCTGGATTTCCAACACCTTCAATATAAATTTCGTTATTTTCAACAATGTATTTTAAGGTTGGAAGGTTTTCAGGAAGAAGGGTATGAGCTGTATATAGTGTAAAAATTTTGGTATTACTAGCAGGCGTAAAATATTTATCGCCATTATAACTTATAAGCGTATCTCCAGATGTAGGATTATAGACAAAAAAGCCAGTGAATTGATTTTTATAAAAATCATTATCAAAACTTTGGTTGATTTGTTTGCTAAGCTTTTTATTTGAGGCACAACCTATTAACGCTATAGTTAGTAATGTAAAATAAATTTTTTTCATTTAATATGAATATTTAAAATCATTAATGTCCGAGTACAAATACAAGACCGCTTCGCTGTAGGAATAAATACTAAATCTTAACTGTCATAAAATGAAAAGCTTAAAGAAATAGCCTTTCTAAAACCCTGTTTTTATTCATTTTTATTATTAGCAAGAGTTCCCATTTTGAAAACCTTTATATAATTGGAGTCCAATAAATTCCGTTTAACTTTTATCGGACAACAATAATTTAAAATTCAAAATAAGTATAAAAATCGCTAATTATTAATAAATACGTAACCTTTTGTCGAAAAAGTATGAGATTTTGATCTAATTAATTTTGAATATTTTAAAAATTGTTATATTTGATAAAACCTAAATCTTTAATAATCAACCTATGTTTAAAAACCTTTTTACCTACGAAGGCAGAATTAGACGAACAGAATATGGCTTGAGTCTAATTTTTTCCGCCATTGGCTATTGTATAGCAATTTTTCTTACAACCCTATCAGTTAATTTAATAGAAACCGATGCAACAGGAATGAGTTTGTTGTTTTGGGTTTTTCTTTTACCTGTTTTTTATTTTAATGTTGCACAGAATACTAAAAGATGTCACGACTTAGGACATACAGGATGGTACCAATTGATTCCTTTTTATGGTTTTTGGCTTTTATTTGCTGAAGGACAAGAAGGAGTAAATGAATACGGACATAATCCAAAAGAAATACATCGTTATGAAGCGCTATCCGAAATTAGAAGCGCTTCTTAACTTTAACATTTAAAATTTGATTTTAACGGTTAGCCAACAATTTTATATTGAATCTAACGTTAATTTTAGCCAACCAATTATTAAACCTA
This sequence comes from Galbibacter orientalis DSM 19592, assembly GCF_000260115.1. Classification (GTDB taxonomy): domain Bacteria; phylum Bacteroidota; class Bacteroidia; order Flavobacteriales; family Flavobacteriaceae; genus Galbibacter; species Galbibacter orientalis. The sequence goes on along the minus strand of NZ_JH651379.1, from coordinate 2,256,958 downwards.
TAAGACAATGGCAAGAGCTATGTTTGAATACACCAAAACGGTGTTACAAAAAGTAAGTTTTGATCCTAAACTATTTTGTAAAGAATTGGAGAAAGCTGCTAAAAGGTTGTTACCCTATGAATTGGATGAGTTAAGAATATGGCTTAATTTTTACATTCAAGGGAAACCCGAATTATCTAAATCATTAATTTATTTTAAACAATAACATAAAAAAATCCGCTAAATGCGGATTTTTTTGTTTTACAAAACTTCTATTTTTTATGGAGAGGGCTCACTATTTTTACATTTTGAAATGCAATTGCTCCTCTTACAACTCCAGAAATAATATCTTTTAAAGCGTCTGTAATATGGATTTTTAATTCACTTTTATGATAAATTAAACTTACTTCTCTTGCAGGATTAGGTTCTGTAAAATAACGTAAATGCTTTTTTTGAGTTTCACTCATATTCAAGGTGTGTAAATATGGAAGTAAAGTCATTCCAAGCCCTTCATCTGCCAATTTCATCATAGTTTCGAAACTGCCGCTTTCCAATTGAAATTGTTCATCTCTAAACCCTTTTTTCGATTTACATAAATTAATAACTCCATCTCGGAAACAATGGCCATCTTCTAATAATAATATATCGTCGAGATCTAAATCATTAACGCTTACTTTGTCTAATTTATTTAATCGGTGGTTTTCTGGAACGTATGCCACAAATGGCTCATAATAAAGCGCCCGTTCTTTTATATTCTCATTATCAAGTGGGGTAGCGGCAATGGCAGCATCCAAATAACCATCTTCAAGCTTTTCTATAAGAGTTTCTGTATTTTGCTCTTCTATTTTAAGATTTACTTTAGGGTATTTATTTACAAAATTTTTCAGAAAAAGAGGGAGTAATGTAGGCATTATTGTAGGAATAATCCCCAATCGGTATTCTCCACCTATATAACCTTTTTGTTGGTCTACAATATCTTTTATTCGGTAAGATTCATTAACAATATTCTTAGCTTGTTCAACTATTTTTTCTCCTACTTGTGTGAGTTGAATGGGTTTTTTACTTCTGTCAAAAATTAAAATATCTAGCTCATCTTCCAACTTTTGTATTTGCATGCTTAATGTAGGCTGTGTAACAAAGCTTTTTTCCGCAGCATGTGTAAAATTTTGATATTCGGCTACAGCCAAAACATATTGTAATTGTGTAATGGTCATTTTTTATTATTTAAGCCATAAAAATACAAAACTATTAGAAAATTTTATAGTAGTTAAGAAATTGATTTAAAAATCTGATTATTAAGCTAAGATGATAGTAAACTTAGATTCTAGGAATAGATTAAAATCGAATATTGAACGACAAATTTTCTTTTCCAACTGTAAATGATGCATCACTAAATTGTGGTGGGCCATAGCTCATCTCGTTATTAGACATTCCATAACTTTCCATTGGCATCCCCGAGGTGTCAAAATCCATACGTTTATTATCATTTGCATCATGCAAAGCTAAGATTGCATATTTTCCAGGGGGTACATTGTTAAAAGTGACGTGGATTTTACCATTTTCAATTTCACTTTGCAGATTCATAATACCTTTTCCTTTCATAAAGGTTTCTTCCGTATTAAGAGATAGCAATACTTTTCCGTTGTTGTTGGTTATATTGTCTATAATAACGTCTATACTAATTCCAGTGTTGTCTTTAGTAATTTCTTGTGCATTGATTGTTTGAAGTAGCAAAAATGCGATTAATAAGGATGCTGTTTTCATGATTAAATTCTTTTAAAATTGATTAGTAAACCAAAGAACTTAACAAAAACAGATAAAAACTATTATTAGTTACTGAGTTGTTGTTTATAATGGATGAATTGTATTATATGAGTCCGCGTGCCTTTATTTCTAGATACTTATTAATGGTGTCGATAGTAAGGTTTTCTGGCGAAGTAAGGATTGAATAGATTCCGTATTTCTTTAATTCATTAACAATTAATCGTTTTTCAAAAGCAAACTTTTCTGCAATTACTTTATCATAGACCTCTTGAATAGAATTCGCAGGATTTTTGATGAGCGAATCTAATTCTGTATTATCAAAAAATACAACTACAAGTAAATGGTTTTTAGCAATGGCTTTTAAGTATGGAATTTGTCTGTGAAGCGCATCTAAAGTTTCAAAATTGGTATATAAAAAAAGCAAACTACGTTGGTTAATATGCGTTTTTATATCTGCATAAAGTCGTCCGAAATCACTTTCAAAAAAATCAGTTTCTACATTGTATAGCGTTTCTAAAATAAGATTCATCTGACTGTTTCTACGTTCGGCAATTACAGTATTTTCTACTTTCTTAGAAAAGGTAAACATTCCAGCTTTGTCTTGCTTTTTTAAAACAACATTGCTAATTACCAAAGTAGCATTAATTGCATAATCTAATAAACTTAAATCATTAAAAGGCATTTTCATTACACGCCCTTTGTCTATAACAGCGTATACTGGTTGCGATTTTTCATCTTGAAATTGATTTACCATTAATTGGTTTCTCTTAGCTGTGGCTTTCCAATTAATTGTTCTTAAATCGTCTCCTTGAACATATTCTTTTATTTGCTCGAATTCCATGGTATGTCCAATTCTTCGTATTTTTTTTATTCCATATTGATGTAAACTGTTTGAAATGGCCAGTAAATCGTATTTTTTTAACTGAAGAAAGGCAGGATATGTAGGAACCATTTTATTTTCTGAAAATAAATAACGCTTACTAACAAAACCTATAAAGCTAGAAATGTATATGTTGAGTCTTCCAAAATAATATTCTCCACGCTTTGTTGGTCTGAGTTCATATTGTAATGTTGACTTCTCTGAAGCTTTTAACGCTTTAGAAATTTTGAAATTACGAATTTGAAATTGCTCTGGGATTTCATCAATAATAATGGCGTTTATTGGAAAATTATATTGGTTTTCTAGGTGAATAAGGATGATATTTTGATCGCCGTTAGAGAATTTATCTGGTGCTTCTCTTGAAGCTATCAACCCTTTTTTTACAAAGAATAACACTAAAATATCCAAAACAAAAAAAGCTATAAAGCTAAAGAAAGCTATTTGTGCAATAAAAAATAACCACTCTAAAATAAAACTCAACAGAAATAATACAACTATCCCTGAAGCGAAATAATAAAATCGATTTTCGATATAAAGTTGCTTGATGAGTTTCATAAAAAATGTTTTTTCAAAAGTGTTTTATCGTGGAATTTCGATACTTTGAATTAATTGATTTACTATTTGCTTAGCAGTAATACCTTCCATTTCTCGTTCTGGAGTAATAATAATTCGGTGTTGAATTACTGGTAAAGCCACTGTTTTAATATCTTCTGGAGTTACAAAATCACGACCATTAATAGCGGCAAAAGCCTTTGATGCCTTTAATATAGCAATGGATGCTCTAGGAGAAGCCCCCATATATAAAAACTCATTGCTACGTGTTTGACTTACAATTTCAGCAATATATTTAATGAGGTTGGGTTCTATAATAATTTCGTTTACCAATTCTTGGTATTTAATAATTTCTTCTTGTGTTAAGAAAGAAGTTACTTGGTCAATTTTTTTATTTTCTTTTAATTGATGTTCTCTTAAAATAATTTCAACTTCTTCTTCTAAAGTAGGGTAATGGATGTCTATTTTAAATAAAAAACGGTCTAGTTGTGCCTCTGGCAATCGGTAGGTTCCTTCTTGTTCTATTGGATTTTGAGTGGCAAGAACCATAAATGGAGGCGGTAATAAGTAGCGGGTTCCGTCCATGGTTATTTGTTTTTCTTCCATTACTTCAAAAAGTGCAGCTTGAGTTTTTGCTGGAGCTCTATTAATTTCATCTATAAGTAGCATATTGGTAAAAACAGGGCCTTTTTTAAACTCGAATTCAGATTTTTTAAGGTCGAAAATTGAAGTTCCTAAAATATCAGAAGGCATTAAATCTGGCGTAAATTGGATTCTACTAAAATCTACAGTAAGTGTTTTAGCTAATAATTTTGCCGTAATGGTTTTTGCAATTCCTGGAACTCCTTCAATTAAAACATGACCATTGGCTAGCAGCGCTGTTAGGAGCATATCAATCATGTGTTTCTGACCAACAATAACTTTTCCTATTTCTGTTTTTATGCCATTAATTGCAGTTTGGAGTTCTGTAAGATCTATTCTATTTGTAAAAGCTAAATCCTTAGGTTGCGGATTCTGCTCATTGTTTTGGTCGCTATTTAGATCGTTATTTTGTTCTTCAGATTGATTTTCTATCGGTGTGTCCATATTTATTTTTTCTGATAAAATTCTTCAATTAATTTATTTAAATCTACAAGGTCTTTTTCGGTATGTATAGTTTTAGTTCTTAAAGCCAGAATATATTGAATAAGTTTTTGTACTTTATTTTTACTGACTCCAGTTTTGGATGCTAATCTGCTTATAAATTTGTCATCTAAAAGTTCTGTATTTAAATGATAATCTCTCCGGATTTGTTCAAAGAAATAGGTTATTTTTTTATCAATAATATTTGTGTGGTCTTTAGACTCGTAATATAAATTGGCTACTGTTTTTGTAAACTGTACGGTAGTATTGCGTAATGGAGTTATAATTTTTATAGCTCTTTGCCTCCTTTTTGCATTAAAAAGCATAAAAGTAATAATAAAAAATAGCGCTAAAAGCCATGCCCATTTTAAAGAAGGTTGTGAGAAAATAAAGCGTAAAGGAGAGTCTGAGGTATACGTCCCTTCCTTATAATCTGAGTCAAAAAGCACAGTTCCATTTGGTAAATACGTTAAAACATCTGAAACATAGTTGTAATTAGTGTCTTTTAAAAGATAATAATTGGTAAACGCATAAGGCTGTGTATGTAAGAGAATAGCTCCTTTTTTAAATTTTATTTTAACGAAATTAATATGTTCTTCTTTAAATTTTTGAGAGCCTAAAACAGTAGTATTTTCTTTATTTAATTCGTGGAAATAATAATTACTACTTCCTTTAGATGCAACAATAGAATCTCCTTTAAAAGCGTTATTTGATAATTTAAAAGTAGCGCTTCCACTAAAACTATAGTTATTTTTTAATTTAAATTGAAGCGTATCTTGTAATATTTGTGGAAATTGTTCCGAAGCAATAAAAACAGTATTTCCTTGGCTGGCAAATTCTAATATTTTTTCTACTGAAACTGCGTCAATAGTAAAGTTTGGATTAATTTTTAGATAACTCCCTTTTATAGAATAGGTAGAATCTTCCCAATTATAATGGTCGTTTAAAAACTCATATGCAGTTCGATGTAAATTTACAATAGAATCGTTTGGAAAGAGACTCGGTAACTCATCTCGGAAAACTTTAAGCCCATAGGGAATGGTATGTTTTTCACTAAAAGAAGGAGTCCAATCAACAGGTTTGGGTCTTGAAACTTCAAAAATAATAGCACCAATAAATAGTAAAACCAAAACGCTTACGTATATTTTTAAAGTCCTGTTCATTTTCTAACCAAATTTAAAAGGTTTTCAAAACGATCTACTGCCTCTGTATAAGCCAATTTTTCAATAGGAAACTCTCCATACCAGATATAATTATAAAGGTAAGAAGTGTATGAGAATTTTGTTTTTAAGCTAGCATCATTAAGTTCATTTATATAATCGCTATTTGTTTTTTCAACGTCATAATCTATATATTCTCTTTCTGAAAGTTCTTTTAAAAGCCATAAATAATAATAACGAATGGCTAGTCTATAATTTTCTTCTTTAGATGCTTGCTCAATTAGAGTTTTGAAATCGGTTTTATGGATATTGGCTTCTATATCTTGAATGTTAAGACTTTTTTTATCAGAATAGCGACCAAAAATCCATCTTCCTTCTTTATTTAAAATAGCTTTTACAATGATGTAGATTACAACAATAATAATGAGTAAATAGACAATCCGAGAAATAATATCTATTAATTTATTTGCTTCGACATCATTGTTTAGCTGAAATAACTTTATAAAAAGGTCTTTAAACCATTGTTTCAGTCTAGAAAACCAACCATTTGGCGCGGCATCCACTTCATATTGATATTTTTCAGCAGTATAATTGTCTTTAAAATCTTCTGTATAACTACGCTTTTCTATAGCGGAATTTCTATCAATAGTAAGTGTGTCTCCAATACTCTTTTTATTGGCAGCTGTTTGTCCAAAACTAAAAGTAAGCGTGAGAAATAATAAAAAAAAGAGTAATCGTTTTAATCGCATATTAATAACTTCCTATTTCGTCTATCACACTTTTTGTATTAATGTTTTCGGTTTCTTCTTTTAAGCTAAAGTAGATAATGCTTTCATTCATTTGTAAAACAGTAACCATTATTAGATTTATAAAGAAGGCAACCATATAGGTAATTGTCATTAAAGTAATTGCAGTTAGTGTTTGTTCGTTTGTGTTAGAACCGTTTTCAGCACCTAAAACAAAGGAGCCAATTAAAAAGCTATAAGGAATTATTGTTATGATAGTTTGTACTGTTTGAATAATTATATAAAATAATGCTACACAACCATTTGCAGACCAAAACTTTTTGAAGGAAAGATTAAAACTGTACGAGAAACAATCAAAAACTCCTTTGTCTGTTTGTAAATAGGCTATAAAAGCTATAAAGTAAAACTGAGCTAGCCATGCAAAAACAATTAAAAGTAATGGAATTCCTATAATAGTTACGGCTAGAATCCCACAAATAATTAAGGTTGCTATAAATGTAGGAATTGCAATTAAAAACCCTGCTAATAAAAAGATAAAAATCTTTCCTAACTGTGTTTTTAATTCATTTATAAGATCATTTTTAGTAAAATTCTTGCCGCCGTGCTTTTCAAATAGAAGAAAATAAATTGGAGCATATGCATAATTAATAACTCCTAGTAAGAGTCCAAGTATAAAAAATAAAGAACCAAATATTAAAACAGTGCCTATATTTTCATCGATATAATTGGTAAAAGGATCTCCAGAGCCAGTTGTAAAATCTGAGAATATTATATTGTTATAAAAGCGGAAAAAGAAAAATATCATTACCATTAATGGAATAATAAAGATCCCATTGATGATAAAGTAGTTTTTATAAAAGTGTTTTCCGTTTTCTTTTAGAAAAGTAAATGTATCAGAAAAAAAGTCTCCAAAAGATCTGGATTTATAGAGCTGCATAATTTTTGGTTATTTTTTTAAAAACAATAGTTGGGTAAATTAAAAAGTAATAAGAAATAATACTCAAAGTAATTAATATAATTCCTACAGAGAGAAAATGTGGCATAGCATTAGAATAGCGAGTTACAAAACCCTCCAAAAAACCAGCCGCAATGGTAAAAGGGAAGGTGCTTATTAAAATTTTCACTCCATCTTTCACTCCAATTTTAAAAGATTCTATTCTGGTAAAAGTTTTTGGAAACAAAATACTAGCGCCTAGAAGTAAGCCTGCAGCTCCTTCAATTACAATTGCAAAAATTTCCATAGCTCCGTGGATCCAAATACCACGTACACTCTCCCAGAAAACACCTTCTTGCTGAAACATATATTGAAATGCGCCCAACATAATTCCATTTTGCATGAGTACAAACCCTGTTCCTAAACCCCCAAAAATGCCATAAATAAAAGATTTTATACCAACAAAGAGGTTGTTAAATGTAATAGCTAAAAACCCACCCCAATTACTTCCAGTTTTATAAATAGCAACAGGATCTCCTTTTTGAATGTTCTCTAGAGTTCTATTTACATAATCTTCTCCTAAAATAAGTCTAACAAAAGTAGTGTCGTTTGCTGCGGAAATAACTCCGATAGTAACAAAACAGAAAAAAATAATAAAAGCGTAAGCAATATATCTTCGGTATTGAAATACTATAAGAGGAGCTTCTGTTTTCCAAAAAGATAAAATTCTATTAGTATCTTGCCTTTTTGTCCGATATATTTTTTGAAATGCTTTTGCAGCAAGCTGATTTAAATAGTTTATTATTTTACTTTTGGGGTAATAGGTTTGCGCAAAAGACAAATCATTAATTAAATGAATGTACTGAGAAGCAAGGTCGTCTGGATCTTTAAATTGATTATGGAAAATAGCCTTTTCAAAATTGAGCCATTTTTCTTTATTTTGTTTGATAAATGCAACTTCTCTCATGTAGAATAAAAAGTTTAAATTAAGTAAGAAAATGTCAGAGTTACAAATTAACACAACACAAAATGTAAACATAATGTTTACAGCAGCATCGGTGGGAGAACGAATTCTGGCATATGCAACAGACTTTCTTATTAAAATAGCCTATGTTTCTACCATAGCTTATTTTATTTTTCATTTATCAGGGTTGTGGGAAATAATGCAGACTATGGACGATTGGTCGCAAATGGCAATTATATTATTGTTTTTACTTCCTGTAGTATTTTATACCTTACTTTTTGAATCGTTATTAGAAGGTCAAACTATAGGAAAGAGAGCCTTAAAAATAAAAGTGGTAAAAATAGATGGATATCAAGCATCTTTTCCAGATTATGTAGTGCGATGGTTTTTTAGGATTATAGATATTAATATGATGAGTGGAATTATAGGATTGATTTCTATAATTGTAAGTGATAAGAGTCAGCGATTGGGAGATATTACTGCGGGTACTTCTGTAATTACCTTAAAAAATAAGGTAACTATTAATCATACTATTTTAGAAAATTTATCAGAAGACTATAAACCAACATATCCAATGGTTATTAAGTTATCCGACAATGATGCTAGGATTATAAAAGAAACTTATGAAGTAGCTAGAAAGGCATCCGACCATCAAACTATGCTAAAGCTAAAAAGTAAGATAGAAGAAGTAACAGGCATACAATCCGTTCACAATAATACCCATGCCTTTGTGAAAACTGTTTTAAAAGATTATAACTACTTTACCCAACACATGTAATGTTTTATTATTTAATAGATTTATTAGGAACAGTTGCTTTTGCAATATCAGGAGTTATGGTAGCCATGAATAAGCGACTGGATCCCTTTGGGATTTTTATTATAGGTTTTGTAACAGCACTAGGTGGCGGAACTATTCGAGATGTATTATTAGGAATTTCTCCTGTAACATGGTTAATTAATACCACCTATATGTTTGTAGTTATAGGAACCGTTATATTAGCTATAATTTTTAGAAGTAAATTAAAATATTTTAATCTTTCTCTTTTTTTATTTGATACTATTGGAATTGGTTTGTATACAGTTGTAGGTGTTGAAAAAGGTGTAGCAGCTGGTCTTCATCCAATTATGTGCATTGCTTTAGGAACAATAAGTGCATGTTTTGGAGGAGTATTAAGAGACATACTTTGTAATGAAATTCCCGTTATATTTAGAAAAGAAATCTATGCCACCGCATGTATTCTTGGTGGAGTAAGTTATTTTATATTGACACTTTTTGATATTAAAAGTAATATTGTTTTTGCCATTCCAATTATTGTTGTAATTGTGGTGCGTTTGTTAGCAGTTAAATACAAATTAGAATTGCCTACCGTTTATAAAAAATAAATGTATTTTATTTGAATACCAAAAGGATTTGTTTACCCGACTATGCTTGAACGGGTATCGAGGTATAAATGCTCCGAGGCTTTCTCAAAACTACAATGCTTTTTTTAAAATACTTTGTGTGCTTATATCGAGGCAGCTTATTCCAAAATTTCAACCGATTTAATAAGTACATTTTTTAGAGGCCATTCGTCTTTTCCAGCAGGGACATTATTAATTTTATCTACAACATCCATTCCAGAGATTACCCTTCCGAAAGCAGTATATTTACCATCTAAATGGTGTGCCCCATTCTTAGCAGTAACTATAAAAAACTCAAATGGAGATGCTAGTTTATGTGGGTTTGCAACATCATCACTACTAGGCATAGACATAACTCCGCGGTTGTGTTTTAGTCCCTTTTTAGTATCTGGAGGAAGCAAATAAAACCCAATGCTATCTCTTTTTTTAGCGGTAGACATCATATCTGTATTTCCTCCTTGAATAATAAAATTCTTAACTACACGGTGGAAATAGGTATTATTAAAATATTTTTTCTTGGTTAGATAAATAAAATTAGCTCTGTGGTAGGGCGTTTGGTTATATAAATCCACAACAAAACTTCCTATAGAAGTGTTTATTTTAACTATATGTTCTGTATGTTCTTTTTGATATTCAAAGAAAAATGGAATAGCATTATCTTCTGTCAGTACAAATGGCTTTTCTTCTTCTTTTTTTTGTTGCGTTTCTTTTATTTTTGCTGAATCTATTACAGTGGTATCTTTGACTTTTTCTGCTGAAGAGCTCTTAGTTTTTTTTGCTGAATCTCCACAACTAGATAAAATAAATAATAGTATTATTGTAAATGCTCGAACTGTATAATATTGCATATGAAATTTGCTGATTTTTACGATTTAGTTCCAAAAATAAAAAATCTGCCACTACCAGGGCAAGAATCTCATTATAAAATGGCTCCTTTAACTAGAATGGAGACATTAGATACTATAAATATTGAAGATAAAAACCCGAGAAGAGCAGGAGTTGTAAGTCTTTTTTATCCAGATGATGCGTTAAAAACTAGACTTTTATTAATTCTTCGGAAAACCTATAATGGTGTACATTCTAATCAAGTAGGTTTTCCAGGAGGAAAAGTAGAGCTTTCAGATAAAAATATAGAAGAAACTGCATTAAGAGAAACTTGGGAAGAAGTAGGAGTATCTCCAAATAAAATAGAGTTGATTAAGAGAATGTCAGAAATATATATCCCTCCAAGTAATTTTTTAGTACAACCATTTGTGGGGATTTCTAGAGAAAAATTAGAATTTACATTACAAGAAGATGAGGTAGAAGAGATTATTGAAGTTTCATTTTCTGACTTTATGAATGATAAGGCTCTTTTTGAAGAAAATTTAACCACTTCTTATGCTAAAAATATAAACGTACCTGCCTTTAAATTAAACAATTATACGGTATGGGGTGCTACTGCAATGATGCTTAATGAGGTTAAAGAAATGTTTAAAAAGCTAATCTAAGGTTAAGATTTTGTATTTTTGAAACTTTGTTAACACTAGCATATAAATATTAGTAATGGGATTGTTTAAGAAAAATCCTTTCGGACATATATTATTTTTAAAAAAATGGCTTATTCGTATTGCAGGTTTATTAACCCACCGTCGTTATCGTGGGTTTAATGAGTTGCAAATTGAAGGGTCGGAAATTATTAAAAATCTTCCTGAAACAGGGGTTTTATTTATTTCGAATCATCAAACATACTTTGCAGATGTTGTAGCAATGTTTCATGTTTTTAATGCAAGCTTGAGCGGTCGTGGAGATTCTATAAAGGATGTTACTTATTTGTGGCAGCCTAAATTGAATATTTATTATGTGGCAGCAAAAGAAACCATGAAATCTGGATTTCTACCAAAAATATTGGCATATGCAGGATCCATAAGTATTGAACGTACTTGGAGAGCAGATGGGAAAGAGGTAAACAGACAGGTAAAGTTTAGTGATATTTCTAATATAAAAAAAGCCTTAGACGATGGCTGGGTAATAACCTTCCCGCAAGGAACTACAAAACCTTGGAAACCCATTCGGAAGGGAACTGCACATATTATAAAACAATATAAACCTATTGTAATTCCTGTTGTTATAGACGGATTTAGAAGGTCTTTTGATAAAAAAGGACTTCGTGTTAAGAAAAAAGGAATTCTTCAGTCGATGGTTATTAAAGAGCCTTTGGAAATAGATTATGAAAATGAATCTATAAATGAGATTGTTGAAAAAATTGAATATGCAATTGAGCAGCATCCCTCTTTCTTAAAGGTAATTCCAGAACAAGCTATTGCAGAAATGGAAGACCTTAATAAAACAAGGCAATGGGAATATTAATTCCCAATTATCAAATAAGTTGATTTGATAAAAATGTTAATGAGTATTTCATAAAAATACCTACTAGGAATTATTTTTTTACGATTGACCATTATTCCTAATTTAGGTATCTTGTGCGCTATTCAAGTATTAAAAAAAAATAGTTTCATGATAAAAAACCTACTCTCCTTAGTATCAGTATTCCTATTAACTGTTTCCCTCACTGCACAAAAAAAATCAATTACAATTGCCGATTTTGATACCTGGAAACAAATAGATAATAGAGAAATTTCAGAAAATGGAAATTATTTAGTGTACGAATACAACCCAGGAATGGGAGATGGAGCACTGGTAATTACAAATCTAAAAACAGGAAAAACAGATTCTATTCCGAGAGGTTATAATGCCACTATAAATGGGAATAGTAATTTTGTTGCTTTTAAAATAAAAGCACCTATAGATATCCGCCGAAAAGAAGAAACCGAGAAAACAAAAAAGAGCAAGCTGCTTAAAGATTCTTTAGGAGTGTATTTATTGCAATCTCAAAAAACAATAAAATATGCTAATAATAACGGTTTTAAACTTCCTGAAGAAGGAGGGAATTGGTTAGCATACAAAACAATTGTCAAGGCAATAAAAGATACCCTTTCAGTAGAAAACGATAGTCTTACTTCTGATAAAAAAATAAAGAAGAAAGAAAAGACTAAAAATGATACCATTTTGGTAGTTTTTAATCCGTTAGAAAAAGACAGTATTGTTTTAAAAAATGTAGTAGCGTATACTTGGTCAAAATCTGCTAACAAATTATTAATTAGTCAGGAAGAAAAAGATTCAATAGGGACTCATTCTACTTTAGTAAATTTTGATGGGGAGACTAAAAAAGCAGATACTATTTTTTCTTCAGAAGGAATAATTAAACAGACAGTTTTAGATAAAAAAGGAACTCGTTTGGCGTTTTTACTTTCTAAGGACACTACCGATATTAAAAACTATGAGTTGTTTGTAGGAAAGCAAGATAATGTAAAGTCTTTTAATGAAGCTAGTATAAAAGGATTGCCAAAAGGTTGGCTTCCTTCAGAAAATCAAAATATTTATTTTTCTGACGACAGTAAGCGAATGTATTTTGGAACTGCCGAAGCAAAGGTTATCCATAAAAAAGATACGCTTTTGAATGCGGAAAGAGAACGATTGGATGTTTGGTCTTGGACAGATACCGAATTGCAACCTATGCAGAAGTTAAATGTAAAGAAAGACCAAAAAAAAACGTATTTAGCAGTATATGATTTTGAGAAAAATAAGGCTGTCCAGTTAGCAGATACTTTGGTTCCAGATTTAAGAATTTACGAAGATGGAAAACCAAAATATGCTATCGGTAGTACCGATGATAAGTACAAAAGAGCCTCTTCTTGGTCGGCTTTATTTTTAAACGATTTTTATTTAGTAGATACAGAAGAAGGAACCAAAACTAAAATGTTGGAAGCGCAAAACCGAATTTGGTTAGGGCCTTCTCAAAAGTATGCTGTGTATTACAACAGAAAAGATAGTGTGTATTATTCTATTGATATAGCTACTCAGAAGCATTTGCCGCTTACCAAAAATATTGAAGTTGCTTTTTATGATGAGCTAAACGATTCTCCAAATGATCCAAGACCATACGGAGTAGCAGGTTGGTCGGAAGACGATGAAGCTGTGTTTATTTATGATCGATATGATATTTGGAAAATTGATCCTTCAGGAAAAGACAAGCCAAAAAATGTAACAAAAAACGGAAGGATAAATACTACAGAGTATAGATACCTGCAATTGGATAGAGAAGAAGATTTTATAGATACTAAAAAGGCACTTTTGTCCGTATTTAATGAAACTGACAAAAAAGCTGGATATGCGTATACAAATTTACAAAAAGAGAAAGCTCCAGAAGTTCTTGTTTTAGACGATTTTAGTTTTGGATATCCGCTAAAAGCAAAAAATGCTACAACTTTAATTTATACAAAAGAAGCTTATACATTGTACCCCGATTTATGGAAAACGGATCTTTCATTTAAAAATCCTGTACAAGTAACAAACGGACAACAACAGTTAGAAAACTATAAATGGGGAAAAGTAACTTTAGAGAAGTGGACTAATTATGATGGGGTAGAATTACAAGGTTTATTGTACGTTCCAGAAAATTTAGATCCCAATAAAAAATATCCATTGGTGTCTTATTTCTATGAAAGATTATCAGATACCTACCATCGTTTTTACAGTCCGACTCCTAGTCGTTCTACCATTAATAAAGTGTTTTACCCAAGTAACGATTATGTGGTTTTTGTTCCAGACATTATATATAAAGAAGGGCATCCAGGAGAAAGTGCTTATAACTGTATAGTAAGTGGAGTGGAAGCTATGGAGGCTAAATATAGCTTTATAGATAGCAATAATTTAGCATTACAAGGGCAAAGCTGGGGAGGTTATCAAACAGCTTATATTATTACTAAAACTGATAAATTTGCAGCAGCAATGGCTGGTGCGCCTGTAAGTAACATGACGAGTGCTTACGGAGGAATTCGTTGGGGAAGTGGTATGAGTAGAATGTTTCAATACGAGCATACACAAAGTAGAATTGGCGGAACCCTTTGGGATAAATTTGATTTATACGTAGAGAATTCCCCACTTTTTAAAGCTCCAAATATTACAACGCCACTTTTAATGATGCATAACGATGATGATGGTGCTGTACCGTGGTATCAAGGAATCGAGTTTTTTGTTGCGTTACGAAGATTAGACAAGCCAGTTTGGATGCTTTCTTACAATAACGAACCTCATAACTTAAAAGGAGATAGTTGGGGAAATAGAAAAGATTTATCTACTAGAATGATGCAGTTTTTCAATCATTATTTAAAAGGAGAAGCAGCTCCAGCATGGATGGAAAAAGGAAGGCCCGCAAAAGAAAAAGATTATAATAAAGGATATTAATATAGTTAGAACTACTATAAATGTGACTGTCTAAAAAGCATTAAAACTCTAAATAGTGTCCTCAGCTTATTGAAGGGATTTTGGGGTAATAGTGTTTTGTTTAAATCCCTCATTGAGGGTTTTATTCCCCAGAGCCTGTTCTGAGTATCTTGAAGGGCTCTGCGTCGAAATGAGTTGAATTATTTTCTTTTAAATACCTTGTAAGCTTGTCTCGAGGTAGTTGATTAGGAGGTTTCAGTACGCTCATCCTAACATAATAGTTTAACTAAAAATGGAACAAGAACAGCATAACCGATAATAAAATAAATGAAGATTACAGAAACGAAATTAAAAGGTTGTTTTATTATAGAACCTCGTCTTTTTCAAGATGAGAGGGGGTACTTTTTCGAGAGTTTTAATAAAAATCAGTTTAAGGAGGCTATTGGAGAAGAGGTTAACTTTGTGCAAGACAATCAGTCTTTATCAAAAAGAGGAGCGGTAAGAGCGCTGCATTATCAAGTTGGTGTATACGCACAAGCAAAATTAGTACGAGTTTTACAAGGGAAAGTGCTCGATGTAGCGGTAGACATCCGTAAAGATTCAGCTACTTTTGGGGAGCATGTTGTGTTAGAGCTTTCCGCAGAAAATAAAAAGCAATTATTTATTCCAAGAGGATTTGCGCATGGTTTTGTAGCGCTAAGTGAAACAGCAGAGTTTTTCTATAAATGTGACAATTTTTATAATAAGGAAGCTGAAGGAGGAATTATTTATAATGACAAAACCCTTAATATTGATTGGCAAATCCCAGGTTCAGAAGTTGTCTTATCAGAAAAAGACAGACAATTGCCTAGTTTTAAAGAAGCTATTTTAAAGTTTGATTGATGATGAGCGATTTAAAACCTGAAATATGTCACTCTGAGCAAGCTTGTGTTGAGCAAGGTCGAAGCATCGAAGAGCAAAAAAAAGTAACTATATTAGTAACTGGAGCTAATGGTCAGTTAGGACTTACTATTCAGAAATACAAAAAGGAATATGAAAATGCAGTGTTTATTTTTTGTACTTCAGAAGAATTAAATATTACAAATGAGGCTTCAATAGCAGAAGTATTTAAAAAACACCAACCAGATTATTGTATTAATTGTGCAGCTTATACCAATGTAGAAAAAGCAGAAGAGGAACCAGGAAAAGCTTTTTTGGTAAATGCCGAAGGGGTTAAAAAAATAGCAGTAGCATGTAAGGAGTATCAAACAACACTAATCCATATTTCTACAGATTATGTTTTTGATGGAGAGAAAGGTACACCATATACAGTAACCGACAAACCAAATCCTATTAATGAATATGGGAAGTCAAAGTTAAAGGGAGAGCAATGCATTCAAGAGCTCTTGACAGCGTATTTTATTATTCGTACTTCATGGTTGTATAGTAAGGAGTTTGGAAAGAATTTTTATAAAACAATAGTAGAGAAAGCAAAGGAAGGACAAGAGATTCGTGTTGTAGATAACCAAATTGGTTGCCCTACAGATACAGAAAACTTAGTAAAATATATCTTAATGTTAATAGAGAATAGCAAGAAACAGATTGGGTTTCAGCAGTCTATTAACACCCCTCCTTTGGAGGGGACAGGGGAGGATATAAACACCCTTTATGGAATAAAACACTATTGTGATACAGAAATATTGAGTTGGTTTGATTTTGCAAAAAAAATAGTGAAACAGAATGAAATTGAAGAGGTTGAAGTTGTTTGTGATAACTCATATATAACCAAAGCAAAGAGACCAAAGTATAGTGTGCTTCTATAGGTTAGTGTATTAATTCTTAAAAGTCTTGGAGATAAAGCCAATTATTGTATTTTTGTGCAAAATGTAAAAGAAATCTTAAAGGAATTGAATGTCGAAAATCATTAATGTAATATTAAGTGGTGGGTTTGGGACTAGATTATGGCCTTTATCTACCCCTGATAATCCTAAGCAATTTTTAAAAATTTTTGGAGGAAAATCTTTATTTCAGCATACAGTATTGAGAAATAGAGGTCTTGTAGATAGAAACATGATTTTGACAAATGAGAATCATTATAAAATAGCTCTTGAACAAATAAACGAATTGAATAGTGAGTTTGATTATAAAGTTTTGGAGCCAATACCTAGAAACACAGCACCTGCAATTACATTAGCTGCTTTGTCGGTTGATGAAAATGATATTCTTTTTGTGACACCTAGTGACCATATGATTGCAGATGAAGAGGTTTATGAAGAATGTGTAAGCAAGGCTGTAGGGTTAGCAAAGGATGGTTTTTTAACTACTTTTTCTATAAAGCCCTCTTATGCAGAAACTGGATACGGATATATAGAGTTTCAAGGCAATAATGTATTGAGCTTTCGTGAAAAACCAGATGCTAAAACAGCGAAAGGGTTTGTAGAAAGCGGAAACTTTTACTGGAATAGTGGAATGTTTTGTTTTAAGGCAGGGATATTTTTAGAGGAAATAAAAAAGTATAGTCCTGAGATTTATGAAAAATCTTTGAAAGCATATAGAAATGGAATAGATGAGGTTTCAATGAAAGAAGTTCCTGAGGATAGTGTTGATTATGCTGTTTTTGAAAAAAGTGATATAATAAAAACAGTTCCTTCTAGTTTTAAATGGGATGATTTAGGTAATTTTGATTCTTTGATAAATTATTTTACGGAAAATGATTTTGGAAGTAATTCTTTGGTGAAAAGCATAGGAGGAGTGGATGTTAATAATTGCAGTGCGTTGAGTAGTAAGAGAGTGATAGGGGTTGGACTAAATGATTTGAACATAATAGAAGCAGAAGATACTATATTGATTCTTCCTAAAGGAGAAGGGCAGTTAGTTAAGGATTTATATAAATTACAAAATAGGTTATAATGATTAGAAATCTAATTATTTTCGGAACTCGCCCTGAAGCTATTAAAATGGCTCCGCTTGTTAAAGAGTTTCAAAAAAGAGCTGATGTTTTTGAAACTAAAGTGTGTATCACTGCCCAGCACAGAGAGATGTTAGATCAAGTCCTTGATTTCTTTGAAATTGAACCAAATTTTGATTTGAATTTGATGAAGCCCAATCAAAATTTATACACACTTACATCAGACATTATAACAAACCTAAAACCTGTTTTAGAAGAGTTTACTCCAGATTATGTATACGTGCACGGAGATACAACTACCACTATGGCATCTAGCATAGCTGCTTTTTATGCAGGAGCCAAAGTATGTCATGTAGAAGCAGGACTTCGTACGTTCGATATGCAATCTCCATTCCCAGAAGAAATGAATAGATCTGTGACTGGAGTAGTTTCTAATTATCATTTTTCTCCTACTGAAACTTCAAAAGAAAATTTACTAAGAGAAAATAAGAGAGAAAACTCAATTTTAGTAACTGGAAATACGGTAATTGATGCACTACTATTCAGTGTGAATAAAATAAAATCATCAAGTTTTATTGATGATGAGGTTGTAGAGTTGCAAAAGTTAATAGATGATTATAAGAAAGTAATACTTGTAACTGGGCATAGAAGAGAAAATCATGGGCAAGGTTTTTTAAATATATGTGCAGCTTTAAAGGAAATAGCAAAGAACCATCCTGAATCTCAGATAATATACCCTGTGCATTTAAATCCTAATGTTCAAAAGCCAGTGTATGATTTGTTGGCGGGGATAGATAATATTAAATTAATAGCGCCTCTTTCGTATCCTGCATTTGTATGGTTAATGGAAAAATCGTACTTAATAATTACGGATAGCGGAGGAGTTCAAGAAGAAGCACCTAGTTTAGGGAAGCCTGTTTTGGTTATGCGAAATACTACTGAACGTCCAGAAGCTGTAGAAGCAGGAACAGTTTTATTAGTTGGAACAGATCCAAAGAAAATAGTTGATGAAGCGACTTCGTTGTTAAATGATGATGATGCTTATAAGAAAATGAGTGCTTTACATAATCCTTATGGGGATGGGAAAGCATGCGAAAGAATAGTTGATTATATAAAAGGAATATCTAATGAATAATCCAGAAGTGGTAATGGTAGGATTGGGCTATATAGGTCTGCCTACCGCAGCTTTAATTGCTCAAAACAAAACATATGTACACGGAGTTGATGTTAATCCTAAAGTGGTGGAGACTATTAATGCAGGAAAAATACATATTGTAGAGCCTGAATTGGATAAAGCGGTTGCAGATGCTGTTCAAGAAGGATATCTTAGGGCGGATATAAAGCCTGTAGAAGCAAGTACCTATCTAATGGTAGTTCCAACTCCTTTTAAAGGAAAGAATGAACCAGATATTTCGTTTGTAGAAGCAGCAACAAAAGCTGTTCTTCCTTTGTTAAAAGAAGGAGATTTGTATATTATTGAGTCAACATCTCCAATTGGTACTACAGAAAAGATGATGCAATTGATTTTTTCTGAACGCCCTGAATTAGAAGGTAAACTCTATATAGCATATTGCCCAGAGCGAGTGCTTCCAGGAAATGTTATGTATGAGTTAGTTCACAATGATAGAGTTATAGGGGGAGTAGATGAAGAATCTACAGAAAAAGCAGTAAATTTTTATAAGCAATTTATAAAGGGTGAGTTGCATAAAACTAATGCGCGTACTGCTGAGATGTGTAAATTGGTAGAAAATTCTTCTAGAGACGTTCAGATAGCTTTTGCAAATGAACTTTCAATAATTTGTGATAAAGCGGATATTAATGTATGGGAGCTGATAAATCTTGCAAATAAACATCCTAGAGTAAATATCTTACAACCTGGTTGCGGTGTAGGAGGACATTGTATTGCTGTTGATCCTTACTTTATAGTTGCAGATTATCCAATGGAGTCTCAAATTATTGGTAAAGCTAGAGAAATTAATAATTATAAGTCTTTTTGGTGTGCCGAAAAAGTGCAAACGGCTAAATTAGAGTTTGAATTAAAAAACGGTAGAAAGCCTAACATAGCATTGATGGGATTGGCTTTTAAACCTAATATTGACGATTTAAGAGAGTCTCCTGCAAAATATATAGCTCAAAAAGTGTTACAGAATGCAAATAATGAAGAATATTTTATTGTAGAACCAAATATAACCGAACATAAGGTTTTTAAACTTACAGATTATAAAGAAGCAGTTGAAAAAGCAGATATAGTTGTTTTTTTAGTAGCTCATAATGAGTTTAAAGAATTGAAATTAGCTGAAGGGAAAGTTGTGTTGGATTTATGTGGAATAATGAACAATAATAGTTGATTAGTATTTTAAGAAGTGAAGAGTAATCTAAAGATAAATTTCATTATTCTCTTAATAGCTACTTTTTTTAGTAAATTATTTGGATTTATTAGGGAAATGTTGATAGCGTCTAAGATTGGGGTTTCACTAGAGTTTGATGTATTGTTGTCAGTTTTTGTAATACCAAATATGATAGTAACCTTACTGCTTTATGCTCTTCCCCATATTGTAATTCCGAGATTAAATCTTAATGAAGATTCTGATTATATTTTTTATAAAGATTTTGTGAAGAGATTTTTTTGGCCATACGCAATTTTAGTGGTTATTATAATAATTTTATATAATATATGTTTCCTTATTTATATTAATTATTTTGCATCGAAGGAATTTATTGACTATAAGTCACTTGTGTACAAAATAAACTTTATTTTTTCGTTTTATATACTATTTAGTGCTTTTTATAATATACTAAAGGCTGTTTATAATGCTAGAAATTGTTTTGCGCTACCAGCTTTTTTACCACTTCTAATTCATGCAAGTGTTATTGCAGTGATATATGTGTTTTATGAGGATTATGGTATATATACTTTCGCTTATGGATTGTTAATTGGTTCAATTTTTCAAATAGTTTTGTTTGCTGTTGATTTGAAAAAGAAATCATTGTTAAAATTATTTTCTTTTAATGTTGAGTATCAAAGAATGTTTTTTTCTTCATATGCTGTGATTTTGTTGATTGAATTCCTAGGGCAAAGTTACACTTTAATTGATAGATCTTTTATATCTTCTCTTCCTATGGGACATGTTTCTGCGATGTATTATGCAGGTATTTTGAATAACTTACCAATAACATTTTTAGGGCTTACTCTTGGAACAATTCTTTTTCCTAAAATATCATTATTTGTTCAAGAGAAGAAATTTACTTACCTAAGGAATGTTATACAAAAAAGTTTATTATTTTCATTTATCATAGGTTTGTTTTTTACATTTGCTTTTTATATATGGGGAAAGGAAATTATTATATTAGTTCTAGAAAGGGGTGTGTTTACTAATGAAGCAACTAGAATAACATATTTATACCTCTTTGCATTATCTTTTGGAATACCGTTTGTTTTTGTACATATAATTTTAGCAAAATTATGTTTTGCGCTTCATTTAGAAAAGATGTTATTGTTTTCGACTGTAATTGCTGTGATTTTAAAGTTATTTCTAAGTAAATATTTTGTTAGTAAGGGGTATTATTATGGATTGACACTTTCTACAAGTATAAGTTTTGCATTAAATGTTATTATTATTTTTACAGCTATTATGTTAGGTCGAAAAACTTTATTTAATATGAAATAATTGACTAGATGATGAAGTTAAGTAGATATGTTGATTTATATTATTTTCCATTTTTTTTATTTTTTATTATAATTACTGGGTATTGGGATTCATTAATGAGGAATTTTATTTCTTTAATCTTTCCTTTATTTATTATATTATATTTTTTATCAAAAAAAAGGATTAATTTAAGAATAAATATTCAAGTAGTTTTAATATATTTTTATATTATAATTTGTATTATTTCTTCATTGTTAGCTTTTGATGTTTTTAATAGTTTATATTATTCATTACGTGTTATTGTTTTTTTTCTTTTGGTAGCGTCATTTTATCATTGGTTAAATGATTATAATAAATTAATTTTAACGCTAAAGGCTTTTACTTTATGCGGCTTGTCTTTGTCTTTTTCGATAATTTATGGTCGCTATTTTGGTCAAGTAGTTATTGAAGCGGAAGGAATAATAAGGTCTGGAGGATTTTTTTCTAATGTTAATAGTGCTGGGTTTATACTTTATTGTGCATCAATATTTACTTTTCTGTTGTATTTGCTTGAGAAAAAAAATATATATGTTTATGCAATTTTATTGATGGTTATTACATTAATTCTGACTGGATCAAGAGCTAGTATGCTTGCTTTAGGAACATTTGTTTTGATTTATAATTTTCGATATAAATTAACTAAGAAAGTTTTATTAACTATTCTTTCAGGGCTTTTGTTTTCTGGAGGGATGTTATATTTTTTTAAAGATAAAATAATGTCAAGTCTCAGACTAGAAAGGGGTTTGTCTGCTAGGGATATTTTATATAATGTTGGTTTAGATATTACAAGTGATAATATTTTTTTTGGAATTGGTTTAGGGAATTTAAAATATGTTGGTCCAGCCTACGTAAATAGTTATCCAATTGGTCAATGGCAAAAAGATGATATTTTAAAAGTAGGTATTCAGAGCTCACATAATTTATTTATAGAAACTTCAGCAGAATTAGGAGTTTTTGGAATAATATTTTTAGTTCTTATTCTATTTAAAATTGGTAAGAAATACTTTTATGGAATAAAAAGAAATATTCTTCATAAGAACTTGTATTATTTAATTTGGGCTTTTTTTGTTGGATCAATTATTAGATGTTTGTTTGAAAGTAATGGGATTTTAAATAGAGGGTGGATTACAATGGATATATCTTTCTGGGTCTTGTTTGTTATTTTTGAACGCTTTAGCTCTATTATAAACACAAGCGAGAAACTTTAAAATCAAATGAAAAAAAATATAGTAATAATTTTATCTATAAAAGAGAAGGCATTAACTGGAGGACAGAAATATGATATTCATTTTTTAAATGAATTGAAGGAAGCCTCAAATGATATTAACATTATTGTTGATGAGAGACTAAAGTATAATAGTAAGATATCTTTATTATATAATTTAATATACTTGAGTAAATTAAAAACGCTTATGGATGCTGATGTTCTTATTTGTAATAGCAGACTATATCCAAGATTATTTTTATTGTTACCATTTTTAAATATTTTAAATAGAAAACTCACAATGTTTGCTATTCATCATCATTATAATTATTTTACTTTAGTAGGGTTTAAAAGAGTAATAAATAAGTTTCTTGAAGTTGGCTTTTTAAAGAGATTTAGTGGCTTAATAATCCCAAGTAGATATGTTTATGACTTAACTCAGAGCGTCTTAAAAAGGAATAATCTTTTTCTTTTAGAAATTGGCTTTATAAAAAAAGGATATGATATTGAAAAAAAACCTTTAAATAGTAGTAAATTACTTTATGTTGGAACAATTGAAAAAAGAAAAGGACTCCACTTGTTGATTGAATCTATAAAAGATATTAAAGTACCTTATAAACTAAATATTATTGGTAAATATGACTCTAATGATAGTTATTATTTATCTTTAAAAAAAATGATTGAAGATTATAAACTATCAGATAAAATTATTTTTCATGGAAGAGTATCAGATGAAAAATTAGATTCTTTTTATAAGAGTTCTAGTGTTTTTGTTTTCCCATCGCTTCATGAAGGATATGGGATGGTTATTGTTGAGGCAATGCAATATGGGTTACCAGTAGTAGCTTTTAATAATTCTGCAATGCCCTATTTAATTGAAAATGGCGTAAATGGCTATTTAGTTAATAATAAAGAAGAGTTTAATCAATTCATCACGAAGATATTGGTTGATAAGAA
Source organism: Galbibacter orientalis DSM 19592 (assembly GCF_000260115.1). Classification (GTDB taxonomy): domain Bacteria; phylum Bacteroidota; class Bacteroidia; order Flavobacteriales; family Flavobacteriaceae; genus Galbibacter; species Galbibacter orientalis. The sequence goes on along the minus strand of NZ_JH651379.1, from coordinate 2,233,457 downwards.
TGAACTGATTTGTCTTAGAGGTAATATTCAGATGCAACTGAAGTCATTGAGAACCATTAAGGATTTAAATAAAGACATTAACGCTTTTTATATTAAAGAGTTAATTAATTAAAAATTATTAGATATTTTGAAAATAACTTTTTTTTGTAAAACTAAGGATAAAACAATTTTAGAGAAAAACTTATTCTATGTTCAAGATATAGATATTTTAAAAAAAATTGATAAAAACTTGATTATAGCCACAAAATGGAGTGAAATAGATTATAAATCAGATGTGATATTTATTTGGTGGTGGTCATATGCTATATTCCCAGTAATTAAAAGTAAACTATTAGGAAAGAAAGTAATCATTACAGGTACGTTTAATTATGACACGGGTTCTCCTAGTGATTACAAGAAAAGACCGTATTATCAAAAAATCTTAATATGGATTTCTTTGAAATTTGCTTCAAATAACATTTTTGTTTCTGAAAGAGAATATTTGATATTTAAGAATAAATTTAGAAAAAAAAATATTTCATATATTCCCCATGGTGTTTATATTGATAGGTATAAAGCATCTCATGAAAGAAATCCTAATGTTTTGCTAACTATAAGTTGGTTGGAGCAAAATAATCTTAAAAGAAAATGTGTCTTTGAAACAATACGAGCAGTTAAAATATTAAAAGAAGAAGGGCATAAATTTAAATTAAATATTGTAGGAAGAGAAGGAGATGCTGTCAATGATTTAATTCGTTTTATTAAGGAGAATCAATTAAATGATGAGGTGAAAATTTTCATGGATGTTACTGAAAAGCAAAAAATAAAATTTTTATCTTCATGTAGTATATATCTTCAACCTTCAAGATATGAAGGATTTGGGGTTGCTATAGCAGAGGCTATGAGTTGTGGATGTCCTATAATTACAAGTAAAGTCGGTGAAGTTCCAAATGTTGTAGGTAATGCTGCGTATATGTTGGATGATACCAATCCAAATACTATTGCTGAGGGGATTTTGAAGTTAGTTCATAATGAAGAATTAATGCAAAATTATCAAATAAAAGCGCGAGAGAGAGTGGTCGGGTTATTTTCTGTTAAAAGAAGAGAAGTAGGAATAAGAAAGTTATTGAATATAAATGAATTCGGTGTACAGTCATAATTATATCAACAAATTTTTTTTTGATAAAATTACCAAAAAGAATATTAATAAATTAAATCAGATTGTTTTCTGTTTATGGGCATTTAGTATTTTTTTTTCTATATTCAATTTTGTATTCTATATTTTTATTTTTATTTCATTAATTAATATTTTGATCAATAAAACATATAGGTATAGGATAAATCTCAAACAGAAATCACCTTATTTTTACCTTATTGCATTTATTCTTGTTACCTTAATAAGTATGATTTATACTGAGGATAAACACTATGGTGTTAAGCAGCTGGAAAAGATACTTCCTTTGTTTTTGATTTCTTTCATAGGATTGTTCTCAGGAAATCTTTTTTTTGATTTTAAAAAGGCATTAAAATATAACTATTACGGGCTTATAACTTTAGTAATTATTAGTTCTGCTTATACATTTTATTTTTATCATTTTAAATATTATTTAGGAATTGCTCAAGTTAAAGGTTTTACGCAGATTAACTTTTTTAGTTTTTTCGAGCATAGACTGTATGTTGGATTGTCAATTTTAATGATCACTCCATATGTTTTTAACTCTATTTATTATTCTAAAAGTAAACTAAATAAAGTTTCTAATATTTTTCTTCTATTTTTTTTATTTTATTTAAATTATTCGTCTGGTGCTAGAATATTAATTTTTTTGAACATAATTATCTTATTCTTTTTATTACTCGCTAATTTAAAACAGTACTTCAATAAATATTTCGTTATTTTAGGAATTATCTTGGCTGGATTATTTATTTACTTGATGATTTCTTTTCATCCCAGAACTAAACTAACTGTTGAATTATTTAAAAATAACATATCAATAGAGAAGCTAGATGACAGAGTAGTGATTTGGGAGAATGCAATAGATATCATTTCTGAAAATTTTTTTGTTGGAGTAGGCTTAGGTGACGCTAATAATGAATTGACAAAGTCCTATAAAATAAATAATAATTTTTACCAATTAAGTAATAAATTTAACGCACATAATCAATATTTGCAAATTCTATTACAATCTGGTATTGTTGGACTTTTATTTTTTTATTTTTTATAATATCATTATATAAAAATGATAAACCTATATATCTTATTGTTTTTATTCTTGTTTTTTGTTTCAGTTTTTTTATTGAATCCATTTTAGTTAGAAATATTGGAGTTTTTCCATTTTCATTATGGGTTTTTTTACTCATATCCTCTAAAGGTTATTCCGATTCAATATATTTGGATGAAATCCCATATGGAATTAAAAAAAATATTTTTTTTTTAATATTGCTTGTTGCGATACTATTTGTTTCGATGTTTGTTAAATATTGTTTTCTGAAGTTTGATTCTACTAATCCTAGTACATACATGACCACTGATTACATTAAAATAAAATATAAGGATTTACCGAATAAAGAACAGTTTGTTAATGAAGCTGGAGGTGTGCTTTTAGTAGATTTTGAAAGCTTCAGATCTTATAAAAATGGTTATTTTTTGGCTCCTGAAATATATAATTCTTTTAATCGAAAAGAAGACTTTGTGAGTTTTGGGATTTGGTGTTATGTTTCATGTGAGTCTAATATAGAAAGAGCATATATTTATGGTTGGGATAGAATAGATACATCTTATGTAGATACATATGATATGAAAAATAAAGGAAGTTGGCAATATTTATATATCAATAATAAATACTTTTCTCGGCCATATACCCTAGGAATTAGACTTGATTTACCAAAAGAGAAGAATTCTGTGGAGGGAAAAATTTATTTTACATTGCCTGATTACAATTTTATAAATAAAAAGAATTTAAATGAAACAAATAATACAAGATTTAAATAAAGGAAATACAATTTTAGAAGAAGTTCCAGTTCCAAAGGTAAAGGCAGGTTGTGTTTTGATTAGAACTACTAGAAGTTTAGTTTCTTTAGGAACTGAAAAAATGTTAGTTGAGTTTGGAAAAGCAAACTTTATTCAAAAAGCTAGGCAACAACCCGATAAAGTTAAGATGGTTCTAGATAAAATCAAATCGGACGGTCTAAAACCAACAATGGAAGCAGTTTTTAACAAATTAAATCAACCTTTACCACTAGGTTACTGTAATGTAGGTGTTGTTAAGGAAGTAGGAAAGGGTGTGACAGAGTTTAAAGTAGGTGATAGGGTAGTATCAAATGGGAATCATGCTGAATATGTTTTAGTGCCGAAAAATTTGGTTGCTAAAATACCAAAAGAAGTATCTGATGAAGAAGCAGCTTTTACGGTAATAGGTTCTATAGGATTACAAGGAATTAGATTGTTAAAACCAACATTTGGAGAAACAATAGTTGTAGTAGGGCTTGGTTTGATAGGCTTGGTTACAGCCGAATTATTAATAGCTAATGGTTGTAATGTTTTAGGGTTTGATTATGATCCTGTAAAAGTTCAGCTAGCTAAAGATAAAGGAGTGTTGGCAATAAACCCTGCAGATGGGACAGATCAAGTTAAATTTGTTGAGGAATATACAAATGGTGTTGGAGCTGATGGAGTTATTATCACTGCTTCTAATAAAAGTAATGATATCATTTCGCAATCTGCTAAGATGAGCCGTAAAAGAGGTAGAGTTGTGTTAGTAGGTGTCATAGGTCTTGATATTAGTAGAGCTGATTTTTATGAAAAAGAACTTTCCTTTCAAGTATCTTGTTCATATGGACCTGGGAGGTATGATGAGTCTTATGAACAAAAAGGGATAGATTACCCTGTAGGATATGTACGTTGGACTGAAAACAGAAACTTTGAAGCTATATTAAATGCAATTAAAAAGGGGGGGCTTAATGTAAGTGATTTAATAACAGATCGCTATAAATTATCTGAATATAATAAGATTTATGGTGATATGAGTAATTCTAAATCAATAGCTTCGATTATAGAATATTCAACAGATTCAAATTCTGATATAGATAATATTGTAGTTGAAAAAAAGTCCTTTCATGGAAGTAAAGGAGTGTTGGGGATAATTGGGGCTGGAAATTTCACAAGTTCAACAATGTTGCCTAAACTTAAAAAGCTTAAAGCTGAAGTTAAATTTATTGCTAGTTCAGGAGGACTTTCCTCAACGGTTTTAGCAAAAAAATATTCTATTGAAAATTCCACAACAAATTACATTAATATATTAGAAGATAAGGAGGTAGATATAGTAATCGTGACGACTCAGCATAATGTGCACGCTTCAATGGTCTTAGAAATATTAAAAGCTAATAAAAATGTATTTGTAGAAAAGCCTTTAGCACTTAATATTGATGAACTTGAAGCGATTATAGAAGAATATAAAAAAAGGAATCTTAATGTAACAGTCGGTTTTAATCGAAGGTTTGCCCCACTGGCAAAAAAGATGAAAACTTATATTGGAGATAATACAAATCCTATCAATATTGTAGCAACAATGAATGCAGGATTTATTCCTCAGAATGTTTGGGTTCATGATATGGAAATAGGTGGTGGTAGAATCATTGGTGAGGCATGTCATTTTATTGATTTATGTAGTTTTCTATGTGGTAGTGAAGTTGTTTCTGTATGTATGAATGCGATGGGTTTAGATGTTCAAGAGAATACAGATAATGCAAGTATTCTGTTGAGATATGCCAATGGATCAAATGTTGTGATTAACTATTTTGCTAATGGAAGTAAATCTTATTCAAAAGAAAGAATAGAAGTTTATTCGCAAGAACGTACATTAGTGATGGATAATTGGAGAGAGCTTAAAGCATACGGGTTTAAAGGTAAATCAAGTTATAAGACTAAACAGGATAAAGGGCACTTTAATCAATTTAAGGAATTAATAGAGCATCAAAAAAGTGGAGGATGTGACGGTATCATTCCTTTTAATTCAATTATTAACACAACTAAAGCTTCATTTGCTGCAATAGAATCTCTTAAGGAAGGAAGATGGGTAGATATAGGCTAGGGTTGTTATTTAACACAATCAAATATCTTAAGGTTAAACAGATTTATTATCAGTTTTATTACCGACTAAGAAATAGATTTTTTAAAAAGTCATATAATGCTGAATTTTTATGTGTTGAATCTGTTTTGTATGAAAACGTGCTTTATAATAAAACCAGTTATCTTACAAATTCATGTTTTTCGTTTCTAAATATTAACCACTGCTTTAATTCAGGTATTGATTGGAATCATACTGAATATGGTAAATTATGGACTTATAATTTAAATTACTTTGACTTTCTTAATCAAGAGAATATTACTTCTAAAGAAGGTAAATTTTTAATATATGATTACATAAAAAAAGCTAATGAAAGGATTGATGGTAAGGAACCATATACTATTTCTTTAAGAGGAATAAACTGGATTAAATTTATTTCTAAAAGAAAAATAAATGAAGAAGCAATTAATAGATTTTTATATAATGATTATCAAAGATTACTTGATAATTTAGAGTATCATTTACTTGGAAACCATTTATTAGAAAATGGTTTTTCTCTATTATTTGGATCTTTTTATTTTAGAGATGAAAAGCTATACTCAAACGCAAAAAGAATAATTCAAAAAGAGTTGAAAGAACAAATATTAGAAGATGGCGGACATTATGAATTAAGCCCAATGTATCATCAAATTATATTATTTAGAATATTGGAATGCTATAATCTAATAATAAGTAATAAATGGAAAGATGAATTAGAACAATTGTTAAAGGATACTGCTTTAAGAATGTTAGAATGGCTACAATCCATAACATTTGATAATGGAGAAATTCCTTATGTTAATGATAGTGCTTTTGGTATAGCTCCCCCTTCCAAGGAGTTAATTGCTTATGCAAAAAGATTAGGTTTGAATGCACATAAAGGCGTTTTAAGTGAAAGTGGTTACAGGAAATTTGAGTTTAATGGTTTTGAATTGTTGATGGATGTAGGACATATATCACCTTCGTACCAACCAGGGCATTCGCATGCTGACTCATTGAGCTTTATTCTACATGTTAATAAAACACCAATATTTATTGATACAGGTGTTTCAACATACGAGAATAATACAAGACGTGCTTACGAAAGATCAACTAGAGCTCATAATACAGTTACAGTACAAGGAAAGGATTCTAGTGATGTGTGGGGAGCATTTAGAGTCGGTAAAAGAGCAAATGTAAATATATTAAAAGATGAAAAAAAAATCATTAAGGCTATTCATGATGGATACAATAATATTGGATGTTCTCATGAAAGAAGCTGGATGATAGATGATAATGATTCTTTAGTGATAGAGGATAGAATCGGTTCATCTACAGGTGTTTTTAATCTCATTATATCACCAAGCATTAATAAAATACTACTTAATGATAAATCTGTTTTTATTGATGGAGTTATATTGGAATTTGAGGGGTATTTATCATCAATACAAATGGAAGAGATAGGAGTTTCGAATGAATTTAATATAGTGGAAAATACTAGAAAGATTTTAGTTGAATTTTATGACAGTTTAAATACTAGAATCAGATATTTAAACAAGCAAGACACCTTATAATTCAATTTATAAATTGTAAAAAAATATAACTGAATGAAAATTTTATATTTTTATCAATATTTCTCTACGCCAAATGGGGCTTGGGGAACACGAGTCTATGAATTTGCAAAAGAATGGATAGAACAGGGGCATGAAGTGACCGTTGTAACCGCTATATATAATAAATCAGATATAAAAACTGATAAATTTGTTGATGATCAAAATATTGATGGAATTCATATAAAAATTCTTAACATAGATATAGATAACAGACAATCTAAATTAAAAAGGATTTGGTCGTTTATTCAATATAGTTTATTATCATCATTATACGCTCTTATATTACCTGCAGATATTGTAATAGCTTCATCTGGGCCAATTACAATGGGTATACCAGGATTGATAGCTAAATTTTTTCGAGGAAGAAAACTAATATTTGAGGTTAGGGATTTGTGGCCAGAAGGTGCAATAGAGTTAGGCATTATTAATAATGGATTATTAAAAAGAGTAGGATATTGGTTTGAAAGAACATGTTATGTTTCATCGAACTACATTGTAACTCTCTCACCGGGTATGACAGAAAACATAAAGAATAGATTTAGCATCAACAATATAATAGATGTTACCAATGCAGCAAACATTGATCTTTTTTCGGCAAAAATGAGTTTTGATGAAAAAAAAATAACTTCTAAAACATATGCTATTTATACTGGAAATATAGGAATGGTTAATAACTCATATTGGTTATACAACGCAGCTAAAGAATTAAAGAAAATGAAAAGGAGTGATGTTAAAATATTGTTAATAGGAGAGGGGCAGCAGAGAGAGGAACTTGAAGAATTAGCCAAGAATGAGGGTGTGGAAAACTTCATTAGACTGAATCTTATGCCTAAAAGTGATTTAGTATCTTATGTTCAGAATTCTTTCGTATCCCTAGTTCCACTTAAAGATTCCCCCGTTTTAGATACTTCGTCACCTAATAAATTTTTTGAATCTTTAGCTGCTGGTGTTCCAGTAATTCAGAACACAAATGGTTGGATGAAAAACTTTATTGAAGAAAATTCTGTAGGATTTACTTTAGACCCAAATGATCCACAACAACTAGCAAATAAACTAATTTGGTTAAAAGATAACCCTAAGGAAGGTAGATTAATGGGGTATAATGGATATATCGTAGCAAAAAAATATTTTGATAAAAAATATTTAGCTAATAAAATGCTAGATGTTTTAATAAAAGTGAATAATAATACTATATAGTTTATTATCTTGCTTGACGGATATAATTTTTTGCTAAGTTAATTTTTAAAAATATAAAATAAGGAAAGTATTGGGAATTTTATTCTTAATCTTAAGAAACTTAAATATGGCCAAAATTTTAATAACAGGCTCTAGCGGCTTTTTTGGACGAAATATTTCAGAATTTTTACAAAAACACCATTCTGTTATAGGTCTAAGCCGAACAAATTCAGATATAAAATCAGATTTAAAAAGTGAATGCCCAAAATTAGATAATGATATTGATTATGTTATTCACGCAGCTGGTAAAGCTCATATAGTTCCAAAAACAGAAGAGCAAAAGTTAGAATTTTTTGATATCAATGTAACTGGTACTAAAAACTTACTAAAAGCACTAGAGGGTAAAAAAATAAAGTCATTTATATTTATTAGTACAGTAGCAGTTTATGGTCTCGAAACTGGGACTAATATCAAAGAAAATTATCCTCTAAATGGTGACACACCCTACGCTATGAGTAAAATTGAAGCGGAGGAGATAACTAGAAAATGGTCTAAAAAAAAGAAAATTCCTTTATTAATTTTAAGACTTCCCTTAATAGTAGGAGATAACCCACCTGGGAATTTAGGAGCCATGATTAAAGCTATAAAAAAAGGTTATTACTTTAGTGTTAATAAAGGTAGAGCAAGAAGAAGTATGGTAATGGTAGCTGATATTGCTAAATTCATTGGCGATAATTTTGAGAAATCTGGTATATATAATTTAACAGACGATTATGACCCAACATTTCACGAGTTAGAAGCCGTTATTACAAAACAATTAGGTAAGAAAAATGTGTTGAACCTTCCTTCGTGGGGGATTAAATATTTGGGACTCATAGGTGATAAATTAACCATATTGCCTATAAATTCAAACAAAATTAAAAAAATGTCAAATGACTTAACTTTTGACTGTTCAAGAGCTAAAAAGGAATTGAATTGGACTCCTAGTAAGGTTGTTGATAAGTTAATGTTGAATTATAATGATTAAACTAATTTTTGATTTAATTATGTTTTTATTTTCAAACTTTTTTCTTAATACTAAGAACTACTTGATAACAGTTGGTTTTTTAATACAATCAAGTGGATTGAATTAAAATCATTAAAAATTCTCAAAAGAGAAAAATAAATTCTCAAAAAATTTTAATGTAATAATACTTATTTTATGACCCGTATATTCGACTTCTTCTTTGCATTTCTAGGCTTACTGTTTCTTTTTCCAATATTGTTAATTCTTTATCTTATAGGCTTCTTAGATACTGGTTCTCCTATTTTTGTACAAGAAAGGGTAGGGAGGTTCAAAAAACCTTTTAAACTAATTAAATTTAGAACAATGCATGTGAATACTAAATCGGTTGCTACCCATTTATCAAATCAGTCATCAGTTACAAAGTTTGGTAGTTTTCTAAGAAAATCTAAGCTAGATGAGCTTCCCCAATTAATTAATGTTTTGATTGGAGATATGAGTTTAGTAGGACCACGACCAAATTTATTTAATCAAGTTGAATTAATAGAAGAGCGAGATAAAAGAGGAGTTTATAATGTGGTTCCAGGTATAACAGGTCTTTCCCAAATCAATAAAATTGATATGTCTACACCAAAAGTATTAGCAGAAAAAGATGCTGAGATGCTTAAAAGTTTAACGATAACAAATTATTTTAAATATATTTTTGCTACAGTAAGTGGAAAAGGGCAAGGAGATAGAATTCGAAAGCAATAACTATTGTATTCCAACTTAACTAATAACGAAAGAGAAAGAATACAGAGAGTTGTAGAAAAAGTTGTATATTCGTAGCACGTAATTGTGGTTTATTATGTCTTATAATATTAAAGATAAGCTAGACTTATCTAAATTAGGTTTTTTACCCAGATGGGGAGTGTTTTTTATTGATGTGTGTATATGCTTGGTTGCACTTGTGTTATCAATGCTCGTTGCACAGATGGATAAACCTTTAACTCAGATTCAATCCAATTTAAATCTAATAGTTTTAACCGTCTTAATTGTAAATAGTTCTGCATTTATCATATTTAGAACCTATGCAGGGTTAATTAGACATTCAGGATTTATAGATGCAATAAGAATTCTATTAGCTGCAATTTTTACTTTTATAGTAGTAATGGCAGTTAATTATGGTTTTTATTTTAAAACCAATGCTTATTTAATGCCTCGTTCCTTTCTCATTCTTTATTTTTTAATTTCATTTTCATTATTATTTGTATTTAGAATAGCAACTAAACAATTTTTTGAGTTTTTTATTAAGTCAATAAGAGAAAAGGACTCCATTAAGGTGTTAATATATGGTATTAATTCTAATGCAGTATCTGTTGCGAGTGCATTAAAATCTGAAAGTCCATCTAGATTTCATGTAGTGGGTTTTATTACAGATGAGAAGAAAAATACAAATAAAAGAATTTTAGGGGAGCCTATAATCTATTTGAGTAAACGTATCTCTGTGTTAATGAGATTTCACAAAGCACAAGGTGTCATTTTAACAGATAATTCGATTTCTTTAAAAAAGAAAAATAAGATTGTTGAAGATTGTATTCAGAACAATATGAGTGTCTTTATGGCTCCGTTAGTTTCTGATGTTGAGGATGAAAAAGTTTCCAGTAAAATTGAAGCAATTCAAATAGAAGATTTATTGCCAAGAAAAGCAATTAACTTAAATATCTCTTCAATTTTAAAAGATATTGAGGGCAAGCGAGTTTTAATTACTGGAGGAGCAGGGTCTATTGGAAGTGAAATTGCAAGACAGATAGCTCTTTTTAATCCAGAAAAATTATATGTATTAGATCAAGCAGAGACACCGTTACATAGTGTTCACCTTGAACTTGCTAATAAGCATCCAAATTTAAAATTAGAGGTAGTATTAGCAGATATTCGTAATAAGGATAGAATTACATGCTTTTTTAAAAGCTGTCGTCCTCATGTAATTTTTCATGCAGCAGCATATAAACATGTGCCACTTATTGAAAATAATCCTACAGAAGCAGCTCTAGTTAATATAGAAGGGACGAAGCATTTAGCAGATCTTGCTTTAAAGTTTCAAGCAGAAAAGTTTGTTATGATCTCTACAGATAAGGCGGTTAATCCAACAAATATTATGGGTGCATCTAAGAGGATTGCAGAAATGTATGTGCAATCTTTATATTATAAAGCACAAAGAGAAAATCCTGAGTGCACAAAATTTATAACTACTCGTTTTGGAAATGTTTTAGGATCTAATGGTTCTGTAGTTCCTTTGTTTAAAGAGCAAATATCTAAAGGTGGTCCAGTAACAATTACTCACCCTGAAATTATTAGATATTTTATGACTATCCCAGAAGCTTGTCAGTTGGTAATAGAAGCTGGAAGAATGGGAAGAGGAGGAGAGATTTTTTTATTTGATATGGGAGATCCTGTTAAGATTTTGGATTTAGCTAAGAAAATGATACGACTTGCTGGCTATACCCCTGATAAGGAAATTAAAATTAAAATTACGGGGCTACGCCCAGGAGAAAAGTTATTCGAAGAGCTTCTGAGTGATAAAGAAAGAACGATGCAGACTCATCATGAAAAAATAATGATAGGTAAGGTTTATACCGATAATTATAACTTAGTTGATGAAAGCATATCAAGTATTGTCTCTAATGCACGTAATAATAGAATAGACTCTATGATTATAGCAATGAAAAAGTTAGTACCTGAGTATAAAAGTCAGAATTCTATATATGAAAGCTTTGATGTAAAATTGAAAACAGTTTTTGATAAGAGTAAGTTATCATCCTAATATTACTCCTCCTCAAAGAACGTACTATTTTAAGTAGTCGAGTTATTAAGAATTAGCTGTGCAGTGTTTAGGATTCAGTAATCAGTGCTCAGTATGCAGTGCTCAGTTTTTCAATATAGTTTCATTCAAAATTTTGCATTTATAATTCAACATTTTCATTTTTGTCTTGACACAAAAACGAAACAAAAAAGTCAAGACTGATTAAAGTATGAGAAAATCTACGGAAACACCCTCCACAGATAAAAAGAACTCGCTACGCTCAGACAGCTTTTTATCTATAATTCCATACAGCTTCCTTGATTTTTAATACTTTTTAAATAGGTCAGTTTTCTTTTATATTCATAATTCATATGTCGAACATACGTTATTTTGCAGGGTGTTCAGTAGGCAGGTTTATCATTCAAAATTCAACACTTAACATTTAAAATAATAGTGTAGTAAGCAGTATTTAGTACAATGTATTCAGTGTTCATTTTGTATTTTTTTGAGAATTTTTAGTGTGCCCTAAACCCTAAACCTACTAAAAACTAACTTAATTTAGGAAGTGTAAAAAAGAAGCTGGTTCCTTTGTTTACTGTAGATTCAATCCATAATTTGCCCTTATTCTTCTTAATCATTTCCTTACAAAGATTAAGTCCTAATCCGGTTCCTTTTTCATTATCGGTTCCGTAGGTAGAGTTGAATTGTGTTTTATTGGATAAGATACTGTCTATTTCTTCTTGAGAGATCCCAACACCACTATCTCTGACTTCTACTTGCCAAAAACTATCATTTTCTGTTGCTAAAACCTCTATAATGCCATTTGTAGGTGTAAATTTAATAGCGTTATTAATAAGGTTTCTAAAGACCATATTTACCTGATCTTCGTCCACAAAAACTTTAGCTTCATCAGGTATTTTATTATTAATAGTAATATCTTTTTTATGTGCCAATCCTTTTAATAATGAACTGGAATCTTTTGCAAAAGCCCCCAATTTACTTTCTACAGGATTGGAAATAGCACCTTTCATCTGTGCTTGTCCCCATACCAATAAATTATTTAATGTAAAAGAGACGCTTTTTACCTGCTCGCTTAGTTTAGGAGCAAATTGCATAAAATCTTTCGGCGATATCTGATTGTCTTTTAATAAATCAATAAGCGAGTTTAGAGAGGCTATAGGAGCCCGTAAATCGTGTGCAATTACAGAAAAGAATTTATTCTTAGTTTCATTGAGACTCTGAAGCTCTTGTTCTCTCTTTTTGAGTTCGTGATTCTTATTTGCCAGTAACCCATTTAATTTTCGCTCTACTTTTCTACTTCTCTGGGTAAAGAAAAGTACGGTTAATAAAATAATTACCCCGCCTGTGGAGAGATACATAAAGAGGCGTTGTTTATTATGCTGCTTTTGATTGTCTAATCTCAATTCATTTTCCATAGCAATGAAAGACATTTGAGCTTCATGAGCAGCTATACTCTTTGTGTTTTCATTGTTAAAAATACTGTCATTGTAACTTTTAAATTGCTCGTAATAAAATAATGCATGCTCAAAATCTAGCTTTCTTTTATATACTTTATAAAGAGTTTCGGAACACTCTTTAATATCTTCAAAAGAATTTAATTCTTTAGCAGATTTTAGTCCTTCTTCAGCATAAATTTTTGCAAGATCATATTCTTGCATCCCATTGTAGGTCTTGGCAATTCCATTTAACAAAGATGTTTTCTCTCTCTTGTCTTCAATTTTTTCGTATAAAGAAAGCGATTGCATAAATATATCTAGTGCTTCTTCGTATTTATTTATTTCAACATATAATTGTCCTTTTACTTTTAATGCATATGCCAACCAATCTCCAAATCCCAACTCCTTAAAAGTAAGAATAGATTTTTCTATGTTTTCTATACCTTTTCGATATTCTTTGGTTTTTAACTGAAAGCTAGCAATATTACTTAACGTTTGTGCACTTGCTAATTCACTATTTGTATGTTTGTTTATTTCTTGTGCTTTGTATAAAAAATCTAGAGCCTTTTTAAACTCTTGCTGCATTCCATATGTGATGCCTAAATTTTCATATATCAAACCTAAATATAAAAGTTCAGTTTCTGTTTTTTTAGCCTCATTCTCACCCATGCTTATTCCTTTTAAACTAGCTTCAACAGATTTTTTTATATCTCCAGAATATTCATAAAAAGTAGCTAAATTACTGTATGCTATTAGTATATTTTTAAGCTGATTTAAAGCCATAGCTTTTTCAAGGGCTCGCTCCGCATACTTAATAGCTTCTTTATAATTTCCGATTTCACTTTCATAAAATCCTAAATTTATTAAAGATTCAATTTCTCCACTTTTATAATCAATAGCCTCAGATAATTTTAAGCTTTCTTCTGCATAATGTTTTATAGTATCATTGCTAATATAATAGTTGCTAAGTACATATCTGTTAAGAAGATTTATGTAGGATGTATCTTTTTTTTGCGCTAAAGGAAGTTTTTTTTGTTGCGCAACTATTTTATATAGACTATCTATATTTTGCTTCTGACAAAAACTGACAGAGCAAATTAATAAACAAAATAATGTTATAAATAGTCGGTAATTCATTCGGGGACTTGTATCAACCTCAAATTTAATATAAAAAATAATTAGTTTGTATTATTCTGATGTTAAATACAACCTGAAAAAGTAACAAGTTATCTAGAAAGATTTATTTTTTTACATATTGAGTATGGTTTATCCTACTTACACTTGTTTTTGTTGTAATTTACTCAGTAGCGGGTATTTAGTATTTTAATCTTCATAAGGGGCTAATTTCCCAAAAGTCTGTCCTTAGTTTACCAAAGGACTCTGTATCGAAATGAGTTAAATTTGTTTGCTTTGAATATTTCCTATGCTCGCCCCGAGTAAGTAGATTATTTATGTAGAAGCTTTATAGAATTAAAAACATGCTTTAAAACCTTACAATTTTGTAGGTTTTTTTGGGTTTTATAACTTTCCTTAGCTAACCAGAGTTCCTATGCTAGCTCTTGCTGAAGGATGGTTTTGTGTGTTAGTTGTTTAAAACTTCGATAAGCTTGGTTTGATAACTGAAAAATGCTTTTTAGATAGCCACATTTTCGCTTCTAAAGTATAATAATTATCAAATTAGATTCTCTTTGCTTATTTCATAATTAAACTTCCATTTTTTTGAGTTCGTTATAGTTTCTTTTTAACCTTCTCATTAAAATTCCATAAAGTAAATAGTAGATTCCTAAGAAAAATCCAATAATAATTACGGTGCTAATAATGGAAACTCCAAAAATTATTAAGTAATCTTTTATGTCCGCATTGGCAACAAAAGAATTCCATCCTCCTTGCTGCATTACATAAATATAAATAATACAAGTTATCATTAAAACTCCTGCAAAAGTTAGGTTAAAAATGATATATTGACGAACAGTTCTACGGGCTTTTATAATACTTTCTAATAAGCCTTTAACCGTAGAAGTTGTAGAAACTCTTTTGTAATTTTTATAAAAACGAAAGATAAAATATAGGGTAACGAGCATAGAGCTATATGTAACATAGTCTATTATTGAAGGCAAAGGAATTCCTTTTTCAAAAGAAGGATGATAAAATATACCAACTAGAATACCGAAGCCTAACTCTATTAAACTGATATAGAAAATCCATTTTATAGATGATGAAGATTTCTTCAACATCATGGCATATATAGTTTCATAGGAAAGCTTAGGGAGCTCTTTTTCCTTTTTCTGCCAGTCTTTTTTTAAAAATTCTAATTCGTCCATTAGGGGTTTAAAATATTTTTAAGTTTTGTTTTAACTCTATTCATCTTCACTCTTGCATTGACTTCAGAAATACCTATGGTGTCCGATATTTCTTTGTAATTTTTATCTTCTAAATACAAAAACACTAATGCTTTTTCAATGTCGTTTAATTGCTTAATAGCGTCGTACATTAATTTAAGCTGTTGTTCTTCTGTATCATCATAAGTTGTGGCTTTTACTTTATATAATACCGAGTCAAAATCTTGTGTTCGGATTTGCCGTTTTGATTTTCGGTAAAGCGTAATAGCTGTGTTAAGTGCAATTCTGTACATCCATGTGCTAAACTTAGCATCGCCTCTAAATTTTGGATATGCCTTCCATAACTGTATGGTTATCTCCTGAAATAAATCGTTGTGAGCATCAGTATTATCAGTATAAATCTTACATATTTTATGTACGATATTCTGATTTTCCTCAAGTTCAATAATAAATTTATGTTCAAGCTCTTTCGTCACAAAGGGATTAGTTAGTGTATTATTAGTAGCTAAAGATACTAGTTTGTTACAAGTTTATCTTAGAAAGATTAATATTCGCTTTTAAAAAGCGCTAACAGATTCATTTTTCTCAAAGAATAACTTTAAATTTGAGAATCAACTCATTCAAGCTTTTTGATTTTCAACTGAAATGTAAGATAATTTCATGCATTTTGTAGGAGATAAGAAGAAAGTTTGATTGCGTTTTATAAACAATTGTATATGAATATACCACAAACTAGCTACCCAAGAGTAGTTATTATTGGCGGAGGTTTTGGAGGTGTTGCTTTAGCAAAAAAACTAGCAAAGCAGGAAATGCAGGTAGTACTTCTAGACAAACATAATTACCATACGTTTCAACCTTTATTATATCAAGTCTCTACTGGCGGTTTAGAGCCAGATTCTATAGCGTATCCAATTCGGAAGATTCTTTCTAAATACCCTAATTTTTATTTCCGATTGGCAAATGTTGAAACTGTAGACGCAGCAGAAAATACAATTCATACCGATATTGGTCCGCTTAAATATAATTATTTGGTATTGGCAACGGGTTCTTCTACAAATTTCTTCGGAAATAAAGAGATTGAAGCCAATAGTATGATTATGAAAACAGTTCCTGAAGCATTAAATCTAAGAAGTTTAATTCTTGAAAATTTTGAAGAGGCTTTACTTACAGATAGCATAGACCGACAAGATGCCTTAATGAATTTTGTTATAGTGGGCGCTGGTCCTACAGGAGTTGAACTAGCAGGAGCTTTAGCCGAAATAAAAAGAGGAATTCTACCAAAAGATTATCCAGACCTCGACACGAGAAGGGCGCAGATTAATATTGTTCAATCTGGCGATATGATTCTAAAAGGAATGAGTAGTCAAGCTTCTAAAAAAGCTGAAGATTATTTAGAAGAATTAGGAGTTAATATTTGGAAAAATACACGCGTTACTGGATATGATGGAGACCTTGTAACAACAAATACCGATTTAAATTTTAATACCGCAACCCTTATATGGGCAGCTGGTGTTAAAGGGGAAACTGTTAAAGGAATAGATGCTAAAGATTGTATAACATTTAGCAATCGGTTTAAAGTAAATAATTTTAATAAAGTGGAAGGGTACGATACTATTTTTGCTATTGGAGATGTGGCATGTATGACTTCTGAAGCCTATCCGCATGGACATCCTATGGTAGCACAAGTAGCAATTCAGCAAGGAAAACATCTAGGAGAGAATCTAGTAAATTTTATAGAAGCAAATAAATCCATGAAGCCTTTTACCTACAAAGATAAAGGAACCATGGCAACTGTTGGTAGGAATAAAGCAGTGGTAGACATGCCAAAATATAAGTTCCAAGGAATGTTTGCTTGGTTTGTTTGGATGTTTGTTCATTTATTTTTTCTGATAGGTTTTAGAAATAGAGTAGTAGTTTTTACAAATTGGGTGTATAATTACATCCGTTTTGATAGAGAAGCTCGTTTAATTATTAGACCTTACAAAAAACAACGTGCAGCATTGTTGCGTGAGCTAGACAATAAACCTAAGGATATAGAAATGTCATAAATTATAAGTGGCTGTCTAAAAAATAATTTGTAGAAGTCAAAACTAAGCTTATAAAATTAGTCTTGACAAAGGAGTCTGTCAAATTAAGCTTGTAAAACCGAGTTTGTCAAATAGAGGCTGTCAAATTAAGCTTGTAAAACTTGTCGAACTGAACTTGTCAAAGAAGTCTGTCAAACTGAGCTTGTCGAAGTTTATTCATCATAGATATTTTTATAAGGACCGCCAGGAACTTCAAAAAACTTAGCATCTACATAACGGTAACCTTTATCTAAAGATTTAATTTTTAAAAGGTCTTCATTGGTTAAAGAAACATCATAGCTTTCTAAATTTTCTTTTATTCTTTTTGGGTTAGTCGATTTAGGAATCACAGCTGTTCCACAACTAAGATGCCATGCTAACAATACTTGCGCAGGAGAGCAATTATGTTTTTTAGCTATTTCTGTAATAACTTTATTTTCCAACAAACTAGGTTCGTCTTCTTTTTTCATGTCTTGAGATCGGTCTCCAGAGCCTAACGGAGAATAACCAGTTAAGATAATGGAATTAGTATCGCAAAACTCTAAAAGCTCTTTTTGTTGTAATAAAGGGTGTAATTCTACTTGGTTTACTTCTGGGGGATGAGTAGCATCTACTAAAAGATCTTTTAATTTTTTTAAGCTGAAATTTGAAACTCCAATACTTTTTACAAGCCCTTTGTTGTAGGCTTCTTCCATCTTTTTCCATGTATTTATTATAGGA
This sequence comes from Galbibacter orientalis DSM 19592, assembly GCF_000260115.1. Lineage (GTDB taxonomy): Bacteria > Bacteroidota > Bacteroidia > Flavobacteriales > Flavobacteriaceae > Galbibacter > Galbibacter orientalis. The sequence continues at coordinate 2,215,241 of NZ_JH651379.1, read as the reverse complement.
GCTTCTTCAGGACTTAAAAACTCATCTGCTTTGCTAGCAAAACCAACATCAGCTTTAAAAGCAACTGGCCAATGTATAAGGTATAAGTCGAGATACTTTAACTGTAAATCGGCCAAGGTTTTTTGTAATGCAGGAAGGACTTTATCACTTTCATGTGCATTATTCCATAGTTTAGAGGTAATCCATAGATCTTCTCTTTCAACCAAGCCTTGGGCAAATGCAGTTTTAAGTGCCTCCCCAACTTCTGCTTCATTTCCATAAACTGCAGCACAATCTATATGGCGGTAACCAGCTTTAATAGCTTCTATAACAGCATTGCCTACTTTTCCAGGTTCCGACTTCCATGTTCCAAGTCCGATAGCAGGAAGATTAAGGTCATTTTTTAATGTGTAAAATTTCATGGCTTATTTTTTAGTTTTTTATATACTAACTACTTCTAATCCCTTATTAAAGCTTAAGTTTTCTATGCGTGCCTATGTTTATCAAAGGGCTTTACATTGAGATGAACTCTCATTTGTTTCAAACAACACATAAAGTTCTCAATAATATTACAGAATTTACAATAACAAAAAGTTAAAAATCGTTTCTCGGATGGTGTTTTTTAATAGTCTTAGCAAGGTCATTCCTGTCCAAATGCATATATACTTCTGTAGTTGTTATACTTTCATGACCTAGCATTTGTTGAATAGCACGTAAATCGGCACCACCTTGTAAGAGATGGGTGGCAAAAGAATGCCGGAAGGTATGCGGACTAATATTTTTTTTAATTCCTGCTTTTTCAGTAGCCTTTTTAATAACAGTAAATACCATAGCTCGTGTAAGATTTTTGCCTCTTCTATTGAGGAAAACAAAGTCTTCATAATTTTTTTGAACATTTACATGAGGCCTAATTTCAGAAATGTAAATAGTAATATATTTAATGGTTGAAGGAGCTACAGGTACAAAACGTTGCTTATCTCCTTTTCCGCTTACTTTTATAAAACCTTCTTCAAAAAACAAATCAGAAATTTTGAGGGTTACAAGTTCAGAAACTCGAAGTCCGCAACTATAAAGCGTTTCAAGCATGGTTCGATTTCGTTCGCCTTCTGGAGTGCTTAAATCCAAGGTTGCAATAATTTGATCTATTTCTTCAATTGCTAACGTGTCTGGAAGTTTACGACCAGTTTTTGGAGATTCTATCAGTTCCATTGGGTTGTCTGGTCTGTAATCTTCAAAAATTAAATAATTAAAAAAGCTTTTTAATCCAGATATGAGTCGTGCTTGAGAACGTGGATTTATTGTCTTAGCCGTTTGATAAATAAAATCTTGTAGTGTTTGTGAAGAAATTTTAATAGGAGAAACTTCAATTTGGTGAAGCTCTAAATAGCGAATTAATTTTTTAATATCTAAACAATAGTTCTCTACAGAATTTTTGGAGAGCCCTCTTTCTATCCTTAAATAATTTTGATAATCTATAAGTGAATGACTCCATTTCATACTGTGAAATTAATAATAAATAATTCATATTTAATAATTCAAAACATTAATGTCCGAGTAAAAATACAAGACCGCTTCGCTGCAAGAAAAAAGAACAAAGACTAAATCTTAAATATCATAAAATAAGTGGTTTAAAGAAATAACATTTCAAAAATTCTCCTTTTATTTATTTTTATTAATAGCAAGGGGTCTATTTTGAAAACCCTATTTGAACCTTGATATAAGTGGAGTTCAATAAATTCCGTTAACTTTTATCGGACAACAATAAATTCAAAATAAAAAAAATAGGACTGAATTCTGGGATTGGGTATACGTTTGATAATAGAATATACGTAAGCTTACAAGTATTGTTCCAGATAGTAAGCTTAGAAATGTTACCATGATGTTTTCTGTAGGGTATTTTTTCTAATGAATGTATAAAGAATGTATGTTAAAAATATGAGAGTATTTTGCTTCCGTTTTTTTATGATTATTTCTTTACTTTTACTGAAAAGACTAATAAATCAAACCCTCATTGAGGGATTTATTATGGACAAAATAATTGCCCTCTCAAAAGGAAATGAATAAAGGAAGGTTTATGAGCGGTAGTGATTCTTTACTTAATTTTATAAAAAACTGAAAATAAACTATTTAACGTCAATATATTTGTATGAAACTTATCATCATCAACGGGCCTAATTTAAATCTTCTTGGTAAACGTGAACCTGAAATTTATGGATCGCAAACTTTTGAAGACTATTTAAATTTACTTCAGCAAAAATTTAAAAATATTACTATTGAGTATTATCAATCAAACGTAGAAGGCGAATTAATTAATAAATTGCATGAAGTTGGCTTTGATTATGATGGAGTAATTCTTAATGCTGGGGCATATACGCATACTTCCATCGGGATAGGAGATGCTATTAAAGGAATAACTACGCCTGTTGTAGAAGTTCATATCTCCAATACTTTTGGAAGAGAGGAGTTCCGCCATCAATCGTACATATCTCCAAATGCTAAAGGTGTTATACTTGGGTTTGGAATGCAAAGTTATGACTTAGCAATACAAAGCTTTTTGAATGTAAAATAGGACTAGTTTTCTTAATTGTTTATCTTTTTTAAATCGTAACTTTCTATACCAATCATAATTCAATGTCAAATAAAACATATTTTAATTGGAGTACTGGAAAAGACAGTGCTTTAGCGTTATATAAAACCCTTCAAAACCCATTATTTGATATTGCAGCTTTGGTTACTACTGTAAATTCTGATATGGAGCGAGTTTCCATGCACGGACTTAGGAATGAGCTTCTGCTTAAGCAAGCAAAAAGTATTGAAATTCCGTTAAAAATAATTTCACTTTCTGGTAATGTATCCATGGCTACTTATGATGAAACTATGAAAACTGCCATGAATGAATTAAAGTCTGAGGGATTTACGCACACAGTTTTTGGAGATATTTTTTTAGAAGATTTAAAACAATACCGTGAGCAAAAATTAAACGAAGTTGGAATTCAAGCTGAATTTCCTCTATGGAAAGAAAATACTAAGAACCTTCTTGAAGAATTTATTAGTTTAGGTTTTAAAGCCATTACAGTTTGTGTAAATGCAAAACTACTTGATGAATCTTTTGTGGGGAGGATTATAGATAAACAGTTTCTGGAAGATTTGCCAAGGGGAGTAGACCCTTGTGGTGAAAATGGCGAATTCCATACGTTTGTTTTTGATGGTCCTATTTTTAAAACTCCAGTAGATTTTAAAATTGGAGAAAAGGTTTTAAGGAGCTACCAATCTACAGAAGATGAAGAAGATCAATGTTTCCAAACCGATGACAAATTGAAATGGGATACTTCTTTTTGGTATTGCGATTTATATGTATGAGAGCGTATAAACAAAATGCCCCGTAAAGATGAATCCTTACGAGGCATAAATAAAATCTATAAATAAAATGTGTTAATTAAGCTGAAAAAAGTTTTATAGATTTATTAAAATTTGTAACCAACTCCCACTTGAAAAGTATGATTTTTTAATTCTGTTCCTTTAGAAAGATTATCCTCTTGCGCAATATTTATAGCACCTAAATTGTAACGTCCATCAAAGAAAAGTCCGTTGTTAAACTCATAACCAAGTCCAAAATTCACTCCAAAGTTTACATCAGTAATGTATTCGTTGATGTTTTCTGTTTCGTCATAAAGCGTATATCCATAACTTCCAACTTCAGTTTTTTGATCTGCATTTAATAAAAAACCAACTTGTGGACCTACTTGAACATTTAAACCATTGTAAATTTTATATTTAAACATAACAGGAACGTTTAAGTACTCTAGTCTTAATGTATATTCTTCTGAAGAGACTCCAGAAGCATCAAATGTTTTAAAAGTTTCATGTGCTCCTTGAGAAGAATATAAAACTTCTGGTTGGATAGAGATTCTATCGGTAAGTCCAACTTCAACAAAAAGACCTCCATACAAACCTACTCTATAATTGTCTACTTCTGTATCTCCACTAATATTTGAAAAGTTTGTACCAGCTTTAATACCATAATTAATTTTTTGTGCATAAGTAGTTGTTATAAAACCTAACATAGCTACAGTCAAAAAAAATAATTTCTTCATATTCATTATATTTTAATAATTGGTTGCAAATATATGTAGATTAAATCCTTAATTAAAAAGATTTTAATCTCATTTTTATAAAGAAAAATCCTAGCAATTACTAGTCAACGTATTACATAAATAATTTAACATTTATTCTATAATTGCGATTTTACGCTACAACGTTTTCGTTGATGTGTTTTGATTTTAGGGAAAGGGTAGTTCAATTCTTCAATGTATAAATTGGCATAAATTGAGTTACTTCTTTTAATGTCTAGAAGCGTAGTAGAAGGGGATTAATTTTCTCTTTAGAGGAAATAAAAAATCGCCACTTGAAAACTTTCAAATGGCGATTTAATAAAAAATATATTCTTATTATAAATGAATCACTTCATCATAGGCATCGGCAACTGCTTCCATTACTGCCTCACTCATAGTTGGATGAGGGTGAACAGCTTTTAATACTTCATGCCCAGTAGTTTCTAGTTTTCTAGCAACAACCGCTTCAGCAATCATATCTGTAACTCCAGCTCCAATCATATGGCAGCCCAGCCATTCTCCATATTTTGCATCAAAAATAACTTTTACAAAACCATCTGGTGTTCCAGAAGCTTTTGCTTTTCCACTAGCTGAGAAAGGGAATTTACCAATCTTAAGTTCGTAGCCTTTTTCCTTAGCTTGTTTTTCAGTTAATCCTACAGAAGCAATTTCTGGGGTAGCATAGGTACAACCAGGAATATTTCCATAGTCTAAAGCTTCTACATGCATTCCAGCAATTTTTTCTACACAAAGAATTCCTTCAGCAGAAGCAACGTGTGCCAATGCTTGTCCAGGAGTAACATCACCAATAGCATAATATCCTGGGATATTTGTTTGGTAATAATCGTTAACCAAGATTTTATCACGGTCGGTAGCAATACCTACATCCTCTAATCCAATGTTTTCGATATTTGTTTTAATACCTACAGCAGATAATACTATGTCGGCTTCTATTACTTCTTCTCCTTTGCTAGTTTTAATTGTAGCTTTTACGCCACTTCCAGAAGTATCTACTTTAGTAACTTCAGCAGAAGTTTTAATTTTTACTCCAGCTTTTTTAAAGCTACGTTCTAATTGTTTAGAAACGTCTTCATCTTCAACAGGAACAATGTTTGGTAAGTATTCTACTACAGTAACTTCGGTTCCCATAGAGTTGTAAAAGTAAGCAAACTCAATTCCGATAGCTCCACTACCAACCACAATCATTTTCTTTGGTTGTTTAGGTAAGGTCATAGCTTCACGGTAGCCAATTACTTTTTTCCCGTCTTGTGGAAGACTTGGTAATTCTCTAGAACGTGCGCCAGTAGCAATAATAATATGGTCTGCACTATATTCGGTAGTTTTACCATCTTTATCTTTTACATCGATTTTCTTTCCAGATTTTAATTTTCCGAAACCTTCAAGAACATCAATTTTATTTTTCTTCATCAAGAATTGAACTCCTTTGCTCATTCCATCAGCAACATTCCGACTCCTTTTTACTACGGCGTCAAAATCTTTATCAACATCTTTTACCTTGATACCGTAATCGTCAGCATGTTTTAAATATTCAAAAACTTGAGCCGATTTTAAAAGGGCTTTTGTAGGGATACATCCCCAGTTTAAACATACACCTCCAAGGTTTTCTTTTTCAACAACAGCAGTTTTAAAACCGAGTTGCGATGCGCGAATGGCAGTAACATAGCCACCAGGACCACTACCCAAAACGATTACATCGTATTTACTCATATCGTAGATTTTTTGTTTATCTGAAAAATTTTGCGGTTACGAAGTTACGGAATAACTTTCTAAAGGGTAAATTTTTTTATGAAATTGGGAGGTTCTTCACAAACCAATGGAAAGAGGCAAATCTTATAACTATATTTAACCGTCAAATTTATATGTTAAATAATTATAAATATGGCATAATAAAAGCTTAAAGGAACTATTTGATTTTAGTTTTTAGTCTATTTTCGATTAAAATCCATAATATATGAAGCAAGTTTACATTACCATTTTTGTATGTTTTTTATCATTAAACACTGTTTTTTCTCAAAAAATAATTTCGGCTAAGGTAATAGATAGTACCACCAAAGAACCCATCCCTTTTGCAACCATTTCTTATAATAAAAAAGCAGGGGTAATAAGTTCCGAAGCTGGAGATTTTACCATCAATATTGATACAATAACTTTAGAGAAAGATTCACTGTTTATAAGTTGCTTAGGCTATAATCAAAAGAGCTACGCAATTAATAATTTCTCTGAAACTGCTATTGAGTTAAGCACAGAAGATATTGAACTTGATGAAGTAGTTTTATTAAATAAACAGTATACCATAGATGAAATTCTGGAAAAAGTTAAAGATAGTTTGGAGATAAATTATGATACTGATTTTGTACAACAGCGTATATTTTTGAGAACTTCAGATTATACAAATGTTTTAGATAAAAAAGTGAAGCTTAAAGAAAGTACTATTCCAGAAATAAATCAGCAATTTACAGATAGTATTGTCAATGCAATTCCAAAGAAATCCTCTTACCATACAGAGGTTTTAGGCGATTATTATTTAAAAATGGAGGAAGATAATCAATTAGCAAAACTCGATATTATTAAAGCATCAGAGCTTTATGATAAAAATAACCAGCTCTCTTTTGAGGGGGTTGAAGATAAGTTGCAAAAAATTATGCGAAAGCATGTAAAACGAGATTCCTATTTTAAAATAAAGTCGGGCATTATTGGCGCTAAATCAGAAATAGATTCTTCATTTTTTGAAGATGAAGCAATGGATACCATAGTAGAAAATAAACTTAAAAAAGAGAAAAAGAAAAAGGAGAATTTTTTAAAGTATAGAAGCTCCTATCTATCAAGTCTATTAAAAAAGAATTTTATTTATGAGGATAGCGATTTAAATTTTATACATAAATCTAGAAAGTATGACTTTACATTAGAAGGACTTGTGTATTTACAAACGGATTTGGTTTATAAGATAAGGTTTGAACCAGATGGAGGTGACGATTTTAAAGGGGTAATGTATGTTAATGCAGATGATTTTGCCGTTGTAAGACTGGATTATGAAAATGTAAAGCCTTTAAAAAAAATTAACCTCTTTGGGGTGTCCTATTTAAATTACTTACAAAGAGGAACTTTTTTATATGAAAAAAATTCAAGAGGAAAATACAGTTTAAAATATTTAGAAGAAGCAAATGCAGAAAAAGTAGGTTTTGATAGACCTTTATCTATTATTGAAAAAAATAAAAATGTTAAAGGCAGAAGAAAACAAAATGAAGTAGCAACTCATGTTAATTTCACTCTTCAAAATAGCATAAAAAATGAGCTTGTAATTTTTGAAAGCACTCCAATTGATAAAGAAATATTTGAGAAAATTGAAATAGAGCCTACTATGATTCCGACTTATTTGCCAAATTATGATCCATCTTTTTGGGAAGGATATAATATTATAGCGCCAAATGAAGCTATTAAAAAGTTTAAGAGTGTAGAGGAATAAAGTTAGGGGAGAAATAAAATAACAAGGGCTAGCAATATTGCTAGCCCTTGTTATTTTATTATTTATTTTTTCTTAAAGATATAATCGTTTAAAGGATACAAAAATATTAAAAAGAAGATAACTCCAAAGGCGAGTTCATAAACTTCCCATTTTCTACTTGGAGGGATAATAGCTACTATAATTGTAGAAGCAATAAAAGCTATTGTTTGATGCCACTTTACAACTGGAACTGCAAACTTATCAACTAGGTTTTTAGCCCAATCTTTCTTTCTATAAAGTATAGGTAATACTAATAAATAAACAACCATAGCTACCATAAGAAGTTGACTAAAAATTATTTTATTAATTTTTTTACCACCTACTACCAAGTTGTGCAAATTGGTTTCTTTTTGAGCATTATTTTGCAAAAAGTAGTCTCCAGATTCGATTCCAAAAATGCGTTGTCCCCATGAAATTTCTTCTCCAGCTCCAAAAAAGAATAATAGGGCAAAAAGGAATACTCCAATTTTCCAAGTTAAAGATTTGCCTTTACTAATGGTAAACAATCTAAAGAAACAAAGTAAACTTACACATAAAAGCATAATTGCCGTTCCAGATTCTACAGTTTTATCTTCAGCCGCAAAAGTGTTGTCAAAATATTCTGGATTTGTAAACCCTAAGTATAAACTGAAAATAAAAATAATTGCTAAAAAAGCATATCCTAGTTTTTCGGTTTTGTTAAATATCATAATCAATCTTTTTTAATAAGGTAATAATTGCTTGTTAATCGGTTTTTATATGCGCGTTCCCCTGGATTGGCAGTATAATTTATATCGTACTCTTTTATTAATTTTATAGAATATTCAGTTTCAAAGATACGTTTTAATTCATCTTCTCTATCCTTATTAACTAAAATACCAAACTCACTTTCTTCAGGAAAAGTTATAGTTTCTCCATGTTTAATTTCAGGAGCGGAATATCCTAAGTGCCAGATCATTTCTGGAGCAGGTTCTCCTAATGAGTACAGTTTTAAGTTGGTTTTTAAGGTGTTGATATTGTTAAAATTCTGATTGGTATTAAAGGTTTTAGCTAAAGGAAAGCCAAAAACTAATATTGTAAGAATAAATGAAATAACGAGGTAAAATACGTTTTCTATATTTTTTTTTCGCAGAAAATAAAAAATGCATACTCCAATAGTAAAAAGGAATACAGATGTTAAAATAAAACTGATATAGAAACCGTCGAGTTTATCTTTTAAAAAGATAAAACCACCAATTGGAAAAGAAACCCCAATAAGCCCTATTAATATAAAATTAAAATAAACAGGGATTTTTTCACCTCTTTTAAGTTCTTTAAAATGAAGAATTAAATATTCCATATAAAATGAAGTATTTAGCGCCATTGGGATTAGAACAGGTAATAAATATCTCGATTTCTTTTCAGGAATTATAGATAATAAAACTACAGAAGCAAGAGTCCAAGCTAATGCAAAAGTGTATCCTTTTTTATTACTTACTTTATTTTTTAAATATGGATAAAGGAGTGCTACAAAAGCGGGGATTGTCCATATTCCGCTTTGTGTAAAGAAACTCCAATAGTAATAAAATGGACGTACATTATAGCTTGTCCAATTTCCAGCCTCTTCTTTTGCGATATCTAAAAATGCTTGTGGGTCGGCATATCTAACGTAGGCAAACCAAGAAACTCCAATAATAAGCCCTAAAATTAACATCGCACAAAATGGAAGAATTTTACGCTTGCTAATATTACTTCTGTATGCTATACCGTAAGCTATTAAAAAAGGAAGCCATAAGGCATACATAGATACGGGACCTTTACTTAGAAAGGAAGCTCCAAAAAATAGCCCAGCAATTAAAGAATTCTGCCAGCATTTTTCTTGGTATTGTAGCATTTTAATTAAATGATAAATGCTAATTACCATAAAACTATGCGTAAAAATATCCCATTGCCCATTTCTACCTGAAAAAATAATATAAAAGGATGTGGCAAGAATTAAAGAAGCATAGAAGCTTAATTTTTTATTATTGAAAAGTAAAACTGCAATTTTATATAAGAAGAAAACTAATATAATAGCCGATAAAGCTGCGGGTAAACGTAAGGCAAATAAATTATGAATCCCAATTAAACTTGCGCTTATGGCGGTGAGCCATGTTGGTAATGGGGGTTTTTCATATCTAGGAAAATCGTTCATGGTGGTAAGTAGCCAATTCCCTTTATAAAGCATTTCTCTTGCTGTTACAAAGTTTCTAGCTTCCATTATATTTACATAAATTACGTCTAGGTTGCTTATGAAAATAGCTACACAAACTACCAGTAATATCTTAATCGAATGCTTTTCTATAAACTCAGTCATCTTGTTTTTTTAAAATAAATAGATTTCTAGCGTAGATAATTGTTCCTAAAGAATGTCCAACCAATAAAACAGGATCTTTTCTGAAAATAGCATAACTAAGAATCAGCAAAGCTCCAACTAAGCTTAAAAGCCAAAAACCTGCGGGTAAGGAAGATTTTTTTCTTTTTTCAGAATATAACCATTGGTAAATAAATCGGAAGGTAAATAGAATTTGCGCTACTATTCCAAGAATTAATAACCAAATAGGAATGTCTTCATTCTTAAAAAGGTCATCTATATCGTATACGTTATTATTATACCCATAAATGATGATAAGAATTGGAAAAAAAAGTAAGAATATCCTAAGTAATTTAGGTGCTTTTTGCCACTCTCCTTGTAACTGTAAATTTCTAATATAGATAAAATAAGTAAGCATTTGTCCTAGCATAATGGCAAAATCATCTCTAAGCCATCCGTAAACAAATAATAGAAAAGAAGCAAATAAACTCAATTTCCAAAACAAAGAAGGAGTTAATACTTTTTTACTTTTTTCTGATGCTAACCATTGATAAATGAGTCTTCCTGAAAATAGAATTTGCGCTAGAAAGCCAATGGAGTATATAATCCAATTTGCCATTTATCCTTTTTTAGCAACCGTATAATTAATATACTTTTTCTTCATCCACAAGTAAGCAAAACAATCTTGAAGTGGCCCTATTAATCGGTTCCAAAAGCCAAATTTAGCCGTTCCAGCAATACGTGGGAAATGCTGTACCGGAATTTGAATAATCTTACCTTCTTGTAGTAAAATCATGGCAGGCAAAAACCGATGTAAACCATTAAACATAGGAATTCGTTTTGCAAAATCGGTTTTTATAACTTTTAATGGGCATCCAGTGTCGTCCATTCCATCGTGAGTAAAGGTTCTTCTAATTCCATTTGCAATGGTAGAAGACATGTTTTTAACAAAAGAATCCTTTCTATTAGCCCGAACCCCAGTTACCAAATCGTAGTGGTTTATATGGTTTAAAAGAAGATTAAAATCTTCCGGAGCTGTTTGTAAATCGGAGTCGATATATCCTAAAATCGGCGTATCTACATAATCAAATCCTGCTTTTATAGCAGCACTTAAACCTCTATTTTCTAAAAAAGAAATGTATTCAAAATTAGGAGAACGCTTACAAATAGTTTCTATAAGTTCCTGACTTTTATCTTTTGATCCATCATTTACAAAAAGAACTTTGGTAGACTTTGTAGCAATCTTAAAGTAATCGTTAAAGGCTGTTTCAACTCTTTCCAAGTTGTCTTCTTCGTTGTAAACAGGAACTATTATAGTAAACTCGTAATTCATATATTTAAAAGCTATTTTTTGAACATTTGAAGTTCAAAATATTTGCAAATGTAGGTATTTAAGATAATAATTATAATAAAGTAAGTAAATATTGAGCTGCAGCAAAAGGAGTCGTTTCGTTCAATTCAATAGCTTTTAACTGTAATTGTAACTCTTCTTTTACTTTTTTATGATGATAAAAATTAGATTTTAAGGAATCTTCAATAGTTTGATAAAGCCAAAATTTATTTTGTTCTATTCTTTTAATATTGAAATAATCATCACTTTTAGAAATTTTTAGATACGTTTCAATAAGACTCCATGCTTCATCAACTCCTTTATTTTCAATTGCTGAGGTTAATAACACTTTAGGAATCCATCCGTTATTTTTTGGAGGGTAGAGATGGAGCGCTCTTTTAAATTCTGTTTTTGCAATTTTTGCTTTTTGAAGATTGTCTCCATCTGCTTTATTAATTACAATGGCATCGGCAAGCTCAATAATTCCCCGTTTTATACCTTGAAGTTCGTCGCCAGCACCAGCTAATTTCAGTAATAAAAAGAAATCTACCATGCTATGAACAGCAGTTTCACTTTGTCCAACTCCTACAGTTTCTATTAAAATAGTTTTAAATCCGCAGGCTTCACATAAAATAATACTTTCTCTAGTTTTACGAGCAACACCTCCCAAAGAATTGCCAGCAGCAGAAGGGCGGATATACACATTTTTGTTTTTTACTAAGTTTTCCATGCGAGTTTTATCGCCTAGAATACTTCCTTTGGTAACAGAACTACTTGGGTCTACCGCCAACACTGCAAGTTTATTTTTACTGGTTGCAATGGTGTTTCCTAAAACTTCAATAAAAGTACTTTTTCCCACTCCAGGAACGCCAGTAATTCCAATTCGAATTGAATTATTGGCATGAGGAAGGCATAAATTAAGAACCTCATTTGCTTTTGCTGTATGGTCGGGATTGGCACTTTCTATAAGAGTTATCGCTCTACTTAATGCAGTAATATCTCCTTTTATAATTGCGTGCGCTAATTTTTTAGCAGAAATGTCTTTGTTTCTTTTAGCTTTAAATTTAGCAATAGCAGCTGGGTTTGTAATTTCATCTATAGAAACCCCTTCTTGGTTTTTTAAAGCTGATTTATGTGGCTTTTTGGTTGACAATTTTGCTAAATTTTAAAACAAATTTAATAACTAAAATTATGATAATGTGTGTTATTAAAAGTATATTAGAGATGAATTATTAAAAATAGACAAATGAAAGCATTATACAAAGCTAGTGCTACAACCACTGGCGGAAGAGCAGGACACGTAAAGAGTGACGATGGTGTAATAGATATGAAATTGGAATTGCCTAAAGATTTGGGCGGTAACGGAGGTGCGTTTACCAATCCAGAACAGTTGTTTGCAGCTGGATACTCTGCTTGTTTTGGGAGTGCACTACAGCATGTAGCGAAAGAAAAAAAAGTTGATATTGGAACCGATTTTGATGTAAGAGCAACGGTAGGAATAGGAAAACATCCAGAACTTGGTGGATTTTTATTAGAAGTGGTTTTAGACGTTATTTTACCAGGAATTGATGAAGAAGTAGGAGAGGAACTTATTAATGAAGCTCATGAAGTTTGCCCGTATTCCAGAGCAACAGAAGATAATATAGACGTTACTTTAAATTTAATGGTATAATTAAATCTAAAATAGATAAAGTGTAGTCTAAAAAGTATGCAAACTATAAATTACTTTTTAGACTACACTTTTTATTTGATTATTTTATATTGAATGTCAAATAAGTTTCATTTTTATAGATATCTCCTTTTTTTAATAATGTAGAAGGAAAATCTTTTTGATTTGGTCCGTCAGAAAACTTTTCAGTTTCAAAACAAATACTTGGATACTTACCAAGAGGTTTGTTTGATATTTTGTTTTCGTCCATAGTTTCTGGAGTGTAAATTACAACTCCAGGCTGATTAGAGGTAACCACCATTTCAATACCTGTTTTTTTACTATATATAGTTGCTAACGGATTGTTTTCTTTTAAAACATAGGTGTCGTCTATGCCTTTAAATTCATAAGTACTTCCAATCTCTCTTTTTTCCCTAAAATCAAAATAGGTATTGGCAACAGAAGTATACTTTCCTGTAGGAATAGCATCAGAATCTTTTGTAAGAATACTTTCAGCATTAATAAGTAATTCATGGTCTAAAATACTTCCTTCTCCGCTGAGGTTGTAGTAATTATGATTGGTTAAGTTTACAATGGTGTCTTGATCTGTTGTAGCATCAAAAACAATGGAAAGCTGATTTTCAACAATTGTATAGGTAACAGAAACTTGAAGATTTCCTGGGTATCCTTCTTCCATATCGTTACTTGAATAAGAAAATTTTATACTAGGATTCTCTCCTTCGGAAATGCTTTCCATTTTCCAAGTTTTAAATGAGAATCCTTCTTTTCCTCCATGTAAATGAACATCATTTTTTGTGTAAACGCTGTAATGTTTTCCGTTTATTGTATAACCATCTTTATTAATTCTTCCTGCAAAACGTCCAACAGAAGCACCAAGGTAGGTTGGGTTGTGCTTATAGCTTTCTAAATCTTCAAAGCTAATAACCACATTTACGTCGTTTCCATTTTTATCTTTTGTAATAAGCTGATGAATTGCAGCTCCATAATCTATAGTTACTAATTTTATATAATTGTTTTCAATAGTATATTTTTTCATCACAATTAGAATTCTTTTTTATCCTTAGAGGGTTTAATGCCTTAGAGCCTGTCCTAAGTTTACCGAAGGGCTCTAAGTCGAAAATGAGTTAAATTTGTTTCAATACACTACTTTAGCTAAAGCCATATGGTAGTTGATGGAAAGGCTAAATTACAAAAAGTATAAGTGCATAATTGTAACTTTATAAAAATAAAATGCAACGTTTAATTTTTAGTGTCGTCTTTAAGATGATTAGTAACTAGTACCAAACCAAAAGTAACAAGCCGGCATGCTTGAAATAGATTTAATAGAAAAGTGCAAAAACAACGACCGTAAGTCGCAGATGAGACTTTACGATATGTATTGTGATGCTATGTTTTGTATAGCCATGCGCTATGTAAAAAGTACAGACGATGCGCAGGATGTTATGCAAGAAGCATTTATCAAAGCATTTCAAAAATTAAATCAGTTTAAAGCAGAAGTTACCTTTGGAGCTTGGTTAAAGCGGATTGTAATTAATAAATGTTTGGATTTTTTGAAGTCGAAACATCAATTGCAAGTTTCTATTGAAGAAACTAATATTCAGCTAGCAGATGATTCTGATTGGAGTGTGGATGAAGAAATTGATGTTTCTGAAGTGAAAAAAGCAATAGAAACGCTTCCAGAAAAGTATAAGTATGTTGTAATGTTGTATTTAATTGAAGGGTATGACCATGAGGAAATCTCGCAAATTTTAGAGATAAGCAATTCTACATCTAGAACTCATTTGTTAAGAGGAAAACAAAAGTTGAAATCGCTTTTAAAAGAAAAGGAATATGGCAAAAGATATTAAAGAATTGATGGAGAACGATTCGGAAAAACAGTTTTCTGAATTACCAAAAGGACATCGCAAACGTTTTGAAGAACTTTTAGACAAAGAACTTCCGCAGGAAAAAGAGGAAAAACCTTTTAGACTTTGGAAGATAGCAGCTACAATTGCGATAATTTTTGGGATAGGAATTACTGTTTATATGAATGAGGGAGATACTGTAGAAGAAACAGTGGTTGATACGCAACAGAAGAAAGAAAATTCTGAAGCTTCAAAAATTACATTAGGAGATATTTCTCCAGATTTAAAAAAGGTGGAGCAATATTATGTGGCTAATATCAACTTAGAACTTGCCGATATTGAATTAACAGAGGCCAATAAAAAGCTTTTGGATGGTTATATGAATAGGCTGTCTGAGTTGAATGATGCATACCAAGAGCTAACTTTAGAACTCAATGAAGTAGGCCCTAATAATCAAACCATCGAAGCGCTTATTAATAATTTGCAATTACGTTTACAGTTACTATATCGATTAAAAGAAAAGATTAAAGAACTTAAAGAAACTGAAAATGAAAAATTTAAAGACCAAAATGTATAGATGTTCCGCATTTATAATGCTGTTCTCATTTTGTATGCAAGCCCAAAAGCAGGCTAAAAATTATAAAGAATCTTTTGAGGTAAATAAAGATGCTGTTGTAGAAGTTAATACTAGCTACGCAGATGTAACTTTTGAAACGTGGAATAAAAATAGAGTAGAAGTAGAGGCAACTATAGAAATAGAAGACGTTTCTAAAGAGGAAGCTGCAGCATATTTTAAGGAATGGGGTTTTGAGGCTGAAGGGAATGCTAACAAAGTAAAAATTTCTACTGCCAATGGAGTCCGTTGGTCGCAAGGAAATAAAGTAATTATGCTATCTGGAATAGGAGAGATGGATTTTGTTTTTCCAGATTCAATTCCAATGCCACCGATGCCGCCAATGCCTCCAATGGATTCTATGATGGTAATGGCTCCAATGCCACCAATGCCTCCACTACCTTTTAATTTTGATAGTTTTTCTTTTGATTATGAAGCCTATAAAAAGGATGGCGATAAATATTTAAAAGAATGGAAAGAGCAGTTTAATGAGAGTTTTGATGATGAAGTAAAGGCGAATTTAGAAGAGTGGAAGAAAGATGTTAAAGAGCAGCAAGAGGAATGGAAATCTTATAGAAAAGAAATTATAGATGTTGAGAAAGAAGCAAGAAAAGCATCCGAAGAAGCTAGAAAGGCTTCCGTAGAGGCAAGAAAAGCGATGCAAGAGGCTCAACAAGAAATTCATGAAATAAGAAGAAGTGCAAATTCAGGAAAAGGGAATCGAGTTTTTTATTACAATTCTAGCGAAGGAAACAATAATTTAAAAGTTAAGAAAACCATTAAGATTAAAATTCCAAAAGGAGTGAAATTAAAAATGGATGTGCGTCATGGAGAAGTAACCTTGGCAGATAATACAACTAATATAAAAGCAACCTTGTCTTATACAAGGTTGCATGCCCCAAGGGTGGAAGGTGAAAACTCGGTAATAACTGCCTCTTATTCTCCAATTTCTGTGGATTATTGGGAGGAAGGAGAATTATCTGTAAATTATGTGGAGTTGGTGTCGCTTAAACATGTTAACAGTATAAAATTAACCTCTAAATCTTCAAATGTACAGATTCAAGATTTTTTTGGAGATGCTATTATTAATGGGAGTTTTGGAGATTTGTCTGTAGATCTAATTTCAAATAATTTTAATACCCTTAATATTATTTTAGATAATTCTGAGGCAGTTCTTACTTTGCCTAAAGCAGCTTTTAACTTTTATAGCAATGCTTCAAATTCAATGATGAAATATCCAAAAGGACTTACATTAGATGTTTCTAAACGCTATGATAATGAAGTTGCCAACGGCTATTATGCACAAAAAAATAGCAACAAAACTATTAATCTTGTTGCTACTTTTAGTGATGTTGTTTTAAAATAATTAATGTCCGATTAAAAATACAAGACCGCTTCGCTGTAAGAGAAAAGAACAAAGACTAAATCTTAACTATTACAAAATGAGAAACTTAAAGAAATAATATTACGAAACTCCTCTTTTTATTCATTTTTCTTAATAGCAAAGGGGGCTATTTTAAAAACCTCTGTTAACCCTTGATATATGTGGAATGCAATAAACGCTGTCTGCTTTTATCGGACAACAATATATTAAAATAATTAATGAACATTATCTTTTAATAATTCAGGATATTTTTTCTGAAACCTTTTTAACCTAGGAATCGATACATTTTTAACGTATGGATTGTTAGGATTTCTTTTTTCATAATCTTGATGGTAGTCTTCTGCTTTCCAAAACTTATCAAAAGGTGCTACTTGTGTAACAATTGGTTTTGAGTAAATCTCTTTGTCTTCAAGCTGTTTTATATAGCGTTCTATAATTTCTTTTTCTTCATCATTTTTATAAAAAGCAATAGAGCGGTATTGTGCTCCTATATCCGGCCCTTGTCCGTTATATTGAGTTGGATCTTGAGAACCAAAAAACACACGAACTAATGTTTCAAAAGACACAATTTTTGGGTCGTAGTAAACCATTACAGCTTCTGCGTGACTAGTATTTCCAGCGCCTACTTGTTGGTAAGTGGGATTTTTTTCTATTCCTCCAGAATATCCAGAAACAGCTTCTTTAACTCCTTTTACACTCTCAAATACAGCCTCTACACACCAAAAACATCCGCTAGCAAAATAAGCAGTTTCATATTTAGATAAATCTTGTGGTGTTTTTTTGAGCTCAACTTTTGAGCTTGTACCATCTGTAGCTACTGTTGAGGTTTGTTTTTTTGTGGAAGATTGGCAGCTTATGGAGAATAAGCATAAAAAAAGTAAAGAATTCAGTTTTATAAGTTTCATAAATATATTTTTATATTTAGTCTTAAATGTACTGAATTCCTTACTCTAATCTTTTTTAATCCCTCATGGAGGGTTTTTATTCCCCGATGCCTGTCCTGAGTTTATCGAAGGGCTTTGTGTCGAAATGGATTAAATTATTTTCCTTTGAATCCATCATGAGCTTGCCTAAAGGTAGTCGATTATGACTAATCTAAGTTTTTAGACAGGTTAAATCCAACAAATAAACCAATCCCTGCTAATGTGAAGATAGTTCCTGGGAAGGCTACTTCAGCATCTACATTAAAATTACGATGTAAAATACCAGCTAAAAATATCCCTACACCAACACCTATTAATAGTAATGAGATATTAAGTATTAGAATTTTCCAAATAGGAGCTGTCTTTCTCTTATTTGTGCTGTAGAAAATAGAAGCGTCTGCTCCTTTTTCTATTAAAGATAAACGCTCTTTGTGCCTGGCTGTAATAAATAAATAGATAATGCCGAATATTGCTCCAAAAATGATTGCTACTACGATAACTCCTTCCATAATTTTTATTTTTTAATATATTGTTTGCTATTATGACGTAACTTTAAACAAGCTGGTTACAAAAAAAATAATAAAGTTGATTTATCTTGTAACCAATAATGAAAATGTTGCGTCTTATGAATGAATGACTAGCCAAACAGATAAAGAATATATAAAGCGTGTTTTAGATGGAAACACAAATGCTTTCTCTTATTTTGTAGATACGTATCAAAACTTAGCCTTTACAGTTGCTATACGGGTCTTAAAAGATAGAGAACAAGCAGAAGATGTTGTTCAAGATGCTTTTATAAAGTGCTATCATTCTCTTGCTTCTTTTAAAGGAGACTCAAAGTTTTCTACATGGTTGTACAGAATTGTATATCATAGTGCTTTAGATAAATGTAGGAAAAATGATAGGAACATACTGTCGGAAACCATAGAGGAATATTCTTATGACCAAGTAGATGATGTAGCTAATGCATTGGATATATTAGAGTCTGAAGAGCGTGTAAAGCTTGTAAAAGGTGCCTTAGAACGATTGGAAGCTGAAGAGCAAACCATTGTTACACTGTATTATTTTGATGATTTATCTATTAAAGAAATAGCAGAAGTTGTTGAAATATCTGCTCAAAATGTAAAAATAAAACTTTTTAGAGCTAGAAAAAAGCTTTTTACTATATTGAAAAATAAGCAAGGATTATATAAAAATATATGAAGATGAGTAAAGAACATAAATTAGACGAACTTACTCGTAGAATTGTTAATGAAGTAGGGAAAGAACAGCCTTCTGCAGCTTTAAAGCTAAATATTATGCAGGCTTTGAACACACAATCTAAAGCTATTCGTTATAGAGCTTTAATATCTAACAGGGCAAAAGTGATTGTTTTTATATTGCTTATTGGAATTATAGGATTGTCTACTTTTTTATCTAATGACGATTTATTAACGCCAGTTTTAGGCAATTTTTCTCAGTTTGTAGCATCATTATCGGTGAATTTACCTAATAATTTTATTTATGGAATTGTAGTTGTAGGGAGCTTAATAATAGTGCAAATACCAATTTTGAAAAAGCGCTTAGATAACAACTAGTAATTTTATATTTCTTTGAATTTTAAAACATAAATAACACCATTTCCTTCGGATGTAGTCTTATTTATTGTACCTCTTAATTGTCTGGATAAATTAGCAATTAATTTAAAACCCATAGAGTTTGGATTTTCACAAAGGAGCTCTTTATTGTATCCAATTCCATTATCCGTTAAGGTAAGTTGGAAAAATTCTGGATCTACCTTTTCGATGTTGATTCCAATTTTACCACTGTTTTTGTTTAAAAATGCATGTTTTATAGAGTTTGTTATAAATTCACTTATAAGAAGTCCTAAGGGAATAGAGGTTTCAATATTAAACTTGATATTAGAAATAGCTATATTCAACTCTATTTTCTTATCCTCTTTATTTAAAGATTCTATGAGGAATTTTCCTAATTGAGTTACATATTCTTTATATTCTATTCTAGATAAGTCTTCTCTAGCATATAGCATTTCATGGACTATAGCCATAGATAGTACTCTGTTATGACTATTTGTTAAGATTCTTTTTGTTTCATCATTATTAGTATTTCTAGCTTGTATATTTAGTAAACTAGAAATTGTTTGCAAATTGTTTTTTACTCTATGATGAATTTCTTTTAATAAGATTTCATTTTCCTTACTTTTCTTCTCTATCTCTCTCTTTGAAATGTATAAATTGTTATAATTGGTAAGTAAAATTTTACCAAAAATCCCCCCAAGAATATAAACGCTAAATAGAATTCCAATTAAGCTCAGGGAATCTCTAGAATATTCTGGAACTTTGTTTTGAAAGTTAAAATCTAAACTATCATGAAAGTAAATAAAAAGGATAAAGAGTAAAATTAGGTAGAGATGGAATCTTCCATAATTTTTAGTAGAAATGTACCCTGCAAACACAATTAATGCAAGAACAAATGTAAACGGACTATTAATACCTCCGCTGTATAATGTTACAATTGCTGCACATATAATTCCAATACAAGATGTAATTAAATATGTGTAAATAAGCTTTCTATGTCTGTAGAAAAAAAATGTATTTATAATATTTAATACTCCATATATAATAAATGTTTGGGGTATTATTTCTTTTATGTCCAAAAGGAAATAGCATAGAGGAGCTAAGCATATCATTAATATTGATGAAAAGTAATTAGTGCTAAGAATTAATTGCACTTTTTCTTTCATTCTTTCGGATGTATGAGTAGGTTGATTCATTTAATTTAATACGCCCTACAAACTATAAATAGTTTTGTTGGATGGATAGTGGTTATATTCTAGGTTTTTTATTTAATATCTAAGGTATCTCATTTTTCTTCAAAAAAAAAGCGATAGAAGTATGAGTTCTATCGCTTTTATAAAAATTGGTGTTGTTTTATTCTTCTACAAGTACCCACTCGCCTTTAGATAACAGGGGCTCAGCTTGCTTAAATTTAACAACTTTATTTTCTCCAGACATTACATTTTTTATTGTTACCTTATCGTTTCTTCCAATTTTAGGTCTGTCTCTAACGATGGTTTCGGTAACTTGTGGTCTTTGTTGTGTTTGTCCGGCAGCTCTATTTTGAGCGGCTAACTCATCACTATTTGGAATTTCTTCTTTTGAAGTTTGAAAGTTTTCTTTCTTTTTAACTTCTCTAGCTTCTTGGATGTTGTTTGTGTCTTCTGTAGGAAGTTCTCCTTTAAATAAGAAAGAAATAACTTCTCTATTCACTTGGTCAATCATTACTTTAAATAATTCAAAAGCTTCAAACTTATAAATTAGTAATGGATCTTTTTGTTCGTGAACGGCTAACTGTACAGATTGTTTTAACTCATCCATTTTTCTTAAATGCGTTTTCCAAGCATCATCAATAATTGCAAGCGTTATATTCTTTTCAAAATCTGTAATTAATTTTTTCCCTTCAGAATCGTAAGCTTCTTTAAGGTTAGTAACTACTTTTAGAGTTTTTATTCCATCTGTAAAAGGTACTACAATACGCTCAAACTTATTGTTCTCATTTTCATAAACGTTTTTAATAACAGGAAAAGCAGTTTTTGCATTACGCTCAATTTTATCTTGATAGTAATTTAAAGCAGCTTTATAAACAATCTCCGTTATTTCTCTTGCCGATTTCTTCTTGAACTCCTCTTCGCTAATTGGAGATGTAATAGAGAAGAATTTTATCAATTCAAACTCATAGTTTTTATAATCGCTGGCAAGTTTATTACTTTCAACTATAGCTTCGCAAGTATCAAAAACCATATTCGCAATGTCAAGTTTTAAACGCTCACCTTCCAAAGCATGTCTTCTTCTTTTGTAAACTACTTCACGTTGTGCGTTCATAACGTCATCATACTCTAACAAACGCTTACGAACCCCAAAGTTATTTTCTTCTACCTTTTTCTGTGCGCGTTCAATAGATTTTGTCATCATGGAATGTTGAATAACTTCTCCGTCCTCAAGTCCCATTCTGTCCATCATTTTAGCAACTCTTTCTGAACCGAAAAGGCGCATCAAATTATCTTCCAAAGAAACATAAAACTGAGAACTTCCCGGATCTCCTTGACGACCAGCACGACCTCTTAACTGACGGTCAACACGTCTTGAGTCATGACGCTCAGTACCAATAATTGCAAGTCCCCCTGCATCTTTAACTTCTTTTTTAAGTTTGATATCGGTACCACGTCCTGCCATATTGGTTGCAATTGTAACAATACCACTTTGACCAGCTTCTGCAACAATATCTGCTTCCTTTTTATGCATTTTAGCATTCAATACATTATGAGGTATTTTTCTAATAGAAAGCATTTTAGAAAGTAATTCCGAAATCTCAACAGAAGTTGTACCTACAAGTACTGGTCTACCTTCTCCTACAAGTTTTACAATGTCTTCAATTACAGCATTGTATTTTTCTCGTTTTGTTTTATAAATAAGATCTTGTTTATCTGCTCTTGCAATTGGACGATTGGTTGGAATTTCCATAACATCCAATTCATATATTTCCCAGAATTCTCCAGCTTCTGTAATAGCAGTACCTGTCATCCCAGATAGTTTTCTATACATTCTAAAGTAATTCTGAAGTGTTACCGTAGCAAAAGTTTGCGTAGCAGCTTCAATTTTCACACTTTCTTTTGCTTCAATAGCTTGGTGTAATCCGTCTGAGTATCTACGACCGTCCATAATACGTCCAGTCTGCTCATCAACAATCATTACTTTGTTTTCCATTACCACATACTCTACATCTTTTTCAAAAAGAGTATATGCTTTTAAAAGCTGATTCATAGTGTGAATACGCTCACTTTTTATGGAAAAATCTTTAAATAGCTCTTCTTTAAGTTCAGCTTCTTCCTCTGTAGGAAGGTCTTTCTTCTCAATCTGAGCAATTTCAGTTCCGATATCTGGCATAACAAAGAAATCTGGATCTGTATCTCCAGACAGGTATTCTATTCCTTTATCGGTTAATTCAATTTGATTATTTTTTTCATCGATAACAAACCATAAAGCCTCATCTACTTTTGGCATTTCTCGATTGTTATCTTGCATGTAATGGTTTTCAGTTTTTTGAAGTAATTGTTTAATTCCTTCTTCACTTAAAAACTTAATTAATGCTTTATTTTTAGGTAAACCACGGTGTACTCTTAATAATTGAAAAGCACCTTCTTTAGTATCTCCAGCAGCTATTAATTTTTTGGCTTCTGCTAAAACTCCTGTTAAATACTGACGTTGTTTAGAAACAATATCGTTTACTTTTGGTTTTAACTCATTAAACTCATGTCTGTCTCCTTGTGGAACAGGTCCAGAAATAATAAGTGGGGTTCTTGCATCATCCACTAAAACAGAATCGACCTCATCAACAATAGCGTAGTTGTGAGGACGTTGCACTAAATCTTCTGGCGTATGAGACATATTATCACGCAAGTAGTCAAAACCAAACTCATTATTAGTTCCGTACGTAATATCTGCTAAATATGCATTTCTACGTCCTGTAGAACCAGGTTGGTGATTATCAATACAGTCTATTGAAAGTCCGTGAAACTCAAATAAAGGTCCCATCCAAGCACTATCTCGACGTGCTAAGTAGTTGTTTACAGTAACCAAATGTACTCCATTTCCTGAAAGTGCATTTAAGTAAACAGGTAAGGTTGCTACCAATGTTTTACCTTCTCCCGTTTGCATCTCTGCAATTTTACCTTGGTGCATTGCAATCCCTCCAATAAGCTGCACATCGTAATGTACCATGTCCCAGGTAACTTCTTTTCCAGCGGCATCCCATGAGTTTTTCCAAATGGCTTTGTCGTCTTGTAAGCTAACGTAATCGTTATTTCCAGAAATTTCTCTATCAAAAGTGGAAGCGGTAACGGTAATAGTTTCGTTATTCGCAAAGCGTTTTGCAGTTTCTTTAACTACAGCATATGCTTCAGGAAGAATTTCATTAAGTGTTTTTTCGGTATTTTCATATACCTTTTCTTTAAGCGCATCTATTTCTGTATAAATATCTTCATTTCTGTCGATATCGTTTGAAGCTTCTGCTTCTGTCCTTAGCGTTTGTATTTTCTCGTCTAGAGAGGCGTAAGAAGCCTTTATTTTATCTTTAAATTCTTGTGTTTTAGCTCTAAGCTCGTCATTGGAGAGTTGAGAAAGTGTTTCTTCGAAAGATTTTATTTGGTTTACAATAGGTTGTAATGCCTTAACATCTTTCTTGGCCTTATCTCCTACGAAAACTTTTAAAACTGAATTGAGTAAACTCATGTCTGTATGTGTATTTATATTTCAAAATTAAGCAAAAAAAAAGCCTCGACAGAGACTTTTTTGCTTTATAATGTTAATGTGTTTGTTAATATTCATCCTCGTTCCAGAGGTAATCTTCCTCTGTTGGATAATCCGGCCAAATCTCTTCAATAGATTCATACATATCGCCTTCGTCTTCCATTGCTTGTAAGTTTTCTACAACTTCTAATGGAGCGCCGGTTCTAATAGCATAGTCAATTAATTCATCTTTTGTTGCTGGCCAAGGCGCATCGTCTAAATATGATGCTAATTCTAAAGTCCAATACATCTGCTATTGATTTTTAATTTTGTGCAAAAATAAATTTTTATAGTAAAAAGTCAAGTAAAATTTATATTATTTACATATTATTTCTAAGAACGTAGTTTTTAAGGCTTTATATTGAATAAAAATCAATAAAATGTCATTTTTGTTCCGATGTTTCTTTGTTTGGAATCCATTTTACTTCATCTGCCTTTAAATCGAAAGTCAACTTCCGTGCCAATACAAATAAATAATCCGATAAACGATTTAAATAATTAAGAACTAATTCGTCAAAAGGTTCATTTTCATGTAAATAAGTGGCTTTTCGTTCTGCTCTCCGACAGATAGTTCTAGCTATATGACAATATGACACCGTTGTGTGCCCTCCTGGAAGGACAAAGTGTGTCATGGGTGGAAGCGAAGCATCCATTGCATCAATCTCGGTTTCTAATAAAGAAATATCTTCTTTGGAAACCCTTGGGATATCAAGGCGCTTTTTCCCATTTTTCAAAAACTCTTTCTCTGGCGGAGTTGCTAAAATAGCACCTATGGTAAACAATCTGTCTTGAATTGCTATCAAAACTGTTTTATAAGCATCTTCAATTTCTTGGTCGCGTATAAGTCCAATCCACGAATTTAATTCGTCCACAGTTCCATATCCTTCAATTCGGATGTGGTGTTTTGGAACTCTCGTGCCGCCATATAGAGCAGTGGTTCCTTTATCGCCAGTTTTGGTGTAAATTTTCAAGATTCTAAGTTTTTATTTTTTTTAGACGCATATCTGTCCTCAAACCTATTGTTTCTTCGTTCTCTCTTGTTTTTCATATTCCGCTTATTATTAAGCCAAACAAAAATAAAGAGAACTGCCATAACAACAATCCAAATAATATTAGTTTCCATTTTACTTTTCTTTATAAGAATATAATAAATTAAATTCGGATACAAAAACCTTCTTTTACCTGTCCCTTTTTAATAAATAGAAATCCGATGTTGTAAAAGTCGATACTAACGGTAAAAGAATCACTGTTTTTTAATTTTTCCCACCCATTTTGTGCGTTTTTATTGCATTTTAAATCGTCCACTATAAAAAAAGTAAAGTTATTTTTTTCTTTCTGAATGCTCTCTAAAGTAGCTTTCTTTAATGAAAAATAGGTGGTTTTTTTACTGCTGAAGGCATTCTCGTGCTCATTTACAAAATCCGCATTATTCAAATAGTTAATTGCTCGATTGATAATTTTTTGTTTTCTAGCACTCAACATAACACTCTTTTTTAAATTTTTTAAAAATGAATGCTCCTCTAAAACTTGCTTTTTATAAAGTCCTTTTGTAACCAAACAATACACAAAAGGGGAGTGGATACCATGCTGATTGGTAGATTTAAAAAGGTATGTTATGTAGGAAAGCAAGTTTATAAAGTTAAAAGTTGAAAAGTTGAAAGTAAAAAAAGTTATGTTGTTACGCTGTTATGTTGTTATGAAATTTAATAAAAACGGCTTACTGTTTCCTGAACACTTCTAACTCCCGTCTTCTGACTTTTGTTAAGTTAAAAAGTTATCGAGTTAGGTTGTTGAAATGTTTCAGAAAAGCTTTTTTTGCCTAGAGCCTAGAGCCTAGAGCCTAGAGCCTAGAGCCTAGAGCCTAGAGCCTAGAGCCTAGAGCCTAGAGCTACTCCATTTTCATAGAAAGTTCAAACCAAGCTTCTGTTTTTTTCTCAAGTTCATTTATAATATCTTGAAGTTTTATAGACTGTTTATCAATTTCTTCACCTTCTAATTCCCCAGTAGCAAAAACTGCTTCCGCTTCTTTTTTCTTTTCTTCTAACTTTTTAATATCTCGCTCTAACTTTTTAAACTCTTTCTGTTCTTCATAACTTAAAGCTGTATTAGCATCTTTTTTCCAAGTTTTTTTAGGAGTGTCTTCAGATGTAATTTTCTCTTCTTTTTGTGGCTCACTACTTTCATAGGCTCTGTAGTCGGTGTAGTTTCCTGGAAAGTCTTCTACTTCTCCTTTTCCTTTAAAAATAAAAAGGTGATCTACAATTTTATCCATAAAATAACGGTCGTGAGAAACAACCAATAAGCAGCCTGGAAAATCCAAGAGAAACGATTCTAATACATTTAGTGTTACAATATCCAAATCGTTGGTAGGCTCATCGAGAATTAAAAAGTTTGGATTCTGAATTAAAACAGTACATAGATACAGACGCTTTAATTCTCCTCCACTTAGTTTTTCCACATAGTCGTATTGCTTTTTACGGTCGAATAAAAAGCGTTCTAAAAGTTGAGCAGCAGATATTGTTCTTCCTTTTGTAAGCGGAATAAACTCTCCATACTCTTTGATAATATCTATAACTTTTTGTTCAGGTTTCGGATTGATTCCACTTTGTGTGTAATACCCAAACTTAATGGTGTCTCCAATAATTACTTTTCCAGCATCGGGTTCTAAATTACCAGTTAAAATGTTAAGGAAAGTAGATTTTCCAGTCCCATTTTTTCCAATAATTCCAATACGCTCTCCTCTTTGGAAGTTGTATTCAAACTGGTCGAGAATTGTTTTTTCCTGAAAACTTTTGGAAACTTTATGGAACTCTACAATTTTGCTCCCCAACCGTTCCATATTAATTTCTAATTGGATCTGATGATCTTGTCTTCGTTGATGCGCTTTTTCTTTAATTTTATAGAAATCATCAATTCTAGATTTCGATTTGGTAGTACGAGCTTTTGGTTGTCTACGCATCCAATCTAGTTCTTTAGTAAATAAATTTTTAGCTTTATCTACTGAGGCTTGCTCTGCTTGAATTCTCGCTTCTTTCTTTTCTAAATAATAGGAGTAATTTCCTTTGTATTGATATATTTTTCCGTGGTCTAATTCTATAATTTCATTACATACACGTTCCAAAAAATAACGGTCGTGTGTAACCATAAATAGCGTAATATTTTCTTTAGCAAAATACTGCTCCAGCCACTCAATCATTTCTAAATCTAAATGGTTTGTAGGCTCATCTAGAATTAAAAGATCGGGCGTATTTAACAAAATAGTAGCTAATGCTAGTCGCTTTTTCTGACCTCCAGAAAGTTTATTTACTTTTTTGTTAAGATCGTCAAGTTTTAGCTGAAATAAAATCTGCTTGTATTGCGTTTCAAAATCCCAAGCATTTTTAATATCCATTTGTTCAAAGGCTTTTTGGTAGGCCTCCGTATCGTCTAGATTTTCTAGTGCTTTTTCGTAATTTTGAATTGTTTTTAAAACATTATTATCAGAAGCAAAAATGGTTTCTTCAATAGTTAGATTTGGATCTAAATCTGGTTCTTGAGATAAAAAAGAAATCCTAATTCCATTTCGAGAAACAACTTGTCCGCTATCTGGTGTATCTTTTCCAGTAATAATATTTAACATGGAAGTTTTTCCAGTACCATTTTTAGCAATAAATGCTATTTTTTGGTCTTTATTTATTCCGAAAGAAATATCGGTAAATAGAACTCTCTCTCCGAAAGATTTGGCAATATTTTCTATTGATAGGTAATTCACAAAAACAATTTTTGCAAATTAAAGCAATTTAGAATTGAGAAGCGATAAAAAACACTAACTGAATTATAAATGTTGAATTTTAAATGTTGAATGTTGAATTAAAAAGAAAGTGTACTATATATACCTACTATATTTTATGTTAAACCCTCCATGAGAGATTAATTTTTGTTGGAAATTCCTAAAGCCCATTTATTTTGAAGATGCCCAAATTTTTTAACCTCTTTGCGTAAAAGGTGCAAAAATTCTTTTCCCTGACCATGAGTTAACTCTAAACTTTCACAATAGTGAAGCAAAGCAGCTGTGTTTTTTTGAATGGAAGAAATAGAAGCTAATTTAATTGTAGGATCTGGCGTTGCTTCTGCCATGGCTATTTTTGGAGCCAAACCTAAAGATGTCATTACCAGTTTATCTGAAAATTGGTCTGATGCAATTTTAGAATTATGAAGCTCTATAACCGATTTATCTCCTCTTAAGTATTCAACAATTTGCCTACTTAATTTAAAGATATAAAGCGCTTTTCTGTACACCGGTAATTTGGTTACATTACGCCTTCGGTAATTATAAAGAGAATAGTTCTTTTTCATCATTGCTGCTTTTTACAAAATTACATCAGAAAACAAAAAGATTTATTTATTTTTTAAAGTGAAATGATTATTTTGCATTAATAATAAAGGTATTTTATGTTTTTTTATTTAAAAATAACAGCATGCATTCGTTTTACTCTACTAAGTAGCTAGACTATGTAAGTATTAATTTCTCTTAAAAGTTAATTAGATGAAACCTTTATAGAGAGATTTATTAGAATTAAAATAGTTGCATTCATAATAAAGTGAAGATTTCTATGAGCTAGAAACCTTTTGTGTGATTGTATAAAATACCGAAAATTAATTGTTTAATTTGAATTTTTATATGAAGATAGATAATCTAAACTGGTCAATTTTAAAGCTTTTACAGGAAAATGCACGTTATACAAATGCAGAAATTGGACGTACAATAGGACTCTCATCTCCAGCAGTTGCAGAGCGGATAAAAAAATTAGAAGATATAGGGGTTATTGATGGTTATAAGGCCGAAATAAACCATATTCAAACAGGATATCAATTAAAAGCCTTCGTAACTTTACGAGCCTTTATGGGGAAACTAAAACCTTTTTTGGAGCAAGTAAAAACTTATAAAGAAGTACTTAATTGTTACCGAATTACTGGAAATGAGAATTTGGTAATGGAGGTGGTGTTATACGATCAATTTCATCTGGAAGAATTTATCGATAAACTTATTACCTATGGAGAAGTTCGTACTTCAATAGTGCTTTCTAATGTTATTGAGAATAATCCAATCGGTAAAAATAGATGATTGTTTAATTTAACGATTGTATAATTTGAAAATGTACTATTGTATTAATCTCAGATATGCTTTAAAATACTCAATTTTATTGCAGCTTCTTTTGGGTTTCAAAAATTTCAGCCACAAATTCACGGATTTATAGTATTTCCCTTTTTATAGGTTTACTGGAATAAAAGATACATTAGTGAATTCGTGGCAAACAAATTTTTCTTTATTTAAAACCAATTTACTCCTTTAATAGCTTATCTATTTTTACATAACCAATATGTAATTCATCTTCATCTTTATGTTCTGTTTTGGTATATTTTAATTGCTGTTTTTCTTTGAAAATAGCAGGAAGCATTTCTTCAATATTATAAATGTCATCTACATCAATTCCGTATTTATCATCAATATGAGACTCGGCTCCTTTAAACCCACAGTGTTTGTAAAAAGTAGTCTGTTTAGATTTTTTTATTGCCTCTGCTTTAGTTGGTGCAACTGTTAAAATTTTATAATGATATTCTTCAAATTCATTTTCTTTATAACCGCCAAGGTTGATAAAAAATAATTGAGAGTCATTTTTAACGGGAGATGTTCTAGCTTCAACATCAATTTGGAAACCATCTACTTTAGTAACTTCGCGCCAAGCATCGATATGAATTTGTCCTTTTGCTTCTGGCCAAAAAGCTTTCATCTCAGGGATTAATTCTTTTAAAGAAGTCCCAATTCCGAAGAAAATATCGTGTTGTTCTGTAAATCTTCCTTCAGGTTTACAGCCTAACATCACCATAAAAAGTTTTAATTTAGTCGCCATTCTTGATCTCTTTATTTAAGGGAACAAAGATATTTTTTTAAAAAGAATTTAAGAACATTCTTGAGAAATCTATTTTTATCAATAAATTTAGAAACAGCTTTTGGCTATATTTTTGACACCTAATTTTTTATGCGAAAAATAATTTTACTTCTTTTTATATCTACTATTGGGCTTGCTCAGGATAAAGAATTACCCCTTGGAAAAATAACCGACTCTCTGTTAATTAGCGGAGATAGAGGTACCTACGCTGTGTATTTACCAACTACCTATTCTGAAGAAAAAAAATGGCCTGTAATAATGGTTTTCGACCCATCCGGAAGAGGGGAGTTGGCTGTGAGTCATTTTATAGAAGCCTCCGAGAAGTATGGTTATATAATTGCAGGCTCCAATAATGTCAAAAATGCAACATATCAGGAAAATTTTAATATCGCAAGGGCATTTTATGCTGAGGTTTTGTCTCGTTATAGCACCGATGATAACGGAATTTATTTGGGAGGTTTTTCGGGAGGTGCTCGTTTGGCATCTGCAATAGCAGTAATCTCTAAAAATATTAAAGGGGTGCTGGCTTGCGGAGCTTCTTTTGCGAATAATAATACCTATATGCCTAAAAGAAATAGCTTTTTATATGTAGGAATAGTAGGAGATGAGGATTTTAATTATCGTGAAATGAAATCGGCCGACGATTATTTGAATAAATTGAAATTCGATTCAGATTTATTAATTTTTTCTGAAGGACACGTATGGCCACCAAAACACTTTATTACAAAAGGAGTACGACTGCTAACCTTAAAGTCGATGACTAGAAATATACTTCCGAAGAATGAAGAAAAAATTAAACAGTTTTATACTGAAGATCTAGAATTTAATAGGGATTTAGTGAATAAAAATGAAATGCTTTATGCCTATAGAGACCTTGAAGCAATGAAAGAAAATTACCGTTTTTATTTTGAAAAAGATAGCATAAAAGACTTACAAAAGGAGGTTAAGAGGACAAAAAATTATCGAACTCAGCGTAATAGTCAATATTATGTAGATGAGATAGAGCCTAGTTATTATATGGATTATCTTAATTACCTTCCTAGAGATATTGCTGCCGCAGAGCTTGAATCTTTGGGATATTGGGAGGGAGAAATAATTTCACTTAATAAAGATTTTATAAATTCTCCAGATCCAGCAAAACAGAAAATGGGCAAGCGATTGATAAGTTTTTTAACAGTTGTTCCTTCGGAATTAGAAGCTTCGTATAATGAAGAAGAAAACTTACAGAATTTGCTGTATATCAATATTTTTAAAACAATAATAACTCCAAAAGAATATGACGCATATTTGAAAGTGTTGAAATATACAGTGAAAAAAGGAGATTATGGAATGGCACTATTTTACTTGGAGAAAATGCTGAAGAATGATTTTAAAGATGTTGACCAATTAAATAATCAAGAGGGAATTACGTTGCTAAGAATACAACCAGAATATAACGATTTGCTAGAAGCATATGGTTTGGAAACAATGTATTAATTCTTCATAAGTTTGTCTATATAGCTATTGAAAAACAATAAAAATATGCATATGAAAACAATAATAGATAATTTTTCTACTGATTCTGGTAATTATGCTAAATACCGTCCTACATATCCTAAAGAGTTTATAGAGGAAATTTCTCACCATGTAAATTACAAGAAGTCAGCTTTAGATATTGGCACAGGAAATGGGCAAGTAGCTGTTGTTTTAAGTGAAATTTTTGCACAAGTAAATGCGATTGATATTAGTGAGAATCAGCTTAAAAATGCGATACAGTTACCTAATATTGAATATCAGGTATCTAGAGCGGAAGAAACGCCATTTTACAATCAGTATTTTGATTTAATTACGGTTGGGCAAGCATTTCATTGGTTTGATTTTGATGCTTTTTATGAAGAAGCGAAGCGGATTTTAAAACCAGGGGGGGTACTAGCTTTATTTGGTTATGGTGTTTTGAGAGGAAGTGCTGATTTTAATGCAAAAATGAACGTTTTTTACGAAGAAGTTATAGGGAGTTATTGGGATAAGGAACGTATTTATATTGATGAAAAATATCAGAACATTAATTTTCCTTTCAATGAAATAAACCTCTCTAAAGATTATTTCATAAAAGTTAATTGGACATTAGCGCAATTAAAGGGGTATTTAGAAAGTTGGTCGGCAGTAAAAAAATATGAAAAGCAAAATAACGAGAATCCAGTTGAAGATTTTATACAACTGCTTTCTGGAATTGAGAAAATCAGTTTAGAATTCCCTGTTTTTTATAGAATTGGAAGTTTAAAATAGGGAGGTGAAATTTTAGCCACAAATTTACAAATATATTGTATTTGACTTCGTTTTAGAGTTTGCCCATGGGATGACAGGGAATAAAAATACATTTGTGAATTCGTGGCAAATTGTTTATAAGACAGCCTCTTATTTAATCATTTCCTTGAATTATAACTCTTCTGTTTAAATAATAAAGCAATAGGCAAGCTATAATTCCAAGCATAATCATAAAGTACCAAGTAAATTCAAACCCAAATAAATCTATTAAATGGAAGCCAGAATTATGTCCTAAAATATGCGATACAGAAAATGAAATACTGTAAAGAGCCAAATACTCTCCTTGATTACCTCTTTTGGCTCGATTCAAGGCAAATGCATTAGAAAATGGAAACACAAGCATTTCTCCAAAACTCATTAATATCATCCCGATAACTAGCATTCCTATCCATCCAGAAATATTTAAAACTACAAAACTCAAAAAGGTTAAAAAGCAGCCTATCATTACAATAGAAAGGTTGCTCCATGCTTTCTTTTCGAAAAATTGAACCAAAGGCATCTCAAATAAAAATATTAAAAAACCATTAAACCCTAGAAGAAGTCCTATTTCATCTTCAGTTAGGGTGAAAATTTCTTTGTAATAAAGCGGAACTGTTGAAAAATATTGAAGGAAAATAAATCCAAACAAAATCATGGACACAAAAAATAACCAATACGGAAAATCGTTATAAGCCGATTTTGGAGCATTGTTTTTTACTTCATCTAAAACTTTAGCTCTTTTTGGATTTAGTACATTTAACAATAATATTCCAGCAAAAAAGCATGTAATCCCATCAACCCAAAAAAGTCCGCCATAACTCATGTTTGTTATTATGAGTCCGCCAATAGCTGGTCCTGCAGAAAATCCTAGATTTATAGCAAGACGGATTAGCGTTACAGAGCGTGTTTTATTTTCTGGCTTACTGTAAGCACTTAATGCTACAAAAACAGCAGGACGGAACATATCTGCAATCAACATTACTGTAAAAATACCGAAGCAAATACTCCAGAAAGTGTCTAAAAATTGAAGCGCTACAAAACTTAGAGCCGATCCTAATAAGCTAAATGCCATTATTTTATAATATCCTATTTTATCGGTTAACTTGCCTCCAATCCAAGAGCCAACAACCGAGCCGAGTCCGAAGAAAGTCATAATCCAGCCAACATCTGCAAGGGTAAAACTTAATTTTTGTGTAAGATAAAGCGATAGGAATGGGATTACCATAGTTCCAGCTCGGTTTATTAAAGTTATTAAAGCAAGCCACCAAACTTCTTTTGATAGCCCTTGAAAAGATGAAATGTATCCTAAGTATAATTTTTTCACATGAAAATTTTTAAGTTATATACTTTGTTTTAAGATTGTTAATCTGCTTTGTAAATCCATCATTGAGGGTTTTATTCCCCAAAGCCTGTCCAGAGTTTACCAAAGGGCTCGATATCGAAATGGATTTACTTATTTTCCTTTGACTACCTCATAGTTTGCCCCGAGGTAGTTGATTAATAACTAGCTTTTTTAAAACCCTTAGCTTTGTTCAATTACTTTTATTAAGGCAAATACTTAAACTAAAACAAATCCCTCTGTATGGGGTTTATCAGTTTAAAAAATTATTAATTGGTTTTAAAAAGAAAAGCCCGACGTTTTTAGCGTCGGGCTTTTATATAGTTATGTTTGTAACATTATTACATCATACAAAAGCACCAACAGCGTACCAGAGAGTACACATAAGATTTATTATACGTTGTAATATGTTTCATCATTTTTTTATTGTTAATGAACTCGCCTAAACGAATTCAAAACAAAGCTACTTAAAAAAGTAATAAGTTGTATTTTTGTTTTTCAGAAAAAACTATTTAAAATGTCCTTATAGTAGGATTTTATAATGACCAAGAACAGTTACTTCCACAAAAGGGAATAATAAAACGAAGGTCTTTTTAAAGGTAGTGGCGCTTTGTGTTGTGGGATAAAACATTGAGAATTAATTGTTAAACTTAAATTTATTAGTGTGAAATTAAACTTTTTTATTACTCTTTCTATTGTGTTTTTAATGACTGCTTGTAAGGATGGGAAAAAATATCATGATGATAAAAAGGAAATAAAAGCAACTTCAGAAAATATAAAAACTGAATTAAGTAAGGAAGCTCAGGCACTAGCTTTTCAGAAGGAAATAAATGAAGAATATGCAGATCCTAAAGAATCTCCATTAACGAAAGAAGATTTTATAGGATTTGAGAGTTTAGAATTTTTTCCAATAGATACAAGTTTTAATGTGGTTGCCAAATTAGAATTAACTCCAAACGAACAGCCATTTTTAATGCCAACAACCACAGATAGAAAATCGGAGGAAGTTTTGTTTGGAATCCTTTATTTTGAATTGCATGGTAAAAAGTTTTCTTTAAACGTATATCAAAATCTACAGTTAAAAGAAACAGAAGAATATAAAGATTATCTCTTTTTGCCATTTGCTGATACAACTAATGGGGAAGAAACCTATGGAGGGGGGCGTTATATAGACCTTAGGATCCCGGAAACCGATTCCATTACAATTGACTTTAATAAAGCGTATAATCCGTATTGTGCGTATAATAAAAAATAC
The DNA here is from genome assembly GCF_000260115.1 of Galbibacter orientalis DSM 19592. Taxonomy (GTDB): domain Bacteria; phylum Bacteroidota; class Bacteroidia; order Flavobacteriales; family Flavobacteriaceae; genus Galbibacter; species Galbibacter orientalis. Next base: position 2,180,402 of record NZ_JH651379.1, on the reverse strand, counting down.
TCTTGTCCTATTGTGCCAAAAGAGAATACGTTAGATTATGCAATTACTGCTGGGGTTAAAAAATTTAAGTCTCATTAAATATCTAAAGGAAGTTACATACCGTGAGTTTGATTTAGCATTTCTAATTAACAGTAAAAAGTTATTGTTTTTTACGAGCAATAGCATAAAGTAAAATCATTCCTGCAAAAAGCACACTCAATCGGGCAATATAATCCCCATATTTTACATAAAAGGTTTCTTTATTATTGATAGTAACTTCTCCAGATAAACTTCCTTTGGCATTATAAGCAAGTGTTTTGGTAACCTCTCCCTTCTCATTTATAAAGGCAGAAATTCCCGTATTTGCACTTCTGGCAACACTTTTACGAGTTTCTATAGCACGAAGTCTTGCGTAACTTAAATGTTGCTTATGTCCTTGGGTGTTGTCCCACCAAGCATCATTAGTAATAATTGCTAAAAAGTTAGCTCCGTTTTTTACATATCCTGTTACAAATTCCCCATAAATAGATTCGTAGCATATAATAGGAGCAGCTGCAAATACTTTATCATTTGAAAAGAAAACGCTGCGGTCTTTTTGTGTTGCTCGCATTGCCACAGTTCCTCCTAAGTCTAGCATGACATCTCCTAATAAAGGTTCTAGAACATTTTTAAATGGAAAGTTTTCAACCCCAACAACTAATTTTGATTTTATATATTTTTCTGAAATGTTATTTTTTCCTACTTGTACGGCAGCATTGTAAAAATCAAACCAACCATTTTGACCGTAAAAGTTTGCAGTAATTGTAGGTTTTTCTTTCTGAGGATAATGACGATAGAAATCTACTCCTGTAATAAATTGCATATTTGGATACTGACTCACAAAGTTTTGTAAAACCATTTTTTCTGTAGCGTTATCAAATGCATCTATAGACGAGCCTTTTGCCAATGCCGTTTCTGGCGCAATAACATAATTTGTATTCGATGTAACAACTGGTTCAGCTAGTTTTACAAGGCTTTTTGCCATTTGAAGGTTTGAAATATCATATTTTTGAGAGTATGGGTCTATATTGGGTTGTAGTAAAGTAATTGCTGCTTTTTGAGAGGACTCCTCGTAATTTTTCAGTAAAAAGAGAGAAAAAATAATAGGTATCGCAATTAATAAAACATTGCGAGCAATTCCTTTTGATAAAATACGTCTATTCTTACTTTCTTGATATTTAACAATTGTTGTAAAAACTCCAATATTAATAATCCAAATCCAAAGTGCACCTCCAAAAGTTCCTGTATACTCATACCATTGAATCCAAGTAGTATATTGGGAGAAGGCATTTCCTAAGTTGAGCCATGGCCAAGAAAAATCCCAGTTGAGGTGAAACTTTTCAAAAGCCATCCAAATAGCAGGGAGAAATATAAGATGGATTTTTGCGGGTAAACGCTTTGCAACAAAATGATAAAGAGAAAAAACAATCGTCATTAAAAGTGAATTCACAGCCAATGCAAAAAACATCCCAAAAGGGGTAGAATACCAAATCCACCAAGTGGTTATAGAATTCCAAATAATAAAAGCTAGGTATGCTGTAAAAAATACTTTAGTTCCTTTTCTTTTATAATTAGATTCTCGGATGTGTTTTTCGGCTAACAGTAAGGGAACAAAACCAATAAAAGCAAGCAGAGGGACACCATATGTTGGCCAAGCTAGTGCTAATAATAGTCCTGATAATATGGCGAGTAAATACGAGTTTTTCACACTAATAAACTTAAGTTAAAATTTAAATTTCAAGAACTTACATAATTAAGCAAAGAATCATTTTCTTTTAAGAAACGTTTACCTTGGCTATACTTAATCCCTCCATGAGGGTTTCATGAAATTATTTTGATACTGCTAATATCTTAATAAAATTTGATAGCACCATGTGGAGTGAAAAGAGATACTATATAATTATTATATTTAAATAATATCTCATCCACTTAAATTTTAAAAATAGTAATTTTACATAATTGAAATTTTACACTAATGAAGAAATTTATTCCCAACGGATTAACACTTTTAAACCTACTTTGCGGTACTATTGCAGTTATTTTAGCAGTTCAAGGTAGTCTCATTTTTGCTGCATATTTTGTTTTTGCAGGAATCTTTTTTGATTTTTTTGATGGGCTTGCTGCAAGACTCTTAAATGCGCAAAGTGAATTAGGCTTACAACTCGACTCGTTGGCAGATATGGTGACTTCTGGGGTTGTACCAGGTATAGTTATGTTTCAATTATTTAATATGAGCGAAGAAAATTATACTTGGGACAATCATGAAGTAACTCAAACGATGGTAAATGTTGACGGGTTTAAATTTTCTTTTTTAGCAATTTTCGGGCTTTTAATTACTTTAGGCTCTGCATACAGATTGGCAAAGTTTAATATAGATGAGGAGCAAGCAACTTCTTTTATAGGTTTGCCAACTCCAGCAAATGCACTTTTTATATTATCGTTACCATTAATATTACATTTTCAAGAGTCTAGTTTTTTAGACAGTTTAATTCTTAATAAATGGTTTTTAATAGTAATAACCATTTTAAGTACCTATATGTTGAATGCCAGAATTGCTCTTTTTGCATTGAAGTTTAAAAGCTGGGGATTCAAAGAAAATAGCATCCGATATGTGTTTTTAGTAATAGCAGCCCTTTTATTAATACTGCTCCAGTTTGCTGCAATTCCATTGATTATAGTATTGTATGTATTGTTTTCGGTTGTGATGAGTTTTCAACAGAAGAGTCGCGCTTAAAAATAAATCTAAACTATTAAAAAAGCCTTTGAGTAAGTAAACTCAAAGGCTTTTTTAATTCTAAATACAGGATTGCACCTTATTTAGCAAGTTCAAAAACTGCTAAAGGAGCCATACGTGCTTTAGTAATAGAAAGCACCCCGTCTTTAATGGTGTAAGTGTCGGCTTTTTCAAGAATTCCCATAAACTGACTCTCAACTTTCATATCCAAACAAGCTTTCATGGTGCTTGCTAATTTTGAAGTTTCAAATCTATTACCTTCTTTTAGTGTATAAGATCCTGTAAAACTATTACATCCAGCGTTTCCGCTAACTCTATTTTCTTCAGCAAAAAACTGTATAAAAGGTTCAGAAGTTGCTTTTCCAATTTCAGAAACTGGTTGCCCCATAAGTTTTACAAGCCTCCATTTTTTTCCAGTAAGCGCTTCGTCAGATATTATTTGTTCTTTGTTTAAAACATATTTATTGGCCAATGCACCTTCAATTTTAGCACCTTGGTTGTCAAGCTTTGTTAAAGTGTTTTCTCCAACAGCATATTGTTGATTTTTATCTCCATCTAAAGTAATTTGATTTCCTTTAGCATTCCAAGTAAAAGAACCAGATTTCTCAGATGGTTCTTCTTCTTTACCAAGATATGTAGTAGTTACAATATATGTTTTATCTAGATTTAAGAGAAGAGAAGTTTCTATTCCTTCACAATCTGCGCATGGGAGTATCCCTTTATAAGTTCCATTCCAATCCAAGGAGTTTTCGCTAGTATGGGTGTCCACCATTTTTTCTTCAGTTGAAGTTGTTGTTTCCTCTTTTTTTGGTTTTTCATTGCATCCAACAGCTAATAGGGCAGCAGATAGCAAACCAATTGAAGTTAATTTTAAATTCATCATTGCTTTTTAATTAATTTTTGAGATAAAACGATTTTCAATATATAGTAGTAGGGATTATCAGTTTTAGTCTAAAAATCTAATTTTTTCTTTCTTAGCTCGAAGTTCTGACCTAAGTATACTTTTCTCACCATTTCATCGGCAGCCAATTCTTCTGGGATTCCTGCTTTTAAGATATTACCTTCAAACATTAGGTAAGAGCGCTCCGTAATAGCTAGCGTTTCTTGAACATTATGGTCGGTAATTAAAATCCCGATGTTTTTATTTTTAAGCTGCGCTACAATACGCTGAATGTCTTCCACAGCAACTGGGTCGACTCCTGCAAAAGGTTCGTCAAGCAAAATAAAACTTGGATCGGTAGCTAGTGCTCGTGCAATTTCTGTACGTCTACGCTCTCCTCCAGAAAGTAAATCTCCTCTGTTTTTTCTGATATGACCAAGGCTAAACTCATCAATTAACGCTTCCATTTTCATTTGGCGCTCTTTTTTAGAAAGTTTTGTTAGCTGAAGCACACTCATAATATTGTCTTCAATACTTAATTTTCTAAAAACAGAAGCCTCTTGCGCTAAATACCCAATTCCGTTTTGAGCACGTTTATACATTGGGTAATTGGTAATTTCTTGATTATCTAAAAATATTTTTCCACCATTAGGTTTAATAAGACCAACTATCATATAAAAAGAAGTGGTTTTACCTGCTCCATTAGGGCCTAATAATCCAACAATTTCTCCACGATTTACTTCAAGAGAAATTCCTTTCACTACTTTTCGTCCCTTGTAGGATTTCATGATGTTTTCAGCTCTTAGCTTCATATGATGTTGCTTATTTTTAGTAATTCAGATGAAATAAATACTCCATTCGCCATCAAAAGTATGGATTTTGGGGTTAAATAGAACACAGTTTAATATAGGTTTAGGAATCTTTATTTTCTAGCGCATCCCAAAACTCATATGCTTTTCTTAAATGTGGAACAACAATTGTTCCGCCAACAAGGGTTGCAATTCCTAATGCTTCTACTACTTCCTCTTTGGTTAGTCCTTCTTTATAACTTGTTTCTAGATGGTATTTTATACAATCATCACAACGCAATACTGCAGAAGCTACTAAACCTAATAATTCTTTAGTTTTTACATCTAAGGCACCTGCCATGTATGCATTGGTGTCTAAATTAAAGATTCGTTTTATTAATTTATTATTGTCTTCTAGAATGCGGTCATTCATTTTAGAACGATACGCATTAAAATCATCTACAATATCACCCATTTTTAGTTTTTTCTTTCTTTAGTTTACGTTCTTCTCTTTTAAGTACTATTTTAGAGATATAAATACTTACTTCATATAAAATTACAATCGGAATTGATACTACAATCTGACTAGCAACGTCTGGAGGGGTTATTACTGCGGAAAGTATTAATACAATTACAATGGCTATTTTTCTATATTTTCTAAGGAAATCTGGCGTTACTAATCCTATTTTTGTAAGGAAATACATTAAAATAGGAAGCTCAAAAATAAGTCCGCAGGCAATTACTGAAGATCGAATTGTTGAGATATAAGAAGATAAATCGATATCGTTAAATACTTCTTCACTAACATGGTAATTTGCTAAGAAATTTATAGAAAGTGGAGAAATAACATAGTATCCAAAAAGAACTCCTGTAAAAAACAGGAAAGATGCAATTATTATAAATCCACGTGAGTTGTTTCGTTCTTTTTCATAAAGTCCAGGACTTATAAAGCGCCATAATTCCCATAAAATATAAGGGAATCCAATTATAAACCCTGCCCAAATAGAGGTCCAAATATGTGCAGAAAACTGTCCAGCCATCTCTCTACTCTGAATTCTAAACTGTGGCCCTTCACAAAAAGATTCGTCCATTCCAAAATATCTTGAAATATTACAGAAGAATTTATAGGTAGGGAAATCTGCTTTTTTGGGGCCAAAAAGGATGGTGTCAAATATAAAATCTTTAGCTATAAAGGCTACAATCCCAATAATCATAACTGCTAGAACAGCTCTAATTAGGTGCCATCTTAATTCTTCAAGGTGGTCAAGAAAAGACATTTCTTCTGTTTCACCAGTTCCAATTTGTTTTGTCATTATAAAATTCCTTCTTTAATTAAGTCATGAATATGGATTACTCCAAAATAGTCTCCGTTTTTTTCTACTAGTAACTGAGAGATTCCAAATTGATCCATAATATCTAGGGCGTCTACTGCTAACATATCGCAGTTGACAGTTTTTGGATTAACTGACATAATGTCTTTAGCATTTAATCCATTTATGCTATCATACTTTCTTAGCATTCTACGAATATCACCATCTGTAACGATTCCTACAATTTTATTTTGATTTATTACTGCAGTAACCCCCATTAATTTTTCTGAAATCTCCACAATAACGTCTCTAACATCTGCATTTTCAGTAACTTCAGGTTTAAGATTAACAGTAGCAATATCTTTAACCCTAAGGTAAAGTTTCTTTCCAAGAGCTCCCCCAGGATGGTATTTAGCAAAGTCCTTACTACTAAAGCCTCTAAGCTCTAAAAGGCAGATAGCAAGCGCATCTCCCATAACCATTTGAGCAGTAGTACTGGTAGTTGGCGCTAAATTATGAGGGCAGGCTTCCTTTTCTACATGTGCATTTATTATAAAATCTGCTTGCTGCGCTAGAAATGATTTTTTGTTGGAGGTAATTGCAATAAGTTTATTGGGACCTTCTTTAATAAATGGTACTAATACTTTTATTTCTGCGGTATTTCCACTTTTAGAGATGCACATAACAACATCGTCTTTTAAAATGGTTCCTAAATCTCCATGAATTGCGTCTCCTGCGTGCATAAAAACTGCAGGAGTGCCAGTAGAATTTAATGAAGCTACAATTTTTGTGGCAATTATGGCACTTTTTCCCACTCCGGTGACGATTACTCTACCTTTTGAATTGTATATATACTCTACTGCGTCAGCGAATTCATCATCTACAAAAGAGGCAAGGTTTTTGATGGCACTACTCTCGTTATCAATTACCTTTATTGCATTGGCTTTGATGACACTTTTAGTATTCAAATTTAAATTTTTTTAGAATTTGTAATAACTAAAGATTAATAGTATCTTTAGTAGTGCAAATGTATATAAAATAGTAAAACGAAAGGATGAGTTCAGCTGAAATTGACTTACAGGCAGCGCTTAAACAGTATTTTGGATTTAGTCAGTTTAAAGGTTTACAAGAAAAGGTCATAAAAAATATTATTAATGATCAGAATACGTTTGTTATTATGCCGACTGGTGGAGGAAAGTCTCTCTGCTACCAATTACCAGCGCTAGTTAAAGATGGGACAGCCATCGTAATTTCCCCCCTAATTGCACTGATGAAAAATCAGGTTGATGCTATTCGAGGAATTTCCTCGAATAAAGGCATTGCCCATGTTTTAAATTCTTCACTCAATAAAACGGAAGTTCGACAAGTAAAAGAAGATATTACAAATGGCGTTACAAAATTATTGTATGTAGCACCAGAATCTCTTACAAAAGAGGAGTATGTAGAATTTTTTAGAACGGTAAAAATATCGTTTGTAGCCGTAGATGAAGCCCATTGTATATCAGAATGGGGACATGATTTTAGACCTGAATACAGAAATATTAGAACAATAATACAGCGTTTAGGAGATGATATTCCAATTATAGCCCTAACAGCAACTGCTACACCAAAAGTTCAAGAAGATATTCTTAAAAATTTGGGAGTTAATAGTGCCGAGGTTTATAAGGCATCATTTAACAGACCAAACTTGTATTATGAGGTACGCCCAAAAACTAAAAATGTAGATGCCGATATAATTCGTTTTGTAAAACAGAATGAAGGAAAGTCTGGTATTATATACTGTCTTAGTAGAAAGCGTGTGGAAGAATTGGCTCAAACATTACAGGTAAATGGCTTGAAAGCCGTTCCTTATCATGCAGGTTTAGATGCCAAAACCAGAGCAAGACATCAAGATATGTTTTTAATGGAAGATACAGACATTGTTGTAGCTACCATTGCTTTTGGAATGGGAATTGATAAACCAGACGTACGTTTTGTAATCCACCATGACATTCCTAAAAGTATAGAAAGCTATTACCAAGAAACTGGTCGTGCTGGTCGTGATGGAGGAGAAGGACATTGTTTAGCATTCTATTCATATAAAGATATAGAAAAGCTAGAAAAATTTATGAGTGGAAAACCTGTAGCCGAGCAAGAAGTTGGTCATGCGTTGCTACAAGATATGGTTGCCTATGCAGAAACATCAATGTCTAGACGTAAGTATATTCTTCATTATTTTGGGGAAGAATTTGACGAGGTAAATGGAGAAGGCGCAGATATGGACGATAATATCCGTCATCCTAAAAAGAAACATGAAGCTAAAGATGATGTTGTTAAGCTTTTAAAAATAATTAAAAGCACCAAAGAGAAATATAAAGCTAAAGAGATTGTTAATACGCTAGTTGGAAAAGTAAATGCACTTATAAAGTCTCATAAAACAGATGAGCGTCCGTTTTTTGGAAATGGAAAAGAGCATGAAGCATCTTATTGGATGGCATTAATCCGTCAAGTATTGGTAACAGGGATGTTACGTAAAGAAATAGAGCAATATGGCGTATTGCATTTAAATGAAAAAGGAAATGAGTTTATAGAAAACCCAACTTCTTTTTTAATGACCGAAGATCATTCTTACACAGAAGCCAATGACGATACAATTGTTACAGCCGCTAAAGGAGGTGGGGCTGTAGCCGACGAGCAATTGTTGAAAATGCTAAAAGACCTTAGAAAACAACAAGCCAAAAAGCTTGAAGTTCCACCATTTGTTATTTTCCAAGATCCTTCTTTGGAGGATATGGCTCTAAAATATCCTATCAATTTAGACGAAATGAGTAATATTCATGGTGTTGGAGATGGGAAAGCTAAGAAGTTTGGAAAGCCTTTTATTGAATTTATTAATAAATATGTAGAAGAAAACGATATTATCCGACCAGATGATATGGTGGTAAAATCTACAGGCGCCAATTCTGCTTTAAAATTATATGTAATACAAAATGTTGATAGAAAACTTCCTTTGGATGATATTGCAGCTTCAAAAGGGTTGAAAATGGACGACCTTATTAAAGAGATGGAGCAGATTGTTTATATGGGAACTAAATTGAATTTGGATTATTGGATTAATGAAATTTTAGATGAAGACCAACAAGAAGAGTTACACGATTACTTTTTAGAGGCTGAAGACGATAAAATTTCAAATGCAATGGAAGAGTTTGATGGCGAATATGAAGACGATGAAATACGCTTATACCGTATAAAATTTATTAGTGATGTAGCCAATTAATTTTTTAGAAACTGTCTAAGTATTTTGAATAATCTCCACTTTCAATGCGTTTAAAACCATTAGGACATTTTTTAAAATGATAAACTGAGGCTTTTATTTGAGTAGTATGAACTTGAATAAAAGCCTCCTTTTTTTCGTAATAATTAAAAGTTGGGTCGTTAATACCTTCATAGGTGTCCAATGCAGAAATAACAGCTTCTATATTGGAGGTGATTTTATAAACTTCTCCATATATAGTATTGAAGGAATTTTCATCAAAAACAGCCCCCGGAAAACTTCCAAGGTCATAAATCTCTCCATTAGTAATTCCTTTTCCTATAAATGTGCTATTGTTTCTTAAAAATTCAGCAATAGAATTTTTAAAGTCATTCATTAAAGTTCCGTAAACAAAGACGTGCATATTTTAATTAGAGAGTTTGTAATAGCGGTCAATACAATTATCTTCTTCATTATAAAACTCTTTAATAAAGTTAAAAGTAGAATCGAGAATTCTAACAGAGGTAATATTGTTTTTATCAACGTAAGCTACAATTTCTTTTATCTTTTTAACCTCAAAAGCATATTTAATGAGTCCGTTAGTTACTTCTTTTCCATAACCTTGTTTCCAATATTCTTTTAGTAATCGGTAGCCAATTTCGTACTCATCTTTTTCATTTCTTACTAAAGCAATAGTTCCGATAAAATTGGAGGAAGATTTTAAGGTAATTGCCCAAACCCAAAAGTCGTTTTTCGGATTTTCATAGAATTTTAAAATATTCAATAAGTCTTTTTTATTCTCTTCCAAAGAATAAGTTTTACCCCCAACATATTTCATAACAGCTTGGTCGTTCTGCATTTTATGAAACAAGTCGAGATCCTCAAAACTAAGCGCGCGAACAGATAATCTTTGTGTGTTGAATATCATACACTAAAGGTATGATAAAATACTAACACTTAAAACGGTTAGGATACACTATTCTTTAATAATTCTAAACTGTAGTTTTGTGTGTTTAAACGAGCTTCAATTCCTACCGGAAGAGTAATGTTATGATCAACGTGTCCAATTGGGAAACCATATACACAAGGAATATTCATAGGTTTTAATCGATCTAAAATAACTTCTTTCAGACTAAAAGAATTAGCTCTTTTTGGGTCGTCACAACCTTTAAAAACTCCTAAAACAATCCCTTTGGCGTGCTTAAAAGTTTTAGAATCTAGAAGTTGGGTGAGCATTCGGTCTACACGGTAAGGGTCTTCATCAATTTCTTCAATAAAAACAATTTTATCCGTATAATCAACATCAAAATCGGTTCCCGTCATAGCAGAAAGTAAGGAGAGATTACCACCAACAAGCTTTCCTGTAGCCGTTCCAGAGGTAATTACATAATTCTCAAAAGTAGAATCTGCTAAGGTTTTGCTTGCTGGAAATGTTTCTGTAGCAAGCTGAATGCTATTATTTGTATGTTCAATTATTCGTTCTAATTGTGTTCTATTAAATTGATTATCCAGTGTAGTTCCAACAGGCCCATGAAAAGTTACAATCCCAGTTTTTTGATAAATACTGTTTACAAGCGCAGTAATATCACTAAACCCAAGTAATATTTTAGGATTTTGCTGAATGTAGTCAAAATTAATATCTTTTAAGATTCGAGTACACCCATAGCCTCCACGTGCACAAAAAATAGCATCAATAGCTGGATTTAAAAACATTTCATGGATATCTTCAACCCTAGCAATATCTGTATTACTAAAATATCCATAGTTTCCAGAAATCCTAGAAGTATAAAAAGGTTCATACCCCATGGCTTTTACATTGGTAATTGCATTTTGTAAAGCTTTATCAGAGAGTGCATATCCTGGTGCGATTAAACCTACTTTAGCCCCTTTTTTTAATTTCTTCGGAAGAATAACATTACTTTGAATAGGTTTAATAGTATTTTCTTGAGCAAAAATAGTTCCCACAGGAACAGCAGTAAGTGCGGATGCTTGCACACTACGAGTGATAAATTTTCTACGATTCATGCTTTAAAAAGTGTATTTAGATATTTCAAAACTACTTATTTTTTTTTGCTTCGTCCTTTATTTTTACAATTCATCTATAAAAATCAACAACTCGGAATGTTCTTTTTTATAAGAATGTTAAAATGTATCAATTTTGAACCTATATAACTAACACTAGAAAATTATGATACAATTGCTTTATTATTTTTTGTTACTTCTTTTTAGTTTGATTGATGTAGATGGGGCGTCAATCGAAGAAGTAGCAAACCATCAATCAAAAATCGAATCAGTAAGAATGAATCATCAAGAGAATGTATTTGTCTCATAAGAATACAGAATTAATCTCTCATAGAGGGTTTAATTTCTCAAAGCTTCTCCTGAGTTTGCCAAAGGATTCTGTATCGAAAAGAGTTGAATTTTTATAAGGAGTAATTAACTCTTTTTAGTTTTCATTAACTTTAAGCAAAACAAACAATACATTATTTAAACAGAAAATGATTACAATAATAAAAGAACTTGGCAGGGCATTTTTTTTGGGGGTGCTTATTTTTTTAATCCTCAATATCATTACGTTCGCAAACGAAGGGGTTATTGTTTTTAATCAAAGTTTGATAACTAAGTTTCTATACAATCAGCTTTATACCATTGTAATTTATCTTGGGAATGCATTTTTTATTAGGTTTCTTTTTAATAGATATGGAAAAAAAATATATTCCTTCCAGATTATTTTTCGTTTTGTATTAGGTTCGATGCTCATCACTTTTTTCTGCGTATTTGTATTAAATACCTTTATTTGGGTATTGGTGCATGGAGCATCGTTTAATCAAGCAATTGCAAACCAACACGTGGGAGATTTCTTAGGGCCAATGTTGATAGCACTTGTTGTTTCGTTAATTTTTACAGCATTCTTCTTTTATAAAAATAAGCAAGAGTCAAAAGTAAAAGAGCAAAAAGTAATTGCCGGAAGAGCAACAGCTCAGTTTGATGCTTTAAAAAATCAACTTGATCCACATTTTCTTTTTAATAGTTTAAATGTTCTTACAAGTTTGATAGAAGAAAACCCTAGGGGAGCCCAAAAATTTACAACATCGCTTTCAAAAGTATATCGATATGTGTTGGAGCAAAAAAGTAAGGAATTAGTTACCGTAGAAGAAGAAATTAATTTTGCTAATACCTATATAAGTTTACTAAGAACACGTTTTGAAGATAGTATTGTTTTTAATATTTCTGAAACTTTAATAAACAAAGAAGCAAAAGTAGTTCCGCTATCGTTACAATTGCTTTTGGAGAATGCGGTAAAACACAATCAAGTAAATCCTAAAAACCCATTAGAAATAACCATAACAGATGAGCATAATTATTTGATCATTTCTAATAACCTTCAGCCAAAATCGGTATTAAAAAGCAGTGTTGGAGTAGGGTTGTCAAACATTAAGCAACGGTATCATTTACTAACAACTAGAGATGTGGTTATTGAGAAAAATGCCACTCATTTTAAAGTAAAGATTCCAATGTTAACTAAACAAATAGCAACTTCAATGACAAAACAAGAAATATACATACAAGATAAACGCTACAAACGCGCAAAAGAGCGTGTAAATGCCATAAAAGGATTTTATGGAAACCTAACAGCTTATTTAATTATAATACCAGGTTTAGCATGGTTAAATTACCAAACAACCGATTTCCCATGGATTATTTTTCCTACACTGGGTTGGGGATTTGGATTATTAGCACATGGAATGGAAGCTTTTGGTTATAACCCATTATGGGGGAAACGTTGGGAAGAGCGTAAGATTAGAGAACTAATGGAGAAAGATATTTAATATTATAATTATGGAAAATTCAGAAAAGGATAATAAATATTTTCGTGCAAAAGAGCGCGTAGAAGAAATTAAGAAATTCTACAATGGTTTAACGTCCTATATTATAGTCAATATTTTTTTAGCAATATTGAATTATTGGTTAGATGGTTGGAATTATCCATGGTTTTTATGGTCGGCTGGACCATGGGCAGTAGGGCTTCTTTTCCAAGCTGCCAAAGTATATGGATGGAACCCTGCATTTTCAAAAGACTGGGAAGAGCGAAAGATTAAAGAATTTATGGAAGAAGATAACGAAACTAATACCTCCACTCGTTGGGAATAAAATATAAAAAAATGACAGTAACAGATCAAAACGAAAGATATAAATACGCAAAGGAACGAGTTAAACGCTTAAAAGGCTTTTACTGGCATTTAGCAATTTTTATAATAATCAACTCCTATATTTTAGTAAACATTTATATCTCTAGCTCTTATAATAATGAGGAATTTTGGAATTGGGCTACTTTTACAACATTGTTTTTTTGGGGTATTGGAATGGCTATGCATGCTTGGAAGGTTTTTGGAACCCAGTTTTTCTTTTCAAAAAAATGGGAAGAAGAGCAAATTGAAAAGTATATAAAAGAAGAAGAGTTTGAACGGCAAAAATGGGAATAAAAGCAGTATTATATAAATAATATGAACGTACTAATTATAGAAGACGAAGCGCCTTCAGCAAGGCGTTTACATAGAATGCTAAAAGACTTGGGGGTTGAAGTAGATAAGATTTTACACTCGGTTGAAGAATCTGTAAGTTGGTTTTCTGGCAAACCACATCCAGACTTGATATTTTTAGATATTCAATTGTCGGACGGACTCTCTTTTGAAATATTTGATAGTATCGATATAAAAAGTGCTATTATATTTACCACCGCTTATGACGAGTATGCCTTGCAAGCATTTAAACTTAACAGTATTGATTATCTTTTAAAACCAATAGATGAGGATGAATTAGCGTATGCAGTAGAAAAGTATAAAAACTTTAAACCTTTAAAAAGCGCTGTTCAGCTTAATTTTAATGATATTAAAAAGTTACTGGTAAACCCAATAGAACGCACTTACAGAAAACGGTTTACCGTAAAAGTAGGACAACATTTAAAATTAATTTCTTTAGAAGATATTGTTTGTTTTTACAGTGAAAATAAAGGGACTTATCTACATACCAATGAAAATAGAAGTTATCTAATGGATATTACATTAGAGGCTTTGCAGGAAGAACTTCCTCCAGATGAATTTTTTAGGGTAAGTCGTAAATTTTGTATCAATATAAATGCAGTAAAAGACATCATTAATTATACCAATGCCCGTTTACAAGTAAAAATAAATCATTTTAACGAGCAAGAAATAATTGTAAGTAGAGAGCGCGTTAAAGATTTTAAAGACTGGCTGAGCTAATCTCTCCTAGATGGTTTTATTTCTCCGAAGTCTATTTTGATTAATCGAAAGGTTTTGAGGCAAAATAGTAAAGTTGTTTTATTTTAATCCTTTATATCCTTGATTCTTAATATGGATAGTTATAAATTACCAGTTATTCGTTATTTATAGTTTTTATGAAATGCTATTAGCAGTTTATCAAACCTATATGTATGACATTTGAAGGTATTACTTCTGACTTTAAAAAGCGATAAATATTAATAGATGAAAAAATATAAAATCCTGAAGATAGTTGGAATAATTGTGCTATCGCTAATTTTTGTTGTCGCTATCGGTATTGGTTATATTTATTATAATTTTTATGGGAAATTCAATATAAATGAAGAAAAGTATCCTTATGCAATTGGTCATATTTATACTGAAGACATTCTAAAAAATAATTCTTTTGAGTTGTGTAAAGATGTTGGAGTAATAGGAACATATTGCAGTGCGGCTCCTAAAATATACAAAAACAACAAATACAGTTTCAAGCAAAAAATCAATTCAAATTATACAAATAAAGGGTATCTAGATACTGGATATCTAAATTTAAGATTTCATATAAATTGCAAAGGAGAAGTTGGGGATATGGAAGTAAATGAATTGAATTTAGAGTTTGAAAAGATAGATTTATCAGATGGGATGGTTGAGCAATTAATAACACTAACTCATTCACCAGATAATTGGAATTTATTTTACGAAAACGCAAATTACTATATGTATTTAATTTATAAGATAGAGAATGGAGAAGTTGTTGAAATTTTGCCTTAGTGGTTTGTTTGTTTTTCTCTGGAGTTGTACATCATCCAGTTATTCTGATTTAACGGTTGAAGAGCGTAAAGAATTAGCTGATGAAAAATGGGAATCAAATAAGCCTATACAAGGAAGTCCCGCTTCACAAACTCTTTTGGATGAAATAATAGCACTCGATTCTTTACACTGTGATGCAATTCGAGAAAAATCTGTTCCTTATTTAAAACGTGGAATGGCATACCAATGGAAACCATTATTTGACAAGGCTATAGCGTGCGACCCAAATACATGGCAACCCATGCGTGGATATTTGTATTTATACTTTTATAGAGATTATAAAAAAGCTATTATAGATTTTAATGCAAGTGATGTTTTAACACCTAATTTTGTGGACGCTCCTCAAGGGCATAGTGTAAATTATTGGAGAGGGATAGCTTATATTGGTCTTAATGATTATGAAAAAGCACTCGATTTTTTTACGAAGCATATAGGTATTGAACTCAAAACATTAACCGAAGATTGGATTGAACCATCTGCTTTTTTATATCTAGGAATTGCTCAGTACGAGTTAGGACAATTGGAGATGGCGGAGGTTAACTTTAATAAAATGCTGTTGTATAATAAAGGACTTAGTGCAGATGCAAATTATTATTTGGCTACAGTTTATAAGGATAAGAACGAGAAACAAAAAGCGTTAACTTATATAAAAAAAGCAATTGCTAATTATGAAGCTGGACATTTTCGTTCTAGACATTATGTAGAAGAAATCAGACAAGTTTATATGGAGCAATTAATAGCACTACAAGAAGAAATTAAGAGGCTTTAATCCTTGAGAGACTTATTTCTGCTTTGTGTAGACAGAAATAGACAGCGTTAATTGTAAGTGTATTTTTATCAAAACTATAACATTTTAAATAAGCTGGATCTTTATAGTCTCTATAAAAATGATTAATTTTATGGAGCTATGAATAAATTAAAAAGAAAAGGTTTTGTATTTACTAAATATGAAGCTCCCGAACAATCTCCGTTTGATAAACTCTTCGAAATCTTTAAGGAATTAATTACACATACTTCTGGAGATTTTGATGAAGCAATAGATTGGCTGCGTGAACTGGATGTTGAATATCAGCTCACGGATGCCGATTATACAATTGATGATTTTATTGAAGACCTTAAGAAAAAAGGATTTATTCAAGAAGAAATTGACCCTAATAGTCAAGGAGGCGGTAATGGTGATGTTGAAGGGAAGTTTTCAATTACCGCAAAAACAGAGCAATTAATTCGGAAACATGCCTTAAATCAAATTTTTGGAAAATTAAAGAAAAGTGCAAGTGGAAATCACCGTACCAAACACACGGGAAGGGGAGATGAGCATACGGGCGATTTTAGGAGTTATCAATTTGGAGATGCTTTAGAGCGTATTTCTATGACGGAAAGTATGCGAAATGCCCAAATAAATAATGGACTGAATAATTTTACCTTAAATGAAAGTGATTTAATAGTTGAAGAAACGCACTACAAAGCTCAAATGAGTACCGTGCTCATGATTGATATTAGTCACAGTATGATTTTATATGGGGAAGACAGAATTACCCCTGCAAAAAAAGTGGCAATGGCATTAGCCGAACTTATTACCACAAGATATCCAAAAGACACCCTAGACATTATTGTTTTTGGAAATGATGCTTGGCCAATTTCTATTAAGGATTTGCCTTATTTAAAAGTAGGGCCTTATCATACAAATACTGTAGCTGGATTACAGTTGGCTATGGATATTCTTCGCAGAAAACGTAATGCTAATAAACAAATTTTTATGATTACCGACGGGAAGCCGAGTTGTATAAGGCAGTCCAATGGCGATTATTATATGAATAGCGTAGGATTAGATACTTATATTGTTGATAAATGCTATAATATGGCGCAACAAGCTCGTAAGCTTCATATTCCTATAACTACTTTTATGATAGCTCAAGATCCTTATTTAATGCAGTTTATCCGTCAATTTACAGAAGCTAATAAGGGGAAGGCATTTTTTACAGGATTACAAGGTTTAGGAGAAATGATTTTTGAAGATTATGAATCCAATCGTAAAAAGCGAATTCGGTAAACTAAATTAGAAGAAAAAAACAATAACCTCAGGGAAATTTTTGAGGAAGGTAAATAAAAAATTAATAGTATTCAATATAGTTTTCCTAATTAGGTTAAGCTTGCGAGAAGTTAACCCTTTCAGGAAAAATCAAGATAAAGGAATAGATAAGACATGCAAATACAAAAAATAAAAACGCTAGGGGAGTTACTCCGTTCTGATTATAAATCGAAAAGTATAAAAGACGAATTACGAGATAATCTCATCCAGAAAATAAAGAATAAAGAAACTACTTTTGAAGGCATTCATGGCTATGAAAGTACGGTAATTCCTGAATTGGAACGTGCTATTCTTTCAAGACATAATATTAATTTATTAGGACTTAGAGGACAAGCAAAAACTAGGTTAGCACGCCAAATGGTAAACCTATTGGATGAATGGATTCCGGCTGTAAAAGGATCAGAAATTAACGATGATCCATTAAATCCGATTTCTAGATATGCTAAAAAAGCAATTGAAGAACATGCCGATGATACAAGAATTGTATGGGTTCATAGAAGTGAACGTTTTTATGAAAAATTGGCAACTCCAGATGTAACTGTAGCCGATTTAATAGGAGATGTTGACCCGATAAAAGCAGCTAATTTAAAACTTTCTTATGCCGATGACCGTGTAATTCATTATGGAATGATACCACGTGCCAATCGAAGTATTTTTGTAATTAATGAGCTCCCCGATTTACAGGCTCGTATTCAAGTTGCCTTGTTTAACATTCTTCAAGAAGGAGATATTCAAATTAGAGGTTTTAAGCTGAGGTTGCCGTTAGATCTTCAGTTTATTTTTACAGCCAATCCTGAAGATTATACCAATAGAGGAAGTATTGTAACCCCATTAAAAGATAGAATTGGGTCGCAAATTTTAACACATTATCCTGAAACTATTGAAGTTGCTAAGAAAATAACCAAGCAAGAAGCCAAATTAGAGGAGGAGCAGAAAAGTAATATTTATGTTTCTGAAATGGTATATGATGTATTGGAGCAAATTGGTTTTGAAGCTCGAAATAGTGAATACATAGATAATAAGAGTGGAATAAGTGCGCGTTTGAGTATTTCGGCTTTTGAAAACTTGATGAGCACAGCAGAACGTAGAATGTTGCGTAATGGAGAAAGTAAAACGAGTATCCGATTGAGCGATTTTATGGGGGTTATTCCTGCCATTACAGGAAAAGTAGAATTAGTATATGAGGGAGAGCAGGAGGGGGCTGCTTATGTAGCGCATCAGTTAATAGAAAATGCTATTAAAACAATATTCCCTCAATATTTTCCAAAAATAGATAAATTAGAGCGTCCCAATGCGCCAAGTCCATATGATGATGTGGTAACATGGTTTTTTGAAGGTTCTGGCTTTGAACTATTAGATGATGTTTCTGATGAGGATTATAAAAAAACATTAAATGATATTAAACCATTAGAGGATTTAATACAAAAACATCAAGCCGATATAAATAAAGAAGATGCATATTTCTTAAAAGAATTCCTTTTATGGGGATTAGTAGAGTTTAAAAAGCTAAGTAAACACCGTTTTACAGAAGGGTATCAGTTTAAAGATCCATATGGAAGCTATATAAGCGGATTGTAAATGATAAAAGCCTCGAACCTTAGTGATTCGAGGCTTTTTTTTAAGATGCTTTTAATTCCTCATAGAGAATAGGGTCTAATTCCCAAGCCTGTTCTGAGTTTATTGAAGGGCTCTGCGTTGGAATGAGTTAATTTGTTTCCTTTGAATGTCTAGTGGGCTTACCAAAGGGAGTTAATTTCTCTTAACTAGCATTTATTTTTCGTCTAAAAAAATAAGCCATTCATTTAATCTGTCTGTCCAACTTTTAAGGTGATTATTTTCCAACCCCAGCCCGAAACCATGTCCTCCAGTTGGGTATAAATGCATTTCAGAAGGAACATTATTTTCTTTTAAAGCCTTATAAAAATCCAAACTATTCTCAACAGGAACGCCGCCATCGTCTGCGCTATGTACAATAAAAGTAGGAGGAGTTTCTGAAGTTACTTGTAGTTCATTAGAGTATTTTTCTATAATTTCCTCGCTTGGATTATTACCTATAAGCGCTTTGCGAGATCCCATATGGGTATATTTTTCTTTCATTGTAATTACAGGATACATAAGAATCATATAATCCGGACGCGCACTTATATTTTTATAAGGGTCGTTTGGAATTTTTGTATCCGTATTATAATGAGTTCCTAGTGTAGAAGCTAAATGCCCTCCAGCAGAAAATCCCATAATACCTATTTTATCTTCATTTAAATTCCATGAAGTAGCATTTTTACGTACAATCTGAATGGCTCTAATGGCATCTTGAAGTGGAGCTTCACTTTTATTAGTTACATTATTGGCAACAGGAAGTCTATATTTTAACACAAATGCGGTTATTCCTTTTGTATTAAACCATTGAGCTATTTCTGTACCCTCCCAATCGTATGCTAACCCGTGGTAACCTCCGCCTGGACAAATAATAACCGCTTTTCCATTAGTATTTCTTTTGGAAGGAAAATAAGCTTCTAATGTAGGTTTTTGAACATTTGTAATCCATAGAATTTCATTTTCTTCCTGCTTTTCATCCTCTTTAGTATTTGTACTATTTGGGATTTCTCCTTCATATAAAGGAATTATTTTTTGTTGCGCTAGCGTCGTTTCAATAGAAAATAGAGAAAGGAAAAGTATAAAATAAGGTAGGCAAATTTTCATGGTTTAGTTATCTTTTGATTTATCATTTAAATTAAAAATTAAGAATTTCTTTTTTTCTTTCTCCTTATTCTCTGTGATGCATTCCTCAATAAAATTTGTATATGTTTCTTTTCCTTTATGAAGTACACCTCTTGGAATGCGTTCATTTTCACTATGGATATTATCGAGGTAACTCATATCTAAGCTAATAGGAACAGTAGTGTAAGTGGCTATACCTTTGGCTCTAAAAACCCCAGCATCACTTGTGTTGGGTAATAAAATAGTAATTACATCATTTTCAGGATACGTCTTTGAAATAGCAGTTTTTAAGTTTTTATAAAAAATACTTTTATCGTCAGAAGATTTCATTTTAGGCATGGAATAAATAGTGGAGACCTCAATATCGTCATTATCTAGACGTTTTTTTAAATTGGCTAGAAATTTATCTTTATTAGCTTCTGGTAATAGCCTACAATCTAATAAAGCTGTTACCTCGCTTGGAATTACGTTAACAACATCGTTATTACTTTCAAGACTTGTAAGAGTAATTGTATTAGAAAAAACAGAAAATAGCTCTGGTTGTTTCCTCAGTTGTGGAGTAATAAACATTCTAAATATTTTAGGATGCCTCATAGCAAAACCTGTAAGTCCTTTCTCTAATTGTCCAATATCTTTAAGCATTTTAATATTTAAATCTGTATAAACTGCTTTTTGATGTTTCCCCAATAAATTATCTAAAGCCTTTACCATTTCTCTATTGGCATAGCGTAAAGGAGTTACCGAACCATGAGCTGAGGTATTTATTTTTAAAGTTAATTTTAACCACAAAGCTCTTTTATGAGCAACCGAAATTGGAAAAACAGCAGTGTCGGGTCTGGTTTGTAAAGCTCCTTTAATGGCTGGAGGGCCTTCTCCAATTACTACTGCTGGGTTGAGCAAATCTAAGTAGTTTTCGATAACGTATTCTGCGCCTCCTCTGCATTGAGTTTCTTCGCATGAAACAGCTAAGAATGTTACATTATATGGGAGTTGTTGCCCTTTGTATTTGTTCATTATCTCTACCAAACTAAATAATTGCATAATCGCGTTTCCTTTATTATCCCAAGAACCGCGACCCCATATTTCGGTGTCAGTAATTTTTCCAGAATAAGGAGGGTATTTCCATTTGGATAAATCGCCTGCAGGAACAACATCAATATGATTTAGAAAAACAATGTTTGGAAGTTTACTAGAAAGAGGATAAAGTGAAGCTGTAAAGTTGTATTGTGCATCTTTATTTCCCATTTGTTGGATATGCAAACCACTGTTTTTACAAATGTTCTTTAGCCATTCTCCAGCTTTTTTTTCTTCCCCGCTAACGGAGGCAAATTTTATATATTCACTTAAATAGCGCTCTATATTATAATTGTTTAATTGACCAAAAGGCAGGATAGAATCGGTGTTACTTTGTTGCTGTGAATAGCTATAGTGAATTGTAACAATTATGTAAATTAAGCTAATAAAAGCTCTTAATTTTGGGTGCATATTCTCTTTGATAGTTTGAAACAATATATTGATAAAAAATTGTTTTTTATAATGAAATTAGAGTTTAACAGGATTTTATTTTAAAACCTCACTCTTTATAGTAGGAATTCTCTTTCTTGAAAATAATTTTCTATTAATCAAAAATAATAATTCAATTACGTATGAATTGTTATCTTTGATAGTGAATAATGTTGTCTTTTTGTTGATTATAAACTAAAGTATATCTTGTCTTTTAAAGCGCTTCCGTTACAACCCCACCCAATTATTTCTTATTTAAGAGTAGGAAGGTTATTGTATTTATCTTTATTTCTTTTTGTACTTGAATCTTGGATCTACTGGAAGTTTTTACAAGAATCATTACAAGGTTCTTCTTTGATTTGGAAGTTATTTTGGATCTGGTGTTTTCTATTTTCTTTTATTCATATTTATTTGGTAATTATGGATGGTTGGTCTAGATATCAAAATTATAAAAGAGCAAAAGATCAGTTTTATAGGTATGGTTTTAATGCGAGAATTGCAGAGACTTATTTAGGTTCTAAATGCCAGCGCATGGCTGCAGAAGTTGCTGCTGAAGAGCTGGGAATAGAAGAAAATTTAAAGGCATATTACCATTCTAGAGGTGTAAAATGGTATCATTTTATTCCTTATTTTATGGTAAGAGAGCCTTTGTTTTTATTTAGAAAAAGCTTTTGGTCGCGTACTTTTCTTGAAAAGAATTATGAATCAAAATTTGATTTTAGAAATCTACAATTAGAAACTGATTTATGATAATATCTGCAGAAAGAATTTCTAAAAAGTACGGAAAAGTAGTCGCTTTAAAAGATGTAAACATTTCATGTAGCGCTGGAGAAATTGTAGGGTTACTTGGCAAAAATGGTGCGGGAAAAACAACCTTATTTAAAATTCTCTTTGGATTGGTAAAACAAGATAGTGGGAGCTTAAAAATTTATTCTGAAAAAGAAAAACCTTTGGGTGGAATTATAGAAAAACCTGCATTATATGAATACCTTAATGCAAAGGAAAATATTAAAGTGTTTTCCAAAATCCAAGGATTAAACTTTGGCAAGGTAGAAATAGAAGAAAGCTTACAAAAAGTAGGATTACCATTAGATAGAACCGACCCAGTAAAGAATTTTTCTATGGGAATGAAACAGCGTTTAGGCATAGCCATTTCCTTGCTTAATAATCCAGAATGTTTAATATTGGACGAACCCTTTTCTGGATTAGATCCTATAGGAATAAAGGCTATTAGAAAGTTAATTTTAGAATTGGTAACCAAAGAAAAAATAGGAATAATAATAGCCTCTCACCTTATTGAAGAATTAAGTAAATTGTGTGATACACTCTATGTAATCAATAAAGGTGCTATTATAAGCAGTGGAGAAACCCAAAAAATAATAGCAGAGAATACAACTTCGTTCACCGTGTATGCTTCGGGGATTGAAAAATCAACTGCTTTAAAACAGTTTTCTTCAGTAATAAAAAAGAATAGTGCAACGGTTTTAATTTCTCAGCAGGAAGTGCCATATTTATTACAACAATTAACCGAAGAGAATATTTATATAACTGCATGTGTGCCAGAAATTAATTTTGACAACTTATTTGAGTCAGCCAACCTATGAGAAACCTTCTTGCCACAGAAATTTATAAGCTTTTAAAACAGAGTAAAACGTATTATGCGTTAGGAGCCATTTTTTTAATTGAGTTATTGGTATTGATTGGTGCCTATTATCAAGGAGCTACAATTATAGATATATTATTAAGTAATTTAAAAGATTCGTTTTTTTTTGAAGAAAATCTTTTAAACGGAAATCTTCTAATCTATTTAATCCTCAATACACTTTGGTTTCATTTGCCACTTATTTTGATGATTATCATTTCTGGAATGTTAACTACAGAATATAAAGATAATACCATACAAACAGTAATGTTACAACCTGTTGAGAAATGGAAGTTTATCCTCAGTAAGTATATTGTAGCTATATTCTTCACACTTTTGGTTGTGTTATTAACAGCTATATCTTCTTTTATTTTATCATATGCACTCTTCGGAAAAGGAGATTTAATAGTGTATTTGGGAAATCTCAATTTCTATAAAGCCTCGGATGCTCAATATAGATTACAATTAGCTTTTATTGCGGGAATGGGGTCTATGGTTTTCTTTTCTGTGGCGAGTTTAACAATAGCAGTCTTATTTAAAGAAGCCACTAAAACATGGATTATAGCAGCACTTTTTTTGATCGTAACTAATTTATTACTGAAGTTTGAAGTAGCTAATGTTTTTTATAATGAATGGTTTTTTCCTAAACTGAATAATTCATGGCAATACTTTTTTTATGAAGAAATTCCGTGGGAAATAATTTATCATAATACGCTGGTGTTAGGTTTGTATACAATTGCTTTTTTAGTTGCTGGTGTTTTAATTTTTAATAAAAGAGATATAGGATGAAGCAAAAACTATTGTTTTTTATATACCTATTTGTAGGACTTAATTTTGTGATTGCTCAAGAAATAGATAAAGATTTATTGTTAATAAAGGAACGCTTAGATAGTATACAGGGCTTTCAAGCAAAAATGCAATTGGATGTGGATATTAGTTTTATAAATATGCCTACAAAGTATGCCGATATATACTTTGAAAAAGGAAAGGCCATGCAGTTTGAATCTGAAGATTTTATAATGGTTCCAAAGCGAGGGTTGGATTTATCGATGCAGCAATTATTTAAGTACCCTTTTATTACTGTAAATAGAGGAGTGGAAGAAGTATCTGGTGTCCAAGCAAAAAAAATAAATATTATTCCTACAGATAAAAAGGCAGATTTTGCCATTGCAACTTTATGGCTTGATACCAGTTCAAAGCGAATAAAAAAATCTGAAATTAGTACCAAAAAAGATGGAACTTTTACTGTTTTAATGGATTATAATGATACTGAAGATATATTGCCAAAGGAAGTTATTATCAGTTTTGAAATTGAAAAAATAAAACTTCCTATCCAATATTTGGCTAAAAACATGGAAGTTGATAAAAAAGAAATGAGAGAAATGGATGTAAAGTCTGGAAAGATAATTTTAAAAATAAACGATTATAAAATTCAATAGAAAAAGTGCCTTTTCAAAATTGAAAAGACACTTTCCTGACTACCTAAAACAGATTCTTATTGTTCTATCCACTCACCACTTTCATTAGCAAAAAGGTTTCCAGTTTGGTCTCCCATTTTTACTTCTAATTTATAGGTGTTTTCTTCATTCACATATGCTTTAGTAATTTCTGCCCCTGGATAATCCGCTTTAAGTGCTTCTTGAATTGCTTGTGGAACTTCTGCTACTGCTATTTCTTTATAATCGTCTTGCGTTACAACAATTTTAGTGTCGTTATTTGCTGTTGCAGGAATTGCTGCAAATGCTGTTAAACTTCCTAATGCCATTGCTGCTACTAATATTACCTTTTTCATGATTTCTAATTTTAAATTTTAAACTTTACTCATTTAGAGTCCCCGATATTCGGGATTTTTGCTACCGTTTAGGAATAATCCAAAAACAGCAGACTTATAGTTGATTTAAATTGGTGGTTAGTTAAAAAAGCTCTTATTGCTCAACCCACTCACCACTTTCGTTAGCGTAAAGGTTTCCAGTTTGGTCTCCCATTGCAACTTCTAGCTTATATGTTTTTTCTTCATTCACATATGCTTTAGTAATTTCTGCCCCTGGATAATCCGCTTTAAGTGCTTCTTGAATTGCTGCTGGAACTTCTGCTACAGCTATTTCTTTATAATCGTCTTGCGTTACAACAATCTTAGTGTCGTTATTTGCTGTTGCAGGAACTGCTGCAAATGCTGTTAAACTTCCTAATGCCATTGCTGCTACTAATACTACTTTTTTCATGATATAAAATTTTTGGTTATACTTTGATTTCTTTATTTGTAGTATATAAAGCTATTTTCATACCAAGGCATTATTAGTCATAACAATATCAGTTAAGTTGTTGTTTTACAGTAAATTGACTTTTTAAGGTGAAAATATATATTGAGAAAAAACTGTGTAATTGAGAAATTGATTGTGTAACGAATACACAGTTTTAGTGTGAAAAGTTGTTAGAATTGATAAAAATGATTTAATAAACTTGAAGAAATCTTATTTTTATAGAGAATCATCCGATATTTTAAAATTGTTGGGTTCTCTTTAGAAATCTTTACAGGAATATTTCCAGGGTAAACAGCGTTTTGCATACTTTTTTTGGAACGCAGAATCCATTTATTATTTGGAGTTGGATTTTCTTTACTTGCAATTATAATAACCCCACTTTTTTTATTTTCGTTAAAAGAGCCATTAATATCCATCCATCTTTTCGCAATCAAAGCTTCATTAGTAGGGGGAATGTTTATTTCTTCTGAAGAAAAGCTAATATCTTCTGGAAGTTTTAATCTGACTGAAAATCCACCATAACCCTTAATATCATCGGAACCACCAATTTTTAAATGATTTACCAATGCTAAAAGAGAAATTTCAAAATCAATAATTCTATAGTTTTCTTCTGAAGGGTAAATTTTTATCTCCGTTTTTTCGTGTAGAAATGGAAAGTTGGAATCTCCTTCTTTATAAGCTGAGGTATTCCAAAATACATTTGTGTAAAGTCTTAGCGATTCATCATTTTCTATAGTAGCTCTTACATCTGTAACATCCCATGAGATATCTTTACATTCCCAACCGTCGCCAATAGACATTCCATCAACTAAAATTTGATGCCATGTCCAAAAGATTCCTCTGTGGTGGAGATGATCTTCTGGGAAATCTTCGGTAAGAATATGTCCTTCTATATCATAGAGTGGATGTATATAATTTGCTCTGGGATACTTTCCGTTCAAAGATTTAATTTCCTTCTGAAAAAACAAAACTTTTTTAGTCCCTTCTTTTACTAGAATCCCTTCTGCCGAAGCTTCAAAATTTAGACTTTGAGATCTTGCATTACTACAAAATAGTAAACAGCTAATAGTTAAAAAATAAGAAATGACTTTCATTTTAAATAGAATTATATTATTCAACCATAAATAAAGCATTTACAAAAACGAGTTTTCCGTTTTCCCAAAAACCTCTAAAAAGGGGATTGTCTACTAAATAAACAACGGTTCCTTTCCCCATACTTTCTGTAGCAAAAACAAGACTATTAGCTTGCTTTTTTTGAGCATTGCTTCCTGCAAACCCTGTAAGTGGTTTGGTAGTATTTTCAATGTAAACAGCATTTTTACTGTCTAAATATTTATAGGAATCGCCACTTAATTTCATGGTGTAATAAGTAGTATCATAGCCATAAGCCAACGGATGAGTTGTATCTACCTTAGCTTTGTAAATGGCACCGGTAATCATGTTTTTAATGTATTCTCGTGTGCTTGACGCATAACTTTTTGGCTTAGAAATACTGTCTTTTTCTTCCTCCTCCTTAGATGTTTCATTAGAAGAAATAGAAAAATCGTCCCCTTTAAGTGTTTTTATAGCATCTCCAATAGCAATAAGTTTTCCGCCGTTACGAATCCATTCTTTTATTTTTTCAAGCTTTTTATCATCTAAAGAATTCATCTCTGGAAGAATCAATATAGTATATTCAGAGAGGTCAATACTATTAAAATAGTCGTCATCTAAAATGGTAATAGGGTAATGTAATTGTTGCTCGAAAAAATGCCAAACTTCCCCAAAATTCAAAGTAGAAACACTTCCACCAGAAAGTACAGCTATTTTTTGATCTTCAATCATTTGTACAGCACTAGATCCAAAATCTTTACCAGTATTTACAAAACCCGTAGCTGTTGTTGTAAGTTGTTTGTGGTATTTTTCAGCAGTAGTCTTTAAAATAGTATTGAAGTTTTTTACATTGCTATTATCTCCTTTAGTTATAATTAAACTCCCTCTATCAAAATTCTCATTATGTATAGTAAAAGGCTCTTTTGCATAGCGAATGCGAATTTTATTTTTTAGAAGAGTTGTCATAAAACGAGCATCTTTCATACTATTCCAATTGGTTACATAGGCATATGCATTCTCTTCAAACACCTTAGGAACATATTCAATACTGTTAGAAGAGGTACTTACAATATTCTTTGTTGCAACAGCATCTAAGCCGTAAGCATATGGAAGTGCCCAAGCGGTAATATCGTAGGTAAGGGAATCTGTTAACTTGGTTTCTGGTTCAAATAAAACGGTTACTAAGGTAGATTTAGGCTGATTAGTGCTTATTACCAATTTCTGAGAATTGCTGTTTAGCGTTTCGTTCTTTTTACTTTTATAACTTAATCCTTTTACTTTGCTCTTAGTAAATCCATATTTTATTCTATGAACATCAAGTAAATCGGTTAACATTTTTAGTTTATCAATATCTCCAGAAAGTACGTAGCTATTGTAAGTATAATCTTTATTGCTGTAAAATTTACTAAACTCTTCATTGAGTTCAGCGGCATTTTTAGTAGCCATTTCTATGGTAGAAAGTCCTGTAGTATAATGGTGAGCAATTCTGTCTTTTAAAGTAAGAGTATCTCCATTATCTATTTTTACTCCTAAGCCTGCACGTCCGCTACCGCCTTGCTCATAGGTCATCCCAATAGATCCACTGTATATTGGATAGGTGTCTCCGTAACTTGGATAGAGTAAATCAAAAACTTCTTTTGTAAAATAAAACCAACCATTTTCATCAAAATACTTCGCATGATTTTTTCCTATTTCTACCTGAAAATTGCGTTGCCATTGTGTAATAACTTCATGCATAGGTTCTGCCGCGGGAGCAAAATAATACGGATTGTTTATTCCCTGCTCATGGAAATCTACATGAATATGTGGCAACCAATCGTTATAAACAGCCAAACGTTGCTTGCTTTCTTTTTGTGTTACCCAAGCCCAATCTCTATTTAAATCGAACATATAATGGTTGGAACGCCCAGAAAGCCAACCTTCATGGTGTTCTTTAGAATTTGGATCGATGGTGAAGGGGGTGTTTTTATTGCTATTATACCAATTTACATAGCGGTCTCGCCCATCAGGATTTATACATGGATCAAAAATTACTACTGTATTTTTTAGCCATTCCTTTTTTTGAGTCACTACTTCATAAATAGTTTTCATTGAGGCCTCTGTGCTCACAGCTTCATTTCCATGTACATTATAACTCAACCAAACCAATGCTTTTTCAGAAGCTACATTTCCATTTAAAGCCTCTAAATGTTCTTTTCTAATATGTTCTAAATTATTAATATTTGAAGGCGTGGAGACAAAGGCAAGGAGTAATTCTCTGCCTTCATTGGTAGTTCCGTACGTTTTTAATTGAACCACTTCTGGTAAAACTTCCGCCAAATATTTATAGTATTCTATAACTTGATGATGTCTAGAAAAAGTTGTTCCCAGTTCATATCCTAAAAATTCTGAAGGCGATTTTACCTGTTGTGAAAATGAAAATAGCGAGATTAAAAGTGTAGCGAGGAAAAGTCTAAATTTCATGGTTCTATATATGGATTCATTGTTGTCCGATAAAAGTAAATAGAATTTATTAAACTCCAGTTATATCAGGGTTTAAAAGAGGTTTTTAAAATAGCTCCTTGCTATTAAAAAGTATAAACGGAAAGTGTTTTAATAAATGTTTTTTATGTAAGCTGCTTATTATGTGGTGATTAAAGTGTAGTTTTTTACGCTATTTTCTTGTAACGCAGCGGTCTTGTATCTTTAATCCCTCATAGAGGGTCTAATTCCCCAGAGCCTGTGCTGAGTTTACCGAAGGGCTTTGCGTCGATATTAATTAAATTTGTTTCCTTTGAATACCTTGTGGGCTTGCCCCGAGGTAGTTGATTCGGACATTAATGACATGGATTAACTTACCAAAATTGTTGTAGGGTTCAATTACTTTTAGAAGTAAAAAGTTTCATTTCTTAAATAATCGAGATTTCATTCTTTGAGAGAATTTTCTTTAGAGTCTCAAAATGAGGTTTTATAAAAGAATATATCTACTTATATTTTTGATTTGGGCGCTTCCCTTAAATTATGAATTTCATAATTTAAGGGTCGGGCTTTTCGCTGTATCTATTTTGCTTTACTTTTGTAGAAACAAAGTTTGTATTTTTAAGTAAGGTAATTGTTTATAATCGACCTATAGCAATAGCAAAATAGGATGCCGCTGCAATCCCTAGCGCAACGCCTAAAAAGATAAGATATAAAACTTTGTATTACTGTACTTGGGAAGTTTTCTCAAGAATTTTGATAAAATAACTATGCCAACAAATTATATTTCATTTAAAGAAACAGGATATTTTTCTAATTTGATATGCGATTACCTCAGTGAAAAAGAAACTTTAAAGCCTTTTTATAATCGTTTTCCTACTTTAGAAAATTTTGAAGAACAGATAGAAGAAAAGCAAAAGTCCTTCTCAAAAGCACACAGAGAGGTGTTGTCTTCAGTCTTACAATCGCAATATAAAAACCTAGAAATTTCTGAGGCTACACAAGAGCATATCACTGCCTTAAAAAACGATACTACATTCACCATAGTAACTGGGCATCAATTAAATTTATTTACAGGGCCGCTTTATTTCCTTTATAAAATAGTTTCTACAATAAATTTGGCAAAGCAACTTCAAGAGAAATATCCTAAAAATCACTTTGTACCAATTTATTGGATGGCAACAGAAGACCACGATTTTGAGGAGATAAATTATTTTAATTTCCGAGGAAAGAAGTTCCAATGGCAAGGTCCAGAAACCAAAGAAGTAGGCGGCGCAGTTGGCGAGCTTCCTACCAAAGGGTTGGAGCATGTTTTAGAACTGTTTAGTCAAGAATTAGGGATAGGGAAAGATGCAGAAACATTAAAAAGTTGGTTTAAAGAAGCTTATTTAGAGCACACTAATCTTACCGATGCTACCAGATACCTTGCAAATAAACTTTTTGGAACACACGGACTCGTAATTATTGATGGAGCAGATAAAAAACTCAAACAACTTTTTGTTCCTTATATGGAAAATGAGTTGTTTCAACAAGATTCTCAAAAGGCAGTTACCAATACAATAGAAAAATTAAATGCCGTAGATGCTACTTATAAAATACAGGTAAATCCACGAGAAATCAATTTATTCTATCTGGCAGAAGGTGTTCGAGAGCGAATTATAGAAGTGGATGGCGGGTATCAAGTAAATGAAACAGACATTAAATGGACAAAAGAAGCACTTAAAAAACATCTTTATGAATGTCCAGAACTATTTTCGCCTAATGTAATGACGCGCCCACTTTATCAAGAAGTAATATTGCCAAATCTGTGTTACATTGGTGGAGGGGGAGAACTTGCCTATTGGTTAGAACTCAAGAGTTTTTTCAATACTGTAAATGTTCCTTTTCCAATACTGCTATTACGTAATTCAGCGTTGATAATAAAAGAAAAACAAGCAAAAAAATTAGAGCGTTTAGCTATTAGTTTTGAGCAATTGTTCTTAAAGAAACATTCTTTTATAAATCGTAAAGTAAGAGAAATTAGCAATATCGATATAAATTTTGATGATCAAAAAGAACATTTAATAGCGCAATTTGAAGAAATGTATCGTTTAGCAGCACTTACCGATAAATCTTTTTTAGGAGCAGTAAAAGCGCAAGAAGTAAAACAATTAAAAGGATTAGCACATTTAGAAAAGCGACTTTTAAAAGCGCAAAAGAAAAAGCTTTCCGACCATGTGTCTCGAATTACCGAAATTCAAAATGAACTTTTTCCAAATGAGTCATTACAAGAGCGAATAGATAATTTTGCTAATATTTACGATGAATATGGAAATGAATTTATTGACTTGCTTTTGTCAGAATTAGATCCCCTTCGGCAAGATTTTGTAGTAATTACCATTTAACTAGAATTGTAGATTCTATAAGTTTACACCAAAGATTCATAAATTTATAATATGCTCCTTATTTAGAAAAGTTGCTAACAGGAGGATACAACAAAAAATATTTACGAATTCGTGGCAAACTCTCTTTTAGTTTAAGGTACCAAAAAATTACCTTCCCAATTTGTACCTTCTTTAGAAAATAGCGCGCGCACATGTTTGTCTTTTTTCAGTGCTAAATATTCTATTTTTGAAGGAATAATGTGGATAATTGCAAAATGACTAGAGGTATCTAAATATTCAATCATTTCGGGGTCTTTAATTTTAGAACCAGGTTCTTGGGAGGTTCGGTAGTCTTTTTTTGCATGTTCTCTAATTTGTTTCCAAGCTTTTTTTAAGATTTTTTCATCTTGTTCTAAATATGCTTTTCCATCAATTTTGAGCTGAAGCATTTCATTATGGTCAAAAAAAAGCAAGCAAACATTATTGTTCTCTTTAATATGTGTTACTTTTTTTGAACGTTTATCAGTATATATTTTAAGAGAAAGATCCTCTTCGGTTCCGCGTAATACTACGGTTCGTAACCTCGGACTATTATTAATCCCAATAGTTGCCATAGTAAAATATCTAAAAGGATGTTTTACATCTTTCGTAGCATTTATTAATGCAGATTTAGCGGTTTGAAATAATTCGGTCGTCACAATTTAGGTTTTTATAAAGATAGCAATTTCTTCGGAAAACAGAACAAAAGCGTACCTTTGCAAAAAGTGATTTTTTATGCATAATATAGATATGGATTCCGTAGAAATGACACTTGATGTCATGAAATACGCATTGAATAGAATAACTATGATTTCCCCAGAATTGGGAAAACCAAAAAAAGAAGAAGAGTTAAAAGCTTTAGTTGGAGAAACGGTAACCGAAAAAGGAATTGGAGGAGAGAAAGCATTTCAACTTTTTAAAGATGTTTTGATAAAAGCAACTGTCCCTATTGACCATCCGAGACATTTAGCATTTGTTCCTGCGTCCCCAACAAGAGCATCTATTATGTTCGATTTGGTAACTTCAGCTTCAAGTATTCATGGAGCCTATTGGATGGAAGGAGCTGGTGGAATTTTTTGCGAAAATGAAGCAATGAAATGGTTGGTTTCTTTAACAAGACTTCCAAAAGGAGCTTTTGGAGTATTTACTAGTGGCGGTACAGCAGCAAATTTATCTGCAATGGTTACTGCTAGAGAGAATTGGAGAAAAGACGAAGCTAATGTTGGAGAAAAAGGACTAATTATAACTTCAATTGGGGCGCATTCTTCCGTAAAATCTATGGCAAAAGTTATAGATGCAGATGTACTGCTTATTGAAACGGAAGACTGTATGACGCAGCAAGATCTTCAAAATAAATTGGACCAATTAACACCGCATGAACGTAAACGTTTGTTTGCTGTTGTTGGAACAGGAGGAACTACCAATGCTGGAATTATAGACGATTTAAATGGGATTGCTACTATTTGTGAAAAAGAGAATTTATGGTTTCATGTGGATGCTGCTTATGGGGGAGGTGCTTTGGCAGCCGATTCAGTAAGACATCTTTTTAATGGAATTGAACGTGCCGATAGCATTACTATAGACCCACATAAATGGTTGTTTTCTCCATATGACTGTGGTGCTATAATCTATAAAAACCCGGAGTTAGCAAGAGAAGCACACTCTCAAGAAGGTTCTTATCTTGATATTTTTAAAGACGAAGGGGCACAAGGTTTTAACCCATCAGATTATCAAATTCAGCTTACAAGAAGAGTACGAGGGTTGCCATTATGGTTTTCCTTAGCAATGCACGGAACCGATAAATATAAATGGGCTGTTGAAGAAGGCTTAAATTTGGCGCAATTAGCTGGAAGGTTAATTACTGAAAATGAAAATGTTGAGTTGGTAAGGGAGCCTAGTTTATCGTGTGTTTTGTTCCGAAGAAAAGGATGGACTCCAGAAGATTATAGAAATTGGACGTATAAAAATCATCGTGATGGTTTTGCTTTAGTAACACCAACAAAATGGAGAACAGGCGATACTTTTGAAACGGTAGCGCGTTTCTGTTTTATAAATCCTGATACTACAGAAGCAGATATTACTGCTATTTTAGATTCTATGAATCTCTCATAGAGGGTTTTATTTCCAAAAACTTTTCTTGAGTTTACTTAAGGGCTCTGCATTGAAAATGAGTTGAATTTGTTTTCTTTGAATCCCTCGTAGTAGTTGATTGAAAAATAGTACAAATAAAAACAACCGTTTTGTAGGTTTTATAAACTTATAAAGCGGTTTTTTATTCGTCTTCTACACGATTGTCATCAAAAGCGGAAGGAAGTAATTTCGGAATTAATTTGATGAAAATAGGCAATAGTATTGCTCCTCCAGGGAGCGCAAAAATAGCCAACGAAGGAATTGTTTTAAAAATATCCAGTAGCTGTTCTTTTATCTTTTTTCGCTCTGTTTCTGTAAGTTCCGTTGTAGTAGATTTACCAAGTAGTAAAAGTAATTCTTTACTCCCCATAAGCTCTTTTTTTAATCGCTTACTGTTTCTCGTTATGGTTCTTTTAACTAAAGTATGTGAGTTGTCGAAAAACTGTTTGACAGGATTTGCGCTTTTGAAAAGAGAGACTTCATCTTTATATTTTTCAAAGAAAATACTAACGTTTTGGATAGCTTCTACCACATGGTGTTCTTCTAATTTAAGGTCTTTTCCCGTTCCAAAAATAAATTCAGACTCTTTGTAATCCACGGAATGATCTTCCCACGCAGAGAGACAAACCATATCCAAAAAATATTTTTTTTCTAAAAGAGTAAAATCCTTTTTTAAATGAGATCTATAGGTTCCATTAAATTCGTTTTCTTCAATAGTATTATATATAAGAGAAGCTTTTAATAGTTTTAATAACTGGGCGTCATTCTCTGTTTTTTCTTGTTTGATATTTATGGCATGATAGGAAAGATTAATCAAAATATGTTCAATTTCCTGTGCATGAATGCGTAAATCTTGAGCGCCATTTAAAAATCTATCATAAATTATAACATCTACATAGAGCAAAGAGTTTGTAAGGACTTTATTGAAATTTTTTGTAAGAATATTATCTAAAATATATACGCGCTCATGTATAATTTTTTCCAGTCTAGTTGTATTCTTTTTTCCTGAAAATAAACTGTCAAAAAATGACATTTTTTCGGCTTCTAAAGCTTCATAAAAAGCTAATAAATTGTCAAGGAAATCTTTAAAGGAGGCATCAGGGTTATAAATTAAATACGTGTTATGAAGTGCTGAAAATAAGTTAACTTTAGCCATTTCATCTTCTGAAAGATCATTGTTAACATTTAAAAACTCTGAAATAGCCACATTTGCACCATAAATAAATCCTAGTTTTCTCAATTCTAAATAGAGCGACGTAGTGCTGTTGCACAACAACTTTTTATTCTTTGTTAGCGAAGCAAATTTATCAATCCAGCC
Source organism: Galbibacter orientalis DSM 19592 (assembly GCF_000260115.1). Taxonomy (GTDB): domain Bacteria; phylum Bacteroidota; class Bacteroidia; order Flavobacteriales; family Flavobacteriaceae; genus Galbibacter; species Galbibacter orientalis. The sequence continues at coordinate 2,145,739 of NZ_JH651379.1, read as the reverse complement.
TTGAGCAGAAGGGTTCATAGTATTATATATTTCTGATGCTAAAATACAATAGATTAGGTAAAGCCATAAATCTATTTTTCAAATCTTATACAAAACTCAAAACCTACCTCATTTATTTTATTCGATAATCTAGATTTGAATTTTTTAGTTTCTCAAATCCTTAAATTCTGGAGAATCCTTTTACAAGGAAGGAAAACACAAACAGTTTAGGAGTTTTTTAGACAGCCACTTCTTTTTTATAGAATCTTCTGTCTTCTTATTTTGTTGTAACTTTTATATAATTAACCTCAAAGTGTTAATATTATTTTACTGCATAGTCCAATGGTTTCTGTGGAAAATAATACTATTTTAGTATTCTGTTTGGAGAGTGTAAAAGCGCATTTTAAAAGTAAGTATAAGATTATTATTTTTAAGTTTGATAGTGTCACGTCTAGAAGATGTGGCTATCATCTTGATATTGAAGGTAATGGAGAAATGGCTAGGCAAATGATTTCAAGGTTTAAAAAATTAAGGTCTAAAGAATTATTGACTAGTAAATAAGTATAAATAAGATTTTAAAAGAAAAAGAATGAAAAAATATAAGCCAGAAGAAAATAGATATGAAAAAATGCAATACCGAAGATGTGGTAAAAGCGGAATAGATTTACCACTACTTTCTTTAGGTTTATGGCATAATTTTGGAGATAATGACGACTTTGACAATGCCGCAAAGATACTTCGTACAGCATTTGATAATGGAATTACACATTTTGATTTAGCCAATAACTATGGGCCTCCATATGGATCGGCAGAGAAAAATTTTGGTAAGATTTTTAAAAGAGATTTTAAAAAATATAGAGATGAGCTTATAATTTCAACCAAGGCAGGGTGGGATATGTGGCCTGGACCTTATGGTAATTTTGGTTCTAGAAAATATTTAATTTCTAGTTTAGATCAGTCTTTAAAACGTATGAAGTTAGATTATGTGGATATTTTTTATCACCATAGACCAGATCCAAATACGCCACTAGAAGAAACAATGGGAGCTTTAGACCAAATTGTTCGTCAGGGAAAAGCACTTTATGTTGGGATTTCTCAATACAATGCTGAAGATACTAAAAAAGCAGCTAAGATTTTAAAAGAACAAGGAACACCATTTCTTATCCATCAACCTAGATATAATATGATGGATCGTTGGGTGGAAGACGGACTTTTAGATGCGCTTACAGAAACAGGAATTGGAAGTATTGTTTTCTCTCCTTTAGAGCAAGGAATTCTTACAGCAAAATATTTAAAAGGAATTCCAAAAGATTCGCGTGCAGCTACTGAAGGGAGTTATTTAGATGCCTCTAGAATTAGTCCTGAATTGATAGCTAAAATTCAAGGATTAAATGAAATTGCTGAAAAACGAGGGCAAAGTTTAGCACAAATGGCTATAGCATGGCTTTTAAAAGATGAACGCGTAACTTCTGTTTTGATTGGAGTTAGTAGAGTTTCTCAATTAAAAGATAATATTGAAGCTCTAAACAACCTAAAATTCACAAAAACGGAACTTACTAAAATAGACAAGATAATTCTGGAGAGTTAAAAGTAGAGGAAGCATATAGTATTTAGAATCAAGAATCAAGAATCAAGATTTTTAGAGAAAAGAATATAGAATAATTAAGAAAGAATATAGAATATAGAGACAAGAATATAGAGAGTTCAGTATGATTTTTTAAAATATCTGAACTCTTTATTTTTATGTTTTAGGCTAACTTCTATTTATCCGATTTCTGGTTGTTCCTCAATTCCAATAGTTGTATTGATAATACCGTTGATTAATTTCTTAGCTATCTTTTTATTAGCTTTTATTGAGTAGTAAGCATAAATATCTGCTAATTTATTTTCAGCAAGTTCTAACCAATAAACTTCTAACTCTATTTCTGGATTTTAGCTTTGAGATCAGTCGCTTTTATCATTTGTCCATTTTTGGAATCTTCCATAGCTTGGTCAATTTCTAAATTATATTGCTTCATTAAGAAAGAATATAGAATATAGAGAAAAGAATAGAGAGAAGTGTCAGTAGGATTTTTTAATTTTGTAACTATTAACTATTAACTATTAACTATTAACTATTAACTATTAACTATTAACTATTAACTATTAACTATTAACTATTAACTATTAACTATTAACTATTAACTATTAACTATTAACTATTAACTATTAACCATTAACCATTAACCATTAACCAAATAAAAAACCTACACTATTTTCTTTATAACTCTTAATTTATGGGTATGTGTTTTGGAGTCGACGTTAAAAATTCCGGTATGATCTAACCGGTCTATTCGTACTTTTCCGTGAGCGTGAATAATGTAATTATCCATCATTATAATACCAACATGTACAATATTTCCTTCTTCATCATCAAAAAAAGCAAGATCCCCAGGTTCGCTTTCTTCAATAAAACTTAATGCTTCCCCTTGTTTAGATTGTTGGGCGGCATCTCTAGGTAGTTTATATCCATTTAATTTATAAACCATCTGTGTTAGTCCTGAACCATCAATGCCAAAAGGCGTTTTTCCTCCCCATAAATAAGGAGTGTTTAAATATAAAAACGCAGTTTCTATAATATTTCCTTTTGGAAAAATACCATGTTTACTTTCTCCATCAAAACTAGCGGCTAAAAAAGAAACCGTTTTGATATTACACCCTAAAGGAATTGGAATTAGATTGTTTTGCTGATCGTAAACAAACTCTACCAAGTCTGCCGACAAAACTTGAGGTTCTTTATCGATAGTATGGTACAAATCTTCTTCTATGAGTTGGTATTGAACATTTTCAATCCAACCTTCATATTTGTCAAAAGCCAAGCGGATTTTACTCCATTTTTTTCTTTGTTCCAACACCTTAAAATGATCCCCATAAAGCACTTGAGAACTTAATTCTCCTGTGTGTTGTGGTTCGTTACGTAAAGGAACAATACTTAGATGACAAATTCCGTATTGCATTTAGTTGATGTTAATTAGATAGGATTAATTTCTTTCGATTACAATTGCAGAAGCACCTCCGCCACCATTACAAATGGCTGCAGCTCCTCTTTTGGCGTTGTTTTGCTCTAATACATTAAGTAATGTTATTAAAATACGAACTCCCGAACATCCTAGTGGATGACCTAAAGAAACAGCACCTCCATTTACATTTACATTGGTGTCTTTTAATCCTAAGATTTTCATATTTGCTAATCCAACAACCGAAAAAGCTTCATTAAACTCAAAGAAATCAATGTCTCCAAGTTCTAAATTTGCTTTTGCAAGTGCTTTTGGTAAAGCTTTAGCTGGGGCTGTAGTAAACCATTTAGGCTCTTGAGCAGCATCGGCATAACTTACTATGGTAGCTAAAGGAGTTAATCCTAGTTCTTTTGCTTTTTCTTCACTCATTAAAACAACTGCTCCAGCCCCGTCATTAATTGTAGAAGCATTCGCAGCAGTTACAGTTCCGTCTTTACTAAAGGCAGCTCTAAGCGACGGTATTTTGTCGAGTTTTACATTTTTATATTCTTCATCTTCCTTAACTATAATAGCATCTCCCCGACGTTGAGGTACTTCAACAGGAACTACTTCATTATCAAACTTTCCTTCTTTCCATGCTTTTGTGGATCTTTGGTAAGATTGAACAGCAAAAGCATCTTGATCTTCACGAGTAAATTTATATTCAGTAGCACAAGCATCCGCACAAACCCCCATTGCATTTTGGTCGTAAGCATCCACTAAACCATCTTTTTGGAGTCCGTCTTCCATTTTTCCTGGGCCAAATTTCACACCATTTCGCATATGTACATAATGCGGAATTTGACTCATATTTTCCATTCCACCAGCAACAACAATAGATGCATCTCCAAGAGCAATAGTTTGCGCAGCTTGCATAACAGCTTTCATTCCGCTTGCACAGACCTTATTTACTGTTGTACATGGAACGGTATTTGGAATACCAGCATAGATTGCTGCTTGCCTTGCAGGAGCCTGTCCCTCACCAGCTTGCACAACATTACCCATTAAAACCTCTTCAACTAAAGATGGATCTAATTTTATTTTGTCTAAAGCACCTTTTATAGCAACTGCGCCTAATTTAGGAGCAGGAACTGTAGAAAGTGAACCTAAAAAACTTCCAATTGGAGTTCTAGCAGCCGAAACTATTACAACTTTTTTCATGTTTTTGTTTTTGCATAACGAACCAATACTTACTGGTTATTACCTATAACTTTCAATAATAAAAATAACTAATATGTAATGAAGAAATTGATTATTTTAATATTGAAGGTTTTATAATACTCGTTTTGTTGTTGCGAATTTAGTCAAATTAAAAAGATAATCACAAAAAGTTCGTTTTTAATAAATGCTGATAAGGATACTATTTTTTGTTACATTTGAATATCAATACCTAATGGATGAAGCATATTTTAGACAATTTTTATAAAAATCAATCTTTAATTTACAAGGGGTTTTTATTTATAGCCACCATAGTGCTTATAGTGTATTTATTTCCGAAGGGAGGTAAATTTAAGTACGATTTTCAGAAGGGAAAGCTATGGCAGTATGAAACTTTATATGCTCCCTTTGACTTTGCTATTTATAAAACAGATGCCGAAATTAAAAGTGATAAAGCAGCTATAAAAGCGAATCATCCTGACTATTTTAGGTATGAGAATGCTGTTAGAGATGCCGTTTTTAATGGATATGACGAGAAATTTTCTTCTTATTTTTCTTCTGAAAATATTAGTAATGGAGAATTGAAGCAATTGCAATCCTACGGAAAAGAATTGCTAAATACAATTTATGAGAAAGGGGTAGTTCAAAATAGTACAGATTACAATGGAGATAAAGTTGTAAATGTTGTTAAAGGAAATGAAGAACGAACTATTTTATACGGAAGCTTTGTAAAGTTAAGTCAGTTAGACCGAGTGATTACCGCCTTTTTATCAGAAAAAAATATTACTGAATATAAAGAATCTTATAGTAGTATTTACTTTGATATTATTCAACCAAATGTTTTTTTTGATGAAGGTTTAACTCAAAAAACATTGGAGCGAGAAATAGCTAAAGTAACCACTACAAGAGGCAATATTGATAAAGGAAAACGAATTGTAGCAAAAGGAGAGGTAGTTGAAGGAGAGAAATATAATATTCTTAATTCGCTTCGTAAGGAATATCAATCGAAACTATGGAATGAAAATAATTACAATTGGATTGTTTTTGGCTACACCATTTTAGTAGGACTTACACTGTTTATGCTCTTGTTATTCTTACAAAAATACCGACCAGATGTATTTATAAATAACAATAAAGTTACTTTTATATTCTTTAATATTTTAGTCATGATTTTCTTAACCACAACCGTGGTTAAATTCAATGCACAGTATGTATATGTGGTCCCACTTTGTATAATGCCATTAATTTTAAAAGCGTTTTTCGATCCTCGCTTAGGGTTGTTTACACACGTATTAACGGTTTTATTACTCGGTTTTATAGTTCCAAATAGTTTTGAATATGTTTTTTTACAAATTATAGCGGGAATTGTAACAATACAAACGATCTCAGAACTTCATAAACGAGCTAATTTATTTATTTCTGTAGGACAAATAACCTTAGTGTATATAATTGCTTATTTCGCTTTCTATGTAATTCATGAGGGGAATTTTGAAACAATTCATTGGGTTACCTTCGGATTGTTTGTTTTAAATGGATTGGCAACACTTGCTGCATTTCCTTTAATTTATATTTATGAAAAGCTTTTTTCTTTAGTTTCCGATGTTTCTTTGTTAGAATTATCTGACACCAATTCAAAATTACTTAAAGAGCTTTCCGATAAAGCCCCAGGAACGTTTCATCATTCATTGCAAGTAGCAAATTTGGCAGAAGCTGCAGCTAATGAAATAGGTGCAAACTCCATGCTAGTTAGGGTAGGAGCTTTGTACCATGATATAGGAAAGATGAATAATCCAGCATATTTCACCGAAAATCAAACTACAAGTGTAAATCCGCATAACGAATTATCTCCTGTAGAGAGTGCTAAAATTATTATAAACCATGTAATAGAAGGGATTGAATTGGCAAAGAAAAATAATCTTCCAGACCGTGTGATTGACTTTATAAGAACCCACCATGGAACTTCTCTGGTATATTATTTTTACAGAAAGGCTTATGAGGTAGATGAAACTGTAAACAGGGAAGATTTTCAATATCCAGGGCCAATTCCTTATTCTAAGGAAACTGCCATATTAATGATGTCCGATTCTGTAGAGGCAGCTTCTAAAAGTTTAAAAAACCCTACGTTTACAACCATCAATCAATTTGTAGATAAAATTATAAATAAGCAAATAGAAGAAGATCAGTTCTTAAATGCTAATATTACTTTTAAAGAAATAGAGTCTATTAAAAAGGTATTAAAGCAAAAACTGACCAATATTTACCACTTAAGAATAGAATATCCCGAATAGTATTTTGTTGGTTGCTAGGGAAGTATTAAATAGTTGTAAAAATAATTAGAAAAATAGTTGCATTGTTCTAGGTGAACTATTACATTTGCATCCGCAATTTAAGGTTGTGTGTTCATAAAGATATTAAAGAATTAGGAGAGGTGCCAGAGTGGTAATGGAGCAGATTGCTAATCTGTCAACGCGTAAGTGTTGCCAGGGTTCGAATCCCTGTCTCTCCGCTTTTTCTTTTAAAAGAATTGATTTTTTTATCAAAATCAAAGATAACCATCGGGGTGTAGCGTAGCCCGGTTATCGCGCCGCGTTTGGGACGCGGAGGTCGCAGGTTCGAATCCTGCCACCCCGACAATTACGGTGTCAATAGACACTAAAATATAGCTAATCTTATGAAAATCAATGATTTTCATTTTTCTTGAAATCATAAGATTGGCTTTAATATCAATTCAAAGGTTACCTATTCGGTTACCTAAATTGTTACCAGAATTTTCACTACATTGGTAATTCAATAGACTTGACTTTCGCAGCGATTTGACTTTCGTAAACAAATCGATTATTAACTTAAAGCGAGAGTTTATGCAGACTTCCAAGACTTTTACCATTCATTTTTGGCTGAGTATGGCCAAAGCAAAAGATGATTTTGCACCTATTTATGCCCGTATTACGGTCGATGGAAAACGTGCCGAAATCAGTTTAAAACGATCTACATCGGTTACCTATTGGGATACCCGTTCCAAGAGGTCAACGCTAAGGACTTCCGATGGAAAGTCATTAAACGTTTACCTTGACCAGGTGTACTCTGATTTATTGGAATGCCACAAACAGCTTCTGGGCGAAACCAAATACGTTACCGCCCAGGCCATCAAAGCCCGATATCTTGGGGAAGATGAACAGCACAAAACGCTGCTTCAACTGGTTTTCTATCACAATAAGAATATGGTTTCGGTACTCAAACCCGGCACCTTGAAAAATTACTTCACTACGGAACGCTATATCAAACGGTATCTGAAGCACAAACTAAAGACCAATGACGTTTTCCTGAAACAACTGTCCTATAAATTCATCATTGATTTTGAACAGTTCCTACGTAACGGAAAATCCATAAACCGTTCACAGCCCCTAAAGAACAATGGGGTTATGAAACACTTGGAACGCTTGAAAAAGATGATGAACCTTGCCCTTCGGTTGGAATGGATCGAAAAAGACCCTTTTGTAAGGTTCTCGCTGAAGTTCACAAAACACCAACGGGCATTTCTGTCCCAGTCGGAACTTGAAGTTTTGGAATCTGGTCAGCTTTCAAAAGTGATGCACCAGAAAACGAGGGATGTATTTGTTTTTGCCTGTTATACGGGACTGTCCTATATCGATGTAAAATTACTTTGCGATGACCATATTGTACGAGGCATCGATGGAGATTACTGGATATTTACAAAAAGGGAAAAGAACGATGAAGCCGTAAAAATACCACTGTTGGATAAAGCCCTTGACATACTGAAAAAATATGACCAAGATCCTAAAAGCAAGCAAGAAAAGCTGCTTCCGGTATTTTCCAATCAGAAAATCAACAAATATTTGAAGGAAATAGCGATAATTCTAAAAATCAATAAAAAGCTTACGTTCCACGCGGCCAGACATACGTTTGCCACTACAGTTACGCTTTCAAATGGCGTACCCATTGAGACCGTTTCAAAATTGCTAGGTCATACCAAGCTTTCCACAACGCAAATCTATGCCCGGGTTATCGAGCAAAAGGTATCATCGGATATGCGTTCGTTACGCACTAAATTAAACACCAAGGACACGGCCGAAACAAGGGTGCATTATCAATAATTCGGTTTGGAAAACAGCTTTTAGGTTCTAATCCAGTCGGCACTCTTATTTTTTCTCGTCAAATCCTTTGCAGATTTTGGTTTTTTATTGAGCCATAAATTTCTGCGTTAAGTCATTTTTTGTTTCGGTCAGCTGAGGCAACCAAAACCAAACCGTGGGCAAATGTAGCCACATCCCACCGCTTGGTCAAGGCCAGGCCCTTCGGGATGCCGAACATTTTTCTGCGAAAAATAACCGCTCATACCTTGCCCCTTCCTACCTGTGGCTGTTAATGCCCTGTTTTGGTATTGCTCGTTGCCTTACAAGCTACCAAAACGATTTAAAATAATGTTTAATTTAAAAATTTTAATTATGGCAACAACAGTAAAACAAAACGGAACTGCAAAAAAGGAAAATGCATCCGTTAAAAAAGAAGTACAGAAAAAACTGACCGATGAAGCTATCGGAAAAACCGCTTCTACAGAAAAAGCGGTAGCATCCAAAAAAGCTACCATCAGTTTGGATGATCGAATCCAAAATTTTGAAAAACTGAGAGGATTGGCCACCCAACGGGAACGGTTATCCCAAACCTTGAACGAGTTGACGAAATTCAACTACAACCAAGGGGATTCAGCTTCATTTTATATCCGGGATTCCCACAATTTGGAGTTTAAAACGACCAATACGAACCTTATCAAATTGGTCACAACACACTTACAGTCCACTTTGGAGGAACGAAAATCCGAGATTGAGGAACAAATTGTAGAGTTTGAACTCTAAGGTAACTTTAAATCTTTTAAACAGGAAGCCTACTCGCAAGAGTAGGTTTTCTTTTTTCCTTAAAAAAGGGAGGTAAAGTATTCAATCAATATGTGCGCAAAGGTAAACTCGTAAAATACTCCCATCAAAAGACTACGGCATAACCGGGCTCGTTCCTCACTCCTTTTATTCCGTTTCCTTTTGAGCCGAGATTTTATCTTCCGTTTGGCTCTAGCTTAATATTAATTGTTTAACTAAAATCAAATGTTATGTATTTATCAAATTTACAGCAGGATGAAATCTTCGTTCCATCAGAAATGAAGTCCTTGAAAAGTCTGACCCAGATGGAATCCCGAAGGGGGCTTGAAAATGTCATTGTATCAAATGGCAAGATTGTCAACGTGGTATCGAACAGCTATGGCCACGTACCGAACGAACTGTTCTTCAAAAAAGCCGAAGAAATGTTGACCGATGCCGAGCTGAACTATCAGAAGCGCACGATCAATAGGGATGACCGGTCATTCATAACCGACTTTATCATCGATGACAACAGCCAATTCTCGGTAAAGAACGAAAAAGACCTGATACTGCCAATGCTGCGGTTCAAGAATTCCTATGATGGGAGCGAAAAAACTTCCGGCCATTTTGGCTTTTATCGGCAGGTATGCTCCAATGGCCTGCACGTTTCACAGGCGGAAATTGAGTTCTCCATCAAACATAGTAAGAACAATACCGACCTGATAATGCCAAGGTTAAGCAATCTGTTCGATAAGTTCTTGGATAATGAATTTTACACAATTACCAAGAAATTAGACAGGATGAGGGAATTCAAGATCATCGACACCAAAGAATTTGTGAAGGAAATTCTGGAAAGGACAAAATTGTTCCGGTACGAATGTAGTGATAAGAACAATGATCCTTCAAAGAAATCCCGTGAAGTCCTTGAAATTCTGGATAATGAAGCCCTGCTGCTCAATGAAGTCCCCAATTTATGGATAGGCTATAATGCTTTTAATCAAATGCTTCACAATACATTGAAGAAAAGCTTCTCGCAACAGGAACGGCTGGACAAAAAACTGTTCGATGCTGTCTATGAAATGGCTTAATGTCATTAAAGGTTTATCCAGTACCTTAAACTGGATTTTTTCCTGTTCTCAGGAAAAGAATTTGTTTTGAAAGTTGGCTTTGCAATCCCACTCAGCCCATTCCCCTGCATTCCGCAGAAAAAGCTCCATTCCGTGAAAAGCGCTTCATTACAAAGGTCTTGGACACAACTCCAAAGCTTCCGATTTCCATTCCACTTGCCCGCTCATTCCCGAGAAAAACCGGGAAGTGGCCAAGCTCCATTCCCATCTACAGCTTTGAAGTCAAGTCCGCTTTAAATCCTACTTCAAGAGGATAATCCGTTTTCATAAGCCGGTCAGCACATTGCCGTTGCATTTCGCGAAAGGCTGCATTCCGGGCAAAGAGCTTCCCTTCAAAGATCTTAGACACAACTTCAAAGCTTCCGATTTACACTATGTTAAACCTGCCTGAAATACGCAGGAACGCTCCATTCCCATCTACACCTTTGAAGTTAAATCCGCTTGAAATCCTACTTTAAGAGGATAATCCGTTTTTATAATCCGGTCAGCACATTGCCGCTCCATTTCGCGAAAAGCTGCATTCCGGGCAAAGAGCTTCCCTGCAAAGGTCTTGGACACAACTCTAAAGATTCCGATTTCCATTACGTTAACCCTGCCTGAAAAACGGCAGGAACACTTCATTCCCAATCTACATCTTTAAAGTTAAGTCCGCCTGATAGGAATTCCATTTTATCATTTAGTCCCGCTTCCTATGGTTGCGTACTTCACAAAAGGCATTTAGACCTACTCCCGAACCGCCGCTGTCCCAACCGTTTTTTTGTAAGCAAAATACCAACATTTGGAAGTTAAACGGACTGCATAACCGGTCGTGCCTCCCTTTTATAAGTCCTTATTAATTCCAAATATTGAAAATGTATCAGCAACAAAAAAAGGTAACAGCGGACGGCTCTATGGGAAGTAAATCTAAATCGAATATTATGAAATCTTACAAAAACATCAAAAAGAAAGCGGGACTAAAAAAACAAAAAAAGGAAAACGCTCTGGATATAATAAGTAAATCGCTTCAAAAAAATATAAACCCAAACTATCCGAAGGGTTTGGGTAGTATTTTAATTAATCTTTAATTCTTTTATTATGAGTACTTTAAAAAATCACGTACAGTTAATCGGAAATGTTGGCCAAGAGCCACAAATTACGAACCTTGAAAGCGGTAAAAAGGTAGCCCGTCTTTCACTCGCCACAAATGAGTATTACAAAAACAGCGAGGGCGAAAAAGTCCAAAATACCGAATGGCACACGATTGTAGCCTGGGGCAAAACTGCCGAAATCATCGAGAAATATGCCGGAAAGGGCAAAGAAATCGGGGTAACGGGAAAACTGAAATCCCGAAGCTACGAGGACAAGGACGGTATCAAAAGGTATGTTACCGAAGTGGAAGCCAACGAAATCCTTTTGTTGGGAACTAAGAACGGCAATAATTCAGCCGATTAATCTAAAAATTAAAGAGGGCGTTTCCGTCTAAAGTTGAGCCCTCTTTTTTCATTATTAACTCCTTAAATAGAAATCACAATGAAAGCACAAGTTAACGAAATCAAAGAGGGATTGCAACATTTTCACGGTTCGGAAACCGTGTTTCAAATCCCATTATTAAGAACCCGATACACCAACGGACTAAAATATTTGGCGGAAGCTGCGGAATGTTTTTGGCTGATAACCGATACATCGGCATTTGCCAAAACCTTGATGGGCAAAAGCTATTTTATAACTATCGACTTTAAAAGGTTGCCCAAGGAAAAACAGGATTATTCTGGGTACGAAGCAGAAATAACGTACGGCGATGGAAACGGGAACATTTTTGGAAAACACGGCTATCGGATAACGGATTTTCCACTCGATGAACTACGGTTATTTTTTGTGGATAATACGTTGATGCTGCCGAGCGAATATTAACCCTTTCAAAAACCTAAAAATTATGATTTATCTAAATTTTTCAGACCTGAACGGGGAAGCCCAAGAACGCCTTTTGGAAAGTTCAAAAAACGACGTTGAGCAAAAATTTGGCGATGATATTCGAAAGTATTCAAAAAAACATTGCACCAATTTTGATGTGATGATCGAAGAGGAAGCACTACGGAATTTATACAGTTATACCTATGTGTTTAATATTTGAGATGCGCCAAATAGGAACGGAAAGACCTTTGAATTTTCAGAGGTCTTTTTTCATTCCGTTGGTTTCAATTCAATAAAAAACCTTATCTTTATTTTGCTGAAATTCAGCATTCAATTTTACGCAGGGGTATCCATTTTTTGACTTTCGCCGATAACCCTGCCCATCGAAAAATTACATAACTGGAAATTTTTCCCCTGAAATTGGCAATTGGCTTTTAGCCAAATTGTACGAAATTTTGGTTCGCCTGTGGCGAACGAAAAGGAGTAGCAAGAGGGTAACACGCGATGCGATGTTAAGCACTCCTATTCCTTGTTAATCTACTGATTTTTAACCACTTAAAAATCAGTAGATTATTTAGATTTCTACAATTTGCGACAAATGCCCTGTTAACGCCCATTTTTAGGGAAGGATTTGCGACAAATCGGCGAATTATGGACTCATTTATCGGAATCAGATTCAAAAAGGAAACGGCGAAACGTTTCCAGCAATTTTCAAAAGCACACTTCAAATCGCACACCGAGGCAATGGCTGTGATGCTCGATTTTTTCTTCTACAACGAGATCTCGCCACGTGAAAAACTGGGCCCGACCGGAAGGACGATCGAGGCCAATCTAAAGAAACGTATCAATGCCGTAATCGCCATAATGCGGGATATGGAAAAGACGCAAACCAAACCCACCGTGGCGATGATCGAATCCCTTTTTCAGACCGAAGAAACGAAAAAGAAACCTTTGATCTTGGAGAAGAAATTTATGGAAGAAAAGAAGGAGGTACGCTTCCGCGAAAAGCAAAATCTAAAGAACGAACTGTAAATTTTTGAGCTATGTATATCACTATCACACCTCAAAAATTGGGCGGGAACTATTCCCAAAGTTCGGCCGATTTTGTGGGCTATTTGGAAAAGGAAAACCAAGGTCTGGAGCAGGAAGAAATGGAGCACTTTTTCAATCAATATGGCGATGAATTTTCAGCGGAAGAAGTGGTAAAAGATATTGATGGAAATGGTGCAAAATTAAAAAAGAAAGAACCGAAATTCTATTCGATTACGGTCAGTCCGTCGAAGTATGAATTGAACCGGTTACAGAACAGCAGCGAAGACTTAAAAAAATACACCCGTGAGTTGATGAAAGATTATGTGCAATCGTTCAACCGGGAAATCAATGGGCGACCGGTAACTATCGATGATATAAAATACTATGCAAAAATTGAGCACCAACGAACCTTCAAGGGAACGGACAAACAGATCAGGGAAAACCAACCTTTTGCCTCCAAAATATTGCACCTAAAAAATGAGATCCGAAGTATTGAAAGCGGTTCGATGGAAGGAAGTGTTAGGAAACGAGAAAAAGAAATCGCAAAACTGGAACGCCAAGCCCTACACCAACAGGATGGGAAACGTATCGTCCAGGGAATGCGAAAGGCTGGAAGCCAAAGTCATATCCATATCATCGTGAGCCGCAAGGATACATCCAATTCGTTCAGCCTTTCGCCCGGGAGCAAATACAAAGCCTCCGATGTCGAGATGAACGGTAAGAAAGTCAAACGGGGTTTCGACCGGGACAAGTTTTTTGAAAATGCCGAAAAGACCTTTGACAGGACGTTTGGCTACCAAAGAAACTTCACAGAGACCTACAAGGCGAGGAAGGATTTTATTAAAAACCCAAAAATCTATTTTGCCTCGTTGATGAAACTGCCCACCAATGAAAAAGCGATTGCTTTTAAGTTGATGCGGGAAACGGGTATCCCGATAATGCCAAGTATCCCGACAAATCAAGCACAGCTTGCCCTAAAGGTTTTCAATAAGCTGCGCAAGGGTTTGGACGTGGCCATCAAATCAAGTTCCATCGGAATCTAAATCTTTATTATGCAACTGGACAATCTTACAACAGTACTCTCAATCATTGGTTTAGCTAGTACGCTGTTTTATATACTCTACAGATTGACGCGTTATGCCTTTATTTTAAACGTGATTTTGCTTGGGACTTTGGTATTTTACCAATCGAGCAGCAATGAAATAATTATGATTTCATTGGTGCTGATCTGTCCGCTGATGCTCATTAATACCGGACTGTACGTTTTCTTGCATAAAACGGACGAGCCAAAAAGTGCCGAGAGCAAGTATCGTGTAAGCTTTGCAACGAGCAAGGGAAGTTTTATATTGGAAAATGTAAAGCGAGGTGCTTCCATCATAGGTTCTGCCGGAAGCGGCAAGACCGAAAGCGTTGTTTATGGATTTCTGAAACACTTTCAAAAAGAAGGTTTTTGTGGGATCATTCACGACTATAAAGACTTTGAACTTACCGAAATGGCATATCCTCTTTTTAAGGATAATGAAATCCCTTTTAAGGTCATTTCCTTTGATAAAATAATCCATAGGGTCAATCCTATTGCCCCACGGTATTTAGAGAACGAGGAAAGCGTAAACGAGGTTTCCCGGGTGCTGATCGAGAACCTTTTGGAGCAAAGGGAGTCCGGAACTTCGGGAACGACCAAATTTTTCAATGATGCTGCGGAAGGATTGATTGGTGGACTGATCTGGAAGCTAAAAACCTCTTATCCAAAATTCTGTACCCTGCCGCATCTGATCGCCATTTATCAGTATCTGGACACGGACAGTCTCATCCAGTTTTTGGAAACCAACACAACAGTACGGGCAATGGCGGACGCTTTTATAAGCGGAAAGGATTCCGAACGGCAGACCGCCGGTGTAAAAAGCACCTTGGCCAATGCACTAAAACGGATAAGCACCCAACGTATCTTTATGGCATTATCCGCAGACGAAGTGCCGCTCAACATCAATAATGAAGATAACCCTGCGGTAATTTCGATTGTGAACAATCCAAAATTTGAAACCTCCTATTCGCCCGTCATTGCAACAATAATCCATACGATCACCAAACAAATGAGTGTGCGCAATTCCAAACCATCGTTTCTGTTGATGGAAGAAGCCCCGACCATACGGCTATTGAATATGCACCGGATCCCGGCAACGTTGCGGAGTTATGACATTGCCACCATCTACGTAATGCAGGACAAGATACAGAACGATATGATGTACGGCGATAAGGCAAGCAAGGCGATATTAAGTAATCTTTCTTATCAATTTTTTGGAAAGGTCAACGACCCGGACACCGCCAAATACTACGAACGCTTTTTTGAAATCATAAAAGATCCGACCAAAAGCGTGAGCCGAGGGCATAACTTAGATTTTGATACAAGGGTTACCACTGGGGAAAAGGAAATTCCCAAGATCAGGGCTGATGTATTTTTTAGATTGAAACAGGGCGAGTTTATAACCTATGCGGACGGGAAGGATAAAAAAGTCCAGTTTAAATTGCAGCAGATTCAGCGTGAGCTTCCCGAGGAACCAAAGCAATTTACCCAAGCTGATTTAGAGGCTAATTTTGAGCGGGTTTATGAGGAGGCGCGGTCTATATTTGAAAAAAAATAGCAAGGGGAACTGGAACCCATTTTCTATTTACACAATTAATTAAATAATGTTTCCTAAGACTGCATACTATACTCAACAATTGAATTCTCCTTAAAATTTGTGATGTACAGCATATTTCCATCAAACATTACATCTGTTGGGTAATTGATATTGGTGGTAAGGATTTGCTGTAACGTCCCGTTCAGATCGTAAATCAGTACCCTACTGTTTTCCTGATCGGTAACGGCAAAACCATTTTTATTAAATGCAATTGCCGAAGCTACGTTTAAGCCGTCCTGCTCTCCAATAACATTCAGAATTTTTCCCCTAAGATCAAATACTTGTACACGGTTATTGTAGGCATCTGCAACATATATTTTATCATCCTGAACCTTTACGTCTATGGGATAGTAGAGTTCCCCTTTATCGTGGCCTTCTTTTCCTATAAAACTGACCTTCCCATTTATTTGAAGGATGATCCTATGATTGTAAAAATCGGCTATTGCGATAGTATCGCCCTTTACGTTGAGTCCTGCGGGTGCTTGGGGTTTGGCGTTAAGGGACAGCGAATATTTTTTCCCGTTTTCAAAAATCCAGATGGTATCCGTTAAAAATTCCGGGACATACAGTTTGCCTTTGTTGAAATCGATGTTCATTGGGCGCTGGATGCCCACTATCGAATCCAACACTTTTCCGTTAAGGTCTATTTTAAGCAACCTAAAACGGTCCGGGTCTGAAAACCATAGATCCGCTCCAGTTTTGGCCATTGCAAGTGGCCGCGCTTTTTGCGGAAGTTCTATTTTCTTTACAAATGTCCATTTCCTACCCTCTTCCCTACAACTGAAAAGCATCAAGGAGAAAAACAATATTATTAAAAACCTATTCATCTTTTACGTTTCTTTTGATTTCCGGGTAAATCCCGATTCCTTCTTGTATTCTTTCTCAAAATATTAGAGAATTTCAGTCAGTCTAATTTTCCAATTACCTGATAAATTTTTATCGTCTTCATTCTGAACAATTCCTTTTACCTTTACTGTTCCGGGCTTCAACTTTGAACTTAAACCGTTAGAAGCGTCTTTGATGACACTATAAGTTTCCGTATCTGTCTGAATTTCAGTTTTGTCGTCTTTACTTATCAATTTCCCTTCAATGACCACTTCGGCTTTTTTGGCGGAGAAACCATTCTTCTTTACTTCCTCTTGAATTTGTTTAAGACTTAAACTGTTGTTTTTAGAAAGTTCCAGATACGCTTTCCCGTCATTCAAGCTCACCCTTACATTTTGCAGACCGTCCATTTTCTTAAGCCCACGTTCCAGGCCATAGGCACAAGGGGCACAGTCCATCCCAAAAACTTCCTGATCTACTTTTTGAAGTTGTGCATAGGAACTAAAAGTTCCAAATGTTGCAACTATCATAATCATCACTATTTTTTTCATCTCTTTGATTTTTAAAATTTGTTTCTATTATAACCAATAACTTAAATTAACTGATACTCTGTATTTTTCCTTTACCGCACTTGGGGTCAAATCCTGGACTACAGGGAACAGGGCACCAAATGAAATCCCCCAAGCTCCGTACAGCCCTAGAAATGAAGGTCCCACCAATACTTTTTTACTTCGTGAACCATTAAAGTCCTGCTGTCCCAGATATTGGTTATCCCCGGGAAATTCAGCAAGGGATTCCACAAAGACCCTCCAGTCGGGTTTTGGATAATCGCCCTTAAAGATATTGGGCCGGTACCCGACCACCGCACTTGCATAGGGCAGGTCCCCCAGTTGCTCCTTGTTCCTTTCAAAATAATACTGATAGCCACCGCCCAACCAGGCATACCAGGTACGGGAAGCATAACCCGTTGAAATTGCCCCGTGCACTGAATTACCGACATTCACTTGACCACGCACATCATCGGTAGGGGTCGATACACTTAAAATAGCGGTAGATTCAAACCGTTTCCCAACCCCAAAGGCATTGGAAAAAAATCGGTACCACAACGAGGCCTCGATATCCCCATTAGCGGGCATATTGCTATTACCACGAGTTCTGGGGGCATTGTCGAATCGCTCGATCATCGTGGGCGTGGTCAGGTTGACCTGCAGATCTTCAGTTATCCCATAAGAAAACAGATAGCGCATCATATAAGAGGTTTCGTTTTCTGTACCCAAGCTCATTCCTGCGACATTTAAATCGACCCCGCCCTTGGCAAGTGTTGGGGTTTGCAGACCATACAGCGGGCCGTGCCCCTGAGCATTTAATGTGGATAGTGGGGATAGACCAAAAAAGGATATAAAAATGATTCTGAAAAACACTTTGGAAATTGTCATATTCTTTGAGTTTTCAGATTCTAAGCTAACATTTTTTGACAACTCTCCGCACAAAGATTACACTTAGTGGCACATTGTTGGCATATCTCGCTATCAAATTTTGCACATTCATCCGCACAGGCTTTACATAGATCGGCACAGATGGCACATACGCGTTTGGAATAGTTGGACTGACTTGCCAATAATTGAACACAGGCGGTACACAGCGCAATGCAATCCAGGCAAAACTGGTGGCATTGCTTCATATCGGGTTCGCCCAGATGCTGGTCCAGACAGATTCGTGCCGCGGTGATACAGGCGTTACAATCATCGATACATTGTTGTAGTTCTGAATTTAAAGGTTTCATAATGTTTTGATTTTAAATGATATCCCGTTGGTACGGCAACAGGATATTTATTGAGAATAGGCCGCACCCAATATTTGTCACTTACTTTTGTCCAATACCGGCTTCCATCAATTTTTTCTTGGTAATGGCCGAATCCTTACAGCAATCCAGCAATTTTCCGTTAACGGCTACCGCTGGTATTTTTTGTACTCCATATTCATTCATTTTGGCAAGGCAGGTTTTATCATCGCATTGCTTTACCAAATCGTAAGTTGTTATCTCACATTTGCCACAGGCCAGTTCCTCGATCATTTTTACGACCGGGTCACAAACTGGGCAATTGGCGGTAAAAACTTCTACTTTACGTTTCATTTCTTTCTTTTTTTACTATTTATAAATCCTTTCTGTTGCTATTTGATCAAAATCAACAATCCAAAGGTAGGCTCAAGGGCCGGGTGGTCTCCAAATAAGAAAACAAAAAAAGGACCTACTTTTTAGTAAGCCCTTTATCCGTTGGCAATAGAAGATTAATTTTTTCTAAAAGATTTAGGATGATCCATCCTTATCTAAGTCATTACCATCGATCCTTTTTCTAAGTGCATCGATTTCTTTCATTTGGGAAGTAAGCGTGTCGAGTTCCAAGTCCGGGAACTGTTTCCGTATAAATTCAATGCGGTCTTCATTACCACAATCTCCGGGACAGGCTTCCACGGTCTCGGATATTTTTATGGCCAGCGCCTTTCGGTAGGTCACATCCAGTAAAAGAAAGTACGCTTTGTCCAGTCCTTTCTGCGCTGCTTTAAACTGAATCAATATCTTATCGGGGTCAGTATCCTCATCCAGCATATTTATGAGTCCGTTTATCTGCCCATTGATACTTTGAAGCCTAGTTTTTATGTCTTTACTTAAATCCCGTGGTATCATTAATTTTCAAATTTTGGCCAATATATAACTGTCTTATGGGTGGTCTCCAAATTTAAGGAGAATTTTTAATCATAAATTTCCCTTTGTGTCAAAACTAATCTAAACCTGTTAATTGATGATTTTTAAGAAGTTCAGCTTGTGAAGGGATAACGGATCAAGGTTTCTAAAGATAAAGCAGCTTTCTCAAGCAGATTTAGAGGCTCATTTTGAGCGGGTTTATGAGGAGGCGAGGTCGATATTTGAAAAATGAAGTTATGCATCATTTCTACTCCGTCATCCGTTCCCATTCCATTGTTTTATAGAAAAAGCCAATGTAGCCCCGAACGTTCAAAATATTGGGGTCATTTTCATCGAGCCATATTTTTGACCGGTAAACTTTTCCGTCATTCGGATTGGTAATTGTCCCATCAACATATTCTTCTCCGTCCTTCTCATAATTTTTCATTAAAACAAGGCCTTCTATTTTCTGGTTTTTGTCGTCTCCTTCACATTCGGTGCAAAGGTTATCGCGGTCTTCTTTATCCATAATCCGTAAAACCTTGCCATATACTTTTCCGTTTTTTTGAAAGACCTCTACTATAGAGCGAACTTCGCCGGTGTGACGATTGTATGTTTCCCACTTTCCAAAAATATCCTGGGCATTTGAGTAAAAACAAGAAAGCAAACCAAAACTTATACTTAATAACCAATTTTTCATACGTAAGGTAACCGAGTTTTTTATAAATTATTTTGAAGATTCTAAAAAAACCTTAAATGTAATATATTTCTTACACTTGTCTTCTGTGATTATTATTTGATGGTTCTATAAATTCATCAATCAATTATCAATATTGATAAGCATTTGAACGATATTTTAGTAACTTTGAAAAACTAAAAATTCAAAAAAGATGAAAAAATTAATTTTAACTGCACTATTCGGCTGCCTATTTTTATTGAATTCCTGCGGAGAAAACAAGAAAACCGACATAGTGGATTCAGGTACTTATCAAGGTGTTGCCGAAACAGTAGAGCCGGGAGAGAAAGAAATTTATGTTAGGACTTCAGATGATAAATTGTTGGAACTCTATTTTACCGATGAAACGACCCTAACCAAAGATGGTAGCACCACTATCTTCGACAGTTTAAAAGAAGATGGCAAAGTAGAGGTTACCGTTGAAAAAAAGGGTAATAAGCTCGTGCCTATTTCTGTTAAAGTCTTAAACTGATTTTAATGGCAGAAATTCCTTCAATATGGAGGGAAGAATTATGGCATTCTTTTCTCGTCCATTTGCCTATTGTTACCCTATTATTGGCTTCAATAGCAGCACTATTGAAGCCTTTTTTCTCAAATGATGGTCATAAACTTTTTTTAGGTCAAACGACCATTGTAATGTTGTTTATTGGAGTGTTGAGTGGCTGGATTACCATTTATACCGGGGAATTGGCGTACGACATTGAAGTAAGGAAAATATGTGATCCCGAGGTGCTTCAAGAACACCAATGGTGGGGTTATGCTAGCCTTATCACGTATTCCGTTGCATTGGCATTGATAATAGGCTTTCGATTTATGCCCAAGAGATTTTTATCCTTGGCAAGGCCTTTTTCCCTTCTTTTATTGGCTGCCGGACTTTTCGGACTTTGCTACACTGGGCATTTAGGTGCCTCCCTCGTTTATCAGCAAGGCGCAGGAACCTATCAGCCTTCCCCCGATTGTTCTGAATTTGTTAAATAAAACGGGCGGTCAATGGGTGTTACAAACGAGGAAACGGCAATAAAATCAAGCTACTTTAGCATAGTGGGCAATATTTTATTGGCCTTGATCAAGGGAAGTGCCGGTATTTTAGGAAATTCTTACGCTTTAATAGCTGATGCCATTGAATCTACCGCTGATATTTTTTCTTCAACATTTGTTCTTTTAGGTTTAAAATACGCACAGAGGCCACCAGATAAAAACCATCCCTATGGTCATACCCGAATAGAACCTTTGATTACCTTTTTGGTGGTTGCCTTTTTGGTGACCTCTGCTACCATTATCGCTTATGAAAGTATCATCAATATACAAACTCCGCATAAAGTCCCTAAAGCTTGGACACTCATTGTTCTTGGTGTAATCATCATTTGGAAAGAAGGGTCTTATCGCTATGTTTCCAAAAAAGCGGCGGTAACGAACAGTTCGTCGCTCAAAGCCGATGCGTGGCACCACCGAAGCGATGCCATTACATCAGTTACCGCTTTTATTGGTATCAGTATTGCATTGATCTTTGGAAAGGGTTATGAAACTGCCGATGATTGGGCGGCACTTTTTGCATCTGCTTTTATTTTGTACAATTCCTACCTTATTTTCAGGCCAGCACTTGGCGAAATAATGGACGAACACGTTTATGATGATCTGGTAGAGAAAATCTGTGACGTATCACTAAAAGTAGATGGAATATTGGGAACGGAGAAATGCTTTGTCCGTAAAGCAGGGATGAAGTACCATTTGGATCTACACGCCACCGTCAATGGAAAAATAAGTGTTGAAGAAGGCCACGACCTTGCGCATAAACTGAAAGATAGATTGCATAATGAACTCCCCCAATTAATGAATATTTTGATTCATATTGAGCCAGATACCCTTTCTGATGATGCCTAGTTGTGATGCGTTTTACCAAACCTGATCGAAAAATGGAATTTTTAAGTATATAAATATGACTGTTAAGATAATCAAGCTCTTTTTGCGATTGGCAATTTCATTCGGATTTTTATCGGCAGTGGCCGACAGGTTCGGAATATGGAGCAAAAATGTTTCTGTTTGGGGCAATTGGGATAATTTTCTGGGCTATACCCAACTGATAAATCCTTGGATCCCGAATTCACTCGTCCCCACCATCGGAATTTTGGCCACAGGAGCTGAAATTATTTTTGCGGTTTTTTTGATAATCGGATTTAAGACGGAACTGTTTGCAAAATTGAGCGGATTGCTACTTTTACTGTTTGCTTTGTCAATGACCTTTTCAACCGGAATAAAAGGAGCTTTTGATTTTTCTGTTTTTACTGCTTCTGCCGGAGCTTTTGCTTTAAGTCTTATGAAACGGAAATATTTGGAAGTGGACAATTTGATCTTTAAATCGAAAACCTGAACGAAAGATAAAAGCGTCAGCACAACTTTTGCTATAAGCAACTGTGTGGGTTAGCGCACAACTACGCATTATCTTGAGCTTTTAATAGTATTTATTTTAGTTTTATGTCTAAAAACTATATATTGCTCTAATAATTACTAAAGTTATGGTAGCGGAATATATTGATAAATTGCTGTCTGTGGAAGAATATTCTTTTTCCCTTGATGAACTATTGGAAAAGACCACGAAGAGCAAAAATGCAATTTGGCTGGAATTGGCTCATTTAATTGAAAAGAACAAAGTCATTAATTTAAGAAAAGGTTTTTACCTAATACTCACTCCCAGATATTCCAATTTCGGAAAACTACCCATAAGTCTCTATATCGATAAACTTTTTGATTATTTAGACCGTAGTTATTATTTGGGTTTTTATAGTGCCGCAAAAGCTTATGGTGCAAGCCATCAACAAGCCCAGCGCGATTATGTAATGACAGTAACTCCCAAACTATTGAATATTCAAAAGTCGGCCATTAATATCCGGTTTTTGACTACTTCCGCTTGGCCGGAAAAAAATATACTTTCCAAAAAATCAGATGCCGGTATTTATCATATTTCCAGTCCGGCGTTGACCTTGGCAGACTTGGTGCATTATCAAAATAAATTGGGGGGGCTGAACCGGATGCTATCCACCATCGAAGAATTGTTGGAAGAAGTTACCCATAATGATCTTGATGATTTATTGAGTTGGTATGGCAATAAGGCAACACTCCAACGACTGGGTTTTTTATTGGATGAAATAGATCAAGAGAATAGTTTGTCCAATTTAATTTTTCAACATTTGGAAAATCAAAAAATACATCCGGTTTTATTGAAGCCGACCAACCAACAACGACCTGGTTCGGTGGATAATAAATGGAAGGTAGATACCAACCTACAGTTAGAAAGCGACTTATGATTTCAAAACCTTATATAGCCCAATGGCGGGAAAACGCACCTTGGAAAGAATTTGCACAGGTTGAACAGGATTAGTCATTAGCCGAGCATTGGTGGCAATTTTTGACGATGATTTTTTGAGGGAGAACCTCGCTTTCCGTGGTGGTACAGCCTTACATAAACTTTATCTCAACCCCGCTCCAAGGTATTCCGAGGATATTGACCTTGTACAGGTTAAGGAAGGCCCTATCAAACCCATTATGAAGCGCATAGGCGAGGTCATTACTTTTTTTGAGGAAGATAGGCGTACACAGGTAAAAGGGGGCACGGAGCAAAAGCGCTGTACCGTTTTACATCGGAATATGAAAATGAGCGTCGCCGGCTCAAGATAGAGATCAACTGCAAAGAACATTTTAAGGTACTGAAGTGGATGGAATTCTCGTTTGATATAGATAACCCCTGGTTTTCGGGAAGAGCGGATATTAAAACATATAAAATCAATGAACTTTTGGGCACGAAGTTAAGGGCACTCTATCAACGAAGTAAAGGAAGGGATTTGTTTGATCTGGATTATTCCAGACAAAATGTAGATATCGACATTGATGAAATTATCAAGTGCTTTAAGGCTTATATGGAATTTTCCGTTGGCAAAGTCCCTTCACAAAAAGAGTTCCTCCTAAATATGGAAGCCAAAGAAAACGATGCATCTTTTGAAGGTGATATGGAAGGCTTGTTACGGCCGGAAATCCAATACGATCAAAAAGCTGCGTTCCATTGGTTGAAGGAAACGGTAATTCCACAAATGTAACTATTTCAAAACGGCCCTTTCTCCCTTGGCCCTTGCTGCGTAACCTTCCATTGACCATCTACCTTAAGCAGTTTGAATAATTCAGGATTTTCTTCATAAGAGGTTGTAAACCTTACCCAAGCGGTCTTATCATCGGAAGTTTCTTCCAAAACTTTAAAATTGGAATCCCCTGATTTGCCTGCGGTCATCAAATCCTGTATCATTTTTAGACCTTCAAAACCTTCGGGGGTGGTATGTTTCTTTAGGGTTGTATTATCTTTATTGTAGAAACTTTCCACCACGATTTTTGAAGTTTCGCTCGGCGAAAGATCTTGTTTCCCAGCACAGGACAGAAAAAGTGCTACTAACGAAAAAATGGCTATTCTTTTCATATCTAAGTTAATTTGGGTTATTGATAAATCTATGCGATATTTTTAATTTTAAGTGCCTTTCCCCGTTCTTTTCGTTGATCTCTAAAACCGCCCTGCGGTCATTGCTTATCGAAAATTTTGGCAGCACGTAAACCAATCTAACGGTTTCATTTTCAACTACTTTGGTGGGCAGATTATATTTAAAAATAGGCTCTTGATAAAGACTTTGCAATGATTTCTTTTTACCCTTTTGTCTCGTCTCTACCGATAATTTTAAGAAATTCAGATCGTAATCCAAGGTAGATTATTTTCAATCTGGATTACG
>NZ_JH651379.1:1492500-2120865 GCF_000260115.1 Galbibacter orientalis DSM 19592 | reverse complement strand
ATTTTCCTTTCCATCCGTGAGATAAGCGGCATATACTTCCTTGGGAACTTCAAGCCTAAAAATGTTACTCTCCTTACCAATCTTGATGAACATTTCGGTGTACTTTCGTTTTCCGGAAAGATTGTTCTTGATGGATTTTAATTGGTTTAAATCGTGGCTTGATAGGTTAAGCCGCTTGACAAGTTCCGCATAGCCTTTCTCGTTGTTCAGGCTGTAGATAACCTGTGTATTTTCTATGATGCTTGCCGAAGTTGAATTATTTGGAAGTTGATTGATGGATTGCAGAATAATCCCAATCGCTCCGTTCTGTTTACGGATGGCCTGATAGTAGAATTCAACACTTTCCAGTACGTTTTCAAACTTCAGTTGCTTGGCAAATTCATCGAACAGGATGATGCCTTTTTCAGCTCTGTTTTTCCAAATGGTTCTTTGGATGGCAGACTTTATCAGTTTCAACATTACGGAAAGGATTTCCTTATTGTCCTTCACTTCGTCCAGTTCAAAAACGATGAGCCGTTTATCCTCGATTTTATAGGTCTGATCTTCGCTAACTTCAAAGAGGAAGCTATATAGCCCATCGCCAACATACTCCGACATTACGTGCAAAAAGCCCGTAACATTGAAGTAGTCAGGATGGATTTTGAGCTGACCCAAAAGATCTTTTTGGTTGCGCTCGATAAAATGATAAAAACCATCCAAGGAGTGGTTTTCTAAAGTGCTATCATAATAATGGCGCAATATTTTCTTGACGGAAACAGATTGTGCCTTGGTTACTTTTAAATCGGAAGCGAACAGCTCAAATAGGAACACCGATAAATCTTCCAAGCGTTCCGGTGTTAGGTCATTGATATCGCTGATGTAAAATGGGTTGATTCCCAGGTTCTTTCCACTTTCATAGCGCAAGACGGTGTACTGTTCTGGATAGAGTTTGGCGAATTTGGTATAAGAACCGCCCAGATCAATGATGACCAGGCGCACGCCACTTTCAAAATATTGGCGCAGAATATTATTGGCCAAAAAGGATTTCCCTTCACCGGTGGGTGCGAAAATGGCAAAGTTGCGTGCCTTGATACGTTTTTTGTGTTCGTCCCAAACATCCTTCAGAACTGGGATGTTATGTTCCCGGTCATTGAAGATGATACCGGTATCATCCGACTTGTAGTTGGTATTATTGATGAACAGACAAAGCGCGTGTTTGAGATCCGTTACGTACAAATCATTGTTAGAGAAATTGGAGGAAAAGCAGCAGTAGCTGTTCAGGATATAATTTTTACGTTCTTCGCCCCTTGGATAATATGGAATAATGTCCAGTTCCTTAAATTCAGTCTTGATTTTAGAACCGATGCGGCTTAGGTTGGCGGCATTTTTATCCCAATAGACGATGTTCAAATGACCACGGATAATCCGTGCATTATCATCGGCATTGATCTGGTCAAGGATGTGCTGGATTTTTCCTAATACCACTTTGTTTTGCGAACCAAAGTTGGAACTCTTGTTCAGTTCCTCGACTTTTTTGTCCAGCAGCTTGCGCCATTTTTGTTTGTCGTCCAGATACAGGATTTGGTTGACAATGTGGCTTTCGTTAAGCGTAAGCCCTATGCCATCAATAAACCCTTGATGAAACACAAAATCGTCAGAAGTGAATTTCTCATTGGTCTTGCTGCTCTGTACACTTTCGCCAAAGCACAGTTCGCTGTTGATGGCCAGGGCATCAAAATAATTTTCGCCGATATTGACGTTCTTTTTTTCCAGTAAAATATCGGTATCAAAACCTTCGTTGAAGCCATTGAAATAGCCATTCGTTAGATTTTGAATTGAATCCGCATCAAGTGGAGAAAATTCCATTTTGCGGCTGTTGTTGATAAAGGAAACCGAATCGTTGACCGAACCGATAAAACGTTGCACGGTATCATCTAGTTCCCTGATAATACTCTTTGAAACCTTTCGGAACGGGTTGACATATTTGGGATTGTTGAGCGCTTTGTTCTTGGTCAGAACAAAGAACAGGAAGCAGCGGTGCTCCATATACTCACGTCCTTTGAAATGGTCGTGGGTCGCCTTTTCCAAAAAGGTCTTATTGGGAAGTTGTTCTGATGTATAGCTCTTTTTGAGATAAACATCCTGTTTGTGGACAACCGTACCAACAGGTAATGATTTTAAGGCCTGAAACCAAGCCCCGTGCATATCCTCAAAATCCTTTTCGGACAGCGAGTATATTTCAGGCAGGTTGCCTTCATAACACAAAACCACATTGCCATTGTTGGCAAAGATGATATTGTTCTGAATATCTGCGATGGATTGGTATGCCGAAAGATTAATCTTGTTCATAATTGATGCCGGAATTTCTTTTGTTACTGATGATTTTTGGGAAAGCTTTTGCCATCTGGAAAATTTGTGGATTGCTTGTAATTCGGGTCAGGGCGATATATAGAACTGAATTGATAAGCAATACGCCAATGATAATCCCGAAGCTGAACGAAAAGATGATGATGAGTAGCGAAGCAAGAATGGAAACCATCATTATTGCAAAGAGGGATATGGGCAGCCCAAAAATGACCGCCCGTTTCCTGATGTTTTTATAAACCTCGAACCGCTTCATTATACTACGATTCCGATTAGGTAGGTGAAAATGCCTACTACTGCACCAGCAATCAAGACAAAGACGAGCACACGGGTAATCCCTTTTTTGAGATCGGCGTTTTCCCCGAAGAAATGTCCCGCGTTGAACAGGAAGCCAATCAGGAAGATTACACCAAGGATTATTGGAAAAATTGTCCTAATTGTGCTAGAAACATCGTCAACTGAATCTTCGATTCCTCCAATTTGTGCAAAAAGTGATGTTGAGAGCAACGAAAGAAAAGTTGCCAAGTAGATTGATTTTTTCATAACGGAACAGTTTAATTTTTTGATTCGTTTTCGTTAAGGGAAAAGTACATATATTTGTATTCAAATACCTGAAAATCAAATATTTGTGAATAAAATATTATTTGGTATTAATTGAATTCCGTTGCCATTATTTGGTATCAAATTTTATGAATTTTGGAAGGCAAGTTGTTGATAACTCAAAGATTGAAAATGAAAAAAGTGCTCAAAAACGTCAGTTTTGTCTTTTTGCTCCTAAAAATGTGCATCGTTTTTGGGCAGAAACCAGCAACTCAAAAACGAATTGTTATTGATGTTGGTCACGGCGGAAAAGATTCCGGTGCGGTAGGAATTAATTTCGTACAGGAAAAGGATGTCGTACTGAACATCGCTCTGGAAGTTTTAAGGCTTAACAAAAAGTCAAAAACACCGTTGGATATTTTTTTGACCCGGTATAACGATACGCTTATTTCATTATCTGATAGAACCAAGTTGGCAAAGGCTCTTAAAGCTGATTTGTTTATTTCCTTGCATTGCAATCATTCAGATAATGCTAACGCAAGAGGCATTGAAGTTTATGTGACTAATACTAAATCTCAGTTTTCAGGCCTCTCAACCTTGCTTGCTTATCTGTTGCAGGCTTGTTTTAAAAAAGAATTGGGTTTTGAGAGTAGAGGCGTGAAGTTTGCGAATTTTCAGGTGCTTTGAGAAAGTGTTGATTACCGCCCTGCTGTTTTAGTAGAAGTTGGATTTCTTTCCAACGAAGATGAAGGGTTCTATTTTTTGCAGCCTTCTAAAGTCAAGGCCGTGGCGATGGCTATTTTAAAAGGAATCTATAACTACTCAAATAAACGATTATGAAAGACGTATTCATCGAAACAATTAAAAGCATCCGAGAAGTATTGAAAGTTTTTTTGTCAGAAGTTCTAAGGCAGATTTATGACCTGAAAAATAAGAAATGAGTATTTTTATACAACAAGTTCATCACCAGATAAAAAAGCATAATGGAAACTCAAATGTACGGAACAAAGGAAGAACAGGAAAACGCTATTCGTTACTACGATAAGCTTTCCGTCCTTTACGATTACATCTCAAATTGGTATTATAAAAAAGCCAGGAACTATGCCATCAAAGAGCTTCAACTCAAAAATGGACAGACCGTATTAAACGTGCCCTGCGGAACAGGGGTCAACTTTAAATATTTCAACGAATATTTGAACAATACAGGACTTATCATTGGCATTGACCTGTCGAGTGGAATGCTTGATAAGGTCAAACAAAAAATAGAAAAAAACGGTTGGACAAATGTCAAAATAGAATTAAACAACGCCACAAAAATTGATCAGAATTGGCTTGATTATCGGGATGAACAAATTATCATCGACTCCGTTTTTTGCGACCTTGGTTTGTCTGGGCTGCCCGAATGGCGAAACATAATCGACAATATGATTTCAATTTTAAAACCAAACGGTAGAATTGTTATTCTCGACTGGTATCTTGAAAAACCAAGTTTAAAGGGCGATTTTGGAAAATGGATTGGGAAAGGCGAAGTGGACAGACCAATATACCAATATTTAGAGACGAAGGTTTCCAATTTTAAAGTGGATGATAGTTTTAATTATGGAGGTGTATTTGTCGCTTCTGGTAGTAAACCCGAATAAACCTTATACACTGTTTATGAAAAAGCATTCAATTTAAATTTACTTTTTGTATCACCAGCCTACTCAAAAGCTACCAAATTAAAAAATCTAAGTTTTTTTGCACTTCATTAATTTAGTATTTGCTTAAATAAGAAATAAATGTAACTTTGTGCTATGGAAAATAATTCTTGCATAAGACAACAAGCCGATATTGAACAAATAAATCGTTGCAAAAACATAGTTTCAGAATTAAATGAATCGTTCGACTATTTAGCGAATGGACTTTCTTTAGTTGGAAACAGCGTAAGACTTAAAATACTTTACTTACTCTTTGAGGAAAAAAAACTTTGTGTTTGTGATTTAAGCGATATTCTTGGAATGAACATTTCTGCTATTTCCCAACACTTAAGGAAAATGAAAGACCGAAATCTATTAGAAACCGATAGAGAAGCTCAAACGATTTTTTACTCACTCACGGCTGAATACGAAAAATTACTAAATCCATTCTTTGAGATACTTGACAAAAACAAAATTTTAGAAACGATATGAAAAGCGAAAACAAATTAATTGGTGCAGGTTTGTTAACTGCTATTACAGCTTCATTATGTTGTATTACGCCAGTTTTGGCTCTAATCGCTGGAACAAGCGGAATTGCTTCAACATTTTCTTGGATTGAACCTTTTAGACCTTATTTAATTGGACTGACAATTTTAGTTCTTGGCTTTGCTTGGTATCAAAAACTTAAACCTCAAAAAGAAATCGACTGTGATTGTGAGACGGACGAAAAACCAAAATTTATTCAATCAAAAAAGTTTTTAGGAATTGTGACCGTATTTGCAATTGTAATGTTGTCTTTCCCATATTATTCAGGAATTTTTTACCCAAACACAGAAAAGCAAATAATTGTAGTTGACAAATTGGACATTAAAACAACTGAATTTAAAATCAGCGGAATGACCTGTGCGAGTTGCGAAGAACACGTAAATCACGAAGTAAATAAACTCAACGGAATTGTAAACTCAAATGCGTCCTACGAAAATGGAAATGCAATCATTGAATTTGACAAAACTAAAACCAACGAAACGGAAATCGAAAAAGCAATTAAATCAACAGGTTATAAAGTAACCGACAAAAAAGAAATCAATTAGTATGAAAGAATATGATGTATTTATAATTGGTTCGGGAATGGCAGGAATGACCATCGCCAATAAATGTGCCTCAAAAGGCCTGAAAGTCGGGATAACGGATGAATTACCTTACGGTGGCACTTGTGCATTGAGAGGTTGTGACCCAAAAAAAGTGATTATAGGCGCTACGGAAGTACGAGACTTTGCCAAAAGACTTAAAGGTAATGGCATTGACACCATACCTAAAGTCAATTGGAAGGACATAATGGCCTTTAAACAAACGTTTGTGGATGAAATGCCACCAAAAATTGAAAAGGGGTACAAAAATAACGGAATTGATACTTTTCATAGTTCAGCAAAATTTCTTTCAGAAAACACGTTGGAAGTTGGAAGTGATAAGGTAAAAGCTGAAAAAATTGTAATTGCAGCTGGCGCGAAGCCACGAATTTTAGAATTTGAAGGTGGTCATTATGCCAAATCCAGTACCTATTTCTTGAATTTAGAAAAATTGCCGAAATCATTATTATTTATCGGTGGTGGATATATTGCTTTTGAGTTTGCACATATAGCAGCTCGATGTGGAGCAGAAGTAACCATTGTTCATCGTGGTAAAAATCCTTTAGAAAATTTTGAACAAGATATTGTAAAACATCTTGTTTCTGCCACAAAGAAATTAGGAATAAAACTCATTCTTGAAACCGAAGTAGCGGCTATTGAAAAAACCGAAAACAATTATAGAGTGAAAGGAAAATCCGCAGAGAATACTGAATATTTTGAAGCCGAAGCTGTTTTTAATTCTGCAGGACGACCACCTGCAATTTTTGATTTAGACTTGGATAAAGCCAATATAGCCTTTACTAAAAAGGGTATTTCAGTAAACGAATATCTTCAAAATACTTCAAATCCAAATATTTATTCAGCGGGCGATGCCGCAGATTCAGCAGGTTTGCCATTAACCCCTATTGCTGTTTTGGAAGGTCATATTGTTGCTTCAAATATAATTAAAGGCAATTCTAAAGAAATAAGTTATCCACCAATGCCAACGGTAGTTTTTACTTTGCCTACTATGGCTTCTGTTGGCTTTACTGAATTGAAAGCGAAAGAGCTGAATTACAACATTAGGATAAACTATAAAGGGGTTGGCAATTGGTTCAATGCTAAACGCTTGAATGTAGAAGAATATGCGTTCAAAACTATAATTGACAATGAAACCCAAACAATTTTGGGAGCGCATTTAATCGGACCACATACAGAAGAAACCATAAATCTCTTCGCAATGGCCATAAAAACAAAGATGAAGGTTAATGATATTAGAACAATGATTTTCTCATATCCAACATTGGCTTCGGACATAACACATATGCTTTAACAAAAAATCGAATGGAAACTATATTAAAATCAGAAATTACCTGTCCAACCTGCGGACATAAAAAAGTGGAAGATATGCCAACAAACGCCTGTCAATTCTTTTACGAGTGTGAGAATTGTAAAACGGTTCTAAAACCAAACGAAGGTAATTGTTGTGTTTATTGCTCTTATGGAACTGTACCTTGTCCGCCAATTCAAGAAAACAAAAGTTGTTGCTAATGCAGATTATTAAATCAATTCCCATATTCATTTTAGCAGGACTTTGCGAAATTGGTGGAGGTTATCTTATTTGGCTATGGTTGAAGGAAGATAAGCCTATTTGGTATGGTTTAATAGGGGCCCTAATTCTTGCATTTTACGGTGTGGTTGCAACTTTGCAAACCGCAAGCTTTGCGAGAGTTTATGCAACTTATGGCGGAGTCTTTATTGTAATGTCACTACTATGGTCGATGAAGTTTGACAATTATTCGCCCGACAAATACGATATAATAGGAGCATTGATTGCACTATTGGGTGTTTGCATTATTTATTATGCACCGAGAAATTGAAAAAAAACAGAAGCAAGTATACTTTGAATAGTGTCAGTTTTTTTCAAATCTATTTCCTTTTATCCCCAGCCTTCTCATCAAAAGCAATCAAATTAAAAAGTTCCCGCATCCGGCTACGAACGCGGTTCCCATAGCGTTCTTCCAGTTCCTCGGCATTTAGGTTGGTAGTGGCGTGGGTCTTGATTTTGTGTTTGGTCTGTAGGAACAGCTCGTATCTGGATAGTAGAACTTCACCCATCACATTCAGATCCTTGCCATAAAACCTTCCGGCAGGTTCTACGCCCAAGTCGTCAAAACAGAAGAATTTCGTGTTTCCATAATCCTCGATGGTTTTAAAACCAAGATGGTTAAAACTGAACACAACATTTCGGCAAGGGATCATTTCATAAGGGCGTTGTAACGGCACTAAATGCCGTAAAAGTTTTAATAAACTCGTTTTACCACACCCTACTGGGCCCGATAACAAAATCCCTTTTTCAACATCGAGATCAAATTTTTGACAGTTTTCTTTATCCTTGATGAAGTAGGAACAGAGTTTCAGTAAAATATCCTTGTCCTCTTCATAGATTTTGAATTTTTTGCCAAAAAGCAATTTGCCCTTGGCATTGAGATAAATCAGGATTTTTGGGAAGTCGTAAAGCACACATTTCCCGTCAAATTTTCCCAGCGAGTATTCCACGCCGCCTTCGGTTATTTTAGAGGGGTTGTCCATAATCTTTGGTTTTAGTGGTTTTGAGGTTGTCCCTATTTTGGGACGCTCCCTTCTTGTTTGGTGTGTTTTCTTCGGCAAACAATTCGGTTCGATCCATCCAATTTGTGGCTAGGGCTCGCCAATCCCTAATTGCTTTTCCATCGCTTGTTTTCCAATCGTTGGCTTCATAATGCGCAAAGAATTTTTTTCCTTCATCAGCATTAAAATCTTTTTCAATAAAAAAATCCAAAACCGCCTGCCTGCCCTTTGGTTGTTTATTAATGTTTACCTGTTTGGTATTGTTTATATTAGATACCAATGCTTGTCCGTTGGTGGGACGGTGCTGGTTCACTACTGGTTCACGTATGGGATGGTACCGTTCCGCAAGCTGTTCCAATTCGGGATTGTACCGTCCCATATCCGGTTCATCACTTGTCCCGATAATGGCCATCTTGATTTTGCTGCCTTTGTACGGATTGTTGGATGGGATATAGGATAGGTAATCCCACGTATCAAGGTCGGTTACGCAGCGATGGTACGTAGATTTTGAACCAATCTTGGCCACGCGCATCAGTTCCCTTCGGTTGACGTAAAACTCATCCGCAAAGCGGCTGCTGTTCCATTCTTGGAACAGGGCCATATACAGGCTAATGTGCGTTGGGTTCAAGCGGTCATCGAAGAAGAATTTTTCAAAAGCCGCATTGAGTAGCTTTATATAATTCATCGCTTAAGAATTTAATCCGTGCTGCACACGGTTTGCGGTCATCACATTCTGGATTTCCTCGGCATCGTAGTAAATGATACCGCCCACTTTGGTGTAGGGTAACGTGCCATTGACGCGAAGATTTTGAAGTGTTCCCGGACTGACCTGAAGCAGTTCCATTACTTCGGAAGATTTCAGATATTTTTTGATTTTCCCTGTGGCTTGTCGGGATAGGAGCTTTTTAATGTCGTCGAGCAATTCCATTTTGAATTCCCGAAGATCGTCTGTGGTAATGATACTTGTTGGCATAATAGAACGGTTTTAAATGAAAAGGGCTATCGCCTCAGTCTAAACTAATTTGATAGCCCTTCGCAGGATTTGACTTTCGTTCTACAAATTTGGGGTGGTTTATTGGGTTTTATTCCCAAGTTACATCCAAGTTGGGTGTTTTTATTTTCTCATTTTCAATGAGTTAAATTGGTTTTATTTGATTGTTTGCCTTTGGAAAGCCAATACCAAATACCATTAAAAAAAATTAATCTTATTTTTTCCCAAGTCGCACCCCACTTGGGAGAAAATTTAACATTTTCAGGATTGATATAAATTAACCGTCAGTTTCTTCCATTCTTTGTAAAAGTGTGGATTTTAGCCTGTCAATAAACTTGGTAGGGTCAATTTTTCGTTCACGTATTTCTAAAAAAGTTCGATAGACATTTCCAAGATTAAGATCAAAAATACTTTCACAAGCAATAGCCATTTCTTTGATTCCGGCAGTTCCACTTTTTATGGCTCCAGAGGCTTGTAAAGCATATATCAATTCGATCAAGTCGGTTTTTGAAGCGGTCCAACTCAGTCGGTCTCCATTGGCTAAAGTGTTTATTTTCCGCGATTTGCCATAAGTTAAATCCCTTAAATCGTCCAGTTCCTGAATGTAGTGGTTGACTAAAAGATCATAGGCCATAATTTTGGCAACGGCATTATCGTGGCTCGTGGAAAATTCTGCATCGGTATAAAAATGCGAGGTGTCTGAAACCAAGCTGATTTTGTCTTTTCCCCGCAAAAAATAGAACTCATCGAGAATGGTTGATCCTTCTCTATAATACTTTATAAAGTCTAAATGGCGGCGATTGCTTTCCTGAAGTTTTTTAATCTCATCGTCTATGAAAAGTTGCTGCGATTTAATGGTTCCGGCAGGCCGGTTAATCAGAAAATTATAAAGTTTAGCATAATATTTCAAGCGACTGTAAACATAGGGCTTATGCTTTTTGAAAAATGTGATTTCTTCCTCTGAATTTTTGAACTCATTTTCACGAACGCATATTCGTAATTTCTGTAAATACTGTCTGGAAATCGAGATTCCCTTTTCAACGATGCTGAAATCATTGAGGTTGGATTCTTCTACGGGTTTCATTTCTTTTTTGTAGTCATCTATTATTCTAAGTAAAAGTTTTTCCAAATCCTATCTGGGTTTATTTGTTAATTTAAATAGACCCACATTGACAAAAACTCTAATCCGGGTTCATAAATAATTCTTTCAAGCTTTCAATTGAATCCACTTTTTAGCCTTTGTATTTTCTTGAATTTCAAAAAATTTAACTTCCGAATCATAAAATTTATTGGTTATTTTTCGAATACTTTCTATAGATTCGTTGTTACAAACGATTGCCATTTTCTTTATATTACTTTGAAATTTGAAACTGATTTCCCGCAACAATTCCTCTATAGCAAATTCATTAACTTCTAAGTACAGCCTGATATCAATCTCTTCCGTAACTTTTGATTTTAAGAAAGTTAGTGCCTGATTGCAATCTTGAAAATCAACCTTTTCCTTGACAATCATATAGACTGCATATTTATTTGAGTAGAGTAATATCAAAATAAGTTCACTTTTAAAATTTAAATATGTTTGAATTGCCGGAATAGCAATAATTTTTTGAAATATGTGGATATGATTTGTGCCTGCTGAATGGAAGGCTATTTCTATTAGGTTGTAGAAATTGACCTTCCATTGCAGGACTTAAAATTATAATGCATACTGACCTTTCAGTCTTAAATTTACTATAACGTCCTCATCACCGGTGTTCCTAAAAAACCATCCGTGTTTTCCTTCATAAGGGGCTAAAAAAGTACCCACCATATTGTTGGAATTGGCAATGGTGTAACTTTCGAAGTAAACTTCCTTTACTTCTTTTTCTTGTTTTACCTCACCGTGAAAATCGAAATAAAGAACCTCACCATTTGCGGTAGTCCATTCGTATTTCATTTTCCCGTATTTAAGCATATTTATTTTGAATTCGATACCTTTCCCTGCTGGAACAACCACTTTGGTTTCATCTTCACGTGAACTTAATTGCGTGGTCGGAGGAGGATTATCAGCCTCTACAGGTCTTTCCACTTTGGGCCCCGAACCTGCTTTTTCGAGTTTGATTATTTGAGTCGAGGGATTTGTTGACATAGCTCCCAAACTAGATGTGCCGGTTTCTTCGGGAACGTAAAGTTTGCTAAATCCCAATAATTTTCCCGCACCCGTGGGATCCATTCCAAATTCTGCCGGTAAAACCGCTATAACCAATAATAGCGCACCGACGATTAGTGAAATGGCGGTTGCTTTTATAATTTTACTTTTTTCCAATACTGGATGTTTCATTTCTGACATAGTTATTTTTTTTAAGATGTAAAGTAGCCTGTTAATTGAAAACCGAGCAATAAAAACCCAGCGGCCATCAAAGCTGTATTCGTAATTGTTGAAAATTTCATAAAACTGCGTTGTCTTCTCCATACGGTTATAAGAATCAACACTACCGCTAAAGCAATAAATTGTCCTATTTCTACACCTATATTGAAACCAATCAGGTTAGTGAAAAGACCTTCTTTATCAAACTTGAATTCTTGCAGTTTACTGGCAAGACCAAAACCGTGAAACAGCCCGAATATTAAAACTGCTGCTTTCGTGTTTGGTTGTTTGCCAAAGAAACGTTTGAAACCTCCCAAATTGTCGAATCCCTTATATACAATAGAGAGCGCAATGATAGCATCTATTAAGTATGCATTAATATTGATGTCGGCTAAAACACCTAATAGTAAAGTGGTACTGTGACCAATTGTAAAAAAGCTAACATACAAAAGCACTTCTTTCGGTTTAAACAAAAAGAAGATAACGCCTACCAAAAATAGTAGATGGTCATAGCCTGTAATCATATGTTTTGCTCCTATGTAAAGAAAGGGGCCAAATGCAACACCACTATTTCCTAATAAAAACGTTTGTGTGTTTTCATCGACACCGTGCGCAAATGCAGTACTACAAAGTGCGCAAACGATGGTCAGTATCAGAAAGGATATTATCTTTTTTATTTTCATAGTAAACTTGATTAAATCCCATCTTGCATTACGCTAAAATGGGATTATAGTTATTAATGGGCGTGCCCGTGAGATTTTACCTGTTCTAAACTATCCATTGTTTTTTTGTGGGCCATTTGGATGCTATCCTGGGTCCTAAGCATTTCTGCATTATTGTCTTTCTTAATCTCATCCTGCGTTGTTGGTCCCATTTTAGTTCTGGGTTCGTCCTTGCAAGATGCCAATAAGGTCATTGTAACGGCTGTAATAAAAAATACTCTTTTCATAATTTATTGATTTTGATATTAGTGATTAAAAAATTTATTATTCTATGTTCTTAATTTAAATTGATTTTAATATTGGGCTTCTCTTTTGGCCTTAACAGTAGAAACATTATCAGTAACAGCGATAATGCCAGGATACCACCGTAGAGAAATTCCTTTTCAGGAAAATTAGTTCCCAATAATCCGGCTATCGGATATGCGATAGCCCACCACAGATGTGAAAATGCAAAATGGGAGCCATATACTTTGCCTTGTTCTTCGTCAGCGATATTTTCACCGATAAGCGTTTCCGAAGGAATTTCTGCAAGACTTTGCCCCAAACCGGCAAAGATCCAGAACACAAAAAGCAAAGAGAAATTCAGGTAGTTTGCGGCACTAATTGACAGTCCCAATACCAGTGCTCCCACTATTAAGGAAACCTGCCTCGATTTGGATTTATCAATAACCCCGGAAACGAAGGCGGCCACCGTTGCGCCAATACCGAAAGCGGCCATAATCAAACCATATTCCCTATCGGTCAGGCTCAATCCACCCTTTACGAGAATGATGGTATTTACCAATATGAAAGCTCCGGCCATCGCCGATACCAGTTCTATGAAAAGGGCAAAACATATATATCTATTTTGAAACAAGAGCTTGGCCCCTTTTGTAACATCTTGCCAGGTAGTAGGGTGTTTCTGTAGAACCTTTTCTTCTTTTGGAGCATTTAAAAAGCTTTTCGGAAGTGTTAGGAGCAAAATCCCTGCGATAATAAATGTTCCCGCATCAACCAGGAATATTTCCCTGGCACCCAACCAAACTGCAAGTATGCCCGCCAGTCCTGGACCCAAAACTCCTAATAACTGATACGTGGCAGCCGATAAACCGATAGCCTGCCGATATAATTTTTTATCTACGATCTGAGGAATCACAGAACGATAGGTAGGGCTAAAAAAGGCATTGAAAACATTCATAAGAAACACCAAAACGTAAATTTGCCATTCGGCGCTAACGAACGGCAGCAAGGCGACAAGCCCCATTCTGATAAAATGGGTCGTGTACAGAATCTTTTTCCGGTCTATGCGGTCTGCAAGCACACCGGCAAATGGAGAAAAGAGGATGAAAGCGGTTACCCGTAAAGTGAGTGCCGTGGCCAAAATTACCGCAGCCCTTCCTTTCCCAAATTGATAGGCCAGTAATGCAAGGCCAACCCAGGTAAAGGCATCCCCCAGCAGGATAATAGTCTGTGCCAGATATACTTTCGCAAACAGCTTGTTTTGCAGTGCCTGAAAGGGTTCTGTTAATTTGGATATGGCCTTGCCGAATTTCATCCTGATATCTTAAAATTATTTTTCAAATTGGGACTATTCTTCTTCTTCCGAATTTCTCAATGCGGACAAAATGGAATAGGCATTCTTGACCACCGGCTTGAAATTGCTGACATCAGCATTTTCAGCAAAGGTTATGGCCGTGTATCCTTCCTGCTCAATTCCTTTTTTTACCTGTTCCAATTTAAAAGTATAAGCATTATCAGATTTTTCGGTTTGAAGGATTATAAAATCCTTTCCTTCATATTGAACAATGGCTTCCGATGGGATCGCCTTTTGCTTATCTGTACCGCTTTCTATCCAGGCTTTCACGTACATTCCCGGTAATATGCCTTTTTTGTCTTCTTTTTTTATATGGCTGTAAACAGGTGTGATGCGATCGTTTCCTGTAGCTTTTCCTATTAAAAAAACTTCTGCTGTACGGTTGAATTTATTATCATTGGCAAGGGAGAATTTTACGGTTTGGCCTACTTCGATTTTTCCCAGATCTTTTTCAAAGGCATTCAATGCCAAATGAATATCCTCCAAATTAACCACTTCAAAGAGCACATCTTGTGGTGACACATAATCACCGATATTCACATTGCTTGTTTTTACAAAACCTGTTATAGGTGCATAAAGGTTTGCTGTCCGTGAAATGTTCCCGTTTTGAACAGATTTTCTACTGATTCCGACAAGCGCAAGTTGTTGTTCGTACGCCTTGACCCGGCCTTGTGTTATTTTATAATCTGAAGAAACCTGTTGGAAAGTTTTTGCAGAATTGATGTCCTCTTCCCTTAATTGTTTTTGTCTATTATATTCTTCTTCAAGAAATTGCAGCTTGCCTAAGCTTTCAAGGTAATCCTGTTGGATTTGGATAAATTCAGGGTTTTCGATCGTTGCCAGGACCTGTCCTTTTTTGACTTCTTCTCCAGGTAACTTTCCGGCGGTTTTTACATACCCACCTAACGGGGCAGATACAGAGGCCATACTTTTGGGTTCCACATCAATAACACCGTTGAGTTTAATAATGTTGCTAAGATTTCTCATTTCGATCTCCCCGGTTTCTATTCCGGCAAGATTGTATTGATCCTTTGTAAAAGTGATCTGTTTGGCCCCGTTTGCAGCAGGCTGTTCTTTTGGCATAGAAGATCCTGCGGAAGTTTCCATTTTTTCTGAATCCTTGTTGCCGCAAGCCACTATAAATAGGGTGGATAAAATGAGCAGTGAAATTTTTGTATTGAATTGAATTTTCATCTTTTTATATTTTAATGGTAGCATTAAGTTTGTTACAGGCCCAATAAGGCTTCGATTACTATGATGGACTGGTTATATTGATAAAGTGTATTTAAATATTCTGTCTGAATACTATTCGCCAAAGTGAGGTTTTGCAGGTATTGGGCATAAGAAACATTACCGCTTTTAAAGCTCTTTTCCGAATTATTAATGATTAGTTCCGCTTGTGGCAGGGCTTCATTTTGATAGTAATTTAAAGTGCCCTGAAGTTTGTAATATTCCTGTAACAAGTTTTGTAACTCGCCTTCCAATTGGGTCTGCTTCAGCTCCATTTGAGACTGGGCGATATCCTCTTCAATTTTTGCCGCGTTGATCTTGGAACGGTGCCCTCCCGGAAAAATAGGGATAGCCACACCTACCTGAAAATAGGAAAACCGATCACCACTATCATATTGAATGTCCTGACCATCTATAAATTGATCCCCTACAAAGGTTTGGCTGTTATAACCGAACATAAGGTCAGGTAATACTTTGTTCCTTTCCACGTTGGTCTCCCGTTTCCTTACGGCCAATTGTTGTTTTAAATAAACGTACAAGGGACTTTGCTCCACGGATTGGCTTTCGATATCCAAATCAATCTCCCGGGGAACCAGTTCAGCATCAGCAACACTAATATTATCATTGGTTTTCAAGACTACCTGTAACCGTTTATTGGCAATTCTCAAATCGGCCTCGTTCTGTTGAAGCTTGTTCTTTATTTGCATCGATTGTGTTGCCGAGGTCACACTTTCCAGCTTTGTGGATTCGCCGGTTTTATAACGCATCGAGCTGGATCTGTCAAGGTTGCTGTACAGGCTATCTTGGCGCTGTAGCAATTGTTTATTTTCCATTAAGAACACATACCTTAAATAGGCAACTTTTACGTCGGCAATCAGTTCATTTTCGGCTATGGCCTTAAGTTGTTCACTACTTTTGACCCTGGCTTTTGCCAACTTGAACTGACTAGTGTAAACTGTAGGAAAATTGATCCGCTGGATAACTCCATATGAATTATCCTTTATTGTGGGTGTGTTAAATTCGCCACTTGAATAGGAAAATTCTGTTTTGGGAATGGTTATCGCACCGTACTTTCCTGTTTCCTCAACATCTATGTCATATTGTGCGATCTTAATACGGTTATTATTCTGAAGTGCAATTTCAATGGCTTGCTGTAAAGTAAGTTCCCGCTCCTGCACCTGATCCATTTCTTGTGCTTGAAGTTGCATCGCCGGAAAGAACATTCCTCCAATTACAACTAAAACAGTGGAAATTTTCTTTCTTTTTAAATTCAATTTTAGCTTTCCTTCCGTAAAATATATATACAGGACAGGAAGCACGATTAGGGTTAATGCCGTAGCCGTAATTAGCCCACCTATTACCACCGTGGCCAATGGCCGCTGTACCTCTGCACCGGATGATGTGGCCAATGCCATTGGCAAGAATCCAAGGGCAGCTACGGTAGCGGTCATTAATACGGGTCTGAGTCTCACGCGTGTACCTTTAAGAACACGTTCATAAGTATCTGTGACCCCTTCTTCTTTTAGCCTGTTAAATTCTGCAATAAGCACTATTCCATTTAAAACAGCAATTCCAAACAAGGCAATAAAACCAACTCCGGCCGAAATACTAAATGGCATACCACGAAGAAGCAGCGCAAACACGCCACCAATAGCAGATAAAGGTATGGCCGTAAAAATGAGTAAACTTTGTTTTATAGAGCCAAAAGCAAAATAGAGCAGTATTAGGATTAATAGTAAAGCTACAGGTAGTGCGATCATTAACCGTTGATTGGCCTCTTTCAGGTTCTGAAATTGTCCGCCGTAGGTTACATAATAACCTGGTGGCATATCAACATTAGTAGCCATAATCTGCTTGATGTCCTCAATAATACTTTGAACATCCCTATCACGTACATTAAAGCCAACCATAACCCGACGTTTTGCATTATCCCGTTGTATTTGGACGGGGCCGGGCTCAAAGGATACATTGGCAACCTCACTGAGCGGGATTTGTTGGCCTTCGGGAGTACCTATGTATAGATTTTCAACATCTGTTATATCGCCACGGCTTTCTTCTTGCAGACGTACTACGAGATCGAAACGCCTTTCCCCTTCAAATACCATTCCCGCCGATTTTCCGGCAAAACCGGTTTCAATGGCGTTATTTATATCGGCCACATTCAAGCCATATTGCGCAATTTTATCACGGTTTAATTTGATCTTGATTTGAGGTAAACCCGTAATCTCCTCCACATATAAATCGTTGACCCCTTCTACAGATTTTATTTTCTGTCCCACTTCATTGGCCAAATCTGAAAGCGTGGACAATTCTTCCCCATAAATCTTCAGTACCACATCTTGTTTTGCCCCGGTCAATAATTCATTAAAACGCATCTGTATGGGTTGTTGAAAACTAAAGGTAGCGTTAGGAATAACTGATAAAGATTCCTGCATTTCCGCTATCAAACCTTCCCTACCATCGGCACTTGTCCAGTCGTCTTTCGGGCTCAGGATCACCATCATATCGCCGGCCTCAATGGGCATAGGGTCTGTTGGGATTTCCCCAGAACCAATTTTATTGACCACTTGTGTTACTTCGTCCGGATATTCCTTTAATAAAATGGTCTGCGCTTTTTGGGAAACATCGATCAACTGCTGAACGGAACTTCCCACAGGTACTCTGGTTTCCACCGCAAAATCCCCTTCGTCCAATTGAGGAATAAATTCGCCACCCATATAGGAAAACATTATTAGCGTAATAATGAATAAACCTATTGCCAATCCAAGGACCAAAAGCTTCGCGCGAAGGGCAGCTTCTATAATGGGGCTATAAATACGCTGGAAAAAATCCATCATTTTATCGGAAAAATTCCTCTTATGTGCTGTTTTGCGGCCCAATGCAAGGGCAGACATCATCGGAACGTATGTAAGCGATAATATCAATGCCCCCAGAATAGCAAACATCACCGCTTGTGCCATTGGGTGGAACATTTTTCCTGCGACCCCGCTCAAAGCCAAAATAGGCAGGTAAACGATGAGTATGATGATTTGTCCAAAGGCAGCGGAATTCATCATTTTACCTGCTGAGCTTTTTACTTCAACATCCATTTGTCCAGAAGACAACTTTTCAACCCCGGCATACTTCTTTTTACCGCTATGAATACCGAACATTACAGATTCAACAATGATCACCGCCCCATCTACAATAAGGCCAAAATCTATCGCACCCAGGCTCATCAGGTTACCCGCGACCCCAAAGAGGTTCATCATTGCTATTGCAAATAACATTGAGAGCGGTATCACCGATGCTACCACCAAGCCACCACGTAGGTTACCCAAGAAGAGTATCAAAACAAAAATAACGATCAATGCACCTTCTA
This sequence comes from Galbibacter orientalis DSM 19592, assembly GCF_000260115.1. Taxonomy (GTDB): domain Bacteria; phylum Bacteroidota; class Bacteroidia; order Flavobacteriales; family Flavobacteriaceae; genus Galbibacter; species Galbibacter orientalis. The sequence continues at coordinate 2,102,366 of NZ_JH651379.1, read as the reverse complement.
CAAGGTTTGTGGTCACGGTGCCGATTGCACGATCCACAAGATGTTTCCGATCTAGAAAGGGCTCAATGGTCACCCCTTCGGGAAGGGTTTGCTTAATTTGTTCAATTTTTTCCTTTACATCGGAAATAACTGCGGAAGAGTTTGCTCCTTTGAGCATCATTACAATTCCCGTGACCACTTCGCCTTCACCGTTGCGGGTTGCAGCACCATAACGGATCCCGTGGCCAAACTGTACTTTGGCGACATCCCTTATCAGTATGGGGGTTCCATTACTTTCCCTGACAACTATCTTATTTATTTCATCCAGATTGTTGACCAAGCCCTCACTTCTAATAAAGTATGCATTGGGGCCTTTATCAATATAAGCCCCGCCCGTATTCTGGTTGTTCATTTCAAGTGCCGTAAAAATATCTTCAATGGTTATATCCATACTTTGAAGCTTATTGGGGTCTATGGCAATTTCATATTGCTTTACAAAGCCACCAAAACCGCTCACTTCGGCAACTCCTTTCGTTCCCAATAACTGCCGTTTAATGATCCAATCCTGTATCGTTCGCAGTTCGGTAACATCGTATTGGTCTTCATAACCTTCTTCGGGAAGTACGGTGTATTGGTATATTTCCCCAAGTCCTGTTGTGACCGGTGCCATTTCAGGTTTTCCCACGCCTTCCGGGATTTCGTCTGCTGCGGATGATAGGCGTTCTTGCACTTGCTGCCGTGCCCAATACAGATCGGTATCTTCCTCAAAAACGATGGTTACTATGGAAAGCCCAAACCGGGAAAATGACCGCATATCCTTTATTTCAGGGATACTTACCATTGTCTGTTCGACCGGAAAAGTAACAAGCTGTTCGACCTCTTGCGCGGCAAGGGTGGGGGAAACGGTTATGACCATTACCTGATTATCTGTAATATCCGGTACGGCGCTTATGGGCAGTTTGGTAAGTGAATAGGTTCCCCACCCAATAAGGAACAAGGTTAATATTCCGACAACAAGCTTATTGTTGATCGAAAATTGAATGATTTTATCTAACATTATAGTAGAAGAATTTTAAAATGGAAAAACGAAAATAGAAATCACCAAGAGCTGAGTTTATAAACCTTTTTAAAAAAAGTGCTTATATTTTTTTAATGCTAAAGATGAATATAGTTATGACAAAAGAGTATTACATAACTAAATCGTGATATAGGTAGTATCAAGTTCAATTGAGACTTGAATATAAATATCACTTTAGGGAATTAACAAGAAGGAGGTCCCCGAAGGGTATAGGAGGAAAATGTTGAAAAATATGGAATTATGGGACAATCCCGAAAGCGTTGCTTTTCAAGGTTTGTATGCCAAATAAATTGATTTTCTATATCAACTATTAAAGCGGTATTTTGAAGGATTTTAGTTTTAAAGTTAAGGTTTTTAGCCGTTCCAACTACATATTTTAGAGTCCTTTCATTAGAAGTATGCTGAAAGTGTTCAAATATATGACCTAGTTCTAAATGTTCTTGAGCTATTTGTTGAGAACCTGTTGTTGAAGCAATAGAAAAAGAAATCTGTTTGCCATCAGAGGATATGTCATTATGAGGCACGATGTCGTGACCTATCATAATGAAGGCTGCCGTAAAGAATAATATATTTCTAAATAGCTTCAAAAATTTGATTCTAAAATTTCTTTGCGAAAATAGCGATAAGTTTTTTCTTAAAAAAACAGAAAAGGTATTTTTAGTGAGTAAAAATTTCTCTCAAAACTGATCAAGGTGTATGCCTTCACTGAATAAAATCCGAATCATTGAAAAGTTATACTATACTTTTGGGTTTAAGAATTTACGCTTGGCAGGTTGATTAGAAGATTAACGTTTTGCTTATTCGACGTCTTATTCTGAATTATCTATTACAAAGAATCAATTGTACTCCCACAGGTCATCATCTGCTCTCCATAATATGGATTGCGGATTTCTTTATTGGTGCTTAGCCAAAATGCACCTTTGTTATTATTGGCCATAGGACATTTTTGAATCAATATTTGAGGATCGATATTCTTAATATTCATTACAAGGGGCACCATATTTTGATTCAATACAACAAAATGATCTCTTTGATTTTTGATGTTGTCCGCTTCATTAATAGCAATTAGCATTCGCTTGATTTTGGAAATGTGGGATTGTTCCATTTTCCCCAAATCCCTTTCTGGTATCAATTTTAGTTGCTCCAATGTAGTTTTGGCGGAAGCAGAAACATCGGCAATATTCCCTTCCACAAATGCATCTTTCATATTTAGATATGGTTTTAAGCTTTTCTCAATCGTCTTTTGCGCTTCTTGAGACAGTTCCATCTTCATTTCTGGTATCGTGGTTTCATCCTCAACATTGTCTTGGTTCATCATTGATTTTTTACCGCGTAACTGCGCAGCTGCATCTACCGTAAATGTACCATTGGTTACGATTTCATCACCATTTTCAAGACCATCTATTATGGTATAGGTTTCACCGTTTCTATTCCCTATGGTTACTTCCCGCATTTCAAAAACAGGTTCGTCAGGATTGGTTTTTACGTACACCACCGAACGTTCTCCTGTCCACATTACCGCAGATGCTGGAACAACAAGTTGCTGTTTCTTGGAAGCACTAACACCCTCTATGTTTCCAGCAACAAACATTCCCGGTTTTAAAAGGTTGTTATTATTTTGTATGGTAGCCCGTACCGTTACCACTCTGGTTTGGGTGTTTAATACCGGGTCAATAAAAGAGATGATAGCATCAAATTCCTTATTGGGATAGGCATTGGTGGTCATTTTTATTTCTTGCCCTTTTTTAAATTGAGAAATTTGGTTTTCATAGGCGTCAAACTCTGCCCAAACAGAGTTTAGGTTGCTTAATTTTAAAATAGGCTGACCCTGTTTTACGTAATCGCCTTCTTCCACCATTTTCTCGGAAACTGTTCCAGAAACCGTGGCATAAATCGGGAAATTTTCAAGTACTTTGCCTGATTCTTCAATACTGTTGATTTGGCCTTCAGAAAGTTTCCAAAGCTTTAATTTATTCCTTACAGATTTATAAAGTGCCGGTTGGCTTTCTTTAAGCGATGCAGTTGTAATAAGCTCCTGTTGTGCTGCGACAAGATTGGGCGCATATATGGTTGCCAAGAGCTGTCCCTTCCGGACTTCCTGTCCTTCATAACTTACATTGAGGCGTTCTATCCTTCCGTCGAAGTAGCTTGCCTGAACGGAATTTGCTTCTTCATTTTCTACAATTTTTCCGGTAAGCGAAATGGTGTTCCCATTTTTCCCTTCTGCATTCCCAACCCTACTGGTTTGAATATTTGCTAACGCCATTGCATTTTTTGTCATTTTAAACTGGTCGGCTGCAAGACCATCCGCACTCGATTCTGCCGGAATCAAATCCATCCCACAAATGGGGCAGTCACCGGGTTCGGGCTGCATAATCTGAGGGTGCATTGAGCACGTCCACATTCCTTCTGCGGTTTCAGCGGAATGATCGTGATCATCTGACATAGTTGACACGTCCTTAACCGCCATTGATTTATCTACCGATGTTCCAAAAATGAGCCAACCCGCAAGCAGTCCTACGAGTACTGCAATGCCTATATATATTAGGTTCTTATTCATAACTTATTTCCTTAGTTTATTTATTCATTATTTTCCAATCGCTTGATATATGCTTTCATTTCAGCGATTTCTTTTTCCTGTGCCTTAATAATCCCATCTGCCAATTTCCTTACTTTAGGATCTTTGATCGCGGCTCTTTTACTGGTAAGTATGGCTATGGAATGATGGGGGATCATAGCTTTCATATAAAGCACATCTCCAATCGGTTTTTGGGTACGTACCAAAGACAGGGCACCAATAAAAAGTACTAGGCTGCCGAGATAAATTGCGATATTCTTTTTTCTGTTTTTATACATTTGGTGCATCAAGGAAAGCATAATTACCGCCATTGCCGAAATCCCCAAACAAGCCATATAAAACCGTGTAAGGCTGAAATAGACGTGGTTCCACTCATAGGTGTTCAAATACATTGTAATGTACATTGCTATAAATGAAAGCACCAGCATCACTATAAATTTGCCATAGTTGCTTTTCTTCGTTCCGATGTTATTTTTTTCAGTTGAATTCATTTTTTTATAATTTATTGGTTAGTTGATAGATTTTGTTCGTAATCTGAGTGCATTTCCTATAACGGAAACCGAACTGAAGCTCATTGCCAAGGCCGCAATCATAGGGGATAATAAAATTCCAAGGAAAGGGTAAAGTAAACCAGCGGCTATGGGGATTCCCAAGGTGTTATAGATGAGGGCGAAAAACAGGTTTTCCTTAATGTTTTTCATAACCGCATCGCTCAAATTCCTTGCTTTTACGATACCGTGCAGATCGCCTTTGACCAATGTGATCATTGCGCTTTCAATCGCCACATCTGTTCCCGTTCCCATTGCAATCCCCACATCACTTTTGGCCAAAGCAGGTGCATCGTTGATACCGTCGCCTGCCATTGCAACTACTTTGCCTTCGTTTTGCAGTTTTTCCACTTCCTGCAATTTATTTTCTGGGAGCATTCCTGCCTTAAAATCAGCGAGATTGAGTTCGCTTGCCACGGCTTGTGCGGTGTCGTGATTATCGCCCGTCAACATTATTACCGCGATACCCTTATCTTGCAGTTCTTTAATGGCCTTGGCACTTGTCTTTTTAATTTTATCGCCTATCATTACGTAACCCGAAACTTTACCTTCTATCGCCAAATATGAAACTGTTTTTCCTTGTTTCTGAAAAGATTGTACTTCGGCTTCCATTTCTGTTGAGATAGTTGCATTAGCGTACTCCATCATTTTTGCATTTCCCAGATCGAGCTTTTTCCCATCAACCGTTCCTTCTACTCCTTTTCCTGTTACTGCGCTAAAGTTTTCGGTTTTAGAGAATTCGGTATTTTGCTCTTTTCCGTATTTTACAGTCGCTTCTGCAAGTGGGTGCTCACTGGAACTGTTTAGGGAAGCGATGAATTTTAGAATTTCATTTTCGGAAAAATTTGAACCAAAAACACCTATTTTTTCGACGGTAGGTTTTCCTTCTGTAATCGTTCCTGTTTTATCTACGATAAGGGTATTCACCTTGTCCATTTTCTCCAGCGCTTCAGCATTTTTTATTAATACCCCATTTTGCGCTCCTTTGCCAACCGCTACCATTATAGACATTGGCGTAGCCAATCCTAATGCACAGGGACACGCAATAATAAGCACTGCAATGGCATTGACCAAGGCATATACATAAGCTGGATTTGGTCCCCATATCGCCCAAACTGCAAAAGTAATTAAGGAAATTAGAACCACTACTGGAACAAAATAACCGGAAACCGTATCAGCTAATTTCTGAATAGGCGCACGACTGCGGCTCGCATCATTTACCATATGTATAATTTGGGAAAGTAAGGTGTCGCTACCCACTTTTTCGGCTTTCATCAAGAAAGATTGATTGCCATTTATGGTTCCACTGCTTACCTTATCATTTTCAGCTTTATCAACTGGAATAGGCTCTCCCGAGATCATAGATTCATCTACAGTTGTATTTCCTTCTGTAATTACGCCATCCACGGGAATTTTATCACCTGGTTTAACTCTTAGGATATCCTCTTTTTCAATCTGGTCAATAGAAACTTCTTTTTCGTTACCGTTTACCACACGCACCGCTTTATTAGGTGCCAATTTTAGTAATTCCTTGACTGCGGAATTGGTTTTACTATGTGCACGGGCTTCCAATACTTGTCCCATTAATACTAATGTGAGGATTACGGTAGCAGCTTCAAAATAAACGTGTACTGCGCCAGAATCCGTTTTAAATTGTTCGGGGAAGAAATCTGGAAAGAACATCCCCAATACACTGAAAAGCCACGCGACGCCCGCCCCTATGCCAATAAGCGTAAACATATTCAAATTCCACGTTTTGATACTGCGGTAAGCGCGTTCAAAAAACATCCACGTAGCATAGAATACTACAGGAATGGATAAACCAAACTGAACCCAGTTCCACCATTTCTGTTCCATCAAATCGTACAATGGATTATTTGGAATCATTTCGCTCATTGCCATTAAGAAAATGGGCAATGTAAAACCCAGTGCTATCCAGAATTTTTTAAGCAGTTTTTTGTAGGTCTTTTCTTCAGAAGAAAGATCTGGTTCCATCGGGACGAGATCCATCCCACAAATAGGACAGGCACCCGCTTCGTCCTTTACGATTTCAGGGTGCATCGGGCAGGTCCATTGATCACCTGAAGTAGCAAATAAATTTTGTTCTTCGACCAAATCCATCCCACATACTGGACAATCACCCGGTTTGTCATAGGTCTTATCATCCTCGCAATGCATTGGGCAATAGAACGCGCCCGTTCCTTTGCCTTTTGGCTTTTCAATCTTTTCCTTGGTAGGTTCAGGACGCTGACCTGCTTTGTAAATAGTATAACCGCCACCATCTTTCTTTAGGATATCCTGAAATTTCTCTATTGATATTTCAGATTTCATATCAACAACCGCCTCGGCTTTTTCCAAGCTTACAGATACGTTTACAACATCATTTACTTTGGAAAGTGTATCTTCAACGTGAGACCTGCAACCGTTGCAGGTCATTCCATTAATCGGGTAGGTGCGCGTCTTTATACCATTGGCTTTAACTGGATGTATATGGTATTTGCTTTTCTTTTTTTGTACCGCTTCTTCAAATTTATCTATTGAGATGTGGTTTTGCATTTCAATGGTTGCAGTTGATGCATCTAAGTCTATATCAACATCGATAACATCTCGAACATCGCACAAGGCTGATTTAACGTTTCTCATACAACCCTTACAGGTCATTCCTTCAATTTGATATGTATGTTTCATCTTAAAAACTATTTAATGTTAAGGTGAACAAGTTATGCAGCTTTCAAGGTGGAAGCTTTGATAATTCAGGTTAATTCTTATACAATTCTATCCAGCGTCCTACGATTCCATTTTTGTAGTTTTCTGTATTGGGTCATCGACATCCCCGTCATATTTTTAAATTGTTTTGCGAGATGGCTTCCACTATTATAATCCAAGAAATATGCTATTTCAGCAAAAGTCTTATTACCCATTTGCAATAGTTCTTTTGTTTTTTCTACTTTCAGTTTTATTAGATATTTTTCGACTGTAATTCCTGTTGAAACACTGAAAGACTTGCTAATGACAGAGTAATCAACATTGAGTTCATTGGAAAGGAAAGTGGACGTCTTTTCGTTTAAGCCTTGGAGGCTTTCGACTTTCTTTATCAAAGCTGTTTTGACATTCTCTACTAGAACGGAAGTATTACTATCAATAACTTCAAATCCATTACGTTCTGCTATCTCTTTTAAAACACTTTGACTAACTGACGCTTCATCCATAACAATTAATTCGCCCAATTCAATAGATAAAATATCTATTCCTGCTTGCTTTAATTCTTGTTTTAGGACCGTTTTGCAACGGTCGCAAACCATATTTTTCAGTTTAACCTTCATATCTATTGGATTAAAAATTTTACAGCCAATCCTCCCGCAATCCATATATAACTGATAAAGGCCGCATATTTTAAGATGTTTTCGAGCAATTGGCTTTTTGGAGCCATTTCACCCATTTTGCTGTCCACATCCTTCTTTTTGAAAAAGCCCAGATAAATCAAGTATCCTGATATAATCAGAAAAGCAAGATTTAGGTAAAAGGTATAGTTGATCTTAAAATATTCGCTATCCTGAACCTGTACCTGTGATGGATCTGGTAAAAGGCTCATCAAGTCAAAAGAATAGTGCAAAATAAGTGAGGCTCCAATTAACGAAGTAAATAGTAAGAAGAGAATAAATAATGACATTTTCCAACCGTAGTACTTCGCATTGATCCTTAAAATTGGAAAAACGACCAGATCACTGAAAATAAAGGCCATTACCCCCGCAAAACTGACCCCTTTTCCGAAGAGCAAAGCAGCCAAGGGAATATTGCCCATAGACCCTATAAATGTTACAAACGCTGCAACGGGGCCAACTATAATGTGTTCCAGAATTTCAAAAAAAGAAAAGTCCGTATTTCCCTGACCGCTCCCAATAAAGAGGGTCTGAAACCACGCATCAGGTACAAATGCCGCAACAATACCGGCAATGGTAAAGCCCACGGTTACATCTTTCCAGACCATTTGCCATTCCATCTTATATTTCTTGCCCACTTTTGCCCAAGAATCTTCTTTTTGCATCTGCTTTTTCCAATCCTTGGAGTCGTCCATTCCTGAATCTCCGTCCTCTTTTTCAAGATTTTTTCTTGCCTTGTCAATAAGCTTTTTGGGATTGATGAGCCGTATTAAAATCCAGCTGATCCCTATCAATAAAATTCCCCCGGCATATTCGCCCACTACGAACTGCCATCCCAAAAAGATGGAAATGATGATCCCAAGCTCAATGACGAGATTGGTCGAAGCCAATAAAAACGCAATGGACGATATAAAACTAGCTCCTTTTTTGAAAAGGGATTTTGTGGATGCAAGTGCCGCAAAGCTGCACGAACTGCTTATAAATCCAAAAAACGTACCCAGCAATACACCCTTGGATTCTGCACCGCCCATTGTTTTTTGCATCCGTTTTTCTGTAACGAAAATCTGGATCATACTACTGATGATGTAGCCCAATACGAATGCCCACAAGGCCATCCAGAAAAATCCGGTGGTGGTATATGCGGCTTCGCCCCATTGTTTTAAAAAATCGTTCATATATTATTTTATTTTAAGGATTCTAATAAATGCAAAATTGAACATAAGGGTTAATGTGAATGTCCACCGTGACCTTCTTCAGATTCATTTCCCAAATACTTTCCTTGAGGACCTACACCTTCAATATAAACCAGTTGGGAACCATAATGTCCTGCCCAGCCAACAGAATACCCTGAAAAGGCAAGCACCAAAAACACTAAAACCTCAAACCATCTTCTTTGCTTTAAAAGGAAAAGACTTCCCAGTTTTAAAACAGCGGCGGCAGCACTGGACCACATTGTCCACATAGCATATTTGTCGTGCTGTTCCAATACCTTTTTTGCAGCTTCTGTAAGTCCTTCGGTGTGTGGATGTACAAATGTTCCAGCGACATAAGCCCCTATAAATCCTGCTCCTACTGTTAGCAGGACAACCCAATCCATCGTCCGGTTCATTGTAAAAAGTTGTATCAATTGCAATACAACAGCCAATAGCAATAGTGCTATGGGGAAATGAACAACCAAGGGGTGCAGGTTTGGAAATTCATCTAAATCGGCTTTAGGATCGGTTTGTAAATTTGGTACAGAACCACTTTTTTCAAAGGCTGCAACAGATTTCTCATTTGAGATTTCAGTTGCGCCACTATCTGTAAGTGAATTATTTGCCGCAAAGGCGTTTGAAAAGTTTCCAAAAAAGACCAACACCAATACGGTAAAAAATAGTTGTTTAGTTTTCATTTCTATGGTTTTTAAATTAGTTTCCAGTTAATTGGAGCCACAATGCCCCCATAATTATAATGGCTATAATTCCATAAATGATATAGTTGAACCACTTTCTAAAGCCACCTTTCTTTTGTTCTTTTTCATTTCCTGTTTTGCAACAATCTTTCATCGGCTTTCTTTTTGTGCCTGTCAAGGGAAGGGGTTTTTTAAACTAACCAAATTAAGAATACCCTTCCCTTACAGGACTTTATCACTATACCCTAAAAAGGAAAGTTCTAACTAACCAATCAATGAAAAAATTTCTTTCCTTTTTTCGGGTATAACTTTATTTACTTTATTTTTCAATAACCACTTAAATTTTAGATGTTATAGATTATTTTTAAGTTTGGTCATATATTTTATAATTTCCTTTTTCTCCGATTCTGAAAATTTCGCATCCCTATGAATTAAGGTATAGGAATCTAACGGCATTTCATCATCTTCAATCTGACTGATAATCGAACGTAGTTTGCTGTTTTTTCTTCGGTCTGAATAATCGTCCCATTCGTTAAAGTTCAATTCGTCTTTGCCTTCTTTAATGTGATCTTCGAGAAACCAAGCAGCCGGTTGTATTCTATTGTACCAGGGATATTTGGTGTTATTGCTATGGCAATCATAACAAGATACCTCTATCTTATTTTGAATCACAGGAGGGACATTATTGACCCTCATAAAATCGGAAACATACACGGCTTCGTTTTGATTGCGGTCTGTGGGGAAAAATTGAATCCCCACAAAAGCAATCAATAAAATCCACGCTATGGTTTTAAAGACCTTCAATTACTTGATCTCTTTCTGTACTTTTCCACATCCCGGCATTTTGCTGCCCATATATGGGTTTTTAATTTCTTCAGTGGTGCTCAACCATTGAGCCCCTTTATTATCGTTGTACATCGGACAAAAATCCTGATATAATTTTTGATCAGTTCCCGTTATGGCGATCATATCAATAACATCTTTGCTCAAAATATCGAAGTGCTCCCTTTGATGTTCAATAGGACTGTCTGAGATATGTTCCGCACTTTCTTTAGCATCTTCAATTATATCTGTCAATTCCTGCTGCTCATCAGAGGAATAACTACTTTTGTCAAATTTTTTAAAATCTGCAAATAACATCCCACCGGCCTTAGCGGCATCTTCTTGGTTATCTGCAACCAAAGCATTTTTGATTTTCAGGTAATTATCTAAAATTGCAGATGAACCTTCTTTACTTGAATTATCTGCCATCATTTCAGATGCTGCATCTTCTTGATGCATCTCATTGGACATTGGTTCTGTAGCCCCTTCTTTTTTTCCATCCTTACAGGACATTGTAATTAGCGAAACCAATGCCATTGTCAAAATACCTACTGTCATTCTTATTTTTTTCATCTTGATTTAATTTTAATTGTTGTTTAAAAATTTAATTTCTGTCATACCCATATTTTAGGGTCTATTCCAGATTGGATTTTTGATTAATCTTCCCCCTTTAAATAGGGGAAGATTACTAATTATTAATAGCTTAAATAAGCTTCACAGGCCTCTGCGCATTTTTTACACGCTTCTGCACAATCCTTACAATGCTGGGCATCGTGGTTTGCACATTCATCAGCACATTTTTTACAGGTTTTATGGCAGTATTCCACCATTTCCTGGGCATCTGAATAATTTGCGGCAAGTAGTTTTGCCGTTGCACTACATACTTCTGCACAAGCTCTGTCAGTTTTTATGCAATCTACCATCATTTTGATGTCATCTTCGCCCAGACAAGCATCTGCACAATAATTACAATGAGCAACACAGTTGTTCAATGCTTCAATCAATTTTGAATTTTTCATAGTTTCTGGTTTTAATTAATATTTGAGTTAATTGTTAAAATTGAGCGGTTGCTACCCTCATCCTTTTTTATTTTTGTTTTATCGTTTCTTTATGTTCTACATACTCTTCCTTGGTAATTTCGCCTTTGGCGTACCGTTCATCCAGTATTTTCAGGGCATCTTTCCGCTTTTTCAGCTTTTTATTTTTTCTCCCGGAATAGATAAAAACACCAAGTATTATCACGCCTATTAAAATCAACCAGTCCCACTCGTACATCATAACATTGCTTTTTAAAATCTCGCGGAAAGCCCCCCTCCAACACCGAAGCGGTTATCATAACTTCCCATTAAGGAAAAGTTCCTTCCCAAAATATATTCAAGGCCCACCTGCCAAGTGGTTTCTTTCTCATAATCCCTACCGGGTTCAAAATCATTGACCCATCCAAAATCAGCTTGATATTCATATTCCCCATAAAGCAGGACGTGGGGGAAGATCATCGTCGCTTTGGAAAAGCTGATCTGTGGCCGTAGCTCACTGTCTATCCTAAGATCGGCATTGATAAGCAGCGGCATTAAATACCGGATTCCCCCTATGGCCGTGGTATTGATCTTATCCAAACTATCATCGAGCTCGTTTTCAACATTCACACCACCAAAGACCCGAAAATAATCGTTAAGATAACGCTCATAGGTCGCCTCGATTTCCATATTTTTGTTCCAACCATATTCGCCCCTAAAGGTGAACTGGTTCCTGATATTGGTCGCTGTGGCATAGAGTTCGGTCATATGGCTTGCGGCGGTCAATTCGCCCCAGGTAAACATATGGTCGGCTTCATTGGTCAGTTTGGTAAGGGGATAACCTTTAAGGCGTTTGTCGCGTGGGCCATCATAGCTAAAAACACGAGCCATACCAGCATTAAGGTGATATAAAATGTGGCAATGAAAGAACCAATCACCCGTTTCGTTGGCATCAAATTCAATGACCACTTTCTGCATAGGCGCAACATCCACCGTATGCTTTAATGGAGAATACTCACCATTTTTGTTCAGCACCCTAAAAAAGTGTCCGTGCAGGTGCATAGGGTGGTGCATCATCGTCAGGTTATTTAGCGTAATACGAACGACTTCCCCTTGTTTGATCTTGATCTTATCGGTCTCTGAAAGTGGCACACCGTTGATACTCCATACGTATCTGTTCATATTCCCGGTCAGGTTAAAAAGCATTTCCTTGACGGGTTTATCGCCTTCAAAAGTGGTTTTTACGGGCGATTTTAAATAATCATAATTGAACTGCGGGTTTCCACCAGTCTTCATATTATCACCAATAACCTTGTCAGCTGGGACAACGTAGCCCATTTTCATCTCGTCCATATCCTTGCTGCTATCCATTTTCATTCCTTCCTTTTTCATCTCCATTTTGGAATGATCCATTTGAGACATCTTGGTTGAATCCTTTTTCATTTTGTCTTTCATATCCATACTCTCATCCTTCATAGACATTGCATTCATTTTCATCTTGTCATCGCCATCCTTCATATTGCCCATCTTCATTCCACCCATATCCATACTGTACTTCTTCATATATTTAATGGAATCATTTTTTGAAGGGTTAAATTTTGAAGCCGGTGCACCCATTTTCATATCCATAGCCATCATCCGTTTCATATTTTCAATAAGATCAGGTTTGGGGACGACCGGAGCCTTTAGCACAGGGCCTTGACCTAAATATGCAGTTGCAAAACCAGAGCCGTCTTGTGCCATTGCTCTAATTTCCAACTTACCACTTTGGGGCACGGTAACAATAAAATCATAAGTCTCGGCTACCGCGATAAGAGTTTTATTATGCTTTACGGGTACAACGTCCTTACCGTCTGCCGAAACCAACATCGGGTCTTGGCCGCCAAAAGTCAACCAGAAGTAAGAAGCTGCCGAAGCATTTACAAACCGCAAGCGTATCTTTTCACCGGGTTTGAAATCTGGATATTCCTGTTTAGTAACTCCGTTTATAAAAAAGTTTTCATAGAAATTATCGGAAATGGCAAAATCGGGCATCCGTTGCCAAATCATTTTTAACTTGGCGCCGACTGCTTTTTTCTTTATGATCTTATCCCAACTTTGGATCTGTCCTTTTTTGATCAGATACCATTCATTGCCCCGTTTTAGGTTTTTAAGCTGGGAAGATGGGTCTTCGTCCATCCAGTCAGAAAGTACAAGAACCAAATCTTTGTCATAATCCAAGGTTTTTTCTTTTGGGTTGATCTGGATGGAACCATAAACACCGCGCTGTTCCTGCAAGCCCGTGTGGGAGTGATACCAATATGTACCGGTCTGCTTGATGGCAAATTTGTATTGAAACGTTTCACCGGACCGTATGGGGGGAGTGGAAAGATAGGGTACGCCATCATAGAAATTCGGCAATATCATTCCGTGCCAATGGACCGATGTTTCCTCGTCCATATTATTGGTTACGTTTATAACCGCAAATTCACCCTCTGTAAATACCAGATTAGGACCCGGAATCCCGCCATTTACGGTCATTGCTTTTACATCTTTCCCTGTAAAGTTTACCGTTTCATAATCGATAGTGAGGTTATATTCGTGAACAGGCCAATTATCCACATTTTCCTCTGAACCGTTGGCGGTCTGAGCCTGCAAATCAATAAGCGCAAACATTGCCAAAAATGTCAATACTAATTTTTTCATTGAATTGATTTTTAATAAAAATATTGTTTACTTTAAAATTGTTGTTTAATAATTTTGGTTTATACTTATATAATTTGGTCTAATGAACTCCTAAAATTCTTTTCCATAGTTTTATATTCTGTGAGGCTCATCCCTGTTTCAGTTTTAAATTGATTGCTCAAATGTGTGAGGTTACTGTAATTTAACAGTTGACTTATTTCCGTAAAGTTGAGTTCCTTGTAGTGTATAAGCTCCTTGGCTTTTTCAATCTTCAGTTTGATGAAATATTTTTCAATGGTGATCTTTTCATTGTAAGAAAAAATCTTGCTTATTTTTGAATATTCGTGGTACATCTCATTTGAAAGTATTTCTGAAAGCTTCTCATTTCCAGCTAATGGCAAGTTTTTCAGGAGGTTGATCAATATTAATTTTGTCTGTTCGACCAATTTAAAATTTTCGCCATCGATAATATAAAACCCGTTTGATTCCACGACTTTTCGTATTATCTTTTTCTCCTTACTTATTTGAATGTCTGCCGTTATTTCTCCCAGTTTTATACCCAATACTTTAATGTTTTCATCGGCCAGCTCATTCTTTAAAACCTTGATGCACCGGTCGCAGACCATATTTTTTATGTAGAGTGTTGTTTCCATTCTTAGTTGGTTAAATAATTAATAATGGCCGATTGCACATAATACATTTTAACCGACTCGATTTGGTTCATCTGAAATTTCAATTGCAGTTCCTGAATATCAAGCACATCGTTAAAATCTATCGTTCCCGTTTCATAGTTCTTGATCAGGATATCTTCGGCATCATTTGCTTGTTTCAAGTTTTCTAATTGGGTGTCGTAGCTTATCCTTGCTGAATTCTGGTTTTGGATCGCCTGGGCAAAAAGGGTCTTCAATTTGTTTAAACGGTCTTGTTTTTGAGCCGTTATCTCTTGCTGCCTCAACTTGTTTTGTTTGGTAAGTGAGCTGTATTTGTTGTTGAATATGGGAATGGATACAGACACCATTGGCATTAATATATCTTTTCCGTTGTCGCTGAAATTCATCGCTGGGCGTTCGGCAACGGGTATATAATCCAGTCCCACACCTATGTTGGGCAGACTCTCTTTTTGATTGAGTGCTTCTGACTGTGCTATCGATTCAAATAACTTGTCGTACTTTAAAATCTCTGGATGAAGTTTTAAGTCTTCGGAAGAAAAATCAGCTTTTTCCAAAGGAACGATCATCGTATCAACTACCGATATTGGAGCTTTCTCTGCCTTGTTTAGCAGGTTGTTGAACTGGACTTTTTCGGCAAGAAAATCTTCCATCAAAATATCCTTTTCCTTTTCCAGTTCATTTTGCCTGATCTGCAACCGAAGTACATCTACGGCAGAAGCCTTACCAACTTCTACCGATGTAAGTGCCAACCGCTCGTATGTTTTGAGCAACTGGATGTTTTCTTCCAAAACCTGCTGTTTGGCGGTAATGGCATACAGCTGATAGTAGGATTGTGAAACAGAAAGTGCCAATTTTCTTTTCGCAATGGCAATCTCCACGTATTCTGCATCGGCCATTGAAGATGCGTAATTTTCCCTTGCGGTTATTGTACCGAACCAAGGCAGCATCTGCTTGACCGAAAAACGAGACCGCTGCGCCCCGGTACGGGTTTCCGGCTCGCTCACAAAATAGCCCGCCCCAAATTCGGTATTGGGCAGCGAGTTTACCTCGTTCACTTTTTCTTCTGCAATATTATACCGCAATTCATACGCTTGGATATCCGGATTGTTGGATTCGGCTTCCTGAATGTAGGATTGCAGTTGTTGTGCTTCGGCAAAACCTGCATACAAGCAAAAAACAAGTACCAAAATTATTTTGTATTTTCTTTTTTTTATCATCTCGAAATATTTTTGGTATTCCCTGATTTGTTTTTTAGTGCTTTCTTCTTCCGCGAAAGTGCAGCTTCCTTTTTCCAACTAAATAATACGGGTACAATAAAATAGGAGGTGACGTCAATGATCATCCCACCAAAACTTGGTATCGCCATTGGGATCATAATATCACTTCCCCGGCCGGTGGAGGTCAAAACGGGCAACAGAGCAAGTATGGTGGTTGCCGTGGTCATCAAGCAGGGGCGGATACGTTTTTGGGCCGCAAACAAAGCAGATTCCCTAATGGCCGCTTTGTCCATTGGGTCATTTTTATCAAATGTCTGGGTGAGGTAAGTCGCCATAACCACCCCATCATCGGTGGCAATACCAAACAAAGCGATAAAGCCCACCCAGACGGCCACACTTAAATTGATGGTTTTCATATTGAAAAGATCCCGGAGGTTCTCCCCAAAGAAGTTGAAATTGAAGAACCAGTCCTGCCCATACAGCCAGATCATTATAAATCCACCCGCGAAAGCGACCGCAATCCCAGTAAAAACCATTAAAGAAGTCGATACTGAACGGAACTGAAAATAAAGGATTAAAAAGATAATGATGAGTGCAAGCGGAACGACTATCGATAAGGTTTTTTCGGCTCGTATCTGGTTTTCATAAGTTCCCGTAAATTTGTAATTGATCCCTTTTGGGACGGTAAGTTCACCGGTATCGATTTTCTGTTGGATAAGTGCCTGGGCATTTTCCACTACATTGGTTTCTGCAAAGCCATCGAGTTTATCAAAGAGGACATAACCAACCAAGAATGTATCTTCACTTTTAATGACCTGAGGCCCTTTTTCGTAACGGATGTCCACCAATTCCCCAAGGGGCACCGGGTTGCCTTTTTCCACGGGTACATAAATATCTTTTATTTCATTAGCGTTTCCGCGAAGTTCCCTTGGATACCGCACTCGAACGCCATAACGTTCACGGCCTTCAACGGTTTGCGTTAAAGGCATCCCACCCACGGCAACTTGAAGAACCTGTTGTACATCTTCAATGGAAATGCCGTAACGGGCAAGCCGTTCCCTTTTTATATCGATCAACAGATAGGGCTTACCGACTATACGGTCCGCAAAAACAGCTTCCTTTTTTACACCTTTCGCCTGTTTTAAAATATCTTCCAATTTTAAACCGAAGGCTTCAATCTGTTTCAGATCCTGACCTTTGACCTTTATACCCATTGGTGCCCTCATCCCAGTCTGTAACATTACCAAACGGGTCTCGATAGGTTGCAATTTAGGAGCGGAAGTGACCCCGGGAAGTTTGGTGACCTTTATGATCTCGTTCCAGATGTCATCGGGGGATTGTATTTTTGGACGCCAGTTTCGGTAGAATTCCCCGTCTTCATCCGGTATAAGGTTTCCTGTGTTAATAAGGAGCGGATCTTCAATTTTAGCATTTTTGTAGTTTTCCGAATTGGTAACCTCATTGTTAGGATTGGTCACCAAACCGCCATCTTTCAGTATAAAAAACCCATCTTCGTTCACTTTATAGCGTTGTGGACTTCCATCGGAATCCTCCATATATTCCGATTTATACTGGATGATATTTTCATACATCGACAAGGGAGCGGGATCGAGCGCCGATTCCGTCCGTCCCGATTTTCCCACTACGGTCTTAATCTCGGGTATTCCTGCCACGGCCATATCCAGTTGCTGTAATACCCGCTTGTTTTCCGCTACACCGGCGTGTGGCAGCGATGTGGGCATTAGCAAGAATGAACCTTCGTTGAGCGAGGGCATAAATTCCTTGCCAATATTTGTCATTATTAAAACGCCCAAGACGAAAACGGTGGTAGGGATGCAAAGAAATAACACTTTATTGCGCAAAGCCCATTTCAAAATGCTGGAATAATAATGTTTAAGTACCCAGAATGCACCCAAAAGACCAAAACAGATAATCCCCACAAAAAGAAGGTTGATCATAATGCTTCGGTCAAAGCCCAAGGGTCGCCAGTATTCTGCCAAAAGAAATATGATGGCGATTGCGGAAATAATCATATTGACGATGTTCGCACGCTTTTCAGAAAGCCACAGTCTGTCCGAAACCCTTGATGCAATTTTTTCATCTTTTAAAAGACCCACAATTCCGAAGGCAATCAAAATAAGGCCCAACCAATATCCAAAAACTATCACGGTGATCCCCAAAAAGATCAATACTACGTTGATGATATGCGCGGTCGTTTTTCGGATGCTTTTTCTTCGGAACAGGAATGCGGCAAATGGCGGAATAAGGAATAAAGCAACAATAAGAGATGCTGTTAATGCCATTGTTTTGGTAAAAGCCAATGGGCGGAACAACTTTCCTTCCGCACCTATCATCGTAAATACGGGAATAAAACTGATGATTGTGGTCAGTACCGCAGTGATAATTGCCCCTGAAACTTCCGCAGTAGCATTATAGACAAGCGTGTTGATGGGCTGTCTGATTTCCCCTTGTTGAACCCGTTTATCTTCTTCGTCTAAATACCTGATAATATTTTCACAGAGGATTACCCCCACATCCACCATTGTCCCAATGGCAATGGCAATTCCCGATAGAGCCACGATATTGGCATCCACATTAAAAAATTTCATCGCAATGAACACCATCAACACCGCGACTGGAAGTAATCCTGAAATAAGTAAAGACGCCCTTAAATTGAAGACCATCACGATGATCACCAGAATCGTTATCAATATTTCAAGGGTCAGTGCTTCATCGAGCGTACCTAATGTTTGGTTAATAAGCTCTGTTCGATCGTAAAAAGGAACGATGGTCAATTGGGAAGTCCGGCCATCTTTCAATTTCTTGGTCGGCAATCCCGAACTCAGTTCTTTTATTTTGCCCTTTACGTTGTTGATGACCTCCATCGGGTTTGCCCCGTTTCGGGCCACTACAACACCACCTACCACTTCGGCGCCTTCCTTGTCCAAAATCCCACGACGTGGGGCAGGGCCTAAATGCACGTGGGCAATATCTTTGACCCGTATCGAAGTATAATCTTCGGAAGTAACAACTGCATTTTCAATATCCCCTACCGATTTCACATAGCCCAAACCGCGCACCAGATATTCAGCTTGGTTTATTTCAAGGGTTTGTGCACCAATATCCTTGTTGCTCTCTTTTATTGCGGTTACAACATCTCCTAGACCGATGTTGTACTGCCGCATTTTTTCGGGGTCTACATCTATTTGATATTCCTTTTGAAAACCACCAATAGAAGCTACTTCAGAAACCCCGCTAGCGGAAGAAAGGGCGTATTTCACGTAATAATCCTGAATACTGCGCAGTTCCTGTAAATCCCATCCCCCGGTTACATTTCCGTCTTTATCACGGCCTTCCAAAGTGTACCAGTAAATCTGACCCAATCCGGTCGCATCTGGACCCAAACTTGGGTTTACGCCATCAGGCAAAAGACCATTGGGCAGGGAATTCAATTTTTCAAGAATGCGGCTTCGGCTCCAATAAAATTCAACATCTTCATCAAAAATAATATAGATGCTGGAAAATCCGAACATTGAAGAACTACGGATGGTCTTTACCCCCGGAATACCCAATAACGCGGTGGTAAGCGGATAACTTATCTGATCTTCAATATCCTGTGGGGAACGGCCTTCCCATTTAGTGAATACGATTTGCTGGTTTTCCCCAATATCAGGGATTGCATCTACCGCAACTGGATCTGTGGGAAGAAAACCGGTGTCCCAATTAAATGGGGCATTAACGATGCCCCAGCCCACAAAAATCGTGAGCATAAGTACAGCGATAAGTTTATTTTCTATGAGGAATTTTATACCCTTATTTAACATAGGTATTGATAATTAAACAGTTATACATTGAATAAAATCCTGATCGTATCAGAAAATTAAACACAACAAAATGAGCCCAAAATGGTAGAAACCATAGGGCTAATTTTCCCGATAATCATCGGGAACTGTTTTAAAATCAAATTAAATAAGTCTCGTTTAATTCTTGCACATCCCGTATGAGATAGGGCGGCGTATAATCTTTAAAAGGGATGATGTTCTCATCCAAGCCCTCAAAAAGATTAATGTAAGTATAGAAGAAAGTGACAACGAAAGCTTGTTGCTCAAAAGTTAGATTATTGAATGATGATTTTAATTCATTATGACCATCAATCGTTATTTGCGTATCAGAACAGCAAGGTTTTTCAGAGAAACCTTTTTCACAGCTTTTTTGGGGTTGTTGATTCTCCATTCCACAGGTCTTAACATTATGAAATAAAGAAAAATCAACCAGAGAATCTCCACAATAATGCATATCTACCGCGAACGACATTGTAGTAAACAGCACTATAGATGCCATTAAAACAGATAGTATTTTATTGAAGATTTTTTTCACTTTAGCAAATTTACGAAAATTTAAGAGTTTCGGTTCTTATTAACATTTTTTTAATTTTTTTAACAATAAAAATAGTCTAAGTGTTTTGATTTAAAACTTTTGAAATGTTCTCAGTTTGTATTTAATTTTCAAAAATAATTGAGGAAACCAACTCTACGCACCTCCTTATTTGACTTGAACAACCCTATTTCTATGACTGCTCAAATAATATAATAGCAATAGAAACCCTAACAAGACCACTTGTGATATTAAAGTCTCTGTGGTAGGATATATCCCCAACCAATCTATTTTAAGAGAAACAGGGAAACCTGTTACAGAAAGCCAACCAGCCTCTTGAATGGCGTGAATACCTTTACCTATTAGAATTATAGCCAGAAGGGTAATTACCCAAGAAGAATATCTAAAAAGTTGCCTTACCGGAATTTTTTTTGAATATTTCAGAAAAAGGAATGCGAGCAGACCTATCAATGCAAAAGCCGCCAACACTCCAAACCCGATAGATGATTGATCACCGGATTCGGTTTCCAAACCAATAGCCTGTAGAAAAAGAATCGATTCAAAAGCTTCGCGGAAAACCACCATAAATGAAAAGAATGCCAGCCCGATCATTCTTTCACCCTTCAATTGTGCCCCGACCTTTTTTTCAATAAACTCCTTCCATTTTTTGGAATGGGAATGGTTGTGAAGCCAAAAACCGACAAAGGCAAGTACGATTACCGCTATCAGGGAAATAATCCCTTCCATTATCTCCCTATTCTGTCCACTTATGCCAATAATCCAATCTGAAAGAAACCATCCTGCCACCCCCATTAAAATAGCGGTTATCCATCCGCCGTGTATATAGGGCAGGGCTTTTTTAGCCTTTGGTGTACTCCGTATTAGCGCCAAGATAAGCGCAATGATCAAAAAGGCTTCCAGTCCCTCCCGAAGCATTATAGAT
The DNA here is from genome assembly GCF_000260115.1 of Galbibacter orientalis DSM 19592. Taxonomy (GTDB): domain Bacteria; phylum Bacteroidota; class Bacteroidia; order Flavobacteriales; family Flavobacteriaceae; genus Galbibacter; species Galbibacter orientalis. The sequence continues at coordinate 2,081,205 of NZ_JH651379.1, read as the reverse complement.
GCTGCCAAAAAGAAAGAAAGCCAATAGTTGAGCTTTTCATCTTTCATCATTTTTTCGGCGCTGTCTATTGTTGAGAGAGCATTATTTATTTTATTTTCGACCTCACTTGAATTTTTGCCTTGTTCAATGACCTGCCTAACATCCATCATTTTTTGCTCCAATTGGGAAGTAAATGCAGGGTCATTGGCTTTTAGCCTTACTTCTACGGGTTCAATACCCTCTAAATAGGCAGCCAAGGCTTTTTGACGGGCTTCGTCTTTCTTGCCATTTTTATAGTTTAACAATGCTTGATGAAGGTAATCTCTCGCAACAGTCAAACTGGATTGCGATAGTTTTCCCGAAGGGGAAAAAATCCTTAACGCCTTCAACTTTTTTTGACCCTGTATATCCGGGCCGAGTTTGTTTATTAATTCATTATCGGATAGGGTAGCGACATATTTTAGAGTGGTATTGCCATATTCTTCATCGAATATTTTTTTCAAGGATACAGAATCTATTTTTTGTTTTTGAAACCGTAATGATTTGACATAAAAGGCCAAATCCCAAGCTTCTTTATCGGTTAGTTCTGTAAACGACCGCATAGCTGTTCCTTCCACGCCCAGTTTGACTGTATTATAGGCTTCAAATGGGGACAGGCCTGCCATTAATGAATCATTTAAAAAATTTGCAGGTGCAGGTTTTAAGCCGGCGGCTAAAGTTCCGTTTCCTCCGCCTTTTGGTCCGTGGCATTGAACGCAGTTCTGCATATATAGACTTTTGCCATTTGCATTGTCCGGCCAATTTATGGGCGCAACTTCATAACCGGTCGCTTTAATGATCGCCCATTTTGCTTTTTCCGCTACATCCTTGATTTTTTTACTGGAAGCTTTATTCCGAACAAGGGTTTTTAAATCATTTAAGTCAGAAAGGATAGATTGCCCTGATTCGGATGGTAATTTTATTTTTTGTGCTAAGTTGAAAATTTTGTCGCTAAACTCCTGCATTTCGGCATACTCCGCATTATCCAGTATCTCACCATCCCTTACCGCCATTGGATAATCTTTTGAAAGATAATCCAAAAGGTGGATTACACTTTGAATATTAGTATCCTTTTCTTTGGCAGAAACCTGAAGAGACGAGAAAAATATAAAAATATATAGGAAGTATGACGGGATTGAATGAAGTTGTAATCGCATTGGGATAATATTAAATAACTAATTATTATTTAGACTAAATATAAACAAAGGTATCATATTTTGAGACCTATTAAGCGTCATCATCGAAAATCTTAAATAGTATTACTGTTTTTTTTAGTTATCGCAGTAACCTCAAACCGCTAAGTATAACCAACACGGTGCTTCCTTCGTGCCCAACGACACCTTCTGGTAAATTTATAATTCCTCCTATAAAATTTAAGACAATAAGGGTAAGCGCTACGCCAATGGCAAAGGCCACGTTCTGTTTGATGATCCTGTTGGTCCTTTTGCCCAAGGAAATGGCAAATGGTATTTTTTCGATATTGTCGGCCATTAAAACGACATCGGCAGCTTCTATTGCTATATCCGTGCCTGCTGCGCCCATAGCGATACCTACGGATGCAGCGGCCAGGGCAGGTGCGTCATTTATTCCATCCCCAACCATTGCCACCTTCCCATATTTAGTGGTCATTTTTTTTATAAATTCAACCTTGTCTTCCGGTAAAAGACCAGAATAAATTTCTTCTATCCCTGCGTTTTCCCCAATTTTTTTAGCCGTTACCTCGTTATCACCCGTTAAAAGCGCTACACGAATATTCATATTTTTTAACTGTTTGATCACACTTCTAGCTTCGAGCCTTACTTGGTCAAAAATTGAAATCATTCCTATAAGGCTTTGTTCGTTGGAAACAAATATGATCGTCCTTCCCTGCTGTTCAAATTTGAGCGCCAAATTTTCCTGTTCTTTGGTCAGGGCTATGTTATCTAACATATCCTTTTTGCCCACTTTATAATTTATTCCATTCAATGAGCCTTCAACCCCCAAACCTTGAAGAGACCGTAAGTTTGTGGAGTGCTCCAGTTCAAGATCATTATTTATGGCATATTGAACTATTGACCTTGCGATGGGATGTTCGGATAAAGCCTCTATGGAAGCCGTTATTTTCAATAATTCCATTTCAGGAGTACCTTCATATGAAATGATCTCCTGCACAACGGGTTGGCCGTAAGTAAGGGTTCCTGTTTTGTCGAAAATTACTGCCTTAACCCCTGCGATATTTTCAAGGTGCGCACCCCCTTTGAACAAAACCCTTTCCTTGGAAGCGTTCGATATTGCCGACAATATAGCCGGCATAATAGAGGATACCAACGCGCAGGGGGAAGCCACAACTAAGAAAATCATAGCCCTGTAAATGGTTTCCTTCCACGACCAACCTATCAAAAAAGGAGGGGCAATCATTAGGACTATGGCCGTTAATACAACGATTTTTGCATATATACCCTCAAATTTTTCAACGAAAAGCTGGTTGGGCGGTTTTTCCTTTGTAGCTTCCTGCACTAAATGAATAATTTTGGAGAGCATCGTTTCTCCCGCCAGCTTGGTTACCTTGACCTCTATGGCGCCGTAACCGTTTACCGTACCTGCAAAAACTTCATCATCAACAGTTTTGTCCACGGGAACCGATTCTCCGGTTATGGTAGCTTGATATATTGCAGAATATCCTTGGGAAATAATACCGTCAGCTGCGATACGCTCCCCGGGCTTGACCAAAATAGTGTCATCTTTCTTTAATTCTTCTGCTTTGATCGGTACTTGTTTGGCATTTCTTAGTAAAACCGCCTTTTCCGGACGGAGGTCCAGAATGGAGCGAATATCCTTATTGGTCCGTTCCATCGTATATCCTTCCAAAGTGCCGCTCAACGAAAAAATAAAAATCAAAATGGCCCCGTCCATCCAATACCCTATTGCGGCAGCACCAATTGCGGCGATCACCATTAGCAGATCGACATCTAAATCCTTTTCCTTGAACAGCGTATGGAGACCTTCTAGTGCTTTTTGATACCCTCCAATAAGATATGCAAACAGAAATAGGGTAATTTCAAGAAAGAAATGGTCATTTATCCTCGCCAAATAGGCCAGAATGATAAATAGAAGGCAAAACGAAGTAACGATTGCCGACCCGTGACTTTCCCATAAACCGAACGAAAAACCTTTTTTAGTACTGAGCGTAGCTTCCATAACCCCTTGTTTGAATATAAATTGACCGTGTCGTACAAATATATGGCAACAAAGTAAAATTATTTAGGTAAAAAAACGACTTTTTTGAGTACCTTAGCGAAATGAATTCCGCCCATATTTATACCGATGTAAAAATTTTCACCAAGACCATTAGTTCCAATACATCACGGTCGCATAGTCATAATTATTTTGAGTTGATATATGTATTAAAAGGAAAAGGCAAGCATACGATCAACAAAAACCACTATGATTTTTCAAAGGGAGACCTGTTTTTGTTGACTCCTGAAGATATACATAACTTTGCCGTTGCCGAAACAACTACCTTCTGTATCATAGATTTTACGGAAAGCTTTTTTAGCGAAAATCCCAAGAAGAAAACTGGGAAAGCGGATTTGAGCAGGTTCTTTAAAGAACTGGAATATGTTTTCCATAACCACCACAATATACAGGGGAATATTATTACGGAGAACGATAAAATGATTTACCGGGCACTGATCGATCAGTTGCTAAATGAGGAAGACAATAATCGACAATACAGGTTTATTATAGCACAAAACATCGTTTTTTTACTACTTCATCTTGTGGCTAGAAATATTCAAGAAAACATTATCGCACATTCTAAACTAAAGGATCCAAAAAACAAGATATATGAAATCATTACCTATATACAACAAAATATTTATGAAAAGGATCTTATTAAACTTAAATCATTAGCTGACAATTTTAATAAATCGCCCGATCATTTAAACCGGTATTTTAAGCGGGAAACAGGCAAAACAATTAAAAGCTACATCAATGCTTATAAGATTGAACTTATTAAAACCAGGTTAAAGTTCAGTAACCTTAGCATTTCAGAAATTGCCGATGAACTGAATTTTACAGATGGTAGTCACCTTAACAAAATTTTTAAAAAAGCTTATGGTAAAACCGCTTATCAATACAAAGACACCATTGATTGAAGCAAGCCGTTAGTTACACCTTGTTAAAAAATCTCAATGCTTATGAATATTCCCTTTTAGCACAAAAAAGTAAAGCAGAAATGCGGCGATAACCAGAAGGATAAGTACAATAATACCCTTGACCTTATCCTTTTTTGTGATTTTGTTCTTAGATGGCTTCTGAACTTTTTTCTTTCTTCTATTTCTTCTGTTTTGAGACATCTAGTTATATTATTTCCAATTCATTTTCTGTAAACGTATGGCATTGAGTATGGCCAGGAATGCGACACCTACATCTGCAAATACGGCCTCCCACATTGTAGCCATTCCAAAAGCACCTAAGACCATAACAGCAATTTTAACCCCGAATGCCAAACCGATATTCTGCCAAACAATTCGTCTGGTAGAACGCCCTATTTGAATGGCCCTTGCAATTTTGCTGGGCTGGTCGGTTTGGATGATGACATCTGCGGTCTCAATGGCCACATCGCTGCCCAGACCTCCCATAGCCATACCTACATCACTCGTGGCTAAAACGGGGGCATCGTTGATACCGTCCCCAATAAATGCTACTGTGGTACCGGTTTCCCTTTTGAGACGCTCAACTTCGTTGAGTTTATCTTCCGGTAATAATCCTCCCATTGCACTATCCACACCCATTTCCCTACCAACTTCTTTGGTTATGGAATCCTTGTCGCCAGAAAGCATTATGATTCTTGATATCCCCGCTTTACGGATTTGTTTGATTGCTTCGTGGGCATCTTCCTTCAGTTCGTCAGCAATGGTTACGTAGCCTGCAAATTGACCATCAATTGAAACCATTACAATAGATTCTACAATGCTTTCAGTTTCCGCAGGGACTTGAATATTGTTTGAGGTCATTAAGGCCTTGTTACCAACTAAAACCGTTTTACCGTTTACTGTGCCTTTCAAGCCTTTTCCTGCCACCTCGGATACTTCGGAAGCTTCAAAATCCGCACCTTCGGTCTTATATTCCAGAATCGCCTTGGCAATGGGATGGGTGGACTGTTCTTCCATCGCCATCAGGTATTTCATAAATTCCGCTTCCGGGAAGGCATTATTATTAACAACATCCTTGATCTTAAACACGCCTTTGGTAACCGTTCCCGTTTTGTCCATTACCACGGTATTCACTTTGGTCATTGTATCCAAGAATGACGCTCCCTTAAAAAGAATACCGTTGCGAGAGGCAGCACCCAAACCACCGAAATAGCCCAACGGAATCGAAACAACCAGGGCGCAGGGGCAAGAAATAACAAGGAAGATCAAGGCACGGTACAACCAATCTTCAAAAACATAATTATCGACAAATAGATATGGTAAAAAGGTCAGTCCAATAGCAAGGAATACTACTATAGGCGTATAAATCCTTGCGAATTTTCTGATGAACAATTCCGTCTTTGATTTGCGGGCAGTGGCGTTCTGTACCAGATCGAGAATACGGGCAATGGAACTGTCCTTGAATTCTTTTGTGGTCTCGATTTCAATAACGCCATCGAGGTTGATGCTTCCGGCAAAAACCTTCTCGCCTTTTGTAACGGTACCGGGTTTGCTTTCGCCAGTAATGGCAGCAGTATTCAGCGAAGCTTTTTCGGATAAAAGCTTACCGTCCAAAGGAATTTTTTCGCCTACGCGAACCTGAATTTTTTCGCCGATCTCTACCGTTTCTGGGTCAACGGGTACATAATCACTTTTTCGATATACCAAGGCTTCATTGGGACGCACATCTAACAACGCTTTTATATTGCCCTTCGCTTTTTTGACCGCAGCACTTTGAAAGAGCTCGCCAACAGCGTAAAAAAGCATTACTGCCACGCCCTCGGGATATTCGCCTATGGCAAATGCCCCCAATGTTGCGATTGACATTAAAAGGAATTCGGTAAAGAAATCCCCATTTTTTATACTTTTCCAACCTTCAATAATAACGGGAAACCCAACAGGAATATAGGCTACAACGTACCAGATTATTCGAACCCAACCCTCGAAAAACGGGAAGGCATCAAAATAATCGATGACAATACCCGTAATCAGCATTACAAAGCTGAAAATAGCGGGTAGGTAGGTTCTAAATTTTGATGCCTTTTCCGGACTACTATGGTTATGGCCATCATCGTGGCTATGTTCGCCAGAATGTTTCTGGTTATCGATATCCCTTAGATTTTGTTTTTTCTTCATCTTGATTTTATTATTTCAAACCTTGATAGGGTTTATATTCTTTATCCCCGAACTCTTGTTCTATTTGCAGAGTGGTATGGGTTATTTCAAATTTATCGTGCAATTGTTCCCGGATATCATATAAAAATTGATCTTCGTGCCCATCGGGAACGACCAAGTGGGTAGAAAGTGCGGTTTCGGTAGTGCTCATCGCCCAGATATGTAAATCGTGTACTTCTTCGACCCCTTCAATATTCATTAAATATTTTTCCACTTCATCAATGTCGATGTTTTTGGGAACGGCATCAATGGCTATTTTTACGGAGTCCCTCAAAAGCCCCCAGGCACTATATAAAATGACCAGGACAATGACCAAACTAAGCGCAGGGTCTATCCACGTTAATCCTGTGTATTTAATGGCAAGTCCACCAAGAAGCACTCCTAAAGTTACCCCGGCATCGGCGGCCATATGTAAAAATGCACCACGTATGTTCAAATCGCCTTTTGAACCTTTCCAAAAAAGGAAAGCCGTACCGGTGTTTACCACCAAACCAATAGCCGCTACAATCATTACGATGTTACCGGAAATTTCTGCTGGATTTTGGAATTTTTGAATGGCGTCCCAAGCGATCAGTCCCGCAGCTGCAATAATAATCAGGCCATTGATCATTGAGGCGAGAATAGTGGTTTTTCGTAAACCATACGTATAGCGTTTTGAGGGTCTTTTTGTGGCTATTTTAATTGCCGCCCAAGCAAGTATCAGACTAAATACATCGCTTGCATTGTGGCCTGCATCCGCCAAGAGCGCGGAAGAATTTGCCACAAATCCGTAGTAGAGTTCTACTGCAACGTAGATGCTATTTAGTGCTATTCCTATACCAAAAGCCTTTCCGTAGTTCTGTGAACCGTGTGAATGATCGTGTGCCATAATTATCTATTTTATTTTTTTATCCATTGTTTAGCTATTTCCCTATTTTCCAAATCAAAATAGTTGATCTCCGCGTTGGTAAACGGTTTCATAAATTGGGCAATCCAATCCTGCCATTTTTTTTCACCCACCATCGCTATTTTTTCATAATCTTTTGCGTGGGCCGTGTCCATTTTCAGGTCCTCCCATAACCCGGGAAAATCCCAGCCTGTAAAATCTTCCATTTCAAAATACCACCGAACCTTCATTCCCTTGTCCAGTATAGCGTGGATAAGCGGATAGATTTTTTCTATATCCTCTTTTCCCAGTGTGCCGGTCGCTTTTGTTGCAACAATATTTTTTTCTTCCAACTCGATTATATGTAACATTTTTTTTAGGTGTTAAGTGATTATTATCCTTCTAAATCGTAAAACCATTCCTCTGCTTTTATAATGGCCTTAGTGATAGCTTCTTTTTCCGTATAGTTTTTCTTTAACACCAGTTGTTTGGCAATTTCCAGTGCCTTTTTCCTAACAAGGGGATTAAGGGAATCTAGGTCTGTTTTAAAATCTTCGAACATCGAGTCCATCTTATTACGTTATTATTTAGAACGATATGATTAAATTTCCTTTTTTCCACCTCCGTTTTAAAATCAGATTTATATTTATTTACTTCATATTCATTCGGGAGTGTTTATCGTCGATTTCATCAACCTCCCGGCAGCAGCATAAACAACAAAAAGCCTCCGAAGAAAGCGGCGGTCAACCAAATATTTTGCTTGCTTTCGTGCGCCTCCACCAACAATTCCTCGGTAACCAGGTACAATAGGGCAGCCAATCCAAAGGCCAAAATGATTTCCAGAAAACCTGTCGAAACCCCCGCCAATAAGGCAGCACTCAACAAGGTACTTCCAAAAACCAAAATGGATAACCCAAGTATGGTAAAGATTATTTTTTTGCGGTTGATGTTAGCGTTTCCCAGCGTGATGGAGGTGGCCATCCCCAATGAAAGCAGTTCCACAGAAATTGCCACGGCTAAAAAAATTCCGGTCTCCTGATTGGTGACAAAACCGATGCCCATAAGCACCCCGTCGATCAACAAGTCGATCGCGATTACCAGTATAAAAGCTGTGGGGAATCCGGTTTCTTTCTTTTGCTCTTTTTGAGGTTCTAAAAAATAGCGAATCCCCAGCATTAGAAGTACACCTGCACCAAAACCGATTGCAATTTCCGGAACGTCGTGCTTAGCCATAATTTCCGGAAGGATTTCAACTGAAACCACCGAGAATATCACCCCTGCGGCAAAATGTAGGATAGCACTCCGTACTTGGACATTTGGTTTTTTTAAAATGGAAACGATTCCACCCAGCAATAGCGCAATTGGGGCAATAGCACCGTACATCAAGACATTTGAATAATTTTCCATCGGTGTTTTGTTTATATCTGATTTGATTTTTAACGCGATAACTTTAAATTTTTATAATCTGATTGATCCGTTTTCCGTTTTGTGTTTTTTGCTTTTCTACATTTTATGCACAGGCCTTTTATAACTAAATTCACATCGGTTATTTCATACTTATCCGGCAGACTATCCCGGCGTACTTTATTGGGCAAGCAGAATGTGTTTCCGCAATGTGTACAATGAAAGTGCAGGTGAAGATCCAAACCTTTTTCATCGGAAAGCGCATATTTGGCGACTGCCATTCCGTCATCTATTTGATGTACTATTCCCTTTTCTTGAAATAGTTTTATGGTTCTAAAAATTGTTGTCCTGTCCGCTGTTTTATTATCATCGTTTTTTTTGATGAAAGTCTTTTCTATTTCCCTTAATGTTATGGCATAAAACTTCCTTTTGAGGTATTTATAAATAGTACACCTCGTTTCGGTAGGTCTAATCCCTTTGCCAGCAAGTATTTTTTCAGCTTCTTTCATCTTTAAATAATCAAACGACACTACATTTTTCGCATATACCTTTAACAACCAAATTGACATTTTCGGCCATATACCCTTCCGGCAGGTTGATGTGGGGTATTTTATGATCGGTTAAGCAAACCGTCTCATCACAGTTGGTACAATGAAAATGAATATGCAAATCCTGATCTACCTCACAATTGCACCCGCTTTCACAGAGGGCATATTTGGGTATGCCGGTGCCATCGTCTATTTGATGTACAATTCCATTGGTCTCAAAGGTTTTAATGGTTCGGGATAGCGTAGCCCTGTCCGATTTAACAAAGGCCTGCTCTATCTCGGTCAATGTTACGGCCCTTTCCTTTTTCGCCATAAACTTATAAATAAGGATGCGCATTGCGGTGGGCCGCACATTATGCTTGTTCAGAAGGGTTTCGATTTCACTCATATTTCAATGCATTTTACTTCTGAAATTGCTTTATCGACTTTCCGGTCTTGATCTGGAAAGCATCTTCTACATTGGAAAGATAGATGATCCCATCACCGGGGGTTGGTGTTTTTCCATTTTCAATAATAATATCAATGGCCCTTTTCGCTTCTTCGTTTTGGCACACCAGTTCCAGTTTGACCACCGGGCTATCGGTTATATGAAAGTCCAAAGACGGGGAAGCTCCTTTAGCTTTGAACCTGCCCGTACCTTCGCCTTGTGAGAGCGTCATACTTTTGAATCCGGCATCACTCAATGCCTCAATTGTTTTTTGTACCCTGTTGGGCTTTATAAATGCTTTAATTTCTTTCATTTTTCTGATTTTATCTGTTAAACTTTTTTGTAAAAACAGGACTTACCAAAATCTTTACTAACCTATTGACAAACAGTCTTTGGCAAGCCCAGCTAATGATAAATTTAATGCCCGTGTTCTGTTTCCCCTTTTTTCATTTCCGAGATCAGGTAATATGCCTTGTTCCAGACCACTTTTTCGCCGGACTGCAAAGGTTGTAATAGTTTAATCTCAACCCATCCATCATCTTCTTGGCCGGTTACGACTTTTAAGGGGCTCAACGCCCATTCTTCCTCGCCACCTTCGGTTACCTTTTTGGCCGTAAAAATGTACGGCTCCCCGTTTTCGGTAATGATCGCCTCTTCGGGAAGGGCGGGTACCTGATTCTCTGAAGTGGCTATCTTACCCGTAATGTACATACCAGGAAACAGATTGCCCTGCTTCTTCTCGATCTCAGCGTGCACGTGAACCGCTTTGGGATTCTGCTCGAATGTTTTTCCTACGGAATAAATTTTTGCACTCAGATCGGATTCGGGAAGGGATTCGATATTAAATTCCACCGTCTGTCCCTCTTTAACCTTGCTGACGTCCTTTTCATATACCATAAGGTCGGCGTGGATATGTTCGGTATTCACGATCTCGAAAATTTCGGTCTGTTGCTGGACAAATTGTCCCACTTTAATATTCACTTTTTCCACGTAACCGTTGATTGGGCTTACCACGGGAACTTGGCTATAAACATTCCCGTTCCTGATGCGGTCCAGACTAACTCCAAATAAGCGTAACTTGGATTCCAGCCCCTTAACCATCCCCTTCATACTGTTGTATTCCGATTCAGTTTCCTGAAATTTTCTTCCGGAAGCCACTTCGGCATCGTACAAGCGTTTTTGACGGTCATATTCCTTATTTAAAAAGTTCATCCGATTATAGGCATTGGAATAATCGGTCTGCAATTTGATAAGATCGGGATGGCTCAAATACCCCAAAATGCTCCCTTTGCTCACCTTATCGCCCTCAATGACCTTTATGCTCGTCACGTTGGCTCCAATAATTGCGGTAACGGCAGCTTCATTTTGCGGGGGCACTTCCAATTGCCCGTTGGCCTCCACGAGCCCAGTAAGGCTCTTGGTGGGCAGGCTATCCACCTTCAATCCCATCGCTTCAAACTTTTGTTGGGACAGGTGCAGTTTTTTGCCCTCGAGGCCTGCGCTTTCTTCCTGATGCTCGCCACCATTTTCGGCAGAAGCTGTTTCATTATGCTCTTCGTGCCCACTTTCAGCGGTTTTTTCCTGTTTACAGGAACTTAAACTGAATAGGACCAGGGCTGCGTAAAAAATTGATTTTATATTGAAATTCATAGTTTCTGTCTTTATTGTTTAGCGGAATTGAGGAAAAATTCCAGTTCGTATTTTGATCTCAGATAATTGTTAAGTGCATCCCAGGACTTACTTTGAATGCCTATGGCGTCGCGTACCGTTTGCAGAAAGGTGGTATAATCGATACCGCCCTCTTTATAGGCAAAAACCGCCCCGTCCCGTTGCTCTTTGGCCAGCGGAAGGGCTTCCTGTTCATAGTACTGCCAAGATTCCAGCCATTTTAGATAGTCCTGTTGCAGGTCCTTATATTTTGAATTGACCTGAAGCTGTTTTTCCCTGAAATTCTGCTCCGCAATCTGGGTCTGTATTTTGGCCGATTGCGCCTGCCCCAGTTCAGGGCCGAAAAAGAGCGGAATGGAAATCCCGACCTGAAAGTTGAAGAATCCGTTCTGTCCCGCAATTTTCTGCCGCCCATATTGTGCGTTGAACTTTGGGAAAAACGCTTTGTTGCTGAGATTACGCTCGGCATCGGCCACCTCGATCTGCCGCTCATAATATTGCAGCATCGGGTGGCTCGTGATCGAATCCTTTCGCTGTAGTATGGGCGTGTCCATTTCATCTACACCTGCATCCGCAACGGTAAAGAGCGTATCGCTCACCAGCCATAAATTCAGTTTTTGCAGATTGCCCAGATAATCCCGATAGACCTGCATTTTCTGAAGGCTTACCTGCCGGGCCTGATTGGTGGCGGCCAAATATTCCAGCTTCGAGGAAGCCTCGGTCTCATAACGGATACGCGCCGCCCGTTCAAAATCGCTAAAAATGGAATCGAGTTCCACATACAATTGGTACTTCCGTTTGGAGGTGTAGGCATCGCCCCAGGCCTTGCTCACTTCCCGTTCGACTTGAAGGGAGGTTAGATCGAGTGCCGTTTCACTTAGGGCAATTTTCTCATTTTGTACCCTATTTTTGGCACCGATACTGAACACATCGATATTCTGCTGCTGGACGCCAATGGTGGTATAAATACCTTCATCGCCATTGGGACTGTCCGGCAACTCTTCACCGCCCGTAAAAATATTAGTAGTTCCCAAATCCCAAGCCGTTTTTTTCAGAGCCTGTTGATTCTCTATTTCCAATTGGGCCGCTTTTAACTTGGGATAGTTCGCTTTGGCTTTTTCAACCGCATCCTGTAAAGAAATTGGGGTAAACCCTTGTTCAACCTGAAGGCTATCCTGCCGGGGCGCATTTTGCTGGAGGCTATCCTGCGTTTGCGCACTTGCACTTGCCGGGATGGCCATTGATATAAGACCCAATAAAACGGCGATCAGGGCAGGGTTTATAGCAACTTTACCCGATTTTCCGTTGTTGTTTTTTCCAGTTTTTTCAACAAAACTGTATAAAATGGGAACTACGATAAGCGTAAGCAAGGTCGCGGTTATCAATCCGCCAATGACAACCGTTGCCAATGGTCGCTGTACCGAAGCACCCGCCCCGTGGGAAAGTGCCATCGGAAAAAAGCCCATTATTGCGGCCAGGGCCGTCAATAAAATGGGACGGATCCGTTCCTGTGTCCCTATTAAAATACGTTCCTGTATATCCATAACACCTTCTTCTTTTAATGAGTTCAATCTACTGATGAGTACCAGGCCGTTTAATACCGCAACCCCGAAGAGTACGATAAAACCAACACCCGCGGAGATACTAAAGGGCATCCCACGTATGGCAAGCGCAAAAATCCCGCCGATGGCCGCCAAGGGAACCGCCATATAGATCATAATGGATTGTGATAACGAACCCAACGCAAAATAGAGTAATAGGAAAATAAGCGCCAAAGCAATGGGAACCACAATGACTAAACGGTCTTTCGCCCGTTGCAGGTTTTCAAATGGAAATTCTTGCCAAACTGACCCATGTAATCCTGCGAAAGTGACCCACTGAATCCTATTTAAAGTGACCCGGGTATTCCTGTCTAAATTGACCCACCTCTAGAAAGAGCATGTATTAAATAACTTGTATGGTTATAATCAAGAAAAATAACCATGGCAAACATACATTTAGACATGCGAAAAATCAAACAACTATATCGTTTACATACTCAAGGAGTTAGTAAGCGGAGCATCAGTAAACAACTTGGTATATCCAGGAATACTGTTCGCAAATACATCGAATTATTACTAAAGAGCAAGCTTACAAGTGAAGAGGTTGATAAGCTTGGTTTTGAAGATTTACGTATATTATTGCATATTGATGAGACCCACATAACGACTCGTCATGAGTATGTTTTTAAGTTATACCCAGAGGTAAGCAAACGCCTTAAAAAGGTTGGAGTTACTCGTTACATGATCTGGGAGGACTATTATCAAAATAAAAAGGTATTTATCTCTTATTCTAGATTTTGTCATTTGTATAGAGTTTGGTCTCGTACTCAAAATCCAGTCATGCGATTTAACCATAAGGCTGGGGATAAAATGTTTGTGGACTTCACAGGAAAGAAATTAGCTATCATAGATCCCGCTACTGGTTTACTAAAAGAAATGGAAGTATTTATTGCTGTACTAGGAGCAAGCGGCTATACCTATGTAGAAGCTTGTCGTTCACAAAAACGAGAGGATTTTATTGGGTGCATAGTAGGTGCATTACATTTTTTCGGAGGCGTTCCTAGAGCAATAGTAACTGATAACTTAAAGTCAGCTGTTACAAAAAGTAGCAAGTATGAGCCTATCCTTAATGAGAGTTTATTGGCTATGGCAACTCATTATGATACCACGATACTTCCAACAAGAACCTATCGTCCAAGAGATAAGGCACTAGTAGAAAATGCTGTAAAGATTATCTACACAAGAGTTTTTGCTCCATTAAATGGGAATGATTATTATACCTTAAGTGCTTTAAATGAAGCTGTATTAGAACTCACGGGGAAGCATAATAAAATTAACTTTCAAGCAAGGGACTGTTCTAGGTTAGATTTATTTACATCTTTGGAGCAAGAAGAATTATTGCCATTGCCTACAGATAAATATCAACTACGTGCCTACCTAATGGGAACAGTATATAAGACCTCTCATATCCACATTAATAAAGATAAGCATTATTACAGCGTTCCTTATCGTTATATAGGAAAGAAGGTTCGCATCATTTATACAAAAGACACCGTTGAAATTTACTATAAGCAAAAACGGATTGCTGTTCATAAAAGAGGCTTAAAACGTCATGGTTACACTACCGATAGCGAGCATATGCCTTCAACACATCGTTATGTAGCTGATTGGAATCCTGACACCTTTTTAAATTGGGCTGAAGGTATTGGAGGCCATTGTAAAACTTTCATCACTTTATTATTAGGAAAAAGACAACATCCTGAACAATCCTATAAATCTTGTGCTGGTGTATTAGGGCTAGCTAAAAAAGTTGGGAATGAACGTCTTGATAATGCTTGTAAACGAGCTTTAGATTATGAACGCATCAATTATCAAAGTGTTAAAAGTATTCTTGAAAAAGGATTGGATTTTATACAGGAAGATACCAATACAGAATCTACAATCCCTAAGCATGGAAACATCAGAGGGGGCGATTATTATAAATAATTAAATCATTATAAATTATGAATGACCAAACATTACAACAAATGAAACAACTAAGGCTATATGGCATGCATAGAGCCTTTACGACAACACTAGAAGCAAATCATCTAGCATATACTAATGATGAGCTAGTAGCGTATTTATTACAATCTGAATGGGATGATAAACACAATAGAAAAATAGAACGATTAACCAAAGCAGCCAAGTTTAGATATAAAGCTTCTGTAGAAGAGATATCTTTTGAATCCAGCCGAATGATTGACAAAAACCTATTAATTAGGTTCACATCGTGCGAGTTTATTAAAAACAAGGAAAACATACTCATTACAGGAAGCACAGGTGTTGGTAAAAGCTTTATTGCCTCAGCTATTGGATACCAAGCTTGTTCTCTAGGGTATAAAGTCAAATATTACAATATCAATAAGCTTTTTGCTAAACTCAAACTAGCTAAAGCAGACGGTTCATACATGAAAGAAATCGATAGAATAGAAAAACAGGATTTGCTCATTCTTGATGATTTTGGACTTCAAGAACTTGATACTAATAAAAGACAAGCTTTTATGGAAATCATCGAAGATAGACATGGAAAACGTGCTACTATCATAGCCTCACAACTACCAATTATGGGATGGCATCAAATTATCGGAGAACAAACTATTGCTGATGCTATTTTAGATCGACTGGTACATGCAGCACATAGAGTGGAACTTAAAGGTGAATCCATGAGAAAAAAAAGAAAAAAACAATGATAAATTTTATATTTTTATAAGCACAAAACTGCTCTTTTTAGAACCTGTTTTACTATGCTCAATTTAAACAGGAATGGGTGGGTCAACTTTACAGGAATTTACATTCAAAAGCACCGCCGTATTCAATATGGTAGCCGGGCGGCAGATCCAATTGCTCATCCATTTTTGCCTGGATATCGTGCACCATTGATTCTACATCTCGACCCCGTACGTTCACCCCTACGTAAATCCTTCGAGAGGTATTGTCCCGGGAAATCTGCATCGGTCCCGGTTGGTAACTGATATCGGCCACCTCTTTTATGGGGATCTGGTTTCCACCGGGCAGGTCGATCAATAGGTTTTTTAGATTATCGATGCTTTGGCGATGTTCCTTGTCCAATCTTACAACCATATCAAAGCGCTTTTCGCCCTCAAAGATGACCCCTGCGGAACTCCCCGCAAAAGCAGTGCTTACGTACTGGTTCAGTTTTTGGATGTTCAGGCCGTATTGGGCTACCTTTCTTCGGTTAAATCGAACTGTCATTTGTGGCAGTCCCGAGGTGGCCTCCAGGTTCACATCGCCGGCACCGGGCACGGTCTTGATTATATTGGCCATTTTAGAAGCCTTTTCAGTTAAAACATCAAGATCTTCACCATACAATTTAATCGCTACATCTTCCCGAACACCGGTAAGCAGTTCGTTAAATCGCAGTTCCACGGGCTGACTAAAAACGAAGTTGACCCCGGGAACGACCGATAATTTTTCTTTGATTTTTTCGATCAATTCCTCTTTTGTTTCCGCCGAAGTCCAATTATCCTTGTCCTTGTCCAAAATAATGTAGGAATCGGCAATATCCATTGGCATCGGGTCGGTCGGGATATCGGCCACCCCGATCCGGGCCACCATCGTTTCCACCTCGGGAAAGTTGTCCAGCACAATATTCTCTATCCTCTTTGAAGTCTCGATGGATTCGGTCAAAGAACTTCCCGGCCTTAACAAGGCCTGCATTGCGATATCGCCTTCATCGATACTTGGGATAAATTCCCCGCCCATTCGGCTAAAAGAATATCCGGCACCGACAAGCAGTACAACTGCGATGACCAGTACGATAATGCGGTGGTTCAGGGATTTCAGGATTACCGGCCGATAGCCGTTGTTGATACGGCTCATCATCCCGTTGCTAAAGCCCGAGATTTTATCTTCAATCTTATGAAACCAATTTTTCTTTTTCGTCGCCGGTTTCATTGTAAGCGAGGCAATCATCGGTACGTAGGTAAGGCATAATATAATCGCCCCTAATACTGCAAACCCGAAGGTAAATGCCATAGGGCGGAACATTTTGCCCTCGATCCCGGTCAGGAATAAAATAGGTGTAAATACGATCAGGATAATGATCTGTCCAAAGAAGGCCGAATTCATTACGGTACTACTCGCATCATAGACCACTTCATCCATTTCGGACTGATTAAAACTCTGTTTTCCACGTTTAATGCGTTTTTCAATCTCGTGTACCGTTCCCTCCACAATAATCACAGCACCATCGACAATGATACCGAAGTCGATTGCCCCGAGGGACATCAGGTTGGCCCAGACCCCAAAAGCTTTCATCAAAATAAAGGCAAACAGCAGGGAAAGCGGAATTAACGAAGCGGTAACCAATCCTCCACGGAAACTACCGAGGAGCAGCACCAGTACAAAAATCACGATAAGTGCCCCTTCTATAAGGTTTTTCTCTATGGTTGCCGTAGTCCTTCCGATGAGTTCGCTTCGATCTAAAAAAGGCACGATCTTCAATCCTTCCGGCAAAGATTTCTGTACTTCTTTAATTCTGTCCTTAACGGTATTCACGACTGAATTGGGGTTATCACCGCGCAGCATCATAATTGTTCCCCCTACAGCCTCTTGACCATCCTGCGTAAAGGCACCGTAGCGGACTTGGCTCCCAAAATGTACTTTTTCGGCAACGTCTTTCACTAAAATAGGCAGGCCATTTTCGTTTTTTATCACGATCTGACGGATATCGTCCAGCGAACGTGCCAAACCTTCCCCACGGATGAAATTGGCCATTTTGTTCTTTTCGATGTAAGCGCCCCCGGTATTCACATTGTTTTCCTGAAGGGCATCAAAGACTTCCGTCATTGTTACATCCATCGCATTGAGTTTGGCGGGATCGATGGCAATTTCATATTGCTTGATCTTCCCACCAAAAGCATTGACTTCCACAACACCTTCCGTTAAGGCCAATTGGCGTTTTACGATCCAGTCCTGTATGGTTCGTAATTTGGTCGGAGAAAATTTATCCTCATAGCCTTCTTGTGGTACTAGGGAATATTGATAGATTTCGCCCAGACCGGTGGTGATCGGCCCCATTCCAGGACTACCGAATTGTTCGGGAATCTCGGATTTTACTTCGTTGAGCTTTTCAGAAATCAGTTGGCGGGGCAGGTACGTGCCCATATCGTCCTTAAAAACAATGGTCACCACCGAAAGCCCAAAACGCGAGATAGACCTTACTTCTGTAACGCCCGGTAGGTTGGCCATCGCCAACTCTACGGGATAGGTTACAAATTGCTCGATGTCTTCGGTGGCCAGATTGGGCGACTGTGTGATAACCTGTACCTGGTTATTGGTAATATCGGGCTGTGCGCCCAGGTTAATGGTGGACATTGAATAGACGCCCACTCCCACGAGTGCGAGTACCATCAGTCCCACGATAAGCTTGTTCCGGATGGAAAAAGCGATGATTTTATTGATCATAAAAGTTGAAAATTTAATTCAGTTTTTGAAATGTAAAAGAGTGGCCAAAAGAATCTTGACCTGTCGAAAAAGGATATAGCATAGCTATCCTATAAAAAATGAATTAAACTCTTGGAGGATCTAAAAGGGACGAAATAGGCTCTTCGCCCAAACTATCAAAATGAAGGAAAACCTTAGAAGATATTTCTGTATTAATTGGCTTAAAATTCGCTGAAGCAAATTCCACCGTATGTACGTGACAGCAATGGCAGGTACAGAAAGGGGGGCAAGTATCTGACAAGCTATGGTTATGATCCAAATTTGAAGCGGCTACGACCACGGTCTGAGAATTATCGGAAACCACATCCGCACTAACATCAGTACAGGGAAACGCATTGAGCGTTAGCACATATAAACCGAATATGAATGTTAGTAATTTCACGTTGCAAAGATAACAAAATTGTGATGCATAGGGTGTGCAAAGTTTATCCCATAGGTTTTAATTTTTCACAGACATCTTTTTCATTCTATTTTGATTGAATTTATTCTCACAGCCTTCTCTTTCTATACAAAACCCTAATCAGGCTGGGAAGTACGAAAAGCAATAAGGGCAGGCCAACAACAAAACCCCCGATTACGGCAATTGCCAAAGGTTGCTGCATCTGTGCACCGAGACCAATGCCGAGTGCAAGTGGCATCAAGGCTAAAATAGCCCCCAAGGCAGTCATTAGTATAGGCCGGAGACGAAGGGCGGTCGCATAATTTATAGCCCAATCAATATCCTTACTTTTCAATAGGTTCTGTTTAAATTGGTTGACGGTAAAAATCCCGTTCTCGGCAATGATCCCTACGATCATTATAATGCCCGTATAACTACTGACGTTCAACGGAATGCCGAAAATAAATAAGGCCAATATGCACCCCGAAATCCCCATTACGGAAATAAACAACAAGATCAGGCCGATCCCCCAATCCTTAAAAAGGAACAGGATCACAGCAAACACAAAGAGCGATGCCATTGCCAGAATAAGCAAAAGTTCATTAAAGGACTGTTGCTGTTCTGCATAGGCACCCCCGTAAACAATGCTATAGCCCTTAGGCAGCGCCAGATTTTCTTTGAGCTTTTGTTGGATTTCCGAAACTGCGCTCCCCAGATCCCGATTATCGAGCCTTGCCGTAAGGCCAATGACCGATTTAAGGTCTTCCCTCTTTTGCTCGATCTCCCCGGGGACAACTTCTACTTTACTGAAAAATGATAGCGGACGTGTAGTTCCATTCGGAAGAAAAATCAATTGTTCCTTAAGTTTTTCAACGTCATTCTTGTCAAAGTCCGTAAACCTGAGCAATATCCTCCGCATTTGTTCCCCATCCTGTAGCTCCCCTATTTGCAGGCCGCCCGTCATAGCTGCCTGTGCCGGCGAGGGCGTGGGTTGGTTGGCGGCATTTAGGCCCAAGGGAACTCCCCCGGTGTAGGCCGTGAGCTGTTTTTGGAAGTCTGAAAGCGGGATGTTATATTGGCTCAGTTTTTCCTGATCGGGAACAAAGACCAGGGAAGGCCCCGCCGTGATCAGACCATTATTGATGTCAGCAAGTCCTGGAATGCCTTTGATTATAGTTTCCGCTTCCTCGGCTTTTTGCTGAAGGATATTGTAATTATCCCCGAACAATTTTATTTCAATAGGTTCCGAAGTACTCATCAAATCGCCCAGAAGGTCGGCGATCCGCTGACCAAAGGATACGTTCATCACCGGTACCGAGGCCGTTATTTTTTCCCTTAGCTCACTAATGACCTCTTCGGTAGTCTTGGTGCGGTCGGTTTTCAGGGATATCAGGTAATCGCCGTAGTTGGGCGTTACGGTACGGAAGGCCATACGCATACCGGTTCTGCGAGAATAGGTATCCACATTGGGGTTGGCCAAAATAATAGCTTCCATTTGCCGGTTCAAACGATCCGTTTCCTCCAAACTGGTGCCGGGCGGGGAAAAATAGTCCAAGACAATGGTGCCTTCGTCCAAAGCTGGAAGGAAACCTGTCTCCAGCGCACCTGATGCCAACCAAGCCGAAACCCCCAAGAACAAAATGAAAACGCCCGTAATAATGGGCTTATCGAAAAACCAGGTAAGCCACCGAAGCTTTTTTATGGACTTTTCCTCATCATTGTGATGGGGCTTTAAAGATTTCTTATAACCAATGATCAAGTGCAGTACCGGGAGCAAAAGCCAAGTGACAAGGAAGGAACAGACCATAGTGATCTGCATTGTGTCCGAAAGTTCTTTGAAGAAACTACCCGCCAGACCGCTCATCAGACCAAATGGAAAATGAATCACAATAGTGGCCAAGGAAGAGCCTATCATTGCTGGAAATAAAAGGTGTATGGACTCTTTTACAACGGTAAAACGATCTTTTTCGGGATTATTCTCGTGGGTTCGGTAAATCTGTTCTATAATGACTATGGCATCATCGATAATGAGCCCGATGGAAGCGGCGATCGCACCCAGCGACATCACGTTTATCGTAATCCCGAACAGGTACAGCACCAAGATAGTAAAGGTAACAGTGACCGGAATAGTGAGCATCACGACCAAACTTGCCCGCCACGACCTTAAGAAAAAGATCATTACGATGACGGCCAAGAAAAGACCTTCATAAATGGTCTTGATAACGCTATCAATACTGTCCCCCACGAAGGCACTTTGATTGTAATAGGGTTTTAGTTCATAGCCGTCCGGTAAAAGCTTTCTGATCTCCTTGGCCTTTTCATCCGCATTTTTGGCAAAATCAACAAGGTTGACGCCCGGTTGTTTCACAAGGTCTATCAAGACCGCCCTTTCCCCGTTTGCATTGACCTTTACAAATTCTTTTTGCTCCTGTATCTCTACGGTGGCCAGATCTTTTACTTTTAAAATGCGTTGGCCATCGTTTTTAATGATGATGTCTTTTAGCTCCTCGACATCCTTGACGCGCGTATCGGTCAGGGTCAGGTACAAACGGTCATAATCGGCCACATTTCCGTTCGAGAGCACAAAATTATTGTTGTTGAATGCGGTAACAAAACTGTTTACCGTTACGCCCACGGCCGACATTTTGGCGGCATCGGGTATGATCACGTACTCTTTTGCCCTTCCGCCCCTCACTACAACATTTGAAATACCCTTTACTTGTGAAAAAATAGGCCGTGCCACCAGTTTGGCCTTATCGCGTAAGGCAACCGAACCGTTATTTTTGCTTTCCAAAGTAAACCCATACACGGGAAAAAGGGACTGGTTCATCGCCTCTACCGAAAGGGTAAGCCCTTGTGGCAGGTAATTTTTTATCTCATTGATGCGGCTCTCCATCTGTAATTTTGTGGTATAGGTATCAAGCCCCCAGTCAAAAAACACGCTGATCGTTGCGCTTCCCCGACTGGTATTCGATTTTACCACATTGACCCCCCTTACTTTTTTTACCGCACTTTCCAAAGGTTTGGTGACGGTGATCATCATACGGTCAACGGGGAGTTGACCCGCATCGGCAATAATAGTGACCCGCGGAAAAAGAACTTCCGGGAAGAGGTTGGTCTGCATTTTGGTATACGAGAATATACCGGCCATCAGGAAGAGCAGCCCAATGAAGATGATGGGTTTTGAGAATATTTGAAAGTAGTTTTTCCTGTTCATTTTGCGCATTGAAAGATTTACATTTTCTCTTGACCAGTTATCTTCACAAGGGTTGAATCCTGCATACCATAAGCCCCCGCTGTAATGATGCGGTCTGATTTTCTAAAGGTCGGGCTAAGGATCTCTACTTCATTCTGGTCTTTGCTCCCCACGGTTACCGGGACTTTTACCGCAGTACTGTCATTGATAAGTTTCATCACCCAAAAATCCTTCATCATTTCATCACTTTGGAGTGCAGCTTTGGGAACAATCTGTTTTTTATCGTTGTTGCCCTTGCTAAAAAGTGCCTTTACGATTAGGCTATCGGGCAGAAAGATGGGTTTAACGGGCTTTGCCAATACTTTTTGGGTTTGTGCGGTGCCGCTCATTCCTGCCAGCGTGGTTGTGATCTCGGCCATTCTTATGGAATCGTTGGGGAGTACAAACTTTAACTTTTCGCCTTGTTTAACATAGCTGTTATATTCGTAAGGAACGTTGATCTGGAAAACCATATCCCCGCTTTTGGCAATGGTACAGAGTTTTGCCCCTTCCAGAACGTAATCACCGGGTTGCTGTTTGTCAAGTGTCGTGACGATTCCGGAAACCTGTGCCCTTACCTTGATCAGCCCAAATCCTACTAGCGAGGAATCGAGTTTTATGGATTCGCCCAAGGCACGGCGTTCCTTGCTTTCCAGTTCATACAAGACCTTGCCTTTGCTGACCCTGTCGCCCAAGCGGATGTTGACCTTGGTTATATAAGAGGGTATTGGGGCAGTCGCGATATTGCGTTTGAGATAAACGGTGGTGGCAAACAGTTCCAGATTGTCCTCAACAGAACCTTGGCGGATACGGGTAACCTTCACGGCAGTTTTAGGTTCAACGGTGTTTTTTTCCTCGTTTGAAGCTTTGTCCTTACAGGCGGTAAGGGCCGTAACGCTCATTAAAATCAAAAATAGTTTCTTCATAAGGGTTTATTTACCAGTTCCAGTAATTGTAAGCATTGATCAATAGGAGTCGGTTTGTTTTTAGGAGTATAAAGTCCCGCTCTACCATATTCCTGTTTTTTAAAGTAGTGATGTAGTCGATGATGGAAAGTTGCCCGTAAAGGATTTCCTTTCTAAAATTGGTCAATAGATTATCATATTCTTCCAGTTGGGCTTCGGCTATTGCCATCCTATCCTCATAGGATTTGAGTTCGTTCAACAACTTGTTTTTTCTGACCCCGTTTTTTTTGAGGAAGTTCTCCCTGTAAAAGGAAACCGTTTGCAATTGGATATCCGTCTTGTTCTGAACAATCGATTTTTGCCTGCCGTCAAATAGGTTCCAGGTAAAGTTCAGCCCGGCACTTAGCCCGAAACGATTGGGGATATCTGGGGCGTAGGTAGTGTTCAGCCCGGCATCAGCCACAAAATTGAGCTGTGGTTTATATTTGGCCTCAAATACCTCCTGTCCTGCAAGGAGGTTCAAGCTATCCAACCTGTACTTTTCCAGAAAAGCATTATTTGTTTCGCGTGGAGGAACACTTAGGTCAATCTTTTCCAATTCTACCAAGGTGGTGTCCTTAATGCCCGAAAGGACATTTAAATCCATCAGGTCGCTCCTGTAATTCGCCTTGAACGTAGTTCGTAATCCTCTATAATTTTTTTGTTCGATATTGACCAAGGATAGGTCAGAGGGTTTCAACAATGCATTATCGACCAATTTTTTCACCAGATTGGTTTGATTGTCGAGCAGTTTGAGCATAGAATCGACAAAAGCTATCTGGTTTTTATCCTTGAGGCAGAGGATGTACTGGTCGGTAACCAGTTTTTCAAGATCGTGAATATTGAGTTTTGCCATATTGCGGTTGACCTCCGCAATAATTTCTGCCTGTTTTTCAAAAGCTTTGCCCCCATTGAACAGAGGCTGCGTTAATTTGGCAACGCCTTGATAAAGCCCACCGTTGGTACTTGAGAGATCGTACCCATAATAGTCGGTTGAGCCGTTTGAATTTGCCTCAAAACGGGTTTTGTTGTTTTCTGTAGAAAGGATTGGCGCAAAAAGAAAATTCCCGTTCAGGTCGATTTTGGGCCTATTGTAAACAGCCGAAAGCCGTTCCGCTTCCAGTTCGCTCACTTTGGCCTTGTTTTCATTATCATTGGCCAAAGGGCTGTTGACCCTTGCGGTCTCCAGGTAATAACCGAGCGTTTTCTGTGCTTGGAGCTGACCTGCAATCAATAGGAGGAAAAATATTGAAAAAATTTTGTTCATATATTTTTTAATATTATTCTAAGAATTAATACTTGTTGTTCCTGGAATGTTTTTCCCTTATATAAAAGCGTATAATACCATAAAGAACAACAAGTCCCAAAATGAACCCTCCTGCGACATCAGTAAACCAATGGGCCCCAAGATAAATGCGGGAAAATGGTACTGTGAAAATCAAGAAAAGTGATAATATTATCACCGGGATACGAATTATCCTTTTTATATTGGTCAACCTTAGCATTAGAAAAGTTATAAACCCATAGAAGGCCACATAATAAGAAGTATGTCCACTTGGAAAGCTCTGATGTTGTGCTTTTTCTATGATATTTACCAAATCGGCAGTTGGCCGTGGCCGGTTTATCAAAACTTTAATTCCAAAAGTAAGAAGGGACACTATTAGGGTAGAAGCTGAGAATAAAGCTTCTTTCCTGAATTTACAAATAAAAAATAAAAGTGCGGTACCCAAAGTAATACCCAATGCGGCAGTACTACTACCAAACCAGCTGATAGATTTCATAATAAAATTGAGAGCCGGGCTACTTTGCTCTTGGACTTCTTCAGAAAATTCGATGTCTATAAAAGTAGTGGGTAAAAAATAAACAAGGGCCGTAAATAAAGCAAAAAGGATAATTAATATAATTAATAAATGGTAAGCTTTTTCTTTGTCTTCTAGGAATCTGAAATATCTTAAAATCTGCATATTTAAATCATTATTAGATCGAAACCAAATTAGTTTAGAAGTTGTTTGAGGTTATTTATGTTTTTCAACTTTTGTGCAGAATAGGATTTCTTGGCGTAGTTTGTATGAAAGTTATGTTTGTTTAAGAATTTGATATTCATTACTACCCACTGCTCATCAGAAAATTTTTGATTATTGAATAGAGCCCACTCTTTACGAATCTTTGCGTTCTTAACAAGAAAATTTTTTTTGCCCAGATGGGCAAGGTCTGCATCACAAATAACTTTTTGTGATACGGTTTCTGGATTTTGAGGCATTTTGGTTGCCTGTATATTTTTAAGGACCTTAATAATACGCTCCTCCGGAAAGTCTTCATTAGAAAGGAAATTTCGGGCATATTCACAACTCAGCTCTTCGTGATTGGTAGCACCATTAATATGTCCCAGGTCGTGAAAATAAGATGCAATGGCCAGCTCTTCCATTATATCTTCAGGAAGGTTTTCGTGTTGGGCTATCCATTTTGAATTACGCGCAACATCTTTGGCGTGCTGCCAATTGTGGAAGGGTAGATACTTACATCTGTTGGCTTCCATTGTACTTTTGCAATAAACCCTCGTTTTTTCTATTAATCCCAAATTATCCATAACAATAACACTTATATTTTAAACTTTAGATCACTAAACATTGGTTTCGGTCAACATACTTCCCTTTTTCATTATTTTTAAAATGAGATATATGAAACAGCTTGCTATGGCAGCATAAAACCAAAAATTAAATTCAACGGTTATTTTTTGTTTTTCAACCATACCGCCAATCCATTCGAAAAACCAGAAAACAATAAATATGGCCGCGAACCCATTCTTTTCTTTTTTCAGGACCTTTTTAGGGCAAAAAGGGTATTTTGCCTTGCGGTAATTTTTAAAATTTGGTATAAAAGCGGGTGTAATGGCTGACCACCTTAGGTAATCTGTGCCAAATTTTTTGATCAAATAGCTTTCTTCAGCATACATAATGCGTTCGTAGTACAACCAGTATAGCAATACGAAAGCTACTGTAAACCAAATATTTCCAGTAAGCATTGCTATCCCGAACCACATAAAGAAATTCCCTAAGTATAAAGGGTGGCGCAAGAGCGAGTACATTCCAGTGGTATTCAATTCATCTGCTATTTGACCGTTTTTTGTATTTCTGCCAGATGTGTTTCTAGGTGTATACCCTATAGTGGTTACCCGAATAAGCAAACCCAAGAGACTCAACATTAAACAGGTAAACTGATAATAACCTTCAGGTACTTTTTCAACTTGCCGTGGCTCAAAATATATCCCATATAGATACACGCCGAATCCCGCTGCCAGAAAAAGTAGCGGTAAATAGCTACGGTTCTTAAAAAGGAAATCCCCCTGTACCTTAAATTCTGTTTGTAATGCCATATTTTTTAAAATAATATTGGAAACAATTATTGTGTTATGCCGACTGTAACCTTTGGCCTATAGGCTTATGATTTTAATTTTGACCAAAAATAACCTACCAATCTTTTTGAAATTTGAAGAGAATCTAAAGGAAATCTAAAGTGTTATAAACCTATTTGTGGTAATATAACGTCCACTTTTGATAGTGCTTTTCGCTGTCGAAATTTTCTTTTAAAAAGGAAAATTTTTTATCTAAATCCCGTTTATTGCGAACAAGGAGATAGGTGGAGTGTTTTTTTGAAATTTTAGAAAGCTTATTTATTTCGGTTTCTTTATGCATATCCCAAAGATTTTGTTTGTAAGTGTCATTATTTTCAAATTGTGTTTCGCGCTGGGTAGTATGATGGGAATATTTTAGGGTTATTAAGGTATCATTAGTATAAAACGGAATAGACGAGAGAAGGTAATCGTAAACTAAAATAGTTTTGTTCCTTTCGTTGGAAACATTGTCTATGAATTTAACCATATCTTTCGTAGAATTGGTCACGGGACTATTATGTGACATAAAAGAAGTTGAAATCAAAATTATTGCACCGCCAAATGTTGCGGCCAATACAGGGGGCTTATAAAACTTTTCATTTTCAATAAAATGATATACTAATCCAAAAATGATAAGGGAAATAAGTGCTACTATAAGTGTTTTTATTGAAACATTTTCCATATTGGTTTTGAAAATCCAGCTAAAAACCAGACCAACAAAAAGCATTGTCAATAATGAGGCATAAGTAAGATTTACGATATTTTTAGAAGTATTGGAAATCTTAGGTAACCCGACCGCTATAATTATTGCAACCATCCAGAAAATTGGCAAGATGTACAGTATCAATTTTGTGCTGAATGCAGAAAATAAAAAAAACAAAATAGCACTTGAATAGATTAACACTTTGGTTTCCTTCTGCTTTGCAAAAAATGATTTTATATACTTTTTAAAGTTTGAAATTAGTGATAAGCACCAAGGTAAAAGCAGGCCAAGCAAAATTGGGAAATAGTACCAAAAAGGTTTCGACCTTTCCTTAAATGCGTTACCTGTCATCCTCCCCGCAAGCTGTTTATTGATAAAATAATCCCAAATTTTGGGGTGCTCCATAATTACTGCTATATACCAGCTAGCCCCTATTAAGGCGCACAATACAAAACCAATTACGTGGTGGTTGGTAATTTTCGCCCCATCTCCATAAATCAATTTTCTGGTAATGATATAAGCAAGAACAAATAGAAGGGCGACCGGTCCTTTGGTCAATAAGGCAACCCCCACGAGAGTATAAAAAAAGTATAAAAAGACAGTCTTATTTTTATGGTCATACACTTGCCAACAATATATAGCTCCAAGGATAAAAGTTGTCAGGAATGCATCGGTGGTCAGGTTACGGCTTGAAATTAAGACTATTGGAAACGAAAAATATACTAATCCTGCTATGAAGGCAATACGCTTGTCCTTATAGAGTAAATATGCCAAACGATATATTAATAACAACTGAATGATAATGGCCACTTGCAAAAAGAAGCGAGCGCCGAACTCATTAACACCAAAAATTTGATAACCCAAAGTTGTAATGTAATAGGTGATGGGGGGCTTGTGAAAGTGAAAAATTCCCAACAGTTCAGGGTTAAGGTAATCGCCGTTCAATAACATTTCACGGCTTATTTCTGCATAACGAGCTTCACTGGTTTCTGCAAGCCCATAACTTCCCAATCCTATAATAAGTATAAGAAAGGCTATAAAAAGAAATAAAAGGTAATAACGGTCGGTGGAATTTTTAAGCGTCACATCTACATTTTTAGAATGCAAATGTGGAAAGGGATTCTTATTAAAACCTGAACGGAATCTAAAGCAAATCTAAAGAAGTGTTTTTTCTTTTTTTAATAGTAAAATATTTCTTGTGTAAAGAAAAATCCCGAGTAAATGACCTGCTAGTAATACAGGATCTTTTCGCAAAACCGCATAGAAAAGTATAAGCGTTGAGCCTGTTAAACTTAATATCCAAAAGCCCATAGGGAGCTAAGACTCTTTTCGTTTTTCGCTGTAGAACCATTGATATACAAAACGCAAAGTGAAGATTGTTTGTGCAATGATACCAAGTATCAATAACCAAAATGGGATATTTTCATTCTGGAACAACAAAACGCGGTCATATACTTTGTTGTTATAACCAATATAGAGAATAATGAATGGAAATAGATACAAGAACCAACGTAAAAGCTTTGGAAATTTAATCCATTGATTTTGTAAGTGCATATTTCGTATGTAGATGAAATATGTCAAAATCTGTCCCAGCATTATCGCAAAATCATTTCTTAAATAACCATACACAAATAAGAGAAATGATGCAATTAAGCTCAATTGCCAGAAAAGCACCGGGGTGAGCACACGTTTGTTCCTTTCAGAAAGAACCCATTGCAAGATGGAGCGCCCTGAAAATAGGAGTTGGGCAGTAAAACCAATACTATATATCAACCAAATATTCACCCCTTATCCTCAACCTTGTAGTTAATATATTTTTTTCTCATCCATAAGAAAGCAAAGCAATCCATTAAGGGGCCGAGCAGGCGGTTCCACAAACCAAATTTCCCTTTACCGGCAATCCTGTGAAAATGTTGTATCGGTACTTGCTTCACTTTTCCTTCTTGCAAGAGAACCATTGCTGGTAAAAAGCGGTGCAGTCCCTTAAACATCGTAATGCGTTTGGCACAGTCTCTTTTAATAATTTTAAGTGGACAACCTGTGTCGTCCATACCATCGTGGGTGAAACTGCGGCGTACGCCATTGGCAATTATAGAGGACAGGTTTTTGGTAAAACTGTCTTTTCTATTGGAACGAACTCCTGTAACTAAATCATATTCATCAATATATTCCAGCAGGAGATTAAAATCCATTGGACTAGTTTGAAGGTCTGAGTCGATGTAGCCTATAAGCGAGCTCTCGGCATAGTCAAATCCAGCTTTTATAGCAGTACTCAAACCATAATTTTGGTCAAAATCAATGTAGTTGAATACAAGGCTTTGATCACATATTTGTCTTATAATGCTCAAACTTGAATCTTTGGATCCATCATTTACAAATAAAACCGAAGTAGGTATTTCTGCGCAATCTATGTACTCTTGGAGTTCTTTTTCAACTCGTCGTAAATTTTCTTCTTCATTATAAACAGGGACTATAATGGTAAAGGTTTCGCTCATTGTTTAATTTCAAAAATGGATTTAATAATAAACAAGCATTCTAAAGCAATTTTTAAGATTTACCTATTTTGAAAATATTGCCATAAACCTAACGGTCAGGACATCAATCTGAGAACGGATAAGGAATACACAAACGGGCAAGCAATAACAGTTATAGAAAGGTTGCTTGAAACCTCTATCAAAATTGAAGAAAAACCTCCTCGTTCAGGTGATCAATTAAGAACCAAGGCGATTATTGAGCTCAAAAATTACTGAATTACTATCCAAATATAAAACTTGAAGAAGGAGTATTAGAACAGTTAATTGGGTTAAGAACAAATTATAAAAAAATGTCCAAATCAGGTATAGATTTGGACATTACAAATTTAATCAAAGAAAAAATTTAATCTTCATCAACTTCCTCATCTTCTTCGGAATACTTTTTAACCACCTTGCCATTGTTGTCTATAACCACTTCCATTTCGCTATTTCCTTTTTCGATCTCGAACTCGTAGAACTTGCCGTCTGTAGTTTCGGTCATTTCGGCACTTTCAATATCATACCCTGGGAAATTCGATTTAAGGGATGAAATTACCGTGTTTGGTACTTCCGATTTTTCAATCTCGTGCTCGGTTTCCATCCAGGTTCCATTTTGCAGGAAATTTGCGGAATATTCCCTATTGTCCATTTTAAATTCGGCTTCCCATTCATCATTAGATTCTTTTCCCCAATCTACCTTTTTTGCGGTTGGGAATTTTTTAGCGAAAGCATTCTTTACGGTTTGGGGTACTTTCTCTTGGTTTCTCGTAGTAAATGCTACTGCGGTAATGGCCAAAAATAGCAAGCCTATACCTAAAATTGCTTTTTTCATTGTATTATATTTTTTAGTTATAGAGTAAACTTACGTTGTAATTCTAAAGATGGCTTTAAGGGATTCTAAAGAGATTCTATTGGTAGCAATTTTCCCCTTATTGCTGATAATTACATTTTTAGATTGAAATCTATTTGAAATATATGCTTTCCTTGTCCTTCCTGTAACTCTGTTGAAGCCCGAAAACGGTATGAAGGCAAAAACCCGTAATAGTCGCAAATTTTCTTAACAATGGAAAGCCCCAATCCAGTTGAGTCTTTCCGCCTACTTTCTTTATAAAAACGTTCAAAAACCTGATCGGGTCGGTCTAAAGTTTCATTTCCACTATTTATGACTTGTAGCTTTGTATCATAAATAGTAATAAGTATACGATCATTATTAAGATTGTGTCTGACTGCATTAGATAATAGGTTGTTGCACAAAACCGTTGCAAGGGAAGGATCCATTATTATATTAATCGTATTCTGTTCCTTAAGCTGAATATCGATTGATGTGAGTTCTTTAAAGTTTTCAATCGTTTCTTCAACAATATTATTAATTGAAATTGTCTCATTCGCTGTGAATTGATCGTTTTCAATTTTAGCAAGAAGAATTAGTTTCTTATTAAGCTGCTTTAAACGTGAAATATCAGATTGTAGGGAGGAAAATTGATGGAATTGCACTTCGTTTATTTCGGCATCATTGATCACCGTATCAATTTTAGCTTGCATAATAGCTAGTGGTGTTTGCATTTCGTGAGAGACATCTTCGGTAAATTGTTTGAGGTTACGATAATCTGTCTGGATTTTTGATGTCAGTATTTTTATCTCTTTATTGAGTTCGTAAAATTCCAATATTTCAGAATCTTCAAAGGTCAATGGGCTATCAGCCTTTAAGGAAAATTTTTTAAGCCGTTCAAGATTACTAAAAAAAGGCTTCCAAAGTTTTTTATTCCGGGATTTGTTAAGATAGAACAAGAAAATAAAAGCAAGGAATATTACCATCAAAAACATAAACACAATGGTAGATAAAATGTCCTCCGATTCGATTACCATTGACCGCACGGTGACCTTATATTCTTGTCCATTGATGTTTTTTGTTCCAGATAATTGCCTAAAAAGCTCTATTTCATCTTGAAGTGGATCATAGATAAGCGTATCTACGAGAATGTTTTTGTGTGGTTTTTCTGTTTTTTCGGCCATCATTATTGGGGGGACGCCTAACAGATTAGGATTTTGTTCCAGTAAATGTTCTACACGGTCTTTATTTGAAAAGAGCTCTTCTTCTATCTCATTTTGTAATAATTGTTTCAGATAAAAATAAAGACCAATACCAGAAAGCGTCATAATAATGACACTGGTAATCAGAAAGGTTTTAGATGCCTTTCTCAAAAGAGGTGTTTTATTTTTACTTTTGGTACTAATCTGCTATAAATTTATAACCGCTACCGTAGGCGGTCTGTATATATTTAGCCCCTTCTTTTGTGAGCTTTTTCCTTAGATTATTAATGTGTACATAAATAAAATCAAAATTGTCAAGTAAGTCACTATCATCACCCCATAAATGTTCTGCAATAATGGCCTTGGAAAGCACTCGGCCTTGGTTAATGATAAAAAACAACAGAAGGTCATATTCCTTCCGTGTGAGTGTGATTGGTTTATCGTTTACATAAGCACTACGTGCCAACGTATCAAGTCGTATCTCTTTAAATGTAATGGTATCATTTCCACCAAACTGTCCTCTTCTGAGTACCGCTTTGATACGAGAATTTAGTTCTGCAAGATGAAAGGGTTTAGTGATATAATCATCAGCACCCAGATCGAGCCCTTCCAGTTTATTGTCCAGGGAACTATTTGCCGATATGATAATAACCCCGCATTTTTTATGTTGCTTTTTAAGTTTTTTGAGCAAGACAAGACCACTTCCCGTTACCAGGTTGATATCGAGTATCACAAGATCATACTCATATAATTCTAATTTTTCAGAAGCCTCAAGATAATCTGATGCGGTTTCACAAATATTTGCATCACTGCTTAAATATTTAGCGATGGAAATTTGTAAATCTTTCTCGTCTTCGGCAATTAAATATTTCATTTGTTGTTAATAATTAAAAAATAAAAGTAATATAAAATTCTAAAGGGATTTTAAAGAAAATAAATAACGGGGAATAGTATAATCATTTTCTTTGGGAAGACACGGTAACAAATAGATTTTGATCACATACAGCAATTTTCTTCTTTTAATAAAAAACTCATCGGAAGGCGGCTACTGATCCATTTAAAAATTAAGGCCGTACAGGGACTAATATAAGTAAGTTTTAAAACGGTCATAGAATAATATTTTTAAAACATAAATTGATCAACTTACTGGATTTCAACAGTCTTAACTAGGTGGTTTTTTTTTACTTATCTTTTTTAAAAACGAAATTTTTTGGGTCAATCATTTTGGCCGAGAATACTGTTGAACAATCAGCAGGTCAAGAATAATGTTATTCGTTTCAGAAATTGGAAATAAAATAAGCATTTTCAAATAATAATCTTAAATTCGCACACTTAACATACAAAGGCGATGGAGTTCGCCAAAACCGCCCAAAAAGCTAATGACTCCTACTCAATTTAATCTAAAACGGTTATGGGTAGGATTTTTTTATTGGTGGGCACTGGGGGTTTTTTGGGCAGTATTGCAAGGTATCTCACGGCAATATGGTTGACCAAACACTTCCCCTCTGCATTTCCTTACGGAACATTTGCGGCAAACATATTGGGCTGTTTGTTGATCGGGGTGATTTTTGGCCTTGGGCAACGCTTTGAATGGCTCACGCCGGAACTGCGGCTTTTTCTTACAACCGGTTTTTGCGGGGGCTTCACCACATTTTCATCCTTTACTTTAGAAAACACAATTTTACTTCAGAATTCCAACTACCTCACTTTTGCCATCTA
Source organism: Galbibacter orientalis DSM 19592 (assembly GCF_000260115.1). GTDB lineage: Bacteria > Bacteroidota > Bacteroidia > Flavobacteriales > Flavobacteriaceae > Galbibacter > Galbibacter orientalis. Next base: position 2,047,961 of record NZ_JH651379.1, on the reverse strand, counting down.
CGCAATAAGCAGTTTCACGCTTGGCTTATTAGCTGTATTTGGGGGAATAACTTTAACAAAAATATGAATATGAAAAACTTTAATCCTTGGCACCACGTGCCCATCGGAAACGAACAACCTGAAATGGTTCAGGCCATTATTGAAATCCCCAAGGGAAGTAAGGCTAAATATGAACTGGATAAGGAAACCGGGATGCTCCGGTTGGACCGGGTGCTGTTTTCTTCGGTCAATTATCCCGAAAATTATGGGTTTATCCCCCAAACTTTAGGAGAGGACCACGACCCTCTAGATATATTGGTGCTTTCGCAAATCGATGTGCAACCGCTCTGTATTTTGGAGGCCAAAGTAATCGGGGTAATGCGGATGATAGATAATGACGAAGCCGACGATAAAATAATCGCGGTCGCGAAAAATGATATGAGCGTAAACCATATCAACGATGTTTCAGAACTGCCCAAACACTTTGCCCTGGAGCTCAAAAACTTTTTTGAGGATTACAAAAAGCTGGAAAATAAAACTGTCCGGGTGGAAGAATTTCAAAATGCGGCAATGGCGAAAGAAATTATTCAACAAGCAATTACAGACTATCAAAAAGAATTTAAAAACTAAAATTATGAAAATTCAAAAACTTATTGCAAGGGAAGTTTTGGACTCCCGTGGAAATCCAACTGTGGAAGCAGAAGTTACTTTAGAAAAAGGATTTTTTGGCCGTGCCATCTGCCCTTCCGGTGCAAGTACCGGGGAAAAGGAAGCTGTTGAACTCCGGGACGGGGACAAAACGCGATACAATGGCAAAGGGGTATTAAAGGCGGTAAACAACGTTAACCAAATTATCGCACCGGCCCTTTCCAATAAAGTGTTCGATAACCAACAGGAGTTGGACAATTTTCTAATGGAACTGGACGGCACCCCCAACAAATCAAATCTTGGCGCCAATGCCATACTGCCCGTTTCTATGGCATTTGCCAGAGCGGCAGCAGCATTTTCGAAAGAGCCTTTATACCGTTATTTGAATACCGATGGAAAATTCACAATGCCGGTGCCCTGTATGAACGTGATAAATGGCGGGGCTCACGCCGATAACAATGTGGATTTTCAGGAATTTATGATTGCCCCCCATAACGCCCCCGCTTTTTATGAAGCTATCCGAATGGGAGAAGAAACTTTCCACGCCTTGAAAAGTATCCTGAAAAATAAAAATTACTTTACCGGAGTTGGCGATGAAGGCGGGTTTGCACCTAATTTAAAATCTAATGAAGAAGCGATTGAAGTAATCCTTGAAGCCATTGAAAAAGCGGGCTATAAACCGGGCATCGATATTTCCATTTGCTTGGATCCCGCAGCGAGCGAACTATGGCAGGATGGGAACTATGTTTTATTTAAAAGCACTCAAAAAAAATATTCAAGCGACCAGCTCATTGATCTTTGGAAAAGCTGGGTAGATCAATATCCCATTATTTCGTTGGAAGATGGAATGGCGGAAAACGACTGGGAAGGATGGCGGACCCTCACAAATGAACTGGGGAGCAAGATCGAATTGATCGGGGACGATCTGCTGTGTACCAACAAAAGACTGTTACAGGAAGCCATCGATAAAAACGCCTGTAATTCCATTCTCATCAAGTTGAACCAAATAGGTACAGTTACCGAAACCTTAGAAACAATAGCATTGGCAAAGAAGAACAAATACGGTTTTTTCATTTCCCACCGAAGCGGGAAGACCGAGGATACTTTTATCGCAGATTTGGCCGTGGCAACGGCAGCCGGAAAAATAAAAACGGGAAGCGGTAGCCGTGGCGAGCGCATTGCAAAGTTCAATCAACTCATCAGGATAGAACAGGAATTGGGCAAAGAAGCTGTGTTTACGGGGATAAAAGCCTTTAAAAATAATTAATTAGGCCGTATGAATCTGAAAAAAATTAAAGAATCTTTAGCCTCAATAGAACAAATACCCTCCCTGCTATACCTTTTAAAGTGGATCTTGATCTGCTTGTTAATAGGTGCCATTGCCGGAAGTATTTCTGCGTTTTTTCTTTTAAGCCTGGAATGGGCAACGGCTTGGCGGGAATCCCATTTATGGATTATTGCCTTATTGCCCGTAGGTGGTTTTATAATCGGGCTATCCTATCATTTATATGGTAACAGCGTTGTTAAGGGCAATAATTTATTGTTGGAGGAATTTCACTCCCCAAAAAAGATCATTCCTTTCCGGATGGCACCTTTGGTATTGTTCGGAACTGTTCTCACCCATTTCTTCGGGGGGTCGGCAGGACGTGAAGGAACGGCAGTTCAGGTAGGTGGCGCAGTGGCCGACAGGTTTACGAAGCTGTTCAAACTTTCAAGACGAAACCGTAAAATTGTGTTGATTGCCGGGATAAGTGCCGGTTTTGCTTCGGTGTTTGGAACACCCTTGGCCGGGGGGATCTTTGCCCTTGAAGTTTTGGTATTGGGGCGTATAAGATTGGATGCTATTATCCCAAGTTTTATGGCGGCTGTTTTTGCTGATTATTTTTGCAGGATTTGGGGCGTTTCCCATACCCAATATCATATAACCGAAGTAGCTAATATGAACCCGGCAAATTTGTTATGGGCATTATTGGCAGGGATTATTTTTGGACTGGTAGGGATGCTGTTTTCCAAATCGACCCATTTTTGGGGAGATTTGTTTAAAAAATATATCAATTATCCGCCTTTACGACCGGTAATTGGTGGGGTTATTTTGGCAATCGCTATTTATTTTATGGGAACCACCAAATATATAGGGCTTGGCATTCCAACTATTGTCGATTCTTTTAATATTCATCTCAATTCTTATGATTTTTTATTAAAAGTTTTATTCACCTCGTTTACCCTTGGCGCAGGCTTTAAGGGAGGTGAAGTAACCCCTTTGTTCTATATCGGGGCTACATTGGGCAACGTTTTGATTTGGTTTATTCCTTTGCCAATGGGTTTGTTGGCAGGTATGGGATTTGTGGCCGTTTTTGCCGGGGCAACCAATACACCTATTGCCTGTACGGTAATGGGAATAGAACTTTTCGGAATAGAATCAGGTGTCTTTATAGCGTTAGCTTGTAGTACTGCTTATTTATTCTCCGGCCACTCCGGGGTTTATTCCTCCCAAATTATAGGAAGCCCCAAGCATCCGGTATATACCCGCGAAAAAGGCCTTCAATTAGCTGAAATTAAACATAGACGAAATAAAAACAATAATAAATGAAAAACCATATAACCATCAGGATTTACTTTGAATACGGTCAAAAAATCAAAAACCTTTCTTTTTGGAACAGGTTGAAGGCCGGGGATTTTGCTTCAGAATTGATAAAAAAAGCCAAAGCTTTTGATTTAGATCAGGCGTTGAATTTTAACGTGAGCAAAGGGTATTTTGAAAAAGGAAAAATTCACTGGGGAATTAGTGAAACAAGGCATTATAAACATCCACACGTGGTAGAACTCACAGATACAGAAGAAAAAATCAATGAATTCTTACAACATCAAAAGCTATTGCTTGAGGAAACAAAAATCGTAGTGGTAAAAAGTGAAATTGAATTGAAAAAATAAAGAATTGAATAGGTCAAGCTTTATCAATATACGATCTAAGAAAAATTATGGCAACCACCCAAAAATAGTTGATAATGATAGAAAAATTCAGCTCACTTGACACTAAGCTTTTCCTTTACCTTAACGGAAAGCACAAAGCTTTTTTTGATCCGATTATGTATTGGGCAAGTGATAAACTGTTTTGGGTACCCTTTTACATTGCTATCGCAGCTCTTTTGATATGGCATTACAAAAAATGGAGTATCCCGATTTTCATTTCCATTGGGATTCTTATTACTTTGGCAGATCAGATAGCCTCGCACCTTATAAAGCATATGGTAAAACGCTTGCGGCCATCTCATAATCCGGCATTGGAAGGATTAATCCATTTGAGCAAAGCCGGGCCGGGAGGTCAATATGGGTTTGTGTCGTCCCACGCGGCCAACGCTTTTGCCCTTGCTTCATTTTTATTTTTTATTTTACCAAAAAAATTCAACTGGTTGAAATGGATATTGGGCTTTTGGGCACTTCTGGTTTCCTACAGTCGGATTTATAATGGCGTTCACTATCCGGGGGATGTAATAGTAGCCGCATTGTTAGGAATAGGTTTAGGCTATTCAATAAGCAAATTGTATTTTTTCTATATAAAAAAAACCGCAAAACAACCTTTTAATGTTTAAAAATATAACCCGTCTGGTCTGGATACTTTCATTGGTAAGTATGTTTGCCGATATCGCAAGCGAAATACTGTATCCCATTATTCCGGTTTACCTTCAAAACATTGGGTTTTCCATATTTTTAATAGGTGTTCTGGAAGGACTTGCCGAAGCGACCGCAGGACTTAGCAAAGGCTACTTTGGAAACTGGAGCGACAGAGTTGGAAAACGGATGCCCTTTGTACGGGTGGGCTATCTTTTGAGCGCACTTTCCAAACCGATGATGGCCGTTTTCATTTATCCGATTTGGATATTTTTTTCAAGGACTATTGACCGTCTTGGGAAAGGTTTTCGTACCGCACCAAGGGATGCGCTGCTTTCAGGAGAGGCCACGTTAAAGACCAAAGGGCAGGTATTCAGTTTTCATAGAGGCTGGGACACCTTGGGCGCGGTATTCGGCCCTGCACTTGCACTACTGTTTTTATATTTTTATCCGGGCCAACTTAGGTGGCTTTTTTATATTGCTTTTGTGCCGGGGATTATTTCGGTAGGCATTACCTATTTTATAAAGGAGAAACCATTGCCAACAAAAAAGCAAATAAGTTCCCCGGGGTTCTTTTCATTTTTTAAGTATTGGAAAATTGCAAGCCCCACATACAAAAGGTTAATTGTGGGCCTTATTGCTTTTGCACTTTTCAATAGTTCGGATATGTTGTTATTGCTAAAAGTGAACGAAGCCACGGGAAGCGAAAACAATGTCCTCACAGTTTATATCTTTTATAACTTCATCTATGCCGTTGCCGCATTTCCGCTTGGATTATTGGCAGACCATATCGGTATAAAAAAGATTTTCCTTTTTGGACTGATCCTTTTTTCGGGCATTTACTTCGGAATGGCAGAAGCGGGAAACAATACCCTTTTTTATGTTCTTTTCGGGATTTATGGAATTTATATGGCAGCCACCGAAGGCATCTCAAAAGCGTGGGTGGCCAGCCTGGTCAAAAATGAAGAAGTGGGCACGGCAATGGGGCTATTTGTAGCCCTGCAAAGTATCGCATTGATGGTTGCCAGTGCGTTTGCCGGGTTGTTATGGACATTTTACGGCGCATCGGTTACCTTTCTGCTTACCGCAATAATGAGTATCTTAGTATTTCTGTTTATGTTGTTTTTTGTTCCCAAAACCAAAAATAAAATGGAACATCCACAATAACTTTTTTAATTCAAAAATAAATAGATATGGCGTACAAGAAAATTTTAATTGCCGTAGATAGCAGTGAGTATTCAATGAAAGCCGCCAAAAAAGGCTTGGAACTCGCTCATCAATTAGGGGCTAAGGCCGCATTGCTTTTTGTAATCGAAAAATCGAAAGCATTTGGCAATGTAGATGCCGGGATCACACACGAACAGGCCTTGATTGTATTAAAGAAAGAGGCGGAGCAAACCTTGGATGAATTGGCAGAAATGTACAATGGCAATGAACTTATGAAATTTATGCCCGAGGGCAATCCGGAAGAGGATATCCTAAAAAACGCACAAAACTGGAAGGCCAATCTACTTGTACTGGGAACTCACGGAAGGACAGGGTTAAAACATCTTTTGATGGGGAGTGTTGCAGAACGGGTGATGCGCCATTCCGATATTCCGGTAATGATGGTTTCTTGAAAATTGGAATTAACACATTTAGCTTTTATTCTGAACTATTTGATTGGGGATACGCTTTTAAAAATCCAAAAACCCATAAACGCCCAAATCAAAATGATTATGCCCCCGATCACCCAGTTGTTCTTTTTGTTCCAATTATAGTCTTTTGCCCTTGTCAAACACTCCGCTTTCACATCATCAGGGATAAGCCTGAAAGCTAAATAAATGCCTATCGGCAACAAAATTAGATCGTCCAAATAGCCAATTATCGGGATAAAATCTGGAATAAGGTCTATGGGGCTCAGCGCATAGGCAATGATTACGAATATCAATGCCTTGGCATACCAAGGTGTTCTTTTATCCTTATAGGCCAAATGCAGTAGCACCAATTGTAGCTTTAGCTTTTTTGCCCAAGCTTTTAGTTTTTTCATAATTATACAGAAGGTATTCAGATGCTAAAGGATTAGCACACAAAAAAATAGATAAAATTTGAAGGTATTTATTGTTTTTTAGTTTAAGATATTCATATATCTTTGTTTTCACGAATAAAATCGAGGCAAAGGTTACCTATTCGGTTACCTCGTTTTATTGAAACAATATAAGTGTCTGGTTATTAAAATATTGTCTAGTGGCAAGTTAGTTCTGCCACCCCGACGAACCTAGAAATAGGTCACAACAAAACACTGTTAATCTTTTGATTTTCAGTGTTTTTTGTTTTTTATGCATTTGTTTGATTTCATTTAAAACCATATAAAAGGTGTGCAATTCGGTGTGCAATGTTTCATCAAAATTGTACTATCTTTAGAGGGCTTTCAGATATGATTTGACTTTCGATTTAACATTATTGTTTAACTCAAAGTCATTGAAAATGAAGACAAAACACACTTTTACGGTAATTTTCTTTACCAGAAAATCAAGGAGTAATCCCAAACAACTTTCCATCTATGTACGGATTACTATTAATGCAAAACGTTCAGAAATAAGTTTAAAGCGAGTTATTCCAGTCAAAGACTGGGACAGCAACAAAAGCCGAGGCAGGGGCGGTTCGCAAAAGGTAAGAACCTTAAACACTTATTTAGACGAGGTATATAATAGGCTTTTGGAATGCCATAAAGAACTTTTGGCAGAAGACAAGTTTATATCTTCGGAAGCTATCAAAGCCCGATACTTAGGAGAGGATGATAACAGTAAGACCCTACGGGAACTCGTTGCATACCATCATGGAAATATGGTATTTGTCCTGAAAAGAGGGACAATGAAAAATTATTATACCACTGAAAAATACCTGTATAAATTCCTACTGAAGAAAAGAAGATTAAAGGACATCTACTTAAAACAATTGAACTACGAATTTGTAACCGATTTTGAACACTTCCTTCGTAATTACAGGAACTCCAAGAGACAACTCATGTTAAGCAACAACGGGGTTATGAAACATTTGGAACGTTTCAAGAAAATGGTAAACCTTGCTGTCAAACTTGAATGGATGCACAAGAACCCGTTCAACCAATTCCAATTAAAGTACCAGAAATACGATAGAGCATTTTTAAGTGAGAGAGAACTGGAACTATTAGAAGGCACAGAATTTAAAAGTGAAAGGTTACAGCGAGTAAAGGATTGCTTTGTATTTTCCTGCTATACTGGCTTGTCTTATGTGGATGTAAAGGAACTTACCGAAGACAATATCGTAAAGGGTATTGATGGTAAGCATTGGATATATACTAAAAGGGAAAAAACGGACGAACGCGTAAAAGTCCCCTTGCTACCCCAGGCGATGGAAATCATTGAAAAATACAGAGTATTACAGGTGACGGATTTAATGGGATATTTATTACCTATAAGTTCCAACCAAAAGACCAATAAATATTTGAAAGAGATAGCAGGAACGTGTAAAATTCATAAGAATATTACATTTCATGTTGCCCGGCACACTTTTGCTACAACGGTGATGCTTTCTAATGGTGTCCCTATTGAAACGGTGTCAAAATTATTGGGACATTCTAAGCTTACTACTACACAGTTGTATGCTAGAGTAGTAGAAACAAAGATTAGTGAGGATATCTCGAATTTATTGGATAAATTTAAAATAAGAGGTAAAAAATTAAAGACCAAAAGCTAGGTTAATGAGAGTTTTGAATTGTTCAGTTTTAAAGGAAGCTTACAGCACCATTTTATATATTTAAATTATCTGCTCCATATTCTTTGTACCATTCGATTATCGATTTTCTTAATGAGGCAACATCTTTATTAAAATCAGAAGGGTTTTTATAAAATGCATAAGTCCAACCAGCTGACAAATCATCAGAATCTACTTTTTTATCGTGATATAATAAAACGTAACTTCTGGTTTTTAAATCCTCTTTACTGACCGAAAAAGAATATTGTAATGGCCGATAAAGTTTTTTGAGTTCATTAGAAATAGATTTAGGCAATAGAGGATGATTTTTAAATTTTAAAAAAGGAAAAGTGTTTTCTATATTATTTCCTCTCACACAGATAAGGTCAAATTTAGAATAGTTAAACCCTAGTCCAATTTCAAAAAAACTGAATGTAAATCCTGTTATTATTTGATGTTCTTTGCCAGAAGGGCTAGGAGTCATTTCATACATCATATTAGATATTTCCAAAGAACTAATTGATGTAGCTAATTCTGAAACAATTTCTAACTGCTTATTGTGAAATTGCTTTTTTACATCAAAGTTTTTAAATGCCTTGTAAGCTAGAAAAACCAATATAGCATTAATAATTAAGCCCCAAAAAGCAATTATTAAACCCTGAAATGACGCAAATTCAGATAGTACAGTTGAATTTATCGGTGAATTTATACTTATGAAATAATCTTTAATCCAAAATAATAGCGGTACAATCAGGCTAAAACCAATTAGAAAGCAGCTTAAAATTAGAATTAAATTTATTTTTCTCATAATTGGCACTAATGGTTTGTAGCGTGCAAAAATGCACAAACTTTTTGGTTAAGGTTTGCTTTTCTAAAAATACACAAAACTCCCGTTTCAGTACAAATCTTGCCATTTTTGTTATGCTCTGCTAGCAAATGTTGTTTATGAATGCTGAAGGATTAAAGGATATTTATTAAAAAACTCTATTAAGAAATTCATTTTTTTTGATTGATAAGAAGACATATGCATATCTGAAAATTTAAAATATTTGTCCAAAATACTAGATGAATAATGTTGAATCCAATATGCCAGCCAAGTCTTCTCTCCTGAAGATAAATTACTTATGTCAATTTTTTTATTGTTCTCAAATATAAAACCGTGATTTTCATTCCAGTAATCATCATAATTCAATAACGGTGAATTAAAAACGTAATTCCAAGCATTTCTCAATAATTTATTCCGAGTGTAATCTCCGTATTTTAGAATTAGCTCACTCTTTGTTTGTTCTAATATTGATTCCGTTAAAGTAATAGTATCAATAATATACTTTTCATCTATATTTAGTTTTTTCCTTAAAATTTGTGGATCACATTTTGTATTTCTAATATATTTCTTATCAACTTTTAAGTCATTATGTACAAGAATGTTTCTTCGTTCTTTTCTTTCGATTAAATTATCATTATTAAAACTGATTTTTTTTGAGTCAATATCTAATAAACTGAAAGTTCGTTTCATAATCTCTGATACGTCTTTATAAGTGTATTCATATAAAAAATCGTCAATTATAAACTCAATAGCATCTGAAGCAAAAACCGTTTCTAACAAATATTTGCTTTCTTTTCCTGAAATCTTTCCGTCACTTATTTTATCTGGGAATGATATTAAAAATCTTTTCAGACATTCTGTAAAAGAAGATTCAAAAAGTGATATTACATATACAAAGGTTCCTTTTAAAATATAATCAGACTTTTTTTTTAGATTATCTTTATAAATTAATTCTAGTTCTTTTATAGAATTTTCAATAGGTTCAATTAAGTCTTCGACTAACAATAAAGTTGGTTTCGTATTTCGCATTTTGTTTTTTTACAATATTCACTAACGGTTTGCAGCTATGTGCAATTGAGGACTTCTTACCTTAACTTTTCGGTTTAGTTCTAACCTTTGATTTATAATTCCATTTCCATATAACAACATGAACATAAGTCACTTATATTCGATTCGACATGTATGCCTTAAATGGTAAATATAGTTCATTGAATTGAATAACCCAAAGGGTGAAAGCCCGTGATACGCAAGAGTAACGTCCTGAAGCAAAGCAAGCGTTAAAATTGTTAACCGTGAGGTTGAGACTGAAATCAGGCACGTAACAGGGCATTATTTGCCTAAATTTAAGGATAAACCCAAAATCGGCATAAAACCAAAAGAAATAAGTGCAATCGAAAATTAAAATGTAAAAAGAAAAACTAATAAAATCCCATTAGGCTAAAACCAACTTCCAATAGCCTAATAAAACCATACTCTAAACACTGTATAACCAGACTAATCCCATAGTAGGCTAACCAACCGAAAACCGGTTCAGTCAACAAGGTGTTCATGTTACGTCGTACCGACCACACGAACGCTAGTTATTGTACACAGTTTTTGTCCGTATAGTTTTTTAAAGACTGATTTAATCTCACCAACAAATCGCTTAAATCTTCAGTGAAATGCCGAACATTTTCAAATCCCTCAGAGTAAATTGTCCTTCCCGCTGCAGACATTTCTTTCGGATAAATTTTGTTAAAAAGAGATGGGTTATTTTCGATTTTTCTTTCAAAAAGGTACATTTTTGACCGTAAGTCCTCCTCTGAAGATTTTCTTATTTTCTTATTTGCTCCATTTTTAAATTTTCTTTCAAGAGTCACCGCTTCTTTATGCAACTCTGTTAACCAATCTATTTCTTTTATAAATTCTGATTTGTCCATTACTTTCCTTTTTTCTTAAAAATATAAAATATTGGAATAATAAAAATTCCTAGCCCCCAGACAAGTATTTTAAAAAAATCCCTTAGCAGAATAATGTCTTTGGTCATGCTACTTGAATTGGCTACAAATACGGGACTATCATATCTCAAATTGTATTGTTCGGTAAGCCAATAATCAAAAAAGTTTTCATGAATATAATACCCAGCAATCAGGCTGATTCCAAAAGTCAGAAATATGTACTTATAATTTTTTTTAAGATAAAGATAAAATCCATCGTTAACATGTGTAGGAAGTGGGGGTGGTGCTTTATCTAGTAAAGAATTTATTTCAGATACTTCAGCTGCCTTTTGCCATTGATCCATTCCATTCGTCCATACGAGTGTATTTTTGTTAATTTTCAAAACATCTAATTCACTTAGTTTATATGGTCCAGTTTTTTTGTTGTTTATAAAAATAAAATACTCTTTCATTTATGTTTATTTGGTTGGTTATTTTTCTATAAGGTTTAAAATTCTCGAAAATTGTGTACAACGGTTTTGTGTCGAGTAGAAAAAGGGAGTTTCACCCCGAGCCTCTCACAGGGAACCGTACGTGATAGTCTCCCATCATACGGTTCTTCTTATAAAAATCTAATATACTAATTTACCAAACATATCCCATTTGCCTATGGTAAAATAACTTAGGATATTGTTCATTTTACGCTTTCAAACCACTTGTATGCACAGCTTATGCTGGTTTTATTCCAAGTTGTGCCAACCTTTAATTCCACCTTTTTTCAATTGCAACAACAGGTAAATTAATAGTATTCCAAGTAATCCAACAAAAGAAATAGCTCCAATTCCTATACTAAAATTAATTATTAATGTGATTATACTTGTTCCCAATAATGCCCAGAAAGCCCATTTTTTCCAATAAAACAAAAACACGATTAAAATCAGGTCTACAATGCCAAGTATTCCGAATATTAATTCCGTTTTATTTAATTCTTTCAAATTATTATCAAGTAAGAAACTTTTAGTAGCGATTAAATCAGTTAAGAAAATAATTGAAAGGAAAATGGTCAGTATTATATTCCTTGTTTTTGAGGGTTTAGTTATTATCATTTATTTCAGAGTATTTTTAATTTGCACACAACAGTGTGGATATGGCAAATAAGGGGGCTGACTTCAAAACTACTAAACCGTTACATAATTGAAACGGACTAAAACCGTTGAATTCAATACTGTCACGCCTACTTGTTGTATACATCTTTGTTATGGTTTGGGTTTTATAATTCTTTAGCTGTCAGTTCTATTTGATTTGAATTTAAAAAAGGAAATGACATTTTAACAACTGTTCTTATTTGTCTATTCCTCTTATCTGATTCTTGCTGCTTCACAATTTTCTCTAAACAGTCACTATCTTTAAGTTTTTCTTTAATTCTTTTAATGCTGGATTCAAAAGAGAATTCATTGAAGAAAAATTCATCAATTTGTCTAGCAGCCTTAATTAGTATTGTAATTAAAGTTGATGAATCTTTTAATGTAATCCTTTTAGAATCATAATTGTCAAAAGCGACATTTATGTCAAAATGATAATAGTTTTCATTGATATAATCTCCTAATTGTCTCAACCTTCCAATCTTATCATTTGATAATTTAGCTTTAGATGCACTTGAATGAACAATCTTATTTCTCCAATGACATGCAAATTCAGCTAATATTTTAACTTCATCTCTTATTGAAGGAATCTGATTCAGAAAATTATAAACTTTAATAGCCTTTTTATTATCTTCTTTAAAATTAATTTCAGGGTGATTCCAAAATGGGTTTTCTGAAATTGTCTCCAAATAATCAAAGAAACTTTCTACAGAATAAATCATTGCAGCCCTTTCTGCATAGTTTCTAGATTTTATTTTTGAAGTTTCTATATCATTAGGTTTCCAAGAAATTTCAAGACCATTTGGAATATCACAGTTATTGTCGTTTAGCTTTGATAACCCTACCGCTATTGTATTCATGGAGTGTACTGACTCTCCAATTTCCCGTATTAATCTTTTTATCTCTAGTGTTTCCATTATATATCTTTGTGGTGCTGTTAGGATTCGAACCTACATTTCCCGAGATAATTTAAATATCTTTTAGTGTCGGGCGTCTTTCCAATTAGACGATAGCACCTTAACCTTGTCCATATCATATGTATTTAAACTAAAATAAATATAATTCATTAAAATCAGTGATTTTTTTCTAGCAATGAAGCTTTTTATAGATATAAGTTTCTTTATTCTACGCTTAATAAATTCCTTAATCATAAAAATTACTTAACAAAGGAAACTAAAGATTAAATATTATCATTACGTGCAAAAAACGGGCATAGTATACCACCCACAGCGGATTAAATTGAGCATAGTGCGGCGGGTGAAAGTGAACCACCTACAGCGGACGAAAGTGAACCACTAAAAAATCGATTCTATTTGTAAAGCTTTAAATATCTTTTTTTATAAAAAGATATTATGGCCAACAAACAAATAGATATGCGAAAAATAAAACAGATTTTCAAACTCTTCAGTGAAGGAATCAGTAAGCGCCAAATAAGCCTAATCACAGGGCTGTCGCGTAATACCATCACTAAGTACATTGACTTTTTTAAGCGCTATCGGCTTACCGATTACGAAGTGTCCGCCATGACGCTCGAGGAGCTGAACAGACTTTTTAAAACCAACCAAAAAGGTAAGAGCCAGCAACTATTGACCCTAGAGACGTATTTTCCCTATTTTGACAAAGAACTGCGCAAAACAGGGGTAACCAAAGAGTTGCTTTGGCAAGAGTACCTTTCCAAACATCCAGATGGCTACAAACTTTCCCAGTTTAGGTATTGGTATCGTGAGTGGGTTAAAGAAGTGTCTCCAGTGATGCATTTTACACACAAAGCGGGCGATAAACTTTTCATTGATTTTACGGGCAAGAAGCTTTCCATAGTAGATCGTTACACAGGTGAAATACAAGATCTAGAGGTCTTTGTCTGTGTATTGGGCAGTAGCCAATATACTTATGTTGAGGCCTGTGAGAGTCAAAAGAAAGAAGATTTTATAGCTTGTATAGAAAACGCACTTTGGTTTTATGGCGGTGTACCACAGGCTTTAGTGCCCGATAACTTGAGGGCAGCAGTCACTAAAAGCAGTCGTTACGAACCAAAAGTAAATGAAACTTTTATTGATTTTTCTGAGTATTATGAAACCTCGGTACTTCCAACCAGGGCCTACAGGCCTAGGGACAAGGCCATCGTCGAAAATGCCGTGCGTATTATATATACACGGGTCTTTGCGCCACTGCGCAACCAAACTTTTCATACTAAAACTGCACTGAATAAGGCTATATTAGAACTTCTTAAAACCCATAACAACACATCTTTTAGGGGGCGTGAATATTCTCGCTATTCGTTATTTGAAGAGATTGAAAAACATCAGCTTAAACCATTGCCAGCAAAACGCTATGAGATTAAACGTTACGCTAATGCAACGGTTCATAAAAACAGCCACATTTATTTTAGCAAAGACAAACACTATTATAGTTTGCCCTATCAGCATATAGGCAAACGTATTAAAGTGGTTTACTCAGATAGCACCATAGAGATGTTCTACCAACAGGAACTACTTACAGTCCATCCAAGAAACAAACAAAAATATGGGTATAGCACGATAAAGGAACACATGCCTTCCCATCACCGCTTTATCAGCGAGTGGAGCAGTGAAAAATTCATTGCCTGGGCAGAGCAGGTTGGTGAACATTGCAAGGTGCTAATCATTAACATATTAGAAAAGAAACAACACCCAGAGCAATCCTATAAATCATGTCTGGGCATATTGCACCTCACTAAGAAGGTAGGCAATACGAGGTTGGACAATGCCTGCAAGCGTGCCTTGGACTATGGTGCTCATAACTATAATATCATAGAACGTATCCTTAAAAACGGCTGGGACACTTTAGATGAAAATATCGAAGACCAACCAGATATCCCAAACCATAGCAATATTAGGGGAAGTCATTATTACAAATAAATTTAAGCCAAAAACAATGAATAAACAGACATTGGAACACATGAAACAACTAAGGCTATACGGTATGTACAGAGCCTTTGACAGCAGTTTATCGCCACAAAGTATAAACTACACCAATGATGAACTCATCGCATATCTGCTCCAAAGCGAATGGGATGATCGTCAAAACAGAAAAATAGAACGGTTAACAAAAGCGGCGCGTTTTAGGTACAGTGCCGTTATGGAAGCTATCGATTTTGATGCTTCAAGACATCTGGATAAAAATCAAATACAACGCTTTGCTAGCTGTGAGTTTATAAAGCAAAAACAGAATATCCTTATCACGGGAAGTACAGGTGCTGGAAAAAGCTATATGGCATCAGCTATCGGTCATCAGGCGTGTTCATTGGGATATAAGGTCATGTATTATAACACGAATAAACTTTTTACCATGCTTAAAACATCAAAAGCAGATGGCTCTTATCTAAAACAAATCAATAAACTAGAAAAACAAGACCTACTGATTATTGATGATTTTGGACTTAAAGCTTTAGATGCCATAAATAGGCATTCCTTTATGGAAATTATCGAAGATAGGCACGGAGAACACAGTATTATTATCGCTTCACAATTACCAGTGGAAGCATGGCATGAAATTATAGGAGAACAAACCATCGCAGATGCCATTTTAGACCGTCTTGTACATAATGCACACAGAATAGATATTAAAGGAGAATCTATGCGTAAAAAAATGAAAAATAAAGACTAAATTTAACCACAAATGAATCGATTTTGAGCACTTACTTTGCTATGCTCACTTTCATCCGCTGTAGGTGGTTCACTTTGCCCGCCCTATCCAATCAAACCATAAGTTCATAGAAATTCCATCGTCCCCACTTTTTATACGAATATTAGAAGGCTGACTATGGGGACCATGCTGAGAAACTGGTTTAAAAGATTTCATTGCTGGAATTTCATACATAAAGGAAATATCTCCTGAAGGAAAATCTGGGTACGCATCGGCACCCTTCAAAGCATATTTAGGCTCATCTGGAGTGAATAATCTTAAAAATACATTTTCAGATTCGCTAAATACCCTAAAAGTATCATCTTTTGCAGCTATCGTTGTTGCTATTAAATTGACATGATACCCTTTAAATTCTGGATAAATTAAATTTTCAAAACTCTCTCCAGTAATTGTATTATTATACTCTTTTTCCCATAAACCGTAATTGGTTCCTTTAATTCTATTTTTCCAAACTCTGTATGGTCCTCTTCCAAACCATTTCATCCCTTCTACTTGATCTTCTGGGTACGAAAATGTAATACCAAACTTATCAATATCGCCTTCGTAAAAAGCACCATCAAAACCGCTACTTCTCCCTGAATTTTTTAATGCTAGCATTTGCATTTTTAACCTTCCGTCAGGAAATAATGTCCACTTTATATGATCTATTCCTCCAGTATAATGTACTATACAAACCGCGTTATTGGCTTCCATTTTAGTATCCACCTGCTTTACTTCTGCTTTCATTCCAATAGGGTAAGGACCTTTATTAAATGGAACTAATTTTTTTCCGCGGTAAATACTTTTTATAATTCCATCTTCTTTTCCTATTTCAACACGGATATTTTTGGATTTTAAGACCACAGAACTGTTTAATTCTTCTACTTCTGCCTTTTTTTCACTTCCAACTTTTATTAATTTTTGAGTATAATATGTTGGCTGATGAATAGTCCATGTCCATGTATTTATAAGTCTCCCATGCTGATCGTGGGCTTTAACCTCCAACCAATCTCCTTTAAAAAAAGTCGAAGTTACATCCATACTTACTCCTCTTTTTTCTCCTGGCTTTATAGAAGGTAATTCAATTTTTCCATTAGTTATGGAGGTTGCTTTTTTAGTTGAATAAAGAGCATCTTTATCTATAGAAAATACCTCATAACTTAAAGTACAGCTATTTAAATTTGTATAAATATATTCGTTGGATATAAAAAACTCACCATCAAAAGAAGATGTAATCCGTAGCGGATCAAACTGAATAGGACTCCAAACATCTTTTACGGTGTAGAAACTTCCTTCTTTTTCTCTATGAGGCCCTAAAATTCCATCGGGAGCCAAAGAACCCTTTGAATCGTATTTTCTATCTCCTTTCCAATCTGTTCTTAATACAGCTTCGTCTGAAAATGCCCACATAAATCCACCAGCAAAAAGCGGACTCTCCTTAAATCGGTTCCAGAAATCTTCTAGTCCAGATCCGTGACCATTATCATACGTTCCATGCATAAATTCAGTAGGAAAAAACACATTTTCTCCACTTACAAATCTATGCACTCCTGTTAAATATGTAGGATAATGATGCGTATCCCAACCATTATAATCCGCCCACGGATGAATAACTATTCGCTTTTGCGGATCGTGCTTATAAAAGACTGAATCCAACTCATCTCTCCATCCTCCTTCATTGCCTTGATCCCAAATAATAACCGAAGGATGGTTTACATCTCTAGAAACCGTTTCTTCTATTAGTTTTGTTCCAGTTTCTATATCATATGGATTTTGCCAACCAGCTAGTTCGTCCAAGACAAACAATCCTAAAGAATCGCATACCTCTAGAAAATGATCATCTGGAGGATAATGTCCCCGAACTGCATTCATATTCATATCTTTTAACAAATTAACATCCATAATGCTAATTTCTTTATCTGTGCTTCTTCCAGATTCGGGCCAAATGGTATGCCGATTGATTCCCTTCATTATTATTTTTTTTCCATTTACATAAATCCCATCCTTTTTTCTGAAATCTATGGTTCTAAAACCAAAACGCTGGTTTACTTCGTGCAGGACTTTATTCCCTTGTTTTAATTGAAGTTTTAAACTGTATAAATTGGGAGTTTCTGGCGACCAAAGTTGTATTTCATTCCAATGAAATTCTAATAAAGCATTAGCTGCATTTATAGCTATTTTTTGTGATGACGAAGTAGTATTGGTTCCACCTACAAGGCTTATTGAAGCCTCAACAAAGGCATTTTTAGGAATATTAGTTCCTTTGAAATCAAGAGTCATATTCCCATTCATTTTTGCATCTATTGCAATATGGTCGATATTCGATTTCGGTTTAATTTCAAGCCAAACAGGTCTGTATATCCCCCCGAATAGCCACCAATCTGCCTTTCGTTCCGCATTGTTTACAGAGGCGTTTTCGGAATGCTTTTTTACATGAACCTCTAAAAGGTTTTTTCCTTCTGTTTTTAACAAGTCTGAAATATCATAACTAAACTCATAAAAACCTCCTTGATGAATTGCCCCAGCTATTTGTCCGTTTACTTTAACCTCAGTATCGGTCATAGCGCCACCAAAAAAGATATTCACTTGTTGATTTTCATACCGATTAGGGACTTCAAATTCATACTTATAAAACCCCTCTTCTTTACTAGGCTCTTCTTGATCTAATTCTTTATACCATCTTCCGTAGGTATACGTTCCGAAGCCTTCCAATTCCCACTGAGAAGGTACATTTATGGTAGTCCATTTATTACTATTTGCTCCATCAGTACACATAAACTTCCATTTTACTGGATGCTTAAAATCTTTTCCTGACAGATATATTTTAGCCGTTTCTTGTCCCCATATTATCTGTATAGACAATATGCAAACCACTACTAATAATCTTACTATAACACTTTTCATTCTTGTTGGTTTGTTAGTTTCCATCTGGTTTGATAGCTTCAAATCTCGGACTCATTGGGAAAGTCCAGTTTTTTATATTATTTGGTTTATCTGGAGTGTAATTACTTATTTTCTTCAAATATTTCTCTAATCCAGTAGTGTTTTTTCCTATCCCATCAACAACACATAAAGCAATCTCATTCGCACCAAAATCATTGAAATGAGTATTATCTTCAAGCGCTTTATTTTGTCCTGGAAAAGTTTGAGCTGGATATTGTACAAATGCATTTCTAGAGATTTCATCCCCCCAACTTTCATAGAGCACAGTAGTCATTTTTGTTAGATCTATCAATGCTACATTTAGGTCTTTTGCTACTTTTCTCATAGCAGCTGGATAGTCTCCATGTGTGTCATTTAGCTTACCATTTTTGTCAAACCAACGGCGTTGAGTTGGGGTTATCAAAATTGGAATTGCACCTTTTTCTCTTGCACCTTTCACATATTCTTTTAGCAAATTTGAATACGATTGCCACGGACCTATTCCCTCTCCTTTTCTTTTTTCATCATTATGCCCAAATTCAATCATTACATAATCTCCTTTTTTGATAAGTGATAAAACTTTTGCCCATCTTTTTCTTCCTTTAAAAGAAGCCAATGAAGCTCCAGAAGACGCATAATTGGCTACCACAATTTCATCATTAAAATACTGTGTAATAAACTGCCCCCATGAAGCCCAAGGCGATAAATCTTGATCGGTTACCGTAGAATCTCCTGCCAAAAAAAGTGTCTTAATAGCATCTATTTTGGTAATTATTAATTCTCTAACAGCTGTTCCTTTTGCAAATTCAAGAGTTAACTTTTCATCCCAATTTAAAGCTAATCTTTCCCTGTCTTTCAAATTAACAGTTTCCGTATTATTTATTTTAGCATTTTTAACATCTATAGCAAAGGTTTTACTTATAACCTCCCCTGCATTTGTTTGTTCCTCACAAACCATAGCTCTCCTAGATTCTGCTTTTATGGTATTTATTGTTGAGGCGGTTTCACTTCCTAATTTAATAGTTACTTTGTAATTTCCATCTGGAATTGCTATTGAGAAATAAACCGTTTCTGTAGCGAGCATATAATGCTTTTTCATTTTAACAAAAGAAGAAGTCTGGAAATCAAATCCGTAGTTTTCTTTAAAAACCTTAGCATGAGAAACAGATACAGCGTTATTTGACTCTTTTGTACCAAAATAATAGTGTAGTTCTTTAATACTAGCGTTTTGGCCAAATGTAGAATTTGAAATAATTAAGATTATAAGGAAAAATCTTATTTGTTTTATGTGCATTGGTTGGAGTTATATTTTGCCTAAATATATCAAGGCTACATATAACCTCCATCCTGTACTATGATGACCGCTACTATTATAAGGAATTTCTTTCAATGTATTTAAACACATTCTTCACCTTTTCCTTTTTATTTTTTAGAACCATATAGGCAGCAGTTTCTCCCATTGCCTTAAAATCTGTACTAATAACAGTTATTCCTAATAATTCTTTTAGTGGAGTTTCATTATATGAAATAATTCCAATATCTGACCCCAAAACAAGTCCTTTCTTACGGATTTGTCTTACTAAATTTACCAAATCCATTTCTTCAATTGTAATATAAATATCTTTACTCTGAAGCTCCATATCATCATAGATTTCATCTAAAATCTCAAAATCAAAATTGTATTCTACACAAAATTGTCTAAAACCATGAAGAATTCGTTTTGGATATGGATGAACAGATTTTGTAGGATATACTAATAATATTTTATCATATTTTTTTAACCTATCCAATCCTTCTTTAAGAGCATTGTATATATCTTCTTGAAAATCTTGAAAAACAGACCCATAATCTCCTTGAATAAATGGTTTAGCATTATCCATTATAATAAGCTTGTCTTTTGGGATTTGATTGATGGTATCCAATACCATTTCGGTATAGCTAACATGACTTAAATCTTCTAACTTAAAATGAGGCATGATTACATAATAATCATAAGCGCCCATATGTTTTTCTAGTGTTTTAACAAATAATGACTCCTCACAATGGTAAATAAATAAGTTTACATGTGCATTTACCCCGATAGCATTTACAAAAGAATTGTAGATCATCATTTTATAAGAACTAGGCTTATTAATCATGAAAAAGATATTTGCTTTGGATATAAGATCGGTTTTAGCAGTATAATACCCCTTCCCTTTTACAGATACAATTACTTTTCTTTCCTTTAATTGCTTATATGCTTTTTCTACCGTATCTCTAGATAAGTAACAAGCTTCACTCAATTCATTTATTGAAGGAATTTTCTGTCCCACTTGGAGTCTTCCTTTACTAATATCGTTAATTATAGAATCAACAATCTGTTTGTATTTAGGAACCCTAGAGGTTTCGTTAATGGTTATATTTATAATAGGTTGTGCCACGGAGGAACTCATAATTTATTGTGATTTCGGCGGTTATTTAAAGGATTAATTGCGTAAAATTAAATAATTTTTATCAATATAATCGTTTTTATCAGAAACTCTTTTTTTGCCCTATGCAGTACACTACAGGATACAATGGTATGATTTAAGAATTACATTTGATTTATCAAAATCAATTTAGAATTAAAAATGGACAAAACCTTTAAGTACGTAAACTATCTTTGGGATGATAAAAAAGCTAATGCATTAAAAGGAAAAGAAGTTGACCTTTTCTTGTACCGCTCTAATATATTAGGTGCAGACCTTAGGATTACTAATTACGGCGGAGGAAATACCAGCTGTAAAACCATTGAAAAAGATCCTTTAACCAATGAGGATGTTGAAGTAATGTGGATAAAAGGTTCTGGTGGAGATATTGGAACCCTTACACGTTCTGGTATAGCAGGACTGTACACCAACCGCCTAAGAAACTTAAAAAATGTATATAAAGGTCTAGATGACGAAGATAGAATGGTGGGGCTTTTTAACCATTGTATTTACGATTTGGATAGCAGAGCTCCATCTATTGACACGCCTTTGCATGGGTTATTACCATTTAAACATATAGATCATTTACATCCAGATGCCTTAATTGCGGTTGCGGCAGCTGAAGATAGTGAGAAAATTACCAAAGAAATTTGGGGTGACACTATGGGATGGGTTCCTTGGCAGCGACCAGGATTTGATTTAGGACTCCAATTGGAAAAATGTCTAAATGAAAACCCTGGAATTCGAGGAATCGTTTTAGGTAGTCACGGACTCTTTACTTGGGGAGATACTTCTTATGAATGTTATATGAATAGCCTAGAAGTTATTGAAACAGCTTCTGCGTATATAGAACAGAAAACAAAAGAAAAAGGAAGTGTTTTTGGAGGCGAAAAAATTAAAAGTCTTCCTTCAGAAAAAAGAAAAGAAAAAGCTTCAGAATTAATGCCACTTTTAAGAGGATTATGTTCTTCTGAAAAACCTATGATAGGCCATTTTACAGATAGTGATGTAGTTCTAGAATATATAAATAGTAATGATTTAGAGCGTTTAGCGCCTATGGGAACTTCATGTCCAGATCATTTCTTACGTACTAAAATACAACCGCTTGTACTTAATTTGGATACTGCGGAAGATGTTAGTAATACCGATTCCATATTAAAAAAGTTACAGCCTGCTTTTGAGCAATACCGACAAGAATATGCCGATTATTACAATGCGTGTAAGCATGATAATAGTCCGGCAATGCGCGACCCAAATCCTGTTATAATTATATATCCAGGAGTTGGAATGTTCTCTTTTGCTAAAAACAAACAAACAGCACGTGTAGCAAGTGAGTTCTACGTAAATGCTATAAATGTTATGAGAGGAGCAGAAGCCATTTCTGCCTATACATCTTTACCTAGACAAGAGGCTTTTGATATTGAATATTGGTTGTTGGAAGAAGCAAAACTACAACGGATGCCTGCTGAACAACCACTTTCTAGAAAAGTGGCTATTGTTACTGGCGCTGGTGGTGGTATTGGTAAATCTATTGCTGATAAATTAGTTGCTGAAGGTGCTAATGTTGTACTTACAGACATTAATGAAGACTATTTAAAAGACGCAGAAAAAACATACAAAAAAGACCAAGTAGCCATTGCCCTTTGCGATGTTACTAAGGAGGATTCTATAAAAGAAGCTTTTAGTAAGGCATGTCTTGCCTTTGGAGGGGTTGACATTATTGTTCATTCTGCTGGTTTAGCCATTTCTAAATCTCTTGAAGATACCGAATTAAAAGATTGGGATTTACTACAAAATATATTGGTAAAAGGTCAATTTTTAATGGCGCAACAAGGAGTAGCTATATTAAAAAAACAAGGGCTCGGCGGTGATATTGTAAATATTGCAAGTAAAAATGGACTGGTAGCTGGCCCTAATAATGTTGGCTATGGAACTGCCAAAGCCGCACAACAACATATGACTCGACTTTTAGCAGCAGAACTTGGAGAGGCTAAAATACGAGTAAATACTGTAAATCCAGATGGTGTTATTGTAGGGAGCAAAATCTGGGAAGGAGAATGGGCGGAAGGAAGAGCTAAAGCCTATGGAATCTCTGTAGACGAACTTCCTGCTCATTATGCAAAAAGAAACTTATTAAACGAAATAATTTATCCAGAAGATATTGCTAACGGAGTATTTTCATTCGTTGCTATTTTGGATAAATCTACCGGAAACATTATAAATGTAGATGGTGGAATGGCAAATGCATTTGTTAGATAAATGTAATAGTTGTTAGTTAGCTTAAGTAAATCTCCCATAGGTTTTTACCAACCTATGGAGATTTATTTTTAAATTCACTTTGGTTTTACAACCTAAAATAATCTAAACTTATGATCTTAAACCCAGACCAACTAAATACCAATAAAGACGATATATCTATTCATAAAGATCAATTTGATAACTTAGCTTCTTCTCTTTCGAGGCAAAATATTCAAGTAGATCAAATTGTAAATAAATTAGCCAATTTTCAAATAGCAATTCCAAGTTGGGCTCTAGGAGCTGGAGGTACCAGGTTTGGAAGATTTTCTTACCATGGAGAGCCTTCTTCACTAGAACAAAAACTAGAAGATATTGGAGTAATTCATAGCCTTACCAAAAGTGCTGGAGCAGTTTCATTACATATTCCATGGGACATTCCAAAGGATTATAACGCAATTAAAGAATTAGCAAATAGCCTCGATATAAAATTTGATGCTGTTAATTCCAATACTTTTCAAGATCAACCCAATGCAAAAGAGTCTTATAAATTTGGATCGCTTAGCAATACAAGTCAAGCGGTAAGAGACCAAGCTATAGCTCATAATAAAGAAGTTATTAATATTGGAGAAAAATTAGGTTCTAAAAGTATTACTGTTTGGTTAGCAGATGGGAGTTCTTTTCCTGGTCAAAGCAATTTTCAAACGGCACTTTCACATACCCAAAACAGTTTAAAAGACATCTATAAATCGTTACCCAACGATTGGAAGCTTTTTATAGAGTACAAACCCTACGAACCTTATTTTTACAGCACTGTTATTCAGGACTGGGGGACTTCCTTTATGCTTGCTAATGAATGTGGTGAAAAAGCTTTTACACTTGTAGACCTTGGACATCATTTACCAAATACTAACATCGAGCAAATTGTTTCTACACTTATGCTTAAAGGAAAGCTAGGTGGTTTTCATTTTAATGATAGTAAATATGGCGATGATGATATTACAGTGGGCTCTATAAAACCTTATGCGCTTTTCTTAATTTTTAATGAATTGGTTTACGGAATGGAAAACAATCCGCAAAATCCAGAACTTTCTTGGATGATTGACGCTAGTCATAATCTAAAGGACCCTTTAGAGGACCTTATTCAATCATTAGAAACCATTCAAATAACATATGCCAAAGCCTTATTGGTAGATCAAACCAAACTTAAACAAGCACAGGAAAATCACGATGTAAGTTTATGTCAGGAAATTCTTCAAAACGCTTATTTAACAGATGTACGTCCGCTTGTAAAACAAGCTAGACTGCAACAACAAGGAGCTTTAGATCCTTTAAAAGCATATAGATTGCTTTCCATAAGAGAACAATTGATAAAAGAAAGAGGAAAAAATACGGTTGCAACTGGACTATAACGATTGAAACATGAAAAGGAAAGTTACTGCTGTTTTTGATATTGGAAAAACTAATAAAAAATTCTTTCTCTTCGATGAAGATTTTCAAGAGGTATATCGCGAATATGCTCGTTTTGAATCTATTGAAGATGAAGATGGTTATCCTACCGAAAACTTGGGAAAACTTCAGAATTGGTTAAAAAAATTATTTCATAGAATTTTAGAGGCGGAAGAGTTTGATGTTAAAGCTATCAATTTTTCTTCCTATGGAGCCAGTTTTGTTCATTTAGATGAAAATGGAGAAGCACTCACCCCCTTGTACAATTATACAAAACCGATTGAAGAAGATTTAATCAATTCATTTTATAAAAAATACGGTCCTGAATTGGAGTTCACACGGCAAACAGGCTCTTCTAAAGAAGGTCTTTTAAACTCAGGAATGCAGTTGTATTGGCTAAAACATACCAAACCAGAGGTGTTTAAAAAAATAAAATTTTCATTGCATCTGCCACAATACCTCAGCTATATTTTTACGGGAATTCCTTTGAGTGAATATACAAGTATTGGTTGCCATACTGCTTTATGGGATTACAATAAAAAAGATTATCATCAATGGGTATATAAAGAAGAAATTCATAAAATTTTACCCCCTATCGTTTCCACAGAAACGAGTATTAATATGAATTACAACGGAAAACGTATTAAAATTGGTGTTGGAATTCACGATAGTTCTGCTGCTCTTTTACCGTATGTAAGGAGTTTAACAGAACCTTTTGTTTTGGTATCTACTGGTACTTGGAGTATCGCTTTAAATCCATTTACTTCTTCTGAGCTAACCACCGTTGAGGTTACAAATAATTGTATTAACTATATGAGAATTAATGGTAAACAAGTTAAAGCCTCTCGATTATTTCTGGGAAATGAATATAAAATTCAGGTAAAAAAATTATCAGAAATATATCAGGTTTCAGAAGATTATCATAAAACTGTTCAGTTTGATGAAGATGCTTATTATGAAATAACTAAAGAATTTGAGCACCTTTTTAAATGGGAAAGTATTAAAAATGATATCGAACTAACAGCCACAGAACTTCCATACAATACTTTTGAAGATGCTTATCATCATTTAATGATTGAGCTTGTTAAGCTTCAGGTGCAAAGTATAGAAACTGCCAAAGGAGATGACCAAATAACAAAATTGTATGTAGATGGCGGGTTTAGTGATAATGATGTATATATTAAATTATTATCTCACTATCTTAGAAACATGGAATTACGTACTACCGATGCATCCTTAGGGTCTGCCTTGGGCGCTGCTATTAGTATTTCTGACACCCAGCTTAATTCTAAGTTCCTTAAAAAGAACTATTCATTAAAAAAACATGTTCCGCTAATTATAAAGTAACAAGTTATGGCATTAAACTTTAACTATAAATATCCTTCGGTTGATGATTTAAGGAAGAAAGCACAACAAAGAATTCCAAGGTTTGCTTTTGAATATTTGGATGGCGGTTGCAATGAAGATGTTAATATCCAACGAAACACTGCTGAGATTAGAGAGGTTCAGTTAGAGCCTAGATACCTTAAAAACTATAACGATAGCTCTATAAAAACCACCTTATTTGGTAAGGAATACGATGCTCCTTTTGGTATTGCTCCAGTAGGTTTACAGGGACTCATGTGGCCAAATTCGCCTGAAATTTTAGCAAAAGCGGCTTTTAACCATAATATTCCCTTTATTTTAAGTACAGTAACCACTTGCAATATAGAACGAGCAAGTGAACTCACCGAGGGAAACGCATGGTTTCAACTTTATAATCCAGTTGACGATTACATCCGAAAAGATATTATAAAAAGAGCTGGAGATGCTCAATGCCCAGTTTTAGTATTATTATGTGATGTTCCTACTTTTGGTTACCGCCCACGAGATTTTAGGAATGGGCTAGCGCTACCTCCAAAAATGAGTTTACAAAATATCTTGCAAATTCTAGGAAAACCAAGTTGGGCTCTTGAAACTTTAAAACATGGACAACCAAATTTTGAAAATATAAAACCCTATATGCCAAACGGACTTAATTTAAAACAATTAGGGAAGTTTATGGATGAAACTTTTTCTGGGAGACTTAACGAAGAACGTATAAAACCAATCCGCGATCAATGGAAAGGAAAATTGGTTTTAAAAGGAGTTGCTTCTGAAGAGGATACTCAAGAAGCTATTCGATTAGGTTTTGATGGTGTTATTGTTTCCAATCATGGAGGGAGACAATTGGATGCTGGAGAATCTACCATCAAACCTCTTACAAACATTGCAGAAAAATACGGAAATCAGATTGAAGTAATGATGGATAGCGGACTCCGTTCGGGGCCTGATATTGCTAGAAGTTTAGCAAGCGGTGCCAAATTTACCTTCATGGGAAGATCTTTTATGTATGGGGCTGCAGCATTGGGTAACCAAGGTGGCGACCATACAATTTCCATGCTAAAAGTTCAATTAAAACAAGTAATGGATCAATTGTGTTGTGAAAAAATAGCCGATTTACCTAAACATTTAATTAACCACTAAAACCAAATTATGACACAATACAGCATTGAAGATGATATAGAGCAAATTGCAGGAGGAGAATATGAAAGACAACGTGTTCCAGAATCAAAACTTAAAGGATGGAAAAGTTTTTTAGGAATGTATGCTGGGGAACACGCCGCAGGAACCGAATTTGTAATTGGTCCTTTATTTCTTACCACTGGAGTAAGCGCTTTTGACCTTATTGTAGGTCTTTTATTAGGGAATTTAATGGCGGTATTGAGCTGGCGATTTTTAACAGCAGAAATAGGGACTAAATTTAGATATACTCTTTATTTTCATTTGGAAAAAATATGTGGTAAAAAATTAGTGACGGTTTACAATTTGGCAAACGGAATTTTATTTTGTTTTCTAGCTGGAGCCATGATTACCGTTTCTGCTACTGCTGTAGGAATTCCTTTTGATATGGAAATGCCCAAATTAACAGATACAATGCCTAATAGCATTACTTGGGTTGTTATTGTATTGATTTTAGGTGCCATTATTTCTTTAATTGCTGCCAAAGGTTACAATACGGTAGCCAAAGCTGCAAACTATATGTCGCCTATAATTGTACTCGCTTTTATAGTTTGCGGAATCGTAGCGCTATCTCAACTTAATGTACATAGTTTTTCAGATTTTTGGAATCTATGGGGTGAAGGAAGTGAACCTTTTCCAGGACAAATAAAATATACTTTTTGGCATGTTTTCTTATGGTCGTGGTTTGCTAATGCAGCCATGCATATTGGAATGTCCGATCTCTCTGTTTTTAGATTCGCAAAAAAACCATCTATTGGATGGACAACTGCTGGAGGAATATACATTGGTCATTATATAGCTTGGATCTCTGCTGCTTTATTGTATGCAGTATATTTAAAATCTCCAGAAGCACAGGCTTTTTTAGCAGGAGGTCAAGCTCCAACAGTAGCTCCCGGTCCCTTAGCTTATAATGCCATTGGTGTTTTCGGGATTATTGCAGTTATATTAGCGGGCTGGACAACAGCCAATCCTACAATTTATAGAGCAGGTTTGGCCTTTCAAGCCATAATCCCAAAAGCTTCTACTTTTTGGGTTACTATTTTAGCGGGTTCCATTGCTACAATTGCTGGTCTTTTTCCTGCTTTTGCAATGAAATTATTAGATTTTGTAGCGCTGTACGGATTTATTCTTGCTCCTATTGGTGCCATTATTGTTTTTGACCATTTCTTTGCTGAAAAAAGTGGCATTAGCTCTTTCTTTGCTGAAAAAACAAATATCTCATTTAATTATGCCGTATTATGGGCTTGGCTAATAAGCTTTGGGGTATTCTATTTTATTTCTGTAAAATTTGATATTTTCTTATCCTTTGTCACCTTACCAACATGGCTCTGCTGTGGGATTTTATATATTTTATTCAGCAAGTACTATCAGAAAAAACATACAATTTAAAAAAATGTAAGTGACTCTCCATAAAGCATCTAAATTCTAAATATCATCCTGAGTAGGTCAAAGAATCTTTTGAATGTTAGTTATTTAAAAATTTTGACAGGCTTATTTTGATAACTACAAATTGCTTTATAGACAGTCACTTTTTTCATACATGGATGTACAGGATGCACTTTTCATGATATTTTAGAAACTTACGGTATCTAAGAAATTAAAAAAATGAAACCTATTTACCAAATCACCACTTTTTCCAAATATCTATTTTTATTGCTTTTTAATGGTCATCTGGAACAGCCAAATAATCATTCTACTGTGTTTCTAAAAATTAGACGTGGATGCTTCATACTATGCTTATTTAGCATATGTTTATCCTGTAAAAACAAGTCAGAAAACACCCCACAACAAGACACTCCTGCTTGGATTGATAAAGTTGGTGCAGAAAATGCTATTATCAAGGATACCGTATATTTTGTAAATGATTTTGGTGGAATTGGCGATGGCAAAACCATCAATACAGAAGCTATTCAAAAAGCTATTGATAAATGTGCAGAAAATGGTGGCGGTACGATAGCGTTTAAACCAGGAACTTATTTATCTGGTTCAATATTCATTAAAAAAAATATTCATTTTAAAATTGGTAAAAATGTAACCATTTTAGGGAGTCAAGATATTAATGATTATAAAGAAATTGACACCCGTGTTGCTGGAATTGAAATGAAATGGCCAGCAGCTCTTATCAATGTTTCCAATCAAGAAAATGTAATTATAGATGGGGAAGGTTTAATTGACGGACAAGGAAAAGTGTTTTGGGATTATTATTGGGATTTACGAAAAAATGAATACGAACCAAAAGGATTACGATGGATTGTAGATTACGATGCTAAGCGTCCTCGAACCATCTTGATTTCCGATTCAAAGAATATTGCCTTAAAAGATTTAAACATACAAAAAGCTGGTTTTTGGACAGTACACGTCCTCTATTCTGAAAAAATAACTGTAGACGGGCTCATTATAAAAAATAATATTGGCGGACACGGTCCCAGCACAGATGGCATTGATATTGATTCTTCTAAATGGGTGTTAATACAAAATTGTGATATCGATTGTAATGATGATAATTTTTGTTTAAAAGCAGGTCGCGATTGGGATGGACAACGTGTAAATAGACCTACCGAATATGTAGTTATAAGGAATTGTATTGCAAGAAAAGGTGCTGGATTATTCACCCTAGGAAGTGAGACTGCTGGAAGTATTAGACATGTGTATGTTTCTAATATTAAAGGTTTAGGAACTAGCAATGGTTTAAATATAAAATCGGCTCTTACCCGTGGCGGAACGGTTGAGGATATCTCCTTGCAAAATATTCAGATGGATAGTGTGAAAACATTTGTGAAAATTTCCATGAACTGGAATCCTAGTTATAGCTATTCAAAACTTCCTGAAGGGTATGATATAGACAGTATTCCAATACACTGGAAAAAACTCCTTAAAGAGGTTCCAGCATCTAAGGGTATCCCTACATTTAAAAATATTTCATTAAGTAATATTGATGTTAAAGGAGCAGAAAAAGCCATGAACGTAAAAGGATTAGAGAATTCAATTATTGAAAATATCTCTTTAAATGATGTTCATATAGAAGCTAAAACTGCTGGAGGAATTTCATACAGTAAAGACTGGAATTTAGAAAATGTTTCTATAAAAACTGAAGACAAATCAGAAATAACCCTGAATAATACAGAAGGAATTCATTTTAACACTCCTTAAAGCATGACCCTATTTAGAATCTGCATAACATTTTTATTTACCGTTATTTTAGTTTCATTTTTGAATGCCCAAAATTCTCAATATTGGCATGATAGCATTCGAAAAGTACATTACCTCCCCTTTGAAAAAGGTTTTAAATTACAAAATGGGGAGCGAAAATTCAACAGAGCTTTATACGGTACAAATACAGGATTTAGAGTAGAAACTGGAGATTTACCAGAATTTGCAATGTATATGCCTGGAATGGGAGGTAATTTTAAACTAGGAATTATTACTCAAGATGGCTCAAGTAAATGGTTAACCGAATGTGATAGTATAACTACTGTTTATACCCCAGGAATTATGAATTATCAAATTTCGGATTCTTTATTAAAACAGGGAAGCATACACCTTAAAGTAGTTGCTTTAGCAAAAAGTGAAGGGTTTATGCTCCAAGCAACTTCTATAGATATACCAGAAACCGTCAAACTTATTTGGGTATATGGAGGTGCTAGTGGTAAAAAGTTTCATCGAGATGGAGATATAGGAGCCGATCCAGAGTCTGTTTTTTATCTTCAACCAAAATATTGCATCAATAATCAATATTCGGTTACTAATAATTCGTTTATAGTAAAATACGGTTCAGAAAATAATAAAGAGAAAACAGGAAATAACAGAACAATGTCTGGGGTTTTTCCTACTTCAGAAATTAAAATAGCATCTGCCTCCAATCAAGAAAATCCATTAGCTGTATATCAATCTGAAAAAGATTCTTTTCCAGTAATAATAGGAAAAGTAAACTCCTTAAAACAACCGCTCTATTGGAAGTTTGAAAATTCTGATGCATTAGCAATAGAAGCATCATTGGAATCCGATTTTAAAGCAGGGATTGAAAAAGTTAATAAAACAGCTCAAATTTTAACGGTACAAACTCCTAATCCATACATCAATACAATTGGGGGAGCATTGGCAACCGCTGCAGATGCTATTTGGGAAAGTCCCGCTTTTTTACACGGATCTATTGCATGGCGAATGCATTTAAATGCATGGCGCGGTGCTTATGTAGCCAACCCCTTAGGATGGCATGATAGAGCCGAATCTCATTTTACAAGTTATGTAAACTCGCAAGTAATCGATCCTCCAACAGGACCTGTTGTACCAGATACAACAAGAAATTTTGCTAGACAAAAAGAAGAAATTGGCACAGCCATGTTTAGTAGTGGATATATTAGTAGACGGCCCAACAATAATACCATTGCACATCATTATGATATGAATTCGGTGTTTTTTAATCAGTTGTTCCGTCATTATTTATGGACGGGAGACGATGCGCTGATTAAAGAGTTATGGCCTGCCATTGAGCGACATTTAGCTTGGGAAAAAAGAAATTTTGATTCAGACAACAACCATCTCTACGATGCTTATGCAACCATTTGGGCTAGCGATGCCCTCCAATATAGTGGAGGATCGGTAAGTTATTCTTCTGCATATAATTACAGTGCTAATAAACTTGCTGGTGCAATTGCCAAAAAAAATAATATCACAAGTTCTAATAAAGATAATTACACCCAAGAAAGTAATCAAATAAAAAAGGCTTTAAATAATGAGCTTTGGATTCCAAAAAAGGGTGTTTTTTCAGAGTACAAAGATTTATTAGGAAACCAATTAACACATGATAGTCCAGGGGTTTGGAGTATTTATCACACTATAGATGAAGGGGTTGCAGATAAATTTCAAGCCTATCAAATGCTCCGCTATATTGATACTGAAATTCCTCATATTCCAGTAAAAGCAGAAGGTTTACCTTTTGATAATTTGGAACTAATTTCTACAACCAATTGGCAACCTTACACTTGGTCTGTTAACAATGTTGCATTAGCAGAAGTTTTGCATACTTCGTTAGCTTATTGGCAAGGACAACGTCCAGAAAAGGCATATAAATTGTGGCAAAGTGGAATTATGGAGAGTATGTATTTAGGGGCATCTCCAGGAGGATTTCAACAATTATCTTTCTACGATGCCATGCGGGGGGAACTCTACAGAGATTTTGCCGACCCAATTGGAATGGCTGCTAGAAGTCTTGTAGAAGGACTCTACGGAATAAAGCCTAATGCTATTTCGGACACCTTAACTCTTCAACCTGGATTTCCTGAAAGTTGGGATAATGCTAGTATTAAACTTCCAGACATCCAATATTCGTTCTCTTCAAAAAATAATAAAAGTATTTACCATATCTCTCCTTCCTTTCCCAAGAAAATGAAACTGAAATTAATAGTAAATGCGGAGAGAGAAGCTATTGAACAAATCAAGATTAATGATGAAAAAGTAATCTCTTGGTACGTTGATACTACGGCAATTGTAAAACCAAAAATTATAATTACTGATATTTATAGAACTGATTATAAAATAGATATTACATGGAAAGGAACTAAAATTGAGAAAGTTCAATTTCCAGTAAATTATACCCCTAACGATACTTTTAAACTGTTAAATAAAACAGTTCAATTCAAAAAAATATACGATCCACAATTAGTTTTTAGAAACCAATATCTTAATAAACATGATTTTTCGGGTAATTTTAATGAATCTCTTGGAGCTAAAACCTTTTTCCTTCAACTAAAGCAAGGAGCTTTTACATGGTGGCAGCCCATAGATGTAAAATTGATTCCAGCCATTAAATTGGCTAAGGTTGTAACGCTAGATAAGGGCTCACAAATTACCTTAAAAAGAAAAAATCCTCAGCAAGAATCTCTTCAATATTGGATAAACAATACTAAGAAAGGTGTTCTAAATAAAAAGAATTCTACTCTTAACATTGAAGAAAATGCTTTAATTCCTGGTTCTAATTTATTACACGTTTCATCTAAAAAAAATAAACGCTACAAAGTTGGCACTTTTCAAAATTGGAAAGTAAAAGCAGCAGCTAACAGCAGTTTTGAAACTATAGATATAGGTAGAAGCTTTAACAGTAAGGTAACTAATATATTTAAACAAGAATATATGGAACCTCGTCCTACATCTCCTACCCTACAACTTCCTACACAAGGCATTGGAAATTGGTGCTACCCTTTTATTGCTCCAGAAATAGATGCTACAGGAATTAAGCAAAAAGCGGCAGCAAACAATGGAAATATTATTTATAATAACATTCCTTTTAAAATAGCTCCAAAAAACGCCAATGATATTGTATTTACTTCCCAATGGGATAATTTCCCTGAAAAGATACAAATAAAACTTTCTGGGAAAGCCAAACACCTATACCTTCTAATGGCTGGAACTACTAATCCAATGCAAAGTAATATTACAAATGGAGAAATTATAGTTCATTATAAAGATGGGACTCATACAAACTTACCCCTTAAAAACCCTGAAAATTGGTGGCCTATAGAACAAGATTATTATACCGATAATTTTGCTTTTACTACTAAAGCGTCAAAACCACCTCGTGTTCATCTAAAAACAGGAGAAATCTTTCTTGATTTTAAAGATTATACATCTATTAAAGGATTTACCAACTTTGCTATAGATGGTGGTGCTGCCACTATTTTAGACCTTCCGTTAGACGCAACTAAAGAATTAAAAAACATAGAATTAAAAACCATTGCTAATGATGTTGTTATCGGCATTATGAGTATTACTCTCTTAAAATAATTATTATGAAAACTACTTCCACCATTAAGCTTTACATTTTTCTTTTATTTATTAGTATAATTCATCAGGGATTTGCTCAAAAAATAGATAGAAAAGCACTGGTTACTCGCCATAACGTTGTTGTAACTTCGGTTGATACTTTGGCTTCTCTCACTGTAGGAAACGGAAAGTTTGCTTTTACTACAGATATAACTGGACTTCAAACATTTCCAGACTATTATCAAGGAGGCATTGCATTAGGAACACAATCCGAATGGGGATGGGACTCCAATAAAAACCCGAATTCCTACACTTTTGAAGAAACGCTTAAAGACTATGACCAATATGGACGTAAAGTTTCGTATTCCGTACAGATAAAAACTCCAAAACGAAATAACGATGCAGTTAATTGGTTTAGAGAAAACCCGCATCGTATCCAGCTTGGAAATATTGGTTTTGAAATTACTAAGAAGAATGGAGAGCTAATCAGTCCGAAAGATCTTACGGATATGAATCAGGAGTTAAATTTATGGACCGGAATCATTACCAGTAGTTTTTCTGTTGAAGGTGTGCCTGTTAAGGTTGAAACCCTTTCTCATCATGATGAAGATCTAATTGCCGTAAAAGTAACATCCGACTTAATTAATAAAGGACAACTTAAAATTAGATATCGTATTCCATATCCTTCAAATAACTGGAAAGATACTGGCGTAAATTGGAATGGTTCTGAGAATTATACAAGTACCTTAAAATCTATTAATCCAAAAAAGGCTTTGGTAACTCATAAAATGGATTCTTTAACCTACCATACCTATTTTCAATGGAAAGAAAAATCGGCTAGCATTACTGAAAAAGAAGAGCATTATTTTATTATTTCTCCTACTGAAAACAATTTTTCTTTCACTTGTAAATTTACCCCTGAAAATAAAAATCAAAATATTTCTAACTTTGATAAAGCGGTAACTAATAGTGAAGAAAATTGGAAAGATTTTTGGCTAAGTGGTGGTGCTATTGACTTTTCATCGTGTACAGATCCTAGAGCATTTGAAATTGAGCGACGTGTGGTTCTCTCTCAATATTTAACCAAATTGCAATGTACCTCCAATCAACCTCCTCAAGAAACTGGACTTACTTATAATAGTTGGTATGGAAAACCACATCTTGAAATGCATTGGTGGCATGGTGTCCATTTTGCGTTATGGAACCGAAGTGATTTACTAAAAAACGCTATGCAATGGTATGATAAAGCCAGTGGAAAAGCATTTGAGATAGCCAAAAGACAAGGTTTTGATGGACTGAGATGGCAAAAAATGACAGATCCTTATGGAAATGAAAGTCCGTCATCTGTAGGTTCTTTTCTTATTTGGCAACAACCCCATTACATAACTTTTGCCGAACTCTTTTATCAAGAAAATCCTTCAAAAGACATTCTAAATACCTACAAAGACAATGTATATGCAACTGCCGATTTTATGGCTTCTTTTGCAAATTATAACGAAGAAAAAAATAGATATGAACTAGGACCAGGTGTGATTGCCGCACAAGAACGTTTTAAGGCAACCGAAACCTATAATCCAACTTACGAACTTAATTATTGGTATTGGGGGTTAAAAACGGCTATTGAATGGAAACAAAGACTGGGAGAAACTCCTCCTAAAAAGTGGATTGAGGTAATGAATAATTTATCAGATTTACCTATTTTAAATGATGTATATCTAGCTACAGAAAGCGCCCAAGATTCTTACACAAATCCCGTTTTTAAAACAGACCATCCATCAGTTTTAGGAACTTTAGGCATGCTTCCTTTAACTAAAAAAGTCGATCTCGACATTATGAAGAATACGTTTAATCTTGTTTGGACAGATTGGACTTGGGAAGATACTTGGGGTTGGGATTTCCCAATGACAGCTATGACTGCAACACGCTTACATATGCCAGAAAAAGCAGTTGAAGCCTTACTTATGGATATTCGTACCAATACCTACCTTCCAAATGGGCATAATTTTCAGGACGAACGCTTAACTTTATATCTTCCAGGAAATGGTGGCGTACTTACAGCTGTTGCCCTTATGTGTGCTGGATGGGATGGAAATACCGTTAAAAATCCAGGATTCCCAAAAGATGGAAATTGGGATGTAAAATGGGAAGGACTTCAAAAAATGTTTTAAATGAAAATTATAATCTTAGTGGTTTTTATAGGTCTTTCCAACCTATTAAATGCGCAACATGAAAATTCTCATGTTGCAGATAAGCCTTTATATAGAGACCCAATACATAATGGGGCTGCAGATCCTTGCGTTATTTGGAATAAAAAAGAGCAGTTGTGGTATATGTTTTACACCAATAGAAGGGCAAATATTGATAGCTTAGATAATGTTAGTTGGGTACATGGAACAGAAATAGGCATTGCAACCTCATCCAATAATGGATCAACTTGGAGTTACAAAGGGATATGTACAATAGACTATCAACCTACTGACCAATATTCCTATTGGGCTCCAGAGGTAATAGAAAACAAGGGAATATATCATATGTTTTTAACTTATGTTCCCGGTATTTTTTCTGATTGGTATCACGAACGAAAAATTATTCATTTAACAAGTAGCGATTTAATAAATTGGGATTTTGTAATGGAGTTAAAACTAGCTTCAGAAAGAGTAATTGATGCAGATATAATAAAACTTCCGAATGGGAATTGGCGACTATTTTACAACAATGAAAACGATGGAAAATCTATATATTATACTGATAGTGATAACTTAAACCAATGGCCTAACCCAAGTAAAAAAGCGGTAAAAGAACGCGGTGAAGGGCCTGTAGTATTTAAATGGAAAGAATTGTACTGGATGATATGTGATAGCTGGGATGGCTTATCTGTTTATAATTCTACCGATCTTACCAATTGGAACAAACAGGAACATAACATTTTAAAAGAACCAGGAAAAGGTATTGATGACCAAGTAAAAGGTGGGCATCCTGATGTGGTTATTGATAATGGTAAAGCCTATATTTTCTATTTTACGCATCCAGGAAGAGTTCCTTCAAATAAAGGAAAAGACAGTTATGAAACCCGCAGAAGTAGCATTCAAGTAGCGGAACTACATTTTAATGAAAAAGACATAACAATTACCTGTAACAGAGATCAAAAAGTAACTCTTAATTTAACCCGGATTATGCATTAGAATTCGTAGTGAAGGTTTAAAGTGGAAGAAAATCAGGCGGTTTGGAGATGGAGCCATAGCACCGCTATGGTGAGATCGAAAACAGAAACAGCGTGACTGATTTTGAAGCACTTTAAAGCTGTAATAGATTGTCTAATGCATATTTCGGGTTTAATTGGTAATTAGAAATTATACATTTTTAAAGCCACTTTTTAGGCACAGGAATAATACAAATATTTAAGCTTCTGCCATCTTTAGAAAGCATAGCCGATTGAATTTCTATTTTAGTACCATCAGGGCTAAAAGTAGGGTGCGGATGATCGGCAGCTGTTTGTTTATGCCCCGTGGATAACAACATCATTTCTCGGGTCTTCCTATTAATTAAATAAATACTTCTTGAAAAATCATCTCCAACGGCAAAACGTCCATCTGGAGATCCATGCACATGCCATAAACCACTCCCTGAAGGGGTTTGCCCTACAATAGTCATTTCTCTAGTATTTATATTTACAATTCCAAGTCCTGTAGGTTTTTCTCTTGTTCCAGAAGGTCCCCACTCTGAATCTTGACCAGGATTGGCTCCCTTAACATCCGTTCCCGCAGATACTTTAACGGTAGACTCTGGAATTTGTCGATGTCCCATAATAGCAAATGCAACTTCATTGGGTGTTATAACCGCCTCATGGGTTACCCACTCATATTTTGACTCAGGGTAAAGCGGTCTCAAACCACTTCCGTCAGCATTTACTATCCACGTTCTTTGTGGAGATTTCCCGCCAGTTTCCCAACAAAATATAATTTGACCAGAAACCCAAGGGTTGGTTTGGATGTGCCCTACTTGAAACGGAACCGAAGTAACATATTTTATTTCCCCTGTATTAAGATTCATCCCAGCAATTCCGCCAGGACCTGCTCCCATATTTCTCGGGCCAAAATCTTCTTCAATCTTTATTCCTTTAGCTAAATGTTTTTGTGCAGCTTCTTTTCCTACCCGAAACCAAGCCCATTCTTCATCAGCATCTAAAGCCATATCCCCACCAGCGCCCAATTCTCCTGGAGTAACACCACATACTTTTTGATAGGCATCAGCCGATTTTAAATTTCTGTTTGAACTGTCGTCAAAAAGCTTTTCTAAATTAACTACCACAATTTCAACCTCTTTACTTTCAGATACTTTCCTCATAAAATATAACTTCATACTATTACGAGCTACATTTAACATCCCAGAATATCCTCCCTCAGTTACCTGAACAATTTCCCCAGATTTTTCATTTACAGCCATTGCTTCTCCTTCTACTCGATGAGATCTAAAAATAACCCATTCCCCATCTGAAGTCCATTGATTATGGGTTGGGTATATTTTAGAATCCCCATGAGGCTGACTAGTCAAAAAAGTTAATTCCGTACCAGTTACAGAATCTTTAATCACTTTTTTTTCTGAAGGAAAACGTCTTCCTATTTGTGCTGATAAACTACTAACAAACAAAAAAACTGTTAGGCAAAATAAAGCTAGTGTTGTCTTTAACTGGACTTTCATATCTTAATTTTTTATTCTTCTTTAAAAATAGGAGCATCAGTTGTAATTGGATGCGAGTAGAACATTACGGCACTATCATTCATTTTAGGATAATTATTCTCCAATAAAGAAATCATTTCTGCTCCTGCTAGCAATACAGGACCATAACCATGAGCTGCATATACATTTACAGGTCTGTAATAATAATACGCTGGGTCAAAGCCCATTCCAGTTCCTACACAAGTTCCTTCTACCTGTCCTTTATTATTTATTTTTGTACTAATAGCATTCCAAGCCAAACAAACAACAGGTCCATAAGCTTTTGCATCTACATATCCTTTATTTATGGAACGAGCTATGGCGTACGTAAAAATAGCGGTTGCAGAAGTCTCTAAAAATGAGTCACTTTTATCTATTAATTGATGCCATAAACCAGTAGCAGATTGATAGCTTGCCAAACCTTTAATATGATTTTGTAAGAGTTTTAATACTTCTTTTCTACCTTTATAATCCTCTGGAAGCACTTCAAGTAATTCCACCATTGTCATAATTGCCCAACCATTTGCTCTCCCCCAATGAAATTTTGGATGCTCTTCCATACTCTCAATCCATGCATGCATGTATAAATTCTTTTCGGTATCAAACATTCGCTCAGAAAACTGTAATACCTGTTTTACCGCATCATCATAATACTTATTGTCTTTGGTATACTTTCCCATTTGCGCTAGCGCAGGTACGCTCATAAAAAGATCGTCTAACCATAAGGAATTCTTCATAGGTCTATTTCTAGCTAGGGTTCCATCTTTTAATCTATATTGTTTATTACTTATATAATCAATATAGTTATTAATCATTCCATCTAATTCTCCTGAGAATCCTTGCCCTTTTGCTTTAATCATAGCGGCACAAATAGCTCCAGCATCATCTAAGGCATGCGGATGTATTACAGACTTTATTGGGTTTAATGCATCTGGATTTTCCTTATCTCGAGCCACCATGGATGGATATATTTCCGACAAGAATTGTATTCTATCCATCGTATAATCGCTAAATTTTTTGTCACCTGTAACAGTTCCTGCTAAAAGCATTCCAGCATAGGTTACCCCCCATTCGTAACTAATTAATCTAAAATCTCCTTGCTTGAAAGCAATTTTATCATGCTTGGAAAAGTCTTTTATAACAACTACTTCCTTGGTAGTTGCATCCACTATTTCCGCAGGAGTAGTTTCATTTAAATAATTATATACTTTTTCTAATGAATTAAGCACATCTTGCTTTTCTGGAACCCCGTATGGAACATCATACTTCGGTTTTAATAAATGTAAAGGAGTGTCTGAATCGGTTCCCGATTTTTGGGTGTATTGTGCATAACCCTGTGAAAAAGGAAATAGAAAAGACGCAAATATTATAAAATAAATGAAGTGCTTATTTGAAGCCGACTTTTCTTTGGTTGTGAACTTTGGAAGAAGCATAATTTAGTTTAGTGAGTTAATTAATAATTCACACAAATTAAAACTTATGCTATGGTAATACATCCTGTTCTGTCCTGTAACATATTTTTAAGCATTTACAGCAGGATATTGTTCTATATAAAGTATCAACTTTTGCTATTGTTATTTATTAATAGTTGTTTTATCTAAAGAATCCATACCATATCCTAAATAAAAAGAAGGCCATGGAGGTTGGTTATAACCTACATTTTGCCATACAATAGCCATTCTGTATTGTCTGTTGTGCATTAGCGTGGTTAATCTTCTAGTAGAAACATCAGAATTTATATAAATGCGTAAAGCCGAATTATCTGACGTTCGAAACATAACCTCTTCTCTCCAATCTCCAAACAGATCTGCTTGGAGACTTGGAGTAGCCTTAGTTCCATTATTGGAGCTACAGTTTTCAGCAGTAAAAATAGTTCCTATTCCATATTTAGAAATGGTTGTTCCATCTAGGAGTTCTCGTTGTAAATCGTTATCCCACCAAATAGCAAAATTTATAGATGGAATCTTTGAATCTACTACTTTTCCTTTAACATTATACACTCCCATATCTCCCATTGCCCAGAACTCGGCTCCTAAATGAGTAGAATCTATATCGGCTGCAAGTCCTCTTCCTACATCAATATTTTTTTTATGCTGCCAAATGATCTCTCCTGTACGAGCGCTTCTAAAAGTAACTCCATCTTTTTTATTTTCATGAGGCATAAAAACTTCTAACCCTGGTCTGTTTGGATCAAAATCAGACACATGTAATGCATCTCCATGTCCTAAACCAGTTGTATAAAGACCTGTTCCATCATTATCAACCGTCATCGAACCATAAATAATTTCATCTTTCCCATCTTCATCTACATCTGCAATACTTAAACTATGATTTCCTTGTCCTGCATACTCTTGATTTACTTTATCATCTGTATCAAAAACCCAACGTTTAAGAAGTTGCCCATCTTTAAAATCCCAAGCTGCAATTACAGTTCGTGTATAATAACCTCTACACATTACCAAACTAGGATGTTGACCATCTAAATATGCTACCCCGCCTAAAAAACGATCTACCCTATTACCATAAGTATCTCCCCAAGCTTCTAAATCTCCTCTAGCAGGCAAATAATCTGTGGTTGATATAGCTTTTCCTGTTTCTCCATCAAAAACGGTAAGATATTCTGACCCTTGTGTTATCCTTCCTACTTTATTTCTGTAATCTTTATTTGTTTCCCCGATGATATTTCCGAGTCCATCTTTAGTTCCGTCTGCTGTTTTACAAGCCATTTCTGCTTTTCCATCGCCATCCAAATCATATACCATAAATTGCGTATAATGCGCTCCAGCACGTATATTAATCCCTAAATCTACACGCCATTTTAACTTTCCAGTCATTGTATATGCATCTATATAAACATTCCCAGTGTAACCCTCGTGCGAATTATCTTTTGCGTTAGTAGGATTCCATTTAAGAATAACTTCATATTGACCATCGCCATCTAAATCTCCCACACTTGCATCATTAGCAGTGTAAGTATAAGAAACCCCATCGGGGGTTGTTCCTCCTTGTGGAATTTGTAATGGAATTTCTAAATAATTCTGTTGCCATACTTTTACCTTCTCAGAAGCTAAGACCTCTTTATTATCCAGAACAGCTTTTATTTGGTAAGTAGCGTTTTTAATAGTAGCATCAAGGAAATTTGTAGATTGTTTTATAGGTTGATTATTTAATAAAACCCCATCTCGATACACATTAAAAGAAACATTTTTAGAGTCGCTTTCCAATAATCTCCAAGCCACATATACCTCCTTAGGATTTGTTCTTATGGCGACTAACCCTCTGTTTAAATCTTCCATTTTATGTTGTGCACTGGTATTAAATAATCCTGCAATTGTAAATAACAGCATCCATAGGTAGTTGGCTTTCATATTGGCTTTTCTTAAGATTTTAAGACTTGTAATTTAGATTCTTAAAAGTATGCCATTGTAAGAAACCTCTTATCCTGTACTATCCTGAAGTTAAGAATTATAAATTATTTAGTTATTCCGTAAAGCTGTTATTAATTCTTTTTTCTTCATTTTAGAGCGTCCAGAAATACCAACATTTTTGGCTTGTTCATACAACTCCTCTTTTGTCCATTGCTCATAAGGTTTTGCTTTCCCTCCTTTTTTTCCTGAATCTGGTGTATTTGCTATTCGGGCAGATTTTTCTTTACTATAACCTTTATCTCGTAAAGCCTCATACTGCTCTTCATTTTTTATTCTTGGATTTGGCATTTTCTTAAAATTTTAATAGTTAAATCAACTACCTCAAGGCAAGCCTACGTGCTATTCAAAGGAAAATAATTTAATCCATTTCGACGTAGAGCCCTTCGGTAAACTCGACTCTGGGGAATAAAACCCTCAATGAGGGATTTAATCGTGTTCTTGTAGATATTCCTGACAAGCATTAGCACATTCCTTACAAGCCTGTGCACAAACTTGACAATGATTATTAGTGTGTTGCTCGCACTCCTTTTCACATTGCTGACAAACAAAGAAGCAGAAATTAATCAACCCTGAGGTTTCCTTGAAATTGGTTGATAATACTTCTGCTAAAGCATTACATGTAGTAGCACATACATTATTTAATCGAATACAGTTACTCATATCCATTGGTTCTTCCAAACAAGCATCTGCACAATGGTAACATTTGGCAACACATTTATATAATATGGAAATTAATGCTTCTTTTTTCATAATTTCTAACTTTTTGGTTACTTAAATTTACACATCATAAAACCGTAACACAATAATATTCAGGTGGTTTATCAAAACTTTAGCACTCTTTTTCATCTTTTTAACATACAAAAAGCCTTCAGCAAAAAAAATGCTGAAGGCTTCTTTAAACAGATAGTTTTACTAATCTCTAACCACTATTCTGTTCTTTTGGTTGCATCCAAAATGGACATCAACCAAACACTAATCAAAAAAAACTAATCCTATTTTTAAAGTAAGAATGAGGGAACCTTACTAACACTAAATTCAGGATTAATTAATCATTACGAATGCTAATTCCATCCGCCACCAAGTGCGCGATACATTTCTACCATCGCACTCATTTGTTCCATTTTTGTTTCAACAAGATCAAACTTAGACTCTAATGCATCGCGTTGCGTTAACAACACTTCCATATAATCTGCTCTGGCAGATTTAAACAGAATATTAGAAATATCTATTGATCTGGTAAGCGCAGCTACCTCCTGAGATCTAAGGTCATAACTTTGCTTAATATTATCTATTTTTGCTAGCTGATTTGCCACTTCTACATACGCATTTAAAACCGTTTGTTCATAATTATAAACAGCTTGTATTTGCTGTGCGTTTGCGCTGTAATATGTTGCTTTTATAGCACTTCTATTAATTAAAGGCGCTGTTAACTCTCCTGCAACATTATACAATAGAGATTCTGGAGAAGTAAAAAGATATTTGGTATCAAAAGCCTGATATCCAATCCCTGCTGTAATATCTAGACTAGGATAAAATCTTTTTTTGGCAACTTTAACATCCAATTTAGAAGCTGCTAATTCCAATTCTGCTTGTCTAATATCTGGACGATTTTCTAGCAATTGTGCGGGAACTCCAGTATGAATCATACTAGGAGATAATTCTGTAAACGATTTTGAATCTCTCTCTATATGCTGAGGATATCTTCCTGCTAAGAAATTAATTTTATTCTCCG
Organism: Galbibacter orientalis DSM 19592; assembly: GCF_000260115.1. Taxonomy (GTDB): domain Bacteria; phylum Bacteroidota; class Bacteroidia; order Flavobacteriales; family Flavobacteriaceae; genus Galbibacter; species Galbibacter orientalis. The sequence continues at coordinate 2,004,235 of NZ_JH651379.1, read as the reverse complement.
TTTCCGTTATTTTCTGCTGAATATCAAATTGTAAACTCTTTGTGTGAAGCACTTCTGCTTCAAATTTACGAACTGCTAACTCTGTAACTTTAGCAGCCTCTTTCTGAAGTTTTACAATCCTTAAAGCATTAGATTGAATCGCTACATTTTGTTTTACAATTTCAAGCTGATTATCAAGAGCTAATAATTCGTAATAAGAGTTAGCTATTTCAGCAATTAAATTAGTAATCACAAAATTTTTCCCTTCCACAGAAGATAAATACCTGCTCACTGCTGCTTTCTTAGCATCGTGTAGTTTACCCCAAATATCTACTTCCCAAGAGGCATGCGCTCCCAGCATAAAATCTGGAAGCGGATCTGGCATTTCTTCTCCTGGTTTAATATCTGTAGTGGCATCATTAGCTCCTAAACTTGTATAACGCGCACGTTTTTCAAGCCCTGCTCCAGCTCCAAGTCCAATTGAAGGCATATACTCTCCTTTTTTGGCTCTCACTTCACTCTTAGCAATTTGGATTTCTTGTAACGTAATATTTAATTCCTGATTGTTTTCCAAAGCAATTCCAATCAAGCTATCCAAATATGGGTCGGTAAAGTACTCCTTCCATTTAATTTGGGCGGTATTCAAACTGTCTGTAGTTTGATTCTTAAATTGCTCTGGAACCGACTTATCTGCTTCCATACTTTTAATAGTTGGAACACAAGAATAAAGGGTTGTTATAGCAATAATCCCAACCAGATACGTTTTTTTAGAGTGTAACATAATTCCCTTTTTATTGTTCATCGTCAGATTTTTTCATTAATTTTTTCATGAGTTTATCAATTCTGCGAAGTTTCATTTCTGTTTTTCTCTCCCCTTCTCCGGTACGCATAAACTCTTCTGAAACAGGCTCCGTATTTTCATCCTTTATAAGCTCACGTCCGTCGGACATTTTAGCAAAAACAAAGTACAACCCTGGAATAACTAATACCCCTAGAATAGTTCCTATAAGCATTCCTCCCATGGCAGAGCTCCCAATAGTTCTGTTTCCTATTGCCCCTGCCCCAGTTGCAATTACTAAAGGAATTAATCCAGCAACAAAGGCAAAGGAGGTCATTAAAATTGGTCTAAACCTAACTTTTGCTCCTTCAATAGCAGCATCAATAATACTAGATCCTTGTCGCCTTTTTTGAACTGCAAATTCTACAATCAATACGGCATTTTTACCCAGTAATCCAACCAGCATAATAACTCCAATCTGTGCATACACATCGTTTGCTAATCCTGTTAATTTTAATAATAAGAAAGATCCAAAAACCCCTACAGGTAAAGAAAGAATAACTGCCAATGGCAATAAGAAACTTTCATATTGAGCAGCAAGTACTAAATACACAAATATTAATACGACTCCGAAAATGTATAAAGATTCATTTCCTCTAGAAGCTTCATCATAAGAAAGACCTTCCCAACCAATATCATACCCTCTTGGCAGCGTTTGCTCGGCTACTTCACGGATAGCTTTAATAGCATCTCCACTGGTATAACCTTTAGCTGGAAGTCCTCTAATTGCGGCAGAATTATATAAGTTGTATCTGGTAATTTCATTAGGTCCTAATTTCTTTTCCATTTTCATGAAAGCAGAATAAGGAACCATCTCTCCTTCTTCATTTTTAACATACAGCTTTTCTAAATCGGATGGCATTCCTCTATATTCTGGAGCTGCCTGTGTATATACTTTAAAAAATCTTCCGTATTTAATAAATCCTTGTTCATACGTACTCCCAATTAATATATTAAGGTTTTCCATTGCTTTTCCAATAGAAACTCCTTTTTGCATAGCAGCTTTATTATTAATTACTAACTCATATTGTGGATAATTGGCAGCAAAGAAGGTAAATAAACCTGTAATTTCTGGTCGCTTTCTCAATGCATCCATAAAATCGTTATTTACGCTTTCGAACTCATGAAAGTCTGTTGAACTTGTTTTATCGAGTAAACGCATTGCAAAACCTCCTGAAGATCCAAAACCAGGTACCGCAGGTGGCTCGAAGTACTCAATAACAGCTCCAAGGTCTTTGGTTTCTTCTTCTAACTCTTCCATGATTTCATGAACACTGTGTTGGCGCTCATCCCATGGTTTTAAGTTAATAAGGCAAGTACCTGCGTTAGACCCCCTACCTTCGGTCATAATTTCATAACCTGCCAATGAGGAAACAGATTTTACTCCTTCGGTTTCTTCACAAATCTTTTGCAGTTTTTTTGCAACTTCATTTGTACGCTCTAATGTTGCTCCTGGAGGAGTTTGAATAATAGCGTAAATCATTCCTTGGTCTTCATTCGGAATAAATCCTGCTGGCAACACCTGATTAGTAAAGAATATCCCTACACAGAAAGCTGTTAAAAGTCCGAAAGTTATTACTCTACGATTAACTATTAATGTAAGTAGTTTTACATACCTTCCTGTAAGCTTATCAAACTTAGAGTTAAACCAATCTATAAATTTATCTACAGGAGATCTACGCTTTTTACCATGATTGTTTTTTAATAAAATAGCACATAAAACCGGGGTTAACGTCAATGCTACAACCGCCGATAAAATAATGGCAGCCGCCATTGTTATAGAGAATTGACGGTAGAAAACTCCCACTGGTCCAGACATAAAGGAAATTGGAATAAATACGGAAACCATTACAAGGGTAATAGCAACAATAGCTCCTCCCATTTCTTCTAATACGGCATATGAGGCTTTGTATGGCGTGAGGTTCTCTTCATGAATTTTAACATGGACTCCCTCTACCACCACAATAGCATTATCTACCACAATACCAATAGCTAATACCAATGCAAAGAGGGTAATTAAATTAATAGAGAGTCCAAACATTTGCATAACAAAGAAGGTTCCTATTAAAGATACAGGTACTGCAATAATCGGAATCAGCGTGGAGCGCCAATCTCCTAAAAACAAGAACACAACAATTCCTACCAGAATAAAAGCATCTCGTAAGGTATGTACTACTTGTTCAATAGAAGCATCTAAGAAATTTGATACGTCATATCCAATTTGATAATCTACCCCTGGAGGTAAATCTGCTTCCAACTCTTTAAGTTTATCTTTTACAGATTTTATTACATCACTACCATTACTTCCAAAGGTTTGCTTTAAAACTATAGACGCCGCTGGATCTCCATCTAAATTGGAGTAAATATCAAAAAACTCACTTCCTAATTCAACATCGGCTATATCTTTTAATTTTAAAACCTCCCCATCTTCATTGGCTTTAATGATAATGTTTTTATAATCTTCAGGTTCATTGTACCTTCCTTGATAGGTAAGTACATATTCTAAAGCTTGTGCCTTTTTACCCGAACTTCTACCTAATCGTCCTGGCCTAGCTATAATACTTTGTTCGTCCATAGCCTCTAAAACTTCTTCAGCAGAAACTTTATAAGCTCTCATACGGTCTGGCTTTAACCAAACTCTCATTGCATATTTACGACTTCCCAAAATTTTAGCACTTGCAATTCCTTTTATACGCTGTATTTCTGGAACTATTTTAGTGTATGCATAGTTGTATAGAAATTTCTCATCGTTATTCTCATTCTTACTAAACAAGTTAACATACATAAGCATACTCGGCTGTACAGGGGTAATTACCACCCCTTCTCTTTGTACTAGTTCTGGAAGTAAGGGCATTACTTGGTCAACCCTAGTTTTTACTCTTACTACAGCCTGATTAGGGTCTGTACCTGGTTCGAAAATAATACGTAAAGTTCCTTCTCCTGCACTGGTTGCATCTGAAGCTATATAACGCATTCCTTGTACCCCATTTATAGAAGTTTCTAAAGGAATTAAGGTTGAATTTACTAATACATCTGCACTTGCTCCTGGGTATGCAATAAAGATATTAACAGTAGTTGGTGCAATTTGCGGAAATTGCGATATTGGCAATTGCTTCATAGCCAGTAATCCCGTAAAAACGAGGACCACCGATATGACAATAGCCAACACGGGTCTTTTTATAAATTTACTAAACATTTTGTTGTAATTTTATGGGTTTGAATTACTCTGCGTACATATCTAAGTTTGCTAAAACAGCATCTGGTTTTTCAAGCTCATACGCTATCTTTTCACCATCTTTAACCATTCGGATCCCTTCGAGTAATATCTTATCGTTTGCGGAAAGACCTTTATCTATAATAAACAAGTGTGGTAACTCGGCTTTTACACTTACCTCTGTTTGTCTCACTTTATTATCTTTATCAATTACAAAAACAAACTTCTTACTTAAAATTTCGAAGGTTGCTTTTTGAGGAATTATCATAGCGTCTTTAAATGGAACTTCCATCATAATACTTCCTGTTTCTCCATGTCTAAGCAATCCTTCAGGATTTGGAAATGTTGCTCTAAATGGAATGTTCCCTGTTTCATTATTAAATTCAGCCTCAATAGTACTTACTTCTCCTTGGTGCTTAAACAGTTGATTATTTGCCATCAATAAATTAACATCTATAGGATTTTCTTTACTAAAACTAGTAGTGTAATTCAAGTATTCTGCTTCTGGTACATTGTAGTATACCCACATTTCACTATTATCGGAAAGGCTAGAAAGTAATTCTCCTTCGTCTACTAAACTTCCTTCTCTTACAAGAAAACGGTCTATAATTCCGTCGTATGGGGCTCTAATTTCTGTAAACTGAAGATGAACATTAGATAGCGCCAACTCAGCTTTAGCCTTCTCCCATTTTGCTTTCGCCATTGCTAATTCGTTTGGCGAAACAATATCGTTATCAGCCAAATTTTTAGTGTTATTGTATTCTATTTCTGCAAAATTTGCTTCTGCCTTTGCTTTCTCAAATTCTGCCTCATATAATTTTGGCATTATCTGAAATAATAATTGGCCTTTTTTTACATGCTGACCTTCATCTACATATATTTTTTGTAAATACCCACGTTCTTGGGCTCTTAATTCTATATGTCTAATGGATTGTATTTGACACACATAATCTTCGGTAATAATTGTGTCTTTAACTTTAGGAGTAGTTACTGCAAATTTAACTTCTTCCTTCTTTTCTTTTTCTTTTTTTGATGAACAACTTGTATGACTTAACAAGGCAAACAAGCTCATCACTATGAGCGTATTCTTCATAACAATTTTGCTTTTAAAGCGTAAGGATTATTTAAGATTATTTAAAAATTTGAAAAACACAGCAGATGCTTATAGCAACCTTAATTGTTGCTAATAACTTTGTGTTTAAATTTTAACTAAACGGAAGTGAAAGACAATGACTCTTGCCCTTCTAATACTTTAAAATCAAATTCGGAATACTCGAAATATGATATACAATCTGTAAGATAATGAGTTAGATAATTTCTTACAGTGAAATAAATGTTTTTTTGGAAAAGGAAAGAAAGCTATAAGTGCTAAAGAGAAAAGTGTAGAATTAATAAAATTATTTAACTCTACTTGTTTTTTATAAGAAGTTACCTCTTCCTCAACTTCGCTTTCAATTATTTCTAATCTGTGATTCTTTTTTTCTGAATTAGAAAAAGAATATGCACTTAAAGATTGTGCATTTTTAATAAGTTCAACTCCAGAATGTGTAGAGCTTTCAATACCATTTATAATAGAAATACCGCATTCTTCCTTATTACTATTAGCAAACAGTAAACTGTAGCCAGTTATAAGGACAACAATGAAAGATATTAATATTTTATAGAGTAGTTTCATTTACGGGGCTAAAACTACAAAAAGAGTCAATTTCTTACAAGATAAGAATCGTTAAATATTGTTATAACTTTTTTATGCCTTTCTATTTTTCTTCAATTTAAAAAAATAAAATTATAAATAACTGATAATCAGCGTGTTTAAAACCATTAATGTTCGAGTAAAAATACAAGACCGCTTCGCTGCAAGAGAAAAGAACAAAGACTAAATCTTAACTATCACAAAATGAGCATCTTAAAGAAATAACATTACTTAACTCCTCTTTTTATTCATTTTTCTTAATAGCAATGGGGCTATTTTAAAAACCTCTATTAACCCTTGATATATTATGTGGAATGCAATAAACGCTGTCTGCTTTTATCGGACAACAATAATATTTAGATAAAAATACTTTTCTTAACCCGTTGTGCATTTAGAAAAAGTTGTGCAAACTGCTAAAATGCAGTAAATTGTAGTAACCACACTATAATTTATATGCACAACTTTCAAGCAAATTACGACAAAATCCTCAAGGTTTTAAAAGAATTGGATTGTAAAATGGATTATTTACATCAAATCCGTAAACCTAAATTAAGAGATAAAGAGCTTATAGCTATTGATTTAACATCAGAATATATGAGTGTTGATAGTGAATGCCAGCTTTTTCGAATGTTACCTGCTGGTCTATCCAGCAAAATAGAGCGCAGTGTCTACAATAGAAGAAAGCGTAAGTTGTTTTCTTTTAGAGAATCACTTCGCAAGGCATTAGTGAGAAAGTTGAATAAATCTGAGCATTGTTATATTGTTGACAGTATGCCGTTAGAGGTCTGTAAATTATCAAGAAGCGCTAGAAGTAAGATATGTAAAGAACAAAACTACAGTCTGCCCGAAAAAGGATATTGTGCAAGTCAATCAAGCCATTATTATGGATATAAATTACATGCTGTCTGTTCTGCTCAGGGTGTTATCGAAAGTATGGATATTAGTCCAGCCTCTGTGCACGATATTAATTATTTAAAGGATATAAAGCATCAATTAAGTGATTGCATATTACTTGGTGATAAAGGGTATTTGTCGGCTGAATATCAATTGAATTTATTTGAATATCATAATATTAGACTTGAAACCCCTATGAGAACAAACCAGCATAACTATAGGGAGCAGCCGTACGTTTTTAAGAAATCCAGAAAGCGTATTGAAACATTGTTTTCTCAACTTTGCGACCAATTTATGATTCGAAGGAATTATGCTAAATCTTTTGAGGGATTCAAAAACAGAATATTATCTAAGATTACGGCTATGACGGTCATTCAATATATAAACATATTTGAATTCAACAGAAATATCAATAACCTAAAAATCAATATTGCCTAAATGCACAACGGGTTTTTCTTATATTCTGATAAAAATAACAGCATAAATAATATCGAGATTAAGAAGTGTTTATATCTTGTGTTATAATTAACACCTAAAATTCATATTTTTGTAAAAAATAAAACGAATATGCTCATAATCGGAATTGCTGGTGGAACTGGCTGTGGGAAAACAACCGTTGTTAATCAAATAGTAAACGAACTTCCAGAGAACGAAGTAGGAGTTATTTCTCAAGATTCTTATTACAATGAAACTTCTCATTTAAGCTATGATGAACGTACAAAAATAAATTTTGACCATCCACGGGCTATCGATTTTGATCTTTTATACGATCATTTAGTAGCTTTAAAAAATAATGAAGTTATAGAGCAACCTGTATATTCTTTTGTAAAACATAATAGAACAAAAGATTCTATCCTTACGCACCCCCACAAAGTAATGATTGTGGAAGGTATTTTAATCCTTACAAATCCTAAAGTACGAGAACTTTTTGATATTAAAATATATGTACATGCCGATTCTGATGAGCGATTAATACGTAGAATAAAGAGAGATATTTCTGAAAGAGGGCGAGATATTGACGAAGTTTTATTACGTTACCAAACAACGCTAAAACCGATGCACCAACAATTTATTGAGCCTACAAAAGAATTTGCAGATATTATTATTCCAAACAATAGATACAATACTGTTGCCGTTGATATTGTAAGAACCATTATAAACGAACGCTTGCTATAAAATGACATTTAAAGAAATAAGAAAATCTAGATGGTTTAAATTTTTCAGCAACATTTACGTGCTTGTCCTAACCGTATTTGTTATTTGGATGTTATTTTTTGATGCCAATTCTTGGTGGTTTACACATAGAGAATTGGATAAAGAAATAGAAAAATTAGAGGAACAAAAAGTTCATCTAAAAGAAGCTATAGAAAAAGATAAATCTATTCTTCGGAAGTTAAACAGCAAAGAAGAAATAGAAAAATTTGCTAGAGAAGAATACTATCTAAAAAAAGATGATGAAGAAATTTACCTTATTGAATATGCCGATAGTATAAAAAACGACTAACTTTTTAGGTCTAAAACAAAGACTACTTCCTAAACCAAAACTGAAATAAGCCACTATGACTAATTCACTTTTTAATGAGTTTCCAGAAATCTCTACTAAACAGTGGAAACAAAAAATACAGTTTGAATTAAAAGGAGAAGATTATAATGATACTTTGGTAACTAAAACACCCGAAGATATTAATATCAAACCTTTCTATAATTCTGATGATTTTCCGGCAGAAAACAATAGTATTATAAATCCTGAATGGAATATCTGTGAAAAAATATTTGTGGCTAAAGCTTCGGGAGCTAATGTAAAAGCTATTGAAAACATTAAGAAAGGGGCTCAAAGTATCCTTTTCTTTTTCCCCGATGATACAGCCGACCTTCATACTTTATTTAAAAGTTTTCCTTTTAAAACTGTAGCAATTCATATAGAAACAGCTTTTTTATCTGTTGATTTTGTAAAGCAACTTGTTAATTTCTTTAAAAATAAACAAGCACATATTTTCCTACACATAGACATTATTGGAAATCTTGCACGAACAGGGAATTGGTATTTCAATTTTAAAAAAGACTTTGCTATTTATAATAACATCCAAAGCATTCTTACCGATATTCCCCAATTTAAAACCGTTGTAACTGTTGATCTTTCTTTATACCAAAATGCTGGTGCCAATATGGTACAACAACTAGCTTATGGGCTGGCACATGTAAATGAGTACTTTACCTATTTAGAAAGAAAAGATTTTGCAGTAACTTTTAAAATAGCTGTTGGGAGCAATTACTTTTTTGAAATTGGGAAACTAAAAGCATTGCGTATTTTATGGAAAACCATAGCTTCAGAATATAATTCTACTGCTAATTGTTTCCTTTTTTGTACCCCAACAAAGCGGAATAAAACGCTGTACGACTATAATGTAAACATGTTGCGAACCACCACAGAATCCATGAGTGCTATAATTGGTGGTGCCGATACTATTTGCACACTTCCTTATGATAGTTTTTATCATAAAGACAAGGAATTTGCTTCAAGAATTGCAAGAAATCAATTGTTAATTCTTAAACATGAAAGCTATTTTGACAAAGTAAAGAATCCTTCAGATGGAAGTTATTATATTGAATCTATTACGGAAGATTTAGCTAAAAAAGGACTCGAATTATTTAAAAAGATTGAAGCAAAAAATGGTTTTTTAACTTTATTAAAAGAACATCTTATTCAGAAAAAGATAAAAGAAAATGCAAATACCGAGCAGACAAAATTCAACGAAAAAAGTAAAATATTAGTAGGCACAAATAAATATCAGAATCAAAAAGACCGCATGCAAAATGAGCTTGAGCTCTATCCTTTTGTAAAAACTGAAATCAGAAAAACACTAATTGAGCCAATTATAGAGCGAAGATTAGCAGAAGCTTCTGAACAAGAACGATTAAAAAAGGAAGTTTTATGAAACGGAAAGACCTTCAACATATTACCTTAAAAAAAACTTTAACTAAAGAAGGAAATGCTTCTGAAAATATTACTTTTCCTACTGCTGAAAAAATAAATTTAAAAGCGGTTTACAATAAAGACGATATGAAGCAGCTTGAGCATTTAAATTTTGCTGCAGGCTTTCCTCCTTTTCTTCGGGGTCCATATAGCACCATGTATGTTCGAAAACCATGGACTATAAGGCAATATGCTGGTTTTTCTACTGCTGAAGAAAGTAATGCTTTTTATAGAAGAAATTTAGAAGCTGGTCAAAAAGGACTCTCAGTAGCCTTTGATTTGGCAACGCATCGTGGTTATGATTCGGATCATGAAAGAGTAGTTGGCGATGTAGGAAAAGCTGGAGTGGCTATCGATTCGGTTGAAGATATGAAAATACTTTTCGATCAAATTCCCCTTGATAAAATGTCGGTTTCTATGACCATGAATGGTGCGGTACTCCCTATAATGGCTTTTTATATTGTTGCCGCTCAAGAGCAAAGGGTGGATATAAAAACCCTCTCCGGAACTATTCAGAATGATATTTTAAAGGAATTTATGGTTCGAAATACCTATATCTACCCTCCTACACCTTCTATGAAGATTATTGCAGATATTTTTGAATTCACCAGCAAGAACATGCCAAAATTTAATAGTATTAGTATTTCTGGCTACCACATGCAAGAAGCGGGTGCTACTGCCGATATTGAACTTGCATATACACTAGCAGATGGATTGGAATATATTAAAACAGGGATAAAAGCTGGCATGGATATCGATACATTTGCACCCAGACTCTCATTTTTCTGGGGGATTGGGATGAATCATTTTATGGAAATTGCTAAAATGAGAGCCGCTCGAATGCTATGGGCAAAATTAGTCAAGCAATTTAATCCGAAGAACGAAAAATCTTTATCGCTCCGCACCCATTGTCAAACTAGTGGTTGGAGTTTAACCGAGCAAGATCCTTTTAACAATGTTGCTCGAACTTGTATAGAAGCTACGGCTGCTACTTTTGGCGGCACACAGTCGCTTCACACCAATGCCTTAGATGAAGCTATTGCACTTCCTACAGATTTTTCAGCAAGAATAGCAAGAAATACGCAATTGTTTTTGCAAGAAGAAACTGAAATTACAAAAACAGTAGACCCATGGGCAGGAAGCTATTATGTAGAAAGTCTCACCCATAAAATTGCAAATAAAGCATGGAAACTTATTGAAGAAGTGGAGACTTTAGGAGGCATGACAAAAGCTATAGAAGCTGGTATTCCTAAAATGCGTATTGAAGAAGCCGCAGCAAGAAAACAAGCTCGAATTGATAGCAATCAAGATATAATTGTAGGGGTAAATAAATATAGATTAGAGAAAGAAGATCCACTCCAAATACTAGAGGTAGATAACCAAACCGTTAGAAAACAACAAATTGAACGCCTAGAAAGCATAAAAGCTACACGAAATGAGGCTGCTGTTACCGCTTCTTTATTAAAATTATCACAATCGGCTAAATCGGGCGAAAATAATTTACTAGCTTTAGCTATAGAAGCTGCCAAAAATAGAGCTACTCTGGGAGAGATTTCCTCTGCTTTAGAAGAAGTTTTTGGCAGATACAAAGCAAAAATTCAATCTTTTAGTGGCGTGTATTCAAAAGAAGTAAAACAAGATAAGAGTTTTGAAAAAGCAAAATCGATGACCGATAAATTTGCAGAGCAAGAGGGCCGTAGACCTAGAATTCTTATTGCCAAAATGGGACAAGATGGTCATGATAGAGGCGCCAAAGTTGTAGCTACTGGGTATGCAGATATTGGTTTTGATGTAGATATTGGTCCGCTTTTCCAAACACCACAAGAGGCTGCTAAGCAAGCCGTAGAAAACGATGTTCATATCCTTGGGGTTTCCTCTTTGGCAGCTGGACACAAAACTTTAGTTCCAGAGGTAATTAATACGCTAAAGAAATATGGTCGAGATGATATTATGGTCATTGTAGGCGGAGTGATTCCGAAACAAGATTATCAATTTTTATTTGATGCTGGCGCTGTAGCTGTTTTTGGACCTGGAACCAAAGTAAGTGAAGCCGCTATTAAAATTTTAGAAATTTTGATTGAGGAGTGAGGAAGTCGGAAGATTAAATAATTAAAAGATTAAAGGATTGAAAGATTGAAGGGTTGAAAGACTTGGGAGTCGGAAGTTTCAAAAAATCTTTACAATTTTGAGATTTTGAACCTGAAATTAATAGAAAAAAACCAGAAACAGGAAACAAAAAACCAGAAACAGGAAACTAGAAACATCAGAATTTAATCCCCTTTGCGACTTTACACATCTTTAATTTTTTAACTTTCAACCTTTAACTTTTCAACCTTCAACTTTCAACTAACTAAAAAACATACATATGAAATACACAGATAAAATGCTTCGTGATGGAGCGCTTGAAGGAAAATCAATAGTAGTAACAGGTGGTGGTAGCGGTTTAGGCAAGGCTATGACCAAATACTTTTTAGAGTTAGGAGCCAATGTTGCTATTACCTCTAGAAGTCTTGAAAAATTAGAAACTACAGCTAAAGAACTAGAGGCTGAAACAGGTGGAACTTGCTTTGCTGTAGCTTGCGATGTTCGCCATTATGACCAAGTAGAAGCAATGCGAGATAAAGTAATTGCCAAATTTGGAAAAATAGATGTACTCCTTAATAATGCAGCTGGTAACTTTATATCTCCTACAGAAAGACTTTCTGCTAATGCATTTGATACCATTATTGACATTGTATTAAAAGGGACCAAAAACTGTACACTAGCTTTTGGAAAACATTGGATAGATACAAAGCAAGAAAACACCAATGTATTAAATATTGTAACCACCTATGCTTGGACAGGCTCTGCATATGTAGTTCCATCTGCTACAGCAAAAGCTGGAGTATTAGCACTTACAAGAAGTTTAGCCGTAGAATGGGCAAAATACGGAATGCGTTTTAATGCAATTGCCCCAGGCCCCTTTCCTACAAAAGGTGCATGGGATAGATTGTTGCCGGGCGACTTAAAAGAGAAATTCGACTTAGCTAAAAAAGTGCCTTTAAAAAGAGTTGGCGATCATCAAGAATTAGCAAATCTTGCCGCTTATATGGTTTCAGATTTTGGAGCATATCTTAACGGAGAAGTAATTACTTTAGATGGAGGAGAGTGGTTAAAAGGTGCTGGTCAATTTAATTTGTTAGAAGCTGTACCAGAAGAAATGTGGGATATGCTAGAAGCAATGATTCGCAGTAAAAAGAAGCAATAAAATAGTATTAAGTATGCAGTATTAAGTATTTAGACTTTTTATTATTGTTGTCCGATAAAAGTTAACGGAATTTATTGAACTCCACTTATATCAAGGTTCAAATAGGGTTTTCAAAATAAACTCCTTGCTATTAATAAAAATATATAAAAAGAGGATTTTTGAAATATTATTTCTTTAAACTACTTATTTTATGGTACTTAAGATTTAATCTTTGTTCTTTGTTCTTTGTTCTTTGTTCTTTGTTCTTTGTTCTTTGTTCTTTGTTCTTATAGCGAAGCGGTATTGTATTTTTACTCGGACATTAATGACTTTTTATTATTGTTGTCCGATAAAAGTTAATGGAATTTATTGAACTCCACTTATATCAAGGTTCAAATAGGGTTTTCAAAATAGACCTCTTGCTATTAATAAAAATATATAAAAAGAGGATTTTTGAAATGCTATTTCTTTAAACTACTTATTTTATGGTACTTAAGATTTAGTCTTTTTTCTTTTTTCTTTGTTCTTATAGCGAAGCGGTCTTGTATTTTTACTCGGACATTAATGACTTTTTATCATTCGTGGATCTGTGACTAAAACCAATAAAAATTCAGATAAAAAAGCATCTATAAAAAAAATTATCAACTGAAATACAAATAAATATCCTATAGATAATCTATGCTTCGATGAGGTGTTGAATAACTGTTAACAAAATTCATTTTCTAAACTCGCAAATAGTTGTATTTTTACCTAACTATAATTTACCTTACTAAATCGAATTTCAAACATGGGCAAAGTAATTGCTGTAGCTAATCAAAAAGGTGGTGTTGGAAAAACTACAACATCTGTAAACCTCGCTGCTTCTTTGGGAGTACTTGAGAAAAAAGTACTTCTTATTGATGCAGACCCCCAAGCGAATGCTACTTCTGGTCTCGGTATTGATGTTGAGTCGGTTGAAGGAGGTACATATCAATTATTAGAGCATTCTGTAAAACCAGAAGACACTATTATTAAGACGGATTCCCCAAACGTTGATTTAATACCTGCCCATATAGATCTTGTAGCTATCGAAATAGAATTGGTAGACAAAGACTCAAGAGAATATATGTTGGCTAAAGCTATGGAACGACTGAAGGATTCTTACGATTATATTTTAATTGATTGTGCGCCTTCTCTTGGCCTATTAACATTAAATGCTTTAACAGCATCAGACTCGGTTATCATTCCTATTCAATGTGAATATTTTGCATTAGAAGGACTTGGAAAACTATTGAATACTATAAAAAGTGTTCAGAAAATACACAATCCTAATCTAGATATAGAAGGGTTATTACTCACCATGTATGACTCTAGATTAAGACTTTCTAACCAAGTGGTAGAAGAAGTGCAAAAACACTTTAGTGAAATGGTATTTGATACCATAATCCAACGAAATGTTCGTTTAAGTGAAGCACCAAGTTATGGAGAAACAATTATTAATTATGATGCTACAAGTAAAGGTGCTACCAATTACCTAAGCTTAGCACATGAAATAATTAAAAAGAATAAGCAAACAGTTTAAATGGCAAAGGCAACAAAAAAACAAGCTTTAGGAAGAGGGTTATCTGCTTTATTAAACGACCCTGAAAACGATATTAAATCGGCTTCAGATAAAAATGCAGATAAAGTAGTAGGTAGTATTGTGGAATTGGATATTGATGCCATTGAAGTAAATCCATTTCAGCCACGTACTAATTTTAACGAAGAAACGTTACAAGAACTTTCTACTTCTATTAAGGAATTGGGTGTTATACAACCAATTACCGTTAGAAAAATGGAGTTTAACCAATACCAATTGGTCTCTGGAGAAAGACGTTTAAGAGCTTCTAAATTAGCAGGATTAAAAGCAATCCCTGCTTATATCCGTATTGCTAACGACCAAGAGTCGCTAGAAATGGCATTAGTTGAAAACATTCAGCGTCAGGATCTAGACCCTATTGAAATTTCATTATCATACCAACGTCTTATAGACGAAATTAATATTACGCAAGAGCAACTTAGTGACCGTGTGGGTAAAAAACGTTCTACCATTACCAATTACCTACGTTTATTAAAACTAGACCCAATTATTCAAACAGGAATGCGCGACGGTTTTGTAAGCATGGGGCATGGAAGAGCTTTGATTAATATTGAAAATAAAAAAGACCAGTTAGAAATCTACGAAAAGGTAATTACTAATAATCTTTCTGTTAGAGAAACCGAAAAATTAGTTAGAGAATATCAAACTGGAAAGGAACAGAAAACAGAAAAAACCACTACTTCTGAAGTTCCAGAGTACATCTCAAAAAATGTAGAGGAACTTACCGAATACTTTTCTTCTAAAGTAGACGTTAAAGTAGCAAAGAATGGTAAAGGAAAGTTTATTATTCCTTTTCATTCAAAAGAAGACTTTTTACGCCTCACAAAACTTTTTAAATAGTGTTTAAAAGAAGTATTGCCGTTTTATTTTTATTACTTTTTCATTTTATTTCATCAGCTCAAGAAAAAGTAATCGACTCAGTAAGTAAAAATACCGAGGTCGATGCCACGCATGAAATGACCAAAAGAGAATTGCGAAAACTCGAAAAAGAAGCCCAAGATTCTCTTCAGAAATACGAAGAAGTAGATACTTTAGCAATTGCTTCTGACACTCTGTCGAGAAGAGAAAAACGCAAACTTAGAAAGCAACGAGAAATAGATAGTTTAGCAAGTTTAAACATCGATATTGATCCGCTTTCTCCTGCAAAAGCTGCATTTTATTCTGCCATTCTCCCTGGTTTAGGTCAGATTTACAATAAAACCTATTGGAAAGTACCTATTGTATATGGAGCAATTGGAACTGGAATGTATTTTTACATTAACAATACCAATTATTACAATAAATATCGGGATGCCTATAAACGTAGGTTAGCAGGATTTTATGACGACGAGTTTTACGATATTAATGGAGATGGAGTAATTCCTGGAACTCCAGATGTTAGTGATGATGCTTTAAGAGATGCGCAAGAATACTATCAACAAAATAGAGATTTATCTCTCCTAATTACGATAGGATTGTACGCCTTAAATATTATTGATGCCAATGTTACTGCACATCTAAAACAATTTAACGTGAGCGATAAACTTGCATTAAAACCTTATTACGAATACAATCAAATTGACTACACTCCCAACTATGGAATGCGGTTAAGTTTGAGCTTTTAACCTCTCACAGAGGGTTTTAAAATAGAAGATAACGGCGTACAGCAAGCCATATATAACTCATAGTTAATTAGCTAATTAATTAAAGTTAAGGGATATTTACAAGTCTGCCATTTTTTTAATTTATCTTATTGAAGAGGATCATAAAAAAAGTCCATGCTTAAGTGAAAAATCATCACTAATTTACACGCTACAAGCTGTATTCAAGCATGCTGTAGCTAATGTATAACTGACATTATAAATAAAATAAAATTGTTTTGGAATAAATTTTGCAATATATTTACTAATACAAAGTTTAAGAAAATGTCTAAAAAGATTGTAAATTATAAAATATCTTCTGCAACTATTCGTAAGGCAAACTCTTTACTTATTCGCAACGGAATATCTGAAAAATCAAGGAATGCTTATAACGGGGATATTAATATACAGTACCAGACCAAAAACGGAATTGTAAAAAAATCTTTTTCTAATTCAGATATCAAAGAAGCCTACAAAAAAGCATTACACGCTTATGTCCAAAAAGTTTAACTATATCTACGAAAAATTAGTAGATGATAAAAATGACATAATTGGTCATATTGCATATTCTATTTACAAGCAAGATAAAATAGATTATATCACTTCCAAAAAAGAAGAAAATCTTGAAATAAAGAACAAAATATTAATACCTTTTCACGAAATATCTTCAACAGCATCCTCAATAGAAGCTTATAAAATAAAAGCAGAGATAGTTATGCAAGCTTTCTTTGAAAACACTATAAGCGAAATCTACTCGGATATAGAAAAAGAAACTAAAGAAAATTACACCCAATTAATAAAAGATACGATAAAACCTCTTACATCAGGATTTTGGAAAAGCTTTTGGGCAGGATTATTAAGTGCTTTTATTTTCGCTTTAGTTATAGCAGCAATAGCCTTTATTCTTCAGTTTCAGAATTCTACAATAAATGTTACAGTTGACAAAAATAAGACTGAAAAAAATAACTAAATAGAAATAAAAAAACACTACAAAACATAGAGTAATAATAAAAATAAAAACATGAAAATAGCTTTACTTGGATATGGAAAAATGGGAAAAATGATTGAGCAAATTGCTATTTCCCGAGGACATGAAATTGTAGCCAAAGTAGACGAAAGCACACAAGATTTTGATATTAAAACTGCCGATGTAGCCATCGATTTTAGTATCCCTTCTGTTGCTTTTAAAAATATTTCTCTTTGTTTAGAGAATAATGTTCCTGTTATATCTGGAACTACTGGTTGGCTTGACAACTACGATAAAGCAGTAGAACTCTGCAACAAAAATAATGGCGCTTTTATCTATGCTTCTAACTTTAGCTTAGGAGTAAATGTTTTTTTTCAGCTGAATGAATATTTAGCTGAAATGATGAAAAACCTCTCTCAATATGAGGTAGCTATTGAAGAAATTCACCATACTCAAAAATTAGATGCTCCTAGTGGAACAGCCATTACACTTGCTGAAGGAATTATAAACAACTCCAACAAAGAAGCCTGGAAACTTGAGGAGGCTGCATCAAATGAAATTCCGATTACAGCTTTACGAGAGCCTGAAGTTCCTGGAACACATACTATTTCTTATAAAAGCGAGGTAGACACCATTGATATTAAGCATACAGCTCACAACAGAGAAGGTTTTGCTCTAGGAGCTGTGGTTGCTTCAGAATGGATTATCGGCAAAACAGGAGTTTTTAGTATGAAAGATGTGTTAAACTTGGGTTAAAAACATCCTTTTTGGGTTCTAAATATAGGCACATACGCTTATTAAACCGATAAAAAATATATTTTTACCGTAACTAAAATCCTTTTTGATTGTCTTATAGATATATCAAATAGGAACAAAGCATATTATTATGACGATTACACAATGGTTTATTTTCTTTCTGATAATTCAAGTAATTCATTTTTTAGGAACTTGGAAACTATATGTTAAAGCAGGAAGAAAAGCTTGGGAAGCAATAATTCCTGTATACAATGCAGTAATTTTAATGAAAATAATTAACCGCCCGTGGTGGTGGACAATCCTACTTTTCATCCCAATTATAAACCTTATTATGTTTCCAGTTGTTTGGGTAGAAACAATTAGAAGTTTTGGAAGAAACAGCACTGCCGATACTTGGCTTGTAGTGCTTACGCTGGGCTTATATATTTTCTATGTTAATTATGCTTTAGATGTAAAATATATTGAAGAAAGAAGCTTAAAACCTCGTACCGCTACTGGAGAATGGGTAAGCTCAATACTTTTTGCTGTGGTAGCAGCCACCTTGGTTCATACGTATTTTATGCAACCTTATGTAATCCCAACCTCGTCTTTAGAAAAAACCTTATTGGTAGGCGATTTCCTATTTGTTAGTAAGTTTCATTACGGTGCTAGAACCCCAATGACAACGGTTGCTTTCCCTATGGTACATGATACCATTCCTGTAATTAAAACAAAATCATATTTAAAAAAACCACAATTACCATATTTCAGACTTCCGGGTTTACAAAAAATTAAACGCAATGAGATTGTAGTTTTTAGCTGGCCTGCGGATACTGTAGAACAGTTTTTTGTAAAAACTAACAAGAGGATCCGAAAACCAATAGACAAAAAATCTAATTATGTAAAACGTTGTGTTGGACTCCCAGGAGATTCTCTTTCTATTAAGGATGGCTATGTATTTATTAACGGGAAACAAACAGTTTTACCAGACCGCGCCAAGCCTCAATTCTCTTATTACGTTCAAACAAAAGGGCAGTTAACCCCTCAATACATGTATGAACGCTATGGAGTAACAGGACGATTTGGACAAGTTAAGCAAGGCGTATACTTCTTTAGCGCCATGACTGCCGAAGCAGCTAAACAGCTTGAGGATAATCCGAATGTTATTAGCGTTAAAAGAAATATAGACACCCAAGGTAACACGCAAATGGGTACTGTATTCCCTAATTCTAAAGATTATAAATGGAATCAAGATCAATTTGGTCCAATATACATTCCTCAAGAAGGAAAAACAGTTGCTTTAAACCTAAAAGTTCTTCCTATTTATAAAAAAGTAATAGAAGAATACGAAGGAAATACCCTTTCCGTAAACGGAAATCAGATTTCAATTAACGGAAATCCGGCAGATTCTTATACTTTTAAACAAGACTACTATTGGATGATGGGAGACAACCGTCATGCCTCTGAGGATAGTCGTTATTGGGGATTTGTTCCAGAAGATCACATTGTTGGAAAACCAGTGTTTATTTGGTTTAGTTACGATACCAATGCTAGTGGTCCTTTTTGGAATAAAGTACGTTGGGATCGAGTATTTACAACAGTTGGTGGTGACGGAAAACCACGTTCTTACCTCGTATATTTCTTAGTAGCAATAGCTCTTTGGTATGGAATAAGTAAATTCAGAAAACGTAAAAAAGAAAATAGTTAGTAGTTAAATTCTAAAATCACAAAAGTTATAAAGTTGCTTTTTTTACAATCAACTACCTCGGGGCAAGCCCACAAGGTATTCAAAGGAAACAAATTTAATTCATTTCGACGCAGAGCCATTCGGTAAACTCAGGACAGGCTCTCGGGAATTAGATCCTCTATGAGGGATTAAAATAAAAGATTGTGGAGCATCAATAAATCCGAAAATTGTATAATTCTAATGAATAAGATTTTATCAATAATTAAAAAACCTTAAACTTTAAACTTTAAAACTTTTAACTTAATTACAAACTCTAGAATGCAAACTGTTATTCATCCTACATATTTTCCTTCTGTAGCACATTGGATTGAAATCAATAAGGCTGCTGAAAACTTAATATTTGAGAAAGAAGACAATTACCAAAAGCAAACTTATAGAAATAGAACCTATATATACAGTCCAAATGGCATACAAATGCTTTCTATTCCTATAAAACACAATAAAAATAAAGCACATCAAAAGTATAAAGATGTTGAACTAGAGACCAATTTTGATTGGAAAAAGCAACATTGGAAATCCATACAAACTGCCTATAGAACTTCTCCTTTTTTTGAGTTTTATGAAGATGAATTTGCTCCTTTTTTTGAAAAGCAACACAAATTTCTTTATGATATGAATATGGAAAGTATTGAGATTTTAGCAGATTGCTTTCAAATAGAATTGGATTTTTCTTTTACTACGGAATTTGAAAAAGAGATCAGTGGAGTTTTAGATAACCGACACTTAGCAAAAGCAAAAGAAGAAAAGAACTATAATTTTGATGTCTATACACAAGTTTTTGATGATAAACATGGTTTTATAGAAAATCTAAACGGCTTGGATTTACTCTTTAACGAAGGAACCAATGCTTCAAATTATTTAGACAACCAATCTAAGTAGAATTTTTTAAAAGTATATGCTCCGATTTATAGTCCATTACGGAATCCATTTTATAGTTCCCCTTCTTGTTGCGTATTTATTTTACAAAAAAGATTTTTTAAAAGTAAGCGGGATTCTTTTACTTGGAATTCTAATAGACATAGACCACCTCTGGGCTTCTCCTATGTTTGATGCTAATAGATGTAGCATTGGATTCCATTTTCTGCATAGCTATTATCTAATTGCGCTTTATTTTGCATTGCTATTTTTCAAAAAAACGCGAATTATAGGTATCGCTTTAATGATACATATAATTGCAGATCTAACCGATTGTTATCTCATGAAACATCCATGTCTATTTTCATAGCGGAATGATTATTTTAGATGTCCCATATAACTCTTGAAAAAAAAACATATATATGAAATAAACACGCTAGTCGCTCTTAAATTTTCAATTGAGAGATAATAGGATAATGATCTGAAAGTAGCTCATATCTATTCTTATGAGACATCACCTCTATGGTTTCATCCACCAAAATAAAGTCAATTCTAAACGGAAAATACTTAAAGTAATAAGTTTTCCCTGTGCCACTCCCCTGCTCATCAAACGTATCTACATCGTCTCCTTTAATTTGCTTATAAATTGCCGAATATTGATTATTGTTTAAATCGCCACAAGTAATTGTTTTATATGGACATTGCTCTTTATGAGAAACAAAAATATCTGTTTGGACTTGTTGTTTTGAAAACACAGCCCCCATCCGTTTAGCTAATTTACTGGAGTTTTCTTGAGAAATTTCTTCATCTTGAGGATTAATATGGAACGATTGCATATGTAAATTATACACCCTAACAGTATCATTATCTTTTAAGATATCAATAAAAATTGCATTATTTTGAGAGTTGGGAAAGTTTAGAGACCCCCTTTTCACAATTGGGAATTTAGAAAAAATAGCTTGCCCAGTACCTTTAGTCTTGTATTTTATAAAACGGTATTTATAATTCTTAAACTCCTTCTCTTTAGAATCGTGAAACTCTTGTAAACATAGAATATCTGGATTTTCCTCTTTTATCATATCCATAATTTCTTCGGATACTCCTTCTCTATCCAACCATTTATAAAGGTCGAAAATACGCACGTTGTAGGTCATTACTTTAATTGCAGACTGACTAACAACATTTTTAGTTCCAGAAAATTGATATAATGAAGAAACTTGACCATACCCTAATAAGAGGATAATAAACGAAAGTAAAAAATGTCGTTTCCACTTTACTATCCAATAAACAAGAAAGGCTATATTTAATAAAATTAGTACAGGCGTTGCAAGACTAAAAATAGCTGTTTTAGGAAACGATTTAACAGGAATATATGGTACTAAAAGGCTTATTTGTAATAAAAAAGCAAATACTGTATTCAAAGTAAAAACACCTTTATTAATCCAGTTAAGCTTTTTCATGTTTAATATAATTTATATGAAGTCCCTTTTATTCTTTGCCTGCTTTAAATAAAAAATCCTTTTCTTCTTTGGACAAACTCTCGTAGCCACTTTTACTAATCTTATCTAAGATAGCATCTATTTTTTTCTGATGCTCATTTTTTGAAGCTTTATTAGCAGATGCCCGTTTTGTATCTTTATGAACTGTTTTTAAGGGAGATTTTTTTTTCCTTTTAAAAATATTAGAAATAGACGAAACAAAACCATCAACTCCTGAACCTATATCTTTCCCTTCTTGAAGCTTTTTAGCATACACATACCCCAACAAAGCTCCTCCTAAATGCGCAATATGGCCGCCAGAATTTCCTAGTGGTAACTGTACTAAATCCAACAACACAAAAGCAACTCCTAAATACCAGAGTTTAATATTGAAGAAAATTAATCTTACTTCTTGATTCGGAATGTAGGTACAAACAAAAATAAGAATTGCCATAATAGCAGCAGAAGCTCCAATTAAAGGAGAATTTACTCTCGAGAAAACAGGAAATATATTATAGCTAAGTAAGAAAAAAGCACCGCCTAAAACAGCTCCTAAGAAATAAACATTTAAAAAATATCTCTTACTAAAAAGGTTTAAAAATATTCTTGATGAAAAATATAACAACAACATATTCCAAAAAAGATGCATAAAGCCTCCGTGAAAAAATGCGTAGGTAACAATAGACCAAGGCTGTACAATAAAGTCTAAGAAGCTTTTTGGCAACTGAAACCATTGCATTATAGCATCTGGCATTAGTTGTAGCAAAAAAACTATCAATGCATTTAAAATGAATATAGCAACATTTACAACAATGAGCTTTTCTGCTATATTTAATGTTGAAAATTTATATTTAATATCGTTTGTAATACTCATTCGTTATTTTATTTCTGTAAAATACTATAACCCCATTATTAAAAGGTTTGGCATGTTGTAATTCTATATTTTATCTCTATCTAATAAAGAATCAATTCCAACGATTTCCGTTAAATTGATTTCGTTTCCAATACCACATCATTATAAAACCAAACAAGGCACCTCCTAAATGCGCAAAATGTGCTATTCCTTGTCCAAAAATAGAATATCCTGTTACCCCAGAAAATAAATCCAAGGCAATAATTACTGGAATAAAATACTTTGCTTTTATAGGAATAGGTAAAAATATCAGCATCAATTCTGCATTAGGAAACATCATTCCAAAAGCTACTAAAACTCCATAAATGGCTCCAGACGCTCCTACAGCAGGTGTCATATAAGAACTTATAAAATTTTGGAGGGTACTTTCAGATATCACATTAGCCCAAGAAGTGTCGTACTTTCCTTGACTAAGAATGTTCAATATTTCTGCTTGATTATAACCTTGCTCAACCAACGCTTGCATCCCTTCATTAAAATAATAATAGTTTACAAGTGTATGTATTAAAGCGGCTCCTAAACCTGCAGAAAAGTAAAAGAAAAAGAATTTTCCTTTACCCCACATTTGCTCCAAAGGAGTTCCAAAAGCCCATAAAGCATACATATTAAACAAAATATGCATAAAACCTCCATGCATAAACATGTGAGTAACAACCTGCCAGAGTTGAAAATGTTCATTTTTAGGAAACCACAGTGAAAACAAATCGTACATCTGCTGCCCCATAAGCTGTGTTGCAATAAAAAACAACACATTAATAATTAATAAATGCTTTACTGCATCGGTAATTCTTCCCATTACTTGGAATTTAATTTTATAAAAATCGTTTATCTATTTCTTCAACGGTCATTGTAATATATGTAGGCTTATTAAATGGGGACACTGTTGGCTCTTTGGTTGCAAAAAGATTATTTACTAACGCTTCTTGAGATGTTATATTTAATAATTCTCCACTTTTTACTGCTAATGTTTTACACATAGCCTTTGCTAAAATATCCGCTTGAGACAATGAACTCTCTGGCACTTCCGACTGAAAATCTGATAACAATTGGTCTACTATAATTGCTACTTCACTTTCAGAAATATTTAAAGGAATTCCACTTACCTCCACTTCATCTTCCTTAAAATTAGAAAATAAAAATCCTGTATTTTCTAAACTGTCTTTTAATTCTTTCAATAATGCTATTTCAGTTTTCGAAAAACTCAAAATTAAAGGAAATAACAATTGCTGACTCACCCCTTTATCAACCGTAATATTTTTTAAATATTGCTCATACAACACACGTTGATGTGCTCGGTGTTGGTTTATAATAACCATTCCCGATTTTATAGTAGTAACAATATATTTTTTATGCAACTGATACGTAGTTGCAGCTAACTCTTCATTTTCATTATTAAACAAAGAACCGGTAACTTCTTCTGACTCTAACTCAATAGAACTAAAATCTGATTTTCGCTCTAGACCTACATACAAATTCTCCCAACTAGCCTGCGGTTTCTCTCTTTTCTGATATCCAACAGAAATCCCTCCTTTGCTTTCTTTTTCAAACGGATTAAAATTTGCATCTACCTCTACCGTTGGAAAGTCTGCATTTTTACTTTTGTAATTATAAGGCGTATCCAAATTGGCATCTCGCTCAAAATCAAGCACTGGAGCCACATTAAATTGTCCTAAACTATGCTTAACAGAAGCCCTTAAAATAGCGTAAAGAGCATGCTCATCGTCAAACTTAACTTCTGTTTTTGTTGGATGAATATTGATATCAATCCCAGAAGGATCTACCTCTAAAAATAAAAAATAGCTAGGGTGGGTTTGCTCTTTCATAAGTCCTTCAAAAGCGGAACAAACCGCATGATGTAAATATGAATTTTTAACAAATCTATTATTCACAAAAAAGAATTGCTCCCCCCGTGTTTTCTTTGCAAATTCAGGTTTACAAATAAACCCACTCAGATTTACAACCTCTGTATCTTCTTCTACAGGAACTAATTTTTCATTTGTTTTCCCTCCAAAAATATGCACAATTCGTTGTCGCAAATTGGATGCTGGAAGGTTAAAAAGCTCACTCCCATTATTATAAAAATCAAACTGAATAGTGGGATGCGCCAAAGCCACCCTCTGAAATTCATCTATAATATGGCGAAGCTCTACAGTATCCGATTTTAAAAAATTCCTACGTGCAGGAATATTAAAAAACAAATTTTTAACCAGTAAAGAAGTCCCTTTTGGAGTTACTGTAACTCCTTGATCTACAATTTTACTTCCTTCAATTTTAAGTTGTGTTCCAACCTCATCTCCTTCCTGGCAGGTATTCATTTCTACATGAGCAATTGCCGCAATAGAAGCCAATGCTTCTCCACGAAACCCTTTTGTATGTAATTGAAATAAATCTTCTGCTGCTTTAATTTTAGAAGTTGCATGGCGCTCAAAAGACATTCTGGCATCGGTAACACTCATTCCCTTACCATTATCTACTACTTGAATAAGTGTTTTCCCAGCGTCTTTAATAATTAGTTTAATAGAAGTGCTCCCTGCATCAACTGCATTTTCTATAAGTTCTTTAACAACAGAAGCGGGTCTTTGTACCACTTCCCCCGCTGCAATTTGATTTGCAACATGGTCTGGTAAAAGCTGAATAATATCTGCCATTAAATAAGTTTATCTAAATTAATATATCGTACCGCTACCATTGCAAACATTAGTAAGAAAATTAAAATAACTATAAAACGAATTCGTGAGTTCATACTAGAAGAAGTAGAACGTACCGTTTTCCAATCATCTCGGTATGCTTTTCTCCTATACCCCTTAAAATACTCCTCATCAGAACGTTTCTCTTTGCTCTTTTTAAGCTCTTCTAAACGCTCTTTTCTTTCATCATAATACCTTGGCGTATAGTTATACGACTTATTGGCGCTTGTCTTAAAAAGTGAAGGAAGTCTCACAGCTTTATGGTTTTTTAAAATTTAATGTAAATGTTTATCTGACTGAAAAATAAAATTCTTCAATCAACAATATAAATTTATTGCGATAAATATCAAAATTACTCAAAAAGGAATAGACTTACCACCTATAAATCCTAAAAGTTGTTAAGAAAAATAGTTATTTATGCTAACTAAATTATTACTAAGGACTCTCTAATAAAATATAATTATTCTATTACGGAATCCTAGAAACTAGAAGATATTAATTTCCTAAAGCAGCCATTTTTATAGCAGCAATAGCAGCCTCTGTACCCTTATTTCCATGCTTTCCTCCACTCCTATCAATGGCTTGTTGCATGGTATTATCGGTTAAGACGCAAAAAATAACTGGGGTATCATATTTAACATTAAGATCTTTTATCCCTTCTGCGGTAGCTCCACAAACAAAGTCAAAGTGCTTAGTCTCCCCTTGAATAACACTTCCAATAGCTATAATAGCATCTGGCTCATGTTTTTTAATCATTTTCTTTGTTCCATATGTAAGCTCAAAACTTCCTGGAACATCCCAACGAATGATATTTTCTACAACAGCCCCACAATCCAATAAAGCATCCATAGCTCCTTGACATAGTCCTTCTGTTATTTCTGAATTCCATTCTGAAACAACAATCCCAAATCGAAAATCTTTCGCATTTGGGATTGTAGCTTTATCGTATACTGATAAATTTTTATTTTCTGTAGCCATACTTTTTACGCTAAGTTAATCATTCAATATCAATTTACATTAATAAAAGAACAACCAACCAATTACTTTTTAAGCGTTTCTGCTTTTCCAATATAAATATCTATAGTTCTTCCTTCTTCAGAATCGCTATATTCATTTTTTACTCTATTGAAATATTTTAATGCTTTAGCTGCATCTCCAGCCTGTAAAGAAATTACACCCGCTTTAAATAAAAATTTAGGGGTTGTAAAAGCATTTTCAGAGGTAGCAATTGCTTTTTCATAATACTCCAAACCGTCTTGCTCTTGTCCTAATTGCACAAATGCATCTCCAATTCCTCCTTTTGCCAAAGCACTTAAAATTGGATCATCAGATTTAAAATCTTGAAGATATTTAATTGCTTCATCATACTTTTGAGTATTTAAAAATGCCATTCCAGCACTATAATGCGCAAGATTAGCAGCCTTTGTACCCCCGTAATTATCGATAATGTCGATTAAACCGTATTTTCCATCTGCTCCATTCAATGCCAATCCGTACAACGAATCTTTTGCAGTGCTATTTACAGCCTCATCAAAATATTGTTGCGCAAAAAACATTTCATTAGAAGCTTCAGCCTCTTTAGGTTTTAAAATAAACTGTTGGTATCCCAAGAACCCAAGCACTAAAAGCACTACAACTCCTATTCCACCTAATATAAACTTTTGGTTACTTGCAACCCACTCTTCTGTTTTGCTAGCACTTTCGTTTAATGTATTAAATACTTCTTCTGTAGTACTTTCACCATCGTACACCTCGTTCTCCAAAAGATCTCCTTCCTTTTTCGTTGGTTTCTTATAGCCTCTTTTCTTATACGTTGCCATATCTATATTTTATTAAGCCTCGCAAAAATAAAATTTTTATTCAAATAGGAAAGGGAATTTATTTTATTATTTTTTATCTGTCTTTTTTATTTTACTAATTTCGTCGTTTTATATTTGCCAATAACGCCATTAGTCTATTAATTTAGCTATGTTATAACATTACTATTTATTTTTAACTGAAAAAATAATTCCGTAGAATCCTACAAATGCAATTACAAAAATTATCGCTTATAAATTTTAAAAATTTCGATTCGCAAAGTTTTGAATTTGACGCTAAAATAAACTGTTTTGTAGGTCAAAATGGTATTGGAAAAACAAATGCGCTAGATGCTATTTATTTACTTTCCTTCGGAAAAAGCTATTTCAATCCAATTGCCTCTCAAAACATTAAACACGAGGAGAGTTTTTTTGTAATTGATGGGGAATTTTTAAGAGATGAAAAAGAAGAAAGAATTATTTGTAGCTTAAAAAAAGGGCAGAAAAAAATTATAAAACGCAACGGAAAAATTTACGACAAATTATCCGAACACATTGGTTTTATTCCGCTTGTAATTATTTCTCCTGCAGATAGAGACCTTATTATTGAAGGAAGTGAAACACGCCGAAAATTTATAGATAGTGTTATCTCTCAAAGCAATAAATCCTATTTACAAAATCTAATAAACTACAATAAAGTTTTAGCGCAACGTAATTCGCTTTTAAAATATTTTGCACTCAACAATACTTTTAATGCTGATACTCTTGAAGTCTACAACGACCAATTACACGATTACGGGCATAAAATCCATGAAGCACGCAAAGATTTTCTAGACATTTTTATTCCTATTTTTAAAGAGCGTTATGCCTCTATCTCTGGTGGAAAAGAAGCAATTAATTTAAGCTACCAAAGTCGGTTAACAGAAAAAGACCTCAACACCCTTTTTAAAGAAAATTTGAATAAAGATAAAGCTTTACAATATACTTCTGTAGGAGTCCACAAAGACGATTTAAGTTTTGAAATAGGAGATTTCCCTATCAAGAAATTTGGAAGTCAAGGGCAACAAAAATCGTTTTTAATTGCTTTAAAGCTTGCGCAATTTGACTTTATTAAAGCACAAGCTGGACACACTCCTATTTTGCTTTTGGACGATATTTTTGACAAACTTGATGAAAATCGTGTGAGTCAGATTATAACCCTAGTAAATCAAGACAAATTCGGACAAATATTTATAAGTGATACCCATGCCGAAAGAACCGAAAATGTTGTTAAACAAACACATCAGTCTTATAAAATGATTGTTTTAAAATAGAAAAGTTTTTGGTTGATTTGAAAATTCGCTAATTTGATAATTTACATTAAAAAATTATTCTCTAGATTTCCTTTTTAAATTTCCAGCTATTAATAATCCAGCTCCTACTCCTATTAAAATCCCCGATATAAAATCTGTTCCCTCTTGATCTGCAATATATTGAACTAAGATTCCGATTACTAATATTGCCAGCCCTATGATTCTTATTTTGTTCATTGTTTAATTTTGGTTAGCTAAATATAAAAATATCCTTATATAAAAGCTTTTTAATGATTTGAAAATGTGTTGATTTAAAAAATCGCTAATTCGCTAATTTACATTTAAAAAATCTATCCTTTCAAATTTCACTTAGCCAACAACTTTTAGCTACCTTTGTTTTTCCAAAAAACTTAGCTTTGAAAATTAGAGTTCTTATCATTCTTTGCAGTATATTTTTAAGCTGCAACAAAACGCAAATCGAAGACATCTCGCTTCTTAATGGCTATTGGGAAATTGAAAAAGTTACATTCCCTTCCGGAGAAAATAAAGATTACAAAGTAAATACTGTGATTGACTATTGGCAATTAAAAGATTCTACTGGAACAAAAGAAAAAGTAATGCCTCGATTAGACGGAAGGTTTCTTAACATGAAAGAGTTTGAAAACTTCAGTATAAAAAAAGAAAACGACGGACTCTACATTGAGTACAATAACGATGGAAATGTCCGAAAAGAAAAAATAATCTTACTCACCAAAGATAGATTTGGTATCGTAAACAGTCAAGACAAAACTTATTATTACAAACGTTTTGAAAAATTCTCTTTAAAATAATGGCCAAAAGACGAAACGAATATATTTCATTAAGTGATGCACTGAAAGAATTTGTAAATGAAAACAAATTAGAGACAGGCATGGATAAAGTGGACGTTCGAAACGCTTGGCAAAATCTTATGGGAAACGGCGTAAACAACTACACCACACAAGTGCAATTAAAGCAAGACACGCTCTATGTCTCTTTATCCTCCTCTGTGTTACGCCAAGAATTAAGCTATGGAAAGGAAAAAATTGTAAAGATGTTAAATGACGAATTAGGCAAAGAAATTGTAAAAAGTATTGTTTTAAGATAAGCAAATAATCTCTCTGGATAAAAACGCAAGACCGCTTCGCTACAGAAAAAAGAGCAAATACTAAATTGTAACTATCATAAAATGATGGCATCTAAAGTACATTTTCATCTCTATTTTTAATAGCAAAAGAGATATATTCCTGAAATTTTTCTCAAACCTTTGCCATTAATAAAGTTTCAATATGTAAACTTCCTCTTACTGGACAATGGTGTTTTGATATCACAAAAAAAGCTCCATTTTTCAAAAGAAAATGGAGCTTTTTTATAATTATACTTTTTTGCTTAGAAAATCTCTCTTCCAGAAAAGTGGAAAGAACCTTCTATAGCAGCATTTTCATCGCTATCAGAACCATGAACTGCATTTTCTCCAATAGAAGTTGCAAATAATTTACGGATAGTTCCTTCTGCAGCTTCTTCTGGATTAGTAGCACCAATTAAGGTTCTAAAATCGTCCACAGCATTATCTTTTTCTAAGATTGCTGCAACAATTGGACCGCTAGTCATAAATTCTACTAATTCTCCAAAGAACGGACGCTCACTGTGAATTGCGTAAAACTGCTCTGCATCACGCTTACTTAACTGCGTATACTTCATTGCTACGATATTAAACCCTGAAGCAGTAATTTTTTCAAGAATAGCCCCGATGTGTCCGTTTTTTACAGCATCTGGCTTAATCATTGTAAATGTTCTGTTTGTTGCCATTTCTTTTAAATCAAATTTTGCAATTTTATAGTTAATTGCACATTAACAAACGCCCTTTTTGGGCTTTTTTAATTTTGCCGCAAAAGTAAGGGTTTTATTTGACTTATTCCCATAGGAAACACAAAATACGTATTCTAACCGTATATTCTCCCTAATACCCTTGTTCTAATTGGTTTAAAACCTTATTTCCATCGCCTCTCATCTCCATTTTTACATGATAATTTTTCATATTCAATTTTAACAAACCGAAACTTTTTACTTTTACTACTTCGCCTACTCTGTAAGGGTTTTCTTCTCCTGAATAAGCTTCATACGTATGTGTAAGTCCGCTAGAAGTAAAATCTATTATAGGATACGCTAAATCGCTTATATTAATTTCCGAAAACTCAGAAATATGTCGGTCGCCAGATAATAATATAACTCGTTTTGCATTGCTTGTTTTTATAAGCTTAAAAAGTTTTTCTACCTCACTCGGAAAATTCCCCCAAGCTTCAAATCCATGTTTATTAGAGAGCACCTGTATACTACTTACAATAATATTAAAAGCTGCTGTAGAATTAGTAAGTTCGTTAGTAAGCCATTGCCATTGTTTGTTTCCCAATATTGTACCTACCCCCGCTGGATTTGGCATATAGCGTTTGCCACTATCTCCTAAATTTTTTGTAAGTGGAGATCTAAAATAACGCGTATCTAAAAGTATTACTTTTACATCTCCAGCCTTTGTTTTATATGTTTTAGAACTGTAAACCCCTTCTTGTTTTCTCCTTGGATCATATTTTGGGACATTCATAAAATTAAGAAACAACTCCTGCGCTTTTTCTTTCATCTCCCAATCGACACCACCATCGCCTAAACCATAATCGTGGTCGTCCCAAGTACCAATAACATCCATTGACTTTACAATTGCCTTATAACCATCTTGATACCGCTGCTCTTCATAGTCTTTTCTCATTTGGCGAAAATCATCAGTATCTGAATAAATATTATCGCCTCCCCAAATCCAAACAGAAGGTTTATTCAATAAAACATCATCCCATAATACGTTTTCTTCGTCTTGCTTATTACAAGATCCAAAAGCAATGACAAAATCATCTCCTTGCAAGGGATAAATAGATGTTTTAGCTGTTTTACATCCGCAGCAAAGAATAGCTACACATAACGCAACAAAAATTACACGCATAAATATAGTTTAAGACTACAAATGTACTATTCCTTTTTTAAGTATTATATTATTAAATTGTATATTAGCCGACCATGGAAGAAACGCAAATAAAAGAATTAAAAACACTCCTATCTACTCCAAAAAAGATAGTGATAATACCGCATAAAAACCCAGATGGGGATGCTATTGGATCTTGCTTAGGACTCTATCATTATTTAACACAATACAAGCATGACCTCAGTATTGTAGCACCTAATGAGTATCCTGAATTTTTAAAATGGATGCCAGGAGAAAGTAATATTATAAAATATGAATACCAAACAGAATTGGCTTCTCAAAAAATAAAAGAAGCTGAATTGGTTTTTACTTTAGATTTTAATTCTTTAAGCAGAATTGACGATGTTGCAAATGCATTAGAAAGTTTTAAGGGGGATTATATTATGATAGACCACCATCAAGCCCCCGACGATTATGCGCGTTTTATGTATTCTGATACTTCAATGAGTAGTACTTGTGAGATGGTCTATAATTTTATTGATTTTTTTGAAGACACCAATAAAATTACTGCCGAAATAGCTAGTTGTTTATACGCTGGAATTATGACTGACACAGGTTCTTTTAGGTTTCCATCAACCACTAGTAATACGCACAGAATTATTGCCAACCTAATAGATAAAGGAGCAGAAAATTCATACATCCATAATGCTATTTTTGACAGCAATTCCATTGATAAATTACATTTATTGGGTTGTGCCTTAAAAAATTTAGTAGCATTACCAGCATACAACACCGTTTACATTACCCTTTCTAGAGAGGAATTACAGCAGTACAATTATAAAAAAGGCGACACCGAAGGTTTTGTAAACTACGGACTCTCATTACAAGGCGTAAAATTTGCTGTTATTTTTATTGAAAGTGTACAAGAAGATATCGTAAAAATTTCGCTTCGTTCTAAAGGCAATTTTTCTGTAAATGAATTCTCTAGAAGTCATTTTCAAGGAGGTGGACACAATAATGCGGCTGGGGGAAAAAGCGACTTATCGTTAACTGAAACCACCAAATACTTTGAATCCGTTTTAAAAGATTATAAATCTCAATTACAATGATAAAAACCTACGTCCCATTACTTGCCATTGTATTATTATTTATGGCCTGCAAACAACCCGAAGCCCGGAGACCAGTAAGTGTAAAATCGGGGTCGTTTATGAGAGCTTCTATTGAAAGAAATAAAGGCCTTTTAGAATATGAAGAATCTTTAATAGATAGTATAATCAAAATAGATTCTTTAAATAAATACCACTCTTCTTCCAATGGATATTCTTATTATTTTATAACTAGAGATTCCACACAAAGCTACCTTCCAAAAGAAGGAGATGTTGTTAAAATAAACTATGATATTCGCACCCTTGCCGAAGATACTATTTATTCTAGTCAAGAAATTGGAATTGTAGACTTTAAAGTAGACAAAGAAGACTATTTCCCTGGTTTAAGAACAGCTGTTAAATTATTAAAAAAGGGAGAAAAAGCCACTTTTTTATTCCCATCTTCCTTAGCTTATGGCTACCATGGAGATGATGATAAAGTAGGTACTAATCAGACCATAAAAAGTACAATTACATTATTGGATATCGATCAAAAAGCTATTGATAGCACAAATACTACTTCAAAAGAATAATTATAATAAAACAATCAATTTTAATATGTATACAATGAAAAAATTAAGTTTCATTTTTATCCTAGTTGCCGTACTAGTTTCGTGCTCTACCTCTAAATACCCTGACTTAGGAGATGGTTTATATGCAGATATTCAAACCAACAAAGGAGATATGGTAGTTAAGCTTTTCTACAAACAAACCCCAGTTACTGTAGGGAATTTTGTTAGTTTAGCTGAAGGAACAAACACTTACGTTATAGATTCTTTAAAAGGAAAACCTTATTATGATGGCGTTATTTTCCACAGAGTTATAAAGGATTTTATGATTCAAGGAGGAGATCCAACTGGAACAGGAAGTGGAAATCCAGGCTACAAATTTAAAGATGAATTTGTAGATTCTTTAAAACACGATAAAAAGGGAATTCTTTCTATGGCGAATGCAGGTCCTAAAACAAATGGGAGTCAGTTTTTTATTACCCATAAAGAAACTCCTTTCTTAAATGGAAAACATACTGTTTTTGGAGAAGTTGTAGAAGGTTTAGCTGTTGTAGATACCATAGCAAATGTAAAAACCTCTCAAGATCCAATGACGAGAGATAGACCAATTGATTCTGTAATAATTAAGCATATTGAGATTATTAGAAACGGAAAAGACGCTAAAGGTTTTGATT
This sequence comes from Galbibacter orientalis DSM 19592, assembly GCF_000260115.1. Taxonomy (GTDB): domain Bacteria; phylum Bacteroidota; class Bacteroidia; order Flavobacteriales; family Flavobacteriaceae; genus Galbibacter; species Galbibacter orientalis. Next base: position 1,970,396 of record NZ_JH651379.1, on the reverse strand, counting down.
CTGCTAAAGTATTTGCTGCTTCTTTTGCTGAAGCTGCCGAAGCTAAAAAGGCAATCGAAAAAACTAAAAGTGATATCGCTACCGAGTTTGCTGCTCAAAAAGAAAAAGCAGAAACTGCAGATTCTGGACTAAAATATCTTATGATTAAAGAAGGAGATGGAGAAAAACCTAAAGTAGGAAAAACTGCTCTTGTAGAATATACTGGGTATTTTGAAGATGGAAATGTTTTTGACACAAGCTCTTTAGAAATTGCCGAAAAATTTGGCAATGTAAATCCCGCAAAAAGAGACCGAGGAATGTACCAACCTGCTCCAATGCCTATCAGTCCAGATGCAACTATAATTCCTGGATTCAAAGAAGGATTAATGATGTTAAAAGTTGGAGATAAAGTTAGGTTATTTATCCCTTCCTATTTAGCGTATGGAGAAGCTGGATATGGGCCTATTGCTCCAAATACTGACTTGGTATTCGATTTAGAAATGGTTGGTGTCCAAGAATAAAGTAAACTACCTCAAGGCAAGCCTACGAGGTATTCAAAGGGAAACAATTTAATCCTCTTCGACGTAGAGCCTTCGGCAAACATAGGACAGGCTCTGGGAATAAAACCCTCAATGAAGATTTAAGCTTTATTTACAAAAAACAACCCCGAAGATTATATAATCTTCGGGGTTGTTTTTTAGGCAATATTTGTTTCATTACGGATTGTAACCTTCAATTTAAATTTACCCCTTCACAGGAATATCTTTTAAAATCTCTTTTAAGAATTTCCAAAACTTTTCTACGGAAGCAATATGCGCTCTTTCATCTGGAGAATGCGCTCCTTTAATTGTTGGTCCAAAACTTATCATATCCATTTCAGGATAATTTTGCCCTAAAATTCCACATTCCAATCCTGCATGGCAAGCAACCACATCTGGAGTTTCATTAAATAATGTTTGATATTTATCGGTTAACACCTTTAAAATAGGGCTCTCTGGATTTGGTTTCCACCCAGGATATTCTCCACTAAATTTTACTTCACATCCACATAATTCAAATGCTGCTCTTAAGGCATTTGCTAAATCTATTTTTGAGGATTCTACAGAAGAACGTGTAAGACAAAGTATTTTTATTTTTCCTTCTCCAATTTTTACACGAGCAACATTATTTGAGGTTTGTACTAAATCTTCCATATCTGGACTCATAGCATACACTCCATTATGCGCTGTGTACAGAGCTCTAGTAATTCCCTCCTGAACTCCTATTCCCATTACGCTACTTGGCGTTTCTGTAACTTCTGCAGTAATAGACAACGAGGGTTCTGTAGTTTTATATTCTTTTTTAATAACCGCTGCCAATTGGTTAAATTCTAAAGCAAATGCATCATGGTGCATTTCTTCTACCACAATTGTAGCCTCACTTTCTCTTGGAATTGCATTCCTTAATCCGCCACCATCAATAGCTGCTATTCGGAGTCCAAAATTTTCAAAACCATCAAAAAGTAGACGATTCATAATCTTATTAGCATTCCCAAGACCTCTATGAATATCCATTCCGCTATGTCCTCCTTGGAGTCCTTTTACAGAAATTTTATAGGCAGTTACACGCTCTGGCGTCTCCTCTTCTTGATATTTTCTAGTTGCAGTAACATCTACTCCTCCAGCACATCCTATATCAATTTCATCATCTTCCTCGGTATCTAAATTTAAAAGGATTTCTCCGTTTAAAACCCCACCTTTTAAGCCTTGAGCTCCAGTCATACCTGTTTCTTCATCTATAGTAAATAACGCTTCAATAGCTGGATGTGCTATGTTATTACTTTCTAAAACCGCCATAATAGCAGCAACTCCTAGTCCGTTATCTGCTCCTAATGTAGTTCCTTTGGCTTTTACCCAGCCATTTTCTACAAACATCTCAATTCCTTGTGAGCTAAAATCAAAAGTGGTGTCATTATTTTTTTGGTGTACCATGTCTAAATGCGACTGTAGCACTACTGCTTTTCTGCTTTCCATCCCTGCTGTTGCAGGTTTTTTTATAATAACATTTCCAACCTCATCCTTAAAAGTTTCTAAATTGAGTTTCTTCCCAAACTCCAACATAAAAGCAATAACTTGCTCTTCTTTTTTTGAGGGTCTTGGAACCGCATTTAAATCGGCAAACTTATTCCAAACTTCCTTAGGCTGTAAGTCTCTTATCTCTGAATTCATATTTATAACTTAGATTTTCACAAAAATAAGCATTGCTTTTTTAATAAATTACAAGGCTATTATAAAAGTCGGAAAACATAACTTCTTATTAGTATGTTAAGAGCATTTTTATCAACTAAATAATTTCTATTTTTGACAGTATGTCCGACCGAATTAAAACGTATATAGCACTTTCCATAATTCCTCAATTTATTTTGATAAAATGGTTGGCTTACTATCCTGAAATTGTAGAAAAATACTACAGTAATTTTTTATATCAAGGCATTGCTAAGACTTCTAGATTTTTATTAGGATGGATTCCTTTTTCTGTAGGAGATATTCTTTATACAGCCCTTGCCATTTTAATTATTCGATTTTTTATTCTGAAAGGAAAAACTCTTATTACCAATTCAAAATATTTTTTTCGGGAACTATTTGTGGCCATTTCTACCATTTATTTTTTGTTTCATCTATTATGGGGTTTAAATTATTACCGTCTTCCCATTCATGAAAAACTAACTATTTCTGATACCTATACTTCCGAAGAACTTTACAGTTTTACAGAACAACTCATTAAAAAAAGTAACGAAACTCACTTTCAACTAACACAAAACGATTCCTTAATAGTAAAAATCCCATATTCAAAAGCAGAAATTTACCAAAAAACACTAGATGGATATCAAATCCTATCCAAAGAGATTCCTGCTTTTACTTACCATCCAAAAAGCATAAAAACCTCTCTTTATAGCACTGCTTTAACTTATATGGGATACAGTGGATATCTAAACCCTTTTACCAATGAAGCACAAGTAAACGGACTGCAAATAGACTTTAAATATCCTACCGTAAGCTGCCATGAAGAAGCGCATCAAATAGGTTATTCTGCGGAGAATGAAGCTAATTTTGTAGCCTTTCTAGCTGCTACCTCCAACAACGATTTATATTTTAAATACTCAGGATATATTTATGTGCTTCGCTATTGTTTAGCTGAAGTAAAACGAAGAGATATTAAAAAATATGATCAATTTAACACCGAAATTCATCCTGGAATTATAAAAAACTATATCGAAGTAGCCAATTTCTGGAGAAGACATAAAACCAAAGCAGAACCCTTTTTTAAGAATACTTTCAATTCTTTCCTAAAAGCAAATAATCAAAAAAAGGGCTTAAAAAGTTATAGTTATGTAGTGGCGCTATTGGTAAATTATTATAAAGATAAAAAATTATAGTTCTGCCTATTAATTGTTGATTTTGAAACAAAAAATCATATTTTTACCAGTAAACTACCTCAAGGCAAGCCCACGAGGCGTTTAAATAGGAAAATATTTTGATTTCGAGTCAAGCCTCGGAGCATTTAAATCTCGATAATCGAGTAAACTCATTTAACTAATTCATAACTCAAACTTAAAACATGAAGCTAAAATTATGCCTTCTAGCACTGTTTTGTTTTTGTATTACTGTTTCTGCACAGGAATACTTCCCAAAAAATGACGGTGTTAAAACTAAAAACTCAAATTACACAGCATTTAAAAATGCTAAAATCTATGTTTCTCCAACTAAAATTTTAGATAATGGAACTTTACTTATTCAAAATGGAAAAGTAGTTGCTGTTGGAAACTCTGTGAGTATTCCAGAAAATGCAGTAAGTATTGATTTAAATGGTAAATACATTTATCCTTCTTTTATTGATATGTATTCCGATTTTGGTATTGCTGAACCTAAAAAACCACAATCGGATAACAGTCCGCAATACGATGCCTCAAGAGAAGGGTATTATTGGAACGACCATATTATGCCAGAAAACAACGCTGTTGAAAACTTCGCTTTTGATAAGAAAAAAGCTGAAGAATTACTTAAAGCCGGATTTGGAGTAGTAAACTCTCATATTTCCGATGGAATTGTAAGAGGTACAAGTTCTTTAATAGCATTAAACAACGATGCTTCTAATAGCAAACGTATTATTACTCAAAAAGCATCGCAAGTTTTGTCCTTTGAAAAAAGTAATGCTTCAAGGCAGGCGTACCCAACATCGCTTATGGGAGCTATAGCACTTTTACGTCAAATGTATTATGATGCTGAATGGTACCAAAATGGAAATGCTGATGGGAAAGATTTATCATTAGAAGCTTTAAATAATAATAAAAGTCTTCCGCAGATATTTGTAGCTAATGATAAGTACAACGACATCCGCGCAGACAAACTCGGAGACGAGTTTAAATTGAACTATATTATAAAAGGTGGCGGAAATGAATTTGAGCGCATCGAAGAAATTACAGAAACAAATGCCTCTTACATTATTCCATTAGACTTCCCTGAAGCATATGACGTTACCGATCCATATATTGCTAACAAAATTGCCCTAGAAGAAATGCTTCTGTGGAACCAAGCCCCTACCAATCCAAAAGTATTAGCAGACAACAATATTACCTTTGCTTTTACTGCTTCTGACAACAAAAAAACAACCGATTTTAAAAGCAATTTATTAAAAGCTATTGCCTACGGTTTGGACAAGACTAAAGCTTTAGAAGCGCTTACAACTACTCCTGCAACGCTTTTAAATAAAGCAGATGAGATTGGAAGCTTAGAGAAAGGGCATTATGCAAACTTTTTAATTACCTCTGGAGATATTTTTGAAAAAGAAACTACCCTCTATGAAAACTGGGTACAAGGCTCTAAATATGTGGTAAACAACATAAATATAATTGATGTTAGAGGAGATTATACGCTTACTTTAAATGGAAATAGCTATACTTTAAAAATAGATGGCGAACCTGAAAAAATAAAATCTACCTTAAAGCAAGGAACTACTAAAATAGCTTCCAATGCTTCATACAATAACGGGTGGCTAACGCTTTTTTACAATCCAGAAGGAGCTACTAATAAAGATGAGTTTATCAGACTTTCTACTAAAGTTGCTACGGAAGGAAATCTAAGTGGTACGGCAGTTCTAACCAACGGAAATAATGCAACATGGACAGCCGTTAAAAAATCTTCCGAAGAAAAAGAAACTGATAAAAAAGAAGATAATGAACTTCCTAAATTATTACCAGTTACTTATCCAAACAAAGCTTATGGCGTAAAAACACTTCCTACACAACAAACTATTTTATTTAAAAATGCTACGGTTTGGACAAGTGAAGATGCTGGGGTTTTAGAAAATACCGATGTCTTAATTAAAAATGGAAAGATTGCAAAAATAGGAAAAGACCTTTCTGGTTCTGGGGCAACTGTAATTGATGCTACGGGGAAACACCTTACCGCAGGAATTATAGATGAGCATTCCCATATTGCTGCTGCAGCTATTAATGAAGCTGGTCATAACAGTTCGGCAGAAGTAACTATTGAAGATGTTGTAAATCCAGACGATTCAAATATTTACAGAAACCTTTCTGGTGGAGTTACTACCATTCAAATTTTACACGGTTCGGCTAATCCAATTGGAGGACGTTCAGCAATTATTAAATTAAAATGGGGAGAAGATGCTGATAATTTATTATTAAAAGACCGACCAAAATTTATAAAATTTGCCTTGGGAGAAAATGTTAAACAATCTAATTGGGGAAGCAATAACACCATCCGTTTCCCACAAACGCGCATGGGAGTTGAGCAAGTTTTTACCGATTACTTCCAGCGTGCTAAAGAATATGATGAGCAATGGAAAGCTTTTAATAATTCATCTTCTTCAAAAAAATCAAAATCTAAAGCTCCTCGTTATGATGTAGAGATGGAAACTTTAGCTGAAATTTTAAATAAAGAACGCTTTATTTCTTGTCACTCTTATGTGCAAAGTGAAATTAATATGCTAATGAAGGTTGCAGATAAATTTGACTTCAATATAAATACTTTTACTCATATTTTAGAAGGTTACAAAGTTGCCGATAAGATGAAGGAACACGGAGTTGGCGGCTCTACTTTTTCCGATTGGTGGGCATACAAATATGAAGTAAACGACGCTATTCCTTATAATGCAGCAATTATGCACAATCAAGGTATTACAGTAGCCATAAACTCTGATGATGCCGAAATGTCTAGACGCCTAAACCAAGAGGCTGCAAAAACAGTAAAATATGGAGGCATGAGCGAAGAAGAAGCATGGAAGTTTGTTACTATAAATCCTGCTAAACTTTTGCATTTAGACGACAGAATTGGAAGTATTAAAGAAGGTAAAGATGCTGATGTTGTACTTTGGAGCAATCACCCTATGTCTGTTTATGCCGTTGCTGAAAAAACTATTATTGAAGGAGCTGTATATTATGATTATGAAAAAATGCAGCAAGTAGAAAAAGAAGTTCAGCAAACTAAAAATGAGCTTATCAATATGATGATTCGAGAGAAGAATAAAGGGGTAAAAACTCAGGCTCCAAAAGTAAAAGAGGAAGAAGAATTCCATTGTGACACTTTAATCTATCAATTGTAAAAAAATGAAACATCCAGGTCTAATTATTAGACACATAGCGGAATAATTATTTGGATGTTCTATGTGACCGCTAAAAACAATAAAAATAAACACATGAAAAACATAATACAACTCATACTAATAATGTTCGTTACTATTTCTGTAGCGCAACAAACACCTGCCCCAGCACAAAAGGAGAGTATTTTAATAACAGGAGCTACTGCTCATATTGGTAATGGAACTGTTATTGAAAACAGTGCGGTTGGGTTTGAAAATGGTAAAATAACTTTTATTGGGAAAGCTTCCGAAGCGAATACTTCTAATTACAACCAAGTAATTGACGCTAGTAATAAGCATGTATATCCTGGATTTATTGCTTTGAACTCTACTTTAGGTCTTGTAGAAATAGACGCGGTAAGAGCCACCGACGATGAAGACGAAGTTGGGTCGCTGCTACCACATATTAGAAGTCTAATTGCCTACAATGCAGAATCAAAAATAGTAGAATCTATGCGTCCTAACGGAGTACTTATGGGTCAAATAACTCCTCGTGGAGGGAGAATTTCTGGGACTTCTTCTGTGGTTCAATTTGATGCTTGGAACTGGGAAGATGCTGCCATAAAAACCGATGACGCTATTCATCTTAATTGGCCAAACAGCTTAAAAAGAGGTCGCCCATGGAGAGGAGAAGAACCAGGTCTTAAACCAAATGAAGATTATAATAATGAAATAAACGAAGTAACAAGCTTTCTTACAGAAGCTAAAGCGTATTTCTCTGGAGATGAAAAGCCAAGAAATCTCCCTTTTGAAGCTACCGAAGGACTTTTTAATGGTTCAAAAAAACTATTTATCCATGTAGATGGAGCTCGAGAAATTACAGATGCTATTAACTTCGGAGAAAAAATAGGTGTCCAAAATATGGTTATTGTAGGGGGAGACCAAGCAGATAAAGTTTCAAATATGTTAGCTTCCAAAAACATTCCAGTTGTTATTCAACGCCCACACCGCTTACCATCTAATAATGATGAAAATATAAAGCATACATTCATGCTAGCTTCTCTTTTAAATAAAGCTGGAGTACTATGCGGGATTGATCCTTCTGGAGGTATGGAACGCATGAACACTCGTAATCTACCTTTTTACGCAGGAACTTTTGCTGCCTATGGATTAGAGAAAGAAAAAGCGGTACAGTTAATAACCGAAAATGCAGCTAAAATTGCAGGAATTGATGCTTTTGCTGGAACTATTACAACAGGAAAAGATGCTACATTATTTATTTCTGAAGGAGATGCGCTTGATATGCGTACCAATATTATTAGTAATGCTTTTATTCAAGGTCGAGCTATTAGCCTAGAAACACATCAAACGGAATTATGGCACCGTTATAGCAATAAATACAAACAACAATAAATACTATAGCTGTCTGTCGAAGTCATCCAGAGCCTGTCGAAGGATGACTTCCACAGGCTCCTTTTTTACTCCCGACTCTTCTATAACAGTAAGCAGTGTTCAGTAGGCAGTAGTTTTTGGTTTTTGGTTTGTAGTTTGTGATAAACTAAAAATTCAAAAAAGCATAAGAACACAAAATCTATAGTATTGCTAAAGTTCGATACAATTCAGCAGCAATTAAAAAATAATCGTTTTCTAGTTCTATTTGTGATACCCTTGCTTTTACCAATTTATTTTCTCGAGTATTGATATAAAAAATAGAACTTTCTCCCATTTCAAACAATCGGACTTCAGCATTATGCATTTGCTGATAATCTGATACTAAATCGGCATTCATTAGTATTTGTTCTTGGTAGGAATTTAGCTCCGCAAATTTAGCCTTTACTTTATTCTGAAGTTCTTGCATTTGAAACTTCAATCCATATTGGGCATTACTCAATTCTGCCTTTGCTATTTTCACATCAGCTCTCTCTTTTCTCAATAGAATAGGAAAAGAAAGCGAAGCTCCAATTTTATAATCATCCCAATTATAGTTGTCTATATAATCTGGTGTTGCTATGTAATTATAATTTACATTTAGCTTTGGTAAAAGTTTATTTGCCATTAGTCTCCTATCCACATCTTTCATGGCTATTTTTGTACTCAAGGCTTTTAATTTTGGATGATTTTCAAGATCTACTTCCTCAGAAACAGGATTGATATTCAAAACAGAAAGGATATTATCTTTTAAAGTTTCCTCTGGTTGCATTTGTTCAGAAACTTCAAGAGGAATTTCATCTTCTGTCCAAATATAATTAGATAAAGAAAGTCTACTTTTTGTCAATTTTAAATTTGCCTGCTCCCACTCTAACCTACGAGTTTTTAAATTAATTCCAGATTCTACGCTATCAATTGGAGAAAGTTCGCCTAATACAATGGATTTAACAATCCATTCCTGACGCTCTTTAGCATTTTCATAAAACGTTTCATACAGTTTTGCTTTATCATATTGCTGTTTCCAGTCAAAATAAGCTGCAGATGCTTCCGTTATGGCATCAACTACAGCCAATGTACGTTCATAATCTCCTAATTCTTGATAGAGTTTTCCTTTTTTAACTTCAGCCATTCTTTTATTAATCCATAATCCTTGTCCTACAGGAACCGAAATTCCAAAGCTTGCTAAACCATCTTCTGGAACATAATTTTCTGGATTGATATAATCTCCTTGATTTTTATCAAAAGCTGCCTTTAGTTCTACTCCATACCAAGTAGGAATTTTAAAACTCCCATTAAATAAAGAATAATACTCTGTGTCTTTATAACGTTTTTTATTAAAATCTGCCGTTACTTTTGGATCAAAATAACCACGGGCTTTTAAAAGTTTTGCTTCTGAAGTGGTTAAAATTAAATCGGCTTGTCTTACCAAAGGATGGTATTTTTTTACAACGCCCAAGAACTCTTCATAAGTAAATGTTTCATTAAAAGTTTCTTCTTGAGCATTTCCTTTTTGCACACCAAAAAACATCCCTATTAAGAACAAGGAGAATACATAGATATGTAACTTACTGATCTCCATAAAAACTTATTTTTCGTTTTTTTCTGCATTACTTTTATCTACCACTTTGTTTTGCGTCTTATAAAAATTAGGAGGGAATCCATTTAGTGTTCGCCAAATTTCAAACCAAATTGGCACGGTATCTAAAAGCGCCAATGTTTGTGCACCTGCACCAATACTCAATAAATTAGGCCATGTTTTTTCTTCTGGATCGGGTGCAATTAAAACACGATATTTTCCATTAGCACTAATAAAGTTTTCTTTAGCAACAATAACTCCACCAAAAGTTCCATAAGACACTCCAGGCCAACCACTAAAAACAATTGTTGGCCAACCATCAAACCAAATACGTACTTTTTCGCCTGTATTAATTAACGGATAATCCATTGGTTCTACATAAGACTCTACGGCAATCTCAAAATCTGAAGGCATAATACTTACCACAGACGCTCCTTCTTTAATAGTTTCTCCGAGTCCCGATTGTAAGGCGCGGTTTACGTAACCCGCCTGTGGTGCAGTAATATAATACATCCCGTTACGAATTTGATAACTCGTATATTGAGAACGCAACTTACTTACCTGAGATTCGGTATCAAACTGTGTACTTAGAGCCGTCTGTCGATCGCTCGCAGCCTTAGCTAATTTCTCAGCATAAGAAGCCTCCAAACGTGTAAGTTCCATTTCACTATTAATTAATTCGTTTTCACTGGTTAGTAACTTATTTTCTTGTGTTACTATTTTGGCTTGCATTTGTTGTAGCTTTACTTTCTTCTCCTCCACATAAGTCATCGGTTTCAAACCTTCATCATTTAGTTTAAAAGCTCGTTCATACTGTGTTTCAGCAATACTCAATTGAGTTTTTACAGCTTCCAAATCAATACTATCACTTTTAACTTTCAGCCTACTTTGTTTCAATTTATTTCCAGCTTGCTTCAGTTTAAGTTGTCTTTCCCGTTTTATAGCATTAATTTGTTGTGCCAAAGCTTCTACTTTTGCCGTGTAAGACACTACAGCACTCTCTTTTGCCTTTACTTGAATTCCAGTATTTTCAACTAAATTTGGATCAAAATATTCCGATTTAGTTTCAGAGATATGTAAAATAGTATCTCCTTTTTTAACAAAATCTCCTTCTTGTACATACCAAGCTTCTATTCTACCACCAATAATGGCATGTACAGCTTGTGGCCTTTGTCCTGGTTTTAACGTAGTAACAAATCCGCTTCCCTTAATATTTTGCGTCCACGGAAGAAACAACACCAATACCATGGCAATAAACACCCCCCATACTACTTTCCGAATAATTTTATAATGCTTATTATCTGCAAAGATTGTCATAGATTTAAACCTACTCGAATCTACATAATTGTGAATTCTATTATTTGAAATATTCAGCATAGTCTAACTTTTTAAGGTTCCATTTACCATATAAAAACTCTTATTAGATTTTGATTTCCAATATGGATTTTTGGAAATTACTATTAAAGTCCAGTTTTTATCAGGTGCGGTCATATAATCTATAATGTCTATGGAAGAAGCTTTATCTACATTTTCTAGTGGTTCTTCTAAAAATATTATCCTCGGATTTGAAAGTACACAACGTGCTAATAATATTTTCTCGACTATAGAAGACGATAATTGTTTCCCTCCAGAATGTACTTGTGTATCCAATCCATTAGGAAGCGACCTAATGTAATCTGAGAGTTTCAATTCTTCTAAAACTTTTAATATTCTAGAAAGTGATATTTCTGGATTTTTACACGTAATATTTTCCAGAATTGTCCCTTCAAAAACATTATCATTTACACTAATAGAACTCATATTAAACCTATAATCTTCTAGAGAGTATTTTTTATAATTAGTTCCATTTATATACACCATTCCTTCGGTGGGTTCTACAATTCTACTTAAAACTCTTACCAAAGTAGTTTTTCCAGAGCCATTTGGTCCTTCTATTAAAATACGGTCGTTTGGATCTATTTTTAGGGTTATATTTTTAAGCACATAGTGTTCAGAATCTGGAAACTTGTAGCTCAATTCTTTAGTTTCAATTGAAATTGGAGTTTCCTCTAATTTATACTGCCCTTTTTCTTCAGACTCCAATTCTATGTCCATCACTTTCCCTATTTTTTCTAAGGATGCCAACACATCGTAAAACAATTCTGTTCCAGAAAAAAGCTTTTCTACTGCGTTGGTAATATTTAAGATGATAATTTCTGCGGCTACAAACTGTCCAATATTCATTTGTTGATTAAGTACCAATATCCCCCCAATAATTAAAAGACCAGCTGTCATTAATACTTTAAATCCTGTTAGCTGTATAAATTGTCTTCTTAAAATGGCAAAATGACTTTCTCTATACTTTAAATATCCCCCTACCAACTCATCATTTTTATCCAACGAAAAATTAAAAACACGCTTGTTTTTAAAACTCATATGATTACGTGCTACTTCTTGTAACCAATGTGCTACTTTATATTTTAAATTCGATTCTTGTAAACTGGTATCAACCCCAGGGTTAAAGTTTAATTTGAAAATAAAATATAATAGCGTAATAAGCATCAATCCGAAGAAAATAAAGAAGGAATGATAGAGCGATAATAAGATAATTCCGAAGAAAACTTGTAAGGCAGCACCACTCATATCTAATAAAAGCTTTGATACTCCTTTCTGTACATTAATGGTATCAAAAAATCGGTTTGCTAGCTCTTCAGGCAAGTATGGATATAGCTTACTGAATTTCATTTTTGGGAACCGAAAAGCAAACTCAAAAGAAGAACGTACAAATATTTTTTGCTGAAGATTCTCCGTAATTCGATATTGCATAATCTTAAAAACCCCTACCATAGCTACTCCCAATACTACAATAATAACTAGTACTACCCATGAAGTACTAACTTTTCCGGCTTGTAAAAAGTTTACAATGGACTGAATCCCTAATGGAAGCGATAAACTAATAACTCCCGCTAGAATGGAATAAAGAATAATTTGATATATATCCTTTTTATCGACTTTTAATAAGCCTCTAAATCTTTGAAATGGCGTCATAACAATATTTTATCAAGTGTTTGGATGTAAAATGATGCTACATTTTTATCTGGTTCTGAAAAATCGGTAATACTTTTAAAGTGTCGTTTTATAAAATGCTGATTTAAAGCTCCAACAACAACACTTGAAGCCAACGATTTACTGTATGGATATTCGGGATTTACTTCAGCAATAATGTTTGCTAGCAGTGATATCACTTTTTTATAGACCAAGAAAAAACCGTCTTTATTTTCTGTATCCACCTCTTTAGTTAAAAATGCTTTGGAATACTCAGAAATAATAATTCTATTTAGAACAGCTTCATCAATATATTCCGTTCTTATATCGTCTTTTACCTCGCAAGTAACCTCATAGACTACTCTATGAAGCTTTTCTTTAGAGTCGTCGATATTCTGAATAGCAAATAACATTCTATATTCTACCCAAGACCAATACCAAGATGATAAGTACAATAACAGCTTGTGTTTGTTTTCAAAATACCGATAAATAGAACTCTCATTAGAACCTATACACTCTCCTAATTTCTTAAAAGTGAAAGCATCAAATCCTATTTCATCTATCATTAAAATAGAGTGCTTCAGAATCTTTCTCCCTAAGTCAGACGACTCAGGGTCTTTTAAAAATAGCTTCTCATTTATCGTAAACCTCAGGTTACCAGGCAACTTCATAGCCTTTATTTTTTATTGATATTACAGCATTCAAAATTAATAGTATTACTATCAACATATGTTTATTTAACATTAATTAACTGTATAAAAATGATATTAAAAATAAAAGCATAAAAAATTATCAATATGTAAAAAACCACCTATTCAAGTTGCCAAATTATCATTTTAATAACAGAAAATAAACTTTAATAAACCCTTGTAGTATTACAAAAAATCGTTTTCCTTGATTTCACATCTTGAAAAACCACAGATTTAAAGTATTTTTGAAAAAAAATACTGTTGAAAGAGATTACAAGCACACAAAATAGTTTGGTAAAGCAAATTTTACACTTAAAGGAAAAATCCAAAGAGCGTAAAAAATCGGGTTTATTTATTGTTGAAGGTATCCGAGAAACCGAGCTAGCCTTAAAGGGTGCATACCATCTAGAAACAGTTCTTTTTAATGAATCCATTATTTCGGAAGAAGCGGTAAAATTAATACTTCAAAAACATCCGAATGTAGAATTAATTAAAATTTCAAAAGAAGTTTATCAGAAATTAGCATACAGACAAACCACCGAAGGTATTCTGGCAATTGCAAAAGCAAAAACGCATAACCTCTCTAACCTTCAATTTAAAAATGAAAATCCGTTGATTTTGGTTGCCGAAGCACCTGAAAAACCAGGGAATATTGGTGCTTTGCTACGTACAGCAGATGCTGCCAATTTGGATGCTGTAGTTATTGCAAATCCTAAAAGCGACTTATATAATCCCAATATTTTACGTTCTAGCGTTGGTTGTATTTTTACAAATAATATTGCTACTGGGAGCACTTCAGAAATTATTTCTTTTCTAAAAAAGAAAAATATTTCTATTAATTGCGCTGCCTTAACGGCTTCCATTAATTATAGCAAAGTAAATTATAAGCAAGCAGCAGCCATTGTTGTAGGAACTGAAGCTACTGGATTGAGCGGAGAATGGCTTGAAGCCTCTACTCAAAATATAATTATTCCCATGCAAGGAGAAATAGATTCTATGAATGTTTCTGTAGCTGCAGCTATTGTTATATTTGAAGCCAAAAGACAACGTGGCTTTTAACAGCCAAATTATTTAATCTATCTTAAAATGAGTCCACAAACAATATTTTACATCATTATTGCCATACTTAGTATCGATTTTATAGTTGATAAAATTTTAGACAGCTTAAATGCTAAAAATTTTGACAATCCAGTTCCAGAAGCTTTAGCAGATGTTTATGATAAAGAAGCATATAAAAAGTCGCAGGCTTATAAAAAAACGAATTATAAATTCTCTAATATCAGTTCTTTATTTTCGTTATGCCTAACCCTTGGTTTCTTCTTTTTTGACGGATTTGAATATGTTGATGAGATAGCTAGAAATATAAGCAATAATGAAGTTATTATCGCTTTAATTTTCTTCGGAATAATAACTTTTGCAAGTGATATTATTACCACACCATTTTCTTATTACCATACTTTTGTTATTGAAGAAAAGTATGGTTTCAATAAAACTTCAAAAAAAACTTTCTTTCTAGACAAACTTAAAGGGTGGTTAATGCTAACTGTTTTAGGAGGTGGAATTCTAGCTCTTATTATTTGGTTTTATCAAATAGCAGGTGCTAATTTTTGGATTTACGCATGGATTATGGTAGCTGTATTTACCATTTTTATGAATATGTTTTACAGTAAAATAATTGTTCCACTTTTTAATAAGCAAACCCCTTTAGAAGATGGGAGTTTAAAAACCAAAATTGAAAACTACGCTGCAAAAGTAGGTTTTCAGCTTGATAATATTTTTGTTATTGATGGTTCTAAGCGCTCTACCAAAGCAAATGCTTATTTTTCTGGTTTTGGAAAGCAAAAAAGAATAACACTTTTTGACACCCTTGTAAACGATTTAGAAGAAGAAGAAATTGTAGCCGTGTTAGCTCATGAAGTTGGTCATTATAAAAAGAAACACATTATTTTCAATATAGTTGCTTCTATCATTTTAACAGGGATTACACTATTCATTCTATCATTGTTTGTTAATGTCCCCGAATTGTCACTTGCAATTGGTGTAAATCAACCGAGTTTTCATGCGGGATTAATCGCTTTTGGAATTCTTTACAGTCCGATTTCAGAAATCACTGGACTCATAATGAATTATTTTTCAAGGAAATTTGAATATCAAGCAGATGATTTTGCAAAAAACACCTATGCTGGGGAGCCACTAGTTACTTCATTAAAAAAACTATCAAAAAATAGTTTAAGTAATCTTACACCACATCCAGCCTATGTTTTTGTACATTATTCTCACCCAACATTATTGGAACGCTTTACAAATTTGGTTAAGTAGAAACCAAAATTGGTAATACTAATCTTACACTTTGCTTATTGCCTTCTTACAAGGAAAAACATTTCTTAAAGAATTAATCGTAAGGCATAGATTTTGTTGGTTAATAATAAACTTTATGTTATTTTTATTCTATGACGGTATTAGAGGTAGAAAAGGAAAACAAGCAAATTGCTAGGCAATACAAAGAGTTATTGCGCATAAGTTATCAAACCCTAACAGATGAGGATAAAAAACTCATTCGTTTGGCTTTTGACACAGCTGTTGATGCGCATAAAGACCAACGCAGAAAAAGCGGGGAAGCCTATATTTTCCATCCAATTGCGGTAGCTAAAATTGTAGCGCAGCAAATTGGACTGGATGCTACTGCCATTGCGGCAGCCTTGTTGCATGATGTTGTTGAAGATACTTCTTATACTTTAGAAGATATGGAACGTTTATTTGGGGAAACTGTTGCCCGAATTGTAGACGGTCTTACAAAAATATCTCAAATGACTTCGGAGCAGGATATTTCACTGCAAGCAGAAAATTTCCGAAAAATGCTTCTTACTTTAAATGATGACGTTAGAGTAATTCTTATAAAAATTGCCGACCGACTCCATAATATGCAAACCATGGATTCCATGGCTGCACATAAGCAGGTAAAAATAGCTTCGGAAACGCTGTACATATACGCTCCCCTAGCCCATAGAATTGGACTTTACAATATTAAAACAGAACTAGAAGACCTTGGTTTAAAATACACCGAACCGAATGTTTACAACGACATTCTAAGTAAGATGGAAGAAACTAAGGAAGACCAAGAGGCCTATATAGAGTCTTTTAGCAATGTTATAAAAGAAAGTTTGGATGTAGAGGGTTTAAATTATTCTATCAAAGGAAGACCAAAATCTATATTTTCTATCCGTAGAAAAATGAAAGCTCAAAATGTGAGCTTTGATGAAGTTTATGATAAGTTTGCCATTAGAATAATCTACAAGAGCGATCGTGACAATGAGAAATTCCTCGCTTGGAAAATATATTCCATTGTAACAGACCATTTTAGACCAAATCCAACCCGTTTAAGAGACTGGATTTCTTCTCCTAAAACTACAGGGTATGAAGCACTCCATATTACAGTTATTGGTCCGAAAGGACGTTGGGTAGAAGTACAAATACGAAGTGAACGAATGCATGAAATTGCCGAGAAAGGTTATGCTGCTCACTTTAAATATAAACACGGAGAACAAAAAGAACAAGGAATAGAAATCTGGTTAAACAGACTACAAGAGGCACTAGAAAACGCCGACGGAAATGCCGTAGATTTTGTTGAAGAATTTAAACTTAATCTATATTCCCAAGAAATTTTTGTTTTTACCCCAAAAGGAGAACTAAAGTCCTTACCAAAAGGAGCTACGCCATTAGATTTTGCTTTCAGTATCCACACAGAAATAGGTTTAAAAACTAGAGGTGCAAAAGTAAATGGAAAATTAGTTCCATTAAGTAGAGAGTTAAAAAGCGGAGATCAGGTAGAAATTATAACTTCGGAAAGCTCAAAACCAAACGCCAACTGGCTAGATTATGCTACCTCAGCAAGAGCAAGAGCTAAAATAAAATCTTCTCTTAAAGACGAGAAAAAAGAAATTGCCGAAGAAGGAAAAGAAATATTACGCCGTAAACTAAAACAACTCAAAATAACACTTAATGAAAGTGTTGTTAACGATTTGGTAGTATATTTTAAATTAAAAACAAGTTTAGATCTTTTCTACCGTGTAGGAATTAGCACAATTGACAACCAGATGTTGAAAGATTTTGCTTCTTCGCGTAACAATACCTTTATTAATTTCTTCAAGAATAAAATGCGGAAACCAGCCGCTCAAGAGGAAATTAATCGGGAGGAAATTACAACTAATTACGACCAGCTTGTGTTTGGTAAAGAAGAAGAAAAATTAGATTATAAATTCTCCAATTGCTGTAATCCTATTCCTGGAGACGATGTGTTTGGTTTTATTACGGTAAACGAAGGCATTAAGGTTCATAAAAAAAACTGTCCTAACGCTATTACTTTACAATCAAATTATGCGTACCGGATTATTTCTGCAAAATGGATAGATTCTACACAGCAAGAATTTACAGCCATCATAAAATTAGATGGTATTGATAATTTAGGATTAGTAAGTAATGTTACCAAAGTAATTTCTAACAATATGCATGTAAACATGAAAAATATCAACTTCGAAACAGAAGGTGGTGTTTTTTCAGGTAAAATTACAGTAGAAGTTAAAAATAAAACCATTCTGAAAAAATTGTTAGAAAATTTGAAAAAAATTAATGGTATTGATAAAGTTAGACGCATTTAAATAAGCACATTAAGAACAAAGCACTCTCTTAATATTGTTATAATGTTTTGCGAGTACTTTTTATTTTCTGGTGCATATTTCGTCATTAAACATTACATTTGTATCCTAATTCGTAGATTTGATTATGGCGAACGAAAAAAATCAAGAAATCGTTAAAAATGTGTTTACCAAATTTTTGGAAGAACACAAACACAGGAAAACACCTGAACGATATGCTATACTACAAGAAATTTATGATAGTACTGAACATTTTGATATAGAATCTTTGTATATCAAAATGAAAAATAAGAACTATCGTGTAAGTCGTGCTACCCTCTATAATACTATAGAGCTTTTGTTGGAATCTGGTTTAGTAAGAAAACATCAGTTTGGACAAAATCAAGCACATTACGAAAAATCATATTTTGACAAGCAACACGACCATGTTATTTTAACAGATACTGGAGAAGTAATGGAGTTTTGCGATCCACGTATACAAAATATCAAGAAAACTATTGAAGAGGTTTTCGACATAAAAATTCAAAATCATTCACTGTACTTTTACGGTACAAAAAATGAAAAAAGCTAATAATTTTATTTACAGAAAATGGCAGTAGACTTACTACTAGGATTACAATGGGGAGACGAAGGAAAAGGTAAAATCGTTGATGTACTCACCAAAAATTATGATATCATTGCTCGTTTCCAAGGAGGCCCAAATGCTGGTCACACTTTAGAATTTGATGGCATAAAACACGTTTTAAGAACAATTCCATCAGGTATTTTTCATGAAAACTCTATTAATGTAATTGGAAATGGGGTTGTTATAGATCCTGTAGTTTTTGTTAAAGAACTAGAAGGGTTAGATCAATTTAAAATAGATTACGTTAAGAAACTTATATTATCTAGAAAAGCGCATCTTATTCTTCCAACACACAGATTATTGGATGCCGCTTCTGAAGCTTCCAAAGGAAAAGCCAAAATAGGTTCTACTTTAAAAGGTATTGGTCCAACTTATATGGACAAAACTGGAAGAAACGGTCTAAGAGTTGGAGATATTGAGTTAAGCGACTTTAAAGATAGATATAGAGCTTTAGCCGATAAACATGAGGCTATGATTAGCTTTTATAATGTAGATATTCAATATGATTTAGCAGAACTTGAAAGAGAATTCTTTGAAGCTATTACCGAATTGAAAAAATTAAAATTCATAGATAGTGAAGAGTTTTTAAATCAATCTTTAAAAGAAAATAAAACTATTCTAGCTGAAGGAGCTCAAGGATCTTTATTAGATATTGACTTTGGAACATACCCATTTGTAACCTCTTCTAACACAACTGCTGCTGGAGCTTGTACAGGTTTAGGAGTTGCTCCAAACAGAATTGGTGAAGTTTTTGGAATTTTCAAGGCTTACACCACTCGTGTAGGAAGTGGCCCTTTCCCAACAGAGTTATTTGACGAAGATGGAGAAAACATGGCTAGAATTGGAAATGAATTTGGAGCTGTAACGGGAAGACCTAGAAGATGTGGATGGTTGGATTTAGTTGCTTTAAAATATGCTGTACAAGTTAATGGAGTAACCCAATTAATGATGATGAAGGCTGACGTTTTAAGCGGATTTAAAAAATTAAAAGTCTGTACCGCTTATTCATATAAAGGAGAAACTATTGAGCATTTACCTTATAATATTGAAGCTGAAAATGTAACTCCTATTTATACTGAAATGAATGGATGGGATAAAGACCTTACTAAATTAAGCTCAACAGAAGAATTTCCGAAGGAATTAAATGATTATATAGATTTCCTTGAAAAAGAATTAAATGTTCCTATAAAAATAGTTTCTGTTGGACCAGACAGAACTCAAACTATTAATAGATAGTTTTAAAAATATTACAAACTATAAAGCCTCATTTCATTAAGATTTGAGGCTTTTTTATTTCGAACTTGAGCATCTATACAAATCAAAAGAGCCTAAAGTATAAATACTAAAGGCTCTCTCTTAAATTCAATTTTTACAAATTGAGAACAATCTTTAATTTACATCCCACCAAAGTTTAGTGTGTAAATTATCTGGTCCTTGAAACTGAATCATTTCTTGATAATTAGCTGCATTATTATCAGAAATAGAAGCATCGTAAGCATGTCTTACTGGAATTCGAGGGTCATTAGCATAAGACGATGGTGTTAGTGCAGGAGCATCTAACCTTCTCCATTCTGCCCAAGCCTCTGGTCCATTTAAATATAATGCCACCCATTTTTCATAAGCTATAGTTGCTATACCAGCATAAGGATGTGCAGTAATATAGCTTTGTATATCTGTAGCCTCTACTCCCCAATACTCCATGGAAGCGCTTATGGCCTCTTCATAAAAAGTAGCAGCATCTCCATTTACATTCCATCCTTTCATTGAAGCTTCCGCCAAAGCAAATTTTATCTGTGCAGCGGTATAAATTGGCGATGGATAATCTGGTTCGTAAATAATCTCACTCGCTATAAAAGAATAACTAGGAACGTTTCCATTTACATTCCCATTAGGAGCCCCTACATATTCAGCATCTATCCCTCCAGGGAAATTAGTTATTGTTGAGATACTATCTCTAGCAGGAACTGCAAACTCAAACAACCTTGGATCCATATTATCTCTCAAAGATTCAACCATAGTTCGCGACAGGATATAATCCTCTCTTGTTCTAAAATTATCCATCCATGGACTATCACTGGCATCATCTGTTCCATAATGATATTCAATATTATCGGCATTGTCCATTACTAACAATCCAGAAGCCACAGTCTCTTCAAACTTAGTTTTAGCCAATGATGGATTTACATCGGAAATTCTCAATGCCATGGTCATTTTTAAATTATTAGCAAATGCTTCCCAACGATCCATATCTCCAGCAAATAATATATCGCCACTTGGCCCTGATGCGCTATGATCTATGGTAGCCAATACATCTTCAATTTCAGCAAACATAAAATCATAAAGACTCTCTTGAGTATCAAATTTAGGTTGCGGATTATCTATTCCCATAAAAGCTTCAGACCAAGGTAGTGCCCCCCAACGATCTGTCATATACTGTAAAAAATAAGCTCTAATTATTTTAGCTGTTGCTATTTGATTTGCATTAGCTCCATAAACAGCCACATCCTCCGCGGTTTCAGGGTCACTGTTAATAGCAATAATTTCATTTAAATCTTGTAAAGCTCCTGTATACCATCCGTCGTAACTATAGGTTAGCCCAGAATATCTTGAAGCTCCAGGATACTGCCCTTCTGTAATATGTTGCATATATAATATTGGGGTTTCATCCACTACAATATCAGGAATGCTTGTTAATGCATTAGTTAAAAGTTGAGAAGTAACCGCACTGGTTGGTCCATTTGGATTCTCATTGGTATCGTCATAATCTATGGTGCTACATGAACTACATAATACAGTTATACATGCCACTATCTTTATATGTCTTAATATGGTATTCATCATCATTGTTTTTTTAGAAAATTAAATTCAGGTTTAAACCAACAGTACGAGTCATTGGTAAAGTCCCCCCTTCTGCCCAATTTATATCATTTCTTTTTTCTAATTCTGATGGGTCAATCCATGGTTCATCAGAATAAATTAACCAAACATTATTGGCATATAAGCTTATTGAAGCTCCTGAAAGACTCAGTTTTTCTATTAACGCCTTATTAAAGTCATATTTCAAACGAATGGTTCTTAATTTTATATAAGTAGCATCATGAAGGTTATTCTCATAGATGGTCCCTAAGTTTCCAGAGTTATATAATACCTGTGGATCTACATAAGCATCCACAACAGTTCCATCGCTAATTGGATTTCCGTCAGCATCCAATCCAGTTTGAAGCACCCCTACAATATGCTCTCCTCCTCCACTACTTACAGGATCTCTCTTGGGATTCCCCAAATCATTTAAACCAGCAGTTTTAGCAGAAAGTCCAGAATGGTCTAAATAACGCTCTGTACGTGAGTAATACTTTCCTCCTTTTTGAAAATCGAATCCTAAATTAAAAGAGAGGTTTTTATACTTGAAGTTTGAAACAATTCCGCCTGTATAATCTGGTAATAGGGATCCTAAAAATTTATTCTGCTGAATACTATAGTAATAGTTTCCATCATTTTCGGTAAAAAGAATATTCCCATTTTCATCCTTAGCATATCCTGTTCCGTAGAACAATCCATATTCTTCCCCTACTCTCTCTTGCAACCTTATACTAGTACTATAGGTACTTAAATCTCTAGCATCAATCCCTGGATAAAGTTCGTTGACAACCTTTTCTAAAGTTGCAAAATTCACCCCAAGAGTCCAAGTTACATCTTGACTCTTTATAATATCTCCTGTTATTCCAACTTCAAAACCATTTGTAGTTTGTTTACCACTATTCACGGTAATATTAGAATATCCTGTTGCACCGTCTAAAGGCACATTAATAGGAAGATCATTGTCTATTCTATTAAAGTAAGTTAAATCCAAAGAAACTCTATTTCTAAAAAATTGTAACTCAGATCCTATTTCAAATTCATCCCTAGTTCCTCCTCTTAAAATAGGATTTTCTTGATTATTAGATACTGAAAGTCTTCCATTCCCTTGATACAAAACATCCACATCATAAACATTACTAGTTAAATATGGATCTGGAAAAAAAGGTGCGCTAGCATAACCAGCTCTTAGTTTAGCAAATGTTAAAATATCATTTTTGGGAAGTATTTCATGCAACAGAAAACTAAGAGACCCTCCATATGTTTCTACCCGGTTATCATCGGCTCTAGCCGTTGAAGACCAATCTAATCTATATGACCCATCTATATATATTGTTCCTTTATATCCTAAGGATGCTTTAGTAAACAATCCATTTCTCTTCTCTCTTTCAGTTAGATTTTCAGCTGTAACAGGATCTTGAGAACCAGCTAGATTATAGAAATCAGGTATTGTAAGATCTCCATTGGTAGTACTGAATAATGATCTGTAATCTTCCTCTATCTTTTCCCCTCCAACAACAATGTCAAGATCTAAATTTTCATTAAATAAACGCTTATGATAATTAAGCATTCCAAAGAAGTCTTGCCGCTCTCTTCTACTTTGCTGCTCTGAATAAAAAGCAGGATCTAATAAACTAATTGTTGTAGCTCTATCATCTGCTAAGTAGGAATAAAAAGTTCTTCTTACATCGAATGTAAAATCAAGATCATCTGTTATCTCATAAACAATCCCTATTTTACCAAAATATGAGTTTTTATAATCATGCCTTTCATTTTCATAAGAATGAAAATAAGGAGAATCCCAATACAAAGGCCTAGCATCTCTTGGACCTCTTATATTCCAAGACACTGCTTGTCCATTTCTCATATAATCCTGTAGTCTATTAAAATCTAATTGTCTTTGCCACCATTGATTAAAATTAGAGCCTAAATTGCCATAACCTTGATCCGGGTTATTCAATCTATCTCTATCCTCTATATTAATATTTGCTACAAACTTTAATTTATCGGTAACATTATAAAAAGCATTTAACGCTACTTTAGTGTATTGGTTACTTGTATTTGGAATCACACCATTTTGATTAACATAAGACACTGTACTCATTACATTATAATCTTCACCAGCTTTAGAAAAAGAAACCGTAGTATTATTGGTGAGGGCAGAATCGTAAAAACTTCTTACATCGTTTGGAGATTGTGTCCAAGGTCTAAGCTCTCCAAATTCAGGAGTACCTGGAATCCAACTATCCCAATGTCTCACCATTTGTCCATCTAACCTTGGCCCCCAACTTTCATCAGCCCAAAAATCTGGATATTGCTGTCCGTCAAATGAAGCCCATGATGCAGGGTCTTGAGCAGGATCATAACTAAACGTATTAAAAGTTTGACTATATCCCCCTCCATATTCATTTTGATATTTTGGTAGGGCAGAAACCGAACTCAACCCAACAGAGTAATTCACTTCCACTTTAGCAGCACCTATAGTACCCGATTTACTGGTAATGATGATTACCCCATTTCTTCCTTCAGGGCCATAAATTGCAGTTGCAGAAGCCCCTTTTAAAACAGACATCTCAGCAATATTATCTGTATTTATATCACTAGAATTATTAATCCTAACCCCATCCACTACATAAAGCAAATCGTCATTTCCTCTAAGTCTAACTTTAGACTCCCCAAAAGTAGAACTACTGTTTCCAACCACCTGAATCCCAGAAACCCTACCAGCCAAGGCATTATTAACATCTGTTTCTCTAGCCTGAACTAACTGATCTCCTTCTACAGATTGCTGAGAAAAACCCAGTGCTTTTTTCTCCCTTCTAATTCCTTGCCCTGTTACTACTACTTCAGCCAAGGCCTGAGCATCTTGCACGAGCGCTAAATTAATTTCATTAGAAGTCCCTACTGTACGTTCTTCTGGTTTTTGTCCTACATATGAAAAAACTAATATATCTCCTACATTAGCTTGAATAGAATACTCACCATCAAAATTTGTTTGAGCTCCTACTGCAGTTCCTTTTACTACAACATTTGCTCCAGGTAGGGGTAAACCATCTTGATCTGTAACCACTCCGGTTACAGTTTTTTCTTGCGCAAAAATAAATTGCACATTAAATGCTAGTACTAGCATTAAAAATACACTCAATTTTGATTTCATTATTAAATATAGTTTTTGATTAGCGGTACTAACTTATAGAAATTTATGTTAAAACTATATTGAAAAACTAAAGAATAGTTAATTTTAATGAATTATTATTAGTGATTTAAATAATTAGGTGAAAAAAAATCAATAATATAATATCTATCTAATATTTTAAGAATGTGTTAAATATTGTTAATCAAGTAAGAAAAGTCTATAGATTTAGTAGATAATACAATTCTATTTTATCTGAAAAAAGATACACTAAACGTAAAAAAAATGTCGTTTGGAACTAGTTCCAAACGACATTTTAGCCATTCATTATTCAATAATAAATAGTATAATTTTCTATCTTATCTATTAACTTAGATAGAAAACTTTAATATTTATTTTGATCGTCTTCTGTTAAGTTTGGATTTGCATCAATCTCAGCTTGTGGAATTTTCCATATCCATTTTGGATTCACCGATGGCTTAGCTTGCATAAATCCATTCTGATATAAAACCTCAGCAGCTCCTGAATTTGATTGATCTAAACCTTCATCCCAACGAATGTTATCATGAAAGCTAAATCCTTCAGCCCACAGCTCTACACGACGTTGAAATTTAATTTGATCCATCAATGATTCTTTAGTTCCAAAAGCAGTTTTATCAAAAGCTGAATCCCTCTTCTCTCCTAAAATAGCCAATGCATTTTGAGCGCCAGAAATATCTCCCAACATAGCCTTTGCTTCTGCTTCTATCAATACCATTTCTGAGGAACGCATGTATATTACATCATCTGGATCTGTGGTTCCTGGATTTTTCTGTAAAAACTTAACATTCATATATGGATGCGTATTATGCCCTGTAGTCATACCATAAGTGGTTATAATATCTTCCCAAGCATCCCAAAAGTCATCGTCATTATCATAATTAGGATCAGTTTCATAACTTCCTCCTTGATCATTAGAAGCACCAGAATTTGTGTTAGGAGCTAAAGGCAACCATGCATCTGCACGATAATCTGTAGCAGGAATTTGATTATATAATTCACTACTAATTAACTTAGGATTACTTCTATTTTGAGACCCATTAAAGGTTGAGCATATATAATAGAAATAGGATTGGAAATAATTCGTTTCAGCATCTATTACACGTCCACCCCAAATAACTTCTGATAAATCAGTAGTATTAAATCCTGTTTTCCATGCAGCTTCATCAATTAAAGAGTAACCACTTCTAGCTAAAGCTGCTGCATCAGCAGCTTCTTTCCATGCTCCTTTTGACAATGCAATTCTTGCTTTTATACCATAAGCGGCATTTATTGATATATGAGATTTATTTGCTGCTGCAGAAGCATTTTTGAAATACCCAATAGAAGTATTTATATCATCTGCTATTTGTTGATAAATAACTGCCACTGTTGAACGTGGTTGACTTGTATATGGTGCTTCTGTTGCTAATAACAAAGGTACTCCTGGATCTGTATCTGGACTACCTACCAAATACCCTTTTGCATAAGTCATTATTAATTGATGATAAGCCCAAGCTCTATAAGCATGTGCTTGTGCAAGGATATTATTCATTTCCTCATCAATTACAAACTCTCCTTCAGCAACTTCATTAATAATAGAATTACAACTAGCGATAAAATGGTAACGTTGGTACCAAAAATTTTCCACAGTAGTAGAACCAGCATTGATGTGGGTACGCCATTGTAAATCTGAAGTCATCCAACCATTCCCTGGAGAAGAGTGGATTATATTTCCTCCCATTGCATCTAAAGCAGGTATAAAGTGACTTTGTCCACTTCTAGAACTCTCAGCCCCTGGCAATGGAGACTGTGCATACATTTGCCTATGAAGACCTTCAAGTATTAACATCATATTTTCAGGAGAAGAAAGTGCATCGTCTGCTGAAATAGCATCTGTTGGTGTTGTGTCCAAATAATCTTCTGAACAACTTATGGTAAAAAGTACTGTTGAGACTATCAACAAATACATATAAATTTTTCGTAACATAATTTTCAATTTATTATTTTTTAATTCCCCTTAAAATGAAACATTAACTCCAAAAGAAATTACTCTAGATGGGTTATAATCATTTCCTTCTGGTGTTCCTGATAAATTATACATTGGGTTCAATCCTCTTCTTTCAGAATCTATAAGTAAGTTCTCTCCAGTAACATAAAATTGAAGTTTACTTAATCCTAACGGATCTAGGATATCATTACTAAAATTATATGCTAAGCTTACATTCTTAACTCCAAAATAAGATGCATCGGTTAGAAATCTTGTAGATCCTGATACCAATTGATTTGGTGCTCCATTTTCCAATCTTGGAACATCTGTAATATCTCCAGGTGCTTTCCAAGCATTCATCATATCTGGATGAAGCGATTCTCCATATTCTCCCTCATGCATCATAGCCGCATAACCATAATCTAAAACTTCTCCCCCTATAGAATACAAAAGAAGTACACTAAGCTCTAAATTTTTATATCTAAAGCGATTGGTAATCGATCCAAATAAATCTGGTATTGGCGTGGAGTTTGCATATGCTTTCCCTGCATCTTGATAATCATTTGTAGTTTCATGGTCTCCATCTGCATTTAGTACAGGAACTCGGCCCCCAGTGTCTACATCATCTTCATACATATAATACAATGCATCCCCATTATCTGGATCTACTCCAGCATAATCATAGATAAAGAAGTCGTACCTAGAACGTCCAACATCCCATCTCTTCGAACCATCAATAAATGGTGATGGAATATCTGTAATCT
Source organism: Galbibacter orientalis DSM 19592 (assembly GCF_000260115.1). Classification (GTDB taxonomy): domain Bacteria; phylum Bacteroidota; class Bacteroidia; order Flavobacteriales; family Flavobacteriaceae; genus Galbibacter; species Galbibacter orientalis. The sequence continues at coordinate 1,943,083 of NZ_JH651379.1, read as the reverse complement.
CATTCTTCAAAGTAGAAGCTTGAACAGTTAAATCCCAATTAAAATCGTTTGATCTTAGTAACTCCCCAGTAATACCAATTTCAAAACCTTCATTGTACATGTCTGCAATATTTGCTGGTCCTTCATTTAAACCATTTGAAAGTGGAAGCGGTACGTTGTATAATAAGTCAGAAGAATTTTTTCTGTAATACTCTAAAGAACCGTGTAATCTATTATTAAAGAAACCATACTCCAATGCAACATCCCAGCTATCTACTGTCTCCCATGTCAAAGCATTGTTTCCTAAATCTGACCAATATATCCCTGGATCCCCAGCATTTGTATATAATGAGTATCTAGGCTGAGAAATGTAATAATCGTTTAAATCATCGTTACCTACTTGACCAAAAGACGCTCGCAATTTTAAATTATTAACAAAATCAACATCTTCCATAAAACCTTCTTGGTCTATTCTCCAAGATCCTCCTATTGAATAAAAATTACCCCATCTAACATCTTTATTAAATACTGATGATCCATCGCGTCTTGCAGAGGCACTTATATAATATTTATGTCCGAAGTTATAATTCAACCTTGCAAAATATCCTTCAAGTCTCTTATCTGAGCTATATCCAGATAAATCTGAGATAGTAGAAAAATTATCGAACTCATAAATCCCTACAGCTGTTTGGGTATTACTAGAACCATCCATTTCACTATAATGACGGTTAAAACTTTCGTGTCCTAAAGTAACGTCAAAATTATGTCTCCCGAAGTCCTTATTATAGGTAATAATCTGATTAAAGTTTTCTACAGTTCTTCTAAATCTCAACTCACCATAGCGACCAGCAGGCGCTCCATCTCCTACAATGTTGTTTTCGTATTCCTTATTTATATAATCATTAGTATCTTGACCATATAATAATTTAAAATTTAAGCCTTCTAAGATTTTAAAATCTGCAGTATATCTAAGACTTATATTATTAATTTTAGTAACATCACTATTAAATAAAGCTTCAGCAATAGCATGACGCCCTACGTTTACGGGTCTAGAACGAATTCCATAATCTGAATATCCTTCACCATAATCAAACTGAGTTGCTCCTTCAGCATCTAAAATATAATCCCCTGTAGTTGGATCCACCACATATACTGGATAAACTGATCCCATTCCTTTTGCAAAACCAAATGGATTGGCAATAGAACTTCCTCTAGACATTGGTCCTTTTTGTGTGGTAGAAGAAAAATTCATGTTTGCTCCTAAACTCAACCATTCTGCAGGAGAAAAGCTCCCACTTAAACGATTAGTCATTCTTTTATAATCACTAGTTACAACATATCCTTTTTCATCTAAATAAGATGTTGAGAAAAACACGTTATGATTTTCACCACCTCCAGAAGCATTTAAAGAAAGATTTTGTCGGCTTCCTGTTCTCTCCAAAGCATCATACCAATCTAAACCTTGAGCAATTACTTGGGCATTTGGGTTTAATTTTCCATCTACCCCTACTATTTGATCATTAGGAACATTAAATGGATTATAACCCAAACGATTATAAATAGATGCAGAAGCCTCTGTAGCTGGATCACTTCCTCCTAAAGAATTTTTATATGCCTGCCACATCATTTCGTAATATTGACCAGGCGATGCAGCTTCATACTCAGGAACACCTTTTGTAACTACCCCATATTGACTTGACATATTTACTTTAATACCAGTTCCTTTTTTACCTTTCTTAGTTGTTATCATAACAACTCCATTTGCAGCACGAGAACCATATAATGAGGTTGAAGCTGCGTCTTTTAAAACCGTAATAGATGCAATATCATCTTGGTTTAGACTATTAATACCTCCTTCAAACTGAATACCATCTACAATATAAAGCGGATCTGTATCTCCGTTTAATGTACCCACACCTCTAATAACTATACTAGGTGAAGAACCTGGCTGACCAGAAGTTGATAAAACCTGAACTCCAGTTGTAGACCCCTCTACTGCTCCAATAGGAGAGGTTAATGTTCTTAAGCCAAAATCTTCAGCTTTAATAACATCTGCAGAACCAGTAAAGTCTTTCTCTGTAGAAGTTCCATAAGCTACTACTATAACTTCATCCAACGTCTGCGCATCTTGTTGCAAGGCAACATTAATAATATTTGAAGCTCCTACTTTACGTTCTACTGTAGTTTGCCCTACGTAAGAAAAAACTAAAATATCTCCTGTAGATGCATTAATGGAATAATTCCCATCAAAGTCGGTCTGACTTCCATTTTTAGAACCTTTGACCAACACATTAGCTCCGGGCAAAGGAATATTGTCCTGGTCGGTAACTGTTCCCGAAACGGTTACTTCTTGTGCAACGGCAAATTGAACAAGAAACGCTAAGAATAGCGAAAAAAACACATGTAATTTTGATTTCATTATTTAAATAAGTTTAGAAATTAGTGCCGCGAAAGTAGCCAAAAAAGTCAGTTTTTTGTAGGAAAGAATGCTTTTCAGTAAGAATTTTATCCGTTATTATGGATATACAAAAATCCAAATTATAATTTCATAATATCTTATTTTGAAGAGCCCATTTTCAATAAATTCATAATTCAAATTAACTAGTTTGGAAGTCTTTTTCCTGAAATTTTACCAGATAAATTAAAGGTTTCGCCTTTCTTTTTTATAAATTCTTCCTAACAAATCATCAACTAAATGAAAAAACTTTATTTTTGATGCAAAATTTAAACGGTTGACTCAAATACGTACATATCTATCCCTCATCCTCTTTTGTTTTTCTACTGTGTTATTGGCTCAGGAGAAAAAAGAAATTACCATCATTCATGGAGGAGATTTTAATAAAGATGAAGTAAAATATCCAGGTGCCTCTATTTTTAGTAAAGACGATAGACAGGTTCAATTTGAACATCAAGGAATTGATCTTTGGTGCGATCTTGCTGTTTATTATCAAAAAGAAAATAAAATACAAGCCTATGGAAATGTCTTTTTTCAACAAGGAGATTCCATTAAAATGAATAGCGAATATGTAGAATACGATGGAACTACAAAAATTGCTTTGGCTAAGGAAAAGGTTGTTTTAAGAAACAACTCAATGACGCTAAATACCGAAGAATTAGAATTTGACAGAAATAAACAAGAAGCATTTTACGATAATTTCGGAACTGTAAAAGATAGTGCCAATGTCCTAACAAGCGATAAAGGTCGCTATTACATGGAAATTGATAAATACGAGTTTAAAAGTGATGTAAAAATTACCAATCCTGATTATGTAATTAATTCAGCCCGAATGGATTATTACACCAATACCAAAAACGCATATATGTACGGACCATCAACTGTGGTTGGAGAAGACTATAAAATGTATTGCGAGCGTGGTTTCTACAATACGGTTGCAGAAACTGGTTATGGGGTTAAAAATACGCGTATAGATTACAGTGATCGGATTATTTATGGAGATAGCTTATATTTTAACAAGGCTACAGAATTTGCTTCAGCAACCAACAACATTAAAGTAATAGACACTGTAAACGATGGAGTTTTAAGAGGTCATTATGCAGAGATTTATAAAGCAAAAGATTCTGTTTTAGTTACTAAAAAAGCCTTGGCTATTAGTCTTTTTGAAAAAGATTCCATGTATATCCATGCAGATACTTTAATGGTTACAGGAAAAGAAAATGAGCGTATTGTTAGAGCTTTTAGAGACGCGCGTTTTTTTAAAACAGATTTAAGTGGAAAATGTGATTCTATTCATACGGACGAAAAAACTGGAATTGCGCAACTCATAACTAAAATTCCGCCAAATACTCCAGAAAACAAACTTTCCGCTTTCCGACCCGTACTTTGGAGCGGAGAAACACAAATGACAGGAGATAGCATTCATATTATCTCCAATGTAAAAACCGAGAAGCTAGACTCCCTCAAGGTGTGGGACAATGCTTTTATTATTCAGAAAGACTCCTTAAGTGGTGTAAAGTTTAAAGACTCTCTTAAACAAGGTTACAACCAGATAAAAGGAAAATATCTCTATGGTTTATTTGAAGAAAATGAATTAAGAATTGTGGATATTGTCAAAAATGCGGAACTTATATATTACTTATGGAATGATGATGATGAATTGGTAGGGATAGACAAACGTCTTTGTGGACTTATCCAAATGGTAATGGAAGATAACGAAATTGACAATACCACCTCTTTTATTAATGTAGAAGGAATTATTTATCCCGATTCTGAACTTCCTGTTAACGGTCGTAAATTTAGAGGTTTCTATTGGCGTGGCGATGAAATTATTTCTAGTGTAGACGATTTATTTAGTGAAGAAGATAAAAACATAAAACTCCCTGTAATTAATGGAGTTAACAATCCTATAGATATTGATAATCCTAATTTAGCTCCAGAAGAATTAACTCCTATTAATCCTGAAGAAGAAGAAAAAGAGGAAACGCCTACAAACACTGCTAATTCAGTAAATAAAAAAGCAACACTTCCTAAAAAAGCGCCTGTTAAGAAAGCTGAAAAAGAAGAAAGTTCTAAATAATGAAGCAAGACTTTTTAAAATATCAAGCACAAACGGGACCAACTCCCTTAGGTATAGAAGTTTCTCACGCAAGAGGTTCCTATATTTATGATCTTGATGGAAAATCTTATTTAGACTTTGTTGCTGGAGTCTCTGCCAATACGTTAGGCCATAGTCACCCAAAAGTTGTGAATGCTGTGCAAGAGCAAGCTGCTTCTTATATGCATGTAATGGTTTATGGAGAATATGCACAAGGCCCTGCGGTTGAGCTTGCAAAGTTATTAGCACAACAATTACCAGAACCTTTGAGCAGCACTTATTTAGTAAATTCTGGCACAGAAGCTATAGAAGGGGCTATGAAACTCTCAAAAAGAGCTACTGGAAGAGGAGAAATTATTGCTGCAAAGCATGCGTATCATGGTAATACTCAAGGCTCTATGAGCTTAATGGGCTATGAAGAAAGAAAAAAAGCGTACCGCCCTTTATTGCCTGGTATAAAATTTATTGAATTTAATAACGAAAAAGATTTAAAAAATATAACTACTAAAACTGCTGGAGTTATTCTTGAAACCATCCAAGGAGGAGCCGGATTTATAGAACCGAAAAACAACTATTTACAGAAGGTAAAAAAACGTTGTGAAGAAGTTGGGGCTTTACTTATCCTCGACGAAATTCAACCTGGTTTCGGGCGGACAGGAAGACTTTTTGGTTTTATGAACTACCATGTTACTCCAGATATTTTAGTAATGGGGAAAGGAATGGCTGGCGGAATGCCTATTGGCGCTTTTACCGCCTCATATGACATGATGGCACAATTAAAAGAAGCTCCAAAAATGGGGCATATAACTACTTTTGGAGGACATCCTGTTGTAGCCGCGGCTGCACTTGCCACCTTAAAAGAATTAACTACCACAACTTTAATTAAACAAACACTAGAAAAAGAAAAACACTTCCGATCACTTTTGGTACATCCTTTGATTAAGGAGATTAGAGGAAAAGGATTAATGTTGGCAATACTTGTTGAAAATGCAGAAGTTGCAAACTTTTTAGTACTTGAAGGAATGAAAAAAGGACTCATTCTCTTTTGGCTTCTATTTGAAACAAGAGCAGTACGAATTACACCACCATTAACCATTTCAAATGAAGAAATTGAAAAAGGTTGTAACACTATTTTAGAGCTTCTAAATGAGTGGAATAACCAAAATGTTAACTAATTTGTTAATAACAATAAGGTTTTTGATTCAATCATAACGCTTCAAGCCCTAAATTTATTAACGTAGAAATCTAAAAACGCATCGCTTATGCCATTTAGTGCTCACGAAGATCATAACCCACCGTTAGCAAAATTTGAATCAATGTTGAAAACTAATGACGTTTACTTCTTTGATTCGGAAGACTTCCAAGAGATAACACATCATTATCTTGATTCTGGAAAAGTTGCTTTAGCTAAAAAAGCTATACAAATTGGTTTACAACAACACCCTACTTCTTCAGAGTTAAAACTCTTACAAGTAGAGATTCTTGTTTTTGAAAATCGGTTTGATGTTGCTGAAGTAATTTTAGATGAATTGGAAGCAATAGAATCTTCTAACGAAGAAATATTAATCCAAAAGGCTAATATTTATTCCAAACAAGACAACCATCAAAAGGCAATAGAATTACTGCATGATGCTTTATCTATGACAGATGATAATGCAGATATTTATTCTTTATTAGGAATGGAATATCTTTTTTTAGACGATTATGAATCGGCTAAAGATGCATTTATTAATTGTTTAAATGAAGATTATGAAGATTATGCTGCGCTATATAATGTAATTTATTGCTTCGATTTCTTAGAAGATTTTGATGGTGCTATTACATTTTTAAATTCGTATCTAAATCAGAATCCGTATTGCGAAGTTGCATGGCATCAATTAGGAAAGCAATTTGTAAGTAAAAAAATGTACAAAGAAGCGCTTTCTAGTTTTGATTTTGCTATTTATTCCGACGATACTTTTATAGGTGCTTACCTAGAAAAAGGACGGGTATTGGAACGTTTAAAAAGATATAATGAAGCCATTGAAAACTACGAAATCACTTTAGGTTTAGACGATCCTACTTCTTATGCTTATTTAAGAATAGGAAAATGTCATGACAAGCTAGGGAATTTAGAATTAGCAAAAAAATTCTTTTATCGTACCGTTCATGAAGATCCGCTTTTAGACAAAGGCTGGATTGCTATAACCGACTTTTATTTTAAGCAAGGGAATTATCAAAAAGCGCTATATTACATCAATAAAGCTATAAATATTGATAGTGAAAATGTATTATATTGGAAACGAAGCGCCAAAATAAATGAATTACTTCATTTTTATGAAGAATCAGATCTTGCCTATCAAAAAGCCGTAGAATTAGGAAACTATGAATTACAAACATGGATTTCATGGTCGGATATTTTATTGAAATTAGGCGAGTATGACAGCGCTATTCACACACTTTTACAGGCTTTAGAATTTTATCCTGAGCATGCAGATTTAGAATACCGTTTGGCAGGAATGTACTACCTATCTTCTGATGCTTTAAAAGGAACATATCATTTAAAAAACGCCTTAAAACACAACTATGAGGAGCACGATACTATGGAAATTTTATTCCCCGCAGTTTATAACCGCAAAACAGTAAAAAATATAATCCATAGTTTTAAAAATGCGTCCCTATAAAATTGCTATTTTTGTTCCCCTAAGAACAAAATATGCAAAGATCAATTTTAGACTACTTTATTATCACCCTTAAAGGTATTGCTATGGGTGCAGCAGATGTTGTACCTGGCGTTTCTGGAGGTACTATTGCTTTTATTTCTGGTATTTATGAGGAACTTATAACCTCCATAAATAATATCAGCATAGAAACTTTTAATATTCTAAGAAAAGAAGGTTTTAAAAAAGCTTGGAATCATATCAATGGTAATTTTTTAGTTGCCTTGTTTCTTGGTATTGCAATTAGTATTTTATCCTTAGCCAAATTATTAGCATGGCTATTAGAGACGCATCCAATTTTATTATGGTCGTTCTTTTTCGGACTTGTAGTAGCAAGTATTATTTTTGTTGGAAAACAAATTACAAAATGGAATGCTGGTAGCATTATTGCCTTTATAGCTGGAGCTGCGGTTGCATTTTATATTACCACCCTCCCCCCTATGCATGAAACTGGTGGAGCTCTTCATTTGTTTTTTTCTGGAGCCTTAGCCATATGTGCTATGATTTTACCTGGAATTTCTGGAGCTTTTATTTTAGTTCTCTTAGGTTCTTATGGTACCATTTTGGCAGCAGTAAACGAGAGAGACATTCAAACAATTGCTATTGTTGGGCTAGGAGCTATCTTTGGATTATTAAGCTTTTCTAAACTTTTAAAATACCTATTTACAAATTATAAAAATGTTACGTTGGCTGTTTTAACAGGTTTTATTTTAGGCTCTTTAAATAAAATATGGCCCTGGAAATTGGTTACCGAAATCAAAAAATTTGGCGATAAAACTATTATTATTGACGAAAGTACGAGTCCTTTTAATTATGATGGCGACCCGCAGCTATTATGGGCAATAATTTTGGCTATTATCGGTTTTTTAACCATCTTTCTCCTTGAAAAATTGGCTACCATAAAAAAATAAAAATGCAACAACCAACGCGTACACTTCTCGATAAGTTTTTCCTTTTCATAAAGGGATTAGCCATGGGAGCCGCCAATAAAGTTCCTGGCGTTTCTGGAGGGGTGGTTGCTTTTGTTGCTGGTTTTTACGAAGAATTTATTTACTCGCTTCAGAAAGTAAACTTAAAAGCTCTAAAATTAATCCTTAATGGACGGTTTAGAAGCTTTTATCAATATATAAATGGTCGCTTTTTAAGTTTATTGCTATTAGGAATGCTAGTGAGTTATTTTAGCGTCTCTAAACTTTTAGACTACTTTATAGCGCAAAAAGAATTGTATGTTTGGGCCGCTTTCTTCGGAATGATTTTAGGCTCTATTTATTATATAGCCAAGGATTTTCATTATTGGAATCGGAAAACCATTTTATCCTGTATCATTGGAATAATGATAGGTATCTCCTTAAGCTTTTTTAACCCAGCAAAACAAAATGAGAATCTATTTTTTGTGTTTTTCTGCGGAATAATAAGTGTTTCTGGGATGACGCTACCAGGCTTATCTGGTTCTTTTATTTTAATTCTACTTGGAAATTATGTACTCCTTTTAGTAGATTCTGTAAATGCCCTTTATGATACTTTTGCTGAAATATTTAAAGGCGATTTTAGCTTTATAAACAACCAACAGCGAATAGAAATGTTGAAAATTTTAGCAGTTTTCACCTTAGGATCGGTTACTGGTTTGGTTACACTTTCGCATTTATTAAGCTATGTTTTAAAGCATTTTAAACATATTACCACCGCCATTATCCTAGGGTTTATTACTGGCTCTCTGGGAGTTGTTTGGCCTTGGAAAAAAACAATATACAGACTCAACGAATTTGGAGAAATAATGAAAGATTCGGCTGGAGAAAAAATAATTGTTAACTACCAACGCTACCTACCACATATAAATAATACAGAAACATGGATTGCCATTGGCTTTGTTATTGTTGGAATCTTAATTGTATTAGGATTGGATTGGTACGGAAAACTAACTCAAGGCGAAACTGTAAAACATTAATTTTAATATACACCAACCGCCAAAACGCATAAAACTTACTTAATGAAAAAAGAACTTAGACATTTCGGATTATTAGGAAAGAATATTTCATACTCATTTTCTGCTGGTTACTTTACGGAAAAATTTAAGCAGCTCGATCTTGATAACCATTCTTATGTTAATTTCGATTTACAAAACATTGAAGAAATTAAAAATGTTTTAGCACAAGATAAAGATATTGTTGGTTTTAATATCACCATTCCCTACAAAGAAGCTATTATTCCTTTTTTAACTGAAATAGACCCAAAAGCAAAAGAAATTGGCGCTGTAAATACCGTAAAAATAACCAAGAACGGTTTGAAAGGCTACAATACAGATATTTATGGCTTTTATAAATCTATAGAACCCTTTATAAAATCACACCATAAAAAGGCACTAATTCTAGGTACAGGAGGTGCTTCTAAAGCAGTAAAACACGCTTTAATTGACTTAGGTTTGGAGATTCAATTTGTATCCAGAACTGCGTCGGAAAACAAATTGAGTTACGAGATGCTTACAAAACAAGTTATGGAGCAACACCAAGTAATTGTGAATTGCTCTCCAATTGGTACTTTTCCAAATACGGAAGCTAAACCTGCTATTCCATATGAATTTCTTACTGAAGGGCATTTAGTTTTTGACTTAATCTACAACCCTCCAAAAACAGCTTTCATGAAATATGCTGAAGCAAATGGCGCTACCGCAGTAAACGGAAGCAAAATGCTAGAACTCCAAGCTGAAAAAGCCTGGGAAATTTGGAATGGGTAGAAATCGGAAGCTAGAAGTCGGGAGTCAGAAGCTAGACAGTGTTCAGTTTACAGATTGCAGTCTTTTTGGTTTATGGTTTATGGTTTATGGTTTATGGTTTATGGTAAATTAAAAATTCGCAAAAGAATAAGGACAAAAAATCTATATTCTTTTCTCTTTATTCTATATTCTTCTCTTTAACTCATTAACTTTTTAACTCAAAGTGGCATAGGTTCAAAGGTGCAAAGAGACAAAGATGTCAATTTGAAGATTTGGATATGCGGAAGTGAAAAAAGGTTTGAAGTCGGAAGACCGAATTCGGGAGTGTTCAGTAGACAGATTGCAGTTGGTTTATGGTTTGTCGTTTTTAGTTTTTAGTTTTTAGTTTTCAGTTTTTGATAAACTAAAAATTCAAAAAGTATCAGAATACAAAAATCTATATATATTGTTTCTTTATTCTTGTTTCCTTCGAACTTCCAACTTCCAACTTCCAACTTCCGTCTACCGACTTCGGACTTCGGACTATTTCAATCTTTGAATAAGCAATAGGCTTTTGGTAAATTAAAAATTCACAAAAGAATAAGGACAAAAAATCTATATTCTTTTCTCTTTATTCTATATTCTTCTCTTTAACTCATTAACTTTTTAACTCAAAGTGGCATAGGTTCAAAGGGACAAAGGAACAAAGATGTCAATTTGAAGATTTGGATATGCGGAAGTGAAAAAAGGTTTGAAGTCGGAAGACCGAATTCGGGAGTGTTCAGTAGACAGATTGCAGTTGGTTTATGGTTTGTCGTTTTTAGTTTTCAGTTTTCAGTTTTTGATAAACTAAAAATTCAAAAAGTATCAGAATACAAAAATCTATATATCTTGTTTCTTTACTCTTGCTTCCTCCCAACTTCCAACTTTTTACTTCCATCTCCCGACTTCAGACTTCAGACTATTTCAATCTTTCAATCTTTCAATCTTTGAATCTTTGAATCTTTGAATCTTTGAATAAGCAATAGGCTTTTGGTAAATTAAAAATTCGCAAAAGAATAAGGACAAAAAAATCTATATTCTTTTCTCTTTATTCTATATTCTTCTCTTTAACTCATTAACTTTTTAACTCAAAGTGGCATAGGTTCAAAGGTGCAAAGGGACAAAGATGTCAATTTGAAGATTTGGATATGCGGAAGTGAAAAAAGGTTTGAAGTCGGAAGACCGAAGTCGGGAGTGTTCAGTAGACAGATTGCAGTTGGTTTATGGTTTGTCGTTTTTAGTTTTCAGTTTTCAGTTTTTGATAAACTAAAAATTCAAAAAGTATCAGAATACAAAAATCTATATATATTATTTCTTTACTCTTGCTTCCTCCGAACTTCCAACTTCCAACTCCGGACTTCAGACTATTTCAATCTTTCAATCTTTCAATCTTTCAATCTTTGAATCTTTGAATCTTTGAATAAGCAATAGGCTTTTGATAAACTAAAAATTCAAAAAGTATCAGAATACAAAAATCTATATATCTTGTTTCTTTACTCTTGCTTCCTCCCAACTTCCAACTTTTTACTTCCATCTCCCGACTTCGGTCTTCCGACTTCAAAACTTACCCTCAACTTTAAACTTTTTCACCTAATACTCAACAGTTCCAAACAAAACACTTGGCTAATTTGTTACTTGTTAGTATCTTTCAACTTGAAAGTATTGACGAACCTTAAACATTTACAAAATGTTAGAAGAAAAAGATGATAACCTGCAGCCAGAGGCAGACGGAAGTGAAAAAAATAGCGAGACGCCGCAAATTGACAATCAAGAGAGTGTTACTACCGAAGAAACGGTAAGTGAAGGGGAAGTAACTGCTGATGCTGAAGGAGAAAATAATGATGATCCGCAGAATGAAATAGATGAGTCGAATGCGGAAGATGCGGAAGATGAAGGACACAAAGAGCGTCATGAAATTCCTATGCTAGACTATCATGCCATGAATATGGATACGTTAGTTGAGGAACTCAATATACTTATTACAAAAGAAAAAATACAGGCTATAAAAAGTCATGTTGACCAAATAAAATCGGAGTTTGATCTAAAATTTCAAGAACTCTTAGAACAGAAAAAAGAAGATTTTATCCAAGAGGGAGGCAATGAAATTGACTTTAATTATTCTTCGCCAGTTAAGAAGCGTTTTAACGAACTATATAATGAATATAGAGATAAACGCAATCAATATTATAAGAATTTAGAACATCGATTGGATCTAAATCTAAAAAATAGATTAGATATTATTGAAGAATTAAAGGGCTTGATTAATGTTGAAGAAAATATTAACGACACTTATAAACACTTTAAGGAGTTACAAGAACGATGGCGAAATGCTGGTCCGATTCCACGTGTAAATTACAATGATGTTTGGCGCACCTACCACCACCATGTGGAGATATTTTACGATTTCTTAGATTTAAATAGAGACCTACGCGATTTAGATTTTAAACATAATTTAGAAGAAAAAGAAAAAATTATTGCTCAGGCAGAATCTCTTGCCGAAATGGGTGATGTAAACAAGGCATTTAGAGAATTACAGTTGCTTCATAAAATATGGAAAGAAGATTTAGGCCCTGTAGATAGAGAACATCGAGATGCTATTTGGGATCGTTTTAGCGCTGCTACCAAAGCAATACATCAAAAGCGACAAGAATATTTTAAGAATCAAGATGTAATACATGAAGCTAATCTTTTAGTAAAACAAGATATTATTAAAAAGATTGAAGCTATTACGCAGCAAAAAGTAAATAACCACAGTAGCTGGCAAAAACTCATAAAAGAAGTAGAAGCTTTACGAGAAGAGTTTTTTAATGCTGGGAGAGTTCCTTACAAAGTAAATGAACAAACTTGGGCTGCCTTTAAAGAAGCTGTGCGTAAATTCAACAGAAATAAAAATTCTTTTTATAAAGGACTTAAAAAAGACCAGCAAGACAATCTAGATAAAAAAATGGAATTGGTAAAATTGGCTGAATCCCTAAAAGACAGTGATGAATGGGAAAAAACTACGCCAATAATGAAGAAAATTCAATCTGATTGGAAAAATATCGGTCATGTTCCAAGAAAATATTCTGATAAAATCTGGAATGAATTTAAGTCTGCTTGTAACCATTATTTCGATCGACTTCATGCTAAGAAAAACGAGCATTTTAAAGATGAAATGGAAGCTTTCGAACAGAAGAAGGCATATTTAGATAATTTAAAAGAATTCCAATTATCTGGAGACAAGGAAAAAGACTTAGAGCAAGTAAAAGCTATTATTGCCGACTGGAAGGCTATCGGAAGAATCCCTCACAGCAAAAAAAGCATTGAAGGAAAATTCAACAAAATATTGGATGCATTATTCAAGAAATTAGACCTCGATAAGCAAAAGGCGGAACTTATAAAATATGGGAACAAGCTAGATCAACTGGCAAATGCAGATAATGATACGCTAATTAATAATGAGCGTGTATTTATCCGTAGAAAAATTGACGAAGTAAAATCGGAAATACGTCAATTGGAGAATAATTTACAGTTCTTTAATGCAGATGAAAGCAATCCTATTGTAAAAGAGGTGATGAATAATATTGATAAACACCATGAAGATTTAAATTTATGGAAAGCAAAACTCAAAAAGCTTAAAAACATAAATCAATAATATATTCAAAGTAAGGTTGCATACTATTTTATTAAAAAAAAGCAATCTAAAAAGGTGTATTCAGAAAATACCCTTATTCCATATAAGTATGCGGTTATGCATTAAATTGAAATAACAAAAAACCCCGAAAAAGGCTGTTCAGAGTTAAAATCGGGGTTTTCTTATTCCATTCATTTATGAAAACACAGAAAATTGGTGAATTTTTAGTATACATTTTCCTTTTTTTATTTCAATATACTCAATAGCCTTTTTCCATAACCGCTTTTCATTAACGGCTCAATTAAAGCTATAAATTCTTCTTTTGTAATATAACCCATTTCATAGGCAGCTCCTTCTATAGCTCCAATTTTAAGTCCTTGTCGCTCTTCAATAACTTCAACAAATTGCGAAGCCTGCATTAAAGATTGAAATGTTCCTGTATCTAGCCATGCAGTCCCTCTATCCATAATACCAACCTGTAATTTTCCTCGTTCAAGATACACTTTATTAATATTGGTAATCTCTAACTCTCCTCTTTTACTTGGCTTGATATTTTTTGCTATTGCCACCACCTCATTGTCATAAAAATAAATCCCTGGAACCGCATAATTCGATTTTGGACTTTGTGGCTTCTCCTCAATTGAAATAGCTTGCCCATTTTTATCAAACTCTACTACACCATATCGCTCTGGATCATGAACATGATATGCATAAACAATTCCGCCATCAGGATTGTTATTTTCTTGTAACAACTTATCTAATCCAGTTCCATAAAATATATTATCTCCTAAAATCAAAGCTACTTTATCATTTCCAATAAAGTCTGCTCCAATAATAAAAGCTTCTGCCAAACCATTAGGATGTTCTTGTACCGCATATTCAAAAACACAACCATACTTTTTACCATCTCCCAGCAATTCTTTAAACAACGGTAAATCTTTTGGAGTAGAAATGATTAATACTTCTCGAATTCCTGCTCGCATTAACGTAGAAAGCGGATAATAAATCATCGGTTTATCATAAATAGGCATTAACTGCTTACTAACCGATAATGTTAATGGATGTAATCGTGTTCCTGAGCCTCCAGCGAGAATAATTCCTTTCATTTTTAGTTAAATGTTTAAAGTTTAGTGTTCATTTTCAGACTGATTTTTTCAATCCACTAATCATCTTAGCAATTTCCATCGCCATATCTTTTACCATTTGAGAGCTTTCGGTACTTATATAACTCAATTCCTTAGTAATTATAATTTGATTCACTAATTCCATTAAACTCCCATAAGCTATAGTGTAAAATCTTTTTTTATCTTTCTTTGAGTCCCGAGAAGTTCCTTCTGCAATATTTGAAGGAATCGAAATTGCCGATCGTCGAATTTGCGAGGTTAATGAATATTGTTCTTCTTTTGGAAAATCAGAAGTTAATTTATAAATAAATTTAACAAGCTGAATACTCTTTTCCCACACTTTTAGACTTTCAAACCCAAATCTATTTTCGCTCATTTTTTAATGGTTTAGGTCTATAAAACTTTACACTTCACTCTCAACTCTCAACTCTCAACTTTTCAACTAACACCCGTATTGCTTATCATAATACCTCTGATATTCTCCAGAGGTTACTTGCGCCAACCAATCACTATTATTTAAATACCAATCGATAGTTTTTGCTAGTCCTTCTTCAAAAGTAACCGAAGGCTCCCACCCTAGTTCTTTGTTAATTTTAGAAGCATCAATAGCATAACGTAAGTCATGCCCTGGTCGGTCTTTTACATAGGTAATCAATGCTTCCGATTCGCCTTCACTTCTGCCTAATTTTTCATCCATCAATTTACATAGCAATTTAACCAAATCGATATTTTTCCATTCGTTAAAACCTCCAATATTATAAGTCTCCTGATTTCCTCCTTCATGAAAAGCTAAATCAATAGCCCTTGCATGATCTATTACATACAACCAATCGCGCGTATAATTTCCATCTCCATAAACTGGTAATGGTTTTTTCTGAATGATATTATTGATAAATAATGGAATTAATTTCTCCGGAAAGTGATTAGGCCCATAATTATTAGAACAATTACTTATAACATATGGCAACCCATAAGTTTCTCCATAAGCTCTTACAAAATGATCTGAGCTTGCTTTGGAAGCGGAATATGGCGAGTTTGGATCGTATGAAGTGGTTTCGGTAAACAAACCATCTTCTCCTAAAGACCCATAAACCTCATCGGTACTTACATGATAAAAACGAGCCCCCTCCCAGCCTCCCCCATTGGGGTGAGGAGTGTGTAACCAAAGTTTTTTTGCCGCATTCAATAAATTCATTGTCCCGATAACATTTGTCTTAACAAAAGCCAACGGATCTTCAATAGAACGGTCTACGTGACTTTCTGCCGCCAGGTGTATTACTCCATCGAATTTATATTGCTGAAATAGCTGATTTATAAACGACTCACCTGTAATGTCTCCTTTTACAAAAGTATAGTTAGCAGCACTCTCTATGTCCTTCAGGTTCTCTAAATTCCCTGCATAGGTTAAAGCATCTAAATTAATGATTTGATAAGATGGGTATTTATTTACAAACAACCGAACCACATGAGACCCTATAAATCCTGCTCCTCCAGTTATTAAGATTTTTTTATTTTTATTATCAGAACTATTATTCATTTTAACCTTGGTTTTCTTTACCTATGAAAAAAAATTTAAGGCGATTCCCAATATTTTTTTCACTCCTATCACAAAGGTATTACAATCTCTCTGTAACCAATTCTTTAGGTAAAAAACTTTTCACATCGTAAATAACCGTTCGCGGACTAGATTTTAACTTTTCAAAATCCAATTCTAAAAACTGATTATGACCAACTGCCAAAACAATAGTTTCGTATCTCTCTGTTATTTCATCTATTAAATCTACTCCATAATACTTTTTCACTTCCTCTTTATCTGCATATGGGTCGTAAGTATCTACATTCAAACCAAAGCCTTCTAATTCTTCAATAACATCTATCACTCTAGAATTTCGAACATCGGGGCAATTCTCTTTAAAGGTAATTCCCAACACCAATGCCTTTGCATTTTTTACTGGAAGCTGATCTTTCACCATCAGTTTAACGATTTTATTGGCAATAAAAATTCCCATATCGTTATTAATACGTCGTCCAGATAAAATTACCTGTGGATGGTATCCTAATCGTTCTGCTTTATGAGTTAGATAATATGGATCCACTCCTATACAATGCCCACCTACCAAACCTGGCCGGAAAGGTAAAAAATTCCATTTAGTGCCTGCCGCTTCCAATACCTCAACGGTATCTACTCCTATTCTATCAAAAATAAGTGCCAATTCGTTCACTAAGGAAATATTAATATCTCGTTGCGTATTTTCAATAATCTTAGAAGCTTCTGCCACTTTTATACTCGATGCTTTATGAGTTCCTGCGGTAATAATACAGTTATAAAGTTTATCCACCTCTTCAGCTATCTCGGGAGTACTTCCTGAGGTTACTTTCATAATATTTGGAAGTCTTCGCTCTTTATCCCCTGGATTTATTCGTTCTGGGGAATATCCACAATAAAAATCTTCATTAAATACTAATCCGCTTGAAGCTTCTAATACTGGCACACAATCTTCCTCAGTACAGCCAGGGTATGTTGTAGATTCGTACACTACAATATCTCCTTTCTGAAGATACTTCCCTACAGTTGTACTAGCAGAAATTAATGGTGTTAAATCTGGCTGTTTAAAATCGTTTACTGGTGTTGGAACCGTTACTATATACATATTGCAATCTTTCAGATCGCTTTCATCAGAGCTAAAAATAAGTCCTTTAGCGTCTTTTAAATCATCATCTAAAACCTCATCTGTAACATCTTTTCCTTCTTTTAATTCTGAAACTCTCTTTTTATTGATATCAAAACCTATTACCGAAAATTCTTTTCTAGCAAATTCAACTGCCAATGGTAACCCTACGTATCCTAAACCTATTACGGCTATTTTATATTTTTCTTTCATGTGTATATTTATTGTTTTTTTTGCGGTCACATGGAACATCCAAATAATCATTCCGTTGTGTGTTCAAAAATCATACATGGATGTTTCACCTTTATTTAATTTTATTATTTATCATTTAAAAATTGAGTTCCTATATCTTGCCCCCAATTTTTAACAACTCACAAAATAATATATCTTTTTATCATATACGAAGCGTTTGTAAAAATAGGCTTTCTTATTAAGAAACTTTAACCTTCTCCATGAGAAACTCCTAATTGTAGCAACAAAAAAAAAGAGGCTTTTGAAATAAATCAAAAGCCTCTCCCTGTTGTAAATATTTTTTTTACTAAACAATCATTCCAGCTGCAACTGTTTGATTAGTTGCTGGGTCTATAAGAATTAAACTTCCTGTCATTCTATTCTCACGGTATGAATCGTACATCAAAGGTTTTGTAGTTCTAATTTTTACCTTTGAAATATCATTCATATGAAGTTCTTTATCATCATTCTTTCGAGAAAGAGTATTGATATCTATCTTATAAATCACTTCTTTTATCATAGCCATTTGCTCATTTGAAGTATGACGAACCACATATTTTGTTCTCGGTTTTGCCGATTCATTATTTAACCAACACAACATCACTTCTAAATCTTGAGAAGATTCTGGTTTGTTTTTAGTGCGCACTATCATATCTCCGCGACTAATATCAATATCGTCTTCCAAAGTAATAGAAACCGACATTGGTGCATAGGCTTCGTCTAACTCTTCTTCAAAAGTGTCAATCGATTTAATTTTAGAGGTGAATCCAGAAGGCATTACTGTAATTTCATCTCCTTTTCTAAAAATTCCACTAGAAATTCTTCCAGCATAACCTCTATAATCTCTATGCTCTTCGCTCTGAGGACGTAAAACTGTTTGTACTGGAAAACGACCATCAACTTTATTAATATCACTACTAATATGCATGGTTTCCAAAGTATCCAACAACGGAGAACCTTGATACCAATTCATATTTTCAGAACGCTTAACAACATTATCTCCCAACAAAGCACTTATAGGGATAAAACGTACATCTCTAACTAATAATTTAGAAGAAAATTCCTCAAACTGCGCAATGATTTTATTGTAATCTTCCTCTCTAAAATCTACCAAATCCATTTTGTTAATACAAACAATAATATGTGGTATTTGCAATAAAGAAGCAATAAAAGCATGCCGTTTAGTCTGCTCAATCACTCCATGGCGTGCATCTACCAATATAATTGCAGCATTTGCTGTAGAGGCACCGGTAATCATATTTCGAGTGTATTGAATATGTCCAGGAGTATCAGCAATAATAAACTTACGCTTTGGAGTTGTAAAATATCTATAGGCTACATCTATTGTAATTCCTTGCTCTCTTTCATCTCGAAGTCCGTCTGTAAACAAAGCTAAATCAACACCTTGATGTCCTTTTTTCTTACTCGTAGTTTCAATTGCTTCCAATTGGTCCTCGAAAATCGATTTTGAATCGTATAATAATCTACCAATAAGCGTACTCTTTCCATCGTCTACACTTCCCGCTGTGGTAAATCTTAATAATTGGTTGTTATCTATTTGCATTATTTTAGGCTTTAGGCAATAAGCTATACGCATTAGGCTATTAGCTTTTTGCTTAAATTATATAATTTACTTTTTATCTCATTAATTTTTATAGTCAACTCATCAAAAATGTCTTCAGAGATATAATTTAAATCCTTCGAAAGAAGAATGAAATACTCTAACTCATGTGCAGAACCTAAACATACTTGAATAAATCTATTAAAGTCCTTATCAGAATCCCGACCACATCCTTCACTAAAGTTCGAGGGAATAGAATAAGCTGCCCGCTGCATTTGAGACATCAATTGAAATCTTTCTTCAGAAGGGAAATTCTTCGTCACTTTGTAAATTTCCAAAGTAAACTCATGACTTAAGCTCCAAATATTATATTTTTTAAAATCCCTCATACAATTTAGATCTATAGAGCTTAATGCCATAAAGCGTACAGCTTAAAGCTTTTCTAGAAATACCCCTGTCTCTTTCTATCTTCCATGGCTGTTTCTGAGCGTTTATCATCTGAACGATTTCCACGCTCTGTTTGTCGCATTGCAGAAACTTCTTGTGCTATTTTTTCTACAGTATCGGCATCACTCTCAATACCTCCTGTAATTGTAATATCTCCTAAAGTTCTAAAACGAATTTTCTTTGTAAGTACTTCTTCATTTTCTTCTAATTGCAGAAATTCTGAATACGGAATCCAAGAACCACTTCTTCTTACCACCTCTCTCTCATGAGCAAAATACAAAGACGGAATTTCAATATTTTCTCTATTGATATAATTCCAAATATCCATTTCTGTCCAATTACTTATTGGAAAAGCTCGGAAATGCTCTCCTTCAAATTGCTTTCCATTAAAAAGATTCCATAATTCTGGGCGCTGATTTTTTGGATCCCACTGACCAAAATCGTCTCGATGTGAAAAGAAACGTTCTTTAGCTCTCGCCTTTTCTTCATCTCTACGTCCACCTCCAATTGCACAATCTACTTTATTAGTTTCAATAGCATCTAAAAGCGTTGTAATCTGTAAGGCATTTCTGGTAGCACTTTTTCCTTTTTCTTCGGCAACTCTCCCCTGATCGATAGATTCTTGAACCGAACCAACAATTAATTGAACGCCTAAACTTTCTATTAAATCGTCTCTAAATTTTATAGTTTCAGGAAAATTGTGCCCCGTATCTACATGCATCAATGCAAATGGAATTTTTGCTGGATAAAATGCTTTTTTAGCTAAGTGAGTTACCACTATCGAATCTTTTCCTCCTGAAAATAATATTACAGGATTTTCAAATTGAGCCCATACTTCTCGCAATACATATATTGCTTCCGATTCTAACTCGTCTAAATAATTTAAATAATACTTACTCATTCTTATTTTGAGTTTTAACATCAATTTTTAGCTAAAATATTTTACTAAAACTGATACAACTTATCTTTAATTTCTAAATATATTTTTTCAACAGCCCCATCAACACTGTCGCTTTCTGTAATTTCAACATCGGCATTCTCTGGAGCCTCATAAGGAGCATTAACCCCTGTTAGATTCTTCAACTCTCCGCTTTCTGCCAGTTTATAGAGTCCTTTTTTATCTCTTTTTTTACAAATATCAAGCCCTATATTCATGTAAACTTCGACAAATATATTAGGTTTTATTGTCTTTTCTACATATTCTCTATCTTTTTTGTAGGGTGATACAAAACTTGCCAAAACTACAGCCCCAGATTTCAGTAATAAATTAGCTGTTTCAGCCACTCTTCTGATATTCTCTGCTCGGTCTTCCTCACTGAAATCCAACCCCTTACAAAGCCGCCCTCTCATGTTATCTCCATCCAAAATAAACGTTCTTATTTTTTCTGAATATAATTTTTGTTCTAAGGCGTCTGCAACCGTAGATTTACCAGAACCTGATAATCCAGTAAACCAAACAAGCAAGGAATTATGTTTATTCAGCAAATTCCTATCGCTTTGCGTTATATTAAATTTATATGGAAAAATATTCGGTTCCATTATTAAATTTTATTCTTTCGTTTATCCAATCCAAAGTTAATTTTATACCATGTACGTTCATGCAAATAATATAAAACCATTTTTGTAACCACTTCGGCACCTCCTATTTTAAGACCTGTAAATGGGTCTCCAGAAATAAACCAAGCTAACATCATGGTATCCAAAGTTCCTAAAAGTCGCCAAGTAATGGTTTTAAAAACATGCCGTTTTCTACTATCAGGAACATTTGCCTTAAACCAAATCCTTTCATGAAAATAGTAAAGCAACATCTTGGTTACTACTTCTGCTAACCCGATTTTTAATCCTGTAAAAGGGTTTCCCGAAATAATCCACGATATAATAATCGTATCTATTGTCCCAACAATACGCCAAGTAATAGCCTTAGCAATATGTCTTTTTCTTGTTTTATCTTGCATTTAATTTACAATAAAAGAAGGATTTACCAACTCTTTTTTATTATACACTAATCGTTTTTTAGTCTCGGCATCTATTACCTTTAAACCTACGGCAGAACAGATAGCATCTCCCGCACAGGTATCCCACTCCATTGTAGGAGAAAATCTAGGATAAATTGAAGCTTTTCCTTCAGCCAAGAAACAAAATTTTAACGAACTTCCTACAGAAACAAATACTACTTCCTCTCCCGATTGCCTGATTTCTTCAATATATTTTTTTGTTGCTGATGTAAAATGAGATCTACTCCCAATTACTTTTTTTACAGTGGAAGCACCAACCGCTCCATTCAACTCTTCAGCTTTACCCAATAAATCTTCTGAAAAAGTAACAGTATTGATTTTATAAGCCTTTTTTTCTGAAGTTAGTCCGAAGTATAAATCGCCAGAAACTGGAACATAAATAACACCCATTATCGGAAGGTTATTTTCAACCAAAGCTATATTTACGGTAAACTCTCCATTCCTTTTGATAAACTCTTTTGTACCATCCAACGGATCTACAACCCAACAACAATTCCATTGTTTACGGGTTTTATAATCCATTATTTTATTCTCCTCACTAATAATAGGGATTTGAGTAGCCTGCAAATATGTATTAATAACAGCATTTGCATTTTTATCGGCTAAGGTAATAGGAGAATCATCCAATTTCTTTTGAATTCCGAAATCGTTTTGATGGTATATTTTTAGAATTTCATTCCCTGCTTCAATAGATGCTCGTATCGCAATATTTAATAGCGCTTTGTTTTTATGATTCATATAAACTGAAACTAATTACAAAACCTTAAAAATACAATAAAAGTAGTAAGTTGAAAATTGAAAGATTTAATTTTGAATTTTAAATTTTGAATGCTTAATGTTGAATGATAAAAACTGATTACCGTTTACTAAACATTGAACTTTTGAATTTTGAATGCTTAATGTTGAATGATAAAAAACTGAATTTCAATTTTGAATTTTAAATGCTTAATGTTGAATGATAAAAACTGATTACTGTATACTGAACACTGAAATTTTGAATTTTGAATGCTTAATGTTGAATGATAAAAAACTGATTACTGATTACTGTTTACTGTTTACTGTTTACTGAAAACTGAACTTTTAAATTTTAAATACTTAATGTTGAATGATAAAAAACTGATTACCGTATACTGAACACTGAACTTTTGAATTTTAAATGCTTAATGTTGAATGATAAAAAAACTGATTACTGTTTACTGAACACTGAACTTTTGAATTTTGAATGCTTAATGTTGAATGATAAAAAACTGATTACCGTTTACTGAATACTGAACACTGAACACTGAACTTTTAAATTTTGAAAGATTTAATTTTTTTAGAAAACTAGAAACGCATATTGCTTAGAGCCTACAGCGTAAAGTTTATAAATTAAAACGGCACGTCATCTTCTCCAAAGTCTTGATTCATGGAGCTTCCAAAAGCTTCGTCTGCACTCGGTAAATCTTTAGTTGCAAACGGATTCTCTTCGCCATCATTCATTTTAGATTGGAATTCGAAAGGCGAATCAAAGTCATCTAAATTATCAAACTTACCAAGCTGACCGATAAACTTCAGACGGATATTCTCCAAACCACCATTACGGTGTTTTGCAACGATAAACTCTCCTTGTCCCTGAGTTGGACTACGTTCATCGTCATCCCATTCTTCAATTTTATAGTATTCTGGTCGGTAAATAAAAGATACAATATCCGCATCCTGCTCAATCGCACCCGACTCACGAAGATCGGAAAGTAAAGGTCTTTTACTCCCTCCTCGTGTTTCTACCGCACGCGATAACTGAGAAAGTGCAATAACAGGAACACTCAACTCTTTTGCTAAAGCTTTTAAGTTTCGAGAAATTGTAGAAATCTCTTGCTCTCTATTTCCTCCTTTCTGACTCCCTCCAGCCGTCATTAACTGCAAGTAATCAATAATAATCATTTTAATTCCGTGCTGAGATGCTAATCGGCGTGCTTTTGCTCTTAAATCGAAGATGGAAAGCGAAGGTGTATCATCTATAAACAAAGGTGCAGTTTCAAGAGATTTTACTTTTACATTTAACTGCTCCCACTCGTGTTTTTCTAATTTTCCTGTTCTCAATTTTTCTGAAGACAAGCCTGTTTCCGAAGAAATCAAACGTGTTATTAACTGTACTGACGACATCTCCAAAGAGAAAAAAGCTACAGGAATATTGGAATTTACAGCAATATTTCTCGCCATGGAAAGTGTTAAAGCTGTTTTCCCCATACCAGGTCTTGCAGCTACAATAATTAAATCACTCGGCTGCCAACCAGAAGTAAGTTTATCTAATTTATCAAAACCAGATGGAATTCCACTTAAACCTTCTTTATTAGAAATTTCTTCAATCTTCTTTTTAGCCTGAATTACCAAACTCTGTGCTGTTTCTGAAGATTTTTTAATATTTCCTTGCGTTACTTCGTATAATTTTGCCTCTGCATTATCTAACAAATCAAAAACATCGGTTCCTTCATCATAAGCCTCTTCAATAATTTCACTAGAAATTTTAATAAGACTTCGCTGAATGTATTTTTGTAAGATTATACGTGCGTGAAACTCAATATGCGCTGAAGATGACACTTTTTTAGTAAGCTGAATTAAGTAAAAGTCGCCTCCAACAGCTTCTAATCTTTTATTCTTCTTTAATTGCGCCGAAACTGTTAATAAGTCTATTGGCTCTGAAGTTTCAAAGAGCTGAACTACAGCTTCATAAATATATTTATGACCATCTTTATAGAAGGCATCGGGATGAAGTATATCTATAATTTCATCAACACCCTTTTTATCAATCATCATTGCACCCAATACAGCTTCCTCTAAATCAATAGCTTGCGGAGGGATTTTACCTTTCTCCAGCTGAATCACATTTGATTTATCAACTTTAATTCCTTGTATCGGGTTTATTTTTTCCATGAATGCGAATGTATATAATTGTAACCTGAAAAGTGGTTAAATTGAACGCTTGGTTTTTAACTAACTGTCAACAAACTAGTTGTTAATAACTTGTTTTTCTTGTTAATAAAGGTAAAAAAAACCGAAGCGCAAACTCCGGTCTTAACAATAAGGTAACAAATACGGGGATTTAATTTTTAAATACTCCCATGTTTGCATATTTATCCATTCTTTGATTTACTAATTCTGTTGGGGATAACTTTTTCAACTCATCATGAACTGTAGTAATTTGCTTTGCTACGGTTTTAAAAGTTGTTTCCCTATCGGAATGCGCCCCCCCAAGTGGCTCTTTTATAATATCGTCTACCAAATGTAATTTCTTCATATCGGTAGCCGTTAATTTAAGTGCATCTGCTGCTTGTTCTTTGTATTCCCAGCTTCTCCATAAAATAGAAGAACAAGATTCTGGAGAAATTACAGAATACCAAGTATTCTCTAACATCATAACCTTATCTCCTACTCCAATACCTAAAGCTCCACCAGAAGCCCCTTCACCAATAATTAAAACAATAATTGGCACTTTAAGGCGTGTCATTTCAAGAATATTCCTTGCAATAGCCTCTCCTTGCCCTCTTTCTTCAGCTTCAATACCTGGATAAGCACCTGGAGTATCTATTAATGACACCACAGGAATTCCAAACTTCTCAGCCATTTTCATTAGGCGTAGCGCTTTACGGTATCCTTCTGGATTTGCCATCCCAAAGTTTCTATACTGACGGGTTTTAGTATTATATCCTTTTTGTTGACCGATAAACATATAGGTTTGATCTCCTATTTTTCCTAATCCGCCAATCATAGCTTTATCGTCTTTTACATTTCTATCGCCATGAAGCTCTAAAAATGTATTTCCGCATAACGCTTTGATATAATCTAAAGTGTAAGGCCTTGAGGGATGCCTGGACAATTGTACTCGCTGCCAAGCAGTAAGATTTTTATAGATGTCCTTTTTAGTCTTTTCTAACTTTTTTTCCAATTGAGTGCATGTATCAGTAACGTCAACATCGCTTTCTGACCCGAGAACTTTACATTTATCTAATTGTTCTTCAAGCTCTTTAATTGGTAACTCAAAATCTAAATACTCCATGAGTCTTGTTTTGATAATTTTATTAGCGTACAAATATAAAACTTTAAACTATTTAGCCTGCCCTAGAGAGACATTTCTTTTCAACGAATTCTTTAAAATACCGTTGGCCAGCACAGTAGCTAAAATAATTAAGGCGCCTATGTAAAAACCTTCACTCATTTTTTCTGATGATCCTAAAATCATGTAAGCTAAAACAATTCCATAAATAGGCTCCATATTAATGGTAAGCATTACTGTATATGGGCTTATTAGCTTCATTACTTTTACAGATCCTATAAATGCATATGCCGTGCAAACACTTGCTAACAACAGCAAATACATCCAATCTGATGCCGAAAGTATAAAAAATTCAGCAGAGAAACCACCTGTAAATAATAAATATAATGTTATGAACGCAACACCACTTCCTAATTCATAAAAGGAAATAATAGAAGGCTTATATTGTTTGGCTAATTTTCCGTTGATTAAAGAAAAAGTAGCAGAAAGTAATGTAGCTATTAAAGCATAAACAATCCCTAACACATACTGTGTTTCTACACTGAAAATTATATACAAACCGGCAATAACAACAAGTCCGAAAAAAATTTCATACCAAATCATTTTACGTTTATAAAAGATAGGTTCTAAAATTGCGGTAAAGAAAGCTCCTGTAGATACTGTTGCCAATGTTACCGAAACATTAGAAACTTTTATTGCCATAAAAAAGAAGATCCAGTGCAATGCAATAGTAATTCCTGCAATAATTAATGTTCTCAATGCTTTTTTAGGAACTCTAAGTGAGAATTTCTTAAACATAACATAGAGTCCTACAAAAAATGTTGCCAAAAGCATTCTAAACCATACAAGTGGAATTGCATCTATAGTTATAAGTGCCCCGAGCACAGCGGTAAACCCCCAAATAAACACAACCAAATGTAAATGGAGGTAGTTTTTTAATTTATCGTTTAGCATTTTTTAATAAGTAGATCGCAAGGATACCGAATAAAATATTAGGAATAGCAACAGCCAATAAAGGTGGGAAATTAGATTGTTCTGCCATGGTTCCAAAAACTTTATCAAAGAAAATATAGATAAAAGCCAAAGAAATTCCCACAGCTAAATTTACTCCCATTCCTCCCCTTCGTTTCATTGAAGAAACAGAAACAGCAATAATGGTTAAAATAAATGCTGAAATAGGCAAACTCCAGCGTTTGTATTTTACTACTAAATATGTGTTTATGTTTGGAGCTCCTTTCTTACGTTGCTCTTCAATAAAACTATTTAATTCGAATAAATTTTTTGTTTCAGCCACATAAGAAACAGGTGTAAGATCGTCTAAATCAAATTCAAACAGCGTATCAAGTCTATTTTGCTTTTCAAGGATATCATCATTAACTCCAATAGTACGTTTCATATATCCACTCAAACGGTAAATACTATCTTTATCTATCCAACGAATATTGCTAGCCGTAATTTTATATTCCAACTCGTTTCCGTCAAAATGTTCTAATGTAAAGTTGTACCCTATTTTTGTACTCGGAGTAAAACTACTTACATAAATATACTCGTTATCATTTACCTGATTAAAAACCCGCGAAGTCTCTCGGTCCTTATCTCTTCCCCCTTTTAAATATTTTATTCGAAAATCGTTATAGCCTTCACTAGCTTTTGGCACTATAAACATTCCCATAACAAACGAAAATACTGCAATTATGGAAGCTCCAATAAAATAAGGTCTCAAAAAGCGCCAAAAAGAAATTCCAGAACTCAAAATAGCAATAACTTCTGTGTTATTTGCCAACTTAGAAGTAAACCATATAATTGATAAAAAGAGAAATATTGGAAATAATAAACTAGCAAAATAGAAAGTAAAGTCAATATAATAGGATAGAATATCGGCAGTAGGCGCTTCATTATCTATCATTTTATCAACTTTTTCAGATACGTCAATCATAATTCCAATAGGAACGAACAACATTATCATAACAAAAAAGGTAGCTAAATACCTCTTAAGAATATACCAATCTATTATTTTCACTTGTTCTTTATTTCTGGGGTTTCAGACTTACTCCTCTCAACTATGGTTAATAAAACTGTAAGCTTAAATTATTTAGTATTCAGCTTAAAAAATTACAATCTTTTATCCATTTGCTTAACCATCTTATTTTTCCAATCTGTAAAATCTCCTGCTAAGATATGTTTTCTAGCTTCACGAACCAACCACAAATAAAACCCTAAATTATGAATTGTAGCAATCTGTTTTCCTAAATATTCATTTGCAGCAAATAAATGTCTTAGGTAAGCTTTTGTATAATACGTATCTACATCGGTAATTCCCATTTCATCGATAGGAGAAAAATCGGCTTCCCACTTTTTATTTTTTATATTAATTGTACCATGCGCGGTAAACAACATTCCATTTCTAGCATTTCTTGTTGGCATCACACAATCAAACATATCAATTCCAAGTGCAATATTTTCAAGAATATTGATAGGAGTTCCTACCCCCATTAAATAACGAGGTTTATCTTCAGGAAGAATCTCACAAACAACCTCTGTCATTTCATACATTTCTTCAGCAGGCTCCCCTACAGAAAGCCCTCCTATCGCATTTCCTTGCGCACCAGAATTTGCAATATACTCGGCCGATTGTCTTCTTAAATCTTTATAAGTAGAACCTTGAACTATAGGAAACAATGTTTGTTCGTATCCGTATTTATCTGGTGTCTCATTAAAGCGTTTAATGCATCTATCTAACCAACGGTGCGTCATGTGCATAGAACGCTTCGCATAATTATAATCGCATGGATACGGGGTACATTCATCAAAAGCCATGATAATATCTGCCCCGATGGTTCTTTGAATATCCATAACATTTTCAGGAGTAAAAAAGTGATAAGAGCCATCAATATGACTTTTAAACTTAACTCCTTCTTCCTTAATTTTTCGATTATCAGATAAAGAATACACTTGGAATCCCCCACTATCTGTTAAGATATTTCGATCCCAATTCATAAATTTATGCAACCCACCAGCTTGTTCAATAATAGAAGTTTTTGGTCTTAGGTAAAGATGATAGGTGTTTCCTAAAATAATATCAGGATTAATATCTTCTTTTAATTCTCTTTGATGTACTCCTTTTACAGTGGCCACAGTACCAACTGGCATAAAAATAGGTGTTTCAATTGCACCATGATCGGTTGTTACTACTCCTGCCCTTGCCTTACTTCCGGCATCTTTTCCACTTAACTTAAATTCCATTCTTGTTTCTAACTATTAAGATTTTTGGATTTTGATAGCAATAAACATCAACCTAAATCCTCCTTATGTTTCCTCACAAAGTGAGTTTTAAATCTGCAAAGATAATCAACAAAATTGCTCTTTCTTCATAAAGAACCTCTAAAACCTTACATTTAAAACAAATATGTAGCATATCTATGTAAAATTTACTTTGCTATGGTTTTATAAAGGTTTATTTTTGTTTAAGATAATTAATTAACAATTACAGATGCCAGACACACAACAATTAAACGATTTGACAACCCAAGTAAGAAGGGATATTGTAAGGATGGTGCACAAAGTAAACTCAGGACACCCTGGTGGTTCTTTGGGATGTACAGAATTCTTAGTAGCACTATACAACGAAATTATGGAAGTAGATACCAACTTTAAAATGGATGGTATTAATGAGGATTTATTCTTCCTTTCTAACGGACATATTTCTCCTGTTTTTTATAGCGTATTAGCAAGAAAAGGGTATTTCCCTGTGGAAGAATTAAATACTTTTAGATTATTAGATTCTCGTTTACAAGGACACCCAACCACCCATGAAGGTTTACCAGGAGTAAGAATTGCTTCTGGATCTTTAGGACAAGGAATGTCTGTAGCTCTTGGAGCTGCACTTGCAAAAAAACTAAACAACGACACACATACTGTTTATAGCTTACATGGAGATGGAGAGCTTCAAGAAGGTCAAAATTGGGAAGCTATTATGTATGCAGCGGGTAATAAAGTAGATAATTACATAGCTACAATCGACCTAAACGGACAACAAATAGACGGAGCAACAGACGATGTTCTTCCAATGGGAAGTATTAGACAAAAATTTGAAGCTTTTGGATGGGATGTTATGGAAGTTGAAAAAGGAAACGACCTTGAAGCTGTTATAGCAGGACTTAAAGAAGCTAAATCTAGAACTGGAAAAGGAAAACCAGTTTGTATTTTACTTCATACTATTATGGGTAATGGTGTAGATTTTATGATGGGAACACATGCATGGCATGGAAAAGCTCCTAACGATGAGCAATTAGAAAAAGCATTGGCTCAAAATCCTGAAACTTTAGGAGATTATTAATCTGTTGCCGAGAGATTATTAATTGATGTATAACTCTTAGTGAGCTAATATCAATTATTTATAACTCAATTTGCAGCGTATTTACATCTCGTATAGTGAGTAAAATGCTTCAGACCAAGCTCAAGAAGCATTCAAAGGAAAAGTTGAAAACATCTTGACGCAAATGTCAAAGCATTTAAATCTCGATTATCGAGTAAAACACAGAAATTAAAGAAATGAAAAAATACACATACACAGAAAAAATAGATACACGAAGTGGTTTTGGAGCAGGTCTTACCGAACTTGGTCGCACCAATCCAAATGTAGTTGCGCTTTGTGCTGATTTAGTAGGATCTTTAAAAATGCAGGATTTTATTAATGAAAACCCTGAAAGATTTTTCCAAATCGGAATTGCAGAAGCAAACATGATGGGAATTGCAGCTGGTTTAACCATTGGTGGTAAAATTCCATTTACAGGTACGTTTGCAAATTTTTCTACAGGAAGAGTTTACGACCAAATAAGACAATCTATTGCTTATTCTGATAAAAACGTAAAAATTTGTGCTTCTCACGCAGGTTTAACTTTAGGTGAAGATGGTGCTACACACCAAATTCTAGAAGACATTGGACTTATGAAAATGCTTCCAGGCATGACCGTTATCAATCCATGTGATTTTAACCAAACTAAAGCAGCTACTATTGCCATTGCAGAACATGAAGGGCCTGTTTATTTACGTTTTGGTCGCCCTGCGGTTCCAAACTTCACCCCTGCCGATCAAAAATTTGAAATAGGAAAAGCTGTTAAAATTAACGAGGGTAGCGATGTAACAATTATAGCAACTGGGCATTTAGTTTGGGAAGCTATTCTTGCAGGTGAAAAATTAGCAGAACAAGGAATTTCTGCAGATATATTAGACATTCACACTATAAAACCTTTAGACGAAGAAGCTATTTTAGCTTCTGTAGGAAAAACTGGTTGTGTAGTAACTGCAGAAGAGCATAACTTCTTGGGAGGTCTTGGAGAAAGCGTAGCTAGAACTTTAGCACAAAATACTCCTGCGCCACAAGAATTTGTTGCTACGCAAGATACTTTTGGAGAAAGTGGAACTCCAGCTCAATTAATGGACAAATACGGATTGAATAGTGAAGCTATTGTTAAAGCTGTTACAAAAGTGTTAAAAAGAAAATAAACGGCAGTAATTTCAGTTTATAACATAATTAACATTTAAAAAATAACAGACAAACATGAAAAAATCAATCTTAATAATCTGCCTACTAGCAGGTTTCACAAGTTTTGCTCAATCTGAATCAGGTTTCGGACTTAAAGGAGGTTTAAACTTTAACTCCAATGGAGATGCCTCTATAGGTAGTGACATTGGAGATATTGGTTCCGATTCTCAGGTAGGTTTCCATGTAGGAGCTTTCGGGAAATTAGATTTCGGAACCTTATACGTTAGACCAGAATTGGTATACACTAACACCAATTCTGATTATGACGGCGATAAATTTAAAATGAGTAAACTGGACATGCCACTATTGGTTGGACTTAATATTGTAGGTCCGTTACATATTTTTGCAGGACCTTCTTTACAATACATACTCGACACCGATTTAGAAGGAGTTACTATAAACGATGTTGAGAATGATTTTACAGTAGGCTTAAATATGGGAGTTGGCGTTAATCTAGGAGAACGATTAGGAGTAGACCTGCGTTACGAAAGAGGATTTAGTGATAATGAAGCTGAATTTGTTGGTTTATCAGGAACTGGAAGAATAGACACCAGACCTTCTCAACTTATATTGAGTTTATCGGTAAAACTATAAAAGCATTCATTTATAAAGCATAAAAAAAACCAGCGCAGTAAACGCTGGTTTTTTTTATGCTTTGCTTTATCTTCTTTGGTAATTTTTCGATATAAACTTAAACATAGAGTAGATTTAACCACATAACTTTCAGTTATTTAAACCTCTAGAAAAATTAATTACCTTCAATTCGAGAATCTGGATCTAAATAATCTGGAACACCATCCCCGTCTGAATCGTCTACAACTCCATCTTCATCATAATCATATTCCGCTTTTGTTAAAACACCATCTCCATCATCATCGGCATCTAAATAATTAGGAATTCCATCTCCGTCGGTATCATCGTTTCTTGGGTCTCCATCTCCATCTACATCTTCTAAATGAGAAGGAATCCCGTCTGGTGTTGAAGCTGTTCCTCCTTGAGCATTAATTATAGTATAATCTTCATCTATTTCGTTAAATTCAAGCATATCTACTTTAAAAATGAGTGGACTGTATGATGGAATACTTGATCCTAATGGAGGACTATTAAAATAACCCAACCCAGAAGGCATAAAAGCAGCTCCTATCCCATAATCTTGATTCCACTCTAATGTTCCATTTATATTTTCAGTAAAAGAGGTTCCAGTTTTAAGCTTTACCAAAAGTGCTCCAAAACCATATACAACTCCTGTAGTACTAAACTTTGTTTCTACATTAAGATCATTAAAAATTTCTCCACCAATATAACTACCCTGATATTTGGTAATTACTTCATGCCCATAAACAGGATTCTCTCCAACACCTTCACGCGCAATTATATAATATAAAGTGTGCGGTACATCTTGAAAATTTATAATCTCTTCTTGAACTTGTTCTATCAATGGAATTTTGTCAGCATTGACCCCTGCAATCGTATCAAATACAATTTTATAATCAAAGTCGGCAGGTGGATTTTGAAACTCTTCATAGTTATAAAAATGAGTTTGCAAATACAACTGTAACTCAGCATCATCTTCAGCTTCAACTTCAGCAACATCCCTTACTTCTATTGTATCTCCTGCATCATCATCATCATTATTACATGAGATTGTAAAAAAAATAACAACTACGAGAATAAATATAAAATTTAATTTCATTTCTATAATTTAATTTGTTGCAAATATAAGATTCTCTTTTAAATTCTATTATCATTTAACGTTTGGAAAGAAGCTTCTTTTAATTAACAAATATTTAACTACTAAGATGAGATAATTAGAATATATAAACTATATATTGTAGCATATAAACTCAATTTATAAATATATGAAAAAGATAGTTTTTATTTTAATTATTAGTATTGTCAGCTGTTCAACTGATGACACTAATTCTATTATGGAAGAAGTTACGAAAGCAGAAAGCACATTTCAATATATCTACGAGGGAGAACATATTGAGATAGACTTCATAGAAACAAAAGACTCAGTCATAATTGTTGAAAACGATGCTGCTAGGCGTGTAGAGGATATTTTTACAAAGAATCCTGAACTAATAGAATATTCTGTAGAATATAATAAGTCTATCCTATTTAAAAGCGATCAAGATTTCAGTGAATTTCTTGAAAATTCAGGTAAAATAAATCATAAAAAAAATGTGGCTTCCAAAAATGCTTATTGGACAAATCAAGCTTTACAACTATATGCTGAAAAGGATTTTAATAAATCCTCCCAAATTCCATGGGTTGATGAAGGCGTTATGTTTTTCACCTATAGAACAAATAACTATCCAGCAAATTCTCATGAAATGATTACTCTTAGACTAAAATATCTTTATATAAATGATTATTGGAAAGTAGACTTTAAAAATAAAGTTCAATTTCCTCCATATAAAATTCCTGTAAAACCTGATGATAATATTGCAAGTGTTTTAGTAGAGGGGTTAATTGTTAGATTTTACGAACACCCAAATTATAGAGGAAAATCATTTGTATTAGATGGAACAACAAGTGTTGGGCAAGTAGGAATAAAAAAATTACAAGATAAAAAAATAAGTTTTTTTCATCGCTGGGATAATAAAATTAGTTCCATTAGAGTATATTAATTTTTTTTAAAATTTAATAAGTTTTATAAAAAAGGAGTTTTATTTTTACATAAAACTCCTTTTTTATGCGTATTGATAAGTATTTATGGTGTATTCGGTATTTTAAAACCCGAAATATGGCTACTGAAGCCTGTAAAAAGGGTCACGTTAAAATTAACGAGCAAAAAGTAAAGCCTTCTCGCGATGTTTTTCCTTCTGATAAAATAGAGCTCCGCAAGAATCAAATTAACTATACAATCAAGGTTTTAGACATCCCTGAAAATCGCGTTGGAGCTAAGTTGGTAGATATTTACCGAAAAGACACCACTCCTAAAGAGGCTTTTGAACATGTAGACCTTCTAAAATATTCTAAAGATTATTATAGAAAAAAGGGAACTGGAAGACCTACAAAAAAAGACCGTCGAGATATTGACGATTATAAAGAAGAAGGAACATTGGACACTCCGAAAAAGGTTGATAGTTGAAAATATAAAGAATAGAGAGAAAAGGTCAGGAGTCAGGAGTCAGGAGTCCGAAGTCCGAAGTCCGAAGATTTTTATTCCTTAATTTACATTTTTAAATTTCCAAATTGGCTCATCCACAAATTTAAAACTTTGCCTCTTTTGAGTTGATAGTTAGCGGTAATGCCAAAGCTGACATCCCGAACTTGAACACAACAATCCTTGATTGGAACACAAGTAAATAAAAACGCTTGCAGAACTTTACATCATAATTAAAAAACAAAAAAATATGAGCAAGCAAAAAGTATGGTTTATTACAGGGTCTTCAAAGGGTATGGGGCTTGAGATTACAAAAGCAGTATTAAATAATGGAGATAAAGTAATAGCAACTACTAGAGATTCGGAAACGCTTTCAGAAGAAGTTACTAATTACAAGGGGAATGTACTTCTTCTAAAGTTAGACATCACTAAAGAAAAAGATGTTGATCACGCCATTTTAAAAAGCATAGAGAAATTTGGTCAAATAGATGTTGTGGTGAATAATGCAGGATATAATCTTCTAGGAAATGTTGAAGAACTAAGTGATGCAGAGTTTAAGGAAACAATGAATGTAAATGTTTTTGGATTAGCCAATATCATTAGGAAAGTATTGCCACATTTACGTAGGCAAAAATCAGGTCATATTATCAATACTTCATCTATGATGGGCTACACGAGTTATCCCGGTAACGGAAGCTACAGTGCGTCTAAATATGCAGTTATCGGAATATCAGAAGCCCTTGCACAAGAAGTTGCTCCTTTTGGGATAAAAGTAACGATTCTTGCACCAGGATCATTCCGTACGAATTTTATGAATCCAAGTAATCTAAACGTTGTGAAAAATAAAATTGATGTATATAATTTAGACAAACAGGTTGAACTATTTACGGGATTTGATGGCAAACAATTAGGCGATCCTAAAAAATTGGCAGAAGTACTACTTAAAATCACTAAAATGTCTAATCCACCATTACATCTTCCTCTAGGTTCAGACAGTTACAATGCCATTTTAGCGATACGTGACAACGAGCAAAAAGAACTGGAAGAATGGAAAAACTTATCTTTATCAACAGATTTTCAATAGTTATTGAATGAAAAATGCTGCTCCTCATAAAATTCAGTCCATTTCAGAACTGCATAAATTATTTGGCTTACAAAAGCCTGAACACCCGTTAGTAAGTGTGATTGATTTTGAATTGCTGAGTTATAAACACAGTGATATTTGGAAGCATTTCACCAATGATTTTTATTGCATCACCCTTAAAAAAGGAGGCAATGGAAATTTCAAGTACGGACAACAGGGTTATGATTTCCAAGAAGGTATGATGACCTTTACCAAACCGGGACAAGTATTTTCGGTAACAGCAACAAATGACAATCCTGTTACAGGTTTTATGTTGGTATTTAAAACTGATCTAATTCGCCCTTACCCCTTAGGTAAAAGCATCAATAACTATGGCTTTTTTGACTATTCCGTTTCAGAAGCTTTGCACCTTTCCGCCAAGGAGGATACCATCATATCCTCTTTGTTGGTGCAAATGCAAAATGAATTAAACAACAATATAGACCATTATAGTCAAGATGTAATTGTGTCGCATTTAGATCTGTTACTCAATTATTCTAACCGCTTTTACAATCGGCAATTTTTGACACGCAAAGCTGTAAATAATGACTTGTTGGTTCAATTGGAAGCAATCCTTAACAACTATTTTAATACTGAAACAGCACTAAATAAAGGTTTGCCATCAGTTCAGGGTATAGCCAATGAAGTAAATCTTTCACCCAGTTATTTAAGCGACCAGCTACGAAGTACGACAGGGCAGAATACACAACAATATATTCAAAATCATTTGATCGAAAGGGCAAAAGAATTATTATCTACCACAAATTTAT
Organism: Galbibacter orientalis DSM 19592; assembly: GCF_000260115.1. Classification (GTDB taxonomy): domain Bacteria; phylum Bacteroidota; class Bacteroidia; order Flavobacteriales; family Flavobacteriaceae; genus Galbibacter; species Galbibacter orientalis. The sequence goes on along the minus strand of NZ_JH651379.1, from coordinate 1,906,881 downwards.
CAGTTGGTGAAATTGCTTATCAGTTGGGGTTTGGATATTCTCAATCCTTCAGTAAGTTATTTAAAAAAAATACTATGCAAACACCTATGGAATATCGACAGTCGTTTAATTGAATGCAACTACCGCTAACATTGTTAAAAGAAAAAGGTCAGAAGTCAGGAGTCCAAGATTATTATCTCTTATTTTACATTTTCAAATTTCCAAATTGACTCATCCACAAATTTAAAACCTTTGCCTCTTTGAGTTGATAGTTAGGCACAATTTAGACCAAAAGATGTAACAAAATATAAGATTTTCCGTCTTGTAAAGTAAATCATCAATCAAAAATCAAAATGAAATACTTAAAACTTTTAAGGCTGTTTGCTGTTATCAGCTTCAATTTAAATGCACAAAACAATTCAAAATTAGAAAACAATCAACAAGAGAATGCAATCTACGTCATTAAGGATGTAAATGTAATACCAATGACAAAAGAAAATAAAGTCATTGAAAAAGCAACTATAGTAATAAAAGAAAACAAAATCCATTCAATTAATAAAACAATACCTGAAAATTCAATCGTAATTGACGGCAAAGATAAATGGCTAATTCCTGGATTAATTGATATGCATGTTCATAACCTCGCAAGTTCAAGTCCTTGGGTTATCTACCACACAAAAGGTCCTCTGGTAAATTATGACACTCAAAACTTAATGACACTATACATAGCAAATGGCGTTACAACTGTTTTTGAATTAGGAGCGAGACCTGAACATATAGGACAACGCAACGAAATTACAAGAGGAAACGTAATTGGACCAAGGATGGCTTTAGCCAAAGTAATTGGTGGGAATAAATCGAATTTTATTGCTAAAAACCCTTCTGATGGAAGAAATGCAGTACGTTTTGCTAAAGAAGAAGGATATGAATTTATCAAGGTCTACACTTGGTTAAATGAAGAAACTTTTAAGGCAGTTATAGATGAAGCCGATAAACAGAACATGAAAGTAGTAGGTCATATTCCAGTAGCTTTCAAGAAAAAACAAGCAAAAGATTTTTTTGTTCCTCATTTTGGTTTAATAGCACACGCAGAAGAATTATCAAAACAAACAGACGATTATAGTTATGAAAAGGCTCAAGAGTTTGCTCGTTTAGCAAAAGAAAATAATACTTGGTTAATTCCTAATTTAACCAATATGCTTTCAATTAGCCAACAGGCAAAATCATTACAAAACATCAAAAACTTACAAGGTTTTAAATATGTTCATCCTCTTATGCAAAGCAAATGGTTAACTTCAAATGGTTACTATGGAGCATCTGAAAAACTAATTGAATATTACACTAATTTATATGACTTTCATTTTCTAATTGTAAAAGCTTTTAAAGAAGCTGGCGTACCCATGGTTGCTGGGACAGACGCTGGAATTTCTGGCGTTATTTGGGGGTTTTCGCTTCACAATGAGCTTAAATTATTAGTAGAAGCTGGCTTAACTAATGAAGAAGCTTTAGCATCTGCAACAAGATTAGGTGCTGAATGGCTTGAAATTGATGATAAAATCGGAACTATTGAAACTGGCAAGTTTGCAGATTTAATTTTATTAAACAACAACCCTTTAGCTAACATTAGTAATACTCTAAAAATTGCAGGTGTTTTTGTAAACGGTAAGTGGATTAACAAAAATAAAACAGATATTATGCTATCCGAAATTGAGAATTGGAATAATATTAATAAAGAAAAGTATGACTGGAAAGAACTTTTGAATAGTTTAAAAAATTAATAAAAAAACTATTAAAGAGGTAAAAGAAAAAGTCCGAAGTCAGGAATCCTAAGATTTTTATTCCTTAATTTACATTTTTAAATTTCCAAATTGGCTCATCCACAAATTTAAAACTTTGCCTCTTTTTTCTTTCAGCGAAGCGGTCTTAAATCTTTATCCAAAAACTATTGTTATTAAAAATTTGGATGCATCTATTAACTTTTCATGCATACAAAATCAAACTTTAGTATCTTTGGATAAAATTATTGAGCAATGACAATTCAACAAAATAAAATTCTCAACCATACAGAAATTGAGCATAAAATAAAGCGTATCGCTTATCAAATTTATGAAACTTATGTAGATGAAGAAGAAATTGTTATTGCAGGAATTGCTTCTAGCGGACTAGAATTAGCAAAAAAAATAAATAAAGTAATTACAGAAATTTCTGAAATTAAAACTACTTTTTGCGAAGTTAAAATTGACAAAGAGAATCTTTTAACTCCTGTTCAAACATCTATAAGCGAAAAAGAATACCAAAACAAAGCCGTTATTTTAGTAGACGATGTTTTAAATTCTGGAGGAACTCTTATTTATGTGGTTAAACATTTTTTAAACGTTCCTTTAAAGAAATTAAAAACGGTAGTTTTAGTAGACAGAAATCATAAAAGATACCCTGTAAAAGCTGATTTCAAAGGAATCTCCCTCTCCACTTCGTTACAAGAACATGTAGATGTTGTTTTTGAAGAGGGAAATGACGCCGTCTATTTAGGCTAATTTTTCTGAGATTTTAGTTGCAATTTCCTCTGGAGTTTCATTCGCTACCGAAATAATGTGATGCGACTTTAGATAATAAAAGTTTCTTTCAAAAAGATGCTTCCTTATAAATTCTGATAATTCTTTATCGGCAATATCTTTTATTAAAGGTCTTTGTGCTTTCTCCTTCTGAAGACGCTCTTCTAATTTATCAACAGATAGTTTTAAGTAAAAAACATTCGGAGTAGCCTCTAAAACAACCTCCATATTATTTCCAAAACAAGGAGTTCCTCCTCCTAAAGAAATTACTGCTTCTGGTTTTTGAGAAAGTAATTCGGTTAAATATTCTGTTTCTTTTCTTCTGAAATATATTTCTCCTTTTAATTTAAAGATTTCTGGGATAGATAAATTCTCTTTTTCCACAATATAATCATCAAAATCGATAAACATTAAATTGTTGTTTTTTGCCAAAACCTTCCCCACTGTAGATTTTCCGCTTCCCATATACCCTATTAAAATCTGCATCATTTATTTTCCAATTTATTAATTTTCACTGTTTTATATATTCAACATAAAAAAAAGACAAATTTATAGTAAAAATGGCTTGAATAATAAATAAATCATCTTATATTTGCACCCGCAAACGGGAAAAGTTTGCGACGTACTTTTAACATTACGTAATGACTCGATAGCTCAGTTGGTAGAGCACAACACTTTTAATGTTGGGGTCCTGGGTTCGAGCCCCAGTCGGGTCACAAAATGACAATTTAAATGTCATTAAAGATAAAAAAGTTGAGCTTCTTGCTTAACTTTTTTTATTTTAGCTACCTACAAACACCGGGATGCTGGAATTGGTAGACAGGCATGGTTGAGGGCCATGTGTCCATTAGGGCGTGTGGGTTCGACTCCCATTCCCGGTACAACAAAAGGCTCAGAAGTAATTTCCTGAGCCTTTTTTAATGTATATAGTTCTATTTATTCAAATTATTGTAAATTATCATTATACTCATACAGAGGAACTGAAACATCAAATTTTAAGCCCATAATCTCGTTTTTAAAAGGCTTTATCCTTTTTTTACATAAATATTGATTTACTTTTGCATAGCATGCAATAGCCACTTGATATACAGTTATAAAATGAAAAAAGACATAACCCAGCTAGACGACATAAAACTTCTTGTAAATACATTTTATGATAAAGTTAGAGAAGACGATTTGCTCAAGGATATTTTTAATGAAGTTATTCAAGATAAATGGTCTATTCACCTTGAAAAAATGTATCGTTTTTGGGAAACTGTTTTATTGGAAAATCACACATACTACGGAGGACCTTTTGCTCCACATGCCAAACTACCTGTAACAAAAGAACATTTTGACCGATGGAAACTTCTTTTTTTTCAGACCCTTAATGATAATTTTGAAGGAGAAAAAGCTGATGAAGCAAAATGGCGTGCTGAAAAAATGGCCGAAATGTTTTTATATAAAATTGAATATTTAAGAAGTTAACCCTGCTTTCTTTAACACCTTATTATTCAATATTTTCTTTTTTAGCTTAAAAATACGTGTGTACTTTTTATTAGTAGGATATTGCCTACTCGAAGTAATATTATTAAAAACTAAAGCTACTACTAATAAAATAAGGCATCCTGTTAATACTGGAGAAATTACATACATATATCCCAAATCTTTAACCTTTTCAGAACCTATTACTGCTATCAATGCAGTAGCCCCTCCTGGCGGATGTAACGTTTTTGTTATTTGCATAAACACAATAGACAAAGCCACAGCCAATGGTGCGGTTAACCATATTATATCTGGAAGAATCTGAAAAACTGTTACTCCAATTATAGCCGAAATAACATGACCACCAATTAAATTTCTAGGCTGAGCAAATGGACTTTGAATGGAACCATACACCAACACACTCGAGGCTCCAAAGGAACCTATCAGGAATAAATTTTCATATCTTGATAAGGATTCGCTGTGAAAAAAAGCCATTAAACCAATTCCAATAAAAGCTCCAATAAACGACCAAAAGTGTTCTTTTATATCTATTAGCGTTTCTTTATAAACAACATACCGTGTTATCCTCGCGCTTCTTTTAATTTGCTTTTTCAATGGATTTACAATTTTCTAAAGAAATTTCTTTTTTTTCAGCACAAAAATAACTCACTCTTAATAGACCTACCATAAATTAAAATAATCAAACAAAATGTTAGGATTAAATTATAATTTATACATTTCTGATTAAGAAAGAACAAATTTATACGCTCCAAAACCTACTCTTTGTTAAACAAAGGACTTACGTTGGAATATTATTTAGGTCTCTTTTTATGCTATATTTACTTTCTCTAAACTAGTTTGTTAGATGGTCTAAAATATCTTTTGCCATTTTAGACATATCATAATTATGCTGCCAATCCCAATCCAAGCGCGCTCTTGTATCGTCAATACTATCTGGCCATGAAGCAGCAATTTCCTGACGAAAATCTGGGTTATACTTAATCTTAAAATCAGGGTAATATTTTAAAAGCTCACTATATATTTCTTTAGGCGAAAAACTAACTGCAGAAACATTGTAAGATGAGCGAATACTAATATCTTCTTTTGGAGCCTGCATCAAATCTAAAGTTGCCTTTATAGCGTCTGGCATATACATCATTGGAAGGTACATATCTTCTGCTAAGAAACACTCAAACTCCTCTCCTTCAATGGCAGCTCTAAAAATATCAACCGCATAATCTGTAGTACCACCACCAGCGGCCGACTTATAACCAATTAATCCTGGATATCTTAAACTACGTACATCTACCCCGTACTTTTCAAAATAATAAGCACACCATCGTTCTCCAGCAAGTTTAGATATTCCATAAACTGTTGTTGGATCCATTACACAATCTTGAGGTGTATTATCTGCAGGGGTATTTTTTCCAAAAACCGCTATTGATGAAGGCCAATAAATTTTTTCAATCTTTCCTGCCTTTCCAAGTTCTAAAACATTTAAAAGGCTATCCATATTTAATTTCCAAGTAAATAGTGGATTCTTCTCTCCAACTGCCGATAAAATTGCTGCTAAATGATATACTTCGGAAACCTCATATTTATCAATAAGCTCAACTAAGCGATTATTATCAAGAACATCTAAAACCTCAAAAGTGCAATAATCAAATTTATCTTTTGCATTTTCGTTTATATCCGTAGCTATAATAGTAGCGCCTCCAAATTTATCTGCCAAAGCAGCAGTTAACTCCGATCCTAATTGACCTCCAGCGCCAGTTATAAGTATTTTACCCATATTAGAAATTAAAAAATTTGTAAAAAACAATCCTTTGAAAACTTCAAATTTTCACATTCGCAAATATCCTTAAATTTTAAGGAGTTTTTAAAGCAAAAAGCATTTTTTTTATTTTTTAACTTCTCTTTATTATTGAGAATTTAATTGTAATTTTTTTTATTCAAAACAAGCCATAGACAATCTTTTTAAAATCACTACTTTTGTTTAAAGACTTTTCGGTTTGAGATGAACATTATAAAAGAACATTTTAGCATTAAAGACCTTGAAAACCTTTCAGGAATAAAGGCACATACCATTCGTATTTGGGAGAAGAGATACAACCTACTTGAACCTAATAGAACCGACACTAACATTCGTTACTACTCTTTAAAAAGCTTACAGAAGCTGCTAAACATAACAACATTATACAATAATGGGCATAAGATTTCTAAAATAGCTAAACTTCCTGAAAAGGATTTATTTATTTTAGTGAAGGAAATTACCAGTAATAAGAATCAGAAAAACTACTATTTAAACGATTTAAAATTAGCAATGATGAATTTTGATCAGAGTCTATTTTTTTCTGTTTACAATAGTCTTCTAGCTGTAAAATCCTTTAGAGAAATATTTTTTGAAATCTTCATTCCTTTTCTTGATGAGCTTGGTCTTTTATGGCAAACCGAAACGATATCTCCTGCGCATGAGCATTTTATAACTCATTTAATCAAACAAAAAATTATTATTAACACAGAGAAGTTCCAACAACAAGCTCCCATCCATACAGACCGTGTTTTTGTGCTATTTCTACCAGATAATGAGATTCATGAAATAGGATTGTTATATCTAAATTACGAAATAATGTTACGAGGTTATAAGTCGATTTACTTAGGGCAAACACTGCCCGTTCATGGACTCCAAAATATTGCACAGCATCATCAAAATATTACCTTTGTTAGCTATTTTACAATTACCCCACTCAAGGAAAATGTAAATAGTTATTTAGAAGAATTTAATTCTTATGTTGGCAATTCTGAGACTAACAATATATGGGTGCTAGGAAGTCAAATACAAGATATTAATATCTCTGATACATTGAAAAACGTAAAAACCTTTAGAAGAATTGATGAAGCCGTACACGCTATATAATCTTTTTTTATTCTGACACTAATTTATCTAGCGTACTCCTCATTTTGTCACTATTCCAATTAGCGGCTCCTTTTTCATCAATAACAATACCTCCATCTTTAGAGATTAAATACGTAGCAGGTATAGATTTAGAAATTAAATGTTTAGGTACTTCAGAAAAACTATTAAACACTGGAAGTGTATATTGATGTTTTTCTAAAAACTTCGCTAAAGTCTTCTTTTCTTCATTACTAACAAAGACAAAAACCACCCGATCTCCATAATCCTTATACAGTTTTTGCAGAGAAGGCATTTCGGCAATACATGGTGGGCACCATGTGGCCCAAAAATTTACAAGTACAACTTTTCCTTTTAAATCTGAAAATTCTAATTGTTCACCTTCTAAACTAACCAAACTCCAATTGTAATTTTCTAACACCTTTCTTTCTTCAGTAGTTTCAACACTAGGACTCATGGCTAACAGCCTTGTTACATGTACTTTTATATATGTTCCAATTGGAGTAAATAATAAAACAATTATTAATCCTAGAAATAATAAATTACTAACGGTTGATTTTTTTATATGCACATCTTAATAATTTAAAAAGTGTACTTTCATATACAATGGAAGCACACTTTTTTAGCAAAAAACTTCTTTAAAATTACAAAAATTTATCGAGTAGCAGTACCAGTTGGCAAGCTTCCTAAATTTAAACCTAAACTATGTACCTCTGGTGCTGTTGCAGTACCTGCAGTTCCCACCAAAGGCTTCAATGTAAACGGTGCCGGAGAATTATCTGGAGATGGTTCTACAGAAATAACAACTGTTTTCCCTCTTACATCCAACGGAAAAGCAAATCCACTAGGCGCATTTAAGAAAAAATCTTCCCCAGGAATAGGAGGACCAGCATTAGCCTCAGCTCCGCTAAAAGGGTTCCCACTATCTACAGCATCAAGAGCGGTAAAAGTACCAGTTGTAATTGGCCCTTCATCTGCAACAACCCAACCTTCATAAACCCAACCTTCATAAACCCAACCATCTGGTAAATCAGGAAGCTCTAAACCCGCTGCTGGAGGCATTCCTGGTAATCCAAACCACACTCCATTTTCATCATTTCCGTTATTAGTTCCAGTCTCATCTGTAGGTGTTCTTAAGAAAAAACTTCCGGTAGCATCAGTAAAATCTCCAACAATACCTGTTGTTAACGAAGCATTGTCATTAGAAAAATTTCCTACTAAAATTTTTGTATCGGCTGGCGCTGGATCAGAATCAACTGAAGGCTCTATAGAAAGAACAAAAGTTGTTGCTGCATCTAATACAGTCTCTTCTATTTCAAAATTAGTTTGAGAAAGAACTCCTTCAGAATTTACTGTAAACACTCCTGTACTTACTGGACTACCGTTAACTATAACCCATCCTTCATAAACATAATTTTCTCCAAGATCTTCTAGTCCATTAATATTTAAACGGAGTGCTTCTAAATCTGGCCCATTATTATCGTCATCGCTACTACAAGAAACAAGCGTTAAAACTCCTATCAGCATCAATGCCAATCCATTTTTTACTATTCTAATCATGATTATTTTATTTAATTATTTATCCCCTAAAGCTACCAATTGTAAAAATCAAGAAATGTTAGCTAGCTAACATTTCTTGATTTTTTGATAAAATAATCTCATTTCTATAGTACACTAACACTCCTTCGTCTTTTAACTCATTAAATAATCCATTTAATGTGGGTCTTGAAGTCCCTAACAGACTAGCCATATCTTTTTGTGTGTAGGGATGTTTAATTATATGCTCTCCAGTATGCTTACAATTATATCCATACTCTTCTGACAACTCTTTTAGGAATTCTATGAGTCGTGATTTAACATCTTTAAACAGTAGAATAGACAACCTTCTTTCAATCTTTTTAAAACGAAGTCCTATAAATTTATATATTTTCAAACTGAAATGTTGATTATCTCTCATGAGTTCCAAAATTGTATCTATAGACAAACAACAAATAGAAGTATCTGACAAAGCTACGGCAAACTCATTACGGTTTTCTTCCCCTATAATAGCTTTTTCTCCAAATACATCTCCTTTTCCATGGATACTTTTAACAATTTCTCTCCCATCTTCAGTATAGTAACCAATCTTAACTTTACCACTCTCTATGAGGTAAATTTTATCAGCATTATCCTTTTCAAAATAAATATAATCTTCTTTAGAATACTTATGAAAAGTGTGATTCTCTTTGTAACAAGCATATTTATGAGGACATAGAATACTGAAAAGGTTTACATCTATTAAAGACCACGTACATGTCATTTTGACTATTTTAAGTTACCAGTTAGCATTATAGTCTATAAAACAACTCGTTACTTACAAAAAAAAGCTCCCGAAAATTCGAGAGCTTTTTGAAAATTTATAATAATTCCCTCAGGATAAACCCAAGAGATGTTTAAAAATCTTATTTATGAAGCATTTTGCTTTTTAATAAGGTTTAATGCAGATCCTTCATTGTACCATGCAATTTGAGAATCGTTATAAGTATGATTTAATTTAATCACATCTTTAGAACCATCTGCATGAACTACCTCCACAGTTAAAGGTTTGTCTGGTGCAAATTCATTTAAATCTAAGAAGTTAAAAGTATCATCTTCTTGGATTAAATCGTAATCATTTTCATTTGCAAAAGTCAACCCTAACATTCCTTGTTTTTTAAGGTTTGTTTCGTGGATACGAGCAAAAGATTTCACTATTACAGCAGCCACTCCTAAATGTCTAGGCTCCATTGCAGCATGCTCACGAGAAGAACCTTCTCCATAGTTATGATCTCCAACTACTACAGAGTAAACCCCTTTAGCTTTATAATCTCTAGCAACATCTGGAACTCCTCCATATTCTCCCGTTAATTGATTCTTAACGAAGTTTGTTTTCTTACCAAATGCATTTACAGCACCGATAAGCATATTATTAGAAATATTATCTAAGTGTCCACGGAAACGCAACCAAGGTCCAGCCATAGAAATATGGTCTGTAGTACATTTACCGAAAGCTTTGATTAGTAATTTAGCACCTTTTATTTCACTTCCAATTGGCTCAAAAGGCGTTAACAATTGCAACCTTTCTGATTCTGGACTTACAGAAACATTAACTCCAGTACCATCTACTAAAGGCTCCACATATCCTGCATCTTCTACAGCAAACCCTTCTGGCGGTAACTCAATACCTCTTGGCTCGTCTAATTTAACTTCTTCTCCATCCTCATTGATTAAAGTATCTGTCATAGGATTGAAATCTAGACGCCCTGAAATTGCTATTGCAGCAACCATTTCTGGAGAACCTACAAAAGCGTGTGTATTAGGGTTACCATCTGCACGTTTTGAAAAGTTTCTATTAAAAGAGTGTACTATTGTATTCTTTTCTTCTCCTTTTAAGTCACTTCTATCCCATTGTCCAATACAAGGTCCACAAGCATTTGTAAATACTGTAGCATCAAGGTCTTCAAATATTTTCAAAATTCCATCACGCTCTGCAGTGTAACGAATTTGTTCTGAACCAGGATTAATTCCGAAATCGGCTTTAGATTTAATCTTTTTATCTACAGCCTGCTTAGCAATTGAAGCAGCTCTTGTTAAATCTTCATAAGAAGAGTTTGTACAAGACCCTATTAGTCCCCAATCTACTTTAATTGGCCAACCGTTTTCTTTTGCTTTAACTCCAAGCTCTCCAACAGGAGTTGCTAAATCTGGAGTAAAAGGTCCATTTAAATGAGGTCTTAATTCGTCTAAATTAATCTCGATTACCTCATCAAAATATTGTGCTGGATTTGCATATACTTCATCATCTCCAGTTAAATACTCACGAACTTCATTTGCAGCATCTGCAACATCTGCTCTATCTGTAGAACGTAAATAACGCTCCATAGAATCGTCATAACCAAAAGTAGAAGTAGTTGCTCCTACCTCAGCTCCCATGTTACAAATTGTTCCTTTACCAGTACAAGAAAGGTTTTTAGCGCCCTCTCCAAAGTACTCTATAATTGCTCCAGTTCCACCTTTAACGGTTAAAATTCCAGCAACTTTAAGAATTACATCCTTTGCTGAAGTCCATCCGTTAAGACTTCCTGTTAATTTTACTCCAATAAGTTTTGGGAATTTAAGCTCCCAAGCCATTCCTGCCATAACATCTACAGCATCTGCTCCACCAACACCAATAGCTACCATTCCTAAACCACCTGCATTTACAGTGTGAGAATCGGTACCAATCATCATTCCTCCTGGGAATGCATAGTTTTCTAAAACTACTTGGTGAATAATTCCTGCTCCAGGTTTCCAGAAACCAATTCCGTATTTATTTGATACTGAACCAAGAAAATCGAATACTTCGTTACTAGTTTCATTTGCACGCTTCAAATCTTTTGCAGCACCTTGTTTTGCTTGAATCAAATGATCGCAATGTACAGTGGTTGGAACTGCTACTTTTGGTTTTCCTGCTTGCATAAACTGTAAAAGAGCCATTTGCGCAGTTGCATCTTGACAAGCAATTCTATCTGGTGCAAAATCAACATAGTCTTTACCTCTTGTAAAAGCCTTTGTTGGATTACCATCCCAAAGGTGAGAATAAAGTATTTTCTCCGATAAGGTTAGTGGCTTACCTGTTAGCTCACGAGCCTTGTCTACTCGTTCTGCCATAGTAGCATAAACCTTCTTAATCATATCAATATCAAAAGCCATATTTTTTGTATATTTTTAATTTGAAAAGTCCTGCGAAAATACGAAAAACCAAAGAGTTATTAAAGTTTTTAATAAAACATTCAGATAGTACATACATTTTAGAAATAATTCAAATAAAAATAATATTGACGTAAATTAATGTAAAATAAAATATCGTTTTTTACGAATTCATCAAAAATGAAGGTTAAAAAAAATGAATCTCCAACAATAGAGGCTCATTGAATATCAAAGTCGTAGTAATTTGTTAAAAAAAGTAGTGACAAATAAAGGAATTTTTAGCATAAAATAAAGATGCAAGACCGCTTCGCTGTAAGAATAATGAGCAAAGACTAAATTATAATTCCCATTAAATCTTTAGTTTACAGAGAACCCTTTTAAAATTTCTCTTCCCTTTTAAAATTTTAAATAAGAAAAGAGGATATTCTTTCAACCCTTGATATTATTATTTTTTCAAGTATTTATACTCATTATTAACGGACAATGTGCCAACAAATGCCCAATTACAATTTAGAGAAGGCTTTTTATAATCTGTTCTACAGAAAGTCCTTCTGCAGCTGCCTTATAATTTTTTAAGATTCTGTGTCTTAAAACACCATTAGATACCGCTTGCACATCTTCAATATCTGGAGAGAATTTACCACGAACCACAGCATGCGCTTTTGCTGCTAATATTAAATTCTGAGACGCTCTAGGCCCTGCACCCCAGGCAACATATTCATTCACTAAATCGGTAGCTAAATTACTATTGGGTCTTGTTTTCCCCACCACTTTAACTGCGTATTCAATAACATTATCTGCCACTGGAACTCTGCGAATTAAATGCTGAATTGCAACAATCTCCTCAGCAGTAAACAAAGATTTTATTTTATTAGCCTCATCAGAAGTGGTTGCTTTTACAACTGCTACTTCTTCTTCAAAAGAAGGGTAATTAAGTTCTATAGCAAACATAAATCTGTCCAACTGCGCTTCTGGTAGCGGATATGTACCTTCCTGTTCAATAGGATTTTGGGTTGCCAATACAAAGTAAGGTAAATTTAATGGATACTGATTTCCAGCTACCGTTACCGATCTCTCCTGCATAGCTTCCAATAAAGCTGCTTGCGTTTTTGGTGGGGTTCGGTTAATTTCGTCTGCTAAGATGATATTTGCAAAAATCGGTCCTTTTAAGAATTTGAATTCTCTGTTATTATCCAAGATTTCACTTCCTAAAATATCACTTGGCATTAGGTCTGGCGTAAACTGTATCCGTTTAAAATCTAACCCCAAAGCTGTTGCTATAGTATTTACCATAAGGGTTTTTGCTAACCCTGGAACACCTATTAATAATGCATGACCTCCGGAATAAATAGACAATAAAATTTCGTCTATTACTTGTTCCTGACCAATAATTATCTTTGCAATTTCTTGCTTTAGCTCCCTATGTTTTTTAACTAGATTTTCAACAGCAGTAACGTCGGACATCTATTATTATTTTTTCAACCAGTTATTAGCAAAATCACAGTCTCTACTATCTGCAGCTACATTTATGTAAGTATCTTTTATTTTCTCGTCCATCCATTTAGCTATCTCATCAAATTGCTTTTCCTTCAAAGCTAATTCTTTAATTTTTACATAATCTTGAGAATAATCTGCTTTATGAGATTTAAATCTAGTAATAACTTTTAAAAGTTTAAACTGAACTCCTGTTCTAGTTTCTTCCATTAAAGGCTGAGAAATTTCGTCTCCCTGTAATGGACTAATCTGACTGTACAAAGTAGGATCCATTTTGGTAAGCTCGAATTTAGTATCAAAAGTTTCAGGGTTTCTTAAAACTCCCCCATCAAAACGGGTTTCTTTTTCATCTGAAAAATTACGCGCAGCTTCAGAAAAAGTAAATTCTCCTTCTAATATTTTTGCACGAATACTATCTAACTCTGTTTTAGTTTCTTGAATAGCTTCTTCTGAAATTTTTGGACGCAATAATATATGACGGATATCTCTTTCCTGACCTCTTATTTTTTCAACATAAATTATATGATACCCAAAAATAGTTTTAAAAGGATCTGATATTTCTCCTTCTTTTAAAGAAAAAGCAACATCTTTAAATTCTTGTACAAAGCCAGTACTTTTACTTATTTTATAGACTCCTCCATTCTCTTTTTTCCCAGGATCGTCAGAATATAGCGTCTGTTTTATAGCAAAACTAGAACCGTTCTCCTCAACATCTCGTTTATATTCATTCAACTTATCTATAACCTCTTGCACTTCTTTATCTGAAGGCTCTGGTACTTTTACAATCTGAGCAATTTCTACTTCATCTCCAAAAACTGGTTTTTCATCTTCAGCTAAACCATTATACCATTGACGCACTTCCTCTGGAGTAATTTCAATTTCTTCCACTACTTTAGCCTGCATACGCTGCGATAATTGCTGCGCTTTTACAATTTCAAATAGCTCTTCTCTAAAACTTTGTTCATCTTCTTTTCTATAAAACTCTAAAAGTTTATCTATAGAACCTACTTGACCCACTAAAAAGTTTAATTGACGATCTACGGTGCTGTTAATTTCAGCATCAGAAACCACAATACTATCTTGAATTGCTTGATGCGCATAAAGCTTATCTTCCATTAATCTTCCTAACACTTGACAACGAGTAATCCCTTTTGTAGAAACTCCTTGCGTTTGCATATCGATAAAACTTTTATCAATATCAGATTCTAATATTACATAATCTCCAACTACTGCTGTAACACCATCCACTTTTTCTCTTTTGGTATCTACAGCTGTTGTATCTGCAACCGCAGTAGCTTCTGTACCACTTGTAGCAACTGGATTTTCTGCTAAAATTTTATTAGAAGTTACTGTTAAAGAATCTACCGACTTTTCTTGTGCAACCATAGTTGTTACAAACATCAACATCAATCCTGCAACATATAAAACTTTACTCATTTCTGATTATTTTTTATTGAATTGTATATTATTTTCAAATATTTCAAACTCTTTTTTTCTAGTTGCTTCATCCATTAAATCTTTTTCAAGATTTTTTATAAAAGTAAGCTTCCGCTTGTTCAAAATAATTTTTTTTACTGTTGGCTCTACATATTCCAAAGGAGCCGTTTCTGTACGATTAAGCACTTCATTTACAGTGACCAAATATACTCCTAAAGAATCGGAAAGCTCAAAAAAATGTGATTTTTTTAAGTAAGACTCTTTATTTTCTGAGGTTATTTTTGGTATCTTTTTTACTACTGAAGACGATTTTACCCAAATAGAATCGTTAAAAGTATATGCTTTAAATTTTATAGCTTCACTTTGAAGGTAACTCTTATCATCATCATTATACCTTTTAAAAGCTTTTCTAATACTAGACAATTCTCCATAATCTACTGGTAAACTAATGTACCTTAATTTTACCAAATCTTCATTCAGCTTGAAATTAATTTTATGACTTTCATAAAATGCTTCCAACTCCTTCTTACTTACAGTAGTATCCATAGATTTGTCTACCAAACCTTCTTTGTATGCATTTATATAAAGGTCTGCTCGATATTTCCTTACTAACTCTTCAAACTGAATTTGTTTATTCTCAGAAAGATTTATTTTTGCACGCTCCAAAAATATTTGTTGCTGCGCCCAATTTTGAATATAGTTATTCACTACAATCAAACTATCCTCTTTAGTAATATTGGAATTTAAAATCTTTTTCAAATCAGATTTTACTAAATAATTTTCTCCTACACGAGCTATAGGATTCTCCACGGGCTCAGATTTAAAATAATCGCACGAGGTTAGGAGGAGTACCAATAAAATTGCTATTAAATTTCTTTGCATTATTAATTTATTAATCAACTTCCTCAAAAACAAGTCCAAAAAAATATAAACGAAATAAATTTACTTATTTCAACTCAGGACAAGCTTCAAAGAAGTTAAACCCGCTATGAGGGATTAAAGCAAAAGCTTTAATTCGGACAAAAATAACAATTAGGGTATATAAACCAAGGATTTTAACAACGCTATAAGATAGTTTGTTGTTTGCAGTTGCTCCTTTATTTATTCATTTTCAGGAAAAGTAATCCTCTTAAAATTTATTATTTGAAAGATATTTAAGAGCGATGTTTATCTTTGTAAAAATTACTATAAATGCAATTATTAAAACTAATATGGGATTTTAGAAGTCCTACTGCTCTTGAAACTGCTAAGCATTATGAGATTCATTTAAAAGAATTTATGGCCATTGATAAGGTTCCATACGTAAAATCTGGGTATGAAGTTATTATTCCAGATGAACATGCTATTGCCTTTATTGTTGTTGCTAAGGAACATATGATCCAAGTTCGAGATGCTTTAAAACCCCAAAGAGGAGAATATTATAAAGAAGAAGCATAGTAAACATACAAGACCACTTCGCTGTAAGAACAAAGAGACAGGAGACAAGAGACAAGAAGACAGAAGACAGAAGACAGAAGACAGAAAAAAGGTAAAAAAAATTTAAACACCCATTCGTGTATCTATGGCTAAAAAATTTTAGCACAAAGGGTTGAAAATATAAAAGTATAGGAGATTATTAAGAAGAAGGTTTTTTTGTGTGCAACTTTGCATAAACACAACTTTTGGGAATGATCCTTTATTTTTATCAGACAATAATGATTAATAATAAAAAAGGGCAAAGTTGAAATAAACCTTGCCCTTTCATTATATATTAACACAACTAATTACCTACTATAATTAGGTGCTTCATTTGTAATAGTTACATCGTGTGGGTGACTCTCATGGATACCGCTAGAAGTAATTTTTACAAAACGTCCATTCTCTTTTAAAGCTTCAATACTATCAGCTCCGCAATACCCCATTCCAGCACGAAGACCTCCAATAAATTGATGCATACTTTCGTACAACTCTCCTTTATATGGAACACGTCCTACAATTCCTTCAGGAACTAGCTTTTTAAGATCATCTTCTACATCTTGAAAATAACGATCTTTACTTCCGTGTTGCATCGCTTCAACAGAACCCATTCCACGATACGATTTATATTTTCTACCGTCGTATATAATAGTTTCTCCTGGAGATTCTTTTGTTCCTGCTAAAAGAGACCCTAACATTACGCAATCTGCACCAGCTGCAATTGCCTTTGGAATATCTCCTGTATAACGAATTCCTCCATCTGCAATTACTGGCACTCCAGTTCCTTTAAGCGCTGCAGCTACTTCTAAAACCGCAGAAAACTGAGGAAAACCAACACCTGCAACCACTCTTGTAGTACAGATAGAACCTGGACCAATCCCAACCTTTACGGCATCTGCTCCATTTTTTACAAGATATTTAGCAGCTTCTGGAGTTGCAATATTCCCTACTACTACTTCTAAATCTGGAAATTCCTTTTTAACTTCTTTTAAAATTGTAACTACCCCTCTAGTATGCCCATGTGCAGTATCTATAACTACCGCATCAACACCAGCGTAAACCAATGCTTTTGCTCTATCCAGCGCATCTCCTGTAACCCCAATAGCTGCGGCTACTCTCAAACGCCCAAAGATATCTTTATTAGCAATAGGTTTTTGTGTAAGTTTTGTAATATCTCTAAAAGTAATGAGCCCAATAAGCTTATTATCATCGGCTACTACAGGAAGTTTTTCTATTTTATGTTGTTGTAAAATCCCTTCAGCATCATCCAAAGAAGTTCCTTCGGCTGCTGTTACTAAATTCTTGCTGGTCATTACCTCAACAATAGGACGCTTGTTTATTTTCTCAAAACGAAGATCTCGGTTAGTAACAATTCCTTTTAAAAAACCATCCTCATCTACTACTGGGATTCCTCCAATACTATGCTCACGCATGCTATTTTTAGCATCTTCCACAGTGGCAGTTAGAGGCAAAGTAACAGGATCGATAATCATACCACTTTCTGCACGCTTTACTTTCCTAACCTTAAGTGCCTGCTGTTCAATACTCATGTTTTTATGCAAAACACCAATACCACCTTCTCTAGCCATGGCAATTGCCATTCTACTTTCGGTAACTGTATCCATTGCCGCAGAGACAATTGGCACATTAATTTTTATGTTTTTTGTGAATTTTGTTTGTATACTAACTTCGCGGGGTAAAACCTCAGAATAGTTAGGAACGAGTAGGACATCGTCGTAAGTTAATCCTTCGCCAACAAACTTGTTTTTGTGAGCATCCATATTGCAACTTATCATTTAGTTGCACGCAAATATACTGCTTTTTTCAGTAACAAACTACCTGTTTTTTATTTTATGAATATCTTAACTTTATTCATAAAATATCGTTTCATTCTATTAAAAATAAACAGTAAAACAGAAATAATAGTATTAATAATATACTTAACTCAATTAATGATAAAATTTAAAAACTTTCAAAGCTTCATTATAAGCGCTTTCAAAACTCATTGCTTTTATATTTGAGTTTGCTTTTACTGAATTTGAATAGGAGAATAATTTTTCGGTTGGCATATTCCCAGTAAGTTCATCGGCGGCCATTGGGCAACCTCCAAACCCTTGAATGGCTCCGTCAAAACGTCTGCATCCTGCTTTGTATGCAGCATCCACTTTTTCATGCCAACTATTTGGGGTTGTGTGTAAATGTGCTCCAAATTCTATTTTAGGATATTTAGGAATTAGATTAGAAAACAGATAATTAATTGTTTCTGGATTAGAAGTTCCTACAGTATCCGACAATGAGAGAATTTCCACACCCATACTGGACAACTTTTCGGTCCACTCCCCTACAATTTCTACATTCCATGGATCGCCATATGGATTTCCAAAACCCATAGACAAATACGCCACCACTTTCTTATTACTTTTATAAGCATGCTCTAAAATTTCTGAAAGAACAGCCACACTTTCCTTAATAGTTTTGTGTGTGTTACGCATTTGAAAATTTTCTGAAATAGAGAAAGGATAACCTAAATAATCAATTTCAGGATGTTTACAAGCATCTTCTGCTCCACGAACATTCGCTACAATTGCTAATAACTTACTTCTGGTTTCTGTAAGATCCAAACGCGACAAAACTTCCGCAGTATCTACCATTTGCGGAATTGCTTTAGGAGAAACAAAACTCCCAAAATCTATGGTATCAAAACCACAACGTAGCAGTGATTGGATGTATTGCACCTTTTTTTCTGTAGGAATAAAATCTTTTATTCCTTGCATAGCATCCCGAGGGCATTCTATGATTTTTACAGATTCCATTAAGAAGCCAATTGTTTTATTTTTTCTGAAGTTAATTCAGCAAAAGAATCAACAATAATATCTGCAGATGACAAATCTTGGTTTCCAGAATTTACATTCCTAAACCCAATACAAGTCATTCCAGCTGCTTTAGCTGCTTTCACTCCATTTCGACTATCTTCAATTACCAAAAATCGAGCTGGATCCACCTTATAATTATCGGCTACTTTTAAAAAAATATCAGGATTGGGCTTGCTTCTTACCACATTTTCCCCACTCACCAAATAATCAAAATAAGAAGTTATTTCAAGGTTGTTTATAAATTGCTCAATAAGCTTAATGGAAGAAGACGATGCTAATGAAATTCTAAAATCTAAAGTTTTTAATTGCTGAAGAAAATCTAAAACTCCAGGAACAGCTTCAACACTTTGAGCGTCCATTTCGATAAAAAGAAACTCTTTATGAAAATTCATCAATTCTCTGGCATTAGTTTCTATATCAAAATCCAACTTAATTTTTTCCCACATAGGAATGGCTGCCATCCCAACTAATGTTTGATGGTAAGCATCGGAAAAATCTAAACTCAATTCCTCAAAAACTTTCTTCAATATTTCTTTATGAGCCGGTTCGCTATCTACAATAACTCCGTCCATATCAAAAATAAAATGGTCTTTTATCAAAATCTATCAGGTTTAAATCAAAGGTAAACAACCTACTTAGCTTACACAAGTATTTTCTATGGCTGCGTTATCTTTATTTAGACACAGTTTATTTCTGACTATTGACTTGGCATTTTAGAATTTTCAACTAAAGCCTCTCTACCTCCTGGCGTATTGTCTTCTTCTATTTCCACCGTGGTTGCTGTAGTAGCATTTGTGTTGTTATTAGGAGCATTTACCAAAAGTATAGCTGCCTCATTAGCAGAAAAGCTAGGATCTGTATCATTAGTTCCATTTGGCTTATTATCGCTAATATTTGTTGCCGTTCCCAAGGCAATATCATATAAGAATACTTTTGAATTTAGCATTCTTTGATTTTCATTTTCAAACTCAGAAATATCATGCGTATACAAAACTTTATTTCCATCTATTGAAATATCTACTCCCCCAACGGCTCCTTTTACCCCGCTAATAACAGTAGTTAAAAGAGCTCCAGAAGCGTCTACAACATACACAGAGCCTTCATATCCAGAAATATTAGTTTCCAATACAGCTATTTTTGACCGATCCAAACTTTGAGCAGCATCCATAATATAACGCCCACTTTGTGCGGTGTATATAAGCTGACTATCACCGCCGTTTATATTAATTTTAAAGAGATTTTCGAAATTAGGGTATATAATTGCAGCATCTCTATCTGCCCAACAAAATCCAATCTCTTCATTATTTATAGAATTTGCTGGGATAGATTTTGTAAGTTGTTTTAAATTACTCCCATCTAAATCCATAGTAAATAGCTGAGTCATCCCAGAAACTGTTCTATAAAAAGCTACTTTATTCCCTCTAGCATTTAGCTTTGGCCTAAAGCTATTTAAAGCACTACTTGTAAGCTGATTCTCATTTCCTTCTTCATCTATAGAAAAGATCACATTATTTCCATCTATTTCTCTTACAAACACATAACCGTAAGCTGGTAAGGGCTTTGTTTTAAAGGTTTGCACTTTACTTAAAACTGGTCCGTTAATACTGTCTGAAGCTGAGACTTGCCAAAAATATTTATATCCATAATTTAATTCAGAAATAGTATATAAGGTATCTTTTATATCTTCAATGGTAATAACATCACTATTTACACTATTTTTTAACTCTAACTTATAAGTTAGTTCATCGCCCTCTTTATCTACAGAATTCCAAGCAAATTGTATTTCTAATTCTTGGTTTGTAGCTTCATCTTCAGGAAATAATAACTCTGGAGCTGAAGGTTGTTTATTGTTGGCTGTTTCTGTCTGAAGTTCAAAAATAACATTAATTGTTTGTCCAGCCTTTAAGGTAGCACCCTCTACTCCAGTTATATAACCCGTTTTTTGCGCTTGAACAGAATAATCTCCCTCTACTATTTCATTTAATATAAAATCTCCATTTTCATCAGAAAAAACGGTTGTAGAACTTGGACTTGTTGATACTTTTACGTTTTCAAGAGGACTATTATCTCCTTCCAGCACCACCTTGCCTGTAATAACACCAGTTCCATAATTATCTACAGTATCTTCGCTACATGCAATCACACTTACTATTAGTACTATGAATATGAATTGTCTAAATAGGTTCATACTATGATTTTTTATTTTTTCGATTGAAATTTATTTTTAACACCTAGAGTAAAATTGACCCCAATTCCGAAATTGAAATAATAATCATCTCTAGTTCCATTCACCAAATAATCTAAGTCGTCTGAAAAAGTTATATTTTGATCTGCAAATAACTTAACAGAGAACTTCTGATTAACAAAGTATTCTAAACCTACTCCATATTGCATTTTAAAAAAGGTGCTTTCGCTATCTGCTGGGGTATCATCATTATCAAAACCAAAAAGAATTCCCCCTCCTCCGTATACATAAGGAGTTAAGTCGTCGTTTGGTAAAAAAGTAATTCCCAGATTTGAATCTATAGAAGCAAATTTCCTGCTGTATCTAACTTTATTATTAAGCTCAAAAAAACTACTACTAATATTGTAGGAGAAATAAGGAGAAATCCTATAATTATAATCAAACTTAAATGAAGGTCTTAATTCTGCGGCATTGTAATCTCCAGAAATTAGAGCTCCCCCAACACTTATCCCTATGGTACTATTGTACAGTCTGTTTATATATTTTCTATCGTATAATTTAGTTAGTTCTGCCTCCTCTTTTTCCTCTTTATATTGATTTACCAATATTTCCTCAACTTCTCCCCCATCTTTAGCATGCCAGAGATCCGATTCAATCCCCTCTACAATCATACCTTCCACTGCTTTTTCTATAGCTTCCGTTACTGCCAATTGCACAGGCTCATTTCTAGTAAAACCTACTTCGGCCTCTAAAAGTCGCTGAAACTTTACATATTTAAACAAACTTGCATCTAACGCCTGAGAAAGTATGGTTTTAGAAACATAAATATTTTTAAGGATTTTACCACTGGACGTAGAAATTGCTCTTAAATATACTGTAACTCGATCTTGACGGTATTGCGTACTCCCGCCAACACCAAAATAACGAGCTCCCATTCCCCCAGTAATAATATTAGAATCGTAAGAAACAATTCCCCCTTCAAAGAGCACTCCCGCAAATAACAATGGAGGCACATTGGGTTGCCCTTGATTTCCTTGGTACTCCTCTCTGGTAGAACGAATAATATTACGCTCATTTAATAGGTTTCCAATATTTTCTCGTTCTATTGGAGTAAACCATCCAGAATCTTCCATGGCATTTATTAGAATAGCTGTACCTCCTTGAGTTACAGCTGTACTAAAAGTGCTTCCTAATTCTGTTGGTTTGTATTGCCCAGTAAGGTCTCTAAAATTATAAACCCCTACAACAACCTTTTCTTTAGGCTCTGGCAAATTATTGAGGCGTTTTGTAACGTCTGTATTTTCTCCTATTCTAGCCTCTGTAAAATCTACTGGCTGATTAAAATAAGAACCACAGCTTGTTAAGAATAATAAAGTAATAATGGTTAAGATTCGATAAAACATAATTCATCATTAATTTGGTACTACGACCTGGGTTTGCTCTCCTGTTTCGGTATCTAAAATATCTACAATTAATCCTCCATTTGAAGGATATACATCTACAGCCAACCCTCCGAAATTATAACGCCCAGCCTCTATAGGGCCATCTCCAAACTCATCTTCAAATAATTTCCTACTTAGCTGACTTAAAATTTGGGCATTTAGATTTTCTTTAAAAGATTCTAATTGTGTTTTTTGATCGAATGCATCATCTCCATCTGGGTCCTCAAAAGAATTTTGTGCATCTGCAGAACTCAACAACCATTGATAATTATAGCTGTTTCCACCAAAATTTGGATTCTTAGGCGTATACACTAATGCTTGTGCAGACAGCCCTGAGAAGGTAAATAATAGCGTTAATATTACTAGTGTTTTCATTGTTAGAGTTTAATATTTTACTTGATATTCGTTACGTTGCTTTTGTTGGTATATGTACTGGTTTACTCTCATTAAAGCATTTTTAGCTTGCTCCTTTAAAAAGTCTAATTTGGGTTGCGCAAAAAACTGATATACTAAATCGTCTCCCACTTTAACCGTTAACCTTGTAGTTCTTCCAAAACTTACAATTTCTTCAATCTTTACAATTTTATCAGACTGAATTGGACTCATATTATAGTTTTGATAGAAAAAATTATAAAAGTCTCTCCCTGCCTTTGTTTTGGTATTATCATTTACAAAACCTCTCAATTTAATCCCTTCATTCATTTTATTATAAGACTGCTTAGACTGCTCCTCTTCTTTTGGATTAACTAAAACCCTTTTTGTACTTATCAGTTCCCCTTCATTATACAATAACAATAAGGCTATAGATTGTACTGAGTCATTCTTTTCTATAAGAAATTCGTCTATTTTTTTAGTCTCAAAAGGCTGTAGTGTAAATCTATTTTCTTTAGTTTCTTTTAGTATAGAACTATCATTCACCTTTGTTATACTAGAGAATTTATAAGACAAACTATAGCTTGTATTTGTTTTATTCTCTGCATATCCAGATAATAAAAACATAGCTTCTTTAGGGCCACCCACTACTATTTGAGCATCAACTTCTTTATTAAAGTTCTGACCGTTAACTAGAGTTCCCATTAAATAAATGGCAACACAAACTATAAGTCTTACTATTGTTACCACATTTTATTTCCTAAAAATTTCTAATAATAACTGTCCTGTTAGTACCGTCCATATTAATTTTCATATTAGCGCCAATACTATTGGTGCCATATTTTTCTACACGTAAATTAGTACCCTTTTGTACTACCTGAGAATTGGAGGACTCCATTGGCCTATTTGAAATTTCAAATACTTCATTGTTAGTACCTTTCTGATAAATTTTTTCGTTAAGTGTTTGGGAGTTTTTGTATTGAGTAATTTTATTTGAGTTCCCATATTGAGTTAACTCAGAGGAAGAATTTTTAGATACATAATTCACTTTTATGGAATTATAATGACCAACTTGCTGTATATTAACACTATTTACATTGTATGCTAATGCTACAGAAGAGGATGAATTATTCTGTTGAGAAGAAATTAAATGCTGATTTAGCATTCTATTTTTTTTAAAATCTTTTTCGTTAGGAGATTGCGAAAAAGTACTCAAGGAACACATCAATCCAATAACTATAAATATTTTATTTATTGCTTTCATTTTGGCTATATAAAAACTAGTAAGGGAAAACCCCTTACTAGCTTTATTAGTGTGTTAATTAACTAAAATTGTTCTTAGTTTGACTGAGTGTAAGTAGCCATATTACCAGAACCTGCTTGAAGAGAAACAGCTAAGTGAGCATCACCAGTTTGAGTAATTCCACTCATGTTCCCAGTACCAGTCTGAACTGTTAAAGCACGGTGATCCATTCCTGATTGATTTACATTACTCATGTTACCAATACCAGTTTGAACAGCTAATGCAGAGTTTCTACGACCATCTTGAGTTACATAACTCTGGTTAAGAAAACCTAATTGATACGTGTCTGCATCATTTCTTCTTCCTGTTTGGCTATCAACAGCTAAGTTACCAGCACCTAATTGGAATTGAGTAGAAGAGTTTCTTCTACCGTCTTGACTAACTGAAGCAACGTTTAATACCCCAATTTGATCAACATCGGCCTCATTTCTTCTTCCGTCTTGATCAACAATAGCAAGGTTTAATGGCCCCATAGCTTGGTTAACATCCGCAGAGTTACGGCGACCGTCTTGAGTAACTAAAGCTGCACTCGCAAAACCTACTTGAGTTACAGTAGTTTCGTTCTTAACACCATCTTGTCCAACAAGAGAGGCATTTAATGTACCAGTCTGACTAACAGTTACTTCATTTTCAGTTCCAACCTGAGTTGATAAACCGAAGTTACTTTGAGCCATCATTGTAGCTCCACACAATAGCGCCCCAGCGCAAAAAATTACTTTTTTCATAATAGATAGATATTTAAATGGTTAAAATATTAATAATCTAGAGCGTTCGGGGGAAGAACTAATAGCATACTCTCATTCTGGGGCAGTGTTCATTAAGAATTTCTTAACAACAGTGTAAAAGTATTAATGCTTTAAAATTTTCCAACTAAATCTCGATGAAAAACAAAATTACTTGCTAAAGTGAATAAATTATTCAACTTTTCGTGTAATCTTTATCTTTCATGAAGTAAAAAAATTACTTAGAATAGAAAAAAAACTATATTATATGTAAAGAAAATGAAAGAAAATTAACCCTAAACGAAAATAAAAAATGCTATTGTAATAAAAACTATTATTTGAAGCCATTTAAACAACAGCCCAATATTTTTATGAGTCATAATATAAGAAGCAACTTTACTTGCCAATAAAACAATAAATAAGAACACAAAAAACGAAACAATTATAAAGATTCCTCCTAATATATATAACTGATAAATTGAATTTATAGAATTACTAAATAAAAACCCTGGAAAGAAAGCCAAAAAGAAAATAGAAACTTTAGGATTGAGAACATTCATAAAAAAACCTTGTACAAAGAGAGATTTAAAAGATTTTTTTGAAACCTTATTATTAGACAAATCAATTACATCACTACTTCTATAAACACTATAAGCCAAATACAATAGGTATAATGCACCAAATACTTTAAGAATAGTAAACAAAATTTCGTTTTGCTTAATAATAACAGAAACTCCAAAAGCCACTAAAGTTGTATGTACCAAACAGCCCGACATTAATCCCAATACCGTAGCAATTCCGCTTTTACGTCCATGCACCATACTTTGCATGAGTACATAAATGTTATCTGGACCTGGTGCAACAGCCAAAGCAGCCGATGCCAAAACAAATGCAGTTAACACTTCTATATCCAAAATAGTTACTTTTTAAGAATGGCTTTATTTATTTTTTTGATAATAGCTGGCCCCTCATAAATAAAACCAGTATACAGCTGAACCAAAGAGGCTCCAGCATTTAATTTTTCAATAGCATCCTCAGGAGAATGAATCCCGCCAACACCAACAATAGGAAACGCCCCATTACTTTTTTCAGCAAGAAATTTTATCACCGCAGTAGAACGTTCTCTAAGCGGCATTCCACTCATCCCTCCCATTTCATTTTTATTCTCGGAAATTAACCCTTTCCTACTAATAGTAGTATTGGTTGCAATAACGCCAGCAATTTTGGTAGTAATAACAATGTCTACAATATCTAGTAACTGACTATCGGTTAGGTCTGGAGCTATTTTCAATAAAATAGGTTTTGCTTTTTCCTTCTTCTCATTTAATTGCTGCAACGTGTTTAATAAGGCCGTTAAAGGTTCTTTATCTTGTAATGCACGTAAATTAGGAGTGTTTGGAGAACTTACATTTACTACAAAATAGTCAACATAAGGATACAATGCTTCAAAACAAATTTTATAATCTTCAACAGCATCTTCATTGGGGGTAACTTTATTTTTTCCAATATTCCCACCAATTAAAACATTTTTATTAGACTTCAAACGGGCAACAGCCTCCTCAACACCTCCATTATTAAACCCCATTCTATTTACAATTGCCTTATCGCTTATTAATCTAAACAATCGTTTTTTAGGGTTTCCAGGTTGCGGTTTAGGTGTTAATGTTCCAATTTCTATAAATCCGAATCCAAAATTTGAAAATTCCTTATATAATTTTGCATCTTTATCAAATCCAGCCGCCAATCCAACTGGATTTTTAAACTTCAATCCAAATACTTCACGCTCTAATCGTTTGTCATCAATTAAATAAATAGCTCGCAGTAAAGCCGAAACTCCAGGAATTCTATTTATAAATTTAACAACCGAAAATGTAAAATGATGTACCGCTTCTGGGTCAAAAAGAAAAAATATAGGTCTTATCAGTAATTTATACATGGATATGCTTGTTTGCGCAAAAATACTTAAACTTAAAAATTAATGCTTTCTTTTTAATAATTAATTTATGAAGCATTATGTCTTTGTTTTTTTAGGGTAAGCTGTTGCCCGCTTTCACTACTACACGGTAGTACGCTCAATCGGGGCTAGGTACTAGTGCCAGTTATTAACTAGCAACTACCTCGAGGCAAACCTACGAGGTATTCAAAGAAAAAATATTTTAATCCATTTCGACGTAGAACCCTTCAAGATACTCAGGACAGGCTCTGGGGAACAAAACCCTCAATGAGGGATTTAATATTCCGCCCTACAAATAATCCACATTCCAACTAATATATTATTTTTGATAAAAAAGAATTCTATGCAAAATATAATTGACCGTTTTATAAGCTATGTAAAAATAGACACTCAGTCCGATCCTAATAGTAACACTACACCAAGCACAGAAAAGCAATGGAATCTTGCCAATAAACTAGCCGAAGAATTAAAAGCTATTGGCATGGAAGATGTTTCTATTGATGAAAACGCTTATGTTATGGCTACGCTTCCCTCAAATCTCGACAGAGAAGTGCCTACTATTGGATTTATTTCGCATTTTGACACCTCTCCAGATTTTTCTGGAACCAATGTAAATCCGCAAATTATAGAGAATTATGATGGAAATGACATTATTTTAAACGAAGAAAAAAACATTATCCTTTCTCCTAATTATTTCAGCGATTTAAAACAATATAAAGGACAAACCCTCATAACCACCGATGGGAATACCTTATTAGGTGCCGATGATAAAGCAGGAATAACAGAAATTGTTACTGCTATGGAATACTTAATTAATAATGCTCATATTCACCACGGCCCTGTAAGAGTTGCCTTCACTCCAGATGAAGAGATTGGTAGGGGCGCTCATAAATTTGATGTCAAAAAATTTGGAGCACAATGGGCATACACCATGGACGGGTCTCAAATTGGAGAACTTGAATATGAAAATTTTAATGCCGCTTCTGTCAAAATAAAAGTACAAGGCAAAAGCGTACATCCTGGCTATGCAAAAGGTAAAATGATAAACGCAGTAATCATAGCAAACGAATTTTTATCATTAATGCCTAAAAAAGAAATGCCACAATTTACTAGTTACCGAGAAGGCTTTTTTCACTTTTACGATTTTAAAGGAGATGTGGAATATGCCGAAATAAACGGGATTATAAGAGACCATGACCGAGATAAGTTTGATGCCAGAAAAGAACTATTACAACGTGTAGTTTTTGACTTAACAGAACGTTTTGGAGATATTATTTCTATTGAAATAAAAGACCAATACTATAATATGAAAGAAAAGATCGAGCCTGTTATGCATATTGTTGACATTGCAGAACAAGCCATGAAGGATTTAGAAATTGAACCTCTTATAAAACCTATTCGTGGCGGAACAGATGGTTCTCAACTTTCTTATATGGGACTTCCATGCCCTAATATATTTGCTGGCGGACATAATTTCCACGGAAGGTACGAATATGTCCCCGTAGAAAGCATGAAAAGAGCCACCGATGTAATTGTAAAAATTATTGAGCTAACTGCTAAATATTATAATGACGAAGCCTAATAATGTAGAAGAATATATTGCTTCAAACGTACCATGGAAAGAAGAACTCTCCATGCTTCGTTCTGTTATAAATACAACAGAAATGGAAGAAACTATAAAATGGGGAGTTCCTACCTATACGCTATCAAATAAAAATATAGTGGGAATTGCAGCTTTTAAATCCTATGTTGGATTGTGGTTTCATAACGGCGCCTTGCTAAAAGATAAAGCTAAAGTTTTAATAAATGCTCAGGAAGGAAAAACAGTTGCGTTAAGACAATGGCGCTTCAAATCGGTTGAAGAAATAAATATAAATCTGATTAAAACATATCTCAACGAAGCTATTTTTAATCATAAAGAAGGAAAATCTGTAGTAATTCCGAAGAAAAAGGAAATCCAATCTCATGCATTGATGCTTGCACTTGAAGAGAATTTAGAACTAAAAAAGTGCTTTATGGAGCTTACCAAAGGAAAGCAAAGAGAATATCATGAGTACATTGCTGAAGCAAAAAAAGAAACTACCCAACAAAACAGAATCAACAAAATAATTCCTTTAATAGAACAAGGCAAAGGACTTTATGTTAAATACAAGAAAAGCTAATCCTAGCAGAATCTGAATTCCTTAAAAAGCAAAAGCACCAATTTTTTAAAATTGGTGCTTTTTATTTTATTTCTCTTAACGCTTATTTCTTTTCTTTAACAGGCGTTGCTGGTGCATTTAATTTTTGAGAAAGCTCTAAAGAAAGTGCTGAACGTTCAAACTTCATTTTACCTGCCATCGATTCGATAATGCACGTATTATCGTTGTTTAAATCTACTATTTTACCATGAAGACCACTTTTAGTAACTACACGATCTCCTTTCTTTAATTCTTGTGCAAACTTCTTTTCTTGTTTTTGTTTTTTCATCTGTGGACGTATCATAAAAAAATACATCACAGCAAAAATTAAAAGAAAAGGTGCAAACTGATTTATTGCTTCCATTAAAATTTATTTATTTATGCTTATGCTTTTGGTAGCGCTGCAGCATCTTTAGCTTCTACAAACGCTTTTATTCTTAATTGTTCTGTTCCTTTTTCGGTATTAGCAGTAATAGTAACTGTTTTAGTTACTGCATTTCTTCCACTACCATTGTATTTTACTAAAATTTCTCCTGTCTCTCCTGGAGCAACTGGTGCTTCTGGTTTTTGTGGGATTGTACATCCACAACTACTTTTTGCATCGGTAACTACTAAAGGAGCGTCTCCAGTATTTTTAAATTTGAAAACTTTTTCCACTGTTTGTCCTTGAGGAATGTTTCCAAAATCAAATTCTGTTTCTTCAAATGTCATTACTGGCATTTTTTTAGCTGCTTCGTCACGTTGCTCTGCTTTGGCAACATTGTCAGAATTTACTTTATTAGTTGCATTGTCTTTACAAGATGTAAAACTAACTGCTGCTGCAATCGTTAATATTAAAAAGACTTTTTTCATTTTTAAAAGATTTTAATTTTTAATAAGTGGTTAATTTTTGAGGATTATATTAAAAACCCCTAGCATTAATCAACAAAAGTAGTAATATTTTAATTACATCAAACCTCTACCGGACTTATTTAACGTATTGTTAGCTTCGTACTCTTTTACCAATTTATCTAAAATTCCATTTATAAAAATACTACTCTTTGGAGTACTGTATTCTTTGGCTATTTCTAAATATTCATTAATAGTAACCTTAACAGGAATGGAAGGGAATTTCAAAAACTCGCATATTGCCATTTTCAATAAAATAGCATCCAATTCTGCAATTCTATCGGTATCCCAATTTGGAGTTTTTCCTTCTATTTCTTGCTGAATTCTTTCATCATTTAAAATAGTCTTCTTAAACAATTCACTTGCAAAAATCTTATCATCTTGATCTTTAAATAATGAAGGATGGAAATAATCTTCAGGAGCATCTTTCTTGAGCTTCTTAATCATCTTCACTAAAAGCGTGTTTACTAACGGAAGGTCGTCAACCCAAGTAAGTTTTTTGTCTTCTATATATTCGTATAACTTTTCATTGGGCGCAATAACCTTTTGATATAAATCTAATATTAGTTTTTTATCATCTTTAAAATCGGTAGCTTCTTTAGCCATATACTCCTTATATAGATCGCTTTCAAGAATAGCTCTGTAAATAATTTTTACATACTCTTCATCTAACTCCCAACTTATATGTCTATTTTCCAATTTTTCAGCTAAAACAGTATCGTTTACTAATTGCTGTAAAATTGGGTTATCAATAAATTTGCGTTTCGGATTTTTCTCCTCATTTGTAGCGAGGTATTTTTTTTGGGATAGGGTAAGTTGCTCTTCAGCCGTTTTTTGTACTTCAACCAGTAAACTTACGAGCGTTAAGTACAAATTGTACATATTCTCCATACTGGATGATAAAAATTTTTCTTCTTTACCTAAATCAGTGTTTTTTGATTGAATGAATGCATAAACAGATTGCATTACTTTAACTCTGATGTGTCTTCTTGTTAACATGCTTAAGAACTTTCTTACCTAAATTAACCCTTTTTAAGGGCACGATTACACGACATAAATGTCGAAATTAGTTTTATTTATTTTGAATACCTCAAAAAAAAGTTGAAGACATCCAATAAAAAGGGCGAAAAGGAATTATCCTTTCGCCCTGCAAAAATAATATTATTTTAGAAACCTTCTTATTTTTTCAATGCTAATTTTCGGTTATCTATTCTGCTTTGTGCAATGCTTAGCGCAGATTGATGTGTAGTACACTCATTTTTATCTGCATGACTAAAAATATCTAGGGTAGTTTTATAAATATTTTCAGTTTTTCTAAGGATTTCTTTTTTATCATATCCTTCTAATTCTGCATATACATTTATAATTCCTCCTGCATTAATTAAGAAATCTGGAGCATATGCAATTCCTCTTTCTTTTAAGATAGCTCCATGAACTTTCTCATCTGCAAGCTGATTATTAGCTGCTCCTGCAATTACTTTAGCTTTAATTTCATTTACAGTAGCATCATTTATAGTAGCACCTAAAGCACAAGGAGCATATACATCTAAATCCTGATTAAAAATTTCATTTCCTGCTATAATCTGTGCTTTGTACTTTTTGCTTAACTCTAAAAGTCTTGCTTCATTTATATCAGAAATAAACAATTGTGCACCTTCATTGTATAAGTGGTCTACTAAAGTCTCTCCTACGTGACCAACCCCTTGTACTAAAACTCTTTTTCCTTCTAAACTATCATCTCCAAATTGGTACTTTGCAGCTGCTTTCATCCCCATAAACACACCGTATGCGGTAATTGGCGACGGGTTTCCAGCACCTCCTTTTTCCTCAGAGATTCCTGTTACATAAGGTGTAACCTCTCTAACAGTATCCATATCGGCAGTTTCCATTCCAACATCTTCAGCAGTAATATATTTCCCACTTAAAGAATGTACAAACTCCCCAAAACGTTTCATTAACGCAGGATTTTTCTGCGTTTTTGCATCTCCAATAATTACGGCTTTTCCACCACCAAGATTTAATCCAGTAATAGCTGATTTATAAGTCATTCCACGAGAAAGACGTAAAACATCGTTTAAAGCTTCCCATTCATTTTCATAATTCCACATTCTAGTACCTCCTAAAGCAGGTCCTAAAACTGTGTTATGAATTCCTATTATTGCTTTTAATCCTGTATCTTTGTCCTGACAGAAAACAATCTGCTCATGATCGTTAAAAGAAAGTTGACCAAACACTGGATCAACTTTTTTAAGTTCTGTAGGATTTATAATTTCTGACACCATATTAATTTTCGTTTTTTATTTGCTTTATATTTTTAAATCGACAATATAACGGCGCAAAAATACGAATATTTCAACATAAAAGCTAAAAATAGCCCTCATATTGAGGATTTATCAAAAAAATCGATTTTAGAGTAAAGTAATGAAGGAACTAAAATATATTAACAAATTCTTTAAGAAATATAAGTGGAAATTAATCATTGGGGTTTTTATTACTATTCTTGCTACGGTCTTTAAATTAGTTTTACCAGAATATGTAGAGCAATCTGTGAACGCTGTAGAGGAATATATCTTAAATGAAAACGCTGATCTTTCTACAGTTAAAGCCAAACTTTTACGCTATATAATCATCATTATTGGCTCGGCAGCACTCTCTGCTTTGTTTACTTTTTTAATGCGTCAAACCATTATTAATATATCAAGATATATTGAATTTGACTTAAAAAATGAAGTTTACGAGCAGTATGAACGACTCTCATTAAACTTTTACAAGAAAAATAGAACTGGAGATTTGATGAATCGTATTAGTGAAGATGTAGGACAAGTACGTATGTATGCTGGCCCTGCAATTCTATATAGCATTCAAACCATTACCTTATTTTTATGTGTAATTCCTTTAATGTTTTATACTGCACCAAAACTAGCTGCATATACACTTATTCCGCTTCCTATTTTATCGGTCTTAATATATAATATCAGTAAAATAATTCATAAACGAAGCACCAAAGTACAGCAATACCTTTCTAAATTATCAACATTTACACAAGAATCTTTTTCTGGAATTTCTGTAATAAAAGCCTACGGAATAGAAAAAAGAATCGGAGCTCAAGTAGATGAGTTAGCTCTAGAAGGTAAGAATACAAATATGGATTTAGCCAAAGTAAATGCTTGGTTTTTTCCTTTGATGCTTTTGTTAATTGGAATCAGTAATATTTTTGTTATTTATGTTGGTGGGATGCAATATATAAATGGTGAAATTGCTACTACTGGAGTTATTCTAAAATTTATTATTTACGTAAATATGCTTACTTGGCCCGTAGCAACTGTTGGCTGGGTTACCTCAATAGTACAACGTGCAGAAGCTTCTCAAAAAAGGATTAATGAGTTTTTAGATCTTGATCCTGAAATAAAAAACCCTACAGAAGAACCTTCAGAAATAAATGGCAAAATTGAATTTAAGGACGTTACTTTTACTTATGACGACACTAATATTACCGCATTAAAAAATGTTTCGTTTACCATAAATCAAGGAGAAACATTTGCTATTATAGGAAAAACTGGCTCTGGAAAATCTACCATACTAGACCTTATCGGCAGACTTTATGATGTTACTTCTGGAAGCATTCTAATAGATAACAAACCTATAGAAACCTTAAACCTAACAGATTTAAGAAATGAAATAGGTGCCGTTCCACAAGATGCCTTTTTATTTTCCGACTCTATTGGAAACAATATTAAATTCGGCTATAAAAATGCCACACAAGAAGAAATAGAAACCGCTGCCAAAAAAGCAGCAGTACATAAAAATATTATTGAGTTTACTAAAAAATACGATACTGTACTTGGAGAAAGAGGTTTAACACTTAGTGGAGGTCAGAAACAACGTGTTTCTATAGCGAGAGCTTTGATTAAAAAACCTAAAATATATTTATTCGACGACTGCTTATCTGCTGTTGACACCGAAACAGAGGAGGAAATTTTAACTAATTTAAAGCAAGTTTCAGAGAAAAGCACCACAATTATTGTAAGTCATCGTATTTCTTCAGCTAAAAATGCAGATAAAATTATTGTCTTAGAAGATGGTGAAATTACAGAGCAAGGAACTCATAATCAGCTAATAACCAAAAAAGGGTATTACCATGAACTATACTTAAATCAGCTGTCAGAAAAAGAAAACTAGAAAAATTGTTGTTTCATTTCATTTTTTTTCACATTTTTGATTTTGTTAACAATAATAAAAAGTATTTAGAGGAATTATGAGCGATAAAGGTTTTGTAGAGAAAGATGAGATATTCTCTAAAGTGTTGAGAGCTGGAAGAAGAACTTACTTCTTTGATGTTAGAGGAACGAAAGCGGGAGATTATTACTTAACAATTACTGAAAGTAAGAAATTTACCCATGACGACGGATCTTACCACTACAAGAAACACAAGATTTATCTATACAAAGAAGATTTTGCTGCTTTTAAAGAGAATTTAGAAGAAATGATTGACTTTGTTATTAATGAAAAAGGTGAAGAAGTAATTTCTGAACGTCATCAAAAAGATTTTAAAAAGGAAACTTATTCTGATGAAGAAGATGGCTCTAATTTAGAAGAAGTGACTACTGAAAAGTTTACAGATATTAGTTTCGACGACATATAAAAAACGTCAATCTCAAAACACAAAAGGCTGTCTGAAATAATTTCAGACAGCCTTTTTATTGTTTTTAAATTAATAATCAGCTCAGGAGAATATACCTTCTACAAAGGATTAACCTATTCTTAAACCATTTTCAACTTTAAAATCTGGATTTAGGAGTACTACATCTCCTTCCTCTCCTACTGCTCCAATAACCAAGCATTCACTCATAAAATTTGCTATTTGTTTTTTAGGAAAATTCACAACTGCAATTACTTGCTTATTTACTAAATCCTCTTTTTTATACCGTTTTGTAATTTGAGCTGATGTTTTTCGGACACCTATTTCTGCTCCAAAATCAATATTCAATTTGTAGGCTGGATTTCTTGCTTCTGGAAAATCCTTTACTTCTATAACCGTTCCTACACGCATTTCTACTTTTTGGAAATCACTCCAACTTAAATCTGTCATTTTAATTTTAATCTAATCAATGTTTAGGTTTTAATTTTTCTATCATTTCTCGAGATACGTTTCCAGAATATGCCCCATACGCATCTACCAAAAGACCTTTATCCCCTTCTGAAGTTTCAATAACATACAATACCGAACTGTCATCTGGATTCGTCATTCCTTCAAAACGATAATGTTTTACAATTTCTAACTCTTCAGCTTTATGTATTTTCTTTCTTGATTTATTTTCCACGCCAGCATCGCATAAGTTATAATCTTCTGTATAACCCTCTTTTTTTAATGCTTCAATAGCTACCGATAAACTTTCATATGACTTTTCCATTGTTCTTTTTCTTTGGTTTCAATAAAAGTTACAAACAACAAAAAGAGTGTCCAAAAATTTAATCTTTTTTTATGATTTAGAAAGGTTTTTATAAAGTACTTGCCAAACTCTTTTTTAAAACAATTTCTTATTTGTAATTTACAAGAAACAGAAAATTTAACCATGGCAAGAACAGAAAGCAATATGTTACCACTTGGTACAAAAGCACCAAATTTTAATCTTTTAGACACGGTTTCTGGCAAGAAATTAAAATTAAGCGATGTATATGGCGAAAAAGCAACCGTTGTAATGTTTATCTGCAACCATTGTCCATATGTTCAACATCTAAACAAAGAAATAGCAAAACTTGTAAACGACTATACTGATAGTGATGTTAATTTTGTTGCTATTTCTAGCAATGATGTTGAAAAATATCCTGAAGATAGTCCTGAAAAAATGAAAATAACTGCGGAAGAAAATGGATATGACTTTCCTTATTTATATGATGAAACTCAAGAAATAGCTAAAGCATATGATGCGGCATGCACCCCAGATTTTTATGTTTTTGACGCTAATTTAGAACTTGTTTACCGTGGTCAGTTTGACGATTCCAGACCAGGAAATAGCATGCCAATTACTGGAAGAGATATCCGAAGCGCAATAGATGCAGCTATTATGGGAAAAAGAATCTATAAAACCCAGAAACCAAGCATGGGATGCAATATTAAATGGAAATAACCTCCTAGTAACATTTTAAGAAACTTTATATAAAAACAAGCGCTAAGCATTGCATTTAAATTATAGAGCAAACTAAAATTAGTTCTTTAACAATCTTTTATCAATAAAAAATCTGAGCAAAACTATTAATCTAGTAACTTTGTAGAGTAATAATTAAATCAAATAGACATGGCAACACTAAGATTAGGAGATAAAGCACCAAACTTTTCTGCACAAACATCTGTAGGAGAAATCAATTTTCATGATTATTTAGGAGACAGCTGGGGAATCCTTTTTTCTCATCCAGCAGATTACACTCCCGTTTGTACTACAGAATTAGGTACCGTAGCTAAATATAAAGATGAATTTGAAAAGAGAAACACAAAAGTAATTGCATTAAGTGTTGACGGAGTAGAATCTCACAAAG
Source organism: Galbibacter orientalis DSM 19592 (assembly GCF_000260115.1). Lineage (GTDB taxonomy): Bacteria > Bacteroidota > Bacteroidia > Flavobacteriales > Flavobacteriaceae > Galbibacter > Galbibacter orientalis. The sequence goes on along the minus strand of NZ_JH651379.1, from coordinate 1,870,426 downwards.
GATGGATTAACGATATTAACGAAACACAAAACACAGAAGTTAATTTTCCTATTATTGCAGATGAAGATAGAAAAATAGCAGAATTATATGATATGATTCACCCAAATGCTGATGCAACCTTAACCGTTAGATCTGTATATATTATAGCACCAGATAAATCTGTTAAGCTTATGATTACTTATCCTGCTTCTACAGGTAGAAATTTTGACGAGCTTTTAAGAGTAATAGATTCGCTTCAATTAACAGCATACCACAAAGTAGCTACTCCCGCAAATTGGAAACATGGAGACGAAGTAGTTATTAGTCCAGCAATTTCTAGCGAGGATGCTAAAAACATATTTACAAAGGGATTTAAAGAGGTTAAACCTTATTTAAGATTAACACCGCAGCCTAATTTAGATTAAGCTTAGACTAATCAAAACTCATTCAACATGTGACGATTAAAGTTTTACGCTTTATTTTTTGCATGAGTAAAAACTGAACACTGAATGACAGAAACTATTGAGTTAAGGAATAAACCAGAATTGAAAATTATTCTGAATACACACGAGTTTGAAGTTATAGATGCTTCAGAACCAAAAAACAATGGAACTTACTCATACGCTGAAATAAAAAGTGTGAAACTAAATACGGAAAAAACTGATTGGTTTATTTCTACAACAAGTTATATAGTGGGTTTCTTTACGGGAAATGGTAATGGTGGAAACTATAAAAACAAAGCTAATCTTTCCATACAATTAACTAAACAAATTGTAAAAATCTGGCTAGTTGACACTGATTTTAAAAAAGTAGAAGAAATATCGGAATTAATTAAAAATAAAAGTTCCTACATAAAAACACTATAAAAAACATCATCACCTCTTACTTTTCTCAATCGGAAAGTAAGAGGTGATGAATTATACTCGGTCTACACAAACAATTTTCTTAGATTTTAGCACAAAAAACCAAGGCAATCATCAAATAACACTAAAGGTATTTGCACCATAAATTAATTATCCTTCTAAAAAACGGGAAGTCTAAGTATCTCAAATAAAATTTAGGACAAGCATTATGGATACTTGAAAAAATTGGACAGCAATGCTAAAAAAGAATTTGAATCAACTACCTCGAGGCAAGCCTACGAGGTATTTAAAGGAAAATAATTTAATCCATTTCGACTTAGAACACTTCGATATACTCAGTCAGAACAGGCTCTGAGAAATAAAACCCTCAATGAGGAATTAAACACCTTCCAACAAAATAACAAAGCAATCCTACACCCTCATTAGTTTTACACCCAATCCTCTCGTAAAGCAAGATTATTTAAATGCGCAAAATGGTGTCTGCAATGCCAATCGTAGATAGAAATTAATTGATCCAAAGCAATTTCTTTATTAGTTTCAGGATGAATAAACGAACGCTTTAGTTGATCTGGAGTTAACTTTTTCAACATAGACGCCCATCTTTTATGTAATGATTCAATAAGTAGTAACGTCATCTCAATATCATCATATTTACCATCTTCTAAATCTGCCCATCTATCTTCAAAATAGGCTTTTATTACAGGCTTATCTTCAGTAAGAGTCCATTTAAAACGAATATAACTATTCATATGGCTGTCTGCTAAATGATGAATCAATTGCCTTGCAGTCCAACCTTCTGGGCGGTACGGAGTATCTAATTGCCCATCATCAAAATCTTCCACTAAAGCCTCTAGCTTCTCAGGAAAAAACTCAATTGTTTGAATCCATTTTTTAATATCATCAGAAGTAATAACTTCTGGGGCTTTGTATTTCCCGATAGGATATTGCAGTTTAGTTTGTTCTAGATTTGCCATGTTTCAAATATAAAAAATCCTGTTGCACAAATGTGTAACAGGACTTTAAAATATTATATTATTATGATTGAATTTATGGTTACTTAAAGTTCCAAAAAAATTCGCAACGTTTTAACCAAAAACCTCCATTCTAGTTAATAAGTTAACACCACTTATTTAACCTACATTAACCAATTCCACATCAAAAATTAAAGTAGCATTTGGCGGAATTACACCCCCAGCTCCTCTAGAGCCATAACCTAAATGTGCAGGTATTACAAAACGAGCTTTATCTCCTACTTGCAATAAAGAAATTCCTTCATCCCATCCAGAAATAACCTGACCAGCTCCTAAAGTAAAATCGATAGGCTGATTTCTTTGGTAAGAAGAATCGAATACTTGTCCATTTTCTAATTGCCCTTTATAATGCACAGAAACAGTTTTACCTTTTTCAGCTTTTACACCATTTCCTTTTTGGATCATTTTGTAACGTAAGCCACTTTCTGTTTTATCAAATCCAGCAGCTAATTTTTCAAGTGCAGCTTCTGCTTTTTCTTTTTCTTCCGCTAAACGCTTTTCACGAGAACCTTCAAAAGTTCTAAAAGCCTCTATTGCATTCCATTTTTCTGCTTCATCTCCTACTCTAACAATCTCTAAGCTTTCAATTTTATCTCCTTGAGCAATAGCATTAACCACATCTTGTCCTTCTTCAACAAAACCAAAAACAGTATGCTTATCGTCTAACCAAGGGGTTTCTACATGGGTAATAAAAAACTGAGAACCATTTGTTCCAGGCCCCGCATTTGCCATTGATAAAACTCCAGGTCTATTATGTCTTAAAGAACTATCAAATTCGTCATCAAATTTATATCCAGCATCTCCAGTTCCAGTTCCAAGCGGACACCCACCTTGAATCATGAAATCGTTAATTACTCTATGAAAAGTAATTCCATCGTAATATGGCTGCCCTTGAGGCTTTACACTATTTTCCATATTTCCTTCTGCTAAAGCAACAAAATTCCCTACTGTTCCAGGTGTTTTATCATATGTTAATTTAACAAGAATCTCTCCTTTTGAAGTATTGAATTTTGCGTAGATACCGTTTTCCATAGTATTGTTTTTATATTAAAGCGTAAATTATTTTTATTATTCCTCACAGAAAGCTTCTCCTGAAGCAATTGTTTAAATCCCGAGCAGGGTGTAAAAACTAAAAAAAACGCTCCACAAAGTAGCGGAGCGTTTATAATATTGTATAACTAAGAATTAATGTTTAAAGGGCAGTAACTCTTCTAGTCAATCCTGATTTTAAGTTTCCAGCTTTGTTAGCGTGAATAATATTTTTCTTTGCTAATCTATCAATCATACTGATAACAGATGGTAATAAAGTTTCTGCATCTTTTTTATCCTCTGTAGAACGTAATTTTTTGATTGCGTTACGTACAGTTTTATGCTGATATTTATTTCTTAAACGAACTGCTTCGTTTCTTCTAATTCTCTTTAATGCCGACTTGTGATTTGCCATCTTTTCTTAATTTTTACAAACAGTAGAAATTTTCTCCTGCGCCATGTTATACTTTATAGTAGTCCGTAGGGGAATCGAACCCCTGTTACCAGGATGAAAACCTGGCGTCCTAACCCCTAGACGAACGGACCAATTGCTCTTTCGAGCTACGGATATTCTCCGTATATTTTAATGAACTCAATCTTTTGTAGTCCGTAGGGGAATCGAACCCCTGTTACCAGGATGAAAACCTGGCGTCCTAACCCCTAGACGAACGGACCATTATTTCCTTAATTGCGGATGCAAAAATACAACTATTTTTAAATCATGCAATACTTAGAAATGATTTTTTTTATTTTTTTTTAGTTAGTACGCTTTTGCAAATAAAACTCGTTGTTTGGAAGGCTTTCCAGAATACACACAAACGCCATTTTCTTCCTTGAAATTCAGAGGAATACAACGAATGGTTGCTTTTGTAAGCTCTTTTATCTTGTCTTCTGTAGCTGTTGTACCATCCCAATGTGCCGATAAAAATCCTCCTTTAGTTTCTAAAAGTTCTTTAAACTCATCAAAATTATTCACCTCTGTAATATGACTATCTCTATAATCTACAGCTTTTTTATAAATTGTTTCTTGAATCTCATCAAGCAAGCCTTCTATTCTTTCTACAACTCCATCTGCAGAAACCACTTCCTTAGAAAGCGTATCTCTACGAGCCAATTCATAGGTGTTATTTTCCATGTCTCGCATTCCAATAGCCAATCTCAATGGCACACCTTTTAACTCATACTCATTAAATTTCCAACCTGGCTTGTAAGTATCTCTATCATCAAATTTTACAGAAATTCCTTTTGACCTTAATTCTTTAACTAATGGATTTACACGCTCAGAAATAGCATCCAATTGCTCTTCTCCTTTATGTATTGGAACAATAACAACCTGAATAGGTGCCAATTTTGGAGGCAATACTAATCCGTTATCATCACTATGCATCATAATTAAAGCTCCCATTAATCTTGTAGAAACTCCCCATGAGGTAGCCCATACATGCTCTTGTTTACCTTCTCTAGTGGTATACTTAACATCAAAAGCTTTTGCAAAATTCTGACCTAAAAAGTGAGATGTCCCAGCTTGCAATGCTTTTCCGTCTTGCATTAACGCTTCAATACAATACGTTTCTACAGCACCAGCAAAACGTTCGCTATCTGTTTTAACACCTTTTATTACTGGAACTCCCATAAAAGTTTCAGCAAATTCTGCATAAACATGCATCATTTGTTCTGCCTCCTTAATAGCTTCTTCTTTAGTTTCATGTGCAGTATGCCCTTCTTGCCATAAAAACTCTGATGTTCTTAAAAACATACGAGTTCTCAATTCCCAACGAACTACATTTGCCCATTGATTAACCAAAATAGGTAAATCTCTATAAGATTGAATCCACTTTCTATAAGTATCCCAAATAATAGTTTCTGAAGTTGGACGCACAATAAGTTCCTCTTCTAATTTAGCCTCTGGATCTACAATAACTCCGCTTCCATCTTCTGCATTCTTTAATCTATAATGAGTAACAACAGCACATTCTTTAGCAAAACCATCAACATGAGCTGCCTCTTTACTTAAATATGATTTTGGAATGAATAATGGAAAATAAGCATTTTCATGTCCAGTTTCTTTAAACATCTTATCTAATTGCGCTTGCATTTTCTCCCAAATAGCATACCCATAAGGCTTAATAACCATACAACCTCTAACTGCAGAATTCTCTGCTAGATCTGCCTTGGAAACCAGCTCGTTATACCATTTTGAATAATCTTCACTTCTCTTTGTTAAATTCTTGCCCATTATATGTAGTTTGGCACAAAACTTGCACCTTAGTTAAATGTAATAAATAGTTTGACAAAACTAACTATTTTTGTTATGTTCAACAATAAATATTTGCAATGATGAAAACACTATACATTCCTAGAAATTTTAAAGTCAGTTTGACTGTTTTGGTCATTGGAGTTCTTGTAGGTTCATGCGGTTCTTACGAACAAGCATCATACTATGATAATGATGGAATATATGATAATGATATTGCATATTATGACGACACTAAAAACACCAATGATAACCAACAGAAGCAGACTACCACACCTAATGTTGTTATAACTGATTATGAAAGTTATTTCAATAATAGAGCTGAAATGTTAGGTCAGGCCATAGAGTACCAAGAACAAAATGAAATATTCACAGACGTTAATGGATATTCTAGTACCGATGTAGACAGTACAGATGTCTCTCAAGATTATGTTTTAGACTATAACGAAGGAAATCCTGGATGGGGAGAAAATCCTGAGAGTACAGTTGTAAATGTCTACTCCAACAATTGGGGTTATGGATATGGAGGTTATGGATATGGAGGTTACGGATATGGTTACGGCGGTTGGTACGACCCATTTTGGGGACCTTATTACGGCGGATATTATGGCCCATGGGGTTATGGTGGCGGCTGGTATGGTGGCTTTTACGGCGGTGGCTGGGCTCTAAGCTGGGGATGGGGTTACCCATATAGACCAGGATGGGGTTACGGCGGTGGCTGGTATGGTGGTGGATACTACAGACCATATTACGGAAACCATAGATATGCTTACACCAATTCTAGAAGAGGTTACTACGGAAGAAATACAGCTGCAATTGCACGTCATAACGAGAACGCAAGACGTTCTAACACCGCAACAAGATCTTCTAGAGGGTATTCTAGATCTTCACAAACTGGTAATACAAGAAGCAGAAGTAGCGTTAACAGAAGCGGATACTCTAATAGCGCAAGAGTTGGTGTAGATGGAGGAAGATACAATAGAACTTCTGGATATTCTAGAAGTGCAAATTCTTCTTCAAGAAGTACAACAACAAATAGAAGTACTAATGGATATTCTAGATCTTCTTCTTCTAGCAGAAGCAATTCTAGCTATTCAAGACCTACATCCTCTAGCAGAAGTAACTCTAGTTATTCTAGATCATCTTCTTCTAACAGAAGCAACTCTAGCTATTCTAGATCGTCTTCCAGCAGAAGTAGCGGTTCTTTCTCAAGATCTAGCGGAGGTAGCTCCAGATCTTCTAGCGGTGGTGGCTCTAGAGGTGGTGGCTCTAGAAGCGGTGGAAGAGGTAGATAAAAACACAAAGGCTTGCCTTCTTAAAGTTTGCAAGCCTTTTTCAAACTACACTACAACTTAATAGAATTAAATTACCGAATACATAGGAATCAAATGAGAAATCAAATTTTATTTTTGGCGACTTTCATATTCGCTGTAGGTGCTTTTGCACAAAATCGAAATGACGTAGCTCTATATGGTAGTGACAATCTAAATGGTACTGCCCGCTACCAAAGTATGAGTGGAGCCTTTGGGGCATTAGGTGGCGACATGTCTGCCATAAACATCAACCCTGCAGGGTCGGCCGTTTTTACAAATACTGCATTCACTATTTCTATGGCGAATTATAATATTAATAACAACACTCGCTATTTTGACGGTGAAAGTAACACAGATTTTTCTCAGTTAAAACTTAATCAAATTGGAGGTGTTTTAGTTTTTAATAACGGAAACACTTCTTCTCCATGGAAAAAATTTACCATGGCTTTTAATTACGAGTTAAATAATAATTTTGAAAATGAGTTTTTAGCTATTGGAACTGGAAACACTTCTATAGCCAACTATTTTTTAAATAATGCAGACGGCTACAAAGTAGGGAATTTAGAGCCTTTAGATAATGAGAACATAACACAAGCATATATCAATATAGGTCGCGATTTAGGCTACAATGCACAACAAGGTTTTTTAGGATATCAAAATTATATTATTGACCCTGCTACCACCGATAATCCTGATGAAACAAATTATGTTTCAAACGCAAGCTACGCAAATGGTATAGGTCAAGAACAATTAGTAATAACTTCTGGTTATGACAGTAAATATACTTTAAACTTTGCTTCTCAATACACAGATAACATTTATTTAGGTTTTGGTTTGAATTTCCACAGCTTAGAACGCAGAAGAATCTCTCAGTTTGATGAGTATGGATACGATTCTGATTCTAAATTACAATATGTCCAATTTGATAACGATTTATATACCTACGGAAATGGATTCTCTTTTAATATTGGAGGAATTGCTAAACTAAGTAATATGGTACGTGTTGGAGCAAGTTACCAATCTCCTACATGGTATGGAATGACCGATGAATTATTTCAAAACATAAATACCGACTTTTTAGCAAATCCAGGAGATACTGAGGCTACATATTCTGAAGCCACTCCAAATAGTTCTATTATTTTTCCGGATTACGACATCTACATTCCCGGTAAATTAACTGGAAGTATGGCTTTTATTTTTGGCCCTTATGGACTATTAAGTTTAGATTATACCTATCAAGACATGTCTAACGCTAAATTAAAACCAACTTTCGATTCTTTTTTTGCTGAAGAAAATCGTGTTATTGAGAATGAATTTCAAGCTGTTTCTACGGTTAGAGTTGGTGGAGAATTTAGAGTTAAAAGATTTAGTTTTAGAGGCGGATACCGCTTCGAAGGTAGCCCATATAAAGATGAATTTACCATGGGAAATCTTAACGGATATTCTTTAGGTGCTGGTTATAGTTTTGGTGCTACAAAATTAGACTTAGGATTTAGTCAAGCATATAGAGATTATAACGTTCAATTATACAACACAGGACTTACCTCTGTTGCTGCAATTGATAATAAAAATACAAACGTAACTTTATCGCTTACTTTTAATTTATAAAAATAAACTCGAGACAAGCCTACGAGGTATTCAAAGAAAAATATTCTAATCCATTTTAACCTAGAGCCCTTCGGTAAACTCTGGACAGGCTTTTGGGGGGACAAAACAACCCTCAATAAGGGATTAAAGTATCTATACAACATATTTCAAACTCATTTAAGTTTTAGCCTAACTTAAATGAGTTTTTTTTATTAAATAACGTGCGTTTGATATAAATCTAAATATAGAATAGATTCAACTAAATACCTTTTAAATAGAATAGGTCAGCTTTCTTATATATTCATAATTTTTATGTCGAACTCACGTTAAACATCATACTCTTTATTTATTCTTTAGAAAACATCTCTTTTTTCAAAATCGCTACAGAGTAGTTGCGAGTTACAACTTCTCCTGTTTTAGATTTAACTTCTTCACTTTTATTTATAATATCCTCCAATAAAAACTTCGACTTTAAAATTAAATCTTTTATATCTTCATTATTATACAACTTGAATTTTTCATTTACAAAAGGCAAGCGCTTCATAAAATCTTTTTGAGCATAACAAATTGTAAAAATCCCTTTTGGACGCATTACCCTATATATTTCATCTAAAAAATTAGAAGGTTCTTTCCAAAAATAAATTGTATTTACCGTAAATATTTTATTAAAAACTTCCTCTTGAAAAGGAAATTCCCCTCCATTATATAAATAAAATTTAGCCTCTGCATTTATAGCTTCAGCATTTTTTATAGCCTCTTTATGCATTACATCAGAAATATCTATTCCAGAATACTGCAAATTATTGGCTTGAGAATAAATTTCTTTTAGATGCTTTGCATTACCATGTCCTATTTCTAAAACTTCATCCTTATTTTCTATAGAAAGTGCAGCAATTGCACTTTTAGTCATTTCTATATTTGTAGCATGCATCATATCTCCCATTTCTAGACCTTTAGCTCCTTTAGGGTTTTCTAATTGAGATGCAATTATATCTAAATCAGACTTCTTCATTTAAAAACTACATTATATATTCTCCGTTTACACTTTGAACAGGTTCAGGAATATTTTGTTCTTTCAATAATTCTAATAAATTTATTTCGATGGTTCGCGTAATCTGATTTAAAGGAATTCCCGTTGGAATATTATCAAACGGATTTAAAAGCGCCATTCCAATTTTATGTGTAGTCAAGAAAATATAACCTACAAGTATCCCTACAATAATTGACCATGCTCCCATATCGTCTACAGCCGACCATGTTACACTAATTATAAAAATCCACACAAATACACGCGTGTAAAAATTATAAGTTGTTGGAAAAACTGTATTTTTAATACGTTCAGACATTCCCATTTCATCACAAAAATTCACAAGCATTTTATTAAGCTCCAAAAACTTAAATCCATCAATAGATTTATTTTTACTGAGCGCTTCAATATCTTTGGTTTGTAAATTCAATAGGGCATTTGCCTTATTCGATTCTTTACTGATAGCTTCATAATCTTCCGCCGACAAATAAATTCGGTATTGCTCTTCCGCATCGTTTCGAAGGTTATCTTTTAAAGCATAAAGGAATGCTATATGTCGGTAAATCAATTTTACTTTTATGGGATTAATTAGATCCGAAGAACTCCCCAAATCTTCAATATAATAGAAAACTTGTCTTGCCCAGCTTCTGGAATCATTTACTAATGCTCCCCAAATTTTTCTAGCTTCCCACCAACGGTCGTATGCCTGATTATTATTAAAACCTATAAAAAATGCTAGTGCGGTACCTAAAATTGTAGGAATAATACTCGAAACAATTATGGAGTCAAAAACATGAATAGACTCTACATATCTGTACACAAAATAAGCAGAAACACAGGCAACAATTTCATAAAAAAAATGTCGCCACGTTCCGCTTAAAATTCTATAGATGTTAACTTTTTTGGATATGAGCATTGGAATGTATAATTTATATCTATAAAGATACTTATTCCATTGCAAACGAATTACCTATTATCTTTTAAAAATTCTGGGAAACATTTTTGTACTATCTCTCCCCATCCTGCTTTAAAATTATCATAAGCCAAATCGGAGCCTGCATCCGAAAAATTTTCAATTCCACTATGACTTAATCTTATATAGGTAACATTTTCTTTAGCTGTTAATTTCCACGTTACTATAGAAATCCCTTTTGAATATTCTGGATAACTCCAAGAATGGCGAATTCTCTTACCCGGCACTACATCTATTACTTTACAAACATGCTTAAAATTTGTACCATTTGGTTCGTAAAAATAAAACTCATTTCCTCGTTCTAGTTTAAAGTTATGCACCTCAAAATACCATTGTTTCATTTTTTCAGGCATTGTTATAGCTTCCCATACCTTCTCTATTTTTGCATTTACAGCTATTTCTTCAATAATTGTTTGATCCTTCATTTAAAATCTTAATATTTAAAAATTAAAAGCATCAGTTTAGGTAAATTATCGTTTTATAATAAACTACCTCAGAGCAAGCTTCCGAGGCGTTAAAAGAAAATCCTAAAAAATATTTCGACGCAAGCCTTTCTGCAAACTCAAGGCAAGCTTTAGAGCACTTAAATCTCGATTATCAAGTAAAATGTCTTTTACATATTTGAAAGGTTTCAAATAAAAATACAACTAACAAAAAAGGAGCTAATCTCTTTATTAGTTATGTTAGGTAGGTTGATAAAAAATAAAATGAATGCAACTTACCACAATATTAACGTTAATAGGCTATAAATATGTATCTTTGCTGTCAATTTTTTTTATTGCCAACTTTTACGCTTTTATAGTTATACGATTAAGCTCTTTATATAGTTGGTTAGTAATAAAACATATTAAAAAATGGTATAAAAGCATCCTTGTCTAATTTGTTAGACACACAGCAAAATGATTATTTGGATGTTATATAACCAATCAACTACCTCGAGGCAAGCCTACGAGGTATTCAAAGGAAAAATATTTTAATCCATTTCGACGTAGAACGTCGGGGAATAAAACCCTCAATGAGGGTTTAAAAAGCAATAAAAATAAACATATGAAAATAGATAAAGCTTTAGAAGATCATTTTGAAGAATTGGGTAACGACCATGTATCATCTGCAGCGGAAACTCCTATGAGAAAAGATGCTTTTGACATATCTGATGATGAAAAAATAGAACAAATAGAATCTCAAGTCTATAATATTATGGAGACTTTAGGTTTGGATTTAACAGACGATAGTTTACGAGGAACTCCTAGGAGAGTTGCTAAAATGTTTGTAAAAGAAATTTTTGCTGGATTACACCCAGATAGAAAACCAAAAGCTTCTACATTCTCCAATAAATACAAATATGGGGAAATGCTTGTGGAAAAAAACATTACTGTATACTCTACATGTGAGCACCATTTATTACCAATTGTTGGTAGAGCACACATTGCTTATATCTCTAACGGAAGTGTTGTTGGACTTTCAAAAATGAATAGAATTGTTGATTATTACGCAAAACGTCCACAAGTACAAGAACGTATGACTATGCAAGTTGTTCAAGAACTTCAAAGAGCGCTTGGTACTAAAGATGTTGCCTGTGTGATTGATGCTAAACACCTATGTGTAAACTCTCGAGGAATTAGAGATATTGAAAGCAGCACGGTAACTGCAGAATTTGGTGGAAAGTTTAAAGATCCAGCTGTTAGAAGAGAGTTTTTAGATTACATTAAATTAGATACGGAGTTTTAAGATAAGGTGTTCAGCTGATAAAACGGTAAAGTGTTAAAATGTACTTTGAATCAAATTAACTCATTTCGACGCAGAGCCCTTAGATAGACTAAAAAGCAGATGTTGAAGAATTAAACCTATAAAGGAATAATTTATAAAAAGGTCGCTATGCATCAATATGCTTTCGAAAAATTAAAGGTTTGGGTTGAATCCAAAGAATTGATTAAAGAAATCTACTTATTGGCCAAAAGTTTTCCAAGTTTTGAAAGTTTTAATTTCACATCTCAACTTCAACGTAGCTCTTTATCTATTACCTCAAATATTGCTGAAGGTTCAAGCAAACATACGCACAAAAACCGAACTCGATTATGGTAATAGCATATAGATCCAAAACCTTAAATTTGATTATTATTGCTAAAGAACTAAACTATGTTTCCGAAGAAGATTATGACCGTATTAGAAAAGTTATTGAAAAGATAACCAATAAAATAAATTCATTAAGAAACTATTATCTTAGTAAAAAATAAACAAACGTCAATTAAATAACTACTTAACGACTAAACAATAAAATGCAACTATATCAAACTAACGAATTAAAAATTTACAATTCGATTACTGGAGAGAAAGAAGTTTTTAAACCAATTACGGAAGGTTATGTAGGAATGTATGTTTGCGGCCCGACTGTTTACAGCAATGTTCATTTAGGCAATGTTAGGACTTTTATGTCTTTTGATTTAGTTTTTAGATACCTTAAACACTTAGGATACAAAGTTCGCTATGTAAGAAATATCACCGATGCAGGCCATTTAGAAAACGATGCCGATGTAGGGGAAGATAGGATTGCAAAAAAAGCACGTTTAGAACAGATTGAACCTATGGAAGTAGTGCAACGCTATACTGTTGACTTCCACAATACCCTCAATAAATTCAATAATTTACCTCCTAGTATTGAGCCAACAGCTACAGGACATATTATTGAACAAATAGAGGTAATCAATGAAATTATAGATAATGGCTTTGCATATGTTGTAAATGGCTCTGTTTATTTTGACGTTTTAAAGTTTAACGAAACTAATGAATACGGAAAACTGAGCAAACGTAAAGTAGAAGACCTTATACATAACACCCGCGAAACCGCTGGACAATCTGAAAAGAAAAACCCGCAGGATTTTGCGCTTTGGAAAAAAGCAGAACCGCAACACATAATGCGTTGGCCTTCTCCTTGGAGTGATGGTTTCCCTGGATGGCATTTAGAATGTACTACTATGAGTACCAAATACCTAGGAGATCATTTTGATATCCACGGAGGGGGAATGGATCTAAAATTCCCACACCACGAATGTGAAATAGCACAAGCGGAAGCCTCCACAGGTATTAGTCCCGTAAACTATTGGATGCACGCCAATCTTCTTACTTTAAATGGAAAGAAAATGGCTAAATCTACTGGCAATAATATCTTACCAAATGAAATTTTTACAGGCAACAACGACATTTTAGACAAGGCTTTTACCCCATCTGTTACTCGTTTTTTTATGCTTCAAGCCAATTATCGTAGTATTTTAGATTTTAGTAATGAAGCTCTTATAGCATCCGAAAAAGGGTTTAACCGCCTTATGGATGCCTTCCACACAATTGACAATTTAAAAACAGGAAGTTCTTCTAGTTTTGATAGTAAACTATGGAAACAAAGTTGCTATGATGCTATGAATGATGACTTTAATAGTCCGATTCTAATAGCAAATCTTTTTGAAGCTGTAAAGCAAATCAACCTTATAAAAGAAGAGAAAGCTACTATTACACAAGAAGATTTAGCAATTATAAAGGAAACCATGCAAGCTTTTATTTTTGAAGTTCTTGGCTTGCAAGACGAAAGAAGCGCTCAAGATAATTCTTCTGATAAATTAACTGGAACTGTAGAGCTATTAATTCAGCTTCGTGCAGAAGCAAGAGCTAATAAAGACTTTGCTACTTCAGATAAAATTAGAGATCAATTAGCAGCTTTAGGAGTTGAACTAAAAGATGGTAAAGACGGTACTACGTTTAGTTTAAACTAAGCTTTAGGTTTTGGTCAAAAATTACATTACAACCAAAACCTTCATTTTATAAACTATTAAGCTTAAAATTATTTTAAAGAAAATTCTTATAGCGCCTTTTATTTTTTTAGTTCGCTTTTATCAGGCGGCTATATCGCCTTTTACCCCTGCCACTTGTCGCTATTCTCCTACTTGCTCTCAATACACCTTGGAAGCACTTAAAAAGCATGGCCTTTTTAAAGGCGGTTGGCTCTCTATTAAAAGAATATTAAGCTGCGGCCCATGGGGAGGTTCTGGCTATGATCCTGTTCCTTAATTCAATTTATTTGTTTAGATAGTTTTAACTTTATATAAGAAAAAACACTTCTTCATAAACCATCAATTAGTTATATTTACCTCAAAATAAACGAGAATGCACTTTTTAAGTATCACTTGGGATCCTAACGGGGTTCTCTTAGACCTTGGTTTTTTCCAATTACGTTATTACAGTTTAATGTTTGTTATTGCTTTTTCATTAGGCTGGTTCTTAATGAAGAAAGTATATAAAAATGAAAATCAGTCTGAAGAAGCGCTAGATTCTCTGTTTATTTACATGGTGCTTTCTGTGCTTATTGGTGCTCGATTAGGGCATTTTATTTTCTACGAACCAAGCATGTTTTTAGAAGACCCTCTTAGCATTATCCTCCCTGTTAAATTTAGCCCCTCATTTGAATTTACAGGTTTTAGAGGCCTTGCTAGTCATGGTGCAGCTATTGGAGTTATTATAGCTATGTACTTGTACAGCAAAAAAGTTATTAAAAAACCAATGCTATGGATTCTAGATAGAATTACAATTCCCGTAGCCATAGGTGGAGTTTTTGTTAGACTTGGAAACTTTTTTAATTCTGAAATTGTAGGAAAACCAACAGGCTCAGATTACGGAGTAATTTTTAAGCAATTAGGAGAAACCTTCCCTAGACATCCAGCACAACTCTATGAGGCTTTTGGCTATGTATTTGTATTTATTGCTTTATTATATACGTATTGGAAAACCGACAAAAAAGACAACCTTGGTTATATGTTCGGTCTTTGGCTAGTACTTACTTGGACAGTGCGTTTTATTGCAGAATTCTATAAAAAATCTCAAGGCGGGTTTGAATCGGCTCTTGGCGTATTCTCTACTGGACAGTGGTTAAGTATTCCTTTTGTTCTTTTTGGATTATACCTTATGTTTTTCTACAAATCATCAAAAAAGGTATCATGATAAACGTTTTAGTTCGTATTATTCTAGCTTTTGTTGTACTTTGTTTATCGTTAGTAAGTTGCAACACTAATTCCTCACAAAAAGAGGTAAAAACAGAAGAAGTTTCTTTTACTAAAGAAGGGGAATTATCCATTTCTCGTAAAGATTCTATTATAGTTTCCAAAATAGATATTGAAATTGCCGATAATGAATACGAACGTCAAACTGGACTAATGTATCGTTCTTCAATGGAAAAAAAACAAGGAATGCTTTTTATTTTTAAAGATGAGCAACCTCGTTATTTTTATATGAAAAATACTGAAATCCCTTTGGATATCATTTATATCAGCAATAAAATGAAGATTGTTAGCATGGTTAAAAATGCACACCCAATGAATGAGTCTTCCCTTCCTTCTAATGCTCCTGCACAATATGTTTTAGAATTAAACGGAAGAATGGCAGATACATGGAGTCTTAAAGTAGGCGACAGTATACATTATTCTGAAATGTAAACCAGTCTTGCCTGTCGGAAGTGGTTTTACATTCCGACAAGCATAAAAAAGACCAGTTAAATATAAATAACCTCGAAGCAAATACTCGAAGTTTGGAAAGCAAAAACTAAACTTCTACCTGATACTTTTCTCTAAGTGCTTTTGCAGCACCTACCATTTCCACTAAAGCATCATTTGTTTCCTGCCAACCACGCGTTTTAAGTCCGCAATCTGGATTAACCCATAAGTTTCTTACAGGAATTAAAGCTGCAGCTTTCTTAATTAGATCTTCCATTTCCTCTTTGTTTGGAACTCTTGGCGAATGGATATCATACACCCCTGGACCTATCTCATTTGGATATTTAAAATCTACAAAAGCATCGAGCAACTCCATTTGAGAACGAGACGTTTCTATGGTAATAACATCCGCATCCATCGCTGCAATGCTCTCTATAATATCATTAAATTCAGAATAACACATATGTGTATGGATTTGCGTTTCATCTTCAACGCCAGACGCACTTATCCTAAAAGCTTTTATAGCCCAATCTAAATAGGCTTGCCAAGCATCTCTTCTTAAAGGCAGTCCTTCTCGAATAGCAGGTTCATCAATTTGAATAATTTTTATTCCAGCTTTTTCTAAATCCTGAACTTCCTTCCGGATAGCCAATGCAATCTGGTTTGTTGTCTTTTCTCTCGACTGATCGTTCCTTACAAATGACCATTGTAAAATGGTGACTGGCCCCGTTAGCATCCCTTTTACAGGTAAATCTGTTTGCTCTTGAGCGTAAGCTGTCCAAGCCACCGTCATCGGGTTTACTCTATCTACATCTCCATAAATAATTGGAGGTTTTACAGCTCTAGAACCATAACTCTGTACCCATCCAAATTTAGTGAATGCAAAACCTTCAAGCTGCTCCCCAAAATATTCTACCATATCATTTCTTTCAAACTCCCCATGAACAAGCACATCTAATCCAATCTCTTCTTGCCATTTTATAGCGTTTTCAATTTCAGCTTTAATTGCTTTTTCATACGCCTCCTCAGAAAGAACATTCCTTTTTAATTGAGAACGCAACAACCTTACATCTTTTGTTTGCGGAAAAGAACCAATAGTCGTAGTTGGAAATAATGGAAGCCTTAAACTGTTTTGCTGCAATACTTGCCTTGCTTCAAATTTACTTGTACGCTTACTTAAATCTTCCGTTATATTATGTACTGCTTTTTGAACAGCTGCTTTATGAATAAGTTTTGACTCCTGCTTAGAAAGCATTGCTTTTTTATTAGCTTCAAAAGCAATTTTTGTCTCATCAGAAGGAGTGTTAGCTCCTAAATCTGCTAACACAACAACTTCCTTAATTTTCTGTTTTGCAAATGCCATCCAATTTTTAACCTCCAAAGAAAGTGTAGTTTCGTCTGTTTCATTCTCCAAATCAAAAGGCGAATGCAATAGCGAACAAGATGGAGCAAGCATCAACCTATCTTCCCCTATTGCCAATACTGCTTTCTTAATTAAAGAGAGGGAATTCTCAAAATTATTCTTCCAAATATTCCTTCCATCAACAACTCCTAAAGACAATTTTAAAGAATCTGGAATGCTTTTTAACACAGAGTCTAATTGATTTTCTCCTCTTACCAAATCCAAGTGCAATACATTTACCGGAAGCTTAACCACCCACTCCGTATTATCCTCTAGTGCGCCAAAATAAGTTGCTAAAACAATTTTTAATTCAGGAAAACGAGCTGCTATGGTTTTATAAACAGATTGATATACTTCTTTTTCCGCCTCCGTAAGATCCATCACTAAAAAAGGTTCATCAAACTGAACCCATTCAGCACCGTTTTCAGTCAGTTTAGACAAGATTTCAAGATAAACAGGCAACAATTTATCTATTAATTGCAAACGATTAAAGCCTTTATCTTTTTCTTTTCCTAACAATAAATAAGAAACAGGCCCAACAAACACAGGCTTTGCATTAATTCCTAACGATTTTGCTTCTAAAAACTCATCTAAAAACTTAGTAGATGTTAATGAAAACTTTTGGTCTTGGTAAAATTCTGGAACTATATAATGGTAATTTGTATCAAACCATTTTGTCATTTCCATAGCCGTAATATCAAATCCATTATGCTGGTAGCCACGCGCCATGGCAAAATAAAGATCTAGTGGATTTTCTTCTTCTAAAAAGACATCAGAATAACGTTTTGGAATGGCTCCAACAGTTTGCGTCATATCCAAGACTTGGTCGTAAAACGAAAAATCGTTAACAGGAATTAAGTCAATCCCTGTTTGCTTTTGCAACTTCCAATTTTCTTCTCGGATTCGTTTTCCTTCTTGTAATAAGGCAGAAATATCAATCTTTCCAGACCAATATTGTTCACAAGCTTTTTTAAGCTCTCTTTTGGCACCTATACGCGGGTAGCCCAAATTTTGTGTGATCATTTTTTTGTTTTTAATCTGTTAAACACTTTGGATTTTCACAAAGCACTTTCCGACTAAAAACAACAATCAATAGCAAATTTCACCCATTAAAATGCGTGTTAAACTATCAATTCTTGATTATTGCTTTAGGTCGCGAAAGCATCATCATTTTAATTTCGGCAGGTCTCCTGGCTTGTAACATTTTTACCTCCTTCCCATTTTGAACTTTTCAAAACAGTGGATTAATTGATAAAAACTTTTTCGTTACTTACAGTTGCGCGACAGCTTGTGATTTTCACACAATTCCCTATTATTCTACCTTAAGCAGAACCGCAATTAGATTGATCAATATGTAAAGAACCAATTAAAGCACAAAGCTACGTAATATATTTCTAGAAAACACAAACTTTAAAAACACCACTAGCTATAAATGTTATAAAAATAATTAGGGTAATTGGCCACCAAAAAAAGGTGTCCACCGCGCTTTCCGCTGCTAGTATTTGGCAAACCACAAACTAAAGTTTGCCAAAAGCTATTCACTACAATCGCTATTACAAAAAAAAGACTGCCTTTTCAGACAGTCTTTTAAAATATTATATAGATTTTTTTGTTCTATTGAACTTCTTTCTTCTTATTTCCTTTATCCTTTAATGTATCAAACATAACAGGAGTTGCAATAAACAATGAAGAATATGTACCTACCGCAATACCAACAATCATTGCAAACATAAATCCTCTTAAAGATTCACCTCCAAAAATAAAGATTGCTAATAATACCACTAAAGTAGTTAACGAAGTATTTAATGTTCTACTCAACGTACTATTCAAGGCTTCGTTAGCATTATCTCCGCCTCTCCATCCTTTCTCTCTAACCACTTCTCTAATACGGTCAAATACAATAACGGTATCATTTAACGAATATCCAATTACAGTAAGGATTGCCGCAATAAATGCTTGATCTACCTCCATATTAAATGGCATAATACTAGATGTAATTGAGAAAATTCCTAATACTATCAATACATCATGGAATACTGCAGCTACAGCTCCTAATGAGAATTGCCATCTACGGAAACGCAATAAGATGTATAAGAACACTACTGCTAACGATCCGATAATTGCCCAAATAGCATTTTTCTTAATATCATCTGCAATTGTAGGTCCTACTTTTAAAGATTGTAAGATTCCGATTTTATCAATTCCACTTCCTTTAGAAAAGTCTTCATAAGTTATTCCTTCTGGAAGATGCTTTTTAACGGCTTCATAAAGACTATTTTGGATTTCTTGATCTACAGCAGTTCCTTCTTCATCAACCTTATATTTAGTGGTGATTTTAACCTGATTAGCATCTCCAAAAGTTTTTACCTCTGTATTTCCAAATACATCATTTAAATCTGCCGCAATCTCAGATGGATTCACTGGGTTTACAAAACGTACTTGGTACGAACGTCCTCCAACAAAATCTACCCCACCTTCTAAACCTTTAGTAAATAAAGATGTTAAACTAATTAAGATTAAAATACCTGAGATAATATAAGCCATCTTACGTTTCGATAAGAAATCGAAATTAGGATTTTTAGGCAATGCACTTGTAACTGCTGTAGTAAATGTTAACGGATTTTTACCTCCTCTTACATTCCACTCAATTAATAATCTAGTTACAAAAATTGCTGTAAATAATGACGTAGCAATACCTATTATTAAAGTGGTAGCAAAACCTTGAATTGGTCCTGTTCCGAATAACAATAAAATAATTGCTGTTAAACCTGTTGTAATGTTTGCATCAAGAATTGAAGAAAGTGCATTGCTAAATCCATCTGCAATTGCTTGCATTTGTCCTTTTCCAGCTCTTAATTCTTCCTTAATACGCTCAAATATAATTACGTTAGCATCCACCGACATACCAATTGTTAAAACGATACCGGCAATACCTGGTAATGTAAGTACCGCACCTAAACCAGCCAATACTCCAAATATTAATACAATATTAAATACTAGTGCAATATCTGCAAATATCCCTGCTCTACCGTAATAAACAAGCATCCATACTAAAACCAATACCATTGCAACCATAAAAGAGAACATTCCACTATCTATAGCTTCTTGCCCTAATGATGGTCCAACAACTTCCGATTGGATAATATCTGCAGATGCTGGTAATTTACCAGCTCTAAGTACATTTGCTAAATCGTCTGCTTCTTCTAAGGTAAAGTTTCCAGAAATTTCAGAATTACCACCAGAGATAGCTCCTTTAGAAACTCCAGGTGCAGAATAAACAATATTATCTAAAACAATAGCAATATTACCTTGCTCTCTAAATGCTTTTCCTGTAAGTTCTTCCCATATTTTTGCTCCTCTAGAATTCATTTGCATAGAAACTGCAGGTCTTCCAGCCATATCATATGCTTGAGCTGCATCTGTAATTACATCTCCACTCATATCTGGAATGTTCTCACGATTAGCTTTTAACGCATACAACTCAACTACCTGAGTATCTTTTGGTGGAATTCCCCATGCAAATTTTACATACTGAAGATTATTAGGAAGCTGCTGTCTTACTTGAGGCATCTTTAAATACTCATTGAATTTAGCAGTATCTTTAGTTGCAACCATTGCAATTACTGGAGAACCCTGTGCTCCACCACTAGCAATTAAATCGAAAAGCGGATTTACTTGGTTAGCAACATCTAAAGAATCTTCGGCAGCATCAGATAAAAGAGAATCTATTTCAGAAGTAGTTTCTTCTTTTACTTCCTCTTTTGTTTCTGTTTTTACAATATCTTTTAAAGTATTATTTGCAGCAATTAAAAATGGAGCTACTTGGTCTGCTTTATAAGTTTCCCAAAACTCTAATTGTGCTGTACTCTGTAATAAGTTTTGTACACGAGCTACATCTTTGGCTCCTGGCAATTCTACCAAAATACGTCCAGAAGTTCCTAAACGCTGAATATTTGGTTGTGTAACCCCAAATTTATCGATACGCTTACGTAATACTTCGAATGCTGAAACGATAGACTCATCAATTTTTCTACGGATAATAGGTTTTACCTCATCATCTGTCATTTGAAAATTGATTTCTTCGCTCAAGGATTTATTAGCAAAAATATCTGGAGAAGCTAATTTTGTAGCTCCAGCACTAGCCTTCTCAAATTCTTGGAAAAAGATATCAACATAATCGTCTTGACTGCTTTTAGAAGCCTCATCTGCTTGCGCTAGCGCTTTATTAAAAACAGGATCTTTGGTATTGTTTGCCAATCCTTTTAAAATATCTTTTACAGATATTTGAAGAATAACATTGATACCTCCTTTAAGGTCAAGTCCTTTGTTTAATTCTTTTTCTTTTACCTCTGCGTAGGTAAATTGAGCAAATCCAAGGTTAAAAACCTCTTCATTATTAAGAGAGTCTAAATACCTAGATTCTTCGGCTTCTCGCTTCGCTACGTAGTTCTCTTCTGCATCTGAAATTTTGTTTAAAGCATAAGTTTCTGCTTCAGCATCCACTTTATTCGCAACGAATGTAAATGAAAGTTGATAGATACTTACAATTCCAAACAAAATAGCAAACAGCCTAATAAGTCCTTTATTCTGCATTCTAAATTTATTTAATGGTCAATTTTTAAAACGGACAAATATAGCGTTTACGTTATGAACTGACAATTATTTTTTTGAAGTTTTAAACACAAAAAATCCCACAAAATATAATTTTGCGGGATTTTTAATATTCTTATGTAGAGAATTGCTTTTTACAACTCTAAAAGTCCGTTTGTTTTTCTAACTCCTTCAGCACTTTCTTGCAGCTTAGCTTTCTCAGCATCAGACAGTTCGATCTCTACAATCTTTTCAATTCCATCTTTACCAAGAATTACAGGCGCTCCGATACAAATATCTGAAAGTCCGTATTCTCCATCTAATAAAGTTGAGCATGGAAACATTTTTTTCTGGTCGCAAGCAATAGCCTGCACTAATCCAGATACAGCAGCTCCTGGCGCATACCAAGCACTAGTTCCTAATAATTTAGTTAAGGTAGCTCCTCCTACTTTAGTATCTTCTTTTACTTGTTCTAAACGATCTTCTGACAAAAATTCTGTTACAGGAACACTGTTTCTAGTTGCCAAACGTGTTAATGGAAGCATTCCAGTATCGCTATGTCCACCAATTACCATTCCGTCAACATCAGAAATAGGCGCTTCTAAAGCTTCTGCTAAACGATATTTAAAACGAGCACTATCTAGAGCTCCTCCCATTCCAATAATTCTATTTTTAGGAAGTCCAGTTGTTTTATGTACTAAATATGTCATTGTATCCATTGGATTACTAACAACAATAATAGTTACATTTGGAGAGTGCTTTATTAAATTACTAGAAACATCTTTTACAATTCCAGCATTTATTCCAATAAGTTCCTCACGAGTCATCCCTGGTTTACGAGGAATTCCACTTGTAATTACTGCAATATCAGAATCTGCTGTTTTAGAATAATCTCCTGTAGTTCCTGTAATTTTAGTATCAAAACCATTTAAAGAAGCTGTCTGCATTAAATCCATTGCTTTCCCTTCAGCAAAACCTTCTTTAATATCCAATATTACTACTTCAGATGCAAAATCTTTAATAGCGATGTACTCTGCGCAGCTAGCACCTACTGCTCCTGCTCCTACAACTGTAACTTTCATATATATGTTATTTTATTTAAATGAATATTTATAAAACACAAAGCTACTAATTTTAACACAATCAGTAGCTTTGAAAATTATTAAATATGTTATAAAAATACTATCGGATGCCAAAATTCAACCCTAGAGAAAAACTATCGTATTCTGCAAAGGTATAATCGGCATTTATACGAAAGAATCCTAACTTTAATCTAGTACCTAAGGTTGCTCTTACCCCAGAAACGCTACTAGAAACCGAATATGGATCTACAATTGCTTCTGAAGAAATCCCCAAGGCATCATTAGTTACAATATAAGTTCCCAAAACATCGGATTCCGATTTCCCACTTAAATACCCTAAACCTCCATAAAAGTTAATAACTGGCAATCGAGTAGAACCTATAAGTTGAAACAACCAAGTATTGGTACTATTTTCCAAGCGTTGGTTTTCACCATCAATCCCTGAAGTATCTGTAAAGTCGTATTTCCCATCTAAATGAGTATAAGCCACCATCCCCGAAATAGCAACTGGTAGCAATTTATCTGCTGGCAACCAATGGGTAAAATCGTGTTGCAACCCAAAACCATACATTCCAATTTCCGTATCATCGGCATTTATTTTAGGTACAAATCTAGCTTTAAACTCAGTCCCAAAAGAAAGTCCTATACTTCCTTGCAAAAAAGCAGTAGGCAGAAAACTAATGTTCTCTGCCGCCAATCCGTTTGGTAATTCTAATGCTACTGTTTGATTTCCAAAAATAGGATCTTCATACGTAACTTCAACTAAAACAGAAGGATCATTTTCTCCTAAAACCGTGCCCACATTTTGACTCTGTTCACCATTTACAAAGGAAACATTGTCATAGTCGGCAGTATTCATTAAAAAAGATTTCTTACTATCGCTAATAATTCCAGCATTTGCCATTACAGAAATCTCAAACCCTAACAAAGGCTTTACTTTGGCCGTATTATACCAGCCATTGTTAATTCCATACATCAACGCATCGGTTCCGGGAGCAAGGTAATCGTTAGTAAATTGTTGTGCATCGTCTACTCCAGCGGCTAAAAGCGCATCAAAACTATCTTGCGCTCTTAAAAAAGAGGTAGAAAGTAAAACGATAAAAAGTAAAAATATTTTTTTCATTTAAGTTGATTATATGATTTTAAACTGGCTGCAAAATAAAAAAACTCATGGTTTCCCATGAGTTTTTCAACATAAAATATGTTATATTAATTAACTACCTCGAGGCAAACCTACGAGGTATTGTAAAGAAAAATAATTTAATCTATTTCAACGTTGAGCCGCTTTGGTAACCTCAGGACAGGCTCTCGGGAAATAAAACCCTCAGGAAGGGATTTAAGCATCAATATTTGCATATACTGCGTTTTTCTCGATAAACTCTCTACGAGGCGGCACCTCATCTCCCATTAACATAGAGAAAATTCTATCGGCCTCGCTACCACTATCTATGGTTACTTGACGTAGCGTTCTAAAATCTGGATTCATAGTAGTATCCCACAATTGTTCTGCATTCATCTCTCCAAGACCTTTGTAACGTTGTACGTTTACACTTCCTCCAAATTCTTCAGCTAATCTATCTCGCTCTTTATCATTCCAAGCATATTCTTTCTTATTACCTTTCTTAATTAAATACAAAGGCGGAGTAGCAATATAGATATAACCATTTTCTACCAACTCACGCATATATCTAAAAAAGAAAGTAAGAATTAGTGTAGCAATGTGAGAACCATCGACGTCCGCATCACACATAATTACCACTTTATGATAACGTAATTTGGAAAGATTTAAAGCTTTACTATCTTCTTCTGTTCCAATAGTCACTCCTAATGCAGTAAAAATATTTCTAATCTCTTCATTTTCAAAAACCTTGTGTTGCATTGCTTTCTCTACGTTCAAGATTTTACCACGCAGTGGAAGGATTGCTTGGAAATTACGATCACGTCCTTGCTTAGCCGTTCCACCTGCCGAATCTCCCTCGACAAGAAATACTTCACATTTTTCTGGGTCTTGCTCAGAACAATCGGATAGTTTCCCTGGAAGTCCACCTCCGCTCATTACTGTTTTACGCTGCACCATCTCACGAGCCTTACGAGCTGCATGTCTAGCCTGCGCTGCTAAAATTACTTTTTGAACTATGGTTTTAGCATCGTCTGGATTTTCCTCCAAGTAATTTTCTAGCATTTCAGAAACAGCTTGAGATACTGCAGAAGTAACCTCTCTATTCCCTAATTTTGTTTTAGTTTGTCCTTCAAACTGTGGTTCTGCCACTTTTACAGAAACAATTGCTGTTAATCCTTCACGGAAATCATCCCCAGCAATTTCAAACTTTAATTTATCTAATAATCCAGAAGCATCTGCATATTTTTTAAGCGTTGTTGTTAAACCACGTCTAAAACCAGATAAATGCGTCCCTCCTTCATGTGTATTAATATTATTTACATAAGAGTGTAAATTTTCAGTAAAAGAAGTATTATAGACCATTGCCACCTCAACAGGGATATCATTTTTCTCCCCTTCCATAGAAATAACGTCCTTAATTAAAGACTCACGATTTCCATCTAAGAATTTTATAAATTCTTTAAGTCCTTCTTCTGAATGAAATTTTTCAAAAACAAACTCTCCTTTTTCATCTTTATGACGCTTATCTGTAAGTGTTATGGTAATTCCTTTATTCAAAAAAGCCAATTCACGCATACGACTCGCCAACGTATCATAACTATATTCTAGCGTTTGCTGAAAAATAGTTGGGTCTGGCTTAAAAGTAACCAGCGTACCTCTTAGATCTGTTTCTCCAACAGATTTTACAGGATACAAAGATTTACCACGCTCATATTCTTGCTCCCAAATAGTACCATTACGATACACTGTTGCTTTTAAGCTTTCTGAAAGTGCATTTACACATGAAACCCCAACTCCGTGAAGTCCCCCAGAAACTTTATAAGAATCTTTATCAAATTTACCTCCGGCACCAATTTTAGTCATTACAACCTCTAATGCAGAAACCCCTTCTTTTTTATGAAGGTCTACAGGAATACCACGACCATTATCTTCAACAGTAACCGAATTATCTTCGTTTATTACAACACGAATTGTATCACAATGACCAGCTAAAGCCTCATCAATAGAGTTATCTACCACCTCATAAACCAAGTGATGCAACCCACGTACACCTACATCTCCAATATACATGGATGGACGCATACGCACGTGCTCCATTCCTTCCAGCGCCTGAATACTATCCGCCGAATAATCATGCTTTTTAACTTCTTCGCTCATAAATTTATCCTTTCTAAATTAATTGAAAACTCTAAAAAACAAACAAAGAAGCTTGTTTCAAATGAGTCTTTATGATTATCTATTTTTGAACCAATTAAACATAAAAAAATGCACTGAGTGCATCCTTTTGAATACTTACAAATATACGAAAATATCGCCTTATTTTAAAGCTTTTGAAGTCAAACCACCTAAAATTATCAACAATTGTTGATTACTTTAAAACGCTCTTAAATAGCCTTAAAACAGCCTTAAAATTAATTCTAAACAATTTTAACATTTGTAAAAATCAGCAAAAGCTACAAAATCCCGCAAATGCGAGATTTTGTAGCTTTTATAAATCAAAATAACTAGATTTTCTGCTTAAAAATTACTTTTGATAAGCATCTGTATGTACTTTTGCAACTGCCCTACCAGAAGGATCGTTCATGTTTTTAAACGCCTCATCCCATTCTAAAGCTATTTGTGTACTACATGCTACCGAAGCTTCTTGTGGCACGCAAAGCGCTGCTGCATCCGATGGGAAGTGTTCTGCAAAAATAGAACGGTAATAAAATTCTTCTTTAGAAGTTGGCGTTTGTATTGGGAAACGGAATTTAGCATTTGCCAATTGCTCATCGCTTACTTCTGCGTTTACCATTTCTTTTAAAGTATCAATCCAACTATACCCTACTCCGTCAGAAAATTGCTCTTTTTGTCTCCATGCAACACTTTCTGGTAAATAATCTTCAAAAGCCTTACGAACCACCCATTTCTCCATACGCTCCCCGTTAATCATTTTATCCTGAGGGTTGATACTCATGGCTACATCCATAAATTCTTTATCCAAAAATGGAACACGCCCTTCAATTCCCCATGCTGCTAACGACTTGTTTGCTCTTAAACAATCGTACATATGAAGTTTACTTAATTTTCGAACTGTTTCTTCATGGAATTCTTTTGCATTTGGCGCTTTGTGGAAATATAAATACCCTCCAAACAACTCATCGGCTCCCTCTCCAGATAAAACCATTTTTATCCCCATAGATTTAATTACTCTAGCCATTAAGTACATAGGCGTGGAAGCTCTAATGGTGGTAATATCATAAGTTTCTAAGTTATAGATTACATCTTTTATAGCATCTAATCCTTCTTGAATTGTAAATTTAATTTCGTGGTGTACAGTTCCAATATGATCGGCTACCTTTTGTGCTGCTGCTAAATCTGGCGATCCTTCTAGTCCTACTGAAAAAGAGTGTAAACGTGGCCACCATGCTTCTGAAGTATCATCAGATTCAATTCTTTTTTCTGCATATTTTTTAGCTATTGCTGAAGTTACTGAAGAGTCTAAACCTCCTGAAAGCAATACTCCATAAGGCACATCCGACATTAACTGACGATGTACAGCAGCTTCTAAAGCATCTTTTACTTTCTGAATACTGGTTTCGTTATCTTTTACAGCATCATATTCTGTCCAGTCTCTAACATACCATTTTTTAAACTCTCCATCCGAACTGTGCATATAGTGTCCTGGAGGAAATAACTGAATTTTACTACACACCCCTTCTAAAGCTTTTAATTCTGAAGCTACATAAAAGGTTCCGTTAATATCCCATCCAATGTAAAGCGGAATAATTCCCATATGATCTCGTGCTACAAAATACTCATCCTTTTCAGTATCATAAATAGCAAAACCAAAAATCCCGTTCATTTCATCTATAAAGTCAACTCCTTTTTCTTTATATAATGCTAAGATAACTTCACAGTCGGATTCCGTTTTAAAGCTATACTTTCCTTCAAATTGCTTACGGAGCTCTCTGTGGTTATAGATTTCTCCATTGGCAGCTAGAACTAATTTGCCATCCTCACTTAATAAAGGTTGTTTCCCAGAAGCTGGATCAACAATAGCTAAACGCTCATGTGTTAAAATGGCCTTATCATCACTATAAATACCACTCCAATCTGGACCTCTATGTCGTACTCTTTTAGACATCTCTAACAACTGAGGCCTTAAATCTTCTGCCTTTTCTTTTAAATCAAATGCACAAACAATTCCACACATAACTATATATTTAATTTTTTATTTCTGATTATTTATAAGGCAAATATGCAATCTTAGTTTTATATTAAAAACAAAAAGTGTATTATAGCTTACATATATAAACTAAAAATAGAAATAATATAATAGAAATAAACTCTTATTAAAAAAATAACTGCTTTTTTTTAAAGATTTGTAAGTTCTAAAGTTTTATTACTACTACAACTAAAGAAGTTTATAAATAACTTTGTAGCTAATAACAATTAAATAATCCTTAATGAAAAGAACTATTGTTGCTATGATTTTCATAGCTTTATTATCATTCACAACACAAGTAGAGGCTCAAAAATTTAGCGGTCTAGATAAGAGTCCTGCTGATATAGCCTACTTTAGACCAGAGAAAAATGCTGCTCCATTAATTAAAGTTATTTACGGAAGGCCTCAATTAAAAGGTCGTGTTGTAGGTATTGATCTTGCTGCTTATGGAGATGTTTGGAGAACTGGAGCAAACGAAGCTACAGAAATTAAGTTTTTTAACGATGTTACTTTGGGAGGAAAACCTATCAAAGCTGGAACTTACAGTTTGTTTTCTATTCCTGGAAAGGATCAATGGACAATTATTTTAAGTACAGACACCGATGTTTGGGGAGCTTATTCCTATAATGAAGCTAATGATGTTGCTCGTATTAATGTTCCAGCATCAAGTGAAAAAGAATCTCTTGAAGTATTCTCTATCATGTTTGCTCCAATGGAAAACGGCGCAAAAATGATTATGGGATGGGATAAAGTTCGGGTAGAAGTACCTATTACTGTTCAGAAATAAACCCACTTCATATATAAATGCTAATATTTCTAGCATACTACTGAAAAGTTTTTTTACCACGAATTCACAAATACATTTATTATTCCTGTCTTGTCCTACTGGCATGCCATTGAAAGGAAAATGGAATTATATATTTGTGAATTCGTGGCGAAAACTTAACAATCCTTCAACGGACTCAGGACTACAATCCAACAACTAAAAGAAATTGTATTTTAGGTTTCGTTATTTTTAAGATAATCCCCTTTATTATTTTAACTCCCTCATCTCTAAATTGAGCGTTATTTGCACTTACAATTTTTCTTAATCTTTTTTACATCCTTTCTTATTGCTTTTGACAATATATTATAAGCAGAAGGCGCAAAAACAAAATCTCCATCATCGTCATCTTCATCTTTTGATACAGAAACAGCTCCTCTAGTATTTATATAATGTATTTGTGTTTGAGTTTTTAAATCGTAAAAAGCAATAGAAACCTCAGCAATATTTTCAACATCAACATAGGGTTCATCTCGTTGGTACCCCATCCCTCCAAATTCGTTTTTCACAATTTTCCCTTCTAGCGTTATTAGATAAGACGCATCTGTTCCTTTACTTATTTCCCTTAATTCAGTTTTGGAAGGCTCAAAAGAAATTTTAGACATTATAAGCTTGTGTTGCCGCTCTTGATGCAGATTAACAATAGAATCTTTAATACATTCTTTTAAAAATTCCATTAATTTATTTTCTAATCTAACCCCATCACAATTCACGCAAGTAGCGTCATTCAAAACCCATCTTCCCTCCGTAAAATCAAGAGCCCCATTTGCCCCAGTGCTAGTTGTATATCTAGCATGATGACAGGATAAAAAAGAAGCAATAACAACTAAAACAATTAGTTTTCTACACATGCGCACATTCTATAAGTGCAGTAAATATACTATTTTATTTTACTTGCTTCCCACCAACATAAGTAGCCTCCACTTTTAAGTTTGGAATTTCACTCTCTGGCACCCTCATTATATCTTTATCCAATACTATAAAATCTGCCCACTTTCCAGCTTCAATACTTCCCTTTTCATTTTCCTCAAAATTAGAATAGGCTGCCCAAATAGTCATTCCCCTTAAAGTTTCTTCTCTACTTAAAGCATCTTTTGTTTGAAAACCATTTTCTGGATAACCTTTAATATCTTTTCTAGCTACCGCTGCATAAAAAGTTAAAAAAGGACTTACATGCTCTACAGGAAAATCTGTACCCAAGGCTATAACTCCAGCCTTTTCCAATAAGGTTTTATAAGCATAAGCACCTTTAATACGTTGCGCCCCTACTCTATCTTCTGCCCAATACATATCGCTAGTTGCATGTGTTGGCTGAACAGAAGGAATAATGTTATTGGAGAAATAATCAAAATCGTTAACAGCTACAATTTGAGCATGTTCAACCTTCCAACGTTTATCTTTTTTACCTTGTAACGCTTTTTCATAAGCACGAAGCACCACCACATTTGCAGAATCTCCAATAGCATGTGTATTTAATTGATAATCGGTTTCTGCCAACCTTTCTGCCAAACTATAAATCTGATCTACAGGCGTTACCATCGCTCCAAAATGATTATGTTTATCGGAATATGGCGCCTTTAAAGCTGCACCGCGCGATCCTAAAGCTCCATCTGCATACGCTTTTACCGAACGCACATCCAATTTATCCGTTTTTAAAACCCCACGATCAAGGAAGTAATCTAAGTTTTCTGGAGTATTACTAACCATTGCATAAATGCGCATATCTAGTACTCCTGCTTTTTGCAAACTATCTATCAATAAAATAGTTTCTTTACTTAAACCAGCATCATTTACAGTTGTGAGTCCGTAATCAAAGCAAATTTTCTGAGCATCTTCTAAAGCTTTTGTTGCAACTTCAGGTGTTGTTTCAGGAAAAACCGCATCTATTAATCCCATTGGATTATCAACTAGAACTCCTGTAAGCTCTCCATCTTGAAGAACTATTTCTCCACCGTCAACTTTTGTTTCTGGAGTAATTCCTGCCAAATCCAAGGCTTTTTGATTCACTAAATAAGCATGTCCATCAATTCTAGATAAAACCACAGGCGTGTTAGGATACAAAGAATCTAAAGCTTCTTTTGTAGGAAACTCCTTTTCCTCCCAATCATTCTGATCCCAACCTCTACCTACTATAAAATCGGTATTTCTTTTTTTCTGAAAATCGACCACCCGCTGAATAACCTCTTCATAACTTTGGGTTCCTACTAAATCTACATTTTGCTCTTGAAGTCCTAATCCATAAAAATGGCAATGTGCATCTATAAATCCTGGATAAACAGGTTTTCCTTTTAAGTCTATTATTTTTTCTGAAGTATATTTTTTTGTTATCTCATCGGATGTTCCTACCGCAACAAACTTTTCGTCTTTTACTGCAAAAGCTTCTACATTCGACATTAAACTATCTACAGTATATACATTTGCATTGATAACTACTAAAGCTACTTTTTCCTTTTGACCGCAGGAAACAAGCATTAAAATAATTCCTACAAAGAAGATATTTCTCATATTTAGATTGATTAAGTTTATTGAATTTCAAATATACACCGATTTCATAAACATAGTATTTAAAGTTTGAAGTCGGAAGACAGAAGTCAGGAATCAAGAGTCAAGAATCAAGAGTCAAGAAAAATCTATATTCTTTTCTCTATATTCTATATTCTTCTCTTTTAACTCATTAACTTTTTTACTTCCTACTTTTTTACTTCCTACTTCGGACTTCGGGCTTTTTCAATCCTTCAATAAAAAGAAAAGTGCTCAGTAGGCGTACATTTTCAATCAAGAGTCAAGAAAAAATCTATATTCTTTTCTCTATATTCTTCTCTTTAACTCATTAACGTTTTTACTTCCTACTTTTTTACTTCCTACTTCGGACTTCCGACTCCCGACTTTTTCAATCCTTCAATCCTTCAATAAAAAGAAAAGTGCTCAGTAGGCGTACATTTTCAATAAAGAGTCAGGAATCAAGAGTCAGGAATCAAGAATCAAGAGTCAAAAAATCTATATTCTTTTCTCTATATTCTATATTCTTCTCTTTAACTCATTAACTTTTTTACTTCCTACTTCGGACTCCCGACTCCCGACTTTTTCAATCCTTCAATCCTTCAATAAAAAGAAAAGTGCTCAGTAGGCGTACATTTTCAATCAAGAGTCAAGAATCAAGAAAAATCTATATTCTTTTCTCTATATTCTATATTCTTCTCTTTTAACTCATTAACTTTTTTACTTCCTACTTCGGACTTCCGACTCCCGACTTTTTCAATCTTTCAATCTTTCAATCTTTCAATCCTTCAATCTTTCAATCTTTAACTCATTAACTTTTCACTTTTTGACTCAACAGAAACAACACCGCTTCGCTACAAGAAAACAGCGTAAAAATTAAACTGCAAAAACTAATAATGTACCTTTGCAAAATAAGATGCATTGAATGGTACAGAAAGTTTTACAGTTTCTAAAAAGCTACAATTTTACAAAAGGATTAATAATAAGTACTACCGCTTTTAGCGCTGTTACTTTTTGTTATTTCTTTTTGAATATGACTATTGGAGCAGGCGTTGCATTTGGAGTTTTACTCGCTTCAGCAAGTGATATTCCCGGAAATAAAAAACACCATATTTACGGAATTTTTATTTCTTTATTCCTAGCCGTTCTTAGTTATGTAGTAATTCATCTTACTATTCCGTACCCTCTACTATTAATTCCGTCATTAGCTATTTTAGTCTTTCTCAATTCGTATATTTCGGTATATGGTTTTAGAGCTTCTCTCATTGCTTTCTCTGGATTATTAGCGGTCTCTTTGAGCTTTGCCCACCCGCTCACTGGAATTGAAATTTTCTATAATGCACTTTATATTATTTGTGGCGGAATTTGGTATTTATTAATTTCTCTGATTTTTGAAAGTGTAAGAACTAAACAATATAGTGATGAGTTACTTACAGAATGTATGCAGCTTACTGCTGAATATTTAAGCACTCGTGTTGCACTTTTATCTGCTACAGATAGAGAGAATGCCCTAAATAGACAATTACGATTACAGAATGAGTTAAATGAAAAACACGAAACACTAAGAACTATTTTATTAAGGCAACGGCAGCGTTCTGGCTCTATGAAATCCAAACGCCAGCAGTTACTTCTTTTTATTGAACTTATAGACATTTTAGAGTTTGCCGTTGCAAATCCGCTTAACTATCAAAAATTTGATAACAGTAGTGATGCTTTTAAAAAGGTTGCTGTAGAAATAGCTACCACTATGGAAGCCGTAGCAAATAGACTTATAGAAATTTCCAACCACCGATTAAAAGGTAGAAAAATTTCTGAAAGTACAACAATTTCAAAACAATTAGAAGTTTCTAATGAAAAGATTGAAGAGCTAAAACTTCAATTAGACCTTAAAAAAAATAGAGAAGAAATATTAATCCTCAGAAATTTATACGACTACACAGAACGGCAGTTTCATAAAGTAAATACTATTGAGAATATTGTAAATAATAACTTGCATAACGAAATCTCTATTCTTAAAAGAACAGACCGCCTAAAATTTATTACCACACAAGATTATAGCTACAAAATACTGCTTGAAAACCTCACATTAAAATCGCCCATTTTCAAACATTCGTTGCGCTTGGTTGTAACGGTTTTAATTGGTTACACTATCGGAAGTTTTTTCGAACTCCAAAATGCATATTGGATTTTACTAACCATTATTGTTATTATGCGTCCTGGATATGTGCTTACCAAAGAACGATCACAACAACGTATTATTGGAACTTTAATTGGTGGCGCTATTGCAGTTGGAATTGTTTTGCTCACCAATAATTTAGGGGTTTACATTGCTGTTACTTTTGTTGCAATGACGCTATCCTTTACTTTTATTCAGCAAAACTATAAAGCATCGGCTGTATTTATTACACTTACCATTGTATTTGTTTATGCCATGCTATCTCCAGATGCTCTCACCATTATCAAATTTAGAGTTATTGATACGCTTATTGGGGCTATTATAGCAAGCATTACAAACTTAATTTTATGGCCGTCTTGGGAGAGCGAGAATATTACTAATTTAATTACTGATGCTGTTACCACCAATAAAAAATATTTACAAGAAGTAAAACACCTCTATCACGACAAAGAAACCGTAAAAACACCTTATAAAATTTCTAGAAAACATGCTTTTATTGCTATCGGGAATTTACATGCTGGCTTCCAAAGAATGACACAAGAACCAAAATGGAAACAGCAAAATTTAAATAAATTATACCCGTTGTGCATTTAGGCAATATTGATTTTTAGGTTATTGATATTTCTGTTGAATTCAAATATGTTTATATATTGAATGACCGTCATAGCCGTAATCTTAGATAATATTCTGTTTTTGAATCCCTCAAAAGATTTAGCATAATTCCTTCGAATCATAAATTGGTCGCAAAGTTGAGAAAACAATGTTTCAATACGCTTTCTGGATTTCTTAAAAACGTACGGCTGCTCCCTATAGTTATGCTGGTTTGTTCTCATAGGGGTTTCAAGTCTAATATTATGATATTCAAATAAATTCAATTGATATTCAGCCGACAAATACCCTTTATCACCAAGTAATATGCAATCACTTAATTGATGCTTTATATCCTTTAAATAATTAATATCGTGCACAGAGGCTGGACTAATATCCATACTTTCGATAACACCCTGAGCAGAACAGACAGCATGTAATTTATATCCATAATAATGGCTTGATTGACTTGCACAATATCCTTTTTCGGGCAGACTGTAGTTTTGTTCTTTACATATCTTACTTCTAGCGCTTCTTGATAATTTACAGACCTCTAACGGCATACTGTCAACAATATAACAATGCTCAGATTTATTCAACTTTCTCACTAATGCCTTGCGAAGTGATTCTCTAAAAGAAAACAACTTACGCTTTCTTCTATTGTAGACACTGCGCTCTATTTTGCTGGATAGACCAGCAGGTAACATTCGAAAAAGCTGGCATTCACTATCAACACTCATATATTCTGATGTTAAATCAATAGCTATAAGCTCTTTATCTCTTAATTTAGGTTTACGGATTTGATGTAAATAATCCATTTTACAATCCAATTCTTTTAAAACCTTGAGGATTTTGTCGTAATTTGCTTGAAAGTTGTGCATATAAATTATAGTGTGGTTACTACAATTTACTGCATTTTAGCAGTTTGCACAACTTTTTCTAAATGCACAACGGGTAAATTATATGAAATTGTAGTAACTCAAAACACGCTCTTATCTGCAACAGCATCATTGGGAACTTATATTCAAATTCATCATACCACAGATGCTTCCAAATATTTTGATGCTTATATGACCGCTATAGACAATCAATTAGCATGCAGTGAAGCTACCTTAAAAAATGAAACTTTTACAGAAATAGAAACCCTTAATTTAGAAGAAACTAAAAATTACCTCCAACAAGTTTTTGAAAGTTTATCGCAAAAAAGAAATAGTGAAATTGATGCAGGAATGCTAGAAATCAATTCCGAATTGAGAGAACAATTAAAAGAGGTTCGAATAATTTCTGAGCAACTTGAATGGCTCCATAATTTATCAAAAAACCTCCATACTGCTATTAATGGGTATATAGAGAGGGTTGAAAATTTGTAGAGTGGAAATGAGGAAGTAAAAAAGTCGGAAGACCGAAGTCGGGAGACAGAAGGCAGTATTCAGTAGGCAGTTTTTCTTTGTAACATCATAACTCCATAACAGCATAACTTTTTAACTCAAAGATGCAAAGTGGCAAAAGATGTAAATGTGTTAATTTGAAGATTTGGAAATGAGGAAGTAAAAAAAGTCGGAAGACCGAAGTCGGAAGACCGAAGTCGGGAGACAGAAGGCAGTGTTCAGTAGGCAGTTTTTCTCTGTAACATCATAACTCCATAACAGCATAACTTTTTAACTCAAAGATGCAAAGGGCAGTAAGCATTAGGCGGTAGGCGGTAGGCAGTTCAGTAGGCAAGGCAGTTTTTTCTTTGTAACAGCATAACTTTTTAACTCAAAGATGTAAATGTGTTAATTTGAAGATTTGGAAATGTGGAAGTAAAAAAAGTCGGAAGACCGAAGTCGGGAGACAGAAGGCAGTGTTCAGTAGGCTGAAGACAGGAGACAGAAGTCAGAAGCAGTGTTCAATAAATAATTTTTTCAAATTCTTTAATCTTCCAGCTTCGGGCTTCGGACTTCTTCAATCAAGAGTCAGGAATTAAGAGTCTAGAAAAATCTATATTCTTTTCTCTATATTCTATATTCTTCTCTTTAACTCATTAACTTTTTTACTTCCTACTTCGGACATCCGACTCCCGACTTTTTCAATCCTTCAATCCTTCAATCCTTCAATCCTTCAATCCTTCAATCTTTCAATCTTTCAATCTTTCAATCTTATTTCCTTCCAACTCCCGACTTCAGACTTCGGGCTTCGGGCTTTTTTCAATCAAGAGTCAGGAATCAAGAGTCAAGAAAAATCTATATTCTTTTCTCTATATTCTATATTCTTCTCTTTAACTCATTAACTTTTTTTACTTCCTACTTCGGACTTCCGACTCCCGACTTTTTCAATCCTTCAATCCTTCAATCCTTCAATCTTTCAATCTTATTTCCTTCCAACTTCCGACTTCAGGCTTCGGGCTTCGGGCTTTTTCAATCAAGAGTCAGGAATCAAGAGTCAAGAAAAATCTATATTCTTTTCTCTATATTCTATATTCTTCTCTTTAACTCATTAACTTTTTTACTTCCTACTTCGGACATCCGACTCCTCCTACAAATCAAATTTATAAGCTGCTCCTGCTAAGATTTGAAATCCTTGTACAGGATAATTTACCAATCTATCGTATTGTGAGCCAGTTATATTATTTGCTTTAATAAAAGCAGACCACTGCTCTGTAATATCATAGCCGATATTTGCATTTAAATCAAAATACCCATCTAAATTCCTAACTATAGGGCCTTCAGAAGGAAGTAAATTTGGCGAATTAATATAATCTTTTCTTTCTCCTATATAAAAAGCATTTACTCCAGCCGACCATTTTCCTTTAGAATAGTTTCCAAATAAGGATCCCTTAATTGTAGGTAAATTCCATGCCTCAGCTTCATCGTCTGTAGAATAATCTGAAAATTGTCCATTAATCCCTAGGGTAAAATCGCGCGTTAAATCCACATTTATTTCACCAAAAACAGAAATAGTAGTAACATCATCATAAACCACTTCAAAAGAATTTCCAAAAGCATACCCCTCATCATTCACAATTCCGCTATCTGAACCTGTATTGTAGGAGTTTGAACGATATAAATATTTATTATTTTCTTTGATATAAGACCCCTTGATATTATAACCAACATTAGGCAAAAAACGCCCTTTTAAACCAGCAAAACCATTGTACTTCTGGTCGGTTGGCATCATATTTATTGTTGGAGAAACATATGGATTCTCCTGAGCATACTCGTAATACGAATTCTGTTTCAAATCTCCTTTAATACCTCCATATGCCGCAACATATTCTTCCACAATATCATAGGAAACATCTACTTCAGGGTAGAAAAACACATCTCCATCACTATTTTCAAGATCCTGATTATAATAAACAGAGGCTCCTAAATTAATTGCCAATCTATCGGTTAAAATCTGAATGCTTGGTGTAACACCCCCAAATATATTACTGTAATTAATCTCGTCTGTATTTGCGTATTGACGATCAAAATTTCCTCCTACATAATCTACCTCTACATCCAAACTGAGTAGCTCCTCTCCTACTGGAAATTGAAATTTAGGTTTTAAAACTGCCCTGTTTTCTCCAGAGCTAAATCCATCCCAAAAACGACGGTAATAGATTTCTCCTCCTGTAAAATAAGAATCCACAAAATCCATATTCGCTCCTACAAATCCTGTATAATAGCTCTGTTTTTCGTCGATACTATTAATTTGAGTTTCGCTATATACCCCTTGCGGAATTCCGTACCAATTATAGATTTGATGTTTAAACCCTCCATTTACACCCCAACTCATATAACGATCTCGCTGACGATAATACGCTTCTAAGGAAGTATTATAAAACTTATCATCTAAAACTACATTATCAATTCCTCCTTGAGAAGAATGATGATTCAACATCACATCTAAACTTTCGTCTCTACTAAAATCGTGACTCGTATAAAAGTCTAATTTAGCAGAATTGTAATTCCCAAGACCAAGCGATAAATACGAATTATACAAACGCTCTTTTACAGCTTTTTGAAGCCCCGTAGCCTTCCCCTTTGCAGGTGTAAAAGTAGAAGCTACTGGTACCGAAAAGATGTTATAATTAATTGTTTTTTTTGCAGTAGTTATAGAATCGTTTAACGAAGGTTTTTCCTGAATTTTATTAGCATCAGAAATTGTTGGCGTATATGGTTTTACAACATTTACAACCTGTGTTCCTATGTTTTCATCTTGCTTTTCATCAGTTTCCTTTTCCTGCGCCATCACAGTATAACTGCTTGATAAAATGAGAAGTGCACTTATTATTAAATTCTTGCGCATTGTATGTCGTTGTATGTTATTATCTTTTTTTATTTGAATAGTTTGCATAAATCCTTACTTAATTTTGATTAGGATTAACAGAAGAGTTTCTTTCAGATTCCTTAGCTTTCATAATAGAAAGTTGTGTTTTTGCCTCTTCCACAATTGCTGGATATTGCGAAAAATTATCAATTACACTTTGCAAAATATAGGTTGCCTGAAAAGCATCGTCCATAGCAAAGAAATTCTTTGCCATAATAATTAAACCTTTTCCTCCTGTTTCTTTATACGCAGAGTAATCTTTTGCTAAACGCTGAGCCGACGCATTTGATGCCTCGTAATTTTTTTCTTTGTTTTTAAAATAAGCATCGTAATACAGTGCTTCCGCAGCTAATTCTCCTGTTGCTATTTTTTGAACTTCAGCATATGCCTTTTTTGCTTTTGTTTCATCTCCTGTAGCAATAGCAGAACGTGCAATCATGGTATAAGCATCACTTTTTATTCTATCATCTACTTTTGAAGTATTCAATACTTTTTCAGCATATGTAATAGTTTGCGGATAATTTTTCAGCTCATAACTCGCTTTCATAATATTAGATTGGGCAAAAATGATATTCTGCTGAAAATCTGCTCCTTCTTCTAATGTTTTTAATACGGAAATTGCTTTGTTATAATTTTTGTTTTCTAAATAAATCTCTCCTGCTCTAACGTAAGCTTCTTCTGAAAATTCATTTCGCTTTTCATTCACTATATATTTATAATGAGATAATGCCTTTTGTTTATCTCCGCTTTTGTAATAAAGTTGCGCTAGATAAAAATGCGACTTCAAAGCATTGGAACCCTGAGGGAATTCATTTAAATAATTTTCAAAACCTTTAATTGCTGAAGTAGATTTATTCTGAACATACTGGCGCTCGGCAGATTCAAAAGAAGCACTTTCCAATTCGCTCTCTGTTACATTTACAAAACCTAAACCTTTAACCCAAGAAGCATATTCTCCAACGCGACCTTCATCTACATAAACCTGTTTTGCCGTACTTACCGCCTGAAGTGCTTCTGGAGTGTTTGGATAGGTATTTACAACCGCTTTAAATTTTGATAAAGCCTTTTCATTCTGACCGCCATTATAATAAACTAAACCTTCTTTTAGCATTGCTTTTGGCACAAAAGAACTCATTCGGTACTCCGATGCTAATTTTGCATATGCTTCAATTCCCTTTTCTGTTTGGTTGCTATTTATAAAGGTATTTCCTAACTCATAATACGCATCATCTCTTAATGGAGAAGTTGGAAATTGATTCACAAACGCCTGTAGTTCGCTTATCTTTTTCTCATTCCTATCTACAAAACCATAGCTTATAGCTTTTTGAAAATGTGCATAATCTGCAGCTGCTCCGCCAAGTTCAATAGCTTTATTGTACGCTTCCATTGCTGGCCAATATTGGCTATCGGCAAATTGACTATCGGCAAGTCGTAAGTAACTATCCTTTATTCTAGCTACATCTTCACTATTAGCATTAATATACTTTTTAAAATGAGTAGCGGCATTGCTATAATCTTTCTGTTTAAAATAAGTATATGCCAAATTATAGTTTAAATTCTTGTATTCTGGAGTCTGCAATGCCATTGTAGACTGTTCAAACTGCTTAAATCCTATAACCGCTTCCTCGTAATTTTCTAACAAATAATCTACTTCTGCATTCCAAAAAGTAGCTCTCGCAGTAAAAAGTGGATCTTGTTGCTCTTTCTTAGATTTGCCAAAATACTCTTTTGCCTCTGCATAATTCCCTTCATTAAAAAGCTCTAATCCACGGTAAAACGCAACTTTCTGGTAGGTAGTTTTAGAACTGTAATTTTTATTACTTTCAAGCAATTCTAAAGCAGCATCATAATTTTTTGATGTAATGTAAGAATCCACTAATAGCTCTTGTATCTCTTGAGTATTTTCACTCTTTGGATATTCCTTTAAATAATTAGTGAGCACTAAAGGCGCACTTTGATATGGATTCCCTATTTCGTAACTCAACCGTGCATAATTTAAAAATGCATCTTTTTTAATCTGCTCATCATAAGGCATTTGAGAGGCATTTCTAAACGCATTTAATGCTTGTTGTTTCTTATCAGTCTTTAAATAACATTCCCCTAAATGGTAATATGCATTTTGCGCTACGGAATTACTTCCTTCTACAATTTTATTAAACTGATTAATAGCCAATTCATATTCTCCTTGCTTATAATAGGCATATCCTAGCTGATAAAAATCGGTGTTATTCCATTTACCGTTTTTCCCCTGATATTCTTTTAAGTATGGAATAGCGGCCTCATATTCTTTTTTATTGAAGTAACTCTCTCCAATAATTTTGTTTAATTCTGAAGCTTCATTTCTATCGGCGGTTGCCAACTGTTCTTTTCCTAAAGCAATAGCCTCATCAAATTTTCCAAGTTTAAAATTCATATCCGCTTGGTAATACGACAAATTCTTATTGAGCGCTTGGTCTCCAGAGACTTGATCAAAATATTGATTAGCCTCATTATAATCGTCGCCTTGATATGCCATATATCCAATATAATATTTGGCTTGAGAACCATACTTTTGAGAATTAGAAACCCGCTCTAAATATTCTCTAGCAGGGGCATATTTTTTTGCCACAAAAAGCGAATATCCTTTTTTAAAGTTAAATTCGTCTCGCTCTGCATTACTCATTGATTGCTCTTCAGCAAGATCATACCAACGCAGTGCATTAGAATATTTAGCCTGATTAAAATAATAATCGGCCACATCCGTGTATGCAGAATTACGCTTTGTAGATGTAGGATAATTAGTTACAAATTCCTCCATCAACCTATCTGCTCCTAATTGATTTGTCCGAATGGCAGCATTGGCAATATAGTAAGCCGAGTTAGCCTCCGTTTCTTCATCAACAGTAGTTCTTTTTACATTTTGAAAAATTACCTGAGCGGCTTGATATTGTTTCTTATTATATAAATCTATAGCTTCATGATAATCCTTTTCGTTATACGTATAAACTTTCGATTCTTGTGCGTAAGAAAATGTACTTCCAAGTACAAATAGCACGGCAAACCCTTTATTGGTTAGATTCATAAAAATTAGTTTAATCCCTTAAATCGGTTTAAGCAGCCAACAACAGTGTTGTTACTTGTTATTTTTTAATTTGTCTTTCTCCTTCAAAAACTCAGTTTGAGGAAATCCATCCCTTTAGTCAAAAATACATGAATGAACCTATTTATAACGCAGATTTTTTGTTATAATTATCCTAAAGGAAGAAATTATGCTTACAAGCTTTTTTCAGGAACTTTCTTACATTACTTATTAGATCTTTTAGCTATTCAATCAAAATAATTTAAGACTTGAACCGATAAAAATTACATATTATATTTACCTTTACACGAAGTTTTTCTTAATCAATTAACCTAAAAGGTAAGCTTTAAGGGTGTCAAAAGAAATAACTCAATCAATTTCAGCATAAGTGTTGAAGCATTGCATCTCGATTATCGAGGATAACAAATATTAATTCTGAGAACTTAAAATATGAGTGAAGTAATTTTAGAGCTAAGAGACGTTGCTATTTATCAAAAAGAAAATTTGGTTTTAAGTGAAATCAATCTTAGTATTTCAGAAGGAGAATTTGTTTACTTAATCGGGAAAACTGGGAGTGGGAAAAGTAGTTTTATGAAAACACTTTATGGAGATCTTCCGCTAACCCAAGGGTCGGGAAACATTGTTGAATACGACCTTCGCACTTTAAAAGAAAAAGACATTCCTTTTTTAAGAAGAAAATTAGGAATTGTTTTTCAAGATTTTAAATTACTTCCAGACAGAACTATCA
The DNA here is from genome assembly GCF_000260115.1 of Galbibacter orientalis DSM 19592. Lineage (GTDB taxonomy): Bacteria > Bacteroidota > Bacteroidia > Flavobacteriales > Flavobacteriaceae > Galbibacter > Galbibacter orientalis. Next base: position 1,828,313 of record NZ_JH651379.1, on the reverse strand, counting down.
ACGATAATTTATTATTTGTACTCAAAGCTACTGGATGGACAGATAAAAATAAAATAACTTCTAGAATAGACGAAGTCCTTACCAAAGTAGGAATGGCTACAAAAGGCTTTAAATTCCCGCATCAATTATCTGGAGGTGAGCAACAACGTGTAGCTATAGCAAGGGCTTTGCTAAACGACCCAGAACTTATCCTTGCCGACGAGCCTACTGGAAACTTAGATCCGCAAACCAGTGTTGAAGTAATGAAGGTTCTACAGGATATCAACAAAAATGGACGAACTATTTTAATGGCTACCCACGATTATGCACTGCTCTTAAAATTCCCTTCTAAAACACTAAAATGCGACGGTAGCAAGGTATTTGAAGTAGTGCAGAAGAATGTTTAGTTTTTAAGGCGGAAGTTTGTAAAGTAAAAAGTTAATGAGTTAAAGGAGACAAGAATAAAGATTTTTATTGTTTCTGGGGAAAAAGTTACGTTGTTACTAACAAAAAACTGCATACTAAACACTGTTTACTGTTACTGCCAACCGAACACTACAAATCAACTTTTCACCTTCCTAACAAACAAATAATAGAAATTAACCCCTAAAATAGCTGCATTTGTAATAATTATTGGAATAGAAGGCAACATAATCCCATAGATTACAAAAAAAATACATCCTATAGAATTTACTATTCTGAGTTTGGTTATTTCTTTCATAAAAAAAGAGAGTAATATCCCTAATGAAGCCACATAACCTATTAATTCTGTGATAGATGTATCTATAAATCCCATATCTAATTTAATAAATTACTCCCCCTTTTACCTAATAAGCTAAAGACACATACTTTAACTTTTTATAATAAATATACCTTAAAAGTAGATTTATTTTTACAAAATATTCAAAAAACATGGAATAATTCTAACAATCTATTATTTTTACATCAAAAGCTATCATAATAAGAAAAATATAATAGATGGAAATTTTAGGTATAGACATTGGTGCATCTGGAATGAAAGGAGCCATTGTAGACATAGAAAAGGGCGAATTATTAACGGAGCGTTTCCGAATAGAAACTCCAAGGCCAGCCACCCCTGGCGCCATGGCTGCCGTAATAAAAAAGATTGTTGCTCATTTTAAATGGAACGGACCAGTAGGTTGCGGCTTCCCTACAGCTATTAAAAATGGTGTAGCTCTTACTGAAAGTAATCTACACAAGAAATGGGTAGGCGTAAATGCTGAAGAATTATTTGAAAACGAAACAGGACTCCCGTTTATAGTTGCCAATGATGCTGATGTGGCTGGAATTGCCGAAATGAATTTTGGTGCTGGAAAAGGTAAAAAAGGATTCGTTCTAATTATTACGGTAGGAACTGGCTTGGGGTGTGGTGCATTTTACAACGGACAATTAATTCCGAATTTTGAACTAGGACAGATGTACTACAAAAAATATAAAAATGTAGAAAAATATGCTGCCAACTCTGTTCGAAAGAATAAAAACATGAGTTTTAAAAAATGGGGTAAGCGTTTTAATAAATTCTTAAACTATGTTGATTTAATTCTTTGTCCTGATTTATTTATTATTGGCGGCGGAGGAAGTAAATATTTTGAAGAATTTGAAGAATATTTAGACATGAAAGTCCCTACTATTCAAGCTGAAACATTAAACGAAGCTGGAATTATTGGTGCCGCTTATGCAGCCAAAGAATTGGCTACTGAAAAATCTCAATAAACTGACTAAAGCAGCTATATGTTTTCAAAAAAGCTTCTCGAAGTTTTATCTTCTTGATACTAAATACCTTTTTACAAAGTCAGAAAAACATTAAAGTATCATTCTAAAACAACAAAAAGCGGATAAAGATTTAATCTCTATCCGCTTCTTTATATAAATTTTTCGCTTTGCGAATTATCCTATTTGTTTTCCAAAACGCTTACGATCTGTTTCTTTTAAATAAATCTTACGGATACGCATAGTTTTTGGAGTTACCTCAACATACTCATCTTTTTGAATGTATTCTAAAGCTTCTTCCAAAGAGAATTTTATTGCAGGAACAATTTTCGCTTTATCATCTGCTCCAGAAGAACGTACGTTAGATAATTTTTTAGTCTTAGTAATATTAACGGTCATATCATCACTACGAGAGTTTTCACCTACAACCTGCCCTTCATAAATTTCCTCATTTGGATCTACAAAGAATTTCCCTCTATCTTGTAATTTATCAATAGAATAAGGAATTGCTTTTCCATTCTCCATAGAAATCAAAGACCCATTATTTCTTCCAGGAATTTCTCCTTTATATGGTTGATATTCTAAGAAACGGTGATTCATAATAGCCTCTCCAGCAGTAGCAGTAAGCAATTGGTTACGTAACCCAATAATACCTCTTGAAGGAATATTAAATACAATATTCATTCGGTCTCCTTTAGGTTCCATACTTAACATTTCTCCTTTACGAAGCGTTACCATTTCTACAGCTTTTCCAGAAACACTTTCTGGTAAATCTATAGTCAACTCTTCAATTGGCTCACATTTTGCACCATCAATCTCCTTGATAATAACCTGTGGCTGACCAATTTGCAGCTCATAACCTTCTCTACGCATGGTTTCAATCAAAACTGAAAGGTGTAATACCCCACGCCCGAAAACTAAGAATTTATCCGCACTATCAGTTTCATTAACTCTAAGCGCTAAGTTCTTTTCTAATTCCTTATTTAAACGATCTTTAATATGACGAGATGTTACAAATTTACCATCTTTCCCAAAGAAAGGAGAGTCGTTAATTGTAAACAACATACTCATTGTAGGCTCATCAATAGCAATAGTTTTTAAACCTTCAGGATTTTCAAAATCGGCTACAGTATCTCCAATTTCAAAACCTTCTAATCCAACAATTGCACAGATATCTCCTGTTTGTATTTCGTCTACTTTTATACGTCCAAGACCTTCAAAAACATGAAGTTCTTTAATTTTATTTTTCACTACAGAACCATCACGTTTTACCAACGAAATGTTTTGCCCTGCTTTTAATTCTCCTCTAGTTAAACGCCCAATAGCAATACGCCCAGTAAAGCTAGAGAAATCTAGAGATGTAATAAGCATTTGCGTATTTCCTTCTGGTAATTTTGGAGCTGGGATATGCTCAATAACCATATCCAACAATGGCTCTATGTTTTCTGTTTGATTTTTCCAATCGGTACTCATCCAGTTATTTTTAGCTGAACCATAAACCGTTGGGAAATCTAACTGCCACTCCTCTGCCCCTAATTCGAACATTAGATCGAATACTTTTTCATGAACTTCTTCTGGCGTACAGTTTTCTTTATCTACTTTATTAACAACCACACATGGCTTTAAGCCTAAATCGATTGCTTTTTGTAGTACAAAACGCGTTTGCGGCATTGGCCCTTCAAAAGCATCTACTAAAAGTAAAACCCCATCGGCCATATTTAAAACACGCTCTACCTCACCACCAAAATCGGCGTGACCAGGAGTATCGATAATATTAATTTTTGTGTCCTTATAAATAACAGATACATTTTTAGACGTAATGGTAATTCCACGCTCACGCTCTAAATCGTTATTATCAAGAATTAAATCTCCCGTATTTTCGTTTTCACGAAATAACTGACAGTGATACATTATTTTATCAACCAACGTAGTTTTTCCGTGGTCAACGTGCGCAATAATTGCTATGTTTTTAATAGAAGTCATATTATACCCTCGCTTTTAAGGGCGCAAAGGTAATGTATATTTATTTTAGATGAAGCATAAAATCAAAAATATTTAATTATTTGATTATTAACTCATTACAATCGTTTTAACAAATTCCCATCGTATCTATAACCAGCAAAGTATCAATGCTTTATTCTAAATAAAGAAAATCTCATTAATCTTTAATTAATCAGCAAACAAATTATTTCATAAAAGAGTATCTTTGTTTTATAATTCTTATTGAAATGAAACATCCATGTCTAAATTTTAGACACACATTGAAATGATTATTTGGATGTTCCATGTGACCGTTAAAAACAATAAAATAAACACATGAAATTAGAGAACATTCCACAGATAAAACATATAAATAGCAACAATTTCTTTTTATTAGCAGGTCCATGTGCTATTGAAGGAGAAGAAATGGCAATGCGAATTGCAGAAAAAGCAGTTGCTATTACCGATAAACTCCAAATTCCATACGTTTTTAAAGGAAGTTTCAAAAAAGCTAATCGTAGTCGTATTGACTCTTTCACGGGAATTGGCGATGAAAAAGCACTTAAAATACTAAGAAAAGTTTCTGAAACTTTTAATGTGCCCACAGTTACAGATATTCATGAAATAAGTGATGCTGAAATGGCTGCCGAATATGTGGATGTTTTACAAATTCCAGCTTTTCTAGTGCGCCAAACCGATTTGGTAGTTGCTGCTGCCAATACAGGAAAAACCATCAACTTAAAAAAAGGACAATTTATGAGTCCTGAAAGCATGCAGCATGCCGTACAAAAAGTATTAGATTGCGGCAATGAACAAGCTGTAATTACAGACCGCGGAACTATGTTTGGATACCAAGACATGATTGTAGATTTTAGAGGTATCCCAACCATGAAACAATATGCGCCTGTTGTATTAGATGTTACACACTCTCTACAACAACCTAACCAAAGCAGTGGCGTAACGGGAGGACGTCCAGAAATGATTGGAACTATTGCAAAAGCTGGAATTGCAGCAGGTGTAAATGGTTTATTTATGGAAACTCATTTTGACCCTGCAAATGCAAAAAGTGACGGAGCAAATATGCTCCATTTAGACTTACTAGAAAACCTCTTAAATCAATTAATTGCTATTAGACAGACCATAAATAATTTTTAAAATAATAGTATATTTAACTTGAAATAGAATATATTTTCTGCTATATTGTCAATTAATTAAAAAATAATTGACATGAGAGAAACTATACACTTAATTACTGAGAAAATTTTAAGTTTCATGCCCAGTATTCTGGGAGCCATAATCGTTTTATTTATTGGATGGTTAATTGCTCGTGGAGTAAAAGCTGTTGTTATAAAAATACTAAAGAAAACTTCTTTGGATGAAAAAATTCTGAGTAAAACTGACCTCGGCAATACCAACATTTTTTTAGGCAATATATTTTATTATGTTATCATGATTATTGTAATTATGGTGGTACTGGAACTACTAGGCGTAAGTCAAGTACTTACTCCGCTTGAAAATATGGTAGCCGAAATTTTAAGTTTTATTCCGAGTATTATTGCAGGATTCCTAATTGCTTTTGCCGGTTACTTATTAGCAAAATTCGTTTCAAACCTTATCAATTTAGGAGGATCATTTCTTGATAAATTGATAGATAAAACAGGATTTAAAGACACAGAAATGCTTGTTAATATTGTTCAAAAAGTAATCTTTATTTTAATTTTTGTACCCTTTTTAATTCAAGCTTTCCATGCATTAAATATTAAATCCATATCGGAACCTGCTAATAACATTTTATTAAAATTTACCAATTTAATCGGAGAAGTATTAGTAGCATCTGCCATTCTAGTTCTTTTTATTTGGGGAGGAAAATACCTTACCAACCTTATTGAAGATTTACTTAAAAGCTTAAAACTTGACAGCCTATCAGAAAAAATTCAGCTGCATAAAATCATAGGAGAAAAACAATCATTAGCAAAAATAGTATCTAATGTTTGTTACTTTTTTATTGTTTTCTTCGGAATTATTACTGCTGTAGAAATTTTACAATTAGACCATCTTACCTATATTTTAAATGAGATTCTAACCCTTACTGGACAAATTATTTTTGGCCTTTTAATTCTAGCCATTGGTAATTACATCTCGTTGCTTATTTATAATATGGTTTCAAAATCAAACAATAATAATTTTATTGCTGGAATTGTTAGAGCTGCATCTTTAGCATTATTCATTACCATTTCCTTAAGAGCCATGGGCATAGCTAACGAAATTGTAGAAATTGCCTTTACTTTTATTATTGGAGCATTGGCAGTAACAGTTGCTTTAAGTTATGGGCTTGGAGGAAGAGAAGCTGCAGGCGAACATTTTAAGGAAATTCTTCAAAAAATGAAATCTAAATCTCCTTCAAACAAAGAGGAATAACTACAAACTACTCCTATATTTTTTAGGGGTTTTCTTATAAAAACGCTTAAATGCCGCACTAAAATGTGTGGCATTTTTGTATCCAATTTTTTCAGCTATTTCATAAATTGGAAGTTGTGTTGCAATTAATAAATCGGAAGCTTTATTCATCTTCTCTTTTGTATAATACTCATTAATAGCGCACCCAAAAACTCTTTTAAATTCCTTTTTAAAAACATATTCATTAAGTGCTAAAACCCTCGACATTTCCTTAATAGAATAATTTTTATCGATATTTTCTTCCATCAATTGCTTAGCCGCATATAATTTCTTCAAAATCTTATCCTGACTCGTTCCAACTTTTGCTACAACACCATTTTTATAGCGCTCTATTTGTATTGCTAATAACTCAATAACTTTAGACTCTAAATACAAACGCCTACTAATACCATTCATTTCGGTCTCTTGCATACTCATTAAAATAGACAATATATTATTGGCTATGGGCTGGATTATATTTGTATCTGTAAAAGAGTTAAAAACCGATATATCTGTAATTCCTCGCTTTTTTAAATACGTTATCGGAATTGTAATTCTAATTTCCCTAAAAGGCTTTCCTCCTGTTAAACGGACATAGCCTTTAAATTGCTCAATTCTAGAAGTATAGCATTCCTGACTTTCATTTAAAATATCAGTATTCCCTCGTAATGAAATAATTTTTTCTCCATCAATTAAATAAGACATTTGTAAAACATCCTCTTGATATTCATCATAAAAAACAAGATCTCTTTCAAGCTCTATATTGCTAGCATGTATAGAAACTCCATCTATTTTTGTATATAAAATAGACCCCTTTCCATATTTAGGATGTAATTTATATTCTGAATATTCATAATCAAATTCGTTTTCCGATAAAGAACTGAAAGCAATTATATCCTTAAAGCCCTTTTCTTCTTTTAAAAGATTGATTAATTCACAATTAATAAAATCACGTCTTTTTTTTTCCATATCGCGTCACTAATGCTGCGTTTGCTTTTCTAAATTTGCCTTCAACTTTATTTAGACCAAATATAAATAACTAATCTAAAAGATGAAACATCTATTTACCATTTTATTCTTAGCACTCTCAATGCTTTCCTATGCACAAGAAGGAAACATTAAAGGAAAAGTTACCACAGAAAATGGCACTCCAATTTCTATGGCTAATATAATGCTCAAAAATACTAACAAAGGGACAGAAACCAACTACAATGGTGCTTTTAATTTAAAAGCTATAGCTGCTGGAAATTATACCCTAGTAGCAAAATACATTGGTTTTGTTAGTAAAGAAATTGAAGTAAATGTTCAAAACGACAACACTACACAGCTAGGAACAATTGTTCTTCAAGAATCTACAGAAGCCTTAGATGAAGTAGTTGTAAATGGAAACGGGCATGCAGATTTCCTAGTAAAACAACCATCTTCTTCCCTCCGTTTAAAGACAGAAGTTTTGGATTTACCTCAAAACATTCAAATAATTAGCAATCAACTAATCAAGAATCAAAACTTAATTAGTATGATGGAAAATGTTACTAGAAACGTGAGTGGAGCTCAAATGATAGAACATTGGGGAACTTTTGCACGTATTAATATGCGTGGATTTAAGCTTCCTGCTTTTAGAAATGGAATGAATGTAGAGTTGCCTTGGGGACCATTATCTGAAGATATGTCTATGGTGCAAAACATAGAATTTGTAAAAGGTCCTGCTGGATTTATGTTATCTGCTGGAGAGCCTGGAGGTTTTTACAATGTTGTTACTAAAAAACCTGTAAAAGAGAGCATTAACGAAATATCTTTTACTGCTGGAAGCTTTAATAGTTATAGAGGCACTTTTGATTCTGGTGGTTCTTTAACTACAGACGGAAAACTACAATACCGTTTGAATGGAATGTATGAGAATAACGAGTCTTTTAGAGAGTACGAAGAAAGTAGTCGATTAAGTATCGTGCCTTCTCTTAAATATGAAATTTCTGATAAAACATCTGTTACTACTGAATTTACTTACCAAGAGTCTGATCAAATAACTGGAGCAGCATACATATTTGCCCCAGTAGAAGATGGTTTTGGAAGTTTAGACCAAGATTTTACTTTTTTAGATGAAGATTTCCCACAATCTGAAATAGTAGAATTAAGCATTTTAGCAAATGTAACACATAACTTTAACGACAAATGGTCAATCCAAGGGCAATATATGTATATGGATTATACGGTAGAAGGATCTTCAGCTTGGCCTACTTCTGTTCCTGGAAATGGCGATTTCTACAGAGGTGTTTCTATTTGGGATGCCGTAAGTACTAACGAATTAGCCCAAGTTTATTTTAACGGAGAGTTTAATACAGGAAGTATTAAGCACAAAGTAATGGGAGGTTTTGATTATAGATATTTACAATATTGGGCCGATTGGGGACAAGGAGGTACTTTTGATGTAAATGGTCCTTTTAATATCTACAACCCTGTATATGGAAATGCAGTATATCCTGAATTTGATAGAACGCAATCTGTAAAAGAAAGAGGGAAAGGAAACTACCAAGGAAATAAATACAATGCGTTTTATTTACAAGATGAATTATGGATGTTTAAAGACCGTCTTCGTTTAACTCTAGCAGCACGCTATAACGATGCTTCTATTTTTGCTTACGGAAGTCAAAGTCAAGATGCTAAAATAACTCCTAGAATAGGTCTAAATTTCGAAATATTACCTGGATTTACAGCTTACGGTTTGTATGATGAGGCTTTCACTCCACAATACGGACAAAGCTATGACAATAAGAAATTCGATCCATTAGAATCCTCAGATATTGAAGGAGGATTGAAAAAAGAATGGTTTAATGGTAATCTTAACACAAGCTTTTCGGTATATCAAATTACTAAAAACAATTATTTAGTTCAAGATATAGAACATACAGATGAAAATGGAAACTACAGATTCTCAACACAAACAGGACAAGTGCAGTCTAAAGGTTTTGAATTTGATATGCAAGGACAGATTTCTCCTGCTATTAACGTAGTATTAAATTACGCAAATACTAATGTAGAGATTACAAAAGATACCGATCCTACAAATATAGGAACTCGCGTTGCAGGACACGCAAAACACATTACCAATGGATGGGTAAATTATACCTTCCAACCCGGAACTGCATTACAAGGATTTGGAGCTTCTCTTGGATACCAGTATCAAGTAGATCGTGCTACATGGGCATGGGCTGCCGATAATGAATCTGAATTACCTAACTATTTTAGAATGGATGGGGGCTTATTCTGGACTAATGATCATTTTAGAGTGAATTTGAATATTAATAATATTTTAGACGAATATCTATATTCTGGTTCCGCGTATGCAGATTACCTGTATTGGCAAAGTGAACCAGGCATAAACGGAAGAATAACTATTGCTTATAGGTTCTAAAAAATAATTCTAAAGCCATATTTTAAGAATCTATATCTAGCTACTACATCAGTATACCAATATCGGTTTTAAAAGATTATTAATATCATAATTAATAAAATCACGTCTTTTTTTATCCATATCGCGTCACTAATGATGTAGTAGCTTTTTTAAATTTGCGGTCTAGTTTATTTAGACCAAATACAAATAATAATTGAATACATGAAAAATATAGTTACTATACTATTCTTAACTATTACCTCTTTTGTTTTTGCTCAACAAGGGCAAATTAAAGGGCAAGTAATTTCCAACAGCGGGGAAGTTATTCCTGGCGCAAATATAATTTTAACAGGAACAAATATTGGAATTAACACAGATGAATCTGGTTATTTTGAAATTGAAAACGTTCCAGCAAAAAGATATAAAATAAAAGTATCCTATATTGGGTTTAGAACCACTTCAAAAGATATTCGTGTTTACAACAACCAAACTACCAATATAGGTACTATTGAAATTATTGAAAAGAGTGAAGAGCTTGGAGAAGTAGTTTTAGAAGGATATAAAAAGAATAAATTTTACAGATCAGAAAGCACTATTGTCTCTAAACTTCCTCTAAAAGACATTGAAAACCCACAAGTATACAATACCGTTTCGAGCAAGTTATTAAACGAACAAGTTATTACAAATTTTGAAGATGCGTTAAAAAATGCACCTGGTATATACAAACTTTGGGAATCTACAGGTCGTGGTGGCGATGGTGGCGGTTATTACTCTTTAAGAGGTTTTGCGGTACAACCAACCATGATGAATGGATTACCTAGTTTAACCAACGGAACTATGGATCCTGCAAATATTGAAAATGTAGAAATTATAAAAGGCCCATCGGGTACTTTATATGGGAGTAGTCTAATTTCTTATGGTGGATTAATAAATGTAAACACAAAGCGTCCACATTTTGACGGATTTGGAGGAAGTATTTCTTATACTGGAGGAAGCTATGGATTAAACCGTGTTACTGCAGACATCAATACTTTATTAAATGAAGAAGAAACTGTAGCGCTTCGTATTAATACTGCCTATCATACCCAAAATAGTTTTCAGGATGCAGGCTTAAAAAAATCTATTTATGTAGCTCCGTCTCTAGCTTACAAAGCAAACGACCGATTGACTTTCAATATCAACACTGAATTTTACAGTGGAGAAAATACTAACCAAACTATGTTATTTCTAGATAGAGGTGCAGAATTAAGGGTGCATAATATTGATGAATTAGGCTATGATAATAACCGTTCTTACACCAGTAACGATTTAACAATTAAAAACCCTACGTTTAGTGTTCAAGGGGAAATGCGTTACAAATTGAGCGATAATTGGACTTCACAAACAGCTATATCGAGTTCGAGTGCAAAATCTAATGGGTATTATTCGTATTTATATGAAATAACAAATACCGTAGATCAAGTTTCTCCAATTAACGATGGGATTATCCTTTCTCGTTATACAAGCAAACAAAATTCAGAAAAAACAGGAGTAGATATCCAACAAAACTTTATTGGAGAATTCAATTTAGGAAACTTGAAAAACAAAATGGTTGCAGGATTGGATTATTACAATCAACGTATTATTAACAATAGTACAGGGTATGCAAACCAAGGATTTGTTTATATAGGTACTAATAATGACGAGTTTGCTGCTGTTGCTCCTGCTCTTCACCAACAATTTGGAACTCCAATGAATGATGGTTTTGTTGACGATACAGGTATTTTAACACAAGCTGGTGCAGATGCTAGTATTGCTACATTAGGAAATCCAAGCGCTCAATACAGCGAGACGAAACAAGAAATATACAGTGCATATGTATCTGATGTTATTTACTTTCTGCCTCAGTTATCTGCAATGGCTAGTTTAAGACTTGATCATTTCTCTAATGATGCACACGAGCAAACTGCGCTGTCTCCTAAATTCGGATTAATTTACCAACCAATCTTAGACAAGGTTTCAATTTTTGCTAATTATATGAATGGATTTAGCAATGTTGCTCCAAGAATTGTTCAAGATGGAGAAACAACTACAACACTAAGTTTTGATCCTGAAAAAGCAAATCAATTTGAAGTTGGAACAAAACTGAGTTTATTTGAAAACAAGCTTGCTGCCACTTTAAGTTACTATGATATAAAAGTAAGTAACATTGTTTTAAGCACAAGTCCTACCACCTACTCTCAGGGAGGAGAACAGTACAGTAAAGGTTTTGAAACAAGTATTACTGCCAACCCTATTGAAGGATTAAATATCATTGCTGGTTATAGCTATAACGACAGTAAAGTTACCGAAGGTGCGGAAGATTTTGTTAATAAACGACCAGAACAAGCAGGACCTCAAAATTTGGCTAACTTATGGGCTAGCTACCATTTTTACAATGGTTCTTTAAAAGGTTTTGGTGCAGGTTTTGGAGGAAACTATGCTAGTGATAATATGATTTTTAACAGAAACTTAGCCGGTACATTTACAGTTCCTGAATATACAGTTTTAAATGCGTCTATATTTTACGAAGTAAAAGACTTTAGCATTACTCTTAAATTAAACAATATTGCAAACGAAGAATATTACACTGGTTGGTCTACTGTGAGTCCGCAAATGCCAAGATCATTCTCTGCAAACTTTACTTATAACTTTTAATTAAATATACCATGAAAAAAATAATAGCAATCGCAATTTTCTTACTTGCAACTACCAATACTTTTGCACATTACCTTTGGATTGAAACAAATACCAACGGAGAATTAGGAAAAGAACAAGAAGTAAAAGTACACTTTGGTGAATATACGTATGGCGTTATTGAAAAAGTTGAAGGGGACGCCTTTTCAAATGTAAATAAATTTACTGTTTGGTTAGTTTCTCCATCTGGAGTAAAAACTCCTTTGGAAACTTCTGCTAAAGAAACTTTTTACTTAACCGCTTTTACTCCTACAGAAGAAGGAACTTACACCATCCTTCTAAATAACAATGAAGTTGACGTAATTGATTATACGCAGTACGACTTCGGAATTTTTAAAACTCATTATCATTCTGTAGCTAATGTAAACGTAGGAAACAACAGCAACGACACTGCAGCGCAAAATGAAGAAGGAATTACCGTAAAAAGAATAGCTTCTAATGATGAAGAAGTAAAACTTCAGGTGCTTTATAAAAATAAGCCTTTGGCAAAAAATGAAGTAACCGTTTTTGTTTCAGACCAATGGTCTAAAACTTTACATAGTGATGAAGAAGGATATATTTCTTTCAAACAACCATGGGATACAAAATACATTTTAGAAACTACCTACAAAGAAGAAGTTCCTGGCTCTTATAATGGAGAGGATTACCAATTTGTATGGCATTGTGCTACCTATTGTATTCCAGAATAACCATATTTGACTTAGCAAAAACAACTCTGAATTACCCTCAGAGTTGTCTTTGTTTACACCAAAAAACAAACCATAAATAATAAACCAATGACTACTTTAACTATTTTATTTATTTTTTTAGGGTTTTACACACTATATAGCAGTTCTAAAAGAGCAGCTTTAAATAATTCCAAAATTGACCTTTGGATACAACAGCGCTATAAACCTCTAAAGTTAACAGGTGTATTTTTGCTATTAATAGGGTTAGGATTATCTATTCTAACGGAAGGGTTTGCAACTGGTACATTTTTATGGTTTATTGTTTTAATGACACTTGGTAGCTTAGTTATTTTATTAACTCCATTAAAACTTATGAACTACAAAACTCTTTTAGTGGTTTTTGTTTGCACTTTGGTAATAGAAAATTTTATTATTTAAACTTATGCCAGCTAATAAAAAATATTTAACGAGCTCTCCATGGCAACGTTTGGCTAAAATATCTGCAGGTTTTATTGGCGGCTATATGGTTACCATTACTTTTCATTTAGCATTAGCAGTCTGGTTAAACCACGTCAATGTAATGATCTCTTCAACTTTTACAGGGTTCATCCTTTGGGCTACCTTAATGATAGTAGCTTTTCTAGCTAAAAATGGCTTGAAAATATGGGCACTATACCTCTTATTAAGCGGAGTATTTTATGCAATCCTGTATTTAGGAAAAATATATAACCACCCGTTGTGCATTTAGGCAATATTGATTTTTAGGTTATTGATATTTCTGTTGAATTCAAATATGTTTATATATTGAATGACCGTCATAGCCGTAATCTTAGATAATATTCTGTTTTTGAATCCCTCAAAAGATTTAGCATAATTCCTTCGAATCATAAATTGGTCGCAAAGTTGAGAAAACAATGTTTCAATACGCTTTCTGGATTTCTTAAAAACGTACGGCTGCTCCCTATAGTTATGCTGGTTTGTTCTCATAGGGGTTTCAAGTCTAATATTATGATATTCAAATAAATTCAATTGATATTCAGCCGACAAATACCCTTTATCACCAAGTAATATGCAATCACTTAATTGATGCTTTATATCCTTTAAATAATTAATATCGTGCACAGAGGCTGGACTAATATCCATACTTTCGATAACACCCTGAGCAGAACAGACAGCATGTAATTTATATCCATAATAATGGCTTGATTGACTTGCACAATATCCTTTTTCGGGCAGACTGTAGTTTTGTTCTTTACATATCTTACTTCTAGCGCTTCTTGATAATTTACAGACCTCTAACGGCATACTGTCAACAATATAACAATGCTCAGATTTATTCAACTTTCTCACTAATGCCTTGCGAAGTGATTCTCTAAAAGAAAACAACTTACGCTTTCTTCTATTGTAGACACTGCGCTCTATTTTGCTGGATAGACCAGCAGGTAACATTCGAAAAAGCTGGCATTCACTATCAACACTCATATATTCTGATGTTAAATCAATAGCTATAAGCTCTTTATCTCTTAATTTAGGTTTACGGATTTGATGTAAATAATCCATTTTACAATCCAATTCTTTTAAAACCTTGAGGATTTTGTCGTAATTTGCTTGAAAGTTGTGCATATAAATTATAGTGTGGTTACTACAATTTACTGCATTTTAGCAGTTTGCACAACTTTTTCTAAATGCACAACGGGTTATAACCCTATTATTCAACCATAAAATGAACAAGCGTTCCTATAATATATTTTTTCATTTACATACTATTAGTGGTATTATTATTAGTGCCGCTCTGTTTGTTATTTTCTTTACTGGTTCATTTTCTTTTTTTAGAGATGAAATTGCCAACTGGCAAAAAAATGAAGAGGTTACTCCTATAGAAACTGGAATTACCTTAAATATTGATAAGGTTATAGATTCCATAGAAAAAAATTACACACTCTACGGAAGAGATCTCGAAATAGGAAAGCATTATAACGAACGTAGGCTAGATATTAATATGTCGGCTTCCAAAGATTCCTTAGCTACAGAAAATGCAAAAACGGGAGCTTTCTTTTATCTAGACACCAAAACATTTAATACTTATAATTATATAGAATCTTATACCTTAGGGGAGTTTCTATATCGTTTGCACTTTTTTGCTCAGATCCCCTACCCTTTTGGATATTACCTTTCTGGATTTATTGCTTTCTTTTTTCTATTTGCAATTATAACAGGCGTCCTTATTCATTGGGATAAAATTGTTTCCAATTTTTACATCTTCAGACCAAAAACAAAACTTAAAACAATTTGGACAGATGCACACACTGCATTAGGATTAATTGGGCTTCCTTTTCAATTTGTATATGCAGTTACTGGAGCTTTTTTTATGCTGAGTTTACTCATGGCAGCACCTAGCGTTATGCTTCTTTATGATGAAAATCAACAAAAATTATACGAAGACCTAGAATATTTTGACAAACCTGTTCCTCTTGCTTATAAAGAATTAGAAACAGTTCCTTCAGTAGAAAAATACATAGAACAAACAAGGCAAAAATGGAACAATTTCAACATTTCTCATGTTCATATTTATAACTTTGGAGATGCAGACATGAGAATTGCTGTTGAAGGAGAGTTAGACAGAAAAAAGAAATTTACTGGAAACGGCAAAATAATATACCAAGCAACTAATGGAGAGGTTCTTGCAGAGAAAAATCCGTTTACAGATACTTCTTATTTGGATGGGGTAAAAAACATAATGTATCGTTTGCATTATGGAGATTATGGTGGTTTTTCTATTAGGATTATTAGTTTTATTTTGGGGCTTATTTCTTGTTTTGTAATTATCTCTGGAGTACTAATTTGGCTAGTTGCTAGAGATAAAAAAAATGTACCAGAGAAAAAGCGAAAATTCAATACTGCCTTAGTAAATATTTATTTGGCTATCAGTATGGCTATGTATCCAATTACAGCATTAACATTTATTGCAGTAAAAGCTTTTGGGCCTGTTGATCAAACTTTTATTTATCAGTTCTATTTTATTGGATGGCTTATAATTTCTCTAGGTTTTATTTTTAGAAAGAGTCTTTATTTTACTAATAAATACGCCTTACTTTCTGGAAGTATTATAGGTTTTTTCGTACCCATAACAAATGGAATTGTAACAGGGAACTGGTTTTGGTTAGCATATAATAACGGACAATTTCAGTCTTTCTTTATTGATGTTTTTTGGTTAATTCTTGCAATAATTACGCTATTAGTAACATTTAAGATTAAGAAAAAAGAAACATCACATTAAAAATAATGGAACTCTAAAAGTAAGTTTCAAAAAAACTGAATGCATTTTTTGAAGATAATTTCATATCTTCATGTAAGAAAAGTAATAACTATTCATCATTTTAAATTTAGTATTTTAGAAAAAATAAATCTAAATTAGCATAAAAATTATTCGTTATGAACAAAAAATTTATCGTTCCAATTTTAGCGCTTGTATTAGTATATGCTTGTGGAACTACTACAGACATTACAGCTTCTTGGGCAAATAAAGAAGCTTTTGCTACTAAACAATATAAAAGTGTTTTTATAGCAGCTATTACAGGAAACGTTCCTAATAAAACAATTATTGAAAATGAATTAGGATTTCAAATGACCCAAAGAGGAATTACAGCCACTAAAAGTCATGATGTATTTCCTGGAACTTTTACAAAAGATAACAAACCTTCAAAAGAAGTTTTATTAGATGGAATTAAAGCATCTAAAAGTGAAGCTATTTTAACGGTAACACTACGTCATGAAGAAGATGAAACTAGATATGTTCAAGGTTCTACTAATGCGTATGGTTTATACAACCCAATGGGATATGGTTACTACGGAAACTTCTACGGGTACTATAACTATGCATATGGTTTTGGATACGACCCAGGATATTATACAACAGATAAAGTTTACTACATTGAAACAAATATTTATGATGCGCAAAGCCAAGAGTTAATCTGGTCTGCACAATCAAAAACATACAATCCTAATAACATTGAAGATTTTACAAAAGGATATACCGATGCTATTGTAGGAAGATTACAAAAAGATGGAATCCTTGCTAAGTTGAAATAACTTTTTTAAAAAACAATACAATATAAAAACGGTTATGGTAATTAATTACCATAACCGTTTTTTACATTTAAAAATATCTGCTATATTTATAGTACCGTACAAAAAAAGAATCTTTTCTCGGTAAAATTCTTTCCCCCTCCCTATCCATAAAAGGTAAATTAATTTAATTTTTATTGAAAATATGCATACAACTAACCATATGCTTATAAAATTTTTAATCGCTTTTTCTGTTTTTATAAGTTTTCAAATCAGTTACGCTCAAACGGCAGACACCCTTGCGCTAGACAATGGGGATATTATTGTTGGAGAAATTAAAGAAATGAAAAATGGAGTGCTTTCTATAGAAACAGATTATAGCGACAGCGATTTTACAATTAAATGGATTAAGGTTAAAAAAATAAGTAGTAGCCAATATTATTTAGTAACACTTAACAATGGTGTAAGGCTTAATACAGATCTTCATACAAAAGCAAAAGATACTGGGGTTGTAGATCTAACAAGTATCAACGAAAAAGTAACTGTAAATATTAGTGATATTGTTTATATAAAAGCAATAAAAACCAGTTTTTTCTCAAGACTTAGCGCTTCTCTTTCGGTTGGTTACAACTTTACAAAAAGCAATAATTTGAGTCAGTTTACAGTTCGAAGTACCCTCGGTTATATTGCCGATACATGGGGAGCTAATGCAAGCTATAATTCTGTGGTAAGTAAACAAGATAGTGTTCCAGAAACTAATCGTACCGATGCAAATATTGGTGCCAAATATTTCCTGAAAAATGATTGGTTTTTGTCATTATCTGGTGATTTCTTATCAAACGACGAACAAAAATTGGACTTACGAACCACTATTAAAGGGGGTGCTGGTAAATATTTTATTCATTCCAATAGAGTATATTTTGGAGCTGGAACTGGTTTAGCATGGAACAACGAACGTTTTTCGGACGAATTTAATACGGAAAGAAATAGTTTAGAGGCCTATTTAGGGTTAGAATTAAACATGTTTGATTTTGATGATATTAGCTTGTATACTAATCTAGTTGCCTACCCTAGTTTAACCGAATCTGGAAGGTTAAGAACCGATTTTACTTTAGATCTTAAATATGATTTGCCTTATGAATTTTTTATAAAACTAGGATTTACTCACAACTTTGATAGCAAACCTATTGAAAGTGCTGCCAAAGTGGATTATATTTTTCAAACCACTTTTGGTTGGGAATTATAAAAGTTAGCGTTTAAGTTATAACACTCCGTAAACCATGAAAAAATTACATTTTTTAAAAGCCTTTAAAAAGAGTTATTTTATCTTTTTTGTATTTACAATGATTGCAGTTGGTGTAAATGCTCAAGAAACAGAAAATGGAAATCAGTCTGAAGAAGAGTTAGAATTTAATGCAGAAGAAGCTTTTGAAGAGTCTGAAGAATTTAAAAGAAATAAACTGGCTTTATTTTTAGGGTATAGTTGGATTCCTCAAGGAGAAGATGAAGACACCGGAGAAAAAGAAACAATTTTTGTTCCATCAATTGGTTTTTCTTACGAGTACTGGTTTACAGAAAAATGGGGTATTGGAACCTACAACGATATTGAAATTGTAAAATATAAAGTAGAGAAAGATGATGAAAACGCAGAGTTAGAAAGAGAGAATGCATTATCATTAGCGGTTGGAGCTGTGTACGAAATACTCCCTAAATGGACTGCCATAGCTGGTGGTGGTCTTGATATCGATAAAAACGAAACTTTACCAATTCTACATCTAGCTACAGAATATGTTATTCTTGAAAAAGACTCCAAAGAACTCTCTATTAGTTTCTCATACAATAACAAAAAATATTATGATACCTTTTCGATAGGATTAGTATACGGAAAGAAGTTTTAACTATAAAAAATCAACTACCTTGAGGCAAGCCTACGAGGTATTCAAAGGAAAATAATTTAATCTATTTCGACGTAGAGCCCTTCGTAAACTCTGGATAGGCTTTGAAGAATAAAACCCTCAATGAGGGATTAACACTAAAAACAAGTACTCATGCTTAGATCTCTTACAAAAAACTGGTGGGCGTTGGCTATAAAAGGACTAATTCTAGTTATTTTTGCTATTCTTATTTTTATGAACCCTGTTATTTCTGCAACAGGACTTGCCATTTGGTTTGCTATTTTAATGATTGCCGATGGAATCTTTACCATTCTTGCTGCTTTTGCTAGTTGGAAGGAACGAGAAGATAAATGGCTTATTCTTTTAGAAGGAGCTATTAGCCTATTTCTTGGTATTATTTTATTAAACATGCCGGGGCTTACCCTTTTAATTGTAGGATTTACTGTAGCTTTTTGGTTCATTTTTGGAGGAATTAGCAGAATAGCTATGGGAATTCAAGTCCGTAAAGAAATTGAAGGTGAAGGATGGATTATCCTTGGAGGAACACTCTCTGTAATTTTTGGACTTATTATTGCTTCTTCCCCACTTTTAGGAATAAGTTATATTATGTGGATTATTGCCTTTGCTGCTCTTTTAATAGGAATTGTAATGATTATTATTGCTTTTAAACTAAGAAAAGGAAGTAAATGGCTTAAAGACAAAGTGGAAGGTTTTAAAGAAGAAATAGACGAAACCAAACAAAAATTAAGAGATTAAGCCTACAAATACATTAGTATACATCTTAATAAAACCAAACTACAATCAACTACCTTGAGGCAAGCCTACGAGGTATTAAAAGGAAAATAGTTTAATATATTTTTGACTTAAAATTGGTTTATAATTATTGTTGTCCGATAAATGCGGGCAGCGTTTATTGCATTCCACCTATATCAAGGGTTAATAAAGGTTTTTAAAATAACCCCCTTGCTATTAAGAAAAATGAATAAAAGGAGGAGTTTACTAATGTTATTTATTTAAACTACTCATTTTATAATAGTTAAGATTTAGTCTTTGTTCTTTTCTCTTACAGCGAAGCGGTCTTGTATTTTTAATCAAACATTAATGGTTTATAATAAAAATGTAGGTTTTTATAACATATTTAGGAACAAATAAAAAAGCGCATAACCATAAAACTGTTATGCGCTCTTAAACAACCTAACCAATTATAAAAATCTGTATATGGAGGATGTTAATCTTCTTTTTCATAGCGATTCATCCCATATTTTTCTCTCACTAAGATAACAAACGTTTAATAATAAACACTAATCGTTAAACAAAATATTTTGTTAAAATTAGTATCGCGCTCCAAGGAAGAACAAATTAAATCGCTGTCATCTTGTCACTGTTAATCAATTGGTATTTTTTTTGACTATTAAGAATTAGAAATTAATTCATAAAAAAATACTTTACCTATGACAACTGGAAATATCAATGTGTCTGTTGAAAATATTTTTCCGCTGATAAAAAAGTTTTTATACAGCGACCATGAAATCTTTTTAAGAGAGCTTATCTCCAATGCTACCGATGCAACTCTTAAATTAAAGCACCTTACTAATATAGGAGAAGCGCCTGGCGTAGAATATGGAAATCCTATCATTGAAGTAAAGATAGATAAAGAGGCTAAAAAACTTCATATTATTGATCAAGGATTAGGAATGACAGCAGAAGAAGTACAAAAATACATCAATGAGGTTGCCTTTTCTGGAGCTGAAGAATTTTTAGATAAATATAAAGATTCTGCTAAAGACAGCGGAATTATTGGTCATTTTGGACTCGGTTTCTATTCTGCATTTATGGTTGCAGATACCGTTGAAATTATTACTAAATCATACAAAGATGAGCCTGCTGCTCATTGGAGTTGTGATGGTTCTCCGAAATATTCTTTAGAAGAAACTGACAAAAAAGTACGTGGTACAGAGATCATTCTTCATATAAACGAAGATTCATTAGAATTTTTAGAAGAAGGAAAAATTAATGAACTCCTTACCAAATACAATAAATTCATGCCTGTTCCAATTAAATTTGGAACCCGTGAAGAAACAAATACTGTAGGAGAAGGAGACGATGCTAAGGAAGAAAAAACTACGGTAGATAATATCGTTAACAATCCGGATCCAGCTTGGACAAAACAACCTGCAGATCTTTCTCCAGAAGAATATAAAAACTTCTACCGTGAGTTGTATCCAATGCAATTTGAGGAGCCTTTATTCCATATTCATTTAAATGTAGATTATCCGTTTAACCTTACGGGAATTTTATATTTCCCTAAGCTTTCTAACGATATGACGATGCAGAAAGATAAAATTCAACTGTATCAAAACCAAGTATTCGTAACAGATAATGTAGAAGGAATTGTTCCTGAATTTTTAACCATGCTTAAAGGAGTTATAGACTCTCCAGATATTCCATTAAACGTTTCGCGTTCATATTTACAAGCCGACGGAAATGTTAAGAAAATATCTAGCTATATTACTCGTAAAGTAGCCGATAAATTAAAATCTCTTTTCAATGAAAATCGTGAAGATTTCGAGAAAAAATGGAACGATATTAAGATAGTTATCGAATACGGAATGCTTTCTGAAGATAAATTCTTTGAAAAAGCAGATAAATTTGCGCTTTACCCAACGGTAGACAACACTTATTTTACGTTTGAAGAACTTCAAGAGAAAATAAAAGAAAACCAGACAGATAAAGATGGAAAGTTAGTAATTCTTTATGCTAGCAATAAAGACGCACAGCACACCTACATTAACGAAGCAAAAGAGCGTGGGTATGAAGTGTTATTATTAGACTCTCCAATTGTTTCACATTTAATTCAGAAATTAGAAACTTCAAAAGAAAATATCTCTTTTACTCGTGTAGATTCAGACTCTTTAGATAATTTAATCAAAAAAGACGAAGAGAAAATTTCTAAACTTTCAGATGAAGAAAAGGAATCTCTAAAAACTGTTTTAGATGAAGTTGTTCCAAAAGAAAAATTTACGGTACAACTGGAAGCCTTAGATAGCAAAGCTTCTCCATTTACTATTACGCAACCAGAATTTATGCGTAGAATGAAAGAAATGAGTGCTACTGGAGGTAGCGGAATGTTTGGAATGGGCAATATGCCAGAAATGTACAACTTGGTGGTAAATACAAACCATGAACTTGTTAACGACATTTTGAATACCAAAACAAAAGCAAAACAAGAACGCTTAATTAAGCAATCTTTAGACTTAGCAAGACTTTCTCAAGGATTGCTTAAAGGAGAAGAGCTTACCAATTTTGTAAAACGTAGCTACGAAATGATAAAATAAGCATCTAGAATTATACAGAAAAAGGCTTCTTAAATTAATTTTTTAGAAGCCTTTTTTTTATACCTTTTTTATAATCAACTACCTAAAGGCAAGCCCAAAAGGTATTTAAAAGAAACAAATCTAACTTATTTACACGCAGAGCCCCTCTATAAACTCAGGGCAGGGCTGGAAAGTTAGACCCCTAGGAGGGATTAAATTTTTTCTGCTTCTACTCCCTCCTCTTCTTCTACAAGTACAGAAGCTTTAATTTTATTAAACTCTTCTACGCTAGCCAAATCTTCTTCTTCTCCAGAAAAATAAGGAAATACATCCATTATAGGCGACTCAGAAATAGCTGGAATTGTATAATCTCCCATTGTATTTTTCATGGCAGTTACCGTGTTATCATAAGCTTCTTTTACATCATTTGCCTGTACTAGCAAATAAATATTTGTTTTACGCTCTTTCCCACTCTCTTCATCATAAGCAACCAAAGCTACCTTCGACTTAAACCAACGATCGGAATTTTCAAAAGGGTGAATTTCGGCATAATTAGCTACTTTTATATTTGTTATTTTAAACTCATCACTAATATAAGCCGACATCTCTTCATTTATTCTCGACTCTGCTTCTGTGTAAGAAACGGCATCTATCAAATAAGGTTCGGTAACCATTTTTTGAACTCCTGTGTCGTTTGTTTTTCTGTACTTTACTTTGCATTCGTACCAAGTTGCACTCATAATATATCTTTTTTTTCGAAGTCAAATATAGCCGTTACCATAAAATAGAATTAGCAATTCTTACAATAGATATCCACAATTTAAAGGCAATTTCTTCAAGGTATTGATTTAAAGAATATTGAAGATTTTTTTTTAATGAATCAACTACCTCGAGGCAAGCCTACGAGGTATTCAAAGGAAAAATATTTTAATCCATTTCGACGTAGAACGTCGGGGAATAAAACCCTCAATGAGGGATTCAAAATAATAACCATTGAAATAACATTACTATTTATTTAATATTATTTATTTTACAACTCTCAAAGAAGAATTTTATAAATAGGAAACATGAAAATAGTATCGACTTCTGCCAAAGGTAATTTCAATTTAATAGTTCAAAACAATACTATTACCGAATTAAAATATAGCAACTGGTTTTCGGAAAATGCTACAGCTACACTACATAGTCATACTATTACATTAAAGCCTAAAAATATATGGACTAGTAGAATTAATATTTTTAAAAATGAAGAGGCTATTGGGGATATCACCTTTAATTTAAAAGGTTACATTATTATAAAACTTACAAACAATGAGGAGGAAATTAATTACATATTGAAAAATAATTCTTTGTGGAAATTAAAATTTGAAGTTTTTAATGCAAGTAACGAACTACAATTTTCTTTAAAGTCTGAGAATAAATGGACTAAATTAAACTACGATTACGAAATTGAAGAGATAAACTTTGATCAACAAACAAATTTTGAAGAACTTGCCCTTTATTGTGGTTATGCTGCAAATCTGTATCTTGCAATCATTAGCGCAGTATAAACTTATAACTAAAGATGTCTTCAGGTACTGATAAAAAATCTAAACTTCACCCCAGAAATAAGAATAGAAATCTATACAATTTAGAGTCGTTAATACAATGCAAACCTTCTTTAGCAAACTATATAAAACCTAATAAAGCTGGTAATCCAAGTATTGACTTTTCTAATCCTGAGGCTGTAAAAATCCTCAACAAAGCCTTACTCCACCATTATTATGGAGTTGAATACTGGGAATTTCCAGATGCTAATTTATGCCCGCCAATTCCTGGGAGAGTTGATTACCTGCATTATATTGCCGATTTACTAAGAGTTAATAATTCAGGAGAGATTTCAAAAAACAATATTACTTGTCTAGATATTGGGATGGGAGCCAGTTGCATCTACCCTATTTTAGGAGTTACCGAATATGACTGGAATTTTATTGGGAGTGATATTGCGGAGAAATCTATTGCCAACGCAAAAAATATTATAGCTTCAAACCCTCAATTAAAAGGGAAAATTGAATGCAGATTACAAAATAACCCAACGCAAATCTTTAAAGGGATAATAACTACAAATGAAAAAATAGATGTTACCATTAGTAATCCACCTTTTCATGCATCTAAAGAAGACGCTTTAAAAGGAACCCGACGAAAAATTAAAAATCTCTCAGGAAAAAAAGAGAAAAATCCTGACCTAAATTTTGCTGGAATTAGTAACGAACTTATCTATAAAGGGGGAGAATTTGCTTTTATCGGCAACATGATAAAAGAAAGTATGATGTTTCAAAACAATTGTCTGTGGTTTACTACTTTAGTTTCCAAAGAATCCAATTTAAAAGGAATTTACAAGCTTTTAGACAAAGCAAAAGTAGCAGAATTTAAAACTATTAAAATGGGTACAGGCAACAAAACAAGTCGCATAGTAGCATGGACATTCCTCTCCACAGAAGCTCAAAATCAATGGCGTGTTTCGAGAAAGTAGGCAGTTTTTTCTTTAAAAGGTTCAAAGATTCAGAGGGGCAAAGTTGTGATTGTGAGTAAAAAAGTCTGAAGCCGGAAGACCGAAGACGGGAGTGTTCAGTTGACAGTTACAGTATGCAGTTTTTTTACGTAACATCGTAACTTCATAACAGCATAACTTTTTAACTCAAAGTGGCAAAGGTGCAAAGGTGCAAAGAAGCAAAGAAGCAAAGTTGTGATTGTGAAAAAAAGTCGGAAGTCTGAAGACAGAATGCAGTGTTCAATGTTCAAGGCGTACATTTTCAATCAAAAAGTCAGGAATCAAGAGTCAAGAATGCAAAAATCTATATTCTCTTCTCTTTATTCTTGCTTCCTTCCAACTTCCAACTCCCGACTTCGGACTTCTGACTTCTGACTTTTTCAATCTTTCAATCCTTCAATATTTCAATCTTAAAATCTTAACCTTCCAACTCCTTCCCTGTTCTTTTTACGTAACATCGTAACTTCATAACAACATAACTTTTTAACTCAAAGTGGCAAAGGTTCAAAGGTGCAAAGAGGCAAAGTTGTGATTGTGCTAATTTGAAGATTTGAAAATGTGAGAAAGAAAGTCGGGAGTCGGAAGACAGAATGCAGTGTTCAATGTTCAAGGCGTACATTTTCAATCAAAGAGTCAGGAATCAAGAGTCAAGAATGCAAAAATCTATTCTATACTCTTTATTCTTGCTTCCTTCCAACTTCCAACTCCCGACTTCGGACTTCCGACTTCTGACTTTTTCAATCTTTCAATCTTTCAATCCTTCAATCTTAAAATCTTAACCTTCCAACTCCTTCCCTGTTTTTTTTACGTAACATCGTAACTTCATAACAACATAACTTTTTTACTTTACAAACTTTCAACTTTCAACTTCCAAAACTTCCGACTCAAATATGTAAATTTGAAAATGAGTAAAATTGAAATTCGTACTGTAGATGTACTTCAATACATAAAGCCCTTACGAGAGGGTGGATCGCTTCCTGCTATTGTAAAAGCAGATGATGATTTCCTGTATGTACTAAAATTTAGAGGCGCAGGGCAGGGAAAAAAAGCCCTCATTGCCGAATTGCTAGGTGGAGAAATAGCACGTGCTATTGGCTTAAAAGTCCCTGAACTAGTTTTTATGAATCTTGATGATTCGTTTAGTAAAACCGAACCCGATGAAGAGATTCAAGACTTACTAAAATATAGTGTTGGTTTAAATTTGGGACTTCACTTTTTATCTACCGCTATTACTTACGATCCCCTCGTTCCTATTTCTGATGAAATGACAGTTTCTAAAATAGTGCTTTTGGACAGTATTATTAGCAATATAGATCGTACTCATAAAAACACCAATCTATTAAATTGGAATAAAGAATTGTGGCTTATAGACCATGGTGCCAGTTTTTATTTTCATCATAATTGGCAACAATGGGAAAATCATCTTACCAGAACTTTCCCACTTATAAAAGACCACGTACTTTTGGAGCGTGCTACTATGCTTGAAGTAGCATCCGAAGAAATAAAAAAACTATTAACCGAAGAAAAAATTAAAGAAATTGTATCTCTAATTCCTGAAGACTGGTTGTTAAGCGAGTCTGATACATTAACTCCAAACGAAATGAGAGTAGCTTATATTAAATTTATAACTACTAAACTTTCAAAAATTGATTCATTAGTAAACGAGGCGAACGATGCAAGATAGAGTAAAATATGAATATGCAATTATTAGAGTTGTTCCAAAAGTAGAACGGGAAGAATTCTTTAATGTTGGGGTCATACTTTTTTCGAAAAGTAAAAAATACCTACAAGTAAAATACCATATTGACACGAATAAATTAAAGGCTTTTTCTGAAGAATTGGATGTCAATTTCCTTGAAGATTATCTAAAATCGTGGGAACTTATTTGTCAAGGGGCTCCTGCTGGGGGTGCTATTGGAAAGTTAGAAATATCCGATAGATTCCGTTGGCTAGTTGCTTCTAGAAGTACTATTATTCAAAGCTCCAAACCACATCCAGGACTATGTAACGCCAACCCTCAAGAAGTTTTACAAGATATTTTTGAGAAGTATGTGTTGTAGGCATGAAGGCAGTAGGCTTTAGGCTTTAGGCTTTAGGCTTTAGGCTTTAGGCTTTAGGCAAAAAAATAAAATTACTTTTTAAATGAAAACTATGCGAAATAGAATTATTACCTCCCTATTTATAATTTTACTTATAGCTTGTTCTAAAAACCAATCAGTAGAAAAAAGCAATAACAAATGGTCTAAAACTAAAAGGCTTAAACATATAAACAATACTAAAGACTCTATGACTTGGGATATGGAAATGCTTGAAAATGACAAGCAATTGATTGAAATTGGAGATTTCGGCCCATTTGAATTAGGAGCTTATCCAGTTCCAAAGTACAGCTTATTAGGAGAGGAAAGCTTTAAAGGATTGGGTAATAAATCGGGAGTGTTTAAATTAAAAGACAAAACACTCTTAATGAACAGTTTTTTTATTGGGCAAAATGAACTGAATAAAAACAGATTAAACAACAAAAAAGATGAAATATTTTTTCAAATAATTGTTTTAACCGACACAATCAACAACAACAACCAGAGCCTTGTTTTATCAAGAAATCATCCTGATTATCTAGGACAGGGATTTTTCAAAACAAAAAATAACAGAATTGACTATTTGGCATTTAAAACAGCAGATAATACAGCATATGCAATTATAAACACAAAACTTTTTGATTTGAATTTTGGAAAAACAGTACTAGTTACTCCTCAAAAAGACAAAACACTAAGATTTTTACAACTAGCATCTCCAGAATTAATTTCTGATTCAATCACAAAATATACAAATGACTTAATAAAAGAGAATGCAATATCTCGATTTCTATTAAAAAGTAATAACATCTAAGAAAGCAATTACAATGAAAAAAACATATTGCGTTCTAGTTCGTTTCGAAATACAGAAAGATGATTTTCAATTTCTAATTTCACTAATTAAGATTTTTTTTGCAACAGAGGTAAGTCCTTCCCCTGGTTTTATATCTTCTCAAATTATTACCAATGAAGATAAAAGCACTGTAATTAATTATGCTACTTGGGAATCAAAAGAAGAATTTGAAAAATTTGCTCAAGAAATTGTTTCTAAATCTAAAATTTCAAAAAAAATAGAAGTTTTCAAACCAGTTCGAGAGACATTTTATGAGTACGAATTTTTACCAAAAAGAAAATGATATTTTTTGACATTTCATTTAGTTGAACTAATAAACATAGTATCTAATAAATTATATAAATGTTAGGAGTTCTATCTTTTCTAGACAAGTTGAATCTTATAGTATGTTTAATACAACTAATCAGTAATTTAGACATTTCATACAAAACTGTATATTTTGAATAGAACAATTGTCCAGATAGCGTAAAAGTTGAAAACAACTTTTTAAATTCAGATTTTCAGTTTATTCCTACAAATGAATTTGCTAATCCAGGTGCAAAAATTAGAGAATTCAATACTACACTCCTACTTTCCATTTCTAATGAATCTACATTTAATTATACAATTTGTCTGAGTGCTACTTACGACTCTCACATTGTGGTTTTTAATTTTGCAATAGATAGAGAATGGCATTATAAAAAAAATAATTTGTAAATTTGATGCCTTAATTAAAAACAATATGTGAAAAATAATTTCTTTCAAACTATTTAAAGAAAACAAGCTGCAATACGGTTTGTTTCATTATTTAATCTTTAAAGAAAGAAATTATGTTGACTATACAACAACTTTCATATACACATCCCAACAAAGATTTGCTGTTTTCAGAAATTAATCTCACAGTAAATGCCCAAGAAAAGATAGCTTTAATCGGTAACAACGGAACAGGAAAATCAACATTACTAAAAATAGTTGCTGGAGAATTACAATATGCAGAAGGACATTTACAAATAGAATCCGAGCCTTATTATATTCCTCAGATTTTTGGACAATACAATCATTTAACAATTGCTGAAGCATTACGGATTCATAAAAAATTAAATGCTTTTCGAGAAATTTTAAATGGAAATACTTCTGAAGAAAATTTCAACATATTGAATGATGATTGGACAATTGAAGACCGCTACAAAGAAGCATTAAAATATTGGAATATCAGTGATTTAAACATATCATCACCTATAAAATCTTTAAGTGGCGGACAAAAAACAAAAGTTTTTCTCGCAGGTATTCTAATCCATCAACCAAAATTTATTTTACTCGATGAGCCCAGCAATCATTTAGATGCTACAGGGAGGCAACTTTTATATAATTTTATTCAGTCTACAAAAAGTACTTTGGTTATTGTTAGCCATGACAGAAAATTATTAAACCTTTTAAATAAAGTTGCCGAATTAAGTAAAAATGCTATTAAAGTATATGGTGGAAACTATGAATTTTATACAGCGCAAAAACAGATAGAAAACAATGCTTTAAGTAATAATATTCAGAGTAAAGAAAAAGCATTAAAAAAAGCCAAAGAAAAGGAAAGAGAAACATTGGAGCGTCAACAAAAGTTAGACAGGCGAGGAAAAGGCAAACAGGAGAAATCTGGGGTTTCCCGAATTATGATGAATACTTTGCGAAACAATGCTGAAAATAGTACCTCAAAAATGAAAGGAATTCATGCTGAAAAAGTTGATGGTATTTCTAAAGAATTGCAAAACTTTCGTTCAACATTATCCGATATTGATAAAATGAAATTTGGCTTTGAAGATTCATCTTTACACAAAGGAAAAATTTTGTTTACAGCAACTAATATCAATTTTAAATACAATACAAATAAGCTTTGGGAGAAAGATCTCAATTTCCAAATAATTAGTGGTGAACGCATTGCTCTGAAAGGAAAAAACGGCTCAGGAAAAACAACGCTAATCAAATTGATTTTAGGAACGCTAGAAACTCAATTAGGAAACATCAAAAGAGCAGAAAATAGTTCGGTTTATATAGATCAAGATTATTCTTTGCTTGATAATAAATTGAACGTCTTCGAGCAATCTCAACAATTCAATTCGTCTACTTTACAAGAACACGAGATAAAAATAAGACTCAACCGATTTTTATTTACTAAAAACGAATGGGACAAACCTATTAGCGCTTTAAGTGGCGGAGAAAGAATGCGATTAATGATTTGTTGTTTGACAATTAGCAATCGATCACCCGATATAATTATCCTTGATGAGCCTACGAATAACCTTGATCTTCAAAATATAGAAATTCTAACAGCTGCAATTAATGAGTATCAAGGTACATTGATTATTGTCTCGCACGATGAAACACTTTTAGAACAAATAAATATAAATCGGATAATTAAACTTTGAAAAGGAATAATTTAAATAAATTGACCGTCAAATCTAAAAGCTAATTAAGAATTTATAATAACTAGTATAAAACCTTTTTCTTCATTAATTTTGAAAAGGAATGATTAAGTAAACTACCTCGGGGCAAGCACTTCGGTAAACTCAGGACAGACTTTGGAACATTCAAATTTCGATTATCGAGTAAAGCAATAGGTAACTAAGGTTCAGTATTTTTCAACCCTATCACCATTATAAAAAAATGAAATTACTTTATATTCTATCAGCGTTCATCCTCTTTCTTTCTTGTACAGATAAGAAGAAATCTTCTAATACAAATAATAATTCTGCTGAACGTGAGGTTATAATTCCAGAATTTCAAACTATTATCGATTCGGCTGCTATTAAAGGTTCTATTGTAATCTACGATCTTAAGGAGGACAAATATTATTCTAATAATTTTAAATGGGCAAAAAAAGGAAAATTACCAGCTTCTACCTTCAAAATCCCCAATTCAATCATAGCAATAGAAACGGGTGTTGTTGAAAATGATAGTACTCTTTTTGAATGGAACGGAGAAGAAAGATTTCTTAAAAGCTGGGAGCAAGATTTAATTTTCAAAGAGGCTTTTCATTATTCATGTGTACCTTGCTATCAAGAAGTAGCGAGAGAAATTGGGGCTAAAAGAATGTCCGAGTATCTAAAGAAATTTGAATATGGAGCTATAAAAGTTGATGCTACAAACATTGATTCTTTCTGGCTAGAAGGAGAATCGCGAATTAATCAGTTTGAACAAATAGACTTTTTAAAAAGGCTTTATCAATCTAAACTCCCTATTTCTAAGCGGACAGAGTCGATTATAAAACAAATGATAGTTATGGAGACTAACAACCACTATAAAATTAGTGGTAAAACAGGCTGGTCTATTAGTAATGGAAACAATAATGGTTGGTTTGTTGGATATGTGGAAGTTCAAAACAATAGCTATTTTTTTGCAACAAATGTAGCGCCTAAACAACAGTTTAATATGGATCTGTTTCCAAGCATTAGAAAAGAGGTGACTTATACAGCATTAAAACAAATGAAAATAATAAAATAAACCATATAACGGGAGTATTTCTTACAGATAAATGTGGGAAAAGCTTAGAAAAAAATAAAAGTTTATAGTACATTATTTCCCTATTCGTTCAAAAATCCCGATATTTAGTATTCAATTAACTACCTCGGGACAAATCCGCGAGGGATTTAAAAATCAATCAATTTGAAAATTAAAAGTCTACTAGTTCTAGCCATATTATTTTTTTCAATCTCATGTTCTTCTGATGATAGTATCAATAAAAATAAGGAAGTTGATTTATCTCAATTTGATGATTATGAACTTGCCTTCAATGTTGAATCTACGGGCGCCGATTTACCCTATGAATTTGAAGCTACTTTTATTACAACAGATGAGAAAGACCAGCTACAGGAAGAAGTATTAACTTATTCTGGTATAAATTGTTGTGATGAAACCATTACTGTTGATTCGAGAATGGTAAAAGAATACAAAGTAGTAGGAATAAAAATTACTCCTATTTCCGATAATATAAGCTTAATTAGCACAAAACTCACAAAAATATCTGGTCAAGATACAGTAGTAGATAAATTGGAAAAGGTTAATAATTCAGTAGGAAACACCTTATCTCTTACGTTTGATTTTACCACCAACACTTGGGTCGCAAATGAAGAATAATTATAGCAAACACCTCTCCTATTCTAAAAAATAATCTGAAATAAGAAATTACCTACTAAATGGGTATCTTTGAAGAAATAAGGTTAAAGTCTTGTAATTAATAGTACATAAACAATCTATTAAAGCGTTTAAATTTTCTTAAAAAGATATCAAAAACTCCATTAATTGTTTAAAGATTAAATGATGAAAAAAACAAACAAGTATTCTTTAAAACTAACTCAGCTTCAAACAACCAATGATGATAAAAAACAGGATAAATCCTTGGAAATAGAATTTGAAAATCATGACGAAGTCTTTCATATTATAGAGCTTATAAAAGAGAAAAATCTATTTGAAAACGAGAATCAATCTATAGAATTTGCTATCGGTCTAAAACTCTTTACAGAAGTAATGCTTAAAAATAGAAAGAATGAACTTTTTTCTGAGCTCTCCCCAGAAATTCAAAAGTTCATGAAGAAATTAAAAAGTAGTTAGGCAGTAGGCAGTTTTTTTTCATCGCAACATCGTAACTTCATAACAGCATAACATTTTACTTTCAGCTTAAAGGTTCAAAGGTGCAGAGAAGCAAAGTTGTGATTGTGAGAAAAAAGTCGGAAGTCCGAAGTCTGAAGACAGATGCAGTGTTCAATGTTCAATAAGCAGTTTTTTTCTTTGTAACAGCGTAACTCCATAACAGCGTAACTTTTTACTTCGGGCTTCAGACTTCCAACTTCTCTCTTTTCAATCAAGAGTCAAGAATCAAGAGTCAAGAATGCAAAAATCTATTCTATGCTCTTTATTCTTGCTTCCTTCCAACTCCCGACTTCGGACTTTTTCAATCTTTCAATCCTTCAATCTTTCAATTTTAAAATCTTAACCTTCCGACTTCTTTTTATGTAAACTTATTTTCTATAAAATAGAAATTAAAAACGCACTTGTTGAACTGATTATAGAATTAAAGCTATACATTTATTAGATTAATCATAAAACGAAGAATAATGAGAAATGTAATTAGTTCAAATTTAAGTCCGGAGGATGTAACAGCTATTAGCACAGCAGTTGGACAATTAGAAGACCTTATTAAAGACAAATTAATAGCACTTACTGAAGAGGAACGTATTAAATATGGTTCTATTAACGAGCAAAATAAATTATTAGTAAATAAGATTTACGATTATTACAAACGCTCCCCTACTCTTAGCACTGCCGATGTGGATTGGGTAGAATTTAAAAGCGATTTTGAGTCGCGTGAATTTTTGGAAAGTACTTTAGAGCGACTTAAAAGTATAGCATACCAAATGGAAAGTACCAAAACGCTGCATGATTACGATAATTACCATGATGCCCTGTTAGATTATAGTCATGCACAATATAAAAAAGGTGCTGGCGCAAACGGATTCACAGAGAAAGTGGCCGATTTAAAGCAGTTTTTCCCAAGAACTAAAAAAACACAAGACCCCGATTCCAGCTCATAGTCTGATTTTATAACACGGAATCCATACAATAAGCATGTACTTCTATATTATTAGGGGACATGCTTATTTTTTTGAGTTGTCTCCCTAATTTTTTAGGTATTATCCCTAAAAGTTTAGGGTTTAACTTAAAGAATTCAAGTCCTCCATAACACTGTTTAAGCATGCTAATAAGCTGCTAGGATTAAAGATAGATGCGATACGGTTATTTAATATCCCGTTTGCGTGTTTTAAAGATGCTTTTAAGTCCGATAACTATAATTTGGAGGCTCGCACCCATAATTTAAGGCAAAACGACTAAAATTATAAACACATTAATTAAAATTATGATTGCAACACTACTAATTATATATCTTTTAACCATAAACATCATTAAAACACCCAAACGGGACATCTTTTGACCTAAATGGAGTTTTAGTATGCTAAATGTGCTAATTTGAAGATTTGGAAATGTGAGAAAAAAGTCTGAAGTCGAAAGACAGAATGCAGTGTTCAGTTCAGTAGGCGTACATTTTCAATCAAAGAATCAGGAATCAAGAGTCAAGAATGCAAAATCTATTCTATGCTCTTTATTCTTATTAGTTTCTGACTCCCAACTTCTTTCAATCCTTCAATCTTTCAATCTTAATCTTCCGTCTCCCGACTTTTCCACTTCCAACAAAAAAGGGAAAATACCCCCTATAGCGCTAAAGTATCATTCTATAAGTGTTTGAGGACTATTTATTTCTTTAATCTGTTGTAAATGAGGAATTCCGTAAGGCTTCCATTATTTGAATGTATAAGTTTGAGAAAACAAAAGCATATCCTATATATTATTTGTTGTTAATCCTTTGATGAAGTTATAAATAGAAACTTATGAAACTGGAAAAGATACTTGATAAACTTGGTTCTATTGAAAAGAACTCTTTTATAAAAATCATTGATCATATTATTTCTAAGAACCCTAAAAACTCAAAAGAGATTGATAAAATTTTAAGTTCATCCGACAAGGGGCTTAAATCTGTTGATAATCAAAATGTATCAAATATATTTAGCTTAATCTCATCAGAATTCACAGAGCATCTTAAGTCTGAATTCCAAGAAGCTAATTCTCAATTAGACATCTTAATTGATATTATAATTCGAGATGGAAATTGCTTAATGAAACAAGATTGGTTTTCTAGATTATATGAAATCGAAATCAAAAACTTAAAAGTTAAGACAAAGAACCTTATATCAGAATTAGAAAAGGAGAAATCGGAATTAAGTGATACTAGAAAAAGAGATTATCGCATATATAAAGCGTGTTTATCTACTGCATACACTAATGATATTACAAATAATAGGGATGCAAAAATTACCTCTGATGAATTATCTATAATATTGACTTTATCAAAACAGTTAGGTCTTTCGCAAGAAGAAATCAAGTTAATTAACTATTCCATTCTTCCCATCAAGAAAGCAGATATTCTAGATGTTATTAACAATTTAAAGAATCTTGGCGTTGTATTCTACTCAAAAAAGGAAAATACAATTTTGGTTGCGGACGAGATGGTTAGACTTTTAAGAAAGGTTAGGGAAAAAGAAGTAGCAGAGAAGTTTTATAGAAGAACACTAAAATTATTAAGGGAGCCTATAATCAATCAAATTGCTAAAGAGCATAACATTGAAAGAAAATTAACTCATTCACAAAAAATAGAACAAATAATTAAAGTAGGGATTTCTTTCACAGATTTACTTACAAATGAAATATATAAAGAAGGAACTAATCTTACCGAGAAGAAAAAAACGCTCAATGAACTTTGTGAGAAAGGACTAAATATTCCCAATTTAAAGGGAAGTACACTAGAGGATAAAATTAAAAGTTTAATAACTCATTTCGAAACTATCGAAAAAGATGAGAAAGTTGGTATCTCAATAGACGGTTTTGATAAAATGCTTTCAGAACTCAATGTTTCAATTCCCACACTTAACAAAGAACTAAAAGAACAATTTGAGTTACAAGATGAATTTGTTCTGAGCGCAGATTATTTACTTGACTACAATATAAAACCTAGAGACATCTTAGATTTAATAACAAAGCCAAATCTTTCCAAATTCGTTAAAGATAATGGAATTAAACAACGTGGAGATGATATATTAAACATCCTTGATCATTATAAAGATGTTGAAAATTTATATCTCGAGAACTATGCTAATGTTGGCTATAGAAATTTAAATCTATTAAAAGAGAATGGAATAACTGTAAAAGAAAGTGAATTAGGATTAAAATTTGAGGAACTTACAAAAGTTATATTTAAAGGCTTAGGGTTTCATGTTGATGATAAATTTAAAAGTCAATTGAATACAAAAAAGGATATCATGGATATACTTTTGAATTTAGGTAATGATGAAATAATTATTGTTGAATGTAAAACAATAAAAGAAAAAGGATATAATAAGTTTAGTACAGTTTCGAGACAATTAAAATCATATCAAAACTTAGCCTTGAAAAACAATCTAAGAATTGTTAAAATCTTACTTATTGCCCCTGAATTTAGTGATGACTTTGTTTATGATTGCGAAATGGATACTGAAATGAATTTATCACTTTTAACGGCCTCTACGCTTTCCAAAATATTCGAAACATTTAAAGATTCTAAATATCAAGAATTTCCACATGTATTATTTAGAGATATTGTAATTAATGAAGAAAGAATAATAAAAGCATTAAGTAAATAATTAAGCTGCTGTAAATGAGTAATTCCACAAAGTGATTCTTTGATGATTGGTTATATTTGAGAGTTGTAAGCAATTTAACCAAACCAATAAACATAAAAAATGAATTTTATTTATAGGCTTTTATTGACTTTCAACGCAACATCTTTAATCATTGTAGTATATCTCGTGAAAGTAGAAGTTCTGCTTAATAATTTGAATTGCTACCTGTTTGGACTTCCTAATTACGTTTCCTATGTTCTGTATTTTCTAATCCCAATTTTCTTAACTTTTATAAGCCTTCTAATTGCGAAATTTTTAAGCAAAGACAATATCTCTTTAGGAACGATAAAAAGTATTGAGCAAGCTAATAATGCTTTTTTGCCCAGTTATTTAGGGTACTTCTTTGTTGCATTAAGCGTACCATATGTTGATACATTGATTTTTGTATTTGCAATTCTGTTTGTTTTTACATTTTTATCTCAAACATTGTATTTTAATCCGCTTTTTTTAATATTCAAGTATCATTTCTACTATTTGACAACCACGAATGAAATAAAGATTTTCATTATTACCCGCAGAATTTTAAAAGATCCAAAGAATACGGAATTTGAACAGTTAAGAAGAATTAACGATTTTACATTTATAGATTTAACCAAATAACTATGAACCATTTACTTGCAAAAAAATCACGACAGAACGGACAATTTATTAAAATAATGTCTGATGAAAATGTATTTGATTTACCTTATGATTTAGACAATCCTCATGAATATGATACCGATTACAAATTAGAAGATGATGAATGGTTTGCAATTGGCGGATTTTCTGAAACAGATTATATAATAGATTTCTTAACAAAAGATTTCAATTCAGCAGAATACAATCAAATCGTTAATGCAGACTATTCAAAGTTAAGTTATCTATGTTCCTATCAGAATAACAGGTATTACTTTTTTCAAAAATTATCGAAAAGTCAAACTATAAATAGAAAATGGTTTCCATTAAACAACGAACCCGAACTACATTCAGAAAATCCAATTATCGTAATTAAGGATATAGCCGATGCTATTTATGACAAAACTGATGACATATTGTATTTCAAAAAATTGACATCTATCACAACTATATTTACGGGTATCGAAGAACTTTACAGGGAGGCAACGCAAGCTGACACAGAAACTTTTTTGGAAAATAATTTTATAAACCTCGTGGGTGATTATGATGCTACAAAAGTTAAAAAAGCGAATAGAAAAAGAATTGCAATGGCGATAGACACCTTTAATAATTTCAATCCTACACAAAGAAATTCAATATATGGTTATATTAAGGAATATTGTGATGAATTGGAGTTTTCAGATGATGATGAATGCTTTACAATTGGAACAGAAGAAAATCTTAAACAATTATTATATGGGATTGAACAACGTTATTACACAACCCTAATTGGAAATGAAAAAAGATTAGCGAACTCAGTTACAGCGATGTAGAAAAACTGCTTACAATGTTATAAAAATAGCGCGAATATCTGAAGTCATATAGATTTAGGTACTTTTCTCAAGGTCGTTAAATTTTAAATTTTTATGTTAAATTATAAAGATGAATTGAAAATGTGCTAGAATTGTTAACTACAAGGAATTGGTTGCTCTCCGCTAGCCCCTAAATCCATAATAGACTGTATATTCAGTTTTTATTTCCTAAATTAGGAGTTTAGTAAAAAAATGAATCGAACTGAAATATCTACTGATAGATTAAAATTAAGATTGATTGAATTAACAGATTTAGAGTCAATCCATAATTTACATTCCCTACCAGAAACAGATGAATACAATGCGTTGGGGATTCCCGAAAATATTGAAGAAACCAAATCCATAATTGAACCTTGGATTACGAACAATCAATTACCTGAAATAAAGAATTACACTTTTGCAATTGATCTTATTTCTAATGGAGATTTTATTGGTTTATTTGGACTTAAACTTGGGAGTACAAAATATAAAAGAGCAGAAGTTTGGTATAAAATACATTCCAATTATTGGAAGAAAGGATACGCTTCTGAATCTTTAAAAGCTGTAATAAACTTCGGATTTAAAACTCTTAAATTACATCGAATAGAAGCAGGTTGTGCAATCAACAATATTGGTTCTATTAAAGTTTTAGAAAAAGTAGGCATGATAAGAGAAGGACATCGTAGACAAGTATTACCCCTTAAATCAGGCTGGTCTGACAATTACGAATACGCAATCTTAGAGTCCGAAGTCGGATGTAAACAGTAGGCAGTTTTTTCATCGTAACATCGTAACTTCATAACAACAAAACTTTTTACTTTTTTACTTTCAACATAAAAGATGCAAAGATTCAAAGGTGCAGAGAAGCAAAGTTGTAAATGTGCTAATTTGAAGATTTGGAAATGTGAAAAAAAAGTCGGAAGTCGGAAGACAGAAGTGTTCAGTTGGCAGTTACAGTGTGTAGTTTTTTTTATCGTAACATCGTAACTTCATAACAGCATAGTTTTTTAACTCAAAGATGCAAAGGTGCAGAGAGGCAAAGTTGTTATTGTGTCAATTGTCGAATTTTTTAATTTTCCGTCTCCTGACTTCGGACTTCCGACTTTTTCAATCTTTAAATTTTTAAATTCTTAAATCTTAATCTTCCGTCTTCGGACTCCCGACTTCTTCCACCCCCTAACTAACTAATTTTCAACTCAAAAACATTTGCTTATAATTTTAATACTCCAAACACTTTTTTTAGTTTTGCACGAAATTTTTTTGGATGATTTGTACTGTAGCGAAAAAGGAGATTGAAGATATCAAACCAACAAATATTTTACCTCAAACACCGTATTGGGGAAGGTTAAAAGACCAACAGGGATTTATTCCTAATGGGTTTGAAGTTACTATTTCTAAAGATATTTTAGGAACCTCAACTAGCGGACTCTCAAAAACTCAAGACGATTTATTGGTGCTTATAAAATATATTAATGATAGTTTTTGCTACGCCTATGTACCTTATGGCCCTAAATTGGAACCTACTATTGAGAATCAGGGGGTGTTTTTAGAAGAACTTTCAGAGACTATAAAACCACATCTACCAGAGAATTGTATGTTTATCCGTTACGATTTAATTTGGGAAAACCAATGGGCTAAGGAAGAAGAATATTTTGATGCTTCGGGAAATTGGAATGGGCCACCACAAAGTAGAATTCAGGAATTTAGAGTAAATTACAAAACTTCGGAATGGAACCTCCGTAAGAGTCCGAGTGACGTGCTTCCTAAGAATACTTTCTTTTTAGACCTTCAGCAAAAAAAAGAAACGCTCCTATATAATATGCGCTATAATACCCGCTATAACATCCGACAAGCCAATAAAAAGGGAATTGAAGTGCAGGAATATGGTGTGGAGCATATTAGCAATTGGTATGCATTGTATTTAGAAACTTCGAAACGCCATAATATGGCATTACAGAATGAAGATTATTTTAAACGTATTTTAACCAATCAAGACA
The DNA here is from genome assembly GCF_000260115.1 of Galbibacter orientalis DSM 19592. Lineage (GTDB taxonomy): Bacteria > Bacteroidota > Bacteroidia > Flavobacteriales > Flavobacteriaceae > Galbibacter > Galbibacter orientalis. The sequence continues at coordinate 1,788,951 of NZ_JH651379.1, read as the reverse complement.
ACCATAAAAATGGGGTGAATGTAAAGATGTTAATGGCACACCAAGATGGGGAATTTCTAGCTTCTATGTTTTTGGTTTTGTCTAATAAACGTGGGAATTACCTCTATGGCGCTTCTTCTACACATAACAAATTGGCGAGTTATGCCCTACAATGGGAATCTATAAAAGTAGCTAAAGACTGGGGATGTACGGAATACGATATGTTTGGTTCTGCTCCCAATTTAAACGATTCGCACCCACTAAGAGGAGTTCATGTTTATAAAAAAGGGTTTGGAGGCGATTTATTTCATAGAATGGGATGTTGGGATTATCCTTTCAATCAAAAAGCCTACGATTTGTTTAGGTTACAAGAAATGAGTACTTCTTAGTACTGAGTATGTAGTTTTTTTAGTTGAAGGGGCAAAGGTTCAAAGGTGCAGAGAGGCAAAGTTGTATATGTGAGAAAAAAGTCGGAAGTCCGAAGACCGAAGACGGAAGTATTCAGTTGGCAGTTACAGTATGCAGTTTTTTTCATCGTAACATCGTAACTTCATAACAACATAACTTTTTACTTTCAACTCAAAGTGACAAAGGTTCAAAGATTCAGAGAGGCAAAGTTGTAAATATGAGAAAAAAAGTCGGAAGTCCGAAGACCGAAGTCGGAAGCTAATAAGTATTCAGTTGGCAGTTTTTTCATCGTAACATCGTAACTTTATAACAACATAACTTTTTAACTCGAAGATGCAAAGGTGCAAAGGTTCAAAGAGGCAAAGTTGTATATGTGCTAATTTGAAGATTTGGAAATGTGGATTTGTGAAATAAATAAAATCTCCCGACTTCGGTCTCCCGACTTCCATCCTTCAATCTTTCAATCTTTAAATCTTAATCTTCCGACTCCCAACCTTTTCCAACAAAAAAACTCCGGTAATCAGCCGGAGTTTATTCATCAATCAAAAAACGAACAGTTATGATAAACTGTTGTTACTGTATATATTTTTATAAAATTTTAATCTCTACACTTAAAATTACAAAAAAATAAGCTAAATATGATTAACCTAAATAGGTTTTTAGAATTTTACTTCTAGAAGTATGTTTTAATCTTCTGATAGCCTTTTCTTTAATTTGACGAACACGCTCTCTTGTAAGATCAAAAGTTTCTCCAATTTCTTCTAAAGTCATTGGATGTTGATCTCCTAAACCAAAATAAAGTCTAATAACATCTGCTTCTCTAGGCGTAAGTGTTTCTAAAGCTCTTTCAATTTCGGTACGAAGCGACTCGTGTAAAAGGTCTTTATCTGGATTTGGAGATTCTCCACTACGAAGTACATCGTAAAGGTTAGAATCTTCTCCTTCTACTAAAGGAGCATCCATGGATACATGGCGACCAGAATTTTTCATAGACTCTTTTACGTCGTTTATAGACATATCGAGTTCTTTTGCAATCTCTTCTGCTGAAGGAACACGCTCATGAGCTTGCTCTAAAAAAGCAAAGGTTTTATTAATCTTATTAATAGAACCAATTTTATTTAATGGTAAACGAACAATACGCGATTGCTCTGCTAATGCTTGTAGGATAGATTGACGAATCCACCATACTGCGTACGAAATAAATTTAAACCCACGTGTTTCATCAAAACGTTGTGCAGCTTTGATAAGGCCTAAGTTTCCTTCGTTAATTAAATCTGGTAAAGTTAATCCTTGATTTTGGTATTGTTTTGCAACAGAAACCACGAAACGTAAATTAGCTTTTGTAAGTTTTTCTAAGGCTATTTGGTCTCCCGCCTTAATACGTTGTGCTAATTCTACCTCTTCGTCTGCTGTAATTAAGTCTACCTTACCAATTTCTTGAAGATACTTATCCAGGGAAGCGGTTTCTCTATTGGTTACCTGCTTCGTAATTTTGAGCTGTCTCATCTATTCTCTCCTGATTGTTTTAAATGAATGAATTTGGGTATACAGATTATTATACGTAGCTAGGAGATAAAATGTTACAAAAAAAATGATTTTTTATTTTTTAAATGAAAATCCCCAAAAGTTTTAAAACCTTTGGGGATGATTGCGTTATATTAACATATTGTTTGTTAGCTTTTTAGCCATGCTTTACGCAAAGTATCTTGTGCTGGGGTTGTAGAACTTTTTTTAGTAAGTTTTTTGTTTTCTATCCTAGGAGTTCCTGCTTTTCCTTTAAGCGTTAGCTCTTTTCCATCTCTATTAATTACCAAAATAACTTCGCTGTCTGCTTGCCAAGACATAGAACCCATAATGATCTCACGAATTGCCTCTACTGTAAAGTCTTTTCCATTTACAGATTTTATAACATCATCTGCTTGTAGTCCTATTTCTTTCATCGAAGAGTTTAAATCGACATTTCTAACAAAAATTTCGTTGTTGCTAGGTTTTACATCAATAAAAGGAATTTGTCCGTTTAAGAAAAATCCAGTTTCTACCATTTCACTTTCAAAAGATAAACCTACTTTTCCAAAGAAATCTTCGTAATTAATAGGCGTGTCTCCTACAACATAAGTATTTAAAAAGCTACCAACTTCCGGGTATGTTAAAGAAACAATTTTATCAAACAGCTCATTATCTTTAAATGGTTTGTCTTCGCCATATTCTTTAGAAAGTTCTTTCATTAACCATAAAATTCCTTTTTCACCATTACTTTGCTCACGAATAATAAGGTCTATACACATTCCAATTAATGCTCCTTTTTCATAAACATTTGCATAATCGTCTTTATAAGGTTCTACTAAAACATTTTTACTCATTTTAGTAAAAGATAAACTGTCGTTATACCTTTTCGAGTTCTGAATTTTAGTAGCTATTCTATCATAAAAAGCTTGCTCGTCTATAAGTCCTTGATTAATTTGGAATAGGTTAGCAAAATATTCTGTAACTCCTTCATACATCCATAAATGTTCGGACATTTTTGGATCGTTATAATCAAAATATTGAATCTCTTCTGAATGAACAGTAAGCGGAGTTACAATATGGAAAAACTCATGAGAGACTACATCGGTCATCGTTTCTACTAATGCATCTTTAGGCATAGTTTCTGGTAACACAACGGTTGTACTAGTATGGTGCTCTAAAGCTCCAAATCCAGTAGGATCTCCTTCTCCCATTGCTCCTAAAAATAGTAGGATATGGTATTTTTTTGTAGAATTTATATCTCCTAAGAAAGTTTTTTGGGCTTTCATCATTTTCTCCATTTCATCCTTAATGCTTAATGCAGAATATACTTTATTTGGAGAATATACCGACAAAGTAACCTCGATATCGTTTACCGAAAAGCTTTCAGAATCTGGTTTTGAATACATAATTGGGTTGTCTGTAACCTCAAAGTATCTGTTTGCCATAAAAGTATCGGTATCTGCTTTACCGTCATTCAACATTACTTTATTTAATGAGGTAGAAGCTTCAAATCCTGTAGGATGTGTAAAATGTAATAAATAGGAATGCTCTTTCAAGTTATCAAAATACCCTACAAACATATGTAAGTTAAGAAAGAAATTCTTATTCGCTTCGATATTTGTTCCTGCTGGAGAGAAAACAGCTTCTTCAACTTCTGCTTCGGTATCAAAAGAATCGTTAACATCGTACTCAATTCTATCAAAATTGGTAGCATTTGCTATTTTCCAAGTATTGGTGTCAACACTAGAAATTTCCATGGGATTGTTATCGTAATCGTAAGCAGTTACGTTTTCTAGAAACTGACCATAATTATTATTACTATAAGTTCCAGGAACAGTTTTTGGGATATAAAAATTAATACTTTCAGTAGTAAATCTACCAGGATTGATGGTTACATGTACCATATCGTTTGTTACATTTACTAAATCAATAGACGCGTCTATTGGTTTGCTTGTTGCTAAATCGTTGACTTTAGGTGTACAGGCTACAATAGTAACAGCCAAAAGTGCAAATGCAATTTTCTTCATGTGTATCATTTATCAAAATTTTTATATAAGACCTAATTTTTATTGTTATGTTACAATTATTTGAATAGAATTTTCAAATAATTTGCTACTCCATCTTCTTTATGATGTTGGGTTATAGCCTTGGCTACTGCCTTTACTTCATCTCGAGCATTATCTACAGCTACTCCATGACCCACTGCGCCTATCATTTCTTCATCATTATAATTATCGCCAAAAGCAACAACTTCTTCTAAATTATAAGTTGGGTAGCAACAATTTAATAAGGTTTTTATTCCTGTTAATTTAGAAATTTCTTTGCTAGCTATTTCAATATAAGTGTCTTTAGAACGATATAGATGTAGAGCGTCTTTATAATTTTCTTCTAGAAATTTGTAAATTTTATCAATGAGTAATTTATCTCCCATACACATAATTTTATGTGCTCCTTTATTTTCTTTTTCCCAAAGTGTTACAACTTCGGAATTGGGTTTTATTTCTGGAGAAATTTTTGTGTTTGTTTCTTCACGTTTTGCCCAATAATCCATACTATCTACATACCAATTATTGGCATTAAAGAGACTGATGTGGATTTTGTTTTCGCCTGCTTTTTCATTTAAAAGCACTAAGTTTTTTATAATTGAAATTGGAATTTCTGAAGAATGAATTACTTTACTTTCTTTTTCTATATAAGCGCCATTAAATGCAATTAACGGGGTGTTTAAAATTCCTAAATCCTGCTGAAGATGATACATCTGTTTTGGCATTCTAGAAGAAACCAAAATAAAAGGAATTGTTTCTTTTATTCTAGTTACTTGGTCTATGGTTGCTTGTGTTAGAACTCTGTCTGGACCTAATAAAGTACCATCAATATCTGTAAAAATAATTTTATACATTAATAAATTGTAGTTTATGGAGTTGTTTTAATGAAAGGGATTTCCTGTCCGTTTTGGTGTAAAGTTAAACCTACAACTGTGTTGTTTTCATCACGCTCAAATACTATTTTAGCCTTTATAACTTTATAAAAAAAAGTAGATTCTCCTTGGTAATAAACAGGAAATTCTGGTTGTCCGCTTAATTGAGCTTGTAAGGTGTTCTCGTTAATTATAAAATCGTAGGATAATTTTAAACCATCATTTATATAATTCCCTTCGTAAGCCATTAATTCTTCTGGCGTAATTTCTATTGCTTTTGGAGTGAAATCTATTGGATTTTTCTTTGGATCTATAATATATTCAGCTATATCTTCCACAGAGCTCGAGCCAGAATTTGTCATTATTGCAATAACTCTTTTATTCTTTTTATCCACAGCCATAAAAGTTCTAAAACCGCCAGTACCGCCACCATGAAAAATTATATCATCTTCATTTATAAACCATCCCAAGCCATGTTTCTTCATTTCTTGATCCGTAAACTGTACTGAGGTAGCTACTTTTTGGGCTTTTGCCAAAGGGTTTTGCGGATTTAAATAACTTTTCCCGTATTTAACAAGGTCTTTTATATTGGTTTTTAATCCACCTGCTGGTTCCATTAACTTAAATTTCCAATGTGGAACTTCTTGGTTTCCCAAATATCCTTTAGCAAAGTTTTCGGTTTGTGTGGTTGGGATATTTAAAAAAGTAGCTTTTAGAGCTAACGGACTCAATACTTCTTTTTGCAATAAATTTTTGTAACTGTCTTTTTTGTAAATAGAAAGTATATCTCCTAATAAACCAGCTCCTAGATTAGAATATTCAAACTTCTTATCAACACTTTTTGGGATATAATGGCTTAAAAAAGTATACATATCCTTTCTAGAATATTCGGCATATGGATTAAGTTGATTTTGTAAATCCATGTTGTTGGGTAGTCTTGGTAAACCACTAGAGTGTGTAGACAAACTTTTTAAGGTAACGTCTACCCCTTTTTTATCGGTTAGGGTTATAGAGTCTGGTAGGAAATTGTTTACAGGAGTTTTTAAATCTAACGAATCTGTAACATTGTATTTTGCAAGAAGTAGGCCCGTGTATGTTTTGGTAATAGAGCCTATTTCATACAAGGTGTTTTCATCTGCTTTTAATTTGTTTGCAACATCTTTTAATCCATGGACGTAATAATATGTTCCTGTGGAGTCTGCTATTCCAACTGCAATGGATGGGTTTATTTTATTTTTAACTCTGTACTGAATTTCCTTCTTTATATTTTCAGGAATTTGTGAAAATCCAATACTTATAGAGAAAATGCTTACCGCAAATGTGGCGATATATTTTAATTTCATCTTATGTTTTTTATTCTTGTTGACTCTCAATCCTTTCATCATTTCTTCAACATAGTTCAATAAGCATATAGTTTAGGGCAAGAATGCTTTATAAAAGGAAGCTTTTCCTTTCTTCGTAAAGGTACTAAAGTGTATGGAATATTTATAATGGTTGTTTGATTATAAATTCGTTGGTAAATTTAACATCTGGTTAAAGTATAGAGTTTTACTTTTGTTAAAAAATTTATCTTATGCGTTTATTATTTATTCTGGTTATTTTATGCTGTCAACAGTCTTTTGCAAATACTCCTTTTTGGGGAAAAACTGGTCACCGTGTAGTAGGTGAAGTAGCACAAGAACATATAAAAAATAGCACAAAACGTAAAATTGAAAAATTTTTAGGTGGGCAATCCCTTTCAATTGTAGCTACGTATGCCGACGATATTAAGTCGGATAAAAGATTTCGTGGTTTTAGTCCGTGGCATTATGTAAACTTTCCTTTTGATAAAAATTATACAGATGTTACTCCAAGTGAAGATGGAGATATTATTATGGGAATTGAAAAATGCATCTCTGTAATAAAAGATGATACCGCTACTAAAGAAGATAAAGCGTTTTACTTAAAACTACTTATTCATTTTGTGGGAGATTTACATCAGCCTCTGCATGTTGGAAGAGCAGAAGATAAGGGAGGAAACGACATTCAAGTACGTTGGTTTGGAGACGGAAGTAACTTACACCGGGTTTGGGACAGCGATATGATAGAGTCTTATGGGATGAGTTATAGCGAATTATCGGCTAATTTACCTGTGTATTCTAAAGAACAGCAAAAAGCTATTACGGAGGGAACTTTGTTAGATTGGGTAAAAGAATCTCAAGAATTGGCAAAAAAAGTATATGGTTCTGTAGAAGTGGGAGAGAAGCTTGGCTACAATTATATGTATGATAATTTTGATACCGTACGTGCTCAATTGGAAAAAGGAGGCTTGCGTTTGGCTAAAATTTTAGATGATATTTTTTAATCCTTTATTAAGGAGTTAATTTCCCAATGCTTGTTCTGAGTTTACCGTAGGGTTAAAGTCTAAATGTGTTGTAATAGTTTCCTTTGTATGTTGGGCTTGCTCCAAAGTAGTTGATTCTCTTACAGGAGTAAGGAAATAGAAAAGTATGATAAGTACTACTTATTCAAAACCTCTTGGCGGTATTGCTTAGGGGTTTTTTTAAACTTACTTTTAAAAGATTTGGTAAGATGACTCTCATCTGTAAAACCTAACTCATAGCTAATTTCTGAAATAGAATAATGCGTGTTTTTTAATCGGTATTTTACAAGCATTAATTTGTAGTTAATAATGTATTGTCTGATGCTCTCTCCTGTTTCTTTTTTAAATAAATGAACAATATTTGCCTGAGACATATTAAATTTTTGCGCCAAATGCTCAATTTTAATAAGTTCTGGTTCGTATACATTGGTTCTAATGTATGCCAGAATTTGATCCGATTTCTTTAAGTTTACAGATGCAGTTAGCTCTTTATTAGGAGCATATTTTTTAATTATATTTCTTGCAATAATACTTAAGGAAGTTGTAATTCCATTGGTAATAATGCTCCAATAAAATTCATCTTGATTTTTAAATTCTTCCACAATAAAATCTTGAATTCTCCAAAGTCGTTCTCTATCAACCTCTTCAGAAATACAATCGCCTGGCATAATATTAGGATTATGCAAAATGTGTTCAATATTTTCTAACCACATTTTTCTATCTGGAAGGTTAGACTTATTGGAAAATAAAACTTCGGTAAATTTTAAAGCGGTATAGCTTGTATTGGTCTTTGGATTTAAAATGTGGTTGTCTTCTGGAGCTAATAAAAAGATACTCCCTTTTTTGTAATTAACATCTATATCATTAATTCTATAAATACCATTACCATCTCTAATATAGACAATTTGGAAATAATTATGCTTTTGCAATGATGTTTCCTTCTTGTCTATATCCCCTTGAACTACAATAAAACCGTCATGAAAACTGTCCATTTCTTATTATTAGGTGTTTATAATCAGTTAATTATATCAAAAATAGAAAATTTTCAAGCAGTTTTTACAAGTAATAAGGTATAATCGTGTCGTAAATTTGCACGGTAATTAAAAACAAAGCGATAGTTCTTTAAAATTTTTTCATAATGATGTGATTTTATCATATCGATTTAGATTTTTTGATTGGTTAGTTTATAATATTGAGTCGTACTTCCCCCAAACGTTCCCTCAAACCGTACGGCTCTTTATTTTAAAAAAGAACATATATAATAGCGATACATATAAAGGTTAGTTTGATTATTTTTTAAGTTGGTTAGTTGAAAAAGCTGCATTTCTCCCTAAGAATGCGGCTTTTTCTTTTTTATAATGTGATGCTATAGTTACGTTAAGAAAATACCAAAAGGAAATTTTTTAACTAGTTTATACAAGTATTAAGGTAAAAACGGGCTGTATCTTTGTACTGTTGTTAGCAATTAAACAACGCGTTCTTTAAGATAGTTTTCATAATTAGAATGATGAGGTTGATAGCTCATCATTTATAGATTTTTTTGGTTGGTTAGTTAAAAGAGTCGTGCTTATTTGAAACCCAACTCCGTGCGACTCTTTATTTTAACCCTTATAATTTGTGCCGAAGGAATTGATTATTGTGGAAGATTGGAATTTTAAAAGAAGATATATAAAAAGAAAGTAAAGCTGATGTTTTCAGCTAAATAATATAAAAACTTGTTTGATTATTTTTTAAGTTGGTTAGTTTAAAAAAGCCGCATTTTGCTAAGAATGCGGCTTTTTTTATGCTCAACTTCATTTAAAATTTTCTGTTAAGAAATTATTGTTGTGTTATAAAAGTTAACGGAATTTATTGAACTCCACTTATAGCAAGGTTCAAATGGGGTTTTTAAGCCCTCCTTGCTATTAATAAAAATGAATAAAAAGAGAGTTTTTGAAATGTTGTTTCTTTAAACTACTTATTTTGTGGTAGTTAAAATTTGGTCTTTGTTCTTTTTTCTTATAGCGAAGCGGTCTTGTATTTTTACTCGGACATTAAAGTTAAGAAATAGAATAAGCTTTAACGAGTATCCTTATTATAGATACTTTTTAATCTTCTATAACCGTTTTTAATTCATTTCTATATTGAGAAGGCGTTTTTCCTGTAAACTTTTTAAACGATTTATTAAAGTATGAAAAGTTATTAAATCCACTTTCAAAGCAAATATCTGTAATTCCAATAGGCTTCTCAGCAAGCAGCTTAGAAGCATGTACTAATCTGTATTCATTTACAAAATGTGTAAATGTTTTCCCTGTAATTTGTTTAAAATATCTACAGAACGAAGGAACTGTCATACCAGAAATGCTAGCAATTTCTTCTAGAGTAATAGGTTGTTGAAAATTTTTCTTCACATAATTGAACACAATATTAATTCTGTCATTATCTTGTACATCGGCTTGCATAGAAAAGCCTTCTGCATTTAAGATTTGATAATCTTCAGAAAGTTGTAATTCATTTAAAATAGAAAGGAAACCTAATAAGCGTTCAAAACTATTTAGTTTTTCTAGACCTTCTATTCTTTCTCCAATAATTTCTTTTGTTTTTCCTGTAAAAGCCAATCCTCCTTTACATCTTTTAAATAATAATTTAATATTATTCATTTCGGGTTTCGACATTAAATCGGCTCCTAGAAAATCGGGGAGCATTTGAATAACCACTTCGTTTTCGTTTCCAGTAAATTTATCTGTAAAACCACAATGTGGTAAATTAGAACCTATTAATATAAGGTCTCCTTCTGTGTAATAAGAAATATGACTCCCAATTTGTCTTTTTCCAGCTCCTCCTTTTACATATACCAATTCAATTTCTGGATGATAATGCCAATACGATGTATTCTGATTTTGATTCTCATCAAACTTCACAAAAGAAAAAGAACTGCCAAAAGTTGGGTTAATTACTTCTAATGCAGGCTTTTTAATACTCATAGCAAAATTGTTTTTCAGTATAAAAATATACCATGTTAACGGGGCAAATATACAAAATATTACCTCAAATGTGTTCTATTTTATCCTTAACATTGAGTTAACATAAGCATCGTGTTAAAATAGTGCATAAACTTGAAAATCCTGATGTATTTTAACCTTGGTGTCCACCGTATCTTTGTAATGTAATTAAAATGAAATGTATAACCATTAAAATTGCTAAAGATGAAAAACACATTAAGAAACAGTATGCTAGTTGTAGTATTGAGTATTGCAACGTTAGCGATGACAAGAGCCAATGATTTTTACTTATCTGTAAAAAAGGATGATAATAGAACTGTTGATTTATTCGTAGAGAAAAGCAACCAGCCAATAGCAATTTCTTTTGTTGATGCAAAAGGAGAGGTTCTGTATAATTATGAATACAAACAATTACCAACAAACGTAAAACGTTATAATTTTAAAGGGTTACCAACAGGAACTTACTATTTTGTTGTTGAGAACGAAATTAAAATTGAAAGAGTACCTGTAGTTTTTACCGATGGGAAAACAATTGTTGAAAGAGAAAAAGAAGAAGTTACTTACAAGCCTTATTTTAGAAAAGATGGGTCTGTGTTAAGTGTAAACATGTTAAGCTCAGATATGTCTCCTGTAACTGTAAAAGTTTACAACGAAACAACAAATGAGTTAGTACATGAAGAAATACTTAAAGGAGCTAAAAGTGTAGGAAAAAGATTTGATTTTTCTAACGCTCAAAAAGGTTCTTACAGATTTGAAGTAACTCGCAAAGGAAATACATTTTACAAAACAGTTAGCTTGTAATCTTACAAATAGATTTTGAAGTTGGAAAAGGGAGGTGTTAGAACTCCCTTTTTTTTTGCTTTATAAATACGTATATGCCCAAAACATAAGGGCAAATTGTAGCGGCACTCTTAAAATTAATACCCACCTTGGAGCTACTTTTTCAAACTTCTTATCTTTTAACATATAAATATGTACTGGAATAAATGCTATTAGCATTAAAATAATTCCCCACAGTGCATAATCCTTTAAAGTAGTAAATAGCATTGCTCCAAAAACTATTTCTGCAATTCCGCTTAAGTATACCATTTCCTTTTGGTAAGGAATATAGGAAGGTATAATAGAAACGTAACTTCTAGGTCTTACAAAATGTAAAATTCCTGCTACAATATAAATGCCAGCCATTAAGTAGTAATGCCAATTATTCATCTACTGTGTTTTTAAGGATCCAAGTATTTATTTTTTCTTCCAAAAGTTTTATTGGGATACATCCCGATTCTAATACTTTATTATGGAAAATTTTAATGTCAAATTTATCCCCCAATTGCTTTTGTGCCTTATTTTTTAAAGCTATTATTTTAAGTTGTCCTATTTTGTAAGACAATGCTTGTCCTGGCCACGACATATAACGCTCTATTTCTGCGGTTATGCTTTCTTCAGATTCTGCTTCGTGAGCCAAAGAAAATTCTATAGCTTTTTCTCTAGACCATCCTTTAGTATGTATGCCCGTGTCTACCACCAAACGTATGGCTCGATGCATTTCTGCACTTAGCATTCCAAAATATTGATATGGATCGTTATAAAGTCCGAGTTCTTTTCCTAAAGATTCAGAATATAAAGCCCAACCTTCGCCATAAGCACTATACCATAGGGTTTTTCTAAAATCTGGTAAGCTTTTATTTTCTTGCTGAAGCGAAATTTGATAATGATGTCCCGGAATAGCTTCATGTAAAAACAAATCCTCATCCGAATAAATATTGTATTTTTTTACATCTGGAATTGGAACATAAAACACCCCCGGACGTGTGCCGTCTATAGAACCTGGGTTATATTCTGCACTTGCCGATGCTTCTCTAAAAGCTTCTGTTCTTCTAACTTCAAATTCGGTTTTTGGAGTTAAATCAAAAAGCTTTGCAAGTTGAGGTTTCATTTTTTGGTGAATCTCATTAAAATTTTCAATTACCTGTGCTGGTTTATCAAATGGCATTAACTCTCTTGCAGTTCTTATGGCTTGAAAAAAATCTTTTAATTCGCCTTTAAAATTAACTTCCGCCATCACTTTTTTCATTTCATTTTCTAAACGAGCTACTTCACTCAATCCTAATTTATGGATAGAATCTGCTTCTAAAGAGGTAGTGGTAAAAGTTTGTATTTGGTGTCCGTAATATGCATTTCCTCTCGGAACATCATTTATTCCAGAGGTTTCTCTACTGGCAGGTAAATATTCATCTCTAAAAAAGTTTTCTAATTTTTTATAGGTAGGAATAATTTTTTCAGCAATTATTGTTTCATAAGCCAATGCAAGACTGTCTTTTTCAGCACGACTAATATTATTCGGGATGTTTTTTATAGGGCTATAAAACAAATGTTCTTTTGGAGCTCCGCTAGAAAAACTCTCCATCTGCGGAATTACTTTTAGGGTAAGAGATTTGGGTAAAACATAACCAGTTTTAATCCCTTTTTTCATGTTTACTATTGCGGTATCACACCAAACAACATAGTCGTTAAGGCGTTGCAGCCAATTTTTATAATCGGTTGCCGTTTTAAATGGTTGCGCGCTGGAACCTCCCGCCAACTGCCCAATGGTTTGTGGTAATGAGGAAAACTGATTAATAGGAATGAGCTCTGTTGGATATTGTAACTTGTCTAAATTGATGTTACATTCCCACATTAAAACCTCGTAACTCATTCGCTGTTCTTTGGAAAGCGAATCTTTATTAAAACTCAAAAGCTCATCTCTATAAGCATTATAAAACGCCTTTTGCTTATTCTTAAAGGATGCTGTAATATCGTTTGGCAGGTAATTGTTATAACGAGAATCTCCCGAAAGAGTAGCGTTTAGCGGATATAATTTCAAACTTTCTTCATAATAATGCTTAAATACCGAATCAATAGACACCTTATCTACGATTACTTCTTTAGAAACTTCTTTGTTTTTACAGGAAAAAAATAGAAGTATAACACTTGCTGTTAGGATGATTTTTTTCATTATCAGTTAGTTGAGTTTTCTCGATAATCGAGTTTTTTGGTCTGGGTTAAAAATGTTTTAGTTTTTCTTATAATAGTTAGTAAGGTAGGCTCCTCAAGTAATTTACTCAATAATTGAGACTTGAATGCTCCAAGGCTTGCCCCGAGGGAGTTTACTTAATATATTCCACCCTTCTAAATCTAACTGCTTCCCAATCGGGATTTATTTTAAGATTTTTTACAGCTTCGTAGCGGTGTTTTAGAAGAGGTTGCCAATCATAAGCATCTGTTATATCTGTAGTTAGTTTTTCCGATTTTTTTCTAGGATGCGCAACCCAAAGTACTACGTCGTCTTTTAATTTTGGATGAAGCGTATGCACCTGATTTTCTAATTCTTCAATTGAAGAAACAAATACCAAGGCAAATTCCATTTTGTTTACCTGGATCAAAGATTGGTAAATATCTATATCAATCAATTCTGCCAATTGCTCAGAAAAGCCTTCAGGCTCATTAATAATAAGAATTTCTTTCAGGTCTTCTAGTTTCAGCTTTTCAAATAGCGTTTTCATCTTGTACAGCGGTTTGGATAATGTATACAAGTTAAAAAAAATATCGTCCCTTAACAAGCTTTATATTTTTGGAAGGTTAAGATTTGAAAATTTAAAGATTGAAGGATTGAAGGATTGAAGGATTGAAGGATTGAAAGATTGAAAGATGGGAGTCGGGAGACCGAAGTCGGGAGATTTTATTTATTTCACAAATCCACATTTCCAAATCTTCAAATTAGCACATATACAACTTTGCCTCTTTGAACCTTTGCACCTTTGCATCTTCGAGTTAAAAAGTTATGCTGTTATGGAGTTACGATGTTACGATAAAAAAACTGCATACTGTAACTGCCAACTGAATACTCCCGTCTTCGGTCTTCGGACTTCCGACTTTTTTTTCACGTTTACAACTTTGCCTCTCTGCACCTTTGCATCTTTGCCACTTTGAGTTGAAAGTAAAAAGTTATGCTGTTATGAAGTTACGATGTTACGATGAAAAAAAACTGCATACTGTAATTGCCAACTGAATACTCCCGTCTTCGGTCTTCGGACTTCAGACTTTTTTTTCTCGCATTTACAACTTTGCCTCTCTGCACTTTTGCATCTTTGCCACTTTGAGTTGAAAGTAAAAAGTTATGTTGTTATAAAGTTACGATGTTACGATGAAAAAAAACTACACACTGTAACTGCCAACTGAACACTCCCGTCTTCGGTCTTCGGTTTTCTTTTTTCATTTCCTCATTTCCTCATTTCCTCATTTCCACTTTATAAATTTATAACTTTGTCCCTCTGCATCTTTGAACCTTTGCATCTTTGAGTTAAAAAGTTATGCTGTTATGAAGTTACAATGAAAAAAAACTACATACTGTAACTGCCAACTGAACACTCCCGACTTCGGTCTTCGGACTTCCGATTTTTTTTCTCGCATTTCCAAATCTTCAAATTGACACATTTATACAATTACAACTTTACATCTTTGAACCTTTAGAACCTTCAACTAAAAAAAACTTTACCTACTTTTTAACTCTCTAACTTTTTAACTTTCCTTATTTTTGTTAAAAGCCAAACCGTTTAATAACAAACATCCATGAATAAAAAATTAATAGCTCCTTCCCTATTGGCAGCCGATTTTGCCAATCTACAACGAGATATCGAAATGGTAAATACTAGTGAAGCCGATTGGTTTCATATAGATGTTATGGACGGAATGTTTGTTCCTAATATTTCATTTGGGATGCCCGTTATAAAAGCAATTGCAAAGCATGCCAAAAAAACTCTAGATACACATTTAATGATTGCTGATCCAGATAGATATATTAAAGATTTTGCAAATCTAGGGGTAGATAATCTTACGGTTCATTATGAAGCTTGTACCCATTTACACAGAACGCTACAAGCCATAAAAGCGGAAGGTATGAAAGCAGGAGTAGCATTAAACCCTCATACCAGTGTCCGTGTTTTGGAAGAAGTAATAAAAGATGTTGACCTTGTTTTAATTATGAGTGTAAATCCTGGTTTTGGCGGACAATCATTCATTGAAAATACCTACAAAAAAATAAAGCAGCTTAAAGAAATGATTCTTACCCATAATGCCACTACTCTTATTGAAATAGATGGCGGCGTAAATGCTGAAAATGCTAAAAAACTTACCGATGCTGGCGCAGATGTGTTAGTAGCTGGTAGCTTTATCTTCAGTAGTAAAAATCAACTCCAAACAATTTCAGATCTAAAAAATAAAATTGCTTAATGACGCATAAAG
Organism: Galbibacter orientalis DSM 19592; assembly: GCF_000260115.1. Taxonomy (GTDB): domain Bacteria; phylum Bacteroidota; class Bacteroidia; order Flavobacteriales; family Flavobacteriaceae; genus Galbibacter; species Galbibacter orientalis. Next base: position 1,773,524 of record NZ_JH651379.1, on the reverse strand, counting down.
ATTTAATCATAATAGGTGGTGGTCCTATCGGAATAGCATGTGGGTTAGAAGCAAAAAAAAGAGGAATTGACGCTCTTATTATTGAAAAAGGAGCCATCGTAAATTCGCTATTTAATTACCCAATGAATATGCAGTTTTTCTCTTCTTCTGAAAAATTGGAGATTGATGGAATTCCGTTTATCAGTAAAGAGGCAAAACCAAGAAGAAATGAGGCTTTAGAATACTACAGAAGAATAGTTACCTCAAACGACCTCGATATTAATTTATTCGAAAAAGTAACTTCTGTAACAAAAGAGAACAACAATTCTTTTGTAATAAAAACAGAAAAAGAAACTTATACCGCTAATTATGTGGTAGTTTCCACTGGATTTTATGATATTCCAAATACTCTTAATACCAAAGGAGAAGATTTACCCAAAGTGGCTCACTATTACAAAGATCCTCATTTTTATGCCATGCAAAAACTAGCCGTAATTGGAGCTAGCAATTCGGCCGTTGACGCAGCTTTAGAGTGTTATAGAAAGGGTGCAGATGTTACAATGATTGTACGCGGACCAGAAATTGGACCCCGTGTAAAATACTGGGTAAAACCTGATATTGAAAATAGAATAAAAGAAGGGAGTATAAATGCTTATTTTAACGCTACCGTTAAAGAATTTAAAGAACATAGCATTATAATAAACACTCCAGAAGGCGAAAAAACTATAGAAAACGACTTTGTTTTGGCACTAACTGGTTACAAACCCAACTTTTCGTTCTTAGAAAAAATAGGTGTTAAACTATCTGATGATGGAAAATTCTACCCTCAATACAACGAGGATACTATGGAAACAAATGTGGAAAATCTTTATTTAGCTGGGGTTATTTGTGGCGGTATGGACACCCATCTTTGGTTTATAGAAAACTCTAGAATTCATGCTAAAATGATACTAAACACAATTTCAAAAAAACAAAAGAATTAAGCTTCTGAAGTTTCAAAATTCATCATATCCTTTATAATTCCAAACAACTGAGGAAATGCTTCTTTAAATTGTTTGGGGGTTTCAATAAAGTGTTCTAAACAGACAGCAAAAAATTCAAATTTATTAGTATATGCATAACCTCTTAAATATGCTGTATTCTTCATTTTATCAATATAAGATTCGGAATGCAGCAGCTTATCAATTTTTTTTATTCCGTTAGTAAACAATATAGAACTAGAATCATTTGAATATTTAGAGCAAAAATAAATTGCATGCGCAAATTCATGAACCCCCAAATTGCTATTATTGGTATTGTTATTCATGCCAGCAATAAAATCTTCCCAAGAAAAAACAATGGTTTTTAAAAGCGGATTGAATTCTCCCAAATGATATTTCCTGTTAATCTCCGAAAAATATGCATGTGGGTAAATTATAATTTTATTTACACATGCTATTAAATAAGTACGCATTCCAAAAGAAAGCATTACAGCAACGCTAGCAATCATTATTTTCTTTTCCCGAGTAATCTCAAAACCATTAAGTCCTATAAATGTTTTATCATTTATAAACATTACCACTCTATGTCGAAAAACCCTTTTTTTATAAGCACTAAGCTTAGTATAGAATAACGAATGAGCCTTTATAACCTCAATATCTTCAGTACGTAACTTTTTAAAATATATATGGTCATAAACAATTAATGGCTTTCCGTAAATTTTGGAATAGGCAAGATCTGTGAGATTAACCCCCCAGTAGGTAAAAAGCAAGGCTGTAGGTATGCCTATAAGAAATGGAACAATCATCTAATGAAAATACTATTTTTCTTGATAAAAAAAAAGAGATAATTTACTCCAAATAAATCAATGTTTATTTTTTTTGATAGTTAATATTTAGTCTTTTTTCTTATAGCGAAGCGATCTTGTATTTATACTCGGACATTAATTTTTTTAATTATTTATAACAAATTCACACATAAAGCCTAGTGTTTACACACAAATATTAAGATAAAATTACAATTCTGAATACAAACATTATATCCTCTTTTTTGTATCTTCTTTTTAATGAAAGAGACTACAAACAGTAAAGAAAAAATTATAAATAAAGAAATTCCTTTAGCCATAAGAAAGGAAGTTATAACTGCATTAAGTTTTTATCCTGAATTAAAGGAAGTTGCTATTGAGTTTAAATTTAAAGAGAAATTACAAAAGTCGTTTATGCAAGCGCAACCCGATTTCTCTACGCTTTTAAAAAAACCTAAAAAGCGAAAGTACATTATATTTATCAGTAGTAATTTTAATATTGAGGGCGAAAAATTTAATATTAATAACGTTCCAGAGGATGTTATAATTGGATGGATTGGTCATGAATTAGGACATATTATGGATTACCTCAACCGTAGTAGTTGGAATTTATTTGTATTCGGAATTAAATATATTTTTATTGGAAAACACATTCGAGAAGCCGAAAGAACAGCCGATGTTTTTGCTGTAAGTCACGGAATGGGAGATTATATTTTAAGTACTAAAAATTTTATATTAAATCATACCAGCTTATCAGAAGCTTATAAAAATAGAATTAAGAGTTTATACTTATCTCCCGAAGATATTTTACAATTAACACAAGAGTTAAAATAATTTTATTGCTCGGAAACAAAAGCTTCCCATTCTTTAAATTTTTCTTCTCCCATTACACGCTCCATTTTTACCTGTCCGCCTTTCTTTTTATTATGCTCGTTCCAAGCATGAAATATTTCAGGTTTTACAACTTCCACTTTTACCCCTTTCAAAGCTTTTGAGCGTGCTACTTTATAATTTTTATTGGCCTCTTTTAAAGCAGCATCCAAAGCATCTGCTAATTCTTCATTACTAACTTTAGCATTTGGAGAACCGATGTACCATTTGTGGTGATATTCATCATTTATTTTTGTTGCTGCAATAGTAAACTCAGGTATTTCCATATCAAATTTCTCTTCAACCTCCTGAATAGCGTCATTCATTTTATTAACCGATAATTGAGAGCCTACAACATTTAAAAAGAATTTAGTTCTCCCAGTAATTATAATTTCTGCCCGCTCTATGTTTGTAAATTTAATAGTATCTCCAATTAAATAACGCCACGCGCCAGAGACTGTAGAAATAATTAAAACATATTCTACATTTTCTTCAACCTCACTAATATTTATAGAAGGAGCATTAGGCACTAAAGAACCATCTTGATTAATGTATTCTGGTTTAAACGGAACAAACTCAAAATAAATACCATTATCGAGTACTAATTTCATCGATTTTGTTTCTGGTCGTTCTTGATACGCCAAAAAACCTTCAGAAGCTAAATAAGTATCAATAATTGTAATAGGGTGTTTTAGTAAGGCATTAAAACTCTTTTCATATGGCCCAAACGCCACCCCTCCTGTAGTATAAACTTGTAAGTTGGGCCAAATTTCATGGATATTAGCTACACCATGATGCTCTATAACTTTTTTTATCATGAGTTCCATCCAAGAAGGAATTCCACTTAAAGCACCGATATCCCAATTTTTGGCCTCTTCTGCTATTTTTTGTACCCGCTCGTCCCAATCGTCAATTTGAGAAATTTCAACCCCTGGCTTGTAATATCCACGAAACCAAAAAGGAATATTACTAGCACTAATTCCACTTATCTCTCCTTCTAAATGTCCATTTTTTTCTTTTAGTTTAGTTGAGCTTCCAAGCATCATAATTGTTTTTTCAAAAAAATCTGCTGGAAGATCAAAATTTGCTAATGCACTTACTTGTTTGATTCCTGTTTTTCTAATAGCTTCTAGCATAGCTTCGGTTACTGGAATTCGTTTGCTCGTTTTCCCTGTAGTTCCAGAACTTAAAGCAAAATATTCTGGGTTTCCAGGCCACGTAAGATTTTCCTCCCCTTCATGCAAATACTTCCAATATTTATCATTTATAAGATTGTAATCATAATAAGGAGTATTTTCAGCAAAAGCTTCTTCTGTATTTTCAGATTCTAATATTTCATTAAAAGAATGGTCTTTTCCAAACTTGGTGTCCTTGGCTTTTTCTAGTAGTTGTTTTAAAACTATATGTTGATTTTTGCTTGCATTTTCTTCTGAAATAACGCTATCTGCCAATTCAATTATTCCTTTAATTATAGAACCTATTACTGCCATTCTTTTTTTATTTGAATTTAACTTTTTCCTTCTAAAAAAATATTAATAAAAAGATAAAATATGGATTCCTAATAAAATGTATGCTGTGCTTTAAGCATAAAAAAACCGTCGCAGGCGACGGTTTAGACGGTAAAATAAATTTCTACTCTAAAGAATCTTTTATTCCTTTTTCCCAAGGAACCATTTTAGACTCATATAAATTAACATTTTTAAGTTTTAAATCTTTGTATTGTTTCGCCAATCTTAACTTATAGGTTTCCCAGTTACGTAAAGAATCTGGCGACCAACTTATTTCGGCATAACCTAATAATCGAGGAAAAGTCATATATTCAATATCTTCCATCGTTTCTATTGTCTCCGCCCAAAGAGGAGCTTCCACCCCAATAATATCTTTCTTACTAATACTATCTACCAAAGTTGCAGGATTCCAATTGTAAGCTTTCTTTACATTAATAAGTCCCGCCCATTGCAATCCTAAAGGTGTAATACTGTCGTATTTCATATCCATATAGGATCTTGCAGAAGGCGACATAAGTACTTTTACTCCCTGTTTTACCGCAGCTTTTGCATTTTCTTTATTAGCCCAAAATTGTACAATAGAAGCTTTTTTAAGTTTTGCATGACGGATTTCGTCCCATCCAATTGGAGTTTTTCCGTATTTATAAACCATATCTTGAACTCTAGTTACAAAAGGAATATAATCTTCCAATTCTGTAGAATGCGATTCATCTCCACCAATATGAATATATGGACCAGGAGTAATCTCAACAAGTTCTTTTATAACATCCTCCACAAACTTGTAAGTAATTTCCTTATCAATACACAAAGAGCTAAACCCTACTTCTGTTCCTGTGTATAGCTCTGGTGCATTTCCATCACAATTTAACTCAGGATATGATGCTAAAGCAGCATTGGTATGCCCTGGCATATCTATTTCTGGAATAATTGTAATGTAGCGAGCAGCAGCATAATTTACAATATCCTTATACTGTTCTTGGGTATAAAAACCTCCGTCTCCCCCATCTACTTCTGTACTTCCTCCTATTTTGGTAAGTTTGGGCCACGACTTAATTTCAATTCTCCAACCTTGATCGTCTGTTAAATGTAAGTGAAGGACATTAAGCTTGTAAGAAGCCATTAAATCGATGTATCTTTTTACCTCATCAACCGAGAAGAAATGTCTTGAAACATCCAACATACTCCCGCGGTATTCATATTGAGGATAGTCTTCAATTTTTACGGCAGGAATTCCCAATCGAATTCCATCAGCATTTTCCTGTACAGAAAGTAACTGCAAAAGAGTTTGCACTCCTCTAAAAGCACCTTCAGCATCTTTTGCCTCAAGTGTTATTAAATTTTCCGAAGCAGTTATTTTATAACCCTCTTCATTTTTTATTTCAGATGAAATCTTAAAAAGCACACCACTTTTAATTTCTTCTGAAGAAGAAGCTATTTCTAAATGAAAATCGCTAATAATATGAATAGTTTCTGAAAAGTAATTAGCAACTTTTACTAATTCATCATCTCCATTTACATAGATTGGAGTACTCTCAAGGATCTCAAAAGTTCCTGGTTGACTGTCTACAGAAACTGGAATAGGAATTAAACCTATATCTTCCATACTTGTTTGAAGTTTAGGTTTTTTGCTACATGAAGCAAATATGAATAGGAATAAAAAAATGGTTTTACCTAGTGTACTCATATATTTTCCAGTCAAAGAAAATATTTTTATATAATTCTTCATTGTTTATTATTAGCTTAATTCTTTTCCTACTTTAATTAATAAATCTCTTGTTAAGGCAATTCCTTCTCTCTCTGAAACTTTGTCTCCTTCATATTCAATCCCTACAAAACCTTTATAACCAGATGCTTTTACCATTTGCATCATTTTTAAATAATCTGTATGAATTTCATTTCCATTAGCATCAAAATCGTGAGACTTAGCGCTCACAGCTTTTGCATAAGGAAGCATTTCCTTTACACCTTTATAACGGTCGTATTCCGTTTTACAACTATAATTTTCACCATATTCAGTACAGAAATTTCCAAAATCAGGAAGTGTACCACAGTTATTTTTATTTACTTCTTTCATTACATTGGCTAGCCAAGCACCATTTGAAGAAAACCCACCATGATTTTCAACTAAAATATTTATATTTTCTTTTGAAGCAAATTCAGACAATTGCGTCAAAGAATCGATTCCAGCTTTGGATGCTTCCTCCATTTTTACACCACCACCAAGATTCACTCGAATAGCATGACAGCCTAAAAATTTTGCAGCTTCTACCCATTTGTAATGATTTTCTATAGCTACTTGTCGCTTTTTAGTATCTGCATCTGCAAGTTGGCCCTCTCCATCAATCATAATAAGTACATTTTGTAACCCTTCAGACTTTGCTCTGCTATTCATTTCATTTAAATAAGCTGTATCCGTAGCCTTATCAGCAAAAAACTGATTTACATATTCGAGTCCTTCACATCCTAATTCTTTAGCATTTTTAGCAAAATCTAAATTATCCATTTCACCAGCTTTTAAAGCCCTATGAAAAGACCATTGAGCTAATGATAGTTTAAAAAATAAAGGAGCGTTTTCAACAACTTCTTTAATAGTTTCTTCGGTAGTTTTTTTAGTTTGCTCTTTACAAGCCATTGCTCCCAAAAAAGTGAGCGCTAAACTTGTCTGAGCAGTTTTGGTTACAAACTGTCTACGTTTCATTTTTGTTTTAGTTGAAATTTTAGTTAGCATTTAAGATATTCTCATAATAACACTCTATATATTAAAGTTCTCATAAGAATAAGTTTTTAAATCTATTAATAATATAAACAGAAAACAAGAAATTCACCACAAACAAATGTGATAAATACTATTATACCTGTTGTTCAATAACGCAGTTTGAAGAAAGTTAAGAATTATAAAGCTTTTTTATGATACATATCTGCAAATTGAATTTCAAGGTATGTTTGTATCTCTTCTCTACTTTTTCCGTCCTCAAGCATTGCAAATACTTTTGAAATATGGTTATCTTTAAATATTTTAAATGGCGGATTATCATTCAAAATATCATCAAAATGAATGGTCTGTAATTGCTCCATCATATAAGTGTGTGCCCTATACCTTCTCTCTTTTACCTCTAATTCTGCCAAGTCTTTATTATCTTTTGTTTTAGCACTATTTACCTTTGCTTGTAATGCAAAATATTCTTTTTCAACTTCATCATTCATTTCAACAGCTTCTATATAAAGTTTTTTAAGTCCTTGAAAAGCCAGATCATTATATGTGTCTAGAAAATCTTTATGCTTGTATAAATACTTTAAATAATCAATAGCAGCTTGTTTGTATTTCTTATCGCTATCGTTTTCTGTTTGAGATATAATTTCTTCTAAAAAAGTCAAGTTAGATTTTATTCCTTTAATCTTTAAAATGGCACTAAACTTATCCTCTTGAGAAACTGCTACCACCTGAGGACTTATACTATCATGCACGCCTTCAAAATAATATTCACGATAGGTAAAGTTAAAAATCTTATCTTTTTTATTCTTTTTGAATTTCGGCGGAAGATTAAACGAATAATTATAACCCAATGTAGCTGTAAACTCACTTAAACCAATTGCATTCTCTTGATAATTGTTATTCCTAAAAAGCTGAATTAAACTTAAATTAATGTTGTGTCTTTCCAACAATCTATAATTTGCATTGGCTCTAATATTAGTCATAGAAGTTTTACCAGAAGTATTGCTAGTTGTATTAAACGAAGACGATAAACCTGTATTTAGTTTATTTTCAAAAAATTGTTTATTAACACTCAAGGTAGGCCCAATTGTTGTAGCATCTTCTCTACCAATAGTATTGAGTGTAGCATTTACAGCACCCGTAATATTTACTTGATGTTTTGGGAAGCCTATGGTATAAGCCGTATTGAAATTATGAAAGATAGAGGCATCTCCTATTCTAACTACTCCGTTTTGTTCGTTAGCAACATCATTTACATTGTAATTAAAATTGATGTTTTGTTGTACTGTCTCTTTTTGGGATATTACATAATTTATTCCCAACATTGCCGATTGTGAAAGTTGTCTATAGTCAAGCGTATCCAAATTGTTATCCAACAAATTATCATCGTTGATATTATCAAACTGATTTACTTTTACATTGGTATAAGTTCTAAAGTTAGAGTAAGAACCGGTTATATTCAATCGTTCATTTACACTGGCTGTTGCATTTATTGACCCCACCATTCTGCTGGTGGCATTGTCTTTTTTATTATTTAAATCGTCTCGCTGATACCCCACATTAAATGAAACATTTAATATATTATTCAATGCTGTTGTAGCTCCGTTAAGAGTAATATTTTCAAAATCGTTATTAAAATAATAAGAACCTAAAGTTTGGTAACCTGGATCTATACGTTCGTAAGCAACTCCTACTGAGGATTGATCGAATACATAATTTACTCCAGCCTTGAGTGCTGTATAATATTCGGTAGAAATTTTACTATTAAATAATAAGCCTGCCATCCCACCTTTGCCTCCATTCCCATCTTGAGCCCTTAAGTCCTGTGTTATAGCACTCGATGCATACTCGGCAAAAACATCAAAATTATTATTTATTTTATAAGCTCCTTCTATACTTAATACCAAATTTTCTTTTGGTAGAACATTTTTTTGTTCAGGTACAGAATCTATGGAAGTGATAGCATCTTTGGCATAAAAGCCAATAACTCCCACTTTATACTTCTCGGTTTCATATTCGGTTTTTAGTCCGTAGCCCATACGTTTAAAAGCTGGCACCGTTCGGGAATCTTCTGTATCTTCGGTGGCTTTTAAAAGTTGTCCAGCCATAGCGCTTACTTTAAATTTTCCTTCAGGAGTTAGGTCTACACCACCTCCAGTAAATTGGTGTCCGCTTAAAGTATAAGGAGAAAAAGTCATATTTACATCTCCTATATGTGCTGTTACCCATTTATATTTGGGATGTAAGCTGAGTCTATTAAAATTAAAAGGTAATTGATAATCTAAATTCTTTCCTTGATTAGTAAAACTATAACTTATAGGCATGGCAAAGCTATACAATTGCACATTAAGTGTTCCTTGTAAAAAGTAGGTAAATGGCTCGCGCGCATTATTTTGATTGGAATTGTAATACACGCTATTAGCTGCAATATTACCAGTAACTTTTAGCGGATTTTCTTTACCAAATTGCTCCAAATCTACGCTTTGAGCCATAGCATTCCCCGCTACTATAAAAAGTAGTATGTAGAGTAGATGTTGCTTCAAGATAATTATTACATTATAGTTCTGTTTGTTCTGTTTAGGGCTGGTTTATCTTTTCAGCTTTTATAGGTTTATGTATTAGGTTTATTTATAAGTATTTATTCTTTTCTTTTTTAACTTCAATACTATATTATCTTCTTGTTATTCATACAATACTTAATGCAGTCTATTACCAGTTCTTTGCTATAGAATTTATATTTACGACTCATTCGTTTTTGTTCTGTTATTGTTTATTAATAATATCCTTACTCATAATCGGCACGAGCGTGACGCTCGCGCTAGCGGGGGGAAATGGATTTCTCTGTTTTTTACAAAAACAAATCAGATAGATTACTCTTTCTTATTAGAAGGCAAATCAATTATCTCAAAATCATGATTATCACTAAGTATTTTCACAATTCCCTTTTTCTCCAAGTCTTTTAAACATTCTGAAAGGATTATTTCATCATTCTTATTTCTAATATCTATAAAGTCCTTAAGATTCCATTTGTTTCCAAAGTTTCTGTAAAAAAATTCAAGTTTATTTACAAAATCCTCTATTTTTTTTCTCTTACTCATTTAATCAAATTTTAATGATTGAAATTTATAGTTTCTCCTGTTTCTAGATTTTTGATTTTCAACACTTTAATTTGTGAATTAGTAATAAACTGACTCCCGCCTCCTACACCCCATTCTGGGTAACTCCTTGTCAAAACCTCTATATAGTCAGCATTATTGAATTTTGCTTTAGGGAATCGAACATCATTTATAATTTGGCTACTTGAAAATTCTGCAATCCAGGTTGGCCCCGCTGCCGCACGAATCCTTTCGTGTGGTAGTTGTCTTTTATCCATAATGTTCAAATTTTATAATATTTTCTAGCATTCCCTTTTCGCCTGCATAATCCATAGCACTGCTATAAACATAATCTTCTGCCTTAAAAACCAATCCAGCCTCTACCGGATTATTATGTACATAAACTATCTTCTCATTTATCACTTTATTGCTCCATAACTCAATTGGCTTGTTATCATGCCTCCAAAATTGATGATGTTTCACATTAGAACTTTCATTAGCCGCTTTCTTAAAATTTTCTAATAAAAATTCTTTTCTACTCTCCTGTGAATTTTCTTGTATGGCTTTTACCACAGCTTTACTTGTAAAACGTTTAAAATCTCCTATTAATAGTTCAGGTTTATTCCCTTTTATGCTCCTAAAAATTAAATGAACGTGATTTGTCATGACACACCATGTAACTATTTCCATTCCTTTTTTATCTTGACAAAATTTTAGACTATCCACTACTATCTTTTTATATTCATTTCTTGTAAAAACATCAAGCCAATAAACTACTGCAAAACTCACAAAGTAAAGTCCCTCCGGATTATGAAATTTATAGTTGCGGCTCATATTTATATCTTATTACTAATATTATTACCTTGTGGAACGCGATACAATCGCGCACCAGCGGGGGGAATAAAGATATTTTTTATGATTTCAAGAAAGTTCATTATAAAACTAGACAAGCTTATTTGTAGAAGAATTTTATATAATTAACTCTCTTCTAATCAAACGACATCTTCTTTCTGGCACATGCCCTCCAAAATCTCTATAAACTAGATAATAATTAATATTATCTGTATAGACTTCACACCTTGAATTAGGAAAAAAGTCTAAAGCAATCGGATAGTTTTCAGACCAGTAATTTTCTTTAGTAGAAAATTCTGTTTGATTATCAGAATTAGAATATACCTCCCCTACTAGATTGAAATCGTTAAAATCGTTAAGGTCAAGCTTTTCCCAAGATAAATACTTTTTTGATTCATTCTTCTGAGGAATTAACTCTAAAAGTTCCGTAATTGTTATTTTTTTACTCATAGCTTCTCCCAATTAAATTGTTCTTTAAGTGATTTTATACTTTTATTATGACTAATGGGCGTAGATGCGTTTGTCTTATCAATAAGTATAGCTTCTCTATAACCTCCTGATGTTTTACCTCCAGGTTCCCAAAGTGGAAATTCTTGCCAAACTGACCCATGTAATCCTGCGAAAGTGACCCACTGAATCCTATTTAAAGTGACCCGGGTATTCCTGTCTAAATTGACCCACCTCTAGAAAGAGCATGTATTAAATAACTTGTATGGTTATAATCAAGAAAAATAACCATGGCAAACATACATTTAGACATGCGAAAAATCAAACAACTATATCGTTTACATACTCAAGGAGTTAGTAAGCGGAGCATCAGTAAACAACTTGGTATATCCAGGAATACTGTTCGCAAATACATCGAATTATTACTAAAGAGCAAGCTTACAAGTGAAGAGGTTGATAAGCTTGGTTTTGAAGATTTACGTATATTATTGCATATTGATGAGACCCACATAACGACTCGTCATGAGTATGTTTTTAAGTTATACCCAGAGGTAAGCAAACGCCTTAAAAAGGTTGGAGTTACTCGTTACATGATCTGGGAGGACTATTATCAAAATAAAAAGGTATTTATCTCTTATTCTAGATTTTGTCATTTGTATAGAGTTTGGTCTCGTACTCAAAATCCAGTCATGCGATTTAACCATAAGGCTGGGGATAAAATGTTTGTGGACTTCACAGGAAAGAAATTAGCTATCATAGATCCCGCTACTGGTTTACTAAAAGAAATGGAAGTATTTATTGCTGTACTAGGAGCAAGCGGCTATACCTATGTAGAAGCTTGTCGTTCACAAAAACGAGAGGATTTTATTGGGTGCATAGTAGGTGCATTACATTTTTTCGGAGGCGTTCCTAGAGCAATAGTAACTGATAACTTAAAGTCAGCTGTTACAAAAAGTAGCAAGTATGAGCCTATCCTTAATGAGAGTTTATTGGCTATGGCAACTCATTATGATACCACGATACTTCCAACAAGAACCTATCGTCCAAGAGATAAGGCACTAGTAGAAAATGCTGTAAAGATTATCTACACAAGAGTTTTTGCTCCATTAAATGGGAATGATTATTATACCTTAAGTGCTTTAAATGAAGCTGTATTAGAACTCACGGGGAAGCATAATAAAATTAACTTTCAAGCAAGGGACTGTTCTAGGTTAGATTTATTTACATCTTTGGAGCAAGAAGAATTATTGCCATTGCCTACAGATAAATATCAACTACGTGCCTACCTAATGGGAACAGTATATAAGACCTCTCATATCCACATTAATAAAGATAAGCATTATTACAGCGTTCCTTATCGTTATATAGGAAAGAAGGTTCGCATCATTTATACAAAAGACACCGTTGAAATTTACTATAAGCAAAAACGGATTGCTGTTCATAAAAGAGGCTTAAAACGTCATGGTTACACTACCGATAGCGAGCATATGCCTTCAACACATCGTTATGTAGCTGATTGGAATCCTGACACCTTTTTAAATTGGGCTGAAGGTATTGGAGGCCATTGTAAAACTTTCATCACTTTATTATTAGGAAAAAGACAACATCCTGAACAATCCTATAAATCTTGTGCTGGTGTATTAGGGCTAGCTAAAAAAGTTGGGAATGAACGTCTTGATAATGCTTGTAAACGAGCTTTAGATTATGAACGCATCAATTATCAAAGTGTTAAAAGTATTCTTGAAAAAGGATTGGATTTTATACAGGAAGATACCAATACAGAATCTACAATCCCTAAGCATGGAAACATCAGAGGGGGCGATTATTATAAATAATTAAATCATTATAAATTATGAATGACCAAACATTACAACAAATGAAACAACTAAGGCTATATGGCATGCATAGAGCCTTTACGACAACACTAGAAGCAAATCATCTAGCATATACTAATGATGAGCTAGTAGCGTATTTATTACAATCTGAATGGGATGATAAACACAATAGAAAAATAGAACGATTAACCAAAGCAGCCAAGTTTAGATATAAAGCTTCTGTAGAAGAGATATCTTTTGAATCCAGCCGAATGATTGACAAAAACCTATTAATTAGGTTCACATCGTGCGAGTTTATTAAAAACAAGGAAAACATACTCATTACAGGAAGCACAGGTGTTGGTAAAAGCTTTATTGCCTCAGCTATTGGATACCAAGCTTGTTCTCTAGGGTATAAAGTCAAATATTACAATATCAATAAGCTTTTTGCTAAACTCAAACTAGCTAAAGCAGACGGTTCATACATGAAAGAAATCGATAGAATAGAAAAACAGGATTTGCTCATTCTTGATGATTTTGGACTTCAAGAACTTGATACTAATAAAAGACAAGCTTTTATGGAAATCATCGAAGATAGACATGGAAAACGTGCTACTATCATAGCCTCACAACTACCAATTATGGGATGGCATCAAATTATCGGAGAACAAACTATTGCTGATGCTATTTTAGATCGACTGGTACATGCAGCACATAGAGTGGAACTTAAAGGTGAATCCATGAGAAAAAAAGAAAAAACAATGATAAATTTTATATTTTTATAAGCACAAAACTGCTCTTTTTAGAACCTGTTTTACTATGCTCAATTTAAACAGGAATGGGTGGGTCAACTTTACAGGAATTTACACTCAATCTACTAGAAGAAAAATCATCCTGAAAATCCCCTCCTAAATTCATTTGATAAATATCTTTGAAAGATAAAATTGTAGTTCCTGCTGGATAACCTAATTGCTCACTAATATCTATTGAATAATCATGAGGATTATTATCGTTAGGTGGGGTAATTCCAAGCTGACTAAAATTTAATACAGCTGTTTCTGTATAATCAGCTTCTACTGTATCTAGAATTCCATCGTTATCATCATCTAAATCACAACTATTAAGAATACCATCGTTATCAAAATCATCACAAGCTTCCGTGCCACCTACTACTCCAGCTATAAAACATTGACTGCATCCAGTTCCACATTCTTCTTGATTAATTGTAGTTGCGTCTTGTGAAGTTCCAAAATCTTGTCCTCCATTAACAATTGTTGGAACCCCATTATCATCTACCTCATTTCCAAGATTCTGATTTACAGGACCTGCTATGCCATTGTATTCTGCACCTGAATTACCTCCATTAATGCTTGAAGTTTCTAGTTGACTTGAGGTTATTCCTCCATCGCCTTCTAAGGCATCTGGGCAACCATCTCCATCGCTATCAAGGTCTAAATGATTAGGAATACCATCTCCGTCTATATCACAAATAGCAACATTTGTTTTTTCTCCAACCATAGCAACTCTATCCATAATATAATCATTATTAGTACCGCCATTTCCTGCATTCATAAAGAGTAAATAATAATTTCCTTTTCTGGTTACAGTATATGACCCTGAAATTGTTATGTAGTTTGGTGTTGCTCCATATGAAGGTAGGTCTTGAAGTGGAATTGAACTTAAGACAGCTTCTACTTCATCAGTATCTGCATTGTATAATTGCAACGTACAATTTTGTCCTGCAACTCCACCTGAACCTCGAAGTCCAGCATCATAACTGAACTTATAAGTTACTCCAGGTATGAGCTCCTGATTAAGTCTAGTTACCAAGGCATCAGTAGCGCCATTTAGTTCCATTAATGCATTTAAGGTTCCAGAATTTGTGTTATCTCCTTCTATTTCAGCAAATAATCCTGTAGTAAGTGTTGAATTTTTTTGAGTACCTGAGTAATAAAATGGAAAATTTCCACTAGAAGTCTCATAATTAAATGTACTATTTGAATAATACCAATTTGACGTAGGAGGATTGGTAGTAAAACCACCACCATCTACTAAATTTGTATAAGCTGCAGGACATTCTATTTTATCCAAAATACCATCATTATCATCGTCTAAATCTACTATATCAGGTACACCATCATTATCTGTATCTGTACAATAATTTAAATCTTTATCATATGCATATGGTAAATAATTATAATCTGGAATTCCATCATTGGCAGTACCACTATTAGCTCCATTATCTACAACATCTGCTAGACCATCGCCATTTTCATCGCCATTACCTGCTCCCTGTGTTGTATTAAATTTACTTGCTGTTTTATTTGTAGTTGCTCCAGATTCAAAAGCATCTGAGCAGCCATCATCATCACTATCTAGGTCAAATTGGTTTGGAATACCATCTTCATCTGTGTCTTCTTCACAATAAGAATATTCCACATAAAAGATGAATGCATCTTGAATACTAGAACTAGGTAATGCTGCAGTCCCTAGCATTGTTACCTGAAATGTGAATAAAGAGTTTGTATCATTAAGAATAAAACTTCCATTCTCTTCTCCCGAATCACAACTTAACACCCTTGTATTATTGGTATTATCTGTTATTCTAGAATGTATCAGTTCATTGGAATTTTTAAGAGCTATCCCTCCACATAGTTTTGTCAATGTCAAGGAATTCTGTGCTATCAACTGTACAGATGTAAACTTAGTAGGAGAACCTGCACTTCCCCCCATACCCAAAATGTGGATTTTAGGGGATTTAATATTGAGTGGCTGGCCACTTGCGTCAGTAAACGATATCTCAAATGTTCCTGAAGAAGAGCCTCCCCCATTTCCAGCGCCAAAATTCATATTTCTCCCCGAATTCAAGTCTTCTCCAGTCTCAGTACATGTACTACAACCAGTCCTACTATTGTTCCCTGCGTTGGTACCGTTATCCCAAAATGTAGAATAATTACCCAAAGTAATGGTGGTGGCTATACCTGTTAATGGATCTACAGATGTATACACCCCATTTCCTTCGTCTACCCAGTTGCGGGTTATGTGATTAGTAATACATCCTTCGACGGTATCCAAAATCCCATCGTTATCATCATCTAAATCACAACTATTCAAAATACCATCACCATCAAAGTCATCACAAGCTTCAGAGCCACCAACTACTCCAGCTACAGAACATTGACTACATCCAGTACCATCACCGCATTCTTCTTCATTAATTGTTGTAGCATCTTGTGAGGTTCCAATAGCTTGACCATTATTAGCAATTGTTGGCACCCCTTCATCATCTACCCCATTTCCAAGATTCTGATTTACAGGGCCTGCTATACCATTATATCCTGAACCAGTATTTCCTCCATTAATATTAGAGGTTTGTAATTGACCTGAGGTTATTCCTCCATCGCCCTCTAAGGCATCAGGGCAACCATCTCCATCGCTATCAAGATCTTGATGGTTTGGAAGACCATCATTGTCCGTATCAATTGGAGTACATGTAAGGTTAGTTTCTCCATTTACATTAAACTCTCTAAAAAGTCCATCGCTTGTACCTCCTGCAGAAGTAGGAGCTACAAACTCTAATATCACTTCCGCTGTTTCAGAAGTAGGTGTAAAAGAAACTGTTTTATAACCATGATCTACTGTGTATGCTGGAGGAGGATCTGGTTGTCCTTTTGTTGTGGTATATGAAAATAAAGAAGTTCCATTCACCTTTAACGTAACATTTTGACTTCTAATGTTTTGAGGATTCAAACTATAATATCTGAACCTTAACGTATTAACTACATTTGGATTTAAATCTGATAAAGAAAATTTATAAGATTCTGTTCCCGTATCTCTATAACTGGCTACTCTTATCCCTGTATTCTCACTATATTGTTTATAACTATCTCCGTGTTTATTAGTCCATACTCCATCATAATCTTTTAACAATAAGCCATTACTTGTACACTCTTGTTCATCTATATCTAAGATACCATCGTTATCATCATCTGAATCAGAAGCATTACAAAATCCATCACCATCTAAGTCATCACAAGCTGTTGGAACTGCACCGCATTCTTCTTCATTAATTGCAGAAGCATTTTGTGAAGTTCCAACAGCTTGTCCTCCATTAGCGATTGTTGGTATCCCAGTGTCACCCACATTATTTCCAAGATTATCTATTACAGGACCTGCGGTACCATTGTATTCTGCTCCTGTATTTCCTCCATTAATGTTAGAGGTTTGTAATTGATTTGAAGTTATTCCTCCATCGCCTTCTAAAGCATCTGGGCAACCATCTCCATCACTATCAAGATCTTGATGGTTTGGAAGACCATCATTGTCCGTATCAATTGAATCACAAGTAAGCTCATTTCCCTCTTGTCTAATCTCTGCATTAGAAAAATGTATTTCTGGAAGGTGGTTACAATACCCATTAAATCTTTCAAAAGTAGTTCGAACGGTAACTGTTCCTGAAGGAGAATTAGGAGTAAATGTATAATATTTAATATCTCTTTCTCCTGATGCACTAGTATATTCTATTCCCTGAACTATTGTTGTTCTAATTAAGGTATTGTTAACATATATTCTAGTAGTAAGCCTGACATCTGCATCATTTACACCATATACTCCATGACTACCATTAACATTTGAATAAACAAAACGATGTTGAAATATTGCCTCTTTTGATGTATCTAAACCAGCATAGGTAAAAACCGCCTCATAAGTTCCTGGTATATCATTTTGAGATTCTAGATAACCCCTAGGTCCAAAATGGGTATAACTATTTAAAAGACCATTGCAATAAGGAGTCCCTTCTTCTGGTATGTTTTCTCTACTAGAAACCAAATCTGTTATAACAATATTATTAACACAATTCGAACTCTCATTAGTATCTAGAATTCCATCATTATCATCATCTAAATCATCTTTATTAAGTACAGTGTCTCCATCTAAGTCATCATTAGGGCCTGTTTGTAAAGTATAAGGATAATCTTTTAAAAAACTAAAATTAGCCTTAACACCTACTTCTAACACCCAATCTCCATCTTTTCCTGTAAGATTAGTAGATGCAGAAACTTTTACATCTAATTTACTTTCTATGTATTTAACTGCATTTATCCCTTCTTCTCCTTTAGCAAATTCACAACCATAAATATTTAAGTTTTGAATTTTGAATTCTGAGTTTTGAATTTTAGGTTTGAGAAAGTCAGTAATTTGCTCGGCGTTCAGCCATTTACCTTCTATCAATAATTGTCCTGGACGACCATGAGTTATTAAATGATAAGTTCTTGAATCTAAATTCTTATTTATAACAAGAAAACTATCACTCTTCTTAACAGCAATATCTATATATACAGTCTCAGATGAGCTTTTTGAAAAAGTAAAGCTCACTATAAACATGTATATAATAAGTATTATGATATATTTAATTCTGCACATAAAATTGGTTCATTAATTGTTATAAAAAATTTAGATTTCAGTATTAATCTTCCTTTACAACAAATACTATATTCATAAAAGACCCCTCATAGATATCTGCTCCTGCTATAACATCATACGTAAGCACTCCAGCTGCTGAAACAGCAACATTTTCAAATACTTCTTCATCATACCATGTAATATGATATGCTAACTCATCAGCTGGTAAAACTGGTATAGCTACATCTAATGAAGTATCACTACTTGCCTGAGGTGTTCCAAATTGATCGATATATTTTGCATGAAGATCTATTGTTCCAAATGTATCTCCAGCAGGAACCTGCTCTGCAATAACTGGTATTAAAACAGATGGCATAAAGAAAAACTTAGGTAAGGTTGCCTTTAATGATTTTATGATTCCATTTGCATCGGCTACTAACACACGGTCTTTTTGTCCTGTTGTAGCAGCTTCTATGGTTCCTACATTTGTATTAACCTCACGTATTCTTGCGCTCCCAGTTTTAATATCTAAGCTCTCGGTAGTTGTTTCTCCTGAAAAATCTCCGATCCCTATTTTTCCCTTTTGATAAATGTTTTCTGTATTGCTTATTGCTGGAGTAGAAGTATTTTCCACATTCCAAGGTTCTTTACTCTCAAGATAATCCTCAATGGTAGTAAATGTCTCTCCATTGATAGTAACTGGGCCGCTGTTAACGATATTTTCAAAATTGTTTACTACACCACCTACAATATCAATTGCATAAATTCCTGTTGGTAAAGATGCAGGATCCCATCCATCAGCATCTGTACTTGTAGGGGCTGTTTGATTATTTGCCGCTAAATAAGCTTCCGATACGTAGTATAATTCGCTTTTATCGGTTGTACTTACTAAAATAGTCTGACTCTCATTAGCGCTTACGATGTTTTCTAAATATTCTTCAACAGTAGTATACGTATCTCCATTAATAGTAACTGGGCCGCTGTTAACGATATTTTCAAAATTGTTTACTACCCCGCCTACAATATCAATTGCATAAATTCCTGCTGGTAAAGATGCAGGATCCCATCCATCAGCATCTGTACTTGTAGGGGCTGTTTGGTTATTTGCCGCTAAATAAGCTTCCGATACATAGTATAATTCGCTTTTATCGGTTGTACTAACTAAAATAGTCTGACTCTCATTAGCGCTTACGATGTTTTCTAAATATTCTTCAACAGTAGTATACGTATCTCCATTGATAGTAACTGGGCCGCTGTTAACGATATTTTCAAAATTGTTTACTACACCACCTACAATATCAATTGCATAAATTCCTGTTGGTAAAGATGCAGGATCCCATCCATCAGCATCTGTACTTGTAGGGGCTGTTTGATTATTTGCCGCTAAATAAGCTTCCGATACATAGTATAATTCGCTTTTATCGGTTGTACTTACTAAAATAGTCTGACTCTCATTAGCGCTTACGATGTTTTCTAAATATTCTTCAACAGTAGTATACGTATCTCCATTGATAGTAACTGGGCCGCTGTTAACGATATTTTCAAAATTGTTTACTACCCCGCCTACAATATCAATTGCATAAATTCCTGCTGGTAAAGATGCAGGATCCCATCCATCAGCATCTGTACTTGTAGGGGCTGTTTGATTATTTGCCGCTAAATAAGCTTCCGATACATAGTATAATTCGCTTTTATCGGTTGTACTTACTAAAATAGTCTGACTCTCATTAGCGCTTACGATATTTTCTAAATATTCTTCAACAGTAGTATACGTATCTCCATTAATAGTAACTGGGCCGCTGTTAACGATATTTTCAAAATTGTTTACTACACCACCTGCAATATCAATTGCATAAATTCCTGTTGGTAAAGATGTAGGATCCCATCCATCAGCATCTGTACTTGTAGGGGCTGTTTGATTATTTGCCGCTAAATAAGCTTCCGATACGTAGTATAATTCGCTTTTATCGGTTGTACTTACTAAAATAGTCTGACTCTCATCATCTCCAACATTTGATTGAACCCAAACTGCATCATCCGTAGTAGGGTCTCCATCAGGGTCATTAACAAATGTATAAACATCTCCTGTAGACTCATCTACATAAATATCTCCTGCATCACCTGTCGTATTATTATTATTTGGATTACCTGTTCCGCTTTGACTTACATCAAAGGTTTCTACAGTGCCATCAACTGCTGTATGTGTTGCTTTTCCGTCTACTACACTTAAACTGTCTGTGCTTTGCTCCCACTCACCTGTAGTTTCATTATATACATA
Source organism: Galbibacter orientalis DSM 19592 (assembly GCF_000260115.1). GTDB lineage: Bacteria > Bacteroidota > Bacteroidia > Flavobacteriales > Flavobacteriaceae > Galbibacter > Galbibacter orientalis. The sequence goes on along the minus strand of NZ_JH651379.1, from coordinate 1,752,782 downwards.
AGTATTACCTGTGGAATTATCAATATATACATCACCGTCGTTCCCAGAAGTGTTGTTATCGTTAGGATCTCCTTCATCTATAATTAAGTTATCTCCTGCTACCTGAACCCAAGTTGTTCCATTGTGTGTATAAACATCTCCTGTAGACTCATCTACATAAATATCTCCTGCATCACCTGTTGTATTGTTATTATTTGGATTACCTGTTCCACTTTGACTTACATCAAAGGTTTCTACTGTGCCATCTACTGCCGTGTGTGTTGCTTTTCCGTCTACTACACTTAAACTGTCTGTGTTTTGTTCCCACTCGCCTGTAGTTTCATTATATACATAGGTATTACCTGTGGAATTATCAATATATACATCCCCTTCGTTTCCTTCAGTGTTGTTATCGTTAGGATCTCCTTCATCTATAATTAAGTTATCTCCTGCTACCTGAACCCAAGTTGTTCCATTGTGTGTATAAACATCTCCTGTAGACTCATCTACATAAATATCTCCTGCATCACCTGTTGTGTTATTATTATTTGGATTACCTGTTCCGCTTTGACTTACATCAAAGGTTTCTACTGTGCCATCAACTGCTGTATGTGTTGCTTTTCCGTCTACTACACTTAAACTGTCTGTGTTTTGTTCCCACTCGCCTGTAGTTTCATTATACACATACGTGTCGCCTGTAGAGTTATCGATATATACATCCCCTTCGTTTCCAGAGGTGTTGTTATCGTTAGGGTCTCCTTCATCTATAATTAAGTTATCTCCTGCTACCTGAACCCAAGTTATTCCATTGTGTGTATAAACATCTCCTGTAGACTCATCTACATAAATATCTCCCGCACCACCTGTTGTATTGTTATTATTTGGATTACCTGTTCCACTTTGTGTAACTTTAAAGGTAGTTTTAGTATCATCTTCAGAAGTATGTGTATACGTTCCATCTCCATTATCTTTTAAAACAGTTATTGTTTCATTCGCTTTAACGATATCACCTAAGTTGATTGTTTGCTCAGCACCATTTTCATCTATATATGTAAAGTTATTACCATCATAATAAACATTACCACCTATACTATTAATTAAGTTAGTAATCTCATTCCTTACATTTTCATTTTTGACAATATCTTGAAATTGGTTGATTACATCTGCAGGAACATTAATAGTAGTTACCGTTCCATCTTCAGAAGTATGCGTATACGTTCCATCTCCGTTATCCTTTATAACAGTTACGGTTTCATTAGCCTTTACAATATCTTCAAAACTTATATTTTGAAGATTCCCTTCATTGTCAATATAGTTAAATGTCTCCTCTAATGGATTGTAAATAACAATGTTATCTGGGAGATCCCCAGTACCATTAACATCGTTTGCATTAAGAATACGAAGCCATTTATCTACATACCAATAATAGTACCCCGGTATTAAATCGGTAGTAGTAGCTGTATTAAAAACTAACAAACTGTTAACATTACCGTTAACTATAGTACTTGAATCTGTTGTACTTTTGAGTGCAAGTCTCGGAATAAGCAACCCCTTGTCTTGGGCTTCAACATCTAGTTGAGAGGAACTATTGGGATATGTATTTCCTATCCCAACTTGAGAATAGGAAAAATAGCCAATAGTTAATGCTAGAAAAAGTAATAATTTTTTCATTCGTTATATCGTAATTTATTTTATATAGTTTAGCCTTCACTTATTAAGAAACCCAATCATCATTTTCGTCACTCATAATTGACTCCTATTAGACTAAAAGCGATATAAAATCGATAAACTACTTACAAAACCTTCTTTTTCATCCTAAAAATCATAAAGAATTCTCTTTCAAATCATTATTAATAGTATTAAAAACTTTAATTTTTGAACTATTCTTAAAGAATGAAGATATATTTTAACTTAATAAAAATATTTAAAAAAAATAGACTAAATTCTAATAATACTCAAGTAAATTAGAGTGTAAAAACAACTACTACCTAGTTGAAAAAAATCTACATTACGCTATGATTTTAGCCCTCAGTATAGCTTAGTAAGCAGTTTAAATTTGTAACTTAAAAGCTGAATATTAAAATTGAAGAGAAATTACATTGTGTAGTCTTTAATAATAAACTAGCACGCTTACGTATATAAAGTAAAACTTAGAATTATAAAAAGTAGGAAACTAGTTTGAAAATAATTTAGCCTTCTCTATTTTAAGAGAAGGCTATTATACTATTGTAAAACCTTAACTAATTTATGTTTAAGGATTTGTTATTTTTAAATCAGCACCTTTCATTGTTTTGGTATCGATTTTGGTATTCAAGATATTTAAAATAGTAGGTGCAATTTGATTACTGTATAATTGCTCATCATGTTTAACTTCTCCCAATGTATTTACATTAGCACCAAAAGCAATTAACCACACCTCATCTGCTCCCTTAATATCTCTTCCGTGACTTCTCCATGTTTTTAAAGGCGTTGTACCACGACCATGATCTGTAGTAATTATAAAAGTTGTATTGTCTTTATAAAAAGGATCTGCTTGTACATATTCCCATAAATCTTTTATAAAAGAATCTGTAGTATGTGCCGATTTTAAATATGCTTCATAATGACCATCATGCGCAAAATCGTCTGTTTCTCCGTAGGAAATATAAACTACCTTAGGATGCTCTTTTTGTATGTATTCTTTTGCATAGTGATGCGTAAAAGCATCCAAACGAACACTCCCCCATGGGCTAGGAATTTCAGTCTGCAATTGATTTAAAAACTCTTCTTTTTCGGTTAAGTCACCTTCAGCATTTCTAAACCCTGCATTTACAGGGATTCCACTTCTTTCATCATTAATTATAAAAGGAAACACATCCCAACTCCCAAAGGCTGCTACCTTATCTTTAAAATCTGCTGTGTTATTTAGCAACTCTAAAATAGTAATATTAGCATTATAAATCTTATCATTACTCTTTATGTTTACATCATCTGCAGCCCCTGTTAAAATTTCATTATAACCAGGGTAAGAAAACCACATCGTGTTTGTTAAATTCACCTTACTTCCTACATTTCTATTTCCATGAATCTGTCCGCTTTCAGCTACAAAATTCCATACAAATGGAAAAAGTGCAGTTCTACGTTCTTCTGGAGTTTCCTTCCAAAACATTCTCTTTAACCCTTCTGGATTAGCTACATATTCTTTGTTAGCAACTAACTTCTCATCTGCTCCAGTAAATAGCTCCTGCCAACGAAGGCCATCTAACGTAATTAAAATTACTTTCTGATCTTTATCTTGTGCCGAAATAAAGCTCGTTATTAATAAAAGTAGTAAACTTATCTTTTTCATTTGTTAATATTTATTGATTTAAAAAAGTCAGATGTAATGCCCTCAATTATCAAATCGATTGATTTGATAAAACTGCTAATGGGTATTTCATATTTTTATTTTTTATTTTGTTGTAAAAGTTGCGGTTTTAGACCAATCACTCCAATTTAAATTTTGATCTCTATAACGTACGCGCCAGAAATATTTAGTGTTAGATTTTAATAAAGGCATTTTCTCATCTGTAAGATCATCATCCTTTTGTCGGTTTTCATTATAATACCAATTTTGGTATTGCTTCCATCTATCTACTATAATATTAGAAAACTCAGCATCGGTAGCTAATTGCCAATTTGAAGCTGCATGAAAACTATCTTTATAATCGCTTTTATAACCTCCCGCCTTCAACAGTACATCTTTATTTGCTATATGCTCTCCCATTGGACTTTCTATTGTTGGAGCGTAAGGCAAGCGTTTTTTCTTATAAATTACCATACTATCTGTAACCTCATTGTTTCTAGATTGTACAGTATTTCCCCTACTAACTCTTTTTACAACAAACTTAGGATTTTCTGGGTTTGGATCTACCTCTACCATTACAAATCCATACTCATCTTGAGTTACAGTAAATTCATCATAATCTCGTCCTTCAAATTCTCCCCAATTATCTATAGCTCCTCCAGCAGAAGCTACATTAATCCACAAATGTTTATGTTCTTTAGATTGTCCTCTTGAATACCCATGCGTATGTCCGAAAAAATGTATACTCGGTTTTCCAGTTTTGGTAGTAAAATTCTCTAATAATTCAACAACTTTTCCTGTGAAATCTGTCTCCCCAGGAATCCATAATTCCGATTTATGTGGATGATGTAATTGTGCAAAAACAAAATCTATTTCATTATTATTGGCTGTACGCTCTAAAAGTTCTTTTAACCAAATATACTGCTCTTTAGAGTCTCTATATCCGTCATTTGAATTTAGCCCTATTATTCTTGTATTTCCATAATCTTTAAACCACCAATGCTCGGCATAAGCTGGAGTTCCATTTTTAGGAAGACTAAAATATTTAAAATAGAATGTAGAATTCTTTTCATGGTTCCCCAATACAGGATATACAGGTACATTTGAAAATAACTTCTTTGAAGGCTCAAAAAACTCATTTTGCCATTGTTCATATTTAGTTCCATTTTCAACTAAATCTCCAGGAATAAGCACTAAAGCCAGATTGTCTGAAATATCTTCTCCATATTCTTTCTTCAGGTAGGTTAAAATTCCTTCATTTACAATTTCAGCAAACTTTTCTGGTTCATTATGGTCTCTTTGCATATCGCTCATGGCTAAAACATTGAACGCTTTTTTATCTTCAGCAAAAGGAGGAGTTTTAAACTGATAAACATCTGAATACGTTTCTCCAGTTTTTACTCTATAATAATAAGTTGTAAAACGCTCTAATCCTTTAAGTGTTACCTCGTGAATTCTATGGTCGGAAAAATTAACATCGTAAGAAATTCCTGTCTCTTTTTTCTTTAAATCGGTTGTTTTGCCATACAATACTGTACTTTCTTCTCCTACAGCTGTTTCCCACATAATAGTTATTTCTTGTGGAGAAGCGTTTTGTAAGTAAGGCGCTACTAATAAATTTTGTTTAACTGTTTGTGCATGAGTCAACATTAAACTCAACATAAAAAAACAGATAAGCAGGCTTTTGGTATAAACTAATCTCATCTCTATAAATTTGAAATACTGTTTTCTAAAATATGAATTGCTTTTAACAATTCCTCTCGTGTAATTGTTAAAGGAGGCGATAATTGTAAAACATTCCCCGAAGAAACTTTAAAACTTAATCCTTCTCTTAAACAATTGTACATAACTTTCTCGGCAGCTTCTAGGGCCTTTTCTTTAGTTAATCTATTTAAAACTAATTCAACTCCCCAAAGCATTCCAATCCCTCTTACATCTCCTATTATATCAAACTTTGTTTTTAATCTATTGAGTTCTGTTTTTAGAAAAGCTTCATCTGCTTTAACTTTCTCCAATAAACCTTCCACAATTCTAATCGTTTCCATTCCAGCTACTGCTCCAAGCGGACTTTTCTCGTGGGTGTAATGCCCCAAAGACAGTTCTCCAAATGTATTATATTTATCTCTTGTTATAACCGCTGCTTGCGGAAATATTCCTCCCCCAAGTCCTTTTCCTAAACAAATAATATCTGGTTCTATAGAATAATGCTCAAAAGCAAACAATTTACCTGTCCTTCCTAAAGCTATTGGAATTTCATCTAAAATAAGAAGAACTCCATATTTATCACATAATTTGCGAGCCTCCTTCCAAAACTCTTTAGAAGGAATTTGTACGTCTGTATTTCTAATAGTTTCTGCTAAAAAAGCACCAATATCTCCTTCTTTAGCAAAAACATATTCCAAATATTCTAAACACTTGGCCTCATTATTTTCAAAAATCCCTCTATAGGTAACGGGAGGTGGAATTCTTTCTACTCCTGGCATTAGAGGCCCCATAGCTTCTCTAAAAACCGCTTCTCCTCCAACACTGATAGCATCTAAAGACGCTCCATGAAAAGAATCCCAAAAAGAAACCACTTTAAACTTTCCTGTAATAGCTCTAGCCAATTTTAACGCTATTCCAATTGCAGAGCTTCCATTGGGCGTTAATAAAACTCTATTTAAATCTGATGGAGCTATAGACGCTAATTTCTCAGCAAATAAAACGGCTGGTTCATTGGTATACCTTCTTGTAGAAAAAGAAAGTGTTTTTAATTGCGCTATTAATTTTTGAATTAATTCCTCATTTCCAAAACCTATTTGATGCACATTATTACCATGAAAATCTAAATATTTATTTCCAGACAAATTCTCTATATAACTATTTTTAGATGATTTTAAAACATCCAAACAAGGAGTAGACATAGATTGATGCATAAAATAACGTTCGTCCTTTTCTAAAATTAACTGTGTATGCCTATCCTTTTCTCGAAGGTTCCATTTTTCCCTTTCTGAAGTAGTATTAATATCTCCTTCTGTTCTTTTATTAATTTCACCTTGCTTCATAAGGACCAAATTTATTTACCACATTACGCTTTTCATCTTTATCATTCAAAATGTAAACATTGTATTTTTTTCCATCATTATAAACCCTTACTACAATATGTCCTTCCTGACTTTTATACGCATCTAAGCGATTGCCTATTACTTTTTTATTTGCAGCTAGCATTACTGTTGAAAACACATCTCGCTCCCCAGGATATATTTCTTTACTAAGTATTCTTCTGAGCACTTCTTCTCCAGGATGATCTGACGACCAATTTTGTTGTACCCATACTCGAGGACGAAGTGTTCTTACATAAAATGCATTTTGAGAATCTCTATTTCCATGATGATTTAAGGTAGCAACATCAACAGGGCCTACAACAGGAGCAATATTGGATTCTAGGGAATTAAAATCGGTTGCCCCTATTGCATTTACCCCGCTAATATCTCCTCCGGTATAATAATCAAACAAACCAAATGAAATTTTTATAACGGTACTTAAATTATTTTCAGAAGGAGAGTCTCCTTCTGAAAATAATGCGTAGTAATTTTCCTTTTCTCCTGTCCAGACATTACCATTTACAGCAATATTTCTGACAGAAAAACTCTTATAATTTTCAGGATTATATAACAGTCTTATTTGATTTAGCATTCCTGCTTTTAGAACAGAATGTTTCAATCCATTTTTAGAGTGTACATCACTATACTTCCAATAATTTTTCAAAGTTGGAATTATATGATATTTATCTGCAGATAGCTCCTTTTGAACCTGTTCATCTTTTAAATCTATAGGAAACTGAGAACCTCTATCTATTAAGTTTTTAATAGGAATAGCATCTCCAACAGCAACAATTCCGGTTAATTGATACTTCCCTTTTTTAGAATATAACCGTGTACTATCTACTTCTCCAAAATGATCATCATGATAATGCGTAATCAAGGCATAATCTAAAGTCTGCCCTTTTGGTTTTGGATGAAATTGATTTATATAATCTACAATCCATTCAGGAGCAGTTCTACTTCTATTAGGAAGCAATTTTGCATTTCTATCAGACAAAGTTCTTGGATGTGTTTCTGAGGTATCTCCTGCATCTATAAGCAAAGTAGTTCCATCTGGAAAAACACAAAAAGTAGCGTCTCCTCTACCAGTGTTTATATGATGAATCTCTAAAATACCAGGTTCCCAATTTGGGTACATCTCTTGAGAGATTCCTTTATAAAAGCACAGAATGAATAAAAAATATAAAGCTAGTTTTATAGTTGTTTGCACGCTGTTTTTAATTTAAAAGTTCTGTAGAAACTAGTTGCTTTGGACTTTTACCATCTTTATAATAAACATCTAACCAACCATCTCCTCCTCCATTAAACCAAGCTACTTTTATAGCATGTTCTCCAGCATTAAGCTTAACAGTTCCAGATTTTTCTAGTACCCCATGGTCGCCATCATTAGCTACTACCAACTCATTATCAATCCATAGTTTACTCCCATCGTCAGATCTAGTGTAGAAAGTATAATTAGCTGCTTTTTTAATATCTATAATTGCTGTATAAATTACTGCTGTGTTCTCTTTTATCTTCTCTTTTATTTCTTCTGAAGTGATTTCATAGGTGTTACCACTATCATCTGGAGTTTTATTGAACAGTTCAGGAAGAGAAGTAAGATTCACTAAATAATAAATTTTATAAGATACTCTCTTTCTATCATCATGACGAATTCTAAAAAAGGCTTCGCTTAAGGGACTCGATATTTTCCCCTCTAAAAATATTGCTGCTTTTACTACTTTATTGTCGGTTATATCAATAATACCCTCATATACTGTTGATTTTTTTGTAGGCATAGACCCATCTAAAGTATATCTAATAACACCTTCTTTATTTGGATTTATTATTTCCAATTTCGTTTCATTAAAAAAAAGACCTCCTGCTCTTTTATTCAAACTAGCTTCTGGCTTTATTATGGGAGCTACCAAACGATCTTCAATAAGATACTCATCACCCTTTATTTCATTCCCTTCAAACAATGACAGAACAGGCTTTCCTATCCATGCTGTAGGCGTTTTAACACCTAATGCATAGGCAACGGTAGCAGCATTGTCATATTGATATACGGGCGTTTTAATTTCATATCCCTTTTTAACTGATTTCCCCCAGGCAATAAATGGGATTTCAATTTCTGCTAAAGACTCCCCTCCATGTCCTTTTCCTACTCCACCATGATCCGAAGAAATAATAACTAATGTATTTTCTAGTATTCCAGCTTTTTTAATTGCCGATAAAACCTCTCCTAATAATTTATCTCCTTTTGTAACCGATTCATAATATTCTGGTGTTCCATGTCCGTATTCATGACCAGCATGATCAATATGGTCAAAATGAATAAAAGTAAAAGTCGGTTTTTTGTTCTTAATATAACTACTTGCTACGGCGGCAGTCTGTTCTTCTGTGTCTGCATGAATATCAAAATTAACAGCACTTTTCTCAAACAATCTACCAAAATCGCTCCAATGATAGATAGCACCTATCTCTGTATTTTCTTTTTGCTTATTTATTAAATTAAAGACCGTAGGAAACAAAAAATCTTCCCCTTGAACTACTGTAGGTAACTCAAAATTGTCTTTATTCCACGCATTAGATGTAATCCCATGTTGAGAAGGGCTAGCTCCCATTATCATAGATGCCCAATTAGAACTAGAACTTGTAGGAAGTACGGCTCTTGCTCGCATGGTAGAAGCCCCTTCAGCAATAACCTTATCAAAATTAGGTGTGGAAGCATTTCTAATCCCATCTGGACTAAGTCCATCAAACCCAATTACAACAACATGTTTAATTTCTCTGTTCTCAGTAGAATTATTATGGCAAGACCACAAGCCTAAAAGACTTGTGGTTACCATAAAAATGATTTTTTTAAATTTCATAGATATTAATTATTCACAGACACATCCCACCAAAGCAATGTATTTAGATTATCTCCTCCCATTCTGCTCACAGCCTCTTGGTAGTTTGCATTGTTTGTAGATTTTACTGAATTTGGATATTGAAAACGAACTGGCACTTTCCCTCCGTTAGCAGCATCTGGACCAGGCACTATTGCTGGCATATTGGTACGTCTCCAATCCGACCAAGCTTCAAAACCTGTGTAGAAAAGTGAAATCCATTTTTGCATAGCCACTTTCCCTAGTTTTTCTTCGGAAGTTCCTGTATAAGCTACTTTTTCTTGATTTATATATGCATCTACATCAAAATTTGCCAAGCTTGTAGCTATTTCATTCCAACCTCCAGCATTAATTCTTTCTAAATAATACTCAAATGAAGCATAAATTCCATTTTCATAATACTGCTCTGATGTCCCTGCAGTAATAAAATTTTTCTCGCGAGCTTCCGCTAAAATAAACTGAAGTTCAGAATAACTCATTATAATAGTTTGAGAAGCTGTTGGAGAAGCATTTTCAGGATCACATGCTCTACATGTAAGTAAAACCCCTAAACGAGAAATAAAATTAGAACCCGATTTTTGTGGATCCCCAGAAGGACTATATGCCAATGCATCTTCATCATTTAAACCATTTGGCATCCCTACATAATCGTCCATATTATCCGAATAAATCCCTTTTCCTGATGCCGAAGTAGGCTGGGCAAAAACAATTAATCTTTGGTCGTTTAAATCCTTTAGCCTAGTTTCTAAAGTAGTACTTAACCTTACCTCATCATAACTTCCAGATCGAGTAGTAAATTTAGGCTGTGGATTATCAGAATTCCATTGTATCACTGCAGCATCTCCATTGCTTTCAAAAATTGGAAATTCTGAAGGAGCATTTGTTATTTCCTTCATTTCCGAAATTGCTCTCGCTTTATCTACATCACTAATTCTCATTAATAATCTTAATCGCAAAGAGTTTGAGAACTTTCTCCATTTAGTAACATCTCCATTGTAAAGAATATCCCCAGAGATAGTAGCAGCTCCTTTTAATAAATTATTTGCAACAGTAAGATCTGTAATTAGTCCATCATAAATTTCACTCTGTGGTGTAAATTCTGGTGTAATATTATCTTCTCTTATTCCTTTTGTTGCTTGTGTGTATGGCACATCTCCATAAGCATCTGTTAAGTAAGAATAAATCCAAGATTTTACTATTAAAGCAACAGCTAAGTAATTTTCTTGTCCTTTTACACCTACCGTAGATTCTATAATATTCTCAACATCTCTAAGCGCATCATAGGCATCGTTATATGGGTTTCCTGTTGGCGACCAATTATAGCGATCTCCACTTGTAAACTGTAGTCTTGCTCCATATTGTGCAACTGTAAAGCCTTGTTCCCAGCCCATATTACCCCAATTGTAAGACATTTGTCTTAAAATCCCTGGCAATAATAATTCTGATGCTGCCTTTTCAGGATAATTAGGATTTGCATTTATTTCTTCAAAATCTTTAGTACAGGCATTTAATGAAAGTATCATTGTAGCCCCTAAAAATAGCTTCTTTATAAATTGATTTTTCTTCATTTCTATTGAATTAAAAGTCTACTCGTAAATTAAAAGTGAATGATCTTGTACTTGGATACGACATGTTTTCGATTCCAGGTTGCAATGTCCCTCCCGAAACAGCTACTGTTTCTGGGTCAAAATGTGGGTTTTCTGTCCACAGAAGTAAGTTTCTTCCGCTAAGAGAAAATCTAGCATTTGTAATTGGCAACTGCTTTATAAAGCGCTTAGGAATAGTGTACCCCAATGTTACCTCTCTTAGTTTTGTGTAAGAAGCATCATATTTTGCAGCCTCCACATTATCTCTTTCGTAATATCTGTTATTATAAGTTCTAGCATCTACATTAGTAGTATTAGGTTCATAAAACCCATCCGATACTTGTACAACTCCATCTGCAACAATTCCTGTTTCTCTTCCTACTAAAGTTTCCTTTAATTGTCCAGAAGTACTTCCAATTGTTTTTGTTCTAGACACTACAATTCCTCCTTGGCGGGTATCTAATAGAAATCCAAAATCAAAAGCCTTATATCTAAAGCTATTCTGAAACCCAAGCGTATAATCTGGAGCATAATCTCCTTGATACACCAAATCATCTGTACGTAACGGAATTCCATTTGCATCAATAATCATTTCCCCAAAGTACGGGCTATTCTCATCTTCTACTCTTTGAAATCCTCTTCCGTAAATTGCACTAATAGAACCTCCTTCTCTTGCTTGAATAAAAGCTGAATTTCTTTCGGTTAAGGTATAATCTACCCCTCCCAAATCTGTAACCTCACTTTGGTTTTTAGCAAAATTGAAGGTTGCTTTCCATGAAAAATTATCATTTCTAACTGGAGTTATTCCTAAAATAGCTTCAAAACCATAATTTTTAACCTCCCCAGCATTGATAAGTTTACTAGCGTAACCACTAGCAATATCTGCATCAATAGAAATAATCTGGTTCTTTGTTAAGGAGCTATAATAAGTAGCATCTATATTTAAGCGACTCTGAAAAAAGCGTAAGTCAACCCCAAATTCATAAGAAGAAGTAATCTCTGGTTTTAAATTTGCATTTGGTATTAAAGAAGATTCTGTTAACACCGGATACTCTCCAAACGGATTCTCATTGGTGTAAAAACTAGATAATTTATAAGGATCTGTATCATTACCAACTTCTGCATAAGCTGCTCTCAATTTGGCAAAACTTACAAACTCTGGCAACACAAACATATCGCTAAATACTGTACTCAATGTTACAGAAGGATAGAAATATGAATTATTATTAGAAGGAAGCGTACTAGACCAATCGTTTCTTCCTGTTATATCTAAAAACAGATAATTATTATAGGCTAAACGAGCAAAACCGTACACACTATTAATACGTTTATTTTGATCTATGGAAGTAACTTCTAATGGTTTTCTATTATTATTAAAAGAATACACCCCTGGATTTATCAGTTCTGGCGCTACCGTTTGGTCGTACTCTTGATTTTGTCTAAGTTGATTAGCTCCTACAGAAAAGTTTACATTCCATTTTTCATTAAAAGTTTTATCGTATGACAATAGGAAGTCTGTATTAATCTCTTCAAAAAACACATTATCTTCTCTATAATATCCTAACGGAAAACGTTGCGTACTAAAAGCTCTCTTTTTAGCTCTTAAATCTCGGTAAAAATCGCGTCCTGTACGAAGTAACAGTTTCCAATTATCGGAAATATCATAGGTTAAATTTACATTTCCATATACCCGATCTTTGTCTTGAGAATTTGTATTTTCATATACATTAAAGAAAGGATTATCATGGTAATTGTAATTGTAATTAAACTGCTGCACGCCTTCTTGCCCTGGCATCCAATAATCTCTTAAACTATTGGTATTTAATTGTCTTCCGTACCAAATAAAAAGATACATAATACTTTCTGTTCCATAACTCAACGACGGTCTGTTGCCACTATCACTTTTTACATAATTTACATTTGCATTAACCTTAACTTTATCAGTTAAATTAAGACCCGCACTTAAATTAAATGTATTTCTCTCTAAATCTGTATTAGGAACAACTCCTTCTTGATCAAAATTCTGATAGCTGAAACGGATATTCCCTAAATCTCCAGCTTTAGAAATAGAAATACTATTGGTTTTGGTAAATCCAGTATTAAAAAAATCTTTTGTGTTATCTGGATTAGAAACCCAAGGAGTTGCTATAATTGGAGAATTACTTATTAAATCTCCCCCACGAGTTCCGTCTTGTCTAGGCGAATCGAACTGCGGAATTAAAAGTCCTGTATCTAATCTTGGCCCCCAACTTTCGTCAACACCATCTGCAATTCCTCCTCCTTTTCCATCTACAAAAGAGAATTGTTGATTATTACCTTGACCATATTCATTTTGCCAATCTGGTAACATTAAAATATTATCTACTGTTACTCCAGTATTTATGGTAACCCCTATTTTTCCATCTTTAGAAGTTCCTTTTTTTGTTGTGATGATGATAGCCCCGTTTGCCGCTCTAGAACCATATAAAGCTGCCGCCGCTGGCCCTTTTAAAACGTTCATCGACTCAATATTCTCTGGGTTTATCTCAGCAGCTCCATTTCCATAATCCACATCTTGAGTCCCAGCTCCAGAAGATCCAACTATTTCATTACTAATAGGAGTACCATCTATAATAAATAAAGGAGAGTTTCCATTAATATTTAACGACGCATCTCCACGAATAGAAACTCTAGCAGACCCTCCAATTCCTGAAGGACTATTAGTTACTTGAAGTCCTGCTACTTTACCAGAAATACTATTTAATAGATTAGGTTCTCTTGCCGAACTAATTTGGTCGCTATCAAGTTCTTGAGAAGCATATCCTAACGACTTCTTTTCTCTTTCAATACCTAGAGCAGTTACTACCACTGCATCTAATTGTTGAGAATCTGGTTGTAAAACAACTTTTACTCCATTCTCTAATGCTGAATTAATTTCTTGAGAAAGATACCCAACGTAAGAAATTATCAATATTTCGTTGCCTTGGGGGAGCTCTATCTCAAAATTTCCGTCAAAATCTGTAGCAACTCCATTATTTTGACCTTTTATCATAATGGATGCACCTGGTAAAGGTGTGCTATTTTCATCTAATACACTCCCTTTAAATAAGGTTTGAGAGTAACTTGTAATAAATGCGAAGAACGCAAATACACATAATAATTTCCGCTTATTCATTTTTTCGTATTTGTAAACTTTATTAAGTTATTTAGTTATGCAAATATCGAAGAGGTAAGTTAAGTTAAACTACATGCACTATTAAATCATTGCAATCATACTGTAAATTCAGTTAACAAAAAGTTAACAACCTTAGTTTACTAATAGTTACTTTTCTGTTTTTCATTAATTTGAATAAATAACAGAATCAAAAGCATAAAATAGGGTAAATAATTTACAGTATTTCTTTTAATTTTGAGGTGTAAAAAATTCTACTAAATGGAAGATTATCTTATAGGTATTGGTAAGCGAATTAAAGAAATTAGAAAAAATGATGGTAAAACCATTAATGATGTTGCTGTAAAAGCAGAAGTAACTAGCGGACTTATTTCTCGTATTGAAAATGGAAGAACAATACCTTCCCTCCCAGTATTTATAAAAATAGTAAATGCGCTTGAAGTTGAAGTAACCGATTTTTTTAAAGGAATACCAAAAGGTAGTGGCGCTAATTTTATTGTTTCAAGAAAAGAAGAAAATACCCCTATTGATAAAGAGGAAGAGGCAGAAGGCTTTACCTACAACTTTATATTTAGCAAACAACTTTCTTCCCTTGGTTTTGAAACAGTTCTCTTAGAAGTAAAACCAAATTCTAAAAGAGAAAAAGTAACTACCGATGCATTTGAATTTAAATACATTCTTTCAGGAGAATGTTACTATATTATTGGAGAAGAAGAAGTTTTACTAAAAGAAGGAGATTCCATATTTTTTGATGGTAGAATTCCACACGTACCAGAAAATAGAAGTAAACAACCTTCTAAAATGCTAGTTGTTTACTTCTTTATATAATACCTTTATTTAAGCAATATATCTTTTAATTCTAATAAAGATGCTACTACATAAGTAGGATGAGCGCTCAGTAATTGCTCTTTTGTATGAGCTCCCGTAGTAACCCCTACCGTAATTGCACAGTTTGCATTTTTTCCTTCTTCAATATCTATAATAGAATCTCCAGCCTTTAACACCTTATCTGCCTCAAGAACATTGGTTAATTCCATTGCCTTAGAAATCATGTCTGGACATGGCCTTCCATTTATTACATCATCGGCAGTAATTAAAGCATCATATTGTTCTCCCTTTGTCCAGTTTAATTTATTCAACAACAAGGTTGCAATTTCTTTATTGTACCCTGTATTTAATGCAACTTTAATATTGTTACTTTTTAGTAATTTAAATAACTCTTCAACACCGTTACAAGCTTTGACCGCTAATTTTTTGTATGCATTATCCAGTAATACTTTGAAGTCTTCAAAAATAACATCCGACTTACTTTTATCTTCATTTAATTCTTCTAAAACATCTTTAATAGCTTGATGCTTTTCTTTCCCAGCGCCATGTGTAAGCACAAAGTCTAATTCTACTTTATACCCTGCATTATTTATTGCTTTCTGTAAGGTTTTATATACAACATTACCTTCGTTCACTGTAGTTCCAGCCATATCAAAAACGGCAAGTTTTATTTTATTTTGCATTTTAAAAATTAAAAATTGAATTAATATTTTCTTTAGAAAAACCTGCGCTTCCTGTCATTCCTTTTCCTCCAATTCCAGTTACGATATGAATATTTTTATCTATTGTTTTCAAATAAATATCGCTTTCCTTGCACTGCGAATACATTCCATACCACCTATCCTGAATGGCATAATTTGGTAAATAGAATATTTTTTTAGCCTCCTCAATAATAAATTGATCTATATTCATATTTAAATCAAAACCTA
This sequence comes from Galbibacter orientalis DSM 19592, assembly GCF_000260115.1. Taxonomy (GTDB): domain Bacteria; phylum Bacteroidota; class Bacteroidia; order Flavobacteriales; family Flavobacteriaceae; genus Galbibacter; species Galbibacter orientalis. The sequence continues at coordinate 1,737,028 of NZ_JH651379.1, read as the reverse complement.
AACTTTCCTTTTCTTTAACTGATGCATACTCATGAGAATCGCCTATAATTACAGAACCATCTACTGCTTGCTTAAACAAAATATGCACTCCCCATTTTTTTTCTAAACTCTCAGAAGATTCTTTTTCTTTTATCTTTTTAAATGAAGGGCATTCGGAAAAAGCTTCATATCTTCTTATAGAAAGTCCCGTAAGAATTGCCCCCTTCATTTTATAATTTAATGGTTGAGGCTTGGTTGCCATCATCTGTAATTTGGAGATTATTAATTCACTTTCAGAAAATAATTCAGGATATAAATTCTCAAAATCACTTCCATTACAAATAATCACTTTTTCGGCTGTAACAACCATTCCGTCTGCTGTAAATACTTTTACACATTCTCCTACAGATTCATTTCTTACCACTGTCTTTCCAGAAAAAAGTGCTAATCCCTTTGTTTGTAAATAAGCATGAAGCTTACTTATCATAACTCGAGGTTCTACTAAAACCTCATCAGGAAAGAATAAAGACTCTTTTACATAAGCCTCATTTATGCCTGCATAATTATTAATTGTTTTTTCTTTAGTCCACAATTCGGACGTATAATTATTTGCTTGATTAATTTTTTTTAACTCGTGTAATAATTTAACTTCCTCCTCATTAGAAGCTATATAAACCGATCCTTCTTGGCGTACAGAAATATCAAATTTTGATTGAATCTCCTTATATATTTTCAGACTCTCCCTACCAAAAGTCTGCCATTTCGTGTTCATTCCAGAAGGAACTACTTGTCCGAAATTTCTAACAGTAGCCCCTTGAAGTATTTTATTTTTCTCTATTAATGCTACTTTTAATCCTTTATTAATGGCATGATAAGCATGAAAACTCCCCAATACTCCCCCTCCAATAACAACAAGATCATACTTCTCGATATTATTCATAAGCTATATTTAAAAGATGTGATATTTTTTTTTCTGAAGACTTATATTTCTTTTTAAAATAATTTAGAGAAGCCACAGCAACAATACAACCCAGCGCTGCAATAAGGTAACATCCATAAATGAAAAAGTTTAACCAGGATACTCCTCCCTGACCAAAATTCTTATAAAGCAACACGGCAATACTTCCTAAATAGCCAAAAGCATCTGCTATATAAATAAGAAATCCAGCATTTCCTTTAATTCTAAAAGCTGCTATCATTCTGTCAAAAAATATACAATTAAAAGGCACATAACATATATATAATCCGAAGCCTACGCTTATCATCCAGAAAATTTCGCTAATCAATTCTAATTGATAGAATACCGTAAGCAACCCTATTACGAACGCTCCCCCAAAAAGCAAATAATGGTAATAAATAAAAACTCTAAAATTGCTTTTTATAAAAGCAAATAGTCCTAAAATAACAAGCACTAAAATAGCTATTGGAATCTCAGAAAATGTGTAAATAGCTATACTATCCCTGAGCCCTAATGCATCCCATATCTCTCGAGAGAAATTATCTCTATAATCTCTTAATGCCGTAAGAGCCGCATAAAAAAACACTAATATTACAATTGGAAAAAAATAGGTTTTAATCAAATTAGCCCTATCTACTTTACTCATTGGTTTTCTTTCTGTTCGTAAGGAAATATCTTCTGGTGTTGGTGAGGGGATTCGTTCTAAAAGATAAGAGAATATTAAAAAAGGAACTATAAATATTGCTCCAGTCACCGCAGGCATCCAAAACTCATTAACACCAATCCACCTCATTGAAATAAGTCCCACAGACTTTACGGCTCCACTAGAAACTATAAAACTAGAGCACAATACTACTCCCAATATCTCTGTAGTTTTTCTCCCTTCTAAATATGAAAAAACAATCCCCCAAATCACTCCCAACGGAAGTCCATTTAAAAACATAAAAACAAGATTATAGGGAGCTGGTACAACGGCAAATAACACCAAGCTAATTTCTGCCACTGCAATCATTGTTATTAATAGCAATAAACGCTGATTATTTCTGAGTTCTGAAATAAGTTTAATCCCAATAAACTTTGAAAGCATATATCCAAGAACCTGCGCTATTATAAGAATAATTTTATAATCTACCTCCCAAAAACTCAGCCCCTCATAAGTAGCAACAGTAAATGGCTTCCTAAAGGCATACATACAAAAGTAAGTACCAAAGGCAGCAAAAGAACCATATAATAATGTTTTAATATCTGTTTTTGTATATTTCAAAATGTTTACAAATAGTAAATTTATGGATGTAAAATTCGATAAATAATTACTATTTGTAATGTTTTTAAAATTACCTTTAAGTTACCAAATGTTTAAAAAAGATGTTTTTCTGGAATAATTAAGCTTGTACTAAAAAGTAGATTGGCCACGAATTCACAGATATATTTTGTTGCTTCTTATAACTATAATACCAACTCATTCAACATCCGTGAATCTGTGGCTAAAATTTATAGTACTTAGAAAGGATTTCCTATAAATGTGTATTGTAGTCATTACAATAGTTTTTACATAATTATGAGACATATTCAATTGTCTGTACTAAAAAGTAGATTGGCCACGAATTCACGGATATATTTTGTTGCTTCTTATAACTATAATACCAACTCATTCAACATCCATGAATCTGTGGCTAAAATTTATAGTACCTAGAAAGGATTCCCTATAAATGTGTATTTTAGTCATTACAATAGTTTTTACATAATTATGAGAAACATTCTAATTATAATATTCTTCCTAATTTTTAATCTAACCTTTTCACAGGAAAGCTTACCTTTTGAAGATTATCATGATTCATCTAACTATTTAAAAATTGATAAAATAGATGGCTATAATAACAAAACAACTGAATCATTTGAAATGTTTCTAAATTCCGACAAAACATGGAACGTAAAATATTTCAGATATGAGGCAGATTCAATTGTCTGTACTAAAAACATAGTTATAGACACATTAAATCGATTAGACGAAAAATTATGGTTAAAAATTTTAATAACCAATATTCAATATTTACCAGATTGGGAGAAAATCGAATATAAATTAAAATACAATACATCAATAATTAATTTAAAAGATGATATTGTCATTTTCTCTGAGCAAAAAGTAATTGTAGATGGCATCAGCTTTGTCATTGAAATTAAAACAGATCACGATAAAGGTATATATAACAAAATTCGGTATCCAGACCCTTCATATTTTTTACCACAATTTAAAAGCGTTGATGAAATTAAATCCATTTCAGATTTATTAAAAATCATCCATACAAATTTTGAAATCTTTTAAACCTTAGTCATAACAAAGTAAAGTCCATTTAGAACCACTATCCCCTACTGGGAACGAACAAGATAATCACACTAGCGGTTTTGTGAGACAATTAAACTTGTATAAAAAGTAGATTTGCCACGAATTCACGGATATATTTTGTTGCTTCTTATAACTATAATACCAACTCATTCAACATCCGTGAATCTGTGGCTAAAATTTATAGTACTTAGAAAGGATTTCCTATAAATGTGTATTGTAGTCATTACAATAGTTTTTACATAATTATGAGACATATTCAATTGTCTGTACTAAAAAGTAGATTGGCCACGAATTCACGGATATATTTTGTTGCTTCTTATAACTATAACACCAACTCATTCAACATCCGTGAATCTGTGGCTAAAATTTATAGTACCTAGAAAGGATTCCCAATAAATGTGTATTTTAGTATTAAACATTCCAATCTATCCTGAATAAAACAAAATATTTTATGCAAACAAAAATTTTACTTCTAGCAGTCTTTATTAGCACCACTCTTTTTGCTCAGACCAATCTCAACGAAAAACAACTTGATAAAAAACTAAAAATTCTGCAAGAAACTACACAGACCGTAGGGTTTTCTGTGGCTATTGTTCAAGGAAGAAAAGTAATTTACGCTAAAGGATTTGGATATAAAGATTTAGAGAATAAATTAAAAGTAGATGAAAATACCCTTTTTGCCATTGGCTCTTCCTCAAAAGCTTTTACAACTGCTTTATTAGGAATTCTGGAAGATGAAAAAGGATTGAAGTTTACTGATAGTCCCAAAAAATATATCCCAGAACTAGAATTTTATAATAACGATTTAAACAATAACATTACCATATTAGATATGGTGAGCCATAGAACAGGCTTACCTAGACATGATTTTTCATGGTATTTATTCCCTACGGAAAACAAAGACAGCCTACTAGCTCGTGTACAATACCACAAACCTTTTACAGGAATAAGAGAACAATGGTACTATAATAATTTTATGTACTTGGCGCAAGGTATAATTGCAGAAAGACTAACCGGAAATAGTTGGGAAGATAATATAAGGGAACGTTTTTTTAAACCCCTACAGATGTCTACTTCTAATTTATCTATTAAAGAATTAGAAAAATCTGCAAATGCATCCAAGGGTTATACATTAGAGAATTTCTCTACCAACAAACTTACCCCCTACTATAATATTGCAGCTATTAGCCCTGCAGGAAGTATTAATAGTAGTGCAAAAGAAATGGCAAACTGGCTAATGATTTGGTTAAACGAAGGCAAATTTAACGGGAAACAAGTTATACCTCAACAATATGTTGAAAAAGCTATAAATCCGTTAATGTTAGTAGGTAATGGTATAGCCGATAAGAAATTTCCAGCACAACATTTAAATAGTTATGGGTATGCTTGGTTTACTTCTTCGTATAAAGGTCACTATCGACTAGAACATGGTGGTAATATTGATGGATTTGCTGCTAATGTCTCATTTTTTCCATCCGACGGAATAGGAATTGTAGTGCTAACAAACCAAGATGGCTCTGCATTACCTACTTTAGTAAGGAATGAAATTTCTGATGAAATTCTAAATTTAAAAAAGACAGACTGGGTAGCTTATTATAATGAAAAAGTAGGAGAACTTAAGAAACAACAAAAAGAAAAGAAAAAGACTGAAGAAGAAAGTGAAATTTCTAATACAAACCCCACCCATAATTTGGCAGAATATACTGGGGAATATAGCAACAAAGGTTATGGCACAATTAAGGTTAAAGCTGAAAACGATTCACTTTGGGCAAATTTTACTAGAGAAAAAACATATTTAAAACATACCCATTACGATGTTTTTAAACCTCATTTAATAAAAAATAATAAAATTGATTTAAAAGAAGGTATAGGCTTTAATTTCAATTTTAAAACTAATGATTTAGGAGATATAGACGGAGTCTATTTAAAATTAGAACCAACCTTAGATCCTATTTATTTTAAGAGAAGCCCAAATGAAGTTGCTATCTCTGAAACTAAATTACAGAAATATGAAGGAAGCTATTTCCTTTCGGGCACAGAATTAAAAGTCACCTTAAAAAACAAAAACTTAACACTTCTTGTACCCCAACAACCCGAATACACATTAGTTCCTGTAAAAGAAAATGAATTTATAATCAAAGGATTATCTGGCTATAAAGCAGAATTTAAAGATGAAAAACTAATTCTACATGAACCCAATGGAACCTTTACTGCTACAAAAAAATAAGTTATGCGTACTATTATTAAAAATATTATTTTTTTAACTCTTACCGTATTTATTGTTTCTTGTTCTCAAAAAAAAGAAAACGCATCTATTACCTATGATATTGTTATTGAAAACGCCAGAGTAATCAACCCAGAAACCAACACTGACCAAGTATTAAATTTGGCTATTTCTGATGATAAAATAGCAGAAATAAGTACTCATAAACTCCTAGGCGAAAAAGTTATAGATGGCAGCGGAAAAATATTATCCCCTGGATTTATAGACTTGCATGCCCATGGGCAAACCAATAAAGAGAATGAATATCAAGTATTTGATGGCGTTACAACAGCATTAGAATTAGAAATTGGGATTGACACTCTTAAACAATATTATGAAGCTAGAAAAGAAAAAGCTTTAGTCAATTTTGGCGCCTCTGCCTGCCAATTAGCTTACAGAAACAAAGTTATTTCTAATAGCGACAGGGTTTACAATACTATTTATGAAGAGCTAAAAGATTCTGCTGCCTCATTAGCTTTAACCGAAAACAAATTTCCAACACTAAGAAATAAGCTCAAAGATGCTCTAAACGATGGTGCAATAGGTATTGGCATTCCAGTTGGCTATTTACCAAACGCATCTATCAAAGAAATTGCCGATGTATATGCTTTTGCTGGAGAACACAACTTACCCGTTTTTTCACACATTCGCGAAGGCGGCGCCATTGCCTTTCAGCAAGCAATAAGCGATGCCATTTTAAATAAAACACAGCTTCACCTTTGCCACTTACCAAGCATGGCGCGTAAGGATATTGATTTCTGCTTACAAGCGGTTGAAAAAGCACAGGCCTTAGGCTTTCCTATTACTACCGAGTTATATCCATACACTGCTGGAAATACCGAAATTGGATCTGCTATTTTCAATGAAGGTTGGCAAGAGCGATTAGGTTGTACTTACCAAGACTTGCAATGGATTGAAACTGGAGAACGATTAACAGCAAAGACTTTTGAAATGTACCGAAAACAAGGAGGTTCTGTAATTGTGCATATGATGAAAGAAAGTTGGATTGACAGTGCAATAACTTCTAACGCTACAATGATTGCTAGTGATGGCGGTGGTTATTCCCTTTTAGGACACCCAAGATCATCTGGAACCTTTTCTAAAGTTATTCGTGAATATGTAAATGAAAAAAAACTATTAAGTATCAATACTGCTATAAAAAAAATGACCCTCATGCCCGCAAAGGTCTTGGAATCTATAGTTCCCGAAATGAAGTTAAGAGGTAGAATTAAAAAAGGATGTTACGCAGACATATTACTATTTGATCAAAACAAGGTAAAGGACAATGCTACTTATGCTAGCGGATTTGAAAGATCATCAGGGATGGACTATGTAATTATAAACGGAAAAATACTTATTGAAAATGGGGAGTTACAAGTTAATACATTCCCAGGAAAAGCTATAAAAAGCGAAATACAACTATGAGATCTATAACAGTTATCGGCTGTGGAATTGTAGGACTAACCACCGCCATTAAACTACAAGAGAAAGGTTTTAAAGTTACCATTATAGCTAAGGAACATTTTAATAAAACCTTGTCTAGCAAAGTGGGAGCCATTTGGTTTCCATTTGAAATTTATCCTAAAGAAAAAACAAATCATTGGGCTACACTCGCTTATCAAGAATACCAACGTGATATTAAACCTAAAAATGGAGTATCATTTATTCCGTTTATAACTGCTTATAACGATAATAGTAATATCGATTGGACACTAAAAATGCCCGAAGGAACCACCAAAAAAGCTTCTAAAGAGGAATTACCAAAAGGGATACAAAAGGCTTTTATCTCTAGAGTTCCATTAGCAGAACCATTATTATATTTACCATATCTTTTTCAACGATTTATAGAATCTGACGGAACGTTTTTACAGCATGAAATTTCCAGTTTAGAAGAAGCATCAAAGCTAGATGGGTTTATTATAAACTGCACAGGATTAGGAGCAAAAAAGCTCTGTAACGACAAGGATCTACAGCCTATGCGCGGACAAATTTTACGTTGTAAAAAAATGAATATTCCTTCATGTGCCGACTCCACAAAAAAAGGTGCTCTGAGTTATGTTATTAATCGAAGTGAAGATTGTGTTGTTGGGGGTACAGACTATTTAGACGATTGGAATCTAAATATAGAAAAAAGCGATACAGATCTCATAATTAAAAGACTTTTACAAACTAGTTTATCCCAAAAGCAGCCTGAAATAATTGAAGAAATTGTAGGTCTCCGCCCTAAAAGAAGTGAGGTGCGTTTTGAGTTTGATAGTCAATATCCTGCTATTTTTCATAACTACGGACATGGTGGCGCTGGTTTTACAGTAGCTTGGGGTTGTGCCATAGAACTTACAGAAATAATAGATGCTAGATAATTAACCCCTAAAAGGGGTGGTTAATTAAAGTTAGAAACTTTGAAAAATTAATACCCATATTATTATTTTCCGTGTGATAAACTTCATTTTAAAAGTTAATTAACTTGAAATTTTAAGAAGTGAATTTAAATAAAATTATTGTTGTCCGTGAAAAAATACAAGACCGCTTCGCTATAAGAAAAAAGAGCAAAGACTAAATATTTACTATCATGAAATAAGTAGTTTAAAGAAACAACATTACTGAAATCTTCTTTTTATTAATAGCAAGGGGGCTATTTTTTAATACCTCATTTAAACCTTGATATAAGTGGAGTCCAATAAATTCCGTTAACTTTTATCGGGCAACAATAAAATAAAATATGAGTTTACTAACCTTTTACGTTTTAGCAATTGTTTTTATTGCAACATTAGTTCGTTCAACTTTTGGCTTTGGAGAATCTTTGGTAGCTGTTCCCTTACTTGTTCTTTTAATACCTATTGAAATTGCCGTTCCCCTTTCTGTTTTAATCTCGATTTTAATTGCAGCTTTTGTAGTTGTACAAGACCGAAAACAAATACACTTTAACAGCGCTAAATGGTTGGTTATTTTTGCAGCTCTGGGAATCCCCTTTGGATTATTACTCCTAATTTATGGAAATGAAAACCTGACTAAATTAGTTTTAGGAATACTTATTATTTTGTATTCTATTTATTCCTTGCTATATAAAAGTAATTTTAGATTAGAAACAGATCATAAATATTGGTTATTTTTATGTGGTTTCTTTTCTGGTGTATTTGGCGGAGCATATGGCTTAAACGGGCCTCCACTTGTTATTTATGGTAATATGCGTAATTGGACCGCTAAACATTTTAGGGCAACTTTACAGGCTTATTTTTTACCTGCAAGCACTTTAGCTATGTTTGGCTATTGGTACCAAGGGCTTTGGATTTCTACAGTAACATACTATTTTTTAATTTCTATTCCCGCTATAATTCCTGCCATTCTTCTTGGTAGGTATTTTAATCACCAATTAAAGGATGGTGTATTTTTAAAATACGTGTATTTAGGTTTAATAGGGGTGGGCATTGTATTATTAGGTCAATCCTTTTTTTAAAAATAAAGAAATTAAAAAAATTGCGTACAATAATATTTTTCAATAAAAATACCAGCCCAATATCCTTAAACTATCTTTTTATTTTTTAGTTAGTATTTTAAAATACAAATTTCTGAACATTTTATTAAAGATTTAGAACTTTTGGCTGCTGTAGAAAAAGAGGATAATTTTATTTGAAATTTTTATTATCCCCTTTTCCCTACAACCTGCATCGGCTATTATAAAAACCTAACATAAAGTTGTTGAGAGATAATTATAATATTGACTTCCTTTTAAGTAAGTTTAAAATAGTTTTTTAACCTAATCTCTCATTACTCCACTACATATAAAACGTGATTGGCTTCACACAGTCTAAAATAACCTAAAGCAAAGTTATTAGGGTCGTTTTGATTTACAATATTACCTCTAATATTAGCAGGTGGGGCAGCAAATGGATTTGCACTTGAGGCATCCAATATCAAATTCATATAATTATAAAACTGTTGAGAAATGCCACGATGTGTGATTTCCAATGTATCTCCAGCAAATATATCTTCATCCGAATGACTATCATTAAGTTCATTCCCATTATTCAGGCTATCATCACTTAAAATATATTCTGGATAAAGGAAATTTTCACTTTTAAAATCTGAGAGGTAATAATTAGTTTCATCAATAGGGTCATCATAAAAAATCTCTACTTCTATTTCCTCTTCATCTGAAAAATCTAAGACAGTACGTTGTTCTATCTTATTAATTGCTGTTACTGAGGTTAATTGTTCCGTAGCGGTAAAACTTTGACCATCTACAGCAACATAGAGCGTATAATTCTTATAAAGTTCAGGGATAAAATCCTCGCACACATAAAAACCAGCCTCAGACTCATCAAAATTAAATGTTTCTCCTTCGCTATTTTCTATATAAACTTGAGCTCCCGATACTTTAGGAACAACCTCATTATAATAATCTGTCATTCTACTAATTTTTATGGTTTGCTGTTTTCCATCGGTTCCTTTAATCCAAACTATTTCTGCATCTATTACAAGTTTAGACGCTCCAGCATCTAAATCAACTTCTACAACATCTTCACAAGAAGCTAAGAGTACAACCAGCAAGGAACTTATATATATAAACGATATTCTTTTAAAACTATATTTAATAAAATACTTCATCACATTAAAATTTAAAATTATAAGAAACACTTGGTATTATTCCGAAAATTGACAACCGCCTTGCTTCATTAAAGCCAGTATCCTCATTGGTGGTAAATCTAATAGAGGCTGCATTTTTTCTATTGTACACATTGTAGATACTAAAAACCCAATAACTTTGCCAACCTCGCTTTTTATTTGGTTTAGGCGTATAAGTAGCGGCTATATCCAAGTGATGGTATAGCGGTAATCGGTTTTCATTCCTTAGTGAATAATTAGGAATATGGATATCTCCAAATTCATAATATCCATTTGGATAGGTTACAGGCTGCCCAGATTGCAATGAGAAATTACCACTAAACGACCATTTTGGACTGAACTCATAATTTCCAGTAACACTTAAATTATGTAACTTATCATACGGAGACAAGTACCAATCTCCATTAGCAATTCCGGGTTCTTCTGCTGTTCTTCCTGAAGTTTTTTGTTCTGCTCTAGAAAGGGTATAAGAGACCCATCCTGTTAAATTACCCATATTTTTTCGAAACAATAATTCAAAACCATATGCTCTAGCTTTACCATTGAGAATTACTTGTTCTATATTATTGTTTGCCAAGAGGTCTGCTCCATCTATATAATCCAATCTATTTTTAATATCCTTATAAAAAACCTCCGTTTCAATTGAATACATCCGGTTATTAAAATTTTTAAAATACCCGATAGCGTATTGATCTAGTATTTGCGGTTTGATAAACGGCCCACTTGGTGTCCAAATATTCATTGGCGTTGGAGATTGTGTGTTGGACACTATATGGATGTACTGTGCCATCCTATTATAGCTGGCTTTAATGGAATTCTCTTCGTTAAATGCATATGAAAGGGATACTCTTGGTTCTAGATTATTAAAATCTGCCATTTTCTCCCCATTATCATAGGAGGTTGTACCTATAGGGTCTGCTTTTTCATAAATATCATAAGTTGGATTGTAAACCACTGGATTGTTATCTTGGTAGGTATTTATTTCTTGTGCTCCATAACGATAAAATAAACTATAGCGCAAGCCATAACGAAGATGTAGTTTTTCTGAAACTTCCTGCTCTACATCTATATAAGCCGAGGACTCTAGTGCATACTTTTTATCAAGCTGATCATAATTAAATTGCGAATCGCTGTTGGTAGGTTTTAAAGTTCCTGGATTAAAATCATAGTATGTAGCATCAATCCCGTAATTAAGTTTTATTTTTTCAGATGCAAAATACATCCAATCGTATTTTAGTCCATAACTTTTAATGGCACTATCCCATTCAAAATTTTCAGTTGTCAATCCTAAATTAAACGTATAATCACTATAAAATGCAGTTAAGTTAGTGCTTAAATTATCTGAAAATTTATGCTTCCAATTTATACTTCCCATGGTGTTCCCATAGGTACTAGCAAATTGTTCATTTAAATCGAATATATCATTCCCTAGATACCCTGAAAAATGAAGACTGTTATTCTTATTAATCCGATAATTAAATTTAGCATTAAGATCATAAAACATTGCAGAATTATTGTTGTCTGCCAACTTCAAAAATAAATGAGCATAGGAAGCTCTTCCAGCTACCATAAATGAGCTTTTTTGTTTTTTTACAGGCCCTTGTAACAAAAGTCTACTAGATATCAAACCTATACCTCCATTTACCTTAAAATTCTCATAGTCTCCCGTTTGTTGCTTTACATCAAGCACCGAGGAAACGCGCCCTCCGTATTTAGAAGGAATTCCTCCCTTGTATAAATCTAGGCTATTTACAGCATCTGCATTAAATACTGAGAAAAAACCGAACATATGTGAGTCGCTATAAATTGGCGTTCCATCTAAAAGGATTAAATTCTGATCTGCTGCTCCCCCCCTTACATTAAATCCTGAAGAGGCTTCTCCTGCATTGGTCACACCAGGTAAAGTCAATAAAGATTTTAAAGGATCTGCTTCTCCCATAGCCACTGGAATTTGTTTAATTTCCTGCATAGAAAGACTGTTAATACTCATTTGCGGCTTTTTAATACTCACAGCCCTATCTTGAGTTACAATTACTTCTTCCAAGTCTTGGCTATCTGCTTCCATGCTATATTTTATTTGAACATCTTTAAAGAGTGAAATTTGTTTTTCTTCACTTTTTAAACCTATATAACTAATTAAAACCGAATAGTTCCCTTGGGGCAACTGTATAGAGAACTGTCCATTTTCATCAGTTGTAGTCCCTGTTCCTTTTTCTTTTATAAAAATATTGGCACCTAAAATTGGTTGGTTAATTTCATCTAAGATAGTCCCAGAAAATGTGTGTGTTCTCTGATTTGCACTTTTTATTTGCTCTTTTACAAAAATATTAGCACCTTGTAAAGAGAAACTAAAAGGCAATTTTTGATTTAACAAGGAAATTAATTCATTAATTTCGACAGCATTGAAGTCTTTACTTTCTTTAAAGTATTTTTGATTGGTATCTATTTGACTGGTAAATGCAAATTTATAATCTGTTTGTGTTTCTATTTGTTTAAATAATTCTTTTAGTGTAACGGTTTTATTAATAGTAACCGATATGTTTTGTGCAACTATATTTAAACTAAGTAATAAAAAGCATGATGTATAATACTCCCCAAATTTAGGACAGGAAATTAAGTTGTAATTTTAACCCTGTCAATATGAAAACATCAAGAAGAAAATTCAGCGCATCCTTTAAGGCCAAAGTAGCCATTGAAGCGATAAAAGAGCAGACAAGTATACCTGAACTTGCTGCCAAATTTGAATTGCATCCAGCCCAAATATCCAATTGGAAGCGAGAGTTTTTAAAAAACGCAGAACTTGCTTTCGAGTCCAAATCAGAAAAAGATACTCCAGCTGTGGATACCGCACCGCTTTATAGTAAGATCGGTCAATTACAAGTTGAGAATGATTTTTTAAAGAAAGTCTTGGGCAAATGAGTACTACTGAAAGAAGACAAAAGGTAGTAAAATCTCATCCAAGGCTGAGTCTTGCACAACAATGTAAAATCCTTAACATTCATCGCTCTGGTCTGTATTATAAGCCTAAAAGTGAGAGTCCATTGAATTTAGAACTGATGAAGGCAATAGATGCGCAGTTCCTGGAACACCCCTATTATGGAGTCGAACGGATGACTGATTATCTCATCCTTGATCTTGGCTACCACGTAAATGTGAAAAGAATAAGACGGCTGTATAAAATTATGGGATTACAGACCATATATAGAAAACCTAAAACCACCATCAGGGATCCTAAAAACTATAAGTACCCTTATCTCTTGAAGGGCTTAGTAATAGACCGCCCTAACCAAGTATGGCAGACTGACATCACCTATATTCCTATGTTCCGTGGCTTTATGTATATGAATGCTATCATTGATGTATATAGTAGAAAAATACTTAATTGGAGTATTTCAAACTCAATGGACAAACAGTGGTGTATCGAGCTTCTTAGAGACACTATCGCTCAATATGGCAATACGGAGATCCATAACTCCGATCAAGGGTCACAATATACCAGCTCCGAATATATTGAAGTGCTTAAAGAACATGATATTCAAATATCTATGGACAGCAAAGGAAGAGCTTTGGATAACATTTTTATTGAGCGCTTCTGGAAGTCTCTTAAATATGAAAAGATCTATCTAAACCCACCAAACGGAGGTCTAGATCTCTATCAAATGGTCACGGAATATATTGAATTCTATAACACCAAAAGAAGGCATACTGAAATAGGAAAAGTACCACCTGATCAAATTTATAATACAAAAAGAATAGCATCATAAATAATTAGATATATATTTAAACTGTCTTACAGATGGGGAGTAGTGTAATGAAATGATATGCTTCATAAAGTTTTATGTTTTTTAATTATATTAAAATGGATAATACATTCTATTTTGATATGGAAAGGGATGTACAGTGTTGTAGCTAAGACATCCTTTTCTTTTTTATTGAAAAGTGATTTGTTTTAAGGATTCATTTATCTCATAATTCAGGTTGTGTAGTTTTGATAGTAGTTTAACAATAGTAGTTATATCTTCTTTTTTATTAATTCGTAACGTAATTCGCTTATTTAAATACGCCTCTGGTATTGTTATTTTATAGTGGTATCCATCTTCTATATACTGGACAACATTTACAAATTTTTCATTATCAAAATCCACAAACCTATTAAAGGCTTCTATTGATACTGTTTGTTTACTATAAATGAATTTTTCACCAGGAGCTAACAACCAGTTCTGTGTACTGTCTTTCACACTCATCTGTACACTTCCTTCATAAAGTTTGACACTTACACCGTCCTTTAGATCTTCCCTAACTGTAAATGAAGTTCCCAAAACAGTAGTAGTTGTTTCATTACACACCACTTGAAAAGGATGTTCTTTATCCTTTTTAACTTTAAAAAACCCTTCTCCATTGAGTTCAATCTTTCTATTATGTACAAAATCTGTTGCGTAGACCAACTTAGAATTTGCACTTAATTCGACTTTAGAACTATCTGGTAAGGTGATTGTTTTCCATTCTGAAGTTGGATTTTCAATAACATTTTCAGCTATTTTATATGTATCTTGTTGTGTGTTTTGATATACAAAAAGACCTCCCGCAGAAAGGGAAATAATTAAAATGGCTGCCGCTGCATAACGCCAAGGCATCTTAATTCTCTTTTTAGTTGGGAAGGCTTTGGATTGAAATTTATTCCAAGAAGCTTCTTTTATGTTATTGGAAATAGCCATAGGCTTTTCTTCCCAGGCTTTTCTATATTTCTCTGCCAGTTTCTTTTTATCCATAGCTAGAAAATTATAGTTTTTGACATTGAAATCCGTGCTTTACAAACATCCCACTTACTATTTCAGAAATATCTCTATTACTTTCAATACGGAGAATTCGATCACAATCTTCTAAGTCGAAGTTCATGACACAATCAGAAATATGTTGTTGTAAAAGTCTCAGAAGATATGTTGCCTGATCCCTAGTTTCTACACTCGTTTTATAAATTTCGATATTCATTTTATTTCCCATTTATATATATAACAAACGAGAAATTAAAAGTTCCTAAGCTCCTGCTATCTTTTTTTGAATAAATTTATTGGCAAGGTATATATGATTGGCAATTGTCTTTTCGGAAAGATTGGTAATTGCTGCTATTTCTTGGTAAGTAAGATTCTCTAATTTATGTAATGTAAATATTTTTTGCTGTTGGGCTGGTAATTGATCTATGAGAAAATACAGTTTAATTCTCATCTCCTCCAAAGACTCTAATTCAGCATCTTCTTCTATCATTTCAAGTTTTGAAGTATCTAATGGAATTACCTTATTTTCCCTATTGATATGGTTAATGATGATATGCTTACATATAACAAACAATTGTTTTTCAAAAACAACATCCTCTTTTAGCAATGCTCTTTTATTATATAGTTTTAAGAAACTCTCTTGTACGAAGTCGTCTGGCGTAAGGAATTTAAAATTAAATCGCTTCGCTACATTATACAACTTATCATAATATGTAAAGTAAACCTCCTTGAAGGCCGATTCTTTCCCCTTCTTTAAATTTTTAATGAGTTTCACATTCTCCATAGTAATAACATCCTGATTCGAGATAACATTGTAAAGTAGATAATATTGTTTTCTATAAACTAAATAAATGTTAATTAAAATATGAGGCGTCCCTATGGTTTTATCCTAAGTAACAGGATGTGAATTTTAAACTTCCAAGAAAGAAAAGATAACTTCTTAATAATAAAGTTAATTTCGCCTCTTTTCCCTCAAAAATTGACAATTATTTCTGGAAAAATTCGAACACCTAAAATCAACGAAGCTTTAGCTCTAACTACCATGATTAACAAACACTTACAAGAAAATAAAAAAGGGGAAAAATCAAATAAAATTGACTTTTCCCCTTTGGTGACCGCGAAGGGATTCAAACCCCCAACCCTCAGAGCCGAAATCTGATGCGCTATTCAGTTGCGCCACGCGGCCAAAATATTTTTAAATCAACTCCCTCAAGACAAGCCTACTAGGTATTCAAAAGAAAATAATTTAATCCTTTTCGACGTAGAACCCTTCAAAATACTCAGGACAAACCCTGGGGAATATAACCCTCAATGAGAGATTTAAGAAAGCTTACTCTTTACTACTGTAGAAATTGTTTTACCATCTGCTTTTCCTGCAAGCTCTTTAGACACCATGCCCATTACTTTTCCCATATCTTTCATTCCTTCTGCTCCAGTTTTTGCAATCACTTCTTCAACAATAACTGCTATTTCATCTTCACTTAATTGCTCTGGTAAGAATTTCTCTATAATAGCTGCTTCAGCAATTTCTGGCTCAGCAAGGTCTGCACGTCCTTGTTCGGTATAAATTGCAGCACTATCTTTTCGTTGCTTTACAAGTTTCTGCAAAAGTTTAATCTCTTCTTCCTCAGATAAACCTTCTTTTGTAGCTGCATTAGTTTGTGCTAATAAAAGTTCAGATTTTACTGCTCTTAATGCTGTTAAAGCTGCGGTATCTTTAGCTTTCATTGCAGCTTTCATTTCTCCCATTACTTTATCTTGTAAACTCATAACTTTTATTTTTTGTAAAACTTTTGCTGTGCGAATATAAAAAAATAACCCGAAATATTAATCAACTACTTCGGGGCAAACCCTCGAAGTAGTTGATTAAAATAAATCTAATTCATTTCGAAACAGAGTTACTGGTAATTAACCCCTCTGTAAGGGGTTAATAAAATTTTGGATTAGACTATAGTAACTAATACTTAATCTACATTATCATGTAAAAAAGAATTGTTACTTCTTAACTGTACATCCTCATTACTATCGGTTCCTACACTCATTCGAGAAGTATTCCCATCAGCTCTTCTGTCTTCTAAATCAATTCCCATTCGTTTGTAAGCAGGTTGCTTTTCTATTTCTTCAATTTTAGAAGCATTATTATGGAATTTATAATTAAAATCCTTCAATTTACGTCTGCGTTCTTCTGCTCTATTACGCAAACTGTCTTCTATAGAACTATTCATTGGATCTATCTCCTCTGAATCGTTTTCTTGAGAAGGTTTTTCTTCAACAACCTTCTTTTCAAAAGCCAATTCTTCCTCTACTTTCTCTGCTTTTTTTGCTTCAGGCTTTGCATTATTTAACTGATCTTCCATTTCCATATAATCGTCTAAACTGTATCGTTTAGTACCATCTTGAGAAACTTCTGTTACTGGAACCACTTCCACATGGTCATTAACTTCTACATCGTTTATAGTATCGGAGAAATCGAAAGTCACCACGTTTTCCTCTTCCTCTTTCTCTTCTTCATGTAAAGGCATATCAAAAGATAAAGTAGTCTGCTTTTTTGGCTGTGGTTTCAATATCTCTGGATCTACAACATCAATATCTTTTATTTGTGCTGTAGTATCAATAATTACAAAATCCTCGTCGTTTTCTAATGTTACTTCATCATAAACAACATTCATATTTTTTATTAATTCTGAAGTAGGAATTAATTCCATCTCATTTTCCTCTTCAGTTTCATCCATTAACGTATGCTTAACTACTTTTTTCTCTTTTGGCTGTTCAGGGCTAGCCTCTGGAGATTGCACTTCATCAAAGTCTGTATATCTTTTGTTATTGCTTTTTGGTGTTAAATCGTGAAAAGCTTTTTGCTCATCCTCTAAAGTGTGGATAATTTTTTTAGCTTCTGTATTTACAATTTCATGTTGTTGCTCGGCATTAAAACCTGTAGCAATAACAGTTACTGCAATAGCATCTCCTAAGCTTTCATCTTCTCCAACTCCCATAATAATATTTGCATTATGGCCAGCTTCATTTTGAATATGATCGTTGATTTCTCCAATTTCGTCTAGGGTAATTTCTTCAGCGCCAGAAACTATAAGTAGCAGTACGTTTTGGGCACCTGTAATTTTATTATCATTTAATAAAGGAGAATCTAAGGCTTTCATAATAGCTTCAGGCGCACGGTTTGCTCCAGTAGCAGTTGAAGACCCCATGATTGCTGTTCCACTATTTGAAAGTACTGTTTTAGCATCACGCAAGTCAATATTTTGCGTGTAGTGATGTGTTATTACCTCTGCAATCCCTTTGGCTGCAGTTGCTAATACTTCGTCTGCTTTGGAGAATCCTGCTTTAAAACCAAGATTTCCATATACTTCTCTTAACTTATTATTGTTTATCATAATAAGCGAATCCACATGTGCACGTAGTTTTTCTACCCCACGTTGTGCTTGCTCATTACGCATTTTCCCTTCAAACTGAAAAGGTATCGTTACAATTCCAACTGTTAAGATATCCATGTCTTTGGCTAGCTTTGCTATAACTGGCGCAGCTCCAGTACCAGTTCCACCTCCCATTCCGGCAGTAATAAATACCATTTTTGTATTGGTATCTAACATAGACTGTAGTTCTTCTAAACTTTCTATAGCTGCTTTTTCTCCAACTTCTGGATTGGCACCTGCTCCAAGCCCTTCTGTTAAAGAAACTCCAAGTTGTACCTTATTTGGCACTCCTGTGTTTTGCAGTGCCTGTGAGTCTGTATTACAAACCACAAAATCCACACCATTGATACCTTGTTGAAACATGTAATTAATTGCATTACTACCGCCGCCTCCAACGCCAATAACTTTAATTACATTACTTTGATTCTTCGGTAAGTCGAATGAGATGTTCCCTAAATCTGTGTTGCTACTCATAATAATTCTTTTTTACCCTATTTTTCCTATTTACTACTTACTTTATTTTCTTAGATGCCTTATAGTGTGGTAAAACTATTCGGCATTGTCTAAAAAATCTTTTAATTTCTCTGACCATTTTTCAAGAAAAGATTTACGCTCTTCTTGTGGTTCAGTTGATTGGGGTTCTTGATTATTTGTTGGTTGTTCTTCTTTCTCTTCTATAGTTGGTTTTTGCTCTGCTTCTATTCGCTTTGGTCCATTTTTCTTTTCTAATTGAATAGCATTCATTACTAATCCAACTGCTGTGGCATATACAGGACTTGCAACTTCAGCATCAGAATCTCCTGCCAAATGTTCGTTTGGATATCCAATTCGAGTATCCATGCCTGTTATATATTCAACAAGTTGCTTTAAATGTTTAAGCTGACTCCCACCTCCTGTTAATACAATTCCAGCGATTAGTTTTTTCTTCTGATCGTCGTGACCGTAATTTTTAATTTCCATATAAACCTGCTCTACAATCTCCACTACTCTAGCGTGAATTATTTTTGACAGATTTTTTAAGGTGATTTCTTTTGGTTCTCTTCCTCTTAATCCAGGTATGGAAACAATCTCGTTGTCCTTATTTTCTCCTGGCCATGCAGAACCAAATTTAATTTTTAAGAGTTCTGCCTGCTTTTCAATAATTGAGCATCCTTCTTTAATATCTTCTGTAACCACATTTCCTCCAAATGGAATTACTGCTGTATGCCGAATTATTCCATCTTTAAAAATGGCTAAATCGGTTGTTCCTCCTCCTATATCTATAAGTGCTACTCCTGCTTCTTTTTCTTCCTGACTTAGCACTGCATTTGCTGCTGCCAAAGGTTCTAGTGTAATTCCTGCTAAATCTAATCCAGAACTTTTTACACATCTTCCAATATTTCTAATAGAAGAAACCTGCCCCACTACTACATGAAAGTTGGCTTCCAACCGCCCTCCATACATTCCAATTGGCTCTTTTATTTCTGCTTGTCCATCTACCTTATATTCCTGCGGAAGTACATGTATAATTTCTTCTCCAGGTAGCATTACCAATTTATATACTTGGTTGCAAAGTTTATCTAAATCGGCTTCACTAATTACCTCTTCAGAATCTGGACGCGTTATATAATCGCTATGCTGTAAGCTTCTAATATGTTGCCCAGCAATTCCTACTACACAATCGTCTATTTTTAATCCAGAAATACTTTCTGCCTCTTGAACTGCTTGTTGTATTGATTGAATGGTTTGCGTAATATTATTAACCACTCCTCTATGTACTCCCAAACTTTTGGATTTACCAATACCTAAAATTTCAATCTTTCCGTAGTCGTTTTCACGACCTATCATAGCCACAATCTTTGTGGTTCCTATGTCTAATCCTACCGCGTATTTAGTATTTTCCATAACTTATTTTTTGGTACACACCACTTGATTATCAAATCCGAGATTAACAACTTTATAACTATCTAAAGTTTTATCATGCAATCCTTTTTGATAAAAAGCTTTAAAATTATTGAACTTAGCCGATAAGTTCTTCATCTCACCAAGGTCTACTACAAAACTTTCCGTTCTTAACTTTAATTCAAAATGATTTTTATTTTGATGAATTCCAATAATGTTCTTTTTTAGAAAATCATCAAAGTATATATATTTTGCAAGCTCATATAAATCTGACATAGATTTTTTCAGTCCAGTTCCAGTAATTAATGGAACTCGAGCTGAATGAACTGGAGATAATGGCATCATTTCTCCATCCATGTCTATATAAAATGACTGATTGCCCGCTACTCGCGCTATTGGCGTGCGCTGGCGAATTTTTGCCCCAATCTCCCCAGTAATAGACACATACACATCTGCAACTTGAACCATCGCATTTGCATTGAGAGACTCCTCTATATTATTCAAAGCTAATTTTTCTTTTGACACGCTCGTAAGCGAGTCCTGATTTTGTATCAACAATTTATTAACTGTATTTCGGGTAATAAAATGTCCGTCATCATTTAAAAATTCAATGCGACAATTCTTACTCAAAACACGATTTTCATTTCTTTTATTCGAAAATGAATACAAGAAAATCAATGCTATCAGCACAATAATTATTTTTATATGATTAACATATTTTTTCACTTAACGTTTTTTTTATGGTATTAACTTCTAGTCCAATATCTCCAGCTCCTAATGATAAAAACACTTCTGAATTACTTTCTGATAAAACTTTAGGTAAATGACTTTTGGCTACCTTCTGTTTTTTATCATTGGGTATCATTTCTAATAACCAATTTGAGGTAATTCCTTCAATAGGTTCTTCTCTGGCTGGGTAAATGTCTAATAAAATTATCTCATCAAAACGGGCTAAGCTCTTTGAAAATTCTGGGGCAAAATCTTTCGTTCTTGAAAAAAGATGGGGCTGAAAGATTACAGTTACTTTTTTATTTGGGTGTGCACTTCTTACAGCTTCATGTGCTGCTTCAATTTCTGTTGGATGATGTGCATAATCATCTATATAAATAAGATTCTCTTTATTTATTTGATATGAAAATCTACGTTTTATTCCTTTAAATGTGGCAAGGGCCTCGGCAAGGCGACTTAGAGGGGTGTCTAGGGTTGTCGCCATTGCCAATGCTGCCAATGCGTTTAACAAATTGTGTTTTCCTGGCTTGTTAAACCTAACTCCTCTGATAGTTTCAGTAGGAGTAAATAAATCGAATAGGTAGGTCGAGTTTGTTATTGTTATATTTCTGATTGAAAAATCAGAATCATCTTCTATTCCATAGGTTATACCTGCTATTGGCAATCCGTTTTTAACAAACAGTTTCCCCTCAGGTTTTACCTTTTTTGAAAACTCAACAAAAGTTCGCTCCATTTCTTCTGCATTGCCATAAATATCCAAATGATCGGCATCAATTGAAGTAATACAAGCTACTGTTGGAGATAAGTGTAAAAATGAACGATCAAATTCATCGGCTTCTACCACCGTAAATTCATCTCCTTCTATTAAAAAATTACTATTAAAATTCTCTGAAACACCTCCCAAGAAAGCAGTAATAGCTGTCCCTGTTTCTTTTAAAAGATGCGCTAAAATAGCACTTGTAGTAGTTTTTCCATGCGTTCCAGCTACTGCAAAACAATAGGAATCTTTTGTGATTAAGCCTAAAACAGCAGCTCTTTTTTGAACCTCATAGCCGTTTTCAGTAAAATAAACATATTCCTTATGGGTAACAGGAACTGCTGGAGTATAAACTATTAAAGTGTTTTCTATGTTTCTAAATGCTGCTGGGATTTTATGAATAGCTTCATCAAAATGAATTTCTACTCCTAACATTTCTAACTCTCGAGTTATATCGCTTGGTGTTTTATCATAACCTGCAACTTCCTTACCTATGAATTTAAAATAACGTGCTAAGCCAGACATCCCAATGCCGCCTATGCCTAAAAAGTATACGTTATTTATAGTATTTAAATTCATAATTAAAATTAATTAAGCTGCTTTTTTTAATAATTTCTCAATAGCATCAACAATATCTTTAGTTGCATTTGGAAGCGCTAACTTTTTAAAATTACTTCCTAGCATTTCTCTTTTTTCTTCTGAATTCCATAGCGTTAAAAATTCATTTTCAAACTTTTCATCCAGCTCATTTTCTCTCAATAATACAGCTGCATCTTTGTTTACAACTGCCATAGCATTTTTAGTTTGATGGTCCTCCGAAACATTTGGCGAGGGAATAAAAATTGTTGGTTTCCCTACAATAGCCAATTCAGAAACCGAAATAGCACCCGCTCTAGATATAATTATATCAGCGGCGGCATACGCTAGTTTCATATCGTTTATAAAAGCATTTACTTTTACCAAGTCGCTTTCATACTTTTTATACTCCTCATAATATAACTTCCCACATTGCCATATTAGTTGTACGTTATTTTCCTTAAAAAAGTTGAGCTCTTTTTCCACTAATTGATTAATTCTTCGTGCTCCTAAACTCCCTCCCATGACAAACAACGTTTTACGATTTTCATCTAGGTTGAAAAATTTAATTCCAGCTTCTTTTTTATCCGCTATTTCTAACAAATCTTGCCTTACTGGATTCCCAGTTTTCTCAATTTTATCAGCTGGAAAAAAGCGCTCCAAATTATCATAGGCTACAAAAATTTTTCTTACCTCTTTTGCTAGCCATTTATTAGTAATTCCTGGAAAGGAATTTTGCTCTTGTAATACGCATGAAATTCCTTTTCCTGCAGCCGCTTTTAATAATGGACCGCTTGCATACCCTCCTGTACCTATTGCAACGTCTGGTTTAAAAGATTTTATAATTTTCTTAGCTTTCCAGATGCTACTTATCAACTTAAAAGGAAACATTAAATTTTTCAATGTTAACTTCCGTTGAATTCCAGAAATCCATAACCCTTCTATTTTATATCCTGCTTGTGGCACTTTCTCCATTTCCATTCTATCTTCTGCTCCTACAAACAAAAATTCAGCATCAGGAAACCTGTGCTTAAGCTCATTGGCTATAGCAATTGCAGGATATATATGCCCTCCTGTTCCACCTCCAGATAATATGAATTTATAATTGCTCACTTAAAATATCTAATGGATTTTGATTTTCAACTTCTTCTAATTCTATGTCTTCTTGTCGTTTTGCACTTACACTTAAAATAATTCCAATAGCTAGACAGGTCATCCAAATAGAGGTCCCTCCACTACTTATTAACGGTAATGTCTGCCCAGTAACAGGGAATAACTCTACAGCTACAGCCATATTTATAAATGCTTGAACTATTATTGGTAAGCCAGCGGCTAGCACCAACAATTTCCCAAAAGACGAATCTGCCTTATGCGCCACAACCACTATTCTAAAAAGGAGCAACAAATAAATAAATATTAATATTAGCCCTCCTATTAAACCGTATTCTTCAATTATAATTGCATAAATAAAATCTGATGAACTCTGCGGAAGAAAATTCTTCATTACACTTTTTCCGGCTCCAACACCAACTATTCCTCCGGTAGCAATGGCTATTTTTGCTCTTTCAATTTGATAGTCTGCCTCTGTATCTCCTTTATCTGTAAAACTTTCAATTCTGCTTATCCAAGTATCTACACGGTTTGGAAGCAATCCTGGAAATGCTTTTGCCGTTAATATAAACATGGTTAAACTTAAAAGTCCAGCTCCAACAATCCCCATTAAATATTTCCATGGATAACCTCCAATAAAACATAAAACCAATACCATTAAAAATATAATTGCCGTTGTGGAAAAGTTTGCTGGTAAAATAAGCGCTAATACTATAAAAACAGGTGCCCAAAGCGGAATTATAGTTTCTTTAAAAGTAACTGCCTTATCTTTTATTTTGGAAAGATATCTAGCAACATGAATTAGTAAAACAATAGAAGCAAAAGTGGACGTTTGAAATGTTATTCCTACATAAGGAACCTGGATCCACCTACTTGCATTAGCTCCTCCAATTGTAGTTCCTTGCGCCAAAGTATAGATTAATAAAAGTATTACTATTGGCATTGCCAAAATAGATAATGCTTTAAAATATCTATATGGAATTTTATGTACAGCATAGATTACCCCGATTCCTAAAAATAGCAAAACAGCATGCTTTAATAGGTAACCAAAAGTAGTTCCACTACCAACTACATACACCAAATTTGTACTGGCGCTATAAACTGGCAAAAAAGAAAATAGCGCTAATATGGCCACTACTGCCCATATAGCTTTATCTCCTTTTAATTTGTTAAATAATTGCTGCACTTAACCTCTTTTTTATAATTTCTGAACTGCTTCTTTAAATTGATTCCCTCTATCCTCGTAATTAGTAAACAAGTCAAAAGACGCACAAGCTGGCGATAATAATACAGTATCTCCCTTTTCTGCCACCTCTTTACTAATTTTTACTGCATCTGCCATTGAGGTGGTCTCTACAATAAAATCTACAACCCCTCCAAAAACCTCAATTATCTTAGCATTATCAAGCCCTAAACACACAATTGCTTTTACCTTCTCTCTTACAAGGGGCATTAACGATAGATAATCGTTTCCTTTATCTTGCCCTCCAACAATCCATACTGTTGGTGTTTTCATACTATCCAAAGCATAAAAGGTTGCATTAACATTTGTTGCTTTGGAGTCGTTTATATACTGAACATTTTGAATTTTCAATACATTTTCAAGTCGGTGTGAAGCTCCTTGAAAGTTCTCTAAACTTTCTCTAATTGTAGCCTTTCTTATTTTTAATAACTGCGCCACAGTTGAAGCCGCCATAGCGTTCTTCGTGTTATGTTTTCCTTCTAAAGCTAATGTATCTGTAGCCATTTCTAAATGCTGTTTATCTAGGTTAATTATTATTTTATCTTCTTTTAAAAAAGCTCCATATCCTAATTCTTTTTGAACAGAAAATGGAATAAGTTTTGATTTTATAGGATGCTTTTTTAACCAGTCTTCTATAACTTCATCATCGGCATCATAAATCAAATAATCCTTTTCAGTTTGATTCATAGCAATTCTAAATTTAGAAGCTATGTAATTTTCAAACTTATAATCATATCGATCGAGATGATCGGGGGTTATATTGGTAATTATTGCAATATTTGGCGCAAACTTTTTAATTCCATCTAATTGAAAACTACTAATCTCCAACACATAAAAATCTTTGGTTTGCTCTGCCACCATCTGTGCAAAACTATCGCCTATATTTCCAGCCATTCCCACATTTAAACCTTCACTTTTTAAAATGTGATTTGT
This sequence comes from Galbibacter orientalis DSM 19592, assembly GCF_000260115.1. Classification (GTDB taxonomy): domain Bacteria; phylum Bacteroidota; class Bacteroidia; order Flavobacteriales; family Flavobacteriaceae; genus Galbibacter; species Galbibacter orientalis. Next base: position 1,711,432 of record NZ_JH651379.1, on the reverse strand, counting down.
TAACATGGTAGTGGTAGTTTTACCATTACTTCCTGTAATTCCAATAAGAGTTGCATCTGTATAAAGCGATGCAAACTCAATTTCAGAAATTACCGAAATTCCAAGCTCCACCAACTTTTTAATCATCGGAACTTTATCTGGAATTCCAGGACTTTTCACAACAAGGTCTGCATTCAATATTTTTACTTCAGAATGCATTCCTTCCTCCCAATCAATCTCACTATTTTTAAGAACGTTTTTATATTTTTCTTTTATATTTCCTTTATCAGAAACAAAAACTTCAAACCCCTCCTTCTTCCCTAATACAGCGGCACCAACACCACTTTCTCCACTTCCTAAGACTACTAATCTTTTCATTTTCTAGGTTTATCTTAATTTTAATGTCACCACAGTTATTACGGCTAATAAAATTCCTATAATCCAGAAACGGGTTACAATTTTACTTTCGTGATATCCTTTTTTCTGATAATGATGATGCAATGGCGACATTAAGAATATGCGTCTTCCTTCTCCAAACTTTTTCTTGGTATACTTAAAGTAACTCACCTGCATTACCACCGATAAATTCTCTGCTAAGAAAATTCCACACAGAATAGGTATTAACCATTCTTTACGAATTGCAATTGCTATTACCGCAATTATCCCCCCAATTGTTAAACTCCCTGTATCTCCCATAAAAACTTGTGCAGGAAAGGTATTGTACCATAAAAAACCAACTAAACCTCCAGCAAAAGCAGCTATAAAAACTGTAATTTCTCCAGCACGGGGGATGTACATAATATTTAGGTAATCTGAGAAAATTATATTCCCAGACACCCAAGCAAAAATCCCCAATGTCAATACTATTATTGCAGATGTTCCTGCAGCCAAACCATCAATTCCATCGGTTAGGTTTGCTCCATTGGAAACCGCTGTAATTATAAAAACCACAATCGGTATAAAAATCAACCAAGCATAGGTTTTATAATTATCCCCCATCCAAGTGAGTAAATCTGCATAATCAAACTCATTATCCTTTACAAAAGGAATTGTTGTTTTTGTTGACTTTTCTTCTTTCCCATATTCTTTTGAAACATCTCCCCCTGCAACAATCTCTATACTATTTGGAGCTTTCAACTCTTCTTTCACCGTTACTTCTGGATGAAAATATAAAGTAGCTCCAACTATAATTCCGATTCCAATTTGCCCTAAAACTTTAAATTTTCCTTTTAAACCTTCTTTATCCTTTTTAAAAATTTTGATGTAATCATCAACAAAACCAATTGCTCCCATCCAAAGCGTGGTAATTATTAAAAGAAGGATGTAAATATTTTCTAGCTTAGCAAATAGCAACACAGGAATAAGCGTTGACATTATTATAATTATTCCTCCCATTGTTGGAGTCCCCGCTTTTTGTGATTGCCCTTCCAATCCTAATTCTCTAACACTCTCTCCTACTTGTTTTGCTCGCAAATAATTAATAACTCTTTTCCCGTAAATTGTAGAAATTAACAAGGATAAAATAACTGCAGCAGAAGCTCTGAAGGTGATGAATTGAAACAATCCAGCTCCAGGCAATTGGTAATTTTTCTCTAAAAATTCAAATAAATAGTATAACATATAAACTTCTATTTACTCCTAATTTGGAGTCGACTGCATTATTTTTTTACGTTTATCAATAATTCTTTTACAACTTTCAAATCATCAAAATCATTTTTAACTCCATTTACCTCCTGATAGGTTTCGTGACCTTTTCCAGCAATTAGAATAATATCATTTGATGTTGCAAATTGACAAGCTGTTTTTATGGCTTGCTTTCTATCTTCAATAGAAATGGTTTTATTATAATTTTGTGGCTCTACTCCTGCCTCCATTTCTTCTATAATTTTTTTCGGATCTTCCGTACGTGGATTATCCGAAGTAAAAATGGCTTTTGTGCTAAGAGTTGAAGCAATATTTGCCATTACTGGTCGCTTTGTCTTATCTCTATCTCCACCACAACCAACAACTGTTATTAAATTCTCATTTCCTGTACGGATGGTGTTTATAGTTTCCAAAACATTTTTCAAAGCATCTGGAGTATGCGCATAATCCACTATTGCTGTAATTTTTTCTTCTGAAATAAAATACTGAAAACGCCCTCCTACACTTTCTAATTCACTCAAATATTGAAGCGTTTCAATTGTTCCTAATTCAAAAAGATCTGCCACCGCATAAACAGCCAGCAAATTATAAGCATTAAAACTTCCTATTAATCTTGACCAGACTTCATTATCATTCACCTTCAGTAATAACCCTGTAAACTGATTTTCTAGAATCTGTGCTTTATAATCGGCATACGACTTTAAAGCGTAACTCACTTTCTTAGCTTTGGTATTCTGAATCATTACCGATCCATTTTTATCGTCCACATTCACCAATGCAAATGCCGATTTTGGGAGTTCATCAAAAAATACTTTTTTAGTATCTCTATACTCCGCAAATGTTTTATGATAATCTAAATGATCGTGACTAAGGTTTGTAAATACGCCCCCTGCAAAATGTAATCCGGCCGTACGCTGTTGATGAATTCCGTGAGAGCTCACTTCCATAAAGCAAAACTCAACTCCTTCATCATTCATCAACTTTAAATACTTATTTATTGTTAAAGAATCTGGTGTAGTATGCGTTGCTGGATACTCTTTAGCCCCCACCATAACTTTTACGGTAGACAATAACCCTACTTTATAACCGGCCTTTTTAAACAAATTATACAAGAGTGTGGTTACTGTGGTTTTTCCATTGGTTCCTGTTACTCCTACTAATTTTAAATTTTCAGAAGGATTTTTATAAAAATTGGAAGCCATAATAGCCAAAGCCTTATGGGCATTTTCAACTTCTACATAGGTAATTCCATTAACCAATTGCGCAGGAAGCTTCTCACAAATTACTGCAATAGCCCCAGATTCCACCGCCTTTGTAATATAATCATGTCCATCTACTACAGTTCCAGGAATTGCAACAAACACATCATCCAACGATACTTTTCGCGAATCAAAATGAATATCATTAACAAAAGCAACCGTGTTACCAGCCACTGCGTTGATACTAACTTTATACAATATGTCTTTTAATAACATCATGACAACTGCAATACGATTGTTTGATTCGACTCTATTTTTTGTCCACTTTTTATAGACTGACTTTTAACTTTCCCTATTCCATCTCCTTCAACTTTTACTCGAACGCCTAAGTTTTCTAAAATAGAAATAGCATCCATTCCACTCATCCCTTCTACATTTGGAATTATTTCGTTTCGCTTCTTCACTTTCGCATAATAAGCTTTGTAGTCTTTTTCTGTTTGCTCACTCTCGTTATCCAATTCTTCAATTGTATCTATTAATGGCGAATTGGTATATATTTTCTGAGCAACACTTTTAAACACAGGCCCAGAAACATCTGCTCCGTAATACCCAACACTTTTATCAGGATTATGAATTACTACGATGCAAGAATATTTAGGCTCATCAGCTGGAAAATACCCTACAAAACTTGAGATATAATTCATCTTACTTTTGTCCGCATAATCCTTTTGAGCAGTCCCTGTTTTTCCTGCCATGGAAAAATTAGGAGAGTACAACCTATGTCCAGTACCGTGCTTATCTTCAACCACATTTTTAAGCATAGCCTGAACTTTAGAAATAGTTTCTTTTGAACAGACAGAAGGATTAATAACGTCTTTATCAAACTTATAAATTACCTTATCCCATTCCCTAACCTCTTTTATTAATCGTGGTTTTACCATTTCCCCACCATTTGCCACTGCATTATAAAAAGTAAGCGTTTGTAAAGGCGTTAGTGAAACTCCGTAACCATAAGCCATCCATTGCAAAGCAATTCCACTCCATCTACTTTTATCATTTGGATGTGGAATAATTGGCGCTCCTTCTCCCTTTATAGACATTCCTAATTTTTCATTAAGTCCCATATTATATAGGCGATTAACAAATTTTTCAGGCTGATTCTTATAATAATTATCTATAATTTTTACGATTCCTACATTGGAGGAGCGTTCCAAAACTTCAGATACTGTTATTTTTCCATACCCCCCTCTTTTAGAATCGCGTACTTTTTTCCCATAGAAAGAAATTATCCCATTTTCAGTGTCAACAACATCACTAGTATCTACCGCTTTATCTTCAAGCGCCGCAATCATCGACATCAATTTAAATGTAGAACCTGGCTCATGAGATTCTCCTACAGCATAATTTAATCGCTCGTAGTAATTTCCTCCTTTTGTTCTCCCTAAATTTGAAATCGCTTTTATTTCTCCAGTAGCTACTTCCATAACCACAACAGAACCATGATCTGCATTATATTTCTCTAACTGAGTTAACAATGCATGATGCGCAATATCCTGAATATTAACATTAATGGTAGACACCACATCATACCCATCTTTTGGCTCCACCTCATTATAATCTGTAATGGGTTTCCATTGTCCTTTTGCTATTTTTTGCTTTAATCGATGCCCTTCTGTTCCTCGTAAATAACTTCCAAAAGCCCCTTCCAAACCAACTCTTGTATAATAGCCTTTATCATCTACTCGCTCGTAACCCACGCTACGATGCGCCATTCCTCCTAAAGGATATTCTCTTTTAGTTTCTTGCTCTACAATTACCCCTCCTTTATAAGGCCCTAAATTGAAAAGTGGGAAATTTTTAATTCGCACATACTCCGTATACCCCAAATCCTTAGCAATTAGCAAATACCTATTTTTATTAACTCTTGCTTTACGAAGTAAATTCTGATAATACGAAGAAGACCTCCCCAACACTTTAGATAAAGAATCGGAAAGTGGTTTTATATGCTGTTCAAAAACTTTATGTTGCGGAGTAATTGCATCAAAACGAATATCATATTTCGTTACAGAAGTAGCCAACAAACTCCCATCATCCGAATACAAATTCCCTCTTTTTGGTCCAATTGTAAAATTCTTAATGGTACGCTGCTCCGCCAAAGCTCTGTATTTTTCTCCATCAACCATCTGAATGGTAACAAGTTTTACCACTACAGCCAAAGCGAAGAAAAACATACACCCGGCAACGAAGTACAAACGGCTTAATATGTTTTTATCAGTTATTGGCATAATTTATTTTTTTTTGGCGACCATTATTTTTTTTGGCGGAATTAACGAGGGTCTCAATCCCGATGCGGCTACTTGACTTGTTACATTAGATTCTAATTTTACTTGCTGCACTTTAGTTCTTACATCTACAAACTCACTCCTTAATTCTAAAACTTCATTATTAATTTTTGCTAACTCATGCACTTTTTTATCTGCATGATGCGCGCTAGAAATCATTATTACAGCCAAAATGGATATAAAAAGTATAAACCTCCAGTTTTTAACCGAGTCCTCACTAACTAAAAATCTACCTTTCAATAAATCTAAAATCCCTTTCTTCATAATACGCTTACAACTTTTCTGCTATCCTCAACTTTGCGCTACGCGCTCTATTATTCTCTTTTATTTCTTCTGAAGTAGGAGTTATTAAACCCCCTACTTTTTTTAATGGAACTTCAATATTTCCATAAAAATCTTTTTCAGGCTCTCCTTCAAACTTTCCACTTCTTATAAACCTTTTTACCAATCTATCTTCTAAAGAATGATAACTTATCAAGCTTAACCTTCCGCCTTGTTTTAACAACTCAGGAGTTTGTTCTAAAAATTCTCTCAAAACTTCCACCTCCTGATTTACCTCTATTCTAATAGCCTGATAAATCTGCGCTAATATTTTATGCTCTTTATATTGCGGCAAAAACTTTCTAAGTGCAGTTTTTAACTCTTCGGAAGTTTTTATTGGCGCCTCCGCTCTTTTCTCTACAATAGCTTTTGCTAAAGAACCAGCATTACGAAGCTCTCCATACAAACCCAACACACTTTTAAGCTGCCCTTCATCATAATCATTTACCACCTCAAAAGCAGAAATCGGATTTTTCTTACTCATTCGCATATCTAAATCAGCATCAAAACGTGTAGAAAAACCACGTTCAGCCACATCAAATTGATGCGAAGAAACTCCGAAATCGCCTAAAATACCGTCAACTTCTTTTATTCCATAGAATTTCAAAAAACGTTTAATAAACCTAAAATTCTCTTCAATCAACGTAAACCTTTCATCTTGCAGAGCGTTATTCACCGCATCCTCATCTTGATCAAAAGCTATCAATCTTCCGTTAGGCCCTAATCTTCTTAATATCTCTTTGGAATGCCCACCGCCACCAAAAGTAACGTCAACATACACCCCATCTTCTTTAATATTCAAACCCTCCACGGTCTCCTTCAACAATACTGGATTATGATACTCCATCTTCGTCATCATTTAATTCAAAACCACCCATTACATCCTCAGCTAAATCAGAAAAAGAATCAGCACCTTCGTCAAGCACATCATAATATTTCTGTTTATCCCACACTTCAATTCTATCAATAGACTCCGAAAGCACCACTTCTTTTGCAATATTTGCAAACGACATTAAGTTTTTAGGAATAGAAAGCCTTCCGCTTGCATCGATCTCCACTACACGAACTCCAGCAGTAAACTGACGAATGAAGTCATTATTTTTCTTTACAAAACGATTTAATTTTCCCACTTGCTTCATTTCTTTCTCCCAAGCGGCCATGGTATAAATTTCGAGGCATTTTTGAAAAATAGAGCGTTTTAACACCAAACCGTCCTGCAAAACAGGAGCTAATTTAGCGCGCAAAGTAGCAGGAACCATAATCCGTCCTTTGCTATCTGCCTTACACTCATACTCTTCTGAAAACTGAATCACCCCAATCCGTTTTTACTGTTAACTTTTCAAATATAGAGAATTATTTACCACTTTTTACCACTTTTTGTCACTTTTTACCACTTTGTTAATAAATTCATGTCGTTATCGCTTAAATAGCAGCAAATCCAATAGTTATAAAATTGTTAATAACCTCACGACTGAGATTTTGCTTGAGAAAAAGCTTAATTTTGCGGTTTATTAAAGTTCAAATATTAGCATTGAAGAGAAATCGTTTTTTATAAATTCGAAATGCCTATATTTGTTTCCAAAGAAATGTAACAACCCCTTAATGGCACACGATTTAAAGAAGGAAGGTAAATTTACTTATTTAGAAGTTGGAGAAGGAACCCCCATGATAGTTTTACACGGATTAATGGGTGGATTGAGCAATTTTAGTGATGTTGCCAACTATTTTTCTAAAAGAGGATACAAAGTATTAATTCCTGAATTACCGATCTACAGCATGTCTTTATTAAAGACTAATGTAAAGAGTTTTGCAAATTACGTAGAGAAATTTATAGAGTTCAAAGGTTTAGAAGAAGTTATCTTATTAGGAAACTCCTTAGGAGGACATATCGGTCTTTTACACACTAAATTATACCCACAAAAAGTAAAAGCTTTAGTTATTACTGGAAGCTCTGGCTTGTATGAAAATGCAATGGGAGACGGCTATCCAAAACGTGGGGATTATGAGTTTATAAAGAAAAAAAGCGAAGATGTATTCTACGATCCTGCTGTTGCAACTAAAGAAATTGTAGATGAAGTATTTGCAACGGTAAACGACCGACATAAGTTAATAAAAACATTAGCAATTGCTAAGAGTGCTATTCGTCATAATATGGCGAAAGACTTACCTCATATGCACACACCTACTTGTATAATTTGGGGAGAAAACGACTCCGTTACTCCTCCAACAGTTGCTAAAGAGTTCCACGAACTACTTCCAGATTCAGATTTATTTTGGATTGAGAAATGCGGACACGCACCAATGATGGAGCACCCAAATGATTTTAATGCTATTTTAGATGAATGGCTTAAAAAGAGAAGTTTATAAACAACAAAAAGAAGACCATGCACATTAAATCCGCCACTTTTGTAATGAGTAATTCGGATGTAAAAAAATGTCCTAATGAACCGCTTCCTGAGTATGCGTTTATTGGTCGGTCTAATGTAGGAAAATCTTCTCTCATTAACATGCTCACTGAGCGTAAGAGCTTAGCTAAAACCTCTGGAAGACCTGGGAAAACACAACTTATTAACCATTTTAAAATAAATGAAAATTGGTTTTTAGTAGATTTACCTGGTTATGGATACGCAAAAGTTTCTAAAAAAGTAAAGAGTACATTTCAGAAATTTATCACTAAATATTTTGAAGAAAGACAGCAATTAGTCTCTGCCTTTGTATTGATAGATATCCGGCATGATCCACAAAAAATAGACATGGAATTTATGCAATGGCTCGGAGAACATCAAATCCCGTTTTCTATAATATTTACAAAAGCCGACAAGTTAAAGCCAAAAGCCATTGAACGTGACGTTAAGAAATACTTAGACGTTTTAATAGCAGATGTTTGGGAAGAAGCTCCTAATTATTTTATCACTTCTTCTACGTCTGGCACTGGAAAAGATGAACTTTTAGAATATATCGATCAAATAAATAAAGAGTACAATAACGCTTAATTTTTAATTCAATTTCACAATTGCCTTATTCATTAATCCGTCTATATCTTTAATTTTAATATTTCCTTCAGCACTAATAATTACGAAGTCTTTATCGTCTTTGACCTTCATAATTACCTCTTTAATTTTATTTCGTTTTTCAAAATAATACAGTCCAACTCTAGCACCGTCGCTATTTACAAACATTAAAGACTCATAGCCTTTTTGACTTACAAATTTATTAAATTTACGCTCTAGATTTTCTGTCCCAACTTCTGCTCCCACCAATACACGGTAACGAGATATCCCACTTACCACTTGATTCAACTCTTTAAAATCGTCATCGTCTACAAACATATTTACTAAAAAATTAGACGCACTTAAAGAAAAGGCAATATCTTCTTTATTTTCTTTTCTAAAGGAATCATAAGGAGTAGACGCCCCACATGAAGCAAAGAATGTAGCTACAACTGCAATAATTAAAACTTTTTTCATCTGTTTATTGTTTTTTATTGTTGTCCGATAAAAGCAGACAGCGTTCATTGCATTCCACATATATCAAGGGTTAATAGAGGTTTTTAAAATAGCCCCCTTACTATTAAGAAAAATGAATAAAAAGAGGAGTTTAGTAATGTTACTTCCCTAAGCTACTCTTTTTGTAACAGTTAAGATTTATTCTTTGTTCTTTTCTCTTACAGCGAAGCGGTCTTGTATTTTTACTCGGACATTAATATTTTTTTATGCTCTAGTTTAGAATTACGTTGATTATACTTTACAGACGAACAGCAAGATTTTTTGTTACAGCACGGACAAAAGTTTTTTTTATAGAGATAAAAAAATAGAAAAAAAATGCCCCGATATAAATCGAGGCATAAAAAATATAGTGTTTTATATTATTTTTTGAGTTCTAGTTTTTCTGCAAAATAATCGCAAAAGTCGCGCATCGTAGCTGTCATTTTCTCATCTTGCGTAGCCCGTTGGTAAGTATCACTCAAAGAAACTAATGTTTGATGCATAAATTTCTTCATTTCATCCACAGGCATATCTTTTGTCCACAGATCTATTTTTAACGTTTCTTGTTGCTCGCTATCCCAAACTGAGAGTAAAAAAGCTTTTGCTTTTTCGTTTTCAATTCCACCATCTTTTGCTGTCCAATTTAGTTTTTCAGGAACTTTATTTTCGTCAAGTTCAATATGTAATTTTATATCTGAGCTATGTGTTTTAGCCATTACTTTTCAGGTTTATATTTTGATTTATTAAAAATTTCTTCTGCTGAAGTGTTCAGCATTTGCTGCAAAGATACTTCATTATTTTGCATATAGGAATTTACAATTTGCCATCCTATAAATTGTCCTATTCTTCCAGGAGATTCATTGTCTAATTCTAAATAAAATTTAGAGAATGGAGCTGGATTTATAAAGCGTTCTCCCAGTTTTGCATCCGTAGAAAAAAGCAATTCTTTCTCTATAAAATACCGCCAAATATAATTTTCATTAGCCAACGCCCAATTATATTCAGACTTATTATATCCAATAACACTCTCTTTCTCTGCTGAAGGATAAAACAAATCTAAAAGATAATACAGCTTTCCGTAATAAATTAATTGTGCTAAAAAGCTTCTATTACTTGGCGCCTTTACCTTACTCCTAGCAATAGTTCTTGCTATATCTACAGGAATTTTGGAAGCTTCAAAATTTTTCTTTAAATACTCTTGAATTCCGCCATAATACCTATGTGTAGCTCCTAAATAATTATCTAAGCCTAAGAGCAACAAACTATCAGCATAAATAACCCTGTTCTTGTAATCCACATCTGAGATTACAGTAATAATTTTAGGCGATTTAAAGTCGTTAAAATAATAAGTAACATGCTGAAAAACCGATTTTATCTCAGAGGAATTATCTTCAAAATTTTTAAATTTTTTCTGAATCTCAGCATACATATCCCTCTGCAAAGAATCGTTCATTCTTTGCACCCAAATACTATCGTTATAAGATTTTGGAAACAAATAAGGATATTTATTTTTTAAATCGGGAAGCGTTAACGGACTAGCATTTGCAAAAGCCTTATCGAATCTATCAATTTTTACATTCAAATCTATTTTAGCTACCTCCCTTTCAACTTTCGCCTCATTGGAGCATGCAATTAACAATATAACAAGAAGTAAGCACAAAAATTTACTCATACACAATATTTTAAAACCTTTAGTCTTTTCGTTTTTTAAAAATTTAAGAATCTGTTACATTTGTTTGCAAAGTTAACCGAATGTAAAATTACACCTAAATTTTTAAGGTACACAAATTACATTTTTCTTTACACTTACTTTTTAATAACCCATTATACACACAAATTATGAATACAGAAAAAGTAATAACTCATATTGTAGATTGGCTTAAGGATTATGCTACCAATGCAAAAATGAATGGTTTTGTTATTGGAATTTCTGGAGGAATTGACTCTGCAGTTACCTCTACCTTATGCGCTAAAACTGGATTGGATGTTTTATGCTTAGAAATGCCTATCCATCAAGCCGAAAACCAAGTAAGTCGTGCTTTAAACCACATTAGTTGGTTACAAAAAAATTATTCTAATGTGGACACCAAGCAAGTTAATCTAACTACTGTTTTTGATAGTTTAGTAGCTTCTTTCCCAAAAGTAGAGAGTGAAGAGGAGCGTTTTATGGCTTTAGCAAACACTAGAGCTCGTTTACGAATGACCTCTTTATATTATTTTGCTGCCCTAGAAAAATATTTAGTAGCTGGCACTGGAAATAAAGTGGAGGATTTTGGGGTTGGTTTCTACACAAAATATGGTGATGGCGGAGTAGATTTAAGTCCGATTGCCGACCTATTAAAAACAGAAGTATATGAAATAGCAAAAGTCCTTGGCATTAATCAAGACATACAAAAAGCAGCTCCTACTGATGGTTTATGGGGAGACAATAGAACTGACGAAGACCAAATAGGAGCATCTTACCCAGAATTGGAATGGGCAATGGAACAGACTGAAAAAGGAAAATCAACAACAGATTTCGACAATAGAGAGAAAATAGTCATGGAAATTTATACTCGCTTAAACCGAGCAAATAAGCACAAAATGGATCCAATCCCAGTGTGTATAATCCCTGCGGAATTAAAAAAATAAATATTTTTAAGAAAGTTTTTTCCTATACTTGATTATAAGACTAATTTTTACTATATTTACTTACAAATAGAGTAAAATCCCCCAAGCTCATATGACGTATATTATCTACGAGAAAATTTGTTGTGGCTTATTTGAAACAAACTTTAAAATACCTCAATTATGATTAAAGTTTTAGTTGCTGATAACCACCCTATCGTAAGAATAGGATTAGAGACAGCCTTGAACAACAATGGAATTACCGAAGTAATTGGTAGTGTAAGTACAACAACAGAATTATTCAACGCACTTTCAACAAAAAATCCTGATGTGATTTTATTGGAAATGGATATTCCTGAAGTAAACGGTATCACTGCCCTTCGAAGACTTAAAAAGGACCAAAGTGATATAAAGGTTCTTATTTACAGTACACAAGCTGAGGACGTTTACGCCCTAAGCACACTAAGAGCTGGAGCTTCTGGCTATGTATCTAAAACAGCCTCTTTAGACACCCTAATTGATGCTATCAAAAGAGTAGCTAATGGCGGTATGTTTATTACAAATGAACTTGCGCAACGATTAGCATTTGACGAGAGCACAAACAAACCTAGAAAATTATTTAGGAAATTATCGACTCGGGAAATCGAAGTTTTAAAACTTCTAGCTTCTGGTAGAAGGAATAAGCAAGTAGCAGAGGAGCTTGGACTGAATGAAAAAACAGTAAGCACCTACAAAGCTAGACTTATGAAAAAGCTAAATGTAGATAATATGGTCGATATGCTTCAACAAGCTAAAGCCCTAGAATTATACTAAAAAATATAGGCTTTTTACGCTACAAAGCACTCTTTGATAGAGTGCTTTTTTTATGACCGATTCTTAACTATAAAATGTAGTATTGGTTACCAATCCAAATCTATCTGACAGTGTTTTTCTTAAATCCCAGTAGTTTTTAATGTCTTCTAGCTGTTCTGTAGTTGCATTATTATTAGCTCCAATTACTTCATGGATACTATCTACCAGCATATTTAATAACTTTAAACGGAGCATAGATATGGTTTGAAAAACTAATAAGTGAACAGACATACTTTTATCTTTTACTAAAATATCTTTACTCTCCCAGTTTGAAAGCGCATACTTTTCTTCGTTCATCAAAATATCTACTACAGATGCATTTTGTTCAAATGTTAATTTCTGAAGGAAACTATCCATTTTCAATACCCCTTCAACGTTAAACATTTCTATTAATATTGTATAAATAGCATGAAAATCTTTATTTGCAAACTCAATTTCATCGGCTTGTAAATCCAAAAAAATCTTTTCATAAACCTTCATGTCTACTTTAATTTCTTTCTGAATCATATCTCCATTGTCATCATCTTCCAAAACAATATCATTAAATGTTTCGGTTTTATCGCCATGAAATAATAAAATACCAATAATAGATTTTTCTAGTTCATTTAACTGGTTTACTTTTTTCGAGCTAGTTCCCTCTCCAGGTCTAACAACATTAAAGTTATTTTTCTTACGCTCTTCTTTATGCTTTTTATTAGCATCTGCCACTTCTTTATTACCCAATTGAGCTAGGGTATTATAAAGCACATCTTCAGAAATATCCATAATTCTAGAACATTCCTGAACATAAATTTCACGCTGAATTCGATCTGGGATTTTAAAAATACTATTTACAATTTCTCTAATAGTATCCGCTTTTTTTATAGGATCGTTTTGAGCATCTTTAACAAGTAACGAAGCTTTAAAACGGATAAAATCTGTAGCATTTTCTTCTAAAAAAGAAACTAGATCTTCCTCGCTATTGGCACGGGCGTAACTATCGGGATCCTGACCTTCGGGGAAGGTACAAACTTTTACATTCATGCCCTGTTCCAAAATAAGATCAATACCCCTCAACGAGGCACGTAATCCAGCTGCATCCCCATCAAATAAAACAGTTATATTTTTTGTTAACCTATTAATTAACCGAATCTGATCTGGTGTTAATGCAGTTCCACTAGAGGCTACTACATTTTCAATTCCACTTTGATGAAATTGAATAACATCTGTATAACCCTCAACTAAAAAACAATTATCTTGTTTAGCAATAGCCTGTTTAGCATGGTAAATTCCATAAAGCACTTTGCTTTTATGGTAAATGTCACTTTCAGGAGAATTTAGATATTTAGCTGCTTTTTTATCAGAAGTTAAAATACGACCTCCAAAACCTAAAACACGACCACTCATAGAATGTATAGGAAACATAACCCGCCCTTTAAAGCGGTCGAACATCCTCTTATCATCAGATCCCTCTTTCTCCTTAACAATAGTAAGTCCAGTTTTTTCCAAATATTCAAGTTGATACCCAGCTCCTAATGCCTCTTTTGTAAAAGCATCCCATTGATCTAAAGAATATCCTAGCTTGAATTTATCTATGGTTTCTTTGGTAAAGCCACGTTCCTTAAAATAAGTACCTCCTATTGCTTTTCCTAATTCTGAATTTTTTAATGTTTTTTGAAAATAAGATTGTGCAAATTCAGACACCAAATACATACTCTCCCGTTCGCTAGACTTTTCCTTTTCTTCATTAGTCTGCTCGGTTTCTTCAACTTCAATTCCGTATTTTTTTGCCAAATATTTAATAGCCTCTGGATAGGTATAATGCTCATGTTCCATTAAAAAAGCAACAACATTCCCTCCTTTTCCACTACTAAAATCCTTCCATATCTGCTTAACTGGAGATACCATAAAACTAGGGGTACGCTCATCCGAAAAGGGACTTAAACCTTTATAATTTGACCCTGATCTTTTTAACTGAACGAAATCGCCAATAACTTCCTCTACTCGGGAAGCATCAAAAACTTTATCTATGGTTTCTTTTGCAATCAAAATCTAAATGCCTTTTTATAAAAATAACAATTCCCACTGAAAAAAGTGGGAATCAAAAGTAAGTAATTATTCTCTCAAAGTAATATTGAAGATGTTTTATTCATGCTGAGGTCATTGTAATTATCCCTAAGGATGATAGATGAGATTTATATCAAAAAATTTGTCAGGAATTTAAGAAAAAACTTAGGAAAAATAAAAGACCGCTTCACTACAAGAAATAAGAATAAAGATTGAATATTATAAGGCAGGTAAATACTTATCGTCAATTTTTAAAAATAACAGGGGCTTCTTCTTTATTTCGTATTCTTTTAATACCTTAACTTAATTCATAGTTTTGTTTTTTTTGCATGTGTGGTAATAATTATGTTTATGGTTTATTGTGTATTTAAAGCACCTAATAATTAATTTACATGGTAGCGCACAATTTTATTGCTCTATTAAATCGTCTAGCGAATATTGCTCTTAAGCTCTTAAGCTTAGACAATTCATAAAGTTTATTTTTATCTTGAATATCTAACCAAAGCATTGGATCATTCTCAAAGATAGCACCAAAGACAAGGGCTAATTCGTGATTTAAAGAACGTTCCTCTTTTATGAGTTTAGTTAAATTCGATGGTCTAATTCCAATGTATTCGGCAAACTTGTTTTATTCCAATTGAATCTTCTATATACATTCTTTGACCAAGAGCCTGTGTAGCTCCATATTTTTTCTTGTACCACTCAATTAAGTTTGTTTTAGAAGTAAAAGTCAAAAACTCTTGATTTCACTACTGTTTCGCCTATTTTTTATATACTTGTTAGCGATTCAGGCTTCTTTAGCTAGCATTGTTTCATAGTTGTTTATATATCATATTGCACATATCAAATCCGTCTGCCCAAAAGTCCTTTTGAATTTCAAACAGTTCAAAACCTTGTTTCTCGTAATATTTATAAGCAACTTGTGAAATCCTAACAGTTATTTTTCGGATGGTTTTAATAGATTTTAATTTATCTATTCTATATTTTAATAATTTTGTCCCTAAAAATTTCCCTTGATAGTCGGGATGAAATATATCCCAACTAATTTTACATATAGTTTTTCCGTCTGCAAAATTGATTCCACCACAACCCACAATTTTATTGTCACAGAGTAATACATAATAGAGTTCTCTTTCGGTCTCTAAATATCTTTTTTAATCTTCTTCTTCATCAACAGCAAAAAACTTAAGCGTATTCAAACGTAATAGATGAATGATTTCATTTTCATCTGGTTAGACATATTCTCGAATTGCTAAATCTGATGTCTTTTCCTTAAACAAGAGTCTTTTTATCTTTAACTGTTAGCACAACTCCGAGTATTAGGAATGTCAAGAATATGGGATACAATACAAAAAATGTTGTGTGCATTGAGGTTAATGATAAGCCTACTGCTAAAAACATATGTAAGCAAGCAATTACAATCATTCCTAAGGTTCCGATGGTAAAAAAAGGATGAAAATTCTTCATTTTACTGTTGTTTTATTTGTTAATAATTATTTTAGGCTCGTAACGTTTTTTTTTGGCTGACCGCTAACGTGTTTATATGTTTTATTGTGTGTTTAAGCGTCTAATTTAGTAAATAGAAACTGAATAAAAAGTCCGCGAGGATTTTAAGAAGTAAACTAGAGCTTTAGCAATAAATTATATGCTTTGTTGACAACTGTGTTTTCCATTTATATATATCTCCGATATTCTTTTACTAATTTCTTTTTCAATTTTGGAAATTCCTTTTTGTAATATTTAAAGAATAATTCAGAGTTATTAAATTCAAATTTTTGATTAGAATCTTTTGTTAAGTTTTTATTTAGACTTGTCAGAATAATGTTGTCACTAATTTTTGTAAATAATTCATTAAATAGAGAAATAAATTTTTCTGAAAAATATATTTCATTTTCTTCTATTTTTATTTTAATTTTTTTGTTCAACTCAAGGACTTTTCCAAACACGTTTCTTCCTTCCTCGATTGTTGGTCCCATATTTTGTTCAGCAAGAGTATGTCCAAGTGCTAAAAATTCTAATTCTCGTGAAAGTTTAATAATGTCTAAATGAATTCCCTTAATTATTTCAGCTCTTTCTTTGTGGATGAAAGTAAATTTTATTTCGGCTTTTCTTATATAAAATTCAAAAATAGTTCTTAAAACATAACCAAAAGCAAAAATCAAAACTGTTGTTTGAGACCAATATTTAATTAAGAAATCTAAAATTTTCATTAAAGTAGTTTTTCATTGTTGCCAACGGTTTGTAGTCGAGTAGACAAGGGGAGTTTCACCCGAGCCTCTCACAGAACCGTATGTGATAGTCTCCCATCATACGGCTCTTGTTATACAAATCTAATATACTAATTTACCAAACATACCTATTTAATAGTGGAGAAATAAGTCAGATAAAGTCTCGTATTCTTTTTTAAAAGCCCTTCAAAAACATATTCTATGCTGTTTAAAGCTCCCTAATTTTAACATACAACTTAATTAGATTGTAAAATAAAAGCCCTTAAAAGGGCTTAAATCTATCTTGTTTTTATAAAATTAATGGCTTGTGCAACTGTTTTATAATTTTTTCTTATTTGGATTCTTTTTATTTGAAAATAAAGAAACAATCTCAATTGTATTTTTATTGATTCTATAGTATAGATTGTTGTTCTTTTCAACGACAGCTTTTTGGATATTCTTTTATTTCGATTGATTCAAGAAAAATTTCAGGCATTTTTGAAATCAGTTCGATTGTGTGATCTAATTTTGCAGTAAACTTTCTTAATTCTTTTTCAGTCCAATTGGTTTCAAGGTATTCAATAGTTTCTTTAAGTTCAGATATTGCGTGGTCAGTCCACAGTATTTTATAACCACTTTTCATAAATCCCTTTCACGGTTGAGTGAGAAGTCAATTTTCCGTTGTCAGCATCTTGAATTCCTTTCTCAATAGATTCTCTTTCGTCCGCTGAAATTTCGTTCCACCAATCAGTTTTTTCTTTTTCTCTTAATTCCATCAGTTTATCAATCAAATACTTATCGTTTAATGTTGACAACCATTGAATTAACTCGATTTTTTTATTTTCTAAACTTAAATCCATAATATCAAAGTTACAAATTTAATTCTATCATTCAATTTTTACGTGAATTTTTTAAAACTGTTGTACAACGTTAAATACATGGCAAGTTGGGCGAAAAACAAGCGATTATTTTCGATTTAGTCACAAGCCATATCTTTTGCATTTTGTTTTAATTTTTTCTTTTTTAATACCAAATCAAAAGATTTGGCGACTTTGCAAATAAGCACATACCTTTCGGTTAAACACTAATCGCCTTATTTGCTATATATAGTGTTAGGTGGCGTTTTCCTCATTAAACAAATTGAAATCTACTCGGTATTTAAGGTCAAGTTTTGGGTACATATTGAATAAATTATTTTGAGAAATTTTAATCAAGTCCTTTTGTTTTTCAATAGAAAGATTTTCATAAACCTTTTCAGAAATTCCCCAATTTTCACATTGCATAATCAAATGAGTTGAAAGTCTCATTTCTAATTCGTTTTCGTTTAATGATTTCCAACTCTCCAAATATTCAAGAGTCCACTTGTCAGTAGTGTTAATAGGATAAAATATTAATATTTTAGATTTGCCTTCATAAGGGAAAATATTAGTGTAAATAGATTCTAATTTATTTGGGCTGATATGTATAGAACTAGCATATGCTTCTTTGAGAGGGTAACTTAAAGAGATGAAGTCAAAATTCTTGTTTTCGCTTTCAAGGTCAACTTTAAACTTAGAAAACTCTTTATTTCTTGATTTTAATAGTTCTTCAATTACAATTAAATTTTGTTTTGAATATTGTAGAGCACTTACAGTATTTGGATTAGATTTAAGTATTGCAGAATTTATAGTTCTAGTTTCTCTTTCTTTTATGATTTGCTCTTTACGAATCATAGACAATAATGTTCTAAAAGCAAAAAGCAAGTTGATTTGATATTCATTAAAATCTAATGGATGAGTTTCGATTGGAAGAAATATGTCTGTATCGTGTTGATTACATAAAGTTGGATATGAATGTGCTTGATTCAATCCTATTTTTTTAAAAGCAGTTATAGAGCCAAAATTCTTTCCAGTCCATTTAAAAACATCAATGGGTTTTATTTCATAAATATGCCCACTAGATTCAATATTACTTAAAACTCCATTTTTTTGAAGAATGTGGGAATTTATAGCTTTTTCAGAACATTCTTCAATTAGGCAATCCCATTGAATAGCTTTTACGTTTCTATTAATGCCTGCTAGTATTTTTTCTCCCTTTTTTTTGTCTTTTCCCAATGATTACTTTTAATGACACCTAACATATATATAAACACAATAGCACTTATCTTTCTCCCTTAAAACTCCTTGCTAAAAAGTTATAAGAAAATACATACTATTGGTTATCAATTATAATTATATTCTTTTATACTATTTCAACACCCTACAGTTTACTTAGAGAATAAGTAATTCTACTTTTTCCTTTCTATTACATAATTCACCATTAACTCTAATGAATCTTTGTAAACGGAGTCTGGAAAGTTGGACAGTAGTAAAAGTGCTTCTTTTTGGAAAGAAATCATTTTCTCTTCAGCATATTGCAAACCTCCTTTTTCTTTCACAAAAGCAATAACTTCTTGAACACGCTTTTTGTCTTTATTATATTTCTTTACAGAATTAATAAGCCATTTTTTATCCTCTTTAGTAGCATTATTCAAGCTATAAATTAGAGGCAAGGTCATTTTTTGCTCTTTTATATCTATACCAGTAGGTTTTCCAATAGGGCCATCTGTATAATCAAACAAATCGTCTTTTATCTGAAAAGCCATTCCTATAAGCTCTCCAAATTTTCGCATCTGCTCAACTTCTTCGGATTGAGGTTTTACAGAACAAGCCCCCAAACTACAACAGGCTGCTATTAATGTGGCTGTTTTTTGTCGGATAATCTCGTAGTAAACCTCTTCTGTAATATCTAAACGTCGGGCTTTTTCTATTTGAAGTAACTCCCCTTCGCTCATTTCTCGAACTGCTACTGAAATGATTTTAAGCAAATCAAAATCTTCATTATCTATAGAAAGTAATAAACCTTTTGAAAGCAGGTAATCTCCCACCAAAACGGCAATTTTATTTTTCCAAAGGGCATTGATAGAAAAGAAACCTCGTCTCCGATTGCTATCGTCCACCACATCATCATGCACTAAAGTAGCGGTATGAATAAGTTCAATAACACTTGCTCCACGGTAAGTGCGCTCGTTTACTTTTCCTCCAGAAACCATTTTGGCAACCAAAAAAACAAACATTGGTCGCATTTGCTTTCCTTTTCGATTTACTATATAATAAGTAATCCGATTAAGTAAAGCTACTTTGGAAGACATCGATTCATGGAACTTTTTTTCAAAAAGTTCCATCTCGGCACGTATAGGTTCTTTAATTTGTTCTACTACCTTCATAAAGAGCATAAAGATAATGAAGTTATAAAAACCTCCTCTTTATTTTTGAAGAAAACCTCTATCTCTAAATATAGAAATTAATTCTTGGGAGTCTGTTTTATATTTTGGAAGGAGAATTTCTCTTTTTCGTCCAGATTTTAAATAAATAATAAAAGATTTTCGTTTTAATAGCTTCTTAAGCTTTACCTTTTTTATTTCTTCAAAAGCTATAATCTCTTTATTGGAGAATTGAAAAATCCAAATCAATGCAAAAGCACAAATAAGCCCAATTACAATAAGTAAAAAACTATAATGTGTTTCTCCTTTAAAATAATGGTATAAATTAAGAGTTCCGTTTATTAATCCCAAAGACAATACTATTTTCAGAAATATATATTGGCGTTTTTGTCCGTCATTTATATGAAGTGCATTGTCAATAATTTTTAATTCTCCTATTTGTAATTGCATGACTATAGAGTTAGTTCCTACAATTTAAGAATTTTTAAAGACTATATCAATTACGATTTATTGGCTAGTTGCCCGCATGCCGCATCAATATCCTTGCCTCGAGAGCGTCTAACGGTGACTGTAATTCCGTTCCGTTCTAATATTTGCTGATACATTTCTATTGCACTAGTATCGGCCTGATTAAAAACTTCATCTCCAATTGGATTGTACTCTATAATATTTACTTTAGAAGGCGCAAACTTGCAAAATTTAACTAAGGCATCTGCATCCTTACGGGTGTCGTTTATTCCTCTCCAAACTACATATTCATAGGTAATTCTACTTTTAGTTTTATCGTACCAATATTGTAATGCCTCTCTTAAATCGGCTAACGGAAAAGTTGCATTAAACGGCATTATTGAAGTTCTAACCTCATCTATTGCAGAATGTAATGACACTGCCAATTTAAACTTCACTTCGGTATCTGCCATTTTTTTAATCATTTTTGGCACTCCAGAAGTAGATACTGTAATTCTCCGTGGAGACATTCCTAAACCCTCTGGGGAAGTTATTTTTTCAATAGCAGCTAATACATTATTGTAATTCATGAGCGGTTCTCCCATTCCCATAAAAACAATATTAGAAAGTGGTTTATCAAAATACAACCTACTTTCATTATCAATTGCTACTACTTGATCATAAATTTCATCAGGATTTAGATTTCGCATCCGTTTTAACTTAGCAGTAGCACAAAATTTACAGTCTAAACTACATCCAACCTGACTAGAAACGCAAGCTGTAGTTCTAGAAGCTGTAGGAATTAAAACCGATTCTACAATTAAATCATCATGAAGACGCACTGCATTTTTTATAGTACCATCATTACTGCGCTGCATTTGATCCACTTTGATATGGTTAATAACAAAATTATCTTCTAACATCTTTCTAGTTTCCATAGAAATATTTGTCATGGCCTCAAAAGAGTATGCTGCTTTTCCCCATAACCACTCATAAACCTGATTACCACGAAAAGCTTTATCTCCTTGAGAAACGAAAAAATCTCTAAGTTGCTCTTTTGTTAGTGCGCGTATGTCTTTTTTTGCTGCTTGCATAGGTGCAAAGATACGTTTTGATTATAATTTATCACTAATAAACCCTCATAGAAGGTTTTATAACAATCAAAGTAGCTACTTCTAGAAAAGAAGCTGAATAGCGTTAATAAAGTGTCCCAATCAACTACCTCGAGGCAAGCCTATGAGGTATTCAAAAGGAAAAATAATATAATCCATTTCGACATAGAACACTTCGATATACTCAGAACAGGCTCTGGGAAATAAAACCCTCAATGAGAAATTAAAAACGCAAAAAAGTCCTGCTCAATAAAAAACAGGACTTTTTTAGATACTAATCTTTAATTATAAAATAAGCATAGCATCTCCGTAAGAATAGAATTTATATCCTTCTTTGATGGCTTCTTTATATGCTTTCATTACAAAATCATGACCTGCAAAAGCAGAAATCATCATTAATAAAGTAGACTTTGGTGTATGGAAGTTTGTTACCATACAGTTTGCAATACTAAAATCGTATGGAGGGAAGATAAATTTATTAGTCCATCCTTCATATGGATTTAATTTAAGGTCTGAAGAAACCGAACTTTCCAATCCACGCATTGCAGTGGTACCAATAGCACACACTTTACGTTTGTTCTTTTTAGCACTATTTACAATTTCTACTGCTTTATCATTAATAAATAGTTCTTCGCTATCCATTTTATGCTTAGAAAGATCCTCAACCTCCACTGGGTTAAAAGTTCCTAAACCAACATGCAAAGTAAGTTCAGCAAAATCAATTCCTTTAATTTCTAAACGCTTTAATAAATGTTTAGAAAAGTGAAGTCCCGCAGTTGGCGCTGCAACAGCCCCTTCTGTTTTTGCATAAATAGTTTGGTAACGCTCCTCGTCTGTTTCTTCAACTTCTCTTTTGATGTACTTTGGAAGTGGAGTTTCTCCTAAATCGTTTAATTTTTTTCTGAACTCTTCATAAGATCCATCATATAAAAAACGAAGCGTTCTTCCTCTAGATGTTGTATTATCTATAACCTCAGCAACTAAACTCTCATCATCTCCAAAATAAAGTTTGTTCCCAATTCTAATTTTTCTAGCAGGATCCACTAAAACATCCCAAAGACGTTGCTCTTCATTCAATTCTCTTAAGAGAAAAACTTCAATACGAGCTCCTGTTTTTTCTTTGTTCCCAAATAATCTAGCAGGGAAAACTTTGGTATTATTAAGTACCATTACATCTCCTTCATCAAAATAATCGATCAAATCCTTAAACATTTTGTGTTCAATTTTTTGCTCTTTTCTATGAAGCACCATTAAACGAGATTCATCTCTGTGCTCCGAAGGATATTCTGCTAATAATTCTTTAGGAAGTTCAAAATTAAAATGTGATAATTTCATCTGTAAATATTTATCTTTTTTTCAGAAGTCTAAAGAGCACAAATAAAAAACCGATATCCTACACCTACATTGATTATAGAAAAATCGGCAATTAATTTAAACGTATTCTTTTAGATTCAAATCTGTTATGAATTATAAGGAATTCTTATTTTTTAAATACTAAATTCCAACCATCGCATTTTTGCGAGCTGCAAATATACAATATGGAGATAGGGGTTGTCAAGTAAATCGACAATTATTTCTTGTTTTCAAGGAATTAGCTCATCAAAAACTAAAAAAAGACTCTTTTTTATTATTATTATCCGATAAAAGTTAACAAAATTTATTGGACTCCACTTATATCACGGTTAAAATGAGGTTTTCAAAATAGCTCTCTTGTATTAATAAAAATGAATATAAAGAGGATTTAGCAATATTATTTCTTTTAGACTACTTATTTTACGATAGTTAATATCTGTTCTTTGTTCTTATAGTGAAGCGGAATTACATTTTTACTCGGACACTAATAGTTTTTTATAGATTTTTAACCTTGAACCTTAATTTTAAGAGATTCCATGTCTTTCCAAAAATCTGGATATGATTTAGAAACCACTTCGGCATCGTTAATTACAATTGGAACTCTTAATGCTAATGGCGCAAATGCCATTGCCATTCTATGATCATTATAAGTATCTATGGCTATTTTTTCTTTTATAATTTCTGATGGTTCCAAAAACAGTTCTTTATTGGTTACAGAAATGTTTGCTCCTAGTTTGGTTAATTCTGTTTTTAAGGCTTCCAATCTATCTGTTTCTTTAATTTTTAAGGTATGAAGTCCAGAAAGCTCACATTTTAATCCTAATCCAAAACAACTTACCGCTATTGTCTGTGCAATATCTGGAGCATTTGCCAAATCTATATTTATAACTGTTTCCTGCGGAATTTCTTTTACTTTTTTAAGTTTAACAACATTTTTATTAAAAGAAGTTTCTACACCAAATTGCTTATAAATTTCTTGTAAGACACTATCACCTTGCAAACTTGTAGCCTTATAACTCGCAATAGAAATTTCCGAACCTACTTCTACCAATGAAGCAATACTATAAAAGTAAGAAGCCGAACTCCAATCGGATTCTACCACCAATGTTTTTTCTGATATTTTAGCAAGTGGATTAACAGAGATAACATTGCCATTAAAACTGGTTGAAACCCCAATTTCTTCAAGCAAAGCCAAGGTCATTTTAATGTATGGAACAGAAGTAATTTTACCCTCTAAAGTAAGCTCCAATCCGTTTTCTAAAGTTGGT
Source organism: Galbibacter orientalis DSM 19592 (assembly GCF_000260115.1). Taxonomy (GTDB): domain Bacteria; phylum Bacteroidota; class Bacteroidia; order Flavobacteriales; family Flavobacteriaceae; genus Galbibacter; species Galbibacter orientalis. Next base: position 1,687,329 of record NZ_JH651379.1, on the reverse strand, counting down.
GCTACTAATAACAAAGCAGAAATATACTGACTACTTACATTGGCAGCCAATGAAACCTGATGCTTTGTAATTTTTTTTCCTTTAATTTTTAATGGCGGATACCCCTCATTTTTTTCATAAGTAATATCGGCTCCTAATTGACCAAGTGCGTCTACCAAAATCTTTATAGGGCGTTCGGTCATTCGTTGAGACCCTGTTAAAACTACATCTCTTCCTTCTTGGGTTGCAAAAAAAGCAGTTAAAAAACGCATAGCAGTACCCGCATGATGAATATCTACCGTTCCGTTATGCACCTGAAGTCCTTTTTGCATTACTTGAGAATCATCAGAATTTGATAAATTCTCAATACTAATAGTTGGATATAAAGCCTGTAAAAGCAATGCTCTATTACTTTCACTTTTAGAACCTGTTATGGTTATATGTTGATGTATGTTATGCTGATTGGAAGATAAAAGTAAGTTCACTATTATAAAATTTCTGATGGTTTTTATTGATGAAATAAATTATTTCAATTTTTGGTTATTATGGTGTCTATCGTGGTCACGCTCTGTTTTAATGCCCATTTTTTTATCAAAAGAAGCTTGTAAGTCGATTCCAGTTTGGTTTGCTAAGCACAAAACTACAAAAACAACATCGGCAAGTTCTTCACCTAAATCTTTATTTTTATCGCTTTCTTTCTCGCTTTGTTCTCCATATCTACGTGCAATAATACGGGCTACTTCTCCTACTTCCTCTGTAAGTTGCGCCATATTGGTAAGTTCATTAAAATAGCGAACTCCATGCTCTTTTATCCATTTATCAACTTCGAGTTGTGCGTTTTTTATGTCCATTATTAACTTTGACTTAATACTACTTTTTCTGATTCTTTTTCAATTATTTTGCTAAAATACTGCTTTATTGAATCATAATAAAGCGATGGAACAATTGCTGATGAAATTTCTAATTCAACACTAAGTTGCAAATTGCCTGTACTTGTTCCAGCCATATAAGAAAAACTACCTATTCCGTCTGGTAAAACTAACTTTGTTGACTCTGGCAACGATTCAACCTTATAACCTTCTGGTATAGCAATATTAATAGCATATTTTTCTTTATGAGGATAAGAAAAATCAATTGGAAACTCTCTTTTTTCTAATTTAAATGGGTTTTCTAATTGTGTAAAGAAAAACAATGGCGAAACATATATCTTATCTGCAATTTGATCATAGGCATTTTCTTTATAAAAACTATATTGTTCAATAAGTGGTTTATTAACATCATATTGGTTTTTAACTTCGTATTCATCTATCTCAACCCCCAAATACCTATCTTCAATACTTTTTATTAAATCATCCTTGCTCTTTTGATCATTTTTCACTCTATAATTATAGGCATTATAATCTAAATATTGTCCTCTTACTTTACCTTTTACCGAACCATCATCATTTAATTCCACATTCATAAAAACCATTTCATTAGAAATTGTATGAGGAGCCAAATCTACTTTCAAAGATTCTCCCCCTTTTTTTATCAACCTTCCATTCCAATTTAAAGCTCTAGTTGGCAATAAATTAGGTTTTGAGTATTTACTTGTAGCGTCCAACAAGATTACATCCTCTCCAACAACGGCTGCAGTAATTACATAGTTAAAGCCTTCACGTGTTGGAAAAAGTGGGATTCCATTTGAACGTGTACTAACTAAAACTGGATATGCTTCTATCCCAGAATATTGAAGCATTGCTGTAAACATTAAATTAATCTCAGCTACATTACCTGTATTATCTTTATAAGCATTTCTCACCCCATCATTACATGTATAACCGTAAACTCCATTCCATGACATTTTATTCTTTACAAACTCAAAGACTAATGCCATTTTATCTTTTACATTAGATGTTTGATTAATGAGTTGATCTATTTCATCCTCAAAATAACCTGTCTTTTTTAATTCTGTACCAAAATCTGGATCCTCATATATTTTTTTTGTAACATCCTCCCATGTGGTACTATAACTTTCTATTGAAGAATTAGGATATTTAATATAAGACAATTCATAATCTAAACTTGCTCTATAATTATCTATATTATTTACAAATGGCTCATCTTTCATGCTAGGAATATCTGTAAGACTTATAGAACTTATATTAACTAAGTAATCTATTTTGCCACTTTGATAGCTAGTTCTTACTTGATCGTAAGCAGAAGTACCTCCCGATCTTTGTTTATTCATATAATTTACAGATTCACTACCAGAACTAGTTTTCAATCCTATATCTAAATACCCCTTTACTACAGGCTTAAAATAGTAATACTCTGGAAATTCATAAGTAGCTTCTATAAAATCCACAGGAACTTCTTTTTGTATATTTACCGTTTGAATATTAGAAACGTAAGGCGATGTAATAGTATACTTATACTCTATGATACTCCCTTCTTTTATATCTGGAAAAGTAAAAGTTTGACTCTTCCAATATCTGGATTCATCATTCTTAAAAATGGCATCTCTTGATAGTTTAGATTCCTTGATTTTTCCATCTTCTAAATTATAGGTATACCCTCTTAAACTTGATAAATTTTCTTCATCTGTTCCGCCTGTATACAAATAAACTTTGGCTACTCCATAACCAAATCCTTTCTCATCAAATATTTTTACCCTTTTTTGAATATAAGTAACCAATACAAATCCGAGTCCATCTTTATATTCAATAGTAGAATTTTGTTTTTCATAAAGAACAGATGCTACAGCAGAAGAATCTAGTTTATGATTTTTTAAGGCCAACTCTTCTTCGGATATCTTTCCAAATTCATAATCTTGAGCAAATATTCCGTTTAAAGTTAAGAGTAGTAGTAATAGTAGGTAATAAGTTTTGGTCATGTTTAACTGTTGTTGATTAATACTATTTTAGCGTTTTCAAGTTTTGATATATTCTTCCTAAAATCTCTATATTGATTGTACTTTTCTTTAGGATAAATACCATTTTTCAAAAAAAACTTCTTTTTATATAAAAGATTATTGTCTTCTGTTTTTTCTAATTCAAATGAATAACTTCCAAATTCATTCTCAAATGATTCGTTACTCGGCATTGCCTCAATTTGATACCCTTCTGGAATTTTTATTTTATATGTATCGGAATGTTGAAATCCTCGTTCTATTTCAAATGGTGATTTTCGATCTCTATATCGAGATGGGATGTACATGTTTCTGTCAAAAGAATTCAAATTAAAAATCATACGACTTCCCGATATTGATCCATATTTTTTAGCAGAAACATCTACTTTCTCAGTAAAAACTACATTGTCTTTATCGTTTTCAAAACTGATGTTTTCTAAATTCAAATTATTTATATAACCCCAATACTCTTTATAATAATTTAATAAATCTTCATGATTATTTCCTTCCAATATAAAATGATTATCATAAACAATCCCTTTGGACACTATCTCTACTTGTCCTTTAATCCCGCCATCTCCCATTAATTCAAACGCACCAATAGTTTCCTTAGAGTTATGTTCATTTAAATAAGACACTGTTTTTACTATTTCCCCTCCTTCTGGCTTCATTATTAACACATTCCTATTATCTGTAAAATCTCCCACAAAGTTAAATGGATGAATTCTTGAGGTACAATCTATCCATAAGTATCCATTATCAGAAGGAATAGCTAAAATTGCATGATTCCCTTGTGCTAAAGAAGCAAATTCTTTATCAAAATCTACTAAATTACTTCCAGCTTCCACATGGGTATAATAAGCCTCTACACCTACTTTTTCCAATAACGCTTTTGTATAATTTGAAAGCCCTTTACAGTCGCCATACTTTACCATATCAACCTCTTCTGCCGCTATTGGCTGAATTCCCCCTATTCCTACTTGAACACTTATATAACGTGTTTGCTCTTGCACATATTCATATACCTTTTGAGCCTTTATGAGAGGATCTTCAATTCCTGCAACTAATTGTTTTACATTCTGAACAGAAGCTCCTGATAGGTTAGTTCTATCCGCCAAAATCTTGTCGTACATCCATTGCCCCAACTCATTCCAGTTTGAAGCATTTCCCTCTATTCCATTTACACTAAAATGATTCGATGCAACTTGAATTTTAGGAATTCTATTTAATAAACTTGGCGCTAATTCTTCCCTTTCAATGGCAGGCAAGGAATTGGCTTTATATGTAATTATATTATCATCTGATATCTTTTTAATATCATACCCATCAAAATTATCTTCTTTAAACCTCAATTCTGTATCTTTTTGATAAGCAATATGGTATACACTTTTTTCTACGCTTAAATTATACCCAGAGATAAAATACCAAGAAGGAATATAAGCTGTATTGGAAGTTTCTATTTCAGATACAAATTTTAAAGTATATGGATATGTTGTAGGCGTATAATCAACATAAAGCATTCTATGGTCAGAATAAAGTGTTCCATTCGGAACCGCACTTTTGTCTATAAAATCTCTTTTTTTATATTTCTTTATCTCTTGCCCTAGTTGATTATAAATACTTATTTCTAATGAATTAATTCTTCTACCCTCATTATAATATTCATACGTATCAATATGGCTATTCCCTGCCTTATTGAGTACTGTTATGGTATATTCCTTATATATTTTCATCTCATCAAAAGATGACATGTTTACAGAGATGCTATCATACCGTACTACAGCATCAGCATTTTTTAGAGATTCATTTTGAAGTAATACAGATTGTAATTCAATAGATTCTTGTGAATAAGAAGCACTTAGCGATACAAATAGACATATAAAGCCTAATAGGTTTTTTAACCTCATTTGGGTGTTTAGGATTAGTTGGGGAATAAAAATATAAAACTTCTTTAAATAAGCAACATTTTCATTGATTAAATCCTATTTTTAGAATCAATTATAATCGTTACAGGGCCATCATTTAGTAAAGAAACTTTCATATCTGCACCAAATTCTCCTGTTCCAACTTTTTTTCCTAATTCATTTTCAAGCTGATTAACAAAGGCTTCGTACAAAGGAATTGACACCTCTGGTTTTGCTGCTTTTAAATAGGAAGGTCTGTTTCCTTTTTTTGTAGAAGCATGCAAGGTAAACTGACTCACAACTATTGCATCTCCATCAACATCTTTTATTGACAAATTCATTACGCCTTCTGCATCGTTAAAAATACGGAGTCCTACTATTTTCCGACAAAGCCATGCTATATCTTCTTGTGTATCGGCATCCTCTATTCCTAAAAGAACAAGCAACCCTTTTTTAATTTCAGATTTTACTTTGCCTTCTATGGTAACACTAGCTTCTGTAACTCTTTGTATAACTATACGCATGATTTGGTTAATAGTTGATAGTTGATAGGTTGTTAGTTATTGGTTATTGGTTAATAGTTAATAGATGATTGGTTGTTAGTATTGATTTGAAACTTATTTGGCTTTACCATACAACAAAAACTAATTATTTAGCATTTTTCAGCTTCCAAAATCAATCGCCGTAAATATCGGTTCTATAATTTTCTTCTTCTCCTTCTATTATTTGTAAATAACTTTTATAACGACTCCAAGCTATTTTATCTTCTTCTAAAGCATCTTTAATAGCGCACTTTGGCTCGTCTATATGCAAACAGTTATTAAACTTACATTCACTTTTCAGCTTAAAAAATTCTGGAAAATAATTTCCTACTTCATATTTTTCCATATTCACAATTCCAAAACCTTTTATTCCTGGCGTATCAATAATACGTGCATCAAAACTAAGATCAAACATTTCGGCAAAGGTTGTAGTATGCTGCCCTTGCTTATGTTGCTCTGAAATTTCAGAAGTTTTTAAGTCCAACGCTGGTTCTATTGTATTTATTAATGTAGATTTCCCTACCCCTGAGTGCCCAGAAAAAATACTTGTTTTACCAGTCATTAAAGACTTAACTTCTTCTATATTTAATCCAGTTTTGGCAGAAACTTCAATACACTTGTACCCTATTTGCTCATATACACTTATTAAGTAACGAACGTCTATTAATTCCGCTTCGGTATAGGTGTCTATTTTATTAAAAAGTAATATAGGAGTTACATGGTATGCTTCTGAAGTAACCAAAAAACGATCTATAAAATCGGTAAATGTAGTGGGATTGTTAAGTGTAATTAGCAGAAAAGCATTATCAATATTAGCGCCAATAATATGGGTTCTTTTGGAAAGATTAACCGATTTACGAATGATATAATTTTTTCGTTCGTGGATATCTTTAATTACCCCTAAAGTTTCATCGCCAATAGTTTCTAGGTCTAGCGTAACAATATCTCCAACAGCAATGGGATTAGTACTCTTTATACCTTGAATTCTAAACTTCCCCTTTATTCTACAATTGTAAAACTTGCCATTTTCCGTTTTAACACTATACCAACTTCCTGTTGATTTATAAACAATTCCCGTCATATTAAAAAGTAAGAAGTCAAAAGTACAAATTTAGAAGTTAGCGATCTTCTTCGTCTGTACTTTTGACTTCCATTTATACAATTTAATTATCCTTTTACTACCTTTTCTTGGTGGTTAATAGATTCTTGGTGAATTGCTTTAAAAATACGTAAAATAAATTCTTCACTTAATCCTTTTTCTTCTCCATCCATTATCATTTTTCCAAGAATTTCATTCCATCTTTTAGACTGAAGAACGGCTACGTTACGCGATTTTTTAAGTTTTCCAATTTCATCAGAAACCTTCATTCTTTTTCCTAGCATTTCTACTAATGAATTATCGATAACATCAATCTGAGCACGACAATTAGTTAATTTATTATTATAATCTGCTTCTTCGTCTGTCTCTTTTCTAATTTTTAAATCACGCATAATCTGTTTTAAAGACTCTGGAGTAACTTGTTGTGCAGCATCACTCCATGCTTTATCAGGATTATTATGAGTTTCAATCATTAATCCATCATAATTTAAATCTAAAGCAGTTTGAGAAACATCAAAAATCATTTCTCTATTTCCTGTAATATGAGATGGATCTAAAATTAAAGGTAAATCTGGAAATTTATTCTGAAGTTCAATAGCCAATTGCCACTCTGGATTATTACGGTATTTAGATTTCTCATAAGTTGAAAACCCTCTGTGAATAACTCCTAAGTTTTTAATGTTTTTGCTGTACAAACGTTCCACCCCTCCTAACCATAAAGAAAGGTCTGGATTAACTGGGTTTTTTACCAATACAATCTTATCGGTTCCTTCAAGTGCGTCTGCAATTTCTTGAATAATAAACGGACTTACGGTAGAGCGTGCTCCAATCCATAATAAATCTACATCGTTCTCCAATGCTAATTCTACGTGTGCTCTATTAGCAACCTCGGTAGCTGTTTTTAAACCCGTTTCTTCTTTAACTTTCTTTAACCACTCTAAACCAATAGCACCAACACCTTCAAAATTCCCTGGGCGAGTTCTAGGCTTCCAAATTCCAGCACGGTAGTAGTTTACATCGCTGTCTTTAAGCTCGTGAGCAATTTTTAATACTTGTTCTTCTGTTTCTGCGCTACATGGACCTGCTATTACTAGCGGATGATCTAAGTTCATCTTGTCTAACCATGTTCTTAATCCTGCTGAATTTTCCATTTTAATTTTACTTATGAAGTTTTGATTGAAATTCCTTTTAATATTTCTTTTATTCTATTTGTTTCTGCCATTTCTTTATAAATAGCTTCAAAATCATCTTCTTCCATCAATTGCTTAAATCTCAGAAGATTGGTAATATATTCGTCTAATGTTTCTATTACATTTTCTTTATTATGCTCAAAAATAGGACTCCACATTGCGGGCGAACTCTTGGCTAAACGTACTGTACTCTCAAATCCACTGCCTGCCATATCGAAAATATCTCGTTCATTTTTTTCTTTTTCAATTACCGTTTTCCCTAACATAAATGAACTTATGTGCGATAAATGCGATACATATGCAATGTGCCTATCATGTGCTTTTGGTTCCATATACCTAATTCGCATTCCTAAATCGTTAAAAATTGTAAATGCACGCTCTTGCAACTTAAAAGCCGTTTTTTCAACCTCACAAATAATATTTGTTTTGTCTTTATACAATCCTTTAATTGCTGCTTTAGGTCCAGAAAATTCTGTCCCAGCAATTGGATGTGTTGCTAAAAAATTTCTTCGCTTTGGATGATTTTCTATAACACTACAAATATTAACTTTTGTGGAACCAACATCAAAAACCAAAGTATCGTCTTTTACGATGTCCAACACCTTAGGAGTTACATCTATAGACACATTTACAGGAATAGAAATTATAACTACATCAGCATTCTTTACATCTTCAAAAACTCCCTTCTCATCTATAAAACCAAGCGCTAAGGCTTCTTCCATATGGTTTTGGTCTGCATCAAACCCAATAATTTTAATATCGTTATTGGCAGCTTTCATGTCGATTGCCATCGACCCTCCTATGAGCCCTAACCCTATTATAAATACATTCATTTTGAATTTTTATTTACAAGTTCTGACACACAATTTAGAATTAACAAATCCATCATTTTTTCTCTTTTTCCATTTCTCTTTACTCTCTTCTATCTTCTATCTTCTCTATTTTCATTACTCTTCAATCTACTCTCTCTGTACACTCTTCTCTCTTCTCTATCCTCTCTTCTCTATTTTCTATTTTCTATTCCCTCTACTCTATCTTTTTGACCTTCTTTCCCCCTCCTCTAAAATCTATCTATTGCTTCCTTTATTTTGTCTTCTTTTACACAAAGTGAAAACCGGATATATCCTTCTCCATTACTCCCAAAAATGGTTCCTGGAGTTATAAATATGCTTTTATCATACAATATATCATCAATAAATTTTTCTGCGGAAGTTACTCCTTCAGGCAATTTAGACCATACAAACATCCCCGAAGCATTTTTATCATACGTACAATTTAAAGTCTCAGCTAATTGAAAAATTAAATCTCTACGTCTTTTGTAAACCTTATTTAATTCGGCATACCAGTCCATTGAAGACTCTAAAGCCTTAACAGCTCCTTTTTGCAAGCCATAAAACATCCCGCTATCCATATTACTTTTCACTTTTAAAACAGCATCCAAATGTTGAGCACTTCCTAAAACAAAGCCTACTCTCCAGCCTGCCATATTAAAAGTTTTACTCAACGAATTAAGTTCTAAAGCTACCTCCTTTGCTCCTTCAATTTCTAGAATACTCAATCTGTTGTCATTCAATACAAAGCTATATGGATTGTCGTTTACCAATAATATATTATTACGCTTTGCAAAAGCCACCAAATCTTTAAAAATCTGTTTTGAAGCGTTTGCTCCTGTTGGCATATGCGGGTAACTAAGCCACATCATTTTTACTTTAGAAAGATCGGTAGCTTCCAACTCCTCTATATTTGGCAACCAATTCCCCTTTTCAGTCAAATTGTAATACTTAGGATTAGCCCCTACCAATTTTGTAACCGAAGTATATGTTGGGTATCCAGGATTTGGAATTAAAACCTCATCGCCTTCATTTAAAAAAGCCATACTAATGTGCATAATCCCTTCTTTAGAGCCCATTAAAGGTAAAATCTCTTTTTCACTATCTATAGCAACATTAAAATGCTCTTGATAAAAATTAGCTGCAGCCGTTCTTAACTCTGGCAACCCCTGATAACTTTGATATTGATGCGCTTTATCTTCACGAAGTGAAGAAACTAACGCCTGCAAAACCTCCTCAGAGGGCGCCATATCTGGACTCCCTATTCCCATATTAATAATAGGTTTCCCTTCAGCAATTAAACCCCGTACTTCTCTTAATTTTTTTGAGAAATAATATTCTTCAACACTATGTAAACGCTTGGCTACTTGTATCATTTTTTTGCATTTTTATATTCGCCATGCACCTTAAAATGAGATGCCATAATGGCTAGTAACGATTTTGCTTTTTCAAAATCATCATATTGTTCAAAAGTTAAATCCACAAAGAAGGAATACCTCCATGGAGTTTCTATTTTTGGCAACGACTGAATTTTAGTAAGATTGAGCTTACAATCGCTCATTACATTTAAAACCGTTGCTAAACTCCCTCGCTTTGTTCCCAATTCAAACATTAGAGAAGCCTTATTAATTTCTTCCTTAGGAATAACAGAGTTTTTTGTTTTTACAATAACAAAACGTGTTTCGTTATTTTTTATCGTTTGAATATCCTCAGCTAACATCTCTAATTCAAAAATGGACGCTGCAGTCTTACTTGCAATGGCTCCAATTCCTTTTATTTGTCCTTGATGAATCCGCCTAGCAACCTCTGCGGTATCGGCATCTTCAATCAATTTAATATGTGGATATTGCTTAAAAAACACTTTACATTGAAGCAATGCCATTGGGTGTGAATACACCTCTTTTATATCTTCAATAGATTGCCCTTTTAGCGCCAATAAATTATGATGAACATTAATATAGTGTTCTCCAATTATGTGCAAATTATTAGCATCTATCAACGCATAATTTGGTATAATAGAACCTGCTATTGAGTTTTCAATAGCCATAACCGCCACATTTGTATGCTTGTTCAGCAAGCTATCCACCAAAGCATCAAAAGACAAACATTCGTCTACAATTACCTCTTTTCCAAAATATTCCTGTGCCACTTGGTGGTGAAAAGAACCTAATATTCCTTGTATTGCAACTTTATTATTCATTCAAATTTTGCATAAAAAAAAGTCCCGAAAATAATTCCGGGACTCTATATAATTTACTTTAACAATAACCTATAACTGTCCCGTTCCTTTATTAAAGAAATAAAAGAAGAAAAAATAAAAGTTCCAGATATAAGCGTTTGTTAACATGTGTTTTTTTCGTTTACGTTGCTAATGTAATTATTAATTTGAAATATAGAACCTCTCATTTAATTTTTTTTGAAAAAAATATAATTTCTTAACTTTTTTTCAATATTTAATTTCAAAAATCACGTTTTATTGATAATCCTCCATTCAGTTTTTGGCTACAAATCTATTCTGTCCTAAAAAATTGAATGTAAGGGAACAACCATGTAAATTAAAAAATGTTTAGAACGATAGCTTAAATATAATTCTCCACATTATACTCTTCTTAGGTTTTTGTGTTTAAGGAAAAATAGTGCTTTTATCTTTTAATGTCATTAATGTCCGAGTAAAAATACAAGACCGCTTCGCTATAAGAAAAAAGAACAAAGACTAAATCTTAAATGCCTAAAAATAAATAGTTTAAAGAAATAACATTTCAAAAATCCTCTTTTTATTTATTTTTATTAATAACAAGGGGGCTATTTTGAAAACCCTATTTGAACCTTGATATAAGTGGAGTTCAATAAATTCCGTTAACTTTTATCGGACAACAATATTTTAATGTAGTATTTTTGGTATAGAACTCGGGTAAAATAAGTTTAATCAACTACCTCAGGGCAAGCCCACAAGGTATTCAAAGGAAACAAATTTATCTCATTTCGACGCAGAGCCCTTCGGTAAACTCAGGACAGGTTCTGGGGAATTAGACCCTCAATGAGGACTAAAAAATATATAATAACTTTCAGCATTAATAAAGCATATGTTAAAAGAGCATAACCATACTGTTTTCAACTCTATTTTAGATAACGACTTCTATAAATTTACAATGCAATGTGCCGTTGTAAAACTATTTCCAAATACACAGGCCAAGTATAAGTTTATAAATAGAGGTGCACATAAATTCCCTACAGGATTTGATAAAGCGCTTCGAACCGCTGTAGATAATATGGCATTATTACAACTTACGAAAGACGAGAAAAAGTTTTTACGTGAAAATTGTCAATACTTAAACCCTGCTTATGTAGATTTTTTAGAAGGATACAGATACGACCCATCCGAAGTATCAATTAGACAAACAGGGGAAGACTTAGAAGTGTATGTTTCTGGATATTGGTATCGAACCATTTTGTGGGAAGTACCGCTTTTAGCAATGATTAGCGAATTGTTTTATGAACTGACCCATCAAGAAGGTTGGAAAAAAGAAAAGGTAGTTTCTAATACACTTGATAAAATAAAACTCTATAATGAATTAGGAGTAACTTTTGCTGAATTTGGAACTCGCAGAAGGCATTCCTACAGAACACACCGAGAGGTGGTACACACACTTTCTTCCTACAAAGGAAAAAGCTTTATTGGTTCTAGTAATGTGCATATGGCAATGCTATATAATGTAAAACCAATTGGAACACACGCCCATGAGTGGTTTATGTTCCATGCGGCGGAGTATGGTTTTAAAATGGCAAACGCCATGTCTCTAGAACATTGGGTAGATGTTTACCGAGGCGACTTAGGAGTGGCGCTTTCTGATACATACACTACAGAGGTTTTCTTTAAGCAATTCGACACCAAGTTTGCTAAACTGTTTGATGGCGTTAGACATGATAGCGGCGATCCAATTGAGTTTGCCGAAAAAACTATTGCACATTATAAAAGTCATGGAATAAATCCACTCTACAAATACATTATTTTTTCTGACGGATTAAACCCTAGAAAAGTCGAATCTATTACAAAAGCTTGCAAAGGAAAAATAGGACTTTCCTTCGGAATAGGTACGAATTTAACTAACGATGTAGGTCTAAAACCAATGAATATTGTAATTAAGCTTACAGATGTGTTGACGAGCGACCAAGAGTGGTTGCCAACAGTAAAATTGTCGGACGAGCCTAATAAACATACTGGTAATCCAAAAATGATAGCTCTAGCAAAAGAATTATTACGAATAAAGTAATTTCTTTATTACAAGTAGCGCAGGTATTAAACCTTATGAAAGATTAAAAAAGCTTTCAAAAATTACCCTTTCTACTTTCAAACTTTACTACTACATTTGAAATATGTCTATAGAAGTTTTAAATATCACAAAAAAATATGGAGCTCAAGAAGCTCTAAAAAATGTTTCTTTCAGCATTAAAAAAGGAGAAATAGTTGGTTTTTTAGGCCCAAATGGTGCTGGAAAATCTACTATGATGAAGATTTTAACCACCTACCTTACTCCAACAGAAGGAGATGCTAAAGTAAATAATTACGATATTAAAACACATAAAATAGGAGTTCAAAAAAGTGTTGGCTATCTCCCAGAACATAATCCGCTACATTTAGATATGTATGTAAGAGAATACCTAAGCTACACAGCAAGCCTATATAAGGTTTCTAAAGACACTATTGCAACTGTAATTTCCCAATGCGGTTTGTTGCCAGAGGCTAATAAAAAAATTGGTGCCTTATCAAAAGGATATAGGCAGCGCGTTGGATTGGCCGCATCTCTAATTGGTAATCCTGAGGTTTTAATTTTAGATGAACCTACTACAGGATTAGATCCTAACCAATTGCTAGAAGTTAGAAAATTGATTAAAGATATTGGTGGAGAGAAAACTATTTTACTTTCTACACATATTATGCAGGAAGTGGAAGCAATTTGCGACCGTGTTATAATTATTAATAAAGGAGCAATTGTTGCTGATAAAAAACTCACGGAACTTAGAGAAGCCAAAGAACAAATTATTGAAGTTGAATTTGATTACCGTGTAGAAGAAGCTTTTCTTCTTAAATTACCAAATGTAAAACACGTTAAAAACAAGATAGGTTTTGTTTACGAAATTACTTTTGAAACCAATAAAGATATGCGCGCATCTGTTTTTGATTTTGCACACGATAACGGTTTAAAAACCCTACAACTAAATCAAAAAAATAAAAATCTAGAGAGTTTATTTGTAGAGTTAACTAATCAATAATTATTTAGAAATTCGAACAAATTTTTCAATATTTAGATGGTTTACATTTAACTTTTCTATCTTTTCAATAGCAGTTGTATAAAGTGTATCTCCCTCTATTCGGTATTCTAAATCAAAGCTGTGTCCTTCCCAATCTCTATTATTAAAATATTCAAGGTTTTCAGTATAAATATTCCCGTTTACTGTATAAGAACCTCCTCCGGCTGCGTATATAGCAGTGCTGTCCTTACCATGGTTTAAGTCGTGACGCAAAAAAGCAAAATGAGTTTCGTTTATAATTTTAATCATTTCTTGTCCAGTAGTAAAATCGGTTACCGAAGTATCCTTTTCCTGAATTACTGTAGCAGAAACCAATTTCCAAGTTCCTATTAAATCTAGCTTATCTTCTTTTTTTATACCTTTTTTAGAGTTACAGGAATATAGTAAAGCTGTTACTATAATAAATAGCAATGATGTTATTCTCATGTTTTTGGTTGGTTTAATTAATTTGATTGTTTTTATTTAAAATTAACTACCTAGGAAGCAAGCCCACCAGGTGGTCAAAGGAAACAGATTTTAACTCATTTCGACACAAAACCCTTCTATAAATTCAGAAGCAGGCGTTGGGAAATTAGCCCCCTGTAAGGGATTAACTCTTTGTATCTGTAGGTTTAATAATCATTCTAAACGATTGATCTTTTTTGAAATAATACCCTGTCCAGTCATACAATGCACGAAGTCTATTTTTATAATTAACAAGCGACATGATATGTACAAAAATCCATATAAACCATGCAGGAAATCCTTTCAAAAAGAAGCTTTCATTAGGACCGTCTGTAACCGCTTTATTACGTCCAATAATTGCCATTGAACCTTTATCGGCATATTCAAAAGCCTTCCAATCTCCTTTATTTTTCAATAAGTTTTCTCCTAAATTTTCCGCTTGTTGTATTGCAACTTGAGCTACTTGAGGATGCCCGTCGGGATATTTTTTATCTCCAGCCAAAATAGCTGTATCTCCAACAGCATAAATATTGGTATAACCATCTACAAGGTTAAATTCATTTGTTTTTAATCGGCGACCTCTTCCATAGTCTTCTTTCTTAAAACCGTCAAATACTTTTGCCGATACTCCTGCGGCCCAAATTAAATTTTTAGAATCAATAGTAGTATCATCAGATAAGTAAACAACATCCTCTTTAAAATCAGTAACAAGTGTTTTAAGCTTTACTTTTACTCCCAAACCTTCCAATTTCTCTTGAGAATACTTTTGGGATTTCTCAGACATCGGAGCCAATACTGCATCCAGTCCATCTAATAAATAAACTTCTCCTAAATCTTCTTTAACCAGTTCTGGATAATCTTTTGTTATAATATGTTTACGCATCTCTGCCAAAATTCCAGAGAGTTCAACGCCTGTAGGACCAGCTCCAGCTATTACAAAAGATAATAATTTTTTTCTGTGCAATGGATCTTGTACACGCGTGGCTCTTTCTAAACGTGTAAAAAGTAAATTCCGTAAAGCCAGTGCATCCCCAATTGTTTTCATTGGTAATGAGTGCTTTTTAACATTCTCATTCCCAAAAAAATTGGTTTCTGTTCCCGTTGCCATTATCAGTATATCATAAAACAACTCCCCATTGCTAAGCACTATTTTATTTTCTTCAGAAACTACTTTTTGCAAAGCTCCCAATCGGAATCTAACATTTTCTTTCCCTCTCAATATTTTCCGAAATGGGTAACTAATTGCAGATGGCTCCATAAAACCAGAAGCTACTTGATAAAGCAAAGGAGGAAAGAAATTATAATTATTTAAGTCGACTAAAACTACCTCATAAACATCAGATTTTTTTAGCTTATTAATGAGTTCAATCCCTGCAAAACCACCTCCTACAATTACGATTCTCTTTTTTTTATCTACTTCCATCTCTTGCTACAACTTTTTTATTTCAAAGTTAGGTTAAACTATTAAATTTAAGTTAGTGTACTAGAATAAGTTTATAGTGCTTTTATAAAAAAATCCGAAGAACTAAGCACGAGCTCTCCGGATTTACTTATTAATCTATATAATTTAGTCTTTACTCTTATAACGGCACGGTCTTGTATTTTTACTCAGACATTAATGTTTTTTAATTACTTTTTCTTACTAAAAAGTATAAAGACCCCAAATAACACTACCATCCCAATTAAAATATAACTCCATATATTAAAAGGCTCTCCCTCTAATTCGTTCGCATCTTTCTGAGGTAAATACTCATAGTTTTTTTCATTCTCTTTTATTGCATTTACCGTTACCACCTTAACTCTTTTATCTAAGGCATCTATATATGCTTTATCTATTGGTATGGTATAAGGGAAGTTGGGTTGGTAACGCTCTAATTTAATAGCTACTTTATCATCTATTGGGGTTTCAGAGCCTACCATAAGTCCTAAAGTAACATTCATTGCGTCTTCATGTAGTGGTCTTCCATTAAATTTTTCCATTCCGTAATGCGCCTTGGTTCCAATTTTATAGGGTACGATATCTGGATAAATTCGTTCCATTAATTGTTTTAAATATGCATCTGTATCTTTTTGAATTCCAGCTGCATTAACATAATTACTTAGATTTTCTATTACATTTTGCTTTATTTCTTCATCTACCACTGCTCCTTGAGAACCATATTTAGACCTTAATTTATCTTCATATCCCATATAAAAATGAGGGAATAATACATTAGCAATATGGTTTACTTGATGCCAGTGACCTGGTTCTTCCTCAAGCGAAGTTGATGCGTAATAAAAAATATCTTCTGACAAAAACTCATTTGGAATTTCAAACACTATGACAGCAGCATTTCCTTTCCCGAAAAAATTCCCTTTTTCTCCAACATCAAAAGTAGACAAATCATACTCTTTTTTTTCAAGCACTTTATGCTTAAACGCTTCTGCTCCTACTGCATTCCCCTGAAAATTATCATATGTAGTTCCAGTCCATATTTTAATACCGTTATCTAATTCTAAAACTCTATTAATTGGCCCCTCGGCAATTAAAGTTCCTGTTTCATGTAAACTATTTTCTGGTTGATCGTCCCAGTACATCTGTACCTCATTGTTTTTAAAGGTAAAACTGAACAGCTGTCCTTTGTCAAACTCTTTATTTTTAGCTATATGAAATTTATATATTCCTTTAGACGAAAAATTAAAACTATCTTTTTTTGATTTAGGATTTATATCTGCTAGAAACACTGTTTTGTTAGATTCTGTAGATTTAAACACAAATAGATCTAACAAATCCATCTCAGGATATTTCTTTGCCAAATCGGTTTCGAAATGATGTCCCGCAGTTAAAAAAAACAATGCTATTGGAGCTAATAAAAGTACTATAATTCTATTTTTTATTTTCATGATTAATTAAGCTATTTATTTTAATCTATTATCTTATATTTTTACTTCAACACCTTTTAGTATTTTCTTTATAATTAAGATTAATTCATACTAAAAGATATAATTTAACCTTCCTTTTATTGAAGAAACACACTTCTGCTCTTATTTCCATTTCTTCTTCATAGCTAAGACTGTATCAAGCTTAACTTCGAAATAGAAGTATACGATTTTTAAATATGTAGTTTCGGAAATCAACTACCTCGAGGCAAGCTTACGAGGTATTCAAAGGAAAAAATAATTTAATCCATTTCGACGCAGAGCCCTTCGGTAAACTCAGCACAGACTCTGGGCAATAAACCCCTCAATGAGGGATTTAAAAAAAGAGTTTGATACTTTGATAGATTATTCCGATTCATAAATTAGATTAAATATAGAAAATTATTTACAATAAATGATTTTTTTAGATTATAAAATACTAAATTGATACTATAATCTATTTTTAAAACTGTTCATTGCCTTAGAGGAAGTTAAAAACAAAGCTGAATTCTAAAAAACAATCATTTTGAGCGAGAAATAATTTTAATAAGGGTAGGATCGCCTAGCTTATCGGCTTTTTGAAGAACACTAAGACTATCAGAAATAGTAATTGCATTAGGATTTGCACCAGCCTTTACAAGGGATTTTGCTATTTTATAGACTTGTTTTTTATGGGTATTATAAGATTCTGAATTATGAGTAGCCAGATATAACACATAATGTAAAGGAGTTATATTATCATTATATTCTTTACGGTGAAACAATTCAAACATTTGTTCACTTTTAATAGGCTTATTGACGTTGGCTCTATTTTTAATCAAAAAGTTAACCGCATCAATATTAAAGCTCTCTATGGCATTATGCAAAGCAGTTTTCCCTTTTTTGTCAGATAAATTAACGTTAGTCCCCGCTGTTATGAGTCGCTTTGCAAGAGTAAAGTCTCCTATACTGTCGTAAAAAATAGCGGCTGTAAGTATTAATGGATCACTTGGATCTGTATATGCTGTATAAGGAAGGTCTGTAATTGGGAGTTTATTTTTAGCTACATAATTAGTGAGCTTTTTCATTAATGGAGGGAGCGAATCCTTTTCATTAAATTGTTTCATCCAGTATGCTAATGTTTCTTTTTTTGGATCAAAACCATAATCCAACAATAAATTAATAGTCGCTAAATTTCCACGCTCAGCAGCCCAATTAGCAGGCATTCCATATCTTGAAACTGAATTTGGATTTGCACCTTGTTGTAATAAGTATTCAATAATCTCTAAATCCCCTCCACTACAAGCAGGGAATAATAGCGGCACTTCTCCTATTTCAACACCAACTGTCCCTACATTTATTTCATTACTAGAAACAATTTCTTTCAATTCCTTGATTTTACCCTCCTTAATTAAGTGTTCTAATTCTTGATGGGTTACCTTTTGGGCTGTGGCTACAACACTAAAAACCAATAGAACAACAATCTTAAGATTAATCTTCATAAATAAGCTTCCCTTTGTAATGTTCATTTACTTGCACAGATTCTGGTGTTCCAACAGAAATAACATCTCCTGTACTATAGATATCTCCTTTTAAGGATTTGGATGCTTTTACAATTACATCATTAGAACTCCGATGGTAAATAGTTGCATTTTCTACGGAAAAATTTCGCCCTTCAAAACGACCATTTCCCGATGCCATATTAACATTCAAATTGGTTGCTGTACCATCTATGAAAATATTAGAAATTCCATTAAATATTATTTGAAAAGAAGTAACATTTACATCCAAATAAATATTAGCACTTGTTAGGTATTCATTATTCTGATAATTTTCAGAATAAACTACTAATCTTTCTCCTTCAATTACACCATCAGAATAAATCTCTCTTTGAGTAGCGCTTCTAATTTCAGAAATAGTTGGTGCGGTTACATAAATATTTGTATTGTCGTACTCTCTAACATAATTACAAACATTAGTATCGGTTAAGATTAATTGGTTGTCTACTACTTCTACTTTGATATCGTTTAATAAGTTTTCTCCAGATTCAATTTCTACTTTATAAACATCGCCTTGTTTGATAATCATGGAAACGCCTTCATTTACCAAAATTTTAGAAAAAGGAGTTACTGGTCGTTCTTCCTTAACTACAGTTCCTGAAGCTTGAATACAATCGTTCGCATCTTTACTATCGCAACTAGTAAAAATTAACAAGAAAATTATACCGAAGAAAGCTATATTATTTTGTATGTTTTTATTCACACGAATAAATTTAAATTAAACGCCTTATCTTGAAAATCTTTGATCTATTCATTTCCTTTTTTACAGTATCTAATTTGGTTCTAATGAATCTTTCCACGAAAGTTTCATCTAAAAAATTATAACCTATACCCAATTCCTACTTCTACAGCTTCTGCTTGTGCTGCATGGGCTTTAACTGCAACCACTGCAAACAACTTTTTCTTTTTAGTTAAGTATCCTTTTACACCGCCACGCAAATACATTCTGCCTTCATAATCTATAGGATAATACAGGTAATAGCCCGCTTGCGTAACCACGGAAAGCCGATTGATAAACAATTCGTGACCAACAAAAATCCCAGCACGTTTATAATCTTCTGTTCCATCCAAGCCCCTTTCAGGGTAGGCAATACTACTATATTTTATATATTCCTTTAAAAAATTAGAATAGAAAACATCGGTTCCTAATTGTATGGCACTTTTTTTATTGATTCGCTTATCAGCATAAAAAGAAAAAATATAGAAAGGAAATTGCCCGCTATCGATAACATCACTTTGGTTAACACCAGTTCTAAACACAAAATTATATCGAACAGGCTCATTAAATCTATTAGTTAAACCTTCGGTTACTTTGTATTCTGGCTCTATTGTTTCTAACTGATAATTAATCCCAATATTTAGTGTAATTGAATTGATACTAGTATTTGGCGCTTTGGTATTTCCGTTGGAATAATGAATAAGAGACAATCCCCCCTGCACTCCAAGTCGATTAAAAATGCGTTCTTTTTTATAATTCAGCATTAAATAAGTACTGCTAAGTACTTTTGAACCAAAAGCTACATTTCTGTAGTTCTCTTCTTTATCATATGGTTTTCCTGCTAAAGCAATACCTTGACCAATTCTCAACATCAAATTTCTATTAAAAAAATAAAAATTATAATGCCCATAAATGGCGAGGTTATCTCCCATGTATTCATTTTTAAAGTCTTGAAAACTTAAGGAGACACCATAATCTGGATAATTATACAATTGCTCCCATTCTTTATTTCCATATGTTTTTTTATTCCAACTCAGAATAAAACCTTCAGGATGACCTGTAATAAGATGTAGAATATCGTTATTATGTCTAGAAATATTTCCATAGAAATAACTCAGATCTACATAGGATGAATTTGGCTTTTCCTGAGCATTACAAACAACGGAAAGGGCTACTAAAAGAATGACAACTACTCTTTGCATAAAATTTATTTCGCAACAAAAGTAACCTTATTTTTAAAATAAAGCGGAGGCAATAGCCTTAATATTGTCCGATTTTCCCATAGAATAATAATGCAATAATGGAACACCTGCGTCTTTAAGTTCTTTAGATTGTTGAATACACCATTCAATTCCTACTTGGCGAACCTCTTTATTGTTCTTACAGCTATCTACAGCATTCACTAAATCTTCAGGTAAATCTATTTTAAAAACCTGAGGCAATAATTGCAAGTGCTTTTTAACAGCAATAGGCTTGATTCCAGGAATAATTGGCACATTAATTCCTGCGGATTTAGCTTTTTCTAGAAACTCAAAAAACTTACTATTATCAAAAAACATTTGTGTTACAATATAATCTGCACCCGCATCTACCTTTTCTTTTAATTTTTTAAGATCAAAATCTAATGAAGGAGCTTCCAAGTGTTTTTCAGGATACCCTGCTACCCCGATGCAAAAATCTGAGCAATTACTTGCTTCTATAGTTTCATGAAGGTATTTTCCTTCACACATATTTCTTATTTGCGTAACCAATTCGGTAGCGTAGGTATGTCCGCCATCTGTTGGTTCAAAATAGCGTTGATGTTTCATTGCATCTCCCCGAAGTGCCATAACATTTTCTATTCCTAAATACTGGCAATCTACCAATAAATACTCCGTTTCTTCCTTTGTAAATCCACCACAAAGTACATGTGGAATGGTATCTACATTGTATTTATGTTTTAAAGCAGCGCAAATTCCTACAGTTCCAGGACGCATACGAGTAACCTTACGATCAAAAAGCCCATCTCTTTCAATGTAAACAAATTCTTCTCTAGAGGTTGTTACATCTATAAAAGGAGGATTAAACTCCATTAATGGATCTATATTATTATATAATTCCTGAATATTTTTACCCTTTTGAGGTGGGATAATTTCAAAAGAAAACATTGTTTTCCCGTTGGCTTTTTTTATATGATCGGTTACTTTCATTTTTTACTAAATAGGTTTTATTTTATACGAACCTGAAGCAAATTCAGATTAACATATTTTAGTGTTTTTTTACTTTATTACTTTCAACTTTACAACTTTATTACAGCAATAGCTTCTTAACATCTTCAAAATCTCCTTCATATTCCCAATAAATCCATCGCCCATCAAGATAATCTGTTAAAATATATTTTTCACTCAAAGATTTTACTCTTGAAACTGAAACCAGCTTTTTTGAAAATCCTTCTATTGAAACTACTTCAGTAATTTCTCTATTATTTTCATCATAGCCATGAGATATAAGATGACTCCCTAAAGCTAACTCTATAAATTTTGGTTTCATATCCTGGTTATTGCTGCTTCATAGTTTTTACTTTCTAATTTTAGAAACTATAAACTTTCTACTTTTTAACTTTTTCTAATCCGCAATATTAGGATTTAGCCATTTTGTAGCCTCTTCAATACTAATATTTCTACGCTTTGCATAATCGGCAACTTGGTCTTCTTTAATTTTCCCTAAACCAAAATATTTACTTTCAGGATTAGCAAAATAGTACCCTGATACTGATGATGCTGGCCACATGGCAAGGCTATCTGTTAACTTCACTCCTATTTCCTCTTCTACATTTAGAACTTCCCAAATTACTTTTTTCTCCAAGTGATCTGGACAAGCAGGATATCCTGGAGCCGGACGAATCCCTTTATAATTCTCTTTAATAAGCTCTTCATTAGACAACTTCTCATCAGAATCATACCCCCAAATTTCTTTACGAACTTGCTCGTGCAAATACTCTGCAAAGGCTTCTGCTAATCGGTCGGCAAGTGCTTTAATCATTATCGAATTATAATCGTCTAAATCTTTAACATATTTATCAGATATTTCGTCTACTCCAAAACCAGTTGTAACACAGAAAGCTCCCACATAATCTTGTTTTCCAATTTCTTTTGGTGCTATAAAATCTGCCAATGCTATATTAGAAGCACGCTTATTTTTTTCTGATTGCTGACGTAAGGTTAGGAATTTATTCAACTCTTTCCCTGCTTCGTCATACAACTGTATATCGTCATCATCTACTTGATTTGCAGGAAAAATCCCTAAAATCCCTTTTGCGGTAAGCCACTTTTCATCAATAATACTATTTAGCATTGTTGTAGCCTCTGCAAATAGTTTTGTAGCTTCGGTACCAACTACCTCATCTTCTAAAATAGCAGGATACTTTCCATGTAATTCCCACGATCTAAAAAAAGGAGTCCAATCTATATATGGTCTTAATTTATCTAAAGAAATTTCCACCTGTTTCACCCCAATAAAATTTGGTTTTTCAGGCGTAAATTCCTCCCAATTTAATTGTAATTTATTCTTTCTAGCCTGTTCAATGGTTAAGAAGTTCTTCTCACGAGAACGATTCAAAAATCCTTCTCTAAGTTTATCATATTCACTTCTTAATGAAACACCATAAGCTTCTTTCAGCTTCGGATTCATTAGGCTTCCTGCTACATTTACAGCACGAGAAGCATCGTTTACATGGACTACAGTTTTAGAATATTCAGGAGCAATTTTTACAGCCGTATGCGCACGTGAAGTTGTAGCCCCACCTATCATTACTGGAATATTTAAATTTAATTTCTCTAACTCTTTAGCCAGATAAACCATTTCATCCAACGATGGCGTTATAAGTCCGCTAAGCCCTATAATATCTACCTCTTGGTCTATAGCCGCTTGAATTATTTTTTCTGGCGGCACCATCACTCCAAGGTCTACAATTTCATAATTATTACAACCTAAAACAACGCTTACAATATTTTTTCCTATGTCATGAACATCTCCTTTTACGGTTGCCATTAAAACCTTTCCGGCTGATCGAGACCTCTCATCTTTTTCTGCTTCGATATATGGTAATAAATAAGCTACTGCTTTCTTCATTACACGAGCAGATTTTACTACCTGTGGCAGAAACATTTTCCCACTTCCAAAGAGGTCTCCAACTACATTCATTCCATTCATTAAATACCCTTCGATAACCTCAATGGGTTTATCTACTGCTTGGCGAGCCTCTTCTGCATCATCCTCTACAAATTCTAAAACTCCTTTTACTAAGGAGTGCGTAATTCGTTCCTGTAAAGTACCACTACGCCATTCTTGCGCTTGCTTTTCGTTTACTTTTCCATTGCCTTTTACCGTTTCAGCATAATCAAGTAAACGCTCTGTAGCATCCTCTCTTCGATCAAGGAGTACATCTTCAATGTAAACTAATAATTCTTTATTTATCTCATCATAAATCTCTAACATTTCAGGATTTACAATCCCCATAGTCATTCCATGCTGTATTCCATGATACAAAAAGGCAGCATTCATTGCTTCTCTTACTGTATTATTTCCACGGAAGGAAAAGGACACATTACTCACCCCTCCACTAATATGCGCATGAGGAAGGTTTTCCCGAATCCATTTAGTAGCACGAAAGAAATCTACCGCATTTTGACGGTGCTCTTCCATCCCTGTTCCTACTGGAAATATATTTGGATCGAAGATAATGTCCTGAGGAGAAAACTTAACTTTCTCAACTAAAATATCGTAAGAACGCTTACAAATTTCAATTCGTCTTTCGTAAGAATCTGCTTGACCAACTTCATCAAATGCCATTACAATTACAGCTGCTCCGTAACGTTTTATCAATTTTGCTCGCTCTATAAACTCTGGCTCTCCTTCTTTTAAACTGATAGAATTTACTATCCCTTTACCTTGCGTAACTTGAAGTCCAGCTTCTATGATGTCCCATTTAGAACTATCTATCATAATTGGAACACGTGCAATATCTGGCTCCGCAGCAATCAAATTTAAAAACTTCACCATTGCCCATTTCCCATCGAGCATCCCTTCATCCATATTTACATCGATGATCTGTGCTCCTCCTTCCACCTGAGCTCTTGCTACTTCTAATGCTTCGTCAAAATTTTCTTCTTTAATTAACCGAAGAAATTTTCGAGAACCTGTAACATTAGTTCGCTCTCCAACATTTACAAAATTGGTGTTCCCATCAATTACCAAAGGTTCTAAACCAGATAAAACTAGCGGTTTTCGTTTTTCGCTTTTCGGTTTTCGTTTATCGTTATTCGTTATTCGTTCGTCGTTCATCGTTTATAGTCCTTCCTTATTCTTTATTCATGACCCTATGCTTCGACAAGCTCAGCATGACAATTATTCATTTAATTATAGCTCTCAACTACTACTTTTCTTGGCTCAAATTCCGAAGCTATTTCCGACAATAACCTTATATGATCTGGAGTAGTTCCACAGCATCCTCCTACAATATTCACCACATATTCTTCCATATAATTACGCACCAATTTTTGCATTTCTTTAGCTGTTTGATCATATTCTCCAAAATGATTTGGTAAGCCTGCGTTTGGATAAGCTGAAATATAGAAAGGCGATTGCTGCGATAATCGTTTTACATATGGCAATAATTGATCGGCTCCAAGGGCACAATTAAAACCTACACTTAAAAGTGGAATATGAGATATACTTATTAAAAAAGCCTCTGCAGTTTGTCCTGATAGAGTTCTCCCCGAAGCATCCGTAATTGTACCACTTACCATAATTGGAATATCAATTCCTCGCTCTTCTTTTACTTCTTCAATTGCAAATAAAGCTGCTTTAGCATTTAGAGTGTCAAAAATAGTTTCTACTAATAAAACATCCACTCCACCATCTACCAACCCTTCTACTTGTTGCTTGTATGCAATACGAAGTTCATCAAAAGTAACTGCTCGATACCCTGGGTCGTTAACATCTGGAGACATACTTGCTGTTCTATTTGTAGGTCCCATAGCACCTGCTACAAAACGAGGTTTCTCAGGATTCTCTGCAGTAAATTTATCCGCTACTTGCTTAGCAATTTTAGCAGATTCGTAATTTAATTCGTAAACAATGTCTTCTAAATGATAATCGGCCATTGCAATAGTAGTCCCAGAAAATGTATTGGTCTCTATAATATCTGCTCCAGCCTCAAAATATTTTGCATGAACTTCTGCAATTGCCTTTGGTTGGGTTAAAGACAACAGGTCATTATTCCCTTGCAAAGGGTGTTCAAAGTCCTTGAAACGCTCTCCACGAAAATCTTCTTCAGTAAATTTATAGCGCTGCAACATCGTTCCCATAGCTCCATCGAGCACTAAAATTCTCTTTTCGAGTTCTTTTCTAATATCCTTCATTCAGTTCTACTTAAAATAGTATAAAATAATTATACGCTTCAAAGCGTAATTTGTAATATGTATATCAAGAGGGTGTGAAATAAAAAAAAGGAAGTCTTTTTGTTATCTGTCCGTATTATCTACGGTAGAACGTAGCACCTTCTCTAAGAAAACTTCCTTGTTAATTGAAGTACATAAAGGGTTGCTAAGGCTTCTGCGGGTCTAATCCCTACACCTTTCTTGATAACGTTCAATAAAATTATGAACAATTTTGATGCAAATATAGCGCACATTTTACTGTTAAGCAAATGCCTCTTGTTTAATTTATTCTGAAAAAAATGTCTCTAAAAAACAAAAGCAAATCTGTATCTTTCAACGGATTTGCTTTTTATAAATTCTAAAAGAAATTGCTCTTAAACAATACTTTTAATCACTTCTTTTTTAGCTTCTTTTTTAGTTCCATCAAATCCTTGAACTCCACCAACAGTTGTATATTTCATTACATATTTTTTGTCTGGAAAAATACGTTGGTAAGCACTCTGACACATTACTGCTGCTTCATGGAAACCAGAAAGAATTAACTTTAATTTCCCAGGGTATGTATTTACATCGCCAATAGCATAAACCCCCGGAATATTGGTAGAATAATCATACGCATTATTCACCTTTATAGCATTCTTTTCTATCTCCAAGCCCCAATTTGCAATTGGTCCTAACTTTGGTGACAATCCAAAAAGTGGAATAAAATTATCTACCTCCACATGAGATTCGCCATTTTTAAGATGTTTTACGGTTACCGCTTCCAATGTATCTTCTCCATGTAGCTGCGTTACCTCTGCTTCGGTAATTAACTCTACTTTTCCTTTTTTAGAAAGTTCTGCTACTTTTTCAACAGAATCTAAGGCACCTCTAAATTCATTTCTGCGGTGTACTAAATAAACTTCCGAAGCAACATCGGCTAAATAAATAGACCAATCCAAGGCAGAATCTCCACCCCCAGCTATCAATACTTTTTTATCTCTGTAAACTTCTGGGTCTTTTATAATGTAAGAAACCCCATTATCTTCATACTTATCTATATTTTCTAACTGTGGCTTTCTAGGCTCAAAACTTCCTAATCCTCCAGCAATTACAACTACTGGCGCATGGTGTTTTGTTCCCTTATTGGTGGTTACAATAAAGCTTTCGTCTTCTAATTTTTCAATCGTTTCCGCTCTTTCTCCCAAGGTATAAGTAGGTTCAAAAGATTTAATTTGCTCTAAAAGATTTTTTACCAAATCGCCAGCCAAAATCTCTGGAAAACCAGGAATATCATAAATTGGTTTTTTTGGATAAATCTCAGAACATTGCCCTCCTGGTTGTGGTAAGGCATCAATTAAATGGCACTTCAATTTTAATAATCCCGCTTCAAAAACAGTGAATAATCCCGTTGGCCCTGCTCCTATTATTAGTATATCTGTTTTAATCATGACTTTTAACTTTCCCCATTTACGTTATGGGATTTACAATAACATTTCTAACTTTTTCTTTTTCTATTTTTCCACTAAACTCTTGGTAAATTCGTTTAGTTTCTCAACTTTTTCCTCAAAATTCCCCTTGATGGTTTTTCTATATTCATTTAAGTTCTGAACAAGATCATCGATATTCTCTGGAATCACTTCTTCAAAAAACTGACGTAATCTTTTGGCTGTAGTAGGAGATTTCCCATTAGTAGAAATGGCTATTTTCACATTTCCTTTGGTTACAATCCCCCCCATATAGAAATCGCAATATGGCGGATTATCGGCTACATTTACCAAAATATTTTGTTCCTTACAATCTTTATAAACCTTAACGTTTACTTCTTCTTTATCTGTTGTAGCTATAACAATATGCTTAGCTGTTAAATAATTTTCAGCATACACATCTGTAATCATTTCTACATTATGAGCCTTTGCCTTACTAATAGTTTCTTCTCTAAAGTGTGGCGCCACCATTTGCACTTTTGCATTTGGACTTGACTTTAGTAAAAAAGTAAGCTTCTCTAAAGCAACATTTCCTCCTCCAACAATTAGTATATTAAGGTTATTTACTTTTAAAAAAACTGGATATAATTCATTCCGTTCTCCCGTTTCCATCCTCTTCAATTATACTGTAGCAACTTGGCTACTAATTTCCAATATCTTTTCTCTATGGTTTACCACCTCCCCAATTACAATAATTGCTGGATTGGTAAGTTTTTGTTGCTCAACCACAGTTTCTATAGTAGCTATTGTTCCGATTCCTATTTTTTCTTCTGGTGTTGTTCCACTCTGAATAATAGCAACAGGCACTTCGTGTTTACTTTCATTTTTAAATAAAGTTGTTATTTCTGAAAGCTTACTCATTCCCATTAAAATCACCACAGTTGCAGATGATTTTGAAGCTAAAACAACATCATTTGATAGTTTATGAGCTTTGGTGGTGCCCGTAATTACCCAAAAACTTTCTGAACTTCCTCTTTTTGTCAACGGAATATTTTGATATGCTGGTACTGCCAAAGCAGAAGAAATTCCAGGCACAAAATCAGTTTCAATTCCATGAGCAATTGCATACTCCATTTCTTCAGATCCTCTTCCAAAAACAAAAGGATCGCCTCCTTTTAAACGCACTACATGTCCATGAGCTTTAGCGCTACTTACAATAAGTTCGTTTATTTGTTCTTGTTGGTATGCATAGCATCCTTTTCTTTTTCCCACAAAAATATGCTCCGCATTTGGCGCATGATCCAATAATTGTGGATTCACCAATGCGTCGTATAAAACAACATTGGCAGCTTGTAAAGTTTTCATACCCTTAATAGTAAGCAAATCCGGATCTCCCGGACCTGCCCCTATTAAAGTCAGTTTTGGTTGGTTATTTGTCTGCATTAGCTAATTCTAATCTTCTGAAAGCATCTGCTTTTTTGTAAAAAGCTTGCGCGTCTTCTAAAAACGATTTTGCAAATGTTTCAGATGGTTTATTAATTTTAATTTGATAAACGAGATCATGGAAAGTGGTGTTTAGTGAAATCTTTCCGGGTGCGACAAACACTTCGTCAAACTGATTTATTATCCCCGCTTGGGTATTGGTCTTTTTATTTTCTCCTATTAATAATGCTTTTGCAGTATTTATTAATGAGGTATACGATTGGTAAATACTATCTGCCCATTTTTTCTCTTCTAAAGAAAACTGCGCTTTTTCTATTTTTTCTTCACTTTCAAATAAAAGTGTAGCAACCAAATCTATAACTACTCCAGCACATTCTCCAACTCCTACTTCCTGAACATACGCTTTATCATGCCCCCAATCTACAAAATCATCTTCATTTAAATTATCTGTATCTGATAAAGGTTTTAAAAAATCATAGAAATACATTTGCTCTTTTCTGTCGTAATACGCCAAAAAATCTTCTCCATTTTCTTTATGTTGCTGATAATCATCTAAAATTAAACGCAGTGCCTGAGGTCCTCTTTTTGAAGGAATTTTAATAACTTTATCTGCAAATCTACCTTCTCCATTTCCTACAACACCACCACCTAATAATATTTGAAGCGCAGGAGCTACTAATTTTTCTTTTGTACGAATTGACATCCCTTGAAAACCAATATGCGCCATATTGTGTTGTCCACAAGCATTCATACAGCCACTAATTTTAATAGCAACTTCTCTGTTATCTCTATACTGAGGATACTCTTCTTCTAAAACTTTCTCCAACACTTCTGCAATTCCTGTGCTGCTCGCTATCCCTAAATTACACGTATCTGTACCTGGGCAAGCAGTAATATCTGCAGTAGAATTATACCCTAAATCTGTAAATCCAAGTTCTTTTAACTCTAAATAAAACAGCGGTAATAAATCTGCTTTTACATGACGGATTAAAATATCTTGACGTAAAGTTAAACGTAACTCATCTGCCGCATAACGTTGAATTAAACTTGCTAGTTTTCTAGCTTTATCTGTATAAAAATCGCCTAAACGAACTTTTATTCCGATTGAAAATAAGCCTTCTTGTTTTTGCTGATATACATTAGAGTTTCTCCATTTCTCATATCCATCAACATCTTTTAAATCTACTTTTGGAACCGAAATTGAATCTACTACAGAACGATCAAATTCAAAACCTTCTTCACTTATAGGGTATGAATGATAAGAAAGTGCTAACTTTTCTTCTTCTATTAATTGTAAAAATCCATCTAATCCTACATCTTTAAGTAAGAATTTCATTCTCGCTTTTAAACGTTTTGCACGCTCTCCATGGCGATCAAAAATTCTTAATACACTTTCTATTAAAGGAATAATTTGGTCTGTTGGTATAAACTCATACATTAAATCTGCATGACGAGGCTGTGAGCCTAACCCACCTCCCAACATTACTTTAAAACCTTTTTGACCGTCTTTTACTTTTGCAATAAAACCTAAATCGTGAATATAAGATAAAGCCGAATCCTTATCTGTAGAAGAAAACGACATCTTAAATTTACGTCCCATTTCTTGACAAATAGGGTTTCTCAAGAAAAACTGAAAAGCTGCATGCGCATAAGGAGTAACATCAAAAGGTTCGTTTGGATCGACTCCCGCTTCCGGACTTGCAGTAATATTACGTACCGTATTTCCACAAGCTTCTCTAATTGTTACATCGCTTTGTTCAAGCTCTGCCCATAATTCTGGAGTTCTATCTAAACTTACATAATGAATTTGAATATCCTGACGGGTGGTAATATGTAATCTTCCTCTAGAATATTCATCCGAAACATCACAAATACGTAACAATTGATTCCCAGTAACCTTTCCATAAGGCAACTTTATTCGAACCATTTGCACTCCCTCTTGACGCTGACCATAGACTCCACGAGCCAATCGTAAGCTTCTAAAGCGTTCTTCATCTACTTTCCCTTCTCTAAAAAGTCGAATTTTCTTTTCTAATTCTATAATGTCTCTTTCGACAACGGGATTTTCTATCTCTGTTCTAAAACTTTGCATGTTTTCTATTTTCCGTTATTCATAATTCCTCACAAAGTGAGTTTGTTCGTGGTCTTTTATTTTCCCCATTTAATTCGCTCCCAAAGGCGCTCATGAAAAAAATACAGTGTCATTTTAGTTACTAACTCTATAAACCCAATTGATAATGCTAATTCTATAGTTCCGGTAACAAACCAAGATATTAATATAGTATCTAATGTTCCAACAACCCTCCAGCTTATCGATTTTGCTATACTTCTACTTAGTTTATCACTCGAAACTTTATCTTTATCTGTAATCTCCGAACGCCCTTTAAAGCTATTTCCTTGTAATACTTTATCTAAAATCATCGTCAATCTTTCTTATTACTCTAGTTAATCGATAGGTTAATAGAATTTAAAAGCGAAAGTAATACATAATTCGAGAAATCCCAACGTTTTTGGGTATTTTTAACTAAAGAATATCAAATCCTTAAAAAAAGACACAAAAAAAAGGCTACATTAAATTGTAACCTTTAGTAATTATTTATTTATTAAGGACTTGAGTTTGTATTTATCTCAAAGCCTGTTTCAAATCTTCAATAATATCTTCTACATTTTCTAATCCTACAGATACACGAACCAATCCATCCGAAATTCCAACTTCCAATCTGTCTTCCTCAGATAATTTACTGTGTGTGGTAGACGCAGGATGTGTTACAATGGTTCTAGTATCTCCCAAGTTAGCAGATAGCGAACACATTTTTATAGCGTTTAAGAATTCTCTTCCTGCTTCTACACCGCCTTTAATCTCAAAAGCTACAATGCTTCCTCCTTGTTTCATTTGTTTTTTTGCCACTTCGTATTGGGGATGCGACTTTAAAAAAGGGTATTTTACAAAATTAACATTGGAATGCGACTCTAAAAATTCTGCTACTTTTAAAGCATTTTCACAATGGCGATCCACACGAACTGCTAAAGTTTCCAAACTTTTTGAAAGCACCCAAGCATTAAAAGGAGATAAGGCTGGCCCCGTATTTCTTGAAAATAGATAAATTTCTCTTATTAAATCTTTTGGTCCTACGGCAACTCCTCCTAAAACACGCCCTTGTCCATCTATTAATTTGGTAGCAGAATGCACCACAATATGCGCTCCAAAATCTATTGGCTTTTGTAAATAGGGAGTTGCAAAACAGTTATCTATTATCAATATTAAATTATGCTTTTTTGCTATTTCTCCTAAAAATTCTAAGTCCAGTACATCTACAGCAGGATTTGTAGGTGTTTCTGCAAAAAGAATTTTTGTATTTGGCTGAATCAATTTTTCAATTGAAGCAACTTCATCCACCTTAAAATAAGAAGTTTCTATATTCCACTTAGGAAGAAACTTAGTAAATAAAGCATGCGTAGAACCAAATACAGAACGTGCAGAAACCACATGATCTCCACTATTTAATAATGCTGCAAAGGTTGAAAACACAGCCGACATCCCTGTAGCAAATGCATAACCTGCTTCTGCTCCTTCCATTTTACAGATTTTATCTACAAATTCTGTAGTATTCGGATTTGTAAAACGACTGTATAAATTGCGGTCTTTTTCTTCTGCAAAAGACGCTCTCATATCTTCAGCATCTTCAAATACAAAACTAGAAGATAAGTACAAAGGTGCTGAATGCTCTAAAAATTCGGTTCGTTCTATCTGTGTTCGGATTGCCTCCGTTTCAAAATGCTTTTTACTCATAATATATGTTTAAAGTTGAAAAGTTGATGGTTTTAAAGTTCAACTCTTCCCTGTGTTTTGTTGTTTGTTTGTTAATAGTTATTGGTTAATTGTTATTCGTTATTCGTTAATTGTTATTAGTTAACAGTTGTTCGTTAATAGTTGTTAGTCGTTAATTGTATAACTTAACTTATTTCAATAATTCAATCTTTCAATCTTTCAATCTTTCAATCTTTCAATTCTTCAATTTTTTACGTTCAACTTTTTAACTCTCTATCTAACTTACCCTCTTTCGGCTAATTTAAGAATATCTCCAAAAACACCTCTAGCGGTAACTGCTGCTCCTGCTCCTGCTCCTTGAATTACAATTGGCCGGTCTCCGTAAGATTCTGTATAAATTTCAAAAATAGAATCAGCCCCTTTTACTTGTCCTAAAACACTGTCTGCTGGGACAGACACCAACTTAACATCTAAAATTCCTTTATCT
This sequence comes from Galbibacter orientalis DSM 19592, assembly GCF_000260115.1. Taxonomy (GTDB): domain Bacteria; phylum Bacteroidota; class Bacteroidia; order Flavobacteriales; family Flavobacteriaceae; genus Galbibacter; species Galbibacter orientalis. The sequence continues at coordinate 1,654,463 of NZ_JH651379.1, read as the reverse complement.
TGCTGCAAATCTCCATGTAAATCTCCAACATAACGAAGTACATTTCCTTCTTCTTGATTATCTTTAATTTCTTGGTATGGAGCGTTAAACGCCTCTAAACTCTGTAAAAATTCTGGCACTTCTTTATCTCTTAATCCATCGGGCACTAAATTCTGAATATTAACATCTTCAAATTCATTTTTCAAATCCAATTCACGAGCTAAAATTAACAACTTCCTACCAACATCGTTTCCGTTAAGGTCTTCTCTTGGGTCTGGCTCTGTAAATCCTTTATCAATAGTATCTTTTAGAATCTCATTAAAAGTTTTTTCTTCTGAAGAAAATTGATTGAATAAATAACTTAAAGTTCCAGAAAATACACCTCTAATTCTAGTGATATTTTCTCCTGATAAATGTAAAATACGAATTGTATCTATTAAAGGAAGCCCAGCTCCAACATTAGTTTCATATAAATATTGCTTCTGATTTTTATCAAGTAAACTTCTCAACTCTTTATAAAATTTAAAATCGAGGGTATTTGCAATTTTGTTAGACGACACTAAATCAAAGCCATTTTCCACCAAAGTGGTATAATTTGCAACAAAATCTTTACTTGCCGTATTATCTATAGCAATTAAATTTTCTAGATGATTTGCTTTCGTAAATGCAATTACATCTTTAATAGTTGCAGGTTGGTTACTATTCTCTATTTCTTTTTTCCAATCTGAATTAATGCCTTCTTTTGAAAGTACTAATTTTCTTGAATTAGAAACTGCAAAAATATTCAGTTTTAAATGTTTACGCTCTTCTATATTAGCTGCTGAAGTAAGAATTTGATCGATTAAAGTTCCTCCTACCAATCCATGTCCGAAAATAGCTATGTTTATTTTCTTACAGATTTCAAAAATCTCTCCATGAATAACATTTAATGCTTTATGAAGTTCAGATTTTTTAACTACTAAACTCACATTTTTCCCTGTTACCGTATTATTAAAAAGGATAGGAATTACCTGGTTTTTAATCAACGCATTATAAGGCTTATGGAACGTACTCAAATCTTGACCTATGATAGAAATTACAGAAACATCATCTACCACAGAAATTTTATTAACGTCTTTAGAGTAAAAATCATTTTCAAATTCTTTCTCCAAAGAAATCATAGCTTCGGTAGCATCTTTTGCATTTACTACCAAACCAATTCCACGCTCGGAAGACCCTTGTGAAATAATACTTACACTGATGTCTTTTTTCCCTAGAGCATTAAAAATTCTAGCATCTACTCCTGCTTTTCCTAATAGTCCGCGTCCTTCTAAATTTACTAAGGCTACGTTTTCTAAAACTGAAAGTGATTTTATTCCTTCCTTTTTAGGATTAGCAGTAATAAGCGTTCCTTTATTATCGTGATTAAAAGTATTTAAAATTCGAAGTGGAATATTTTTTTCAATTAACGGAATAATTGTTTTTGCATGTAAAATAGTAGCACCAAAATTTGCTAGCTCATTAGCCTCATTAAACGACAATTCTTCGATGCGTTGTGCACTTGGCACCAAATCTGGATTGGCAGTAAAAATACCATCTACATGCGTAAAACTTTGCAATTCTCCAGCATCTAAAAAATTAGCCAATAAAGAAGCTGTATAATTACTTCCATTTCTTCCTAAAGTAGTGGTTTCGTTATTTTTATTAGAGCCAATAAATCCAGTAACAATATTAACGGTTGTTCCATTATGTTTTGCAAAATGTTTTAAAACATTTTCTTTTGAAATTTTTTCTAAGGGTTGTGCGTCACCAAATTTCTCATCTGTTTTTATAAGCTCCCGAGAGTCTGTAAAATTGGCATTGACTCCTTTTTCTTTTAAAATATTGGTGATTAATTTAGCAGAAATAATTTCGCCTTGTGCTAAAACCTCATCTTTAATTTTTACACTATAATCTCCAAGCAAACTCACTCCCGAGAACAGTTTTTCTAATCTATCAAACTCAGCAGATAAATTGGCATTTTTATAATCTTCTGTTTGATATTTCTTAAAGGCATCAAATAAATGCTCGTAATCCTGCCCATCTGCCGCCGTTTCCAAAATACTCTCCAACTCATTGGTTGCGTTATTCCTAGCAGAAACTACTACGGTGATTTTCTCTCCTTCTTTTACCTTGTTTTCAATTATTTCAACTACATTATTGATTCCTTTACCATTGGCTAAGGATTTCCCTCCAAACTTTAATACTTTCATCTTATTATCTTTAAGAGCAGATTCAAAAATGCCCCCTATTATTTTTTCTAATTGTTCATATTCTATCAAAAATGCATCGTGCCCGTGTACCGAAACTACTTCTCCATAGCGCACACGGTCGCTAGATTGCGCCAATTGCTTATACGTTTCTCTATTTTCTTCAGCAGTAAAAAACAAATCTGAGCTCACCCCTACAATATGTACATTAGCATCTATAGCTTCTAATACACTAAAATGCTCTGGTCTTCCTCGGGTAACATCAATAGTTTTTAGTAACTGATTCATTAATTTATAAGCCGAAAGCTGAAATCGCTCTTGAAGTTTATTTCCATGATGCAACAACCAACTTTCCACATTAAACACTTGCAATTCTTCATTAGTGCTTCGTTGGAAACGCGATTTAAAAGATTCTGGCGTTCGGTAACACAACATAGCGTGCATTCGAGCATCGTGGACAGGATTTTTAGAATTCACCAAAAATTGCTCCTGAATTTGGCAATTTGCAATAAGCCAATCTGTCGACTTCCAATCGGTTGCCACAGGAATAAAATGTTCGGTAATAGCAGGTTTTAACGCCACCATTTCCCATGCAATTCCGCCACCTAGAGAACCTCCAATCAAGGCATACAATTCATCTATTTTTAAGACTTCAAGACCTAACAAAAAGATGTTTGCCACATCTCTAGCCACAAAATCTTTATAATTATCGATCACAAAACCATCATAACCATTCCCTGGAATATTAAATGATAATACCGTATAATTATTTGTATCAATAGCTTTTCCGTCTCCTATTAAATCTTTCCACCAACCGTTCTCTCCACTAACATCAGAATTCCCTGTAAGTGCATGATTCACCATTACAATAGGCGCTGTATGTAATGGCTTACCAAACAATTGGTATGATAAATTTAAATCTTGCGTAACTCCGCTTAGCGTTGTGTACTGATTGAGTGTAATATGTAACAATTCGTTTTTCAACGTTTTATGCTTTTATCTGTTTAAATGCTTCTTTTAAATCCGACTTTAAGTCTTCTATATCTTCTAATCCTACTGAGAGTCTAATTAAATCTGTAGTTACTCCAGCCGCTAACTGCTCCTCTTCATTTAACTGCTGATGCGTTGTACTTGAAGGATGAATAATTAGCGATTTTGTATCGCCAATATTAGCAAGTAGGGAAAATATTTTTGTGTTATCTGCTACTTTTTTAGCCGATTCAAAACCTCCCTTAACTCCAAAAGTTACGAGTCCGCTTTGTCCTTCTGGAAGATACACTTCTGCTAATTTTTTATATTTATTATTTTCAAGCCCAGGATAATTTACCCAAGTTACTGCTGCTTGTTTTTCTAACCATTGCGCTAATTCCAATGCATTTTCGCTATGTTTCTTTATTCTTAAAGGAAGTGTTTCTAATCCTTGTAAAATTTGAAATGCATTTAACGGACTCAACGCGCCTCCAAAATCTCTTAAACCTTCTATTCTTACTTTTGCTATAAAAGCAGCCTCTTTTAATACATCATGATAAATTAACCCATGATAACTTGGAGAAGGCTCTGTAAATTCTGGAAATTTACCATTCCCCCAATTAAAAGTACCCGCATCTACAATAACTCCACCAAGTGAAGTTCCATTACCGCAGATATATTTAGTTAGCGAATGAATAACAATATTTGCTCCATGCTCTATAGGTTTTACCAAATAAGAGGTAGCTACTGTATTATCTACTATTAATGGCAGTGCTGCTTTTTTTGCTTCCGCAGAAATCGATTTAATATCTAACACGTCCAATTTTGGATTCCCCAAAGATTCTATAAAAAAGGCTCGTGTATTCTCTTGTACGGCATTTGTAAAATTTGCCGCATCATCTGGGTCTACAAATGTGGTTGTAATACCTAACCTAGGAAGTGTGTTGCTCAATAAATTATACGTTCCTCCATACAAGCTACTAGAAGCTACAATATGGTCTCCCGCCTTTAACAACACCAACAAAGCAGTAGAAATAGCCGCCGTTCCTGAGGCTGTTACCACAGAGGCAATTCCATCATCTAAAGCAGCCAAACGTTGCTCCAACACATCGTTTGTTGGGTTGTTTAACCTCGTGTAAATATATCCAGCCTCTGATAAGTTGAATAAATTTGCAGCATGGTCTGCGTTATTAAAAACATAAGAAGACGTTTGGTATATCGGCACAGCTCTTGTACCACCATTTGCTTTTACATCATGCCCAGCATGAAGTGCATCCGTTGAAAATTTTTGTTTACTCATTTCTTTTAAAATTTAATTTGTACTACTTAAAATAGTACTGTTAAGGTGTTAACAAGAAAAGCGTAAACGCGTAAGAATTAAATTCTTGTTATCTATCCACTTACGTGGTAGAATGTAGCACCTTCTCAATCTGAGTTTCCTCGAGACAAAGGGTTGCTAAGGCATCTTCAGGTCTATTCCTTCCGCCTTTCTTGATAACATCTACAAAATGTATTTGAACTACTTTCCCACATTGTGGGATTAACTTTAATCTCGCCTCATAATATTAATGAAGCTTTATATCTTCTACTTCGGGAGCAAATCCACAAAGCAATCAAATGAAACAATTTTACTCGTTTCAACGCAGAACGTCTTGAAATTAAACCCTCTATGAGGGATTCAAAGATTCAGAAAATATATTCATTTTTCCAAATCATCACTAAAAAATCTATTTATAACGAAAAACTCTCTTTTACTTTATCTATAAAGTCCAACTTTTCCCATGTAAAAAGCTCAACTTCTCTTTCAATTCTACCGTTGTATGGAGATTCAAAAACCTTTGTAACTGTACGAGGTTGTTTTCCCATATGCCCATATGCAGCAGACTCTAAGTATATTGGATTGCGCAATTTTAAACGCTCTTCAATTGCAAACGGACGCATATCGAACAACTGAGCTACTTTTTTGGCTATCTCCCCATCACTCAATCCTACTTTAGAAGTACCATACGTATTTACAAAAATAGAAGTCGGCTCTACCACGCCAATAGCATAACTTACCTGTACTAAAACCTCATCTGCAACTCCTGCTGCCACCAAGTTTTTAGCAATATGGCGAGAAGCATATGCTGCACTACGGTCTACTTTACTTGGATCTTTTCCACTAAAAGCACCGCCTCCATGAGCTCCTTTACCACCGTAAGTATCTACAATAATTTTCCTTCCTGTAAGTCCGCTATCTCCATGAGGACCACCAATTACAAATTTTCCGGTTGGATTGATATGATATTTAATAGTATCATTAAACAACTCCTGAACATATTTTGGCAACTGCTTAACTACTCTTGGAATTAAGATTTCTAAAATGTCTTTCTTAATTTGAGTTAGCATCTTCTCATCGTCAGCATCAAATTGATCGTGCTGCGTAGAAAGTACAATGGTATCTATTCTTTGCGGCACATTATCATCTGAATACTCAATAGTAACCTGTGCTTTTGCATCTGGACGTAAATAGGTAATCTCCTTTTCTTCCCGACGCAAATCTGCAAGTCCCATTAATAATTTGTGAGAAATATCTAACGCCAAAGGCATATAGTTTTCGGTTTCATTGGTAGCATACCCAAACATCATCCCTTGGTCTCCAGCACCCTGCTCCTCTTTCGATGCCCTGTCTACCCCTTGGTTAATGTCTTGAGACTGCTCATGAATTAACGAAATAACTCCACAAGAATCTCCACTAAATTGATACGCTCCTTTAGTGTATCCAATTTTATTAATAACCTCACGAGCAATAGACTGTACGTCTAAATACGTAGCGCTTTTTACCTCTCCGGCAAGCACTACTTGCCCAGTAGTTACTAAAGTTTCGCAAGCAACTTTACTCTCTGGATCAAAAGCCAAAAAGTTGTCTAAAAGCGCATCGCTTATTTGATCTGCAATTTTATCTGGATGTCCTTCACTAACAGACTCCGATGTAAATAAATATGCCATAATGTAATTTCTAAACTTCTAAATGGGAAAGAATTTTGACAGGTGCGTCTAAAGGAGTTCATCACTGCTTTAGCTCTTTTTTTACGAGGTGGCAATCAGTCAAATCTTTCCTCAAAATTCTGGGTACAAATGTAAGAATAAGATTGAAACTGAAAAATGTTTAACACTTTTTTATTTGGAGCCCTTTTTTAATTTCTTATTCCCTTTCGCTGTTACCCGCTTTTGCTACTACATGGTAGTTAGCGCAATCGGGGCTAGCAGCAATCGTTTGCGTCTCTTTAAATAATTTATTTTTCTCATCGTAAAGAAAATTATTTTTTATCAAAGCGGCTTATTCTTGTATCTTTACCAAAGTTATTTATCAATATAAAAAAATAGACCCCATGCACGTTGCAATTGCAGGTAATATAGGCGCAGGAAAAACTACATTAACAAGATTACTCTCTAAACATTTCAAATGGGAAGCTCATTTTGAAGATGTGGTAGACAACCCGTATTTAGACGATTTCTACACACAAATGGAGCGTTGGAGTTTTAACTTGCAAATCTATTTCTTAAATAGTCGTTTTAGACAAATTCTAGAAATTCGCGAAAGCGGAAAAAAAATTATTCAAGACAGAACAATATATGAAGATGCCTATATTTTTGCTCCCAATTTACATTCCATGGGCTTGATGACTAATAGGGATTTTAAAAATTACTCTTCTCTTTTTCAATTAATGGAAAGCCTAGTACAATCTCCAGATTTATTAATTTATTTAAGAAGTTCTATCCCTAACTTGGTAAATCAAATTCATAAAAGAGGAAGAGAATATGAAAACTCTATTTCTATTGACTATCTAAGTAGGTTAAATGAACGCTACGAAGCATTTATTCATCAATACGACAAAGGAAAACTACTAATTATAGATGTTGACAAGTATAACTTTGTTGACAATCCAGAAGATTTAGGAGAAATTATCAATAAAATTGACGCCGAAATCAACGGACTCTTTTAAAGACTTTTTCTCAGCAGAAACTTTAGCATCTAATTCTCCCTTGGGAGTAGTGAGTGAGTAAAAATAAAGAAGCTAAAAATATTACAATTAATATTTTTAGCTTCTCAAAACTACCCCAAGTTACTCGCATCCTACTCAAACTACGAGCAACAGTTCAGTGTAAATTTAATTATATTTTTTTGATTTACAATAGATTACAATTAAAAAATATAGTTTTCAACTACCTCGAAGCAAGTCCACGAGGTATTCAAATTACTTTTCTTTTAAATCCTTCACTTGTTGTTCTATTTCTTCTGGAGTTCCTTCAATAATTTTTTCTTCAGTAACAATTTTACCATTTACTGTTTTAGTGGTAGTTATTACCGCTTTTGCTGGTTCTAAATCCGCACTCCCAACATTTACACGAATCTCCTTTTGGATAACCTCTTTAGACGTCATTATAACTTCCGAAGAGTGCCCTCCTAAAATAGGCGCAATTACCAATCCTACTAAACAAGTAAGTTTAATTAAAATATTCATGGAAGGTCCAGAAGTATCTTTAAATGGATCTCCAACTGTATCTCCAGTAACAGCCGCTTTATGAGCATCTGATCCTTTGTACGTCATCTCTCCATTTATTTCTACCCCAGCTTCAAAAGATTTTTTTGCATTGTCCCAAGCACCACCTGCATTATTTTGAAAAATTGCCCACATTACACCAGACACACAAACTCCAGCCATATATCCACCTAAAGGTTCTGCACCAAATACCAACCCTATTACAATAGGAGTTATAATGGTTAATAACCCAGGTAATAACATTTCTTTTAGAGCAGCCTTAGTAGAAATTTCAACACATTTACTATAATCTGGTCTTCCCGTTCCTTCTAAAATACCTGGAATTTCTCTAAACTGCCTCCTTACTTCTTGCACCATTTCCATAGCTGCTTTCCCTACAGACTTCATTGCTAAAGCGGAAAAAACAACAGGAATCATTCCCCCAACAAATAAGGCCGCTAAAACATCTGCTTTAAAAATATTAATTCCGTCAATTCCTGTAAAAGTAACATAAGCTGCAAATAATGCCAAGGCAGTTAAAGCTGCCGAAGCAATAGCAAACCCCTTCCCAACGGCAGCCGTTGTATTTCCTACAGAATCTAATATATCGGTACGCTCTCGTACTTCTGGCTCTAATTCACTCATTTCTGCAATTCCACCAGCATTATCGGCAATTGGCCCAAAGGCATCTATTGCTAATTGCATTGCCGTAGTTGCCATCATTGCCGAAGCCGCAATAGCAACCCCATAAAATCCTGCAAATTCATAAGACCCATAAATAGCTGCTGCAAATAATAACACCGACCAAAACGTAGACATCATCCCTACAGCGAGTCCTGCTATAATATTTGTCCCCGCCCCTGTAGAACTATTTTGAACTATATCTAGTACTGGTTTTTTTCCTAGACTTGTATAATAAGAGGTTACATAAGAAATAAGTGCCCCAACTGCCAATCCAATACAAGCCGACCAGAAAACATTTATAGATGGGATAGCCACGGTATAATCGTTTCCAAAGAATTTCATATCCATTGCCTCAGGAAGCATGAACTTTATTAAAAAATAACTTGCTAGCAACATCAAAAAAATAGCTGTCCAATTACCAGTATCAAGCGCTTTTTGAACTTGCGGTTCTCTAGCATCATTATTAACTATTTTTACTAAGAAAGTACCTATTATAGAAGCTAAAATTCCAATTCCAGCAATTACCAACGGCAAAAGAATTGGTCCCATATTATTAAAATCATCCGTAAAAGGAGCACTAATACTCATGTCTCGAATAACATAATTTCCTAAAACCATAGCCGCTAAAACTGTAGCTACATAAGACCCAAATAAATCGGCTCCCATTCCTGCTACATCTCCTACATTATCTCCTACGTTATCTGCTATAGTTGCTGGATTTCTAGGATCATCTTCTGGAATTCCCGCTTCTACTTTCCCCACCAAATCTGCTCCTACATCTGCTGCTTTGGTATAAATACCTCCTCCAACACGAGCAAATAGCGCAATCGATTCTGCTCCTAAAGAAAAGCCTGCAAGCGCTTCTAAAACAACCGTCATATTTTCATAAAAAGACCCTGCTCCATCTAAAAACTGACCCGTAAAGATTAAAAAGAACAAACTGAGTCCTAAAACTGCTAATCCTGCCACTCCTAGTCCCATTACGGTACCCCCGCCAAAAGAAACCTGTAATGCTTGCGGCAAGCTAGTTTTTGCCGCTTCTGTAGTTCTAGTATTTGCTTCTGTAGCAATTCTCATCCCTATATTTCCTGCTAAGGCAGAAAAAATAGCTCCAATTACAAAAGCAGGAACAATCATCCAACTTGTAGTGTCTACCACTAAAGAAATTCCGAATAAAGCGACTGAGGCGATAATAACAAAAATTAATAGCAGTCTATATTCAGCATTTAAAAAGGCAAGCGCTCCTTCTTGGATACTCTTAGAGATAGATTTCATTTTCTCATTTCCTGCAGGTTGGCGCTTCACCCAAACAGCTTTTATCCCCATAAAAATAAGGCCAAGAATGGCCATAAGGATAGGTACATAAATAATATTGGATTCCATATTTATAAGTTAGTTAGTAATTATATTCTTATAAATGTAAGGAAATCAATAGAATAAAAAAAGCAACAACTTTGCAGTTGTTGCTTTTAATATCTTAAAACTAAGATTATTTTTAGTCGATACTAACTTCTTCTCTAGGAACGTCGCTATCTTGAAAACGGTTGATACATTTAGCAACGATATCTTTTGCGTCTTCTAAAGCTCCCCATCCTCCGATAGAAACTTTCTTTTTCTCTAAGTCTTTATATACTTGAAAGAAGTGTTCGATTTCTTTTATTAAATGTGGATTCAATTCGCTTAAATCATTTACACGATTCCAAATTGGATCTGAAACTGGCACACAAATTACTTTCTCATCTGGTCCTTTTTCATCTTCCATATGGAAAACGCCAATTGGTTTTACCTCCATAACACAACCAGGGAAGGTTGGCTCTGTAACCAAGACTAAAACATCTAAAGGATCTCCATCTAACGCTAGTGTTTCAGGAATAAAACCATAATCAGCAGGATACATCATTGAAGAGAAAATCATACGATCGTAACGTATTTTTTTCAATTTAAAATCGTACTCGTATTTGTTTCTACTTCCCTTAGGAATTTCGATTAAAACATCGAAAGTCTTTATTTGATCTGAACTCATCTATTTTTAAATTATAAATTTTGAATTCAGATAATGAACTCAAAACTCGTTATATATTCTTTAAAATGGAGTGCAAAAGTAATGAAAACCAATATTAAAAGCAACAAAAGAAATGTATAGTTCTATTAACACCAACTATTATTTAACTCCTTAATCAACTATCTCGTTGCAAGCTCACAAGCTGTTCAAAGAAAACAAATTTAACTCATCTCGACGCACAGCCCTTCAATATACTCAGAATTGGCTCTGGAGGAATTAGACACTCCATGAAGGATTAAATAAGGCAACCTACCCACCAAAAAACCACTACGTGGATTAAAACACAAACTCCAAATTCCCAGTAATTGAGAAAGGACGGGCATCTGGAATATCTAAGTAATTCCCTCGGAAATTAAAATCGATACGGATAATTTTAAAGATATTGGCTATTCCAAAAGAGTATTCGTAATACACTTCATCGGTTGGTGCACGAAGGATTGCACCTGCGGGGGCACTTAAAGCAATATTTGCATCAGAAATCTCTCCCCAAACAGCTCTTAAACCAACAATTTCTCGTAGATCTAATTTTTTAAGAAATGGAATTTTTGAAAATAAACGACCATTAAAATTATGTTCTATCTGCCCAGACACATACGTATCGGTTACAAATTCGTAGAAATTAAGGTTAGGAAAGGTATTAAATATAGAAAAATACGTTTGGTTACCAGGAATTGGGCTTAATAAACTCAACGGAACTTCCCCAAAAGTTTTCCCAGCTTCTACTGTGGTTATAGTACGACCTATACCGCCTAATTGAAATGGTTGACGGTAATAAAACTGAAGTTTCTCGTAATTAAAATCACTCTCCAAAAAGCCTTTTAGGCCTGCTGTATATACCAAATATAAACGTGCAAAATTACTGTTTACATTACTTCTCTCTACTCCATAGCCTGTAGTTTTTCTTCCTGGGGTAAAATCAAGAGAAACATTAACATCATACTGCTTGGTCTCACTAGAGATTCCTCCTGGAGCATCTGGATCTACATAATCTAAATTAAAATCTTCTGGTAAGGCAGAACGCAAGGTTCTAAAATTGGTTTCTGTTTTTAAAACTAAATTTTTTACAGGCTCATATTCTATTCCGAAAGTAGTAAGGTTTAAATCGGTTAACGTATTATTACTTCCTGCGGTAAAAATTGCTGAAGAAGCAAAACTTCTTCCTAAAACATCGGAAGAAGATGTTAAACTTGTTCCGAGTTGTTCTACATCTCTTCTAGTCCCACCAGAGATTATGAGTCGGTTTTTTCTATCTAAAAGCCACTTTCCTGAAAACCCGTATTTAAACTTTTTATCTTTAAAACCGTAGGCTGTATACCCTTGCAATCGCCATGGGTCGTTTGGTCCGAAGTACGTTCTTCCTCCTGCCCTCAGGCGTATTCCTTCTGCTTCGTTATACCCAAAACTGGAATATATAGGTCCGAAATCCAGATTAAGTTTTGGTATTTCTACATATCCAGAAACTAAAATGGTTGTTAAATCGTATAAACGTTTAAATTTTGGAACTGTTTTTAAGGTGTCTAACATTTTGTAAACTCCCTTTTCGTCATCATTTAAACTTTCTAAACGATTTTGATCCCAAAAAGTACTATCTCGATTATAAATTAATTCATTATATGGATCTACCCGTTTATTATAAAAACTTTTAGGTTTCTCTTTATCAAACTCATAATTATTGTAAACAGTAGTTCTTTTTCCGTATAGTCCACGAGACTCTTCCTTTTTACGCAAACTAAAATCGCTCAATAAATAATCTCTTTTCAGCAGAAAAACAGAGTCGCTTAACACCTCAAACTCTTGTTCAATATAAAGCTCCTTCACCCAGTTTACATTGGCGCTTTTTGAGACTTGCATATTTATATCTTTCACTGCAAATGTGGTATCGTTTACCCAAAAATTCCCTTTAAAGGTCATTTCATTTTTTCTTCGAGGATAATAAACAATGTTATAGCACCATTTATTATCTACATAAGAACTATCGGTTAGCACATAATTATACACATCTACTCCCGTTTTTGAAAGCGGACTCACAAAACTTTTATTAAAAAGTTTTATATAGTTATTGTAAATATTATAATCTGCATAAAGGTCTTTTACAAAAGATATTACGCTTTGATTTGTATTGAATCCAGAATTTTTATTTCCGACTAATCTTTCAACCTTTTCGTTCATTTTATTATCTCCATAAACTTCCGAAACGGCCTCATTTATAAAGATTGGGAGGTATGTTTTCCCGGTAACATTTGAAGTATCTACTTGATCAAAAATAAATTCCATCCCTTTGAAAATATTTTTGCTCATAAAAGCACTGTCAATAGTATTAAAGTCGAATTCTATTTTTTCGTATTTATCATATTTATATTGATCGAAAAGATAAATTCCGTTTTGACGTTTTTTTGCCCATACTTTTTTAAGAATTTCGATGGCTGGATTCCCCTTTTTAGGCTGCTTTCCTACATAAAGCACTACTTCATCTAGCTCCTCCCCTTCATTTAATACTACTTTTAAATCGTAGTTTACTTTCTTTTCTAATTTTATTTCCTCTGAGGCGTACCCAATTAAAGTAACCGACAAAATATCATAGGTAGAGTCGGATTCTAAATAAAAACGTCCTTCTTCATTAGTAATAGTCCCTTCAGAAGAATTTGGGAACATTACATTTGCGTAAGGAATTTCTATCCCTTCACTGTCTACAACAATACCGCTCACTTTAGTTTGAGCAGCTACTGTAATTGAAAAAAATATTATAAATAGGGATAGTATGTACTTCATATAAATAAAAAAACTTCACTGGCTAAAGATAGTCAGTGAAGTTATATTAACGAAAAATTTCGCTTATTTGTATAAAACTTTTTTTACAGCCTTCACAACATCCCCTGCATTTGGCAACCATTCTTCTAAAAGAACAGGAGAATAAGGAGCAGGTGTATCTGCTGTATTAATTTTAATAATTGGTGCATCTAAATAATCAAATGCTTGTGATTGAACTTGATACGTTATCTCTGTAGCGATATTTCCGAAAGGCCAAGCCTCTTCAAGAATAACCAAACGATTTGTTTTCTTAACAGATTTCAAAATAGTTTCATGATCCATCGGTCTTACAGTTCTAAGGTCGATAATTTCACAACTAATGCCATCTTTTTCTAATTCGTCTGCAGCTTTGTATGCTTCTTTAATAATTTTCCCAAAAGAAACAATGGTAACATCACTTCCTTCTCTTTTTATATCTGCAACTCCTAATGGAATAGTATAATCTCCTTCTGGAACTTCTCCTTTATCTCCATACATCTGTTCAGATTCCATAAAAATAACTGGATCATCATCTCTAATAGCTGCCTTTAATAACCCTTTTGCATCGTTTGGATTTGATGGAACTACTACTTTTAAACCAGGACAGTTAGCAAACCAACTTTCAAAAGCCTGAGAGTGTGTTGCTCCTAACTGACCAGCAGAAGCTGTAGGACCACGAAAAACGATTGGACAATTTAATTGCCCCCCCGACATCTGGCGGATTTTTGCTGCGTTATTAATAATCTGGTCAATCCCTACCAAAGCAAAGTTAAAGGTCATAAACTCAATAATTGGTCTATTTCCATTCATTGCAGAACCAACACCGATTCCAGCAAAACCAAGTTCAGAAATTGGTGTGTCCAATACGCGCTCAGGACCAAATTCGTCTAACATCCCTTTAGAAGCCTTGTATGCACCATTGTATTCTGCAACCTCTTCCCCCATAAGGTAAATCGATTCATCTCTACGCATCTCCTCGCTCATTGCCTCGCATACCGCTTCTCTAAACTGAATTGTTTTCATCTATTTTATTTGATATTATTAAAGTCTATTTTATTTAAGCATAGCAAAAATAGTAATTCTATGAGAACTATCTCCATAAGATTTTAATAAAAAAATATTATGCATGCATAGCATATTTTGTAAATTATCAGTATCTTCGTAACACATATAGTAAAATCACAAAAAATTACCTAAAATATGAAGATATTAGTGTGTATAAGCCACGTACCAGACACTACGTCAAAAATAAATTTTACTGACGGAGATTCAAAGTTTGATACAAATGGTGTGCAATTTGTTATAAATCCGAATGACGAGTTTGGATTAACACGTGCCATGTGGTTCAAAGAAAAACAAGGAGCTACCGTAACAGTAGTGAATGTTGGAGGAACAGAGACCGAACCTACACTGAGAAAAGCATTAGCTATTGGTGCAGATGAAGCCATAAGAATAAATACAAACCCAACCGATGGTTTTTTTGTTGCAAAACAATTAGCCAATGTTGCTAAAGATTTTGATTTAATAATTGCAGGAAGAGAATCTATCGACTATAATGGAGGAATGGTTCCTGGAATGCTAGCTACCTTAATTGATGCTAATTTTGTAAATAATTGTATCAGTTTAGAGGTTGAAGGAGAAAATGCAACAGCAATTCGAGAAATTGACGGTGGAAAAGAAACCTTAAAAACTACATTCCCATTAGTTATTGGAGGACAAAAAGGTCTTGTGGAAGAAAGCGACCTAAAAATACCTAATATGAGAGGTATTATGATGGCCCGTAAAAAAGCCCTTAATGTTGTTGAGCCAGTAGACGCTAGTACAAACACAAAGGCTGTAGCCTTTGAAAAACCCGCTGCTAAAGGCGCTATAAAATTAGTACCTCCAGACAATTTGGACGAACTAGTAAGTCTTTTACATAACGAAGCTAAAGTAATATAACAAAATACAAAGTAAAAAGATAAAAGTAGGTAGTTGAATAGAAATTAAATTTCTTTCTACATAGAGAAATACTAAACTTTCAACTTTTTCAACCTTCAACTTTTTAACTTTTTAACTTTTTAACTTTTAACTAAAAACATATGTCTGTTCTTGTTTATACTGAAACGGAAAACGGAAAACTTAAAAAAACAGCTCTAGAAGTTGCTTCTTACGCAAAAGGCGTTGCCGATATGCTTGGAACCAGCCTTACTGCTGTAACTGTAAATGCAACCGATACCGCTGAATTAGGAAAATACGGGGTTGAAAAAGTTTTAACCGTTACAAATGATAAATTAAATAATTTTAATGCAAAAGCATATGCTGATGTTTTAAAACAAGCTGCTGCTAAAGAAAATAGCAAGGTAATTGTAATAAGTTCTAGTGCAAATGCTAAATTTTTAGCACCTATTTTAGCTATTAATCTCAATGCAGGATATGCCTCAAATGTTGTTGCATTACCAGAAAGTGAAAGTCCTTTTAAAGTAAAACGCACCGCTTTTACCAATAAAGCATTCAATATTACAGAAATTTCTACAGATGTAAAATTAGTAGGATTATCTAAAAATGCTTTCGGTTTAAAAGAAAGTGATGCTGCAGCTACTACGGAAGATTTTACTCCTGAATTAAATGAAGGAGATTTCTCTACGGAAGTAACTTCTGTAGACAAAGTAACTGGAAAAGTAACTATTGCTGATGCTGAAATTGTAGTATCTGCTGGTCGTGGATTAAAAGGACCTGAAAATTGGGGAATGATTGAAGAATTAGCCGATGTTCTAGGTGCTGCAACTGCTTGTTCAAAACCAGTTTCCGATATGGGATGGCGTCCACATGGAGAACATGTTGGACAAACAGGGAAACCAGTAGCTGCCAATCTTTATATTGCTGTAGGAATCTCTGGAGCTATACAACATTTGGCAGGGATTAATGCTTCAAAAGTAAAAGTGGTTATTAATAATGACCCAGAAGCTCCCTTCTTTAAGGCTGCAGACTACGGGGTTGTAGGGGATGCTTTCGAAGTGGTTCCTCAGTTAATCGAAAAATTGAAAGAATTTAAAGCGAATAACGCATAATTTTTGTTAAATTGTGCCCCTAAAGGGCTGTCTAAATTTTGGGATTTGCCCATTGTTTAGACAGCCTTTGCTATTTTAAATGATGTATGAGTTTAGTAAAATTAAACATAAAGGGGATTTCATATAGTCAGACCCAAAATGGAGCTTACGCTTTGATATTAAATGAAGTGGAAGGAGAAAGAAAGCTCCCTATTGTAATTGGTGCCTTTGAAGCACAATCAATTGCCATAGCGCTTGAAAAAGAAATAAAACCACCAAGACCTTTAACACACGACTTATTTAAGAGCTTTGCAGATCGCTTTGAAATTGTTGTTAAACAGGTTATTATTCATAAATTGGTGGATGGTGTTTTTTATTCGAGCATTATTTGTGAACGCGATAAAATTGAAGAAATAATAGATGCCAGAACAAGCGATGCTATTGCCCTAGCATTACGTTTTAATGCACCTATATTTACCTATAAAAACATTTTAGATAAAGCTGGAATTTTTCTCAAATTTTCGCCTAAAGAAGAAGGAGAAGAAGAAAAAGAAAGCATTATTGTTGATGAAATTTTAAGTGGAGAATCTGCTCCAAAAGCTAGTGATACATCCTATAAAACATATTCTCTTCAAGAATTATACACCATGCTCGACGGTGCTGTTGCTAATGAAGATTATGAGAAGGCTGCTAAAATTAGAGATGAAATTTCTAAAAGAGAAAACAATTAAGTTTTAAAAAAACTAATTAAGACAAAAAACAGAATTAACCCGCCAAGCTAAACACCTAATAAGGGAAATAACAGTAGTATTATAAATGTTATTTTAAAGAAATTTACCTAAAATAAGGATACAAATAAAAACGTGTTGAAAAAAATACTATTACTACTATTAGCAATTTGTTTTACCGGTACATTGGTAGCACAAGACATTGAAAAAAAATGGTCTTCTTCTGAAAATACCACTTCAAAATCTGCAATAAGTAAATTGAATTTCAATGAAGGCGACTTTAATTTCACTCAAAAAAACAACAACTATAAAGGGAGTTATATCTTTCAGAATAACAATCTCATATTTTATTTTGATGCTCCAACCGATAGTTTAGAAAGGTATAAAGTAACCGAACTAACAGATTCTACTTTGGTTTTTGGAAATAAAACAAACTCCTACCAACTAATAGCAACTCCTTCTCAAGATAATGTTCTTGTTTCTGAACAAGAATACCAAGAATTAATTCCAAACCAAGGCTTTAGCTTTAACAGCTTATGGAGAGGTGTATTAGGAATGGCATCTTTACTATTCATAGCTTTTTTGTTTAGCAGCAACAGAAAAGCTATTAATTGGAAAACAGTAGGAATAGGACTCGCAGCTCAATTAATACTAGCTATTGGAGTTTTAGAAATTTCTTTTGTCCAAAATACTTTTGAATGGATTGGTAGTATTTTTGTTTTAATCCTAGATTTTACAGCCGCAGGGAGTGAATTTCTGCTAGGAGATTTAATGAATGCCGACAGTTTCGGATTTATTTTCTTATTTCAAGTGCTTCCAACTATTGTATTCTTTTCGGCACTTACCTCTGTTTTATTCTATTTAGGGGTTATTCAAATAGTAGTAAAAGGGATGGCAATTGTGCTTTCTAAATTATTAGGAATTTCTGGAGCCGAAAGTTTATCGGTTGCTGGAAATATTTTTTTAGGACAAACAGAAGCTCCACTAATGATTAAGGCATATTTAGAGCGCATGACTCGTTCTGAAATCTTACTTGTTATGGTTGGTGGAATGGCTACTGTTGCTGGTGGTGTGTTAGCTGCCTATATTGGATTTTTAGGGGGCGATGACCCAGAACTTAGACTTCAATTTGCAAAACATTTGTTAGCAGCCTCGGTAATGGCAGCTCCAGGAGCAATAGTAATTTCAAAAATGCTATATCCACAACAGGAAAAAGTTAATACAGATGTAGAAGTTTCTACCGATAAAATTGGTTCCAACATACTTGATGCCATAGCAAATGGTACCACCGAAGGTTTAAAATTAGCCGCCAATGTTGGCGCTATGCTTTTAGTTTTTATTGCGTTTATTGCAATGATAAATTATGTTTTAGGCTGGATTGGAGATCTTACAACTTTAAATACCGTTTTAGCTGATAATACACCTTATGAATCATTTTCATTGGAATCTATTTTAGGTTTTATTTTTGCTCCTCTTATGTGGTTAATTGGGGTTGCTAAAGAAGATATGATGCTTATGGGGCAATTACTGGGTATTAAACTTGCAGCTAGTGAGTTTGTAGGGTACGTACAATTGGCTAGCTTAAAAGACATAACAAGCCTTACACATTTTACTTACAATAAATCTGTTATTATGGCTACCTATATGTTATGTGGATTTGCAAATTTTGCTTCTATTGGAATTCAAATTGGCGGAATTGGTTCATTAGCACCAGGGCAACGTAAAAATTTATCAGAATTTGGAATGAAAGCCGTTATTGGAGGTTCTATAGCCTCATTATTATCGGCCACAATTGCAGGAATGATTATTGGGTAAGTCAAATGTGTTGTGAAGAGGTAAAGAGGCAAATTCAGTAGGTAGTGCTCTGTATATTTCTTCATGACAACGTAACTTCATAGCTTTTTTAAGAGGCGAAATTGCGAATTTGTAGAGTTGCAAAGTCCTAAGTCAGGAGTGTTCAGTACTCAGTTAGCGGTTTCTTTCTTCGTAACAACGTAACCTTGTAAAATCGTAACTCTTTAAGAGGCGAAATTGCGAATTTGTAGAGCTGCAAAGTCCAAAGTACGAAAAAACTCAGGACCGACTTCTGGCTCATTAATCTCAAGACCCAAAACCGTTAATAACCTTTTAATAAATTAAGAAGTTCCTACATTAATTATTGAGAGGCTTTTTCTATTTTCGTAAAAGTTTGCGTTAGGGATTGAAGCAAGGTACCGTGTACCGCGAAAAGCCCGCCCCAACCTTTTTGTTGGGGAACGCCCAGAAAATTCTCACTTAGATTATATAACAAATGAAGCAGTACCACGACCTTGTTAAGCACGTATTAGCAAACGGAAATGAAAAAGGAGATAGAACAGGAACGGGAACCAAAAGTGTTTTTGGCTACCAAATGCGTTTCGATTTAAGTGAAGGTTTCCCTATGGTAACAACCAAAAAACTGCATTTAAAATCTATTATTTATGAACTGTTATGGTTTCTAAATGGCGATACAAATGTAAAATACTTACAAGATAATGGGGTACGTATTTGGAACGAATGGGCAGACGAAAATGGAGATTTAGGTCCCGTTTACGGTCATCAATGGAGAAATTGGAACAGTGAAGAAATAGACCAAATAAAGGAGGTTGTGGAGACTTTAAAAAACAATCCAAATAGTAGAAGGATGTTAGTTTCCGCTTGGAATCCAAGTGTTTTGCCAGATACTTCTGTTTCGTTTTCTGAAAATGTTGCTAATGGAAAGGCGGCTTTACCTCCCTGCCATGCTTTTTTTCAGTTTTATGTTGCCGATGGAAAACTTTCTTGCCAATTATACCAACGAAGTGCCGATATTTTTTTAGGGGTGCCCTTCAACATAGCTTCTTATGCTTTATTTACAATGATGATGGCACAAGTTTGTGGTTATAAAGCTGGCGATTTTATCCATACTTTTGGAGATGCTCATATCTACAACAACCATTTAGAGCAATTAGAACTACAGCTATCTAGAGAGCCAAAACCCTTGCCTACAATGAAGCTTAACCCCGAAGTAAAAGATATTTTTAGCTTTAAGTTTGAAGATTTTACTTTAGAAAATTACGAGCACCATCCGCATATTAAAGGAGCTGTTGCGGTGTAATTCTTAAATTACATTCATTTTTTAATCGTTAAATTGGTTTTTAACAACTTTTAACTAAGCATCTTGCAATGCATACGTTAAAATCCTTATTTTTAATAAAAAAACAAAGGAAAAAGTTACTAAATGTTAATAACCAATGAAATTATTAGCAATTTTCTTCAAACAAGAATCGCTACGGAAGAAATTTGTGCACCATTAACTCAAGAAGATTATGTTGTGCAACCTATTGAAAATGTATCTCCTCCAAAATGGCATTTAGGACATACAACATGGTTTTTTGAAGAGTTTATTTTAAAACAATACAATCCTGATTATAAAGAATTTGATTCGCAATTTAGCTATATATTTAACAGCTATTACGAAAGTGTAGGTGATAAAATTTTAAGAACAGACCGTGGTAATCTTACACGTCCATCTGTAGAAGAGGTTTATAAATATCGAGATTATGTTACCAATTGTCTCTCTGAATTTTTAGATGATAATCTAACAGAAGAGATTAGCAGTTTGGTAACCATAGGAATTCATCATGAAAAACAACATCAGGAATTACTGTTTACAGATATAAAGTATATTTTAGGAAACAATCCGCTTTTACCACATTATTCTGAAACTTTTGAAGAAAATCTAATTGAAAAACAGAAATCTAAGTGGATTAAAATTCCAGAAGGCACTTATGAAATTGGTCACGCTACAAACGATTTTTGTTTTGATAATGAATTAGGAAAACATAAGGTTTTTCTCCATAACTATAAAATCTCAAACAAACTTATTACCAACGAAGAATACCTTGAATTTATAAATGATGGTGGATATAACAACTTTAATTTTTGGCATGCCGAAGGCTGGGATTGGATTCGAGCTAACACTATAAAAGCACCTCTATATTGGCATAAAATTGATAACGAATGGCATCAATACACCTTTAAAGGATTAAAACCAATTAACCTTGAAGCTCCCATAACACACGTTTCTTACTACGAAGCTTTTGCATATGCTGAATGGAGAGGATTACGCTTGCCAACAGAATTTGAATGGGAAGTTGCTCAAGATTATTTTGACTGGGGGAAACGATGGGAGTGGACAGAAAGCGCCTACCTCCCCTATCCTTACTACAAAAAAGCAGCAGGAGCTTTAGGCGAGTATAATGGCAAGTTTATGGTAAATCAAAAAGTACTTAGAGGTGGATCTGTGGTAACTTCCAAAGATCATACTCGTTATACATATCGAAACTTTTTTCATCCGCATTTAAGATGGCAATTTACTGGAATTAGACTAGCCAAAAGATAAACTATATCTAGAAAAACTATGCCAACAATATATACAAATGCCTTTGAAGAAGACGTTTACAAGGGTCTAACTTCATATCCTAAAAAGTTATCTTCTAAATATTTTTATGATGAAAAAGGTGATAAAATATTTCAGCAGATAATGAATATGCCAGAATATTATTTAACAGATGCAGAATACAGTATTATTGAAAGTTATACTGAAAAAATAGCCGCAGCTTTTAATGATGAAAATGGTTTTGATATAATAGAATTAGGAGCTGGAGATGGCAAAAAAACAAAAGTTCTGTTACGTTATTTAAATGAAAATAAATTTAATTTCTCTTATCAACCCATTGATATTAGCAAGTATGCGTTAAAAGAATTAAAAGAGTCTCTAGAAAATGAACTCCCAAATTTAAAAGTAATTCCACAAGAAGGAATGTATTTTAAAGTTTTAAATCGTTTAGCTGAATATAAGAGTCGTAAAAAAGTGATTTTAGTTTTAGGATCAAACATTGGGAACTTGGTACAAGAAAAAGCTATTGAATTCTTACAAAATATTCAAGCAAGCATGAATAAAGGAGATTTGCTATTTATGGGGTTTGATATGAAGAAAAACCCTCAACAAATTATAGATGCTTACAGTGATAAAACTGGAATAACTGAAGCTTTTAATAAGAATTTATTGTTGCGGATAAACAGAGAAATGAATGCCGATTTTGATCTTGATAAATTCTTACATTGGGAAACTTACGACCCTGAGACTGGGACTGCAAAAAGCTATTTAGTTGCAAAAGAAGATTTAAAAGTTAGGCTTCAGAAAATAGATTTAGAAATAAATTTTAAAGCATGGGAAACCATCCATACAGAGATTTCTCAAAAATATGATGATCTTACTGTAAATTGGCTTGCCGAGCAAGCTAATTTAAAAGTTATAGATCAGTATGTTGATTCTGAAAATCTTTTTAAAGATTTCTTACTAACCATAAAAGCATAAAACTATGGATCAATTCCACATAAATACTATTCAAAACAAATTTCATCATTTATCTCAATACCTAGCTGCTTTTTCCAACAGTTTTCTTACTAAAAAAGAAGATGATAGTCAGTCTGCACTTATATGGTCCATTGAAAAAAGTGCTCTCCAATCTCAAAAAGTAAAAGATTTTTATATTGAGTTAAATTACAAAGACATAGTATTGAGAATCTATCGAGAAAGTGAATATAAAGAACTCGATTTACTTGGTCTTACTCACAGCGGTATTGATTCTTGGATCCGCGAAACTATTTCAGATTACGGATTATCGGCAGGTAACTTCCATTATAACTTAGGATTTAAACTAGAAACAGACTTTGATACGTTTGTTGCTTTAGATACTGATGATGAAAAAATTATTTTTCAGTTAATAGAAGAACGCAATATAGCACAGCGTGCCTTAGAAAAACTAAAAAGTAACTATAATAATGCCACCACAATATATGTTTGGCCACACCATTTTGACACAGGAATGCTTATAAATATTGATAAAGAAAAAGATATAGGTTTAGGATACGCTATTGCAGATACGGAGGTCAACAAACTTCCATATTACTATGCGTATGCTTGGAGCAACAACACTATTAATTACGCTCAATTACCCAATTTAAAAAATGGGAATTGGGTATTAGGAAATTGGAATGGTGCTATTATTTCCGTGGAAGATAATTACGATTTAAACACCATTGAAAATTTCTATATAGATTTTAGTACTATTCTAATAAAACGTATTTAACCCTTCAAAGAGATTTCAAGCCCTTAAGTAGTATCCTTACTCATTAAAGAACACTGCTTCCAAATAAATTAAATTTATTTTATGGGTTTACCTTCCAATCTTTAAAATCCCACAACTTTTTGACTTGAGCCTTTTGCTTAGACAGGATTTTAAGGTAGTTTATTTATACGTATAAAATAGCGTTTTCTGTACCAGCAAAATCATTCCATTGAAATCCATCTGCTTCTTGTTCGTTTGTGTAATTTCCATCTATAATATATCGGAATTCGTAGGAGTTATCTTTTGGAATTTCGCATGTACCTTTAAAATTACCGTTTTTTAGTTTTTTTAAGGCTGTTGCTTCTGGATTCCATTCGTTAAAATCTCCTACAACTACCACCTCATTTGCTTCTGCTGCAGAAACTACAAAAGTTACCTTACAAACTGGTCTAGACTTTAAATATTGTTTTGAAACTGACATAGTTGATAAAATTTAATGATTAATTTGTATCAAAAGAATACATTTAAATCATAATAAACAACTAGCATCCAAACATTTATCGTTTTAATAAAACAGTCTTAACGAAATAATGAAATATGTAAAATTTACTATATAAAAATAAAGAAAAAGAACTATTTATGTTTAAGGATGTTTGCTATTTTATCAATATCCTTTATTGTATTGTAAATATGAAAACTTACTCTTATTCCAGAACCACGTAAGGAAAACAGCACATTTCTCTCTTTTAGAGCCTCCATTATTTTAGGAGTAACCTTTAAATTAAAAATTGTAGAATGTTCTTTTCTCTCTGTAACTGTTTCCGAAAGCAACTCTAAACCAGTAAATTTTTCTTTAGCATGTTTTGCCAATGACGCTAAATGAGCTTCAATAGCATCCATTCCAATTTCATTAAATTGTTCTATAGAATATAATAAACTTCCAAAGTTTAAGGTGTCTATATGTCCAGGTTCAAAATGACACATTAAATGATTTTTTCCCTTCTGAAAAGCTTCTTTTTGCGGTTCAAATTCTACTGAAACAGGATATAGTTGAGAAACTATTTCTTTATTAAAGAGCATATAACCATTTCCATAACCTGACAACATCCATTTATAACCGCTACCACCAAAAACATCAATCCCAGATTCTTTAAAAGAAAATTTCTCGGTACCACTATATTGAGTTCCATCTGCAACAAAAATAGTATCAGGATATTCTTTCTTTAGATCTTTTATAAAATTTAAATCTAATTTGATTCCATTTAGATATTGAACAATACTAAATGCAAAAATATCTGGTTGCTGCTTTGCAAATGCTTCTTTTATATTTTGCTCTAAATGCTGATTTACTTCAGCAAAAGAAACAGATTTAAAACCACTGCTACTGAAAGGCCAATTTACAGAGGGATAATCGTCTTCCAAAAGCAATACACTTTTGTCTTTATCAATTCCATTGATAAACACTTTTAGTGCAAAAGAAAAATTTGGTGTTAAAAGTGTATTTTCAAACTCTGAATCGAAAAAATTGGCAACTGCAGTACGAATTTCAGCAAGCTGAACATCTAAAGACTCTCTAAACTTACTCCCTCCAATAAGGAAATCAATATCATGTCCTTGTCGCCATTCCATCAAACTTTCATACATAAGTCCGGAAGCTGCCGTATTAGCATAAGTATATTGACTAATTAAAGGAAAATCCTTTGAAAAATTATCTATCGTCATTTCAATTCAATTAAAAAGTTATACGCACTAAAGTTATGCGTCTCCTTGAAAAATAGCTTTTATGTAAAGAAATTCCAAACCACTCCAAAACGAACGATAAAATCTCGATATGGATAATTTGGCGCTGTATAATAATTATTATCTCCAAAGGGAGAGTTAAAATGTTCTGCTTTTAAATAAATACGAGTACGACGAACTTTTGCATTTATAAAGAAATCCATCATTGGATACCCTCCTATTTTTTCTCTATTCTGAATTAATAATTCCCCAAGAACAGGACTGTATGAATTCATATAATATTCACTAAAATATTTGGCAGTAACTCCTACCTGTAAATAAAGAGCTTTCTTGAAAAGATGATTTGAGTAATAAAGTGTGTTTCTAGTTACAATTTGCGGTACATTAATAATGTCTTCACTCTGACTCACATTTTGATACATAATTGTATTTGCTAGTCCCCATTTACGCAAAAAATGTAAATCGTTACTCAATTTTACTTTTATTGAATTTATAGAACCATCAAATTGAGTTGGCGTAACCCTTTGTACATCATCCAAAACAGAAGAAATTGAATCTCCAGTATCTAAATTTTCTTCAAAATAGGCATATTTATCTCTTACAGTATAAGCAACACTAAGACTTCCCCACTTTTTAGAATTAAGAGTTCCTTGAATGGTGCTTAATTTTTGCTTTTCAAAAGTGTCAGTATTTTGCCAATTATAATCTTTATAATCACTTTGATACAATAAAAAATTAAAGTTTGGCATACGAGACGAAGCATGTAAACTAGCATCTACATCAATATCATCGGTAATTTGGTAATTCATTTCAGCATTAAATGTAGTTCCACCTAAGTCTCCTACAATATTCTGCGTAAAATCTCCCCCTAAAGAAAAACCTCCAATTTGCTTTTTAAATTTTCCTCCAATGGAGATTTCATTATCTCGTAGTTGATTTGTAATTGTAGCGCTGTCGTTTACCACCAAACTATTAAAATAATAATTGTATTTATAATAGTTTACTAGGAAAGTTGCTTGCCCTATTATTTTATTATTATAATTTAAATTAAGCTGATTGTTAAAAGTTTTTAGCTTAGCTCTATCCTCTAAATTAGATGCTTGGTAAGATTCCCCAAAATATGAATTAGCTGTAGTCTGTCTAAATTCGTACGTTTTAGTTTCATAATTTAATTGATGTCCAACGGAAAGTCCGTAATTTCTTAAAGAATCTTTTTCTTTAAACAGAAAAAACTCATGGTCCAAAAAATATCTTTTCCCTAATAAGAAGTTTTCTGCATCTTCAAATCTTACATCAATTCTAGAACGATCTGTAAACTCATCGTCTCCAGAAGTAAACTGCTCTGGAACTCCCAGTCCGCCATTTTCTTCATTTAAAATATCTTGAGAAGTATAATGGCCTCTCAATAAATAACGTCCACTTTTAGTTTGATAATTAGTTGTAAATCTAAAATTTCCAGTACTTGATAAAATATGTTGATATTTCCCTAAAGAGCGCATCCCTTTATAGGCAATAGACATATTTAGCTGTGGAGAGGTATTTAAGGTAATTAATGCATCTAGAATTTGCCCTTGCTCCATTACTGTTTTATAAAAAAGCTCTGTAGTAGGAGTTGGCACTCGGTAATAATCAATATCACTAACTTCCATATAATTATTATGCTTAGCTTCTTCTCCCATTCTTGGATAGAAACTCTTCTCCTTGGTAGCTGCCCCTAATATATTGTATGTCTGACCAACATTTGCAAAAGGGAGCAACTCAAAATCGTCTTTTCTAAGGTAATTATATTTGTATTCCTTATAAATGGTTAGGGTTGTATCAAAAGTGGTAGTATCTCTTGCATAGGAGATTATTTTATAATCTTCAATAGGAAAATCATCACCTTTCTTTTTAGTTGGATTTTCCTTTTTAGTAAGAACAATTGTAGTATCCTTAACAACATTAGATTCTTGTTCAACTTGAGCATTTGCCACTCCAAGACATAATACTAAAAAGAAAAACAAAAAATTAAAATATCTCATCCATTTTGATTTAAAAACAAAGGTATATTATTTGAACGAAATCCATATAAGTGGATTTATTATTTTTACACTGAAAAAAGACAAAATACCGTATCTATTTTTAACTTTGACTTTTTTGAATTAGCCATATATAGGCTCCTAAATAACGATTAAAATGTATAAATCGTATAGTGAATTCTCTTTAGAAGCTGGAACTGACGAAGCTGGACGTGGATGCCTTGCAGGACCAGTAACGGCAGCTGCAGTTATTCTTCCTGAAAATTTTAAAAATAAAATTATTAACGACTCCAAACAATTAACAGCATTAAAACGGAGCATCTTAAAACCAATAATTGAAGAAGGAGCTACTTGTTTTGGCGTTGCTCATATTTATCCTATTAAAATTGATGAAATAAATATTTTAAATGCATCTATTTTGGCCATGCATAATGCACTAGATAAACTAAATAGTGAGATTGAACATATTATTGTAGACGGAAATAGATTTAAACCTTTTAAAGATATTCCATATGAATGTATTATTAAAGGCGATAGTAAATATTTAAGTATTGCTGCAGCTTCCATCCTTGCAAAAACTTACCGCGATGCTTATATGGAAGAAATCCATGAAGAATACCCGATGTACAATTGGAAAAAAAATAAAGGTTATCCAACTAAAGAGCACCGAGAAGCCATAAAAAAATATGGTACTACAAAATACCATCGTCTATCTTTTAGACTACTGCCAGAGCAACTAAAATTAGATTTATAAAAAAACCCACCGAAGTTGGTGGGTTTTTGTATTGAATTTATTGCGTATTAAAATTATTTGTTTACTTCTGTAGGTGTAAACAAATCTATTAACCCAGGGAAATTATCGTTAGAGTTAATTTCTGTTTGAGGATATAAAAATCTTTGCGGTAATAAAGTACCATTAGGTTTCTTAATAGGAATTCCTAATACATTTTTAGTTCTTCTAGCATCATGAAATACTTGTAAAGATCCTGGAAGAGACACATATTTCTCCTCTAAAATTTCATTAAGTAATTGATCTCCTGATGAGGTTGATGTTGGAAAAACATCTCCATAAGCAGTTGCTAAATAATTTCTTACTTCGGTAAAAGCTGGCTCTCCAGCAGTTCCCATATTAACTCTTTGTTCAGCCTCAGCTTCAATAAGTTTAGTTTCAATCCAGGAAACAACTGGAAAAGAAGCATCAACAGCAAAATATCCTTCCTCTGTTGTGTTAATATTAGTTCCATTAAAATAAAAAGCAAGTCTTTTTGAATCTCCAGGAGTATCTAACAACCTAGCTGTAGTTCCATTTAACAAATTGTAAAGATGGCTTGGACCAGCCGCAGTTAAATATCCGCCTCGAAGTTCTACTTGGAACTGATAATATAAATTTTTAGAACCTTCAGCGTTACTATGAAAAGCCATCAAGCTTGCTTCTGGAGAAGAAACACCCATTTTTGCTTCCAGTAAAGCCATTGGATAATTTTTCACAATCATATAATAACGAGCTTTTAAAGAGTGTGCTACCTCTTTCCATGTTGCCTCATTTAAAACATAACCATTATTATAGAAATCACTTACTTTAACTCCTCCTAGATTTGATATAGCTTTAGTTAGCAAGTTTTGCACATAACTTAAAACTTCTAATTGATTATCATAATTTGGATTAGGATAAGTAACATTATCAAGAGCCTCTGTATTTGGTACATCTCCCCATAAAGCTGCAGCCTCACCTAAGAGAATGGCCTGCTGTATTTGCGCAACACCTTCTAAAATTGGATTTTCAATTTCTACCGCTCCATCTTCTGCTAATTTAGCTTGAGCTAATCCATTTGTATAAATATCATCCCAATCATCATCATAATCTGATGCTGTTGTTCCATAAATTTGTAATAATTCATATTGCCTATCACTACCTGTAAAATGATCCACCCAAATCCCAGCTACTCTAGATGACTGACTTTCTGACAACTTAATTACGGCTAAGTTACCCTGACCAATTAATAATTCTGCTGGGGCATTTTGAAAATTATTTGGGTCTTCATTAATTCCATCAGTGTATTGATTACAAGAGATTAATAAAGCTATCCCAAAACATAATGTTATTATTTTATTTATTGTTTTCATATTTACTTTTATTAAAATCCAAATTTAAGTGTGAATACATAAGATTGAGTTGCTGGATTAGTAAAGTAATCTAACCCTCTACCTAGCGATGCTCCTGTCAAGTTTAGATCAGGATCAAATCCTTCAATATCAGTCCATAAAAATAAATTTCTACCTGATAGAGTAATTGACATATTTGAAAAACCAACTTTATCTAACATTGTTTTTGGGAATTCATACCCTAAAGACAATTCTCTCAATCTAGTCCATGAGGCATCACTTATAAACGTTTCACTTTGATTTCCAAAACCACCACCATTTGTAGTATACCAAGATTGATCTAATGCAACTGGTCCAGCTCCAAAATCTCCAATATTACCTCTAAAAACAGTTCCTGCCGGAATAACACTTCCGTTAGCTGCTGTAAGATCTTGCGTAGCTAATGTTTCATTTGCAGTTTCTGGAGAGATTCCAAAAGTGTTTAACACTCCTTTAGTTCCTTCCCAATGGTCATTCCCTTGTGAAGTCTCGAACTGAGCAGATAATGATATTCCTTTGTAAGTAAAAACCGTACCTATACCTCCTATCCAATTTGGGTTAGGATCACCTATTACGCCTTCTTCCCCTGATACTTCAGGAAATCCGAATTCATTTAATACATAATTATTACTCTCATCTCTTAAAAATTTATTCCCCCATAAAGTTCCTATAGCCTCTCCTTCTACCACTCTAGAAGATGTTCCTGTAAAACCAGCTAAAAATACTGACTTAACATCACTTAAATCGGTAACTTCATTTCTATTATGAGAATAGTTTGCATTCATAGACCACTTAAAATTCCCTTCTGTAAGTAACTTCACTCCCAAATCTACCTCTAAACCTTTGTTGGTAATTTCGGCTGCATTTGCTATTACTTCACTAAATCCAGTAGGCGAAGGCAGGTCTAATTTTAAAATTGCATCTTCAGTAACTCTATCATAATATGTAATTCCTAATGTTACTGCATTTTTAAAAAATCTAAAATCTCCTCCTACCTCAAATTCTTTAACTCGCTCCTCTTTAATATCAGAATTTCCTAGTGTAAAATTACGAGTAAAAGGATTCCCATAAGCACCTGCAGTAAGCTCATCTCCCCATGAAGAACTAATTCCTCTTGGACTATATAACGTATTAGTAGAATATGCATCTGGTTCAATACCAACTTCTCCATATGATGCTCTAAACTTGCCAAAAGAGAAAAAGTTATTTTCTTTAATTAACTCAGAAAACTTCCAACCTATTGAAGCACTTGGATAAAATATATTTTTCTCGATTGTAGACGGCCTTTCATACCTTCCTGAAAATTCAAAAAATAATTGATTAAACAATTCTGCATTTATTACAGCATAGGCTCCAGATTTTCTTGTTTCTTCTTTAAAATTCTCTGGCTTTTCATTTATAGTTTCTGCATTTCCAAATAGTCTTAAGTCGCCTACCTCTGGATTGGTAAACTGTCTAGATTCTCCTGTAAGTCTACTATATTCATTTCTATCTAAACTGGTTCCTACTATCCAACCAAAATTAAAATTATCAGACACATCATAATTAGACTGTAAAAAAACATTTATATTTTGTGTTTTTTCCTGAATAGTTGACTCAGAATAAAATCCAGGTGCAAAATCAGCAGCAGAATTTACAGGGAAAAATGTCTTTCTATTATCTGAATAATAATCTAATCCATATCTAGCAGTTAAAGTAAGATTATCTCTTAATTGCCAGTTTATTTGTGGAGAAATAATAAATCTTTCCACCTCATTTGGATTTTCCTGTTCATTAATTGTCCATCCTGGATTATTATAAATAGGAGCACTAGAACCTAAATAATCTCTATATCCTCTATGCGAGTATTGTGATGGAATATTATTTTCATCATAATATGTTCCTATATAATCTCTATTATCAAAATCTGGAGAAGTTCTTAAATACCCCAAATAAAGCCCTGCTAAATTAGACCCCTGTTGTATTCTAGACGCATTAATTCTAGTATAACCTACAGTAATTTTAGCTGTAATATTATCGGTTAGGTTAACTCCATTATTAATTCTAAATGTTTGTCTTCTATAAGATGAATTTCCTTTAATTATTCCATCTTGATTCCAGTCTGAATAGCTTAAAAAAGTGTTGCTATTATTCCCACTAAAAGAAACAGACACCGAATTATCAAAAGTAAATCCTGTACCAAATATTTGATCACGATTAGTTTGGTTATACACTTCTCTTGAGTTTTTTGAAGTAATTGGGTAATATACATTTCCTGTTTCAGATTCAAATCTCTCATTTCCAATAGTTACTTGGTCTGCACCACCTAATCTATCAGAAATTTTATCTCCCCAAGAGTTACCTGTAAAAGGATTCCAGACTCCATTGCTTCCTTGACCAAACTTCCCTTGTTTATCAAATTCAACATTAATTTTATCTACAATTACAGAAGACTTCACATTAACATCTACCCGTCTTTCAACACCAGTCCTACCCGACTTTGTCTTTATAATAAGCACCCCATTTGCAGCACCAGTACCCCAAACAGCTGCAGCTGCAGCACCTTTTAAAACGGTAACACTTTCGATGTCTTCAGAATTAATATCATTTAAACGTGACTGTTGAGTTACACCATCTACTTCTCCACCAACACTTGTGTTAGAAATAGGAACCCCATCAAGAATAATTAATGGATTTGAATTACCATTAATGGTATTCTGCCCCCTAATTTGGATATAGGCACCTGCTCCAGGGTCACCTGAGTTTCTGGTGATTTTAAGTCCAGAGGTTTTACCTGCCATACTCTGAATCACACCAGATTCCGCAGCTCTTGATACCGCCTCTGTGTTAACAGTTGTTGATGAACTTAAGTCATCATCCTTTTTCTTTTCAATACCTAAGGCCGTCACTATTACCTCATCCAATGCTTGTGCATCCTGCTCTAAAGTTATGTTTAAAACATTTTGTGAACCAACAGTTTTTTCAACTGTTTTTTGTCCAATAAAAGAATACACTACTACCTTACCTACAGAAACATCGATAGAATAATAGCCATCAAAATCTGTTTGAGTACCGTTGGTTGTACCTTTAACAGTAACATTTGCTCCAGGCAATGGCAAACCATCTTGGTCTAATACCACCCCTGTAATAGTTTTTTCCTGCGCATAGGAAAACTGTAAAACTAACGCAATAAATAGCGTTAGCATCCAAGTAAATTTTGATCTCATATTTTAATTAATTTGAATTTAGCGTGCACTAATATGTGAAATATTTCTTAAATAAAAACAAATATTCTACAAAATATAGAATATAACACGTATCAACTTACTTAAATTATAAGACAGACTACACCTACCTAGAAGTAATGATTACAAAACTATGGGAAGAGAAAAAAAGTAGAAGTAAAAAAACCCACCAGTGAATCTGGTGGGTTTGGAATTAATTAGCAATTAATTCAAATAAAAAGTTTATTTAATATTGGTCATTTTGAACAATATTAGAGTTAGCATTTGTTTCTGCATTTGTGATAGGGTATGCTAATCTATAATCCCCATAAGGAACTGTACTTAATAAATTTTGTTGAGGTGAAACTTTCTCCACTCCCATTCCATTTCGTACAAAATCATCAAAACGGAAACCTTCAAACATCAATTCTTTTCTTCTCTCCAAAAGGATGTTTTCCTTTGTTGCAGAAGTATAAGGAGTAGCTCCTCTATTTGAAGGAATCATATTTAATTGCGTTAAAGCATCTCCACCTGTTTCTAATAATGCCTCAGCATAGTTAAGGATTACTTCTTCATAACGAATTACAGGAACATTATCATACCCTCTATTGTCTGGATACTTCCCTATGTTTCTCAACATATTATCTTCATATCCTAAAATTCCTGTTGGCTCATCATCGTCATCTGGTAAGAGTCCTCTAACATCTGTATCTTCAAAAAGGGTTGCAACCTCATCAATAACCTGAATATCTCCATAACTACCTGCTGGACCTAATCTATAGATATAAGCAAGTCCATTAATTCCTTGGTTATCTGTTGCACTATAAGCTAATTCAAAGATTGAATTTGAAGATCCATCTTGTGTCCAAGATCCTACAAAATCACTAGCAGATAAAACTGAATATAACTTTGAGTTAATTACAGCTTCTGCCGCGGTCTTAGCTTCTGGCCACATTCCAAAATATACATTAAATCTAGATTGTAAAGCTTTTGCAGCATATTTATTTAAGAATTCTTTTGAAGAATCATTATAAGCAGTGCTCATCATATCAAATCCAGCTTGAAAGTCTGCTGCAATTGCTGTTTTGTTTTCTTCAATTGTATTTCTACTAGGAAATAAATCCTCTCCTTTAAATTCAGTTACATATGGAACTCCAAGTGTTCCTCCAGCATGCATTTGACCATATGACTTCAACAAATCGAAATGCGCTAAAGCTCTAAGGGTATATGCTTGACCTTGAAGGTGTTTTGCATAATCTAAATCCCCTTCAAGCACACTAACATCCTGATTAATAACAATATTTGCAGATGCTATCACATCATAAGCATTATCCCAGATATAATCATTGTTCTCATTATATGCCATTTGAGCTTCTGTAGTAAAACGCCCAGAACTACCATTAGCAAAACAGTTATCTGTTCTTACCTCATTTGTTATGATATAGTCTCTACCATAATATTCACTTGAGGTCATTGCGCTATAAGCTCCTTTAATAATTCCTTCAAGGTTACTTACCGTAGTTATTCCCCCTTCTACAGGTTTATTCTGTTCGGTAGAAGGATCTAAGTCATCTGTAGTACACGAGTTCAACCCAACTAGGGATACCGCTACAAATGCTACTTTATATATAAAATTAATTCTCTTCATAATTTTTTAAAATTTAACGTTTAATCCAAAAATGAATGATTTAACAGGTGGTGTTGTCAAACTTGTAAATCCATCTGCTGCTGTCTCTGGATCGTATTTTAAACGATCATCTTTCACCCATGTGTAAAGATTAGTTCCTCTTAAGAATAACCTTAATCCATCTATTCCAATAGTTTCAGTAATTTTTTGATTAAAGTCATAACCAAAAGTTAAATTTCTTAGACGAATAAAATCTCCTTCATATAAAAACTTATTACTGTTTTGCCATGGTTTTGCAGTATACTCCATTTTAGGAAATCTAGCTATATCTCCTGGTTCTTGCCATCTGTCAAGCAATGCATCTACTCCATTGTAAAGATCTAATGAAAATCTATCTGTACCATTGGTATAACGTGTCCAATCTTCAAATACTTTGTGTCCACCTGCATAATATCCATTAGCATCTAAGAAAAAACCATAAGCATCAATATGCAAATTCAAACCTGCCGTAAGCGTTGGTAAAGCACTTTCTCCTTGCCATACTTGATTAGCTTGAGACCAAGTTGTAGTAGTAGCACTCCCTTCTCCATCTGTATACCACTCGTCAACTCCAGTATCTGGATTAACTCCTGCGTAAGAAACCATATACCATCCATAAACTGGATGTCCAGCCTCAACTCTACGTGTTCCTGTAGTTATATTAATTGGCTCTCCTGTTCCATCTGTTGCCGTTTCTAACACTTTATTCTCGTTAGTTGCCATATTACCTCCAAGAGATAAATTGAAGTTTTGTGAACGGATAATATCAAAGTTTACTTCTAACTCTAAACCTTTATTCTCCATTCTACCAACATTCTGTGTTTGCTCTTCAAAACTGGTTGTCAAAGAAAGTGGAACCTCAAGCAATAAATCTTTTGACTCTCTATAGTAATAACCAACATTAGCTGTAATTCTATTGTTAAAGAAACCGAAATCCGCGCCTATATCATAAGTATGAGAGGTCTCCCAAGAAAGATTCTGATTCCCAAAAGTTCCAGGATAAGATGCTCCAGTACCTGCATAATCTGAATCGTAATTTAATAACGATTGATACAAATTCAAGTCAATGTTAGCATTACCAGTAACTCCATAAGAAGCTCTTAATTTTAAATTACTTATTACATTACTATCTGCAAGAAAAGCTTCTCTATGAATGTTCCAAGCTCCACCAACAGACCAGAAGTTCCCCCATCTATTATCATCGGCGAAACGAGAGTTTCCTTCTCTTCTATAGGTAGCATCAAAAACATAACGTCCATTAAAACCACTATAGTGTAGAAGTCCCATGTATGAAGCAATTGACCAATCTGTAAAATAAGAATTAGCAGTAGTTGGATTACCTGATGAGTTTAAATTAGTTAATCCATCATCAGAGAATGAATCTCCATCTGCCTCTAAATAATAATATCTATTTTTTTGATACTCTTGTAATGCTTTAAAGTCAATAGAATGCTCATCTGACACATTCCAAGTATAATCTAAATAGTTCTGGAATACATAGTTAGCTCTACTACTATGAGATTGCCAACCATAGCCATTTGTACTAGCTCCATCACCATCAATTCTATTACGGTAACGTTTATAGTTATATACTTGATAATCAATATTTGTACGTGTAGTAAATCTTAAATTCTCTACAGGTGTTTCCCATTCTAATGAGTTATTAGATAAAATTCTAACTAACTGAGAATCATCAATGTCTTCTTGCGCAATCCATAACGGGTTAGGCAATGTTGTATTTAAGTTGATTTCTCCATCTTCATCATATGGTTGCTCTATTGGAGGAGCAAAAAACTTAACTGTTCTAGGCGAAGAGAAATATGAACTCGTTTCTAACAATCCATCTTGATAAGAATGTGATGCACTATTGTTTGTTGAAAACTTTAATTTGCTATTTAATGATTTCTGAAAATTTAACTGTCCAGAAATTCTTTCAAATTCAGAACCAATAACAGTTGCTTCTTGATTAAAATATCCTAATGAAGCATAGAAATTATGATTTTCATTACCTCCACTAGCTGAAAGGTTATACTCTCTAAAAGCTGCATCTTTATTTGTTACTACTTCGTCCCAATTTGCTTCAGGTCTCCCTGCTTGATTCCAATCATAGTATGCAGAACCATATAATCCTAAATTATCTTCATAATGTTGTTTCGCTCCATCTCTAGAAAAACCATCACTAACCCCATAAGAGTTGTATAAAGACTCATAAAATAACATTTCTCTTTCTGCCCCTGTTAATACGTCTGGTCCATCTACAGCATCATTAGAAAAACCATATGAAGTGTTAAAACTAATAGCTGTTTTTCCTTCTCTACCTTTTTTAGTAGTAATTACAATAACCCCATTAGCACCACGTGCACCATAAGCAGCAGTAGCAGAAGCATCTTTAAGCACTGTAATACTTTCAATATTGTTACTACTAATACTTGCTAAAGGAGACAATGAAGAACCAGAATTTTGATTATCAGCATTATCTGTATTTGCTACAGGAACCCCATCAATAACATATAAAGGATTATTCCCTGCTGTAATAGAACTAACACCTCTAATACGGATATCTGCAGTAGAACCCGGTGTACCAGAAGAGTTATTCATTACTAAACCAGCAACTTTACCTTGTAACACCTGATCTACAGAGGCTACTGGAACTTGCTCAATATCTGCAGCATCAACTTGAACAGTTGATCCTGTTAATTCGGCTTTACTAGAAGTAGCATATCCTAATACAACTACCTCATCTAGTGCCTGAGCATCTTGCTCTAAAACTACGTTGATTGTACTTGCTGCTCCAACTGTTTTCTCAACAGTTTTCTGACCAACATACGAATAAACTAATTTACTCCCCACAGCTGTAGAAATTGAATAATTTCCATCAAAATCTGTTTGAGTACCTGTGGACGTACCCTTAACAGTTACATTTGCTCCAGGTAACGGCAAACCATCTTGGTCTGTCACCATACCTGTAATTGTCTTCTCCTGCGCATAGGAGAACTGTAAAACTAACGCCATAAAAAACGTTAGCATCCAAGTAAACTTTGATCTCATATTTAATTAATTTGAATTTAGCGTCTTACAATATCATAATTTTTTCTTAATAAAAACAAAAAAATGCATATAAAATATTACGTATTTAAAAGATTTTACACAACACAATTATTCATAATTCTTCATTATTAAGAGAAAAAACTTACAATAGTGTCTGATTATCAAAAAAATTAGTCAGAAAAAGTTTTTTTTATAAATCCAAAAAATCAAGTCTTAACATATTTTTGTACTTTTTTTATCGTTAAACTCTATTTTTGCTAAAAAATTAAAGTATCCATGAAGTTTGTTGTTAAGATTCTATTTTTATCGCTACTTATAACCCTTTCTTGTGCAAAAAAAGAAACCGTTCAAACGGAAGATTTAGTTTCATATACTCCAAGACATGCTACCGCTGTTATTAAAATAAACGACTATCAAGCTTTTAAAAGTGAAATAATTAATAACGACTTTCTCAAGTTGCTTCAAGAAAGTACTTCTTATAAGAATTCTGCCTCCTTAGTAACTACCTTAAAATATATCAATCCTAAAGGCACTTCTATTCTTGCTTTTAATGAAATTGGAAAAGAAGAGTTTAACTACACCTTTATAAGTAAAAATCATAATAACTTATTCAGTATTGATTCTACAGTTAATCGTAAAATAGAAACCATTACTTATGAAGGGGCTTCCATCAAAATACTGAGTATTGGAGGAAAGAAATTATTTAGTACCAATGTTGGGAATCACTTTATAGGTTCTTCTTCTCGTCTAATTATTGAAAACATCATTAGAAACTCAGACCACCTAAAAGCTAATCCAAAGCTTTCTAAATTATATCAAGTAGCTCAAAACAATGTTCCTGCTAATATTTTTATTAATCATAAAAAAGGAGCTAGCTTTTTTAAAAGAGTGCTTTCCAAAAGCCTAGCTAACAATCTCACGGAATTTAACGATTGGACTTCTTTTGATACCAGCATTGCTCAAGATTATATCAAGTTAAACGGAATTGCTGTAGCGAATGACTCCCTCAACAACACTTTAAATGCTTTTAAACATACAACTCCCTCTACTAGCTTTGCTTCAGAAATTGTTCCTATAAATGCTACCTATTTTATAGCATATCCTGCAATTAATGGAAATGAGTCTGAAATGAAGCAAATGAGCGATTCTCTTTTTCATAAGGCTACAGAAATGATAGAAATTGGGTTTCAGCAAACAAAAATATTTGCTTTTACAACTTCAGATAATATTGATTTTGAAGACCGTCTTCAGAAATTTGTAAAAGAAGAAACTTCATACAGAGATTATAATATTTGGGAAATAAATAAAACAGACTTAATTAAGACTCACTTTTCGAAAATTACAAAAGGGGTTAGTACAAATTATGTTGCCAAAGTGGACGACTTTTATGTTTTTGCTGAGTCGATAAACCTATTAGAAGATATTATTTCAAATTATCAAAATAGTGCTACGCTTTCTCAACTTCCATCTTATAAAAATTTACGTAGCGAATTGGCAGATGAATCTTCTGTTTTAATTATTGGGAATCTTGAAAAACTAAAAAATGACAGCGCTATTTTAAGTGAGGACTTTAAAGCATCGGTAGCTAAAAAATCTTTTAAAGATTATAAATTTATTGCCTTTCAATATATTGCTGAAGGAGATTTTGCACACTTCCATGCGTTATTAAAAAAAGCAAACACCTCTACCGTTGGTTCTAATATTATTACACA
The DNA here is from genome assembly GCF_000260115.1 of Galbibacter orientalis DSM 19592. Classification (GTDB taxonomy): domain Bacteria; phylum Bacteroidota; class Bacteroidia; order Flavobacteriales; family Flavobacteriaceae; genus Galbibacter; species Galbibacter orientalis. The sequence continues at coordinate 1,615,811 of NZ_JH651379.1, read as the reverse complement.
ATTATATAGTACTACTTTAGATGCAGATATTGCTACGAATCCGCAGTTTGTAATAAATCATCATACCAAAAAGAAAGAAATTGTTGTGCAAGATGTAAAAAACAACCTTTATTTAATTGGCACAGACGGAAAAGTTTTATGGAAAAAAGAATTGAGCGGTAAAATTATTGGCGAAATATCTCAGGTTGATTTATACAGAAATGGACGCTTACAACTTGCCTTTAATACAACCGATAAAATGATGATTCTAGATAGAAATGGGAATGAGGTTTCTCCATTTCCTATAGATTTTAAAAACACCATTACACAACCGCTAGCTGTTTTTGACTATAGTAATAATAAGGATTATCGTTTTGTGGTGGTAATGGGTAAAAAAATAGAAATGTACGACCGCTACGGAAAAGTGGTTACTGGTTTTATTTTAGATGAAACCGAAAACACTATTATTAATAGTCCGAAACATATTCGTATTGGAAATAAAGATTACATTATCCTCCAAGAAAATGATGGAAAATTAGATATTCTTCACCGCACAGGAGATTTGAGGATTCGTGTTAGAGGATCCATAGATTTTTCTGGAAATGAAGTTTATTTATATGATAAGAAGTTTACAACTACCAATTCTTCTGGAGATTTAATTCAGGTAGACCAAAAAGGTGGATTAAATAAAATTGAATTAGGACTAAAAGAAAACCATTTAATTGATGCAACTGCTAATACGTTAGCTACTATTTCTGAAAATATTTTAACCATTAAAAACAATAAAGCTACGCTAGATTTTGGAATCTATACTAAACCGGAAATCTTTTATATAAACGATAAAATTTATGTTACCGTAACCGACAAACAAACACATAAGGTTTATTTATTTGACAGTAATGCAAAACAAGTGGAAAACTTCCCTGTCTATGGAGATTCTGCCATCGATTTAGCAGATATAGACAATGATAAAAAGTTAGAAATGGTTACCGTAGGCGATAAAAACTCGATAATCTGTTATAAGATTAATTAGTTCCGTTGGTTGTAGAGGCAAAGGTTCAAATTTGTAAATGTGTCAATATGATGATTTGAAAATGTGGAAATAAAAAGTCGGAAGTCCGAAGTCCGAAGTCGGGAGTGTTCAGTAAAATGTAGCTTTAGCCAGTTTTTTCCTTGTAACTTTTAACTCAAAGCAACAAAGTTGTGATTGTGTAAATTGTCGAATTCTTTATTGTTTCTAGTTAACTAAAGATTCTCAAAAGAATAAGAATACAAAATCTATATTCCCTTCTCTTTATTCTTATTAGCTTCGGACTCCCGACTTCGGTCTTCTCCCCTATTCTTTTTACGTAACATCGTAACTTCATAACAACATAACTTTTAACTCAAAGCAACAAAGTTGTGATTGTGTAAATTGTCGAATTCTTTATTGTTTCTGGTAAACTAAAGATTCTCAAAAGAATAAGAACACAAAATCTATTTTTTCTCCTCTTTATTCTTATTAGCTTCGGACTCCCGACTCCCGACTTCGGACTTCTCCCCTATTCTTTTTACGTAACATCGTAACTTCATAACAAAATAACTTTTAACTCAAAGTGACAAAGTTGTGATTGTGTAAATTGTCGAATTCTTTATTGTTTCTGGTAAACTAAAGATTCTCAAAAGAATAAGAATACAAAATCTATATTCCCTTCTCTTTATTCTTGTCATTTTTTTGCATTTTTTCTTGTCTCTTGATTGAAAATGTACGCCTACTGAACATTGAACACTGCATTCTGTCTTCCAACTCCCGACTTTTCAATCTTTCAATCCTTCAATCTTTAAATTATTTAACCTCCCGACTTCTTTCTTATTTCTCCACAAAAGTAGCTTCAAATAGATCTTGAAAGTGTTTCTGTATTTTTTGTTTTACTTCGGTTTCATTAACGGTAGCTTTTCCTAGTTCCACATTGAGAGAAGTAACTCCTTTCCCTCTAATCCCACAAGGGATAATATTATCAAAATATCCCAAATTGGCATTTACATTTAATGCAAATCCATGCATAGTAACCCATCGAGAAGCACGAACTCCCATAGCACAAATTTTTCTAGCAAAAGGAGTTCCAGCATCTATCCAAACCCCTGTTTCTCCATCGCTTCGGGTAGCAACAATACCATATTCGTCTAACGTAAGAATAATTACTTCTTCTAAAAAACGAAGGTATTTATGAATATCAGTAAAAAAATTATCTAAATCTAAAATTGGATAGCCTACAATTTGACCTGGACCGTGATATGTAATATCTCCTCCTCTATTTATTTTATAAAAAGAAGCTCCTTTTTCTTTTAATTGTGTTTCATTTAAAAGCAAATTAGTCATATCGCCACTTTTTCCAAGTGTAAAAACATGTGGATGCTCTACAAATAGGAAATAATTAGGAGTAGGCAATTCGGTGTTTTCTCGTCGGTTTTTAATTTTTATATCTAAAATATCTTTAAAAATCGACTCTTGATAATCCCAAGTTTCTTTATAATCCTTTAATCCTAAATCTTGTATTAATACCTTTTTATTCAAAGCTTATCTTTCTAAAATAATTTCTAAATTGAACAGATATGAATCCGTTGCATAATTATACAAATCTACAACAATTGTAACAGTTTTTATATCTTCACTATATCTGGAGTTGTAAAATGATACAGGTTTTAGAACAAAAAAACGGCTTTAGTTTAATTCCAAAGCCGTTTTTATTTTTTTATATATGTAATACTTTTTTAAGTAGCTAATTTATAATTAGCTTTTTCAAGCTTATCTATAGCTTCATCAGCCAAATAATCTGTCAAGCCAACAGAACCACTAGTTTGTATTAATCTATCCTTTAAAAATTTTGGTAACGCATTTAAGGACTTATCATCATCAATAATTATAAATTTATCTTTTAAGTGCTTACCATTAAACCAATTGATTAGCTCATCCTTTCTATTTAAATGATTTATATTCCTAGGAAGTCTGGTTATTTTATTAACATTAATATTTCTTCGCTTAAAAATATTATACCATTCTTTTAAAGTATACTTATGTTTATGAGAAGTAGTCAATACAATATCTGCACTTAAATTAGAAATAATTCTATCAAGCGACCTAACTGCGTTTGGGCTAAATTCAGGAAAACCGTCTTCTAATATTTCAGGTCTTCTCCATGAGTTAGCTGGAACCATTACTCCGTCTATGTCTAAGTATAACAGCATAATACAAATGTATATTAATTATTTTGTTATTTCAATTATTTTATCTAACGTGATATTATTGAATTCAGCGTCTAATTGGTTCAAACGTCTAATTTTATCTTCTGTATCCCATTCTTCTTTAACAAAATCAACATCTTTCCAATCATATTCATTTGTTGCGCTTGTCTTAGATGATTTAGCTTCATCAAGCTTAATATTTGCTAATAAAGAGCTTATATATCTATGGTGTCCATTAATAATTAATGTGTCATGTACTTTAATATCGTCAAATTTTATTCCATTTATCATTTTTTTATAAATTCTATTAATAATTGGAAGGCAAAGCTTCTTATGAGTTGCCATTAAAATAAAATCCGATTCTTTAATCGCTTTTAAAATCACCTCTCTATCTATGGTCTCCATTTGTATTTTTTAAAGTATACACAACAATATCCTTATAATACTGACTGACTTCTAGAGCTATTATATGATTTTTTTCCGTTGCATTCTAAATTGACATCTCCTTGTCCGTTTTCTTTGAAATAAATTTTTCAGTAAAACACAACTGGACAACAAAAAAGCTCTTAAAAGTACAACAAAACATAGCTACTTAAACATTTATAAGCTTTATAAAAACCTAGTATGAAAAGGTACTGCTTACAATTTAGTAGCTGCGCTATTTATTATGAACTAAAATACTATCTATTAGGATTATTTAGAATTACCAATGCTGCAATAACACCAGGAATCCAACCGCAAAGGGTTAATAAAAAAACAATAACTATAGAACCACAACCTTTATCTAGGACTGCTAAGGGTGGAAAAAAAATTGAAAGTAAGACTCTCCAAATACTCATTTTTTATATTTTTTTTGATTGATGAAATTACGCTCTAGGAGCGCTATTTTAATTCTAACTTTTAGGTTGATTAATCCCAAAAGCAGGGCAAATATAAGATGATAATTATATTCTTCTTACTTATACGACGCACAACTATTGATTTTGTTACATCCGTTCTAAAGAAATATAAATTTGAAAATAACTAAAGCCTTGCGGGAGCAATTGAAGCAAAGTACCATGTACTGCGGAAAGTGCGGTTGCGATAAGCAACCCGCCCAAATAGTATAAATTGATTGATAGATTGTTAAATACTCCCTATCTTTGCAGGCTTAAAATGACAACATAAATTATGCAACTTTCAGAACAGGAAATTATTCGAAGAGAAAAGCTTGGAAAGCTACGAGAATTAGGCATTAACCCATATCCTGCCGATTTATATCCGGTAGACCACACTTCTAAAAAGGTCAAACAGAATTTTGAAGAAGATAAAAAGGTGGTACTTGCGGGGCGTTTAATGAGTAGACGTATTCAAGGAAAAGCTTCTTTTGCCGAATTACAAGACTCTGAAGGTCGTATTCAATTGTACTTTAATAGAGATGAAATTTGCCAAGGAGAAGACAAAACATTGTACAACGATGTTTACAAAAAATTACTCGACATTGGTGATATTATTGGTATTGAAGGGACACTATTTAAAACGCAAGTAGGAGAAATGACCGTTATGGTTAAAAACTTTACGGTTTTAAATAAATCGTTACGCCCATTACCTTTACCTAAAGTTGATAGTGAAGGAAAAGTATTTGATGAATTTAATGACCCAGAGCTTCGCTACCGTCAACGTTATGTAGATTTAATTGTAAATCCGCATGTAAAAGAAACTTTTTTAAAGCGCACAAAAATTACAACAAGTATGCGTGAGTTTTTTAATTCGCGAGATTATATAGAAGTGGAAACTCCAATCTTACAATCAATTCCTGGAGGGGCTACCGCTAGACCTTTTGTTACACACCACAACGCTTTAAACATTCCTCTTTATTTACGTGTTGCCAATGAGCTGTATTTAAAAAGACTTATTGTTGGTGGCTTTGATGGGGTTTATGAGTTTGCAAAAGATTTCCGTAACGAAGGGATGGATAAAACTCACAACCCAGAGTTTACTGTAATGGAATTATATGTTTCTTACAAAGACTACAACTGGATGATGAACATGACAGAAGAGTTACTTGAAAAAGTTGCTACCGATGCCAATGGAACTGCTGTTGCCAAAGTAGGCGCTAACGAAATTAATTTTAAAGCACCCTACCCTCGTGTTCCAATTTTACAAGCTATTAAAGACCATACTGGTTTTGATGTAGCTGGAATGAATGAAGAAGAGCTCCGAGAGGTATGTACAAAACTTGATATTCCTGTGGATGAGACTATGGGAATTGGGAAATTGATAGATGAAATTTTTGGCGAAAAATGCGAACACAATTACATCCAGCCAACATTTATTACCGACTACCCAAAAGAGATGAGTCCGCTTACCAAAGAACACCGAAGCAATCCTGCTTTAACAGAACGTTTTGAATTAATGGTAAACGGGAAAGAATTAGCTAATGCATATTCAGAGTTAAACGATCCAATAGATCAAAGAGAGCGTTTTGAAGAACAATTAAAACTTTCTGAAAAAGGAGATGACGAGGCAATGTTTATAGATCAAGATTTTTTACGTGCATTGGAATACGGAATGCCTCCAACATCTGGAATTGGGATTGGAATAGACCGTTTGGTTATGCTTTTAACCAACAACTCTTCTATCCAAGAAGTGCTTTTCTTCCCACAAATGCGTCCAGAGAAAAAAGCAGAAGTAGCTTTGAGTGAAGATGAAAAATTAGTTTTTGATTTACTGAAAAAAGAAACTAAAATGCCTCTTAACGATCTAAAAGAGCAATCTGGATTGAGTAATAAAAAATGGGACAAAACCATAAAAGGACTTACAAAACACAAAGTAGTTAAGGTTTCTAAAACCGATGACAACTTGTTTTGTGAAGTTTTATAAATAAACTCTTAACAAAACACTAAAAGAGGGTGTGTATAAAGTATTTTGAAGTTGTCAAACTGAGCTTGTCAAAGTTTATATGTTTCTAGGCGCAAAATGTCTTCGACAAGCTCCTGACAAAACAATAGCACAATACTTTATACACACCCTCTTTATTTTTTTTATAAAATACCCTTTACTGTACTACAAATACATTTCCTGCCTCTTTCCAAGCATCAAATCCACCCTCAAGATTAATAATATTTTTATAGCCTAAAGAATCCAAAACTTTAGAAGCTTTGGCACTTCTTCCTCCTGCTTTACAATAGAGATATACTTTTTTATTTTTATCTATTTGCTGAATATTAGAAACAAAACTTTCATTTTTCATATCCATATTTATTGCTCCACCTATAAATCCTTGTGCGTACTCTTCTGGCGTTCTTACGTCTATTAATACAAAACCTTCAGAAGCAACCTCTTTAAACTCAATAATACTTTTGTTCTTTACCTGTCCGTAAGTAACCTGAACGAGTATCATCAATAAAAAAAATAAAAATTCTTTTTTCATGTGCTTATTTTAAATTGTTTTTAATGACTATATGAAACATCAAAATAATCCCTCCACTGAGCAACTAAATTTAAAAGTACATAGTTTGTATACATCCTGAAATTCTGTTTGCCACAAATTCACAAATGTTTTTTGGATTGTTCCCCGATAAAAGTAAATAGAAATTTATTAAACTACTTATTTTATAAAAGTTAAAATTTAGTCTTTTCGCTTATATCGAAGCAGTCTTGTTTCTTTAATCGGTAAAGAATGATACATCCGTGTATTGTGGTTAAAATTTAAAATGTAAATCCACAAAAGTGTTTATTAAAGTTTTTATCCTATTTTTGAAGTAAATTAAATTTAGCGTGCCTAAAAACAAACTAGATCCTTCGAAGTGGGTAGACGAATATGCCGACTATCTTTATAATTACACCATAACACGAGTGAACGACACTATTGTTGCTGAAGATTTGGTACAAGAAACCTTTTTGGCAGGATTAAAATCTGCTAAAAACTTCAAAGGTGAGGCCGCCGAGCGTACTTGGCTCATTTCTATTCTTAAAAGAAAAATTATTGATCATTACCGAAAAATAAATTCTACTAAAGGAAAAGCTGAAGTTAAAATGGGCTATTCCAATCGTGAAGATCAAGAAGGCGATTGGCTTGAGGACACTGTTGCAGACCCTTTTGATATTAATGCTGAAGACGCTTTACAAAATAAGGAGTTAGGAATGGCAATACAAGAATGCTTAATGAAACTCCCTAAAAAACAGGCAGATGTTTTTATAAAAAAAACAATTCAAGGCATGGATACAGAAGATATTTGTAAAGAATTAAATATCTCTGCGTCTAATTTATGGGTAATAGTTCATCGAGCAAGAACAAATTTAATGGACTGTTTAGAAAATAATTGGTTTAAAAAATGAGTACTAAAAAAAATAATCTTCTTATATCTTGTGAAGAAGCAAAACACATTTGCGATAAAATGCAATATGGTGAGGCTACATTTTTAGAGAAGTTAAAATTAAATTTACGCATTTTATGGTGTAAGGCTACAAAGTCCTACAGCAAACGTAATGTTAACTTAACTAAACTTTGCCAGGAAGCTGAAATTAAAACTTTGGATACACAGAAAAAAAATGAGATGAAGGAAAAAATAAATACTTCTCAATCTCAAGCATAAATAAGGAGTGACCACCATACAATTGAAATACTTTCCACAAAAAAACTAGAATAGTAAGATGCCTGTTCTTTTTTTGAAAATAACACTGCAAAAAGTAGTAAAAAGCTTATTATAATTTCTATTAAATGACTTTTGCTAGACATATCCTTCATTAAATAGCTAAGTCCACAAAAAGCAACTATTAAAATTATTCCTAAAATTTTAACCCCCTTAACGCCCAATACCTGAGGGAGGGTTCTCAACCAATCTTCATCGGTTTTTAAATCTCTAATCTCAAAAGGAATCATTAGCACTATAATAAATACAAAACGCTGAAGCAACTCTAAATACGCATCCGTAGAAATAGCTACTTCATTATTTAAAAGAGGTAAAACAACTGTAGATACAGACCATGTAATCCCTACAATATAAATTTTCGCCCCTTTTAAACTTCTAAAATTTCTTTCCCTTGAAATTGCTGGAACCACATATAAAAAAGCTAAAATCACCAACACAGAAGCAGCAATGAGTGTTTTATAATTCAACTGAAAAACATAATACATTGCTACTAAAAAACAAACACCACTAAATATTTGAATAGTTCTAATGTATTTTTCGGCCACAAAAACATAATGTTTTGCAAGCGGACTATACTTTATAAAACTATACTCTACAATGGTACCAAAAAAAAGTGCTAAAGCTATAACCTCGTCATAAGGTATATTAAAATTATACATTGTTATTCTAGCTAATGCATAAACCGCCAAAGCCACATGAATACTTGAGTCCAAATAAAAATCAAAAACCTGTTTAAGTAGTTTCATATCAACAAAATAACTATATAAAAAGGGTTTAGTTAACAGTCTGTTTATAAACTTTCGTTAAAGCCGTTTTAAAAGTACTTTTTTAAACCAATATAATATGTACTTTTGCGCAAATTAAAACATTTTTAGACGGTTATAATGAAAACAGATTCTTTTGTTACCCGCCATATTGGCCCCCAAGAAGATGATTTAAACACTATGTTCAAAACAGTTGGTGTTAAAAATATGGATGAGCTCCTGTATGAGACATTTCCAGATGGTATCCGATTAAAGTCGGACTTAAACCTTCCGGAAGCAATGACAGAGTATGAGTATTTAGCGCATCTAAAACAACTGGCAACTAAAAATAAAGTATTTAAAACATACATTGGTCTTGGTTACCATGAGTCAATTACGCCATCTGTTATCAAGAGAAATATTCTTGAAAATCCAGGCTGGTATACTGCATACACACCTTACCAAGCAGAAATTGCTCAAGGTAGATTGGAAGCCTTATTAAACTTCCAAACTATGATATGCGATCTTACTGGAATGGAATTAGCAAATGCTTCTTTATTAGATGAAGGAACGGCTGCAGCAGAAGCCATGTCGATGTTATTTGGTGCGAGAAGTAGAGATCAGAAAAAAAAGGAAATAAATAAGTTCTTTGTTTCTGATGAAATTTTACCTCAAACGCTTTCTGTTTTAAAATCTCATGCCACGCCATTAGAAATAGAATTAGTTGTTGGCAACCATACTTCTTTTGATTTTTCAGAAGAATTTTTTGGAGCTTTTTTACAATACCCAGGAAAACATGGAGCTGTTTTTAATTATTCCGAATTTGTTTCAAAAGCAAATAACAATAACATAAAAGTAGCCTTTGCAGCAGATATTTTAAGTTTGGTAAACTTAACCCCTCCAGGAGAATTAGGAGCAGAAGTTGTTGTTGGAACAACGCAACGTTTTGGTATTCCGTTAGGCTATGGTGGTCCACACGCTGCTTTTTTTGCAACAAAAGAAGCATACAAACGTAACATTCCAGGTAGAATTATTGGAGTTACTAAAGATACCGATGGAAACCGTGCTTTACGTATGGCGCTCCAAACTAGAGAGCAACATATTAAAAGAGACAAAGCAACATCCAACATTTGTACAGCACAAGTTTTACTAGCTGTTATGGCTGGAATGTATGCTGTTTACCACGGACCAAAAGGATTAAAATATATTGCAGATAAAGTCCATAATTCAACTATTACACTCTCTAACGCTTTATCAAGTTTAGGATATGAGCAATTAAACGAATCGTACTTTGATACTATTTTAATAAAAGCAGATGGGCATCATGTAAAACCAATTGCTGAATTAGAAAACGTAAACTTTTTATATGTTGATGGCGATAAAGTTGCTATTTCATTAAACGAAGCTACTACGCTTAACGATTTAAATAGAATAGTTCAAATTTTTGCTGATGCAGCAGGAAAAAATACTGTTAAGATTGATAATTTAGTTGAAAACTCTAGCATTCTTAACGGAAGTACTCGTGTTTCTCCGTTTTTAGAGAATGAAGTATTTAACTCGTATCATTCAGAAACTGCTTTGATGCGTTACATTAAAAAATTAGAGCGTAAAGATTTAGCTTTAAATCACTCTATGATTTCCTTAGGTTCTTGTACCATGAAGCTAAATGCTGCTTCAGAAATGCTTCCTATAAGTTGGGATGAGTGGGGAAATATCCATCCTTTTGTACCTATAGAGCAAGCGCAAGGTTATCAAGAAGTTTTAAAAACTCTAGAAGAGCAATTAAATGTAATAACAGGTTTTGCAGGAACTTCACTACAACCTAATTCTGGAGCTCAAGGGGAATATGCCGGACTTTTAGTAATTCGGGCTTATCATAAATCGCGTAACCAAGAGCATAGAAACATCTGTTTAATTCCAGCATCTGCACACGGTACTAATCCGGCATCTGCAGTTTTAGCAGGAATGAAAGTAGTAGTAACTAAAACAGATGAAAAAGGAAATATTGATATTGAAGATTTACGTGAAAAAGCTGAAAAGCATAAAGAAGAGCTTGCTGCTTTAATGGTAACATACCCTTCTACGCACGGAGTTTTTGAATCCTCTATTAAAGAAATAACACAACTTATCCACGATAACGGCGGACAAGTATATATGGATGGTGCCAACATGAATGCACAAGTAGGTTTAACAAACCCTGCAACAATTGGTGCAGATGTATGCCACTTAAATCTTCATAAAACATTTGCCATTCCTCACGGTGGTGGTGGTCCTGGAGTTGGTCCTATTTGTGTTGCAGAACATTTAGTTCAGTTTTTACCTTCAAATCCAGTAATCAAAACTGGCGGAGAAAATGCTATTGATGCAATTTCAGCAGCCCCATGGGGAAGCTCATTAGTTTGTTTAATTTCCTACGGATATATAAAAATGTTAGGAGCTAAAGGTTTAAAACAAGCTACTAGTATGGCAATTTTAAATGCAAACTATATTAAGAATCGATTAAGCGGTTCTTTTGATGTACTTTATACGGGAGAAAAAGGGAGAGCAGCACACGAAATGATTATCGATTGTCGCCCTTTTAAAGCAAAAGGAGTAGAAGTAACTGATATTGCAAAGAGACTTATTGATTATGGCTTCCACGCACCTACAGTATCATTCCCTGTAGCAGGAACAATGATGATTGAGCCTACAGAAAGTGAGAACCTAGCAGAATTAGATCGTTTTTGTGACGCCTTAATTTCTATTACAAAAGAAATTGAAGCACTAGAAGAAGGAGAAACAAATAACGTTTTAAAAAATGCACCGCACACATTAAAAATGCTAACTGCCTCAGAATGGGATTTCCCTTATTCAAGAGAAGAAGCAGCATTTCCAATAGATTATATTACCGATAATAAATTCTGGCCAACCGTTAGACGTGTTGATGAAGCCTATGGAGATCGTAATTTAATGTGTACATGTGCTCCTATTGAAGATTATATTGAGGCATAGAAAAAGCCCATAAACATTATACATTCAGAAGGCCTTTCATTTATTTGAAAGGCTTTTTTTTGTTATAAAAAACAATATTTCAATACCTTTAAGTCTAATGAACATCGTAAAATAAATTATGCATGCATAGTATCTTATGTTAATACATTGTATATTTGATAAAACTGATTCTCAATGAATGTAAAGATTACTGGAACTGGATGTTATATTCCTACCCAAGTGACGACAAATAGCTCGTTTTCAAAATTTGAATTTTTAAATACCGATGGAAGTCCTATTAATTATTCAAATGAAGTGATTATTGAAAAATTCAAAGCCATTACAGGTATTGAGAATAGAAGGTATGTAAAAGACAATTATACAACCTCCGATATTGCATTTTTTGCTGCTGAAAAGGCTATCGAAGATGCTAAAACCGATAAAGAAACGATTGATTATATTATTGTAGCTCATAATTTTGGAGATATAAAGCATGGCACTACACAAAGCGATGCTGTACCAAGTATTGCATCTCGAGTAAAGCAATCCCTAAAGATAAAAAACCCTAGATGCGTAGCCTATGATGTACTTTTTGGTTGCCCTGGCTGGATTGAAGGCGTAGTACAAGCGCAAGCATTTATAAAAGCAGGAATGGCAAAAAAATGTCTGGTTATTGGAGCAGAAACACTCTCTAGAGTAATTGATATACACGACCGGGATTCTATGATTTATTCTGATGGTGCTGGAGCTACCATTCTAGAAGCCACTCCTAATAACACCGGAATTCTCTCCCACCTTTCTGCCACCTATGCCTATAATGAAGCTGATTATTTATTCTTCGGAAAATCATACAATCAAACTGCCGATAGTACAAAATATATAAAAATGTATGGTAGAAAAATTTATGAATTTGCCGTAACTCACGTTCCTCAAGCAATGAAAGATTGTTTAGACCAAAGCAACACAGCTATTGAAGACGTTAAGAAAATATTTATTCATCAGGCAAATGAAAAAATGGATGAAGCTATCTTAAAACGTTTTTACAGACTCTATAACAAATCGATTCCTGAAGGCATAATGCCCATGAATATCCATGAACTAGGAAATAGTTCTGTAGCTACAATTCCTACCTTATTCGATTCTGTAAAAAAGGGAATGATAGAAAATCAAGAAGTTAATACTGGGGATATTGTAATGTTTGCCAGTGTTGGAGCAGGAATGAATATCAATGCCATTACCTATAAAATTTAAGTAACTAATCGCCTTTAGTTATAAATTACCAAACAATAGATGTATTAAAACGGATTACTATATTTGCAGGAGTATAGGTGATTATGTCTAAAAACCTAAAGCAAAGCAATAGAATGTACGAAAATAATTTCCCGAATAAACGCTATAAAAAAACTATAGAATTTTTAGAATCCTCCGTTCCTAAACCTGCTAGTATTCTCGACTTAGGGGTTGCTAATCCGTTTAGCGATTTAATGCAACAACGGGGTTACGTTATAAAAAACACAAAGGGAGAGGATTTAGATACAGATTTTACTAATGTAATAAATAGCGATGCAGAAGTGGTAACTGCCTTCGAAATTTTTGAGCATTTAATTGCTCCATACAATGTTTTAAAGAATATAAAAGCAGCTAAATTAGTAGCATCCGTTCCCTTACGTTTATGGTTTTCTCCTGCTTACCGCAGTAAAACCGATATGTGGGATAGACATTACCATGAATTTGAAGACTGGCAGTTTGATTGGCTTTTAGAAAAAGCAGGGTGGGAGATTAAAAAACGAGATAAATGGACTAATCCCGTAAAAAAAATAGGGTTTAGACCCTTACTACGCTACTTTACAAATAGGTATTATATTGTATATGCTGAAAGAAAAAAATAACTAAAATCTTTCTATGGATTATTACGTTGTTATCCCTGCGCACAATGAAGAAGCGTTTATAAAGCTCACTTTAAATAGTTTGGTAACACAAACCCTACTTCCTAAAAAAGTTATTGTAGTGAATGATAATTCTACAGATAACACCGAAGCTATTATCAATTCTTTTGCTACGGAATATCCTTTTATTGAAAAATTAAACACCACCTCTACTTCCGAACACATGCCTGGAAGCAAAGTTATTAATGCTTTTAATAAAGGTTTTTTGTTATTGGATGAATCTTATGATTTTATAGTAAAATTGGACGCCGACCTTATTCTACCAGAGAATTATTTTGAAAGAATAGCTACCATATTCAGAGAACAAGAAAACATAGGAATTGCTGGAGGATTTGTGTATGAAAAGGATGATAATGGAGCATGGAAATTAAACCACCCTATGGATAAAAATCATGTTCGGGGAGCTTTTAAAGCGTATACAAACTCTTGTTTTAATGCTATAGGATATTTAAAATGCGCAATGGGCTGGGATACTGTAGATGAATTGCTAGCAAAACACCATGGGTTTGCTATTTTTACAGATAGTAATTTAAAAGTAAAACACCTACGTCCTACAGGGAAATCTTACAATAAAAAAGCAAAATTGCTACAAGGAAAAGCCATGTATACCATGCGCTATGGTTTTTTTATTACCGCAATAGCTTCCTTAAAAATGGCTCTCAAGCAAAAAAAGTCACAAACTTTTATTGACAATATGAAGGGCTTTTTTGATGCGAAAAAGAACAAAACTCCTTTTATTGTTTCTGAAAAAGAAGGTGCTTTTATAAGAGATTACCGCATAAAAAACATTAAGAAAAAACTTTTTTAAATTCTCATTAAGAAATAACTACCTCGGAGTAAACCTCGAAATATTCAAAAGAAACAATTTTAATTCATTTCGACACAGAGCCCTTTGATAAACTCAGAACAGGCTTTAGGAAATCAGCCTCTTTATAAAGGATTAAAAAAACTCCAAAGGCATTTTAAACCCTTGGAGTTTCTATACTTTAGCCCCGATTGAAGCGACATCCTTTTTTATTTTTCATAAAAAAGATATAGCAAAAAGCGGGAAATAGCTCCTAAAAACTATTTTATAACTTCTTGAATTGGTTCTCCACTTTTTCCACTTGGAAATGCAATTCCCAATAACGAACAAATAGTATTTGCTATATCTGGAATTTCAGTGCGTTTTACTGTTTCACCATGGTTAATTCCTTTACCAAAAAACAACAATGGAGTGTGCGTATCGTAGGCATAACCCGACCCGTGTGTAGTTCCTGTACGGGAAGACGAAGGAATATACCCCGGACTTAAAACAAGTAATACATCTCCAGATCTATTAAAATTGTAACCCATTTGTAAATTACTTGCCAAACCTTTGGTAAATTCTTGATTTCTCATGGCAGTCCCTGTATATGCTTCTGCTACATTCTCGTAATTCTTAACCTCGTTAACAATTGCTTCTTCAATTTCTGTAGCGCTAACACCTAGTGCTTTAACAACATCTTGATCTAAAAACAACTGTTCATTAGAGAAATTCTTTATCAATTCATCACTTCCAAATTTTGCTTTTAGAAAAGCGTTAAGCGGATCGAAAAACTCCTTTTTACTAAAATACCCTCCTGGAATTTCCATACTTTCCAAATAACTTGGTACTTCTACAGCCGCATGATCTGCTGTTAGAAATACGGTATACTCGCCTTTCCCTACTTCTTTATCCAAATAAGTAAAAAGACGTGCTAAATCTTGATCCAATCTCAAATATGTATCTTCAGTTTCTTTAGCGCTTACCCCAAAACGGTGCCCTACATAATCGGTAGCAGAGAAACTTATTGCAATAAAATCTGTAATATTATCTTTCCCTATATCTTCCCCTTCAATTGCTGCTTCTGCAAAATCTACTGTTAAAGAATTCCCGAAAGGAACACCTTTTAACAAGTCAAATTTTCCATTTTCATTCCAAATCTTTGGTAAATCATGTGGAAAAGTGGGCGTTTTTTCTCCTGAAAAAGCACCTTCATATATATTGTTGTCCTCAATGCTTTCGGTATAAGTATCTATATCGTAAAGTGGCTTCCAAGCTTTTTTATAGTTCTCGGCAGCCTTAGACTTATTAAATTTCTCAACCCATTTTGGGAGCTCCTCCATATAATAAGTACTAGTTACCCAATGTCCTTCCTCTTTTCCTTGAAACCAATAAGCAGCATCCGCAGCATGACCAGCAGGTAGTATAGAACCTCTATCTTTTAAAGAAACTCCTATAACTTTTCCTTTAGAAGCAGTTGCTAACTTCAATTGGTCTGTCATGGTGCTAGACAACATTCTACGCGGAGACATTTTACCAGCATCGGTAACTGTTCCTAAAGAATTTACGGTAGCATCTTCCGTACAGTAAACCGACCTGTCTTCGTTTTTATCATACCAATCGTTCCCTATAATTCCATGTGTTTTTGGTGTTGACCCTGTATAAACAGAGGCATGTCCTGCCGCAGTTTTAGTAGGAATGTAATTAAAATGATTATTCTTACAATTAAATCCTTCATTTATCATTCTTTTAAAACCGCCATCCTGATATTTATCCCAAAAACGATTTAAATAATCATAACGCATTTGATCAACAACAATTCCTACAACCACTTTTGGCTTTGTAAAAGGTTGATCTTCTGATTTTTTTTGTGCTTGTAACGTAACGAAACTAAAAAATAGTAACCCGAATAAATAGGTGTTTTTCATGTGTCTATATAAATTATATCTTTAATTTAATAGCATATTTTATTGCCTTTTTAAAGTTTTGCAACTTTGCATAAAATATCTATTTTGCCAAAATTACTCATTTAATTTTTTTAGAACTTTAAATGTAGGTTAAAAGAGATGTGATTTTATTTTTTTACTTTAGCTGTTCGATAATTGATACATGATATACCTTGAAAATATTGGTCGGTATTTTATAATGCTAAAAGAAGTTTTTAGCAGACCTACAAAGTGGAACATCCTTAAAAGACTTATTTATAAAGAGATTGACGATTTAATTTACGGGTCTTTAGGTATTATAATTTTTATTTCGTTCTTCATTGGAGGTGTTGTTGCAATACAAACAGCTTTAAATA
Organism: Galbibacter orientalis DSM 19592; assembly: GCF_000260115.1. GTDB lineage: Bacteria > Bacteroidota > Bacteroidia > Flavobacteriales > Flavobacteriaceae > Galbibacter > Galbibacter orientalis. The sequence goes on along the minus strand of NZ_JH651379.1, from coordinate 1,599,231 downwards.
TAGACAACCCTTTAATTCCGAAATATCTTATTGGTTTTACAACTCGGCAATCGGTTATTCTAGAGTTTGCACCTACCTTTACCTCTATAATTATGGCAGGAAAAGTAGGTTCTTATATTACTTCCAGTATTGGAACTATGCGTGTTACAGAACAAATTGATGCCCTAGAAGTTATGGGGGTAAACTCTTTAAACTATTTGGTGTTTCCTAAAATTATAGCACTGCTACTCTATCCATTTGTAATTGCAATTGCAATGTATATGGGAATTTTAGGAGGTTGGATGGCCGTAGTTTTTGGAGGATATAGTACGAGTGCCGAATTTATAAGAGGTCTACAAGTAGATTTTGATACTTTCCATGTAGTTTATGCTTTTATTAAAACTATTGTTTTTGCCTTTATCCTCGCTACAATCCCTTCGTTTTATGGTTATTACATGAAAGGAGGAGCTTTAGAAGTAGGGAAAGCGAGTACCTCCTCTTTTGTGTGGACCAGTGTAGCCATTATTATTGCGAATTATTTATTAACTCAAATGTTGCTTGGATAATGATAAAAGTAGAGAATGTACATAAATCTTTTGGGGACACTGAAGTATTAAAAGGGATTTCCACATGCTTTGATAAGGGAAAAACAAATCTTATTATCGGGCAAAGTGGATCTGGAAAAACTGTTTTTTTGAAATGTTTATTAGGGCTTCATCAACCAAATCAAGGTAATATTATTTATAATGACCGTATTTATTCTGAATTGGACGACGACCAAAAAACAGATCTTAGACAAGAAATGGGCATGGTATTTCAAGGAAGTGCACTTTTTGATTCGATGACGGTGGAAGAAAATGTAATGTTTCCACTTAGAATGTTTTCAAAGTTTCCAAGAAATGAAATGAAAGATCGTGTTGACGAAGTCTTAGAAAGAGTACGATTAATAGATGCACACAAAAAATTACCTTCTGAAATCTCTGGTGGAATGCAGAAACGTGTTGCTATTGCTCGCGCAATTGTAAATCGCCCGAAATATCTTTTTTGTGATGAACCCAATTCTGGTTTAGATCCGAAAACAGCTATTATTATTGACCAATTAATTCAAGAAATTACTCAAGAATTTGATATCACAACAGTAATTAATACGCATGATATGAATTCTGTTATGGAAATTGGCGAAAAAATTGTATTCCTAAAAGATGGGTTAAAAGAATGGGAAGGAACCAATAAAGAAATATTTAGAACCGATAATGAAGCGGTTACTAGTTTTGTATATTCCTCTGATTTATTTAAAAAAGTGAGAGAAATTTACATCAAAGACAACTAAAAACTTCTTTTAATAAAGCAACTTCAACTCTTTTAAATCAAATTCTTTTAAAACTTCATCTTCCAATAATACTATTAAACAACCATTATTGGCTACTCCTTTTATAAACCCCATTATTAAATCTCCATTTTTAAGTTTAAACGTAGAAGGTTTATCTTTACGAAAAAGCTGACTCTCAAAGGTTTCTTTTATTTTAAATAACTGTCGGTTAATAACCCACTCTTCATATTTTTTAATATGCTCTATTATTTTTAACAATACCTCTTCCTTATTATAAAACACCCCAGTTAAGCATTTTAAAGAAGAAGCATTGGTTACCCCATCAAAGTTTGTTTGATTCAAATTAAGACCAATACCAATAATGGAAGCACTCATTTCTCCCTTTTTAATGATACTTTCAATTAAAATACCGCATATTTTACTATTTGCTGACAAAATGTCGTTAGGCCATTTTATTTTTAAATGTGGAATTCCAAAATAAGTTAATGCATCATAAATAGCTAAAGAGATAGCCATACTCAGGTAAAATTGCTCCTCTTTTTGCAAGCAATTAATTTTCTTATATACACTAAAAGTAAGGTTTTTCCCCGGTTCGGACACCCATTGCGTCCCCATTTGACCCCTTCCTTCATTTTGTTTTTCGGTAGTAACAATAGTGTAATCTTCCAATTCTTTATGCGCTGCTAAGCGTCTTAAAAAAGAATTTGTAGAATCGATGGCATCAAGTTTGATTAAATTCATAGAAATAACTACATTAAATATGTAATGTTATGTTAATTTGAATAGTTCAAAAACTAAAAAAATAATAACTTTGTGAAAATAAAAATTTTTAATGGCAAAAACGAATAGTAGCACAGATCAATTAATAACATTTATCTTAAAAGGAATTGAAGAGGTTAAGGGTAATGACGTAAATATTTTAGACCTAAGAGATATTGAGAATACGGTTTGTGATTACTTTATAATCTGTAATGGTACTTCGAACACTCAAGTAAATGCCATCGTAAATTCCATACAAAAAATTGTTAGTCGCGAAATTAAAGACAAGCCTTGGCACATAGAAGGTACAGACAATGCCGAATGGGTGCTTATGGACTATGTAAATGTAGTGGTGCATGTTTTCCAAAAACATGTAAGAGAATATTACGATATCGAAGGATTATGGGGAGACGCAAAAGTAACCGCAATCTCAAACTAAGCAATTTAGCTTTCTAGAGTTTTCACAATTATTAAGGTGAATTAAAAGTAAACATTTTTCGTTATTAACGAAATATAATACCCATATTTGGGTTGAATAAGAAAAAATTAATGGCAAAAGAAAATAACAACAATTCAAGCCCTAAAAAACCTAAATTCAGTTCGTACTGGATTTACGGAGCTATTTTAGTTTTCATCATCGGTCTACAGTTTTTCTCTGGAGGTAGTAGCTGGCAAACACCCCCAGATATTACTCCTGCAAAATTGCAAGAATTCCTTAAAGATGGAGATGTTAGTAAAGTTGAAATTATTACAAACATTAGACAGGCAAGAGTCTATCTAACAAAAGAAGCTCAAGATAAAGAGATTCATAAAAAAACAGCGGATAAATCTATCATCCCCTCTACTTCTCAAGTTCCTCAATACATATTAAACTATGGAGATCTTCAGAATTTTGAAAATGATATTAAAAAAACCATCACCGAAGATAATTTATCAACATCCGTAGGATATGATACAGAATCTAACGCTTTTGGCGATTTACTACTTTCGTTATTGCCATTTGTACTAATAATTGGTATCTGGTTATTCCTTATGAGAAGAATGTCTGGTGGAGGCGCAGGTGGTGCTGGCGGACAAATATTTAATATTGGAAAATCTAAAGCACGCTTGTTTGACGAAAAAACAGATATGAAAGTAACGTTTAAAGACGTAGCTGGATTGGAAGGTGCAAAAGAGGAAGTGCAAGAAATTGTAGATTTCCTTAAAAACCCTGAAAAATATACTTCGCTAGGGGGTAAAATCCCAAAAGGTGCTTTATTAGTAGGTTCTCCTGGTACAGGTAAAACCTTATTAGCAAAAGCAGTAGCTGGAGAAGCAAAGGTTCCTTTTTTCTCTTTATCTGGTTCGGATTTTGTGGAAATGTTTGTAGGAGTTGGGGCTTCTAGAGTTCGTGATTTATTTAAACAAGCTAAAGATAAATCTCCGGCAATTATCTTTATTGATGAGATTGATGCAATCGGAAGAGCTAGAGGAAAAAATAATATGACTGGTAGTAATGATGAGCGTGAAAACACTCTAAATCAATTGCTAACCGAAATGGATGGTTTTGGAACCAATACTAATGTAATTGTTTTGGCCGCTACCAACCGTGCAGATATTTTAGATAAAGCATTAATGAGAGCTGGTCGTTTTGACCGCCAAATATATGTAGACCTACCAGACGTACGTGAGCGTAAAGAGATTTTTGAAGTTCATTTACGACCTATTAAAACTTCTGAAGCTTTAGATCCAGAGTTTTTAGCTAAACAAACTCCTGGCTTCTCAGGAGCTGATATTGCAAATGTTTGTAATGAAGCTGCTCTAATTGCTGCTAGAAATGGTAAAAAAGCAGTAGACAAACAATCTTTCTTAGATGCAGTAGATAGAATTGTAGGAGGTTTAGAAAAGAAAAATAAAATTATTACTCCAACCGAGAAAAAAACTATTGCATTCCACGAAGCTGGACACGCAACAGTTAGTTGGATGTTAGAACACGCCGCTCCCCTTGTAAAAGTTACTATTGTTCCTAGAGGACAAAGCTTAGGTGCCGCATGGTATTTACCAGAAGAGCGCTTAATTGTTCATCCTGAACAAATGGCAGACGAAATGTGTGCCGCTTTAGGAGGAAGAGCTGCAGAAAAAGTAATGTTCGACAGAATTTCTACAGGCGCTCTTAGCGACCTTGAGAAGGTAACTAAGCAAGCTAGAGCTATGGTTACTATTTACGGATTGAATGAAAAAATAGGAAATTTAACTTATTATGATTCAAGCGGACAAACAGACTATAATTTCTCAAAACCTTATAGTGAGGAAACTGCTCAACTTATCGACAAAGAAATCTCTAAAATTATTGAAGCTCAATACGTAAGAGCTGTAAAACTTTTAGAAGAAAATAAAGATAAATTAACAGAGCTTGCAGAACATTTGCTTGAGAAAGAAGTGATTTTTAAAGACGATTTAGAACGAATTTTCGGAAAAAGACCTTTTGGAAGAGACCTTGAAGAAGGTCCAGAAAAAAAGTTACTAGAAAATTAATTTATACAAACGGGGGTAGTTTATAAAATTTACCCCCGTTTTCTACGTTATAGTTAATAATTTCATACTTTTATATATTAATAGCATAAACAATAAAATAACTCCCCCATTAAATTAAGAATGAGCTTATTTAAAAAACTTTTCGGATCAAAACAAAAACAGGAAGCTTCTGGTACAGGAACTGATCAAAGAGGAAAGTTTATGCCAGAAATAAAGCTTCCAACAGACGAAAAATTTACAATCAATTTCAAAAAAAATGGTGGTAAATTCTTGTATTGTGACTCTATTGAAGAAATTTACGATTGTTTTAATAGCATCCTTTCTGAAAATAATTGGACACAAGAACAAGTTTGTTGCATTGATTCTAAATTAAGCACTACATTTCAAAAATATAATTTCAGCAAAAGCAATACGTGTCAGAATGCAACACTACTATTATCTCCTTGTGAGAATTTAGTCGCAGACAACGGTGCAATTCTTATCTCTTCTAATCAAATAAAAGAAAGTAAATTAAACGATTTACCTGATAATTTTATAATCTTCGCCACTACAAGTCAGCTTGTAGACACAATTGGAGAAGGATTAAGAGGTATTAAGAATAAAAATAAAAATCAGATTCCCACAAACATAACTACTATTAAGCACTTTAGCATAAAAGAAGAAAATGATTTTCTTACTTACGGAAGTAGTTCAAAAAACTTATATTTGCTGCTTCTTGAGGATTTATAATCCTTATTAAAAGAGCAACAATATAAACAACTTAAACCTAACTGTGTGAAAGAACTTCTTAAACGTGCCTTAACAGGTATTCTCTATGTTTTTTTACTATTAGCAGCAGTATTTCTTAGTAATGATGCTTTTGATTTCCTCTTTCTAATTTTTGGAATTACTTGTATTTATGAATTCAAAAAAATTATTAGACTAAGTGGTTATTATATCTTTCTAGCTTTTTTAGCTTTTTGGTGGGTTTTTATATATCTCTTAGGCGAAATAGATCAACAAGAAATACTTAGAATCATACTTCTCGTTATTTGCATTGCAGTTAATATTGTTTTAATTGGACGACTTTACTCTAAACGAAAATTAGATTATTCAAATACCCAAAAATTTATTATCACTCTTTGTTATATAGGTGGAGGATGTATCTTTTTAACCATGATTCCATACCAAGCTCAGCATTTTGCTAAGTCTTTAATAATTGGTATTTTTATATTGATATGGGTAAACGATTCTTTTGCTTATTTAGTAGGCAAGAGTATCGGAAGAAATAAGCTTTTCCCAAGTGTTTCCCCTAAAAAAACTATCGAAGGTTTTGTTGGCGGATTACTATTTGCCTTAGTTGCAGCATATGTTTTATATTGCTACAGCGAGGAACTTAATTTACAACAATGGTTAATCTTAGCCATTGTTGTGGTGGTAACTGGATCTATTGGAGACTTAGTAGAATCCAAATTTAAACGTTTGGCTGGCGTAAAAGATAGCGGCGCTATTTTACCTGGACATGGCGGATTATTAGACAGACTTGACAGCTTAATATTTGCTGCTCCATTTGCATATTTAACACTTCAAATTTTTCATTATGTTTCATAAAGAGGGTCATAAAATCATTGCGATTACCTTTATTCTTGTTGCAGCAGCCATTATTATAGCTCAATTTTATATTGACATTTATTGGCTAAAAACTCTTATTCAAGTTGTTTTTCTTTTCATTTTAGTTTTGATCCTTCAATTTTTTAGGAATCCTAAACGCACAACACAAATTACAGATGAAAATATCATCGCACCTGTAGATGGAAAAGTGGTGGTGATTGAAGAGGTATTTGAAAAAGAATATTTTAAGGACAAACGAATTCAAGTTTCCATATTTATGTCCCCTATTAATGTTCATGTAACTCGCTACGCATTAAGTGGAATTGTAAAATATAGCAAATACCATCCTGGAAAGTTTTTGGTTGCATGGCACCCCAAAGCATCCGAAGAAAATGAAAGAACTACTGTAGTTGTTAAGAATGCTTCGTATGGAGAAGTTCTTTACAGACAAATTGCTGGAGCGCTTGCTAAACGTATTGTAAATTATGCAAAAGAAGGAGACGAAGTGGTTCAAGGAACCGATGCAGGATTTATAAAATTTGGTTCTAGAGTAGATTTATTTTTACCCTTGGGCACTGACATTAAAGTAGCTTTAAACCAAAAAGTTAAAGGTGGTGTTGATATAATTGCAAATTAACAAATGACTTCTGAAGAACTACATAAAGAATTTGAAGAGGCTGTAGAACGAGTAAACAGCTATGAAAATTTATTTCCAGCCGATTTTTTGTTGCGCCTATATGCCTATTACAAAAAAGCTACTCAAAATAGCGAACCCCCAAGTAGTAGGAGATCTATAATAAATGCTTTCAAAGCAAACGCACTTTTTCAAGCCCGAGGACTCACCGAAGACCAAGCCAAAGAACATTATGTTGCTTTAGTAAAAGAATATTTTAAGTATTGAAACATTAATGTCTGAGTTAAAATACAAGACCGCTTCGCTGTAATAAAACAGTACAAAGATAAAAGTTTATAAAGTAAAAAGTTAATGAGCGAATAAGTTAAACAGGGCAAACTCACACTTTGCAAAACAAAGTGAAATTCAGTAAACATCCATTTGAATCAATCTTAAATTTCAAATTTTGACACTTTTTTTTTATTTTCAATGAACTTAAAAATTGCTTTCACATAAAAATAAGTAGAAATAAAAGGCTTTAGTTTAGAACTATATTGATTATTTGCTAGCTCTAATATCAATCCAACCATCAACAACTTTATGCTTTTCATTTCTTTTGCTCGCCCAAAAGAAACGAAACAAAGAAAAAGTATGAGTTTGCCCTGGAAGTAACATTACTAAACTCCTCTTTTTATTCGTTTTTTCTTAATGAACTCATCTTAACTTTTTTTATCGGACAACAATAAAATAATTCTGAGGCTTTTTACTATTATAAAATCAACTACCTCGAGGCAAGCCTACGAGGTATTCAAAGGAAAATAATTTAACCCATTTCGACGTAGAACCCTTCGGTAAACTCAAGGCAGGCTTCGGATAATAAAACCCTCAATGAGGGATTGAAATACTTTTCTACTTCAAACTCTTTAAACTTTCTTTTAGCGTTTCAATTTTAGCAAGCGCATCTGCTTCTTTTTGCTTTTCTATCGCTACTACTTTTTCTGGAGCACTTCCTACAAAACGTTCGTTAGATAATTTTTTCTGAACAGATTTTAAGAAACCTTCTGTATATTTTAGCTCCTCCTCTATTTTCTTTATCTCTTCTTCCACATCAATAGCACCGCTTACTGGAATAAAATACTCATTAGATTTTACTCTAAAAGATAAAGCTCCGTCCACTTTTTCTGTTACGTAAGAAAGTTCCTCTATATTTCCTAACTTCTTAATAATAGAATCGAATGTTTTTAAAACCCCATCATTATTCATTACAGATAAAGAAATCTCATTCTTAAAAGCAATATTTTTTTCTTTTCTAATGGTTCTTATTCCCGAAATCACTTCAGCAGCAAATTCAAAATCAGCAATTATCTTTTCATCTGCTTTAGAAACTTCAGGCCATTTTGCTACAATCAATGCTTCCTTAGGAGAACGCTCTGCCATAAGTTGCCATATTTCTTCAGATAAGAATGGCATAAATGGATGTAAGAGTTTTAAATTTTCTTCAAATAAAGCAATTATCTCTTTATAAGTTTTTGCATCTATAGGCTGTTGATATGCTGGTTTCACCATTTCTAGTAACCAAGAGCAGAAATCGTCCCAAACAAGCTTATATGTTGCCATTAAAGCATCAGATATTCTATATTTAGAAAACTGTTCTTCAATATTTATTAATGTATGCTGAAATTTATTTTTGTACCAATTAATTGCAGTTGAAGCATATGCTGGCTGCTCAATATCGGCAACTTCCCAACCTTTAACCAAACGGAAGGCATTCCATATTTTATTGGCAAAGTTTTTTCCTTGCTGGCATAAGCTTTCATCAAACAATAAGTCGTTTCCAGCAGCAGAGCTCAACAACAATCCAACTCGAACTCCATCTGCACCAAACTCTTCAATTAATTTTAAAGCATCTGGCGAATTCCCTAAAGACTTCGACATTTTTCGACGCTGTTTATCTCTTACCAATCCAGTTAAATATACATTGGTAAATGGTTTTTGATCGCGGAATTCGTAACCAGCAAAAATCATTCTTGCAACCCAAAAGAATAGAATATCTGGTCCAGTTACCAAATCGTTGGTTGGGTAATAATATTCAATTTCTTTATTTTCAGGCTCCATAATTCCGTTAAAAACACTAATTGGCCATAACCATGAAGAAAACCAAGTATCTAACGAGTCTTCGTCTTGCTTCAAATTGGCTACCGTTAAATTTGTGTTCCCCGATTTTTCTTTAGCTTTTGTTAGTGCCTCTTCAATACTTTCTGCAACTACAAAATCGTTTTCCCCATCACCAAAATAATATGCTGGTATTTGATGCCCCCACCAAAGCTGACGAGAAATATTCCAGTCTCGGATATTTTCTAACCAATGACGGTAGGTATTTTCAAATTTTGAAGGAAAAAGTTGAATTTCTTTATCAGTTAAAACTGCATCCAAAGCAGGTTTTACCAAATCTTCCATTTTTAAAAACCACTGATCGGACAAACGAGGTTCAATTACCGCTTTTGTACGTTCCGAAGTCCCTACTTTATTCATATGATTTTCAGTTTTTACTAAAAATCCTTTTTCTTCTAATTCTTTTGAAATTTCTTTTCGAACCACAAATCGATCTTTTCCTTCGTAATGAAGTCCATTACTATTTAAAGTAGCATCGTCATTAAAAATATCGATTACTTCCAATTTGTGTTTTTCACCTAAATTCTTATCATTTTCATCATGAGCAGGAGTTACTTTTAAACATCCTGTTCCGAATTCAATATCAACATATTCATCTTCAATAATAGGAATTACACGGTTGGTTAAAGGCACAATTGCCTTTTTACCTTTTAAATGTGAATAGCGCTCATCCTTAGGGTTAATACAAATAGCAGTATCTCCCAAAATAGTTTCTGGACGCGTAGTTGCAATTGTTACAACCTCCCCCACCCCCTCCGAAGGAAGAGAACCATCTCCATCTACAATAGTATATTTTAAATAATAAAGGAGTCCTTGGCGTTCTTCATAAATAACCTCTTCATCAGAAAGTGTAGTTTTAGCCTCTGGATCCCAATTTACCATACGATATCCACGGTAAATCATTCCTTTTTCAAATAAATCGACAAAAACTTTAATTACAGAAGCCGACATATCGTCATCCATTGTAAATTTTGTACGATCCCAATCGCATGAACATCCAAGTTTCTTAAGCTGATCTAAAATTACACCTCCATACTCATCTGTCCAATCCCAAGCATGTTTTAGAAATTCTTCTCGAGTTAGATCGGATTTATTAATTCCTTGCTCCTTCAATTTTGCTACTACTTTAGCTTCCGTAGCAATTGATGCATGGTCTGTACCTGGCACCCAGCAAGCGTTTAAGCCTTTTAAACGTGCTTTTCTAATCAACACATCCTGAATAGTGTTATTCAACATATGTCCCATATGCAATACTCCTGTGACGTTTGGTGGCGGAATTACAATGGTATATGGCTCTCTTTCATCTGGCTCTGAGCGAAAAAATTCATTTTTCGTCCAGTAGTCATACCACTTACTCTCAACCGATTTGGCATCATACTTTGATGGAATATTCATATTTTGGAACACTTTTTGGATTAAGACTGCAAAAGTAGCTATATCCGCAAGATTATAAAAGATAATCGATAAATTTTGCGGGGTGGTTAAAAGTAAGTAAATTTGATATTCACTTAAATCTGAAAACAATGAAAAAATTACTAATGCTTTTATTTGTTGGAGTAATTGGTTTTACTGCCACCGCTCAAGACAAAACTGCAAAAATAGAATTTAAGAACGATGTGATTGACTATGGTGAGATTACAAAAGGAAGTGATGGAGTTCGTGTATTTGAATTTACAAACACGGGGGCTGTTCCTTTAGTTATTTCTAATGTACGTTCAAGTTGTGGCTGTACTATTCCAAAAAAACCAAAAGACCCTATAGCTCCTGGAGACACTGGAGTTATTGAGGTTAAATATGATACTAACCGTGTTGGACCAATTAGAAAAACTATTACTGTTCAATCCAATGCTGAAACCCCTACAGTGGCTTTAAAAATTAAAGGAACTGTAGTTGCAAATAGTACAGGAAAATAAATTTTTTAAATGAAAATAGAAAGCGATTCCCGTTTGGGAATCGCTTTTTTTATTTTAATTAAGTTGAATTTATAATACTTTTTGAAGTTTAAAATTAAATTTTAAGGTAGAACCACTCCTCTCAACCGTTACATAAACAGTTTTACCAACCCTTTCATTCATCATTTCGCTCACTTGTTGCAAAGAATAATTGTGCACATTCTTTTTATTAACCTGTAAAATAACATCCCCTTCTCTCAAACCTACTATGGCTGCTGGACTACCATCTCTAATTTCGGCTATTTCAAGCGCAGGATGTAATTCAAAATTATATTGTTTTTGAAGGTATATTTTAACCCCTTGATTGTTACTTTCATTTTTAGCATATCCTTCTTCATTTCTTACTAATGCTTTAACCATTCTTAGTCCGTTATGCTGAAGTTCAATTCCGCTCATATTATATTTAAAAGGATCTTTAAAATTTCCATTTCGTTTAAAAGTAATTTGCTCATTTGTATAATCAAAAACCAGATCAAATCTCCTTAATATCTCTGAACCTATGGAGCCATTTCTATCGCGCATAGAAGTTATATATTGTATAGAAACAGCATCAGGGTATGCCACTTTAGCTTCTTTTAATTCAAATTCTCCTAATGTAAACCGCTGTACTCTAGCACGTTTCCCATGTACCTTACCACTTAATCCATATCCTAAAAAATCATCAAAAAACTTAAGAGGTCCAGAAATCTCACCCTCAGTATTCTCAAAAAGCCATAGCGCATCAGAACTTCCGCTATCTATTAACAGTTTTACTTTTTTCTCGTCTATAGCAGTATATTGCTTAACATTGGCATACACATAGGCTTTACTCCCTTCAAGTGTTAAAGGTAAAGTTTCGCACTTATTACACCTTTTATAATTATAGGAATCAGGATTATAAAACTTCATTTTCTTTGCACTATAATCTACTTCAACCACAAAGTTTTTCAGTAAATCGTACCCAATAATTCCATGTACTTTATACCCCATTTGAGGAGAAAAGTTTAGTCCGCTATCGGTAATTAAATAAAAATCTTGATTATAATTATAGACGTCTCCAAGTTTAAAAACATTTCCTTTAGAATGCAATGCTTTTATAGGCTGTCCGCCTCCCAGACCTCGAAGAATAATTTCTTTGGTATTTTTAATTTCTACGGAATCACTATCTGTGATATTAAAAAGGATAGGTTTATTAACTCCTGTGTCTAAAATAAATGACAATTCCACACCATTTACTTTTACTGGTAACACAATTAGGTTATTTACAAAATCAAATTTGACTTTTTCAAATTTCTCATCTTCTCTTAAACTAAATCCTCCTTGTGCATAAGAAAAAAAGCAAACAGCAAACAGTAATCCACATACAATATGTTTCTTTAAAGTAGCCATAACGACAAGCTTTACTTGCTCGTTCCTTTAAAATTACTAAAAAAACTTCAGTTTTAATCATAATTTAACATTTTGTAATATCAAGAAGAACGTTGTATATGTAACGATTTATAAAATATATTTTGCAAATTTGCACGATATAAAATTTGAGTTATGCCTATAATTTCTGACAAAGGCCGAAAAATGCCTGAATCCCCTATAAGAAAGTTAGTTCCTTATGCTGAAGATGCTAAGAAGAGAGGAATCAATGTATTTCATTTAAATATTGGTCAGCCCGATATTAAAACACCTCAAGTAGCTCTTGATGCTGTTAAAAATAATACGCTAGAGATACTAGAATATAGCAGAAGTGAAGGTTCTGAGGAGTATAGAACTAAATTAGCTAAATATTACGCTGGACGTGATATAAATGTTGACCCGAAAGAAATTATTATTACTACTGGAGGTTCAGAAGCACTAATGTTTAGCATGGGCTCTATTACAGATACCGATGATGAAATTATTATTCCTGAACCTTTTTATGCAAACTATAATGGTTTTGCAACTGCATCTGGAGTAAAAGTAGTTCCGGTAGTTTCTAAAATTGACAATAATTTTGCGCTTCCTCCAATTGAGGATTTTGAAAAATTAATTACTCCTAAAACAAAGGCTATTTTAATTTGTAATCCTGGAAATCCAACAGGATATATGTACTCTAAAGAAGAAATTAAAAAATTAGCTTCTATTGTAAGAAAACACGATTTATTTTTAATTGCCGATGAAGTATACCGTGAGTTTGCATATGATGGTGCAGAGCATTACTCAATCCTACAAGAAGAAGGATTAGAAAATAATGCTATTGTTATTGATTCTGTATCTAAACGCTACAGCATGTGTGGCGCTAGAATAGGATGTTTAATTACAAGAAATAAAGAAGTAATAAATACTGCATTAAAATTTGCTCAGGCTAGATTATCTCCGCCTTCTTTTGCTTTAATAGCTAGTGAAGCAGCGCTAGAAACTCCTCAAAGTTATTTTGACGAAGTTATTGAAGAATATGTTGAAAGAAGAGATTTATTAATTTCTGAATTACATAAAATAGAAGGTGTAACAGTAGCAAAACCTCAAGGTGCATTTTACTGTATAGCCAAATTACCAGTAAAAAACACTGATGAATTTGCACAATGGCTTTTAGAGGAATTTGAACTAAATGGCGAAACTGTTATGGTTGCTCCTGCTGCAGGTTTTTATTCAACTCCTGGAATTGGGTACGACCAAGTTAGAATTGCTTATGTTTTAAAGAAAGAAAACCTTGTAAAAGCAGTTACTATTTTAAAAGAAGCTCTAAAAAAATACAATGCATAAACAAGATGCCATTCTTCATAACATCTCATTAAAACCATACAATACTTTTGGAATTGATGTAAAGGCAAAAAATTTTATTGCTGTTTCCTCTTTGAAAGAACTTAAAGAGGTGTTCTTATTAAAAGAATACCCAACTAAGTTTATTCTTGGAGGAGGCAGTAATATGCTTCTTACAAAAGATGTTGATGATTTAGTGGTAAACATTAATCTTAAAGGGAAAGAAATTATTTCTGAAAGTGGTAATACTACCCTTGTTAAGGTTAAAGCTGGAGAAAACTGGCATGAATTTGTACTCTGGGCACTCAGTCAAAATTTGGGTGGCGTAGAGAATTTATCATTAATTCCTGGTAATGTAGGTACAGCTCCTATTCAAAATATTGGGGCTTATGGAGTAGAATTAAAAGATGTATTTTATTCTTGTGAGGCTTTAAATACTAAAACCTTGGAAGTTAAACCATTTTTTAAAGAGGAATGCAATTTTGGATATCGAGATTCTTACTTCAAGAGAAATAAGGGGGAATATATTATAACTTCGGTTACTTTTAAGCTTACCAATACAGACCATAAACTCAATATTTCTTATGGTGCTATTGAGGCAGAATTAAAAAATAAGAAAGTAACACATCCAACAATTACAGACATCTCTAATGCGGTTATAAGTATTAGAAAAAGTAAACTTCCAGACCCAAAAGAATTAGGAAATAGTGGTAGTTTCTTTAAAAATCCAATAATTAATAAGTCACAATTTGAAAATTTATTGGCAACCAATCCAATGATGCCCCATTATGTAGTTTCAGCTAACGAAATTAAAATTCCAGCAGGTTGGTTAATAGAACAATGTGGATTTAAAGGAAAAAGATTTGGAGATGCTGGAGTCCATAAAAACCAAGCCTTGGTGATAGTTAATTACGGAAATGCAAGCGGAAAAGAACTATGGGAACTAGCGCTTAGCATCCAACAATCGGTTAAAGAAAAATTCAATATCAATATAGAACCAGAAGTAAATATTTATTAAACGTAAATAGAAAAATATACGTACACGTACTTTTTATCGTTTAAATTAATAAATTTGGTCACCCCATCGAAATTTATAAAACTTCAATGGCAATTTCTATTTATATGTTATAAGCATAAAATCGCATGAGTCAACTTCTTGAAAAAAATATTATAACCCTCCTTGAAAAAAAAGAGGAAAAAGGAATGTCCCTTTTATATGAATATTATGGAGACACGCTCTTTGGTGTTGCTTTAAAAATAACTAAAGACGAAGATCTTGCCAAGGACGTTTTGCAAATAAGTTTAATGAAGATTTGGAAGAAAATAGACACTTACGATGCAAAAAAGTCTAAGCTTTTTACGTGGATGTTTCGCATTACTCGAAATACAGCCATTGATAAAATAAGAAGTTTGAATTTAAAACGCGATCAAGAGATCCAAATCGAAGTTTCAGACGTATATAATTTAGGAGTTGATAGTGTAAACCCTGAGCACATTGATATAAAGAAGCATTTAGGCTCACTTGACGACAAATATCAAATAGTTATGGAAGCCTTATTTTTCCAAGGCATGACTCAACAAGAAGCCAGTGAAGCATTAGACATTCCTTTAGGGACTATAAAGTCTAGACTTAAAATTGGTCTTAGAGAACTAAGACGTATATATGACCCTGCTATGTTGTCAATTTTGTTTTATTTGATAATTAAGTGAAAGCCATGAAAAACGAAGTAAAAATATTTTTAGAAAGCGACTTGTTGGAACGCTATTTAGTTGGCGAAACAAGTTATGAAGAAGAAGTTCGTGTAGAACACTATTTAGATACTTACCCAGAAGTAGAAAAGGAATACAATACATTACAAGATAATTTAGAATTATACGCTAAAGCACATGCAAAACAAGCTCCTTTAAACATAAAAGAGGCTGTTTTAGATGAAATTAAAAGTGACATAGAGAGTGATAATTCAACTAAAAAATCCATTCCATGGTATTTTATTGCTGCATGTATTACTACCTTCCTTTTTGGAGCTACAACAATTACCCTTTGGAAGCAAAACAAATTGCTTTCCAATGAAAAAAATACAGTAGCTAGCCAAATTGAGAATTTAAAGAAAGACATTGTTACAACAAATTCTAAATTAGAAAACATAAAAAGTAAATACGCCGTTTTAAATGATCCTGAAACTCGTAAATATGTTATCCACGGAAATGAAAGAGCAAAAAATTTAAGATCTGTAGCATACATCAATTCTAAAGAAAGAATTTCTGCTATAAACGTTGTTTCCATGCCCGACCTTCCAGAAGACAAAGAGTTTAAAATGTGGGCTGAAGTAAATGGAGAAATGGTAAGCTTAGGAGTTTTGGAAAAAGCAGACCGAAAATTAATGGCACTCCCTTTTCAAGACAATGCTACTAATTACAAAATAACTATTGAGTCTAAAGGTAATAATGACTTTGCTTCTATTGATAGTGAAGTTGCCAATATAAAAATTGAAGAAGAAGAAAAATAAAGATTACAAATCAAGCTAACTAAATTTATTTAAAGCCTCAGCGTAACTGCTGAGGCTTTATTTTTTATGAAAGCTTTGTAACTATTTATTTTGATGTTTTGTAACTTTGCACCAAATTAACAGCCTCGAGGCAAGTCCACGAGGTATTCAAAAGAAATAAATTGACTCATTTGGTGCAGAGCCCTTCGGAGAAAATCAGAGCGGGCTTTGGGAACTTAAACCCTCTATGAAGGATTTAAAAGGTCATTATGAAATTTTTTCGAGTCTTTTACGTCTAAACAATAAAAAGAAAGCGTCAAAAATGAAACTTTTATTAATTAGCATAGTATTATTAGGTTTAGCATTCGCTGGAATTGCTATAAAAATATGGGGTAAAAAAGACGGTAAATTTGCTGGAACATGCGCTAGCCAGTCGCCTTTTTTAAACAAAGAAGGAGAAGCTTGTAGTTTTTGTGGTAAGATGCCAGATGAGCAAGACTGCAAAGCAGAACCTCAGCATAATTAATTTTTTTTGATATTTTCTTTCTTAATAAATAGAAACTACTAAAAGTGTAAGAATCTACATTTAAATTCTTTATACTATTTTCTATTTATTATCTTTAGGAAACTATCTCGAGGGAAGCCCATGAGGTATTCAAAAGAAAATAATTTAATCCCTACCTACATAGAGCCCTTCGGTAAACACTGGACAGGCTTTGGGGAATAAAACCCTCAATAAGGGATTCAAATCTCGATTATCGAGTAAATAAAAAAACAAAAATTATATTGCCAGTAACCGCACAACACATTCAAGAATCTATTCTTCGCGCAAAAGAAGGAGACCAAAAGTCGTTCAGCTTTCTTCTTGATAATTTTTGGGTTGATGTGTATAGCTTTCAATTATTACGAACTAGAAATGAAAATGAAGCGGAAGATATTACAATTCGCACCTTCTCAAAAGCGTTTGATAAAATAGACACTTACAATAGCGATTTTGAATTTAAAACATGGTTAATTACCATTTCCAAAAACATTCATATTGATCTTATTCGCAAGAAGAAATCAGAACTGAATCATAAAACAATTCTACAAGAAGAAAGTAGCATCTACAATCTAGCAGATGACACTCCTACTGCGGAAGACAATTTAATTACCGAACAAAACCTCGCTACTTTACTTCAGCATATAAAAAAATTAAAACCACATTATCAACAGGTTATCAATTTAAGATACTTCCAAGAATTATCATACACCGAAATTGCTCAAGAATTAGACGAGCCTCTTAATAATGTAAAGGTTAAACTCCTCAGAGCAAAAAAATTACTTGCTGAAATTATTCATCAGAAAAAGAAATAATTTTTTTATACTTTCACTGCCTAATTAACTAGACTAACTTAAAAGTGATACGCTTTATTAAAAAATTAGGCCCCGGACTTTTATTTGCTGGTGCAGCAATTGGGGTGTCCCATTTAGTCCAATCTACCAGAGCAGGAGCCGATTATGGCTATGGTCTACTTTGGGCATTACTATTAGTTCATTTATTTAAATATCCATTTTTTCAATACGGGCCTCGGTATGCCATGGCCACTGGAGAGAGTCTTTTAGATGGCTACAGAAAATTAGGAAAGGGAGTTTTGCTTCTTTATTTTATCCTGAATTTCACTACTATGTTTACCATTCAAACGGCAGTAACCATTGTTACCGCTGGATTGGCGTCTAATTTATTCGGAATTACTACCAACCCAATTATATGGAGTATTATTATTACTCTTATATGTATGGTTATTTTAATGCTTGGAAAATATAAGTTATTAGATAATTTGATGAAAATTATTATTACAACCCTAACCATTTGTACTGTAATTGCCATTTTTATAGCCTCATCAAAGTCTACAGCACACCTTAGTTTTTCTCAAGTTATTCCTACAGAAACTGCAGGCCTTGCCTTCATTATTGCATTTATGGGCTGGATGCCCGCTCCTCTAGATGTTTCTGTTTGGCATTCCTTATGGGCGCTAGAAAAAAAGAAAATGGAAAAAACATACAAAACTAAACGCTCTATAACCGATTTTAATATTGGGTACCTCAGCACCATTATTTTAGGAATTTTCTTTTTAAGTCTTGGTGCTTTAGTAATGCATAGCGCCAATGAAAGCTTTAATAGTGGTGCAACACAATTTGCATTTCAGTTTATAAACATGTACACAGAAACCCTAGGAACATATACTTATTATATTATTGCCATTGCTGCATTTACCGCAATGTTTAGCACAACCTTAACCACGTTGGATGCTTCTCCAAGAGCTATGGCAAAAAGCACTACGCTACTATTTAATATTGATGGAAAGTACCACTTTGCAAGTTGGATAATAATTTTGGCTCTTGGAACAATTTGCATTTTACTTTTTCTTTTATCAGAAATGAAAATGCTTATTGATATTGCTACTATTTTATCGTTTGTTACCGCTCCTTTTTACGCCATTATAAACTATAAATTAGTTACTTCTAAACATATGCCTAAAAAATGGAGACCCAGTAAGTCGATGCATGTTTTAAGTTGGGCTGGGATTATTTTTTTAATAGGATTTTCGATTTGGTATCTTTTATCACTTTAAAAAAAGTAGAAAATCTTATCCTATTAGTTGATGACAGATTAACTTAATTTTCAAACTTAACTTTGTATCTTTGTAGTCTAAAATTTCGATATGAGTGTAGATACTGCAAGTAGCATTGCTCCACCTAGAAAAGGGAAACCTAAATGGTTACGAGTAAAACTGCCGACCGGAAAAAAATATACAGAATTAAGAGGTTTAGTAGACAAGTACAACCTTCATACTATTTGTACTTCTGGTAGTTGCCCAAATATGGGGGAATGCTGGGGAGAAGGTACTGCTACTTTTATGATCTTAGGGAATGTTTGTACACGTTCTTGTGGGTTTTGTGGTGTAAAAACTGGACGACCAGAAACTGTAGATTGGGAAGAACCAGAAAAAGTAGCACGTTCTATAAAAATTATGAGCATTAAACATGCTGTAATTACTTCTGTAGATAGAGACGACTTAAAAGATATGGGATCTATTATATGGGCAGAAACTGTAAAATCTATCCGTAGAATGAATCCTACTACCACATTAGAGACACTAATTCCAGATTTCCAAGGAGTAGAAAGAAATATAGATCGTATTGTTGAAGTTTCTCCTGAAGTGGTTTCTCACAACATGGAAACTGTAAGAAGACTAACACGTGAGGTTAGAATTCAAGCAAAATACGACCGTAGCTTGGCTGTTTTAAAATATTTAAAAGATCAAGGAATTAATAGAACCAAATCGGGTATTATGCTTGGTTTAGGCGAAAAAGAAGAAGAAGTTATTGAAACCCTACACGATCTTAGAAAAGCTGATGTAGATGTAGTAACTATTGGACAATATTTACAGCCTTCAAAAAAACACTTACCTGTAAAACAGTTTGTTACTCCAGATCAATTTAAAAAATATGAAGAAATAGGATTAGACCTAGGATTTAGACATGTAGAAAGTGGAGCTTTGGTAAGATCTTCTTACAAAGCACATAAACACATATTATAAAAATGACGCCGCTTTAAAAGGCGGCTTTTTTAATCACACCCTCATCAATAGTAGGGATAAACCCACCTTAGTGGGATTGAATAAATTATCTTGAAAAAAATTAGAATCGCCATAAACGGTTTCGGAAGAATTGGCCGCACTGTTTTCAGATTACTTTTAGAAAATTCTGAAATAGAAGTTGTAGCTATAAATGATTTAGCAGACACGCATACATTAAGTCATTTACTTAAATATGATAGTATTCATGGTGTTTTAAAAAAAGACATTCAACACAATAGAGACCACATAATTGTAGACGGAAAATCTTTTCCCCTATTAAATTGCAATACTTTAACTGCAATTAATTGGAAACCTTTTAATGTTGATTTTGTTATTGAAGCTACTGGAAAATTTAAATCTAGAGAACAATTACAGCATCATATTATTGGAGGAGCTAAAAAGGTAATTTTAGCCGTTCCTCCAAGTGACGATTCTATAAAAATGGTAGTGCTAGGAGTGAATGAAAACATTTTGGATGGCACAGAAGATATTATCTCCAACGCCTCTTGCACCACCAATAATGCAGCGCCAATGATTAAAGTTATAAAAGAACTTTGTGGCATTGAGCAAGCATATATTACTACCGTACATTCCTACACATCCGATCAAAGCCTGCACGATCAACCCCATCGTGATTTACGGCGTGCGCGTGCTGCAGGTCAATCTATTGTTCCTACAACAACAGGCGCGGCTAAAGCCTTAACAAGTATTTTTCCAGAACTTAGTGATACTATAGGAGGTTGTGGAATAAGAGTTCCCGTACCAGACGGTTCTTTAACAGATATTACCTTTAATGTTAAAAAAGAAACTTCCATTGAAGCAGTAAATAATGCTTTTAAAGATGCTTCCAATAGCAGTTTAAAAAATATTTTAGACTACACAGAAGACCCTATTGTGTCTGTAGATATTATAAACAGTCCATACTCTTGCACTTTCGATTCGCAAATGACATCGGTTATCGGAAAAATGGTAAAAATCATTGGGTGGTATGATAACGAATACGGATATAGCAGTCGGATTGTCGATTTAATTCAGCTTATTAAATAGAAATAATTATATTTACTGCATAGCACTAATTGTAATTATGCGCTTTGTAGCCCTCATAATCTTTTTTTTAATGTCATCTATTTCTATAGGTGCACAGACTAATATTGCCTTTAAAGATAGTCTTGAATCTATCACAAAAAGAGTATATGAGTATAAAAATAATGGCGATTATGAAAAGGCTCTATCAGATATAGAAAAAGGACTTCAGCTAGCTGCTAGCTCTGATAATATTGAATCTATTGTAGATTTCTACAATCTTTCTGCTAGATTAAACATTCAATACAAGAAACCTATAAATCCAGGAATTTATTTAAAAGAAGCTAGAGAAGTTCTCAGTTTATATAAATATAATGACGGTAGAGCGCTTACTGCAATTTTAGAAGCCTATTTAGCTGCGAAGGATCAAGATAAGACTAAAGCATATACACTCATAAACGAAGCTTTAGAAGCTGTTGACTATAACGATAAAAGTTTATTAAATAGTGTGCTTTTTTACGAAGGGCTTACCCACAATGAATTAGGAGAATACAACAAGGCAAAGTCCATTTTTCAAAAAATGATTCCTCCAGATCATAAATACGAAAAACATTACCTCTCTGCTGCTTCACAATTAGTTTTAGCAAATATTTATGCGAAGGACAGTAACTACGAAAGTGCGGGGATTTTACTAGATAATGTTCTAAGAATTGCTGCTCGCCAAAAATTTCCAAGAATTCTACTGGGTACTAATTTATTAAAGTATCAGATTGCTAATAAAAAAGAAGATTATTATGCGGCTCTTTTATATTACAAAAAAGCAGACAGCATAAAAGAAAAATATTTCGGGGCAGATATTTTAAGAAAGCAAAATGAAGCTGCTCATACTAACGAAGCGCAATTTCTAAACAATGTAATTGCAAGAATGAGTCAAGATGAAATTGAACAACAACAAAAAGTAAACATCTCCAAACTCACCTCTGTTTTAAGTTCTGCATTGTTAATTATTATTTCTCTTTTAACAATTTCATTATACAGAAACAATCAAATAAAATTTAAAACAAACGATTTATTACTGAAAAAAAATAAAGAGTTACAAATAGCAAAAGAAGATGCCGAAAAGGCCATGCGAGCTAAAGGTCAATTCTTATCTACTGTTAGTCACGAATTGCGCACCCCTCTCTATGCCGTAACTGGATTGACACATTTACTATTAGAAGAAGACCCAAAAGCAAGTCAAAAAGAACATCTAAAATCGTTGAAGTTTTCTGGAGAATACCTCTTGGATTTTATTAATGACATCTTACAAATTAATAAAATAGACGCTAATAAGCTAGTTGCCGAAAAAATAATTTTCGATTTTAATAAAACCCTCGAAGATGTTATTTATTCCCTAAGGCAAACCGCCAAAGAGAACAAGAATGTAATTATCCTAAATATTGACGAGAACATTCCTAAAAAACTTATTGGAGATCCGCTTAAACTTTCTCAAATCTTAATCAATTTAGTTGGAAATGCTTTAAAATTTACTGAAAACGGAAAAGTTATTGTAAATGCTAAACTTCTAAATTCTGACAAGGGAAGATATAAAATTCATTTTGAAGTAAATGATGAAGGAATAGGCATTTCTGAAGAGATGCAGCAAAATATTTTTGAAAGTTTTTCTCAAGGTTCTATTCAGATTAATAGAAAATATGGAGGTACAGGATTAGGATTAACCATTGTAAGAAGTTTATTAAGCTTATTCAATAGCGACATAAATGTGAAAAGTGAAATTGGAATGGGAAGTTCATTTTATTTTAGTCTTGAATTTACCACCCCAGATCCTTCCGAAATTATAGAGGTAGGATCTGAAGATCTTGAAGAAGCTATTTTAAAAGATTTATATTTTTTGATAGTTGAAGACAATAAAATCAATCAAGTTATTACTAAAAAAATGCTAGCCAAGAAAGGTATTAACTGTGATGTTGCAGACAATGGATATGATGCTATTAAATTAGCTAAAGAAAACACATATGATCTTATTTTAATGGACATCCATATGCCAGGAATTAGCGGATTAAAAGCTACCGAAGAAATTAGAAAATTCGATAAAAATATCCCTATTATTGCGTTAACGGCATTAACTATTGATGAAAGTACAGACGATTTCTTTAGTTATGGCTGTAATGATATTATTACAAAACCTTTTAAACCAGATTTATTCTATAAAATTATTGGCACTTCAATTTTAAAAACCACTAATCAAGTTTAAGAATTTATAGCTACAAAGTCCAAAACAAGAGCATCAAACATTTCTTTATTATTTAAAAATGTAGTTTCAATTGGCATATAATAAACATTATCCAGCTGTTTTTCCAATCTTACAAAATCTTTTTCTGTAGTTAAGACGAAGTCCTTTTCTTTTAAACCTTCAATTTCAGAAGCTGAGAAATTGTGATGATCTGGATATTTATAATGTTTAAAACTTAATCCTTTTTCAGACAAATACTTCAAAAAAGGTTCTGGATGTGCAATTCCTGTAACTACTGTAATTTCCTTCTCTTTAAGCGTATCAACTAAAAGTGAACTTGTATTAGAAAATACTTCATTTTTATAATTAATCCCCGTAAAAAATACTTTCTGGTTAGGTTGTACCTTTAATTGCTGAATTATTTGTTGTTGATTTTCCGAAGAAAAATCTAACGGACATTTAGTTACTAGAATAACGTCCGCTCTTTTAGCCTGCGATTTCAAATCTCGGAGATTCCCAGCTGGGAGCAAAAAATCGTTAGTATACAAATCGTTATGCATGGTTAAAAGAATATTTAATCCAGCCTTCACTTTTCGGTGTTGAAAAGCATCATCTAAAAGTATAACATCAGGATGTAAAACTTCCTTTAATTCAGAAATTCCATGGCGTCTATCTTCATCTACAGCAACAGCAACCCCTTTCAATTTCTTAAAATATTGAAAAGGTTCGTCTCCAATTTTTTCAACAGAAATATTTTCATTTGCTAAAACAAAACCTTTAGAAGCACGTTTATAACCCCTACTTAAAATGGCTGTTTTATATTTTTTACGAAGAAGTGTAGCAATATATTCTGTCATTGGAGTTTTTCCAGTCCCCCCAACACTAACATTCCCGATACAAATAACAGGAAAATCGTAACTTACCGATTTGAAAAACTGAATATCAAATAAGTAGTTCCTTAAAAAAATGATAGCTCCATATATCCATGAAACCGGTAAGAGCAATTTTCTCCATCTTCGCATAAAGCGAAATTAGAATATTTTATCTTTGAAAAAAAATGACTGTATGCTTATTCAAGATGTAATTAATGCCATAGAAGAAATTGCGCCACTTCCTTATGCTGAAGATTTTGACAATGTAGGTTTGCTTATAGGCGATAAAACCGAAAAAACAACAGGTGTTTTAGTGTGTTTAGACACACTTGAAGAAGTTGTTGATGAGGCTATTGAGAAAAATTGTAATCTTATTGTTAGTTTTCATCCAATTATTTTTAGCGGATTAAAAAAAATAACGGGAAAGAATTATGTAGAGCGCGTGGTATTAAAAGCTATTAAAAATAATATTTCCATTTATTCCCCACATACTGCATTAGACAATAGTTTTGTTGGTGTAAACGCAAAGATTTGTGATGTACTAGGACTGAAAAATAAAAAAGTTTTAATTCCGCAGAAAAGCACTATTAAGAAACTAATTACATTTGTTCCAACAAATAGTGCAGACAAATTACGAGAAGCTCTTTTTAATGTAGGCGGAGGTTCTATTGGAAATTACGACCATTGTAGTTTTAATATTCAAGGCAAAGGGAGTTTTAAAGGAAATGAAGCTTCAAATCCAGTAATTGGAGAAAAGGGAATTACACATTTTGAAGAAGAAACTCAAATTGGAATTACATTTCCAAAGCATTTAGAAAGTAAAATTTTAAATACACTATTTGCAAATCATCCTTATGAAGAGGTAGCTTATGAAGTTACAACCCTTGAAAATACAAACCAACACATTGGTATTGGGATGATTGGAGAGTTGGAAACTGCACAAAATCCAATAGAATTTCTTAAATTCGTAAAAGAACGTATGCAAACGGGGTGTGTAAGGCATTCGAAACTAATTGATAAGAAAATAAAAAAAGTAGCTGTTTTGGGTGGTAGTGGAGCATTTGCAATTCCCAATGCCGTCATGGCTGGAGCTGATATTTACATTACAGGCGATGTAAAATATCACGACTTTTACAAGGCTGAAAACAAGATAATTATAGCCGATATTGGTCATTATGAAACCGAACAGTTCACAAAAAATCTTTTAGTTGAGTATCTTACAAAAAAATTCACTAATTTTGCAGTCGTTTTATCAGTTTGTAATACAAATCCCGTCAAGTATTTATAAAAAATATGGCAAAGAAAATAGAAGCAACAGTAGAAGAAAAGTTAAGAACCTTATACGATTTGCAACTTATCGATTCTAGAATCGATGAAATAAGAAATGTTCGTGGTGAATTACCTTTAGAGGTTGAAGATTTAGAGGATGAAGTAGAAGGTTTAAGAACACGTTTAGATAAACTCAACGGGAATCTTGAAGAAATCACTCAAGAGATTGCCAATAAGAAAAACCTTATTGAGGAGTCTAAATCTTCTATTAAAAAATATACCGAGCAACAAAAGAATGTTCGTAATAATAGAGAGTTCAACTCTTTATCTAAAGAAATTGAATTTCAGGAATTAGAAATTGAATTGGCTGAAAAACACATCAAAGAATTCAAAGCTCAAATTGAGCAGAAAAAAGAGGTGATTAATCAATCTAAAGAGCGTTTATCTGAAAGAGAAAGTCACTTAAAGCACAAAAAAGGAGAGCTTGATGATATCTTGAAGGAAACTGAAAAAGAAGAAAAAACTTTAATGGATAAGAGTCTCTCTTATGAAGACCTTATTGAAGAAAGACTACTTTCTGCTTACAAAAGAATCCGTGGAAGTGTTAAAAACGGGTTAGCTGTTGTAGCTATTGAACGTGGTGCTTCTGGAGGTTCTTTCTTTACAATTCCACCACAAGTACAAATGGAAATTGCATCTCGTAAAAAAATTATTACAGATGAGCACAGTGGTAGAATTTTGGTAGACCCAACACTTGCCGAAGAAGAAAAACAAAAAATGGAAGATCTTTTTGCTTCTATTTAAAACACTAAGATATATAATTTAAGCCTCGCAAATTTGCGAGGCTTTTTTTATCCTTCAACTTTTGTATATTTAAACTAACTATCTCTTTAGTAGATTTCATAATATTTAAACAATTTAAAATTGCCTAGAAAACTAGAATCTTTAAAAGATAAAAAAAAGGAAAAAACCTCCATTAGAGATTCTTTTAATGCTTTTAAGTACATTCCTCGTTTTTCATCAGAAATATGGAAAACAAGTAGGGTTATGTATTCCATAAATACATTTGCAAGACTCCTTAATGCCTTTGCTCCTGTTATTTTACTTTGGGTGGGAAAACTTATCATTGATGAGATTATCTTACAAATAAATACGCCAGAAAAAGACTATTCGCTCCTATGGAAATATGTTGCTTTAGAATTATTTGTGGCTTTAATATCCGATTTAATAAGCAGGCTAATAACTTTAACAGATAGTTTGTTAGGCGATTTATATGCCAATAAGTCTTCGGTAACCATTATCAAAAAAACCAACGAAATAGGCATTAGTCAGCTTGAAGATCCCGATTTTTATGACAAACTGGAGCGTGCCCGCACCCAAACTACAAGTCGCGTTAACCTCATGTCCAACATACTAACACAAGTACAAAGTGTTATTAGTATGATTTCTTTAATTGCGGGACTTATTTATTTTGAGCCTATTCTTATTGCCATTCTTATTTTGAGTATTATCCCTTCTTTTATTAATGAAATAAAATTTAGCTCTCAAAGCTATTCCCTGGCTAGAAGTTGGACTTCCGAACGCCGAGAATTAGATTATTTACGTTTTGTAGGAGCTAATGACAAAACTGCAAAAGAAATCAAGCTTTTTGGTTTAACAGACTATGTAGCCAACAGATTTAAAGTTTTATCCGACGAGTATTACGAGCTTAATAAGAAGTTGGCTGTTAAAAGAAGTACCTATGGAGCACTATTTAATCTATTAGGGGTTCTCTCCTACTATTCTGCATACATTCTTATTATTTATAGGGTTTTAACTGGAAATATATCTATTGGAGAACTTACTTTTTTAAGTGGATCTTTTAATAGATTACGAAATAACTTACAAGGATTTTTCACTCGCTTTACCAGAATTTCTCAAAGTGCTTTATACTTAAAAGACTATTTTGATTTTATCGATATAGAAGTAAAAGAAGATACTTCTAATGAAATTCCGATTCCTTCCACTATTAAAGAAGGTTTTGTTTTAGAAGATGTAAGCTTTAAATACCCTGGAAATAAAGAATATGTTTTAAAAGGAATTTCATTTAAACTAAAGGCAGGTGAAAAAATGGCTTTTGTGGGACAAAATGGAGCGGGAAAAACTACTTTAATAAAATTATTTTTACGCTTTTATGAGCCAACATCTGGAACAATTTATTTAGATGGTATTGACATAAAAAGATTTAATAAAGACGAGTATCAAAAAATATTTGGAGTAATATTTCAAGATTTCTTTAAGTATGAATTTACCGTTAAAGAAAATATTGCAGTAGGGAAAATTGATGAAATTGAAAATCAAGACCGTATAGAAAAAGCTGCGGTACAAAGCTTAGCTTCGGAGGTAGTTAGTGAACTCAAAAAAGGATACAATCAGCAATTAGGAAAACGATTTAATAAAGGGCAAGAATTATCTGGTGGACAATGGCAAAAAATAGCACTCGCTAGAGCTTATATGAAAGACGCCGATGTTTTAATTTTAGACGAACCTACCTCTGCCCTCGATGCAAAAGCAGAGTTTGATGTATTTGAACGCTTTATAGGACTCACAAAAGGAAAAACAAGCATTATTATCTCCCACCGATTTAGTACCGTAAGAATGGCAGATACTATTTTAGTTTTGAAAGATGGGAAGGTTCATGAAATTGGAACACATGAAGCTTTAATGAATAACGAGAGTTTATACGCCGAGCTTTTCTCATTACAAGCTTCAGGATATCAATAAGACTATACTTTTTCTGGAGCATCACAGAGAGTAACTGCTTTTCCTAAATATGCTGGATTATTTATATTATCAATAATAAAATGAGCAACATCAAGTCTAGAAATATGATTTGTAGGAACTCTTCCTTTCTCTAAAACAATATAATTAGGGGTTTCAAAAGTTTCATCTTTCAGCCCCATAGGTCTAATTATTGTATAAGGTAAGGCACTTCCTCTCACTAATTTTTCCTGATTAGAATGGTCTAAAATATGCCCTTTCAATATTGTTTTTGCAAACGCTTTACTTAGAAAACCTAATTGATCTATACTCTCGTTAACCCCCGCAGAACTCATTATCCACACACGGGCTTTACTATTTCGAGCCTCTAAAGCTGCTATTATATTTTTAGTACTTTCAGTACGTACCGACGAGCACTTGAGACTATCCGCTCCAACAGCTATAACCACTGCCTCAAAATTATTATTACAAATAAGGTTTTTTATAGCAACCTCATCTAGAGCATCTCCATGAACTACTTTCACTCCTGTTTGAGGTCTATCCAGTTTTTCTGGAGAACGAACAAAAACAGTTACACGATGCCCTTCATTAACTGCCAACTTTACAATATGCCGACCTGTTCTTCCTGTAGCACCAATTACGAGAATTTCCATAGTTTTAAAATTAAAATATCAAGATACGTTAATTTCTATTATTCTTAAATAATTAATATCTCTTATTAAATGTATTGAAAATATTAGAGTTTTCAAGGCTAATTAAATAGAATTTAACGGTTTTAAAATCCTTAAATTACCTCCTCAATTACAGATGTTCCTTTAGAAAAATCATCAGAAGTCCATTCCCAACTTTCATGAAGCTTTATACGTCCATTTTCTAAAACCTCTGGTGTTGAGATACATTTACCAGTTTTTATATCTCCATTGATATCAATTTGATGATAACGCATATCTATCACTCCAGCTTCATTTACGAGACCAATTAAATGCCCTTTTAAAATTACTCCTCCACTATATGTAGCTGTTAGAATATTTCCTTCTTGTTTGTAATAAAAAATAGTTTCTTTGGATGTTTGTCCGTTTTCAGAATTTGAAATGGCTTTAAAAACCCTATTGTTGTAGTTTATAAGACTCATTATTTTGATAATTTTTCTAAGATAGCATTCTCTATCTCTTCACTATCCCATTTTTCTTTGATGTTTTCCATTTTCATAATTTCATCCATAATTTCCTTCTGAAAATCTCCCACACGAAGCGCTTCAGAATAAGGATGTTCAGAAAAAGTAACCCTACTGTACAAAGGCATCCATTTTTCTGGATGCTTATCAGAAAAATGCTTTTCTATTTTCTTTCTCAACAAGAAGTTTTCATCAGCAGTTTTAGAACTCATTTCTACAAAATTCCTATAACTCAATTCTGCAATTGCATCAGTATTGGGTTTTCGAGAAGCTTCATATTCATTAAAAATAGTATGCCAATCATCCCCATACTTTTCAATAAGTTCATTTAAAACAGTAATATCTTCAAAACCAGCATTCATTCCTTGTCCATAAAACGGTACAATAGCATGAGCTGCATCTCCAATTAAGGCTACTTTATCCCAATAACTCCAAGGCTCACACTTAATAGTTACCAAAGAGCTTGTTGGGTTTTTAAAAAAATCTTTTATTAAATCTGGAATTACATCCACAGCATCTTCAAAATGCTTTATAAAAAAAGCTTCTAACTTTTCTTCGGTATCTAATCCTTCAAAAG
This sequence comes from Galbibacter orientalis DSM 19592, assembly GCF_000260115.1. Classification (GTDB taxonomy): domain Bacteria; phylum Bacteroidota; class Bacteroidia; order Flavobacteriales; family Flavobacteriaceae; genus Galbibacter; species Galbibacter orientalis. The sequence goes on along the minus strand of NZ_JH651379.1, from coordinate 1,569,596 downwards.
AAATTTCTCCCTCAATTGGCATAAATAATGTACACGTAAAACTTCCATCCAAATTGGGGAGCGCTATAAGCATAAACTCGCCTCTGGGCCAGATATGAAGAGAATTATCATTTAATTTATGAGTTCCATCTGGATTTGCAGGAATACTCAACTCTTTATACCCTGTTTTTAAAAAATGCTGACTGTAATTAAACATACTACGCCGTTGCATTTTATGTCGGATTCTAGAAAAAGCACCATCAGCTCCAAAAACTATATCATATGGATGTGCTTCCCACTCCCCTTTTTCTGTTTCTCCGGTATAAATAATAGCGTCGGAAAGAGAAACATCCCACACTTTAGAATTAAAAACAAAATTTACACCAGCCTCTTCAGCTAAATCAATCATTTTTTTATTTAATATCCCTCTAGAAATAGAATAAATAGCTTCGCCTTCTTTTCCATAATATTGAAAATACACTGGTTTATTAGGCGTATGAATTGCTCTTTTATCCATTGGAATAGCTATTTCTTTGATGGGAGCATCAATTCCTATGGTTTCTAACGCTTTCCATCCACGCGTAGACATAGCCAAGTTAATAGACCTCCCAGAAAACTCCATCGTTCTAATATCTGGTCGTCTATCAAACACGTCAACCTGATGTCCTTTTTTTTGTAAATAAATAGCTAATAAACTTCCTACGAGTCCGCTTCCGGTAATCGCAATCTTTTTTGGCGTTTGCATGTGGATATAAAATATAAAAAGTCCCGCTTATGCGGGATTCTTCACAAAGTTAACAAATTATACCGTTTTATTAACCTATGTCAATAACAACAAGTGCTATCTGTACTTATATTTGAAATTAGTTACCTCATAATAAGCTTATGAAGTATTAATTAGAAGAAATAAAAGACAATTCGACGTAGAGCCCTTCGGTAAACTCAGGACAGGCTCTAGGGAATAAAACTCTCAATGAGGGATTCAAATTTCAATTATAAAAATAAAAAAATATAAACCTATGAAAACAAATCAGCCTTTATTAGAAAGTTATAATTTAGGAGCTTTTACTTTAAAAAATAAAATTATAATGGCGCCAATGACGCGCTCCAGGGCAGACAACTCTGAAAATGCTCCAACAGATTTAATGGCTACCTATTATGAGCAAAGAGCAAGCGCAGGATTAATAATTTCTGAAGGAACTCAAGTATCTAAAGAAGCTGTTGGTTATATAAATACGCCTGGCATCCACTCAAAAGCACAAGTAGAAGGTTGGAAAAAAGTTACAAAAGCAGTTCATAATAAAGACGGAAAAATATATGCCCAGCTATGGCATGTAGGTAGGATGTCTCATCCTTATTTTCATAATGGAGCGCTTCCTTTAGCGCCAAGCGCTGTAAATCCAAATGATAAAGTGTATACTCCAGAAGGATTTAAAGATACCGTTGCTCCAAAAGAAATGACGCAAGAAGATATTGAAAAAACAATTGCCGATTTCAAACAAGCAGCTATAAATGCTAAAGAAGCAGGTTTTGATGGGGTGGAGATTCATTCGTCAAATGGCTATTTATTCCATCAGTTTTTTAATAACAGTTCTAATAAAAGAACTGATGACTATGGTGGAAACATAGTAAATAAAACAAGATTCTTTTTTGAAGTTTTAGAAGAAATAAAGACGGTTTTCCCAGAAAATAGAATAGGAATACGATTAAATCCATCCTTAAATGGAGTCTTTGGAATGACTGCAGATGAAGAAACCATTCCAACTTTTGACTATATTGTAGAGAAGTTGAATGATTACAATTTGGCTTATTTACATTTATCGGAACCCTTTACCGATGTTTCTGAAATTCCTTTTTTAGTTTCTGAAATTGCTAAACATTACCGTCCATTATACAACGGAACGTTAATGATTAATACTAACTTTAATCAAGAGCGAGGGAATAAAGTATTAGAAGAAGGAAATGCAGATTTAGTTGCCTATGGAAAACCATTTATATCAAATCCAGATTTACCAGAACGTTTTGCTTTAAACGCTCCAATTGCAGATTGGGATCAAGATACTTTTTACACTCCAGGAGCAAAAGGTTATACAGATTATCCAACTTATAAATAATCAACTACCTCGAGGCAAGCCTACGAGGTATTCAAAAGAAACAAATTAAATCCATTTCGATGCAGAGCCCTTCGGTAAACTCTGGACAGGCTCTGGGAATTAAACCCTCAATGAGGAATTAAAATAAACTGATAATTAATGTTTTAAAAATAATCCGTATCTTATAGTAGTTTAAAACATTAAATTATGAGTGAAAATAAATTGGAGAGAATGCGAAAAATACTTTCAAAATTGGAAGATATTAAAAACACCCAAGAAAGTAGCATTGATAAAATTAATCATGTAATAACAGATTTATTTCAGCATCCAGATCCAAAACTTGAAAAAGTAATGGAAGATGCACATCAAAGAGCTTCCGACAATGTAGACATGGTTAGAGAAGCTATGAATGAGTACCAAGAACGGGTTAACAAGCTTACACCCGATGAATAAACTACTTCGAAGTACTATGAAATGTTATTAGAAGAAAAGAAATAAGACATTTTAAATAGTTTACGAGGTTTAAATCTCGATTATCGAGTAATTTTATTTGCAACTTATTAAAAAGTAGGAGTTAAAACTTCTACTTTTTTTTTGCTTTTTTTTAACAGCAACAAAAAATCTATACTGTTTTTATGGGCGTATATATGATGAGTTGAAATCAGCTATCTCGAGGCAAGCCTACGAGGTATTTAAAGAAAAAATAATTTAACCCATTTCGACGTTGAGCCCTTCGGTAAACTCTGGACAGGCTTTGGGGAATAAAACCCTCAATAAAGGATTTAAAATACCGCTTTAAGCGTCTATATATATTTCAATGAACCCTTGCCTAAAGCAGGGGTTTTTCTTTTTACAAAACCCTATAAAAAACTTAATAACAGTAAATTACGCGTTAAACAATGTTAATTCGTCTTACAAGAAGCAATCATTTGATTAACTTAAACCTACAAATCAACCTTTGCTAATTTGTAAGAAATTAGTGAAATAAAAAAATAAAAATTATGAGAGATATTATTTGGTTAATCGTTGTTATTTTAATTATTGGATGGTTAGTTGGCTATTTTGGCTTTGGAGAAGCTGTTGGAAGTTTAATCCATATCTTGCTGGTATTGGCTATTATAGGTATACTTTACCGACTTGCAACTGGAAGAAGACCATAAAAAATAAAAAAAATTACTTTTAAAAGATCCAAACTCAAATTTGCTCCGTATATAAAGTAATCATTACATAGTAGTAGGTATTAGTTTAGGGAAAAAGCCTCTCGTTTTTATATCGAGAGGCTTTTTATTTATAGATATTTTCTTACTAATCTTTTTTCCCTTTTTAATATATTTTGCACGGTTATCTCCTATTTTTGTGTTTATGCAAGCATCTATTTACAAACACGTATCAGAATATATAAACTTAACTGCTGAAGAAAAATCATTTTTTTTCAGTTTGTTAACACCGTTGTCTCTCAATAAAAAAGAAAATCTAATTGAGGCAAATGAAGCAGTAGATGCACAATACTTTGTAGTTGAAGGTTGTTTAAAAGCTTATGAACTTGATGAACAAGGTCAAGAACACATTATACAATTTGCTATAGAAGATTGGTGGATAAGCGATTTCAAAGCTTTTTACAGGCAAGAAAAATCTAGTCTTTATATAGAATGTATTGAAGACACCAAGCTTTTAAAAATAACTAAGTCGGATTTAGAAGAACTATTTGTACAAGTGCCAAAGTTTAATCGTTTTTTTAGAATTAAACTCACTAATGCCTTTTTATCAATGCAAGATCGAATCCTTGGAGCTTTAGATAAAAATAGTGCAGAACGGTATCTTGATTTTTTAAAAAGTTACCCAAATATTGAACAAAGAGTTCCAAATTACCTTATTGCAAACTATTTAGGAATTAAACCAGAAAGTTTGAGTAGGTTAAGAAGAAATTTAGCAAAATAGCTTTAAATGATTTTAGTGCAGAACATCCAAGAGTTAAATACGCTATAATGGATTAAAAAAAATGCCTATTTTTATATAAAAATTGAAACCCCTATGAAACAAATACTCCTACTCTTCTCTATTTTAGTTCTTGCATTAAGCTGTAAGAAAAAAGAAGTCAATCCAAAAACTTTAAATCCTTTAGAAAAAATAGCTTATGCCAATGGCTTTGAAAACTGGAAGAATGTTGAAGAAATAAAATTTACATTTAATGTAGATAGAGATACCGCCCATTTTGAAAGAAGCTGGGAATGGAAACCGAAAACGGATGAAATAACTCTTATAAAAAACGGGGAAGCTTTAACTTTTAAAAGGAGTCAGATTTTAAGTGATGCTGAACTAGCAGCCGATAAAAATTTTATTAACGATGTTTATTGGTTACTCGCTCCTTTCAAACTAGTTTGGGATGATGGGATTGATTATGAAGAACCTATAATGGAAATAGCTCCTATTAGTAAAGATTCCTTACAAAAAACTACAATTACTTACACCAATCAAGGAGGATATACTCCCGGAGATGCCTACGATTTTTATGTAGATAAGAATAACGAAGTAAAAGAATGGGTATATCGTGAGGATAATAGCACCTCAAAATGTATGATGACTACTTGGGAAGATTATAAAGATTTTAATGGGATAAAAATTGCCACCATGCATCAAAATGAAAATGGTGTTTTTAAACTATATTTTACAAATATTGAAGTAAAAGTTGCTAAAAACTAAACCCGAGTAATAAAATTCAGTTTGCCCCGAATTAATAAATATTAGTATATAGTACTTAGTATTAAGAGTTTTTTTGTTTGCCACGAATTCACTAATGTTTTTCAGTACACAGATAGTAATTAGAGTTAAGAAGCTACAAATACCATTCCGTGTATCAGTGTCCAAAACTATAGAAACTGAAAATTGTTGCCACGAATTCACTAATGTTTTTCAGTACACAGATAGTACTTAGAGTTAAGAAGCTACAAATACCATTCCGTGTATCAGTGTCCAAAACTATAGAAACTGAAAATTGTTGCCACGAATTCACTAATATTTTTCAGTACATAGTACTTAGAGTTAAGAAGCTACAAATACCATCCGTGTATCAGTGTCCAAAACTATAGAAACTGAAAATTGTTGCCACGAATTCACTAATATTTTTCAGTACATAGTACTTAGGGTTAAGAAGCTACAAATACCATCCGTGTATCAGTGTCCAAAACTATAGAAACTGAAAATTGTTGCCACGGATTCACTAATATTTTTCAGCACATAGTACTTAGTATTTAGAGTTAAGAAGCTACAAATACCATCCGTGTATCGGTGTCCAAAACTATAGAAACTGAAAATTGTTGTCACGGATTCACTAATATTTTTCAGCACATAGTACTTAGTATTTAGAGTTAAGAAGCTACAAATACCATCCGTGTATCGGTGTCCAAAACTATAGAAACTGAAAATTGTTGCCACGGATTCACTAATATCTTTCAGTACATAGTACTTAGTATTTAGAATTAAGAAGCTACAAATACCATCCGTGTATCGGTGTTCAAAACTATAGAAACTGAAAATTGTTGCCACGAATTCACTAATATTTTTCAGCACATAGTACTTAGTATTTAGAGTTAAGAAGCTACAAATACCATCCATGTATCGGTGTCCAAAACTACAGAAACTGAAAATTGTTGCCACGGATTCACTAATGTTTTTTCAGTATTTAGAGAAGCAAACACCCAAGCGGGTGCGAGGCATTTTTATTACTTGAAATTAATTGTAATAAATTCATTTAATATTGAATTTAAACACTAATAAGCGACTTTACTAACAATATTCTACTTGTAAGAAAAGTCGCTTATTAACGTCTAACCAAACATATAAATATAATTAAAAAGAGATGAAAACTACACTTTATAAAGCCAACACTAGAGGACACGCAAATCATGGTTGGTTAAATGCTTACCATAGCTTTAGTTTTGCTAATTACTTTGATCCTCAACGTATGAATTTTGGAGTTTTACGTGTTTTAAACGATGATACTATTGCACCGGGAATGGGCTTTGGTAAACACCCTCACGATAATATGGAGATTATAACTATTCCTCTTTATGGCGACTTAGAGCATGAAGATAGTATGGGGAATAAAGAAGTAATTCGAGAAGGAGACGTACAATCTATGTCGGCTGGAACTGGAGTTGTGCATAGTGAGTATAATAAAAATCGTGATAAAGAAGTAAAGCTTCTACAAATTTGGTTAATGCCTAAAAAAAGAAATGTAACGCCTTTTTACGATCAAATAAGTTTAAAACTAGAAGATAGAAAAAATAAATTTCAGCAAATAGTTTCTCCTAATAGTGATGATGCTGGGGTAACTATAAACCAAGATGCTTGGTTTAATATAACAGAAATGGATGCTGAAAAAGAATTGGAGTACAAATTACACAATCCTAAAAACGGGGTTTATGCTTTTATTCTAGAAGGGGATGTTTCTATAAATGAAGAAAAATTAAACCGACGAGATGCTTTAGGAATCCAAGAAGTAGAATTATTAACTATTGTTGCTAATACAGATGCAAAATTGCTTTTAATGGAGATTCCAATGTCTTAAGCTATTATCAAAAAAAGTACTTCAAAACAGAAGAGGTCTAAAAAGCAATTCTTAGTTGTAAAACTAAGCTTGAAGCTGTAAAACTGAGCTTGTCGAAGTTTAAACAACTAACACTCAAAAAAAATCCTTCGACAAGCTGGATGACATTTAGAGTTTAGATGCTTTTTAGACCTCTTTTTATATAGATAAATTTATTTTTAATTCTCTAAAATCCCTTGTTTTAATATTTGTCCGAAACGATACATTTCTTCAAACGAATTATAAAAAGGAGTTGGTGCTAATCTAATTACATTTGGTTCTCTCCAATCGGTTATCACTCCATTTTTCATTAAATAATCAAAGAGCGCCTTCCCTTGTCCATGTAAAAACACCGATAATTGACACCCGCGATCTTTAGGAGTTATAATTTCAAAAATGGTAGTTTCTCCAAGTTCAACATCAATTTCATGCAAAACAAATTCTAAATATGCAGTTAGCAACTTACTTTTCTCTATAAGCAAATCCATATTTACCTCATCAAATAAAGAAAGTGATGCCAAATAAGGCGCCATACTTAATACTGGTGCATTACTAATTTGCCATGCTTCTGCGTTTGGCATAGGCTCAAACTCTGGCTCCATTAAAAAACGTGTTTCCTTTTTTGTTCCCCACCAACCTTCAAAACGAGGAATGTCTTTTCTATCTAAATATTTTTCATTCACAAAAATTCCAGATGCATTCCCTGGCCCACTATTCATATATTTATAACTGCACCAAGCAGCAAAATCCACTCCCCAATTATGTAATTGTAACTTTATATTTCCTGCTGCATGTGCCAAATCCCAACCTACAAATGCACCTTGCTTTTGTCCTGCTTCGGTAATAGTTCTAATGTCAAAAACTTGCCCGTTGTAATAATTAACCCCACCAATTAACACTAACGCAAGTTCATCTCCTACTTCTTCTATTGTTTTTAAAATATCTTCAAGATGCCAATGGTTTTCTCCGTCTCTCTTTTTTACTTCTACAATAGCCTCTTCTGGATTAAAACCATGAAAACGCACTTGACTAGCCAACATATATTGATCTGATGGAAAGGCTTTTTCTTCACATATTATTTTAAATCTCTTTGCTGAAGGTCTGTAAAAAGAAACCATTAATAAATGAAGATTTACCGTTAGGGTATTCATTACGGTTACTTCTTCTGGTTTTGCACCTACTACTTTTGCTAGAGGAGCAGCCAAACGTTCATGATAATCCCACCAAGGTTTTTCTGCTTTAAAATGACCTTCTACAGCGAGTCCGCCCCAATCGTTCATAATTTCGTTTACGTATTTCTGACTTCTTTTTGGCTGAAGTCCTAAAGAGTTTCCTGTAAAATAAATTACTTCCTTTTCGTTAATTACTGGAAAAATAAATTCGTCTTTATAAGAAGCCAATTTATCTTGTGCATCCAATTTTTTTGCAAACTCAGCTGTATTTTTAAATTGCATAATCTTGAGGTTTTCGCAAAAATAACGACTTAATTTGGAAGGACGAAGTTTAAAAGAACACAACTAGGTTTTGTATTAATTCTACCCTAAATAATGTTGTTCATTTTTTTATCAATCAACTACCTCGGGGCAAGCCCACAAGGTATTCAAAGGAAACAAATTTAATTCATTTCAACGCAGAGACCTTCGGTAAACTCAGCGCAGGCTCTGGGGAATTAGACCCTCTATGAGGGATTAATGTCCGAGTAAAAATACAAGACCGTTTCTCTATAAGAAAAAACATTACTAAAATCCTTTTTTATTCATTCTCATTAATAGCAAGAAGACTATTTTGAAAACCCAATTTGAACCTTGATATAAATGGAGCCCAATAAATTCCGTAAACTTTTATAGCACAACAATAATTTTTTATTGATAAAAAAAATGAACAACATCAATAAATAGGACACAATTGGTTTAGTATCTTTACAAAAGTAACCCAAGCGAAACTTCCTAGCCCTGATTGAGCCAACTACCGTGTAGTGGCGAAAGCAGGAAACAACAATAATAAATAAGGCATTAAAAAGTGCTCCAAAAAACTATTTTTATAATGAAAAACAACTCCATTTTAAATATCCTATTAATTAGTTTATTACTATTTACCAAAGGAAATGCTCAAGAAAAATACAGCGAAGAACTATTAATAGGTAAAGGAAATCCAGTATTATTTGGAGATGGAATTGGCTTACAGAAAGAGGCCTACGATGCTTTTTTAAAAATGAAAACTGCTGCTCAAAAAGACGGAATTAACCTAAGAGTTGTGTCGGGATACCGAAATTTTGCACGCCAAAAAGCAATCTATGAACGCAAATATAAAAGTAATATTAACAGCGGATTAACTCCTGAGAATGCGATTAGTAAAATTATTGAATATTCTACAATTCCTGGAACTTCGAGACATCATTGGGGAACGGATATTGATATTATAGACGGTAATAAAAAAGTAAATGGAGATGTTTTGGATCCTGATAAATTCCATGGTATTGGTCCTTTTTGTAAGTTGAAAGAATGGCTCGATAAAAATGCAAATACCTACGGATTTTATATAGTTTATACAGACAATCCAAATAGAAAAGGTTTTAAATATGAGCCTTGGCATTATAGTTACAAAGCAATTTCTAAACCGATGCTTGAGGCGTATCAAAATTTAGATATTATTGCCATTTTAAAATCGGATAACTTATTGGGCAGTGAGTATTTATCGGAAAGTTTTATGAATAACTATCTTAAAAACAACGTAATGGACATTAATCCTGCGTTAAAATAATATCCTAATAATACGCTTAAAAACTTATTTAGAAGTGACTTTTTTTCGTAATTTTAATCGCTATCTTCTATACTTATCATTAAAATCATGCGTGGAAAAAGTAGAATTAAACTTTTTATAGGGCTTGCAATTGCATTATTTGCAATAATAAAGTATTGTGCTTCTTCGGATAAAAACCCATATACGGGGAAAGATCAACATATCTCTCTTACTCCAGAAGAGGAAATTGCTATTGGTTTGCAAAGTGCCCCACAAATGGCACAACAACATGGTGGGCTGTATCCAGACAACAAATACCAAGCAATGGTAGATGCTGTTGGGGAAAAATTAGTAACTAATAGTGTTGCTTCCGAAAGTCCGTATCAATTTGATTTTCATTTATTAGCCGATCCAAATACTATTAATGCCTTTGCGCTTCCAGGCGGACAGGTATTTATTACCTATGCTTTGTTTTCTCAATTGGAAAATGAGGATCAGCTTGCAGGAGTTTTAGGACATGAAATTGGACATGTTGTAGGACGACATTCTGCGGATAGAATTTCTAAACAAGGGCTTACACAAGGAATCTTAAGCGGTGTTGCTGTAGGAAGTGAGAGTCAGTCGGCCACACAAATGGCGGCTGTTATTGCCAATGTAGTAAACATGAAATACGGACGTGATGATGAATTGGAGAGCGACAACTTAGGCGTGAAATTTATGATTCAAGCAGGTTATAAACCTGAAGAAATGATTGGAGTTATGGAGATTCTAAAAAGCGCAGCCGGACCAAATAATGTTCCTGAATTTCAAAGCACACATCCAGACCCAGAAAATAGAATTCAGAAAATACAAGAAGCTATAGACATGTATAAAACGCTATAAACTTGCGTTTTAACTAAAAATACGGTTTCTTATCGTTTCTTCACTTTAACACTTTTTTTCTTGTTAAAATTATTTCTAGATTTAGGGTATGAACTCGTAAAAAAGAGTTCTATAAATCAGCTTTAGTCCCTACACTCTAACTTTGCAATAATCTATTTAAAGCTAAAATTATTTATTAATTAGTTTTAAATATTTTGTATGACAACACTTTTACTCCTCAAAGAACTTTATGTTAGTTCTTTTTCAGAATTAAAGAATGGATACGTTGCTACATTTTTAAAAGTTTTCTCATGGTTTTGCTTTGCGATACTTTTAGTAGTTATTTACGCATTCTTTTACCGATTGTTTACTGGATTTCCGATATAATTTGTTGGAAAAAACTTAGGATGTTAATTTAGATTAGCATGGAAAGTATTAAAAAAAATCCCGCCATTGGCGGGATTTTTTGATCGCTAAATCAAATTAAATTTCTTAAATCAAATCAAGTTTAGATGTTAAGAATTCAATGCTTTTTCAAGTACAGCTTTAGCATCCTGAGCATTAGAAAGCTCAGCATAATCCATTGCTGTTAACCCTTTTTCAGAACATTTTGCCTTTAAATTTGCCTCTCTAGTAATAAGCAACTGTAAAATATCCACTCTATTAAATTTAGCGGCATACATTGCAGGTGTTAATCCATTAGATTTGGCGTTAACATCTGCTCCTAAATCGATAAGTTTTTTTACAGTGTCAAAATCTCCTTTTACAATAGACATACAAAATGGAGAAACTTTAGGCGATTTTGTAATTACAGAAACCTGATGAGTTGTTTCTAGATCTTTTTCGTTTTTTGATGTGTTTGCAAATGTTACTCCTACTGCTAAGAGTAAAGCTGATAAAAATGCTAGCTTTTTCATAATTATAAAATTTACTGGTTATATAAAAGAGACGTGTGTAAAATAAGAATGTTTCACTCTAATCCCTGCTTTAACTTTTGTTTAACTTATTTATGTACAAAGTGTTACATAAATGTTGTTTTAAAGTTATTTTCTGACGGTTTAATTTCTTTTAAAAGAAAGCAATAGATGTTTTTTCAAGAAAAACTTTATAGTAGTATCTTTGAATGAAAACAATAATTAGACATGAATAAGAAAGTTATACTAATGATTTTGGATGGTTGGGGAAAATCTCCTGATCCAAAAATTTCAGCAATCGAAAATGCAAACACCCCTTTTATAGATTCTTTATATAAAAAATATCCAAATGCAAACCTTCTAACCGACGGGATGAATGTTGGCCTTCCAGAAGGACAAATGGGAAATAGTGAAGTTGGCCACATGAATTTAGGGGCTGGTAGAATTGTATATCAAGATTTAGCCAAAATCAATATGGCTATTGAAAAAAATACATTGGCTCAAGAAGAAGAGTTACAAAAGGCGTTTAAATATGCTAAAGAAAATAATAAAAAAGTTCATTTCTTAGGACTTTTAAGTGATGGTGGTGTACACTCGCACATAAAACATTTAGAAGGGCTTTTGGATGCTACCAATGCTTACGGATTAAAAGATGTTTTTGTACATGCTTTTACAGACGGACGTGATGTTGACCCACAAAGCGGAAAAGGGTTTATTGAAGAAATCCAAAAGCACTGCGCTAAAACTAACGCTAGGTTAGCATCTGTTATTGGTCGTTATTACGCTATGGACAGAGATAAACGTTGGGAACGTGTTAAACTAGCTTACGATTTAATTGTAAATGGTGAAGGTGCTCCTTACAAAAATGCGCTTGAAGCCATGCAAGAAAGTTACGACAATGGAGTAACAGATGAGTTTATTAAACCAATATCTCTCCAAGATGCAAATAATAAAGCCATTGCAAAAGTAGAAGAAGGAGATGTGGTAATATTCTTTAATTTCCGAACAGATAGAGGTCGCCAATTATCTCAAGCATTAACGCAGCAAGATTTTCATGAGCAGAATATGCACAAGTTAGACGTGTACTTTGTTACGATGACAAATTATGATGAAACATTTAAAAATGTACATGTAGTTTACAATAAAGATAATATTATAGACACCCTTGGAGAAACTATTTCTAAAGCAGGTAAAAACCAAATTAGAATTGCCGAAACTGAAAAATATCCACACGTAACATTCTTTTTCAATGGAGGTAGGGAAGAACCTTTTACTAACGAAAAAAGACTACTTTGCCCTTCTCCAAAAGTTGCTACTTACGATTTAAAACCAGAAATGAGCGCATATGAAATTCGAGATAGCATTGTTCCTGAACTTAAAAAAGGAGAAGTAGATTTTGTATGTTTAAACTTTGCAAATCCAGATATGGTTGGACATACTGGTATTATGGAAGCAGCAATAAAAGCATGTGAAACTGTAGATGAGTGTGCTAAAGATGTTGTTACTACAGCTACAGAAAATGGCTACACAACTATTGTAATTGCCGATCATGGAAATTGTGATACTATGGTCAATCCAGATGGGAGTCCAAATACAGCGCACACAACAAATCCAGTACCACTAATTTTGGTAGATGAAGAACTAAAAGAAATTAATGATGGTGTTTTAGGAGATATTGCTCCTACAATTTTAAAGCTAATGGGAATTGAACAACCAGAAGCAATGACAAGACACTCTTTAGTTTAAAACAACAACACAAACAGTCTTTTCAAACTTAAAAGCTATACTTTGAAAAGACTGTTTTTTTTATACTTATCCTCCTTTTCTTTAAAAAAGAATAAACACAAAAAATATATGAGAAAAATTATTTTATTGCTATCCGTAATTGCTTTCACTTTTTCCTGTGGTACAAAAGCAAAAAAATCTGAAGAAAATCCTACAGAAACAACTACAAAAAAATCTGAAGTTGAGAAAGCCAAAGACGATATTCTTGTAGGGTACCACACAAGAGAAGACCTTGAAAAAGAGCCTCACAACGAATGGTTTGTAAGCACTTATAATGAATATAAAGCAGCTCCAGAAATTATAAATTCCCTTAAACCACTAGTAAAAAATCTAGAGATTAAAATTTTTATGGGAACATGGTGTAGCGATAGTCAAAGAGAGGTTCCTCACTTTTTTAAAATAATGGATGAAGCGGACTATGCGTATAAAAACCTCACCTTAATAACCATGACTCGAGAGAAAACCACTCCTGAAAATTTAGAAGAAGGCTTAAACATTACAAATGTGCCAACTTTTATCTTTTATAAAGATGGAAAAGAAATAAACAGAATTGTAGAATATACTATCGAAACATTAGAAAAAGATATGTTAAATATTCTAGAAGGAAAAGAATACAAAAATCCCTATGCTGAATAATTTAATTTGATTAGTTAAATGTTTTCTTATTTGGAAATAAACTTCATTATATTTGTGTTGACAAAAAGTCAATCAACCGTCTTGGGCTAAGCCCATGAAGGATTAAAAAAGCAAGGAATATGTTTTTATTTATTAGCGGAGCAGAGATTGTATTCATCCTATTCTTAGTAGTGATGATTTTTGGTGCCGATAAGCTTCCCGAAATTGCCAGAGGACTAGGAAAAGGTATGCGTCAGCTTAAAGATGCTACAAATGAAGTAAAGTCTGAGATCCAAAAAAGTGCAGACAAAAATGGAGTCGATACTAGTTTTACTAAAGATATTCAAAAGGAAATCGGTCAAGTAAGAGACGAAATAGAAGATTTTTCAGGTTCTGTAAAACGTAAACTTTAATGTTTGAAAAACTCCTGGAGTACGACCGGGATTTGTTAATTTTCTTAAACAATCTTGGAGTAGAAAACTACGATACTTTTTGGAGAACTGTTACCCAGCCCGTAACTTGGCTACCACTTTACCTTCTAATTTTAGTTTTGATTATAATTGCCTACAAAAGAAGACAGTTATTCAAAACATTATTATTGAGCATCGGACTCATTTTAACTACAAGTACACTTACTCATTTAGTAAAAATAATTATAGCCAGAACAAGGCCTAGTGGAAATGATGAGTTTACAGAACTCATTAGAATTCTTATTGAACCGGGGTCGTATAGTTTCTTTTCTGGTCATGCTGCAAATTCTTTTGCCGCTTGCACATTTTTTGTACTTATCTTAAAGCATAGATTCAAATGGATTTATGCATTTTATATCTGGCCAATTCTATTTTCTTTCAGCAGAATCTATGTTGGAGTGCATTACCCTTCAGATATTTTAATTGGTGCTTTAGTAGGGGTTTTAATTGCGCTTACTTTTAATAAAATCCACAAGCGATGGGTGTTACAACTTTAAGGTAATATCAAAAGGCATTCAGAAGAAACAACTTTAAGATCTTAATAATTATGGTCCTTTGAAACAAACTCTCGCAGAGAGAATAAATTAAACCCTCAATGAGGGATTAAATAACCCTGCTTACTGTTAAACCATCTCGAATAGGAAGTAATACAGTTTCTATGCGTGGATCTTCTTTAAGTTTTTTATTGTATTCCAATAAAGCTTCTGTACTTTTATCTCCCTTCTTTAATTTTTCCACAACCTTCCCACTCCATAAAACATTATCGGATAAAATCACTCCTCCTGAATTCATTTTATCAATAATCAAATCAAAATAGTTTACATAATTTGGTTTGTCTGCATCTATAAAAACAAGGTCAAACTTTGCGTCTATCTTCGGAATTATCTCCAACGCATCTCCAGTATATTGCTTTATCTGATCTTTTAACCCACTTTTTTCAAAATATTTTTGCTGAAAAACATAGAGTTCCTCATTAATGTCTATTGTATGTAGCATCCCATCTTTAGCCAATCCTTCAGCAAGACAAATTGCAGAATAACCTGTAAAGGTTCCTATCTCTAGAATTGTATTAGGATTTATTATTTTTGATAAAACACTTAAAATACGCCCTTGGAAATGACCACTTAGCATTCTTGGTTGAAGCGTTTTTAAATTTGTTTCCCTATCCAGCTCTTTTAAAATTGCTGGTTCGTCTTCAGAATGATTAGTTACATAATCTTCAATAGCGTCCGATAAAAAATGCATACTTTCTTTTTTTCAAAATTAGCGGTTTTTTAATTCAGTTTCAACTCATAGAACTAAAAACAATAGCGTATTGAAAATATTTCAGCCACGAATTCACTAATACTTTTTTCATTGTATCGCCCTACTGAATATCTCTTCAAGGAATGAAATGGCATAAACCTGTGATATTAGTAGCTAAAATTTATAACGCATAAAAAAATTGCCACGAATTCACTAATACTTTTTTCATTGTATCGCCCTACTGAATATCTCTTCAAGGAATGAAATGGCATAAATCCGTGATATTTGTGGCTGAAATTTATAACGTTTAAAAAAATTGCCACGAATTCACTAATATTTTTTCATTGTATACGCCCTACTGAATATCTCTTCAAGAAATGAAATGGCATAAATCCGTGATATTTGTGGCTGAAATTTATAACGTTTAAAAAAATTGCCACGAATTCACTAATACTTTTTTCATTGTATCGCCCTACTGAATATCTCTTCAAGGAATGAAATGGCATAAATCTGTGGTATTAGTGGCTAAAATTTATAACGTAAAAAAAAATTGCCACGGATTCACTAATACTTTTTTCATTGTATCGCCCTACTGAATATCTCTTCAAGGAATGAAATGGCATAAATCTGTGATATTTGTGGCTGAAATTTATAAAGTATAAAAAAATGCTACGGATTCACTAATATTTTTTCATTGTATACGCCCTACTGAATATCTCTTCAAAGAATGAAATGCATAAATCCGTGATATTTGTGGCTAAAATTTATAACGTATAAAAAATTGCCACAGATTCACTAATATTTTTTTCATTGTATCGCCCTACTGAATATCTCTTCAAGGAATGAAATGGCATAAATCCGTGATATTTGTGGCTGAAATTTATAACGTATAAAAAATTGCCACGGATTCACTAATATTTTTTTCATTGTATTGCCCTACTGAATATCTCTTCAAAGAATGAAATGGCATAAATCTGTGATATTTGTGGCTAAAATTTATAACGTATAAAAAATTGCCACGAATTCACTAATATTTTTTTCATTGTATCGCCCTACTGAATATCTCTTCAAGGAATGAAATGCATAAATCCGTGATATTTGTGGCTAAAAATCATGATTCATACTCAAAAGGAACAACATTACTTATATCAATGCAAACTCCTTCGATAAAAGTAGGACAGGCATCATGGGAATTAAATCCACTATAAGGGATTAAAGAGATTTTTTCATTAAATAGTGTAGTCCAATTCCTGGAACAACAAAAGAATCTCCATAAATTTCATATCTCATTTTTTCATAAAACAACACCGCTACTTCTCGTGCATTCAACCAGATAAAAGCGCCCCCTCTTTCAAGCAATAAAGCTTCAGCTTTTTTAACCATTAGTGCACCAAGACCTTTTTTTTGCTGTGCTTGCAATACTGCCATTCCCCGAAGTTGGTATTGATTTTCAGCAGAAAAATTTTCATTATTTTTCTTTATTAAAGTAACTGTTCCAACAGGCTTTCCTTTATAAATAACGCCCACATGGAAAGTATCTTTTAAATCATCATCAGGAAAAATAGCCGATTCCAATGGCTTCCCTTCTCTTAAAACAGGATGACGTACGGCTTGTGCCTCTGCCGAACTAATTTCTTTTACGGTATACAAAATATTATTATTTAAACTAGAATATCGTGATAGGATTCATTTTTATCAATTTGTGCTTTTGCAAATGGGCATAACGGAATAACTTTTACATTATTACTTCGAACATAAGTTACCAATGCTTCCAACAATTTATGTCCCGCTCCTTGACCACGCAAAGAATCGTCCACCTCGGTATGGTCGATAATTATTTTATCACTCCCCGCTACCGAATAGGTCATTTCTGCTAAAGTATTATTGTTATTCTCCATATAAAAGCGTCCTTTACTTGCAGACGCTTCATGCTTAATTTCTAATTCCATTTGTAAAAAATTTTATACCAATTAAAAGTACTATAAATCTTTAAATAGAAAAACTATAATTTACAACCTCATTTACCTCCTCAAAATAACTTTAGGAGATTAAATTTATTTGAGGTATTTAAGGATAATTAAAAAAATAATCACGATTTTCTTTGGAAACAAATTAAGAGTTTCTTTATATTTGCCCCCACAAATAAATGCGGGAGTAGCTCAGTTGGTAGAGCGTCAGCCTTCCAAGCTGAATGTCGCGAGTTCGAACCTCGTCTCCCGCTCTAAAGCCTAACATAACGTTAGGCTTTTTTTATGGGAAATATGTACCTTTGAAGCGAAATGGAAAAGGAATTAACAAGAATCAATAAATATTTAAGCGAAGTAGGTTACTGCTCACGCCGTGCTGCCGATAAACTCATTCAGCAAAGACGAATTACTGTAAATGGTTCCATTCCAGAAATGGGTACCAAAGTAAGTGCTGAAGATGAGATTAGAGTTGATGGAAAGCTTATTGCAGAACCCAAAGAAGATTTTGTTTACCTCGCTTTTAACAAACCTATCGGGGTTGTTTGTACTACAGACACACGTGTGGAAAAAGATAATATTATTGATTTTATAAATTATCCTAAACGTATTTTTCCAATTGGGAGATTGGATAAACCTAGTGAAGGACTTATTTTTCTTACCAACGACGGGGATATTGTAAATAAAATTTTACGTGGGCGTAACAAACACGAAAAAGAATATATAGTTACCGTTGACAAATTTGTAACCGACGATTTTGTAAAGCGGATGAGTAATGGAATCCCAATTTTAGATACGATTACCCGAAAATGTAAAGTTGAAAAAATTGATTCGCATACCTTTAAAATCATATTAACGCAGGGATTAAATCGCCAAATTCGTAGAATGTGTGAGTACTTAGGCTACAATGTTACGGCACTAAAACGTATCCGTATTATGAATGTTTCCTTAGACGTTCCCGTTGGAGAGTGGCGTTATCTTACAAAAGAAGAACTTAAAGAAATCAATACCCTTACGGAAGAATCTAAGAAAACATATGGTGATTAATGAATTTATAATTTATCCCTACTAAAACCTCACTTCACTCCCGCTTTCAATTTCATAAGGAGGTTTATTTTGTTCAAAAACTCTAGCTTGTAGATTTCCTTTTAAAATAATACGGTCGTTTTTTACTTCTAACCAACTCCCTTCTCTAAGACCAATTACTGGCTGCGTATTTATGGTATGAAACTCTTTTATTCTGGTTTCTCGTGTTTCACCCTTATGAGTACTCGATGGGTCGGGATCTAAATAATGCGGATTAATATTAAAAGGAATGGCACCCAATGTCTTAAAACTAGGTGGATACATAATAGGCATATCATTGGTGGTTTGCATGGTAAGCCCCGTAATATTTGCTCCTGCGCTAGTTCCAAAATAATGCATTCCTTCAAAAATACGCGCTCTTAATGTTGGCATTACATCTAGCTTATACAGTTGAGAAACTAATAAAAATGTATTTCCGCCACCCGTAAAAACTGCTTTTGCATTTTTCAGGGCTTCTATTGGATCAGAAAAAGTATGTATTCCAGTTACTTGTTTTCCTATAGCATCAAATCCTTTTTGAGCTATTGCTGTATAATCATCATGAGAAATCCCGCCAGGGCGTGCATACGGAATAAAGATAATTTCTTCCGAAGCTTTAAAAAACTCCGCTAAATCATCTAATATATATTCTAAATAGCTACTCCCGTGCACGGTAGATGTACTTGCTATTAAAAGATTTTTCATCTGAATAAATTTAAGTTAAAAGTATTGTTGCCCGATAAAAATTAACGGAATTTATCGGCTTCCATTTATATCAAGGTTTAAATGAGATCCTCAAAATAGACCCCTTGCTATTAATAAAAATGAATAAAAAGAGGATTTTCAGTAATGTTGTTTCTTTAAACTGCATATTTTATAATAGTTAAGATTTAGTCTTTGTTCTTTTTTCTTATAGCAAAGCGGTCTTGCATTTTTACTCGGACATTAATGATTAAAAAGTTACTTTAAGGCTAATATAGAATTAAGGAAAATTCTCTACTTCTTAAAAGCCTTTAATTTATTCATTCCTTTTTGTGGAAGTGAATATTTTGACTATAATAAATCCCTTCAGGAGGGTTTCATAATGTTTTTCTTCAATATTTTTCGTAAATTTATGTAATAGTAATGTAATCATAAAATAGAGCTTGTTGTTCTTTTAAATTGAAGAAAATCTAAAATGCGAATCAACCATTTCGATGTAGAGCCCTTCGGTAAACTCAGGACAGGTTCTGGGGAATAAAACCCTTAATGAGGGATTTAACAAAAGATTATCAAGACTTTCTTTTATTTTTAATCGACTTATTATTTATTTACTAAACAAAACCACTCTAATGCAAAAGCAATTACTTATACTTCTACTTATTTTAAGTCCTATTTTTATTTTTTCTCAAGATGCAGAGTCTGTACTTTTAAGAGGAAAAGTACTTTACAGAAACACTAGTGTTCCTAATGAGAATGTTATCAACATTACTACAGAAAGAGCTACAATTACAAATGATGCAGGGGAATTCGAAATCAAGGTAAAAGAAGGCGATAAACTAGCTTTTACTGCTATGAATTACGAGTTAAAAACGGTAGAAATTACCAAGGAAATTTTAAATAATAACCGTTTGGTAGTGGAAGTAAATGAAAAAGTAACCGAACTTGATCAAGTAATTATTACTCCAGAAGATAGACAAGCTTATATTGAATTAAAAAACGAAGAATTTAAGCAAGTAGATTACACTACAGATAAGTCTTCTGCGGTTACCAATTATGCAATTCCTGTGAGTCAGCGAGGGATGGTTAACGGTCTTAATTTTGTAAACATTTACAAAGCGTTATTTAAATCTAACAAAGAACAGGGAGAAGAAAAAGTAATTTTACCGAGTCAGGTGTTACGCCAAGTTTATGATGACGAATTTTTTGTAGCAGATTTAAAGATTCCTCAAGACCAAATAGATGAATTTTTGTTTTATGTGGATGATAAATTACCTTCTCAAACCCTCATGAAAAGGAGTCACGAATTTGAGCTTATCGATTTTTTAGTAGATCAAAGCAAAGATTTCAATGCACTAAAAGCCTCTGAAAAATAACCTCTACATATTTTTTATTTTTGCATATAGCATAACCAACGGACAAGTTTTTAAAACAAGTTTGCAAGGAAAAATTATTAATATAAATTCTGAAGTGGAGGGCATCTATATCCTGAATAAAACTACTAATACTTCAACAATTACAAATCAAAAAGGAGACTTTGAAATTAACGTAATGTTTAATGATACGTTGGTATTTTCTGCGCTACAGTATGAAATTAAGTTTGTAGTTATTACCGAGGAAGTCCTGAAAAATAAGTATTTAGAAGTTACGCTAGATGAAAAAATAAACGAATTGGCCCCAGTAACGGTCACACCCTACAATTTATCTGGAAATTTAGCACGAGACCTACAAAACAATCCCGCTGAAAATGTAATCAATGCTGTAAGTTTAGGCCTTCCAAATGCTACTGTAAAGAAAAAAGACCATATGCACCGAATGCTCTACACCGCATCAAGTAGTCCATTGAGCTTACTCATCAATACCTTAAACGGAAAAATAAAGAAAATAAAAAAACTGATAAAACTTCAGAAAAAAGAAGTAAAAATAGAAGCTACTAAAGAACTTTTTGAAATCGAATTTTATGTTAAAGATTTAAAAATCCCTGAAGATTATATAGATCGGTTTATGTACTTTTGCGCTACCGATCCATCTTTTGAAACTATTGAAAGTGAGGATCCTCTTAGCATTTTAGAATACTTAAAGGCGAAGAGTAACGATTTTAGAGTTTTAAATGATTTAGAGTAAACTACCACAAGGCAATGCTTTCGGTAAACTCTGGGCTGACTTTGGAGGATTAAACCCTCTTTAATAGAATCAACTACCTCGAGGCAAGCCTACGAGGTATTCAAAGGAAACAAATTAAACCCATTTCGATGCAGAGCACTTCGGTAAACTCAGTACAGGCTTTGGGGAATTAAACCCTCAATGAGGGATTAAACTTCATCATAAAAAAAACATATTAATTACATGAAAAAATATATAATCCTTCTTTTAATTTTACCCTTAATGAGTTTTGGTATTTATCATAAATTTTACGTCAGTGTTACGGATGTAAATTATGCTGAAGAAGACCAAGCCATTCAAGTAATTTCTCGTTATTTTATAGATGACATGGAAAAGCTTTTTAAGGAGCGCTATGGAATAAATGCAGCATTAAAAACTAAAAAGGAACTTAAAAAAATAGACTTTTATATTGAGAAATACCTTCATGATAAATTTATTATTTCTATTGACGGAGAGGAAGTGGAGTGGAATTTTATCGGTAAAGAATATGATGTAGATGTAATGAAATGCTATTTAGAGATTCCAAAGGTAAAATTAAAAAGAATAGAATCCATAGGGATTCAAAGTAGCGTTCTATTCGACATCTATCCAGAACAACAAAATGTGGTACATATTACTGCTGGAGAACGTAAAAAAAGCTTTATGTTAATAAAACAAAATGATAAAGCTATGTTAAAATTGTAACTTAGAGTGCTTAAAAAAGACAAATTATTTAATTTCCAATCCTTAATTCATTTCTAAACAACTATGCACAAATTCAAGTACCTATTAGCAGGCTTTTGCTTCTTATCTTTTAGTGTAGTTTTCGCACAAGAAAACGATAAGAAAGAGAGAGAACAAGGCCACACAAACACAAACAAATTTAGACAAATGTACGAGGAGTTTGCTACTCCAAACATGTACCGTACAGGTTCGGGAGCTCCAGGTCCTGCTTACTATCAACAACAAGCGGATTATAAAATGGATATCGAACTGAATGACGACACCCAGAAATTAACTGGTCATGAAACCATTACCTACACAAACAACTCTCCAGATAAATTAGAGTTTTTATGGGTACAATTAGACCAAAATGTTAGAGCAAAAGACTCTAAATCGCCTTTAAGAGATGGTGGTGGAGTTCCACCAGCAGAAGAAACTGCTTCTTTTGCTAGTAAATACTACAAAGCTCCTTTTGACGGTGGTTTTAATATTCAAGAAGTAAAAGATACTAAAGGTAAAAACTTACCATACACCATCAACCAAACTATGATGCGTGTTGAGCTTGATAAACCTTTAGCTCCTGGGGATAAATTTTCTTTCAATATCAAATGGTGGTACAACGTAAACAATCACCTTGTAGATAGAGCAAGAAGTGGTTATGAAGAATTCCCTGACGGAAATAAAAATTATGTAATTGCTCAATTCTTTCCAAGAATGGCGGTTTATAATGACGTAGAAGGATGGCAAAATCACCAATTCTGGGGAAGTGGAGAGTTTGCATTGCCTTTTGGAAACTATGAAGTAAACATTACTATTCCTTCAGATCATATATTAGATGGAACTGGAGTTTTACAAAATCCTAAGGAAGTACTTACGGACGATATGTACGACCGATATGAAAAGGCAAAAAAATCTTACAACAAACCTGTTTTCATCGTTACAGAAGCTGAGGCTAGAGAAAATGAAAAAGGACATTCTACAGACAAAAAAACATGGACTTTAAAAGCAGAAAACGTTCGTGACTTTGCTTTTACTACTTCAAGAAAATACATCTGGGAACAACAAGCAGTAAAAATGACAAATGGAAAAACAGTAATGGCTGTTTCTATTTATTCTAAAGAAGGAAATCCACTTTGGGAGGAGTATTCTACAAAAGCAGTTGTTCAAACATTGAAAACATATTCTAAGCATACTTTTGCGTATCCTTATCCTAAAGCAATTTCTGTTCATGCTAAAAATCAAGGAATGGAATATCCTATGATTTGCTGGAATTATGGACGTCCAGAAGAAGATGGAACTTATAGCGACCGTGTGAAATTTGGAATGATAAGTGTAATTATTCATGAAGTTGGACATAACTACTTCCCTATGATTGTAAATTCAGATGAGCGCCAATGGGGATGGATGGACGAAGGAATTAATACTTTTTGTCAGTATTTAACAGAGCAACAATTTGCTATAAATTATCCTGAAGCAGTTGGTCCAGATGGAAAATACCCTTCTCGTAGAGGAGAGCCTTCTAAAATTGTAGACTATATGAAAGGGGATCAAGATTTTATTGCTCCAATTATGTCCAACCCAGAAAATGTATTCCAATTAGGAGCAAATGCCTACGGAAAGCCTGCAACTGCATTAAATATTCTTAGAGAAACTGTAATGGGACCAGAATTATTCGATTACGCTTTCCAAACATATGCACAGCGTTGGATGTTTAAACACCCTACTCCAGAAGATTTCTTCAGAACTATGGAAGATGCTTCGGCAGTAGATTTAGATTGGTACTGGAGAGGATGGTTTTATACAACCGACTATGTGGATATAGGAGTTCAAAACGTTAAAAAATACTATGTTTCTTCAACACCAAATGCACGAGTTAGAGAAATACTAGAACAGAGAGGTATGGCAGAATCTGAACTTCCAGATTTAGTATACCTTGTTGCTGAAGATAGCGATGATTATAAAAATGAAGTTTCTAAAAAATCTGAGCAAGAGAACTTTAAATCTGTAAACGAGTACTTAATGGATAACTTCTCTCCTGCCGAAAGAAGTAATATGGAAGCTCCAAAGTATTTTTACGAAGTTACTTTTAACAAACCAGGTGGAATTCCAATGCCTTTAATTGTTGAATATACTTACAAAGACGGTAGTACAAATACAATTACATACCCTGTAGAAATTTGGAGAAAAAATGACAAAGAGGTGAAAAAAGTTATTGCTACGGATAAAGAAATTACAAGTATTGTAGTGGACCCTAAAGCAGAAACTGCCGATATTGATACCGAGAATAATTCTTGGCCAAAACAAACTGGCGATTCCGATTTCGATAAATTCAAGAAGAAAGTTCAGGATTAATTATTTTCTTCAATAATAAAAAAACCGCCTCATCTATTAAAGTGAGGCGGTTTTTTTGTTGTACGTAAAAGTATGAATAACAAGAAGTTAAGTTGTTGAATCGTTAAATTGATAAGATGGTAGGCTGGTAAGATGAGCATGATTAAAGGAATAAGAAGTCAAAGGAAAAGTATCCATTATTAGGTAACTTTGAAAAGTTGCTAATTCTACACTTCACAGCTTAACACCTTCACAGATTTACAGCTTTACAGCAAAACAATATGGGTTTCTAACCTTACTAGTAATCAAAACAAAAAATAATAACTATTTTTGCATCTTGGTTGTAAGAATCAACTCCCTCTAGGCAAACTGCGGGTATTTTACAAACCAACATTAATCCTCTAAAAAGGATTAATAATTCAGAAAATAATTTTCAGTTTAAATAAACGAAACATGATTAAAATAAAAACACTCGAGCAGATTGAATTAATGAGAGAAAGTGCCCTTATCGTTTCTAAAACATTAGGAATGTTAGCAAAGGAAATAAAGCCAGGTGTTACAACAAAGCATTTAGATAAAATAGCGGAAGAATATATTAGAGATCAAGGAGCCGAACCTGGATTTTTAGGCTTATACGGCTGCCCTTCTACCCTACTTACAAGTACAAACGAAGCAGTTGTTCACGGACTCCCAACAGATGTTCCGTTAAAAGAAGGCGATATTGTTTCGGTAGATTGTGGTGCATTAAAGAATGGTTTCTACGGAGATCATGCCTATACTTTTGAAATTGGAGAAGTAGCTCCAGAAACTAAAAAACTACTAGCTATTACTAAAGAATCTCTTTACGTTGGAATTAGAGAGTTTAAAATAGGAAATCGTGTAGGAGATGTAGGTTTTGCCATCCAAAACTTTTGTGAGAAAGAAGGGTATGGCGTAGTTAGAGAACTTGTTGGTCATGGTTTAGGTAAGAAAATGCATGAAGATCCAGAAATGCCAAACTACGGAAAACGAGGGCGTGGTAAAAAATTTGTTGACGGAATGGTAGTTGCCATAGAACCTATGATTAACATGGGAACACAGCGCATTAAACAATTAAAAGACGGATGGACTATAGTTACTGCCGATGGGAAACCAAGTGCACACTTTGAGCATGATGTTGCTTTAATTAATGGAAAGCCAGAAATCTTATCTACCTTTAAATACGTGTATGATGCGCTTGGAATTACAAGCAATGAAGAAGACGAATTTAAAAACGTAGTAACCGAATAATTTTCCTTTGAAAAAACTTTTCAAATTCTTTTTAAATACCGTTCCCCGACCTTTACTAATAAAGATAAGTTATTGGGTACGTCCATTTATTGTAGCGCTTTACAAGGGAAATACATATACAGATCCAATCGATACTAAAAGTTACAAATCTTTTTTACCGTATGGATATGGGCAGCAACGCAATAATGTTTTGGCACCTGGAACGCTCTCTTTAGAACGACATAGATTGCTATGGCTTTATTTAAAGAAAGAAACTCAGTTTTTTTCAAAACCAATTAAACTCTTACATTTTGCTCCTGAGCAAGCCTTTTACAATCGGTTTAAAAAACTTGATAATATTGAATACACTACAACCGATATAGAATCTCCCTTAGCTGATGTAAAAGCCGACATTTGCAACCTTCCATTTGAAGATAACACTTATGATGTTATTCTCTGCAATCATGTATTGGAACACATTAAGGATGATAAAAAAGCCATGGAAGAGCTTTATAGAGTTATGAAACCAGGCGGCTGGGGTATTTTTCAAATCCCTCAAGACATTCAAAGAGCAACAACTTTTGAGGATGATAGTATTATTGACAGGAAAGAGCGTGCAGCCATTTTTGGTCAATATGACCATGTGCGTGTTTATGGTTTAGATTATTTCGACAAGCTTAGAAAGATTGGTTTTGAAGTAGAGGAAATTCATTACGCCAAAACTAATTTAACTTCAGAAGAAGTAAAAAAATACGCCTTAAATCCTAAAGAAATCCTCCCTGTTTGTAGGAAATCAATTCAATAAAAATGCCCCGAAACAGCTCGTTTCAGGGCAGTATTTTTATTAATTAATATAATTATTTCATTAATTTCTGAGTAAAAATAAAAGACCGCTTCGCTGCAAGAGAAAAGAACAAAGACTAAATCTTAACTAATACAAAATGAGCAGCTTAAATAAACAAGATTACTAAACTCCTCTTTTTATTCATTTTTATTAATAGCAAGAGGTCTTGTATTTTTACTCGGACATTTATTATTTATTTCTTAATCAAGAAGTAATTCTTGAAAACCTTTTGTTTTATATTCCACCAAATCTCCATCTTTATCCGCACTAATAATATAGGCATCAATTTCTGATGTAGATTTTAAAAGTTCCTTGGCTTTATCCAACGGCATTACCATTAAAGCTGTTGCATAAGCATCTGCTACCATACATGTTTGAGCAACAACCGATACACTTAACACATTACTTTTTTGAGGATATCCAGTAAGTGGATTTATAATATGTACATAATGCTCTCCCGTTTCTTCATCAACTCTAAACTTACGGTAGTTCCCACTAGTTGCCATTGCCTTATCTTTTAACTGCACTTTTGCAATTAACACCCGTTGTTCGGTATCTTGAGTTGGACTGTCTATGGCCACAACCCAATTCTTAACTTTATTGGTGGTTTTACTATTTCCTCTTGTTAATATTTCTCCTCCTACTTCAATTAAATAATTTTTAACCTTATTTCGGTCAAACATTCTCCCTATCAAATCAATTGTATACCCCTTAGCAAGCGCATTAAAATCGAGATATATATTTTTATTTTTCTTTATAATTCTTTGATCATCGGACATATATACCTTGTCAAAACCTGTAAACT
Organism: Galbibacter orientalis DSM 19592; assembly: GCF_000260115.1. Taxonomy (GTDB): domain Bacteria; phylum Bacteroidota; class Bacteroidia; order Flavobacteriales; family Flavobacteriaceae; genus Galbibacter; species Galbibacter orientalis. The sequence goes on along the minus strand of NZ_JH651379.1, from coordinate 1,542,489 downwards.
CTAATAAGCTATCTACTTCGCTCTTTTTCATATGGTCTATAGCCATTTCTGGCCCAAAACCCCAAGCATTTGCTAAAGCCCCAATTGTAGGATCAAAAAAGCCTCCTGTTTTTTTATAAACCTCTTTGGCAGTTACATAAACTTCTTTAAAATATTTATCCACCGCAATAGTAGAATCTCCCCTATTAATTGCTGAAATATCTGAAGTTGGTAAATAAGTAGACATAGACATGTTTACAGTATCAAAAACAGCTTCTATCAAAGGTTTTAAATTTTGCTCCTCGTCTGTTGCCTCATACTTAATAGTGTAAGTGGTTCCCAAAGCATAGCCCTGCTCTACTTTAAAATCAGCCTCTTTATCCGTACTAGAACAGCTTACAAAAATTAGACTTACTACAAAAGACAGTATTAAGTAATGTTTAGATTTCAATGATTCCATTATAGTTGATTATATATTTTTCTCCTTTTTCTATTGGGGCTTCATAATTTATTGCATTAGCAATTCCTACTCCTGCATAATAGGTACGAGCCTTAAACTTTAAAGCATGCTCTCGCATAGTTTCCATGTAAGTTACATTATATTTCTGCGGATTTTCGGGGTACAAAACAGCTTTTACAACTATAAAATGAAGTTTCTTATTCTTTAAACATACAAATTGAGGATCCTTTTTTAACTGACTATTTACCGACATAAATTCGAATCCTTGTTTTTCTAAGTCCTTCCCAACTACATTCATCGCTAAATTATGAAGCTCTTGTTCTGTAAATTCTTCCGACATACTAATCAAAATACTTTTTGTGTTTTATAAAATCAGCTACTTCAAGATAAACCCTCGAATATTATAAGAGCACTATACAATTCATTTTCAACGAATAATAAACCTCTCTGAAAAAATAAGCTATCCCGAGACAAGCCTACGAGGTATTCAAAAGAGAATAATTTAATTCATTTCCACGTAGAACATCAAGTAATAAAACCCTCACTGAGAGATTTAAATTAGTAACTCTATAATACTTCGCTAAAATACATAAATCTTTCTGTATTGTTCCATTTAACAGTCCTTGAAATAATATCAAAAAAAATAAATTTCGACTTAAAAGTGTAGTAGTATTAGCATATTAAAATACTGTTTTCCAAGAATTCACAAATATATATTCCGCCCTCTTTCCTTACACTACCACTATCTTTAACAACAAAAAGTAATCATATTTATGAAGGAAGCTGTAGCTAAAATTTATAGCACCTAAAATAGGCTAGACTAGAAAACGATTCGCATGCACCTTTAAAGAATAAAAACATTTGGCACAATACTTGATTTTCATCTAAAAAACTGTAATTCTTTAAATTATGAAAACAATATACTTTTTTATACTCCTTTTAACCACTATCTCAACAACGGGACAAGAACAATCCATTACAGGAAAAGTAACAGATGCTACCGACGGAGCAGCACTTCCGGGAGTAATTATAACTATTAAAAATTCTTCGGAAGGAACTCAAACAAATTTTAACGGAGACTATAGCATTCAAGTTAAAACAAATGATACGTTGGTTTTTTCTTTTATAGGAATGAAAACTAAAGAAATAAAGGTGACAAAAAATGATACTGTTATTAATGTAAAACTAGAAGCAGATAATCAACTTTTAGAAGAAGTTGTTATAACTGAATATGAAGACAATCAAATGCTGACGAAACAAAGTTATGCTAGAATGATTTCTCCTCCTATGCATATTCCAAAGAGTACCGAGAGTTATGCAAAGATTGATGAGAACGGTTTCTTACAGGTAAACTACAAACCCCTTTCTACCTTTTCTATAGATGTTGATAAGGCTTCTTACAGCAATATGCGTAGAATGATTAATAATGGCGAAGAAATCCCAACAGATGCTATTAAAATTGAAGAATTGATTAATTATTTTTCTTATGATTATAAACAACCTAAAGGAGAAGAGCCATTTTCTATTGAAACTTCTCTAAACAAAGCGCCATGGAATAATCAACATAAATTAGTGAAAATAGGACTCCAAGGAAAAGTTATTCCAACAGAAAACATTCCTCCTTCAAATTTAGTGTTCTTAATTGATGTATCGGGTTCAATGAATTCTCAAAACAAATTACCTCTATTAAAATCTGCATTTAAACTTTTAGTAAATCAATTACGAGAAGAAGACAAGATAGCTATAGTAGTTTACGCAAGTGCATCAGGACTTGTATTACCCCCAACTTCTGGAAAAGACAAAACCAAAATCATAGAAGCCTTAGACAAATTAGAAGCAGGAGGCTCTACTGCTGGAGGTGCTGGCTTAGAATTGGCGTATAAAACTGCTGAAGAGCATTTTATCAAAAATGGAAATAATAGAATTATTCTAGCCACCGATGGCGATTTTAATATTGGAGCATCCAGCGATAGAGAAATGGAGAAACTCATTGAAGAGAAGCGTAAAAGCGGGGTGTTCTTAACTTGTTTAGGATTTGGAATGGGAAATTACAAGGATTCTAAAATGGAAATTTTAGCCGATAAAGGAAACGGAAATTACGCATACATAGATACTATGCAAGAAGCGCAACGTGTACTAGGAACCGAATTTGGAGGAACTCTATACACTATTGCCAAAGATGTAAAAATACAAGTTGAATTCAATCCTAATGAAATAGCTGCATATCGATTAATAGGATATGAAAACAGATTGCTAAATGATGAAGATTTTAAAGACGATAAGAAAGACGCTGGAGAATTAGGAAGTGGGCATACAGTTACTGCATTGTATGAAATTATCCCTACAGGCGTTGATAGTAAGTACCTAAAGGAAATCGACACGTTGAAATACACCAAAACAAAAGCTTCAACTGGTTACAATGACGAATTACTAACGGTAAGATTTAGATACAAAGAACCAGACAAAGACACAAGTAAGGAAATTGTACATGTTGTAAAAAATACCTTTACCAAAACTAATACTGACTATAATTTTGCAGCAGCAGTAGCTATGTGGGGAATGTTCTTAAGAGATTCTGAATATTTAAACGGAGCTACCAAAGAAGAAATTATAAAATTAGCAGAAGCTAATAAAGGGAGAGATGAAGAAGGGTATAGAGCAGAATTTATCAGGTTGATGAAGAGTTATACAAAATAATCATTAATGTCCGAGTAAAAATGCAAGACCGCTTCGCTCTAAGAGAAAAGAACAAATCTTAATTATCACAAAATAAGCAATTTAAAGAAACAACATCATTAAACTCCTATTTTTATTCATTTTTATTAATAGCAAGGTATATATTTTAAAAAAACTCTTTTAAACCTTGGCACAAGTGGAGTCTAATAAATTCCGTTAACTTTTATCAGACAAGATGCAAAATAATTAGAAAAACAAAAACGGCTACTGTTTCAGTAGCCGTTTGTATATTTAAAGAACATTAGTTCTATTCTATATAAACAATGAGAGGGTTATCCTCCGAAGTCGTCAAAACGTACATTCTCTGGTGGAACACCAAAATCGTCACACATTTTTTCAACTGCTTTATTCATCAATGGAGGTCCACAGAAATAGAATTCTATATCTTCTGGAGCTTCATGGTGGTTTAAATAGTTATTAATAACCACTTGGTGTACAAAACCTACAAAACCATCTCCTTCTCCATCTAAACTTTCTTTTACTTTCCAATTATCTTCTTCTAAAGGCTCAGAAAGTGCAATATAGTACTTAAAGTTAGGGAACTCACGCTCCAATTCTCTAAAGTGCTCCATATAGAAAAGCTCTCTTTTAGAACGTCCTCCGTACCAATAAGTAACTTTTCTTCCTGTTTTTAAAGTTTTGAATAAGTGATATAAGTGAGAACGCATTGGTGCCATTCCAGCTCCCCCACCAACATAAAGCATTTCGGCTTCACTATGGTTGATAAAGAATTCACCATAAGGTCCAGAAATAACCACTTTATCTCCTGCTTTTCTTGAGAAAATATAAGAAGAAGCTATTCCAGGATTTACATCCATCCATCCGTTTTTATTTCGATCCCATGGTGGAGTTGCAATACGCACATTAAGCATAATATCTCTCCCTTCTGCAGGGTAAGAAGCCATAGAATATGCTCTTTCTACAGTTTCTGTGTTTTTCATGGTTAATGGCCAAAGATTAAACTTATCCCATTCCAATTGAAACTTCTTAGGATCGTCATGCTCTTCAGGGTGTGCAGTAATATCTATATCAGAATAACTTACTTCAACTGGTGGTATTTCAATTTGAATATATCCTCCAGCTTGGTAATCCATATCTTCTGGAATACGTACTACAAACTCTTTAATAAACGAAGCAACGTTCCAGTTACGAACAACTTCTGCTTCCCATTTTTTAATACCGAATACCTCTTCTGGCACTTCGATAACCATGTCTTGTTTTACTTTTACTTGACATCCAAGACGCCACCCTTCAGCAGCTTCTTTACGTGTAAAGTGAGGCTCTTCTGTAGGAAGCATTTGTCCTCCACCTTCGGTTACAATACATTTACACTGAATACAAGTACCACCACCTCCACAAGCAGATGGTAAAAATATTTTATTATTTCCTAAGGTAGACAATAAAGTCCCTCCAGAAGAAACTTCTACATCTTTCTCACCATTAATTTTTAAGGTTACAGGACCAGAAGGCACCAATTTTGCCTTGGCAAGTAATAATATAATTACCAACACAAATATTAGTGTTAAGAATACTATTAAACTTGCTATGATTACTGAATAATCCATATTGCTATTTAACTAATAAGATTTATAATTTGATTCCCATAAAACTCATGAACCCAAGAGCCATAAGTCCTGTTATGATAAAAGTAATTCCTAACCCTCTTAATGGTGCAGGAACATTTGAGTAAGTAATTTTCTCTCTAATTGAAGCAATAGCTAAAATTGCCAAGAACCAACCTATTCCAGATCCTAATCCATAAGTAAAAGCTTCCGAAACTCCTCCGAAATCTTTTTGTTGCATAAATAAAGAACCTCCAAGGATAGCACAGTTTACAGCAATTAGCGGTAAGAAAATACCAAGAGCTCCGTATAATGCAGGTGCAAATTTTTCTACTATCATTTCCACCAATTGCACCATTGATGCAATTACGGCTATAAACATGATAAAACTCAAAAAGCTTAGATCGATGTTTGCGTACTCTGGACTTAACCAAGTTAACGCACCCGGTTTTAATAAATAATTATCTAATAAGAAGTTAATAGGCACCGTAATTGCTAAAACAAAAATTACAGCGGCTCCTAAACCTACTGCAGTTTTAACTGTTTTAGAAACCGCTAGGTAAGAACACATCCCTAAGAAATAGGCAAAAATCATGTTCTCTATAAAAATACTTCTTACAAAAAGGTTTACGTATTCCATTTTTTAATGTTTTTTAGCTTATTGCTTAATTTTTTTCGATTAGTTCTCTATTTCTTGAACGCTGTATCCAGATAATAACTCCTACTACAAGAAGTGCTGCTGGAGACAATAACATCAATCCGTTATTCTCATACCCCATAGCATACAATCCAGTAGATTCTGCTACCGTAGCTCCTTTATGTCCTAGAACTTCAAATCCTAATAATTTACCAGAACCTAACAATTCACGGAAAAAAGCAACAATAACAAGGATTAATCCATAACCCGCAGCATTTCCTATTCCATCTAAGAAAGATTTCCAAGGACCATTTCCAAGTGCAAAAGCTTCTAAACGCCCCATTACAATACAGTTAGTAATAATAAGTCCGACAAAAACCGACAACTCTTTACTAACATCATAAGCATAGGCTTTAAGCACCTCGTTAACTAAAATTACTAAAGCTGCAACAATAACTAACTGTACAATAATACGAATACGGTTAGGAATTAAATTTCTAATTAAAGAAACTATTACGTTACTAGCTGCCATTACAACCATAACGGCAATTGCCATTACGATAGAAGGTTTTAACTGAACAGTAATTGCTAATGCAGAACATATACCTAGTACCTGAACAGTAATTGGGTTATTATCATTTAAAGGATCAGATAATAACTTTCTATTTTTCTTAGAGAAAAGTGGCTCTTTTTCTTCAGCAACAAAAAGCACCACTGGTGATTTCTCTTTTTTGTTTTTAGTATCGGCCATCATATATTATTTTAAAGCTACTTTAGTATTTTGTTTCTTTAAGTAAGAAAGATAAAATTCCAATCGGTCGTGTATCATTTTAGTAACACCGTCTCCAGTAATGGTAGCTCCAGAAATAGCATCTACAGCATTATCATCCTTATTACTTCCTCCAGAATATCCTTTCTGAACTGTAATTCCTACAAAATCCCCTGATTCGTCAAATATTTTTTCTTCTTCAAATCGTTGTTGAAACCAAACTTGTGTAATTTCAGCTCCAAGACCAGGAGTTTCTCCTTTATGATCAAAAACAGCTCCTTTTACGGTATTGATATCATCTTCTAATGAAACATACCCCCAAATAGCATCCCAAAGTCCAGCTCCACGTAATGGAATTACATAGAATTTCTTTCCTTCAACATCTGCTACATACAAAGGAAAACGTTGTTTTTCAACATCCTTTTTAAGTTCTTTGGCTAGGTCAACATCAAATGCTTTTACATCTGTTTTTACCTCTCCATTGTTATCTAAAGCAATTTCTTCTTTTATATACTTATGGTATGTTTCTTCCGCTTCTTCTTTTGAAGCTTCGATACCAATAGTAGCAAGAATGTTTTGCATCTTTTCGATTTTTATATTTTTAGCCTGAATAGGTTGCAATGAAGTTGCTGCAAAGGCCAAAGCCGATGCCACAATAACAACCATTATTCCAGCGAATATAAAAGTATATGCGTTACTATCTCTATTCATAATTAAGCAGATTTAACCGTAGCGGTAGATAAACGTTTCTTTCTTCTTTTAACACTTGACTGAATTACATAATGATCTATTGTCGGTGCAAATACATTCATTAATAAAATAGCAAGCATTACCCCTTCTGGATAAGCTGGGTTAAATACACGTATCATAATACAGAAAATACCGATTAAGATTCCATATATCCATTTCCCTTTTTGTGTTTGTGCTGCAGATACTGGATCTGTAGCCATAAATACGAGTCCGAAAGCAAATCCACCAACTAATAATTGTTGATACCATGGAAAAGCCATTAAATCGTTTGCACTCCACAAGTTGAATAAAAAGCCCATAAATGCACCTCCTATTAAACCTCCTGCCATAATTCTCCAACTACCAATACCAGTAAGGATTAAAATAGCAGCACCAATTACAATCCATAAAGTAGATGTTTCTCCTATAGATCCTGGAATTGCTCCTGAAAACATTGTCCAAGCATCATAAGTAACTTCTTTTCCTGCTGCTAGAGTTCCTAAAATTGTTTCTCCAGAAATGGCATCGATGTGTGTAGCATCAGAAACCCATACTTTATTCCCAGACATAAAAGTAGGATATGCAAAAAATGCAAATGCTCTTGCAGTAAGCGCAGGATTTAGAATATTCATCCCAGTTCCTCCAAAGGCTTCTTTTCCAATTAAAACGGCAAAAGCTACAGATACTGCCACCATCCATAATGGAATATCTACTGGCATAATCATTGGAATTAATAACCCTGTAACTAAATACCCTTCGTTTACTTCATGTCCTCTATATATTGCAAATACAAATTCAATACCTAAACCAACAATATAGGAAACTGCAACCATTGGCAATATTTTCCATGCTCCATGTGCAAAAGCATCCCAAAAAGTAAATGCTTCTCCTAACTGAGAGTAATGTTGAAAACCTGCATTATAAATTCCGTAGAATAAAGCTGGTAATAAAGCAATAACTACGGTAATCATTGTTCTCTTTAAATCTACTGCATCTCGAATATGTGCTCCTTTTTTTGTGGTGTGATTAGGCACATACAAAAAGGTATCGAATGCATTAAAAGCAGGAGCAAATTTCTCCCACTTCTCTCCTTTATTAAAAGGTTTTTTTAGCTGATCTAATTTATTTCTTAAAGCGCTCATATCTTCTTTTATTTACCCAACTTCTTTTATCATTACATCTAAAGCTTCTCTAAGAATAACTTGAGCTTCAAGCTTAGAAGTATTAACGTAGTCTATTAATGCAAAATCTTCCGGAGCTACTTCGTAAATCCCTAAGCTTTCCATTTTTTCAATATTCTGCGCCATACATTCTTTTAGAAGTTGCATTGGATATACATCCATTGGCAATACTTTTTCCATTTCCCCAGTAACAACCAAAGCTCTTTCTTCACCATTCAAATTAGTGTCTACTTTGTGTTTTTTGTTAGGGAACAACCATGATAACGAAGTTCTAGACATACTTGGAATATTGTTGTCTTTAAACGGCAACCATCCTAGCATTCTATATTCATTTCCTTCAGGAATCAAAGAAATTGTAGAACTGTAATAGCTAACAAAACCATCATTAGCAATTTTATCTCCAGTAAGCACATCTCCACTAATAATTCTAACATTTGCTGGCAATTGCCCTAAAATGTCTTTTACATTAGAACCGATTTTAAATCTAAAATACTGTGCTTTTGGTGCCTCAGTTCCAGCAACTGCTACAACACGAGTTGCATCAAACTTACCAGTTCTAAATAAAGAACCAATAATTGCTACATCTTCTGGATTTATAACCCAAACACGCTCTCCAGCATTTACAGGATCTATATGATGTATTTGCACTCCTACATTTCCTGCTGGATGCGGTCCAGAAACTTTATGAATCTGTACACCTTTTACTTCATTAAAAAACGAAGCCGATCTTTTATCTATGGAAAGATGGGTTTTTCCTGAGGTAAGTTTTGATATTGCATTTAACCCTAACTGGAAATCTTCTTTACGCTTTCCTAATGCAAATTCAACATCTGCAGCCAACGGCGCTGTTGCCATTCCTGAAATAAAAATTGCTTTAGGCGCATCCTCTGGGTCTGCTATAATATCATAAGGCCTCTGCTTGATAAAAGGCCAACATCCGCTTTCTAGCAAATGCTGTTTTACCTCGTCTCCAGACATAGTTTCTACGTCTTTCTGACCAAACTCTTTGTACGTATCAGTTGTATCAGCTTCAATGACAACCTCTAAAATTCTTCGCTTTGCACCGCGCTTAATTTCCTTCAATGTACCACTAACTGGCGAAACAAACTTCACCTGCTCTTTGTACTTAGAATAAAAAATAATATCTCCGGCTTTTACAGACTCACCTTCCTTGATTATCATTTTAGGCATAACACCATGAAAATCAGTTGGCTTAATAGCGAAGTTTTTAGATCTTGGCGCGTCAGAAACCAATTTTTCTGCTTCACCCTTTAGCTTAATATCTAAGCCTTTTCTAATCTTAATGTCGTTTGACATGCTATCTATCTAATGAAATTAGTTAACTCAAAAATTCGTGCAAATTTAATAATTAAAACAGAGTTCGCATAATAAAAACCTATATTTTTCAAAGTGAATTTACCTGAAATCAATCCAGAATGTATTTTGCGTATATTTATCCCAAAATATTTTTTGCTGATGAAGCTCAACTACAACCTTTTCGTTACCATATTACTCCTGAGTAACTTCTCTTTTTCTCAAATTCAAAACGAAGTTCCTCCGCCCGAAAACATAAAGTCGATTGTATTTAAATCGGACAAAGAAGGAGACCAATTTCCTATTGTTAAAATTGGCGAAAAAATGACGCTCTCTTTTGACGATTTATATGCTGATGAAAAAGATTACTATTATGAAATTGAACATTGCAATTACAACTGGACTCCTTCCAAATTATTGAAATCGCAATTCCTAACTGGTGTTGATAACCAAAGAATTATGAATTATGAAAATTCTCTTGCCACCATCCAACCCTATACTAATTACCAACTCACACTTCCAAATCAGCAAACAAAATTACGCGTTACTGGTAATTACATTCTAAAAGTAAAAGACAACAAAGGAGACCTCATTTTCTCTAGGCGCTTCTTGGTTTATAAAGATGCTGTTGGCGTTGGCACGGTTGTTAAACGTTCTCGAGACATGAAAAATATCGACAAACTTCAGCGCTTGCAATTCACAATTAATCATCCAGATTTCGAACTCATAAATCCGCAACAAGAAGTAAAAATTGCAATTCTTCAAAACAGCAACTTCAACTATATTATTTCTGGTATTAAACCCCAATTTATGTCGGGGAACCAACTTATTTACAAATACGACAAAGAGACTTCTTTTGAAGGTGGGAATGAATATTTTTGGTTCGACACTAAGGAAATTCGTGTTTCTAGTAATGCCATTGCAAGAGTAGATCTAACTAATAGATACAATCATTACCTGTACACCAACGAGTCTAGAAAAGACAAGGCTTACACCTACAATCCAGATATCAATGGAGATTTTTACATAAGAACCATTGATGGTGTTGAACAGAATGTTGACAGAGAAGCAGATTATTCATTTGTTCGCTTTAGCCTAGCCTATACTAACGCCATAGGGCTAGACAATATTTATGTATACGGAAAATTTAATAACTACCAATTAACAGAAGAAAACCGACTCAAATTAAACGATAAAACAAACACCCTTAATACTGCTATTTTACTAAAACAAGGTTTTTACAATTATAAATTTGTAAAAGTTAACGAAAAAGGAATTGTAGATTTTAATTTTATAAGCGGTAGCTTCTGGGAAACAGAAAACAATTACACTATTTTAGTTTACTATAGAGATTTTGGAGATAATTACGACAGCCTAATTGGAGTTGGAAGTGCCTCTTCTGTAAACATCTCCAATTAAGAAAACCCTATACAATGAACAAAAGCGACAGAACATCTTTAAAATATAGGGGTACAAAATGTTTAAATTGTGAACTTCCTCTTGAGAAAAGCGACTCCTACTGCCCTTATTGCGGACAAATAAATAGTACAAAAAAACTTACCCTACTAGACATGGTAGAAGAGTTTTTTTCAAGCATTTTTTCTTACGATTCCAAACTTCGAAAAACGCTAACTGCCTTAATTTTAAGACCTGGAAAAATAACTACGGAATTTGTTAGCGGAAAAAGAGCCACTTACACAAATCCATTCCGCTTCTTTTTAAGCGTTACCATTGTTTACTTTTTAATGATAAGCTACAGTAGCGACTTTGATAATATAGATAATACCGTAAACGATTTTATTACTAAAGACTCTTTATTTATTGAAAACACTCTTGCCTCCTTAAAAGAAAGTTCTATTTCTGATGAAGACAAAAAAGAAATAGATCAACTCATAAAAAAATACCAACCAAAAGAAGCCCTAGAGACAACTACAGCACCAAAAATTCAATTTGAAAAGTTAAACAACAAACTCTTCATTAACAGAACTTACGATAAGATTGATTTTTTTTATGATGATATTAAGCGAAAAAAATATTATGAATATGATGAAGCGCTAAAACACCTAAAAATAGAAAGTAGCATTGAAAACAAGATTACATTTAAACTAGCTAAAAGCTTTTACAAAACATATCACCACCCAGGAAGTTTTTTTGCAACTTTAATAGCTAAATTACCATTTATTATTTTTATTCTTCTTCCTATTTTTTCTGCTTTTATATGGCTTGTATATTCGTCAGAAAAATTCCACTATATAGATCACATCATTTTTAGTTTTCACACCCAAACACTTTTCACCATCCTATTAACCCTTACTTTGCTTATTAAATGGCTTTTCAATATTAACCTTCATGGAGTGGCAATTTTAATATTCTTTCTATACCTATATAAATCTATGCGAGGTTTTTATAAGGAAAGCAGAACAAAAACTATTGTTAAATTCATATACATTAATACTATTTTCATTATTTTAGCTACAATATCAACAACTATAATAGTTTTAGTGGGCGCATTTACGTTTTAATATATATGATTACTCAAATTACTAAAGGCATAAAGATTTCTGTAAAGACTAGTTTTGAAGGCACTTTCTTCAAAAACTACAAGCTTCACTATGCCTTTGGTTACAAAATTACTATTGAGAATCAAAGCAAGGATTCCGTACAACTCACCTCTCGACATTGGCAAATTTTTGATGCTTTAAATGAAATTGAAATAATTGACGGCGAAGGAGTTATAGGAAAAAAACCAGTTTTAAAACCAGGAGAATCTCACACATACAGTTCTGGCTGTTTATTAACATCCCCAATTGGAGCTATGAGAGGTCATTACAATATGGTCAACTTTACCTCAACAAGAAGGTTTCGAGTGATTATTCCTACATTTAAACTCCATGCTCCCTTCGCTTTAAATTAAGCCTTCTCTTTAACACAATTTTACTTTTTAAACCCTCTGGCATTTACTACCTTTGATAAAATTTTAATGTATTAAATCCAGAAAGTATGGGAAAAGGCTTTTTTCATGTTCCTGCGGCAGTTAACGAACCCGTAAAGTCGTATGCTCCAGGCTCAACAGAAAGAGAGGCTGTGTTGAAGCAGTATGATGAATTTTTTAATAGCACCGTAGACGTTCCGTTGTATATTGGTAGCGAGGAAATTAAAACAGGTAATACAAAACCTTTATCTCCTCCACATGACCACCAACATATTGTAGGAAAATATCATTTAGCGGAAAAATCACATGTTGAAAAAGCTATTGCAAACAATTTAGAAGCAAGAAAGAAATGGGCTGCTTTAAATTGGGAACAACGTGCTGCAATTTTCTTAAAGGCTGCAGATTTAATTGCAGGTCCTTACAGAGATAAAATAAATGCAGCTACTATGATTGCGCAATCAAAAAATATTCATCAAGCAGAAATTGATAGTGCTTGTGAGTTGATTGATTTCCTTACATTCAATGTAGAGTATATGTCAAAAATCTACGACGATCAACCAGAATCCGACAAAGGTTTATGGAATCGAGTAGAATACAGACCTTTAGAAGGTTTTGTTTATGCCATTACTCCTTTCAACTTTACCGCAATTGCTGGGAATTTACCTGCAAGTGCAGCTATGATGGGGAATGTAGTTATTTGGAAACCTAGTGATAGTCAAATTTTTTCTGCTAAAGTAATTGTAGATATTTTTAAAGAAGCTGGACTACCAGATGGCGTAATTAACGTTGTTTATGGAGACCCAGAAATGATTACCGATACAGTTCTTGCTAGTCCAGATTTTGCTGGAATTCATTTTACTGGTTCTACAAATGTATTTAAAGGAATATGGAAAAAAATAGGTAACAACATTGATATCTATAAAACATACCCTAGAATTGTTGGAGAAACTGGAGGAAAAGATTTCATTATCGCTCATCCATCTTCTAATGCTAAACAAGTAGCAACTGCTATTACTAGAGGTGCTTTTGAATTCCAAGGTCAGAAATGTAGTGCTGCATCTCGTGTATATTTACCAAAATCTTTAGCTGATGAAGTGCTAGCTTTTGTTAAAACAGATGTAGAGTCGTTTAAAATTGGTGCTCCTAATAATATGGAGAACTTTATTACTGCAGTAATCCACGAAGGATCTTTTGACAAGCTTGCTAGTTATATTGACCAAGCAAAAGAAGATAAAGAAGCTGAAATTGTTGTTGGAGGAACCTATGATAAATCAAAAGGATATTTTATTCATCCTACAGTTATTCGCACAACAGATCCAAAATACAAAACAATGACTACCGAGCTATTCGGTCCTATTGTTACTATTTATGTATATGAAGACGACAAATGGAGCGAAACTTTAGAATTGGTAGACGGAACCTCTGAGTATGCACTTACTGGAGCCGTTTTCTCTGGATGCAGATATACTATAGAAGAAGCCACTACTGCTTTACAAAACTGTGCTGGAAACTTCTATATTAACGATAAACCAACAGGTGCCGTGGTAGGTCAGCAGCCATTTGGAGGAGCAAGAGCTTCTGGTACAAATGACAAGGCTGGTTCTTCTCAAAACCTTCTACGTTGGGTGTCACCGAGATTAATTAAAGAAACTTTTGTTTCTCCAGAGGACTATAGATATCCTTTTTTAGGAGAATAAAAATTTTATAAATACTGTCGTTAAAGCCCTTTGAAAGTCAACTTTCAAAGGGCTTTTTATTTATAATCAACTCCTACGAGGTATTTAAAGGAAAATAATACAACCCATTTCAACGTAGAGCCTTTGGTAAACTCAGGACAGGCTCTAGGGAATAGACCCCTCAGCAACATACCTAAACAACTCATTATCAACATAAAAACCCTCGTAATGTTAATTTAATGTTACTAAATTGTATCTTAAATGTAAATTATCATTATCTTTGCTACATAACACAAAAGACGAAGATGATGATAGAAGAACAAAAAAGATGTATTTTGAGTATTAAATACTCAATATTAGATACAACAAACGACAAGAAAACAAAAACTACAGAAGTTGAACGTGTTTTTATTGCGAGAAACAAAAACACACTTCTTAAAAAGATTCAAGAATTTGAAGATAAACTTCGTAAAAAGCCACGTCCTAACTTTATAAAGAGAAAATCTCAATATATACAGCACTTTTTACAAAGTTGGCGTTATACGTACAATTCAATGCTGAGAATGTAATTACTTACCAATATATTTTAAAGGAAGATGAACCACTTTTTTTGTTTCAAAAAAATCTTCCTCAAAATAATCTTTTAAGTCGTAGGTCTTTGCGGTTTTATAAACCGCTAATTCCTCGCTTAAATCGCCTCCTTTTAAATAAAGTATTCCATTTTTTAATTCATGAGAAGATTCTTTCTTCACTTTTCCTTTTACCCACTTTACAAAATCAGGCATATTAGTAACTGCCCTACTTACAATAAAATCAAATTGTGATTTTACCTTTTCCGCACGAATTTGTTCAGCTTTTACATTTTGAAGATTTAATGCTGAAGCAACTTCATTAACTACATTTATTTTTTTTCCAATTGCATCAATTAGATAAAAATTGGTTTCCGGAAATAATATTGCTAATGGAATGCCTGGAAAACCACCACCTGTACCAACATCTAAAATTGAAGCACCGGGATTAAAAGCTTGTACTTTTGCTATTCCTAAAGAGTGTAACACATGGCGTATGTATAGCTCTTCAATATCTTTACGACTAATAACATTAATTTTGCTATTCCAATCTGTATACAAATCTTCAAGCTGAGAAAATTTAGTAATCTGATCTTCAGTTAAAGAAGAAAAATACTTTTCTATGATAGTTAGTGGCATTCTTTTCAAAAATTTTAACAAAAATAGACAATATATGTCGCACTTTTAAACTTTTAACAGCGTTAAACACTTTAATTATCTCTATTTTTGTAATCTATATTTTCTTTTTCAAAATAAAAGAAAGTTAACTACCTTGAGGTAAATCCATAAGGTAAACAAACGAAATAATCTTAATTCATTTCAACAAAAAGTGTTGAGGAATTAAACCCTCTGTGAGAGGTAAAGAATTAAAGCCTATGAGTACGAGTAAACATATTAGATTTTCGAGAAAAGATCCTGCAAAGTTTTTTAAAACTTTAAATAGTCGTGTAAATAATTATTTCCAAGAAAATCAAATTAAGAAAACTGGAAATTGGAAACTTTATCTTAAGACAGCAATTATGTTTGCTATCTTTTTAACGCCCTATTTTTTAATCTTAACTATTGATAACATGAATCAATGGTTGCAATTACTCCTTACCATTGTAACAGGAATTGGAATGGCAGGTGTTGGAATGAATGTAATGCACGATGGAAACCATGGTTCTTATTCTTCTAAAAAATGGATTAATAAAGTAATGGGTGCTAGCATTTATATTTTAGCTGGTAATGTATACAATTGGAAAGTGCAACACAATGTCCTTCATCATACTTATACTAACATTCCTGGTCATGATGAAGACTTAGACGCAGGGAGAATTATTAGGTTTAGTGAGCATGCAGAATGGAACAAAATGCATAAATTTCAGCACTTCTACTCTATCTTTTTATATGGTTTGCTAACAATAAACTGGGCCATTACGACCGATTTTAAGCAAATGAGAAGATACCTCAAAAGAAAACTTTCTTACGGTAAATTTCCTAATCCTGCAAAAGAGTGGAGCGTACTTATTATTACTAAGCTTATTTATATTACTGTTTGGATAGTTATTCCATTATTTTTTGTAGAGCTAGCGTGGTGGAAAGTTCTAATAGGCTTTTTTGTAATGCACTACACAGCTGGATTAATTTTAAGTATGGTATTTCAATTAGCACATATTGTAGAAGATGCAGACACTATTCTACCAGATGATATGGGTACTATAAAAAACACATGGGCCATACACCAATTATTTACCACAACTAACTTTTCTACTAAAAATAGAATTGTAAATTGGTTTACAGGAGGGTTAAACCATCAAGTAGAACACCATATTTTTCCAAATATTAGTCATATACATTACACAAATATTGCTAAAATTGTTAGAGAAACTGCAACGGAGTTTAATTTACCTTACTACGAGTATAAAACTACAAGAAAAGCTATAATTTCGCATTTCAAACATTTAAAAGCACTAGGTCAAAAACCTAAATATGTTTACAACTAAACCCATTTTCATTTTATGAAACAAGAATTATCTGAAAGAGTTTTAAACATGGCAACTTCTGCAACACTTGCCATGGCAGCAAAAGCAAGAGAATTAAAAGCTGAAGGAAAAGACATCATCGGCTTAAGTCTAGGAGAACCAGATTTCAACACTCCAGATTTTATTAAAGAGGCTGCTAAAGAAGCTATTGACCAAAACTACAACAGCTACTCTCCAGTTGATGGTTATGCTGACTTAAAAGCTGCCATTATAAATAAATTCCAAAGAGACAATAAGCTTACCTATACGCCAAATCAGATTGTAGTATCTACAGGAGCAAAACAATCGTTGGCCAATGTTGCACTTGCGGTTATTAATCCAGGTGATGAAGTTATCTTACCTGCTCCATATTGGGTAAGCTATTCTGATATTGTAAAAATTGCTGAAGGAGTTCCAGTAGAAGTTCAAACCTCTATTGAAAACGATTTTAAAATGACAGCAGAACAATTAGAAGCTGCCATTACTCCAAAAACCAAAATGATTTGGTATAGCTCTCCATGTAATCCTAGTGGTTCTGTATACAGCAAAGAAGAGTTAGAATCTTTAGCCGCTGTTTTGAGAAAACACCCAAATATTGTTATTGTTTCTGATGAAATATATGAACATATTAACTTTGGAGACGGACACACAAGCATTGCTTCTATAGACGGAATGTTTGATAGAACTGTTACTGTAAATGGGGTGTCAAAAGCATTTGCTATGACAGGATGGAGAATTGGTTACATTGGTGCTCCAGATTGGATTGCTAGAGCTTGTAATAAAATGCAAGGTCAAATAACTAGTGGTGCAAACTGTATTGCCCAAAGAGCTACTATTACCGCTCTTGAAGCTCCCGTAAGTAAAATTAAATACATGATTGATAAGTTCCATGAACGCAGAGATCTTGTTTTAAATCTATTAGGAGAAATAGAAGGATTCCAATTAAATGTTCCAGAAGGAGCGTTCTATGTATTCCCTAATATTTCTGATTTCTTCGGAAAAACAATAAAAGGTAAGAAAATTGAAAATGCATCTGATTTTTCACTATTACTTTTAGAAGAAGCAAATGTAGCTACCGTAACTGGCGAAGCTTTTGGAAATCCAAATTGTATTAGAATTTCATATGCTGCTTCAGAAGAAGAATTGATAGAAGCTATTAAAAGAATCAAAGAAGTTCTTTCATAAATAATTTCTTTAAAAAGTTAAAAATCCCGCTATCAAAAGAGCGGGATTTTTTTTTACACAGAAACACAGGTTTAATTTCGGTAATCTAAAGCTGGGTTTCGATCTCCTAATAGTGGGATATATTTAAAATCATCACCTCTACGCTTATTAAATTCTTCTTTAGCCTTTTCCAGTAATTCTTTATCTTCAAATATATCAACAGCTGTCAGTGCAATTGTTTTAGCAGCAACAACCATCCCTTTATTCCCTATGGATGTTCCTCCACAGGCTACCGCTTGCCAACTATGAGATGGTGTTCCCGATACCCAAGTAGCTACACGTAACCCTGCAGTAGGCAAAGTAAAACTAACATCTCCTACGTCTGTAGAACCCCTAGCTTCCGATTCTGTTTTATAAGGCTCAACACTATTTACTGCAGTTATATCTGCCTTTTCATACCCTAAGGTAAGAGCTATCTTATTAGCAAACTTTGTTTCTTCGTCTGTATAGGCAACTCCTCCTACCTCAACCAAATTATCATACATTACTTTTTGAAGACTTAAATTTGGTAACAACTCATGGGTTCCCCCAATCATTTCATAATCTACAGTAGTTCCAGTGCCCATTGCAGCTCCTTCTGATGCTTTAACAATTCGGTCAAAAATATCAATCACCACATCTCGATGTGTATGTCTAGCATAATAATACACCTCTGCAAAATCAGGAACCACATTAGGAGCCTTTCCTCCATCGGTAATTACATAATGAATTCTAGCATCCTCAGGAATATGCTCCCGCATCATATTTACCATCATATTCATAGCTTCAACCCCATCAAGAGCAGATCTTCCTTTTTCTGGGAATCCTGCTGCATGTGCAGAAACCCCATAAAATCTAAATTTAGCCGATTTATTAGCTAGTGCTGCTCCAGCACTAGCGCTGTTGGAAGAACCAGGATGCCAATGCAGAACAGCATCCACATCGTTAAACAATCCTGCTCTTACCATATATACCTTTCCAGAACCTCCTTCTTCGGCTGGACAACCATAAAAACGGACTCTTCCTTCACGGTTATTAGATTTTAACCAGTTTTTTACTGCAATAGCTGCTGCCATAGATGCCGTACCAAAAAGATGATGCCCACAACCATGCCCTGCTGCTTTTCCCTCAGATTTTTTTTCAGCCAATCTCTGTTGAGACAATCCTGGTAATGCATCATACTCACCTAAAATCCCAATTACAGGACCTCCACTTCCATATTCAGCCACAAATGCAGTTGGAATCCCTGCCACTCCTGCTTTTACAGTAAACCCTGCTGCTTTTAAAGTTTTTTGTAATAAGGCAGTGCTTTTTTCTTCTTGATAACCCATTTCGGCATAATCCCAAATTTGTTGAGCTATTTCTCCATAGGAATCCTTTTTCCCATCAATTTCCAATAATAATCCCTGCTTTGTTTCTTGAGCAAAAGAAAAGCTAAAATTGATAATACATAATACAATTAATAGTTTACTCATTAGTTTTTAATTTAAAATTCATAGGAAATCCTAATCAACTACCTCGGGGCAAGCCCACAAGGTATTCAAAGGAAACAAATTTAATTCATTTCGACGCAGAGCCCTTCGGTAAACTCAGCACAGGCTCTAAGGAATTAGACCCTCTATGAGGGATTAATTATTTCTACTAAAAATTTCTGGCCAATTTTTTCCTCCCTCACGGGTAACCAACACTTGTCCTCCATCTCCTGCGGCATTTGAAAATTTTATAGTCATTTCCGAACCCTCTACTTTGATAATAGAATAATTATAACTTAGACTCCTCTGCGCTTTGTCCTTTGTAGTTACCATTCCTTCTTCATCTATATACACATCTCCAACTGGATTCAAAGAAGTACAATCCCAAACAATACTAATCCCATTTCCAGTAGCCTTTCCTCTATTAGTATAGCAATCTTCAAATTGTCCAAAACTCATATCACTAGATGCATAGGTACCCGATTGTTTTTCAGTCCATACCACTTCTCCCGTCAAGATATTACCAGAACACACTCCATCGCCTCCTGGTGCAGCCTTGGCATTAATAGTCTCATAGGTATGTGTACCTGCTAAACTTTCGGTAATTGCACATTTTATAATTGGAAAATATTCAAAAGGAGACAAGAAATAAGAACCCCCACTTACTGGACCACCAACATCGGTATTAGTAAATACCTCTCCATTTGTTAGC
The DNA here is from genome assembly GCF_000260115.1 of Galbibacter orientalis DSM 19592. Classification (GTDB taxonomy): domain Bacteria; phylum Bacteroidota; class Bacteroidia; order Flavobacteriales; family Flavobacteriaceae; genus Galbibacter; species Galbibacter orientalis. Next base: position 1,522,555 of record NZ_JH651379.1, on the reverse strand, counting down.
ATTAAAACTAGACGAAATTCAAAACGATCTTCCCCTTGAATTTTGGATTCATCAATTCCTAAAGCTTCTACTAATGTTTTAGAAGAATAAGAAACTGTTGTTACAGGAAGTTCTCGATCGCCTTCTGAGAAATCTGAAACCGATAATTTTTCAAGTAACAACTCTTGCCCTCCTTGAGGAAAACGCTCCGCATCTGTAGCTTTATATTTAACATACACCTCAACACTTTCAAGTAAATCTCCTTTTTGAGCGTCTTGTTCTTCCAAAATTAAAGTGTATTTAGAATTGGGCTCAAACATCTTCTCCTCATCGTTGTACAGCAAGCTATTATCCTGACTGATGGTACGTAAAATTGCTCCCGTACCAACATTACTTAGTACTTCATCTACAATCTTATCGTCGGTACTACAAGAACTCACTCCAAAAATGAGTCCTAAAACACCTACTACTATATATCTTATTTTTTTCATTGTTTTGCTATATTTTAATTGGCAATAGGAAAGTTTACATCTTTATGATTATCCCAGAACACTCTTGTTCTTACATCCGCTTTTTGACTTGTTGAAGAATTATTATTTACAAAATTTGACGGATAATAGAGCGACAGAATAAAACCTCCAGGATCCTTTTCAAGGTTTGGTTGTAAAGTAGTTGGATAGCCCGTTCTTCTGTAAAAATTATAGGCATCGGTTCCATTCCCAAACAAGGCCACCCAGTATTGTTCTGCTAAAACATTCCACATTTCAGTTTCTGTGGTAGCATTTTCAAAATTAGATTTAATATTTTCTTCAAAATTAACAACATCTGGCAGCGTTGGGATAAAGCTTGTCGATGCGCTTGGATCTAGCTCCCCAAAAGACATTACTTTTTGCATGGATTTATCAATCCCTGAAAGCATAAATGCTTTAGCTCCATTGCCATCTCCATTAACCATAGCTATTTCCGCCTGCATAAAATCCACCCAAGACGCCAATAAAATAGGAGTAATTCCTGCGCCTGCACCCCCATCTCCGGGCAACACTCCTTCAAAACTATTATCGTCAAATTTTCCACCTGCTGGATAAACTCCGTAAGTAGTTTTTAAAAAGCCATCTGGTGGCACTCCTGCATCCTGACCATGATCTCTCCCCCAATAGCCATTTGGTAAATTACAAAAGGTAAATCCGCCATCTATATAATGCTGTGGCACAGGCTCTAAAGAACAAGAAAGCGCTTCTTCATTAGGTGAAATCTCTTGCCCTGGAACGGCATTTGTTTGTCTGTAAAAATAGTAGCGAACTCGAGGGTCTTGAGAAGAATTCATCAAATTCATAAACCAATTAGACATATATGCTCCCGACCCTGTATTGAGGTAATTACTAGCATAAAAAGGATGTCTTGAATCTGGCTGAACGTCATTCACCCCCCAATTAAAAGCAAAATCTTCATCATTTTCTTTTATGTAATTTCCTGAAGATACAATAGTATTAAATTTTAGAAGAGCCGCTCCATCTACCAATCTTTTTTGAAGATATATCTTCATTTTAAGAGTATTAGCAGCTTTTATCCAATTTCCCCAATTTCCATTGTAATAAAAATCGTTTTCTGGCTCAAGAACCACTTCTTTTTTGAAATTTGCAATTGCCTTATCTAGCAATTCTAATGCTGCAGCATAAATAGCTGCCCCCTCATCTACTTTAGGATTTAATATAGGTGTTTCTGCATTGGCCTGTAAAGCTTCAGAATAAGGTACATCACCAAAATAATCCACCAAAGTTACCATAGTACTAGCCTCTATTACCTGCGTCATTGCTATATGATGATACAACTCAAGCGCTTCAGCTTCTGACTTCATAGCCCTTATATTCGACAAAATTCCATTTATTTTTAGTCCAGTGGGTAATTCTTCTCCCCCATCTGCCTGATATGCTGTATTCCATTCTGTCTCCAGAAATGCTGGTGAAAACTCAGAAACATTCTGATAACTTCTTCCCGACATACTTTCAATCCTAACCAATCGTGCTCCATTTGCCCCCATTAAATGTGTAAAGGTTGCAAAATCGACCTGAACACTATTTAAAAAGAAATCGGTGCTAGACTGAGACAGTTCTAATTCGTTTGGATTATCTGATAAATCCAGTTCTGTAGTCTCACATGAATTTAAAGGAAGAAGACCTATTAAAAACAACTGAAATATATATTTTCTTACGCGTTTCATTATGCTATTTTTTTAGTATTAAAATGATGCTTTTATGCTAAACCCATATCTTTTGGAACTAGGCCCTGTAAGAAAGTCGAATCCACGACCGTTTCCTACTCCCAAACCTGCTTGATTAGGATCGTAATTAGTTCCTTCTGGTACATTAAGCGCTTTGTAATATAGATTGTAACCAGACACATTAAAGCTCAACGAACCCAAAGGTGTTTTTTCCAAAAACCTCTTTGGTAAAGAATACCCAAAAGAAACTTCCTGTAAGCGCACCACCGTTGCATCAAAAACTCCTAGCTCATTAGGCCCAAACAACACATTATTAAAATAATAAGTAGAGTTGTTTATCTGCTTCGTATTGGTTTCATAATCGGTTACTTCACCTTGAGCGTTTCTAACTTCTTGCACTCCTGGTAAAATAAAAGTATTCAACCTGTCGTCCGTATCTGTTGTTAATCCTCTTCCTAATAAAGTAGAGGCTGTTGTTGCATAAATGTCGCCTCCTTTTGTATAATTCACCAAAAATGAAAAATTAAAGTTTTTAAACGACAGGTTATTTCCAATATTCAAAACCCAATCTGGATTAGGGTCTCCAATAATAAACTGACCGTTTTCAACTATATAATCTCCGGCACTATTTACTAAAAATTCTCCAGCATCATTACGTTTTATTCGACTCCCTACAATTACCCCTAAAGGCTCCCCTGTAATAGCTGCATTTCCTAAATCGCTAAAACCAGCGTACACAATAATATCTGTATCAGAACCTAGATCTACTACTTCCGATTTATTGACTGTAAAATTGGCATTTACATCCCAATTAAATCCATCGTCATAACCTCTTAAAATTGACACTCCTAAATCCACTTCAACACCATCTCCTCTTATTTCACCTACATTAGTTAATTGAGTGGTATATCCAGTGGTTGGATCTAAAGGTCTGTCAATAATTAAATCTGTAGTAGTTCTCGTATAATAAGACGCTTCCAAAGACACTCGGTTATTAAAAAATTTCGATTCCAAACCAAACTCTAATTCTCTTAAAAGCTCAGGTTTTAAATCGGGATTCCCCAATCTATTTGATACCGAATTTGTTACAATATCCAATCCTTGATCATTAAAAAATTGCGTATTAATATTTAAGGTTGACACTGTAGGATACCCTACAGGAAAGTTTGCTGAAGTACCATACCCTGCTCTAAATTTCAAATAATTTAATCCCTTCTCACTTTTTATCCCTTTAAGAATTGTAGTAGGAACAAACGATACACTTACACTAGGATAAAAAATAGATCTATTTTCTGAAGAAAGATTAGACACCCAATCGTTTCTTCCTGCGAGCGTTAAATAAGCCCAACGATCATAATCAAAACTAAACTGACCATACACCCCTGTTATATTTCGTTCTTGATAATATTCTATTTCATCCTGTTTAGAAAAATTAGAATGTCTATAGACATCAAAAACCTCTTGTCCAGAGCTTGCTACACCAACTCTATTTAATTCCTCTCTTTTAGAAGTTGCTCCCAAGTTAAACTGCATTCCTATTTTTTCTGAAAGGTCATAATCTCCGTTTACTATAACATCGTGGTTATGAATTGTATTGGTGTTATTCCATGTTTGATAAATTCCACTTGCCAATGCCGCATCACTCTGTCCTCTACCTCCTTTGTTTTGCTGATTCACGTTGTTTTCGCTATACACATCAAGACCAAAACGATACAGTACATTTAGACGATCGTTAATATTATAAATAACAGACGATTGCCCGAACACCCTATTTGTTATCTGACTTGCCTGCGCGTTGTGAACTGTCCATAGCGGATGCTGAATACTATTATTTTGACGATAATAAACACTCGATCCATCTAAGGGATTTTGATAAGGAAGCCCTATTAAGTCAACACTTCTAGGCGTAAAAAACAATGCTCCAAAAACCGATGACCCTGTACCAAAAGCACCGTTTCCATCTGATGCTGCTACTGGAGGTGTTGTATAATTAGTATTTGTAAAATTAATAGTTCCAGATACAGTAAATTTATTGGATAATTCGGCTCTTCCCCCAACCCCTAAAGTGTATCTTTTCAGGCTATTTCCTGGAGTAAATCCTTCGTCGTCCAAGAGTCCAAAATTTGCATTATAAGAAACCTTTCCATCACTTGAGTTTCCTCTAAAATTAATAGAATTGTTTTTTGCTGTTCCTGTCTTGAAAAAGTTTTCAACACTATTATAAGGTCTCCATTCGTATCGTGCTCCTTGATATTCTGGAAAAGCCTGCGGAATTCCCGATGAAGAGCTTGCAGTAGAATATGGATGCGCTAGAGTTCCGTTTTCATCAAACCCTACATTTGGGTTTGCATTAACTCCATTAGCCCAACCAGCTATACCATCTTTTTCAAAAGAAGGTCCCCAGTTACTAAAAAACCACCCAAAAGCCTGATCAAAACCATTTCCAAATTTATTGGTATAATCTGGCAGAGAAGCTATTTTATTAAAAAATATAGATGATGTTACTGTAATTTCATTCTTATTAGCAGTTTTTGTAGTGGCTCCATTTTTAGTAGTAATTAATACTACCCCATTTCGTCCTGCTGTACCATACAAGGTAGATGCAGCCAACCCTTTTAAAACATTTACACTTTCTATATTGTTAGGATCTAAATCTAAAAACCTACTAGACCCAGTATTCCCATTTACAAAATCATCATCTGCATTGCCGGTAGCAGCTCCAGAAGAATTTGTTTCACTAGCAAACGGAACTCCATCCACCACAAAAAGAGGTTGATTACTCCCGCTAAAAGAGCTATATCCTCTAATTACTACACTAGTTCCAGAACCAGACAAACCACTTTGTTGCGTAATATTTAATCCAGATGCTTTTCCTGATAGAACACGACCTATATCGCCTTCTGCTCGCTGCTCCAGTTGTTCACTCCCAACCTCAGCTACTGAATACCCTAAAGCTTGCTTCTCTCTTTTAATCCCTTGAGCTGTAATAATTACTTCATCCAAGGCTTGCGCATCTTCTTGAAGAGTAACATTCATAACTCCAAAAGCTGATACTTTTCTTTCCTCTGATCGTTGACCAACAAAAGAAAAAACTAAAACATCTCCTATAGAAACCTCTATATCATAGTTTCCATCGAAATCTGTTTGTGTTCCTACAGCAGTTCCCTTTACAACAATACTAGCTCCTGGTAATGGCATATTGTCTTGATCTGTAACAACTCCCTTTACCTTTTGAGTTTGAGCAAACATAAATTGAGTAAATAAAAATAGTGACAGTACTAAAATTCTATTACAATTTGTTTCCATTGAATATTTATAAGTTTATAAAACATAAACTTCTTAAAAAAAAGTTAAGTAAAAAAATATTTGACTATTAATAAATTTTTCACATAAAAAGATGCTTTTTTTATTATTATATTAAATATAACCATTAAAAATACACTAAAAACAAACAAATAGTGAATTAAAATCAATAAATATTTTTTACATCTACATGATATTTATTCTAAGAATAACTGAAAAATCATTATTTTTAGAATAAAATCTATTTGATAGAATGAGAAAATAAATTTTTAAAGGAAATAAAAATTCTATAATTAAAAAATTTATGGAGTTTTTAAGGCTATGAAACGAATGAAGTTTGAATAAAAGACTAATTAAATTTATTGATCCATAGATTTAATCAATAATGTCCGAGTAAAAATACAAGACCGCTTCGCTATAAGAAAAAAGAACAAAGAATAAATATTAACTATCACAAAATAAGTAGCTTAAAAATACAATATTTCAAAAACCCTCTTTTTATGCATTTCTATTAATAGTAAGCGTCTATTTTAGAAACATCATTTAAACCTTGATATAAGTGGAGTTTTATAAATTTCGTTAACCTTTATCGGACAACAATAAATCGAAATGTAAATTTTGAAATTAGAGGTTTTTGTAAAAAATAAAAGAGGCTGCCTTTTCAGGCAGCCTCTTTTTTAACTTAATTCCCTCAAAATTTCATCATTGCGCTTTGAAGACTATTTTAAAGCAAATATGACAAAATAAAGACATCTAAATAAGGGGAATTTAGCCCTTTCTAATACACTAAAAACAGGGTATATAAGTTCTCTAAAATTATCTCAAAGCAAACCTCAAATACCATAAATTCAACTCATTTTAATGTAAAACTCTTCAAAAAGCACATATTATAGACTATTGAGGAATTAAATCAGCTACGAGGGACTAAAAAAACTGTAACCAATTTATATATCTAATCGTCCATCCATTAAATAACTTATTAATTATGGAAAGACTATATCAAATTATTAAAACATATTTTATAATCCTATTCTTACTGTTTTTATCTTCTTGCAAGACAAGTAATAATTCTACAAATAAAAATTTAAGGAAGTTCCACAGAGAACATCCTGATTTATCATCAAAACTTGAAGCGCAAGTAAAAAACATTTATAAAGAAAAAAGATTACTTGGAGATTTTATTTTTGCAATAGTTGATGAAAATGGATTGGCATATTCATTCACTATAAATGACACTGTTTTAAGCGATAAAAAATCATCTTTTAACAACGATTCTCCAATCTATATTGCCTCTAGCACGAAAGCCTTTACAGGAACACTACTCAAAATATTAGAACAGAAAAAGATCCTCAGTTTAAACAAATCTCTTAATAATTACCTTCCGGAGTTAAATTATAAGGACAGTGTAGATACAAAGAAAATCTCCATTAAAAGTCTTTTAAATCACACACACGGCACATTTAGCACAAGTATGGCTTGGAAAACAGCTTTTTTAGGCTACAGCGGAAAGAACGAAGAATTAATACACGATTTAAACACCGACTTTCTTTATGACAAGTCTAGGGAATTTAGATATTCTAATGTTGGCCCAATCATAGCAGGGATAGTACTAGAAAAAGTAACTGGGAAAACATGGAAATCTGAGATGAAAAATTATGTTTTCGATCCCTTAAAAATGAAAAATACAAGTGCTTATGTAAGTAACTACCACTTAAAAAACATCTATCCATCTCTTACCGTCTCCAAAGAAAGAGGTCTCATTAAAAAAGGTTTTTATAAAGAAGACATTACAATGCATGCTGCAGGGGGCATAATTTCTACTATAAATGATCTATCAAAATGGTTAAGCGCAAACATTAGAGAAGACACTATTATACTGAATAAAAATTCTTGGCTAGACCTCCATAATCCGACTACCAGTCAGAATAAAAAATATTTTACATACCATCGAACTGACTATAGCCTAGGATGGGATATAGCAGAATATCAGAAAGAAAAAATACTAACCCGTTTTGGAAATTTGGCAGGAATAAGCTTCCATATGTCATTTATGCAAAAGAAAAAAATAGGTGTTATTGCGTTTTCAAATGACAACAGAGCCTACTTATTACCGCACCTAATGGCAAATTACGCTTATAACTTGTTAAATGAATTACCAGCAGACAGTATTTTTTTAAGTGAAAAGCTAAAGTTTGATCAAAGTTTCAAAAAAGAGAATGAAATTACATACCCCAAAAATTCGCAACTCTTAACAGAAAACGACACCATAAATAAAATAGTAGGAATCTATAAAAACACAGAAAATTGGCCAACCATTTCTATTGATAAAAAAGACAATTACTACTTATTTAAGTGGGGAATCCTAAGTGGGAAAATTTACAGAAAAGAAGAAGGTGGATACCTATGTAATTTAGGAGTTTTTACAAGAGATTTTGAAATTAACAATGAGACACTTTCAACAGGATCTTTGATATACAAAAAAGTAGCGCTATAAAACTGCATTCATAAACAGATACAACTCAATAGCACTATTGAAACTATATAAAAACACCGTTACTTAAGTACGTTTCCAGAAAAAAGGAGAAAATAAAATAAGTACGGTAAATAACTCGAGTCTTCCTAAAAGCATTAAAAAAGAACACCACCATTTACCAAGCATGGGTAGGGAATCGTAATTTGTTAACGGATGCAATGAACCTAATGCAGGACCAATGTTTCCTAAAGAAGAAGCTGCACCTCCAATAGCCGATTCAAAATCCAACCCTAGAGCTCCTAATACTACTGCTCCAGTAATAAATAACAACATATAGATTATAAAAAACCCAAGGATATTATAAATGATATTTTCTGAAACAGTTTTCCCATTATATCGAACAGGAATTATTGCGTTAGGGTGCAAGGTTCGTTTAAACTCCAGCAATCCATTTTTAATCATTAATAAATGTCGTACTACTTTCACTCCCCCAGCAGTTGATCCAGCGGACCCACCTACAAACATCAATCCGAAAAAAACGATTGTCAGAAATGGAGTCCAACTAGTATAGTCTGCAGTAACAAAACCTGTAGTTGTAATTACAGAAATAACCTGAAAAAGAGCATGCCTCAAAGAACTCTCAGCAGCCCCTAAAACCATTGGATGGTATTCGCTTACTGGCACATTTGCCTTAAAATAAATTACAAGTGCAGCCACAACACTCACACAGAACACCAATAGACCATAAAATCTAAATTCGTAATCGTTAATTACTTTTTGAACCTTTCCTTTAAACGCAAAATAGCTCAGTACAAAATTTGCACCTGCCACAAACATAAAAAAGATAACAATATATTGAATAAGCGGATTATCATTCCAATAAGCTAAACTTGCATTTTTTGTTGAAAAACCTCCTGTAGACAACGTAGCCATAGCATGATTTATAGCATCAAAAAAACTCATCCCAGCCAGTTTTAAAAGTAAAGTTTCTGCCAATGTATATCCTACATAAATAAACCACAAACGTTTGGCTGTATCTGTAATCCTAGGATGCAACTTATCGGCACTAGGCCCAGGAGCTTCGGCTGCGAATAACTGCATCCCTCCAATTCCTAATAATGGTAATATTGCAATGGCAAGTACAATAATTCCCATTCCACCAATCCAATGTGTTGTACTTCGCCAAAAAAGAATACCTTCCGGAAGCACTTCAATATCATTTAATATGGAGGCTCCTGTGGTAGTGTAACCACTCATTGTTTCAAAAAAAGCATTTGTAACAGACGGAATTGAGCCTGTAAACAAGTAAGGCAACATTCCAGAAATTGTCATAAAAACCCATCCAAAAGAAACAATCATGTATCCTTCACGTTTTTTTATTTCTTTCTTATGATTTTTAGTACCGTACATCAATAAAATCCCTACAAAAATTGTAGTGATTCCTGCAAAACTAATCTCCAGAGTAGCGCCATCATTATAAAGACCACTAACAATAGCTGAAAGTATCATAAAACCACCATTACAAAGTAATAGCAACCCCATGAAGTGAAAGATTATTTTAGAATTTAGTCTTTTCATGAATTTTAAAGAAAAAGTTTTTCAACTCTAGAAATCGATCTTGGCAAGCAACATACTACTACTCTATCTCCAGCTTTGATTTCAAAGTCTCCGAGAGCAATAATACCTTCCCCATCTCTAATAACACCACCTATAATTGCAGAACGTGGGAAATCGACATCTTTTATTACTTTACCAGTTACATTAGAAGTTGGCTTTACAATAAACTCTAGCATTTCTGCATTTAGATTATTCAATTTGGTTAAAGCTACTACTTCTCCTTTTCTAATATGGCGAAATATATTATTTGCTGCTAGTAATTTTTTATTAATAAGGGTATCTATTCCAATGGATTGAGAAAGCTGGAAATAATCCATGTTTTCAACCAAAGCAATTGTCTTCTTAATGTTTTTTGATTTTGCCATTAAGCAAGACATTATATTTGTTTCAGAATTTCCTGTAACTGCAATAAAAGCATCCATTTCGCTAATATCTTCTTCCTCCAAAAGATCTACATTCCTTCCATCTCCGTTAATTATTAATGCATTCGGAAGATCATCGGCTAAATCGAAGGCTTTACTTTTATCTTTCTCTATTAACTTCACTCTAAATTTACTACTACAAAGGTCTCGAGCAGTTTTAAATCCAATTTTACTTCCCCCAAGAATCATTACATTCTTTATTTCTTCCCTCGTTTTTCCAGTAAGTTTATAAAGCTCATCCACCCCCTCTTTTAAGGTAACAAAATATGCTTGATCTCCCTCTTTAAAAACAGTATCTCCACGAGGAATTAATGTGTATTGGGTTCCAAAACGCTGTATAGCAATTGGAACAAAATGTAATTCTGGAAAAATCCCTGCCGCTTCTTGCACAGATTTACCTACAAAAGGAGCGGTACGCTGCAAAGAAGTTCCAACCATAATTAACGCGCCATCTTCAAACTCATAACTATCGTTAAATGCAGATTGGTCTAATAATAATTGTATCTCTTCGGAAGCCAATTTTTCAGGAGAAATTACTTCATCAATTCCAAGCGTATTAAATTTTATCTCCTCCTTATAGCGGATAAATTCAGTGTTAGAAATTCTGGCAATTGTTCGTTTACATCCCAATTGCTTTGCCAACAAACAAAGTGTAATATTTGTAGTTTCAGAAGCGGTAACTCCAATCATTAAATCTGAAGAATCTACTCTTGCTTCTTTTAAAACACTAACAGAAGTTGCGTCTCCCCTCAATACCTTAATATCTAAATGCGTGTCTGCATAATTCAGACTCTCCTTATCATTATCTATTAAGGTTATATCTTGAGATTCATAAGAAAGAAGTTTTGCTAAGTGAAATCCTACTTCGCCAGCACCTGCAATTATTATTTTCATCTGTTTATATTTATTAATTTCTCAATCTTCAGATAAAATACCCTTTTCATAATAATGGCTGGATTAGATACTTTTAGTGAGTATTTCATAGATTTACGCAAACTCTTAAAATACAAATATATATTAAATATAATTACTCACGAAGATTATTAACCTCAGATAAATACCTCAATATTGATAGACTTTTTTGTGTAAGAATACCTTACTTTCAAAAAGCAAAAAAGGGATTTTAAATCTCGCTTAGCGAGTAAATTCAATTTAAATCGACCAGATAAAATCTAAGTATTATATTTACCAAAATTTTGTAGATGGAGAAGAAAGTAACGCCTTATAAGGATTCTGAATTAGGAAAAAAACAACAGGTTACCCAAATGTTTGATACCATTTCTGGAAAGTATGATGGATTGAATAGAGTAATCTCTTTTGGTATTGATATAAAATGGAGAGAAAAAGTAGTGAGTTTAGTAAACAACACTAAGCCAAAAAATATTCTCGACATAGCCACAGGAACTGGAGATCTTGCCATAAATATGGCTTTAAAAACAGCTGCTGAAAAAATTACTGGATTAGATATTTCTCCTGGAATGCTTGAGGTAGGCAAACAAAAAATTGCCAACAAAAAGCTGTCTAATAAAATAGATATGGTAATTGGAGATAGCGAGTCTTTACCTTTTGACGATAATTCTTTTGATGCAATAACTGTTGCTTTTGGTGTAAGAAATTTTGAAGACCTTGAAAAAGGACTTTCAGAGATTTATAGGGTATTAAAAAAGGGAGGGATTTTTGTTGTATTAGAAACTTCAAACCCTACAAAACCACCTTACAAACAAGGATACAATATTTACACCAGAACCATCTTACCTACTATTGGAAGATTGTTTTCTAAAGACCGTTCTGCCTATGCATATTTATCGGAATCGGCCTCTGTTTTTCCTTTTGGAGAAAAGTTCAACAATATTTTACGCAAAATTGGGTTTATTAATGTAGATGATAAACCGCAAACCTTTGGAGTTGCAACCATTTATGAAGCTTATAAATAAGAGACCTTAACCTTGACTAACTTAACCTGTAAAATGAAAAACACCTTATTTTTTATAACAGTTTTACTGTGTTGCTACCAGCCAATCTTCGCTCAATTTAATGAAGACCCCATTCTTAATTTAGAAAACGAAGACAAAAAGCGACTCAATTGGGGGTATTTTTTAGGCTTTAATCAATACGATTTTAAGTTTGATTATAAAGAATATGATGAATCTCAATACAAAACAGACGTTTTAGTTGGTAAAAGCATCGGTTTTAACGTAGGACTTATTGGAGAATTAAGAATTAATGATTATTTCGATATCCGTTTAGAACCTGGTCTTTATTACACTCAAAGAGATTTGCTTTTTCCAGGGTTTGCAGATGAAAATGACGCCATCCGAGAAGTAAAATCTACTTATATACACGTGCCTTTATTGATTAAAGCAAGTACTAAAAGATTAGGAAATTTTAAACCTTTTGTGGTTGGTGGAGTTTCTACTTCTTTAAATTTAAGCAGCAGTGAAGATAGCGCTGAAGACAATAGTACTGGAACTTTTAGAATGAAAAAGACTACGTATTATTATGAACTAGGTTTCGGTATCGATTTCTACTTACGTTATTTTAAATTCTCTCCTTCTATTCGTGGTGTTTTTGCTTTAACTGATGAATTAATTCAAGACAATCCGAGTACAAATGCTGTCGATCCAAATTGGACTTCAAACATAAACCATATGTACTCAAGGGGTGTTTTTATTAATTTTACTTTTGAATAGTTTAAAGTTTGTAAAGTAAAAAAGTTAATGAGTTAAAAGAAACAAGAATAAAGAATCAAGACTTTTTTTGTCTCTTGGCTCTTGATTATAAATTACACGTTGTTACCGAGTTTTAGAAGAAAAAACTGCTTACTGAGCTCTGCCTACTGAACACTTCTTCTTTATTGAAGGATTGAAGGATTGAAAAATTTTATTACTTTGCTTCTTTGAGTTAAAAGTAAAAAAGTTAAAGAAATCAAGAATCAAGAACAAAGATTTTTCTTCTAACTTCGGACTTCTGTCTTCTGTCTTCTTTATTAAAAGATTGAAAGATTGAAGGATTAAAAAAAATTATTACTTATATTACTTTGCCTCTTTAAATCTTTGCCAATTTGAGTTAAAAGTAAAAAAGTTAAAGGAAACAAGAATTAAAGAATCAAGAACAAAGATTTTCTTCTAACTTCGGACTCCCGACTTCAGTCTTCTTTTTTATTTTCAAATTAGAACATTCACAAATTTAAAACTTACAGCTAACCGAATACTTATAACAGGTTTTTATTCTTAAACAATTCAATTTTTCAATCCTTAAATTGTTCAATCTTTTAATTTCTCAATCCTTCAATCACTAAAATCGTCGTTTAAACTCACTCAACAAAATAGCAGTAGCTGTAGCTACATTTAAACTTTCTGTAGCTTGAATGTCTCCAAAACGAGGAATACTAATTCTATTTTTAATCAGTGATAAAATAGCCTCAGAAATACCATTTGCCTCATTCCCCATTACGAGAACTGCATTTTGAGGCACTTCAGTTTTATATATATTAGCTCCCTCCATAGTGGCGCAAAATACAGCGCGAGTTTCCTTAGTAAGATATTTCTCTAAATCGGTGTAGACCACATTTACTCGGGTTAAAGACCCCATCGTTGCTTGAATAACTTTTGGATTGTAACAATCTACTGTGTTAGCACTGCATACCAACGCAGAGATCCCAAACCAATCGCACATTCTAATAATTGTTCCTAAATTACCAGGGTCGCGGACATCATCTAAAACAAGCGTTAAGCCATCTTCAATAATCTCAGTTGTCTTTTTGGTATAAAAAGTTGCTAAAGCAGGACTTGGAGTTCTTAATGCACTCATTTTTTTTAAGATTCCTTCAGAAACCAAAGTAACTTTTTCGGAAGCTATATTTACTATATTTTCTTCGGAAGCATAAATTTTATGAAGTTTAAAATCAGATTTCAACAATTCATTAATTACTTTTACGCCTTCAGCAATAAAAAGTCCTTCTTTATTTCTGTACTTTTTTTGATGTAAGCTCGTTATAAGTTTTATTTCGCTTTTGCTAACCATCCAAATAATGTATTTTTGACGTTAAATTAATAAATACCCGATTGAGACATTTTTTTGTAAAAATAACAGTATTATTCTTTGTAATACTATTTATAAGTTCTTGTAATGCCATAAAAAGGGTAAAAGATGGTCAATTATTACTTACCAAGAATAGTATTTCTGTAAATAATGAGAAGATTAAGAATGACGAAGTTCAAGGTTTAATCTCCCAAAGACCAAATAATTTAGGGCGATTAGCGCTTTATAATTTAGCACGAGAAAATGCCGACTCTTTTTATACAGCCAGACTTGATAGCAATTTAAACGACATCAATTTTTTCGAAAAAATTATCTCAAAAAAGCAATTAGTACAGGTAGCCGATTATAAAATAAATTTTAATAACTGGCTAAAAAAAACTGGAGAAGCACCCGTAATAGTAGATCCTCTAAAAACTGCTAAATCTGCCGAACGTCTTAATAAATATTACGAAACAAAAGGTTATTTTAATAACGATGTCCGTTTTGAAATAGATACCGCAGGTCAAAAAGAAAAAAGAGCAGAGGTAAATTACAACGTTACTACAGGTCCCACCTATTATTTAGATACTATTACTACTGCCATAGCTTCTAAAGATTTAGATTCTCTTTACAAAAGATACAAACGTTTCTCAAGAATTAGAACCGGACAAAGATTTGACCTTGATAATTTTCAAGCTGAAAAAGAACGTTTAACATCTATTTTTGCTAATAACGGTATCTATAAGTTTCAGCCAAATGCCATTAGTTTTGATATTGAAAGAGATACAACAACAGGCCAAGATTATAAAATGCCTGTTGAAGTTGATATTGATAATAAAACAGAAGGAGATTCTATAAATGGTTTTGAATATAAAATCCACCATATAAAGAAAGTTAATATATATGCCGATTACACTTTTGGCGACAATCAAGATTCTTTACAAACTATTGAAAATGATGGATACACCATCTATTTCAAAAACAAATTAAAATACCGACCAAATGCACTAACCGATGTTATTGCAATACTCCCAGGAAATGTTTATAAAGAATCTGACCGCGCATTAACCTCCAAACAGATAAACAACTTAAAGGTTTTTAAATACCCAAATATTAATTACTCTTATGCAGATAGTACCGATAACAAACTAAATACAGACATTTACCTTGCGCCTAGACCTAGATTTTCTTTAGGTTTTAGCACCGATTTATTACATTCAAACATTCAAGATATTGGAATCTCTTTTAGTACTTCGCTCATTAGTAGAAATATTTTTAGAGGAGCCGAAACTTTAGACATTGCTTTAAGGGGAACTGTAGGTTCTTCATCAGATTTTAAAAATACAAGTAGTAGTTTTTTCAACTTAGCAGAATTTGGAGCCGACATAGGACTAAACTTTCCTCGTATATTTTTCCCTTTTAATACGGATGGTATCATTCCGAAATCTATGTCTCCTGAAACTAGATTTTCTCTTGGAACCACACTTCAAAAAAATATCGGTTTAGACAAACAAACCTTTAACGGAATTTTACGTTACAAGTGGAAACCTACTAATCAGCGTCAAAATATTGTTGAACTATTGAACATTCAATATGTAAAAAACCTAAATACAGATAGATATTATGATGTGTATGATAATAGTTATGGAGATCTAAATGATGTTGCAGATAATTACACACAAGTAGCCGACACTAGTTATTACAATTCCAACGGAAATTTAGTAATTCCAGATGGAACTTCTGGATTTACAAACGATGTGCTCGATGGATCAATTACTACTTCTCAAAGTGATTATAACGAAGTTTCTAGATTAGAAGACAGACGTGATAGACTTACCGCAAATAATTTAATTTTTTCTAGTAATTATACCTATTTCAAAAACAATCGAAGAAATGTAAATGACAATAATTTCTTTCAGTTTAGAGGAAAAATAGAATTTGCTGGAAACCTACTTTCTGCCCTCGCACCAATAGTAGATTTTGAACAAAATGAAGATGGTAAAAATTTAATTTTTGGAGTCCAATATTCACAATATGTAAAAACAGAATTAGATTATATTAAATACTGGCGTTTATCTAGAAGTAATGTTCTTGCTTTTAGAAGCTTTTTAGGAATTGCTATTCCATATGGAAATGCAGATAACATCCCTTTTATCCGAAGTTATTTTGCAGGAGGATCTAACGACAATAGAGCTTGGCAACCATATTCTTTAGGGCCAGGGCGCACAGATAACGTAAACGATTTTAATGAAGCAAACTTAAAAATAGCCTTTAATCTAGAATATCGATTTAATTTAATAGGCGATTTTAAAGGAGCTCTTTTTGCCGATGCAGGAAATATTTGGAACTTTTTAGATAACGTAGATGAAGAAGAAGCTGTTTTTGAAGATTTTAAATCTCTAAAAGAAATTGCATTAGGAACAGGATTTGGACTTCGGTACGATTTTAATTTCTTTGTTTTGCGTTTTGATATTGGATTTAAAACATACGATCCATCATATAATCAAGGTAAGAGATGGTTTACAGATTACAACTTTGGTAATGCAGTATATAATATTGGTATTAATTATCCTTTCTAAGAGCGCTAAATTTATTATTTTTGCAAACGCATTACATAAAACAACTAAATATAAATTTGAAACTAAAATTTTATGAGTCATAACATTAAACCAGGTGTAGCCACAGGAGATGAAGTACAAAAAATCTTTAACTATGCCAAAGAAAAAGGATTCGCACTTCCTGCAGTTAACGTAATAGGTAGTAGCACTATCAACGCTGTATTAGAAACAGCAGCAGATTTAAATGCTCCTGTTATTATTCAATTTTCAAATGGTGGCGCACAGTTTAATGCTGGAAAAGGACTTTCTAACGACGGTCAACAAGCTGCTGTTGCCGGAGCTGTTGCTGGAGCAAAACATGTACATGAACTAGCTGTAAAATATGGAGTTCCTGTAATTCTTCATACCGACCATTGTGCTAAAAAATTGTTGCCATGGGTTGATGGAATGCTAGATGCAAGTGAAAAACACTTTGCTGAAACTGGAAAACCTCTTTTTAGCTCACATATGATTGACCTTTCTGAAGAAGACATCAAAGACAACATCGAAACATGTTGTGGATATCTTCAAAGAATGGAGAAAATGGGAATGACATTAGAAATTGAACTAGGTATAACTGGTGGTGAAGAAGATGGTGTTGATAATACAGATGTAGACGATTCTAAATTATATACACAACCAGAAGAAGTAGCATTTGCTTATGAAGAACTATCAAAAGTATCTTCTAGATTTACTATTGCAGCTGCTTTTGGAAATGTACATGGAGTTTACAAACCAGGAAACGTAAAACTTACACCAAAAATCTTAAAAAATTCTCAAGAATACATTTCTAAAGAGTACAACGTACCAGCAAATACCATTGATTTTGTATTCCATGGAGGATCTGGATCTACTGTAGAAGAAATTAGAGAAGCAATAGGTTACGGAGTTATTAAAATGAATATTGACACCGACCTTCAATATGCATATTTAGAAGGAATTAGAGATTACATGGGTGCTAAAGCAGATTATTTAGCAGCTCAAATTGGTAATCCTGATGGTGATGATGCTCCAAATAAAAAGCATTACGACCCAAGAGTTTGGATTCGTGAAGGTGAAAAAACTTTCATTACCAGACTTAAAAAAGCTTTTGAAGATTTAAACAACGTTAATACGTTATAATAAACTGATTGCCTCCAGCGAATTTTTTTTTTCTCTGGAGGCTTTCTTATATATCTCGGCATTTACGAGATACTGATAGGAAAAACTATTTAACTCATTCCGATGTAAAGTATCGAGAAATTAAACTCGATAAGGGATTAAATTATACTAAGAATATGGCTTGGTTCAAAAGAAAAGAAAAAGGTATACAAACCACTACCCAAGAAAAAAAAGATACCCCCAAAGGACTGTGGTATAAATCGCCAACAGGAAAAATTGTAGAAGCAGATGAGCTTGCTAAGAACTTCTACGTTAGTCCAGAAGACGATTACCATGTTCGGATTGGTAGTAAAGAGTATTTTTCAATTTTATTTGATGACAATAAGTTTAAAGAATTAGATCCTAATTTAGAATCTAAAGACCCTTTAAGTTTTGTTGACACCAAAAAATATTCAGATAGATTAAAACAAGCGCAAGAAAAAACAGCATTAAAAGATGCCGTTCGAACTGCGGTTGGAAAATCTAAAGGAAAAGAATTAGTAATTGCTTGTATGGATTTTGCCTTTATTGGTGGTTCTATGGGAAGTGTAGTAGGAGAAAAAATAGCACGAGCTATAGATGATGCTATCAAAAAGAAAGTTCCTTTTGTAATGATATCTAAATCTGGTGGTGCCCGTATGATGGAAGCTGCACTTTCGTTAATGCAGTTGGCAAAGACATCGGCTAAATTAGCGCAACTTTCAGACCTCGGTATTCCATATATTTCGCTTTGTACAGACCCAACTACAGGAGGTACAACAGCATCATACGCAATGCTTGGAGACATTAACATTGCAGAACCAGGTGCCTTAATTGGTTTTGCTGGACCACGAGTTGTTAAAGAAGCTACTGGAAAAGATTTACCAGAAAACTTTCAAACTTCAGAATTCTTATTAGAACATGGTTTTTTAGATTTTATTACACACCGTAGAGATCTAAAAAGTAAGATCAATCAATATATCGATCTTATTTTAAACCAACCGATGAGAGCGTAAAAACTTATTTATATCGCATAAAAAATCCGTAACATTTTAAATGCTACGGATTTTTATTTTTAGAAATTTCTATACTCCTATTTTTTTAATGTAATCTCTGTTGTATTTCCTTCAGGATCGCTATACATTGCTTTATCATCACAGGTGCCATCTCCAAAATCTACTTCGGCACTTGCTTCATCTTTAGAAAGTGTAAGTACTCCACTCACAATATAGTTACAAGACAGTTCTGCTCTTAGAGGCGTAGTAATTTCACTTGTATAAGTAACTCCATCTTTATTAATAACAGTGGTAGTTCCTGTAACTAAAAAAGCACTATTACCCCATTCGCCATCATCAAAACCTTCAATCCACTCTCTTGTTTTTTCAGAATTTACTTGCATAGTAGATTCATCTTCCCAAAGAAGTGTTATTTCTGAAGCCACCATAGTCTTTGGATTTTCATCATCCGCAAAAGTATGTTGATATGTTTTACTACCATTTACAGTAACACTATCTATAGTAAAACTTTCAAACTTAACTTCAGAATTACGCGTAAAAGAAGTAGAATCTGAAACATTGGATTTTGTCATGGTCAACATTCCCGCAATATTTCTCCCGTCTGGCATTTCACAACCTTGTCCAAAATCTAGTGTAATCATAAAATTATCACCACTAGCTTCCGTAGAAATAGTGTAACAATCTGGTAGCCATCCTTTAGAACTTATTGAAGTTTGTTTGTTAGAAGAGCTTCCTAAATCGGAAACTACCATATAATCAACAATATCATCAACTTCATCAGAAACTTGTGTAGCTTCCATACTTGTTTTAACCTCTTGAACAGTTAACGCTTCGGTTGGAGAACCATCTATTGATTCATTAGAATCATCATCATTACAAGAAACAATTAAGATAGTAGTAGGGATCAGCATCATTAATAAATTTCTTGAGATTAGTTTCATAATATAATATGTTTATAATTAATAAATTAGCTATATTTTAGCCGTTAAATAATCTACCATAAAAAACGCTAGATAATAAAATTTATTGTTATCTTTGCGCCCACTGATAGAAAATCTATCAAATACATAAGAATCATTTAAATAATATTGGCATGTATTTAGCTAAAGAAGTAAAAGCAGACATATTTAAACAATATGGTGGTGATGCTAAAAACACCGGATCTGCAGAAGGACAAATTGCTTTGTTCACACACAGAATTAATCATTTAACTGGACACTTAAAAAACAATCGTAAAGATTTCAATACAGAGCGTTCATTAGTTATGCTAGTAGGTAAAAGAAGAAGCTTACTAGATTATTTGAAGAAGAAAGATATTACAAGATATCGTGCTATCATCAAAGAATTAGGATTAAGAAAGTAAGATATAAGGGAGCAAATTTGCTCCCTTTTTTTATTTAAACGAATAAAAAAAAGACGAGGTAACTAGCGTAAATTATCTGAATTATAATTTCTTACAGATAATCGAACTATAATTATTACCTTTAGCATTTATAAGCAAATAGTATCTAAATAGATTCTATTTGGGTGAAAACCAAAAACAATCCCCTTTTAAGGGATAAAAAAGCTTAAAATTAATAGTTTTTCATTGGGTAACAACAACTACAACAACACAACTACTTCCGCAATAACTGTGGAAACCCTATGTTTAACTCCTACATATGTAGGTAAATTAAAAATTATATGATTCCTGAAGTAAAAAGAGAAATTATTGATTTAGGAGATGGTAGAACTATCTCTCTAGAAACGGGAAAATTAGCAAAACAAGCACACGGAAGTGTTGTAGTACAATCTGGAAAATGTATGTTATTATGTACAGTTGTTTCCAATTACAAACAATCGGATGTAGACTTTTTACCATTAACAGTAGATTACAGAGAAAAATTTGCTGCTGCTGGTCGTTATCCTGGTGGATTCTTCAAAAGAGAAGCAAGACCAAGTGACGGAGAAGTATTAACAATGCGTTTAGTAGACCGTGTATTACGTCCTTTGTTCCCAAAAGATTACCACGCTGAAACTCAGGTGATGGTACAATTAATGTCGCATGACGAAGATGTTATGCCAGATGCAATGGCAGGTTTAGCCGCTTCTGCCGCTATTCAATTGTCAGATTTACCATTCGAATGTCCAATTTCTGAAGTTAGAGTTGGCCGTGTAAATGGTGAATTTGTTATCAACCCAACAAGAGCACAGTTATTAGAATCTGATATCGATATGATGATTGGAGCTTCTGCAGACTCTGTAATGATGGTTGAAGGTGAAATGGATGAGATTTCTGAAGAAGAAATGGCAGACGCAATTAAATTTGCACACGAAGCTATTAAAGTTCAATGTGAAGCTCAAGTAAAATTAGCGGAAGCATTTGGTAAAAAAGAAACTCGTGAATATGAGCCAGAAAGAGAAGATGAAGAATTGGCTAAAAAAATTCATGAATTAGCTTACGAAAAAGTTTATGCAGTAGCAAAAGCAGGATCTTCTAAGCATGAAAGAGGAGCAGCATTTGCTGAAATTAAAGAAGAAATTGTAGCATCTTATTCTGAAGAAGAGCAAGAAGAGTTTGGAGATTTAATTTCTAAATATTACAGCAAAGCAGAAAAAGCGGCTGTAAGAGACTTAACATTAAACGAAGGTTTACGTTTAGATGGACGTAAAACAGACGAGATAAGACCAATTTGGTGTGAAGTAGATTACTTACCATCAACACATGGTTCTGCAATCTTTACTCGTGGAGAAACACAAGCATTAGCAACTGTTACTTTAGGAACAAGTAGAGAAGCAAATCAAATAGATATGCCATCTTATGAAGGAGAAGAGCGTTTCTATTTACACTATAACTTCCCTCCTTTTTCAACTGGAGAAGCACGCCCTATTCGTGGAACTTCTCGTCGTGAAGTTGGTCATGGAAATTTAGCACAACGTGCTTTAAAAGGAATGGTTCCTGAAGATTGCCCTTACACAGTACGTGTAGTATCAGAAGTTTTAGAATCTAACGGTTCTTCTTCTATGGCTACCGTTTGTTCTGGAACAATGGCATTAATGGATGCTGGAGTGCAATTAATAAAACCTGTTTCTGGAATTGCTATGGGATTAATTTCTGATGCTGAATCTGGAAAATATGCTGTATTATCGGATATCCTAGGAGATGAAGATCATTTAGGAGATATGGACTTTAAAGTAACAGGTACTGCAGATGGTATTACTGCTTGCCAAATGGATATTAAAGTAAAAGGTTTAAGCTACGAGATTTTAGTAAAAGCATTGAAACAAGCTCGTAATGGACGTTTACATATTTTAGAGAAACTAACCGACACAATTGCAACTCCAAATGCAGATGTTAAAGGACATGCTCCGAAAATGGTAACTAGACGTATTCCTAATGAATTCATTGGAGCTTTAATTGGTCCAGGAGGAAAAGTAATCCAAGAACTTCAAAAAGAAACAGATACTACTATTGTTATCAATGAAGACCCAGTTACAGAAGAAGGTATCGTTGAAATTTTAGGCGTTGGAAGTGAAGGAATTGATGCCGTAAATGCAAAAATAGATTCTTTATTATTCAAGCCTACAAAAGGTGAAGTATACGAAGTAAAAGTAATTAAAATGTTAGATTTTGGTGCTGTAGTAGAATATACAGCAGCTCCAGGAAACGAAGTACTTTTACATATTTCCGAATTAGCTTGGGAACGTACAGACAATGTTACCGATGTTGTTAATTTAGGAGATGTTTTTGAAGTTAAATATTTTGGAGTAGATCCAAAAACAAGAAAAGAAAAAGTATCTAGAAAAGCCATTCTTCCAAAACCAGAAGGCTACGCAGAAAGACCACCTCGTGAAAGAGATGGAAACCGCGATAATAGATCTAAAGACAATAGAGGCGATAGAAAACCTCGAAGAGATTAAATATTTATTTAATTTTAAAGTGTGGTAAAAAAGTCCGGTATTAATAGTATACCGGACTTTTTTTTGTCAATTTTTAAAGAATTTACAATTAGAAAAGATTCTTATTAAAGAAAAAAATCACTCCAATTCGATAAAAATTCTATATTGCAATCAAATCAACCTAACCTAATAATAAAAAACGTTAACCTACTACTAATAATCTGTTTGATTATATTTTCATGTGATAAAGATCTTGAAGAAGAAATAGACACAATTCCACCCGTTCTTAGTTTTGAAATTGAAGGAGTAAAAAAAGCTGAAACTCCTAATGAGATTCCTATTGTAGGAAATAAAATGGAAATAAATATAAATGCTGATGACGAAAAAGGAATCAGTAAAGTCGAAGCTTATATTAATGATACAAAAGTTGCCGAAGATAAAACAGCTCCATTTAAATTAAGTATCGACTTAAATTCATTCAATTCCATTAAGAAAAGTACAGCCAACAAAGGGGAAGTCTTCTCTTTAAAAATAGTAGCCCAAGACAATAGTGGAAATACAGCTGTTTCTGAGCAAGAAATATATATTGACAATACTTTACCAACAATCTCTAAAGTATCTCTTGAAGAAGGCACTATTTTAAATGGAACAGAAAATACAATCTCTTTTATTGCTGAAGACGACCAAGATATTACAAATTTAGAAGTATTCCTTAATAACGAAACTGTAGAATTTGAAACGCTGGAAGACAATAACTATAGTCTTAACTTTGATTCTACTAAATTTGAAGATGGTGAAAAAACTTTAAAAATAATTGCTGAAGACGCAGCGGAGAATACCACAATTTATGAAGTCAAATTTATAACCGACAACACAGGGCCCGAAATAACTTTTGAAGATATAAAAGAAGAAGATATTGTCATTGAAAACACTGTCATAAAGCCTGCTTTAAAAGACCTATATTCAGAAATAGACAGTGTTCAAATAAAATTGAATGATAGTATCCTTCTAAACAGCGTTGCATCAGAAATCTCATTTGAACTCAACCCAGATGATTATTCCACAGGAGAAAAACAGATTCGTATTACTGCAAAAGATAAACTAGGAAACACATCCGTTAGCACAACAAACTTTAAAATCCACAGAAAACTTATTACTATAAATATTCCTGAAGAAGCATTAAGCAGTACATTTTCGAGATTTTATATTTTTTCATCAAATTATGAAGGAAAAATTCTTGACATAAAAGAGGTCTTAAATAATACCAGATCTATTACATTAACTACAGAAAAGAATATAAACAAAGAAGAGTCTTTCATGCTTACTTTTGCTGCATTATCTTCTGGCTATATTGACTCAAGCTATTTAACAACTTTTCAAGATTTAACCATTAATAACCCATCCGAAGTAAATATAAAAACTCCTAAGAGAGAAATTCAAGAAGCGAGAAAAAGAATACAATCAACGGGAGTAAATTTTGAATCTACCTTAGGGTCAGTTATTAACGTAAATGCATACGGAAGTGATTATAACGGCCAATATTCAAACAACACGAACGAGATGTGGATAGAACTATATGAAAATACACAACAACCAGTATCCTCAAAAATTTATTTTTCATATAGAAACCATAATAACTATAATTATAAATATTTACTCCTAGATAGGGATAGTATTACTGATGATTTCAAATTAGATTATAACCAATTTAAAACAGAAGGTATAGAAAGAAGAACAATAAATGCAGCTGTTTCTAACACCTCTGGAGAACAAAATAGTATGACGCTAGTAATTAATGGATATCTTGATGAAAATGACTTTATAAATAATAAATTTAACATGTTATGGAATTTTGGCGGGAATTTCGATAACTACAATGGATTTAATTATGATTTTAATTCCAATTTTTATAAATACCGCTATGATCTGTCTATCGGAAATTACTTCACTAAAAGTGTGGGAGAACCAAAAGAATTCTACAACATCCCCGCATGGACACTAGATTATACTTTCACCAATAATCAAATAAATATTAATAAAACTGGAGCAGGGCACGCTGTTGGAAACATTTATATCGAAAACAATAATCAATCTCAAGAAGTATATAAATGGAAAATAATTTTTAATAGTCAAAAAAATGAAAAAATAATTTTACCAGAATTACCAAACGAACTAAATACTTGGAATATTAATGATGATTTTCAAAATCAAAATTTAAACATTCAACAGGTAGACATAAGGAAATATCATTCTATAGAAAACTACGATGAATACCTTAATAAATCACTAAAAGAAAATTTAAACAATTCACAAACATCCGACCTCATTGAAGGAATATTTTCCAATCAACATAAAGCATTTTACGATGTGGAGGATTTCTTTTTATTTAAATATTACTAAAAAGTATTCTAAGTCAATCTATACCTAATTAACACCCACATTACCATGGCGTTCCCTTTCGGGCCGGGCTATCCGTTATATCTTTACAAGGAAGTTTCCTTGCAAAGGATGCCACTGCTATCCCTAACGCAGTAGGGTTTGTGCTTTAATATTTATAGAAGAGTCAGAAGTCAGAGCGGCTATATGCTTTAAGCTATATGCAGTAAGCATTAGGCGGTAGGCGGTTTTTTCTTTGTAACATCGTAACTCCATAACAGCATAACTTTTTAATACAAAGAGGTAAAGAGGCAAAGTGGCAAAGGGCAGTAAGCATTAGGCTATAGGCGGTAGGCGGTTTTTTTCTTCAATCTTTCAATTCTTCAATCTTTCAATAAGCAGTAGGTTTTTGGTTTATGGTTTATGGTTTATGGTTTGTAGTTTACAAGATTTTCAAAAGAATAAGAATACTTTTTTTTTGCATTCTTGACTCTTGACTCCTGACTCTTGATTGAAAATGTACGCTTACTGAACATTGAACACTGAATTCTGTCTTCCAATTTCCGACTTCTTTAATCCATCAAAGGTTCAAAGTGGCAAAGAAGCAAAGGGCAGTAAGCATTATGCAGTAGGCGGTAGGCAGTTTTTTTCTTCAATCTTTCAATAAGCAGTAGGTTTTTGGTTTATTGTTTATGGTTTATGGTTTGTAGTTTACAAGATTTTCAAAAGAATAAGAATACTTTTTTTTTTTGCATTCTTGACTCTTGATTCCTGACTCTTGATTGAAAATGTACGCTTACTGAACATTGCATTATGTCTTCCGACTTCCGAATTCTTCAATCCATCAAAGTGGCAAAGGGCAGTAAGCATTATGCGGTAGGCAGTAGGCGATTTTTTCTTTGTAACATCGTAACTCCATAACAGCATAACTTTTTAACTCAAAAGGTTCAAAGGTTCAAAGAAGCTATATGCAGTAAGCATTAGGCGGTAGACGGTAGACGGTTTTTTTCAAAGTGGCAAAGTGATAAAATCCTTCAATCCTTCAATCTTTCAATCCTTCAATCCTTCAATCTTTCAATCCTTCAATTCTTCAATCTTTCAATCTTTCAATTTTCAATGTACTTCCTTAAAAAAAAGGCAAAAAAAATCCTCATCAAATAAATGATGAGGATTCTAAAGAAGGCGGCGACCTACTCTCCCACGAAAACGTAGTACCATCGGCGCTGGCGGGCTTAACTGCTCTGTTCGGAATGGGAAGAGGTGAGCCCCGTCGCTATAACCACCTTAAATCTTAAAGCCTCCCCCAACCCCCTCCCAAAGAGGGGGCTAGGTTAATATTGCCCATTGTCCCTCCCAAAAGAGGAGGTTAGGTGGGGCTTTTAATAAGTTAACATATGGAGATAAAAAAATACTAGATCATAGATTCTAAAAAAAAGAAAGATAGAAGTAAAAAGAGTTTGCGCCCTCTTGCTCTTTGCAAAAGCAAGAGGACTACTGTACATAAGCTTACGGGTTATTAGTACTACTCGGCTATGACATTACTGCCTTTACACCTATAGCCTATCAACGTGATCGTCTCTCACGACCCTTTAAAGAAATCTCATCTTGTGGCGGGTTTCGCGCTTATATGCTTTCAGCGCTTATCCCTTCCCAACATAGCTACGCTGCAGTGCTCCTGGCGGAACAACAGCTACACCAGCGGTTAGTCCAACTCGGTCCTCTCGTACTAGAGTCAGATCCACTCAAATTTCTAACGCCCACTGTAGATAGAGACCGAACTGTCTCACGACGTTCTGAACCCAGCTCGCGTGCCACTTTAATGGGCGAACAGCCCAACCCTTGGGACCTTCTCCAGCCCCAGGATGTGACGAGCCGACATCGAGGTGCCAAACCCCCCCGTCGATGTGAGCTCTTGGGGGAGATCAGCCTGTTATCCCCGGCGTACCTTTTATCCTTTGAGCGATGGCCCTTCCATGCGGAACCACCGGATCACTATGCTCTACTTTCGTACCTGATCGACTTGTAGGTCTCTCAGTCAAGCTCCCTTGTGCCATTGCACTCTACGCACGGTTACCAAGCGTGCTGAGGGAACCTTTAGAAGCCTCCGTTACTCTTTTGGAGGCGACCACCCCAGTCAAACTACCCACCACGCATTGTCCTTCTTAGAAAGAAGTTAGGCTTCAAATAAGTAAAGGGTGGTATTTCAACAATGACTCACACATACCTGGCGATACATGATCAAAGTCTCCCACCTATCCTACACATCACTTATCCAAAGTCAATACGAAGCTATAGTAAAGGTGCACGGGGTCTTTTCGTCCCACAGCGGGTAATCGGCATCTTCACCGATACTACAATTTCACCGAGCTCATGGCCGAGACAGTGTCCAGATCGTTACACCATTCGTGCAGGTCGGAACTTACCCGACAAGGAATTTCGCTACCTTAGGACCGTTATAGTTACGGCCGCCGTTTACTGGGGCTTCAGTTCAATGCGTCGCCGAAGCTAACATCTCCCCTTAACCTTCCAGCACCGGGCAGGTGTCAGGCCCTATACATCATCTTTCGATTTAGCAGAGCCCTGTGTTTTTGATAAACAGTCGCCTGGACCTTTTCACTGCGGCCCTTAATAAATTAAGGGCGACCCTTCTCCCGAAGTTACGGGTCTATTTTGCCTAGTTCCTTAGCCATGAATCTCTCGAGCGCCTTAGAATACTCATCCCAACCACCTGTGTCGGTTTACGGTACAGGTTGCATATATCGCTTTTCTTGGAAGTCGATTCGCTGGATTATCACCGCAGCCGAAGCCTTAGTGTACTATCGGAGTGTTACCAGCTCCTTCAACGTGCTATTCCGTCAGCACGCACCAACTATTCGCCTCCGTCACTTTTATCTATATGCAAGTACAGGAATATTAACCTGTTGTCCATCCACTACCCCCTTCGGGTTCGCGTTAGGCCCTGACTAACCCTCAGCTGATTAGCATAGCTGAGGAAACCTTGGTTTTTCGGCGTGCGGGTTTCTCGCCCGCATTATCGTTACTTATGCCTACATTTTCTTTTCTAAACAGTCCAGCAATCCTCACAGATCACCTTCTACCCAGTTTAGAATGCTCCCCTACCACTTGTACCAAGTACAAATCCATAGCTTCGGTGGTATACTTATGCCCGATTATTATCCATGCTCGATCGCTCGACTAGTGAGCTGTTACGCACTCTTTAAATGAATGGCTGCTTCCAAGCCAACATCCTAGCTGTCTAAGCAATCAAACCGCGTTTTTTCAACTTAGTATACACTTGGGGACCTTAGCTGATGGTCCGGGTTCTTTCCCTTTCGGACATGGACCTTAGCACCCATGCCCTCACTGCCAGTAAACATTTTATAGCATTCGGAGTTTGTCAGGAATTGGTAGGCGGTGAAGCCCCCGCATCCAATCAGTAGCTCTACCTCTATAAAACTATAAACCAACGCTGCACCTAAATGCATTTCGGGGAGTACGAGCTATTTCCGAGTTTGATTGGCCTTTCACCCCTACCCACAGGTCATCCCAAGACTTTTCAACGTCAACGGGTTCGGGCCTCCACTATGTGTTACCACAGCTTCACCCTGCCCATGGGTAGATCACACGGTTTCGCGTCTACTACTACTAACTAAAACGCCCTATTCAGACTCGCTTTCGCTACGGCTGCGTGACTGAATCACTTAACCTCGCTAGTAAAAGTAACTCGTAGGCTCATTATGCAAAAGGCACGCCGTCACCCAAAAAGGGCTCCGACCGCTTGTAAGCGTATGGTTTCAGGATCTTTTTCACTCCCTTATTCAGGGTACTTTTCACCTTTCCCTCACGGTACTGGTTCACTATCGGTCTCTCAGGAGTATTTAGCCTTGGCGGATGGTCCCGCCAGATTCATACAGGGTTTCACGTGCCCCGCACTACTCAGGATACTGCTATCAATAACGGTCTTTACTTATACGGGACTATCACCCTCTATGGTTTGTCTTTCCAAACAATTCTAATTCATAACGCATCAAATATCGCAGTCCTACAACCCCAAAATTGCCGTAACAAGTTTGGTTTGGGCTAATCCGAGTTCGCTCGCCGCTACTATCGGAATCACTGTTGTTTTCTTCTCCTCCGCCTACTTAGATGTTTCAGTTCAGCGGGTTTACCCTCCTTACGGAGTACTATACCTTCAGTATAGTGGGTTGCCCCATTCGGATATCTATGGATCATTGTGTGTGTGCCACTCCCCATAGCTTTTCGCAGCTTATCACGTCCTTCATCGCCTCTGAGAGCCTAGGCATTCCCCATACGCCCTTACATAGCTTATTGTACTTTTTGCTCTTTTATTCTATTCTATTTTTTTTTATATAATCAATCGTGCAATCAATTATATAATAAGATTCTTTTCTCTATAGTCTACTTAAAAGGTATTACTTTACGTAATACTTTCTCGTATCTCTTTATCTCAATATGTCAATGAACGTTTTAAAAAAGCTATAGGCTTTAGGCTATATGCGTTAAGCTTTAAACTTTTTTTTTGAAAACTCAGCCTATAGCATAATGCTTACAGCCTAAAGCTTTCCAAGTGGAGAATATCGGAGTCGAACCGATGACCTCCTGCGTGCAAGGCAGGCGCTCTAGCCAGCTGAGCTAATCCCCCATTCTTTTTGTTTGAATGTTGAATTATGAATGTTGAATTAATTAATTTAAAATTTAAAATTCAAAATTTATAATTCAAATCTTCAACTTCTAGAATTTCCTTCAATATCTAATGAACTTATACTCGTTTGATAACTCTTGTTACCTCCCCAGACTCATTTAGTAGTCTCCTTCCTACGCTTACGCTTCGGTAGGCAGGCGGGCAATCTCCCTTCGACTTGTAGTCTCGGGCAGACTCGAACTGCCGACCTCTACATTATCAGTGTAGCGCTCTAACCAGCTGAGCTACGAGACTGTTTCTTTTTTTTCAATTCGTTGCTCGTTATTTGTTACTCGTTATTAGTATTAAAAACTAACAACTAAAAACTACAAAC
>NZ_JH651379.1:0-1490000 GCF_000260115.1 Galbibacter orientalis DSM 19592 | reverse complement strand
TGGCAAACTACAAATTCGAAAAAAGTTAGAAACAATCTATACTCTTTACTCTTTATTCTTGCCTCTCCTTTTACTTCCGACTCCTGACTTCGATCTTCGGTCTTCTTTCAATCTTTCAATCTTTCAATCTTTCAATCTACTTAAACTAAAAAGTACACATATATAGTGTTGTTTGCGTGAGGGATCGAAGCGGCATCCTTTATGAGGCACGAAGAAAGATAAAGCGTAGAGCCCGACCCGAAGGGACACGCCATTAATAAAGTGTTTAGTGATCAGCAGGCAGTCTTCAGTTTGCAGTAAGTTTATGGTTTTTAGTTAATGGTTAATGGTTAATGGCAAACTACAAATTCTATAAAGAATACAAAAATCTATACTCTTTATTCTTGTATCCCCTTTTACTTCCGGCTTCGGTCTTCGGACTTCTTTCAATAAGCAGTAAGTTTTTAGTTTTTAGTTAATGGTTAACTACAAATTCGAAAAAGAGTTAGAATGCATCTATACTCTTTGCTCTTTATTCTTGCCTCTCCCATTATACTCCCGACTCCCGACTCCTGACTTCGGTCTTCGGACTTCTTTCAAACAAGAATAAAGACTGATAAAAAAGTAGTAGATAGAAAAATAATTAGCCTAACTTTTATTCTATATATATACAGATTTTGTAAATTTATAAAAAAGATAAACTATGTTTTCAAAAAACAAAATACAACCGAAACACGAAATAGAGCTTGACCAACATGAATTAATTGAAAAAGCACAGGCGAGGATTCGACAAAAAAAGAGATTGTATTACCACTTTGTAATCTTTTTGATAGGATGTGTAATAATGATTGTAATGAATAAGTTTTTAAAATATGGCGAATCATACAATTGGTTTATATGGGGAATTTCTGCTTGGGGATTCTTATTTTTAATGCATATTATTAATGTATATGTAACAGATAGATTTTTGGGGAAAGAATGGGAAAGGAATCAGCGTGAAAAATTAGTTACTAAACAGAAAGACAGAATTGCTAAATTGCAAGTGAAAGTTGAAAAGGAATTTCCATTGGAAAATAACACTGAAAATACTTTATAATTAATGATTACAATGATTGCTGCAGCTGCAGAAAACAATGCTCTTGGAAAAGACAATGATTTGGTTTGGCATTTGCCAGACGACTTTAAAAGATTTAAAAAGTTAACAACAGGACATGCTATAATTATGGGTCGCAAAACATATGAGAGTTTCCCTAGTCCGCTGCCCAACAGAAAACATATAATAATTA
This sequence comes from Galbibacter orientalis DSM 19592, assembly GCF_000260115.1. GTDB lineage: Bacteria > Bacteroidota > Bacteroidia > Flavobacteriales > Flavobacteriaceae > Galbibacter > Galbibacter orientalis. The sequence continues at coordinate 1,488,735 of NZ_JH651379.1, read as the reverse complement.
CTAGACAGAAAGATTACAAGCCCGCAGATGGTTGTATTGTTGTCAATAATATAGAGGCCGCTATTAAGGAAGCTACAGATGATGAGCAACCTTTTATTATTGGTGGTGGCGAAATATATAAACTTGCTCTCCCATTTTCTGATAAAATTGAACTGACACGCGTACATGGAACTTTTGAAGCGGATGCTTATTTTCCAGAAATTAATACTAAGGATTGGGAATTAGTATCTGAAGAACACCATGAGAAAGATGAAAAACACAATTATAGCTTTACTTATTTGACTTATATTAGAAAGGAATAATTCAGATTAATTTTACAAACATTACCCCAAAGAAAATGGATAAATAATATTAAGGGTTGGATTCTAAATTTAGATTCTGACCTTTTTTTAATAGGCTGCTGAAAAACTGTTTCAAACATAATGCCCCTTCCTAATAAACAGGGATTAAAACTCCAAATAAGAGACTTTACTTTCTACAGCATATTCTCCTAATAAGGACTTTAAAACTTCGACTTCTTTATTGGTGTAAAATTCAATGACTGCCTTGTTATTACTATTATTTAGAAGTAGATTCTCCTGTAGTACCTTTTGTGTTTGTTTTGCAACAGCACTACCAGAATCTATAATAGTTACTGTATTTGGCAGTATTTTTTTTAACTGCGGGATAAGATATGGGTAATGTGTACAGCCTAGTACTAAATAATCAATATTTTCTTTCACCATTGGCGTGAGGTATTTTTGCAACAAAACCTCCACTTCTTTACTTTCAATTTGACCAGCTTCTATTAAAGGAACTAATCCGTCTCCAAATTGCTCAATAACCTTTCTGTCTTTAGCATACAAAGCAGTTGTTTTTGTAAATAAACTACTTGCCAAGGTTCCTCTAGTTGCTAACACTCCAACTACCCCTGTTTGAGAATTCAAAACTGCTGGTTTAATAGCTGGCTCAATTCCAATAAAAGGAACTTTATAGTTTTCTCTTAAATAATCTATAGCGTTTGTTGTTGCAGTATTACACGCCACTACAATAATTTTACATCCTCGAGACAAGAGGTAATCTGTATTTTTAATACTTAATTGGAGTATTTCTTTTTGTGTTTTCTCTCCATAGGGCGCATATTTACTATCTGCCAAATAAATAGTAGCCTCTGAAGGCAGTAATTTATAGATCTCTTTCCAAATGGAAGTTCCTCCAACACCAGAATCAAAAATACCTATAGGTTGTGTGTTCATAATAGTAAAAATAAAAAAACTGCCTACATTTCTGTAGACAGTTTCGAATATTTTAATAAAAAATTAATTTGTTTCTTAGAAACCTAATTCTTTTTTTACGTCTGCCATGATATCAGTACCTTCAGCTAAAATAACTCCAGATCCTGGAGAAGCATCTAATACATACTGGAAACCTTTTTCTTTCCCTACTTTCTGAATAGCATCATTTGCTTTCTGCATAATAGGCTGAAGCAATTCAAGCTCTTTTTCTTGAAGTTCTTTTTGCGCTTGTTGCTGTGCTTGCATGATTGTTTTTTGCATTCCGTCTACTTCTGCAGCTCTCTTTTGATTTTCATCTTGAGATTTTGTAGCAGCCTCATTTTGGTAAAGCGACATTTTAGTTTGAAGTTCTTGGTAACTTGTTTTAATATCGTTTTGATAATTCTCGCTTAATTTTTGCAATTCAGCCTGTGCAGTTTTCATTGCTGGCATGTCTTTCATTAATTGCTGAACATCAATGTGAGCTACTTTACTCTGAGCAGATGCAAAACTTATCGATCCTACTGCTAATACAACTGCAATTACTAATGTTTTAAAGTGTTTCATGGTTTTCTAAAATTTCTAAAAATATTTACTTGTTAATTAATTACTCACTAAAAGTGAGATTTAAATTTTTCAACTACTGTGTTGAATCCTTTATGTTGCAGCCTTTTTTTTATCTTTAATTGATATTATTTTAGGCTCCATATTTATTCTCCCTCTTCGTTTTCCGTCGTGTTTGAACTTTTATTTTCTTCTTTTAATCTTTCTCTTTCTTCAAGTTTAGCTTTTCTTCTGGCCTCCCTTTCTTCTAACATTTTTTGTCTCCGCTCTTCGTATGCTTTTTTCCTCGCTTCAATTTCTTTCAACTTAGCTTCTCTTCTCGCTTCTACATCATTCGCTATTGTTTCCTTTTTCTCCTCGTAAGCTTCTTCTCTAGCTTTTAGCTCTGGATCTTTCTCTTCTTCCTGAAATTCATCCAAGGCACTATTAGGCGCTTTCCTATCTTCTTGCTTTCGGGTTACATTAATACTTCTTAAAATCTGCTCACTTATGTCGTGGCGCTTATCGGAGTACAACATAACAACATCTGCTGATTTATCAAAAACAAAATCGTATTTTTTATTAGCAGCAATTTCTTGAACAGCATTAAAAACTTGATCTTGAATAGGTTTCACTAACTGACTTCGTTGTCTAACTAGATCGCCTTGAGGTCCAAATCTATCTTGCTGGTAATCTTTCATCTGTCTTTCCAAAGCGTTGATTTCCTCTTCACGCTCTTGAATAAGTTCTTTTGTTAGAAGAATTTTCTCAGCATTTAGATCAGCCCACATCTTTTGGATAGTCTGTTCTTGATCTTCCGCTTCACCTTTCCATTTTTGCACTTTAGAAGCCAATTGTTTATTTGCCATTTGATATTCTTCTACATTTTGTAAAATGTAATCCATATCAACATAGCCAATTCTTACTCCTCTCTGTGCAATACCAGAAAACGTACTAAAAGCTATCAATATAAAAAGAACATAAGTTTTCATCCTTCTAAATTTTTAATTTCTGAATACGAAGAAAACAAAAATTTCTTACTTATCAATCTTTCTAAGTAATAGATATTTATAAAAACATAAATTATATAGAAAATATCGTGCCACAAATTAAAATTGTTGTCCAATAATAAAATGTGTTTGCCATCCGCTAGGTTCAATCTGCCCAGGGATAGGATCAAATCCATACCCAAAGTCAATTCCTAACAATCCAAAAGCAGGCATAAATATACGTACTCCAAGTCCTGCAGAACGTTTTAGGTCGAATGGATTATAACTTTCTAAGTTGTCATAAGACGCTCCTCCTTCTAAAAATGATAATGCATATATCGAAGCAGTTGGTTTCAATGTAATAGGATAACGCATTTCTAATGAGAATTTATTATAAACCGTAGATCCATCATTTCCAGAAAGCGACTGGTTTGGATATCCTCTTAATTGTATATTCTCTCTACCATCTAAAGTATAATTTCCTAATCCGTCTCCCCCAAGGAAGAAACGCTCAAATGGAATTACCCCTCTATCTTGATTATAAGCTCCTAAGAATCCAAACTCCATTCCTGTTTTCATTACCAATTTAGCAAATAAATTAGTATACCAGTTTCCGCTGAATTTTACTTTATAGAACTCTAACCATTTATATTTTTCTTGATCTATTTTTTCTGCATCAGGAATAATTTCGTTGTTAGGCCCTACAGTTTGATAATCTGGATCATCTCCTAGATTTGCATAATCTATATTATTAAATAATGAATATGGTGCTGTTAATTTTAAACTAATACTAAACTCAGAACCTGCCATTGGGAAAATTGGGTTTACCGAAGTATTGTTTCTAGACAATGCTATGGTATAGGCTAAGTTATTAGAATATCCGTTAGGGAAATTAAACAACGAAGTTTGATAATTTTGAAGATCGTAATGCTGAAAACTCAAAGCATGAGATAACTGGAAGTAGTTATCTGGCCAATTTAAACGTTTTGCCAAACCTACCGTTGCTCCTGTAATTACAAAACGCTGATCTTTATCGGCATCTCCTGTTCTAGGATTGTATCTAAACTGTAGCGTACGGTTTATAGAAGTAGAAAACTGTACAGGTTTTTTTCCTCCCATCCATGGCTCCACAAAAGAGAAGCTATATGTTTGGAAAAATCTACTTGCTTGCAAACGCAACGACAGTCTTTGTCCGTCTCCCATTGGAACTGGCTTATACGCTTCTTTATTAAAGATATTTCTTATGGAAAAGTTATTAAAAGAAAGCCCTAAAGTTCCTATAAAACCTCCTCCACCGTAACCACCTTGGAGTTCAATTTGACTAGATCCTTTTTCTGCTACCGCATAATTAATTCCTACTGTTCCGTTTTGTGGATTTGGGTCTAAGATTTCTGGAGCTATACTTTCAGGATCAAAATAACCAAGTTGCCCTAGCTCTCTAATAGTTCTTACCACATTATCTTTAGAATATAACTGACCAGGTTTAGTTCTTAGCTCTCTATAAATTACGTGGTCGTTTGTTTTATCGTTCCCAGTAACCGTTACATTTTCAAAATAAGCTAATTTCCCTTCAATAATTCTTACTTCAAAATCTATGGTATCATTTTTGGCAGAAACCTCAACAGGATTTATCTGCGAAAATAAATATCCATTATTTTGATATAAGTTGGTAATATCTTGTCCATCTGGTTTTGTTTGGTCTGCAATACGCTTATCAAATAAGACTCCATTATATACATCTCCCTTTTTTAATCCTAAAACACGACTTAATTGCTCGTCGGTATAAGCAGCATTTCCAACAAAATCAATTTCTCCAAAGTAGTACTTATCTCCTTCTTCTAAATCAATCTGGATATCTATAGTACTATCGTCATTATAAAGAATAGAATCTCTAGTGATACGTGCATCTCTATACCCTTTCTCTTTATAGGCATCTACAATAGACACTAAATCTGCATCAAAATCTTCTGGAATAAACTTTGATTTCTTCCAAAAACGCAACACCATTTTTTCTTTGGTGTTTTTCATTGCAGATCTAAGTTTCTTTTCGCTTAGTTTTTCATTTCCATTAAAGGAAATGTCTTTAATCTTAACTTTTTCACCTTTATCTATTCCAACTACCATTTTAACAGCATTCACCTCAGAGGTATCTGGAATAGTGTTGATATTTACTTTTGTATTTAAATATCCTTCTTTTTTATATTTATTTACTAGGTAGTTTCTTGTATTTGAAATATAACTCTCAGTAACCTTTTTCCCTTTTTTAAGATCGGCATCCTTTTCAATGTCGTCAATTTTTTTCTTTTTTATTCCTGTTATTTTAACATCAGAAAGTGTTGGAAGTTCGGTTACATTAAGTTCGAGGAAAATTTTATTTCCTTCAATTTTAGTTTTGTAAACATTAATATCACTAAAAAGGTTTAAACCCCATAGTTTACTAATAACTTCACTTATTTGTTCTCCAGGAACGGTAATTTCTTGACCAGTTCTCAAACCGGTATATGTTATAACTGTTTGCTCATTATAACCTTTTACACCAGTTACCTCAATTCCACCAAGAATATATTTCTTACCTTTATCGAAAGAAGTTTCTTGCGCATTTAAATAATTAGTGAAGGATAGTAATAGTAAAATAAATACACCCAAATATCGTTTAGACATGATATTTTTAGTTAAGTTGTTCGCTTGTCTTTCCAAATCTACGTTCTCTGTTTTGATAATTTATTATTGCTTCCCACAAGTGCTCTTTGGTAAAATCTGGCCAAAGTGTTTTCGTAAAATACAACTCAGCATATGCAATCTGCCAAAGTAAGAAATTACTTATTCTATGCTCTCCACTTGTTCTTATAAGTAGGTCTACATCGGGCAAATCTTGCGTGTAAAGATGATTATTAATTATTGATTCGTCAATAGAATCTATAGAAATTATATTATTTTTAACTTTCGTACATAGCTGTACTACAGCATTTTTTAATTCTTCTCGAGCCCCATAACTCAATGCCAAAGTAAGTGTCATATGTGTATTATCTTTGGTTCTCTCCATTACTTCCAAAAGTTCTTCGCGTACTTTTTGAGGAAGTGTTTCTATGGTTCCGATAGCTTTAAGCTTGATATTTTTTTCGTGAAGCGTTTGAAGTTCTTTTTTAAGAGAAGAGACTAAAAGTTTCATAAGGGTATCTACCTCCAACTTTGGACGGTTCCAATTTTCCGTAGAAAAAGCGTACAACGTTAAGTTTTGAACACCTAAACGCGCACAACCTTCTACCACTTCTTTTACAGCTTTGGCTCCATTTTCATGACCAAAAACTCTAAGTTTTCCTTTCTGTTTAGCCCAACGTCCATTACCATCCATGATAATAGCTATGTGCTTAGGTAGATTTTCCTTATTAATTAACTCTTCATTCATTACTCATCAATCAAAACAGCTATAACACGGTCGTTCTCCAAATGTATAGGTTAATGTTAACCCAGAGAAAACATACCAGTCATCGCTAAAGATATTTCCAAACTTCAAATCTTCGTTATTAGGCAGAAGTGTGTTAGGATTACTTCCATCTAAATTATCGGTAAAAGTATAACGTGCTCCAATCTCTGCTGCGAGAATGAAACGCGAGCTTATTTTACCCTTAACTCCTATTGCCATAGGGATTGCAAATGTAGTTTTATTTCCAGATACTTGAGCATTATTGGTTGTATAATATAACTCATCATGCAAAAAAACTGAAACTCCTCCATATAAATAAGGAGTAATGGGTCTTTCGAAATCACTTTGATCGAATTCTAGAAAATTAAATTCCATCCCTAGCGAACCTTCTACAATTCCATTAGAAAAACTATAATCGCGTTCTTTTCTAGCAGAATTATCAGAATCTCTATCTGCAGCATGCAGTGTAGAAAATGTAAAAGAAGCTCTATATGCGTAGCGCTTGCTTATATTCCACTTAAACACGCCTCCAGCTGCAAAGCTATTAGGTTTTATGTACCAAGAAGACCCTACATCTCCAATGTAATTACTTCCACCTGCAAATACCCCAGCCTCAAACATCTGAGCATAAGATATTGTTGTGGTTAACATAAGCGCAATAGCTAAGATTCTAAAATTCATACCTTTTCAAAGTTTGCAAATATATACATTATGATATTTTATGAGTAATATCATTTAAATGAATGTGCTTGTAAAACAAAATTTGTGAAAAATTATTGCCTTCATTGGGATTAATTACGTCTATCTTCTCCCCATAAAAGCTTATTTCGGAGGGTTTTAAGAAAACTCTCTTCTTTAAGGTCTACCAATTTTATAGTAAAAGGGGCTCTTTCAATAAAAATTTCTGTTTCGTTATTTAATGTTGCTATTCTAGAATCTAAAGAAACTAAGAAGGTATCTTCTCGTCCAGAAACTTTCAAGCGGATTTTTGTTTTATCAGGAATCACCAATGGGCGTGCGTTTAAATTATGCGGCGCAATAGGCGTTAAAGCTAGCGCATCGGTACTTGGCGCAATTACGGGACCGTTACAACTCAAAGAATAACCAGTTGACCCTGTTGGCGTTGCCACTATGAGTCCGTCTGCCCAATAAGAAGTTAAATATTCTCCATCCAACCAAGTTGCAATAGTAATCATAGAAGTTGTATTTTTTCTGCTGACAGTAATTTCGTTTAGCGCAAAATTTACTTCTGTTTGATCTTCCATTGGAGTTTCTGCACTTACTTGAAGTAAAGCTCTTTTTTTAACCTCAAATCTATTTTTAAGCACCTCCTCTATTGCTGCTTCTATATTTTCTTTTTGCACGGTTGCCAAAAAACCTAATCTCCCTGTATTAATTCCTAAAATTGGAATATCAAGATCCCGTACAAAAAGAACCGTACGGAGCATGGTTCCATCTCCACCAACACTTAAAAAAATATCGAAGGAATTATCTAAATCGTTAAAAGAAGAAAACGTTTTGTAGGCTTCGGTAATACCAAGTGGTTCTTTTATTTGCATTAAATACTCACTTTCCAAATACACCTCGGCTTTATTGCGTTGTAATACTTCTAAAAGTTTAAGAATGTATTCTTCAGAATCTTCTTTGTAATACTGACCGTAAATACCTACTTTCATTAGCTATTTTTTATTGCTGAAATATAATAATTCTTTATCGACTTATAGAACTCGCGCACATTTTAAGTCGGCGTCAAAGTTATATTTTTAGAAATTTATCTAAGTAATTAGATCTATCTTTTAGGGCTTCAATATAAGAATCTTCTTCATTCCCAGCTATAATATTATAACTATACCTTCTAAAAGCCTGAATAATATTATTTAGACCAGAAGTTCCGAGCTTTAAAGTTATCTGCGTTACATCTCCCTCTTCATCAGAAATAAAAGCACCAAGTAATTTTCCATCGTTGCTTTCTACAATCTGAGAAATTTCACTAAAAGAATAATCTATATTTCCTTTTTCAATTATAAGAATTCCTCCAGGTTCATTTAAAAAAGGAGTTTCTTTAAACAAATTCATAATATCAATAAGCTCATAATAACCAATGTAAATATTGTTTTCATCTAAAACAGGCAATACATTAGCGTTATATTTTGCAAATGCCTCCAGCACATCCAACCAATTGGTATGCTTTTGCACATAAAATAAGTCTAAAGCATACAGATAATCGCTCACTTTTTTTTCAGGATCAAAACCCTGAACATCGTCTTCAGAAATATTTCCGAGCAGCCTATTATCTTCAACAACGGAAATATGTGTATTGGTACAATCAGAAAACATTCCTCTAACCATTTTTACCGGATAGTTAGGCAATAATGGAAGGATATCATTATTTATATAAGAATGTATGTTCATAACACAATTATTTCTTTGGCAAATTAATCAATTTCTACCACAAAAAGGCAGGCTTTAACTACTAAGTAAAAATGAAATAACACTATCCTGCTATCAATATTACAGGATTCATTAATTTTAATGCTTTTTGAGCTTGGTATGCGGGGGACTACTTTGTATTTTTGTAGTCAATTAATATGATTTTATTTTCATGACAAAGTTAAGCGTTAACATAAATAAAATTGCAACCCTTAGAAATTCTAGAGGCGGCAATGTTCCCAATCTTTTACATGTTGCTAAAGACATTCAAGATTTTGGTGCAGAAGGTATTACTATTCACCCAAGACCAGATGAGCGACACATTCGGTATCAAGACGCAAGGGATCTACCAAGTGTAGTACATACCGAATATAATATAGAGGGAAATCCTATAAAAAGTTTTATGGATTTAGTATTAGAAGTAAAACCTACGCAAGTAACTTTGGTTCCAGATGCAGAGGATGCCATTACTTCTAATGCTGGTTGGGACACTATTAAATACAAAGATTTTTTAGTTGATGTTATTGCTGAATTTAAAGCGAATAACATTAGAACCTCTATTTTTGTAGACCCTATTTCTAAAATGATTGAAGGCGCTGCTGAAACAGGAACCGACAGAATTGAGCTTTATACGGAAGCCTACGCTAGTGAATTTGAAAAAGGGAACAAAGACGGCATCAAACCATACATTGAAGCTGCTTTGGTTGCCAATAAAGTTGACTTAGGCATCAATGCTGGTCATGATTTAAACCTTGAGAACACTGCTTATTTTAAGCAAAACATACCAAATTTATTAGAAGTTTCTATTGGACATGCGCTTATTGCAGAATCTCTTTATTTAGGCCTCGAAAATGTAGTACAAATGTATTTGCAAAAACTAAAATAATTTTTTAGACAGCTAAATGTCTCATTGAAAAAATGACACTTATTAATCTTTGAATCCAATAATTTTTAAAACTCCTTTAAATCATGCAAATTCTTAAATCTAAAGTTATAGGAAAGGGTAAACCATTAATCATCTTACATGGTTTCTTAGGAATGTCCGACAACTGGAAAACCCTTGGCACTAAATATGCAGATGAAGGATTTGAAGTACATTTACTAGACCTCAGAAACCACGGAAAAAGTTTTCATTCTGAAGATTTTTCCTATGAAATCATGGTAGAAGATGTTTTAAATTATCTTGATTTAAATGATTTAGAAGACATTAACATAATTGGTCATTCCATGGGAGGCAAAGTAGCCATGCTCCTTTCGGTTACAAATCCTGAAGTTATAAAAAGATTATTAATTGCAGATATAGCTCCAAAATATTATCCACCACATCATCAAGATATTATTAAAGGATTAAAAGCTTTAGATTTTACCAAAATTTCTTCCCGCACCGAAGCCGACGAAGAACTATCCAATTATATTACCGACTGGGGTACGCGCCAATTTTTATTAAAGAATTTATATTGGAAAACAAAAGAAACTTTAGGATATAGATTTAATTTGGATGTTTTAGCGGAATCTCAAGAAGAAATTGGAGAAGCCCTTCCTTCTCAAAAAACGTTTCAAGGAAAAACACTTTTTTTAAGAGGATCAAAATCTGAGTACATATCTCCAAACGATACAGAGCTTATAAAATCTCATTTCCCTACAGCTTCTGTAGAAATTATTGACAATGCAGGTCATTGGCTTCATGCAGAAAATCCAAAACAATTTTTTGAAAAATCACTAACATTCCTTAACTCATAAATGTTAATTTTTTAATGATTTTTAAATATCAGTAGCCTCAAAATTGCAGATGAATAATTTTATATTAATTTTGAATAGCTAATATTCATAATTCTAAATTAACAAATTCATGAAAAAACTTACGCTTTTGGCGATGGTATTGCTTACTAGTGCCTTGACTTATGCTGGAGGATATCGAATTTCTTTGCAAGGACAAAAGCAACTTGCCATGGGGCATACTGGAGTAGCTGTTATCAACTCTTCGGAACTTGTCTTCTTCAACCCAGCTGGTCTTACTTTCTTAAACGAAAAATTTACTGTGAGTGGAGGCGCAAATGCCGTTTTCGCAAATATCAGTTTTCAAAACGAACAATATGGATGGTATACTGAAGCAAACAACCCTGTTTCTACTCCATTTAATGTATATGCCGCTTATAAAATTAACGATTGGGCTAGTGTAGGATTAGGAATCTACACTCCATATGGTAGTGGTGTTGAATACCCTACCAACTGGGAAGGCTCTCATTTAATAAACGACATTAGCTTACAAGCTATTTTTATTCAGCCTACACTCTCTATTAAAATAAATGATAAAATTAGTATAGGAGGGGGACCTATTTATGCTACTGGAGCTGTTAACTTCAATAGAAATATTGACCGTACCACCACAAATACAGAAGGAGAAAGAGCCAATGTTACTATTGACAAAAGCGGAATTGGTGCTTGGGGATATAACCTTGGTTTAATGGTTAGACCTACCGAAGAATTTACTTTAGGTATTAATTACCGCTCCGAAATACAAATGGATGCTAAAAATGGTGAAGCAGATTTCCAAAACGTCCCATCTGGAGTAGCTCCATTGTATGAAGGGGTAACTTTTAACGCTTCCTTACCTTTACCAGCAGAATTAACTGTTGGAGCTTCTTACGCTATTAACGACAAATGGTTGGTTGCTTTTGATTACAACCGAGCTTACTGGAGTGCTTACGAAGCATTAGATGTTATTTTTAGTAATGGACAAGAATCTTTAAATCCTCGTAATTATAAAAATGCATCCACTTATAGATTTGGACTGCAATACAAAGCCACCAATCGTTTCACGTTAAGGGGTGGATATTATTTTGATGAATCTCCTGTGCAGTCTGGATATTTTGCTCCAGAAACACCAAGAAACGATTCTGATAACTTTACTGGAGGATTCACTTTCCAATTAAGCAATCGTTTTGCTTTGGATGCATCCTTCTTATACATCCACTTTGATGAAGTGGACGAGTCTTACGATTATTATCAAGAAAATGGTCAAAATGTGCCATTTGGAGGGACTTATAAGAACAATGCTTTTGTTCCAGGCTTAGGAATCACTTACGGATTTTAACAAATGCTAATTATTAAGAAAATGAAAAAACTACTATATATATCAATTGCAGCTATTGCATTGACTTCTTGTCAGCCTGAATTTAACGATCCAGTAGACGAACAAGGTTTTTACTCAAGCGGCGATGCCGACTTTTCAAACTTTGTTGCTGTTGGAAACTCTCTTACTGCCGGGTATGCAGATGGCGCATTGTATCTAAACGGACAACAAAACTCTTTTCCAAGCATGCTAGCTATACAATTTAAGCATGTTGGTGGAGGAGATTTTACACAACCATTAGTAAACGACAATTTTGGAGGATTATTAGCAAATGGAAATCAAATAATGGATAACCGTCGTGTTATAGTACTTGGAACAGACGGAAGTCAGACACCAGAAATCTTAGACGGAACCCCAACTACAGATATTTCAAATGTACTAGAAGGTCCTTTTAACAATATGGGAGTTCCTGGTTCTAAAATTTTTCATTTAGTTGCCAACGGTTACGGAAATATTGCTAATCTTGAAGTAGGCGCAGCAAATCCATATTTTGTAAGAATGGCAAGCACTACAGATGCTTCTATTATAGAAGATGCTGCTTCTCAAAATCCAACTTTCTTTTCACTTTGGATAGGAAATAACGACATATTAAGTTATGCAACAAGCGGTGGAATTGGAGTAGACCAATCTGGGAATTTAGACCCTACTACCTATGGAGAGAATGATATTACAGACCCAAATGTATTTGCTAAAGTATATAACGATTTACTTACAGCCCTTACAAACGGAGGCGCTAAAGGGGTGGTAGCAAACATTCCAAATGTTACAACTATACCATATTTTACTACGGTACCTTACAATGCTATCCCATTAGACGCACAAACTGCAGGTGTTGTAAACCAAGCATATGCGCAATATAATGGCGGATTACTACAAGCGCAATCTTTCGGTTTAATAACTGCCGAAGAAGTAGCGCAACGTACAATACAGTTTAGCGCTGGACAAAATGCAGTTGTAATATTAGATGAAGATTTAACAGATTTAACAGGCATAAACCCAGGACTTACAAATATGAGACAAGCTACGGCTGAAGATTTACTTCCGCTAACAACCTCCTCTATTTTAGGAACATTGGCAGACCCAAATAATCCTCAATCAATTATTGGTGTTGCTGTCCCTCTAACCGACGGTCAAGCTTTAACTGCTACAGAAATTGAAATGGTAACAAATGCACAAACAGCCTACAATGCAACTATTGAAGCGCTAGCTACTCAATACGATTTAGCTTTTGTAGATGTAGAAGCATTGATGAATCAATTGGCAAATGGTGGAATTTCATTTGATGGCGGAAACATTACCAACACCTTTGCTACTGGTGGCGCTTTCTCTCTTGATGGTGTGCACCCAACACAAAGAGGTTATGCAGTAATTGCAAACCAAATTATAAATGCTATTAACGAAAAATACAATGCTACTATTCCAGCTTTAAACCCTGGAGCATATCCAACTATTTTTGTGAAATAATATTATATCTTACTAAGTTTTCAAAAGCGCCTGTGTAAAACAGGCGCTTTTTTTATATCTTTAATACATAACAATTTAAACCAATCATAATGAAATTTATAATCAAAATACTTTTAACAGCTATCTCCGTAGTTATTTTAGCAAAAATACTTCCTGGCGTAGGCGTAGAAAGTTACGGAACTGCAATAATAGTTGCCATAGTTTTGGCGCTATTAAATTTTATAGTAAAACCAATTTTAGTAATCCTTACCCTTCCAGTTACCATTATTACATTAGGGTTATTCTTACTAATTATTAATGCCTGTATAATTTTACTTGCAGATTATTTTGTAGGTGGATTTTCCGTTGTAAACATATGGTGGGCATTATTATTCAGTTTACTACTATCTATTCTACAGTCTATTTTTGAATCTTTAGTAGGCGCAGAATAAATCTCGATTATTAACAAAAAGTGATTAAATCTTCTTAAAAAAGAGCATTTATTTCAGTTTAAAAATCTTAAAATTTTAATAAAATAAGACATCATAAAAGTTAACCAATTACCATTTAATGCCCTTATTTAGGACTTCTAAATGAAAACTGGAAAATAAAAATTAAGAATTTGTTTTTCAGCCTTTTAAAAACTTGGTTAACTTTTGAAAATGTTTTACTTTTGCATGCCCATTTACGGGCTATTAAATATTTTTTGAGAATGAACATTACGAAAGAGCAAATTGACGATTTAAATGCAATAGTAAAAGTTGCTATTACAAAAGAAGATTACAGCGATAAAGTAGATAGTATTTTAACCGACTACCGAAAAACTGCAAACATCCCAGGTTTTAGAAAAGGACATGTTCCAATGGGATTGGTTAAAAAGCAATATGGAAAAGCTGTTTTAGTTGATGAAGTAAATAAGCTTTTACAAGATTCACTAAACAAATATCTTACTGAAGAAAAATTAGACGTACTTGGAAATCCACTTCCTAAAGCACAAGATGATTTAGATTGGGATGCTGAAAATTTTTCTTTTGAATTTGAATTAGGTCTTGCTCCTGCTTTTGATGTTGATTTAAAAACTAAAAAAGCAATTACTCAATACCAAATCATTGCAGACGATAAAATGATTGATGAGCAAGTTGATAGAATTGCAAAACAATACGGTAAATTAATCGCTCAAGACGAAGTTACAGAAGAAAGTGAAGTTACTGGAGTTTTTAAAAATGAAGAAAAAGGACTTGAGAACAGAACAACACTTACTTTAGACAAACTTAAAGGTAAAAGAAACCTAAATAAATTTGTTGGTGCTAAAGTAGGAGATACTTTAGAACTTAAAACTAAAGGACTTTTTGAAGACGATCATGATTTGATTAACTTCTTAAAAGTAGAACATGATGAGGCTCACGATTTAGAAATTGAAGTTACATTTACAATAGATGAAGCTAACAAAAGAGAAGCTACCGAATTAAACCAAGAGTTATTTGATAAGCTTTTTGGTGAAGGTGTTGTTACTTCAGAAGAAGAAATGAGAGCTAAAATCAAAGAAGATGCTGAAAAGCAATTTGCTCAACAAGCAGACCAAAGACTTTTAAATGACATTACTGAATATTTAGTTGAAAATACTAAATTTGACCTTCCAGCTGAATTCCTTACCAAATGGATTCAAGCTACTGGAGAGAACAATCTTTCTGAAGAAGAAGCTAGCGAAGAATATGCTAAATCTGAAAAAGGATTAAGATATCAACTTATCGAAGGAAAAATTATTAACAACAATGACCTTCAAGTTAGTTATGATGAGCTTAAAGAATTTGCTAAAAAATACGTACGTATGCAAATGGCACAATTTGGGCAAACAGATCCAGAGGAAGAAGTTCTAGAAAACATTTCTTCACGTGTTTTATCTAATCAAGAAGAAGCTAAAAGATTGTCTGAACAAATAATGAGCGAAAAACTTGTGAATTTATACAAGGAAAAAGCAAACTTAAAGACAAAAGAGATTACTTACGAAAACTTTGTTAAAGAAGTTTATGGGTAAATCCTTATAAAATAAATTAAGTATCTTTAAGGCGTTAAACTGTAAGTTTTAACGCCTTTTTACGTACTAAAAAAACAGTAAATATAATTTATGAATTTCGAAAAAGAATTTAAGGCTTTTGCCACAAAAGATAGAGGAATTAATAGCATGTATTACGACAAAATTGTAAGCGCTATGACTCCCGTGGGACTTACCCCAAACATTATCGAAGAGCGTCAGTTAAATGCTGTTGCTATGGATGTATTTTCTAGATTGATGATGGACAGAATCATTTTTATGGGAACCGGAATCAACGATCAAGTTGCTAATATTATTCAAGCACAATTATTGTTTTTAGAAAGTGCAGACGCTTCTAAAGACATCCAAATATATATTAACTCCCCTGGAGGAAGTGTATATGCTGGTTTAGGAATTTATGACACTATGCAATACATTAAACCAGACGTAGCTACTATCTGTACAGGAATGGCGGCATCTATGGGAGCTGTTTTATTATGTGCTGGAGAAAAAGGAAAACGTTCTGCTTTGCCACACAGTCGTGTTATGATACACCAACCACTAGGCGGCGCTCAAGGGCAAGCAAGTGATATAGAAATTACAGCACGTGAAATTCTTAAATTAAAAGAAGAATTATACGAAATCATAGCTAATCATTCAGGGCAATCTATGGAAAAAGTAACCGAAGATAGCGATCGAGACTACTGGATGAAAGCTGAAGAAGCACAAGCATACGGAATGATAGACGAAGTTTTAAAAAGAACCGTCTAATTAAATAGAAAACGTAGTATTACGTTTTCACAAATGTAAAAAAATGGCGAAAGAAGAATTAGAGTGTTCATTTTGTGGTCGAAAAAAGCCAGAAACTAGCTTGCTTATAGCGGGTCTGGATGCACATATTTGCGACCGCTGTATTGAACAAGCACATGGAATTGTATTAGAAGAATCGCAACAATCTAAGAATAGTGAATTATCCTCAGAGCTGATTTTAAAAAAACCAGCTGAGATTAAGGAATATCTAGATCAATTTATCATTGGTCAAGATGCTACTAAAAAAGTGATGTCTGTTGCTGTTTATAATCACTATAAAAGATTATTACAGCCAGCCAGTAAAGACGATATCGAGATCCAAAAAAGTAACATCATCATGGTTGGGCAAACCGGTACTGGTAAAACCCTTATGGCAAAAACTATTGCCAAGATGCTAAATGTTCCTTTAGCAATTGTAGATGCTACTGTTTTAACAGAAGCTGGATATGTTGGAGAAGATGTAGAAAGTATTTTAACTCGTCTCTTACAGGCAGCAGATTACAATCTTGAAAAAGCAGAAAGAGGGATTGTTTTTATAGATGAAATTGATAAAATTGCTCGTAAAAGCGATAATCCTTCTATTACCCGAGACGTGTCTGGAGAAGGAGTTCAACAAGCATTGCTAAAACTTCTAGAAGGAACTGTGGTAAATGTCCCGCCAAAAGGAGGAAGAAAACATCCAGATCAAAAATTTATTGAAGTAAATACTGAAAATATATTATTTGTTGCTGGTGGTGCCTTTGATGGAATTAATAGACATATTTCCAAAAGGTTAAACATGCAAGCAGTAGGTTACAGTGTTTCTAAAAAAGATTTAGTAGACCGTGAGAACCTATTACAATATGTTATTCCAAAAGATTTAAAAGATTTTGGTTTGATTCCAGAGATTATAGGGAGATTACCAGTGCTTACTTATATGGATCCGTTGGATGCAGAAACACTACGTTCCATCCTAACAGAACCAAAAAATGCTATTATTAAACAGTACGCAAAACTGTTTGAAATGGACGATATTGAATTTAAAATAAATGATGAAGCATTAAATTTTATTGTTGAAAAAGCAATAGAATACGAATTGGGAGCACGTGGATTAAGATCCTTATGCGAAACCATTTTAACAGATGCTATGTTTGATTTACCAAGTTCAAAAGAAAACAAACTTGAAGTAAACAAAGAATATGTTGAAGAAAAACTAAATAAGATAACTGTAAATAAATTAAAAGCAGTTTCTTAATATTTTTTATACAGCCTTATCAATAAAGCCTCCTTTTAGGGGGCTTTGTTGTTTTATAAACAACACTCATAGTCCTTATATGGTTCCTATTCGAGAAGAGGTGGACAAATATGTAACCGAAGGCAAAACATTAAATGTACCCTCATTAAAAGGTGATGATATATTAGAAAAAGAAATTTGCAATCTCTCCACAGAAAATATAAAATCTTGGTTTGAGAACAACAAGCATTTAATATGGGATAAAAATGATCTTTCTAAATTAAAAGAATTTTATATCATGAATAATGAAACTGAAAAAAGTGAAATTATCAGGTTACTTTTAAACCTTATCTAAAAAGGTTTTTCAAGCAAACATCTTTTAAGTAAAATCACTATAAATCAAATTATTACAACCAATTTTTTACTAGAAAATAGAGATACACAAATCTTCTACTGGTCTTTCATAAGAAAATTAGGGCAATTGTATAGGATACTTTTAGCAACAAACTAAAGTAGAAATTTTATAATGGGTTGGTGTTTTAATAGGGAATGACATAAGCTAATTTAATTTACACTTTAAAGTTGAAATTACACTATATAATATATTTAAAATCAACTTTATAGTGTTTTATATTTAAAATACATTTATATTTAGATTGAATTTGACGCGTAAAAATGGCAGATAAATCAATTGTAAAATCTTTCTTGCAAAAACTGAAGGATTATTAAAGTATGGGGCATTATCTTCTCCAATCGTCCTAAAAATAGTATTCAAAATCTTGCAGATATAAATATCACTGCTAAAATGCGTGAAGAAATAATTCTCAATCTAGAAATTGAGGATTACAGTAAAGGTCCTATAGAGGAAGCTCAACAAGGAGGTACTGAAATGTGGATTTTTGGTAAAATAATTAAAGGGCAACAAATTTATATTAAGCTGACTATCTCTCAAATCACAGACCAAGCAATTTGCATTTCTTTCCATAAAGCTGAATTCTTTATGGAATTCCCGTTTAAGGATTAAACTAAAAACAAGTTAATTATGAAAAGTCCAATCACAGGTAAGAAAATGACCTTACAAATTAAAAAAAACACTTTAGAATTTCGAAAAGAAAAATTCGAATATAATCACAAAAGTTATTATTGTGAAGATAGTGGAGAATCATATACAACCACAGAATTAGATGAATTTAATTTGAATCAAGTTTACAATCAATATAGGGACAAGCATAATATTCCTTTTCCAGACCAAGTTATTAAATTAAGAAATACTTATGGACTATCTGCAAGCATGATGTCCAAAATATTAGGTTTTGGAACCAATAGTTATAGAAATCACGAAAAAGGGGAAGTTCCAAGTTTAGCAAATGCTAACTTAATTAATACTGTATCAAATAGTATTTTGAACTTTAAGTTGTTAGTGAATTTAAACAATGATTTAAACCAAGAAGAAAAAGTAAAAATTCTTAAAAGAATCAACGTTGTCATTGAAAATTACCAAGAAAGCAAGGATGATAAAAAATATGTAGATATCTTATTTGAAAATAGATTACCAGATAATTATTCAGGTTATAGAAAACCTGATATGGAAAAGATGTTAAATATGATTTTATTTTTTGCCGAAAAGCTAAATCCTACCGAAACAATGATGAATAAATTATTGTTTTATTCTGATTTTTATAATTACAAGAAAACTGCATATTCAATAAGTGGTTCAAATTATATGGCACATAATTACGGTCCAGTTCCAGTGAGATTTGGAGGTATTTTTGATTATGCGGCAAATAAGGATTATATTTTTATGAAAGTGGAAGATTATGGAAATGGATATTGGGGTAAATGTTTTTATAAATCTAGTCAAAAAGATTTCAATTCTGAATTATTCAGTATAGAAGAAATAGAGTCTTTAAATATTATTGTGAGTACATTTAGAGGGTATAATGCTACCCAAATAATGGAGAAAAGCCACGAGGAAAAAGCTTGGCTAGAAAATGAAAAAAGCAAAAGCTTAATAGATTATAATTATGCATTTGAATTAATTCACATTTGATTGTTTCAAGTTGTTGCCAACGTGTTTATAAAAAAATAGTAGTTATTTTATAAGGTGTACCTGATACACATGTTAGCCACTGGGTTTACTTTTTATTAATCCGCTTACAATATTAATCGGATATATTATTTGTCCGAAAACAGTAATCAAAGCGATTGAATAGATTGCAAAAGTCAGATTATCATTAAAATCAAATTCCTTTATCGATTCTCTGTAAAGCTGAGATAAAATCCAAATTATCAAAATTCCGCCAAAAGTCAGCACAATATGAGTGAAATTCAGCCATTTGGATAGTTTTCTATTTGCTTTCAGCATAGTCCAATATCCAAGCCCGATTATTCCAAAAAGGATTGAAAACAGGATTATTAAATCATTAGTTGCAATTATAAAATAAGTGTCGTAAATATTAAATCCGAAAGAGTCTGCTTTAGTCAAAATTCCGAACAAGATTATTATCGGAATAGATGTCCAAAAAATCAGATATGGTTTGTTAATCAGGAATTTCATTTTTCAACTTCAGTTATGAATTCATATTAGAGTTTGATTATTTAAATTTATTAAAATTTTTGTTGGTCTGTTCAACTTATAGCTAATACCTCTACAAAAACACTTCTACATTTATCTTTCAATATCTAGCTAATTTTTCCAAAGAAAAATTAGCTTCCTTTACTCATTTCCAGTAACTCTTCTAGATAATGCCTATTGCTAGAGAGTCTAGGGATTTTGTGCTGTCCTCCTAACTTATCGTATTTCTTTAACCAATCATAAAAAAGGTTTTTTCTTGCAATATGTATGGTTGGCATGTTAAGTGTAATATTATTATAACGCTTAGCTTCGTAATCAGAATTAAGAGTTTTAAGCGCATTGTCCATTACCCCAGCAAAAACATTAATATCTTCTGGTAATTTTCTAAATTCTATCAACCATTCATGCGCTCCTTTTTCTTTTCCTTGCATAAAAATAGGCCCTGCAGTATAATCTATTATTTCGGCCCCTGTTTCTTTACAGGCTCTTTGTAAGGCTTCCTCAGCATTCTCTATAATTAGCTCTTCTCCAAAAACATTAATATGGTGTTTTGTTCTCCCTGTTACTTTGATCCTGTAAGGAGACGTTGACGTAAAACGCACGGTATCTCCAATTAAATAGCGCCATAAACCCGCATTTGTGGTAATTACAATAGCGTAATTTTTATTTATTTCTGTTTCCCAAAGTGGAATTACTTTTTCATTTGGGGTTCCATAAACATCCATCGGGATAAATTCATAAAAAATACCATAGTCAAGCATCAATAATAATTCGTCCGAGTTATTACGGTCCTGAATAGCAAAAAAGCCTTCAGAAGCATTATAAATTTCGTAATACCTAAAATTCTTTCGTGGTAATATTTTTTGATATTGTTCTCTATATGGGTTAAAGCTTACTCCTCCATGAAAGTATACTTCTAAATTCTCCCATATTTCGAACAGATGATTTTTTCCTGTCTTTTCTAAAACTTCATTCAACAAAACAAGCATCCAAGATGGCACTCCGGCAAGACTTGTAACATCTTCCCTAACTGTTTCTTCTACAATAGCTGCCAACTTACTTTCCCACTCACTCATTAAAGACACCTTATTGCTAGGCGTACTACTCATTTCTGCCCAAAAAGGCATATTATCAATAATTATTGCTGAAAGGTCTCCAAAAAAAGTGTTATTATCTTGATACAGCTCCTTGCTCCCTCCAAGTCTTAAACTTTTTCCAGTAAAAAGCTTAGAATCTTCATTATTATTAAAATAAAGAGAAAGCATATCCTTCCCTGCTTTAAAATGACAATCTTCTAACGACTCTGTACTTACAGGAATAAACTTACTTTTAGCATTGGTAGTTCCACTACTTTTTGCAAACCATTTTATATTTGAAGGCCAAAAAATATTACTTTCTCCCTTACGAGCTCTTTCAATCATTGGTTCAATATCTTCATAGCGAACAATTGGAACACGATCGGCAAAGGTAGCATACGACTCAATTTCGGAGAAAACATACTTCTTCCCCATTTCGGTATCTTTAGCTACAGACATTAATTGAATAAGCACCTCTGTTTGTACTTCTCCTGGATATTTTAAAAAAAGTTCCATCTGATGAAAACGCTTTTTTAAAAGCCATGAAGCAATCGAGTTGAATAATGGAATTGACATTTATTTAAATTATATTTGATAAAAATAGGAAAAAACTTTTATCATGTTCGAAGGTGTTCTCACTAAAATGCAAACTGAATACACAAAACCAATAAATTACTACTTAGTCTTTGAAAACAACTACCTAAATTTCAATCAGCTTCTCAATAAAAAGATTCAAATTAAGTTTATAAAATTCGAATGTCTTTCTTGTCATTTAGACAAACCTATATACCGACAAGGATTTTGCAAAAGTTGTTTTTTTGAAACTCCAAAAGCTGCCGATTGGATTTTAAAGCCCGAATTAAGTAAAGCACATTTAGATATTGAAGATAGAGATTTGGCTTACGAAAAAGAAGCCCAATTACAGCCGCATATTGTTTATTTAGCAAATTCTAGCAGTATAAAAGTTGGTGTTACTAGAAAGAGTCAAATTCCAACTAGATGGATAGACCAAGGAGCACATGAAGCTATTGAAATAGCAGAACTTCCTAATAGATATTTAGCGGGAATTATGGAAGTTGCCTTAAAAGACCACGTTTCTGACAAAACAAATTGGCGCAAAATGCTCCAAAATGATATTACAGACGAAAATTTAGCGACCTATAGAGACCAGTTAAAACAATACATCCCTGAGGAAGCGTTGCCTTATTTTATTAATCAAAATGAAGAAACAACCATTGAATTTCCAGTGGAAGCATACCCTGTAAAACCAAAAAGTCTCAATTTATCTAAAACTCCCGAATACACTGGGGTTTTAAAAGGAATAAAAGGTCAGTATTTAATCTTTGAAGACCAAACTGTTTTTAATATCAGAGCAAATGAAGGCTTAGTAGTGAATATAAATAGTATGCCTTCTTAAAAATAAGAGTAAAAAGAAAAAAGTTAGAGGTTAATCCTCTAACTTTCTTTGATATTCTTGCTTGTACATAGCTTTTGCAACTTCTTCTCTTCTTTGTTGTGAAGGTTTTGTAAAGTGTTGGTTGCTACGTAGCTTCTTTAATTGTTGTGTTTTTCTATACTTTTGTTTGTATCTTTTTAAGGCTCTATCAATGTTCTCACCTTCTTTAATCGGAATTATAAGCATAGTGCGTATATTATTTATAGTTAATAAAAACTACTTCAGAGCAAATCTACAAAGTAGCTAAACGAAAATCATTTTAATTACAAGAGCGCAAAAGCGCCAGATAAACCCCAGTAAATGGAATTAAAAAAACCACCCTCAAAATAAGGATGGTTTTATTTTTATAAATGCTTAGTCAACGATTTCTACGTTTACTGCATTCATTCCTTTTCTACCTCTTTCGGTTTCAAATCTTACTTTGTCGTTTTCATTGATGTTATCAATTAAACCACTTTCGTGTACAAAGATATCTTCATTACTACCATCTTCAGTGATAAATCCAAATCCTTTGGTTCTGTTAAAGAACTTTACTGTCCCTTCTTTCATTGTATAATAATTTTAAATTTTTATAAGTCGATACAATAAAATCATGTAGGCTGTGCACATCAATTATAAAAATTGACAAGAACACAATTACAAGAAATTATGTATCTGTGGCAAAAAGTCTAAAAAAAAGTGGGATAATAAATTCTCGGAAGGATAAAAAATACCAAATTTTGTATGTGCTTCATTGCTATTGAGTGCAAAGAAACGTCTTTATTTCGGATTAATCTATTTATTTCTAGTTTATTTCTAAATTTTTATTGATTATCAGTATTTTACAACTCTGCACAATCTTACTTAGCTCCTTTTTTCAAAGAAAAACATTATTAACTTCAAAAAAAATAAATAGTTACATTATTAATTCTAATCTAAATCAACACCAATTATCAGCCTAAAATTGTACTTTTGAGAGAAGTGCTTTAATAGCGTGCTTATTCTTAAAATTACACATGAAAACAGAAGAATTATTTAATGCCATCCGATCTGAAGATTTAAACAAAGTAGAAGAACTGCTTACCAAAAATTCTGAATTGGTAAACCAGAGAGATCAACGTGGTTCTACTCCTTTATTATTGGCAACTTATTATGGAAACAATGAGGTGGCAAGAACCATTTTAAAGTTCAATCCAGAAATAGATGCAAAAGATGCTTCAGGAAATACCGCTTTAATGGGCGTTTGTTTTAAAGGATATATTACCATTGCAGAATTACTCCTTGCTCATAATGCAAGTGTAAATTTATCAAATGGTAACGGGAGTACTGCATTAATTTTTGCTGCTACTTTTGGGAGACCAGAAATTATTAAGCTGTTACTTAAAAATGATGCTAACAAAGCCATTAAAGATGCAAATGGACTAACAGCGTTAGACCATGCAAAAATGCAAAAACATAATGAAATTATAGCTATCTTAAGCTAGAGGTCTTCTGCCAAAAGTCCTAACTTAACGTTATTTAGTAATTTTATTTTTTTCCCTTCGGTCTCAATCAATTCCTTTTTTGAAAAATCGGAAATCATTCTAATCATAGATTCTGTAGCTGTTCCTACAATGTTGGCAAATTCTTCTCTGGAAAGGGATATTTTTAAAAAGCCTTCTTTATCAACTCCAAATTCTTCATATAAGCTTAGCAATGAAGAAGCAAACCTAGATTTAACCGGTTTTTGTGCCATTTGCACTATATGCTCATTTGCCAATTTTAAATCATAGCAGATGTCATTTATTATATCCGCAGAAAAATTAGCATTGTTTTTAAATACAGAAAGTATTTCCGATTTCGGAATAAAACAAACCTCCATTGTTTCTATAGCTGTTGCCGATAATCCAACGGCATCATCACTAACAATGCTTCGTTGCCCTAATAAATCTCCTTTTTTGATGAATTTTACAATATGACTCTTTCCATTAGAAGCCAATTTTGTAAGCTTACAAATCCCAGACTTAATACAATAAACTCCATTTAAATGATCTCCTTCTTCAAAAAGAAAAGAGCCTTTTTCTATTTGTTGAGAAGTTTTACATTCAGAAATACTTATTAATTCTGATTTATCTAAGCTTTTTAAGGAACTAAATTTTCGCACTATACATTGTTCACATTTACTCATCTCTGTAGCGCTTTGCATTATTCATTAAATCATTTTACAATGACAAATATCATACTTTTTATTTATATATTTATAGAGATTTGACCTTTTAAAACTAAGAAATTGAGCAATTCATGTTTTCATTGTGGTCTAGATTGTGAGCAAGACTCCTTATTTTTTGATGATAAGATTTTTTGCTGTAATGGTTGTAAAACTGTTTATCAAATATTTTCAGATAACAACCTAACGTCTTATTACGATTTAGATAAAAATCCAGGGATTACTCCAAAAGAAATTCGTGGAAAATATGATATCTTAGAAAATCAAAAAATCGTTGAAAGTCTTCTTGAATTTAATGATGATAACCTCCAAATTGTAAATCTTTACATCCCAACAATTCATTGCAGCTCTTGTATATGGGTTTTGGAAAATCTCCATAAAATAAATTCAAATGTAAAAGATGCTCAGGTTAATTTCCCAAAAAAAACAATTCGAGTAACATATAAAACCGAAAGTTATAACCTCAAAAGTCTTGTGCTTTTATTGGCTACTATTGGTTATGAACCTAAAATAAATCTAGAAAATAAGAATACAGAAAACACTTCTATTAACAGAAGTCTAATATACAAACTCGGAATTGCTGGTTTTGCCTTCGGAAACATCATGTTTTTATCGTTTCCTGAATATTTTGAAGTAAATGAATATTGGCTTGACCATTACAAACCTTTCTTTAGGTGGATTATGTTTGCCTTTTCACTGCCCGTAGTTTTCTATGCTTCTTCCGATTATTTTATCTCGGCATATAAAGGCATAAAATCTAAAATATTAAATATAGACATTCCTATTGCCTTAGGAATTGCTGTTCTTTTTATAAGAAGTACCTACGAAATTATAAGCGGTACTGGCCAAGGCTTTTTCGACAGTCTGTCTGGGCTTGTATTCTTCCTACTAATTGGAAAATTTTTTCAGCAGAAAACATACAACTTTTTGTCTTTTGAAAGAAGCTATAAAAGCTACTTCCCCATAGGAGTTACAGTGATTAAAAATAACAATCAAGAAGAAAACATTCAAGTTCAAGACGTAAAAAAAGGGAACCGAATTTTAATTAGAAGTGAAGAAATTATCCCTGTTGACTGTATTCTTATAAAAGGAGAGGCAAAAATTGATTATAGCTTTGTTACTGGCGAGTCGGATATTGTTACTAAAACTTCGGGAGATAAAATATTTGCTGGTGGGAAACAAACAAGAAATAGTATCGAGGTAGAAGCTTTAAAAACTGTTTCTCAAAGTTATTTAACGCAACTTTGGAGTAACGATGCCTTTAAGAAAGAAAATACAACTCATTTTAAAAGTATTACCGACCAAATAAGTAAATATTTTACCATTGCAATTTTAATCATAGCATTTTCATCTCTCTTTTATTGGTTATGGAAAGATGCTTCTCAAGCAATGTATGTTTTTACAGCTATTTTAATTATAGCCTGCCCATGTGCCTTAGCACTCTCTGCACCTTTTACATTAGGGAATTTATTACGGATTTTTGGCAAAAAAGGCTTTTATTTAAAAGATGGGTATGTAATTGAAAAATTAGCAAAAATAGATACCATAATTTTTGACAAAACTGGAACTATTACAGCTTCCAATAAAAACACAATTACCTACGAGGGCGAAGTCCTGAATGCAGATGAAGAGATTTTGTTAAAAAACACCCTCCGAGGCTCCAACCATCCATTAAGCAGACAGCTTTATCAACTTTTAAAAGCAAACAATATTATTTCTTTAGATGAATTTAAAGAAACTACAGGAAAAGGACTGGAAGCCCGTGTAAACAATCAAAATATCAAAGTAGGCTCTGCAAGTTTTGTTAATAAAAATACTGCAAAAGAAGTGCTAAAAACGAGTGTTCATATTAGTACAAATAATAAATATAAAGGAAGGTATGTTTTTTATAACCAATACAGAAAAGGCATCTCTAAACTATTTAATAAACTCAATAAAAAATATGAACTCGTAATTTTATCTGGAGATAATGCAAGTGAAAAAGAAAATTTATGTAAATTACTTCCTATAAATACAAAGTTGCTTTTTAACCAGCAACCTTATGATAAATTGATTTACATAAAGCATCATCAAGAAGAAGGTGCTAAAATAGTAATGATTGGCGACGGTCTCAATGACGCTGGTGCTCTAAAGCAAAGCGATGTTGGGATAGCTATTTCAGAAAATGTAAATATATTCTCCCCTGCCTGCGACGCAATATTAGACGCTAGAAATATTACTGAATTAAACAAGTATTTAAACACTTGCAAAAAAGGCATTAACATTATCAAAGCAAGTTTTATACTGTCTTTTATCTATAATATTATAGGGTTATTATTTGCTGTTACCGGGCATTTATCTCCCGTTATTGCAGCAATCTTAATGCCGCTAAGCTCTATTAGTATTGTTGTTTTTACAACGTTGTGTACAAATTTTGTAAGTAGAAAATTAATTTGATAAGGCAACATGATAATTGTCATTCTTTTTGATAATAGTTGCCCATAATTTTGCAATACAATATACAATCATGAGTGTTATATATATACTATTATCAATAAGTATTTTAATTGCCTTAATCTTTTTTATTGCCTTTATAAGCGCTGTAAAATCTGGGCAATATGACGATAGTTACACTCCCTCTGTACGTATGTTATTTGAAGATGAAATAAAAAAAGATTCTTGTAAAACTGAAACTTGTAAAACCAAAAATAAACAACAATCATAAACTATGGAAATGGAACAATTTTACTACGACAACAAAATTGTAAAGAAGTTTCTTTATGCTACTATGTTCTGGGGATTAGTTGGAATGCTAGTAGGTCTACTGCTCGCATTTTTATTTATATTCCCACACCTAACCGACGGTGTCTCGTGGTTAAGCTTTGGTAGATTAAGACCTTTACACACAAATGCAGTTATTTTCGCTTTTGTAGGAAATGCAATTTTTGCTGGAGTTTATTACTCATTACAAAGACTTTTAAAAGCTAGAATGTATAGCGACTTTTTAAGTGGTTTAAATTTCTGGGGATGGCAACTTATTATTGTTGCCGCAGCAATTTCGCTCCCTTTAGGATATACTTCTTCTAAAGAATATGCAGAATTAGAATGGCCAATAGATATTGCTATTGCAGTAATATGGGTTGCCTTTGGAATTAATATGATTGGTACTATTCTTAAAAGAAGACAACGCCATTTATATGTTGCTATTTGGTTTTATTTAGGAACTTTTGTAACCGTTGCAGTATTACATATATTCAATAATATCGAACTTCCAGTTAGCGCCATGAAAAGCTATTCTGTATATGCAGGGGTGCAAGATGCTTTAGTACAATGGTGGTACGGACATAATGCAGTAGCGTTTTTCCTTACAACTCCATTTTTAGGACTTATGTATTACTTTGTTCCAAAAGCTGCCAACAGACCTATTTATTCATATAGACTATCAATTGTACATTTTTGGTCGCTAATATTTATTTATATATGGGCTGGACCTCATCATTTATTATATACTGCCTTACCAGAATGGGCTCAAAATCTAGGGGTTGCATTTTCGGTAATGTTATTAATGCCTTCTTGGGGAGGTATGATAAACGGACTCTTAACTTTACGAGGAGCTTGGGATAAAGTTCGTGTGGATCCTGTTTTAAAATTCTTTGTGGTAGCTATTACAGGTTACGGAATGGCAACATTTGAAGGCCCTTTGCTTTCTTTAAAATCTGTAAATGCTATTGGGCATTTTACCGATTGGATTATTGCACACGTACACGTAGGGGCATTAGCATGGAATGGTTTCTTAACATTTGGAATGATTTATTACCTAGTTCCAAAAATGTTCAAAACAAAGTTATATTCATTAAAATTAGCCAACTTCCACTTCTGGATTGGAACGTTAGGAATTATACTTTATGCACTTCCAATGTATGTAGCTGGATTTACACAAGCTTCCATGTGGAATCAATTTAATCCAGACGGAACGTTGCTCTACGGAAATTTCTTAGAAACAGTACAGCAAATCATTCCAATGTACGCTATGAGAGCCGCAGGAGGAACCATGTATTTAATTGGTGCTGCCATAGGGGTTTACAATGCCGTAAGAACTATTAAGCTAGGGGTAGATGTTAAGGATGAATTAGCGGAAGCTGCTCCTTTAACAAGAGTTTCTAAAAAGAGACTTTCAGGAGAAAATTTCCACAGTTGGTTAGAAAGAAAACCCGTACAATTAACAATTCTAGCAACTATAGCTATTCTAATTGGAGGAATCGTTCAAATTGTGCCCACATTATTGGTTAAATCTAATATCCCAACCATCTCAAGTGTTACGCCTTACACCCCATTAGAATTAGAAGGAAGGGATATCTATATTAGAGAAGGATGCGTTTCTTGTCATTCACAAATGATTCGTCCTTTTAGAAGTGAAGTAGAGCGCTACGGAGAATATTCCAAAGCAGGGGAATATGTTTACGATCATCCATTTTTATGGGGAAGTAAGCGTACTGGACCAGATTTACATCGTATTGGAGGAAAATATAACGACAACTGGCACTTTAACCATATGTACGATCCACAGAGTACATCCGCAGGAAGTATTATGCCTTCTTACCGTTGGTTAATTATGGACGAACTCGACCGATCTGACATAGAAGCTAAAATGAAAGCTATGGTAAAACTTGGAGTTCCATATACGGAAGAAGAAATAGCTAATGCGCAACAAGACATGGACAAACAAGCGCATACTATAGAACAAAACTTATATCAAGATCCTGATTTTAAAGAAACTTATGAAGAAGATAAGCGTGCAGCTGAACTTAATAATGAAGATTTTATAGAAATGAAAAATCGTGAAATTGTAGCGTTAATTGCTTATTTACAACGATTAGGAACTGATATAAAAATAGATTTCAATCAAGAAGAATCAACTAGTAAAACCAAATAGTTATGATGAAGTTTGTTAAAAATTACATGGAATCGATAGACGGGGTTGCAATCTACCCCATCTTTTCCCTACTTATATTTTTCGTCTTTTTTGTAATTCTATTTTGGTGGGTTTTTACTGCTAAAAAAGATTATATCAATAAATTGAGTCAGTTTCCATTAGACAATAACGATAAAACCGACCTAACATCATGAGAAATTTTACATCATATTTACGAGTTCTACTAATAGTTTTTATTGTTTTTTGTGCTGCTGAATATTTTATAGATTCTGGAAGTAAACCAGCTTTTATAGAATATCCACAAGTAGCTATATTTCTAGTATTATTTACACTACTACTTGTTGCAGTTGAAATAGTTGTAGCTTCCATGAATAGCCTTACAAAAGCGCTGTTGTCTGAAGAACAACTTAAAGAAGCTGAAGAAAATTCATGGTATAAAAACCTTCTTAAAAAACTAACCAAAACAAAACCTATTGAAGAAGAAGGGGAAATTATTTTAGATCATAATTACGACGGAATTAAAGAACTAGATAATTCATTGCCGCCATGGTGGTTATATGGATTCTATGCAAGTATACTTTTTGCAGCCATTTATTTAATTAAATATGAAGTTTTAAATGGCGATTCTCAAAAAGTAGAATATGAAAAAGAAGTTGCTGCTGCAAAAATTGCTATTGAAGAATACAAAAAAACTGCGGTAGATTTAGTAGATGCTAAAACTGTAGTAGCCTTAACAGAAGATGGGGATATTAAAAAGGGAGCTGAAATATTTAAAATAAATTGTGTTGCTTGTCACCGTGCAGATGGAGGAGGCGCTATTGGTCCTAATCTAACCGATGATTACTGGATTTTAGGGGGAGGAATAAAAAACATATTCCATACAATAACCGAAGGTGGACGAAGTGGAAAAGGAATGATTGCTTGGAAACAATCTCTCAAACCTTCTGAAATACAATTGGTTGCTAGTTATATTTTAACCTTACACGGAACAAATCCTACAGACCCAAAAGAACCAGAAGGAGATATTTGGAAAGAAGCTGAAGTAACTGAATAATAATATACAGCAACCAAAAACTATAAGGTTGTTGTGTTATACTATTCAATCTTAAAAAAGATAAACCACTTTTTTATATAGAATCAACTCCCTCGGAATGAACCCCGAAGGAATCTAACAAAACAAATAATTCTTTTTACGTAAAGCGTAAGAGAATTAAACCCTCTATAAGGGATTTAAACCTATAAAAACAGCATATGGAAACGTCCGAAGAAAATTTTAGAGATTCTATCGGTACTGTTAATGAAGAAGGGAAAAGAGCATGGGTATTTCCAAAAAAACCAAATGGAAAATTCTATACATATCGTAAATATGTGAGTTATTTCCTGCTTTCCTTTTTAATTTTAGCGCCTTTCATTAAAATTAACGGGAATCAGTTTTTGCTTTTTAATGTTTTAGAACGAAGGTTTAATATTTTTGGTTTCCCGTTTTGGCCACAAGACTTCTATCTATTTGTAATCTGCATGATTATTGGAGTAGTTTTTATTACTTTATTTACTGTAGCTTTTGGAAGAATATTTTGTGGATGGATTTGCCCACAAACCATTTTTATGGAAATGGTTTTTAGACGTATTGAATATTGGATTGATGGCGACCGTGGTGCGCAAATGCGTTTAGAAAAGCAAGAATGGAACGCAGAAAAAATTAGAAAAAGAACTTTAAAATGGTTTATCTTTTTTTGTATTTCATTTATTATAGCTAATGTTTTTCTTGCTTACCTCATTGGGAGCGATCAACTTTTACGCTATATAACCGAGAACCCATTTGACCATATTTCAACCCTTATTTCATTACTCATATTTACAGCAGTTTTCTATTTTGTTTTTGCGTGGTTTAGAGAACAGGTTTGTATTATTGCTTGTCCCTACGGAAGATTACAAGGCGTACTCCTCGACACTAAATCTATCATTGTGGCCTACGATCATAAACGTGGAGAGGCTGAAAATGGAAGAAAAAAATTCAAAAAAGGAGAAGATAGAGATGCGCTTGGGGTTGGAGATTGTATAGACTGCAAACAATGTGTAAATGTTTGCCCCACTGGAATTGATATTAGAAATGGAACACAACTAGAATGTGTTAATTGTACTGCTTGTATTGATGAGTGTAATACAATTATGGAAAAGGTGAATTTACCAAAAGGGTTAATTCGCTATGCAAGTGAAGAGAATATTGAAAAAAAGGCTTCTTTTAAACTTACTCCTAGACTAAAAGGCTATGCTGCTGTTTTATTAATTTTAATAGGTCTCCTTATAGGAATGTTATTTTTAAGAAACGATGTAGAAGCAAGTGTTCTTAGACTTCCTGGACAACTCTATGAACACAAAGGGGAGCATATTATTAGCAATGTCTATACCTTTAAAATTATCAATAAAACAGTAAAAGAAATTGATAATATTCATTTTGAATTATTAAGCCCCAAAGGAGAAGTTAAATTAGTTTCTAAGGAAAATTTTGACATTCCTAAAGAAGGATTACACGAAGGAACTTTATTTATTGAAATTGATAAAGCCTTTTTACAAAAAGATAAAACGACATTAAAAATTGGTGTCTTTAGCAACAATACATTAATCGAAACAACTTCGACTACATTTTTAGGTCCAAGAAGTTACAGAAAATAAAAAAGCCATGAAATTTAACTGGGGAACAGGAATTATTATTGCCTTTGTACTATTTATTAGTTTCATCATGTACTTTGTTATCAAGATGAATACTAACAAAATATACGACCACGATTTAGTTACCAAAGATTACTATAAAAAGGAACTCGAATACCAAAGTAAAATTAATAAAGCTCAAAAAGCTAAGGAAAAAGGATTTCAATTAAATGTTGAAAACATTGCCGAAGGGTTGCTTATTACTTTCCCTTCTGAAATTAATGTGGAGGAAGTTACAGGCGAGGTATTTCTCTATCGTCCTTCCAATAAAAAATTAGACTTTAATACTATTTTGAAACTTACTAATTCTACTTTTTTGATTCCCGAAGAAAAACTTCCTAGCGGACGTTGGAATATAGAGGTAGATTGGAGTTACCATAATGAAGGGTTTTATTATAAAAAAGAATTAAGTTTATAAAACTATGCTTTTATCTGCAGTAATATTAGGAATGTTAGGAAGCTTCCATTGTATTGGAATGTGCGGCCCTATTGCCTTTTTATTACCTTTAGATCATAAAAACAAAACAAAAAAAGCATTTCAAATTGTAATTTATCATTCAGGAAGAATTTTGACTTATGCCCTTATTGGTTTTATTTTTGGATGGCTAGGAAAAGGGCTTTTTGTAAGCGGACTACAACAACGCTTATCAATAATTATAGGCATTATTATTATTTTAATTGCATTAATTCCTTTAAAAAAAACTAAAAGTAATCTCATTACAAAAAAGATGATGCTTTGGATTTCCAGAGTACAATCGGCATTAGGAAAACAGCTTAAAAAGAAAAAAACTTCAGCACTCTTTTCAATTGGCATTTTAAATGGGTTCCTCCCATGCGGATTAGTTTATATGGCGTTATTTACTGCCATAGCATTAGGCAATCCCTACCAAAGCTCCATCTATATGGTTTTCTTCGGATTAGGAACCATTCCGTTAATGACAAGTGCTGTTTATTTAGGCAATTTCTTATCGGTTTCTGTACGAAAAAAAATAACGAAAGCAATTCCTGTTTTCGTTATCTGTATAGGTATATTATTTATTGTACGCGGCTTAGGTTTGGGAATCCCTTACCTGTCGCCATCGGACATTCAATTAATGGTAAAAGCCAATCCCGATTGTATTGTTCCTTAAAAATAATTTTTTGAGCACCCCTCTCTAAACTCTAAAAAGCTACTAAACAGTCATTGAGAATAACTTATTTTCAGGTTTTGATTTCTTTAAGTACATATCAAAAGCCATGCAAATATTTCTTACAAATGGTCTCCCCTTTTCATTTACAATAAGCCGATCTCTACAAATTGAAATTAATCCATCGTTTTCAAATTCAGATAGAGCAGTCACTACATTAGGTAAGTCTTCAAAAATGCTATCAGAACTTTCCCATGAAGTCTGAAGGTTACACATTAAATTTAAAATATGCTTCCTAATTATCAAATCTTCTTTATCTAAAACATGTCCTCGAAAAACGGGTATAATTCCTTCTTCCACCAACTGCGAGTACTCCTCTATATTTTTTACATTTTGAGCAAATGCATACCAACTATCGCTTATACTGGATGCTCCAAGCCCAATCATCATATTTGTTTTTTGGGTAGTATATCCCATAAAATTACGATGTAATTCTTTCTCATTCATCGCCATGGTTAGGCTGTCTCTTTTTAGCGCAAAATGATCCATTCCGATTTCAATATACCCCAACTCTTCCAATAATTTTTTACCAGTTTCATACAAAGTACGTTTCTCATCTCCCTTCGGAATATCATTTTCATCAAACCCTCTTTGCCCGTTTCCCTTTACCCATGGCACATGAGCATAACTATAAAAAGCTATTCGTTCTGGCATTAATAACAAGGTTTTATTGATAGTGTCTACCACATGTTCCATTTTCTGAAATGGCAAACCAAAAATTAAATCATGACTTATAGATGTGTAACCAATCTCCCTAGCTAAATCGGTCGCTTTTTTTACATTTTCAAAAGGTTGTATTCTGTGTATTGCTTGCTGTATCTCCAGATTATAATCTTGAACCCCATAACTAACCCTTCTAAACCCTAAATTATATAGTGTTTGTAAATGTTCCTTTGTTGTATTATTTGGATGTCCTTCAAAACTGAATTCATAATCATCTGCTTTTTCAGCATATTTAAAAATCCCATCGATTAATTGCTTGAGGTTTTCTGCTGAAAAAAAAGTTGGAGTCCCACCTCCTAGATGAATTTCTTTAACTTTAGGAGTAGTTTCAAATAAAAATAAATATAGTTTCCACTCTTCTAAAAGAGTTTTTATATACGGCGATTCTAATTCATGTCGTTTTGTAATTCGCTTATGACACCCACAAAAAGTACACAAGCTTTCGCAATATGGTAAATGAATATAAAGACTTAACTCTCCATTATTTTCTGAGAACGATTGCTTAATTGAAGTTTTCCATTTTTCTGAAGAGAAAGTACTTGAGTCCCAAAATGGCACTGTAGGATAACTTGTATATCTAGGCCCAGGAACATTGTATTTTTGAATTAAAGAATTACTCATAATCTCACAATTTGCCACACAAAAATACTACTATAAGCCTCTGCAAAAAATGATAATTATCAGTTAGTTATCCCCATAAATATATTATATAAAAAAAGGTCGTCTAATAAATTTAGACGACCAATGAGGGAATATTAATTAACTAACAGTATTTTATTTTGCCCACCACAATTTTGTTCCTTGCGCATCTGGTCCTTGCGTACTAATTGCAGCATTAAAATTAGGATTTGCCTGTGCTCCAGTTCCATAACGAAGCCTTTGTGGGTATGCTCCATTTAAAGTTCCTAATTCAAAAATAGTTTGGTTGTTAACTCCAGCAGCTAACTCTTGAGGGTAACCAGTTTTTCTTACAACTGCCCAAGCTTCAAAACCATCTGTATAGCTTGCCAACCAACGCTGTAATGCTATTTTTTCTAATTTCTCTTCTGTTGTTCCTACAGAAATATCAGCAATAGCACTTGATGCAATATAAGTATCTGCATCTCCTTCTCCTATATTCCATAGCTTCATAGCCTCTTTTATACCAGAAGTGAATAAAGCTTGCGCATCTCCAGAGCCAATACCTTTAACAGCAGCTTCCGCTTGTAAAAAATAAGAGTCTGCACTACTAATTATTATTTCTGGATATCCTTCTGCTTCTTTACCTCTTGGCTGGATAATAGCATCCGAAGGAGTACTAAACAGGTCATAACGAACGTATGGCATAGTTAAACCATTCATTCTAACTGGCTGACCAATATATTGCCCTGATGGTACTTCTAACACCACAGTGTTTCCATTATCTGTTCTTGTATAAGTAGCACCAGCAGCTATTAAAGCAGCTTCCATAAAATCTACTCTCTCCATAAAATCATCATCTCCATCATTTTCAAAATTAAAAGTCCCTCCTTTAGCTGGTTTTGCATAGATAGCTAACCTAGGATCGTTATTATCTTGAAGTAAATTAATAAGAGGCTGACTAACAGTCCAGTCTGATCCTACACCAAAATCATTCCATACATCTCCATAAGAAGAAGATGTCCACTCACTAATAACAAAGTCTTTTTTCATTGTTACACTACCGCTTCCAGCATCTAAAAGAGGCTGCGACATTGCTTCTGTTATAGTTTGAGTTGCAAAATTCTCACCAGGAGCTCCTAAAGCACGAGTTCCTAATCTTAACTTTAAAGTATTTGCTAATTTTTTCCACAACTGTAAATCACCTCCACAGTAAACATCATTAGCTCCTGCATCATCAATTCCTAAACCTGTTCTTTCTTCATCTCCAATAATATTCATAGCAGTATCAAGATCAGCTATAATGCCTTTATAAATTTCCATTTGAGTATCATATTTAGGAGTCAAAAACCCCTCTACTCCAGCTTCACTAAATGGAACCATACC
This sequence comes from Galbibacter orientalis DSM 19592, assembly GCF_000260115.1. Classification (GTDB taxonomy): domain Bacteria; phylum Bacteroidota; class Bacteroidia; order Flavobacteriales; family Flavobacteriaceae; genus Galbibacter; species Galbibacter orientalis. The sequence continues at coordinate 1,452,638 of NZ_JH651379.1, read as the reverse complement.
AAAAGTATCTGTATACATTTGGTAATAAAGTCCTTTCATAATTAAGGACATTGCATACATAAACTGATTTTCAAACTCTCCTCCTTCAGCTGTTAAATCTCCAAACGATTTAATATTTCCAAAATATCCTGCGAGCCAGTCGTATGCCGCATCTGTATATCCAGGATCATAAGTGTATGAAAGTCCATCTGCCCACCAGCTTTGGTTCATTCCAAAAGTAAAATGCCCCGCAAATCTATCGGTATGAATTAAATGTGCTCTCCAATATTCGAAACGACCAGGAGCATATAGACCAACCTGAGCACTAGTTAAGAAATATTTTGCACTCACCTCATCTGAGGTAAAGCCTTGATTATTTGTGTTTATTTCGTCAAAATCTTTTGTACAAGATATTCCTACTAGGAGGCACAAAAGACCTGTTATATATTTGAATTTTTTCATGGCGTACATTTTTAAAATTTAACGTTCAAACTAAGTCCGATGCTTCTTGTTGTTGGAAGCGCATAAAATAACACTCCTTGCCCCAAGTTAGAAGTTGAGTAACTAGATTCTGGATCAAAATTATCAGCTTCTTTGTAAATAAAGAATAAGTTTCTACCTACTGCACTTAAAGACAAACCTGTTAAGAAGGAGCGATCCAAAAATTTAGAAGGTAAGTTATAAGTTAAACTCAATTCTCTTAAACGTACATTTGTTTGAGAAAACACATATTCTGAACCTATCCCACTTACAGCCCCCCAATATTCTTGAGCAGTAATATTCTCTGTATTTTGGGTGTAATTACCATTACCGTCATCAATAACACCATCTACTACAACACCACCATCTCTGTATTGTAAAGATTTTTTAGAAACTCCTGTTGCATCAAGTTGTGCATCTGTATAAGAAAATACTTCTCCACCAACTCTAAAATCAACTAAAGCGTTTAATGTAAAATCTTTAATTCTAAAAGTATTTGTAAAACCTCCTGAAAAATCTGGCTGATAATTTCCTACTTTCACACGCTCTGAAGTTGCTTGTGGGCGACCTTCAGCAGTTAAAACAAGGTCTCCATTATCGTTACGCAACCAATCGGTAGCATAGATATCTCCATATCCTTCTCCTACTTGAGCTCTTACATCTACAATCCCTCCATTACTAGAACTAAAAGTAAAGTTTTCTTGCCCATCAATTAAACTTACTAATTCGTTTTTATTCTTAGCCATATTTACAGAGACATCCCAACCAAAGTTCTGATTGCTTACTGGAGTTCCTCCCACTAATATCTCAAAACCTTTGTTAGTAATCTCCCCTACATTTTCTCTAAAGAAATCGTATCCAGTACCAGGATCTACAGGAACATCAAAGATTAAGTTTTTACTACTAATATCGTAATAAGCAAAGTCTGCATATAATCTATTATTGAAAGCTTTGAACTCTAAACCAAATTCATTTGATTTTACATCTTCTGGCTGAAGGCTTTCACTAAATCTAATATTAGGTCTATTAATTTGTGTGTTTCCTAAATATCCATTTGATGCTACTGAAAATAAATTTACTATTTGCTGAGCCCCAGTGTCGTTACCAACACTAGCTGTACTTGCTTTAAGCTTCAATAAGTTAATATTAGACTCTTGAAGATTAAATATTTCATTTAAAAGTACACTCACACTAGCAGAACTATAAAAATACGATCTGTTTTCTGCTGCCAATGCAGAAGACCAATCATTTCTAGCAGTAAGATCTAAATACACCATATCGTTATAAGAAAATGATGTAGATCCATAAACCGAGTTAACCCTTTTCTCTATTAAATCTGACTGTGTTGCTGTAAGTTGAGAACCATCTGTATTATCTAAAAAATACTTTCCTGGAATCTTAAAATCATATCCATTTGTAGAAGAAGAAATAAAAGTAGAATGTCTCATGTTCCCTCCTGCATTTGCAGAAATATTAAAGTTCCCTCCTACATCTTTATTAAACATTAATAAGAAATCGTAATTTGTTTCTGTTCTATCATTTTTACTAAAACGGATTCTTCCATCAGGAAAAAAGTGATGTCCAGTTGCTTCATATGCCTCAGTATCTTGTTGAACTGCATCTGTACCAACTCTAGCAAAAGCAGATAACCAATCTGTAAATTTATATTCTAATTTTGCAAATCCAGTAACACGGGTTCTTGTATCTCCATTATAATCGTTTTCTAACATCCAATATGGGTTTCCACCTGAAGATGTTGGAGCAATAACTCTATATGGATTGGTAGGATCTATTGGATTTTCTAAATCTTGATAATTCTTTAAATCATTAACATCAATATTTCTTGCTAAAGGATACACATAAGCAACAACTCCTTCTGTTCCTTGAGTTGGTCTATTTTTAGCATCCTGTAAAAAATAAGTGATTTTAGCATCTAAAGATAATTTATCAGAAAGATTTGCTGTACCTCTTAAATTAAAATTATTACGTTTTACATTAGAGTTTGGTAAGATTGATTCTAAGTCAGAATTTGTATAAGAAAAACGTACTGTTGCTTTTTCTGAACCAGCTGTTAAAGCCAAAGTATTAACCATACTTGATCCGGTTTCAAAAAAATCTTTTACATTATTTGGCTGTGCAGAATATGGCTTCATTGTTCCATCAAATTCAAGACGTTGAGAACCATCAAATCTTGGACCCCATGATCCACCATTGCTAGTTACTGAATTTACTTGTGTTGCCAAATCTGCTGTAGAATCTACCTGAGGAAAATTCCCATTATTACCTCTTCCGAATTGATTTTGGTATTCTGGTAATACTAAAGGAGTATCAAAAGTAGCACTAGAGGTATAAGAAACTCCAAGTCCTTTTGTTCTTCTTCCACTTTTGGTTGTTATAATAATAACCCCATTACTAGCTCTAGACCCATAAAGTGCTGCTGCATTTGGTCCTTTTAATATCGACATACTTTCTATATCGTCTGGATTTATATCCGAGATTCCATTTCCTAAATCTGGAACAGAATATTCAGCTCCATTAGAAGTTGCTAAAGAAGTGTTATCTATTGGCACCCCATCAACAACATATAAAGGTTGATTGTTCCCTGTAATAGAATTATTTCCACGAATAACAACTCTAGTTCCACCTCCTACTCCAGAAGTAGATTTGGTAACTACAACCCCAGCTACTTTACCTGCTAAAGAACTAGCTACGTTAGACTCTTTTACTAAAGAAACACTCTCTCCGTCTAATTCGGTAACAGAATATCCTAAGGATTTTTTATCTCTAGTTAAACCTAAAGATGTTACAACTACCTCATCTAATTGCTGAGCATCTACACTCATGGAAATGGTAAAATTGGTTTTTCCAGTTGTATTTAATTCTTGAGAGGAATATCCTATCATTGTAATTACTAATGTTGCATCTTGTGCTACACCATCTAGAGTGAAATTCCCATCAAAATCTGTAGAGGTTCCATTACTTGTACCTTTCACAACTACGGTTACACCTGGCAATGGCATTCCGTCATCACCATCTGTGACTGTACCTGATACAGTTTTTTCTTGCGCCAGTAATACATTACTGAATAAAAGAAACGCAAACACCAAAATAGGTAATAGTTTTTTACGCATAAATTATATTTTTAAGTTTGTTGATTGAAAAATTGTTAAAACACAAGTGAATTAACAATAAGTTTACTAAATGTTAAAAAATACTTAATAAAAGTAAAAATATTTCGACAAACAACGTAAGAAAAGTTACAAACAACAAAAAATCAAACATAACCGTCTTTCTAAGAATGTTAACAGTTTTATTTTCTAGAATCTAAGTATTTGAAAAACAGAAAGAGTACTGCTTAAAACGAGAAAAAGTAAATATAGACTCTAGCCATATACCCCATTATTTATAGTATAATCCAATACTTTATTAATACAAAAAAAGGTAGCCAAGAATTTATTAGAAATGGCAAAAAAAGAAGGCTGTCTTTTCAGACAGCCCCTTTTATCAATTAAAATTTATTATACTATTTATCCCACCAAACTCTAGTAGTTAATAAATCAGGTTGTCTAGCAATCACTTCTTCATAATTTTCTTTATTAATACTTTGTTCGCTAGTTGAGTATGTTAATCTTCTTGGTATAGTACCATTGGTTTCATTTCCAGGAAAGTTTACAGCTATTAAAACTGGATAACCCACTCTTCTCCAGTTTGCATAAGCCTCATACTCATTTAAGAATGTAGCAGCCCAATATTGTGTGTTAATTTGCTGCAAAGCATTAGCGGAGTCATAAGGATTATCAAGAAGATATTGATCAATTTCTGAATCGCCGATTGTAGCAGCTTCCCCATAAATTGCCAACATTTTCATTGCCGCACGAACACCTGCATTATAATGTTCTTCTGGATCTCCAGCTAACCCCCATCTCTCTCCTGCCTCTGCAAGCATAAACTCAACTTCTGCATATGTTTGGAAAAACATAGGAGCATCTTCCCCTGTAATTATATTTCTATTAGGTTCTGCATATGCTTCAGAGTCTGTTTCTCCCGTTGATTCTTCTAAAAGATTAGAATCCAATCCATTTGGCAACCCAATTAAATCAGCAACATCTGTACTTCCATCACTTTTTCTTGCTGCTAGAATTGGCAACCTTGGATCCCCTTGCAGGAAGTCAACAAAAGTTTTGCTCATTCGCATATTGTTATCGGCAGTAAAAACCTCCCCATTTCCATTTTTATTAATCCCTTCTGGCCCTAGTGCATGTTCAATATAAGCAATGTCATCATTAGACATCATTACACCGCCATTTATAGCTTTGGTAACCCATTCTTTAGAAGCAGCTGGATCCACTTTTATCAATCTAAATCCTAAACGCATCATCATAGAGTAAGCAAAGCGTTTCCATTTAGCTTGGTCTCCTTGAAACATTAAATCTGCTGCTCCAAAACCAGAGGTTCCACTTCCCAAAACACTAGCCGATTCTTCAAGTTCCTTCAGCATATCCATATAGATAAAGCTTTGCTCATCATAAGCTGGGGTAAAAACACCATCAGTATATGCAGCTCCAGCTTCAGAATATGGTACATCTCCATATAAGTCTGTTAACCTATGATAAATAAACACTCTCATAATTCGAGTAATTGCCTTCATTTCTTCTGGTTGTCCTTCTTCCTCAATTTGGACTAACATATCTTCTACAGTTTTAACAGCATTTCCATAGATTCTATCAATCATTGAAGAAGCATATCCTTTCTCCCATGTATACTTATCTCCGGACCAATAACCAGCTGTAGTAGAAAAATGCTGCATCATGGTAGAGCAATAAATAAGGTTTGCCCTCCAGTTCTCATACCGCTCCCCAGAAGTAAATAATTGTGTTGAAGTTAACTTTGTAGTTACCCCTACTTGAGAGGGTTTCGTAGGATTTACATTTATTTCTTCAAATCCTTTATCACAACTTGAAAAAACAAGCATAAAACATAAGGATGCATATATAATCTTTTTCATAAATTTAAAATTTAATATTAACATTTAAACCATATGTTCTTGTTGGAGGTACTCCATAGTATTCAAGACCTTGAGCATTCCCAACATTGTAAGCACTTTCGGGGTCAATATTATCTACACTTCTCATAATGTAAAATAAATTTTGTCCAACTATAGACATTGTAATTCCATCAATAAAAACATTCTTTAAAATTGAAGAAGGCATATTATAGCTAACACTTAATTGTCTTAATTTTATAAAGTCTGAATCTTCAACAAACTGTTCAGCTATCCTGCTTATTCTTCCATAGTATGTCTGTAAATCTTCTGGTGCTACTGTAGCAGTAAAAGATGAACCAGTATCTCCATTTATTCCAGAAACTTCTAATCCATTAGCTCTTCCTTCCAATGTAGCTTTATGCATACCATTTCCATAAGTAACCGTATTAGTTCCTGAAAATATTTGACCTCCAAACTTACCATCAATTAAAAAACTTAATGAAAAGTCTTTATACCTAAGAGTGTTACTAAAACCAAAAGTCCAAGGTGGAATTCCTTCTCCTAAAATTTCTCGTCCTCCTTCTCTAGCAAGAGGAACTCCATCATCGGATATATCATAAACAATAGCGCCATTATCATCTCTTACATAAGAAACACCAACAATAGTTCCATAAGGTTCCCCTACAATTTGCTTAATTTCCACATTTTGTGTTCTTGGCTCTCCAAGTGTAATATCTCCATTCTTTTCATTTGTTGCAACTACAATGCTTTCATTAAAAGATCCATTAATACTAGTTCTCCAACTAAAATTTTCTGAGCTCACAGGTGTTCCAGAAAGTAAAAACTCAACCCCTTTGTTTTGTAATACTCCTACATTTTCAACCGCAGTGCTATATCCAGAAAAAACTGAAGTAGTTACTGGAACTATATCATTTGTTGTTTCATTTTTATACAGAGCTAAATCTAATGACAATCTATTATTAAAAAACCTTGAATCTAATCCTACTTCATACTCTTCCTTATTAAAAGCTATTAAATTTGCATTTGGAACTCCACTACCATTAATTCTACCTAAAGACTGCCCTTGATGGCCTTGTGCAAATATTTCATAATTCAATGCTAGTCGATAAGGTTCTTGAGCTCCTCCTGCAACTTCTGAATAGCCTCCTCTTAATTTTAGGAAGCTAACAGCTCCCTCCATATTAAATGCATCAGACAATACAAGGCTGGCATTAACTGATGGATAAAAATCATCATTCGGAGTTGTTTTTCCTGGATATGACAATGTGGAGAACCAGTCGTTTCTTCCTGTTAAAGTTATAAATGCAAAGTCTTTATAGGAAAATTCTAAAGATCCATATAAAGCACCTATTTTTCGTTCTCCACCAACCATAACTCCATTGATCTCAGTTCCGTAATACCTATATCTAGACTGATTTTGTGTATTCCCAACATCTTCTAGTCCTTGAACGATAAAGTTTTCACCCCGCTGCCCCAATGTCTCCTCTTTTATAGAATTACTATTGGCACCAAACAATGCTGAAACACCAAATGATTCAGAAATATCTCCTTCAATTCCGAGCATTAAATCAGCATCCACTTGAGTATACCTTACTTCACTTTCTACAATGGCTCCTAATGGTCTATATGCCGTACCATATGGTTCCACTGAGGTTTTTCTGATTGTATAATGGTCTGTCCCTGCTCTCCCCATAACATATATCCAATCGTTTATATCATATTTAAGAGATGCAGATGCTATAATTCTATTTCGAACATCTTCGTTTCTAAAATTGTATGCAGCAAAATATGGGTTTTGAGAATAAATATTATTAGAATAAACTCTCTCAGTACCATCTGGATTTGTTCCTGGCTCCATATCTCTTACGTCCAAGTTTGGAGGCAAATTTGCTACAGTAAAGTTTGCATTCCCAGGAGCATCGGAAAGTCTTGGTCTATTATTAGCATTCTCAATGATATACTTTGCATTTACTTGAGTTGTTAATCTCTCAGCTAATACTGCATCTGCATTTAAAGAAAAGGATTTACGATTTATTCTTGAATTAGGCATTATATCCTTGGTATCAAAATCTGATGCCGAAAAACGATAATTTAAACCTTCTGTAGATTTTGTCAAAGAAACTGTATTAACTAAGGTAGTTCCAGTTCTATAAAAACGCTTAAAGTTATCCCCAACATATGAATACGGTCTTGATACGCCATCCCATTGCACCACTGAAGATCCGTCTAGTTTTGCACCCCATGCAGACAAGCCAATATCCAATGCTGCTTCTTTATTACTTGGTTTTCTTCCAAAGTTCCCTTGTCCGTACTCAGTTTGAAAATCTTGAATATTATTATTAATATTTACAAAATTAATCGAGCTACTCACTTCAACTCCAAAGCCCTTTTGCTTTTTTCCAGACTTGGTTGTAATCAAAATAACTCCATTAGATGCTCTAGAACCATACAATGCTGAAGCCGCTCCTCCTTTTAGTACACTTATAGATTCAACATCATCTGGATTAATACTAGATATTCCATCTCCTCCATCATTTCCTCCGTATAAACCAGCCTCTCCATTATTTTGATTACTAATTGGAATTCCATCAACTACATATAATGGTTGATTATTTCCTGTTAATGAACTTGGCCCTCTAATAATAACTCTACTTGAACCTCCAGCTCCAGTTGAGTTTTGGGTAATGTTAACACCCGCAATCTTACCTTGTAAAGAATTAATTGCATTTGTTTGTTTTACAGTAGACATTTCATCTCCACTAACTTCTGTTAAGGAATACCCTAACGCTTTAGTTTCTTTTCTAATACCCAAAGCTGTAACCACTACTTCATCAAGAGCCTCAGCATCTTGAGCCAATGTTACATTAATGTTACTAGAAGCATCCACAGTTCTCTCTTCTGTTTTTTGACCTACAAAAGAAAAAACTAATACATTTCCTAAATTCACTTCAATGGAATAATTTCCATCAAAATCTGTTTGGGTTCCATTAGAAGTCCCTTTAACAGATACACTTGCACCAGGTAATGGCATTCCATTTTCATCGGAAACCACACCCTTAACAACTATGTCTTGTGCCAATATTACATTACTGAACAAAACAAACGCAAACACCAAAAAGGCTAATAGCTTTTTACGCATAAATTACATATTTAAGTTAGTTGACTGAATAATTGTTAATGCCTTCGAGGCGTTAACAGAAAATTTACTAAATGTTAATGAAAACTTAATTAATTAAAAACTATTTTCGACGAACAACAGATAATATGCTATAAATAACATAAAAACTAAGACTTTCAGTTTATCTTAAATACTTATATAGGTATTATCTACTATATAACCTGGTATATACCACACGATTACCCTTTTGAAAAAATAACCTCAATCAAAAAAATTATACTCAATAAAAAATTAACCAATTCTCAAAAAACTTTATTACGAATGAAATTGATAAAATAAGAAAGGGTATATATTGAGGATTTACTATTATTGAAAAATAAAAAGACCCTTGAAAAAATTCAAGAGTCTTTTAATATTACTATTTTATGTGTAAAACTTATTAATCTATTTTGAAGCCTTAATTGCTATAAATTGTGCTTCTGTTATGGCATTTCCATCAAAGAAAGAAATTCCCTTTGCACCATTATCTTTTGCTAATTTAATAGCTGTAGAAACATCTTCTGCAGACATCGTAGGAACAAAAACTCCTGTGTGTAGCTCTGTATTCATTCCTTCAAGGTCTTTAACCCCCTGCCCAGTTGCAAATCCTATCCAATCTATTTCTTCATTATAGAAATTATTATAAATCATAGGTAATACCATATCAATATCCCATTTATCCCAACGTTGACGAACCATATGATCTGCCATTTCAGGATAGGGAAATACTGCTGCAGTAAGCTTTTTGTTGTATTTATGAGCAATTTTATAGGCATCGTCTACCACAGCTTTAACTTTGTTTAATCGAAATTGCTTCCATTCCATATCGATAGCTGGATTTTCAAAATCTCTTGGGTTTTTGTGATGAATTTTCTCAAATTCAGCAACACAAACATCACAATAACAAAAATCAAATTCTGGTAATTCAACTTCTTGTTTTAAATTATATTTTGGTAATAATCCTATTGGTAGAAAAATATCAGAATACCGTATGTAATCCAAATGCACACTTGCAACCCCCTCTACTTTTGCCAAACCTTCAACTAAATCTAGTACATGGCCACGAGATTCTTTTCGGGTTGGACACATCCATTGATAGTAATCTACATAAGGGCGGGTATCAAAACACGATTTCCCTTCTCTACTTACAGCATACCAATCTGGATGTTGTAATGCTACAGAATCTCCAGGACGATTCATCGCCATAATCCATGCGTGTACCTCTAAGCCTTCTTTGGTTGCTATTGGTGTTAAACGTTCTAAAAGCTTCGGATCTGTATTTGTATTAATTAAAACCGCATCAATTCCGTTAGATTTATACTTAGCAAACTCTCTCTGGTAGGAGGTGTCTGCACGCTGAGCATTTGCAGTTGTCCATGTCCAATATTTAAAATCCTTTTCTTCTTTAGGAGTCTCAACTTGTTTAATCTCCTTATCTCTTTTAACCTCTTTCTTTTCGCTACAAGAAACAAACACAAAGAGCATTGTAAGGATAGCTAATTTTAATAATTTCATAGTATAGTGGTTTAGTTATTAGTTTTGGTTTTAAATGCGCCGTCTTCACTGAGAATTAATTGTTTATCTGTAAACGGACTATCAACGATAAGATTCCATCCCTGACTATGAGCTTCTAGCATCACTTCAATTTCTTTTCCTTCAATAACAATAGGGCTTGTAATTAATTTTTGAGAAGATTCTATCCAAGCCCCGTTTTTTCGTTGATATTCTTTTTGCTTTCTATATAAATTGTAGAGTTCTAACTTTATTTTTTCATCTAAAGGAACTATAAATTCATCTTTAGAATTTTCTCTTTCTTCTGAAGAAAAATATACATATCCCCACCACTCTGGCTCATGCATATTTACAACCCATTGCGGAGACCAAACCCAATTATATTCTGGAAGATATTTTCCGTTAGCTCCTTGTTTTCGTTGATATGTGTCTTGATTTAGTTGATAATCCCAATTAACTCTTGAGAAGTTGATTCTCCAATAATTGTCTACTGGAATTTTATTATCCCCAGCTTCTATTAAAGAAGTCCAAGGCATTGCAATTTCAACACTCCAGCCTTTATCAATATCTGAAGTATTATTTATGGTTCCATTAATATGAACCGCAGTTTTAATACCCTTTATATCCCAGTTATCTATTACTTTCCCTCCTTCTCTATAAGGTTTTGTTAGATATAAATCCCATAAAGTATTTAAGGCATTCATCTCAAATTCCATATAATTGTATGTATCGCCATCGGGGTCTATAAAAATTTCGAAATCATTATTATAAAATATAATGGTATCGCGCTGTTTTAATGTTGCCCAAACATGTGGCTCTTCTAATTCAGCATAGAAATATAAATATTTTTCATCCCAAAGCATTTTAACACGCGTTTGATAACGTGGTTTTTTTGCCCCTTCAATATCTATAAAGTCTGAGGTCCATTTTGCACTTCCCCAAGAAGCTTCCTCTCCTTTTCCATCAATGCTTATACTTTCTGAAGTTTTATGAGCGATATAAGATTTCGGCACAACCATTTTCTGTTGAGCAGACACGCCACTTAACTGCAAAAAAACTAAAAATCCGACAAGACTCTTTTTAAAAGAAAAATACATATTCTGTATATTAATGAAAACTAAAAAGGACACCTTAGTGTCCTTTTATTACTATCCTAAAATTTCAATTTTATATTTATATTATAAAATCAATTAGACCAACAACATTTTTTTATTGCCATACACCGTAAAATCGTCGACTTTCAGTATCTCTAATTTGTTTTTGTGGTGTCCTTCTTTTTACCAAACAATCCTTTTATTAAATCGTCGGCGGCATTTTTAATTTTATCTTTCTTAACAGAATCCTGCTTTTGAGCAGCTTCCTTTCCTACAGCTGTTGTATCCGCTGGTTTACTTCCCCCTAGAAAGTCGTTAATTGCATCTTTAACTTTATCACTTCCTTGGTTTAGCAACTTGTCCTTTTGCATATCCACTAACTTCTTAGTAAGCTCAGTAGCTGTTGCACTTAAATTGGTGTTTACAGTTGGACTGTTATATGTACCTCCAATTGTTGCTTTTACTGGAACCGTAATATTTTGAGCATCTGCATCATTTAATTTTGCAATCAAATTATTTACATCTTTCCCTAAATATTTTGCAGGCACTTCAAAAGTAGCATCATAATTTATAGATTTATCAAATCCATGACTCCCGGCTACTTGGATATCAATATCTTTATATTTTAAATTGAAAGGTTTTACATTCACCTTTCCATCTTCAAAAGTAAGGGTTGTTTTAATATCTTTTGTCTCTCCTTCTTCAAAGTTTAAGAATTCTAAACGATTCCCTAAAGCGCTCAACATCTTTCCTTTTTCTGGATCGAAACCACTTACAATAGCTTCAGCTAAGGCATTTCCAGAAACCGAATTCAAATTTGGAGTAAAATCGTTATTTAAATTTCCTTTTATAGAGAAGTTAGAATTTAACACCCCCTGCAAAGCATTTGCAATTGGAGTAATAGCTTGTAACATTTCTAGTCCTTGAAAAGACTCCGCTATATTAAAACTTTTCATTCCTAAATCCATATTAAAAGTAGGCGTTTCATTTTTGGTTGAAACAGAGCCATTAACAGCTATTTTCCCGCCAAATAAACTAGAATTTAAGTCTTTTAAAGTCACCGTTTCATCCCGAACAATTAATGTCCCAGACACCTCTTTAAGCGTAAGATTGTCATAAATTACTGTATTTGCTTTCGCAGCAATTGTTGCATCTAGAAACGATGGTATTTTTATTTCTTCTTTCCCAGTTGTAGCTGTATTTTTTGGTTGTTCTGTTTGTTTTTTATCAGAAGAACCTTGTTCACTTTTTGGTTTTTCAGAGGGAGTAGCTTCTGTACTTTCCATCATAAAATCGTTAACTGCAAACGTATTGGAATTTAGTGTAAAATTCCCTTTCAATGTTTCCTTATTAAACATATAGCCTAATAGATTCTCAATAGAACCTTTTGCAGATAAATCAGTCTTTCCAGTTTTGGCTTCAAAAGCATTTAAAGAAACATTTTGCGTATTAAAAGTAATTGCAGCATTAGAAATTTGGACTGGATTTTTCATCTCTTCAGATGTAAATTCAAAATCTTTGAGTCCTAAAGACCCACTATTTTTGGTGTTTTCATATCGTTCGTTTTCAATAGACTGCATATCAAAAGCTGTACTTAGATTTGCATCTAAAATCCCGCTTAAATTTAAATCTTCAGGCATAGGATATGCATTAGAAAGATTCGCAAGATTAATACGTCCTTTTAAGTTTGCATTCACTAATGGATTCCCCATAATATTTTTAATATTGGCATTGGCACTAAACACATCTTGCGCAATTTTAAAAGTAAGCTTATTAATGTCTACATACGTATTTTCAAGTAATCCTGTTTCATTTGCTATTTTGGTATCAATAGTAATATTGGTAACCGCTTGTGATAAATCAGGATATTTAAACGATGCATTATTGGAAGTAATTGCTATATTAAAAGCAGGAATATGTGTTTCGTCTACCACTCCATTTAATTTTCCTTCAACTACAAAATCTCCCGTGGTTTGTACATTAGCAATATCTTTTGAATATTCTTTTGGAATTACAGCCAAGAAATTTTTAAAGTCTGAAGAAGGTGTTTTAAAAGAAATATCTACCTCTTGATTATCATCATTTAACTTAATAAAACCATCAAAAACTAGCTCTAATTGATTAATTATTGCTTTATTTTCTAAAAAAGTATATTTATTTTCGGCTAAATCAATTCCCAATTTAGCATCTAAGTTAATAGCATTTCTATTGAAATAATTTACACTATCCATATCAAAAGATATTAGTGCACTTGTTTCGGTATCCAATTCAGATTTTACTGCTGAAAGGTCTCCATTTCCAGAATGGTTCAAACTATCTAATTCAAAATACATCTTTCCTTTTTCATCAAAATACTTAATTCGAGAATTGGTAATTTCATACTTCTGAACCGAAAAAGAAACATTATTATTTGAAGCTTCTGGAGCAGATTCATCTGGAGTAGAGTCTGATTTAGTTGCTGTATTAGAAGAAGTAGACGCAGCGGTTTCTTTTGCAATATCATAATTTGCATTCCCATCTTTATCAACCAAAACATTTACAACAGCTCCATCTATAGTAAAAGAATTTATAGAGTAAGGCTCGCCTTCTTTATTAAATATTTGCATAAACGGCACACTAATGTTGGCTTTTTTTGCAAAGACCAAAGTATCGCCTTCAAAGGGAGCATTATTTATTAAACTCATATCTTCAACCGTAACAGAAGCATTCGGGAAATTGCGAATTAAACTAACGTCGGCATCTGCAAAATCAAATTTTGCATTGATGTTTTTATTCACTGTGTTTTTAACCATTTCAATAATCTTCCCTTCAAACAAAAAAGGAGCAGCTATTAAAAAAACTACCAACAGCGCTATTACTATTCCTATAATTTTAAGTATTTTTTTCATATGTACAATTATCTTTTTCTTGATTTTGTTTTATTGAACTCATCTTAACTATTTTTGCTTAAACATAAAAGTCAAGATGAGTTCATTACAAAAATGGAGTAAATTTTTTATAAATAGTTACACTTTAATAAAAGTTTAATCTTTTAAAAATATATACGGATGCAAGCTAGATAAGGATTATCTAAACTCATAGAGGGTTTAATTCGCAATATTATTTTATCATTAATGTCCGAGTAAAAATACAAGACCGCTTCGCTATAAGAAAAAAGAACAAAGACTAAATCTTAAATACCACAAAATAAGTAGTTTAAAGAAATAATATTTTGAAAAACCCATTTGAACCTTGATATAAGTGGAGTTCAATAAATTCCGTTAACTTTTATCGGACAACAATATTATTTTATACCCGTTGTGCATTTAGAAAAAGTTGTGCAAACTGCTAAAATGCAGTAAATTGTAGTAACCACACTATAATTTATATGCACAACTTTCAAGCAAATTACGACAAAATCCTCAAGGTTTTAAAAGAATTGGATTGTAAAATGGATTATTTACATCAAATCCGTAAACCTAAATTAAGAGATAAAGAGCTTATAGCTATTGATTTAACATCAGAATATATGAGTGTTGATAGTGAATGCCAGCTTTTTCGAATGTTACCTGCTGGTCTATCCAGCAAAATAGAGCGCAGTGTCTACAATAGAAGAAAGCGTAAGTTGTTTTCTTTTAGAGAATCACTTCGCAAGGCATTAGTGAGAAAGTTGAATAAATCTGAGCATTGTTATATTGTTGACAGTATGCCGTTAGAGGTCTGTAAATTATCAAGAAGCGCTAGAAGTAAGATATGTAAAGAACAAAACTACAGTCTGCCCGAAAAAGGATATTGTGCAAGTCAATCAAGCCATTATTATGGATATAAATTACATGCTGTCTGTTCTGCTCAGGGTGTTATCGAAAGTATGGATATTAGTCCAGCCTCTGTGCACGATATTAATTATTTAAAGGATATAAAGCATCAATTAAGTGATTGCATATTACTTGGTGATAAAGGGTATTTGTCGGCTGAATATCAATTGAATTTATTTGAATATCATAATATTAGACTTGAAACCCCTATGAGAACAAACCAGCATAACTATAGGGAGCAGCCGTACGTTTTTAAGAAATCCAGAAAGCGTATTGAAACATTGTTTTCTCAACTTTGCGACCAATTTATGATTCGAAGGAATTATGCTAAATCTTTTGAGGGATTCAAAAACAGAATATTATCTAAGATTACGGCTATGACGGTCATTCAATATATAAACATATTTGAATTCAACAGAAATATCAATAACCTAAAAATCAATATTGCCTAAATGCACAACGGGTTATTTTATTTAAAAACCTATATTTCTAAATCAATTTCCTCTCCTACTTTTAAATGAAATCTTTTTCTGAAAAGAGCTACAAATAAATACAGAAAAGGTGTATCTATTATAGCTATTAGCACTTTAAATAAAAATCCGCTTACTACTAAGCCATAAAATAATTCCCAAGGTAAAACCTCAAAAACGCACAATAAAAAAACAACAGTAAAGGTATCTATAAATTGAGAGGTAAAAGTTGAGAAGTTATTTCGCAACCAAAGGTATTTCCCTTTCGTCATTTTTTTCCAGAAATGATAAATAGTAATATCTATATATTGTGCAAACAAATACGCAATCATAGACGCTAACACTGCTATTGGAGAAAGCGCAAAAACATGTGTAAAAGTATCATCTTGAATTGGCGATGTTTTTAAAGCAGGAACTTTTTCTGCAATTAAAATAATTCCCATTGAAAAAATTGAGGCAAATATTCCCGCTGTCACCACCTGATTTGCTTTTTTCTGTCCGTAGATTTCGGAAATTAAATCGGTAATTAAAAACGTAATCGGATAGGGTAAAATACCGACAGAAATTTCAAACAAGGAAGCACCAAAAATTTTAGTTTCTCCAAAAGGATACCAATAAAAGAACTTTTGAAAAATAAGATTTGACACTACCAGCGAGGTTATAAACAACGCTCCTAAATAAAGGTATATTTTAAATGCTAACTTCTTATCTTTTTGAGTCATCAATTATTTTATATTCATTTCAAACGGCATTCTAGCTTGCAATCCTTTTTGATTTGTCATCGTTTTCATTTGCTGAATGATATTATATATTTCTTCTCCTAACTCCTCTTTCAATAATTCCTCTTTGCTCTTTACAAAACCAAGACCAGAAAACCCTTGTAATAACTCCTCAATACTTGTTTCGTAAACTGGGAAGTTTTTAACCGAATATTCGCTCACATTATTTGATTCTGCAGCATAAGAAATTGCATCTTCCAAGCCACCAATTTCGTCTACTAGTCCACGTTCTTTAGCTTGGATTCCAGTCCAAACTCTTCCTTGCGCAACACTGTCTACCGCTGCAACTTCCATCTTTCTACCTTCTGCTACACGCTTTAAAAAAGTTTGATAAAAATCTTCTATTCCTTCTTTTGCATAGCTTTTAAAACTTTCGTTATCAGATTCGAATAAACTATACGTAGTTGAATTTTTATTGGTATTAACCTGTTCCGCATTAATTCCCCATTTATCGGCAAGTTTACTAACATTTGGAATGGTAGCAAAAACTCCAATAGAACCAGTAATTGTAGAAGGTTCAGCAAAAATTTTATCTCCAGCTACTGCCATATAATAACCTCCAGAAGCCGCTAAATTCCCCATAGAAACAATTACAGGTTTTACTTTTTTGGTAACTTGAATTTCTCTCCAAATAATATCAGAAGTTAAAGCCATCCCTCCGGGAGAATTAATACGCATTACAATAGCTTTTACCTTATCGTCTTCTCTTGCTGCTTTTAAAGATTTAAATATGGTTTCTTGTCCAATATAATTATCGTTTCCTTTCCCATATCCAATTTCTCCTTGTGCATAAATTACTGCTATTTTATCCTTTCCAGCAGTTCTTACTTTTTTAGAAGCATATTCTGCATAATCTAGAATATTAATCTTGTTAATTTCATCCTTGTTTTGGAGGTTCATCTCATTTCTCAACAATCCATTATACTGATCTATATAACGCAACCCATCAACAAACTTATTCTGCAATGCAAGCTCTGGAGTTCTTGTTGCTAACTCATCCGCAAAAACATCTAATTGTGACGCTTCTATATTTCTACTATTAGAAATATCATTTAAATATGTCCCCCAAACCGATTCTAAAAGTTCTGAAATTTGCTCTCTATTAGCTTCGCTCATTTCATTGTTTAAATAAGGCTCTACAGCACTTTTATATTTTCCATGGCGAATTACTTCCATTTTTATTCCTGAATTTTCTTGCAAATCTTTCAAGTACAAAACTTCAGAAGAAAGTCCTCTGAAATCAAGGTTTCCAGTTGGATTTAAAAACACAGAATCTGCTACGGAAGCTAAATAATAATCCTTTTGAAGGTAAATATCTCCATAAGCATATACAAATTTCCCAGATTCCTTAAACTTTTTAATAGCCTCTCTAATGGTTCTTGTATTTGCAGCTCCTGTAGTTATAAAAGAATTATGAATACTAATTCCCTTAATTTTATCGTCAGATGCGGCTTTATTTATGGCTAATAAAACATTATTTAACCCATTGTATTCTTCAAATTTATAATCTATATCGGTAAACTCATATTTACCTCCATAATCTTTCAATGGCTCATTAAAAGCTATTTCTAAAACAGAATTATTTTTTACCGTTATTTGCTCTTCTCCGCTCCCTGCAACCGCAGCAATAACTACAAAAAACATAATAATAATTCCTAAAGCGATAAGCGTTCCTAATATTGCCGCTAAGAGATTCCTTAAAAATTTCATTTATAAATTAAATTAATGTTGTTGTTTATTCAAGATTTTAATACCGAAGCAATATAGTTTATCTGTATGAAATCTCCCTACAAAAGAAAAAATATTTTAGCTTACTTTAATATACTAAACCACTCATTACTTAAAGATTTAGAGGCCTGCAAAAGACTAAAACTTCTTGTTCCGAATTCACAAATAAATCCTTTTCTTCCTTCCCTCTAGACTTTTATAGAAGCTAACAGCCAAAATTCTTTATATATTTTAGAGGTAAATCAACTACCTCGAGGCAAGTCTACGAGGTATTCAAAGAAAAATAATTTAATACATTTCGACCTAGAACACTTCGATATACTCAGAACAGGCTCTGGGGAATAAAACCCTCAATGAGGGATTAAAAAAACACCAGAGGATTGAAATGTTGAAATGAATTAAATCTTTTTTTATCTGTTTCGTCCTGTTTGTTTTCGTTAATTTTGTGCCTTCATATGATTCACTACAAACGCACATACCTCTCCGCAGGAAGTAACTTAGGAGATAAATTTAAAAATCTCAATCAGACTATTCAGCTTCTTAAAGAAAAAGCTGGAAACGTAATTTCCTGTTCTCCCATTTATCAAACTCCAGCATGGGGGTTTGAAAGTGAGGATTTCTATAATATCTGTATTGGAATTGATACGGAACTTCAACCTCAAGAACTTTTAGATTGTTTACTTCAGATAGAAAAGACAATGGGGAGAATTCGTACACAAACGGAAGGATATTCAGCTCGCACCATCGATTTAGATATTTTATTTTATGAAGACGCTATTATTGATGAACCCGACCTCATTGTTCCACATCCACATTTACATTTACGGAAGTTTGTTTTGCAACCCCTTGCCGATATTGCTCCAGGAAAAATTCATCCTATTTTAGAAAAAAGCATTATTGAATTGCTCGATATTTGTGAAGATGATAGTGAACTAGATAAAACAAATTTGGAGATTACACTCTCTAAAAAAGATTTTTCAAAATTCAATTTTATTGCTATTGAGGGGAATATCGGAGCAGGAAAAACTACCCTTGCCAATAAAATTGCAGAAGATTTTAATGGTAAACTTATTTTAGAACGCTTTGCTGACAATCCGTTTTTACCTAAGTTTTACGAAGACAGAAATAGGTATGCTTTTCCTTTAGAAATGTCTTTTTTAGCCGATAGATACCAACAATTTACAGACGACACTTCTCACCCTGACTTATTTAAAAGCTTTATGGTTAGCGATTACGACATCTTTAAATCGCTTATTTTTGCTAAGGTAACGCTACAGGAAGATGAATTTATGCTTTATCGTAAGGTTTTTAATTTTATGTATAAAGAAGTTGTAAAACCAGATGTATACATTTACTTACATCAAAATACGGAAAGGCTTTTACAAAATATCAAAAAACGAGGACGTAGCTATGAACAAAGTATTCCTCCTAATTATCTAGAAGAAATAAATAATGGATATTTAGATTTTATTAAAACACACCCAGGAGTAAACCCATTAATTATTGACATTTCAGAATTAGATTTTTTACAAAATAAAAACGACTACCAATTCATCATCGATAAAATACATGAATTTTAGGGTTATCTGTTAATTTCAAGAAAGTTTATTACTCTTTTTTTTGGATTTCTCGTCAAGGTTCGCTTAATTCGTATCAGATTTTCAAAAAGAAACTAGCTAACTTTACTTAATATATTTACCAGGATTCGACTTATTTCGGATCCTTTTTTTATCTACTAAGCTTAGCAAACAAATCCCATACCACTACTCCTGCACTTACCGAAATGTTTAAAGAATGTTTGGTTCCGAATTGCGGAATTTCTACAACATTAGCTACCGAAGAAACCACTTTTTGCATTACTCCCTTTACTTCATTCCCAAAAATTAAAGCATATTTTTTATCTGAAGAAACCTTAAAATCGTTCAACATTGTAGCATTTTCTGCTTGCTCAATAGCCACAGTAATTACCCCATCATCTTTTAGTTTTTCGACTAGTGCAACAGTATCTTCAACATACTCCCAAGCAACACTCTCTGTAGCTCCTAAGGCTGTTTTATGAATATCTTTATGCGGCGGAGTAGCTGTAATGCCACAGAGATATATTTTTTCAATCAAAAAAGCATCGGCGGTTCTAAAAACAGACCCTATATTATTTAAACTACGGATATTATCTAGAACTATAATTAAAGGTGTTTTTTTAGACTCTTTAAATTCTTCTACATTTAATCGGTCGAGCTCGTTATTTTTTAATTTTCGCATGCTAAATTATTTTCCGCAAAAGTAGGGATTCTCGCTGTACAAAAAAACGAAAGCAGCTAGCCCTGATTGAGCCAACTACCGTGTAGTGGCAAAAGCAGGAAACAGATTTTAATGGGAGACGGTTAAAAATGCTCCAAAAAGAAAGTAAACTCCCTTAAGGCAAACCAAAGAGGTAGTTGATTGGAGTTTTAAAAATAGCCCCCTTGCTATTAGTAAAAATGAATAAAAAAGAGAATTTTTGAAATGTTGTCTTTTTAAGCTACTTATTTTGTGGTAGTTAAGATTTAGTCTTTGTTCTTTCTTCTTATAGCGAAGCGGTCTTGTATTTTACTAGGACATTAATAAAAAATAATCTAATCCATTTAGAGGTAAAACACTTCGGTAAACTCAGAACAAGCGCTAGGAAATTAAACCCTTGATGAGAGATTAACAAAAGTTGTTCATAATCAATAGCGCTAAAAATGGTATAAAAAGGTAAAATATAATACTTTCGCTAAAGAACCTAATTTTTGAGATTTGGCAACAGCAAAGAAGAAAAAAACGACCCCCTTAATGGGCCAGTACAATACTATTAAAGCGAAATACCCAGATGCATTATTGCTTTTTAGGGTGGGCGATTTTTATGAAACTTTTGGCGAAGATGCTGTTGTTACTGCCAAAATTTTAGGCATTGTACTTACCCACCGAAACAACGGCGGTGATAGAACAGAGTTGGCGGGCTTTCCACACCATTCTTTAAACACCTATTTACCAAAATTGGTGAAAGCTGGGAAACGAGTAGCAATTTGCGACCAGCTAGAAGACCCAAAACAAACCAAAACCATTGTTAAGAGAGGGGTTACGGAATTGGTAACACCTGGAGTTGCTTTGAATGATGATATTCTTAATGCAAAATCTAACAACTTTTTAAGC
Source organism: Galbibacter orientalis DSM 19592 (assembly GCF_000260115.1). Classification (GTDB taxonomy): domain Bacteria; phylum Bacteroidota; class Bacteroidia; order Flavobacteriales; family Flavobacteriaceae; genus Galbibacter; species Galbibacter orientalis. The sequence continues at coordinate 1,431,469 of NZ_JH651379.1, read as the reverse complement.
GCTATTTACTTCGGAAAAAAAATGTTGGGAATTGCTTTTCTAGATGTTTCTACTGGAGAATTCTTAACTGCGGAAGGAGATGAAGAGTACATTGCCAAATTACTCCAGAACTTTAGTCCGAGTGAGGTTTTAATTTCTAAAAAGCATAAAACTGAATTCTTGTCGAGTTTTGGAAAAGAATTCCATACTTTTTTTATGGAAGATTGGATTTTCCAAGAAGATTATACCCAAGAAACGCTTAACAATCATTTTCAAACCAAATCTTTAAAAGGCTTCGGAATAGATCATCTACAGCATGGGAGTATTGCTGCTGGAGTTGCTTTACATTATTTGTCGGAAACTCAACATAACAAATTACAGCATATTACTACTATTAGCAGAATTGCAGAAGAAGAATATGTGTGGATGGATAGGTTTACCATTAGAAATTTAGAATTGTACCAAGCACCAACTGCAAATTCGGTGACCTTACTTGATGTAATTGACAAAACAATTTCTCCAATGGGAGGACGCCTATTAAAAAGATGGCTTGCCTTACCCTTAAAGAGTATTGACAAAATAAGACAACGCCATCAAATTGTACAATACCTTTCTGAAAACGATGAAATTATTAATGGTTTTAAAACCCAAATAAAGCAGATAAGCGATTTAGAGCGATTGATTTCTAAAGTAGCTACAGGAAAAATTAATCCGCGTGAGGTTGTGCTTTTGAAGAATTCCTTAAACGCCATTGTTCCAATAAAAAAAGAAGCTGCAAAAAGCAATAACGATGCCTTGAAAGTTATTGGCGACCGACTAAACGCTTGTGATGTTTTACGAGAGCGCATTGAACAAACCCTACACGAAGAAGCGCCAGTAAATATTAATAAAGGGGATGCTATTGCTACTGGTTTTTCTGAAGAGTTAGACGAACTCCGTAAACTAGCATTTTCAGGAAAAGATTACTTAGACAGCATGTTGGAGCGTGAGATGAAACGCACAGGAATTTCATCGTTAAAAATTGCAAGCAATAATGTTTTTGGATATTATATAGAAGTAAGAAACACCCACAAAGACAAAGTTCCAGAAGAGTGGATACGGAAGCAAACCTTGGTAAATGCCGAACGCTATATAACGGAGGAACTTAAAGAATATGAGGCTAAAATTTTAGGAGCTGAGGAGAAAATTGCAATCTTAGAACAGCAAATATTCACTCAATTGGTTACTTGGATGCATTCTTACATACAATCTGTACAAACAAACGCTATTTTAATAGCGCAATTAGATTGTTTATGTGGATTTGTACAATTGGCAAAGGAGAATAATTATGTGCTTCCAGAAATGGACGATTCTTATGATTTAGAAATAGAAGAAGGAAGACACCCTGTAATAGAAAAACAACTCCCACTAGGAGAAGCATATATTACCAATAATGTAATCCTTAACAGGGACGAGCAGCAAATAATTATGATTACGGGACCAAATATGAGCGGTAAATCGGCTATTTTACGTCAAACAGCACTTATTGTTTTATTAGCACAAATGGGAAGTTTTGTCCCTGCCGAGAAAGCTAGAATTGGAATTGTAGACAAAATATTTACACGCGTTGGCGCTAGTGATAATATTTCTTTAGGCGAATCTACTTTTATGGTAGAAATGAATGAAACCGCATCTATTCTAAACAACCTTTCTGAGCGCAGTTTAATTCTTTTAGATGAAATAGGAAGAGGAACCAGTACTTATGATGGGATTTCGATTGCTTGGGCAATTGCCGAATATATCCATGAGCACCCAGGGAAAGCAAAAACACTTTTTGCCACACATTACCATGAGCTCAATGAAATGACCGAAACCTTTTCTAGAATAAAAAACTACAATGTTTCTGTAAAAGAATTAAAAGATACTGTTCTTTTTCTTCGGAAATTAATCCCAGGAGGGAGCGAGCACAGCTTTGGAATCCATGTAGCAAAAATGGCTGGAATGCCACAACAGGTAATTCATAGAGCTAATAAAATCTTAAAGAAATTAGAAAAATCTCATAGCAGTGAAGAGCTTACCGATAACCTAAAAGCATCTCAAAATGAAATGCAATTGAGCTTTTTTAATTTAGACGATCCACTTTTACAAAACATAAAAGAAGAAATTCTGCATACCGATATAGACACACTAACCCCTGTAGAAGCATTAATGAAGCTAAATGAGATAAAAAGAATGCTTGTTAAGAAGTAGATACTGTGGCAGTTAAAAAATAAATTGAATTCTTTTTCAAAAAAAGCTTTGGTTTTTATAGAATTATATTAAATTTGCATCCGCAATCAGAGAGATACTGAGCGCTACAAAGACCAAGTGTTCTTTTATTTATTTAAACTAATGCGAAAATAGCTCAGTTGGTAGAGCGCAACCTTGCCAAGGTTGAGGTCGCGGGTTCGAATCCCGTTTTTCGCTCAATAAAATGAGCGAATGACAAATTGAAAATGTTAGAAGCTTTCTGAGAATACTCAGAATTGTTTTCGCTCTAAATAATATTTCGCTCGAGTGGTGGAATTGGTAGACACGCTGGACTTAAAATCCAGTGGGCAGTAATGTCCGTGCGGGTTCAAGTCCCGCCTCGAGTACTTAAAACCCCTGTAAAACATCGTTTTTACAGGGGTTTTTATTTTTTGGGTGTCAAAAAAGGTGACAGATTTTGATTGATTTCGGATCAATTCAAAAAGTTAATTTCAAGAATCTTGTTTTATTATTTGCCAATAGCCTTCTTTCCTTCCGCCAATTCTTTCGATAAAATCATCCTCTTTTAATTTTTTAAGATAGGTTTGTACTGTTCTCTCAGAAACATCTAGGATTGCCCCTATCTCCTCTGCCTTAATCTCAGGAGTTATAGTTATTAACTCTAATGTTAAAGCAGTATTAGATATATACTTTCCTGAAGTTAACCCGAAGCTTTCATGAAGCTTTCCTGAAGTTAACCTGAAGCTTTCTCGAAGCTCTTCTGCAATCACCTCAAAATGTTCCCGTAGAAATTCTTTATTCTTATCTGCTCCAAGTTTTATCCGGTCTGAAATGGCTCCAAAAGCTCTTTGAATTTCTAATAAGTTATTTTCAATTTTTACTGGACTACTCTCTTGGTTTTTTTTAAACAAAGTAACTTGTACTCCCCCATCTTTCTCAATAATTTCGGGTTCAGGAAGTGCTGCTTCTTTACATGAATTGATAATTTTTAGAGTCCCCCTCCCCCAAGTATCTATATAACCGGATTTAAAACAAGAATCTGCAATTTTAGGATTTCTTGGTCTTGAATTGTGTTCACTTTTTAAACTTTCTAAATCTAGTCCTTGAGGCAGCACTCCTTCATTCCAAATAGATAGTTTATCATCATATACCCTAATTTGAATCGATGTCCCCATATACGTTTTATGAACCAAACCGTTCAATAACATTTCACGTAAGGCAGCCACTGGGTATTCTCCTTTTTCAATACGATGCAAACCTGCAAAATCAACAGGACGGGTTAAAAACTTATAATTTAACTGCACCTGAACTTCATTAAGCAAATGGACTAAATTACCCTCTACAACTTCCTGAAACTTTAAATCAGAACTGTCTATCCCAAAACGTCCTATTTTTACCATAACATTTGGGTAAAAACGATTTGGATCTTTTCCAAAAAGAATTAATGCAGCTCTTTTTAGCTTACCTTTTTCTGTTAAACGAAGTTTATCTAATATTTGCAAAGAACTTAATCCCGTAGTATCAGGTAATCTACCTTTTTCCCTACTATCCTCAATAAATTGATTGATACTACCATCATCAATATCTTGAATACCTGCCCCTTCTTCTACAACATCATCCCATGTTTTACCGGCTTTTTTAAGTAAAAATTCATTCAGCTCTATACCAGTAAGCTCAGATTTTACACTCCCCGAACGGTAATAGTACCTTCCTCTTAATGAGACTGGCACAGAATAAGGATTGACTTTTATCTCGATATATTTATTAGCATTTTCCTCCAACAAATTAACATCACAAATAATCCCCATAAGACTACGTATCTTGTTAGGGATGTATTCCATTAAGGCTTGATAGTTTTCTAGATGCACAACATTTCCATTATCATCTTTACCGATATAAATAACCCCTCCTATGGCATTCGCAAACCCACAGACCCATTTAAGATAATCATCATGCCAAATTTTCTTCCATTCTATATTTTGTCTTTCACTCATTTATTCAGTTAATTATTCTATTTATAAGTTGTCATTTCTTTTCCTAAGTCCACATATATAGAAAAGTATCTCTTTACATTATAATTGATTAAAGACATTTACTAGTGATGCGTTAAGTTTTTAAAACTTAACATAATCATCTGTTTATTAATATATTATATTCGTTCTTTGATTTTTTGATTTGAATTTACCTGTAGCTTTGTCACTTTAAAAATGTGGCTATGAATTCAGGAAAGTATGTTTTCTCTCAACTTCTTCAGTTTATTGACAGATACGAGTTCGATAAATGTGTAGAAAAATACAATGGAGACTTCCGAACAAGAGAATTTAACTGTTGGAACCTGTTTGTTCAACTGTTTTTTGGGCAGTTAACTTCACGCAACTCGCTTCGGGACATTTGCGTATGTTTGAAAGCACACCAGAATAAGTTGTATCACCTAGGGATTCGCAAGTATGTAAATCAATCTACTTTATCTAGGGCAAATGAAGTCCGTGACTATCGTATTTTCTCCGATTTTGGAAATTATCTGATCGGTAAGATCAGACCTCTGTACAGTAACGAACGTATTGCGGGAGTAGACATTGCAGGTGAAGTATTTGCCTTGGATTCCACCACCATTTCGCTCAGCCTCAAATTGTTCAATTGGGCACCCGGTAAATACTCCCGGGGAGCGGTCAAAGTACATACTTTGTTGGATCTAAGAGGTAGTATTCCCGCATTTATTCTAGTTACTGATGGTAAATATCACGACAGCAACGTGCTGGATAACCTGATCACGACACCCGATTCGATCTATATCATGGACAGGGCCTATATTGACTTTGCTGCATTACAAGGCATAAACACTCGTGGCGCATATTTTATCACCAGAGCCAAATCCACAATGGATTTCTCCATTATTGAAAGTAATTTCAACATCGATCCTTCGACAGGGCTATTGGCGGATGACACTATTGTACTAAACGGATACAAGTCTAAAAAACTTTATCCTGAACCGCTAAGACTGGTACGATATTATGACCAAGAAAAAGAGGTCGAACTGCTCTTCCTAGCCAATAATTTTGATGTGTCAGCACTTGAAATTGCACGACTTTATCGCCATAGATGGCAGATAGAGGTGTTTTTTAAGTGGATAAAACAGAATCTAGTCATTAAGTCACTTTGGGGACACTCGGAAAATGCAGTTAATATCCACATCTGGACAGCGATCTGCACCTACCTGATTATAGCTCTGGTCAAACTTACTCTGAAAAGCTCATTATCTATTTACGAAATCATACAAATACTAGGGGTGTCAGCTTTCGATAAAACACCGTTGAAAGAGCTAATAGTTCAAGATCAAAAAAATCAAAACGTCAAAGAACAAAATTTGTGGAATTTATTTGATGCAAAAACTTAACGCATCAGTACTAAAAGACATTAATGAAATACAAAAATATTCTTTTTCTCATAAGTAGATCAATTCAGTAAGCTAAAAAACATTCATGTTAGGGTTACCTTTTTCCATTCCCGCTATTAAGAGCAAAACAAAAACATCATGAAACTTTTAAAATCATTAAACAGAAAAATGGAAACTTTAACAGAAACAAGCAATTCAGTAGATGAGACTGAGGGCTCATTCAAGAAAGTAGAACGTGTAAAAAGTTTTACAGATTATGCAATTCAAAAAGCTGGTTTGAACAATGGAGACGCTACCTCCATGAAAATGCATCTAAAATGGATTAAAGATGGGCATGTAGTTGATGCTACATACAATGAAAAGGAGCACGAAACCCGAAAAGAAAAAACCCATGAAGAGATTACCAGCAAGCATGAGGAAAAAGAAAAGTTAGAAAGTGAAAAGAAAACTACCATAGAAATCCATATTCCCTCATGTAACCAAAAAATAGACGAGCTTAACGATGAAATCCATCAGACAAAATTGGACTTGGAAGAGAAAAAACTTCAAACAGGATACCAACCAATCAAATTAGCAACCTATGGTATTTTAGTGGGAGTACTTTCTGTTTATCTTATTCTATTTTATGCGTCAACAATTTATGCTTCATTTTTTAGGAATGCTAATAGTTTGTTAGCTACAGCAGGGGATGATATAATACTATACCTTGATTCAATTTTTGATATGAAAGGGATTCTCACACCTTCGCCCTCCCTTATTATTGTCTATTTAGGGTCATTTCTCTTTTTTGCCGTTGGTTTAATTCCCCACACTTTTGAAGGAAAACGTAAAAATCTGTGGAAGGCGATTGCAATTCTCGGTGCTTTAATAGTGGATTCATTATTGGCATACAAAATTGATTCAGGTATTTACAATTTAAAAGTCATGGCGGGTGTAGCCGAAGAAAATTGGTTCTTTTTAACCAGTATTAATTTTTATTTGGTCTTAACATTTGGCTTTTTGGCCTATTTAGTTTGGGGATATATGTATGAGTTAATGATAAAGGAAAAGAATAAGAAAAATGCTGGAACCTGTGCTCAATTGGTCATTAGAGATCTTAAAAGTAAGATTCGTTCTCAAAAAGATGAAATAAAAGGTCTTAAAGAAAAAGTAATCCAATTGGAATCACAGATCAGTATGTTGGCTGGAAGAATTGAAAACTTAAAGAAAGATTTGGAAAAAGCTGTTCTTAACCCTGATCTACTATCACAGTGCTTAACTAGCTTCTATATGGGTTGGCGACAATACTTGAACAGCTCTCCCGACTTTGATGTTAAAAAAGTAGAATGCGAATCTGCTTACAAAGAATTTATGGAGACCCATTTTAAACAAATCCCTAACCTTAATTAATACAATAACCATTAAAAACAAACATCATGAAAAATATAGTTATTATTAGTATTCTGTTCATAGCATTCTCATCATTGAAAATAAATGCACAGGCTCAAACCATAAGAAAACCGGTCAATTATACCGTAATATTAGACCTAAGTGATAGAATACTTTCTGAACACCAATTGGAAAAAGACCAAGCTCAAATAGAACAATTATTTGAAAAATTTGAGGCTAAAGCCAGAAGAGGCTTAATCTTAACTTCCAAAGACCGATTTAGTGTAAAAATAGTTCCTCAAAAAAATAGCCCTTTGGACATTAACTATTTTGAGAATATGCTCCAATTAAAACTTAATGAAATGTCAATCAAGGACAAGAATAATAAAATGGTTGAATTTTCAAATTCCATTACCAAAACATTGAGTGAATTAAGAGATAAAGCAAACTACAGTGACAAAAGAAATGGCTATTTCGGTGTGGATTTGTGGGCTTATTTGAATGATTACGGACAGTCTTTACAACTGGAAGGATATGATAATACAGTTATAATACTAACAGATGGATATTTTGATTTTGAAAATAGAGGGCACGTCCTGAAACAAAAGAACAGATATACAAGCACCCAATTTCTAAACAAAATTACCGGTATTGATTGGAAACAAAAAGCCAGAAGTAGTGATTATGGCCTATTCCCTATCAAACTTCCTAAAGGCATTCATTGGATAATCTCTGGCATTTCTAGTAAAAATGACCTAGACGTATTGCAAACACAAAAGCTTATCTATTTCTGGGATAAATGGTTAAAAGAATCAGGCGCGGATGATTATAAATTTATTCTAGATGGTTCTGAATCTCAAATGAGTTCGAAGCTTTTAAGTATGTTGTAAAACCTTAAAGCCAGTATAATCATGAATAAAACATGGATTCTATTTGTAATAGTGTTGCTTACCGCCTTATTTGGCACAGCACAAGACAATGTTGATGTAATGGGAAGGTTTGTAATTATGGACGCTACAATGGATGGAAAAGATATAACCTCTCAACTTTTGTCAAAAAATGCTTTTCTTGCTTTTTACCAATATAAGGGAGATAAAGAAATCTATTTTGCTAATGTTTGGCCAAAAGCAGATTCATATAGTAATGGGATAATCTATAATCTTACTTTGGACACTCCTTTCTATGATAGGGATGGATATAACAATCAAAGATTAACATTTTATTGGAAATATTGGAATTCTTATAATGCTGATCAAGGTAACGCAAGCGTAGAAATGAAGATAATTAAAAAGCCGCAGGGAAATCATTTCATCATTAAAATTATACCGGAAGATCTCGAGATCCTTATTTATAAAGGTTTTGTTGAAGGCTCATTAGACCTTGATGTTTATCAAAAGAACTAATTCATTTTATCTGTAACAATACCCGTAGGTTTGAGGGTTTTATGTTTGTTTTTTGAAGACTGTTTTTATAAGCAGTCTTCTTTTTCTTAAAAAAAACGAAGATAGTGGGTTACCTTTTTAAGTTATGGCTATTAATAGTTGAAAAACAAACTAAACGAGTACAAACTTAAAATCCAAAAACATGAAAGTAAAATTGAAATCGTATAATAATCTTCAAAACTATCAATGCGATTATCCTGAAAATGTAGCATTAATGTTGAGCGTAACCAAAGCTCTTGAATATGCCAAAAAACAAATTTCTGCCATTAGGGGGACTAAAAATTTCCTTGCATATAAGATAGTGACATTAGAAGGAGAGCTATTATATAAATTACCATGCAATTAGTGGGTTACCTCTTCAAAAAAGAGCTATTAACAGATGTAAAAAAACAGTAAAACATTTTAAAATTAGTATCATGAAAAATTTATTATTTATCGCAGTATTTTTATTAACCGGTTATTTCGGATTTTCACAACAAGTATATGTAAAAGGATATTACAAAAGTAATGGAACGTATGTTCAACCACATTACAGAACCGCTCCCAACCACACCGTAAACGATAATTGGAGTACAGTTGGCAATGTAAATCCATATACAGGTAAAGCGGGCACGAAACCAAGAGAAGGATCATATTCTAATACAAGAAGGAATACTATCTCAAACCCTTATCCTCACACAGGGCAAGGTAGAATATATCAGCCGGCTTTATCACTTCCAAGTATGCCCTCTCTTTCTGATGAGAGCAAATCGACTTATAAAAATACATCAACCTACCGAACAAATAATATTGTAGACCCAGTAAAGTTTGCGAAAGCCTATATGGAAAAAGTTCGACTTACTCGGCAAATTTTGGGCGGTAAGGATAATCGTGTTAGTACGTACAATTATGACACAAGACTATAAGACGTGCTAATATAATTCTACAACATAGATTTATCAGTAATGATAAACAAAGCCGGGCTTCTTCAAATATGAAGAGACCGGTTATGTTTGAACGACTTGTGGAAAATCAAATGTAAAATTTGCAATATTTTGTTTATTTTGTGAAGAACTAATACAACCATCACAAATAAACTAATGGACATACACCAAATTTCAGATCAGGAACTTATTGAATTGATTAAAGATGATTCAGATTATTTAGGGGTCATTTATAAACGATGCTACGATTACTGCATCATGTTCATGCATAAGGTAAAAGGCTCAAATAACAGTTTTGATACAGACCTAGACGAAGTATTCAACGATGCCGTTATGGTGTTATATGAAAAAATCCTTGAAGGAAATTTTAAACTTACAGCATCCATTCAAACTTATCTAAGTTCTGTTTGCAGGTTTCAACTATTAAATAGATTTAAAAAGAATAAACAGAATATAAGCCTTGAAGATTTTGACAATAATGGAGAGCATTTACAATTTGATGGTGCGGTAACGGATACACTGGTTGATGTGGAGGCCGAAAATGAAGAACAATTTAAGGCTATGGAAAATGCCCTTACCGAAATGAAAAACGCCGGAGGAAAATGCTATGAGCTGCTTACATTGTTTTGGTATCACAAAAAATCTATGAAAGAGCTGTCTGAGATTTTCGGATATACGAATCCGGCTAATGCAAAAAACCAAAAGGCAAAATGCCAAAAACGGTTAGAAAAATTGGCTTTCAATTATTTAAATGCCTAAAATGGAAAGAGGAATAAGAATCATAAAAGATATTTTAAGCAATTCTATACCACCTGAGCATTTGGAAAGGGTAAATTGGGATGAGGTTCTTAATGGATTTGTGGTATTTAAAAGCAATCAAAAACCATTGTACACAGAAATTTACAAGCTTGAATTGAATGATCCTGAAAAACTCATTTTTCAACTCCCTAAACTGTACAGGAATTTCATTGAAGAGGTGGCTGAAGATTACGTGCTTGGAAACATTTCAAAAACATCGGAAATTTTAACGCAGAGTCAAGACTTCGTTAAACGGGTACATTATTTAAAAACGTTAAGAAATGTCATTACCAAGGCAGAACGAAATAGGATTAAAGAAGAACTGCCATTGGCATATCAAAGAGTAACGTTTCAACCCAGTGAAAAGGACATTGAAAATGCCGTAAAACAAAAAGCCCGGGAAGACCTGAGGGAGAAAATACAAACATGGAACAGGGAAGTAAAAAAAGATGTTATTTTAGAAAAAAGAGCTGAACCAACAGCTGAAAAGCCTGCTAAAAATAAAAAAGAAACTAAGATTATTTCATTATGGTTAAAATATTCTAGTGTCGCTGCTGCAATAGTAATTGGATTTATTGTGTGGCAACCGCATAAATCATCAAATGAAATGATTTTTAATAATTATAAGAGCAATTTATCAAACATTAAGGATATTGATCAATTTGGAGGATTAGATGTAGTAGAATTCAACCTTTCTTTGAATAATAATATTTCGAGAGATTTTGAGCCTTTTAGACCAGTTATTAAGGGAGATACAAGTTATACCAAACAACAATCACTTGCAATTTTTAAGGCTATAGAAGAAATAAAAAAAGGAGAATATACTAATGCTAAGCTAGTTTTGACAGAAATAAATCCGAAGGAAGATAATCGTCAAGTTCTTTTCTATTTAGCCCTAGCCCAACTAAATTCTAATGAAGTTGAAAAGGCGATTAATAATTTTAATTATTTAACTAATGTAGCTTATTATAAGTTTGAAATTGAAGTTCAATTTTACTTAGCCCTTGGTTACATTAAAAAAGGGGAACTTAAAAAAGCTAAAGGGATTTTAAGTTCAAAATTAATTCAAACAAGTAAGTTTTCATCTGAAGCTGATGATATATTAGGAGAATTACGATGGTTTTAAATAATGAGAAAAGTAGTTGAAAACATCTCTGGATATATTTTATTAATCATATTTGGTTATATTATAATAAGTTTTTTGCATTTAACATGGTATATTGCTTCTCCTGATGGCTTTTTTGGTTTTTTATATTTTACAGAACTCCTAAGAACGCTTGTATTTGCTTTAGTATTTCTTTTTTTACTTATTGTAATATTTACTTGGTTTTTATCTGGATTGAAATCCTTCTTTAAAAAGAAATCTTCAATGAAGGATATTTTTAAATTGATCTGCACATTAGTTTTTATGGCAAGTATTCTTCTTTTTAATTACTTTTCTACTGGAGGTATTTCTCTCTATTTTGCAAAAATACTATCAGATAAATATGAAGATATAAAAGAAACAGAGGAGTTGATAGATTCAGGAGAGTATAAAAAAGCGTTTGAAATAGCAGAAAGCAAATATTACAATATTAAAAACAGAAGTAGAATTAGTAATTTCTTTTTTTTGACACAATTATATTCGAAAACTAAATTTGATCAAAGGGTAAACCTCGTTAAACAATATTCGGCAACTATTAATTACGGATTCTGTCTTTTAGAATATTTCAATTCACAAAATGAGGCTGAAAAAGTGTTTAAAGAAGCAATCAATATCGCAAATAATAAACTTATTGATTCACAGAAGGATAATTTATTGTTGTTTCCTTTGCTTTCGCTTGGCGAACTGAAATTAAGAGAAGGTGATTACTTTAAGGCTGATGATATTTTTTCAGAGTTGACAAATGTGCTCGCAACATGTAGCAAACAAGATTTAACCTATTTGATAAATTCTCAATTGTTATTCGCCGACAGACTATTAAGAGTGGGTGATTATAGAAGATTTCAAGCTGTATGCTCAAACATCCTTAATCTATATATTGAAAAAGGAGGCAATCAGAAATCGAAAACTTATGCCAGTCTTTTAATGACAGCCTCACTTAGTAACCTTCTGATAGATAATTTTGATAGTGCAGGGAGACTTTTGGTAAAAGCTACTTCAATTGCGGAACGCAATGAAGGTCACCCTATCTATATAAATTATCTTTATGCAAAGGCCCATTATTGTTTTTTGGCATGGCAAAAAGGTGGAGGTAATGAAGAGCTACTTGATAAATCAATTTTTGATAGAATCATGGGTAAGAAAATAGATGAAAGAGAGGATTACCTTAATGAAGCTATCCAGGTATATGATTCGTTACTGGGAATTATAGAGGATAAATATGGTATTAATAGCATTAGTTATGTGTCCATATTGATGCAAATAGCAGATTTTAACTTAAAAATTGATGAGGTAGAAAAAGCGAGAGAGATATACAAGGAGTCTTTAACTTTAATCAAAAACTCGTCTAATTATAATAAAGAAATATACTTTGATGTATTACTTAAAAACATACTATTTAAAAAAGACAAAAATCAACACCATGAAGAAATCATATCTTCATTAAGAGGCATAGAAAAAAATCTTAACCATAAGCTAATCAACAATTTCTTATTTCTTAACCAGGGAGAAAAGGAGTTGTTCGTTACAAAAGTAGAGAAAGATCTTAATTTAATTAATTCTATTTATGTTGACTTAAAAGACTCATCGGCCAATGAGCTTTTATATAACAATCTACTGGCAATGCGACAAATAGCCTTGCGATCTGAACAGAATTTTAAAAGCTTCGTGAAAACATTGGAGGGGGGGCTACTTAAGGAGTATCAAGAATTAAAATTAAAGAGAAGAGCTTTGGAATGGAGTTCAGGTGTATTTGATAGCGATTCCTTAAATATTATACTTGAAAAAGAACGGAAATTGATTAAAAAGATTACGTCCATGGATAATTTCCGCTCAGTAAATCCACGACAAATCACTTGGGAAAATATAAGAGATAGGTTAAATATGGATGAATTAGCTATTGAAACTTTTACCATTAAAAAAGGAATTGAAAATAACGAAAATGAAATAGACTATTATGCCCTTGTTATAAATAATAAATCTACCTCCCCTGAGTTGGTCTATCTATTTAATGAAAATATACTAAATGAATATATAGATCAAGCAAATAATAAGGATGGGATAAATGCGGTGTTTGGTAAAAACAAACATAAGATTAATAAGATAATCTTCGATTCGTTAAAACAATACATGGCTAATTATGATAAATATTATTTTTCACCTACAGGTATATTGAACAAAGTCCCATATTCGGCTATTCTCGATAGTGCAAACATGGGAAGTACTTTTTCAATTGTTTCAAGCACGAATAACATTAGATATAAGAAAAAAAGGGATTACAATATGAAAGCCGCATTATTTGGAGGAGTCAATTATAATTTAACATCAAAGAATGTTACGAATAACATTGCAGGTCTTCAAGAACAAGAAAATATTGTATCAAACATTAATCGCAGTAGTTCATTCTCCAAGTTAAAATATACTTTAGATGAAGTGGTGAAAATCAAAGAATTATTTGATAAGAGTGAATACAAAGAACCATTTCTTTATACTGGAAATTCTGCAACAGAATCTGTAATGAGAGTAATTCCAAACCAGGATGTAAACGTTCTTCATATAGCAACACATGGATATTATTATCACTCGAGTTTTCTTGTTGGAAGCTCTATTGTAAATAAAATAGGAGCAAATATGGATGTTTATGACAACCCTTTAATGAGGTGTGGTCTTTTATTAGCAGGAGCAAACCATGATAAAAGTTATGATAAAAATAATGATGGCATTTTAACAGGTCAAGAAATCACTTATTTAGACTTCTCTAATATAGATTTGCTCGTTTTATCGGCATGTGAGACAGGATTAGGCGAACTAAAAGGTCAAGAAGGAGTTTTTGGTCTGCAAAGAGCATTTAAACGAGCAGGAGTTAAATCAATGATTATAAGCTTATGGAAAGTTCCTGATGAACAAACATCCCAGTTAATGGTAGCATTCTATAAACATTACCTCAAAGGTAATTCTGCGAATGAATCTTTACAAAAAGCCCAAAACGAAATAAAAATAAATTATCCCGATCCTGTGTATTGGGCTGGTTTTCAGGTTATAGATTAATAAAAGAAATGATATATGGCAGCTAAAAAATCATATTCTCCGCCATTATGGATGATGTTGATAACATTTTTGGGTTGGATGGTATTATTGATTGATAAAGGTTTATGGTTTATACCAATGCTTATATTGGCTGTATTTGTCATAATCATATGTAAGGATTATTTAGAGAATAAAGCTAAAACTTATAATAAAAAAAATAGTAAAAAGAAATATGTTGATAAAGAAAAAAGTATAGACTCTATACTTATCCCTGAAGTAGAGGAAAGATACTTTGTAAGCAATCAAGTCAATTTATTTAAATATTCTGTTTTTTTATTTTTTATAACTAAGAGTGGTGGATACAAAGCTTTAGGGGTAGAAAATAAAGAAGATTTATTAGATGCATTAAGAAATCTTAATATAGAAAGAAAACGTTTTGCCGATTTTGTAGTTACTGAAATAGATTCAAATGTATTAATGGTACTTGATGATGAGTCTGTGTTTAAGGTTAATGTAAGAGATTTAGTAAATAGATTTTATAAACAAAAAAGAATTCCGCTCAAAGGAAAAAAAATATTAAAGGTCTATTCAATAAACAAGAAGTTTGACAGAACTGGCGTTAGTTTAGTGATAGTAACAAAAACGGCCGTAGCTCAAAAAAAGAATTTAACCCAAGTACTTAGCTTAATATCTCATATTTATGAACAGCATGGAAGCACTAAAATTTTAGATCATCTGAATAATGATGCTGTTGTAACTGGGATACTTAATCCTCCCAATTCAGAAATTATCATTGTAACAAATAAAGGAAGAGTTATTAGAAGTGCACGTGATAAAATTGATTATAAAAGACTAATAGAGCTATCAGAAGGTGATTGCTTAACCTCGATTACAAGCATTAACAATAGTGGAGGCTTAGTGTTCTTTTTGGATAGTCAAAGTGCACATTACAAGTTAATACCTGTTATAGATTTTCGATTTACAGTTTTTGGAGGAAAAGGCATTAAAATTAGTTTGGGTGAAAACCATCAATTTATTCCTGATAATGTTGTTTTTATAAATGATGAAAATGAAATTTTAATTACTGTAACTGACAAAGGAAAAATAACACTAATTAAGGCTTCTAAGCTAATAGTGTCTTCTAGAATGTCTGAGCCTAACAGTATGTTTAAACTTTTGAATAATGATTACATTAGAATAGTTAAAACTTATTCCAGTTTGTAAACCCAATAACCAATTATCTCTCTTGCATTTATGCCAAAAAACAAAAATCTTGAAACCGTATTTTTTCATGAACTTGGTCATTTTGTAGCTAACAAATTGATAAATGAACTATATAATATCTTTGAAATTGAAGAGGTTCTGTTAATTCAGAAATATACTAATGAAGTAGATTATGAAGGTCAAACTAAAAGGAAGATCCCTTTAGGTAAAGCGGATACACCTCTAAAAAATATGCCAGAAAGATTGTGTAGTCTAATTTATGGATGTTATTTCCAGACTATATATCAGGATACTAATATAAACATGTGTTTTAACCAGTCATCTGATTTTAAGGGATGTCAGGACTATTTAGATTTTGCCGAATGTTTAAGAATGTTCAAGATTGAAAGTAAAACTAAACGAGACCTTTTAGCATATTTAACTGTTGAATATTATGGTAATTTAAAAGAAGGGGACAGCTTATCGAAATCTCTTTTCGAAATTGATCCAAGAAACTATTTAGTAGAAATTCAAGGTGGATATAAATTTGATATAATAAAGCTCGAGAATAATATTCAGTCTCATATAAAACAGCATAGACCAACATTTGCACAATGCATAAGTCGTATAAAAAGCATTTTGAACTGGGAACAGATTAAGGAACATTAAAAAGCAAATAGTAATCTTTTCACTATAAATTCAGCTGAGATTTTTATCGCTTAGTGGGTGTCTATATCTTCTATTCTTTCTCAATAAATTTATAACCATAAATAAAAGAATAGCGGTAATTAAAGGATGAATAATTACAAACAATAAAATATTAATGACTTCATAGCTAATATCAAAGTAACCGGACAAATCTTTAAGGATGTCTACACAAATGTTAAATAACTCTTTCATTCTCTTTAAGTTTATGTGTTAATAGAGTAAAGCCTAAAAGGTAACCCAATTTGGTACAACTTTATACTTGAAGTGCATATTCTGCTGAAGAACCGAAATATTCAGAGGTTGGTTTGACCGTTTTCCATCCGGGCGTATGCAGATTGCGAGACATGCAACATATCTGCCACCTCTTCTTGGGTCAGCCCTTTCCTTTTGTGGAGTGTTCGGAGGTTATTTCCAACTGTGTTGTTCATTCAAATGACATTTTATGGTTCTTTTATCAAAAGGTTATAACATTCATCCAAATACTCCCCTTCCTCTATCGGCAAAAGTTGTCTAACAAACTCTAATGTCTTTCGAATATCACTGCCTGAATTATCGACAGAAGATTGGCTATAATGATCTCCCTGAGTTGCCATAATGCAACCATTTATCAATGCCTCAATAGTAATAAGCAAATCTAAATAACCCTTAAATTCCAAAAACGATGCTTTAAACCTGTTTTTCCTGACATCAATGGGGCACTCATCTTCCGGATTTTTTAAATAAGCATTTTCCATAATTGTAACGTTTAATTATTGTTTTAAAAATTATTGGTTGTCTTCATCACGTCCATTCTGCCCATCTTTTTCGATGACTTCTTTAAAAATATCAAGATACTTTACGTTAGCTTTCAGCAACTCCATAATTTCAGGAAGGATGTCTGCTTTCTTTGTTGCTTCCATTTCCATTAAGGTTTGTAATAATGCATGGATTGCTTGATTTCTTTTGTCTTGTTCCTGAATGAATCTTCTTAATAGTATTAGCCACTCCTGCCCTGACTCATAAGAGATCATACTCCCTCCAGATATTGTATTATTATGAATGTAATTGATAGAATTGAACTGAATTGCCATGATTTGTTTTTTCGGTTAACTTGTATAAAGGAAAGAAGTCTTTCTTGTGTGCCGAACCTAAAAAGCTTGTATGTTACCAATGGAATCTGGTATCTTACCAATGCTGTTTGAGGATTTTCTACTATCTTTACTAATAAAACAAATAGAATAAGTAGTATATTTAAACTATGAGTACAGCAACAAAACCAAATCATATAGGCAGAAAAATTAGCCGAATCAGGGAGTTACGAGGCATGAAACAAGAAGCCCTTGCTATGGAACTGGGGATTAGCCAACAAAGTGTTTCACTAATAGAACAAAGTGAAACCATTGAAGATGAAAAACTGGAACAGGTAGCCAAAGTTTTAGGTGTTACATCAGAGGCTATAAAGAATTTCTCTGAGGAATCCGTTCTTAATATAATGTCCAATACTTTTCATGACAACTCAGTTTTAAATGGGGTTTTATACAACCCAACATTTAATCCAATCGATAAAATTATGGAGTTGGTTGATGAAAATAAAAAACTCTACCAAGAATTATTAAAAGCCGAAAAGGATAAAATCAGCTATTTAGAGAAGCTTTTAAATAAAAAATAAGTTTTCATGATTATTTTTAAAATGTTAAAACCATAAGTAATTTCACAAAAGAACGAATTACTTATGGTTTTAATTTTTTGTACAAGGTTAGCCTTTGCAACCTCCATTTTTTCTAAATTGGTAGTATTTAAAATTTTTAATGTTAATTAGAGTCCGCCTATTTTCACTTTAAAACTATAGATTGCATAGCATCATTAATATACATATCATACCCCCAAATCTTTCCATAACTAATACTATTTCGCTTGGTTTTCAGGAGGGTTCATCCAATTCAAGTAGTGTGCTTCAACTTCAGGAGAGTCTTTTATAAAACTTTTATAATGTCTTTTTATACGTTCGTTTTTATCTTTTAATTGCTGATTCGTATGCCGGTAACTTAGTGTCCTAAAACCCAATACTAATAAAAGCACGATGTATATAATACTACATACCACTATCCATTTCGGAAATAGCTTGGACTTATCCATACTATGAATTAAGTCTCTTGTATTTGTAGCCTGCACCTCTTCAAATTGCGCTTGCCTTTTTAGATGTGTTTCCAACAGATCTTCAATCTGTGAAGTATCAGCTTTCACTTTTACTTCACGAAGCTTTTTTGAAAGCCCTTCTAATTTAGCTACCGATACATTAAATTCTTCAATTTCCTCCGTCAGCAAAGCTGCTATCTCTTCTAATTTTGCCATTGCTTTCTATTTTAATAACCAATCCCAATCCCCGTGTCAATAGCTTTTTTAATAACATGTTTTGCTACTTTTTTAGCGATGGATGCTGCAAGATTAGCATTAAGGGTTACTGTTTGATTTACTATTTTAAGGGTGTTCTCTTTTGATAGTTTTAATCCTTTTGCATTGTTATAAGAAATCGCTTGTAGTATTTTACCTCCTGACATTTCTCTGTGCACAGCACTTCCTTTTAGGTTATGCGATTTATAGGTAAATCGAAATCCCTGCAATTGCTTGGATTTATTAATCACAGGGATCACTTTAACTCCTTGTTTTTGCATGCGTTTTATATACTGATCTACGGTTTTGGGTCTGGTTTGTAAAGTTTTTAAGTGTTGTTGTTTGATAAGTGCCCGAATATGTAACAGCGATTGTTGTTTTGCTTGTTGCACCTCTCTAGCGGTGGTTAAATGCATATCTTTAGCCACTTTCTCTGCTGCCATTTGGCTGTGCTTTCCTATATAACTGTCATTATAAGCCTTTCCATCAAATCCAATGCGATTTACATACAAATGAACATGAAGGTGTTGTTTATCTCGGTGTACAAAAGCCATGGCTTGATGCTGTTGTAGTTTCATTTGTTTTACAAACCTATCGGTAAGCTCCTTCAGCTTTTTTACACTCAATTTCTTTCCATCTTCCACAGTTGGACTGAGTACAAAACTCAAGGTGTTTTTCTGGCAACGGGAATTGGTATCTTGTATAATTTTAAATTCATGGGTTACCGCTGATGGAGTTTCTCCAGCTAAGTGTGCTTTATAGACCACTTCTGACATTTTTTCCTGATTCATTCCATAACGCATAGAAGCCCCTGTATGTGCTATAGCCATTCCTTTTCCTATCATTTTTTAAAATTTTGCAAATGGTTTTTGATTTCTTCAGCGAGTTGGTAAACTTCATCGGTTAGCTTGGGATTCCTTTTTTTAAACATGATTCCCAATGCGTTTAAAATGATGATGGTACTGAATAAGGGTTTTATAAACCTCTATTTGTTCTTCGGTAAACCGCTCAATGATCTTGTCATCCAAAGCCGTCATCCGACAATAAGAACTCAAACTGAGGTTTGCTCTTTTTGCTTTGACCTGTAACAATCTCTTTTCAAATCGGGTACACCGAAATTTGATATAGGTTGCTTTTATTTTTACTTTGGCTTTTGCCATGATTTAATTATTTATATGAGGAAGTATTTCACTTTTTAATGCTGTACCCTTTGCGACCTTCGGGAGTAAAGCAAGATGGTTTTTGTGGCAACAAAAACACATCTTGAAATTCTTACTCAGCCGGATAAAATGTGGTTAGCTACTTCCAAGTAGTTCAAGTCTCCAATTACTTCGTACAATGAATTTATACTTACTCCATACATCAACTAAAAACATTACTGTGATGCTTCTTTCTAAAATAGATATAGCTTACAAATTGTTAAAGTGGTAAATAGTTGGAAATAGCAAAGACACTTCGAAAGGGGCTTGGTTTCTGACCGAAAGGAACTTAGAAACCAAGCTTCCTTCTCCGCTTACTAAACCGGAAAGTGCCCTGGATTTTGACAAAGGAAAAATTTCAGGGGGTCTTTTCCTGTTCGCCTTCCCGTCCTTTAGAAAATTTGTTTTCTTTTGATAAATTCTCGTGCTCCTCCATAGAAAAGTCTCTATTTTACTACCACCTACTCGGTTTTACCAGTTTGGGGTTCTTACGAGCCAGCTCCAACAATTCCTTTTTGGAAAAGAAAACCGACCGTCCTATCTGGAAATATGGCACCATACCCTTTTTCTTCCAGCTGATCAGACTGGTGACCGATATACCCAGAAATTTTGCCGCTTCTTTTTGGGTTAGCCTGTCCTCTTCCGGGTTGGTACTGCCGATAGGTATCGTTTCTGTTTTTCGGATTTCTTCGACCACCATTCGGACTACTCTTTTCAAATCTTCCTTGTTGTGCGTGTAGAATAATACGTTTCCCATCTTCAAACTTTTTTAAATTAAACTCTTGTTTCAACAGTTCAAAGTTGGAATAAAACTGCGCTGTATAATTGAGTGTTCGTTTAATCCATGCAGTAAAACCTTTGATATCGTAGCTTTAACGCACTTTAGGGTATTTCATTTTACTTTTAAGTGTTTCGTTTAAGTTTGCTTAAAAAGGTACGGATATTAGGAGAATTTTTATAGTGAGTGGCAAACTTCATCTCGCTCGGAAGTTTTTCTACGGACTGTCCAAGCCCTGGATAAATGGCTTTTAATAACATGGCTACATCGGAAAAGGGATTGGTAATAATCTCTTCCTTGCACAATACCCAAAAGAGTTCTATAAAGCTGGCCTTATCAAGTATCGGTGGCGGGGAAAAAGAACCATTTATCCCCCGAAGCTTTTGTTGTCCCCGCTCCGGTTCAAAATTAGTGAATACAAAATGACGGATTTCATCCTGGTAATTATGGTTATAATATTCGCTTAGATAATTAAAAATATCCTTTTGTCCTATGGTTTCCTTGTTGTGGTAGCCTTGGGGTCTTAACTTAAGTTTGATCGAGGGATATACAGGTACCACCGGGTATACCATTTCAATGGAGCCTGTCTTGGTTGACAAATTTACTGCCGGATTATTCTCTTCCTTATAATCCACTACTTTCCAAGAGTCTTTTACCCGCTTAACCTGTCTCTTTTTAATGTAAAAATACATAGCTGTGGCACTGACCAAAAGAATTAGTATGTAGGCTATGGTAAAAAAAGTACGGAAACTCCAATCATAGGAATCATTCAGAAAAAAGCTAACTTCTAAAAAAGTAAACAATAAAAAAAGTATTGTAAAGAAGATAATGTACAGATTCCCAGAAAAGAAAGCCCTTATCTTATTATAAAGCCTTCTTGCTGCATCATCCATTTTTATCATCAAAACACCGATATGTTCAAAAAAATTATTCATATCTTATTCCAAGTGCTGTCCATTTCCTGCCTTTTAAAATCTTCAGCGATTTTTACATAACGCCTAAAGGAGCTTTCCTTTTTATGTCCAGTAATATTCCTGATCACTATTTCTTTCATCCCTAAAATTAAACTATTTGTTACAAATGTTTTACGAGCGGTATGACTCGTTATAAATTCATACTTGGGTGCGGTCTTATCTACCCGCCTTTGTCCGATATAGCGGGTAATGGTTACCAGAATATTGATTTCGGCCTCTTTACAGCACTTTTTAATGTATTCATTAAATTTCTGTGAAGAAATTACCGGTAGTGGTTCATAAATGGTATCCTTGTATTTATCCAACAAAGCTTTTGAATAATTGTTCAGGGGTATAACCTGATCTATTGTCTTTGTTTTTTGGACATTAAGCCGGATATGGTCTTCTTGTATGTTCGATGAACGTAATTGCTTGACATCGGAGAAGCGAAGTCCCGTAAAACAGCTAAAACAGTAAGTGTCGCGTACATGTTCTAATTTCTTTGAAGTAAACTCATGCTGATATAAGGTCATGAGCTCTTCTATGGTAAGGAAGATCACTTCGATGGGATCTTCTTTCGCTTTGAATTTCTTGTATGCATGGTTATCATGATATCCCCTATCCGATGCCCATGTCATGAACGTCTTTAAAATTTTAATGATACAGGCAAAATAACTATTGGTGTACTTTTTCTTTAGAAAAGTATATTCCTGTAGGTTTTCAAAAAAGGTTTGATTGATAGTATCAAAATACAAAGCATAACCGGTATTTTTCTCAAAAGTTTTAAAAAAATTAGAGATGGTTACGTAAGATTTAATAGTCCTTTCTACTTTGGTAGCTTTACTTTTTTCAATAAACTCGACAAAAGAAGGCCAAAACTCATGGCTTAAACGGGTAGCACTTAGATTGGTATCGAGCTTTTCCAATATAAATTCTTTAGAGGAAGTAATTTCATTTAAAAGGATGTACCTGAATAATTTTTTGAGATCTGTTTCAAGTTCGTCTATCTTCTTATTATACTCTATATGGTAATTATAGGCTTCCCCTTTTCTTGGTGGCCGGATACGTTGGTTATCCTCCATCCATTGGGAAAGCGAACATTTTACCCCTTTAACTTGTTTACGGATACGCTGCCCATCTACAGTAATACTATAATAAACTGGTGAAAGACCACTTTTATCAATCTTGTTCTTAACAACATAAAAAGAAACTTGCATAATATTACTAATGGATTTAATTGGACAAAAGAGGTGACAAAAAAGGTGACAAAATTTTTAAAAAACTTAAAAAAAATAGGTTTAAGTAAATTTCACATACACCAAATATAGTGATTTATAAGGGGTTACAGGAGGTATAAAATAAGAAAAGTTCTATAGTACTCCCGCCTCGAGTACAAAAACCCTTGTTAATCATTTGATTTTCAAGGGTTTTTTATTTTTATAGACTTTTATTGTACGCTTATTTTGGATCATTCCCAATTGTTGTGTTCATGCAAAATTAACCTACATCCACTCGTTAATTCTATTAGCATCTAGTTTCAAAAAGATAAATAAAAGTACGGTAAATCCTAGCAGACCTGACCCTCCATAGCTAAAAAACGGCAATGGAATTCCTACAGTAGGCAACAAACCAATTACCATTCCTACATTAATTGCAAAGTGAAAAAAGATGATAGATGCTACAGAATAACCATATATTCTGCTGAAAGCAGATTTTTGGCGTTCTGCCAAAAACAACAACCTTAAAATAAGCATCGAAAACAATAGAATAACTGCAGATGTTCCTACAAAACCCCACTCTTCTCCAACTGTACTAAAAATATAATCGGTATGTTGTTCTGGGACAAAGTTTCCTTTGGTTCTTGTTCCTTCTAAAAATCCTTTCCCCATAAAACCTCCAGAACCAATAGCAGATTCCGATTGGTACGTATTATACCCAATAGTTTTTCTAATCTGATTAAGTTTCAGAGGATCGTCTTCTAGTCGTAACCACAAACTAAAACGGTCTCTGTGTCGTTGCTCAAAAACACTATTGTAGATAAAATTAACAGAATACGAAAAAGCAGTAGCTATAATTAAAATAATTGTTAGCTGAGGAATAGATACTTTTTTCTTTTTCTTTTTAGAGAAATAATAAACCAACCCTAACAACAATGCACAACCCAAAAACACCCAGATAGTACCATAAAGTAGCGTGGACACAAATAAAACAACAACAAACAATCCCACTAAAAGATACATTGGATGTAACCCTTCTCGATACAATACAAAAAAGAAAGCAGCATAGACTAATGCACTTCCAGGATCTGGCTGCGGAATGATAAGTAATGCTGGTAAACTTATAATAATAAAAGCTCTAAATAAGTCTTTAGGGTTCTGAATATCGGTTTGTATATCACTTAAAAATTTAGCCAATGCCAAAGCTGTTGCAGCTTTAGCAAACTCAGACGGCTGAAGCGTCATCCCTCCAATTGCATACCAAGAAGTTGCTCCATTTACATTTTTCCCAAAAACATAGAGCCCTAATAAAGATAGCAACGAAACCAAATAAATAATACTAGAAAACCGTTCGTAAAATTTAGCTTCTACAGATAAAATAAGGACAATGAGGACGCAGCTTACAATTATAAACACTAATTGCTTCCCATAATAAGTTTCAGCATTTAAAACACTCCCTAACTCCCCAGTAAAAGAAGCGGAATAAATATTTAACCAACCAATAAAAACCAATAATGCATACAGCAGAATACTAAACCAGTCTACTTTTTTTAAAAAATCACTCATTTAAGGCAAAGGTTTTTTAGTAGGTTGCTTTATAACTTCTTTTTCTGGCCATTTAACAAATGTTTTTCCATCGTTTATCCTAAACGATTCTCCACTTAGTGGCTTAGCATATTCTTCTTCCAAACTACCTTTTAAAAGATAATTCTCCATATCTGTTCTGGTAATTTCGCCTTTTACATATTTTTCTATCATTAAACTAGCAATTCTACCAGCCCATCTACTCCCCCAATATCCATTTTCAACAAAAACAGCTATAGCTATTTTAGGATCTTCTACTGGTGCAAAAGCTACAAATATAGAATGGTCTGTGAGCTGTACTCTTTCTCCTTCTATTTTTGTAAAATTCTCCGCAGTCCCTGTTTTTCCAGCAATATTAATCCCTGGAATTCTAAGCAAGCTTGCTGTTCCCTTATTATAAACATCATACATCCCCTGCACTACAGGCTCAAAATTTTTAGTATCAATTGTGGTTTGATGTTTTTCTAAAAATTTATTTGGTATGGTATCATTTTCTATTTCTTTGATAATATGTGGCGTATAATAATACCCTCTATTTGCAATAGTAGCCGTTAAATTTGCTAACTGAATTGGGGTAGACAAAACCTCCCCTTGTCCAATAGCGTTAGACAATGTATTTGTTGCAAACCATCGTCTTTCTCCATATACGCTGTTATAATAATCTGCATCTGGAATTTTACCAGATTGACCCGTTGGAAGATCATATCCTAGATAATTTCCTAATCCAAAACTTTCTACATGCTTCTCCCAAGCATTCATCCCTTCTGCAGAAGTAGGATACTTCTCAATAATTCGCCTGTATGTATTTGCAAAATAAGCATTACAAGATGCTTCAATTCCTCTTCTTAAGTTGTTTCGTGTTCCAGATGGGCAGTGGCAGCCCATAAACGAATTTCTTCCGTAGCGATACCCATGGTAACAGGTAAAAGTTGTACTCTCATCTATAACTCCTTCTTGCAAGCCAATTAAAGCATTCACTGTTTTAAATGGAGAACCAGGCGGATACATAGCATTCAAACCTCGGTCGTACAAGGGTTTCGCAATGGAGTCGTAATACAGCTCTGTATAATTTTTTGACCTCTTCCTCCCTACTAACAAGTCTGGATCATAACTAGGCGCAGAAACCAAAGCCAATATTTCTCCCGTTTTAGGATCCAAAGCCACTATCCCTCCACGCTTATGAATCATTAATTTTTCTCCATATTTCTGAAGCTCATTATCCAACGTCAAAACGATATCCTTTCCAGGAACAGGGAGCGTATCAAAAACACCATCTTTATAAGGACCAATAACTCTATTAAAACGATCTTTCTGAATAAACTTCACCCCTTTTCTTCCTCGCAAAACATTTTCATACTCTTCTTCCACACCTTGCCTACCTATTAACTCCCCAGATTGGTAATAAGAATATTTTTTTAAATCACGGTTATTCACTTCGCTTATATACCCTAAAACATTAGCCCCTACATGTGTCATATAGTGCCTTAAAGATCGTTTCTGAATATAAAAACCTTCATATTTACGCATTTTTTCTTGCAAAATAGCATACTCCTTTTTAGAAAGCTGCGGTACAAATACTGAAGGAAGTCTAGGAGAATAAATTCTTGCTTTCTTATATTTTTTTTCAAACTCTTCTTTGGTAATATTAAGCAAAGCGCAAAACTCTAGAGTATCAAGCGGCTTCACTTCTCTTGGAATAACCATTACATCATAAGAAGGTTGATTAGCCACCAATAACTCCCCATTTCTATCATAAATATGCCCTCTTTCTGGGTAATCATAAACTGCATTAATTGCAGTATCATTTAATGGATTTTTATTGGTATTATCTAACAATTGCAAATAAGAAAGCCTCCCTATATAAACAATAGCGATGATAATAATAATAGATGCTAAAAGAAGTTTTCTCATGTACTTTTTCTACTAAAGAGTGAGATAAAGATTAAACACATAATTAAGGTGAATATTGCAGAAAATAAGGTTTTTTTTAGAATCAGCAATATATGTGCAAAACTAAATATCTCTAAACTGAAAAGTACAAAATGGTGTGTTAAAATTAAGATAATGAGATAATTAATACGCTGACCAAAATATGTTTTTTCAATCTTTATATTATGATAATCATAACTTACCCCAAAAACAGACCGCATCATTAACGGTCTAAAATAGGCTACAAAAACACATGCAGCTGCATGCACGCCACCGCTATCACTAAACATATCTATTGCTAACCCTAAAAGAAAAGCTGAAAAAATAAATAAAATCCTATTGTCTTTATCAAAAGGAAATAGAATGATAAAAAGTAGATAGATATACGGATTTAAATAACCTAAAAAGTTAATATTACTAAAAATAACCACCTGTAAAATTACAAGCGCCACAAATCGAAGTATGGTTACAAAAGCTGTATTATTCATCGATAGAAGCTTCAAGGGTTAAAATCTCATCCCTGTTCAGGTTTTCAATAACATAAACATGGTCTAACGTGGTCATATCGTTAAACAATTTTACATCTATTAAATAATAATTTTGAGAAACATCCAAATCAAAATTTTCTATGGTTCCAATGGGTATTCCTTTGGGGAAAATACTTGACATTCCGCCAGTTATTACGGTATCTCCTTTTTTAATGGCAGCAGACCGTAAAATATCGACTAACTGAACAGTTTTAAAGTCTTCTCCATTCCATTTTAAAGATCCAAAATTATTAGTATTCTTTATAGATGCATTTATTTCTGAAAGCGAATTTAATACCGATTGTACATTTGCATAATTGCTAGAATTATTCTCTATAATCCCAACAATTCCTTTGGAAGTAATTACCCCCATATCTTGCTTTACACTATCATTTCTCCCTTTATTTATAAGCAAATAATTACGCCTTTTATTAAAGCTATTTTTTATAATTGAAGCATTGTACAAATTATAATTTGTAAATAAAGAATCAGAAGAAAATGTAGAATCTATTGCATTATCTTCAATATTTAAAAGCTGCTTACGCAAGCGCAAGTTTTCTTCTACTAATTGCTTGTTGTACTCTTTTAAATGAAAGTAATCTGAGATATTATTAGAATTACTATATACTTTTCCAGATACCCAATTTGCCGAGTTTACAAACTTAGTTTTTTGATATGAATGTGACTGAAAAGTAAAAAATAGCGACAAGCCAAAAAGCAATAGAAAGGTAATAAAGGTCTTATTCCTTATTAAAAAATTGACAATTTGTTGCATTCACTAATTCTATTTTATTAAGATTGGTTTATACTTCTCTAGATTTTTTAAAGCTATCCCCGTACCTCTTACTACCGCTCTTAATGGATCTTCGGCAATATAAACAGGAAGATCTGTTTTTTGCGAAATACGCTTATCAAGACCTCTAAGCATAGAACCTCCTCCTGCAAGATAAATTCCTGTATTGTAAATATCGGCAGCTAATTCTGGTGGCGTTTGAGATAGGGTTTCCATTACCGCATCTTCAATTCTTAAAATCGATTTATCCAGAGCTTTAGCAATCTCTCTATATGAAATTTGCACTTGTTTAGGTTTCCCTGTTAAAAGGTCACGCCCTTGAACACTCATTTCTTCTGGCGGAATTTCAAGATCTTCGGTAGCAGCTCCAATAGCTATTTTTATATTTTCTGCAGTAGTTTCTCCAACATATAAGTTATGCTGAGTCCGCATATAATAAATAATATCGTTTGTAAATACATCTCCAGCAATTTTTACAGATTTATCACAAACAATCCCTCCTAAAGCAATTACTGCAATTTCGGTAGTTCCTCCACCTATATCAACAATCATATTTCCTTTAGGCTGCATAATATCCAATCCAATTCCAATAGCGGCAGCCATTGGCTCATGAATTAAATATACCTCTTTTCCATTAACACGCTCAGCAGATTCTTTTACAGCACGCATTTCTACTTCTGTTATTCCTGATGGAATACAAATAACCATTTTCAATGTAGGCTGAAAAAAACGTTTTTTTAATGCTGGAATTCCTTTAATGAACATATTGATCATTTTTTCGGAAGCATCAAAATCGGCAATTACACCATCTTTTAAAGGCCTTATTGTTTTTATATTTTCATGGGTTTTTCCTTGCATCATGCTGGCTTCCTTACCAACTGCAATAATTTTTCCAGTCATTCTGTCTCTGGCCACAATAGAAGGACTATCCACAACCACTTTGTCGTTATGAATAATTAGCGTATTTGCTGTTCCTAAATCTATAGCAATTTCTTCGGTCAAGAAGTCAAAAAATCCCATGAATTCTTCTGATATTAATCTGGTTATTTCCGCAAAGTGCGACTAAAATATACCGAATATTTATTTCGGTATTTATTTGTTTATTTTATTCATAACCTCGCAAAGTACTTTGCGAGGTTATTTCTGTTTTAATTCTTTCAAATGTAATGAATTAATGTTTAAAATGACGTGTTCCTGTAAACACCATTGCAACATTATTTTCATTACAATAATCAATACTTAATTGATCTTTTATGGAACCTCCTGGCTGAATTACACTTGTAATTCCTGCCTTATCTGCAATTTCTACACAATCTGGAAATGGGAAGAAAGCATCACTAGCCATTGCAGCTCCATTAAGGTCGAAACTAAAAGATTTTGCTTTCTCAATAGCCTGCCTTAAAGCATCTACTCTACTTGTTTGCCCTGTTCCACTCGCACAAAGTTGTAAGTTCTTAGCAAAAACAATTGTATTAGATTTTGTATGCTTACAAATTTTAGAAGCAAACAATAAATCCTTTAACTCACTTTCGATAGGTTTATTGTTAGTCTCATAAGTAATATCTTCTAAAACATCTGTTTTAAGGTCTTTTTCCTGAACCAAAACTCCATTCAGACAAGAACGAACAGTTGTTTTAGGAAGTTCTATATCTTTTTGAACTAAAAGGATTCTATTC
Source organism: Galbibacter orientalis DSM 19592 (assembly GCF_000260115.1). Lineage (GTDB taxonomy): Bacteria > Bacteroidota > Bacteroidia > Flavobacteriales > Flavobacteriaceae > Galbibacter > Galbibacter orientalis. Next base: position 1,402,231 of record NZ_JH651379.1, on the reverse strand, counting down.
TTTTTCCCCTTTAAAACCTCTAAAGCCTGTGCAGAATATGAAGGCGCAATTACTACTTCACAAAATAAAGAATGAATCTCCTCAGCAGTTTCTTCATCAATTTCTGTATTTGAAATTAAAATACCTCCAAAAGCAGAAACAGGATCTCCAGCCAACGCATCTACATACGCCTCCTTTATAGTTGCTCTAGTTGCAACTCCACACGCATTATTATGCTTTAAAATAGCAAATGTTGGATCATCGTTCTTAAACTCTCCCATTAAATTTACAGCAGCATCCACATCTAGTAAATTATTATAAGAAAGTTCTTTTCCATGAAGTTTATCAAACATCTCGTCCATATTTCCGTAAAAATATCCTTTTTGATGTGGATTCTCTCCATAACGCAACGTTTGCCCATTAGATTCGCTTACTTTATAAGCTTCTATTTCTTCTGTCTGATTGAAATAATTAAATATTGCGCTATCATAATGTGAAGAAACATTAAAAGCTTTAGCTGCAAAACGCTTTCTGTTTTCAATTGAAGTTTGTCCATTTTGCGTTGTTATAATATCCAAAAATTCTGCATAATCTTCCATAGAAGAAACGCAAATAACATCTTTGAAATTTTTAGCAGCAGCTCTAATTAAAGAAATTCCTCCTATATCAATTTTTTCAATAATATCTTGCTCGCTTGCTCCACTAGCTACCGTTTTTTCAAACGGATATAAATCTACAATAACAATGTCAAGCTGTGGAATTTCATATTGCGCTAATTCTGCAACATCTCCATCATGATCTTGTCTGTTTAAAATTCCACCAAAAACTTTTGGATGCAATGTTTTAACACGCCCTCCTAAAATTGAAGGATAGCTAGTAACATCTTCCACAGGGATCACATTTATACCCAGATCTTTTATAAATTTCTCGGTTCCTCCAGTAGAGTAAATTGTTACTCCTTGCTCATCTAATTTCTTTACAATTGGTTCTAATCCGTCTTTACTGAAAACAGAAATTAAAGCCGATTTGGCTTGCTTCAAATTATTCATTGTTATTGTGTTGTTTTTGGATTGTGCAAAAGTAATTTATTTGCATTAAATAGTTGTGCTGTATAAAAGAAAAAAACAGCATTAAAGCTGTTTTTAGATTATTATATGCTTTATTTTAGAATTGAAGCTACTTGGCTATTTACAAATTCTAAAAATTCTTCATCTTCTTTAGAAAATGGATCTGCAGTATGCGAATCAATATCTATTTGCCCAATATTTTCCCCGTTTACAAAAAGTGGAATTACAATTTCAGCTTTTACAAAAATGCTACATGCAATATAATTGTTTTGCGCTTTTACATCGGGTACTACAAAATTGCTATTGGAAACAGCCACTTGGCCGCAAATTCCTTTTCCAAAAGGGATAATAGTATGATCTGTTGGCTCTCCAGCAAACGAACGTAACTTTAATTCTTCTTTATTTTCATTTCTGAAATAAAAACCAACCCAATCATAATACGGAACATTCTCTTGCAGAAGCTCGCAAATACCTGTTAATCTATCATCAACTGAGGCATCTTCCCTCTTGATTATATTTTTTACTTCAGATTTTAAATCTTCAAATGTCATCTTAAAAAATTTTGACAAAGGTATAATAAAGTTTAATGTTTATAAAGTTTGTATTCTGAAAAGAAGAATATCATTTCACTATAAAAACGAAGACTCCCTCCCTATTTAACAAGAAAATTTTTACTTTAGAAATTATTTCTTACCTTAGGAATAAACTTAAAAATAAAGAAAATGAAAAAAATAATATTAAGTGCATCTATGTTATTGATAGCAGGAGGTGCTTTTGTATCGTGTAAAGAAACAACAAAGGAAAAAGAAGTTATTATAAAAGAAGAACCTGCCGCAGAAGAAGACCAAGGTGTTCTTGAGCGCGTTGGCGAAAAGGTAGACGGTAAAGTTGACGAAGAAGTAGATGAAACTATAGATAAGATAGGAGACTAATTTCAATCAAAATAGCACCTTAGTAAAAACAATTAGCTTACATATTAGTAGTTTTTTTTGCTAAGCCAAAAGGGGCTGTTTAAGCAGTAATTGTCGTTGTCGAACTGAGCTTGTCGAAGTTTCGAACATCTCAACTCAAAATGTCATCCTTCGACAAGCTCAGGAGGACATCTCGATCAGGATGACATCTCGACCAAGAAGACATTTCGACAAGCTCAGGAGGACATTTTGAGTTTTGGGCACTTTTTAAACAGCTTCTTTTTAAATTACCCTCGAGGCATTTCAATATAAGAATCGTCATTACTCACCTCTGGAAACTCTCTATTAATCCATCGCTCCTTAGCCTTCTCTATGGTCTCTTTTTCTGAAGCTACAAAATTCCAAAAAATATGTTTCTCATCAGGAAAAGCTTCTCCTCCAAATAAGAGCAAATGTGTATGCTCGGCAACTTCTACTTTACAAACATCTTCCGTTTTAGAAACAATCATATTTCCTTCATCAATTTTTTCATCACAAGCCTGAATACTTCCTTTTACAATACAAATTCCAATCTCTCCTTTTACTTGATCTACAACCTCTAAATTAGTTTTACCTGTGGTCTTTATTTCAACCATAAACAAAGGAGAATGAACTGGAACAGGCGATTTTTTTCCAAAAGCCTCCCCAGCAATTAATGTATAATTAGCTCCTTCTTTTTCCCATTTCGGCAATTGCTTCTTTTCAATATGATGAAATTCGGGTTCCATTGCTTCTAATTCTTCAGGTAATGCTACCCATATTTGAAAACCATGAGTTGTAAACGCTTCGCCATTTCTTAAAAGCTCTGGCGTACGTTCGGTATGCACAGCGCCCTTTCCAGCTGTCATCCAATTAACAGATCCTGGGGTAATTACTTGATCACTTCCAACACTATCTCGGTGCCTAATTTCTCCTTCAAATAAATACGTAAGCGTGGAAATTCCAATATGTGGATGCTGACCAATATCCATATAATCACCAGGTTTTATAGTTGTTGGCCCCATGTGGTCTATAAATATAAAAGGACCTACCATTCTTTTTTTTCTGAAGGGAAGTAATCTTCCCACTAAAAAATCTCCAATATCTCGAGCACGCTCTTCTATAATTAAACCTTTGTTTGACATATTTTTTCTTTTTTATAAAGATAGCTATACAAGAGAAACTATTTTAAAATAATACCCTAATAAAAAAGTCGCCTAAAAAATTAATTTTTAGACGACTCTTAAATGTTATTTTGTATTGAATTGGCAGCTATTTAATTTTAATAACTCCACATATCTTGTTCCTTATCTCTTATTTTCTCTTCTAAACGTTGAGATTCTAACAATTGAAACATGGCATTATCTGGGATATAATCTTTAATAGATCTATCTCCTTGCACATTTTCTTCTTTGTATATAACAGCGTTAAAACGTCTGGCATTTAACAATTGATCGAAAGAAATTGGTCTTGAAGAATTTTTATTATTAAAGGCTTTTGCTTCGTGTAAAATATCTCTTGAACTTGGAAACCAAACCCAGAATAACTCTACTAAATCTGATTGCTCACTGTCAATAAAATTCACATCTGGAGCAACAGGCGCTAGCCCTAGCAAACGATATTTTAATTCTCCTTGACGCTTATCAAAGTACCAAACTCCTTTAATACGCCATTCTTGAATATCGGCAGCTGTAAGCTCTCTTCGGTTTATATACTCTAAAGAAACTTGCTCTCCAGCATTTAGTTGTTCATATCCAAGATCTGTAGTATCCACTTTTTGCAAAGTAGCTTCTAAATCTCCAAATTTTCTTTTTTCGGTAAAATACGAATCAACATAAATATCCTTTAAATTTCCATTTTTGATATTTTTAATGATGACATCGTATAAAGATCTACGCTCGCTTCCTATATCTACAGTATCTATTGGATAATAATATGGGAAGTTAATACGCTCATCTAAATCGATTCGCTCCCACACAGTTTTAGACCAAAGAATATCTCTATCGTCTACATAACCGTATGGCAAAGGCTCATCGTTATCGGCCTCTATCTGATCCACCGTTTTTACACCAACTTCTTCTGGAAACTCTGCATTTAATAGGTTTGCTTGCGCAAAACTACTTGCAGACACAAGAACAGTTGTTATAGTTAATACAATACCTTTCCAATTCATAACATCAATAATTTATTAATTTGTTAGCTCAACAACAACAGGCGATACTTTTTTAAGTTTGTAAGATCTGTTATTAGTTATATAAGCCTCAATATCAAAAATCTGAACTGCCTCTCCTCTACCTGCTCTTTTAAGTGCAGATTTAGCTCGGCTATCTAATTTGTTTCCTCTAACCTCAACAGTTGGCTGACCAGGTACTTTAAATTTAAAGCCACTAATAGCTAAGTTTAAATCGAAGTCAAAGTCTTCTAACATCGCTCCTACAGTAGAGATTTCAAGGTTATTTCTTGGCATTTTAATTTCGCCATATTCGCCTCTTACCGTTCCTGAAGGACGTGGAATATCTTTAATTCTGAATTCTGAAGTTGAAGAAACTCCTTGACCGTCTGGAAGTGTTCCACTTGCCTTAATCACAACAGTTCTTCCTGTTCCAGGATTCATTGCATACTTACTTCCAGAAACTTTTTTAAGTCCGGCCGCAGATGCACTTACTTTATTATCTGGAATACCAGGAATAGAAATTGTAATAGGATTAGAAACTCCACGGTACACCACATTCATTTTATCTGCTGAAATTACTGCCGCATTTGGCTTGGTAATAGTTGCAAATTTTTGAGAAACTGGCACTTCTATTGGCTCTCCATCTTGTTTAAAGATTAAGTTCCCTTCAAGAGTATGATCTCCTGCTGAACCAGCACTTACTTTAAGTTTTACTCGCCCGTTTTCAATAACGAAATCATCTCCTTCTTTAAGATCTCTTCCGTCTAACTTAAGATTTACTTCGTTAGGCTTAGTACTTCCATCTTTTCTCCCTAAAACAATTGCTCCATCAAAAGTTTCTCCTTGATAATAAGCAGATTTAGGCTGCTCTAACAACGTAGTATAATTGGTCATTGAAAGATCGGAAGCCATTTGCCCTTGCAACATCGCTTTTAAAATCTCATCCTGAGTAGTTTTAATATCCGACTGTAATAAAGTAACCTTTGTTAAAGAGGCTACTAAAGGAAATCCTTCGTAATGATAGTTTAACCAATCGATCTTTTTACCATCTCTATTTTCCGCTTTTCCATTTTCATCTCCTGTAGTAAAACGAGTTTCGATTGAAGATTTCAAAGCCGATTTCTGAGCAGGTTTCATTAAAGAATCTGGAATCTCAGTAATCGTTTCTATAGAGCTCTCTCTAAAGTTGTTAATATAATTTACAAATTTTTGTCCTTCCGCAGAATAACGATCCCCTTGAAAGAAAGCCTGATCTAGGTAATCCGACTTATCCATTACTTCATAATCTTGAAGATCTTCTTGTGGAATTTTAGAAACCATCTGTCCTTTTAAGCTATCTAAATAACTATTAAACTTCATTGATGTTTCCTTTATTTCTTCTACATCTCTAAAAAGAGCTTCGTATTTTTCTGGCTGTTCTGTAGATTTTAATTTCAAATCGTTAAACGCTGCCAAGTTACGTTCTGTAGCTTTTTCATTAAAGTTTGTAAGCTTTTCGTTTAATAATCCAAAAGCCGACAATACTTCTTTACTCATATTCAACGCCAACATTGCAATGAAAACCAAATACATTAGGTTAATCATCTTTTGACGTGGTGATAAATTTCCTCCTGCCATTTCTTAATTAGTTTTAATGTTAATTATTTATTCAATAAAACTGAATTAATTAGCTGGTCTGTTCATAGCAGAAAGCATTCCACCATATACACCATTTAAAGAAGACAAATTATTTGTTAGCGACTGCATTTGGTCTTTTAATTTTCCAGCGTTTGCAGCAACTTCCTCTTGAATTGTTGCTTGCTTATTAGCACTTTCCAATTGCACTTTATAAAGGCTATTTAAAGATTCCATTTGTACAGCAGCTAAAGAAAGTTCTTCACTATATTTTCTAGTAGAAGTTAATGCTTCTGCTGTTGGAGAAATATTTTTTGCAGCACCTTCAAAGTTTCTGATGCTATCTCCTAAGCTAGCCATTAAAGAAGAATCAATTTTAGCCTCTTTTAGCATTTCGTCAAGTTTTTTAGAAAGCTGACCTTCTGCTTCTTTGACTTCTAATACATCTTTTTTTCTAGAAACAGTAGCACCTCCTGCTAATTCAGGATATACTAATGTCCAATCTAAATCGTCGTCTACAGGTTCAAAAGCAGAAATTGCAAAAATTAAAGCCTCTGTAATTAGACCAATGGCCAATAATAGCCCTCCATTAATGGGACCAAACTCCCAGTGTAAAATCTTAAATAATGCTCCAATAATTACAACCGAAGCCCCTAGCCCGTAGGCCATGTTAAATAGTTTTTTTGATGATTTTGCTTGTGCCATAGTAATAAAAATTTTTAAGTTAAGTCAAGTTATTAAATAAGTAGTAATTTGGTTTAAAGTTTAATTCTGAGTAGCTTCAATACCCATGTAATCTTGAACTGTTCGGAAGCCAATATAACTTCTTGCAGAATCTTGATACTCATAATCTCTAGTACTTACTTGTAAAAAGTAAGCTACGTCTTTCCAAGAACCACCTCTTATAACTTTACGCTTGTTTTCGCCATCATAAGTGTTTGGGTTCATTGTAGAAACGTACTCGTACGAATTGGGGTCGTAAGATGAATTTGTCCATTCAGAAACATTACCTGCCATATTGTAAAGATTATAATCGTTAGGGTCATACGACTTAGCTTCCACAGTATACAAAGCTTGATCGGCTGCATAATCTCCTCGCAACGGTTTAAAGTTTGCCATAAAGCAACCTCTGTCGTTTAAGATGTATGGACCTCCCCAAGGATATGTTCCAGATTCAATTCCGCCTCTGGCAGCATATTCCCATTCTGCTTCTGTAGGTAATCTAAACTGATTTACAAATTGTTGATTTTTCTGTTTCTGAAAATCATTTTTATATTTTGTACGCCATGCGCAAAAAGCTTTTGCTTGTTTCCAAGAAACTCCAACTACTGGATAGTCGCTATACGCTTCACTCCAAAAATAGTCGTTATGCATTGGCTCATTATAAGAATAACTAAAATCTTTAATCCACACTGTAGTATCTGGATATACCAACACCTCTTCATGTCTAATAAAATCTTTACGACTTCCACCACCTTTAGCTCTGGCAGCTGCTTGGATATCCATCCAGTCGTATTGAAATTTTAATTTAGTTACATCAATAGTTCTTTGTCCGTTGTAAGACTCCTCAACAGGAATATACATGGTATCCATTATTTCCGTGTAGTATTCGTCTGGGTATTCAGAAACATCCCAAATTAGATCTGCATCTTTATTTAAGCGTCTCCCTTCGTATCCTGTTTCTCCCATTCCAGCATAATTAAAAAGCATATACTTTTCATATTCTGAAAGATTTGTAGTGTCTGCATCTTTAAATGCATACTCCCCAATTCCTCCATTTCCAGGAATTTCTCCGAGATCATCAGCAAGAATTGCTAATTTAGTACGGACAGTGGAATCTTTTACCCATTCTACAAACTGACGATACTCGCTGTTTGTTATCTCTGTTTCGTCCATATAAAATGAACGCACTGTTACGGTCTTAGTTGGAGCATTGAGAACATCGGCCATGTCTTCTTCAGACCTTCCCATTATGAAGGCTCCTCCTGGAACAAGTGACATTCCGTAGGGCTTTTCGGGATGCCATTTTTTTCCACTCACGCCAACTAATTCTCCTCTGTCATTAGAACCACAGCTGGTTAATAATAATGTAACAGATGCTAATAGAAATAGCTTTTTCATATACATAATTGAGGTTAAATTACATTCTTAGATTTAAGATGGTAAACCTATTTAATAAAATTCAAAAAAACAATAAACTCTTTATTTTTGTTGTAAAACGCCGAGAAACCACAGTCAACCTAAAATATCGTGTTATTTCTACACCCGCTAAACTAACATTTTTTTATATGCTTTCCACCATCTTTCTGGCACTACGCCATTACTAGCTTCAAGATATTCATTGCGTGTGCATGGTAATAACGCATGTCTTTTGTATTTATTATTCAAATTTTCTATTTGTGGTACTTCTATCCACCACCTTCCAGAAATATTACTCTCATAAAAACAAATATCCATTTCCTCCAAAGGCACTATATACTTGTTATAGTTGGTATTTGTAATGAAAGGATAGTCCTTTTTTCTAAAGTTAAAACCTTCTATAAAATACCACAAAATTTGTGCAGATAATTGTGCACATTGTAATGTTTTTCTTGTATTAAATAACCCAAATGAAGTTACTTTATCACTTATTCCTGCATACCTAGCAATTGCACAAATCTCTCTCCCATCAAAACCATTAGGATAGCTTCCTGAGGCATATCCAAGCTCTGAAGCTTTTATGGAGGTTATATCCAAACTCACCAAATCGGTATCTCTAAATACTGGTTCTACACTAGAAACATCATTAATAACTTCCCCTAATCTATACGCATCAAAAAAGAGTTTCTCCATTAAATCAATCTCTTCTTGTGCATTAAAATAAGTTTGATATCCTACAATAGAATAATTGAATAAATTATTAGGCTGCTCCATAATAACCTTACTCATATATGCATTGGAGGCTATTAATTCGTCGGAAGCACTAAAGTCGAATTTACTATCTACAGAGGTTAAGTTTACCATTTGCTCCATGGTATCATACGCTCTATACATGGCATAAGTAAGATCCTGACTCCCTCCAATTACAATAGGAATGATATTTTTTTTAAGAAGCGAAGTTGTTACCTCTGAAAGCGCATAATACGTATCTTTCAAGGTTTCTCCAGGCTCGATATCTCCTAAGTCGGCAATTGAAGCATGCCAATTTCCATAAAAGAGTTTATAAAACTCAATTCTTATAGCATTTAAATCGAGTTCCGCATAATTATCGGCTGTTTCGCTTCGGGTGTCTTTAACTCCAACTATTGCTAGCTGAATATTTTCCAAGTCAGGAAAACCACCTTTTTCGGTATGAATATGAATTGTTTTTCCTAAAGCTTGTTTGGGCAATAATTCTTTATGCGCCAAAACTACGCTTTTAACAGGCGCTAAAAATTCAATATTCATATGTTTATTTTTATTGTCTTTAAATGGTTATACGGAACATCCAAATAATAATCATTCAGCTATTTGCCTAAAATTAGACATGGATGTTTCATAATTACTTTTTAGTATTTGTTTTCTTAGTTGTTGCTTTCTTTTTGGCAGGCGCTTTCTTTTTAGCTGCTGCCTTTTTCTTAGGTGCCTTCTTTTCAATTAAATCTTTCACCGCTTCAAGCGTTAATTTTGTAGCATCAACATCTTTAGAAAGCTCTATTTTTGTTTTCCCTTTTATGATATTAGAACGTCCCCAGCGTGCTTTTTCCACACGGATTCCTTCTTCTTCCCAATTATGAATTACTTTTTCTCGCTCTTTCTTAAGCTTGTCTTCAATAAGCTCTTCAATATCGGCTTGTGAAAGGTTATCGAAATCGTATTTTTTATTGACATTGATAAACATTCCGTCCCATTTAATAAAAGGACCAAAACGCCCAACTCCTTTAGTAACATCTATATCTTTATAACTTGCTATTGGAGCATCTGCTTTTTTCTTCTGAAGGATGAGCTCTTTTGCACGATCCATATCTACTTCAAAAACATCTTCCCCTTTTTCTAAGGAAACAAAACTTTTTCCAAAGCGAACATACGGTCCAAAACGCCCAACATTAACCTCAACTTCTTCTCCTTCAAATGTTCCTAACTGACGTGGAAGTTTAAATAAATCTAGAGCTTCATCAAAGGTAATAGTATCTATAGACTGATCTGGCAATAAACTGGCGAACTTAGGCTTCTCTTCCTCTTCCGCAGTTCCTATTTGCGCCATCGGCCCAAAGCGACCTAAACGCACGCTTAACTGTCTTCCTGTTTGCGGATCTTTCCCTAAAACTCGTTCCCCACTTTCACGCTCGGCATTTTCTTCTACATCTTTTACATTTGGATGAAAATCTTTATAGAAGTTCTCAATCATCTTTGTCCAATCTTCTTCTCCAGAAGCAATATCATCAAAACTCTGCTCTACTTTTGCCGTAAAATTATAATCTAGAATTCCTGAAAAATGATTTACCAAAAAGTCATTTACAATCATTCCAATATCTGTAGGCACTAATTTACCTTTATCAGAACCCACATTCTCTGTTAGGCTCTCTTCTTTTATTTTATTATTCTCTAAAGTAAACTGAACATATGCACGCTCCACTCCATCAATAGTTCCACGCTCCACATACCCTCTATTTTGAATAGTTGAAATAGTTGGCGCATAAGTAGACGGGCGACCTATACCTAGCTCTTCCAGTTTTTTAACCAAAGAAGCCTCTGTATATCTGTATGGCGGACGCGTAAAACGTTCTGTTGCGGTAATATAATTATCATAAACAGTCTCTCCAACTTTTAAAGCTGGCAACATTCCTGCTTGCTCTTCATCTTCATCATCGGTTCCTTCTAAATAAACCTTTAAAAAACCTTCAAATTTTAATACCTCTCCATTTGCTGTAAACAATTCGGAATGCTTATCTGCTTCAATCTTAACATTTGTTCGCTCTAATTGAGCATCACTCATTTGAGAAGCCAAGGTTCTTTTCCAAATCAATTCATACAAACGTGCTTGATCTCTATCTATTTGAACACGATGACGTGTCATATCTGTAGGACGGATAGCTTCGTGAGCTTCTTGCGCTCCTTTAGATTTTCCTGTATAATTTCTCGGCTTGCTAAATTCTTTACCATAAGATTTTATAATCTCATCTTTTGCCGCTTCAACAGCCTCACTAGACAAGTTTACACTATCTGTTCTCATATATGTTATAAGTCCAGCTTCATATAAACGTTGCGCCATATTCATGGTTTTTCCAACCGAGAAATACAACTTACGAGAAGCTTCCTGTTGCAAAGTTGAAGTTGTAAAAGGTGCTGCAGGTGTTTTTTTAGCTGGCTTCGTATCTAAATCGGCTATTTTGAAATTAACACCTACATTGGTATCAAGAAAAGCTTTTGCTTCTTCTTTCGATTTAAAACTCTTATTAATTTTAGCTTTAAAAGTTTTCCCTTCTTCATTTTTAAATTCAGCAACAATTTTAAAAGAAGCTTCAGGAGTAAACTCTTTAATTTCTCGTTCTCTTTCTACAATTAAACGTACAGAAACAGATTGCACTCTCCCTGCGGAAAGTCCAGTTTTAATCTTTTTCCATAACACAGGAGAAAGCTCATACCCCACCAATCTATCTAAAACCCTTCTTGCCTGTTGTGCATTTACCAAATTATAATCTATGGTACGCGGATTCTCAATAGCTTTTTGAATAGCACTTTTGGTAATTGAATTAAAAACAATACGCTTAGTCTTACTTGCATCAAGCTTCAACTCTTCTGCTAAGTGCCATGCAATAGCTTCCCCTTCTCGGTCTTCATCACTTGCTAACCAAACCATTTCAGCGGTTTTTGCAAGGTCTTTTAATTTCTTAACAACCGATTTTTTATCAGAAGAAACGATGTATTTAGGTTTAAAATCCTTTTCTACATCCACCCCCAATTCTCTCGAAGGAAGGTCTGCTATATGCCCAAAGCTAGAAGCTACCGTATAATCTTTTCCTAAAAATTTCTCGATAGTTTTCGCTTTCGCAGGGGACTCAACAATAACCAAATTCTTTGCCATAAAGCCATTTTTTAAGATTACAAAAGTATACAGATTTTTTAACTTCCAATACTTTCCGTTTTTTTAAGCAATTAAAATACCCATAAAATCATAGAAAAGCCTTTGCTAAACAGCAAAGGCTCTCTCTTTATATTTTGATAGTGAAGTGAGTTTAATTATACTAATACTCGCATTTTCGAGTACTTAGAAATTAATTTTAAACTCCTTTTTTACTTCACTTAAATAATTGACATTTTCTTAAACTTCAGAGGCACCAATTTGAGATATTTCATTATCATCATCAAAACCTACCGCTTCTTTGTACACCAAATAAGTAGGTAAATAGGTAAAAGATGCTGTAAATAAAAGTCCAATTCCACAAAGTATCATCCCTACCATTTGAGCCAAAAAGCTAGAAACTACAATTAAACCAAAAGTTATTAACCACTTTTTATTTCCTAGTTTAAAACTAGCCTTCAACGTTTCTTTAGCACTTAACTCTGGATTAAAAGCAAATATAATGGAAATAAAGGCCAAAGGAACCGATACATATATTACAGGAAAAACACATAAAAGTGTTGCCAATAACGCTATTACTAATGAGAAAAATGACAGCTTAAAAAGTTTCCCTAAATAAGGTTTCTTTAAAAACATAAACAAACTATTATTTTCTACTTCCCTATTTAAATCTTTACTCCTTACAATTTTATAGAAGCCAGCCATAAGTCCTAAAGATATAGTTTGAATAATTAAAAGCACTGGAAGCAGTAATAGAAAGAAAGGAATCATTGCGGCTGGAGACATTTCCGAGCTCATTTCCGAATTATAAGATTGAGCCATTGCAGCGCCAATAATTGGAACATAAAGTATCATTAACGCAGGAAGCATTAATAAAAAAGTAACAATTACTAGTAACACTCCTTGCCCCCAAGTTTTTTTAAACAACTCAATTGCCTTTCCAAAAACAGACCCAAAGTCGATAGATTTACTGCTTTCAATTTTTTCTAATAGAAGATTAAAATTCATTTTTATTTTTTCTGATGGATTAGTCGCACGAAATTAATATTATTTTTTCGAACCAAATTAAAAAAGACCATTTAAAAATAAAGCCAAAAATCTCCCCCTCAACTCGCCCTAAAAAACTATACCCGACTCTTTAAACATGCTTTTACACTAAACCCCATAAAGCTTTAAAAACCTCTAAAATATTTTAAATATTTATAACTCAAATTCACTTACTAATTCCAATCCGTTTTCTAAATAACTATATTGATATAATATACCATCTCCTATCATTATTAAATTATTGGCTAATGGAATTACGTCGTAAGCTTTTTCAACATCATAAGTTTCTAGTAACTTAACCGAAGGAACATCTTTTTTATCAAAAACTTTAAGTCCAGCATCCCCATCACACACATACAATTTATCGTTTTTAACTCCTAATCCATAAGGTTCCTCTAGAGTGTAAGACGATTTTTCAACTGGATTCATAATGTCTGAAATATCTATCACTCGCAAACTACTATTTATAGCACCACAAAAATTCCCTCCTCTTAAGGTTACAAAGGCATAATCTCCATCCACCACAACAGGATCGCAAGAGGTAACATGTCTAAATTCTGAAACAAAACTAGGAACTGCAGGTGTTTTTATATCATATATATACAAGCCATTCATACTCCCAAGAAACAAGTACTCCCCTCTGTTAAATATAGTTTCGATATCAAAACCAGCTTCAACAGATTCTTTTTTCTGAGGCGTATTCAAATTAGAAATATCAAAAACATTAATATTGCTATAATCTACAGCATACAAATAATTATTTACAATTTTAAACCTCGCCAAAGAGCCTCCTTGTCCAGTTTCAGAAGAAGAAAAACTTTCACTAAAAGCAGCATTAGACACATCATAATAAACAGGATTGTCTTCTATCTTTCTTCGCTCTTCTTTTATATTCCAACCAACTACTATCGCTTTTTGATCTTGCGGATAGGTATTATAATTAATATAAGTAGCATCCACAGGATAAGGAGCATAATAAGGAAAAACGTCTTCTAATCTTTCCACTTCTTTTATTTCAGTTAGATTAGAAATATCAAAAACCACCAAATCCATATAACTATCTACATACAGATAATCTCCTTTAATTTCCATATCGTTACTTCCAAGCACTTTTAAGAAGGCTGTTTTTTGAGGATTTGCAGGATTCGTATTATCTATTAAATGAATTCCTTCTTTTTTATCGTTTATCAGAATTAAATGGTCTTTTACATAAACCTTTCCAGACTCAGAGATGTTTTGCGGCGGAAGTACAGAGGTAGAGTTTCGCAATTCCGCAACACTCATTGTTATTGCAGATGCAACTTGCACAGTTTCATAATCATCGTCATTTGCACAAGAAACAAACACAAGCAAAGACAACAAACACAGTAGTAACTTATTAATTTTCATTGGTTTTGGTTTTTTGGTTATTTCCTCATAGATTCAAATTAAGTTAAAAAGTTGCGTTAAATTTACGCTGACAATTTGTCACTACACCAAATATAATCTTATCTTTGCATCCAAATTGATTTTTTAAGGATACGATGGAGAAGATTATTGACGAAAACAAACAAGGTAATAGTTTAGTTTTAGAGCAAGAAGTAACCAATTCTAGAAAGCTTTATATTGAAAGTTATGGGTGCCAGATGAATTTTTCTGACAGCGAAATTGTTGCTTCCATCTTGGCAAAAGAAGGTTTTAATACCACCGAGAAAATGGAAGAAGCCGACCTTGTGTTGGTAAACACATGTTCTATTAGAGATAAAGCTGAGCAAACTGTACGCAAGCGTTTAGAAAAATTTAATGCCGTAAAACGTATTAATCCGAAAATGAAAGTTGGCGTTCTTGGCTGTATGGCAGAACGTTTAAAAGATAAATTTCTAGAAGAAGAAAAAATTGTAGATATGGTTGTAGGCCCAGATGCCTACAAAGATTTACCTAACCTTGTACAAGAAATTGGCGAAGGAAAAAATGCAGTAAACGTAATTCTTTCCAAAGAAGAAACCTATGGAGATGTTGCTCCTGTACGTTTAAATACCAATGGGGTTAGCGCCTTTGTATCTATTACTCGTGGTTGTGATAATATGTGTACATTTTGTGTGGTTCCTTTTACCCGCGGGAGAGAACGTAGCCGAGATCCACAATCTATTTTAGAAGAAGTAAAAAATCTTGCCGAACGTGGTTTTAAAGAAATTACGCTGCTTGGACAAAATGTGGATAGCTATTTATGGTATGGTGGCGGACTCAAAAAAGATTATGATAAAGCTTCGGATATGCAAAAAGCAACTGCAGTAAATTTTTCAGAATTACTATCTCTTGTTGCGGAAGCACATCCAAAAATGCGTATTCGTTTTTCAACTTCCAACCCTCAAGATATGACATTGGATGTTATTGAAACAATGGCAAAACATAAGAATATATGTAAGCACATCCATTTACCAGTACAGAGTGGAAGTAATAGAATTTTAAAAGAAATGAATCGTCTTCATACCCGTGAAGAGTATTTTGAATTGATAGATAATATCCGAAAAATCCTTCCTGAGTGTTCTGTTTCTCAAGATATGATTATTGGTTTTCCTACAGAAACTACCAAAGACCATGAAGACACTATGGATTTAATGGAACATGTAAAATACGATTTCGGTTATATGTTTACGTATTCGGAACGCCCGGGAACACTTGCAGAACGAAAATTAGAAGACGATGTTCCAGAAGAAACTAAAAAGAGCAGACTTACAGAAATTATAAACCTTCAGCAAAAACATAGCGCCTTCCGTACTAAGCAAAATTTAGGCAAAACGGTAGAAGTACTTATTGAAGGGAATTCTAAAAAATCTGATGCACATTGGATGGGACGTACCTCACAAAACACGGTTACTGTTTTCCCAAAAGAACAATATAAAATTGGAGAATTTGTTAATGTTAAAATCAACGAATGCACAACGGCAACCCTTATTGGCGAAGCTATTGGATATTCGGAGAATAACTAAAAACAACTTCCTAAAAACAAAATAAACATGGAGAGTGTTCAAGCTACAAAACAACGTTTTGGTATCATCGGAAACGATGTAAAACTAAATCGTGCTATTGAAAAAGCCATTCAAGTTGCCCCTACCGATATTTCTGTATTAATTACAGGAGAAAGTGGCGTTGGGAAGGAAGCACTTCCAAAAATTATACATTCACTTTCTCATAGAAAACATGGAAAATTTATAGCTGTAAACTGTGGTGCAATTCCAGAAGGAACAATTGATTCTGAGCTGTTTGGGCACGAAAAAGGAGCCTTTACAGGAGCTACACAAACTAGAAGTGGATACTTTGAGGAAGCAGATGGCGGAACTATTTTTTTAGATGAAGTAGGAGAACTTCCACTTACCACACAGGTTCGACTATTAAGAGTACTTGAAAATGGAGAATTTTTAAAAGTAGGATCTTCAAAAGTTCAAAAAACGGATGTTCGTATCGTAGCTGCTACCAATATCAATATGTTTGAAGCTATTGAAAAAGAGAAGTTTCGTGAAGATTTATACTACAGATTAAGCACTGTAGAAATACATTTGCCTCCACTTAGAGAGCGTAAAGACGATATCCATTTACTTTTTAGAAAATTTGCTTCAGATTTTGCTCAGAAATACAAAATGCCAACCATCCGTTTAGAAGAAGATGCTGTTCAACTTTTAAACAAATACCGATGGAGCGGAAATGTGCGTCAGCTTAGAAATATTGCTGAACAAATTTCAGTTTTAGAGCAAAATAGAGCTATTACTTATGATACTTTAAAGGGATACCTTCCAGATGCTGGCAGTAATTTACCAGCCGTTATTAAGAATCAGAAATCGGAAAGCGATTTTAGTAGCGAGCGTGAAATTCTTTATAAAATCCTTTTTGATATGAAAGGAGATTTAAACGATTTAAAGAAACTTACCATGGAACTCATGAAGGATGGGACGAATGGTGAAAAAGTTCAGCAAGAAAATAAAACGCTTATCAATAAAATATATGGAGGAGAAGAAGACGAAATAGATTTTGAACAAGCCGATGAAGAAGATGCTATGGAAATTCTTCAAGTAGAACATCAGAAAAATTTACCACATAGCACTTCTGTTGAAGACAAATATCATTTTGCAGAAGAAATCCAAGAGGAAGAAACGCTTTCTCTTCAAGATAAAGAATTAGAACTTATCAAAAAATCCTTGGAACGCAACAAAGGAAAACGCAAAGCCGCAGCAACCGAACTTGGGATTTCCGAAAGAACACTTTATAGAAAAATAAAACAATACGATTTATAATATTTTTTGTTCTTTTGAACCTTACACAATTTTTAAAATGAAGAAATTTTTTGTACTTTTTATAGCAATTATAAGCATACAAGGCTGTGGTCCTTATTCTTTTACAGGAGTTAACACAACTGCAGAATCCTTTCAGGTAAACTTTTTCCGAAATGAGGCTCCTATTATTGAGCCTGGTTTGGATTATGATTTTACAAATGCGCTGCAAGATTTAATATTAAATCAAACAAACTTACAGCTAGTTAACAGAAATGCAGATTTAATTTATGAAGGTGAAATTGTAGAATACAGAGTCTCTCCAATGTCTGCTACCGCCGATCAAACAGCGGCACAAAACCGATTAACAATTTCGGTTAATGTACGTTTTTACGACACCAAAAACCCTGAAGAAGATTTTGAAAGAAGATTTTCTTTCTTCTATGATTACCCTGCGGCAACCCAATTGATTACTGTAAAACAAGCTGCTCATGATGAAATTTTTGAGCGTATAACACAAGATATTTTTAACGAAACCCTTGCAAACTGGTAATAAATGAATGTTACTGATTTTTCATATTTATTACAAAAGCCTGAACAAATTACACAGCAACACGTCGATTCTCTAAAAAAGATTATCGAGGAGTTCCCTTATTTCCAAGCAGCAAGAGCCGTTTACCTAAAAGCTTTAAAAGCACAAGAAAGTTTTAAATACAATAGCGAGTTAAAGCATACCGCAGCTTACACTACAGACCGTTCTATTTTATTTGAATACATTACTTCGGAAGCGTTTGAGCAACATGCTATTGCTAAAAAAATAGCGCTACAAACTACTAACGAAACGCTCTATGGAATTGATGTTACCGCAGAAGAGGTTATTGTAAAAGATAATAAAACTTCTTTTGATTTTAACGAAGTAAATTCAAATGCTGTAATGGATCCTGAGTTGTTTCTACCTAAAGAAGAAAACCTAACAGAAGAAACTTTATCAGAAGAAAAATCAACTTTACAGCTCGGAAAACCTTTAGACTTCAGCAAAAGAGAAACCCATTCTTTTATGGAATGGATGCAGCTATCTGCTACTGCTAAACCCATTAAAAGAGAAGAAAAGAAGCATATTGCATTAGAAAAACCTGTAGAAGAACAAGAAGATAAAAAAGAAAAGAAGTCTGGAATAGAAGGAAAATTAAAGCTTATAGATAAATTTTTAGAAAACAATCCTAAAATTCCTCCAGCTGCCAATACAGCTAACAAGGTAAATTTGGCAAAAGAAAATAATGCCGAAAAAACCGAATTAATGACGGAAACTTTGGCACGGGTTTACTTGGAGCAAAAGAAATACAAAAAAGCAATTCAAGCTTATAAAATTTTAAGTTTGAAATATCCAGAAAAAAGTGGTTTCTTTGCAGACCAAATTAACGCAGTTAAGAAATTAAAAGACAATAATTAATATAGAAATGAGTACGTTTTCAATTTTTTTGGTACTAATTATAATAGTAGCCTTTTTATTAGTTTTAGTGATTATGGTACAAAACCCTAAGGGAGGCGGATTGTCTTCTTCTTTTGGTGGTGGCGGAAGTCAAGTTGTAGGAGGAGTTAAAAAGACAGGGGATTTTCTTGATAAAAGTACCTGGACACTAGCAACTATTTTAGTAGCATTAATATTGCTTTCTAACATTACATTAATTTCTAACGATTCTACCGAATCTAAATTATTAGACGGAAGAGACGTACAAACTACTGCGCCTAGTACTACAGTACCTTCAGCAGAAGTTCCTGCAACAGCTACAGATAGTACTGACGGACAATAAAGATTTATCTTATTACACATATAAAATGCCAGCTTATAATTAAGCTGGCATTTTTATTTTAAAACACTTTCTTCTTACTTTTCCTAGAATTACATTTTGACATTTTTTTACTTGAAAATTTATAAAAATGACAGTTAAGACATGAAAAATATATGCACATGAGTAAAATTGTCAGTTTATAATGCGTGGCACAATTTCTGTCTGATTAATGAAAGTGAATTTTAAATTAATTAATCAAATATTAAAAATATGTCGAAGTTAAACATTAAACCGCTTGCTGACAGAGTTCTTATTGAGCCGCAAGCTGCTGAAACTAAAACAGCTTCAGGGATTATTATTCCAGACAACGCAAAAGAAAAACCTCAAAAAGGAACTGTTGTAGCTGTAGGGCCAGGAACTAAAGACGAAAAAGTGACTGTAAAGGTTGGCGATTCTGTATTATACGGAAAATATGCCGGTACCGAATTAAAATTAGAAGGTAACGATTACCTAATAATGCGCGAAAGCGATATTCTTGCTATTGTATAAACAGCTATAAGCTATATACAAAAAGCCATAAGCAAGTGAGGTTTTAAAAAATCTCAAAAAACAAATGGCTAAACGATAAAATAAATACAATTAAAACAAACACTAGGAAAGCATACTGCATTATGTAAATTGCTTTTAAGTGTAAAATTTAAAAACCATGGCAAAAGATATAAAATTTGACATTCAAGCTCGTGACGGACTAAAGCGCGGTGTGGATGCTTTAGCAAACGCAGTAAAAGTAACTTTAGGTCCTAAAGGACGTAATGTAATTATTAATAAATCTTTTGGAGCTCCTCAAGTAACAAAAGATGGTGTTTCTGTAGCAAAAGAAATAGAATTAGAAGATGCGCTAGAAAATATGGGAGCGCAAATGGTAAAAGAAGTTGCTTCTAAAACTAACGACTTTGCAGGAGATGGTACAACAACAGCTACCGTTCTTGCTCAAGCTATTGTAAAAGAAGGACTTAAAAACGTTACCGCTGGCGCAAACCCAATGGACTTAAAAAGAGGAATCGATAAAGCTGTTGAAGCTATTGTTGCAGACCTTAAAAAACAAGCACAAACGGTTGGAGATTCTTCAGATATGATCAAACAAGTTGCAGCAATTTCTGCAAATAATGATGACACTATTGGAGACCTAATTGCGCAAGCATTTACTAAAGTTGGTAAAGAAGGGGTTATTACTGTAGAAGAAGCAAAAGGAACAGATACTTATGTAGATGTTGTTGAAGGAATGCAGTTTGACAGAGGATACCTTTCTCCATACTTTGTTACCGATACAGACAAAATGATTGCGGATTTAGACAATCCATACATCCTTTTATTTGACAAGAAAATCTCTAACCTTCAAGAAATCCTTCCAATTTTAGAGCCAGTTGCTCAATCTGGAAGACCTCTTTTAATTATTGCTGAAGATGTAGACGGACAAGCATTGGCTACTTTAGTTGTAAACAAACTAAGAGGTGGACTTAAAATTGCTGCTGTTAAAGCTCCAGGATTTGGAGACAGACGTAAAGCAATGCTTGAAGATATTGCAATCTTAACTGGAGGTACTGTAATTTCTGAAGAAAGAGGATTCTCTCTAGAAAATGCTTCTTTAGATATGCTTGGTTCTGCAGAAACTGTTACTATAGATAAAGACAACACTACTGTTGTTAATGGTGCTGGAGATGCTGAAACTATCAAAGCAAGAGTAAACCAGATTAAAGCACAAATAGATACTACTACCTCTGATTATGATAAAGAAAAACTTCAAGAGCGTTTAGCTAAATTGGCTGGAGGTGTTGCTGTACTTTACGTAGGTGCTGCTTCTGAAGTTGAAATGAAAGAGAAAAAAGACCGAGTAGACGATGCATTACACGCAACTAGAGCAGCTGTAGAAGAAGGTATTGTTGCTGGTGGAGGTGTAGCTTTACTTAGAGCTAAAGCAGTACTTAGCAAGCTTAAAGCTGATAATGACGATGAAGAAACAGGAATCCAAATTGTAACTCGTGCCGTTGAAGCACCACTTAGAACAATTGTGGAAAATGCAGGAAATGAAGGTTCTGTAGTTGTTGCTAAAGTGTACGAAGGCAAAGACGACTTTGGTTACAATGCAAAAACTGGAGAATATGTACAAATGTTAAAAGCTGGTATTATAGATCCTACTAAAGTAACTAGAATTGCATTAGAAAATGCTGCTTCTGTTGCTGGTATGATTTTAACTACCGAATGCTCTTTAACAGATATTAAAGAAGATGCTCCTGCAATGCCTCCAATGGGTGGCGGAGGAATGCCAGGAATGATGTAATATCACTCCCATAAAAATTAAAACGCGGTGCTTTGCACCGCGTTTTTTTATGTATTTAAATCAACTTCCTCGAGGCAAGCCTACTAGGGATGCAAAGGAAAATAATTTAATCCATTTCGACGTCGGGGAATAAAACCCTCAATGAGGGATTTAAAAGTTATAACAATAAATAGCTCGTTAAAAAGCTACTGTTATTTTTCCTCTTAGATAAAAAGGCGTTCCTGGTGTAAAATGGATTTCTTCTACTGGAGCAGGTTCATCAAACAAACGACTTTCGGTTGCAAATTGTGTTTCGTTCCATTCTGTATCCAAAAGATTTTCGATTATGATACCATAAGTCCAATTTTTCCAAGAATAACTAATATTAAAATCGGTTACAAAATAACCTTCAGCAATAATAGAATTATCTTCATTTGCTGGTCTATCATCTACATATCGGTAAGTTAGTGCTCCTGAAAAATTACCTAAATTTTCAACCGAAATTCCTCCTACCGTAGTAAAATCTGGCGCTAAAGGAATATAATTTTCTCCATCAGGATCGTTTACACTTCTTCCGTGGGCATAATTTGCATCGGCATAAATATACAACCAAGGTAGCACTTGGTAACGAGCACCAATATCAACCCCTAAACGACGTGTTTCTCCACTTGGCTCAACTATAGCTGCATCTCCAACATATACAAATTCTTGGTCTAAATACAACCACCATAAAGTAGCATTTAAAGCTAGTTTATTAAAGGGTTTATAGATTGTTCCTAAGTCTGCTCCATAAGCCGTTGGCAAAATATCTTCTCCTTGGTTAGCAACAACCACACGTGCATCGTTAGAATGAAAGCCCATTCCTGTTTTTAAAAAAAGCTGCCAATTAGAATTTACAGAAAAAATAGTGTTTAGCTTAGGACTTACAGCTACTTTACTTTCACTTTTATTATCATAAACATTGGTTAACTTATTGTAATAATCAAACTTAAAATAATCCAATCTCACTGCAGGATTGAAGGTCCATTTTCCAATTTTAAATTCGGTATTTACAAAACCATATGTATTTACCTCGTCCACGTCTCCATAGGCATAACGCTCTAGAATTTCCTTTCTATTTAAAGTGTGAGAAAGCTGCATATCGTCCACATTATCATATCTAAATCCAGCTCCTGCTTGGTATTCAAAATGAATATTATTTCCTAACTCATAATTATTTCTTTCAAATACACTCTCTGCTCCAACAATTACACGACTTTCTTTTTGCTCTATTTGATCTCCATTTACTGGATCGTCTAAGTAAAATGTAAAGTTTGAAAAAAGATTAAAATCATATTGAGAAATAAAGGCTTTTGTTTTTACAGCCCTATTTTCATCTAAAACTTTAAAATGATTAACCGACAAATTAGTTCTGCTAGTTTCACCGCCTTCGGTATCGTCTATTGCTCCAAATCTATCTATCAAACCTTCGTCTACAGCACGCTGTGGAATTTGCCCAGAAGCATCCCATTTACTTTGAAAGTGAGAGGCTGTAATGGTTAAATCTTCATCTGCAGCTAATTTATAATTGTAACGAGCCATCACATTAATCCGGTTAAAATTCTGCGGACTATTAAAAGGACCATCTGTTAAATACAACTCTGAAGCTACATAAGCATTACTTTTTTCAGTATCCAAAACCTTTAACATCCCCATAAAACGACTCGTATTAAACTGCCCAACTTCCAAGGAAACTAAACTATTATCGAGCGTTTTTCTAAGATTTAAATCTATATAACCTGCAGTTGTAAAATCTCCATGATTAGCAAAATAAGGACCTTTCCCAAAATTTATACCTTCTATAGTTTCTGGAATTACAAAATGTAAATCTGAATACCCTTGCCCATGGGCATGAGAAACCATGTTTACAGGAATTCCATCCACATTTATAGAAACATCGGTTCCATGGTCAATATCAAAACCACGTAAAAAAATTTGCTCTGCTTTTCCTCCTCCTGCATGCTGACCAATAATTAAGCCTGGAACTTTTCTTAATATTTCTTGAGAAGATTTTACTGGGTTTATTTGAATATCTACATCTACAAACTTGCTTAACGTATTTACTTCTGACACTAAAACAACTTGCTCTAATGAAATATTAGTTTGGGATAAAGTAATATTTTTCTGCTGATTTAAATCGGCATCATCTACCACAACCAAAACTGTTTTATAACCTAAACTAGAGTAATAGACAGAGTCTTTTATAGAAGTTTTTATCAAACTATATGTGCCACTCTGATTAGAATGAGAATGACTACCAGATGTTTTATTAAAAACACCAACATCGGAAAGAGGGTTCCCCTCAGAATCAACAATTCTTCCCGATAAATTTTGTGCATAAGACACACTTACAACAAGTATAACAAATACTGTTATTATTTTTTTCATTATAATTCTTATTTGAATTTAGTATTTCTTTTGAGACATACGCATTTTTGCCTTTAAATCAAACCCCAATTCCCTCGAAGCAAGAAAGGACTGATAAGACAGAAACAACTCTTTAAAAATAAATTAGCTTATTTGCGGAGGTGGTGTAGTTATATCTATAGAAATATAATAAGAAGTACTATTTAGACGCCATTCTTTTTCTTGAAAAATTATTAGCGTAATAGGATAAAAATTAAAAATTTCGGAGAACAAATGTTCATCTAATTTAGTGTTAGACAACAATTTCCTTTCATCTTCCTTTTTATTTTTCACGGAAATAAATAGCGATGCTATAAAAGAAAGCGCTCCATGATGATGACTATTATTAGCTGAATGCTTATGATTTGAATTACTCCCGTGACCATGATACCCACTATATGCAAAACGATTAACCGATTGAAAATTGTGTGAGTGATGCATTGACTCTTTATGTCCATTTTCTGTGAAAAATTCTACCTTGTGACTCACAAAATGTAAAAAATTAAAAACTGAACTTTTAAAAGGACTCAATAGGTAAATTAAAACTCCTAAAATGAGAAAGCATCGTATTACAAATAACTTTATGTGAATGATGCTTTTCAAAATAATTTTATTCAGTTTTTATTTGATTTAAGATACAAGACCCGTTTCCTTCAAGAAAAAAAGAGTAAAATCTATTTACTTTTATCGGATAACAATGATTCAAAATTAGGAAAAAAATAGATAGAAACTATCTCGGAGCAAGCTGATGAGGCATTTAAAGGAAAATCTAAAAAATATTTAGAGGCAGACTTTGAAACTTTCAAAGCTCGATTATAGAAAAAAAATAACCTTATTAATTCCTCAAAACAACATACAATTATCAATAAATTTATTAAAAACAACTACATACTATAGATTTTATCTTTAGTAAGATTAATAACATAGAATATAACTATTTGATTTTAAGCATAATATTAACGATATTTGTTCCAACGATATACTCTACAAATTTTATAGGGTATTGAAAATGAATCAATTTCGACAGTACAGTCGAAACATTCTAAAACCTCACAAAGTGAGCAAATAACTATTATGGCTTTTATAAAAATTAGAAGAAAAACAAAATTAGAGAAAAGGTACAGTAAGAAAATGGGAAGTATAAGTGTTAAAGTTACTTATATTAGAAAACATTTATTAGGAATACCGCTTCGAACTATTCACAAGTACAGAGAAACTTATTACGGTACTATTAAAGACTGTAAAGATTGTACTTTAACAGCTTAGCTTTTAAAAAAAATTGATATAAAAAAACCACGCAAATGCGTGGTTTTTTGTCTTTATAAACTGATGAATTTATTTGTTTTCATCTGTCATATCATCGATTTCATCTTCTACTTCTTCTGCCCCTTCTTCAATTTTATCACCAGCGTCATCAACTGCTTCTTCTACTTGTTCAGCAGGAGTGTCTTTCTTCTCTTTACAACTAGTTGTAAAAGCTGTTAATGAAAATACTAATGCAAGAGTTAAAAATATCTTTTTCATGTTGTTTAGTTTTAATGGTTATTAATTATAATTATTTTTATCTTCTGGTCATTCTACTTATAAGTGATATTACAAATAACACTAAAAATACAAAGAATAATATTTTAGCAATTCCTGCAGCAGCTCCAGCAATTCCACCAAAGCCAAATACAGCAGCTACAATTGCTACTATTAAAAAAATGATTGTCCAACGTAACATAATATTTAAGTTTTTTGGTTATACTCTAATATACGTACACAAAGTGTTTTCTGACGTATCTTTAAGGAATTTTAACTTAAAATGTTAATTCGTTGTTAATCCACTAAACACAATATCAAATAGTTACAACATGTTAAGCAGAAGCAACCTCAGACTCTCTATGAATCTTTTTAACCAGTCCTTGTAGTACTTTTCCTGGACCAACTTCGGTAAATAATAATGCACCATCTTTTACCATATTCTCAACACTTTGAGTCCATTTAACTGGTGCCGTTAATTGAGCCATCAAATTCTTTTTAATATCATCCGGATTAACAACTGCTGTTGTAGTTACATTTTGGTAAACAGGACAAATAGGTTTACTAAAAGTTGTTTGCTCTATGGCAGCTGCTAAATCTTCTCTAGCTGGTTCCATTAATGGAGAATGGAACGCTCCACCAACAGGTAAAACCAAAGCTCTACGAGCTCCTTTTTCTTTAAGTGCTTCACAGGCAGCATTAATTGCTTCTACTTCCCCAGAAATAACAAGTTGCCCAGGGCAATTGTAATTTGCAGGCACAACCACTCCTTCAATTTCTTTACATACTTGCTCAACAATGGTATCGTCTAATCCTAAAACAGCAGCCATTGTACTTGGCTTAAGTTCACAAGCCTTTTGCATTGCCAATGCTCTACGAGACACCAATTTCAAACCATCTTCAAAACTTAAAGTTTTATTGGCAACTAAAGCAGAAAGTTCTCCTAAAGAATGTCCAGCAACCATATCTGGATTAAATGTATTCCCTATAACTTTACTTAATATAACTGAATGTAAGAATACAGCTGGCTGAGTAACTTTAGTTTGTTTTAAATCTTCCGTAGTACCCTCAAACATAATATCAGTAATTTTAAAACCTAATATTTCATTTGCTTGTTCAAACAATTCTTTTGCCAAATCGGATTTCTCGTATAAATCAAGTCCCATTCCAACAAATTGTGCTCCTTGTCCAGGAAAAATATATGCATTCATGTGTTTTATTATTTACAGGTTTTCAGCAAAAATAGAAATTATATTTCAAAAAGAATTAACTAGCATAAAGGCAAGCAACGAGGCATTCAATAGAAACTAATTATAAAAACCGCTATAATTAATCCTCCTTAAACCATGAAGCGTACATAACATAACTATTAGCTATACGCTCAATTTCATTCTTACTTAAATCTTTACTAATTTCTTTTACTTTTTTTGCAGGCACGCCAGCATATATAAAACCCGCTTCTACATGCGTGTTTTGAGTAACCACAGCACCTGCAGCTATAATAGAGTTGCTTTCTACAATGCAATTATCCATTACAATACTCCCCATTCCAATTAACACATTATCTTTTATGGTACAACCATGAACAATTGCATTATGACCAATAGAGACATTATTTCCAATAGTAGTAGGGTATTTTTTATAGGTACAATGAATAACGGCTCCATCTTGAATATTTACCTTATCGCCTATTTTTATATAATGCACATCTCCACGAATTACTGCATTAAACCATACACTACAATTAGCTCCCATTGATACATCTCCAACAATTGTGGCATTTTCGGCAATAAAAATATCCGCGCCAAAAACTGGATGCTTTCCATTTACTTCTTTAATAATCATAATTAGAATTTCTACAAAGATACTTGGAGTTTAATAATTTACAGCAGGACACTTACATTTATAACGTGGTTTTCCTTGAAGGAAATTGTATCCTAAAGTTATTTGATGAAACCCTCCATTATCAAATCTTAAATCTCCAGATTGATACGAATAATTATATGAGAACATAAATTGTTTAATGTTCACACCTACTATTGGAGTAAATAATTGTAACTTTTGTTTTCCAGAATTCCCGTTAATTTCATATTCGGCGCCATCAAAACTTCTCCGATATGAAAGTCCTCCCCATATTTTACCAAAATCCATTTCTCGATATACCTTTGCGTTTACATCTACAGCAGACTCTTCTGTATATTCTGAAAATTGAAATAGAAAAGAAGGTTCAAATTGCCATTGAGATTTTCCAAAAACATAACCAGCAGAAAACAAATAGCGTCTTACATTATCTATCTCTTCCGCAGAATACAAATCTCTCCCGCTTCCCAACATATTTTTAACAGCAAAATGAGCATAAAACTCTAAAAAATTATAAGACATCCCAACATCAACATTAAAATAATTTACGTTGTTGCTAGTACCTGTTATTATTGGATCTGGAATAATAGAAACAAACTCAGACTCATCCAACCTACTTTGCAAAAAACCTACATTTACTCCAAACGATAATTGATTAACTCCATCTCTATATTCGGACAACGTAATGTGATGCGCATATGTTAATTTCATTCCTGTTTGAGAATGGTATCCATTTCTATCATTAAATAATATAGCTCCCACCCCACTTCTATCGCCCACTCTCATATGTGCATTGAGTGTTTGTAATGCAGGCGCTTTTTCTACATCAAACCATTGCTTTCTTGCAGTCATTCTAACCTTTCCACCTTGACCAACTCCAGCCATTGATGGATATACAAGGTAATAATTATCGGATAGGTAGTCAAAATACACGGGGATTCCCTCTTGAGCATAGGAAGATGTTACAAGTAAAAAAAGTAAAGAAAAATAGATTTTCTGAAAGAACTTCATGAAAGTACCTTTATTTGGTAGGTTAATGGCTCAAAGATATCAAAAGATGAGTTACGTTTTGTAATTTTGCAACAAAATCGATGAAATGGAGCCATATAAAATAAACATACAGCCAACAAATAGGCCAGCAATTATAAAGTTTGAAGCCAATAAGTTTTTAACTCGTAAGCAAAATTATGAGTTTAAAAACGTAGACGACGCTAAGAATTCGCCTTTGGCAAAGCAGCTTTTCTATCTTCCGTTTACAAAAACAGTATATATCTCTGGTAATTTTGTTGCTATAGAACGTTATGATATTGTTGAGTGGGCAGATGTTCAAGATGAAGTAGCTGAGCAGATTGAAAATTATTTAAACTCTGGAGAACCTGTTATTATAGAAGATGATACTACTCCTTCTAAAATTCCAGTAACCATTTATGCAGAAAGCACTCCAAATCCAGCTGCTTTAAAATTTGTTTCCAACAAAAAATTAGTTTTATCAACCTACGAATTTAAAAATATTGAAGAAGCTAAAGATTCTCCTTTAGCAAGTGGTCTTTTCCATTTTCCTTTTGTTAAAGAAGTTTTTATTGACGAAAATTACATCTCTATTCTAAAGTATGATATTGCGGAATGGGATGATATTGTAGTTGAATTAAGAGAATACATTCGTTTACACATTGAAGAAGGGAAAGACATAGTATCTGACAACGCACAAAGCAAGACTACAGATGCAGCAGAAACTCCTAATAACAATAAAAGCGTAGACACTTCTAATTTGGATGATACTTCTAAACAAATTATTGACATTTTAGAAGAATATGTAAAACCTGCTGTAGCTAGTGACGGTGGAAACATTCTTTTTCAATCGTATGATGAAGAATCTAAAACTGTAAGTGTAATTCTTCAGGGAGCATGTAGCGGTTGTCCTTCTTCTACATTCACTTTAAAAAATGGAATTGAGAGTATGTTAAAAAGCATGCTAGTAGATAAAGTAAATGAAGTAGTTGCCATTAACGGGTAATCAACAATTTATTTTAAAAATTAAAAAAACAAAGCCCGATTTAACTCGGGCTTTGTTCTTCTTCATAACAAACTTCTTAACTTTTTATGCGCTTATAATCGTCATGAAACTCTTTAAAGAGTGTTAGTAAATTAATAGTAGCTGTAATTAAGTCTTTTGTTTCTAACAATAAACTAAAATATAATTTCGTGTTTTTTGGACTCGTTTCTGTGCTTCGAATGCGGTCTATTTGCTTCTGAATTAATGCTGAAACATTATCTAGCAATTCTTTTTTATCTTCAATAATAAAACCAATATCTTCAAAAGTATTTCCGTCTAAATCAACTTTTATTCTTTCAAAAAGAACCTCCAATCTTTCATCAATTCTCTTAAGATCTCGAATTTGATTAAATTTTAAATTCTTATGGTTATTATTTACATGCGAGTAACTATTTTTTGTAATATAACTAATAGACTGTACCATGTCTTGCAAATAATCTAAGGTAAGGATATAGAATTTACTTGCATCAACAGAACTTTCATCTAAAGACTTTATAAAGTAAAAGATGTCACTTTTAAGCGTATCAACTTCATCTTCTAATTTACTGAGTTGTTTTTTAGATTTTTTAAGTTTATTAAGATCTTGCAAACCTAAATTATCTACCACTTCTCCATAAACTTTGCTTATACGTCTTATTACTTTAGAGATATTATCGGAACTATCGCTTATAATTTCATTAATTGTAATTAGAGATGTTCTATCAATTTGAATTGCTGCTTCTTTCTCCTTTTCCTTTTTCTTGTAGCTTAAAAAGCTACGAGTAATTAATAATACAGCAATAATCAACAAAACTACTAGTGCAATTCCTTTTCCATAATAAATAACCGTGGCAAATATTGCAGCCGCTACAAACGCTACAATTGCCGTTATAAACCAGCCTCCAATAACATTAAAAACACCAGCAACTCTATAAACAGCGCTTTCTCTACCCCAAGCTTTATCGGAAAGAGAAGTCCCCATTGCTACCATAAAAGAAACGTATGTGGTAGATAATGGAAGCTTTAAGGATGTTGCCATAGATATTAAAATACTTGCAACCATAAGATTTACGGCTGCTCTAACCATATCAAATGCAGGTTCATCTGCATTCTTTTTTGTTCTTTTACTTTCTGGTTTTGAAAATCTCTTTTCAATACGCTGTTGGATTTCATCAGGAAGCACTACCGCTATAGCTTGATTTAAATTGACAGAAGCGCGTACAATAAATCTAGATAAAAAATTAGGCTGAAATTTTTCTGACCCCTCTCCACTTCTTGCCAAATTAATTTCTGTATACATTACCGAACGTGCTTTTTTAGAAAGCCAAAGCGTAACAACCATTACCAAACCTGCCAATATCAACATATAAGTTGGCGTTTCCACTTGCCCAGATAGGCTGTTCATTGTATATTCTGTTGGTAAAACCCCAGAAGCTTGGTAGGCTCCATGCCATAATTCATAAGACTGATATGCTGCAATTGGAACGCCTATAAAATTCACCAAATCATTTCCAGCAAAAGCTAATGCTAATGCAAAAGTTCCAATAAGGATTATTATTTTTAAAATATTCAGTTTAGTAAAGCTGATAATTATTTGCGAAATTCCTGTAAAAACAACAAAACAGAAAGCTACTATTAATAATTTATTACCATCAATAAAATCTAAAAAAGATTGCGGAATTACAGAAGCTCCCTTTATTCCTTTTATCAGAATAAAATAAGTAATTGCAGTTATAGCTATTCCCCCAAAGATTCCGCCAACATATTTTATACGTTTTTCATAATGAAAAGAAAAGATAAATCTAGAAATCCATTGTACAAAAGCACCTACAATGAATGCAATAACAACCGACAGTAAAATCCCAAAGATAATTTCTGCGGCTTTATCTCCATTAATATAATTACCTAAAGCCCCAATAGCATCATTAGCTTTTATAATTTTAAGAATAGAAATTGCTACAGATGCGCCCAACAGTTCAAATACAATAGAAACTGTGGTAGAAGTTGGTAATGCAAGTGAATTAAATAGATCCAAAAGCAAAATATCTGTTATCATGACGGCCATGAAGATGATCATGATTTCATCAAAATAAAACTGTCCCGGATTAAAAATACCTTTCCTAGCAACCTCCATCAATCCAGACGAAAATATAGCTCCTACTGCTACCCCAATACTAGCAATAATTAATATGGTCTTAAGGGACGCTGCTTTAGAACCTACGGCAGAATTTAAAAAATTCACTGCATCGTTACTCACACCTACTGTTAAATCTGTAATGGCCAATACAAAAAGTACCACCAACATAAAAATATAAAACTGCTCCATATAAACTTTTAACTAAAAGCAAAAGTCTATTAACAATTTAAAAGCCAAGTTAATTTAAAGTTACCAAAATATTACTTTGAAATTAATAACTAACTATGAATCCATAAGTTAGTAACTATGAATTTTAGATACTGATAAAAATAAATTATATTTAGGTACAACGAATAATTAACATCAAAATGTAATATTATGGCAGTTTTAAAAGTAATTGAAGTATTAGCTAATTCTGACAAAAGTTGGGAAGACGCTACAAAAAATGCAATACAGAAAGCATCTAAATCGGTTAATAACATTAAATCGGTTTATGTGAACGAACAAAGTGCAACGGTAAATAATGGAGAAATTGATAATTATCGGGTAAATCTAAAAATCACTTTCGAAATAGATTAAGTCTTAAAAAGATAGAAAGTCTGTTTAATTGCTAAAAGCCGTTAAACAGATTTTTTTTATTTTTATGAAAATAAACATCATAAAGCACCTGATATTTTTTCTATTTAGAATTATAGGTTCTAATTTTGAAAAAATTAAAAAAAATTAATATGGAAACAGACAAGTGGTTAGAGCAAGGAATTGCATTAGTAGTAGAATACGCTCCAAAAATTGTAATGGCTATTTTAATATGGATTATTGGTTCTATAATATTTAGCCGAGTAGTAAAATACGCACGAAAAATAATGGAGCGAAGAAACTATGAAATAAGTCTTCGTGAATTTTTAGGAACCCTTTTATATTGGGCGCTAAAAATACTTCTAATTATTGTTATTTTAGGAACATTAGGTATTGAAACCACCTCTTTTGCTGCTATTATTGCCTCGGCTGGTTTAGCTGTTGGTTTGGCACTACAAGGTTCTTTAGCAAACTTTGCTGGAGGAGTTCTTATTCTTATTTTCAAGCCTTTTAAAGTAGGCGATTTTATAGAAGCACAAGGGCTTTCTGGTACCGTTAAAGAAATTGGAATTATCAATACCGTTTTAAATACTTTCGGAAACCAACAAGCTATTATTCCAAACGGAAAGCTCTCCAATGAAAACATTGTAAACTATAGTGCAGAGAGCACCCGAAGAGAAAATATAACAGCTGGAATTAGCTATGATTCTGATATTAAAAAAGCAAAAGCAATTTTACTTGATATTGTAAGTAGTAATGACAAGGTGTTAAAGCATCCAGAACCCGCTGTTATGGTTGCAGAACTTGCAGATAGCTCTGTAAATTTATCATTAAGATATTGGGCTACAAACGATGATTTCTGGGATTGCCGTTGGTATGTTTTAGAAGAAATAAAGAATAGATTTGATGCAGAAGGTATTGAAATTCCTTACCCTCATCAAGTGGAGATTCAAAAACAAGCTTAATCCCTCAAGAAGGGTTTAATTTCCCAGAGCCTTTTCTTTTTTTTATAAGTTAACTATAGGGTTCTGCAGGGAAAGAAGTTAAATTGTTTCGTTCGAATATCTCGTGGGCTTGTCCTGCGAGTTAGTTTATTTTTTAGGTTTTGTAGTTACAAAATCTTTTAAATAATAAGGCTCAAAATAGGCGACATCCTCAAAGTCGCCTATTTTATATTTTTCGGTTGCTAAAACTGCCATATCTTTTGCTGAAGGATATTTTACTTCAGAAGAAAAAATAGCATTTTCGTGTGTAATTACAGTCTTACATTTCTCAGCACCATCGCCCACAAAATAAACGCTTCCCTCCTCTAAAAACTCAGAAAAAGATGTTGGAGTAATTATTTCAGCTTTTGTAGCCCTTACTTGCACTCCATTTTTAAAAATAGCAGCATAAACTTCCATTCTTCTTGCATCTAGCAAAGAGACTACAAAATCGGTTTTTTCATTATTATTTTCGGCTAAAACAGCCAGTGTAGGAACAGAAATTAATGGTTTATCCAAAGAATAACACAATCCTTTTGCAGTAGAAACTCCTATGCGCAAGCCTGTATAAGAACCAGGACCTTTACTTACCGCAATAGCATCTATTTCTGAAAACAACAAAGAAGCGTCTTTCAACGCTTCTTTTATAAATACATGTAAATTTTCAGCATGCGTATAACCGCTATCATTAATTTCTTTTAATGCTACTATTTTTCCGTTAGCACTTATACTCACAGAGCAATTGGTAGTTGCGGTTTCTATATTTAGAATCTTTGCCATTATGCAAAAATACTAGCTATATTACCATTCTTCCAAAGGAATTCCATAATAAAATTTAAGCACCTTTAAACGGAAGATAAAATCATATTTTGTTTGAATTAAAGTAGCTTCTGCATCGTCTAAACGTGCTTGCGCCTGACTAAAATCGAAGCTATTCATTAATCCAACATTGTAGCGTTCTTTAGCATAATCATAAGACAGACGTCTAGCTTCTACTGTTTTTCCTGCTGCTTCATAACTTTTATAAGAACCTTTTACATCTACATAAGCCTGATTAATATCTGTTTCTAAATTTAATTTCTCTTGTGTAAACTGTAATTTAGCGCGCTCCACATCAATTTGACTTCTCTTGATATTATTATTTACAGAAAACCCATTCAAGATTGGAATATTAATTTGCGCACCATATGCAAAACCATCTTGCAACCACAATTGGTCTTTAAAAGAAATTTCTGCTCCAGGTATTATTTGTTGCGTATTAGGATCTATAGTACTTGGATATCTTGCGTTATCAGAATATCTGGTATTATATTGAAAGAAAGCACTTATGGTAGGATACCTAGCTCCTTTTGCTATCTGAAGATCTTTTTCTGCTAAATCCACATTTGCTTCTGATGCTTTTATATCATTTCTAAAAGTCAAAGCTTTCTCATAAATTTCTCTTGGGGTAATCTCCAATACAGCATCATCTGGAATTGCATACCCTTCATCTACTACATCAAAATTTTCATAATCGCTTATTTGAAGCAATTGCGCTAAACTTATTCTTGCTATAAGCACACTGTTTTCAGCAGCAACTATTTGTTGTTCTTGATTTGCAGCAGTAGCTTGGATCTCTAGAAGGTCTCCTTTTGGCAACACTCCATTTTCTACTAACTCATTGGTACGCTCTAAATCTTGTTGTGTAGCTCTATATTGAGCATTTAAAACATTAAGCGTTTCTCTATTAGACAATATTTGTAGGTATGCATTTGCAACAGAAAGTCTAATATCATCTCGAATGTCGTCCGATTGATATTGAACAGCCATTGCATTTAATTTAGCTCTATTTAACTGATAAAAATTACGAAGCCCATCAAATAAAGTTAAAGAAGAAGAAATAGACGGTGTAACGTTAAAGAACTTTTGATTCACAAAACTATTTGTAGTTGGATCAATAGAATACCCTGTACTTGAAGAGGCAGACGCTTGCGCATTTAAAGAAGGTATAAAGTTCCCTATAGCGTCCGATTTGTCAAGCTTAACACTTTCTAAATCTAATTCTGCTTGTTGAATAGTAAGATTGTGCTCTTCAGCATACCTCACACATTCTTCAAGTGTCCACAGCTTTTTTTCTTGAGCAATGCCAACAACAGAGCACGTTAATGCTAAAATTAATATTTTAAACTTCATAAAGCTCATTTTAAATTTTCAGTATTAATTAGCTATCACCTTTTTTTTCATCGTCCATAGGTTCAGTTTTATTCCAAACCTTAATTTTATCATCTTTTGTTATTCCAGATAAGATTTCTACATTAATTCCATCTGAAACACCTAGCTCTAAATCGCGACGCTCATACTCATTCTCTCCAGTAACAATTTCAACATACGGTTTCTCTGTTTCTTTATCAAACTGAAGTAAAGCTTCTTTTATAGCAAGAACACCTTCTTTTTTCTCTAAAATAATAGAAGCATTTGCACTATATCCTGCTCTGATAAAAACATCTGAAGGAAGAGAAAGATCTGCTTTTATGGTAAACTGAACCGCTCCTTGGTCTTCAACCCCTTTTGGAGCGATGAATTTTAACTTAGCATCAAACTCTTTGTCTTGAACAGCTCCTAAATTAATAGAGATTGGCATTCCCATTTCTAATTTATCTACTTCTGCTTCATCTACTTGCCCTTCAAAAATCATTTTAGACATATCGGCAATTGTAGCAA
The DNA here is from genome assembly GCF_000260115.1 of Galbibacter orientalis DSM 19592. GTDB lineage: Bacteria > Bacteroidota > Bacteroidia > Flavobacteriales > Flavobacteriaceae > Galbibacter > Galbibacter orientalis. The sequence continues at coordinate 1,366,777 of NZ_JH651379.1, read as the reverse complement.
TAGAAGTACCATCATTAAAATTATTAGCCTCAATAACCTGATCTCCTTCTTTAACTGGAATCTCTAAAACAGTTCCGTCTACAGTAGCACGAATGTTTGTATTTGCAGTTGCAGATCCTCCAGCAGATCCTACACGGATAATTTGGTAATCGTTTTGTGCATTTTGCAATTCTTGCTTTGCTTGATTGTATTGTAGTTCTACAGAAAGGAAATCCTGACTAGCAACAACTCCTTTGTCAAAAAGTTTCTTGTTTCTATCGTACTCAATTTTAGCATTATTGAGTGCTATTTGAGCATTACTCACACGTCCTCTAGCACTTACCAACGACTGCTCGTTTGGAACTACTTTAATTTTTGCAATTAAATCTCCAGATTTTAATTTATCTCCTTCTTCTACTAAAATAGATTCGATAATTCCAGAAATTTGTGGTTTTATCAATACTTCATCTTCAGGAATAACTTTTCCTGTTGCAACAACTCTATTTGTAATAGTTTCTTCTGTTGCAGTTGCCGTATCAAAAGTTACAGCTGGTTTGCTATTTGTTTTTAAAACTCTTGCAACGGCATATAGAACCAAAATTACGCCTATTCCAATTAAAACGTATCTTAAAATTTTTTTCATAGTTGTTTAGTTTATTCTTCTCTTAATGCTTCTATTGGTTTTATTTTTACAGCTCTATTGGCTGGAATCAATCCTATTAATACACTCAATCCTATCATAAGGATAAATGAAAATAATATCTGCGGAATACTCACCGTTGGGTTCACAAAAGGATACTCATCTGTATGTCCAAATTTATAATCCAAAAAATGCAATGCCGCTACCGATATTACAAAACCTATTAAGCCTGCAAAAGTTGTAAGTACAATAGATTCTAATATTATTTGACGCTTTATTATTTTTGGCGTAGCGCCTAAAGCACGTCTAACTCCAATTTCGTTGGTTCGCTCTTTTACAGTTATCAGTAAAATATTACTCACAGCTATTACTCCTGCTAACAAGGTGAATGTTCCCACAAAAAACGAGAACCCTTGAAGCACTAGTGTAAAAGCACTAATTCCTTTAAAAATCTCAGAAAAATCAAACGATCCAATTGCTCTTATATCATCTGGATGTATGTTATATTTCCTTTTTAAGAGTGTTTTTATTTTTTTTTCAGCAACAGCAACTTCTTTATCAGGATCTACTAAAATAGCCATCCAACCTATTTTATTGCCACTGTTAAATGCATTCTGAAAGGTGGTAAAAGGAACAAATATTGCATTCTCTCCTTCAAAATTTATATTATCATTTTTCTTATAAATCCCAACCACAGAAAAGTAGATTCCATTTATTTTAATGGACTTCCCTATTGCATTCTCCCCTTTATCAAACAGCAATTTATAAGCATCAACCCCAATAACACATACCTTTTTAGAGTCTTCAATATCATTTTGATTAATAAATCTTCCTTCTACAATACGTTTTTTAGATACTAAATCTATACTTGGGTAATCTCCATAAACTCCAGAACCGCTAGTTCTACCATTACGAATTACGGTTGCTGTCCCTCCAAAATCGCCTAGTTGAATTCTAGGTGCAATAATATCTACTTCACTAACCTGTTGTTTTATTAAATCTACATCTTCTAAGGTAAAATCTATAGGTCTTCCTCTTTCAAAACCTTTATAAGCCATAGAGGTAGTTTGAGTCCACATAAACATACTGTTTGTAGCGGTTCCTGCAAAAATTCTATTAAATCCATTAGACATTCCGTTTGTACCGCCTAACAAAAGAATTAAAATAACTATTGCAAAAATAACCCCAAGTGTTGTGAGGAATGTTCTAAGCATATTTTTAGTTAGCGTACTAAAAACTTCGCTCCAAAGGTCTCTGTCAAATATTCCCATAGTTAGTCTGCTCTTAGTGCTACAATTGGTTTAACGCTTGCCGCTTTCATTGCGGGAATCAATCCTGCTAATACTCCCGCTACAACCAATACAATGGTAGCGGTAATAATAGTTACATTATCTACGGATGGGTTTGAAAAGGCAGGAGCATCTATAATTGGAGAAATTAATGCAACCACAGCCATGGCAAACAACATTCCTATTAGCCCAGATATAGAAGTGATAAATACCGATTCTAACAAGACTAATTTAATTACATCAAAAGGTTTTGCTCCTAATGCTTTTCTAACCCCAATCTCTTTTGTTCTTTCTTTTATAATGAAAACTAATATGTTTCCAATCCCAACAATTCCAGCTATTAGAATTAACATTCCAATACCAATACTTATTACTGAAAGCATTGTAGTAAAGTTGGAAACATTAGAGAATTGTTCTGCGTAGTTATTAAAATACAGTGCTCCTTGATCTTCAGGGTCTATAATTAATCTTCGTTTTAAAGCTACTTCTATATTGTCTGAAAAATTTATAGCCTCCGCAAAATTAAATTCTGGATTATAGGTCAAAGCAATCTGATCAATGTTGCGAGTATTTCCATACAAACGCTGAAGCGTACTTACAGGCGTATACATATTTCGTTCCTCACGCTCATTTCCATCATCAGAAAAAATTCCTATTACTTTATAAGATAATTTGTTTAAAATTATATTTTGACCAACTGGATCTACATCTTTAAAAAGTTCATCGGCAATTACTTTCCCAATAACAACAACTTTTAAAGTGTTTTGAATATCATTTTCATTAATATAACGTCCTTTTTCAACTACTGTACGCTCTATTATTTGATGATCTGGATTTACACCTCTAATAGAATAAGTTCCTGTTTCTTTTCCAAAATTTGCAGTAACACTTTTAGAAAATCTAGGAGTTATATATTCTAAATACCCTGTAAAACTCTGTTTTATAAAATCTAAATCTTCATTATCAAATTGTATTCTTCTTCCTGCTTCAAAACCTCCATAAGGTTTTGTAGTAGATCCAGGATATATAAAAATAGAATTAGTAGCATCGTCATTAAACTGCTTTGTAAATCCATTTTTCATACCATCTACAGAAGCCAACAACAATACTAAAATAAAAATACCCCAAGCCACAGAAAACCCTGTTAAAAATGTTCTAAGCTTGTTGCTTTTTATACTATGGAATATTTCCGACCAAAGATCTCTACTGAACATACGGAGTAACTCTTACTTGATCAACTACTTTATCTTCTACTATAACACCATCTTTTAAATGCACAATACGCTTACACATATGTGCAATATCGTCTTCGTGAGTTACCACTAAAATGGTTTTCCCTTCATCATTAATTTTCTGGATAAGATCCATTACCTCATGAGACGTTTTACTATCCAAAGCTCCTGTAGGCTCATCGGCCAGCATTACTTTTGGTTCTGCTGCCAAAGCTCTTGCAATAGCAACTCTTTGCTTTTGCCCTCCAGAAAGTTCGCTAGGTAAATGATCCACCCATGGCCCTAATCCAACCGATTCAAGATGCTTTATAGCACGCTCCTTTCTCAACTTTCTATTAACTCCTTGATAGTATAGCGGAAGTGCTACATTTTCCCAAGCAGATTTATAATTTATTAAATTGAAAGACTGAAAAATGAAACCTAAGAATTTATTGCGGTAATTAGCCGCTTTGGTTTCATTAAGATTTTTTATGGTAACTCCATCTAAAAGATACTCGCCTTCATCTAAATTATCGAGCATTCCCAAGATATTTAACAAAGTAGATTTTCCAGATCCTGAGGACCCCATGATGGCAACTAACTCTCCTTCTTTTACAGAAAAGTTTATTCCTTTTAATACATGAAGTGAATTACTCCCCATGTGGTACGACTTGTGAAGGTCTTTTATTTCAATCATGATGGTTAGTTTTCTTAAGTAAGACACTAAAAACTTAGTGAAAATACAAAAATATAAGCTCGATTAAAACTTACTTACACATATATGACTACCAAACAAATGAAATGTTACAGAATAAATTAAAAAAAATTGACGAACAGCAGTAAACACCTGATTATCAGACACAAATTATTTCATTCGCTTAAAAATAAAGTAACCTAATACAGCAATTAAGATATATGGAACCGCCATAAGATAGACTATTCCATTATTAATCCCTTCTGCTACCTCTTGATTTTCTCCTGTTTCCAAAACAGCACGACACATAGCACATTGTGCATGAATAAAATCTGGCAACAGTATGAAAGCAACAATCAGTATTAAAATTTTAAAGCTCTTCATTTAAATAATTTTAGGCGTAATATGGAGAAATCATAATATAAACTATTACCCCTGTTACAGCAACATACAACCATAACGGAAATGTAATTCTTGCAATTTTCTTATGCTTATTAAAACGTTTAGAAAGCGCACGTACATAGGTAATTAATACCAACGGGATAATTGCAATGGATAATATAATATGTGTTACTAAAATAAAATAATAGATATATTTTATAACGCCTTCTCCTCCAAAAACGGTAGAATCGGAGGTCATATGGTATGCTACATACATTACCAAAAAAGCTACTGAAAGTCCGATACAAAATTTCATTAACCACTCATGCAACACATAATCTCTTTTTTTAATAGCAATAAAAGCGGCTATTAAAAAAATAGCGGTTAACCCATTTGTACTAGCATAAATAGGCGGTAAAAAGGATAAAGGCTCAACATTTGGAATTTTTATTCCAAATAAGGCAGCTACTGCAACAGGAATTACAATTGATAAAATTACAATCCACTTATTATATTTTTTTTCTTCTGGTGTTTTTGTACTCATCTTATTTATTTAAAAGCGTTGCAATATCTTGTTCTATCATTTTAACACCTTCATCGGTTGTGCCATCATAATATACAATAGGATTTCCAAAATTGTCTGCTCTAGATCTAATAAATCCATTTCTATCAATTAAAGCAAAAAGCCCTGAGTGCTCAAAACCTCCATTAACATTTGCATTTTGCCCTGCATATAAATTAAATCCTGTGTTAGATAACTCATAAACTTGCTCCATATCTCCTGTCAACAAATGCCAGTTTGGACTTGTAATTCCGTATTCCTTAGCATATGCCAATAAAACTTCTGGAGTATCATGCTCTGGATTTATAGAGAAAGAAGCTACTGCAAAATCTTCATTTCTTTTAAATTTATTTTGAATTTTAACCATATTCCCTGTCATAACAGGACAAATAGTAGGACAAGTAGTAAAGAAAAATTCTACCACATAAACCTTTCCTTTGTAGTCTTCGTTTGTAATAGTATTTCCGTGTTGATCTACAAATTCAAAGCCAGGTACTTTCCCCATCTTTAACAAATCATCAGCTTCTAATTTCTTTTCACCAATAGCATGACGGTCCATATCCACCACCGTACCGCTTTTTACACGATCAATAATTTTTGGAATAAAAATTATCCCGAAAACTAAAATTACAAACCCAACAACTATATAAGACTTATTCTTCATTGCTTTTCTTGTTATATTTTAAATACGACTCCTTATCACTTACACCATTCTTTTTGGTAGCCATTCTATATTCAGCTAAAAGAACTTTAATATCGTCTATCATTTTATTATTCAAAACAGCTACAGAAGTAGCATCATAGCCATACAACTCTCTGTTTGTATGGTCGTCTATTAGACGTCCTCGGTGATTAACCTCTTTATCAATTATAAAAACATAAGGACTATAAGAATCTTCATTCAATGAAAATGGGGTTTGCAAGCTATTAAAAACCGAAGCTATGTTTTCTTCTGAAGTAAAAATAAAATGCCAATTAGAAACATCTGCTAACGGACTTAATTCTTCTTTTAAACCTTTAACTGCTTCTTGTGTTCCTTCTGGAGAGAGAAAAACAAATTGAAAATCTTTAAATCCGTTAAATCGTTTATATATTTTCTGATTTAAATTGAAGGCATTTAGTTTTTTAGAACTCACATTCTGCCCTAAAAAACCAAGAACTGTTATTTTACCGTGTAGACTAACTTTATTCCCTTCAGAAGAGAACGAACTCACATCTTGGACTTGCTCGTTTAAAACAGGTAATTTTCCAAAATTATTTACTCCTGAAGCAAAAAAAAGATAAACAGCAATAGGAAGTATAAACAAAACTCCAAGAACGATATATTTCTTCATCTAGCATGTAATTAAAAACAGTACAAAAATAAAAAAGACGGTTAAAAACCGCCTTATGAGTATTGTTAAAGTATTAAAAATCCCAACTTATAAAGCCATCATGATAGACATCATGAATGTAATTACCTTCTACTAATAAGATAAACATTAAGTATGGAATTAAAATAAGTAGTGGCAAAACTATAGACCATCTAAAACTTCCTTTTTCTCCTTCTAAGTGCATAAATGCCCATGCAATATAATATGCCTTAACAAGAGTTAAGATGATAAAAATCCAGTTTAATAATTTCATTCCTAATACATAATTATCAAGAACTGCTGGACGTATAATACCTAATATAACTTCTACAATAGTAATTACGGAAAGGATTCCGAAAACTACCCAAATTCTTTTTGTATTCGATTCGTGTGCGTGTGCCATTTTTTTTAACTATATAATTTATACAAGGTAAAAGAAGGTAAATACAAATACCCAAACAAGATCTACAAAGTGCCAGTATAAACCAACCTTTTCAACCATTTCGTAGTTATTTCTTCTTTCGTAAGTTCCTAAAATAACATTGATAAATATAATGATATTGATAACAACTCCAGAAACTACGTGGAAACCGTGGAATCCAGTAATAAAGAAGAAGAAATCTGCAAATAAACGATTTCCATATTCATTATGCACTAGGTTTGCTCCTTCTACCACCATTGCAGCTTGTGCTAGGCGCTCTGCTGTCTGCTCACGCGTAAGAACAACTTTCTTACCAGTTTCATCAGACATTTCTGTTCTAGCTACAATATTATGATTTGCTTCAAAACCTGCTTTTACTTCTTCTACTGAAAAAGATGGCAATGTAGTTTCCGACATAAACCAAATTCCTTGATTTGATTCTTGCGTAACACGTTCTCCATGTAATGGTTTTGCAAAATCTGCTAACGCTACGCGCTCTCCAGTTGAAGCATCTAGGAATTGAAGTATTCTTCCTGATTTTAATTCTACTGCTCCAAATTCACCTTTAATAAAGTTTTTCCACTCCCATGCTTGAGAACCAACAAAGATAATCCCTCCTATAATAGTAAAAAACATATACCATATAACGCGAGTTTTCTTTAATTGATGACCAGCATCTACTGCCAACACCATAGTAACAGAAGAAAAAATAAGGATAAACGTCATCAATGCCACATAGTACATTGGTGCGTCTACGCCATGTAAAAAAGGAAAGTGAGTAAACACTTCATCGGCAATTGGCCATGTTTCGATAAACTTGTATCGAGAAAAACCGTAAGCGGCTAAAAATCCAGAAAAAGTTAGTGCATCCGATACGATAAAAAACCACATCATCATTTTACCATAACTTGCGCTTAGAGGCTCATTTCCTCCACCCCAAACTTTTTCTTCAGAACCTGTTGTAACAGTAGCTTCCATAAATGTTAAAGTATTCTTATTTTAAAATTTTTCAAATTTACGTTTTTTATTTATCTAAAGAAATAGAAAAATAAAATCAAATATACCCACAAAAAGTCTAAAAAGTGCCAAAACATCGCACCGAGTTCTAAACCAAGGGTTTGACCGGGTATATATTTTTCTTTAAAATGATTATAAATTACAATAATCAACACTAATAAACCAGCAAATACGTGTACTAAGTGCGAAAACACGATGGCATATAAAAAAGATGTGGTAATTGTACTTTCACTTCCTGTGAAATAATAACCTGCATCTATAATTTCTGAAAATCCTTTAAACTGAAAATATACAAACAACAATCCTAATACAAAAGTTGCTAATAAAAACCCAGTTGCAGCACTACGATTATTTTTCTCAATGGTTTTTTTTACCATATAAAAAGTAATACTACTTATTATTATTGAAATGGTACTGATAAAAAATGCTGGCGGAATTTCAATACTCGACACCCAATCTGGTCTTGACTTACTTACCACATATGCACTGGTTAAACCAGCAAACATCATTGCAATACTAATCATCCCAAACCAAAGCATCATCTTTTTAGCTCTAGCATTTTTTAATTCGCTACTACCTTGCGTTAAATCCATTAACTTAAAAATTTATCTACTACATATACAATTTGCATTAACGATATATAGCTTACACTTGCTAACATTAATGCTCTTGCCGATTTATTATCCCTTTTTTGATACAGCCTAAATGCAAAAACAAGCATTCCAATTCCCATTAAAAATATAATAACTGCGGCTGGAACAGAAAGTGTTAAACTCCCCGTAAGCCCCGTCACTGGAAACACAGATGCTAATAACATCCAAATAGTATACATTATAATTTGATTAGCAGTTGCTTTGTCTTTTTCCCCAGTAGGCAACATTTTAAAACCAGCTCTTTTGTAATCTTCATCTAAGAGCCAACCTATAGCCCAAAAATGTGGGAATTGCCAAAAGAATTGAATCATAAATAAAGTCCCTGGCTCTATTCCAAATTCATTTGTTGCAGCAACCCAGCCTAACATAAAAGGGATTGCTCCTGGAAAGGCTCCAACAAACACCGCCAGCGGTGTTTTTGTCTTTAAAGGTGTATAAACACAGGTATATAAAAATATAGAAATAGCTCCAAACATTGCTGTTTTAGGATTAACTACATAAAGTGTAATTACTCCTAAAATGGTAAAAGTAATTGCTATTGTAAAGGCTACATTAACAGACATTCTTCCAGAAGGAATTGGTCTGTTTTGTGTACGCTTCATCAACGCATCTAAATCTTTTTCTATTAACTGATTAAAAGCATTTGAAGCTCCTACCATAAAATAGCCTCCGAAAGCTAAAAGAAGTAAAACTTTCCAACTAAAAGTCTCTGCTCCCAATAAATATCCAGCTATGGAAGAAAAAACCACACTAAATGCGAGACCTGCTTTTGTAATTTGTTTAAAATCATCAAAAATCAGGGAAAATGTATTTGTATTTGTAGTTGTATCCAACGCGGTTTTCATCAATCCATTCTAAATCGGGTGCAAAGATAACTCACAAAAGGTTTTTATGCAATGATTTAACTAATGAACTCATCCTGATTTTCCCAATTAACTAAAAAAACACCTTTTTGCACTCGCTTTTTATCTTTTCCAGCTCTGCAACACTGCTATGTTACTCAAAAAAAATACCTAGAGGCAAACCCACGAGGTATGAATTGAAACAAATTTAACTCATTTCAATGTAAAGTTCTTTAATATACTCAGGACAAGCTCTTCGGGATCAAACCCTCCATAAGGAATTAAACACAAAAAAGGCATTGCACTACAATTTAAAAATCGCATCCAGTTAAATTACTGCACTTTAAAAATTATAGGTTTTAAAAAAACAACATCAACCTCCTGATTACCCTGTTTCCCAGGCTTCATCTGAGGTATCAACCCTGTAACTCGCGCCGCTTCTTTCTCTAATGATTTATGAGGAGCTCGAACTTTAACATCAGAAACTTCTCCTTGTTTATTAATCTTAAACTGAACATCTATCCTTAATGTCCCACTCAACCCATAATCTGAAGCTATTGATGCGTCAAAATTTTTCTGAACAATCCTATTAATTTTATCACTCATACAATCTCTACGCTCGCTATTTGTTTCCAAAGTTTCACAACCAGGAAAAACAGGAACAAACTCAACAGTATTTATTGAGATAGGACCTATGTCTTCCACAGGCTCCGCATTAACTATATCGTCTACTGATACTTCTATTTTATCTTCTGATTTATTTAAAAACTCATCTTTAGCATCAATTTTAGTATCATCATCTACCACTTTCAATTCATCAATCAATTTTGAAATTTTCGGAAGGTCATTTTTCTGTGTAACTTCTTTAACCTTTTCTACTTCAAAAGCAGGCATTACATACACTTTTTCCTCTTCTAACATAGATACTTCAGGTAAGTTAGCCACTTCTGGAATTGCAAATGCAGTTTCGATTAAAAAATAACATCCTACCAACGCTACTAACAATCCTATCTGAAAACGAATTACTCCGCCTTTAATCTTAAAATCTTTTTTAGAAGCTCTTGATGAGCGTTCTTTAACAACTTCGGATTCTTTTTTTGTAAAATCTTTCATAAATATATGGTTTTAAAATAGTTAACTTCAAAACCACATTCAAGAAACGTACCAAAAATAAAAAAGCCCGAGTTTTAAACTCAGGCTTTTAAAAATATTATATAAAACTAAATTAGTTTAATTTAAATACAATTGGGTAAGCAAATGTTACTGGTGTTGGTCTACCTCTTTGTTTACCAGGGATAAGTTTAGGCAATTTATTAATAATTCTTCTTGCCTCTTCATCTAAACTCTTATCTGGAGCTCTTGTATTAAGAATAGTAATAGTACCATCTTTATTAATACGGAAGTTTACATACACTCTACCTTGAATCCCCATTTCTTGAGCCATATCAGGGTAACGGAATGTTTTTCTTACGTGCTTATCAAGATTTTCTTTAAAACAAGTAAATTGCTGTGCTTTAGGAACACCTTTACAGTCTTCAAACATTGGTTTATCCTCAATAACTGTAAAAGGTACATCAACATCAATAGGCTCTTCAACCTCAACAATGTCTTCAACTTCTGCAATCTCTTCTTCTTGAGTAGTTTCAGTAGACTCAATAACTGTTTCTTCTACTTCTTCTTCATCTTCTACAACTTCAATAACCTCTGGTGCCGCTGGTGGCGGTGGAGGTGGTGGAGTTTTAATTTGCTCCGTCAAAGGCACTTCTTCCTCTAACTGCTCATCAACATCCATAGTATAATTAAAAGCTTCTACTTTGTCGTATTTTTTCCATTCGATTGCTTGCCAACACACAAACGAGATGATAGCTAGCCCGATAGCAAAGTATAAACCGCTATTACGAGTTAAGTCAGCTTTTGGATTCTTTTTAGGTTCCATAATCTATATATTTGTTTGCTAATTTAATTATTTATTTGTGTAATTTCCAATTAAATTTCCTTTTTTAACGCAATCTTCTTGCTAAATAAAAGTTTATCAAAAAGATAGCTATTAAAATTCCTACTAAATTTGCGATAATATCTCTCAAATCAAAGGATCTTTCGTATGGTAATACATATTGTAATAACTCAATAATTATACCATAAGCAAAAGAAAACAGAGAAACTTTAGAAATTGCTCTTTTTAAATTGATTTTTTTATAGTAACAATAGAATAAAACTGTGTTTACAAAGTAAAATATACCATGTACTAGTTTATCTGAAACTTCAATCCCCGATTCGACTTCTTTTACAATTTCAACGGAAACTAAACTTGCTACTGTAATACAAAACAGCCATAAAACGGCTAAAAAAAGATACCAATTTTTATTAAGCTCCAATAAGTTCTTTATAATCGGCATCGCTCAATAAATCTTCAACTTCAGAAGCATCAGAAATTTTAATTTTAATCATCCAACCGTCTCCATAAGGATCTGAATTTACTTTTTCTGGCTCATCTTCTAGAGACTCATTAAACGCTATAATTTCACCAGAAAGTGGCAAAAATAAATCTGAAACTGTTTTTACAGCTTCAACTGTCCCGAAAATCTCTTCTCTTTCTAGAGTTTCATCTACGGTTTCTACTTCTACGTAAACGATGTCTCCAAGTTCACCTTGAGCAAAATCTGTAACTCCTACGGTAGCTACATCGCCCTCTATTTTAACCCATTCGTGGTCTTTTGTGTATTTTAATTCTGAAGGAATGTTCATAAAAAATAAAATATTATAATATTAGCTCGACAAATGTAATTCTTTATACTAATGATTTCAAACAGAAAGTTGTTAATTTCCAAAATTATATCGTAATGTAAACCCTGTACGAATAGTAGTTTGCGGAAATGCAGTGGAAACTTTAAACTCTGAGAACGTATGATCGTAAAAGAAAAGTGTTGTTAAATTCTTAGTAAGCGCATAATCTGCAGTAAACTTAAGTGCCCAAATATTCTGCCCTGCTGTTACTTGATTTGTATTGATATCTAAATTTCTAATAACCGTTATATTGTCTCGTAACGATAAATCTGCTTTTAAATTTAAATCGCCTTTCAGTACATTTCTTCTTCCTCCAATATTAGTTACAAACCTAAGATCTGGAATTCTATATCCTAAACCAACAACATATTCATTCCCTGCCATTTCAGTAAGTAAATTATTATCAAAACTTAAAGAAAGCGCTCTATCCTTTCTCATTTCTGCTAAAACACTTACAGAATTATTCATTTCAAAATCCATTCTAATCAGTGGATTGAATTGCTCTACCAAGGTTGCATTGGTGTATAAAATTTCATTTTTATAGTTTCCTGATTGATCAAACTGACTTCCTTTTCCGTAATCCAAATTTGATCTAAAACTATTAATACTATAACTAGAACGATACCCGTGCGCCAAAGAAAAACGTCTAAAATTATCTTTAAACCATTGCATCCGCATAAGTCCAGTATACTTTACCGTCCAATTTGGTATTGGAGTATCTCTAAAAGCTCCTAAAGAGACACTACTTGCATTTTTACCAGTATAAGCGGCTATAAATGCAGGTAATAATACAGCTTGATTGGTTGGCCCATACCCAACAGGATAGTCAGCAGCATCTGGGTTTTCTGGTTCTCCAGCCAAGCGTTGGGCTATTAAAATTCTATTTTTACTGAATTGATTAAATGTTTCTGATGATTCTTCTTTAGTTTGATCAAAAGAAGTACCTATCATTATTGTAGAAATTGAGAAATCTCCATATTGATTTTGAATAAGCGCATTATAGTCAAAAATCCCATCTCCATTTATATCTTCAATTTTATAGTTTTCAGCATACGATTCGGAATACTGCCTATCTGCTACCAAATCGATAGTTAAATCTCTAAAGGGCTGAACGTTTGCAGAAATATTCAATTGCGTAGCTTCTCTCGACATATATTGCTGGTTAAATTCTGGAAAGGTAGTTAACCATCCTTTTTGGGCGGCTTCATAACGAACATCAGACTGACTTCCGAAAACAAACCCCCATGAAGGACGCAATGTTCCTATAAAACCAACCGACTCCGTATATCCCGGCAACACTTTTCCTGTGTTGGAAGTATAACTAAGATTGATTCTTTTAACCATGGTTACCAAGTCTATCATTGTATTGTAACCTCCATACTTTTTAGTCTTAATTTCCGCTGGCGCTTGTTCTTGATCTGGATCGGCAATTGGTAAAGCTCCTCTAGAAGACTGATTTGCAGTAGTACCTGTTTTTCTTTTTAACCCGAGATAAGAATAGAGTTTATCCATTCCAAAAGAAGCATTTAAATTATGAGTACTTGCATTTTGAATTGTATTTAAATCTTCTCCTGCTACTTCATTTAAAACCTCACTTCCACGTTGCCAATCAAAATCTCCCGTATAGGCATAAGTTGCAGTAATAAAATTTAAAAACGGAATCTTATCCAGCGGAATATCATAATTTAATTGAAGTTGCTGCATATGCCTATTTGGATCTCCAACATTCCAAAAACCATCCCACAGAGCGAGATCTCTATTTACAATCTGATCTCCATTTTCGTCTTCTTCAAAATAATTCTTTATAATATGATTGTTGGCAGCTGTAAAATTAAACTGCAACGACTTTGTCAAATTATAATTTACTGCATATTGCCAATCGAATAAATAATTTCGTTGCTGCACTTCTGGTAATCCTAATAAATTAGAGGAATCTCCTGCAGCTAAAACTTGTCTAAAAGATTGTCTATTTAAAGTCCTTGTTATATTTGAATTTAAAGAAACACTTGTTGGAAGTAAATTGAAATTAAATTCTTTTAACCAATCCCAATACTTACTTTTTAAAATAGAATCCGAATTCTTTAAAGGCACCACCTCCAATGGCTTAAAGTTATGATTATATAAAAACCCTGTTCTTACATTTTGATCCCTTAATCGTTCAATTTCATAATCTCTATGCTCTACTTGGTTGTAAGCAAAATTAAAAGTGAAGTTCTCAATACCGTATACCGTTGGTTTTTGCTCTTCTCCTCTATTTTTTCGAACTCCAATAAAGTTTATACTCTTTCTTTTTGTGTAATCTTCAGCTTGATTTCTTATTTGCTCTCTTTCTTGAGTACTCGTTGCTGCATCCAGTCTATCATCTAATTTTATATCTTGGTATAAAGGATCAAACTCTGGAGTAATTAATTCTTCAGAAACACTATAATTCATAGGCACTTGAACCCCCCAATTTTTAGGTAGTAATTGTCCCAAATTAACATTACTATTAAGTGCATAACCAACCACATCTTCACGACTTCTTTCATTTGGAGTCTGATCTATGCTTCCAAATCCAGAAGTACTCATATTCCCAGTAGCTGAAATATTAGCAAAATCAGCCACGTTTAAATCCATTGCTGCTATTGCCGCCCATCCGCCTTCGTTATCTAATTCTGCCAAACGCAATTCGTTAAACCAAACCTCTCCACAAACATCATCTCCAACAGCCGAACTTGGATTTTTTACCCCAACCATAGCGGCTCTAATATTTCCTAAACTAGGATTCCCTTTTACCGCAACTCGCATATCTCCAAGCTCTCGAGGTGCAAATTCATCAATTTCATTCCCTTCTTCATCATAATAAGTTACCTCTTGAAGCGATCCATTAGCTATTCCGGCAGCTTTAATTTTTGAAAGTAAAGAAAGCGGTAAATCAATACTATTTATATCAGGCCAAATTGTTGATGGATCTGTAGTCCCTCCAGGAGTTATCTGTAAAGGAACTTCTACTTGATAATAATTCTCTGTAAAATCTGTTCCTATTCTTAAAAAAGCAACCAAATCTCCATCTGCTACCGGATTGGTTTTATATTGCTCTGCATGAATAAACATTTTTAAGCGCTTATACTGTCTAATATCAATATTAATACTTTTAAATACTCCTCGAGAATCTTCTGGTTCTAAGTCGCAAACGGCAAACGAAAGTGATTGTTCGTTCTGACGTATAATTGTATTGTTATTATTTAATTGTTCTCTAACAACCCCTGGCGGCAATCTATATGGAATAGGATCTCTTTGTTCGTTTTCTTGAATATTTACGGTATTTACATCCACAAAAGTACCATCGTCATCTGGATCTGGATCGTCTTCTGGCTGTAAACTTTGAGAGTAGTTCCTCCAATCTCCACGTACTAAATCTAAGGTTCCAAAACGCAATACAATAGGATCATTAAATCCTGTCATAAACATTCTCATAAAACTGATAGATCGGATATCGGTAATTCCTCCTATAGCCTCATCATATTCATCAATAGGAACTTTAAATTGAATCCACCGCACACGGTAATTATCATTATTTGGTGTTTCCACCTCAACCTCTTTAATGTCTGTAACAAAAGGGTCGGTACGTTGAATATTTGGTCCAATTGGAATTCTATACTGAAAATAACTATCCACCGTATTCATCGTTAAATCACGATCAACATCTTCCACATCTGGTAAAGTTGTAGAACCTCTATTATTATTTCCTACTTGTACAGGAGAATTTCCTTGCGGATTATTATAATTATAATATCTATTTAAGATGTCTCCAGTAGCTTCTAAATAAAACTGGTAGTTATCTAAAGCTGGATCTGGCCCTGGATTATTATAAAAATTAGCCTCTTGATCATCTAAAAGTCCATCATAACCAGCATCTTGAATATTTCTATTGGAAGTATCTGCATTAAAAGCATAGACTAAAGATTGTGTTGAAGGTACTCTACCAAAAGAGGTAGTATTTACTAACGCAGGGTTACTTTCTACTGGCAATCCATTTTCATACTGCTTCCTTCCATCTTTTAAAATATCTTCACTTATATTCCCTAAATTAAATACAAGTTCTCCACTTCCACCCGTTGTTGGACCATCTTCATAATAAGGATCTAAAAGCCAAAATTGGATATACTCAACATTAGATTGCTCAAAATTTGTACTATTAACAGAGCGCATAATTCCTCCCCAACGTTCTTGAGCTGGAAGTGTTTCGAAATTAGCATTATCGTTATACTGTCCTTTCTCTCCAGGATAATATGCAACATCTAAAGTAGGCTGTACCAATGTTTGACCTTGCGCTACATCTTGCTGAGGAAAAATTTCATCAATAAAAATTCGTCGTGTTTGATTTGTAGAGATATCATCATCCGTAATTCCTCCTGGACGTTGGTTACTATAAAAAATTGGATCAATAGTATACCATGCCATTTTTGCCCGTTTTGCTCTAGAGGCTATATTATCATTTTCAATTTCTCCTCCATATCCTATTGGAGCACTAGCTAAAGACCAAGCTAAAGAGGATCTAATATCTATAAATGCCTGAGCTCCCTCAAAATCGTCTAAATATGAGGTTGTCTCCCCATCAAAGTCGGAGCTCTTTGGTGAGCCTGGCAATAAATAAGCAAAATCTCCACGCACAGACAGGTTAGACGCTACATCGGTATCTATATTCGGAAGTTTATTTACTAACCTAGTTAAAAAAGGAAGCTCTTTAGAATAGTTTCCATTCAAACCAAGAATGGTGTTATTTACAGGTTCAATTCCGAAGTTTGACTTTTGTGTTAACGGACGCTCACTCATATTTAAAAACGTACCTCCCAACATAAAATCTTCGTTAAATTGATGCTCTATATGAACTCCAGAAAATCTTCTAGTTTGTTGTCCAAAAACGGCATTATTTTCCACGGACACTTCAATTGGAACATTGGATGCTCGTAGGCCTTCATCTAAAATCTGAACTGTTCCCGCCTGATAATTTACTGTATAATCAATTCCTTCTTGAAGCACTCTTCCGCCAGCAGTAACTCTTACAGAACCTCGAGGAACATTAAAAGCGCCTAATGGAATTCCTCCAGAACTTTCTGCTTTATAACGCCCTTTAAGCATAAACTTATTTTTCTCAGCACTTTCTAAAGAAGCAGCTTTTGTAAGTTTATACATGTTTCGATACACATATTGCGCTTGATTGTCATTATTAGGAGTAAAATTAGGATCATCATAGTTATTTCCTCCTCCTAAAACATCATATAAAAACTCTCCAAAAGGTTCTACTTTTGTAAACTTTATTAAGCCATTTTGTACATCTACAGTTACACCAGGCAGAAAATCAAAGAAACCATCTCCACCATTCTGCGGATCGTTATACACATTTAATCTGTCAAAATTAAAAACATCTAGCAATATTCTATCTTCCAATCCTTGCGGCCAAGTAGCATCGTCTACCGGAGTGATGTAATTTATTGGTGAAGGATCTGTATATAAAATATTCATTCTGAAATCTTCTTGAGAAAGCTGATATGCTCCTGTTGAGTAGAAGTTTTTCATCATTAAATCCCATATAGGGTCGCTAACATTGGTAATATTACTTTTCAGCATTTTTAAAACTAACGCCTGAGGATTTACTTGCGTTACCACCCCATTTGTTTCTTCAAACTCTGTAGCATTTACCCCATCATTTGCAAATTCCCCCACTTGATACACTTCTCCTTGATAGGTATATTGGAATGCAACAGCTAAAACCTCATCATTACTTAATCTTTGGTTTAAGGAGATATAACCGAGTTGTGTATCTACTGTGTATTCACGATTTGGCTCTAATTTTCTAGCATTTTCTAAGATAGAATAATCAAACCCCTGACTCGGATTATAGCCAGCAACATTAAATCCTTGCTGAACAGTAGCTATATCCCTAATAGATTCTGTCAACGCAGAACCAGCTCCCCCTATATTGAAAGGGTCGTAAGCATTGGAGGCATTTCGGGGTAAGTTATTAATAGTACCAAAAAATCCTGGAGGCGCATTCTGATTAATACGCGTATTGGCTGGCTCTGGTTCTCCTAAATCTTGAAGTGCCACTAAGTTTCTTACGTTATCTGTACGCTGTGCTCTATTTGTTACCCAAACCTCAATTCTCGTAATTTGAACTTGACTTCTAATAAAAGGGTAATTTTCTAAGGCCTGATCGTATTGATCTCTAAAATATTGCGATAAGAAGAAGTGTCTATCTTCATCGTAATCTAACGCTAATATCTCAAATTCGTTGATAGTTCCTCCTCCTTGCGCTGTTACACTTCTACTTTGAGAGCGTTGTTCCGAAAAAACACCAGTTACAGTAGTTCTACCAAATTTCAATTCTGTTTTTACCCCAAAAAGACTTTGTGCTCCATTTATTAAAGAGCTATTAAGTGGCATACTTACATTACCAACTTCTATTTTCTGAATAATATCATCTTCATTTGGAGTATATTCAAGTTTTATAAGATTTTGAAAATCGAAGGTTGCCTCTGTATCATAATTTGCATTAATTGATAACCGCGTACCTACTCTCCCTAATAAACTCAAACTAATACGCTGATCAAAATCAAAGGAAACATTACTTCTATTTCTTGGTGATAAGGCTGGATTATCATTTTTTTGAAAACGCACTCCCAAGTCCATCGCCACAGATCCTTGTGGAATTACTTCTATAGTATTCCCTCCAAAAACACTTTCAAAGAAATTAGAATTCACATAAAAGTTAGGTAAAAGATTTTTCTGAGCCTCTTCTGTTCCTTCTTTCCCAGAAACAGCATCGATTTTCTCTTTGAAATAATCTCTCATTTGCTCATTTAAAATGAGTCGCTCATACTCTTCAGGAGTTAGAATAACAGGATAAGAGATATCATAATTCCCTATAGATTCTGTATAAATATATTTATCTGTTACTGGATCGTAGGTATATTTTGAAGAAACGCTTTCTAACTTCTGCATTTTAATTCTACCCAAGGAAACCCCTGCCTGGGTGGAATCTTGCTCTTGCTCGGACTCCTCCTGGGAAAATACAGTAGTTGTTAAAAATAAACAGCAAACAACAATAAATATTCTCAACTGTTTATTAATTAAGTTAGGGCTGGTTATAGTTTTCAAGCCAGTTATAAGTTTTTAAGCGCGTTTTTTATTATGCTTTCAACACTTAAATCGGGTTCAGTTTTCACAATCTTATCCACCACCTTTTCAGCTTGTTTTCGGGCAAATCCCAAAACCTCTAAAGCTGATAACGCTTCATCTTTATTTGTATTGTCCTGCTTAGCAAAAACTTCATCAATATCGTAAATTTTAAGTATTTTATCTTTCAAATCTATAATTACACGTTGTGCAGTTTTTGCACCGATTCCTTTTACAGATTGAATGGTTGCAACATCACTAGAAGCAATTGCATCTCGTATTTGCACAGGTTCTAAAGAGCTTAGCATTGTTCTAGCAATACTTGCCCCAATTCCTGAAACAGAAATTAGCAATCTAAAAATTTCTCTTTCTGCTTTATCTGCAAAACCGTAAAGGGTGTGTGAATCTTCTTTTACTTGTAAATGGGTATACAACTGTAAGTTTTCATTGGAGGATATCTTCGAATAGGTATTCAAAGATATATGTATTTGATATCCTACTCCATTACACTCGATAACCACATCGGTTGGATTCTTTTCAACAAGTTTTCCTTTGATCTGTGTAATCATTCTTAATAAAACGTTAATGCTCCAAATGTAACAAATTTAATTACACTTAGAGCATTTAATCTTATTTTGAATTTAAATTTCTTACTATAAGGCTGCTTTCTGTCGCTTTTCTTTTTCTTGAGCATCTACAACCGCTACAGCCGTCATATTCACAATCTCCTCAACCCCAGCACCTAACTGTAAAATATGTACTGGTTTATTCATTCCAAGTAAGATTGGTCCAATAGAATCTGATTGATTCAATTCTTTCATTAATTTATAAGTAATATTTGCCGAATCTAAGTTTGGAAATATCAATGTATTCACTTTTTTTCCAGCAAGTTTTGAAAATGGAAACTGACTCTGAAGCAATTCTTTATTCAAAGCAAAATCTGATTGCACCTCTCCATCAACCGTAATATCTGGATAATGGCGGTGTAAATATGCCACGGCATCTCCAACCTTGTTTGCTCTATCATCTCTAGAAGAACCAAAGTTTGCATAAGAAAGCATTGCAATAACAGGTTCTATCCCAAACATTTTTGCCGCAGTTGCTGTCATTTGCGCTATTTTAGCCAACTCTTTTGAGGTAGGTTCTATGTTTATTGAGGTATCTGATAAAAACATTGGTCCACGCTCTGTAATCATTAAGTTCATGGCTGCAACCTTACTTACCCCACTTGCTTTTCCGATAAGTTCTAACATCGGACGGACAACGGTTGGATACGCTCTAGAATACCCAGAAATCAAACAATCCGCATCTCCTTCATTTACCATCATGGCAGCAAAATAATTACGGTCGCGCATTTTCTTTTGCGCATCGTAGAAGGTTACTCCATGACGCTTTCTAGCCTCCCAATATTTTTTTGCGTACTGATTTTTCTTCTCATTACACTCATTTGTTTTATTATCGATAATTAAAACGTCCGCATCAAAATCGATTTCCTTCATCAATTCAAGAATCGTTTCTTTATCTCCTAATAAAATAGGTTCTGCAATTCCTTCTTCTAAAACAATTTGAGCAGCTTTTAAAATATCTAAATGATCTGCTTCTGCAAAAACTACTTTTTTAGGATTTGTTTTTGCTCTATTGTGTAGTAACCTAACAATTTTATTATCGTTTCCTAAACGTTGTAATAACTCTTCCTCATATTTAGCCCAATCTTCTATTGGCTCTTTGGCAACTCCACTATCCATTGCAGCTTTTGCAACCGCTGGCGGTACAGACGCAATAAGTCTTGGATCAAATGGTTTAGGAATAATATAATCGCGACCAAAATTTAATCGGGTTTCTCCGTATGCAATATTTACTTGTTCAGGAACTGGCTCTTTTGTTAACTCGGCTAATGCTTTTACAGCAGCCATTTTCATTTCCTCATTAATTTTTGTAGCACGAACGTCTAAAGCCCCTCTAAAAATAAAAGGAAAACCTAGTACATTATTTACCTGATTAGGATGATCGGATCTTCCAGTTGCCATAATAATATCTTTACGAGTGCTCATTGCAAGCTCATAATCTATTTCTGGATCTGGATTTGCCATTGCAAAAACTATAGGATTATCTGCCATTGAATTTAACATTGCTGGCGAAACAATATCGGCAATTGAAAGACCTATAAACACATCGGCGTTTACCATAGCCTCTTCCAAAGTATCTATTTTTCTATCGGAAGCAAACTCTAATTTTTCTTTTGAAAGATTTTCTCGATCTTTTCTAATAACCCCTTTACTATCTAGCATTACAATATTTTCTGGCATAGCACCAAATGCTTTGTAAAGTCTTGTACAAGAAACTGCAGCTGCTCCAGCTCCACTAATCACAATTTTTACGTCTTCTATCTTCTTTTCAGCAATTTCTAATGCATTTAACAATGCTGCTGCAGAAATAATTGCTGTTCCATGTTGGTCGTCGTGCATTACAGGAATATCCAACTCTTCTTTTAAACGACGCTCAATTTCAAAAGCTTCGGGAGCTTTTATATCTTCTAAATTAATTCCTCCAAAAGTTGGGGCTATTGTTTTTACAGTTTCAATAAACTTATCGATATCTTTAGTATCTAATTCGATATCCATTCCATCTATATCTGCAAAAATCTTAAATAGCAATCCTTTTCCTTCCATAACAGGCTTAGAGGCTTCTGGCCCAATATCTCCAAGTCCTAAAACTGCTGTTCCATTAGTAATTACAGCTACTAAATTTCCTTTAGCAGTATATTTATAAACGTTGTCTTTATTTTTTGCAATTTCCAAACAAGGCTCTGCTACTCCTGGAGAATATGCTAGCGCTAAATCTCTTTGTGTGGAATAACGTTTTGTTGGGACTATCTTTATTTTTCCCGGCTGGGGCTTAGCATGGTATACTAAAGCTTCTCTTCTTCTACTTTCTTTACTCATAGTTGCTATTTTAATCCTTAATTGGATACTGAATATCTAGACTCCTATTTACTTATAATTTATAACATCAAAAACGACAATTCATTTTATCATACAAAGGTATAAGAAACTTGTTCTAATAAAACACCTCAAAAGTGAAATGTTTTTGTAAATTTTAAATAATTATACATCTCTTAAATTACAATTAATTATGTCTTAGCGCTGCATTTAGATATATAATATTTTTACTATATTTAATTGCTTAACGCTTAACAATTATCAAGCTAAATAATACTTCATGTATACACAAAAGATATTTGGTGCAAAGGATATGTTGCTTTGGACACGCTTTGAACTCTACAAATTTATAATTATTGCCACTATAGAAGTTCTTATATTTAATTTAAGTGATGGGATTGTACAAATCCCTTTTACTCCAGTTGCTTTAGTAGGTACTGCTGTTGCTTTTATTATTGGTTTTCAGAGTAATTCTGCTTATGGTAGAATTTGGGAAGCAAGACAAATATGGGGTTCTATAGTTAATTCTTCCAGAACTTTTGGAATGAAGACAAAAGACTTTATCAATAATGAACATGCGTAAAATCCTATAAGTGAAGAGGAACTTCAACAAGAAATTAAAACAATAACCTACAGACATATTGCTTGGATGACCGCTTTGCGTTATGCAATGCGGCAACCCAAACCATGGGAATACGTAATGAAGGAAAACACTAATAAAGAGTGGGCAAATAAAATTTATGTTCCTGAATTTAATATCCCTTTCAACGAAGCTATTACCCCTTACCTATCTAAAGAAGAAATTGAACATCTTCAAAATAAAAGCAACAAACAAACTGCAATTTTATATTTACAATCCAAGCATTTAAAAAAATTAAAAGAAAAGGGGCTTATTTGGGAGTTTTCTTTTTTAGAATTAGAAAATGTAATAGAAGAACTTTTTACACACCAAGGTAAATCTGAAAGGATAAAAAACTTTCCATATCCAAGACAGTTTGCCTCTCTTTTACACTACTTTACTTGGCTTTTTATTTTGACAATCCCTATAGCTATTGCTGCTCAATTTCATGATTTAGGAGAAACCCTTGCAAAAAAAACAGTTGGTTTAGATCAATGGTTTGTTTGGTTATCTGTTCCTTTTTCAATAGCTGTAATGTGGGTTTTTCATACTATGAATAGGATAGGAAGAGTTGGTGAAAATCCATTTGAAGGCTCTGCAAACGACGTGCCTATTTCTACCATTACAAGAGGAATCGAAATAGATTTAAGACAGAATCTAGGCGAAGATCCAGAAAGCATCCCAAATCAATTTGAAGAAAGAAGTTATGTGCAGATGTAAAATCCTAGCTTAAAATAATTCTCTTTCTACTATGTCTGTTTGAATGGATTATTTGTCCTTCAAAAACTCAATATTTCGTTTTAATCCAGCAAATTTTGTTCGCTTTACGGGCGATTTTTTAAAAATTTCACTAAAAACCTCTTGTGTAATTTCTTCCCAATCTTTTTTCGACATAGAAAGAAGTTCAGGATTTGGATTAAAAAGGGGTTCGTTATGAGGTTTTGAGAAACGATTCCATGGGCATACATCTTGACACACATCGCAACCAAACATCCAATCATCAAATTTACCTGAAAATTCTGTAGGAATTTGGTCTTTCAATTCAATCGTAAAATAAGAAATACACTTACTGCCATCCACCACATAGGGCTCTGTAATTGCTTCTGTAGGGCAAGCATCTATACAGGCAGTACAACTCCCACAATGATCTGTTACAGGCGCATCGTATTCCAACTCTAAATCTACTATTAATTCAGCAATAAAAAAGAAAGACCCCACTTGCTTAGAAAGTAAATTACTGTTTTTACCTACCCATCCTAATCCACTTTTTGCTGCCCAAGCCTTATCAAGCACAGGTGCAGAATCTACAAAAGCTCGCCCACCAACTTCTCCTATTTCCGTTTCTATAAAAGTTAGAAGTTGTTTTAATTTATCTTTTATTACAAAATGGTAATCGGTTCCATAAGCATACTTTGATATTTTAGGCGCTTCTGGATCTTGTTGGGTTTGCGAAGGAAAATAATTTAGCAATAACGATATTACAGATTTTGACCCCTCTACTAGAAGTCGCGGATCTAAACGCTTATCAAAATGATTTTCCATATACTGCATTTCGCCATGCATATTATTTTTCAACCATTTCTCCAATCTAGGCGCTTCTTCTTCTAAAAAATCTGCTTTAGAAATTCCACACGACAAAAATCCGAGGCGTTTAGCTTCCGTTTTAATTAGGGCTGTATGTTTTTCTTTTACTGTCAATTATTAACTCTCATTTTAAAATAAAGTGGAACGTTTTTAGGCTTTAACGAAATAAGTGGGTTTATCTCTATGGCATTTAATTTAGAAGATATTTCATACTTTTTAATTACTTCTACCAAAACAAGTATCATTTCAAACATAGCAAAGTTATTTCCAACACACATTCGTGGACCCGCTCCAAATGGATAATAATATCCTGAATATTCTTTTTTATCGATATCTAAAAATCGTTCTGGACGGTATTCGTCTGGATATTCCCAAAAATTCTGCTCCCTTTGCAACTCATAAATAGACAATAATATAAGTGTATCCTTTTTAAAAGTATGTCCCTCTACCTCATCATCTTCAACAGCTACTCTATCTATAACATATACGGGCGGATACAAACGCATTGCCTCTTCAATACAGGCTTTTGCATAAGGTAGTTTCCCAAAAATTTCAGCTAAATTACCTTCATCAATATTTATATTTTTTACTTCTTGATAAAGTTTCTCTTGAATTTCAGGATTTTTAGCCAAGAGAAATAATGTAAAACTCAGCGCATTTGCTGTTGTTTCATGTCCCGCAGTAAATAAAATTAAAACCTCATCGATTAATTGCTGTCTCGACATAAAAGTTCCATCGTCATATTTAGCATTTAGCAACATATCGAGAAGATCATTTTCTTCTTTTTCTGAAGAAATCCTTTCTTCGATTATGGTATTTAGAATATCCCTTCCTTCTTTAGCATATCCAAGATGTCTATTTTTCATTCCTGATAAAGAAAACCACCATTGAAGATAAGGTTGTCTCATTTCTCGAATTACCATTTGCTGATTCACTTCTGTTATATGCTGAAGTTTTGCCATAGCCTCTCGGATATCCGACCTGCTAAACAACGATTTTGCAACCACCTGAAATGCTAAGTCGCCCATTAACGGATAAACATCCAATGTAGTATTTTCTTTAATCTGAAGAAGCTCTCCTTTTATTGCTTGACACATTATTTGAAGCAAATCTGCTAGCTTCTTTTTATGAAATGCTGGTTGTATCATTCTTCGATGTACAAGCCAATGTTCCCCTTCTGAAGTTAATAAACCACGACCAATATAATTTGCTAAATCCTCGGTTTGTAATGGTGATTTTTTATAATTCCCATGATTTTTTTGAAGGACATGCCGAATAATTTTTGGATTTTTTGTAAAAACAACTGGTTCTCCAGCAGGCGTCCGAACCGTAAAGATTGCTCCTAATTCTTCAAAAATCTCTCTATGAAAAGAAATAGGATTTTTTAAAATCCGCTTTGCATTTAAAATCACTCTCCAATGTGGAACTTTCGGTAATTTATGCATAAAAATCTCGAATTTTTGTTATTTCCAATAAGAAATACTTTAAAATAGTCCTCCTTGAATCCCTCCTTTTACTCTTCCCAAATGTTTATAAGCAAGCTCGGTAACCTCCCTCCCACGTGGAGTTCTATGGATAAATCCTTGTTGTATTAAAAAAGGCTCATACACCTCTTCAATAGTTTCCGCACTTTCGGATACCGCAGTTGCCAATGTAGTAATTCCCACTGGCCCTCCTTTGAATTTATCAATAATAGTTGTTAGAATTTTATTATCCATTTCATCCAAACCAAAGGCATCTACATTAAGCGCTTTGAGTCCGAATTTAGAAATTTCAATATCTATTTTTCCATTACCTTTTATCTGAGCAAAATCTCGAATCCTGCGTAAAAGTGCATTTGCAATACGAGGCGTTCCTCTACTACGACCTGCAATTTCTATAGCCGCTTCCATAGAAATTGGCATTTTTAAAATTTGTGCACTTCTTTGAACAATATCTGCCAATAACTCCGTAGAATAATATTGGAGTCGGCTACTAATTCCAAATCTAGCACGCATTGGTGCTGTTAATAATCCAGAGCGTGTGGTAGCACCTATAAGTGTAAACGGATTCAAATTAATCTGCACCGTCCTTGCATTAGGACCACTTTCAATCATAATATCGATTTTATAATCTTCCATTGCAGAATACAAATACTCTTCTACAATAGGGCTCAATCTATGAATTTCATCTATAAAAAGTACATCGCGCTCCTCTAAATTAGTAAGTAATCCCGCTAAATCTCCAGGCTTATCAAGCACTGGTCCAGAGGTTACTTTTATTCCTACCCCTAACTCATTTGCCAGAATATGCGCCAAAGTTGTTTTTCCTAGCCCTGGAGGACCATGAAACAAAGTATGATCCAACGCTTCGGAACGTAGATTAGCCGCTTGCACAAAAACAGTTAAGTTTTCTAATACTTGATCTTGACCAGCAAAATCATCAAAACTTAACGGTCGTAATGCCTTTTCTATATCTACTTCTTCCGCAGAAAAATTATCGCCTGTAGGATCTAAATATTCGTTCATAGATTACAAAAGTACGTGATTTTTTTTCATTGATAATGCTCGCTAACTGTCAATAAAAAAACTATATTTTTCTTCATTTATGTACAGGTAAATATACAAGGCCATTTTGCCGCAAGAAAGCAGCATAAAGACTAAATAGTAACTATTACAAAATAAGTAGTTTATAAAAATATCGAGGAGAAACCCTCAATAAGGGGTTAAAAAGTATTCCTGCACTAAAAAAAGGTTTCCCCACATGGTAAATACCCTTCCCGCTGAACTTGTATAGCTTCCCCCGGACATTGTTACCCTTCCTGCCGAACTTGTATAGCTTCCCCCAGGCATTGTTACCCTTCCTGCAGACTTGGAATGCTTTCCCAGCAACCTTATAATGCTTCCCGACTGCGGGGAAGCATTTATCTGCATCAAATAAGAATATGTTTGCCACGAATTCACTAATGTTATTTTTGATATTTAGTATGAAGTATTAAGTACAAAGTATTTAGAAAATTCTGCTATATAAATCCGTGTATCTGCGACTTAAACTATAGAAAATTACTGCCACGAATTCACTAATGTTATTTTCGTTCTTGGTATTTTGTATGAAGTACAAAGTATTAAGAAAACTACTGCCACGAATTCACTAATATTTTTTGTTTTTCCTACTATTAAGAACTTCTCCAAGTATAGAGAGTATTATATATTCGTGAATTTGTGGCTATAATTTAAAGACCAATAAGATTTAAGCTACCAAGTTATAAATTGGTTAAATTTTATTTTTCTGAAATAGAAATTTGTAATTTGTAGCTATGAAGAAAACTACATATACCGCCGAAATACTAAAATATATTCCCTTTTTATATGTTATTTGGTCTGATGAACTCCTTTCGCCTTCGGAGATTTCTGTATTTAAAAAATCTATAGAAACCGATTCTATTTCTGAAGCAGCCAAAACCACACTTAAAAAATGGATTAATGCTGAAGAATCTCCTCTAGATGAAACTCTTGTTTCTTGGAAAAAAATAATTAATGATTCTGGATTAAAATTAATAGAAAGCGATGCTTACCCCTTAACCTCATTTAGTATGAGGTTGGCAAGCAATAGTCAATCTACAGAAATTTATGATGAAAGTTTAAAATATATAGAGATTAATTTAGGGATTCAACCCAATCATTATCATCATCTATTTGATGTAAAAATAGAAACTGCTAGTAGCGCTGCTTTTTATTCAGCTGAAAAAATAGACACGCTCCTTAAAGGAGAACACGCTCCATATGTTGATAAATTTCGAGAGAAATTAAATGATCCCATTTTTGATTTTCAAATTATAAGAAACAAAGAAGAATTTAGAAATCATGTTTTAACACAAGTTAAATTTTTAGCAAAAGATGGCTATGGCGCAATGGCATATGACAATGCATATGGAGGTATTGGAAACATGCCTACTTACGCAAGTATTTTTGAAAACCTAATGTATGTAGACGGAAGTCTAACCATAAAATTTGGCGTTCAGTTTGGTCTTTTTGGAGGAAGTATCCAGAACTTAGGAACAAAAAAGCATCATGACAAATATTTAAAAGAAACTGGAGAAGCCAATCTTTTAGGTTGTTTCGCTATGACCGAAACCCGACATGGCTCTAATGTAAGAGGAGTAAAAACTACTGCTACTTATGTAAAAGAAACCGATTCTATTGTTATTGAAACTCCTGGAGAAAACGATAATAAAGAATACATCGGGAATGCACTCCATGCGGAAATGGCAACTGTTTTTGCACAACTAATTGTAAACGGAAAAAACGAAGGCGTGCATGCTATCTTAACCAGAATAAGAGATAAAGATGGCAATTTAATGCCTGGTGTAAAAGTGGAAGACAACGGCTACAAACTGGGACTTAACGGTGTTGATAATGGAAAAATCTGGTTTTCTAACGTTGCTGTACCACGAGAAAACTTATTAAACAGGTATGGAGATATTGACAAAGATGGAAATTACACCTCCCCGATAGAAAATCCTAATAA
The DNA here is from genome assembly GCF_000260115.1 of Galbibacter orientalis DSM 19592. Taxonomy (GTDB): domain Bacteria; phylum Bacteroidota; class Bacteroidia; order Flavobacteriales; family Flavobacteriaceae; genus Galbibacter; species Galbibacter orientalis. The sequence continues at coordinate 1,338,146 of NZ_JH651379.1, read as the reverse complement.
ACGCTTTTTTACCATGCTCGGCACTTTGGTTGGTGGTAGAATTTGTGTTGCAAAAGGTGCATTAAGTGGTGCAAAAAAGGCTTTATCTATTGCTGTAAAGTACGCCTTACAAAGACGACAATTTAACAGTAATGAAAAAATCCAAGAGGATTTAATAATGGATTATCCTACGCATCAACTACGTTTAATTAAACCCATAGCAAAATCTTATGTTTACCATACTGTTTTAGATAAACTCATTAAGGATTATGCCAATTCTAAAGAAGACGGGCGGAGAGAAATAGAAACCCAAGCAGCTGCGCTAAAAGCATCAATTACATGGTTTTCTAACCAAACAATTCAAGAATGTAGAGAAGCATGTGGCGGGAAAGGGTATTTAATAGAAAATAAAATTCCGCATATAAAAGGAGATGTAGATATTTTTACCACTTTTGAAGGAGATAACACGGTATTGATTCAATTAGCTGCCAAAGGTATTTTAACTAATTTCAAAACTGAATTTAACAGTGATAATTTTATGGATGTGCTCAAATACGTAGGCACACAATTATCCGACAGACTCACTACAATTAATCCTATTTTCACCAATAAAACAGATAAAGAACACCTCTTTGATACTGAATTCCATAAAGAAGCTTTTGAATACAGAACCCGTAGACTTACATTTTCTGTTGCTTCTAGAGTTCAGAAATACATAAAAAAAGGAATTCCATCATACCAAGCATTTCTTAAAGTTCAAACACATATGGTTATGCTAGGAAAAGCATATAGTGAAGAATTATCTTATAATGAATTTTTAAATTTTGTAGAAAAAATACAGGAAGAAGAACTTCGGTTCTTATTTAAAAAATTAGGCGCTTTATTTGCTTTGAGTGAGATAAACCACCATGCCGCTTGGTATTTAGAACATGGATATATAAGTGCTAATAAATCTAAGGCTATTAGAAAGCAGGTAGAACGGATTTGTTCGGAATTAAGGCCACATGTAAATACGCTTGTTGATGGCTTCGGGATTCCAAAAAGCTGCTTAAAAACTCCAATTTTATAGCAACAAAAAGTGGCTGTCTAAAAAATATTTATACGCTAAGTGTCATCCTGAGCTCAGTTTGACAACTACAAAACATTTTTTAAACAGCCACTTAATAAGTGTTATGTATAATAATTAATCTTCTAAAGAAGCAACCATTGCATCACTATAGTTACAAGCTACTCTTTCTTGTAAATAAGCTACAGCTTCTGCTCTTGGAGTTGCAGGATCAATCTTAACTTCTTCTCCATTTGGAAGGTGTACAATATACATTCCTTCTTTGAATGAAGAAAGTTCAATAACTTCTCCTGTTGGTTTAATAGCACTCCATGACTTAGCATCTGGGCTATAAACTAAATCTACTTTTTCTCCTTTTTTAGGCCCTTCCACAACAGATACTTGCATTCTATTTTTAGTAGCTGTCATTTCATAAGTATTTCCGTCTCTTTCGACAATCTGAGTTTCTTTTTCTCCCTCTTTCATTGCAATTGGATTAGAACCTGTCCAAAACTCAATTACATTAAAAATAATTGCATCACCCAAAAAGAATAAACCGTATACTGGAATAATGTTTAAACCCCAAAAGATAAGGTTGTTCACAAACTTATTTCCTGTTACTCCTTGGTTCCAATCTTTCAAACCATTGAAAGCGCTAAAAGACCCTAAACAGCTTGAACATAAAATAGTAAGTGCTAACGCACCAGAAATGACAACTTTTTTCATAATAAAAAAATTTTTTGATTATTAGTTAATCTAATTTATTAATAAAATTAGAAATAACATCACTTTTTTATAGTAATTTTCCTAAGTTATAGAAGAAAAAGCGCTTATCATTATTCATCGCAACGAACAAACCGTCTTTAAATACAGGGGTTAAGCTTGTAGTAACAATCTCACAACCATCTGTTTCTTGTGTACTTAAATTCAACTCCTTAACAAACTCATGCGTGTTTTTATTAAAAATTACAAAACTATGGTTTTGCTGATTCGAAACTATAATATAGCTCTCTCCATTAGGTAAATCTGCGATGCAAAGTCCTTCTATATCATCTAGAAAATATTCACCCCCAAAAAAGGCTAACTCTTCATTCCCTTTAGATGGCTCTGCATAATACTTATGTATTCCAGCACCTTCATCAGAATAATAAACTATTCCTTCCTTATCGTCTACAGCAATGGCTTCGATTTCCTTTTTCCCACTAAATTTTCCAAACTTTCGAACTAGTTCTGCTTTTACTCCTAATGAATCCGATTTTAAGATGTATTGATATAAATAACCATCTAACGGACCTGTTTTACGTCCTACAATTGCATACATAGCCCCATCTACTTCAGAATGGTATAAACTTATTCCCATCGGTAAATTTTGTTCTGGCGCTGTAACATCAGTAAAAACAGGAAAACCACCACCATCTAAAGGTTTCATATCTGGAATTGAAAACAATCGTATTTGCTGACGCTCTCTCTCAGTAAAAGCTAATACATCTACTTTTGTAGAATCGTTTAATTGAAAATCGTATCTAAGATCAACATTATTTGGACGTTTTAACCCTCTTATTGTTTTACTTTCTATTATTTTTCCTTCTAAATCAAAAGCATAAATAGCGCCATCGGTATCTTTATCGGTACCAAAAACAATACTTTTAGAAGGATCTTTTTTGTTAACCCATATTGCAGGATCATCTGTATCGTGTAATGTAGATTCTGTAATTACATCTGGACTTATAGCTGGTAAATTATTCTTTTTACACCCAATTACCACAAGTGCTGTCAATGCTAAAACTCTATATATTTTCATTTTGAATATTTTATTTATTTTTATTATTGTCCGATAAAAGTTAACGGAATTTATTAGACTCCACTTATACAAAGGTTTAAAAGAGGTTTTTAAAAATAGCCCCCTTACTATCAAGAAAAATGAATAAAAAGAGGAGTTAGTAATGTTTTTTCTTTAAACTACTCATTTTATAATAGTTAAGGCTTAGTCTTTGCTCTTTTCTCTTACAGTGAAACGGTCTTGTATATTTACTCGGACATTAATGATTTATATTTAACAAAAACGGGCGAAGCAATCTGAAGAATTGGAATTAAAATCGATACGATTGCTTCTCTCCCGAAAATTGTATGAATGAACTCATCTTGATTTTTTGTGTTTAAGCAAAAAGTCAAGATGAGTTCAATTCTTATTTTTTAAACAAATCGTATTTAAGTCCGAAAGTTAATCGCTTCTCATAATACTCCATTTGCATTGTTCTATCTTTTTGTCCTTGATAGTAACGCAATGGTTGGTTGGTGATATTATTTAAATCGGCATAAATTCTAAGATTATCTGTTATAGCATAACTAATATTAAAATCTAAGAAAAACTGCTCATCATAGTAACGATCTTCAAAAGGATTTCCACCAATTTCATCAATATAAGAATCGGAATAATTAGCAGATAAACGGATACTTAGCTTTTTGTCATTATACCCTAAAGAACCATTAAACATATTTGGAGCAGTGTTTGGTAAATCGATATCATCTCGCTCATCTCCATCTTCATTTTTAATTCCTTTAGCATCTGAAGCTAAATACGTATAATTAAGATAAATATTGAAGTTTTTTGCAAAGCCTGGCAAAAAGTCTAATTGCCTTTGTATAGAAAGTTCTGCACCAAAAATAGAAGCATTCTCTCCATTTTGTGGCTGGTATAAATCAAAGCCTGTAGTTCCATCTCCATACGTATTATCGGTAGCTTCAATTACAGATGTATAAATAAACTTATCTATATCCTTATAAAATACCCCTCCAGACAAAATCCCAACAGATTGGAAATAATGCTCTGCCATTAAATCAAAGTTCATTGAAGTTGTTGGATCCAAATCGGCATTTCCTAAAACAATTTCTTCGTCTTCAGAAATTACATCTACATACGGAACAAGATCTACATAATTTGGTCTAGCCAAGGTATTTGTCCAAGCTAAACGTAAAATAGTTTTATCTGTAAAATTATATTTAAAGTGAACTCCTGGAAGCACATTTGTATAAGAGCTTTTTTCTGTAATCTGACCAATTAAGTCTTCTTCATCCATAATGCTGTTTCCTGTTGCAGTAACTCTAGTGTTTTCCACACGAAGTCCCGCCAAAACACTTAACTTATTTGTTAATTGCTGTGTAGTCATTACATATCCAGCATACACATCCTCATCAACATCAAAGTTAGCTCTTAAAAATTCATCTGGAACAGATTCCCCTTCAAACTGACTCCCATCGTTAAGATTTAAGTCCCCTAAAAATTCTGGAGTTACAAAATATCCTGCTTGGTATTGACTTCCAGCAAGGTAGTCTGGATCTGTATAGTCTTTAGTTCCAACCATATCCATAGTGTCATATTGAGAACCTAGTGGAGAATACTCGAAAAAGTTATTATCTCTATTTTTGTTTTTTAAACGAGTACGAGCACCAAACTTAATAGTTCCGTCTCCATTTCCGAAGAAATCTGCTGGTAATTCAAAGTTTAAAAAAGCATTTAAATCTTCCTCTTCTGTATATTGATATTCTTCTGTAAGCTCATCAAGCTCATAATTACTTAGCGCTGTATCATCTATATTTTGAGGCGTAAATAAAGGCTTTTTAGTATCTAAATTTCTGTTGATTCCAAACTCACTTGCATACGTAATATATCTTTCATGCGGGCGTTCCTCAGAAGCCTTTGCATAAGAAGTCATCCAATCAAACTTTAACTTCCCGAATAAATGATCCCCTCCAATGCTGTAGTTTTGAATTCTCTGATCTTCTAAACGCGCATTCTGATTTCTTCCGCCAGGAATACTTCCTTTTGTTTCTCGTTTTGCTTCCACTGGAAAGCTTACCAAGTTGTTATTACTATCAATTGTAAAATCGTTTGAAGAAATATCCTCTCCATCTAAAATTGCGTTGCTATATGCATATCTATTCTCTCGATCGTCTCTCCAATTGTACATTGTTTTTAAGTACACACTATTGTTTTCATCTAACTTATAATCAAGGTTAGCAGAGAAACTACGTCTAATTCTTTGTACCAAATACGTTCTTACTTCATAATCTGTAGCATATGGATTTACCTCCATTTCTTCAATTATATCCTCCCCATCGGCATCTTGAGTTCCTGTATTATATTCAAACTCATTACTCCATTCTGCTTCCACATCATCAGAACCAAAATCGTTATCATTTACAGAAGCAGAAACCATCCATCCAAATTTTCCATCTTTAGTTCTATCTCCTACTAACAGAGATCCGTTAAGGATTCTTTTATCTGTAATAAAATTGATTCCCGATCCAGCAGTTGCAGAAACTCTAAAACCCTGTGGAGCGGTACGAGTAATTAAATTTACAGACCCTCCCAAAGCATCTCCGTCCATATCTGGAGTTACAGCCTTGCTTACTTCCACAGTCTGAATCATATCTGCTGGGATTAAATCCATTTGCACGTTTCTATTATCTCCCTCTGCTGAAGGAATTCTACTTCCATTTAAGGTTACAGAGTTTAATTGAGGCGATAAACCACGCACAATAATATTTCGAGCTTCTCCTTGATCAACCTGCATGGTAATACCTGGAATACGTTTTACAGCATCCCCTATATTAGCATCTGGGAATTTACCAATCTGATCTGTAGAAACCACATTTGTAATATTTGTAACCCGTTGTGCATTTAGAAAAAGTTGTGCAAACTGCTAAAATGCAGTAAATTGTAGTAACCACACTATAATTTATATGCACAACTTTCAAGCAAATTACGACAAAATCCTCAAGGTTTTAAAAGAATTGGATTGTAAAATGGATTATTTACATCAAATCCGTAAACCTAAATTAAGAGATAAAGAGCTTATAGCTATTGATTTAACATCAGAATATATGAGTGTTGATAGTGAATGCCAGCTTTTTCGAATGTTACCTGCTGGTCTATCCAGCAAAATAGAGCGCAGTGTCTACAATAGAAGAAAGCGTAAGTTGTTTTCTTTTAGAGAATCACTTCGCAAGGCATTAGTGAGAAAGTTGAATAAATCTGAGCATTGTTATATTGTTGACAGTATGCCGTTAGAGGTCTGTAAATTATCAAGAAGCGCTAGAAGTAAGATATGTAAAGAACAAAACTACAGTCTGCCCGAAAAAGGATATTGTGCAAGTCAATCAAGCCATTATTATGGATATAAATTACATGCTGTCTGTTCTGCTCAGGGTGTTATCGAAAGTATGGATATTAGTCCAGCCTCTGTGCACGATATTAATTATTTAAAGGATATAAAGCATCAATTAAGTGATTGCATATTACTTGGTGATAAAGGGTATTTGTCGGCTGAATATCAATTGAATTTATTTGAATATCATAATATTAGACTTGAAACCCCTATGAGAACAAACCAGCATAACTATAGGGAGCAGCCGTACGTTTTTAAGAAATCCAGAAAGCGTATTGAAACATTGTTTTCTCAACTTTGCGACCAATTTATGATTCGAAGGAATTATGCTAAATCTTTTGAGGGATTCAAAAACAGAATATTATCTAAGATTACGGCTATGACGGTCATTCAATATATAAACATATTTGAATTCAACAGAAATATCAATAACCTAAAAATCAATATTGCCTAAATGCACAACGGGTTATTTGTATTATTTTTTTGGGTATTTAAGGCTCTAGATTGTCCACTTAATCCATATGCAGATACTTCCACTCCCTCAAGTTCTAAACTTTCAGAATTAAGGTTTACAGCTACGGAAATAGTTTGCCCTGCTAGCACTTCTATTTCCTGAAAATAATCTGTAAATCCTAGATATTTAATTAGAAGTTGATGCTTTCCGGCAGGAAGTGCAATAAAAGTAAACTTACCATCCATATCGGAAACTACTCCTTTATTTAAGTCTTGTATTAAAACTGTAGCTCCTGGAACATAAATACCGTTTTCATCGGTAATAGTTCCTTGAACATTCCCATTTTGAGCCCTCATACTGCTCGTAAAAAAGGCAACAATTAAGATTGTAAAAATTAATTTAAATGATTTCATAAAATTAGGTTTGTTTTTATGCAAATCTATATTTAACAATACTTTAGGAGGTAAAACTGATGAAAACAAAATGTAATTAAAATGCATATTTAGATAGTATACAAAGGCAACATTTATGATTACGTAACATTGAATTAACAAAAAGAGCAATTGCCTTAATATTCACTAAAGCTGATGTAAAAAACGAGTTAATTTATCTCCAGAAGCTATGGTTAACTTTTTACGCAATCTATATCTTGCAATCCGAATACTATCTGGAGTTATTCTTAAAATAGAAGCTATTTCTTTAGAAGAAAGATTTAGTTTTAAAAGTGTACATAATCTTAATTCCGAAGGAGATAATTCCTCTACAGACTTTTTTTCTAGTTTTTTAAAAAAACTGGGGTGTATTTGTTCAAAATACCCCATAAATTGTTCCCATTCTTGTTTCTCAGATAAATCTTCATTTATTACCTCTACTACTTCTGTAAGTTTTCCTTGAATATCTATTTGCTTTCTCCCTTTCAAGTTTTTCAAGGTATGTGCAACCTCAGAAAGTGTTTTGTTTTTATGCGCTAAATGGAGACTATATTTTGATAATGAGGATGTTTTTAACTGAATTTCCCTTTGTAGATTCTCTTCAATTATTTTCTTTTTCTCCAAATCAGCCTGAAGCGCCTTTTGTTTATAGTGCTGAAGTTTAATAGCATTCTCTTTTCGTTTCTTAAAATAGAAATACAAAATAACAGCTAGCACAAGGAGCACAACAATAACTAGTATCAACAAACTTTCATGAGCAGATTTAACCTGATTCTCTTTTACTAATAAATCAATTTTAGCTTGCTTACTTTTTGCTCCATAAAGCGCTTGTAATGCATTTACCTGCTGTACATTTTGCCGCCATAAAATTTCATCTCTAATGGAATCTGAAATCCCTAAATTTAGATATGCTTTTTCATAATTATTAGTAAGGGCATAATTCTTAGACAAGTCTTTGTAAGCGCTCTCTAGTTGATGCTTATTAGAAGTTTCAATAGCCATTTCTTTAGCTTGGAGCGTATAAATTAAAGCCTCCTCATATTTTCCATCTTTCCTTTTAGCGTCTCCTAAATTGTTTAAAATATTAATTTTCCTATCAACATCATCAGTTAAAACAATATAGTCAAGTGCTTTCTGGAAATAATTAAATGCTTTATCAAAAGCCAATTTATCCTCGTAAATACTACCTATATTCTCATTTACAAGCGCTAGTCCAATATTATCGTGTATTTTTTCAAAAAGAGGTAAACTTTTATACTGATGAAAGAGCGCCTTATTATAATTTCCTTGCTTTTCAAAACAACTTCCAATAGCACTTTGCGCTAAAGCTTCTCCTTTTATATAATCTATTTTTTCTGAAATCTCAAGAGCTTCTTTATAAGCAGATTTAGCAATTTCAAATTGTTTAACCGAAAAGTTTACAGCTCCAATTTGAAGTTTTAAATAGACTCTCAAAGTGTCCTTTTTATCTTTTAATATAGTATCTGCTATTTGATAATTAACTATTGCCTCGTTTACGGCACCCGACTTCTTATAAAAATCGGCGAACTCAATATATTTTTGAAGCACAATAGTATCGTTATCTGCATCTATTGCCTGAGTGAGTTCTTTTTTCAGCTTAAAAAAAACGCTATCAACCGTTTGAGAAAGGATAGAATCATTACTAATTTCTTGCGATTGTATAAAGCAAGAGCAACATAAGAAGAAAACTAAAAAGTATTTATAAAGATTCATCAAAGTACTTTAAAATTTTGAAAAGTACTTTTTTAGGAAATTGAAATGATTAAACTAGTGTTAACAAAATGTTGTATTAAAAACAAAAACCCTTTCTAATTAAATTAGAAAGGGTTTAGTACCATAAGAGATTGAGCTCACTAGGCCTCGAAAGGCTCTATTGAAACGTATGATCTGTTATCTCTTTTCTTTTGAAACTTAACGATACCATCAACCTTAGCATGTAATGTATGGTCTTTCCCCATATATACATTTTCACCTGGATTGTGAGAGGTACCTCTTTGTCTTACGATGATGTTCCCAGCGATAGCAGCTTGACCACCAAAAATCTTAACACCTAAGCGTTTCGATTCTGATTCTCTACCATTCTTAGAACTACCAACACCTTTTTTGTGTGCCATTTCTTTCGGTTTTAATGCTCTTGATTTAACTCAAGAAAATTATACTTTATTTTAAAACTCTCGATGGATTATTTACCACCGTTTAATTCGTCTTGCCATTTCTGTAGCTCGTCCCATTTTCCATCAGCAGCAAGTTTTGCTTGATCTGCCCATGTTCCTGGATCTAAGTGAGCTAAAGTAGAACTAGCCTCCGTTAAAATTTCTTTAACTTCATCAGCAGATTTTTTAGCTAACTTAGCATACGTATCAACGCCTGCATTTGTTAAAGCCTCAGCTGCTTTTGGTCCAATTCCTTCAATTTTCTTTAAATCGTCTCCTTTTTTAGAAGCAGATTTTTTTGTTGTAGCTTTTTTTGCTGCAGGTTTAGCCTCTTCTTTAGCTTTTGGTGCTGCTTTTTTCTTAGGAGCTGCTTTTTTTGTAGCTCCACTTGCTACGATGCTTTCAATAACGATTTCCGTTAAAGATTGTCTGTGTCCGTTTTTCTTACGGTAACCTTTACGTCTTTTCTTTTTGAAAACAATAACTTTATCACCTTTAAGGTGCTTAACGACTTTTGCTTCAACAGAAGCTCCGTCTATAGCCGGGGCGCCTAAAGTAACATCGCCATCATTATCTAACAAAAGTACGTTATCAAACGATACTTTATCTCCTTCTTCAGAAGCCAAACGATGAACAAAAACTTTTTGGTCTTTCGCAACTTTAAATTGCTGCCCTGCTATCTCTACAATTGCGTACATAGCGTAATAATTAATTAATTTAACTAATATAAACCTTGCCTAAATAAAATTTAAGCGGGTGCAAATATACTGCTAAATCATTAAAGAACAAATGTTTTTATACGTTTTGCACACTTTTTTTTGTATTCCAACTTGGTTTAAATTTCTGCATAAAGGTTAAGGTAAGTACCACACTGGAAGCCAAGCCCTCTATAAACAAGATAAATATCAGTATTCCAGGCCCTTGATTGTAATCTTCTATCCAAGAATCCATGATAGAATTTGGGAATTCTGGATCTAAATGATACATATAGATAGCCATAAAAACCACAAAAATTACAGTTGCTACAAATCCTGAATATAAACCAGATTTGAATCCTTTAAAATAATCAAACTTATCTCCTTCTAGTAATTTGCGTTTTTTTATTGCTGAATAAATCCCATACCCCACTATAAGTCCGTTTAACAAACGTAACCATATGTATTCTTGAAGTCCTATTAATTTAATAATTAAAAAATAAGCTATAAGACCTATTGCTATATAAATACCATATTTTAAATACAACTTATTTGAATCCATGTGATTAATATTTGGTTTATAGACAATTAAGTTACGAAAAAAACACATTAAGAAAGTTAAAGATTTTTTAATTTTCATTCAATCCATTTTTTTTATAGAATAAAATCAGTATTTTTCTAACTTTAAAAAAATATTTTGTAACATTTCCGCATGGAATTTGTCAAATAACTACTAAAACAATTTTTCATTATGAAACAAAAATTACTCTCTTTAGCATTAGGTACTGCAATTTTCGCTACTTCCTATGCTCAAGAAATCAAATTCCAAGAATATGATCTTGCCAATGGCATGCATGTTATTCTTCATCTAGACAACACAGCTCCTGTAGTAACAACCTCTGTTATGTATCATGTAGGATCTAAAGATGAAAATCCGGAACGTACTGGTTTCGCACATTTCTTCGAACATTTACTTTTTGAAGGAACCGAAAATATCGGGAGAGGCGAATGGTTTAAAATAGTGAGCTCTAACGGCGGAAGCAACAATGCAAATACAACGGCAGATAGAACTTACTATTATGAAGTTTTCCCTTCTAACAAAGTAGAGTTAGGACTTTGGATGGAATCTGAACGATTAATGCATCCAATTATAAACGAAATAGGGGTAGAAACGCAAAATGAGGTAGTTAAAGAAGAGAAGAGACAGCGTGTAGACAACGCTCCTTATGGCGGACTTAGCTACGGTACGGCTATCCAGCCGCATCTATTTACCAAACACCCTTACAGATGGAGTGTTATTGGGTCTATGGATCATTTAGATGCCGCTACATTAGAAGAATTCCAAGAGTTTAATAAAAAATTCTATGTTCCAAACAATGCTGTTTTAGTGGTTGCTGGAGATATTAATATTGAGCAGACTCAAAAAATGATTAAGGACTATTTCGGTCCTATTCCAGAAGGAGCAGCTATCGTTAGAAATCATCCTAAAGAAGACCCTATTACTCAAGAAATTACAGCTACGGAATATGATAGCAACATTCAAATTCCTGCATTAGCACTTTCCTATAGAACACCTTCAATGAAAGACAAAGATGCCTATGTTCTTAACATGATTTCTACCTATTTGAGTGACGGAAAAACCTCTAAACTCTACAAAAAAATGGTAGATGAAAACAAAACAGCTTTACAAGTATTTGCTTTTAATAGATCTCAAGAAGATTATAGTATGTATAATATTTTTGCGCTTCCATTAGGAGATGTTCCGCTTTCAAAGCTTGAAACTGAAATAGACGAAGAAATAAAAAAGCTACAAACTTCTTTAATTTCTGATAACGATTATACAAAGCTTCAGAATAAAATGGAAAACGATTTTGTAAACTCCAATGCAAGTATTTCTGGGGTTGCAAATTCATTAGCTAGATATTATATGCTTTATGGCGATACAAACTTGATTAATTCTGAAATTGAAATTTATAGAAATATCAGCAAAGAAGACATCAAAAGAGTTGCCAATAAATATTTAAATAAAAATCAACGTGTTCGTATTGAGTATCTACCAAAATCTACTCAAGAAGAAAAATAAAATATCCTTATGAAGACAAAAATTTTATCGATACTATTATTATTTTGTGTAGGTTTTACCTTTGCACAAATAGATCGCTCAAAACAACCTGCTCCAGGACCAGCACCTACTATTAATTTAGAGGAACCTGAAACTTTTGTTTTAGAAAATGGCCTTACAGTTATGGTTGTAGAAAACCATAAATTACCAAGAGTTTCCGTAACACTAACAATAGACAATTCTCCTGTTTTAGAAGGTAAAAAAGCTGGAGTTTCTCAACTTGCAGGTGATATTATGGGAAGCGGAACTACATCTATTGGAAAAGATGAGTACAACGAAAGAATTGATTTTCTAGGCGCCAATATTAATTTTGGATCTCAAAGTGCTTATGCTAGTTGTTTATCTAAATATTTTCCTGAGATACTTTCTTTAATGGCAGATGGGGCTCTTAATCCTGTTTTCAGTCAAGAAGAATTTGATAAAAAGAAAAAGCAATTGGAAGAAGGTATAAAATCTTCAGAAAACGATGTTTCTTCTATTGCTTCTAGAGTTACTAACGCTTTATCTTATGGAAAGAACCACCCTTATGGGGAATTTATTTCAGAAGAAACACTTAATAATGTAAGCTTAGAAGATGCTACTAATTTTTACAATACCTACTTCAAACCAGAGAAAGCTTATTTAGTTATTGTTGGAGATGTTAAACCTTTGGAAGTTGAGAAATTAGTAAGAGACAACTTTTCTTCTTGGAAAAAAGACAGTGCTCCTGGAGTAACTTACGGAGCTCCAAGAAACGTGCAGTATACTCAAATAGATTTTATAGACATGCCTAACGCTGTGCAGTCGGAAATTAAAGTTCGAAATATGATCGACCTTAAAATGTCTGACAAAGATTACCATGCAGCACTTATTGCAAATCATATTTTTGGAGGAAGCTTTAACAGTTACCTTAATATGAATTTACGCGAAGCTCATGGCTATACATACGGAGCTAGGTCTTATTTAGATACAGACGAATACAATGCATCAAATTTTTCTGCTTCTACAAGTGTAAGAAATGCGGTTACAGATAGTGCAGTTGTTGAGTTTATGAAAGAAATAAAACGTATTAGAACTGAACCTGTTAGTGCGGAAGATTTAGTTAATGCTAAGGCTAAATATGTTGGAGATTTTGTAATTGCGCTAGAAAACCCAAGAACAATTGCTAGATATGCCCTAAATATTAAAACTAGAAATTTACCAGATGATTTCTATGTAAACTATCTTGAAAAAATTAATGCAGTAACTGTAGAAGATGTACAAAGAGTGGCCAACAAATATTTTAAAGCCGATAATGCTCGTATTGTAGTTACAGGAAAAGGTAGTGAGGTAGCAGACAAATTAGAAGCTTTAAACTACCCTGTTACTTATTATGACAAAGAGGCTAATAAAATTGAAAAGCCAAACTATAATGTTGCTATTCCAAAAGATGTAACTGCAGAAAGTGTTTTAAATAAATACATCGAAGCCATTGGAGGAAAAGATAAAGTTTCAGCTTTAAATTCTATCTCATTTACCTACGAAGGAAGTTTTAATGGTGCAACAATTAAGGCTGAAGAAAAAAGAACTGCCAATAAATATGCGCAAACTACCTACATGAATGGGAGTCCGATGATGGCTGTTGTGGCAAACGAAACGGAAGTATTTATGAAACAAGGCGGTAATAAAGTTCCACTTCCTCCAGCAATGGTTAACGATATGAAAAATGCTGTTGGAATATTTCCAGAACTTACTTTGCTAACTAATGACGCTGTTAAAGTAGTTGGAATTGAAAAAGTAGAAGGAAAAGATGCTTATAAAGTTGAAGTTCCTGGAGAAGCCGTTCAAGCATTTTATTTTTATGATACTGAAAGTGGTCTAAAAGTAAAAGAATTAGCGGTAATTAATATGGGAGGACAAACTCAAAATCAAGAAGCCTTGCTTTTAGACTATAAAGACTATGAAGGAATTAAATTCCCTTCCGTAAAAAAGGCAGCTCTTGGCGGACAAACTGTAGAAAGCACTCTTACAGAAGTAATAATAAATCCTGAATTAACCGAAGCAGATTTTGAATAGAGATTTCAATAAGATTTTTTTATAACAATCTCAATTCACGAGTTAAAGAACCCTAAAAACATTATGTTTTTGGGGTTTCTTTTTTTCTCCCCTTATTTACAATATAAACTCCTAAAAGAATAATTCCTGAGGCTAATAAATGAATAGATGTAAACTTTTCTCCATCCAAAATTCCCCAAAAAATACCAACAACAGGAATTAAATAAGTAACAGATGTTGAAAAAACAGCATTTGAGATCTGAATGAGTTTATTAAATAAAATTTTAGCCATCCCAGTCCCAAATACAGCTAAAACTGCTATATAAAGTAAGGAAGTTTGAAAAGCTTCATTCTGTAATGTTTCCGTTTTAAAAACTCCAGAAAAAAGTAAGACAATAATTGCAGGAAAAATCATAACCGCAAAAATCCCAACTGAGATTGCCATTACAGGAACTTCTTGCAATTTAGATTTTACAATATTAGCATTGATAGCATAACAAACTGCTGCAATTACCACCAAAAGTGCAAAAAAGTAATTCTGCCCTGGATTCACATTCGCACCTTGAAAAATAAGTAAAATCGCACCTAGTAATCCCACAACCACACCAACTACTTGATTTTTTGTAAAATCAACCTTAAACACCAAAAACCCAATAAAAATTGTAAATAAAGGCACTAAAGAATTTAATATTGACGCAATACTACTATCAATTTCCGTTTCGGCATATGCAAATAAAAATACAGGAATAAAAGTCCCACTCATTGCAGAGGCTGCAATCCATTTCCATTTTGATTTGTCTATTTTCCACAACCACTTAAAACCAATCAGAAATAAAAAAATAGAAGAAAATAGTACACGTACCGCTCCAAGTTGAATTGGTGTTAATCCAACCAATCCCTTCTTAATTAAGATATAGGAACTTCCCCAAATAAGAGAAAGTACAATTAAATAAATCCATTTTTTCCGATTCGTATCCATCCAACACATTTTTTTGAAGTCGCAAAATTGAGATTTTTAAAGTAGATTCTATCGCTTTTTTATATATTTTTGCAATTGTATAATCAATAACATTGATGTTAAGAATTTACCCAATATTATTTACTTTATTGTACATGCTGGCCATGCTAAAACCAGTTTTGCCAGTATTCGATTATGTGGTAAATCAAGATTATATTGCCGAGTATTTATGTATTAATAAAGACAAACCCGAAATGCATTGTGATGGGAAATGTTATTTAATGCAGATGTTAGAAGAGCAACGCAATGAAAAAAAGCAAAACTTACCTTCTATAGATTTAAGAGAGTATCCAATAGGGTTTGTTACCGTTTTAACATTAGAAAACACCACTTTTTCTCCATCAGATTTAAAAAATACAAACAATTATACCAATAAATATAGCTTTCTTAATAGCTACCAATATTTCCACCCTCCTATTTTTTCTTAATCATATTATTTATTCGAAACAATTATTTTATTTGGGCGTTCCCTTCGGGCGGGCTTTTCGCGCTACGCGGTAGCTTGCTTCAATCCCTAACGCAAAAGGGAGAACTCCCAAACTGAAAACAATTTATTTAAAAACACCTCTTTCGAATATTTAATCCCTCATAGAGAGTCTAATTCCCCAGAGCCTGTGCTGAATTTACCGAAGGGCTCTGCGTCGATATTAATTAAATTTGTATCCTTTGAATACCTTGTGGGCTTGCCCTGAGGTAGTTGATTCTATGACAAGTTTGATTTTAAAACAGTTGTTTTAACTACGTTTTTTTGAATACCCAAAAAGCGCTCTCCTCCAACAAGGTTGAGAAGATTTATAATGGTTATTTCATAATTATTGGAGTATAAAACAGCACACTAACATTTAAAAAAAAGTGTCTGTCTAAAAAGTATCAAAACTATAAATATCGTCCTAAGCTCGTTGTGAAACTTCGACAAGCTCAGCTCGATAAGCTCAGTTCGACAAGCTTAATTCAACAAGTTCAGCTTGACAAATCAGTTTAACAATTACAAATTACTTTTAAGACTAGCACAATAACACATTTGTATCAAGAAAAAAATGAAAAAATATATAGCTACCATGCTCTTCATGGCAATTTCAATAGTACAAGCACAGGAAGAAACTACAAAATGGACATCTGGACGACCAGATGGACATGCACCAATATCGGTAATGGGAGACCACACTCACTCTAAAGGAGAATGGATGTTTTCCTACCGGTATATGTATATGAATATGGAAGACTTAAACCGCGGAAGTAGCGATGCTCCATACAGCGATGCACTTTCACAATATATGATTACCCCAAAGAGTATGCCTATGAATATGCATATGCTAGGAATTATGTATGCGCCGTCAAACAAAATTACGTTAATGGCAATGGCAAATTATACTGCTCAAGAGATGACATTAGGCAACATAATGGGAGGAGAATTTAATACAGAATCTTCAGGTTTTGGAGCTTTATTACAATAAAATCAAACAACAACTAAACTACTGAATATCAATTAAATAATAAAATTCGAATTTTAAAAAATAGCATTTAAAACCATTTAAAACCATCTTATTCTGTACTTATTCTGTACTAGTTTTTCTTTATAATTTTTTAACTTTATAACTGTATAAATTATCAGATATGGCAAATGTAAAAATCGTTCTACGCAAGAATATGATTAAGAAAGACAAAACTATTCCATTGGCTATTCGTATTAGTGAAAACTATAGAACTAACTACAAATGGATAGGTCATTCTGTACTAGAAAAAGATTGGGATAAAGATACTGGTAAAGTAAAAAGCTCTCATCCTAACCATAAAAAGGTAAATATGTTTTTGATGAAAAAGCTTATGGAAGTAAATAATATTTACTTTGATGCCAATGATTATGTTTCCCCAAAGACGGCAAAACAAAAGCTTAAAGGAGCCGGAGGCTCTAAGTCATTTTTTGCGGTTGCAGCTGAACGGATAAAAACCAAATATGACCGTGGTACTTTTTCAGTGGCAAAATCAGAATTATCCATATTATACAATTTGGAAGAGTTTTTAAATTTAAAAACGTCAATGAGTAGAAAAAAAGCAATTAAAGGGATTGAAGACCGCCGGAAGGAACGTATCAGCAAAGGTCGTAAATCTGAATTTTCGTTGATGGATTCCCTTACGCATTTTAAAAAGAAAGAATCTTTACGATTTCAAGATATTAATGAGAGGTTCATCGAAAAATATAAAACTTTTTGTGCAGCATATCTTGGTCAAAAAACAAGAACTATTACCAATCAACTTATTTTTATTAGGACGTTATTTAATATGGCGATAAAAAATGGTGTGGTTGATTCAAAATTCTATCCATTTGCCGGGGATAAGGAAAAGATACGTATTGGTTCTAGTCATAAAATAGGATTAACCATTGAAGAAATAGAGCGTATAGAAGATTTAGAATTAAAAAAAGGGACTTCTATATGGCATACTCGAAACGTGTGGTTAGTTGCTTTTTATTTTGCAGGAATTCGCATATCCGATATAGTACAGTTAAAATGGGAAGACTTTAAAGATGGCCGCCTATTCTATGTTATGAATAAGAACGAAAAGCCTCTTAGCCTTAAAATTCCGGATAAGGCAGAAACCATTTTAAAATGGTACAAAAAAGAAAAGAGGTTCAATAACGGTTATGTATTTCCTTTTTTGAAGGAAGCAAACCCTAAAGATGTAGAAGATATTTTTGTAAAAACACGTAATGCAACAGCGCTCTTCAATAAATACCTTAAGAGAATAGCTGAACAATGTAAGGTGGAAAAAAAACTATCGAATCATATAGCCCGACATAGTTTTGGTAATATAGCCGGTGATAAGATACACCCCTTAATGCTTCAAAAACTGTATCGCCATAGTGATCTTAAAACCACATTGAATTATCAAGCGAACTTCATTCACAAAGAAGCTGATGAGGCTTTAGATAGTGTTATCAATTTTTAATTTTGTAAGGTTCGAAACAAATATTTGAAAGAAATAGTGTCCCTATGTCTTACATTTTTTCAGGACCTTGATAAAAGCATATAGGCTTTAAACCAATAAAAGAATGATTCCGGATTTGACCTTTTTAGTTTATTCAATCGGGTTTCGAAAGGTTGTTCTATAATCCAATGGGTTAATTCTCTTGGATCTGTAAATCGTTCTATTTCTTTTGCTCCTGTTTGAAGCAAGGCTGATATGTATGCAGCCTTTGCTGCCGGTATCATGGCACGCTCTATATGAAAGTTTTCAGAGAAGATATAATTTTTGATGTTCTGAATACCTTTATGAAGCTCAGTAAAATTCCCATTACCGCTTTTGCCCCTGGTAGCAATAACCATTGCTGTTTCAAATATGTCTTTTAAAACATCTTCCGGGGTTAGATTCTTCATACCACGATACGACAGCTCGGTCTTGGCAAATTGATTAAACACAGTAGAAACAATTTCCATGTCTTCAACCATATCAAATAGATGGCCAACATCAAACAGTTGTTTGATAATCTCCACTTCCTTCTCTCTGTTGTAAGGAACGCCTGTTGTAGTGGGTGCAAACGCCGTTAGTTTGTCCCCCAGAATGGCTTCAGGTATAGGAACTGTTACCGTTAAATTGTCCCATTCTGATTTTGTAAATATGGAAGCAATTTCAATTTCAGCAGTATAATCCTCATAATGGCTTTCCTCGTACAGAATATCCAACAAAATATATTCTTTCTCTGCTTTCGTGTTAGTAACCGGTTTATAATAGAATTTATAATGCGCCTTCTCTATATCCGATTCTATTTCACGTTCGTTTTCCGCAAATTCAAGGAAATCTGAATTTTGAATAACACCACTAAAAATTTCCTCGATTTTCTGTGGTCTATTGGAAACAATAACGTCCACGTCTATTGATAGTCTTTTGGGAGAAGGAAGTAACAGCATGAGTGCGGTACCGCCTTTAAATATATAATCAAGCCTACTATTTTGAAGATGTTCCAACAAGTATAATGCCCGTACTACTTTTTCGACTAGTATAGGATCGGATTTATATTTTCTTGCAACATCATCTATCCATTTTATTGTTAGTGAATCCGGGTGTATCATTGTTCTAAGATTCGGCAGTAAGTATAATTTACTGCCGTTGTTTTGATTTGTTTATTAGCTCTTGTATTTCTGACTTTTTAGTTCTCCTCGTGGCATAACGCAACATTCTCGGCTCATTGATATGGTATTTATCAAAAGCAGTTTGATATATCCTTTGTAGTTCTGCACCCTGAAAAGTTGCATACAAATCCGGGTCGCAATAGATATCAACCAACATTTTTTCAAGGGTTGTTGTACTTACTTGATTAACCTCTTGTATAGGAGCCTCTGTGGTCAAGTGTGTTATTATAACAGGCTCTTTTGCATTGGCCACATATTGGTTCAGTATCTCTGTTGAAGGGTCAAGAAATACATTTTTGCCCTGGTCGTTCAATGCGTAAAACACGGATTCCATAACATCCCTATCCACCTCCAGTATGGTGTAAAACCGACCAGGCTGGTGAAGCATAAATTCATTGAGCCATTTAGTAGACCATACACAAGTATTAACAAACGGAAACTGGTCATTAATTTTCCTGAATAGTTTTTTTAGGGATTTGTCGGTTTCGGGGACATACTCTTGAATTTCACCCTCTGAAAGCGCATAGACCCCCCTTGATAACCTATGTAGGATTCCTTTTTGGGTCAGCTTATAGATTCTCCAATCTATAGTGGATCGTTTTATCCGTTCATTAAATTGTTCATAGAAATCAACAATATCCTGAATGGTTATTTTTTGACCAGGAATAAATCCTTCCTTTAACTTATCGATATGTAAAGATGTATATGACAAAACAATTCATTTGGACAAAGATAATAAAAAGCTAAGATTCGGCAGTAAATTATTTTTACTGCCGAAGTTTAATATTTTTATTCCATCTATAATTTTCAAAGTCTAGTTGACAAAGTTACCTTCCTGCTCCCATTCAATTCCTGTAATTCCATCAATAATTTTTCCTTATCTCCAAGTACAAATTTAGGTAACACATATACAAAGCGAAGCGATTGACCATTCCATATCTTATTAGGATGATTACAAATGTAAATTGGTTTCATTTCAAGCCTTTGATAAGAAGATTTTCGCTTTTTATTACCACTGACACTATAAACTTTTAAAAAATCAGTTTCAAACGTAATGCCAGAAGTATTGAATACTTCCATTACTAAATAGATTTCGGATTTGTGATAAATCATTTTCTGAAGTTGTATTTTAATCCCATTCTTTTGTTTTGCAGCTATTCTTTTAGGCTTGGTTTTAAGCAGGTATGTACTGAAGGATTTAAAGTATTCGAAATTCTTCTCAATACTATCCAACCGTTTCTGCTTTGGTTTTGGCTCCGCCGACAACGGTACTTCCGAACCAATGCTTTCTGCTTTTGATATAAAGTAATTTAATTTTGGTAGCTGTTCAACATATTTCAAAATATATGAATACACCTGTCCGTCTTCTGTTACAACCAACAAATTACTTACTTCACCAGGCTGCGCTTGCAATAATCCGAAATATTGTTTTGTCTCCCGATTATAGGTAAACACAAAATGAGAGGCTCCAGTTATCCCTTGGCGGATAGCTTCCGGAAAAAATAAGGCAACATTCTTTTTGTTATTAGCATACAGCGTATCTGATACAGATTGAGCTTTTAAAGAACTCGAAAAAATTATAGTTATAAGTACAAGTATTGTTTTCATGTGTTCATAATTTATTGTTTTTTAAATATCACATGGAACATCCATATAATCATCCCTTTGTGTGTTCAAGAAATAATTAAGGCTGTTTCATTGCTTAAGTTTTAATACTAGTTGATAATTGTCCATTACAGTCACTTTAACTTGTCGGTTACTCCTTCTAAAAAGTTGTTTGATGCCACTTACTTGCGGAACTCCAGCTATGTTGATATCATCGACCACATCACCTACGACTTGTTTTCGTACATCTTCCTGAAAACTGTTTTCTATGTAAATACCTTTACTACCATCATCCAAATCATACGCTTCAAACTGAATAGCGCGTCCATTGAGATGTTCAATATTTAGGATGGTTCGGTTTGGTTTAAAACTTACAAAACCATACACCAGGGTATTTTTCTCAATTATATCACCGCCAATTTTGGCTGACTTAGAAAGCCGCATACGCAATCTAAAATCTTGCTTTACGGTCTGTGTGCCATCTACGCGCGCCATTAATTCTTTGTCCGTATGACGTATAAGTTGTTCTAGATTTTCTTTTGGATCAGATGCAAAAAATAGTTGATGTCCCAATCCCAGTTCCTTTACGCTAACCTGTAATTCTTTTTCTTCGATAATAGAAGTATCGGTCTCAGGAATATCAGAAACTTGAAATATGGGCTCCTTAGGCCCTTCTGAATAATTACTTTCTAACTGTTTTAATGCTGAAATGTTTTCATATCGCTTTTGCCCTAAGAAATAGACACTGTCAATTATTCTTTTTTTGCGGATACTATCCTGGTCGGCATTGTAGTATCCCAGAGAATCTAATAACCGTTCATCATAGACACTTGGCGCATTGGTTTCCCGTTCTTCTTTTAAGGCTTCGATAGCCTCCATTTTGCTTTCATATTGTTTCTGTTCTTCACCTAGTTTAGGAACAGGTACTTGATTGTTTTTAATAGTCGTATCCTCATCCTTTCCAAAGGTGATGATGGCATAAAAAACAATAAACAAGACCACACTTGCAATGATCAATACCATTACGATTTTACTTTTCTGGATTTTCATAATCTTTAAGTTTTCTAAGTGTATTTTCAAAATAGTCGGTAACTAATAATCCATGGGGATTATGCGGAAAGTTCCGATCCACATGGATCAGGTTTCCGCTGGATATAAGTTCGTAGGTATCGGTTATGGCACCCCGGTTGATTTGGAAAGTAGTTACCGTTTTGAATGGATAGGGTTCGCTTTCTATTGCTACATGAGATTGAATGCTGATGACCTTCTGTATAAGCGAATACTGCAAGAGACGATTATATACTGGAAATTCTTGCCAAACTGACCCATGTAATCCTGCGAAAGTGACCCACTGAATCCTATTTAAAGTGACCCGGGTATTCCTGTCTAAATTGACCCACCTCTAGAAAGAGCATGTATTAAATAACTTGTATGGTTATAATCAAGAAAAATAACCATGGCAAACATACATTTAGACATGCGAAAAATCAAACAACTATATCGTTTACATACTCAAGGAGTTAGTAAGCGGAGCATCAGTAAACAACTTGGTATATCCAGGAATACTGTTCGCAAATACATCGAATTATTACTAAAGAGCAAGCTTACAAGTGAAGAGGTTGATAAGCTTGGTTTTGAAGATTTACGTATATTATTGCATATTGATGAGACCCACATAACGACTCGTCATGAGTATGTTTTTAAGTTATACCCAGAGGTAAGCAAACGCCTTAAAAAGGTTGGAGTTACTCGTTACATGATCTGGGAGGACTATTATCAAAATAAAAAGGTATTTATCTCTTATTCTAGATTTTGTCATTTGTATAGAGTTTGGTCTCGTACTCAAAATCCAGTCATGCGATTTAACCATAAGGCTGGGGATAAAATGTTTGTGGACTTCACAGGAAAGAAATTAGCTATCATAGATCCCGCTACTGGTTTACTAAAAGAAATGGAAGTATTTATTGCTGTACTAGGAGCAAGCGGCTATACCTATGTAGAAGCTTGTCGTTCACAAAAACGAGAGGATTTTATTGGGTGCATAGTAGGTGCATTACATTTTTTCGGAGGCGTTCCTAGAGCAATAGTAACTGATAACTTAAAGTCAGCTGTTACAAAAAGTAGCAAGTATGAGCCTATCCTTAATGAGAGTTTATTGGCTATGGCAACTCATTATGATACCACGATACTTCCAACAAGAACCTATCGTCCAAGAGATAAGGCACTAGTAGAAAATGCTGTAAAGATTATCTACACAAGAGTTTTTGCTCCATTAAATGGGAATGATTATTATACCTTAAGTGCTTTAAATGAAGCTGTATTAGAACTCACGGGGAAGCATAATAAAATTAACTTTCAAGCAAGGGACTGTTCTAGGTTAGATTTATTTACATCTTTGGAGCAAGAAGAATTATTGCCATTGCCTACAGATAAATATCAACTACGTGCCTACCTAATGGGAACAGTATATAAGACCTCTCATATCCACATTAATAAAGATAAGCATTATTACAGCGTTCCTTATCGTTATATAGGAAAGAAGGTTCGCATCATTTATACAAAAGACACCGTTGAAATTTACTATAAGCAAAAACGGATTGCTGTTCATAAAAGAGGCTTAAAACGTCATGGTTACACTACCGATAGCGAGCATATGCCTTCAACACATCGTTATGTAGCTGATTGGAATCCTGACACCTTTTTAAATTGGGCTGAAGGTATTGGAGGCCATTGTAAAACTTTCATCACTTTATTATTAGGAAAAAGACAACATCCTGAACAATCCTATAAATCTTGTGCTGGTGTATTAGGGCTAGCTAAAAAAGTTGGGAATGAACGTCTTGATAATGCTTGTAAACGAGCTTTAGATTATGAACGCATCAATTATCAAAGTGTTAAAAGTATTCTTGAAAAAGGATTGGATTTTATACAGGAAGATACCAATACAGAATCTACAATCCCTAAGCATGGAAACATCAGAGGGGGCGATTATTATAAATAATTAAATCATTATAAATTATGAATGACCAAACATTACAACAAATGAAACAACTAAGGCTATATGGCATGCATAGAGCCTTTACGACAACACTAGAAGCAAATCATCTAGCATATACTAATGATGAGCTAGTAGCGTATTTATTACAATCTGAATGGGATGATAAACACAATAGAAAAATAGAACGATTAACCAAAGCAGCCAAGTTTAGATATAAAGCTTCTGTAGAAGAGATATCTTTTGAATCCAGCCGAATGATTGACAAAAACCTATTAATTAGGTTCACATCGTGCGAGTTTATTAAAAACAAGGAAAACATACTCATTACAGGAAGCACAGGTGTTGGTAAAAGCTTTATTGCCTCAGCTATTGGATACCAAGCTTGTTCTCTAGGGTATAAAGTCAAATATTACAATATCAATAAGCTTTTTGCTAAACTCAAACTAGCTAAAGCAGACGGTTCATACATGAAAGAAATCGATAGAATAGAAAAACAGGATTTGCTCATTCTTGATGATTTTGGACTTCAAGAACTTGATACTAATAAAAGACAAGCTTTTATGGAAATCATCGAAGACAGACATGGAAAACGTGCTACTATCATAGCCTCACAACTACCAATTATGGGATGGCATCAAATTATCGGAGAACAAACTATTGCTGATGCTATTTTAGATCGACTGGTACATGCAGCACATAGAGTGGAACTTAAAGGTGAATCCATGAGAAAAAAAAGAAAAAAACAATGATAAATTTTATATTTTTATAAGCACAAAACTGCTCTTTTTAGAACCTGTTTTACTATGCTCAATTTAAACAGGAATGGGTGGGTCAACTTTACAGGAATTTACACTGTAGTATACTTATATCAAACTAAACCTGTTTTTCACTCGATTAAAAATGAGCCATTCTACAACAATGCTCAGTTATTAAAGAAAATTTCACTTGGTAAGTCCCATGAGGTTATAAGAAATAAGCTTTTAAAGTGTGAAAATAGTGAGACAAAATTTCAGACAATCGAAGAAAAACTTCAGCGAGTTTTTAATTCTAAATTCACTTTAAAAGTAAAGAACAGAAGTAAGCAAGATGAAGAGTATGTTAGGATAACCATTAAAGAAGAGAATAAAAAAGAAATTGATATTTCATTAGTAGGAAGTGGAATACTTCAAGTACTCGAGATATTCTCTACTCTTGAATTTATTAACAGAGTTGACCATTGTTTAAATATATTGCTAATTGATGAACCAGATTCTCATGTTCATTCAAATTTACAAGCAGCCTTAATTGATGAATTACGAAGAGATGAAAATAATCAAGTATTCCTAATCTCTCACAATGATCGGCTAATACAAAAAGCTGAGGAAGGAGAGCTATTCTTCATCAATTCACTGAACTTGTCAGATGGAACCATTAAGAGTTTGCCAAAAGATAGTTATGACTCCGTAGTGTCATCATTAGCAGGAACTCTTCTGAATCTTACAGAAAGTGAAGAACAAAAGATAATAGTTATAACTGAGGGTAAAACAGATAAGTTAATATTAGAAACAGCATGGGATAAGTTAAACCCCTCTACTGAGTGTCCTTTCCTGTTTATTTCTAGCGGATTGAATTTAGATGAAACGAAAAGATCTGGAAATGCCGATTTTGTGAGGAGAACAATTGAATTAGTTTCTACTATTTCCGATAGCATTAAGTTGGTTGGTCTTTTTGATAATGATCGAGAAGGAAATGAAAAGTTTAAGGGGGTAAACAATGAGGTATTCGAGACTTATCAAATTGAAAATAATACGAGGAAGCATAAAGAAAAAGAAATATACGCTGCTCTTCTTCCTGTACCTACTTTTCGTTCAGATTTTGTAACAGCTACAGATATGATACAAAGATACTTTGTTGTAGAGCACTATTTTGAGAACAATATTCTTGAGGCAAATAATATGAAGGGAGCTGGAATATTAGGTACCACTGTATTCAACATTCAAGGTAATAAAGATAATTTTTCAAATGAAGTAAAAAACTTCCCTCCTGATTCATTTAGCCACTTTGAGATAGTATTTGATCAGTTAGAAAAACTGTATGAAAACGAACCAATAGAATTAGAAAGTAATGATAGACAACTGGTTTAAAAAAGATATAGACAAAATTTTAGGCAATCATTCCATTGCTGTATTTGTAGATGAATCTAATGACGCTTCATTTCTGTTAGAGAAGTTGAAGAATGAAGCTAATGTTTATAGAGTATCAAACGAAGTAGAAGAATTAAAAGCCAAGTATGAGATTGAAAAATACAATGGCAACGGAAGTAAGTATTTAATCTACACTAACACTCCTAAAAACAACCTAAAGTTTGTGCGTGAATACTGTGAAACAAATGGTTGTGTGGAAATTAAATATTTGGATCACTACATAAAGAAAAAAGTAAGTCAACACCTAAACTTAAATATCAACCTACCTAAAGAAGAGTTGATTTCGGCAGCAAAGGTTAGCGTAGGTAAAGATCAAACTTATTGGATCGATTTGAGCCATAAGGGAGCGTCTGAAATTTTTGATCTAGAGAAAGAGTTGCTTCCCTTTTTGGATAATTCAAAAGCATTTGTGAAGAAGTTTGATGTTGCTACACAAGAGATTTTTTATAAAAAAGTAGCTGAGCTCATTGGTCAAAGCTATGTAGAAAAACCAGCTACGACATTGGCATCAGAAGTTGCAAATCATTTGTTAGATGGTTTATGGAATAACAATGTTAATCCACTGCTTTTAAATGTTTACAAGGCATGGTTGGATAGTGTGAGCTACAAAGCTTCATTCCAAAGCTATCTTGCGAAATATAAACCCGGAAAAAAAGCAAACCCATTTGAAATACATCCTTCACATCCGTTTGTTCAAGTTGATGAGTTGTGGTTAAAGGAAATTGGAACACAATTAGATAATGCTTCATTTATTGCATCTATTCTTCCGAAAGTGAATCAGCGAAATGCCGATAAGGCTGCTAATGGTTTAGGGATTATCTTTTGGAAGCAGGTTAAAACACTTCTAGAGTTTGACGAAAAAAACATCAACCAAATTAGCTCTTTCAAAGAAGCGGTCGATTTTTATATAAAGCATTTCTCAAAATTAGATGGAGCTATTAGAAAGCTTTACAGCTCTTTCCTTACACAAAAGGAAATAATTGAACCATGGCAGGCTTACTATAAAAATTTAGCCACTATCTACTTAGATAAGTGGTTCCGATATGTTGATAGCTATCAATCTACTCAAACTGGAAAAATTCAAGAAATACTAGATAGCCATAAGGACAAAACGGCTATTGTTGTTGGTGATGGTGTTTCTTGGGAGTTTGCACAAGATATAATTGATGCGTTTGGTAAATCGGATTACGAACTATCAAAAAACTATCTTTTTGCAGGATTACCTTCCGAAACGGAACACAATATGAGCCAGTTATATGTAGCTACCGGAGAAGTACTTCCCACAAAAAAGGAAAGAGAACAATACATTACTAAAACGAATGAAGATAAAAATATCGAGTTCATTGATTTAGAAAATGTAAATGAGACCACCGATAAAGCAGACTACCTTATATGCAGCTACAAGGATCCTGATAAACTGGGAGAAACCTATCAACAAAAAGCGTTAAAGTACTTCGATCAAGTTGCCACCATATTTGCTGATAAAATAAAACAGCTCCTACAAAATGGATATAAGCAAGTTTATTTGGTTACTGATCATGGCTTTACATTAACCGGTATTTTAGAAAATTCGGATAAAATAGAAATCAGTTTATCAGGTACTACTGATAAAAGCGAACGATATATCCGATCGAAAACACAGCAACAATTTGACAGTAGCTTATTAATCGAGAAGGAACTTCCATACAAGGAGTTTGAATACTGCTATTTTGCAAAAAGATTGGGTCCATTTAAAACTCCAGGTGTTTATGGATTTAGCCATGGTGGAATTTCTCCACAGGAAACACTGATTCCATATTTCAAGTGGACAAACAGAACTTCAACTGCCGATTTACTAGATGTATCCATATCTAACAAGTCAGATTTAAAGGAAATCACCGGGAATCTTTATGCTGTTAAGATACAAGGTCACGCTGATTCAAGTAGTTTGTTTGCTTCTGAGAGAAAAGTATTCTTAATGTTTTTTAATGATGGCAATGAGATTAACAAAAGTGACATCATTACCATTGAAAAAGGCAAAGAGATCAAAAAGGAATATCAGTTTGATGGACATCAGCAAGTTGAAATCAAGGTGCTGGATGCCACTACGAGAGAACAATTAGACAAAGCCACTGTAACTAAAAGCTCCGCAAGAGACTTAGGAGGCTTACTATAAAATATTAGTATATGATAACACTAGACGCTTTAGATAATAAATTGTTAGATGCCTTTAGAGGCTTTGTGGTAAAAAAAGACCTTGTAAGATTAGTAAAGGTTGGAGCAAATGTTCCTGTTTTTGTATTGGAATATCTTATAGCTAACTCATGCTCTACGGACGATGAAGATAAGATCAAAGAGGGAATGGCAAATGTGAAGAAGATTTTATCTGAACATTATGTGAATCCTGAAGAAAGCGATTTAATTCAATCAAGAATTAGGGAAAAAGGAACCTATAAAATCATTGATAAAATCTCAGTTAAGCTCGATACTTCAAAAGATGTTTATTGGGCTCATTTACAAAATAGTAATATTAAAAACGGAGTAATATCTGATGCAATGGTTAGCACCCACGACAAGATGTTGATGGGTGGTATTTGGGCAATAATAGACATAGAGTACGATGCCTTTTCAAAAGACGGCAACAAGGGTACTCCGTTCGTTATTCAAGATATTAAACCCATACAGCTATCTACGTTTGATAATTCTAAACTTTTAGAAAAGCGTCATCAATTTGATAAAAAAGAATGGTTGAATGTTTTACTAAGAAGTTGTGGGTACGAACCCGAATCAGAGGGAATGTCAGATAGAGTAAAAATGCTTCTGCTTTCTCGTTTAATTCCAATGGTTGAATCAAACTTCAATTTTATAGAATTAGGTCCACGTTCTACTGGTAAGTCATTTGTTTTTAAAGAACTTACCCCTTATGCAGTATTAGTTTCAGGTGGACAAGGTACTGTTGCTAAATTATTCGTTCACGGTAGTACAGGTAAAGTTGGGGCTGTTGGGCAATGGGATGCTATTTGTTTTGATGAATCTACCGATAAGATATTTAAGGAAAAAGATGCTATTCCTTTGATGAAGGATTACATGGAGTCAGGTTCCTTTTCAAGAGCAGGTGCAGGTGGTGAAATAACTGGTGTAGCTTCAATTATTTTGAATGGTAATATCAACCAACCTGTTGAGACAGTTTTACAAACTAGCCACTTGTTTAGTGCTTTATCCGATGAAGTGAATAATGACACAGCATTTTTAGATAGGATCCATTTTTATCTACCGGGTTGGGAAATGATTAAGTTCTCTCCCAAAAACTTCACAAGTAATTTTGGTTTCAGTACAGATTATTTCTCGGAATGCTTAAAGTCATTTAGAAAAGTAACCTATACTGATGTTATTGAAGAATACTTTACACTTGGTTCTCATTTAAAGCAAAGAGATACTAAGCCTGTAAAGAAAACTGTCTCAGGATTCATAAAGCTGATGCATCCGGACGGTAACTACAATAAAGAAGATGTGAGGGAGTATCTTGAAATTGCTATTGAGATGAGAAGAAGAGTTAAGGAGCAATTGAAGAGAATTGGTGGAATGGAGTTTTGGGACACGAACTTTTCATACATTGACAAGGAGACACAGGAGGAACATTATGTAGGTCTTCCTGAAGAAAAGGGCTCACATCTAATTGAAAATACACCTTTACAACCGGGTGTCTGTTATACTTCAACAAGTGATGGTGAAAACATGGCTTTGGTCAGAATTGAGGCAGTAATTACTTCGGGATCTGGAAAGCTAAATATCTCAGGTGTAAGTAATACTCAGGTAAAAGAGAATATTAAAAATACATTTCAGTACATTAAGGCAAACGAGAAGAGCATACTTAATGAACAGCATTCATTAAAGAACTTTGATGTTTCTATTCAAGTTACCAATATGCTTGGGGCAAGTATTTCTACTGGAATAGGATCCGCAGTTTATATATCCATCATATCGGCAATCTACAAGAAAAACCTAAAGCCTGGACTGGCTGTTTTAGGTAATCTATCGGTCGGGGGTGCGGTTGAAAGAGCGATAAATTTTGCAGATAAAATAACAATGCTTTCTGAAAATGGTGCAAAAACAGTAATTGTACCAATGGATAACCTTTCTGAATTAGCAAATGTCCCTGCATCAGTTCTTGGAAATACAGATGTTCCGTTCTACTCGAATAACCAAATGCTAATGCAAAAGGGAATCCTTTTGGATTAAAACAAAAATTATGGCAGACCAGGCGAAATTTCAGAAAATGTTGGAGGTGCTTCTCATGCTTGATTGCAAGTATGGTAGAACTATCTCGGAGCTTTCGGATCGTTTTGATATTTCTCAAAGAACGGTGTATCGCTATTTTGATACCTTCAAACAGGTGGGCTTTGTTATTGAAAACAATAACGGCTATTTCAGAATTGATAAGGAAAATTCTACGGCACAGGATATTAGCCAATTGCTGCATTTTACAGAGGAAGAGGCTTTTATTCTAAGTAAAACCATACATGCCATTGATGAAGATTCAGAATTAAAGGAGAAGTTAGTCAAGAAGCTTTACAGCCTATATGATTTTGATAGAGTGATTCATGCCATTGCTAAAAAAGAAGAAACTGAAAATATATACAACCTAATCCAAGCCATCAAGCAGCAAAAACAAGTTGTTTTAAAGGAGTACAAATCTGGTAACAGCAAGAATATTCGGGATAGAATCGTTGAGCCTATTGATTTCACAATCAATTACACGGGAGTTTGGTGCTACGATACCGAAGACCAAACCAATAAAATATTCAAGGCTTCGAGAATTGAAGAGGTGGAAATACTGGATAATGATTGGCAATTCAAACCCAAGCATCAAGTTGGAATTACAGATATATTCCGAATGGAAAGTTTTGAACCTATTGCGGTGCAATTAAAGCTATCATTATTAGCCTATAATCTTATAATAGAAGAATTTCCTTTAAGCGAGAAGTATCTCAAGAAAAAAAATGACACCCATTATTTATTAACCACTGATGTAGGGAATTTTATAGGGGTTGGACGTTTTGTACTTGGGTTACCTGGAGAAATTGAGGTGGTGTACCCTAAAATATTTAAAGATTATTTGAACGATAAAATTGTAAAAAACTATTAAGTCATGTGGCTAGTTTAAAATATGAATTACTAATTTTACCCTTATGGCAAACAATACAATAAAAACTATATTCAAAGCAAGTCGCCCGGGAGAATACGTGGCATTTTTCACCATACAAATACCTACTATGGAAGGTCCTGGAATTGTATTTCTAGGGTGTGATGCCTATAGCGAGTTTGGCTTTCATACTGGTGTTGAAGAAGATGAATCCCCTGCTAATATTTTAAAGCATATTTACTTGCTAACTGAGGATGAAAAATTTGTTATCCACAGAGATAAAGGATTTACTTTAGTTCTAGATCGCTATGAGGAATTATCAGAAAGAATAGAAGGTATCATTAAACCTGTTAATGGTCGATTATTGTTTAATAAAAAATTTCACGACCAAATTACGAAGCCCATGCGAGAGGGATTTCTGAAACACTAAAATTTGGGATAAACTAGAAGCAAATAATACTTCAAACAATTAGGTTATATACCTTTAAAAATAGACTGCACTTCCCGATGGATTTTCTGAAAATGTATAGCCAGGTCTGTTTCTGATACCTGATGTTCTTGTTTAGGCTTATCTTTTAAAATGGGCTGTAACTGAAAACGTACCTTTTTATCCTTCCCATCCGCAAAGGCTATAAATTCTCCTTGCTTCAGTTTAAAGAAAATTTCGGCTCTACGTTTAGAAACCTCGCGTTCCCCTTTGGTAATACGGCTTTCAAAACTCATACCACTACTTTTGCTAATACTTCTAGTGGGCGTTTTAATCATTTCAAAAAAACGTTCATAGTATTTGGCGGTATCTGGATCATTCACTTTTCCAAAAAACTGATACGATAAGTTGCTTAAAATAGCCTTGCTGGCTTTATCCCCATATAGCAGATCGTTTTGTACTTTATCCTGCATCACATAGACGGTACAAATATCATAACTACGTAGCGTCGCCGGAATGCGGTGCATATTGGGGAATTTCAGAGTTGGTGCTTCTTCCATCAATAAAAAGGAGGAGGCTTTACCCCGTAGGCTCATCTGTTTGATAATAGTATGCATCACCATGGCAATGACAGGCGAATAGGCTGAATCATATTTAGGGTTGTTCACCAAGGCAATCACCGCAGGGTTGTCGGGGTTATTGATATCCAAAGGCACTTCATCTTTAGACAACACATAGAATAATTTTTTGGAACTGATTTTTTTAAAGGCATTGGCCAGGGTACTTTTCACCCCAGCGGTTTGCTTTTCGGATTCAATCCCATTGATAAAAGCACTTGCCATACTTCGGGATGTCAGGTCAGACTTTAAAAATGCCACTAATTTTTTTGTGTTCAGCGTCTGAAACAAGGTGATGATATGAGGCAAGGTACAGTAATCAGGATACGATGTTTTCATTTTCCAAATCATACCACTGAGTAGGCCTTCCACTGCATCAGAGAAAAATTTATTACTACCGCTATTTTCCGATAGGTTCTGTTCCAATAAGTTTTCCATGAGGACTCGCGACACCTCATTAACACTTTCCTCATTGGTTAAGTATTTCGGAGCGATCGGATTTACCCGAAAGTAAATCACATCAAAAGCAATGGTATAAAAAGGAATTTCCATGGCAGTGAATAGCGGATAGGCCATTTCAGTAAGCTCAAAATCCTTATAATCATGGATGACCCCACAAAAACCATTTTGGCTGAAATGTTGCAAAAAATTATAGACCACGCTTTCCGTTTTCCCACTACCTGCTGAACCAATGACCGAAGCCCCTCTTCGGATATTATCGATTTTAAAGTTGCCGTTTTTCAGTTTGAAACGCACCTTATATTTCTTATGAATCTGTTCCTTTTTTTCACCGTAAAAAAGTCCATACAAAACAGCCCCCACAAATAACATTGGAGAAACAATATACAGGATGATATGTTCAAGCTGCCAATTCATATCCCAATAGATCCGGATTCAATTGCTTTTCCAATACCCCTTTTCAGTGTATTAATAGCTTTCATGGTGAGTTGCAGTTTGTTGGTAGGGATACTAAGTAGTGATGTATTTATGCCTGTTTTTTGTAACAGTTTAAAAGCCATCGCCCTTTCGTTTGTGGGTAGTTTGGTAATCATGGAAAAATACAGCTTCGGGTCTTTTAGAAAGGTTTTACGGGCAGTGTATGATTCCACATAATTACGTTTGTATTTGAATAGGTTATCAAAAGTTTTTTCGGCATTCCTATAAAAAGCATCCCTGTCGAATCCGCGCTTCACCGTTTTGCCGTTCATTTCCACTTCAGATGCTTTGTATTTGCTTCCCGGAGACAAGCTATAACGATTAGATGCATCCTTGCGGCTCACAATAATATGAATATGGCTTTGAGGTCCGGGCTTAGGCATATCTCTAACAATACGTTTCCCATTTAGTTGGTGTGGTGCTTCACGTTCCAGACGCTCAATGGCTTTTTGCAGCTTTTTGATATTGCCTGCTGTTTCTCCACGCTGAATGCTTCGAACCTGTTGTTTTAGTTCCAGAATTTTAGTGGCATAGGGTTGATTTTCTTGAATTTCTTTATCGGAGCCTTTAAACGTACGTTGTCGTTCCACTTTGGCGAAATATTTAATATCATTTATACTAACAGGTTTCCCATCAATTTCCCGGTTAAAAGCTTTAGCGTAAGCTTTCATGGCTTCTCGGGTATATTGTTTTAAAGCTTCAGGAGAATCCCCAATAGCTTTTAGTTCTCCCTGACTTGGGTTTAGGGTAATGGAATAAAACTTAGGTTCTGATTTTTTAAGCTTTGCCGTATTGTTGTCAATTTCTTTGATGACCTCTTCAGCGGAGATTTCATTATGATGCTGATCAAAAAAATGCTCTAGTTCAGGCATGGGTTTCCCTTCATTCTCCTTTTCGAGATAGTCTACAAAAGCGGTAGCACTTTGACCAAAGTTTCCGCTAAGACTTTGTGCGGTTATGGTGATGTACATTATTTAATACTTTTTTAAAATGTTCCAATTCGTCTTTATCCATATTCAGTTTATGGTAGCCTTTTCCAAAAGTTCCCTTTGTATATATTAACTGTCGCCATAAAACATCCATCTGATTTTTATAACCACTGAGTTCCTGTTGTATCTCTTCAAAACGATTTCGGTAATGTTCCAATTCGGTATCCCTGGTAATGGTTTCAGGAGTACCAAAATCAAAAGGATCTTTTGTCATTTCAATTTCCTCTTGTTCTTCTGATTGTGTTATTTCCTGAAAGAGCGTATCCAACATGGCTTTGGTGGGCAGGGTCTGTTGTTTTTCGATGTTACGAACAATAGCAATTAGGGCATTGATTCGTTTTTTGGTATCATCGGCTTTAACTCCAAGATTATCATTAGGGTTAAGGTTGTTCCACTTAAAGAAGTTTAACATAGCCTCTAAGGTTTCCGAATGCGATTTGGAAACAGATTTGGAAAAAGCCCGAAAGCGTTCGGCAATATCTTTTTTGACATTGATCCCAGAGAAGCCGTATGTTGAAAATTTCTTCATTTTGCTGCAAAAAATTGCCTGTTTATCATGGGTTTCAGAAGTTTTGCTGCAAACTCCTGAAAATCAGCACAATTAATATATTTATAATCAACTGAAAACCAGTTAATTATAAATTTTAAGCAAATCGAAACACCGCATCGCGTGTTACCCTCTTGCTCTTCGATTTCCGTCCCGCAGGGACAAAATTTCTCAGACACCCAACCAAAGTTGGATGCTCTATTTTCATTTATGAATTGGTCATTTAAGGAAAGTCAAATAAAAAAAGTAATGACCAAAAGATGTTGTTATTCAATGTTCTAAAGATACAATTTTTAAGGATTTACACATCGAAAAAGCCCATTATAATAAATGGGCTAGATTGGTGTGATTTGTTGTTTAGATATTGAAAATATACTTATAATTGTATAGATTTCGTATGGCTTCTTCTTCCAATAGGGCTTCGTAATTGACATAATGTTCCCTGGCATAGTTCTTTAATTGCTCCCCAAAACGGCTTTCGACATCCTTTTTGGACATGGAAAGCAAACGATTTTGGGTGTCATTATCGAGATTGTTATAATTCAAATAGACCATAATTTTAAAATTAAGTTCCTTACAAATCATATAGGTTAGGGTCAAAATCATCGGGATAGTTTCCTTGGTCTTGACATGCTTCCAACCAGTTTTCAAATTCTTTATTGCTTGTTTCCATAACATTCATTTTTATAATAATCCATTATCAGCGAAGCTATAATACCCACCATCAGGCGTTATAATGATATGGTCAAGTACGGCAACATCCAAAAGCTGTGCCGCTTGTTTGATTTTATCGGTTAATCTTTTGTCGGCTTCGCTCGGTTCCAATTTATTGCTCGGATGGTTATGCGCCAATAAAACGCCCACCGATAAAGTTTTTAATACAATGGCAAATAGGATGCGAATATCAACCAAAGTACCTGTAATGCTTCCGGTCGATAATGGATAAATCCCTTTTACCTTATTGGAGTTGTTCAGCAATAGGATTTTAAAGGTTTCGTTTAAACCTATGGTGTTTTTATCCCAATTCTTAAAGAGTAATTCCGCAGCTTGCGACGAACTTTTAATAGGGTTTGATTTCAATGTACCGATTTTTTCACGGTAGCTTATCTGTATTTCGTTAACTTTGTCGTTCATTGTTCCTTTATTTAAAGTGAATAATAAAAAGAGGGTGCTACTTTCGACGGTCACACCCTCTTTGTTGTTTTAATCGTTACCCCCTAGTAATAAGATTTCAGAAGTAACCACTTCGGTAACATAGCGTTTTACGCCTTCTTTGTCCTCGTATGAACGAGAGGTTAATTTTCCTTCAATAGCAACCTCTTTGCCTTTGCTAACATACTTTTCGATAATGTCGGCAGTTTTACCCCAAGCGACAATGGTATGCCAGTTGGTATTGGTTTGTCTTTCGCCTTTGGAATTTTTGTAATTCTCATTGGTAGCCAATGAAATTCTAGCAACTTTTTTACCGTTGTCTAGTGTAGTAATGGTAGGTTCTTGACCTACGTTTCCGATTAACTGTACTTTGTTTCTTAATGTACTCATGACTTAAAAATTTAAAAAATTAAACATTGATTTACTTATTATATCCGGCAGCGTTTTTCTTTTTTGATTTTTTTTAGTTTCACTTCCGAATTGATATTTTACTGGTGATTTCATGATAAACTGGTTTTGATTTACTTCCCATAGAGCCGTATAGCTGTTATCTTTTTTTGATGCTTACACGATTTCAATATTTTGGATTGACAAGGACTTATAA
Organism: Galbibacter orientalis DSM 19592; assembly: GCF_000260115.1. GTDB lineage: Bacteria > Bacteroidota > Bacteroidia > Flavobacteriales > Flavobacteriaceae > Galbibacter > Galbibacter orientalis. The sequence continues at coordinate 1,301,740 of NZ_JH651379.1, read as the reverse complement.
AAGCGAGTAAAGGGAGCGGCTTATGCAGTCCGGTCAACTCCAAAATGTTGGTGTTTTGCGGTCAAAAAAAGAATAACAGTTACGGCGGGGAGGGTATAAAAACCCTATTATGAAGAACCGAGAACTATCAGGAAGTGAAACTAAATGCAACAAAGGAATTCCGATGAAGCGGACGTAAGCCTTTGATTTTATGTTGGTGTGCCATTTTACTTAATATGAATTCATAAAGTGTCATTACAATAAAACCAAAGGCTTGTGTCCAAGATGTCTTTTGAGAAGTGCTTTACCCGAAATAAAGAGAAGCGGTATGTAGGGTAATGGGCTGAACAAAACCATGTACAGCTATTAAATAAAAATACTCCAGTTTAAAGGTACTGGAGTAACCTTAGTATTTAAAAAGATTAAACTATTTCATAAATTTCATCAAACAGTACTTTATCCAATTTTTCCTGTTGTGCAAACCCCTTTTTTAGATTATTGTGTAGCATCCAGTTAAAGGCATTGTATCCCGTCCACAATGAGGGTCTTGCTTCAATTGAAGATGACTCATTTTCAATCAATTCAATAAGCTCTCGTGATTTTTTGGAAGGCTCGTCGTTATGGTCACTACATTCAAAACGGAACAATTTTGTTTTATCCAGAATGTCTTTAACAAAGGCCATAGTATCGATAATTTCGATGGCTTCTAGTTCTTTAAACTTCTGCGTTACACCATAATACTCATTATCCAGAAATTTATCGAAAAGCCGATTTAGGTTTGGCATGATCAAATCCGTACTGTTTTTAGTGTGTCTGATGGAAAAGGCAATTTTAGCTTGTGACACATGTAGCCCGTTGGAGCATACTTTTCTGTAAAAGCCAAAGTGACCTGAAGTTTTTTCACTCCCATCATAAGAGTTCTTAAAACGAAGCATGGGTAGTATGTGATCTTGCTTATTTTTAAGTTTAAACAAATTGTCATTGTCAATAATAAAATCAACTACAAACGATCTGTCATTTCGGTTGATGGTTCGTTTACTATACTTTAGATTGGCATCCACTAAAAGTTGTTCTGCTTTGTGGAAAAACAATTCATTAGGGATATGCCCATAGCTTTTGGATACCACATTGACAATCTTACCATTGGATACAATAACATTTTCAAGCCCTCTACGGGATTGAATTCCGGTAATACTTTCAAAAGATTTTATTTCTGATGGAATAAAAATCTCGTCCTGTTGTAAATGATTTAAATACATGATACTAAAATTTTAGATTAAAAAAAAGGAAAGCCCACTCTTGGGAGTAGGCTTTCTGATAAAACAACACTTTAAGCGTTAGAGCTCAAATTGAACAATCTGCTGTTCAATTTCAGCTTTACGCTGTTCCAAGGTGGATTGTAAATGTGATGTTACCAATTTGATAAGATTTGAATTGGTGGTCTTAAATTCCAAATGACGAGAATCCCGAATAAAGAAGCTACTCGAACCATCCTGATTGTAGTTGAACTTGGTAAGTTCGGTTAAGGTCTCGGCTAAACGTTCCCGTTGAGTTGCTAAACCTCTTAACTTCTCAAACTTCTGGATACGTTCATCCAGACTAATTTCAGATTTTTGAGAAATCACTTTAGGTTCCGGTGTTACGTTTTTCCCGATAGCATCCTGGGTTAATTTCTTTTGAACCTCTTTTTTAACGGTTGCACTTTGATTTTTTGCTACGCCGTTTGCTTTTGTTTTTGTTTCCATGATAATGAAATTTTTAGATTAAACAATATTTGAGCACAACACAAACGGAAGCCAAAATTTTGGAGTGGAAAGGAAACGGAATAAAAAGAGACATCGGAACGGCTTTATGCCGTCCCTTTTCCGAGAAATATTTTGCGAGTTTAATTTTCGGGAATATTGGATAGATATATTCTTAACTATTTTAGTTATAACGAGGAAACATGAATCATAAAAACTTAATCCAATTTATAAAAATTAAGGATTTAACTTGAGTAGGTAGAACTTACGCTCTTTAACATGTTTAATAATTGAGATCGCTTGTTTAGAAAAGAATTTTGGCTGAAAATTAATAGCCCCTATAATTAATAATATACAAAAATCTCCAGATGATTCAGATATTTCATTTAGAGATTGTAAATCTAAATCACTGGGAGTAGGGTCTATTTGTGGATGCGTGTGCCATTCGCCTATATATCGTAATTTACAATCAGAATTAGCGATTTCCATATCGATAAACATATCAATATAATTAGGATCGGCTCTGAAATAAAACTCTTCATGGACTGCATTTGGTCCTCCGTTTGAAGCCTTGTCTATTATTAACACATCATCTTCCAAATGACCTATAAGCACACCGCCGGATTCCAAGCCTTCAAATTTTTCAATTTCGGATTGAAACATTTCAATCGCTTGTTTTTTATAATGAACCTTCTTTATGGATTGCATAACTTACAAGATTTGGATTTTTCATGGTTTTTCATTTCCCAAGTGAAAGGCTTACGATTTTTAGACCCATACGGACCATGCCAAAAAAGCAGTTTGTGGGCAAGTTTTGGGTAATTGGAACTTTCATTATGCATTAAGCATTGTATAGCAACCCTAGCAACTTGTAGAGCTATTTCTTTCGTATCGATTTCAGAACCAGGCAATGCAGGACTAGAACAACTTCCGTATTCTCGTTTCAATTCTGAAAAATTGACTTTGCTTTTAGGTTGAGGTAATACATCGATTCCTTCCAAGCTTAGGCATCTTAAACATGCACTATCAGAATCTACCACTTGAATGGCTCCGGAGAACGCTCCTGTTGAAGCTCGTGCAAATACAAATGGATAATTAAAATTTTTAATGTAATTATCATTAATTAAATAATCGACGGAATCCTCAGCAGTTAAAACAATACATAAATCACTTTTACTTAATGCAGATTCAAGCAAACCATTATCGTTCAGCACATCTTGATGATAGGCATTTACAGAAATATTGGGATTAGACCTTAATATTAATTGCTTTACTACCTCTACTTTTTTCTCTCCAATATAGTATAAGTCAGCAGCATGCCTAATGGAGTTTCCAATTTCAAAAGTATCTATATCAAATAGATTAAAATTACCTACACCATTTTTAGCTAATGATTTTGCAACTTCACTGCCAATAGCACCAACACCAATAATCGTAACGTTTTTGTTTATTAATATTTTATCATCAAAAATATCTTTGCTCCTTAAATAGAGTTCATTACTTATCGTTCTAGAGATATAATAAATAGGGTTACTAATTATTAATTGGCCATTAACCTGTTGTAAGTTAAATTTGAAAAAGTACCATGGATTTTCTTCTGCCGGTAAATAAAATGCAAGATTCTTAGTTTCTAAGTCTGCAAGATTTACACCAAAATATTTGGATAGAATATTAATAAAAGCCTGTGCATTAATATTTGAAAGGAGTTCTTTTTGTGTCAACTTTTTATCAAAGGCAAACCAATTAAAAACCTCTTTATTAATGCTTAAAGTAAATGGAGTCTTACTTAAAACATTTTGCTCTAGGATATAATGATTCGGCTTGAATTGTGTCAAAACAAACTGTCCTGAATTAGAGCCTTTTGGGAGTTCTATGCTTTTTGGTAAAAGCACTTGCCCCAAATGTGGCATGATAGCAGGGTACTCTTCAATTATTTCTTCTTTAGAAAACCCTTCTGGAGAATTAGCTCTGACTAACCATTTTTGAGCCCTTCTTAAAGTCCAAGCAATATTATGTTCTTCTTTATTCCATAATTCTTTCTCAAAAAGACATAAAGAAGCATCATTGTATTGGTTTCCTTTATTGAAATGTTTAGGCTGAATACCTTCAATTAAATTACCGTCATTATCCCTTTGAGTATTAACTGAAATGAGTTTTGGGGGAGCAAAAGGATATTTCGTTGGAAAAATAATTTGCAAATCTTGCTTCTGATTATTCCCAAATGAAAGTTCTCCAACTGCAACAATTCTACCATCTGTTGTAGCTGGATCAAATAATTTGAATAACTTAAAATCTCCTTTTAGCCCCCTTTTTAGAATATCAATTTCACTCTCGTAAAGGTTTTTTAAAGCTTCCTTTTCGTGCCATAAAAATGTTTCCATTATGCAAAACCTTTATCTCTGTCAGGCTTGGTGCTTTTTTTAACAAATCGGAGGCATTCTCCATCTTGGATATTGGCTTCTTCAATTGTTTTTGAAAAGTCAGTAATAGGCTCTCCATCCTCGTGACGAAGCTCTCTCCCTTCAGCTGTTATATTAAGATTTGCTAAAGTTTTATTTACAATTACCTGAACTTTCTGGTTGGCATTGTAATCATCTACATAGATTCTGTCATTCTCTATCAGAACCTTTATGGTTATTTTTTCTTTCTTCATACTGCAATGAATTTAGATTAAAAATTATTTTACTCTACAAAAAAACAACCACATGGCGCAATCTAAGTGCGCCATGAAAAAAAATATTTATATTTTTTAATTTATGGAGATAGGTATTGGTCTTTGGCTTTATTTAAGGTGTCTATCACCTTATCTATAACAGACTTTGGAGATATTATTTTAGCATCCGAACCATAACTAAGAATTTTTGAGTAGAATTCATAAGATGGTTTTACCATAACTTTAATGATTAAAAACTCTGAGTTCTCTTCAATTATCTCCTGTGTGTTGTGAATGGGAAGCGTTTTAAGATAATGTCCCTGTCTTGAATTAAAAGAAATAATCACTTCAATAGGGTCTTCATCCGTAACAGTCACCCCGAAAGAATGTTTAAAATATTCTTGGCTATCAAATTCAATTTTCTCAAAATCTTCACCAGTATTCTTAAAACTAATTATCCTATCTAATCCAAAAGTTATCAAGCTATCATATTTAATATTGATTCCAATTAAATACCATAATAATTTGTCTTCCTTTAATAATAGCGGTTTAATTAAATGCTTCTTTGGATCTTTATTATGGCGTCTATAATTAACTTCAATTATATTTTGATTTGCAATACTTTCAAGCAATCCAGTGATTAGTCCTAGACCTGGTATTAAAGGATGTCTTTCCGTTTCCAGTAAAGTATCTTGTTCAAAAAGCTCTTTAGTTTTCAATGGAATGTTTGATGAATCTATAACTTTCTTTGTGGTCATAGATATTTCCGTGAATATGGGATAGTCTCTATATTGATTTATGGTTTTAAAGTAAAAGAGCAAGGCATCAATTTCTTCATTTAACAATTCTATAATTGGAAAAATTTCATCTACGTTTTCGGGATAATAGTAGGCCTTTTTTGAATTATCATATTCTATAGGAGCATGATAATCCATCATCATATTTCTTATGTCCTTCTGAATTGTAGTTTTGCCAACTGAAATATCATGCCTTTCAAATATTTTATCAATTATCATGGTTGTTTTAACGGTATCATAATCTCTAAGTAAACGATCAATGACACGGTATCGCAACTGAATATTCTTAGGTAACTTTCCCATACTTATTTTATTAATTCTTGGAAATGTTCATATACCATTACCATAGCCAAAGTATCAAGTTCACAATATTTCAGTAGGGCGTTTGTGATTTCTTGACGTTCATTTTCCTCCATATCCATATACTGTAATTTAGCATAGGCTGTTAAGGCAGCTCCTCCATCAGCAACACCTTCCAGTTCAGAGAGGGTATTTTCCAAATCAGTTATACTCCAACCTTGAAAAAGAGGAGGTAACATTTCATATGGATTGATTATCACACTTTCCTTTTTATGCAACCAAATATGATTCTTTTCAAAATTGGAACTTCCAACACCAATTTCATTAATAGGTCTTCCATATTTTTCCTGTAAGTAGGGGCTAGAATTTAAACTTGCGGGAAGTATTGCTTTTATACTATTAGATCCTTTTGTAAGTGGGTTATAATAATAATCCTTAACAACTTTATTAAGATCTACCATACTTCGATATCCATCCCAATAGTCAGCATTATTTTTTGTTGCCGTGGATATAGATTTCAAAAAAGTTATGAGTTCAGTACGATCACTTTCATTACTTGCTTGTAACTGGTCAATGATGGCATTGACAATGGTGTTTTCATGAGCTGCAAACCTAAAAATAGTGCCGTTGTCATTTGCAAGAGCCTTTTTCAATGCTCTTGCAAATTTAAAGTTCGGAAATTCTCCGGGGACGTTATTGATGTATTGATTTTTATGCTCAATACTTCCATCTTCATTCAATTGATGATGTGAAAACTGAAATGCAACTTGTTCATAGGGTCTTCTGTTTTTTGTGAAAGGTAACGCCACGGTGCTGGTTTCGAAGTCAATAAAATGTAAGGGGAACATCCAATTATCCATTTCATCCTTTAATTCCTCCTTCAGTACAAAAATAGAGGTGTCGCTTTGTTGAGCCTTTTCTACCTGTAACCATTGTCTTTCTGAAGCTGATAATTTCCCTGCACTGGGTTTGACATTAATATCTTCTTCTGTGATGTCTGTCATTAACAATCTGTTTTCGGCAACCAAGTTCTTCCCTCTAAAATTCCATATTTCAAAAGCATTAGGTTTATCAAAGTCTGTTGGAGACCAATTATGTTGTTTTTCAAAACAATATTTAAACCCCGATTGCAATCCTTGAATCTCTTGTTCTTTTGAAGTTTTGAATTCACAGTTTTTACAACTGCTAAAATCTGTAGGCCAATTAAGATACCTGTTGGCTTGATAAGCCTCCTTAAAAAGTTCAATAGATTCTTTAAATGAAAGATTATCGAAATAAGGATGTCTATTATCCATAATAGCATTAATGATAGCATCAACATTAATTTCTGAAAGCACAGAATCTCCAATTTCGTTAAGGGAAGTTATACTGGTTACAGTATACGCTCTAGGGTTACCATTATTAGGAATACGAAACAATTGATTTAGTCCATCTACTTTTGCAACCTTAGTTTTATCTGCCATTAACAAATAAGCTTCAAATGTAAACTCTGGATAAGCCTTTTGTGCTACATATTTTTGAAAAGCCAAATCGAATAAATAAGATTTCCATCCGCTATTTATACCACCTCGTTTTCCTACAAAAAGAAATTCATCACTAGGGTCAAAGGATTTTGCTTTAACTTCGATGAGTTTAATATGATTTCCCTTCTTAGAAACAATGTCCGTCCGAATAAAAAGACCTTCACTTTCAAATGCAGCTTCATAAATAGCTACATTATCTTTTTGGAAGCAAATTTGAGTTTGTTGAATTGCTTTATCATATTCGTAATTTTCAGTATCTATAAAGATTCCGTTAGGGTAGTGTAATCTAGCCAAGGCTTCTACTTGAAAACCTCCTTTTGCCAAGGCTATTAAAAATGAATCTTCCAAATGTGTATTAGCAAATTCTTTTTTTGAAGTGAAGTAAAGTTTATTTGGGCATTCTAATCCTAATTTAAAGCGAGATTTAGTTAGAGGTAACATTGATTTTGCTGAGTTTTGTTTGGCTAATTTTTTTTCAGCTTCAATGTAGGAAATAATGCTTTTAGAATGAAAATTAATTAAACTTACCTTCAAATAGTTTAGAATGAATACAAATTATATAAAGAATCAAAAAAAAGCTGATTCTGTACTTATTCTGTACTAGGTGGAAATAAAAAAGGGTCTCAATCTCTTGAAACCCTTGTTTTTCCTAGTAGCGGGAACTGGACTCGAACCAGTGACCTTCGGGTTATGAGACCTTAAACTTGTAGCTCTGTATACATTTTTCAATAAAAATAGTCAGCAATTACATGCTCAAGTAGGTGTTTCATTGCCAACAGGAAGCATAGACAAAAAAGACATTACTCCAATGTCTGCTCCAAACGAAACAATTCTACCTTACCCCATGCAAATTGGAAGCGGCACTTTTGATACCAACTTAGGACTTACTTATTTAAAACAATGGGAACGCCTATCGTTTGGGTCACAAATTAAAGGGGTTTTCCGTTTTGGAGAAAATGATAACGAATACCGCTTAGGAAACGAATACAGCATTAATAACTGGATATCAATGCCTGTTAACCAATGGTTTAGCTTTTCTGGGCGTATAAAGTGGGCATCTCTCGGAAAAATAGAAGGTGAGAATCCAGATTTAAATCCGATGATGGTTGTAACAGCAGACACTGCAAACAGTGGAAAAACATATGCAGAAGCAGGTATAGGCTTCAACTTATATGCCTTTAAAGGAAGTTTGAAAAATTTACGTTTTGGTTTTGAAGCAGCGCTTCCTATCTATCAAAACATGAATGGTATTCAACTAAAAAATCAAGAAACATTAACCTTCGGACTTCAATATTCTTTATAAGCTAACGTAAACCAATGAAAAATATATTTATAGCAACCGTCATTTTCTTGATGGGATATACTCTTACTGCACAAAATGCATTTAAAGGGCAAGTAAAAGACTCACAAAACACTCCATTAGATGGAGTAACAATTATATCAGAAAACAATCAAAATAAAGGAGTTTCTACAGATGTAAATGGTAATTTTTCCATTACGCTAAACGCCCCTAAAGTTATTGTAAAATACATGGGGTATGAAACAAGAAGGATCGTATTAAACAACCATTTTAATACCATTATTCTCAAAGAAAGCACCGAGAATTTGGAAGAAATAATAGTTTCTGCTAGTCGTGAAGAACAAAAGCGTTCGGAAGTTCCGGGTGCTATTTCGGTTATTAGTGCAAAAACCATAGAAGAAACAAAGCCTTTTGGAATTGAGCAATTAGTTAATCAAGCGCCAGGTATTTATATGTCTACTTCCAAAGCATCGAGCAACGAACAACATATGATGGCTGTACGTTCTCCTATCTCGACAAAATCTTTGTTTTTATATTTAGAAGACGGACTTCCAATTAGACCTACAGCAGTTTTTAACCATAATGCTCTATTGGAAATGAACGATGTTTCTTTTGGAAGAGTAGAAATTTTAAAAGGCTCTGCTTCTAGCATCTATGGAAGCGAAGCTATTGGAGGAAGCTTTAACTTTATCACCAAAGAACCTACTCCAGAATTACAAGGGAGTTTAGGTTTTGAAATTAACGATTTAGGACTCACAAAGTATTCTTTTGATGCTTCAAAAAATGTAAGTGAAAAACTAGGACTCTACCTCGGCACACAATACATTCAGAGAAATAATGGTCCAATACAACATAGCGATTACGAAAAATTTGCGGTTACTTTTAAAACTGTGTATCAAATAGATCCATCGCTTCGATGGACAAATATTTTTGATATGGTAGATTATCGGTCAGATATGTCTGGTTCTTTAACAGAAGAAGATTATCAAGCAGGGAATTATGAAAGCGATCAAACTTTTACTGAAAGGGTAGCCAAAGCTTTTCGCTTTAGATCCACATTAGATAAGGTTTGGAATGAAAAAAATAAAACTTCGTTCAACTTTGTTTTCAGAAACAATACTATGGATCAAATTCCGTCGTATCGAATTCGTCAAATTAGACAAAACGGACAATTAACGGGAGAAGGTTCTGGAGAAATAAACTCTAATACTTACAATAGTTTTGTTGGTTTACTTCAGCATAAAAAAGATTTTGATTTTGCAAACTCATCATTAATTATTGGGGCAACCGCCGATTATTCTCCGCAGACTTATGTTGCAGAATCTATAACTGTTTTTGTGGATCCATCTACAGGAATTAATACTGATTATAATTTAAACAATGGGGATTACATACTTAATTACAATGCCGATATATTTAATTATGCTGGTTTTCTTCAGTATGAAATTAATCCTATTGAAAACTTAAAAATTACAGCTGCATTACGTTACGACCGCTTTGATTATGATTACAATAATATGTTAGACGGGCAGGCAGGGCCTAAAGATTCGGAAAATAATTATGATAATTTTGCTCCTAAAATTGGTTTTAATTACAACTTTACAAACCGTTCTGGTGTCTATGCTAATTATTCAAACGGATTTACACCCCCGCAGACTTCTACTTTATACAGAAATAGTTATGTAGGTGTTGGTGGAGAAGTTTTTGACTTAAAGCCTAGCCACTATGACAATTATGAAATAGGTGGATATTTTGTATCTGAAAAATGGAAACTGGATGCTGCACTTTACATTTTAGACGGAAAAAACACCTTAGTAACCTTGCGAGATACTAACGATGAATTTTACAATGCCAATGCTGGAGAAACACGCTCTTACGGAGTTGAATATGGAATAACCTATAAACCAATTCCAGAATTAAGCTTAACCCACAATGGAAGTTTTGCAAAGCATCGCTACATTAAATTTTACGAAGGGGTATAGATTATTCTAACACCGACCAAGAAACGGCTCCTAGTCTTTTAGGGAACACTCAAATAAATTATCACCCTAATTTCATTAAAAATTTTATGCTTGGTTTAGAATATGAATTGGTAGGAAAATACAATACTAGTTTCGAAAACCAAATAGATAATGGCGATGGAACTTTTAGCACCGCAACCTATGATGGACATAATATTTTTAATTTACGGGCTAGCTACCAACTCAAACAATTTGAAATTTGGGCACATGCTTTAAACATTTTCGATACCCTCTATTCTACAAGGGCGTCTTTTAACCAATACAGTAAAGAAAATAATTACAGCATTGGAAATCCGCGTGCTTTTCATGTAGGAATTCGTTATAAATTTTAATACAGATGAAAAAAAACACTAAACTCAACAAGTGGCTTTGGAAATGGCATTTTATTGCAGGCCTTGTTTCGCTTCCATTCATACTTTTACTCTCGGTTACTGGAGTAATATATCTATTTAAAGCACAATACGAAGCTCCCATTTATAAACCCGTAAAAGAAGTAGCAGCACAAGGGAAGGCAATTTCTTACCAAAAGCAATGGGAAATAGCCAAAGAAAATGCGGTAAAAAAGCCTAACGGGATGATTCTTTCTTCTGAAGAAACTCAAGCAACCGAATTTACTTCTGGAATGTTTGGACATGCTAGCAGTTTATTTGTAAATCCGTATAAAGGAGACGTTTCTGGAGAAATATTGCCCCAAAAATCGTTTATGTATAAAGTAAGAAAACTTCATGGAGAGCTTCTCATGGGGAAATATGGAACTAAAGTAGTTGAATTAATTGCCTGCTGGATGGTAGTTTTAATCCTTACTGGTTTATTTATTTGGTGGCCAGAACGTGGTTGGAAAATAAAAGGTTATTTTATTCCGAGAACAAATCTAGGTAAACGTACTTTTTTTAGAGACACCCATGCTATTACTGGATTTTGGATGTCCATTTTATTCCTAATAATTCTAGCTGGAGGATTACCTTGGACAGATATTTGGGGAGCTGGATTTAAATGGGTTCAAGAGAAAACCAACACGGGTTACCCTTCCACTTGGAATAAGTTTAGTGTAAATAACAACCCTGAAAACGCTCCTATAATTTCCTTAGATGAAATGGTAGTAAAAGCAAAACTGCTAAACCTTCCTGGGGAGGTAAAAATAAGTTTTCCAAAAGGGAAAAACGGGGTTTACAGTGTTTCCAACACATATTATGCAAATCAAAATGACCAAAAAATGATTCATTTTAATCCGCATACTGGAGCACAAGTATTGCAACACAATTGGGAAGATGTTGGAATTTTAATGCGCGGCAGAATGTGGTTGATGGCTTTTCACCAAGGGCAATTTGGAAAGTGGAATTGGATTTTAATGATTTTTGCAGGGGCAGTTTTATTCCTAATGAGTCTTTCCGCATTAATCTCCTATGCTTTACGAAAACGCAAAGGAGATTGGGGAATTCCAAAAGTTCCAGCATCTTTTAAAGCAAGTTATGGTGTTGTTATTCTAGTTGGAATTCTTTGTATTCTACTCCCTCTATTTGGATTAAGTGTTATATTAATCTGTATTTTTGCTCTTATTGGGAGTTTTAACAAGAAAAAACTACAAACCCAACTATAGAATATTTGAAAGTCTATTGAAAATAAAAAATCATTAAAAATGAAAAAATTATTATTAATAATTTTAGCAATCTCATTTAGCGTAATTGGTTGCAAGCAAGAGAAAAAACAAAGTTCAGAGCCTTCTAAAATGGAAATGGTAATGGCTGTACACGATAGCTTGATGCCTAAAATGAATACCATAACTAAATTAATTGGCGCGCTAAACGCAAAAGTAGATTCCACAGAAACTGGAATGCAATATGAAGCGGCAAAAAAAGACCTTCAAGCAGCACATAAATCAATGATGGATTGGATGCAGAGTTTTGGAGAACGTTTTGACCATGAAGAAATCCTTAACGGAAAAGAACTCTCCGAAGAAAAAAAGGAATTATTAAAAGAAGAAGAAGAAAACGTAAAAGCCTTAAAACAAGAAATCAATACCAGTATTGAAAATGCTGAGTTATTGTTAAATGAAAAGTAATTTTTGACATCTTAATCAAATAAAATGCCTCCAAAATTAAGTTTTGAAGGCATTTTTTAATTATTTTTTATACTTACTACCAAAAGGGCAACGTTTAATCATATACTTTAACCCTGAGTGATACGCATCAATCCCCAATCCAAAAGGATGTCTAGACTCTGCATATATATTTTCCCCTTTATCGTTAAAGATTTTTAAATCTAATTTTACATCGTAGCTTATTGTTGTTGAAGAATTAGATGAAGCTATTGCTACCCCTTTATTCTCTGTATTTTTTCTGTCTTTCTCCTTTTCTTTATCCTTGTAAGAAACTACATCACTACCATAAGTTCTTGTTCCTTCATTTATAACTTCAGTTGCGCCATACATAACATATTCCACTCCAAGTATAGAAGCTAATTCAGTTGGTAAAAGTGTAGCTATAGCCGCTGCATCTATTCCTTTTTTAGCCAATAATGCATTTGTAGTCATTGGGTCTTGAATAGTTACAGCAAACGCACTCTCTTCTCGCAAAATATTTGCACAATCGTTTTGTACTTGCACCCCAAAAACATCAGGTTTTATGGCATCATCATTAGATACAATAGAAAAAGGTAACACAGCCACTTTATTTTTAGTACTTCCTGAAGATGAATTATTTGCTATCAAACTAGAAGCTTGCTTTGGCTCATTCACAACTTCTACCCTACCACTGGAAAATTGAATTTGATTTATTTCCTCTTTGGAAATCTCATATTCCAAACTTTCCCCAACATAAGTAAACTTTATAGCATCGGAATTTACACTTATTACCTTCCCCTTTTTAATATCTCCATTTAGCATGGTGATTATATCCACAGAATCTTGAGCAGTTAGCGTGCTTGTTACAAAAGACAAAAAAAGTAGTGTAGTAAGGAGAAATCTCGGATATGTTTTTGAGATAGACATATATATTATATTTATAATTAGACCTTTATAAAGACACCTCCTACAAATATAAAATCATAATTTAACATCAATAAGTAGTAAATTTTTGATTAAACATTAAGATTTACCCTACTTAATTATTTTTTTAAGCTATAATTTGAGAATTTGAAAGCACTAATAAGTTATTCTTGGAGAAGGAGTATCTTATTTCCAATGAACTATTCCCATAATCTTTCTAATATCCTCTTCTAAGTATCTCTTACGTAAATACATAAAAAATATTCTAACTAAAATTATCTATTTACCTCTAAATGATTACTTTTTTCTATATTTAGAGCTATCAAATTATGTAAATAAAATGAAAAAAATAGTACTTATCTTATGCTGCCTTCTTGCAACGCAGCTTAGCTTCTCACAGAGAGAAGCCTCTAAAACTTTAGATTTTGAAAACACAGTAGACGACCTTCTAGTTGTACCTTTCAACGGCATTACTGTAATTTCAGATGGCGCCAAGGTATATGCTTACGACCCCGAACAAGAAAAAATTATTTGGGAGAAACCAGCCCCTCAACGTACAGGAGTCGATATGGCAGCTGAATTTTTAACTACTGGAGGGATTGATTATACCAAGTTTAATGTTATTGAATCCACTCCCTTTGTTGAGAAATTTTTTGACGGAAGACTCTTTGTTATTAATAGTTATGATGGGCAAATACTTTTTTCTGCTGAAGGCGAAGCAGAGTATTTCCAAGCGGAATATCTTTTTGATGAAAATGCCTTTTTACTAAGAGGTGTTAAAGGCAAAGAACTCATAATTGCTAAATACAATATTCCAGAACAAAAGTTCGAATGGCAAACCGTTGTTTCTGAAACCTATGCAGAATGGTTACAAACCGTGAGTAAAATAGCTGGAATGAATAAAATTGGAGATCTAGACAAAATGGATTATACCAACGATAAAGTTTTTTCTTTAATTAAAAAACAATTCTTCGTGCTAGATAAGCAAACAGGAGAATTATTATGGAAAGTAGACTCTGGTGATATTATTGATTTCAAAAGATCATTAGACGGAGCAAAAGTAGTAACTATAGAAAGTAAAGGAATAATTTCCAACAAAAACGAAGTAATGCTGTATAATGCAGAAAATGGCACCCAAATATGGGATAAAAAACTAACTACCAAATATGTTGTTCTTTTTGAAGATTGGCAAGATAAAATGCTTTTAGCACATCAGAAAGGATTCAATTTCTACGATTATACAACTGGTGAAAAAGTATGGAAAAAAGATCCTAAAGGTAAAGGAATTAAGAGTGTTGTTCCCATTGGTACCGATTTCTTGTATGTGTATGATGATGAAATGATGCTTATTAATAAAGAAGGTGAGAAAATGTGGAAAAAAGATGTAAAAATATGTGATGATGAAGAGGATCCTATTTATTTTCTTGAAAAAACTAAAAACGGTCGTGTTTTATACATAACTGCCACCTACGCAAATATGGTAAATTATAAAACAGGTGAAAAAATATGGAGAAAAAATTTAAAGTTGAACGAAAAGTGTAAATTCCTGTAAAGTTGACCCACCCATTCCTGTTTAAATTGAGCATAGTAAAACAGGTTCTAAAAAGAGCAGTTTTGTGCTTATAAAAATATAAAATTTATCATTGTTTTTTTCTTTTTTTTCTCATGGATTCACCTTTAAGTTCCACTCTATGTGCTGCATGTACCAGTCGATCTAAAATAGCATCAGCAATAGTTTGTTCTCCGATAATTTGATGCCATCCCATAATTGGTAGTTGTGAGGCTATGATAGTAGCACGTTTTCCATGTCTGTCTTCGATGATTTCCATAAAAGCTTGTCTTTTATTAGTATCAAGTTCTTGAAGTCCAAAATCATCAAGAATGAGCAAATCCTGTTTTTCTATTCTATCGATTTCTTTCATGTATGAACCGTCTGCTTTAGCTAGTTTGAGTTTAGCAAAAAGCTTATTGATATTGTAATATTTGACTTTATACCCTAGAGAACAAGCTTGGTATCCAATAGCTGAGGCAATAAAGCTTTTACCAACACCTGTGCTTCCTGTAATGAGTATGTTTTCCTTGTTTTTAATAAACTCGCACGATGTGAACCTAATTAATAGGTTTTTGTCAATCATTCGGCTGGATTCAAAAGATATCTCTTCTACAGAAGCTTTATATCTAAACTTGGCTGCTTTGGTTAATCGTTCTATTTTTCTATTGTGTTTATCATCCCATTCAGATTGTAATAAATACGCTACTAGCTCATCATTAGTATATGCTAGATGATTTGCTTCTAGTGTTGTCGTAAAGGCTCTATGCATGCCATATAGCCTTAGTTGTTTCATTTGTTGTAATGTTTGGTCATTCATAATTTATAATGATTTAATTATTTATAATAATCGCCCCCTCTGATGTTTCCATGCTTAGGGATTGTAGATTCTGTATTGGTATCTTCCTGTATAAAATCCAATCCTTTTTCAAGAATACTTTTAACACTTTGATAATTGATGCGTTCATAATCTAAAGCTCGTTTACAAGCATTATCAAGACGTTCATTCCCAACTTTTTTAGCTAGCCCTAATACACCAGCACAAGATTTATAGGATTGTTCAGGATGTTGTCTTTTTCCTAATAATAAAGTGATGAAAGTTTTACAATGGCCTCCAATACCTTCAGCCCAATTTAAAAAGGTGTCAGGATTCCAATCAGCTACATAACGATGTGTTGAAGGCATATGCTCGCTATCGGTAGTGTAACCATGACGTTTTAAGCCTCTTTTATGAACAGCAATCCGTTTTTGCTTATAGTAAATTTCAACGGTGTCTTTTGTATAAATGATGCGAACCTTCTTTCCTATATAACGATAAGGAACGCTGTAATAATGCTTATCTTTATTAATGTGGATATGAGAGGTCTTATATACTGTTCCCATTAGGTAGGCACGTAGTTGATATTTATCTGTAGGCAATGGCAATAATTCTTCTTGCTCCAAAGATGTAAATAAATCTAACCTAGAACAGTCCCTTGCTTGAAAGTTAATTTTATTATGCTTCCCCGTGAGTTCTAATACAGCTTCATTTAAAGCACTTAAGGTATAATAATCATTCCCATTTAATGGAGCAAAAACTCTTGTGTAGATAATCTTTACAGCATTTTCTACTAGTGCCTTATCTCTTGGACGATAGGTTCTTGTTGGAAGTATCGTGGTATCATAATGAGTTGCCATAGCCAATAAACTCTCATTAAGGATAGGCTCATACTTGCTACTTTTTGTAACAGCTGACTTTAAGTTATCAGTTACTATTGCTCTAGGAACGCCTCCGAAAAAATGTAATGCACCTACTATGCACCCAATAAAATCCTCTCGTTTTTGTGAACGACAAGCTTCTACATAGGTATAGCCGCTTGCTCCTAGTACAGCAATAAATACTTCCATTTCTTTTAGTAAACCAGTAGCGGGATCTATGATAGCTAATTTCTTTCCTGTGAAGTCCACAAACATTTTATCCCCAGCCTTATGGTTAAATCGCATGACTGGATTTTGAGTACGAGACCAAACTCTATACAAATGACAAAATCTAGAATAAGAGATAAATACCTTTTTATTTTGATAATAGTCCTCCCAGATCATGTAACGAGTAACTCCAACCTTTTTAAGGCGTTTGCTTACCTCTGGGTATAACTTAAAAACATACTCATGACGAGTCGTTATGTGGGTCTCATCAATATGCAATAATATACGTAAATCTTCAAAACCAAGCTTATCAACCTCTTCACTTGTAAGCTTGCTCTTTAGTAATAATTCGATGTATTTGCGAACAGTATTCCTGGATATACCAAGTTGTTTACTGATGCTCCGCTTACTAACTCCTTGAGTATGTAAACGATATAGTTGTTTGATTTTTCGCATGTCTAAATGTATGTTTGCCATGGTTATTTTTCTTGATTATAACCATACAAGTTATTTAATACATGCTCTTTCTAGAGGTGGGTCAATTTAGACAGGAATACCCGGGTCACTTTAAATAGGATTCAGTGGGTCACTTTCGCAGGATTACATGGGTCAGTTTGGCAAGAATTTCCACGAAAAGCGACCAACATTTGCTGAATACAATGAAAACTCTGGAAACTTTATTATATACAACGATGAAGAGCTCTACCGATTTGATGAAAACAGTACTGAAAAACCCGAGCCTTATGCAGAATTAAAACTTAAAAATGAAAAAGATTTAACAAGTCTAGAAATTTTCCCTAATAATGTAACAATAACAGGGTTAAATGAAGTTGTTGGAGTTGATAAAAGTGGAAAAGTTATATTTCATAACCAATACAAGCAACCTGGAGAAACAGGTCGTGTACTAAAAAATATAGGGCTAGGACTTGCAAATATTGGCTTTGCTGTTGCTGGTGCAACTTCTACTACAAATACTTACTACAGAGATTCTGAAGGAAATATAGTAAGTAGAAGTTCTACTTCGGCAGTTTTTGGTGATAAAGCTAAAGCAATTGGCGATGCAGGCTATATAGCTACCGCTGCAGCAATGCTTTTTGCTAAGGAAAGACACAATGCCCTACAAGAAACAAACAAATATGCTATTCTTTTTGCTAAAGGAGAAAATGGTGAACGCTTATTAATAAAAGTAGATAAAGAAACAGGAGAAGAACTAGATAAAATAACTGTTGATAATCTAAGACCAATTTACGATGTAGATTATGCTACCGATGATATTTATTATAGTGTAAAAAATCAGGTTAAAGTTTTTAAATCAGAATAGACACTATCGATTTAAATACAATGTACTTATAAGGTAAAAGAGGAGTTTAAAAACTCCTCTTTCTTTATTCTATTCACAATACACAACATCTTCAATAAAACTGCGTAAGCTTGCCGTATTGTTTTTATAATAGTTCTTATCTATCAACTCATTTACTTTAGAACAAGAACCTGTAAACTTTTTTAACTCATTTTTAAACCCCATCAAAAATTTATACGAACGGTTAGAATAACCTACCTCTTCATCTTTTATAAAGAAAACAACCTCATCGTCTAGAAATGCATACATAGAAAGCTCTTCTGTTTCAAATTCTTTTCGTACCAAATATTTTTCTGGCGACTTAGCCCGAGGGTTGTTTTTGTATGAAATAAATTCCTTCTGAACATATATGTTGTTCTCATCAAAAACTAATTCTTTTAAATCTGCTGCATTAAATATATTTAGCTTTAAATTTCCGTTCTCATCGGGTAAATATACCTTTGCTTCTGCTCCTACCATTGCAAGATCTTGATAATTCATATTTGCGATTAATGTATCGTTCTCAACGGTAACCAAATATGCAAAACTACTTACTTCTTCAACTTCTACCTCATTAAATTTCTCATCTATTGGAACTACCATTCTTCTACTATCTACCATATTTGCGGCTAGTATTTTATCTAAATCACTGGCGGTATTTATTAACTCTTCTGCATCTGTATCGCTATACTTAAGTGGAAAAATCATTTCAGCATATTTTATGGCTTGACTAGGGATGTCCATATAGTATGATAGAATAGCGCAATTATATAAACAAGCAAATTTTACCTTTCGCTCTCTTCTAGAATCTCCTTCTATTTGATTAGCCATTTGTTCAAACGCTTCAACTATTGGAGATAATGCTTCTCTAGTTTCTTCAATTGGAGCTTCATGGTTTATTCCACTCATTATCGCTTTTACCTTGCTAAATTCTGTTTTCTGAGGCTCTGTAAGCGGATTATTTCTTGAATCTAATATCCATAAATAAGCATTCGTTTTATAGGGTCTATATCCAAAAGCCGAGTTTATTATATCATCTATTCTATAACTAACATACTCCACAAAATTATAAAGTATTTCTTCTTTTATCTCCTCTTTATTTACATCGTAATGTGCGTAAGCCTCTTGTTTACTGTTAAAATAATCTGAAGCGTATTTCTCCACTCTGTCTAGGTTATTTTCCATTTTAAGTTCAAACGGATTTTCAACCATATACCCTCCTCTTACTTTGTAACTA
The DNA here is from genome assembly GCF_000260115.1 of Galbibacter orientalis DSM 19592. Taxonomy (GTDB): domain Bacteria; phylum Bacteroidota; class Bacteroidia; order Flavobacteriales; family Flavobacteriaceae; genus Galbibacter; species Galbibacter orientalis. The sequence goes on along the minus strand of NZ_JH651379.1, from coordinate 1,282,412 downwards.
AACAAATAACGGTATACATAATATGACCGCACAACATTCCCATCATCGTCTTTTACCTCTATAAGCTTACTGTCAATAGAAAACGATTGGGGATCGATTAAAAAACTCGATAAATTTAACTTTACATGTACTTTAGGTGCTACTTCTTCTCTTCTAAATCCTTGTATTTGGATATCGTTAGAAATAGCTGTTTCAGAAATTAAATTCCCTACGGTTTCGTCTATTGTACTTGAAACATTATAAGTTCGCTCGTTCTCATTTAAAATAGGATGAGAAGGTAATTTCACATAAGCAACAGAGAAATACTCCTTGTCGATATCCGCAGCCTGCGACCATGAAAACCATGGAAGAATCAATACTATTAAAATTAGTATACGCAACATAATATAACCCGTTGTGCATTTAGAAAAAGTTGTGCAAACTGCTAAAATGCAGTAAATTGTAGTAACCACACTATAATTTATATGCACAACTTTCAAGCAAATTACGACAAAATCCTCAAGGTTTTAAAAGAATTGGATTGTAAAATGGATTATTTACATCAAATCCGTAAACCTAAATTAAGAGATAAAGAGCTTATAGCTATTGATTTAACATCAGAATATATGAGTGTTGATAGTGAATGCCAGCTTTTTCGAATGTTACCTGCTGGTCTATCCAGCAAAATAGAGCGCAGTGTCTACAATAGAAGAAAGCGTAAGTTGTTTTCTTTTAGAGAATCACTTCGCAAGGCATTAGTGAGAAAGTTGAATAAATCTGAGCATTGTTATATTGTTGACAGTATGCCGTTAGAGGTCTGTAAATTATCAAGAAGCGCTAGAAGTAAGATATGTAAAGAACAAAACTACAGTCTGCCCGAAAAAGGATATTGTGCAAGTCAATCAAGCCATTATTATGGATATAAATTACATGCTGTCTGTTCTGCTCAGGGTGTTATCGAAAGTATGGATATTAGTCCAGCCTCTGTGCACGATATTAATTATTTAAAGGATATAAAGCATCAATTAAGTGATTGCATATTACTTGGTGATAAAGGGTATTTGTCGGCTGAATATCAATTGAATTTATTTGAATATCATAATATTAGACTTGAAACCCCTATGAGAACAAACCAGCATAACTATAGGGAGCAGCCGTACGTTTTTAAGAAATCCAGAAAGCGTATTGAAACATTGTTTTCTCAACTTTGCGACCAATTTATGATTCGAAGGAATTATGCTAAATCTTTTGAGGGATTCAAAAACAGAATATTATCTAAGATTACGGCTATGACGGTCATTCAATATATAAACATATTTGAATTCAACAGAAATATCAATAACCTAAAAATCAATATTGCCTAAATGCACAACGGGTTAATATATTATTTAGGTAGTTAATTTTGCCACTTTAGGCTTTCCATAATCTTTCTAATATCTTCTTCTAAGTATTTAGCGGCTGGAAGTACCGAGTCGTAATTAGGTTTGGTGTTAAAATATAATGACCCTGTTAGAAAGTGAGAAGTGCTATCGGTTACATAAAATTGAGAAGCCGAAGCCGCATTGCCTGTTACCAAATAAAACATTCCATAAACCTTATTATCTGGATTTACAAATGGCTGTTCTTGGATATTATCGGCCTTAGCTACATGCTCATAAGTAAGTTTTTGAGCATCTCGTAATAATTTGTCCAAATTGTTCTTAACGGGCTTATACGTAATATAGATACTCGCATTCATTTGCGGATAATCAACCGTCATGGAACAATTGTTAGAGGTCTTTACCGTTGTTTCTTTATTCACTTGAAAAATATAAGGACATACTCTCTCTACTGAAATATAAGAAGCAGTAGGATATTCCAAACGAAGCATTCCATTAGGTTTTGGAACTGGATCATTTCCACATGAATATAAAACTACGCTTAAAATAAATATGTTTATAAAGATTGCTTTTTTCAATGAAGTGTAACTTTTATTTGTTTGATTCGCTTTTTATCTAACGCTTCAATTTTAAAGGTAATATTATTGAAAACAATATTTTCTCCTTTTTTTGGGAAGCTTCCCGCTATTTCCAAAACAAATCCTGCTATGGTTTCAGATTCTCCTTTATTGTCTTCAAAAATACTTTCATCTTCAATATCAATAACTCTATAAAAGTCTTTTAATGCTGTTTTTCCTTCAAAGACAAAGTTTTTTTCATCTAATTTAGAATAAACAAGATCTTCATCATCAAATTCATCACTAATATCTCCTACAATTTCTTCAATAATATCTTCTAAAGTTACCAATCCCGAAGTCCCTCCATATTCATCCACAACAATAGCTAAATGCTTTTTCATCTCTTGGAACTCCTTCAATAAATCGTCTAATTTTTTATTTTCAGGAACAAAATAAGGCTCTCTTTTTAAAGAAGCCCAATCAAAATTCTTTTTATCTAGATATGGCAATAAATCTTTTACATATAAAACTCCAGTTACATTGTCCATATTATCTTTAAAAACTGGAATTCTAGAATAGCCATTCTTAATAATCTCATCCACAATTTCCTGAAACTTCATCTCTTCATTTAATGCAAAAACATCTATTCGAGGCTGCATTACTTGTCGTGTATCCGTATTTCCGAAAGAAACAATTCCTTGTAAGATTTTCTGTTCTTCTATTGTTGTATCTTCCTCCGAGGTAAGTTCTAATGCATGAGAAAGTTGATCTATTGAAATATTGGTACGCTGTTTTCCTAATTTATCTTGTAAAAAGATGGTTATGGAGCGCATTGGCATACTTAAAGGATAGAAAAGTGTATCTAAAACATTCAAGGGATATGCCATAAAATAAGCAAATTTGAGCTTGTTTCTATTTGCATATACTTTTGGAAGAATTTCTCCAAAGAGCAAAATTAGAAAAGTAGCAACAACTACTTCCACAATAAAACGCACTTCTATAATTCCTAAAATTCTTCCCTCTAAGCCTCCGAAGAAAAAATTTCCGAGAGAACTAAACAATAATACAATGGCAATATTTATAAAATTATTGGCAACCAAAATAGTTGCTAATAACTTTTTTGGTTTGTCTAGTAGCTTTACAATTATGTTTCCTACGGTAGTTTTTTTGTCTTGGACGTCGTTAACATCTGTTTGAGAAAGTGAAAAAAAGGCTACTTCTGCTCCAGAAATAAGAGCAGAACAAGCAAGTAATACAACTAAAACTATCAATTTAATAATTGAAGTTGTGTCAATAAATAATAAAATTGAAAATAAACTCGAGGGCTCTGGGTCCAAAGGTTTTTGTTTTGATTAAACTTGGTTAAAATGGTAAATCGTCATCTGCATCTGGAGATAATGGCGATTGTTCCGATGCTTGATGATGCTGCTGAGGCGATTCTGTATTTTGGTTATTGCTACTTTGATTTTGACTAGGCGAAGAAGCATTTTGCTGAGCCCCTCCTGCACTTTCTCCTTTATTAGATAAGAAAGTAAAATCTGTTGCCTGTACCTCTGTGGTATATCTCATATTTCCATCTTCTCCCTGCCACTGTCTTGTTTTTAAGCGTCCTTCAATATAAACTTTATCACCTTTGCTTAAATATTTCTCACAAACTTCGGCAGCTTTATTACGTACTACAACAGTATGCCATTCGGTATTAGAAACACGCTCTCCTGTTTGTCTGTTTGTATACGTTTCATTGGTTGCTAGCGGGAAACGTCCAATACAATTGCCTCCTTCAAAATAATTCATTTTCACGTCGTCTCCTAAGTGACCAATCAGCATTACTTTATTTAACGTTCCACTCATAATATTATTTCTTAAAATCTATTTCGTTAATTTATAAATGTATTAAAAATTACTAAATTTTCATTGCAAAAAAATGGTAATTTACAAGATGTCCTTCAAATTGCAACTTCAACTTTAAAAGTATTTGTTTGCAATTAAAACGCACTAACTATTAAATCCAAACTCTTCAACAAAATTTGCAATTAGCACAGGTACAGGATAATCTCTTACATTATCTACAGAAATCCCGTTTTTTAATTCGCTCTGCAAAGTTACAATCCAAAACTGAGTATATATATGTTGATGTGATAATTTATGAACTTTAGACTCCTCATTATACAAATTCACATCAAAAGTGTAGCCTTTTGTGTGTTTTAAAAAGTCTTCGTGCTTTATTAAATCGTCTATTTTTATTGCTGAAGAAGTTTCAATCAAAGGGAATTCATATAAATTAAGCCATATATCCTTCTTTGTTCGCTGTTGAAGGACTGTTTTTTTATCATCCGTAATAATTAAATAATTAAAATATCTCTTTTTAACCTTCGTCTTTTTTAATTTAACAGGAAGTAAAGAAATTTCGTTCTTATTAAAAGCAACACATTTAGACTGAAGCTCACAAATACTACAATCTGGAGATTGAGGTTTACATTGCTTTGCTCCAAACTCCATTAATGCTTGGTTGTAAGTGCCTGGGTCTTGAGTATCTATTAATTCTTCTGCCAAAGATTTAAAATATTTAACCCCTTCGGTACTATTAATTGGTAGATCTATCCCATAAAATCTAGCTAGAACCCTATATACATTCCCGTCTACAACAGGCGTTATTTCATTATAACAAATAGAGGCAATAGCACTAGCCGTATAATCTCCCACTCCCTTTAGTTGTTTTAAATCCTTATAGTTATCAGGAAAGTTTCCATCAAATTCGAAAGCAACTTTTTTAGCTGTTGTATGTAAGTTTCTAGCTCTAGAATAGTAGCCAAGTCCTTGCCACAATTTCAAAACTTCTTCTTCCGAAGCCTGTGCAAGATCAAAAACTGTAGGATACTTTTCGGTAAACTTTAGGTAATAAGGGAGTCCTTGTTCCACTCTAGTCTGCTGAAGCATGATTTCAGAAAGCCATATATTGTACGGATTTTTGGTTGTTCTCCATGGTAAAATCCTTTTATTTTTATCATACCAATGCATGATAACGCCTTTAAAATCCATATGTTTCTTTATCGTGTACAAAAATAATAGCTTTATTTAGTTAAATTTTAATTATTTACAGTTTATTTATTGGGTAATTAATTTATATATTTGCATCCCCTAAATTTATAACACTGTAAACAAATATAAAAAAATGACTAAAGCAGACATTGTAGCTAAGATTTCAGAGAAACTTGGCATGGAAAAGGGAGATGTACAGGCAACTGTTGAATCCTTTATGGAAGAGGTGAAAAACTCATTAGAAAGCGGTGATAATGTTTACCTAAGAGGTTTTGGTAGTTTCATTATCAAAACTAGAGCAGAAAAAACAGGAAGAAACATTTCTAAAAACACAACTATTAAGATTCCTGCTCACAATATCCCAGCTTTCAAACCCGCAAAAGTATTTGTAGAGGGTGTTAAAACTAGCGTAGAAGTAAAATAAGTATTAATATAAAAAATTAAAGTCGATGCCAAGCGGTAAAAAAAGAAAAAGACATAAGGTAGCTACGCATAAGCGTAAGAAAAGAAGAAGAGCTAACCGTCACAAGAAAAAGTAGTTAGATAACTACTTTTTCTTTTTTATGTGATTGTATACTCATTATACAAACGTTCATTGAAAAAGAAATTTAATCTTAGCAAGAACGCTAGGGTAAATTTCGTTGGGTTTATTCAAAAAAACCTGTAGTAAAAATTTATTTCATTTTTTTTAGATGAAACAAATTTTATTGTTTAATCCATCAGTTTTGCAATTTTAATTCCTATTAAGGGTATAATACTAAGCAATTTTGTTTATTTATAATACTTTTCCGCGGAAAGCGTCGGAAAATTAAACCCTCTGTGAGGGAATTAAAATATCAAAACAGATAAAAATTCATTCAGAGTGAATAAAGAATTAATTGTAAGATCTAGTTCCTCTGACGTTGATTTTGCCATATTAAAGGATGGAAAACTTGTTGAATTACACAAGGAAGAAGAAAGTAGCGACTTTTCCGTGGGTGACATTATGCTTGCAAAAGTAAGAAAACCAGTTACTGGTTTAAATGCAGCTTTTGTAAATGTAGGATACGAAAAAGATGCATTTTTGCATTACCACGATTTAGGCCCACAATTGAGCTCCTTGTTGAAATTCATAAAACGTGTAAGCACAGGTAAATTAAAAGATTTCTCTTTAAAAGACTTCCCATTTGAAAAAGATATAGACAAGAATGGCGTAATAAACAACGTTTTAAAAGCCAATCAATCTATACTAGTACAAATTGTAAAAGAGCCTATTTCTACAAAAGGACCCCGAATTAGTTCTGAGCTATCTATAGCCGGAAGGTATTTGGTATTGGTTCCTTTTTCTGATCGAGTTTCTGTTTCTCAAAAAATAGAAAGTAAAGAAGAAAAAGATCGTTTAAAAAGGCTTGTACAAAGCATCCGCCCAAAAGGGTTTGGAGTGATTGTGCGAACAGTGGCAGAAGGCAAAAAAGTCGCCGAACTAGACAAAGATTTAAACAACCTGTTAGCAAAATGGACAGCGTTGTGCAAAAAAATTTATAAGGCAAATTATCCATCTAAAGTTTTAAGTGAAATGAATCGGGCAGCCTCTATTTTAAGAGATGTATTTAACGATGATTTTACTGGAATTTATGTAGATGACGAAACGCTTTATTTTCAAATTAAAGATTACTTGCATGAAATTGCACCAGAGAAAGAATCTATTGTAAAATTGTATGAATCAAATATTCCTATTTATGAAAAATATGGAGTTGAGAGACAAATAAAAACTTCTTTTGGACGAACCGTATCCTCCAGTAAAGGGGCGTATTTGGTTATAGAACACACCGAAGCATTACATGTTATAGATGTAAATAGCGGAAATCGTTCTAACAAAGCAAAGTCTCAAGAAGACACCGCCTTAGAGGTTAATCTAATTGCTGCTTCTGAAGTAGCACGCCAATTAAGATTACGAGATATGGGAGGCATTATTGTTGTTGATTTTATAGATATGGCAAATGCCGACAATCGAAGACAACTATTCGACCATTTAAGAGAAGAAATGCGAGACGATAGAGCCAAACACAAAATCCTACCTCCAAGTAAGTTTGGCCTCATACAAATTACAAGACAACGCGTAAGACCAGAAATGAATATTAAAACCCGTGAGGAAAACCCGAACGGAAATGGTGGTGAAATTGAAGCCCCAATTGTTTTAATAAACAAAATTACTTTCGATCTAGAACGCATCATGCAAAGCAAGAACAGTAAAAATGGAATTGTACTTAATACACACCCATTTATTGCTGCATATTTAACAAAAGGATTTCCATCCGTACGTTCTAAATGGTTTTTAGAACATAAAAAATGGGTCAAGATTTTACCAAGAGATGCTTACACATATCTAGAATACCGCTTTAAAGACAAAGACGGTAATAATTTAAAATTTTAAAATATTTTTCTAAAACCACGCCATTCAAATAACTATTTGTAAGCGTGGTTTTTTTTATTTACTCCACTAAAATTCAGGCTGTTAAGTTGATGTTTAATAAAATAAATTCCCTCGAAACAAGCCTACGAGGTATTCAATGGAGAATAATGTAATCCATTTCGATGTAGAGCTCTTCTGTAAACTCTGGACAAGCTTTGGGAAATAAAACCCTCAATGAGAGATTTAACTTTTGTTGATTCTTAAATTAACATGTGTTAATATTATTCTATAAACTATTAAATAACTTGCTCTTACTAACAAAATTAAATTTAGTTATGAGTCAGGTAAAAGCATATGCGGCATTGTCAAACGATGCAGATTTAATTCCCCATAAAATAGAACGTAGAAATACAAAAGAGAATGACGTAAAAATTGAAATAGATTTTTGCGGGGTTTGCCATAGTGATATCCACCAAGTACGAAACGATTGGAAAAACTCAAAATATCCTGTAGTTCCTGGTCACGAAATTATTGGTAGAGTTACAGAAATTGGATCTAAAGTAACAAAATTTAAAGTAGGAGATTTAGTAGGAGTAGGCTGCTTGGTTGATTCTTGCAAAGAGTGTAACTCTTGTAAAGAAGACCTAGAACAATATTGCGAAAATGGAGCAATACTAACTTACAATGGAAAAGATAAAGATTTGGGCGGGCATACCTTTGGAGGTTATTCTGAACAAGTAACTGTTAGAGAAGATTTTGTATTGAAAGTACCAGAAAATATAGATACAAAAGCTGCTGCACCACTTCTTTGTGCTGGAATTACAACATGGTCACCACTACGAGAATGGAATGTTAAAAAAGGAGACAAAGTTGGCGTTATTGGTTTAGGAGGACTTGGCCATATGGGAATAAAATTTGCTCATGCTTTAGGCGCCGAAGTTATTATGATTACCACTTCTCCAGAAAAAGCAACTGATGCAAAATCTTTGGGGGCTGATGATGTATTAATCTCTAAAGACAACACCCAAATGCAAGAGCATACAGCTAGTTTTGACTTTTTATTAAATACTATCCCTGTTGGCCATGATATTAATCCATACCTAGGGCTATTAAAAAGAGATGGAACTATGGTATTAGTTGGTGCCATTGAGCCAATAGATCCTGTTCATGGTGGTGCATTAGTAATGGGCAGAAAACGTGTAGCTGGCTCAATGATTGGTGGTATTAAAGAAACCCAAGAGATGTTAGATTTTTGCGGAGCGCATAATATTGTTTCTGATGTTGAGATGATAGACATCCAAAATATCAATACAGCTTTTGATAGGGTAGTAAAATCGGATGTAAAATACCGATTTGTTATTGATATGAAAAGCCTGAAAGAGGTATAAACAATTACCTATAAACAACTAGCCTTTCTCAAACAGAGAAAGGCTATATATATTCTTAAATATTTACATTTATAATCCTTCTATAATGTCATATCCTAAAAAACTTCATATAACCAATTCACTTTATAAATACGAAACGTATCCTCATTATTGTTAGGCACACATATACGTATATCTAAATCAGCATGACGACCTATTGGAGGAAGTCCTTTAAATCCTGTTTCATTCTCAACTCTATTACGGTCTTTCTTTATTTGCTTTTCTTCTATTTTGTATAAATCTTCCATACTATATATTAAATTATCAATATCATTTTTATTTAATTTATCATATAGCTTTATCCCTTCTTTATTTTGGAACCTATCTGTAAGAGTTTCAAATGAGTTTCCGTATGCATGTATTCTTGCTTCGTACACAAAGTAAATAGTATCATTTTGGATATCCACAGAATTCCCTATAGAATCCTTATTAAAGTATATGTAGACTATTTTTTTTTGAACTTTTTCTCCTCCCTTATATAAGGTATAAAACTCTTTGTCTTGAGAAAAAGATATAGTCGCACAAAAAAAAGATAAAATAGAAAAAAATAAGGTTTTCATTTTATTTGCAATTTGAAATTCCATTAAAAAAGTTATTTTTTAGATTTAAAAGCACTCTGTTTTGTTCTGAAGGAGATAAATTAGACCATGCATCAGATTCTTTTCTATCCTCTAAGATTCTTAAGCCTGCCCATGCAATATCAACATATATCTGCCTTGACAATCTATTATTATCAAATTGTTGCACTATATCTGCAATTGTATTTCTATAATGTTGTGCCATTAAATTATGATTCCATGTAGGCTTGTATCTTTTCCAATAATAATCATATAATCCAGGAAAGTTATCAGCCAATGAATTTATATAATTTATTCTGTCCTGAGTTGAATACTCTCCTTGATTCAAATCTCCTTTTTTTGCAGCACTTAACATTTTCCTGTATATTTCTGCATGAATTATCTCATGTGTAATCGCTACAACACTTCCTAGGTCAGATATTTTTGAAAGTTGTGTATTACTCATCTCAATTGTAATATTATAATTAGCAGGCTTTTTTGTTATTCCATAATTACCACTTGGAAGTGAATTATTAATATTAAAAGTCAAATGGCTTACAGGAAAATCGCCATCAAACTTTTGTATGGCATTTTTAAACTTATTACTTGTTATATTTAGTTTATCATACACACACTTGGCTTTACCTGTAAGGTTTGCGGTGATTTTATAATTATCTGTACTAGATGTACTACTTCCTCCTCTATTTCCCCCATGTTGAACTAAACCTAAAGGTAGCTTTCCAGTGCAGTAAAGTCACTTTTGGCTACCTTTAAGTCATATTAAATCTTGAAATATTAAAATTATGAAAAAAAAGTCATACGCTCATTGAAAAAGCGTGTCATTCTGTACCTGAGTTTACAGATTTATATCGCAAACTAGAACGCTCTGTAACGTTATCAGGAAAAAGCCAAAGCACGCTTACCAATTATGCACGTTGTTTAGCACACATCACCTTGCATTTTAACTGTAGTCCACTAGATTTGGATGAGGAACAAATTTTAGATTATCTCCATGTTTTAAAATCTAAAAACAAAACACCATCAGAGAGTTTTTTTAAACATACGGTTTACGGATTAAGGTATCTGTATCGTATCTATGAGTTACAGAAGATGCGCGTGGTACTTCCAGCCATTAAGCGTCCAAACAGACTTCCCGTAGTATTAAGCTGTCAAGAGGTAAAACGTCTTCTTAAAACGCCAAAACTACTCAAACACCGATTGGTACTGGCTATGCTATACGGGTGTGGACTACGTTGCTTCGAACTTCGTAACCTTCAGTTAAAGGATCTGGATTTCGATCGAAAGATGCTACATATCCGTCAGGGTAAGGGTAACAAGGATCGTTACGTTCCTTTATCTGATCTGCAAATTCGAGGTCTTAAAACCTATATCTCAGCCGAACATCCTCGTATCTGGTGCTTTAACGGCAATCATTCAGAAGGTACACCTGTGCCGTTATCTACCCGGGGTATACAGTGGATTATACGCGAAGCCCGTAAACATAGTGGCATTAAAAAACAGGTGACTACACATAGTTTTCGGCATAGTTATGCTACCCATTTACTGGAAATGGGATTGGATATTATTAGTATAAAGGAGTTGTTGGGGCATGCCGATATCCAAACCACGCTGGTTTACCTTCATGTGGCGCAATTAGGTAGGCAAAAGCCTTTTAGTCCGTTAGATCGGTTATATAGCGAATAGCTATGCGTTGTGCTACCTACGAAGTAGCTCAGGTGTTAGAACGCAATCAAGACCATTTACAGGCCTATTGCTATACCAGTTGGCAACATCGGACTTTACATGCCATCCGAAAATGTAGAACCCTAGCTTTGGGTGGTCACATAGACCGTTGTAATAATCCAGATTGTAACACCTTACACTTAAGCTATAACAGTTGCAGAAATCGTCATTGTCCCAAGTGCCAGGGACATCAAAAAGAACAGTGGATACGGGCTCGCGAAGCTGAACTGTTACCCGTGCCTTACTTTCATGTGGTATTCACACTGCCACAGGAACTTAACCGCTTGTGCCTTTATATGCCTAAACCACTTTATAACATCCTTTTTAAAGTGGCCTGGCAGGTGATTCATGACTTTGGGAACAATCCTAAATTTTTAGGCGCTCGATCGGGAATGATTGCAGTACTGCATACCTGGGGACAAAATTTATCGTTGCATCCGCATCTGCATTGTATTGTTCCTGGAGGCGGATTAACACCTTCAGGACGATGGAAACCAGTAAAACACAGAGGAAAATACCTGTTCCCTGTAAAAGCCATGAGTAAGGTGTTCAGAGCACGCTTTGTGTCACAATTACGAAAAGAGCCTAATCTGGAGATGTTATCAGGTTTTTATAATAGCCTATTTAAAAAGCCCTGGGTAGTGTATTGTAAGCGTCCCTTTTTAGGTCCCGAACAAGTAATAGAATACTTAGGGCGCTACACCCATAAAATAGCCATTAGTAACCATCGCATACAGGATGTCGGGAATGGTTCTGTGACCTTTTCGATGAAAGATTACCGGCATGGCGGCAAACGCTCTTCAATGTGCTTACCAGATGCCGAGTTCATCAGACGTTTTGCTTTACACATACTGCCCAAAGGTTTTGTCCGTATCAGACATTATGGTATGCTGAGCTCTTATCATAAAAGGCAAAATTTAGCTGAATTAAAGAAAACGCTTGATCCTGTAAGGTTAAAAGAAAAACCACCGTTATTACACAATATATGCCCTAAATGCCGACAAGGACACTTAATAACCATTACAACATTTACAGCTCGAGGTCCGCCAAAATACTGGATAGATCAGTTACATACCCCTCAATAAAATAACGTTGCCAAGCACGTAACAGGCAGCTATTGGCTAAATTTTAAATTAATGAAAGAAAAAAACTTTGTAAAACATGAATACTTGATTTAGCTATCTTGAAAAGGCAGAAAAACGATTGTTGAGTGACATACGAAATAAAAATAAATCTGGAACACCCCCTTAAACTCCTCTTAAAAAATAAACCAATCCCCATAGTAGGCTAACCGATCAACTACCGGTTCAGTCAACACGGCGTTCATGTTTGGTCGTACCGACCACACGAACGCTTAGTTATTGTGGATAGTTTGGACTGCCTGTACTTAGATTTTCTACATTACCACTCGTATCACAAAATTTAATACCAGTTGGTCGGGGTGGACCAGTGTCAAATAATTCAATAATTTCATAACAAACAGCGGGAGCTTTAGCTATTAAATCTTTATTTTTTGATTCACCATTAAAAATAGTATTAAGATAAACACTCCTACTATTAGTATTCATTATAATTATTTTTCCCGAAAAATCAACTGGAATATTAAAGTAATTCAAATCATCAATATCATTTAGTTTACTATTTCTCACAAAGATATTAACAATAAAGGATGATAATTTACCAGTTTCTATAACCTCTTTAATAATTAATCTATTATATAACGTAAAGTCCTTATCAGAATTAAGTCTGATATTTTCTTCTAAAATAAGAGGTATTTCTAGAACTTTTGTACTTTCATCAGTGAACGATTTGGCATTCTTCCAATCAATGTAATTTACATAATTTAATAGTTCAAAATTGTTTTCAACTTTATTTAATTGGAATCAATTTTTAGCATTTATCACTGTAGGATCTTCAAATGTAATTTGCTCCTTTTCGCACCCTATTAAACAAAAAGTAAGTAATAATAAGCACATAGTAACACTCCAAAAAGAACGTGTTTGAAGGAATAAATTTTTCATGTTTTAATAATTTTAAGTTAGTAACTATTATTAAAAACATCTATAAATTGTAAAATTATATCGATGAATCATATCAAATATAGTGAATATTTTCTATATTTAGAACTATTTCATATAATTAATCAACTGCCTCGGGGCAAGCTCACAAGATCCTCAAAGAAAACAAATTTAACTCATTTCGAGACAGAACCCTTTATATACTCAGGACATGCTCTGGAGAATTAGCCCCTCTATAAGGGATTAAAACTCACCCTCTCCAAACCCTTCTTATAAACTTCAAGAAATTTCCATGCATAATTCCTTGAATATCCTTTTCTGAATATCCACGTGCTTTTAGTAATTCTGGAATTTTTTGTAAATCGGCTATTGTATCTATATCATGTGGGCTTTGCTCTAATCCAAAACCGCCATCTAAATCGGAGCCTATTCCTACTTGAGAAGTATTTCCTGCAAGCTGACAAATATGATCGATATTATCTACCACTTGCTTCAAAGAAGCATCCATACTTTTAGGAGTAGATTTCCCTCGCACCCAATTAGGAACCATCATCCAAGCATCCATTACTACTCCAATTACAGCATTTCTTTTAAGCAATTCTTTAATTTGCTCATCAGAAAATTGCCTGTTGTGATTTACTAAAGTCCTGCAATTATTATGACTTGCCCAAATGGCACCATTATAAACATCCAAAGCTTCCCAAAAACTTTGGTCGCATAAATGTGTGGCGTCTAAGATTAAGTTTAGTTTTTCAATTTCTCTAAGCAATTCCTTTCCTTTCTCACCTATTCCTCCTACAGAATCTGTCCCAAAAGCATAAGTTCCTGGTCCATAATGCGCAGGACCAATAGCTCTCAATCCATATGCATGCGCTTTATGTAAATGCTCCATAGAAACTATAGAATCGGCTCCCTCTAAACTTAGAATAAAACCAATCGCTTTATTACAATCATCCGAATGATTCCAGTACTCCAAATGTGAGTCTAGCTCATTCACATTTCTAATCTGCTTCATCTCTCCTAGAGCTTCCATCTCCAAATACCAAGCTAATTGCGCTTGGGTTTGTGCCCATGCTTGTTGTGGAGAATTCCAACCTGGTAAGGGATTGTCTTTTTTTACATAACGTGCTATTTGCGTGGCTACACACACCCCAACATTCCCTTTTCGCATAGCATCCAAAGACACTGTATTTGCGGATCTCCCAGGCAAATCGGTCATACCTTTTTCATAAGCACGGATTTCTTCAACTGTCCATCGTAAGTCTCTATTCCAATCTATAGCATTCATGGAAAGATCTAGGTGCGCATCAAGTATAAACATATTTTTTTTTATTTTGAATGTTGAATGTTGAGTGTTGAAATATAATCCTTTCTATATCCTACTAAATAGTTATTTTCTGATTTCTAGCCACTACGTCCCAAGTTCCTACAACAGCGTTATTTTTTACCACCTTAAGCTCTTGGTATTTTGCAACGGTAGGACAAATGTGCATCGGTACAGCATAAAAAACATCACCTATATTATATTTTTCAGGAGTTTTAGTTTTAACCACAAAATGCTCTTCACTCTGACTTATTTGCTCAAAGTCGTTTGGTTTTAAAAACTTTACTCTTGGAAAAGGCATCTCTGAGGCAAGCGATTTATGTCCTAAATCTAAACACAAAATCCCCTCAGAAGGTTTACTAATTATTCGAGTAACCAAAACTGCCGCATGAAGCATTTTCATTTCTGGAAACAAATCTCCATAGCCAGCGTCCCAAAGCAAGGTTGTACCAGGACTCAAATCGACATCATCCCTTAACGCATGTACTGGAAAAGAAGGAGAACCTCCCGCTATAATATGTTTTACATTGAAACTCTCTTTCTCCAACTTAGCTTTTAGCAATAAAACTTTTTCAAAAGCAGTATCGCAATCTTTTTTACGTTGATTAAAATTGGGGTTTCGTAAATGTCCATCGTATACATGGAAGCCTTCTGCAATAATATTCTCTGAAGCTATGAGCGATTTAAATAACTTAAAAGCTTTCTCATCTGGCACAATGCCTGTTCTATTCATCCCAACATTTACATCCATCCAAAGACCGACTTTCATACTTTTTTCACCTGCCAATTTATTAATTTGCTCAAGTATTAAATCATTATCTACAAGTGTTGAAAAATAAGAGTTTGGATACGTTTCCTTCAGTTTAAAAAAGCGATTTATATTTTCAGCAACAGGTTGCATTGCCAGAAGAATTTCTTTGGCACCACATTTTGCCAATAACTCTGCTTCAGCAATAGTAGCACACTTAAATTTATTAATTCCTACCTCTTGTTGCAATTTTATTACCTCTGCAGTTTTATGCGTTTTTGTATGAGGTCTTAGTCGATTTACATCTCCTGAAATCTCAAGCATTCTTTGAATGTTTAATTTTATCCGCTCTGGAAATACTAGTAGCGCTGGTGTAGCAATTGTATCAATGTTTGAAATTTCGTACCAATTCATATTTTCTATTTAACGTGAGTTCTATATATCAACATAGCGTATATTTAACCATATTATTTTCAATCACCTAAGTCAATTTTCATTTTTGTCTTGACACAAAAACGAAACAAAAAAGTCAAGACTGATTTAAAAAGCATGAGAAAATCTACGGAAACACCCTCCACAAATAAAAAGAACTCGCTACGCTCAAACAGCTTTTTATCTATAATCCCATACGGCTTCCTTGATTTTCAATACTTTTTAAATAGGCCAGTTCTCTTATATTTTCATAATTCTTATGTCTAACTTACGTTATTTATGAAGTTCGAACATTGCTTCTATTTCTGCAGGAATATTATCGGGAAGCATCATTCCTACTGCACTACGAACTCCAATTCCGTGTTCTGCTCCAAAAATTTCCGCCATTAATTCGCTAAATCCATTTATTACTAAAGGATGTTTTCTAAAATCTGGGGTACAATTTACCATCCCCAATACCTTTACCACTCGTTTTATTTTATCAATATCTCCAAAATGAGTTTGAATAGTAGAAAGCATTGTGAGTGCTACTTGCCTAGCAGCAGCATATCCATCTTCTAAATTTACATCATCCCCTACTCTTCCAAACATCAAACTTCCATCGGTATTTACAGGTCCTTGTCCAGATACATACAAGAAATTATCTACTACCAAAACTGGGCGATATACTCCTGCTGGTTTTGGTGCTGGAGGCAGTATTAATCCTAATTCTTTTATTTTTTCTGAAGGCTTTTTCACACAAATAAATTTAAGTTAAACAATTGATTTTAGTAATGTTATTTCTTTAAACTACTTATTTTATGATAGTTAATATTTAGTCTTTGTTCTTTTTTCTTATAGCGAAGCGGTCTTGTATTTTTCTCGGACATTAATGCTCATTAATATATGTTTGATAAGTTCAGCAAACAAACTCTTTTCTTTTAGAAAACTTATTAATTGCTTTCAATTACAGCGCCATCTTCTCGATACAAATCTACTTTCCCGTCCAAAAGCAACGCTAAAACAGTCATATTTTCATCAAAAACTGTATCTGGAACTTGAATGTATTTTATTCCTGGATATTCGCTCCAATACACACTTCCAACAACTTTATGAGAAAGCTTAGTGCCTTCTCCTACTACCCATATCCTATTTATGTCATTTTTTAATCCTCTTACAATAACTTCTCCTTCTGGATTTCCTTTTACAAAAAGATATAAAATATTTCCCTCCTTTGATAAGGTTGAAGCGCCATAAAAATGCTCTTTTGGTATTCCAGCCACTGTTCCATAAATAGCTTCTTTATGTTTAGAAGTCCATCTCCCCAAACCTTTTAAAATAGCAACTTGTTCTTTTGGAATAGAACCATCTGCCTTTGGACCGATATCTAACAATAAATTACCACCATTTCCAATAACATCAGTGAAAATGCCTATAATTTGGTTTAGTGATTTATAATCATGATCATTTTTTTGATACCCCCAAGAATTATTCATCGTCATGCATAACTCCCAATATTCATCTTTTGGTCTAGTAATTGGCATTCCTTGCTCTGGAGTTGCATAATCTCCGTGTCCTTTTAATCTCGAATTTAAAATGGTATTTGGATTTTTATCTAATAACATTTGTCGCACTTTTGGAGCTTCCCATTCTTCCGAAGAATGCTCCCAATCGCCATCAAACCAGTATAAATCTGGGTTATAATTATCCGACAATTCTTTTAATTGTCCTTGGTAAAATCTTAAAAACTTATCCCATCTCTTAGACTCCTCCCCAATTTTATACCGTATGCTATCTCGTGTAAAATGTGTATAATCTTGATATGACCAATCTGGAAGTGAGTAATAAATTCCAACCTTTAGATTGTTATTACGTAAAGCTGTAACAAAAGGAGTTAGAACATCTTTTTTAGCTGCTGCACTTTTTACCGCATCAAAATCGCCATAACGAGAATTCCAGAGTGCAAATCCGTCATGATGCTTAGAGGTAATAACAGAATATTTAGCTCCAGACTCTTTAATGAGATCTACCCATTCCTCTGGATTGTATTTGCTAGCTGTAAATCCGCTAGTTTGTTTTAAATAATCTTCATGAGAAATATAGCCATTATAAAAAGACCATGATTCGTCAATTCCATTTACAGAATACAAACCCCAATGAATAAAAACACCCAACTTAGCATCTCCAAACCACTGCATTTTATCTTTATCATCTTGAAACTGCTGAGCGTTTATACTAGTACTCGCTAGAAAAAATAGTACTAAAATTCTTAGATTCATATTTTATTTTTTTTCATTATTATCTAATAAAAGTAGACAGAATTTATTAAACTCCACTTGTTTCATAATTTAAAAAAGGCTTCCAAAATAGTCTCTTACTATTAAAAAGTATCAACAGAAAATAGATTTTAATAACGATATTTTTATTAGCTATTTATTTTATGATAGTTAAAGTTTGGTCATTTTTCTTGTAGCGAAGCAGTCTTGTATTTTTGTTCTAACATTAATTATTTTATTAAACAAACATATTTAATAGCAAAACACCTAGAAGCCCCATTATTCCGACTGTAGTTTCCATAACCGTCCATGTAGAAAGTGTTTCTTTTACAGATAAATTAAAATATTCTTTGAAGAGCCAAAAACCACTATCGTTAACATGGGAGAGCATTAAACTCCCCGATCCAATAGCCAACACCATTAATTCTGCATTCACGCCATCTGCTTGTGCTAAAGTAGACACAATCCCAGCTGTTGTGAGTCCTGCTACGGTTGCAGAACCTACACAAACACGAATTACAGTTGCAATAAGCCATGCCAAAAGTAAAGGTGACAAACTAGAATCCTTTATTAAATCGGCAATATAATCGCTCACACCACTATCTACTAAAATTTGTTTTAAAGCCCCAGCACCCGCAATTATTAAAAGTACCATTGTAATACTAGAAATAGAAGCGGTAAGTGAATCCATTACTTCAGGCATTTTTTTCCCTCTAGAAAGTCCCAGCGTATAAATAGCTGTTAAAACTGCTATAAGCATTGCTATAACTGGGTTTCCTATAAAGCTGAAAATTTTAGCGACCAACAAGTCTTCCGTTAAAAAATGATTTGCAATTGTTGAAATCCCAATTAAAATTACAGGGAGTAATGCCGTAAAAATACTGATACTCATACTCGGCATCTGATTTTCCTCTAAAACAACTGGATTATAGAACTCTTTTAATGGAGTTGCATTTATTTTTTTGATGAGTTTAGTTCTAGAAAGTAATGGACCAGCTACAATAATAGCAGGAATTGCAACTATTATTCCGTAGATTAATGTTTTTCCAATATCTGCATTAAATTGATCGGCAATGGCTGTTGGTGCAGGATGCGGCGGTAAATACCCGTGAGTAACCGATAAAGATGCTAACATGGGTAAACCTACATATAAAAGTGGCATCTGCGTAGCTATAGCCACCGTAAAAACTAGCGGAATTAAAATAACGAAGCCAACAGAATAAAACATTGGTATTCCCACAATAAATCCTGTAAGTACAACTGCCCATTGAATGTTTTTCTTTCCGAATTTATCTATGAGTTTGGCTGTTATTTGCTGTGCTGCTCCACTATCTGCAACTAATTTTCCGAGCATGGCTCCGAGCCCTAAAATAAGTACTAAAAAACCAAGGGTATTTCCTATCCCTTTTTGAATAGAATCTACAACAACTAATATATCCATTCCCCCAGCTATTCCTACAAATAAAGAGACAATTATAAATGATAAGAAAGCGTTGAGTTTAAACTTGGCTATTAATAAAAAGAGCAGAAGTATTCCTAAAAGAACAATTAATAAAGGCATTAGTTGGCGGTAATTTTGTGGTTGATAATTGGTTTATAAAAATTAAACCTTCCGAATATAATAAAAATATTGAAGCCTTAGTTTAAGATTTGATAACATTAATGCCTGAATAAAAATACAAGACCGCTTAGCTACAAGAAAAAAGAACAAAAAATAAATCTTAACTACCACAAAATAAGTATTTTAAAAAAATAATATTGCTAAAACCCTCTTTTTATTCATTTTATTAATAGGAAGGGAGCTATTTTGAAAACCTCATTTTGAACCTTGATACAAGTGAAGTCCAATAAACTCCGTTAACTTTTATCGGACAACAATAAATCAACTACCTTGAAGCAAGCCTACGAGATATTTAAAGGAAAATAATTTAATCCATTTCGACATAGAACTTCGGGGAATAAAACCCTCAATGAGGGATTTAAAAATCATTTTTTTTAAGATTAGTATTTTGAAAATATAAAAATTTACATTTACTTTGTTTTTCAAAGTACTTTAAAGTGACAAACGATAATTATTTAAAAGATATAGGACACATTAAAGATATGATGAATCGCTCATCAAGATTTATCTCTCTTAGTGGTGTTTCAGGAATTTTTGCAGGTTGTTACGCTATTATTGGCGGACTATTTACCTATTACTATCTTTTTCCAAAACCACACGAGCAATTGAATTATGGGAGCACAAAGTTTTTTGAAATAGTTTTAATAGCGTTACTAGTATTAGTGTTGAGTATTGCTACTGCTATTTTTTTAACTTCTAGAAAAGCCAAAAAGCACAATGCAAAAATTTGGGATATTACTACTTATAGATTAGTTATAAACTTTTTAATACCACTAGTAACTGGTGGTATTTATATCATTTTAAAATTAAATAGTCAACATTACGGTCTCACAGCATCTCTTATGCTTATTTTTTATGGACTGGCGCTTGTTAACGCATCAAAATATACTATTGGAAATATAAAATACTTAGGAATTGCTGAAATTATTTTAGGACTTATTTGCGCTGCATTTCCTGGTTATGGTTTTTGGTTTTGGATGATTGGATTTGGGCTTTTTCATATCATTTACGGAAGTATTATGTTTGTTGAAGAAAAAAAAGCATCACATTGGGAATCATAGATAACATAAATAAATTATTTGACCATCGGGTACGTTTAGGGATCATGTCTGTTTTAGCAGTAAATGAAGCAGCCGATTTTAATCGTTTAAAAGAACTCTTAAATGTAACAGACGGAAACCTAGCGAGTCATTTAAAAGCACTTGAAAAAGCCGAATATATTTCCGTAGAAAAAACTTTTATTGGCAGGAAACCTCATACCAATTATAAAGCCACTAAAATTGGAAAACTAGAATTTAAAAAACATATAGAAGCGCTAGAAAAATTAATCAATTAATATTTTTTTAATCATATACTTTGAAATTCAAAGTACTTTAAATACAACAAAAATGGAACAAAAAAGAAGCAAATTAGTCACCTGGATACAAGAATCCATAACTGCAAAAATGTTTACGGTAGGGATGTTAATTCTAATTTTACTTATTCCGCTAGCATTTGTACAAGACCTCATCAAAGAACGCAAACATAGGCAAGAAGAAGTAGTAAGTGAGATTAACAATAAATGGGGAAATGAAATTATAATATCTGGACCTATTCTAAAGGTTCCTTATAAAGAAATAAAAGAAGTTAAATCTTTAAACAGCGAAACCAATTTGTATGATATTAAAAAGGAAGAATATACTCACTACGCTTATTTTTTTCCGGAAACGTTAAATATAGATTCCAAAGTAAAAACTAAGCCTCTTAATAGAAGCATCTATAAGTCGGTTGTTTTTACCTCAGATATAACTGTGGAAGGAAAATTCCCTATTATTAATTTTGAATTGGAAGCTCTTCAACCAGAGAACATTCTTTGGAATAAAGCTACTGTTATTATTCAGACATCAAATTTAAAAGGAATCCGAAATACCGTAGAGACAGAGTTAGGAAATGAGAAGTTTTCTATGGCTCCAATTTACAACAATTCGGCACTAAACACTATTGAAAGTAGTTCTATTGATAATTTTTCTATGATGAACCAGAAAGCAATAAATTTTAAATTCGAACTTAAAATTAATGGAAGTGAGGCAGTAAAGTTTATTCCAATAGGGAAAACAACCAAAGCCTCCATAGCGTCCAACTGGGCATCTCCAAGCTTTGACGGAATGTTTTTACCCGAAGATGGTTCTAGAGAAATCTCAAAAGATGGATTTAAAGCTTCATGGAAAGTGTTGCAAATAAACAGGCAATTTGAGCAAACTTTTTACAACTCGCTGCCAGATTTAACTCCCTTTGCATTTGGAGCAAACCTTATTATACCTGTAAATGAATATGCTAAAAGTGAACGTGCCTCAAAATATGGATTCTTGGTAATTGGACTCACATTTCTAGTATTTCTACTCATTCAATTAGTTAGTAAAGTATACATCCATCCTTTTCAATATGTAATGATTGGACTGGCACTGGTTATGTATTACACCCTGCTGATATCTATTTCTGAACATAGCTCCTTTTTAAAAGCGTATGTTATTGCAACACTTGCTGTATTGGCCTTGGTTTCATTATATTCTAAATCCATCTTAAAAAGCAACAAGTTTGCGGCCTTAATCGGAATATCCCTATTTGCTTTATATGGATTTATATATGTAATTATTCAATTAGAAGATTATGCACTGTTAGTAGGAAGCATTGGATTATTTGTAATTCTAGCTGCCATTATGTATTTCTCTAAAAAAATAGATTGGGAGAATAAGTAATATAAAACTACCGCATTTGGAATTTAATAAATATATCCAAATGCGGTAGTTTTATATTTATTACTACTATTATTATTTTGTGGAACGCGATACAATCGCGCACCAGCGGAGGTGTTATATTGTTATAGTATTTCCCTAGTCTTGTTTACTATTTGTGTATTCTGACATCCCCCTAGCCCACTTTAAAGGGGGAATTTGATTTGGGTTTCCGCATCTACTAACCTCTTCAAAGGGGAATTTACTCGTGCTCCGCATAACTATCCCCTTGAGGGGATTATAGGGGTGTAAGGGTGTTTATTTCACTTTTTCCTCATTTCAGCCACCGTTTCTTCTATTACGAGTAATACCTCCGTTTCCGCACAAATCCTTTCGCGTGGTAGTTATCCTTTATTGCTCCTAAAAAAATGCATGTAATTTGTCATAATACCTCGTGGAACGCGATACAATCGCGCACCAGCGGGAAGAATAATGTATGGCTGTCTAAAAAGTAAACTATAGATATCAAACTTCTAAAAATCCCTCAAACCCTACCTTTCATCAAGTTTAGAATAACACATACCGTTTAATTGCTTTTTAAACAGCTACATTTACTTAAACCTTAATATAAATTTTCTTCTTATCCATATAATAAGCAATTAACCAAAGGATCATTGTAAAAACCAATGCAAACATTAAAGAGCCAAATAGATTGCCCATCCACGACATAAATACGTTCTCAGCAATCCATCCATAAGCCGAACTTTCTCCTATAGAAAAAGTGAATAATAAGGTTGCAAATACCCCTGAAAGAATATAAATAAACAAAGGATTTTTACCGAATACCTCAAAAAAATAGGTCCAACTCCGCTTCTTCAAAATTTCAATAACAAACACTAAAATAGAGAGCACCATAACATCAATTCCCACAGTTAATAAAACATAAGAACTTGTCCAGAGCTTTTTATTGATAGGCAATAACAAATCCCACCCTAGGGCAAGAAAAATTAATACCCCACCTACCATAGTTAGTTTTGCAATAGCTTCATATGTTTTTCCTTTTTGCTGAAGAAAAACACCAGCAAAATATCCAGCAATTACATTTACAATAGCAGGTAATGTGCTTAAAACTCCTTCGGGATCAAACGGAAAACCTTCGCCTTTATACATATGAGAAGAGCCTATTAGCCATAAATCTGCTTTTATAGCAGCATTTCCTTGCATAGTAAGATCTCCAAATAATAATAAAATTATATGGTATCCAACTAAGGCAATTACACTAAATATTAATGCTCCTTTTGGTTTCCAATAATGAAGTATAAGCGCTGCAAAACAATAACATAATGCTATGCGTTGTAATACCCCAAATATTCTAGTTTCGGAGATTGGTTTTAATGCTCCATCTTTAAAAAATGGAAACCAATACAATAGAAATCCTATTAAAAAGATAAGGAAAGTACGCTTAAAAACTTTTTTAAGAAATGCTGTATTTCCTATTTCTTCAAACTTTTTAAGACTAAAACTCATTGCATTTCCTACGACAAATAAAAAGGTAGGAAAAACTAAATCGGTTAGCGTAAATCCGTTCCAAGGTGCATGGTGTAATGGTTTATAAATAAAACTCCAAGAGCCAGGAGTATTAACAATTATCATTAAAAAAAGAGTAAGTCCTCTAAATACGTCTAACGATAAATAGCGTTCTTTAAGTTGTTTCAAAATTGGTTAGTTAAATTAGTAAAACTAAATATAAGTAAATTCTTTTAGTTATCTACCTCCCCCATGGTAGCTCAAGTGTCGCTCGTGCCCATTACATAATTCCCAAATACCCTAGCCGCACAAATCCTTTCGTGTGGTAATCCCCTTTGGAATGCGATACAATTGCGCACCATCGTGGGTTTTACATCCCCCTAGCCCCCTTCCAAGGGGGGATTAATTCGGACTCCTTTTTTACACCATGCTCTGCTCCGCATAACTACCCCTTGAGGGGATTATAGGGAGTGTTTTTTACTTTTTCTTGCTTCTTACTCATACTTGGCACGAGCTTTAAAGCTGGCACTCAAAAGGGTAATTAGATTTTTATTGTTAAATAAATGGTTTTACATAAGAAAAAAGAGAGCCTTAGGAGTATTAAAATAAACAGCCAAAACTTACCCCAAAAATTTAAAGGAGTACTCAATTCTATATCTTTCCATTGTAATATTTTGGCCGACTCCTCACCTATACTTTTAACAGTTACAGTATCTCCTTTTACATTGCTCACAAAATTTAATTCATTCTTTTCATCTAAATAGCTATTAATACTATTTCAGATTTCAAAAATATTTTATCTAATCCTTCTATATTACATAAATGAGTGACACTATTATCACCTCCATGAGTACTTGTATCTACTAGACTATCACTTATAATTTTAAAATCAGCTATTTCCCCATAAATTATATGTTCTTCAAACTCCATATTAATAATCAAAAATGAAAAAAATATAATAGGAATAAATAAAAACAAACAAAAGCCTATTATCATTGCTTTATACTCTGGTCTCGATGTGTTTAATTGTGATTTATTGTAACTAATCATCACTTGTGAGTTAATTGTTGCTTCAATATCCTAATTTTTCTAGAAGTAAGTTTATGTTTTTTTGTTCCTTTACACCATGAATAACGTCAAGTCGTATACCGTTGAAGAAGCCAAACGCAAACTAGAGAGTTACTGCGCCTACCAAGACCGTTGTCATAAAGAAGTAGTAAATAAGTTAAGAGATATGAAAATGATTCCCTTAGCAATAGACACTATTATTGCACACCTCATAGCGCATAATTTTTTAAATGAAGAACGCTTTGCCAAAAGTTTTGCTCGGGGAAAATTCAACATAAAAAAATGGGGAAAAAACAGAATTGTTCGCGAGCTTAAGTTTCGAGAAATTTCGAGATTCAATATTCAAACAGCTTTGAAGGAAATTTCAGAAGAAGATTACTATAAAACTTTACATGCCTTAGCAGAAAAAAGGGCTAATCAAATTACAGAAAAGGACCGTTTTAAAAAAAAGAAAAAAATAGCAGATTACTTATTATACCGTGGCTGGGAATCGCATTTAGTATACGATAAAGTAAATGAGCTTATTGATTAATAAGTTTAGACCTACCCCCTATTTCTCAAAACTATTTACAACCACATTCCATTTTCTAACGCTCCACAATTTTACAAGTCCGTTTTTAACATATGGGTCGTTTTCAGCAAAAGAGATGGCTATTTTATCACTTTCAGCCTTAAAAATTAACAAAGCCTCATCGGCAGGGTTCTCCATAGCACCTCCTAAAACTAAATATCCTTTTTCCACAAATTCAGTAGCTAATTTTAAATGTTCAGCTCTGTATTTTGGTCGCTCTTCTAAATAGTTATCAGCGGTTTTATATGTTAAGGCGTAATAATTCATATCAAGAACTTATTTGAATTTATTTTGTTTAAAAGAGATAAAGTGAGATTGATTAAATAGAGCTCTTTTCAGGAAGCAGAAAAAGCTTAAACCGTTTCTATGATTCTATTCCAAGTTCTTTATGAGTATCTATAATAGCACGTTCATTTTTTTTATCAATCCAAGCTTGTCCTTTCCATTTACGCATTAAATTATCATAATTTCTCATAACAAACACATTGTAGGTAGCTTTAAAAAGACTCGTTACTTTTCTAGGGTATGACCGTAAACTCATAGAAAAACCAGGCGTCTCATATTTCATATAATGCCAATATCCTTCTGGCATATACAACATCTCTCCATGGTTTAAATGAGTTATATACCCCTCTGCATTTTTTAAAGCTGGCCATTTTTTGTAATCTGGATTATCAAAATCAATATCCTCTCGAGAAATCAAAGAATGCGGTACTTTATACATATATTTTGACTGGCTAGGTGGGAAAATAATACACTGCTTTTTCCCATGAAAATGAAAATGAAGAATATTAGAGTAATCTATATCAAAATGCATAAACACCTTACTATTTTCCCCTCCAAAGAAAAGCATTGGCAGTTGTTTAAATAACTTCAAACCAATAGCTGGCCACTTAAAATCGGTTTGCAATGATGGTACTTCTTTCATTAAATTATAAAGAAAAATACGGTAATTGGTAGGTTTTGATTCTAGTAAGTTAATATACTCACTCATTTTCATTTTTGCATGAGGCTCATTAAAACCATCTTCATGCGTTACAGGTCTGTCATCATACAAAGGAACAATTTTATCGCCTGCAACCTCATTTATATAGTTAAGATGCCACTTTTTATACGCTGGCCAATCTTGAGTTAATTGCTCTATTACAACAGGCTTTTGAGGTTTTACATACTGCTTAATAAAGTCGTCCTTAGAAATCGTTTTTAAACGAGGAATCTCTCTTAAGTTCATAAAAATAACTTGTAATAAACTATATAAAAGTACAAATTGTTTGCAATTATAGGCTATAAACTACTATAATTACAAACAATTGTGATGGTTTAAACCTTAAAAACGGTGTTCTTTTATATAAATTAGACTATACTATTTTGGCTGTTTTTCCTTGTTCTTTTGCCAATTCGTTTCTTTCTATAGAATGTCCTGGACGCGTCCATTTTGGCTTTTCTCCTAAGGGCTTGTACTGAGATTTTTCTGCGTCAACAGATTCTGGTTGTGCTTTTTTAACAAAAGGCTTCTGCGCATTTAACCCCAACATTTTAAACATTTCCATATCCTCATTTACATCTGGATTTGGAGTTGTTAATAATTTATCTCCTGCAAAAATAGAATTTGCACCAGCAAAGAAACACATGGCTTGTCCTTCTCTACTCATTTGAGTTCTTCCTGCCGATAAACGTACTTGCGTTTGTGGCATTACAATACGTGTAGTTGCCACCATACGAATCATGTCCCAAATTTCTACTGGTTTTTCCTCAGCCATTGGTGTCCCTTCTACAGCTACCAACGCATTAATTGGCACCGATTCTGGTTGCGGACTCAACGTAGAAAGTGCCACCAACATTCCGGCACGATCTTCTACTTTTTCTCCCATTCCAATAATTCCACCACTACAAACAGTAACATTAGTTTTTCTAACATTATCAATGGTTTCTAATCGGTCTTCAAAACCACGGGTAGAAATTACCTCTTTATAATATTCTTCAGAAGTATCTAAATTATGATTATAAGCATATAAACCTGCTTCTGCCAAACGTTGTGCTTGGTTTTCTGTAATCATTCCGAGCGTACAGCAAACCTCCATTTCCAATTTATTAATGGTACGAACCATCTCTAAAACTTGGTCAAATTCTGGACCATCTTTTACATTTCTCCACGCTGCTCCCATACAAACACGAGAACTTCCTGCCGCTTTTGCACGCAATGCCTGCGCTTTTACATGTGGCACCGTCATTAAATCGTTCCCCTCAATATCGGTATGATAACGTGCTGCTTGTGGACAATACCCGCAATCTTCTGGACACCCCCCTGTTTTAATAGAAAGTAACGTAGACACCTGCACCGTATTCGGGTCGTGGTGCAACCTATGGATGGTTGCCGCCTCATAAAGCAGCTCCATCAAAGGCTTATTATAAATTTCTAAAATCTCTTCTTGCGTCCAATTATGTCTTATTTCGCTCATAAAAACTAATATTTCGGGGCTTCCCAGACAAAAAAGTCTGGTCGGGCTTTCGTTACTCGCTTCCCTGATAAAAAATCAGGAAGAGCTCAAACATACCTCTCAATCCCTAAGCCAACTTCATTTTAAAATTCAAAAATAGTAATTCCATTTGGTTAACTTCCCTTCAAACACAATTTTCTCTTGTATAAAAAAATTTCAATTTCTTTTAAAAACATAGTTAAAGAGACAACAATACACTTACTGCATTGCCTCCAAAACCAACGGCATTAACTAAAACTTTTTTTATTTGTTTTGGTTTTACTGTATGTTCAATATATGGAACTTCAATAAATTTTTGATGTTGCATCATTAAAACACCTAGCTCTAAGCTCAATAAACCAGAAGCTCCAAAGGTATGGCCTATTTTCCATTTATTGGTTGTTAAAGCAGGCATTACGTTTCCAAACACTTTTTCTATTGCTTTTACCTCGGTACTATCTCCTTTAATAGTTCCTGGCGCATGCATCACTACAACATCTACTTCCTCTAAATTAGTATTTTTTAATGCCATTTTCATCGATTTCTGAAAACACTCAGCATCATCAGAAATAGAAATATTGTGTTTAAGTACTTCCGTAGCATATCCTACTCCTTCAACATAAGCCAAGACCTTTTTACTAGTATCTGTTTCCATACAAATAACCGAAGCACCTTCTCCTAAAGCCATTGTATTTCGATTTTTATTAAAATCTAATGCCTTACATGGATACGTATCTCCATTGTTTTCAGCATAAATCTTTAAAGCCTTCATTTGAGCAATAGTAAAAGGGGTTAAACTCGCTTCACTCCCGCCTACCAAAAACTTAGTACTCATCCCACTTTTTAACCATGCCACACCATTTACAAGCGCATGCAAAGCAGTAGAACAAGTAATAGAATGCGAAAGTTCTGGCCCCTCAGATTGTAAGTCGTGCGCCAACCAAGAAGATATATTACCTAAAGTAGTTGTAGGAGAAGCAAGCGTACTAGATTTCCCTTCTTTTAAATATTCCTCATGGTATTTTTCAAATAAAGCAGTTGCTCCACGTGAGGAACCAATATTAATTCCGAAGTCATCTCCAGTTTCCCATCCTGCTTGCTTTACCGCATCACGTGCAGTTAACATAGCATACAAAACAGAATTATCTAAACTCTTATATTTAATATCCGAGACTCTTAAAGCCTCTATTTTGTCTTTACTTTCGTCCGACAAAGAAGCTACTAAAGCCTTTTGAGAATTAAAGTCGTGTTCTTTTAAAAAATGATTTTTATTAAGGTAATTGTTCCAAATTTCTTGAGTAACACTTCCAAGTGCAGAAATTGAAGAAAGTGCAGTAATTGCAATTTTTTTATCCATTGGTAATTCATCTACATTATCAAATGCAAAGCTACTATTTAATACTGAAAAATGAGAAAATGCAATGAGTTATAAAAAATTAACTGCTGAGTATATTTAGTTAATATCGAAAATATAACGCACTATTGCCTGAATAAATAGTTCCAAATTGATTAATCTCTCTGTAAGAGACTAAAATTATTCTTTATAAATAACGTTGCTTGAGCTATTTGTTTTTATAGCATCCAACACCCTATTTCAT
This sequence comes from Galbibacter orientalis DSM 19592, assembly GCF_000260115.1. GTDB lineage: Bacteria > Bacteroidota > Bacteroidia > Flavobacteriales > Flavobacteriaceae > Galbibacter > Galbibacter orientalis. The sequence continues at coordinate 1,252,989 of NZ_JH651379.1, read as the reverse complement.
TTACTCTATTCGAAACTAAATAAATTCGTTTACTTTCTTTTATACTTTAAAAAAATTCTTTTTGCGTAATAATTGTATATAACTACTTACAAATGAGAAAGATTGAATAAAACGAAAATAATAATAAAAATAAATTACAAAAAGAAAGGTTTTGAAATAAAAAATACTTATTTATTTTGCGATAATGAAAGTATTTTATACTTTTATCAAATAACAACAAAGATTTTTATACAAATCTAACTAAAATCATCAAAACTAATTTGTAATTATGAAGAACATTCTAATTGTATTAGTTACTTTTTTTACTTGGTTTTCTTATGGTCAGGAAAAGCAACTAAATGGAACAGTAACTGATTTTGAAACCGGAGTACCGATCCCCGGAGCAAATGTATCGGTGCATGGAACAACTAAAGGAGTTGTAACAGATTTTGACGGAAAATTTAACAGGTACGGAAGCCTACTTATCAAGCTTAAAGTTTTATTACATAGTAGCTTAAGATTTTTTCAGACATTAAACCTCATTTAATATGGGTTAAATAAAGTTTTTAAACAGTATAAGAATCAAATACAAATAATGGAATTACGATATTACTTTCTAATATTGGTTTTTACAGGATTATTATTTTCTGCTTCATGTAAAGGAAAAGACAATAAGAAAAATGAAACAGTAACAATATCTAATCATTCTCAAAAACCAAATATTGTTTTTATTATTGCTGATGATATGGGAATTGGAGATTTAGGATGTTATGGACAACAGTATATTCAAACTCCAAACATAGATAAATTAGCTTCTACAGGAATGAAGTTTACCAATTTCTATGCTGGAAGCACTGTTTGTGCTCCTTCTAGGGCTAGTTTAATGACAGGGCAACATACTGGAATAAGCTACATACGCGGAAATGGAGAGTTCCCACTAAGAACTAAAGACACTATAATTTCTCAAATACTCAAAAAAAGAGGCTATACTACAGCTATGTTTGGGAAATGGGGATTAGGTACAGAAACAACAGAGGGGTCTCCGGAGAAAAAAGGCTGGGATTATTTCACAGGACATTTACATCATGTAGATGCTCATTTTCAACAACCTGATTCATTATGGACTATTAAAAAAGGAGAGATGGCACAGATTGCTACCCCACCAAATAGTTACGCAAATGAAATTTTTACTGATAAAGCTGTAGGTTTCATTGAAAATCAAACAAAAGAAAATCCCTTTTTCCTATACCTCTCTTTTACGGTTCCTCATGCAGAATTGGTTGTACCCAATAAGTATTTAAAATTATACAAAAACGATCAAGGGCAAAGTATATTTATGCCAGAGAAGGCATGGCCATCTGGAAGACATTACGGAAAGCAAAAATACCCTAAAGCTGCCTATGCTGCTTTAGTAACCAGTATGGACGCATATATAGGTCGTGTAATGGAAGTAATAAAAAGCAAAGGTTTTGATGAGAATACTTTAGTGGTTTTCACCAGTGATAACGGCACTCATATAGAAGGGGGCAGAACTATAGAAGATGTGGAATTTTTTAAAAGCAGTAGTATATATAAAGGTGTAAAGAGAGACCTCTATGAAGGCGGTATCCGCGAACCTTTTATAGCTAGTTGGCCAGAAAAAATTAAAGCAGGACAGACCAGTAACCATATAGCAGCTTTTTGGGATATTACGCCAACACTTACAGAGTTATCTGGAGTGAAAGCTCCATCTGCAAAAAGTAATGGAATTTCATTTGTGAATGAGTTATTTGGTAAAGGAACACAAAAAACCCATAAATATCTCTATTGGGAGTTTTTTGAAGGCGGAGGAAAGCAAGCAGTGCGTAAAAATCAATGGAAAGCTATACGTTTGGAAGTAAATAAAAACAGAGAGGAGCCTATTGAATTATATAATTTAGCTAAAGATCCTTCGGAGTCTAAAAATATTGCCGATCAACATCCAGAGATTGTAAAACAAATGGACTCCATCATGAAAATAGCACATACCCCAAATCCTATTTTTTCTTTTGAATGATTTTTTTTCAGGAAAAGATATAATACTAAAACAAATTATAAATGAAGCAATTAAAATTCATAGGAATTATATTCCTGCTAAACTATACTTTTTCTTTTTCTCAGGAAATTCCTAACAGTCTGGAATATTATATAGAGAACCCTAAGGTTATTTCAGAAAATAAAGAAGATGCGCATGCAACTTTTTATTCTTTTTCTTCAGAAGAAAATGCAAAGAATAACAACTGGAAAACTTCTAAAAATTATCTTTCTTTAGATGGTACATGGAAATTTAAATGGGTAAAAAAACCTACAGACAGACCACAAAATTTTATAGATCCAACAACTAGTGTAGATAACTGGGCTAACATAAAAGTGCCCGCTAATTGGGAAATCGAAGGATTTGGAACACCTATCTATGTAAATCACCAATACGAATTTGCAGACTATAAAGCTCCAATTTCTAAAGAAATAACATTTATAGACGGGGTCTACCCTGCTAACCCAGGGAAAGTTCCTCATGATTACAATCCCGTAGGATCCTATAGAAGAGAATTTGTAATCGACCAAAATTGGAGCAATAAAGAAGTATTCCTTCATATTGGAGCCATGAAATCTGGTGGTTTTGTTTGGATAAACGGCAAATACGTAGGTTATTCTCAAGGAAGTAAATTACCAGCCGAATTTAATATTTCTAAATACCTACATTCTGGCAAAAACACTATTGCTCTGCAAATATTTAGATGGACGGACGGTTCTTATCTAGAATGTCAGGATTTTTGGAGAATAAGCGGAATTGAAAGAAGTGTATATCTCTATGCACAGCCTAAAACTCGTATTAAAGATGTTGAAATAACGGCTACTACAGATCAAAGTTACAGCGATGGTGTTCTTGATTTAACTGTAGCAATAGAAAATAAAGCGACCAAGAGAAAAAAACTAGAAATAGCCTATAAAATATTTGACCAAAATGATGTTTTGGTAGCTAATGATATACAAGAGTTCACTCTTGAACCTCAAAAAGATGTCGCAGTAGATTTTTCGGCTTATGTAATAGGAGCAATGCTTTGGACTGCAGAGACTCCAAATCTATACAAAGTGATTGTTTCTACTAAAGAAAAAAGAGGCGATCTTCTTGAAGTAATTTCTAATGATGTTGGCTTCAGAACTGTTGAAATATCTGGTGGATTATTAAAACTGAATGGACAAACAATTACCTTAAAAGGAGTAAACACACAAGAACATAACCCAGAAACTGGACATGTAGTGAGTGAAGAACAAATTCTAAAAGATATTAAACTTTGGAAAGAAAATAATATTAATGCAGTGCGTCTAAGCCATTATCCACAATCAGAAAAGTTTTATGAGCTGTGCGATCGCTATGGAATTTATGTGGTTGATGAGGCTAATATAGAATCTCATGGAATGTATTACGGAGAGCATTCGCTTGCAAAAAAACCTGAATGGGAAAAAGCACATATAGACAGAATGTTAAGAATGGTTGCTCGTGATAAAAACCATCCTTCGGTTATCATTTGGTCAATGGGAAATGAAGCTGGGAATGGAGTTAATTTTTTCAAAGCTTATGAGGAGATTAAAAATCTCGATCCGCAGAAGCGTCCCGTGCAATACGAAAGAGCTTATAAACCTGAAGACGGTAATTTATTTGATATGGATACCAATACAGATATTATTGTTCCTCAATACCCCTCTCCTGCAACTTTTGAAGCAGTTGGAACTTCATTAACCGATAGGCCTTTTATACCTAGCGAATACGCACATTCCATGGGCAATAGTACCGGAAATTTTCAAGATTATTGGGACGTTATTGAACAACACGATAATCTCCAAGGAGGTTTTATATGGGATTGGGTAGATCAGTCTATTTGGAAAGTTAATGAAGGAGGACAGAAATTTTATGCATATGGAGGAGACTTTGGTGAAAATATGCCTACAGATAACAGCTTTTTAAATAACGGAATTATTTTTCCTGATAGAACTCCGCAACCTGCCCTACATGAAGTTAAAAAAGCACACGAATTTATCAATTTTAAATACAAGGGGATTAATAGAGATAATGCTGTTAGAATTTTGGTGGAGAACTTGTATGATTTTATAGGCCTCGATTGGTTTGCTATTACAGCAAATGTCAAAGCTGATGGGGAAATTCTGAAAACAATTTCTATGGATCAGTTAAACATAGCTCCACATACTGGAAAATTAATACGTATTCCTTTAGACGGAATTCAATTCCAACCAAATACTGAATATTTTGTTGAAGTTTCAGCAAAACTGAATTGGGACAACGGCATACTAAAAAAAGGGCATGAAGTTGCACATGAACAGATAAGATTAGACAATAAAATTAAATGGAATTCTACCGCTTTTAAAAATAATAAAGCAATAAATAAAAATGACACCAAAGAGATACTCTCCCTTTATAATGATGATTTTGAATTAAAATTCAACAAAAAAGATGGAATTATTTCTTCGTATATATACAAAGGCAATGAACTGATAAAAGATGGAAATGGACCAAAACCAAACTTTTGGAGAGCTCCTACCGATAATGACTTTGGAAATAGGATGCACGAAAAAAATATAGAGTGGAAACGCGCTTCACTTCATGCAAATGTGAGTTCTTTTAAAGAAAAAAAGATTGAAGATAACTCTTATAAAGTAATGGTTGTATACGCATTACCTGGCGTAAATACTACACTTGAAACTACCTATACAATATATGGAAACGGTGTAGTAAAGATAGATAACAAGTTAAATAAAACGACTTATAGTGCAGATATTCCAAGAGTTGGAATGCAGATGCAGCTCCCAAAAAAGTATGAACAATTGACTTATTTTGGACGTGGTCCGTGGGAAAATTATCAAGATAGAAATGCCTCAGCTTTTGTAGATCTGTACAAATCAACTGTAAAAGCTCAATATGTACCTTATATCCGTCCGCAAGAAAACGGTTATAAAACAGAGATTCGTTGGGTAGCTCTGACTGCTGAAAGTCAGGAAGGATTACTAATTGTTTCTTCTGAAGAAAATGAAAAAAATATTGGGATAAGCGCTTTACATATGCTAAATAAAGATTTTGATGCTACTTCAGGAATCTCATACAATCAAGAAAAAAAGAACTCTGAAGAACACTTTGTAAATGATGACACTTATAGTGATGGAATGCCACAAGTAAATATCAGTAAACACACCACTGACATTGTAGAAAAAGACCTTGTTCAATTAAATATAGATATGGCACAACGTGGGGTGGCAGGAGATGATTCTTGGGGCGCTAAACCACAAGATGAATATTTAATAAAAGGTGATAAAACACACACCTACAGTTTTTACATGATTCCATTTACAAAGGGATCTGAAAAACAATACATCAGTCAATTTAAAACTTTCTATCCTGTAAAACAGGACGAGCCACTAGAAAAAACTAAATGAATGAGAAACCGCATGTAATAAAATAATCCATCATATTTTTGCCGTTGCTAAAAGCCGAGGACTTTATATAGAATCCTTGGCTTTTTATTTAAATCAGATGGAGAGAATAAACTCTGAATAAAACCTTAATTTCAGGGTAAATTAAGCTAAAGTTTACATAGAAATTGACTTTTACTTCTTAATAATTTATAAAAGCAAACTCCCTCGGAGCATGCTTACGGGGTACTAGAAGGAAAAACTAAAAATATTTCAGTAAGGACCCTTCGCTTAACTCAGAGTTAGCTTTGGAGCCTTCAAATCTCGATTCTCGAGTAACCTACTTTTTCCTTCCATTCATATACAAATACATTTGTTCTACTTTTTCTCTGGCCCATGGCGTTCTTCGTAAAAATTTAAGACTTGATTTTATGGAAGGATCACTTTTAAAGCAATTAATATTTACGCGCTCAGACATTTCCTTCCAGCCATAGGTAGCTACTAATTCTTCCAGAATATCTACCAACTTAACTCCATGTAATGGATTGTTCGGTTGCTCTTGTTTTGAAGGAGCTTTATCACTCATTATAGCTAAATTTTAATGTATACTATATAAAGACAACAAAGATAGTGATAAGAAAAAGGTTGCGCTCCTTACAAAGTATAAAACATAATAAAGAGGTCTAAAAAGTATCTAAACTCTAAATGTCAAACTGAGCTTGTCGAAGGATTTTACTGAGGGTTAGTTGTTTGAAACTTCGACAAGCTCAGTTTGACAACTATTCGACGAAATCAATTTGACTACTATGAATTACTTTTTAGACCTCTCCTTAATGTTAATACTATTTATCTGCGTAATAACAAGTAAGGATAGAATCTAACACAGCTTCTCCCTTATCTATTTTTTCTACTTTACGCTTCATTTTAGGATTTAAAAATGTTTTTAGCGGTTGATTTACCGAACTAATATCCTGAAAAGCTTCTTTTAAATGTTTATCCCAAACCGAATGATATTTAAGTAAATCGTCGGGATATACAGTTTTACGGCGGGTTCCCTCGTCTTTAGCCTTAAAAGGTTTTGCTATATTTAAATACCCATAATCGTCTGTTAGCTCTTCTCCAGGATAAATATCTCGGATTGCTATTTCAAAATCATAAGGGGTAGTTAAGCAATTACTTTTAAAACTGTGATTTACATATTTTGCCATATCCCAGCAAAGTACATACTCTCCTTTATTGTTTCTAAAGGTAAAATAATCAATAATTTGTTGATAATCGTTGCTCATGTTAGCAACTTGGTCTGGAGTAAGCACCAAATCTAATTGGTCTTGAACCCATGTAATTGTTCCTTTTGGAATCAATTTTGTAGCCACAACGCCATGACCTATTTCATCAGAAATAAATCGCAGCTCGGTATGCGGATGAATCATTGAATGATACGCTAATAAGTTTATGTTTCTAATGCTAATTTATAGTATTTTTTCAATCAAAAACTCAATCTTATCATAAATTTTCTGCAATTGTTTATCGGTAATTACATAAGCCGCAGAAATATAGAGCGTAGAACCCAAAGGCCTCATAAACAATTCGTTATCTAAAAAGAAATTTAACAATTTATCTCGCAGATTTCCATAACGCTCCATTTCTACATTCAAATCTATTGCATAAATAATCCCACACTGTCTAGTGCTCGCTATTTTAGGATGATTTTTAATGTGCTTATCAAAATTTTCGTGCAGTTTTATAACTCTTTGAATGTTAGCTTGCATCTCTTCGGTTTGGAGTAATTCTATTCCTGCAAGTGCTGCAGCACACGCAATTGGATTGGCACTATAGGTATGTCCGTGAAATAGGCCTTTCCCAATATCGTCACTATAAAATGCCTGATACACTTCTTCGGTACAACTTGTAATAGCCATTGGCACCATTCCAGCCGTAAGCGCTTTACTCATGCAAATAATATCTGGATATGTTTCTAAATGAAGTGAGGCAAAGTTTTTTCCAGTTTTCCCAAAACCAGTCATCACTTCGTCGGCAATAGTAATAACCTCACTATTTTTACATTCTTTTATTAGTAGTTCTAACCCTTCTGCATCGTGCATTTTCATAGCTGCAGCTCCTTGTACTAAAGGTTCGTATATAAAACTAGCCACCTTATTTTCAGCAATAATAGTTTGTAATTGCTTTAATACCTCTTGATTATTCTGTCCATTTGGTACTGGAATCCTCTCTACGGAAAGAAAAAATTCTTCAAACGGACCATTATAAACCGATAAACCAGAAACCGACATAGCGCCGAAAGTATCTCCATGAAAACCTTCTTCAAAGGCTATTAATACATTGCGTTTCTCCCCTCTATTAAAATGATATTGCAATGACATTTTTATAGCTACTTCTACAGAGGTAGAACCACTATCAGAAAAAAATAATTTATTTTGGTTACCTGGAAGTATCTTTATTAATTCCTCAGAAAGCTTAACTGCAGGCTCATGTGTAAGTCCTGCAAAAACAACTTGATCTAGTGTTTCCACTTGCTTTTTTACTCGCTCAACAATATATGGATGGCAATGTCCATATGCAGAGGTGTACCAAGAAGCTATTCCGTCTATATATTCTTTTCCCTCTTCACTATACAAAACAGCTCCTTTTGCATGCGTAATCGCAATAGATTCTGGGTGTAATTTATGTTGGGTTAAAGGATGCCAAAGATGCTTTTTATCTCTTTCTGAAAGTGTCATAAATAGTGTTTTTGTATATCAACAATTACACTACAAAGATGCGGATTCTTTTATATTTTAAAATATTGTTGTCCGAGAAAAAATATAAGACCGCTTCGCTATAAGAAAAAAGAGCAAAGACTAAATATTAACTATCATAAAATAAGTAGTTTAAAGAAATAACATTACTAAAATATTCTTTTCATTCATTTTATTAATAGCAAGGGATCTTATTTTGAATACCTCATTTAAACCTTGATATAAGTGGAGTCCAATAAATTCCGTTAACTTTTATCGGACAACAATATTTTAAAATGAAAAGAATACACTTTTTAGACACTCGGAATATTTTCAACAAGAATTTCATTTCCTTTTTTATCGTAGTAAATACAAGTCATTTTCCCGAGGTCCACAATCCATTTTTCAATACCATTTTCAGCACAATCTTTACAAAAAGTAACATAATCTGTTGCTCCTTTTTGATGCGCTTTTATACATGCAATAAAGCGTTCTTTATTACTTTCTTCTGAAATATTTAGAGTATCATAAACAGCTAAAGAACTAGTTTTATAATTGTTTTTACCAAAATAATCGGTATGACTATCTGCTACAAAGGTTTCAAACGCCTCTACTCCAAGCGCTTTAATATCCTGAATATACTTTGGAAAATCTGCTCCACTCTCTACCTTTGAGTGTGCGTCTTGAATTTGTAGAACTGTAAACATCCTTTTCGCTTTATAATTTGTTTATTGCTTGAAATAATACTAGTTCAGGGCAAAACCGCAAGACATAAGAAGGTTGCTCTAAAAAGCAATCAACACCAAGACCTCAGTATTTAAATTTCATTTAGCGAGTAAATGTACAGCATAAATACTATAGTTTTTCTAATACAGGTTTAAATTTTTTGGCATACTTTAGAATCACCTCTTTGGTAAATTCTTTTTCCTCATCAATTCGTCCAATTACAGGCACATTAGTCATTTTATGAATAATTTCTTCTGTAGTAGGATGTTCCTTCCCACTAAACAAAATAGACACGTCAAAACCATGCTCTTTAAGAAGATTTACGGTAAGTAATGTATGATTTATACTTCCTAAATAATGCCGAGAAACTACAATAATTTTATATTTAGGACTGATAATATCCATAATAGTATGCTTATTATTTAAAGGCACCAAGATTCCTCCTGCTCCTTCAATAACAAGCTTGTTATTGGTTTCTGGCACTTTAATTTTAGTAATATCTATTTCTACGTTATCAATAGCTGCAGCAGCATGCGGACTAATAGGCACTTTTAAGGAATAGCTATTAGGATGAAATTTAGTTTCTGTATTAGAGATTAAAGTATGAACTTTTCTAGTGTCCGAATTGTCTAAATCTCCAGATTGAATAGGTTTCCAATAATCTGCTTGCAAGGCCTCTACAATAATTGCCGAAGCAATAGTCTTTCCAACTTCTGTGGAAATACCTGTTACAAAATAACAAGACTTCATAGGGTAGTATTTATTATTAGTATAATAGCTAAAATTACAAAATCAGTTTTTATATTGAGCGAAAAATAAGCTTAAAACTTCAGAAATTTCGTTAAAAGAATTAAAGCTATGAATACAAAACCGTAATCGCTCTTCCCCTTTTGGAACTGTAGGAGACAGTATAGGTTTTACATTATAACCTTTTCCCTTTATTTTTTCTGCAATTAATTTTACAGTTTCATTTCCCTGAATTATAAAACATTGAATTGGAGAATCACTTTCAATATATTTTAAAGACAAATTACACGCACTCTTATTCGCTTTAAAAGTAGTTTTAAAATAATCAATATTATTTTTAAGCTTTTCTGAATTACTTCTGAAAAGAGATTGCTTATTATTTTCCTTTAATTGCTTGTAAACGCTCATTATAGTCGCTAAAGAATGCGGAGGTAAACCTGTAGTATAAATAAAACTTCTTGCAAAATTGACTAAATAACTAACTAATTCTGAAGCTCCTATTATAGCTGCTCCATGGCATCCAAAAGCCTTCCCAAAAGTAATTATCCGAGCAAAAACTTTATTTTCTAACCCTAAACTTTGTACCAATCCTTCTCCATTTGTTCCAAAAACTCCAACGGCATGCGCTTCATCTACAATTAAATGAGCTTGATAGGCTTCACATATATCGGATAGCAATACTAAATTAGGACTATCGCCATCCATAGAAAACACAGCTTCAGTAACCACAAAAACTTCATTATCTTCCGAAGAAAACTTCAAAAGCTGCTCTTTTAAATTTTTTAAATCGTTATGCTTAAACTTAAAAGCCTTAGCAGTACTCAACCTAATTCCATCTCGAATACTGGCATGAATGTACTCATCAAACAAAACAATATCCCCTCGCTGTGGCACAGAAGAAAAGAACCCTAGATTGGCATCATAACCCGAGTTAAAAACAAGCGCTTCTTCACTATTATGAAAAGTGCTAATTTCTTTTTCAACTTCAGTATAAAACAAAGAATTTCCACTTATTAACCTAGATCCAGTAGCTCCATTTGAATAAATGCTACGTTCTTTCAGAATGTTTTGTGTCTCAGAAAAAATTAGCTCAGCATTAGAAAACCCTAAATAATCATTAGATGAAAAATCTATTAAATTAGATGCTTCAGGTAAAACTCTAAATGCATTTTCAAGCTTTCTTGTCGCTAGCTTTTTAGATAATTTCTTAGGAAAATTGGTCATTCCAATGCTACTTTAAGTTATATTTAGGAACAAGTAAAATTAACATCTAAATGTCTACATCTTACAAGTTGGTTAAGTCCGTAAGGCGTTAGGGAAAACTCTATAAAAACAATTCAACATAAGCCCTGTGGCAACTCAGAACAGACTTTAAAGCTATAAAAACTCATTTAGTGAGTAAAAGTACATAAACGTTCAAGTTACCGCAAACCCTACAAAAGAAAATGCGATTACTTTTTTAGCTCAAAAATTAAAAATTGGTATCTTGTCCTTTCAATAAAACTAACATTAAACCTAAATACTTTGAAAAGAGCATTTTGTTTCACAAGTTTTTTGATGCTTTCCTTATTAATGAAAGCTCAAACTCCCGTAAATTATACAATTTCATTTGAGAATGCCGTACACCATGAGGCTCAAATTACAGCTGTATTTCCAAATACAACTAACGATTCTCTACATATTAGGATGAGCAGGAGCTCTCCTGGCAGGTATGCACTGCATGAATTTGCAAAAAATGTTTATGGTGTAAGCGCTGTAAATGATGAGGGGGATACCTTAAAGATTATTCGCAATAACCCATATGAATGGATTATTGCAAATCCAAAAGGAGCAACTACTGTATATTACACCTTGTTTGGAAATCGTGGAGATGGAACTTATAGTCAGATTGACGAGTCTCATGCGCATTTAAATATGCCAGCTACTTTTATGTATGCCACTCAAATGCTGGAATCTCCTGTAAAAATTACTTTTGACGTAAGAAAAGACCTCAACTGGAAAGTAGCTACACAGCTCAAAAAAGAAAATGACAATACGTATTCTGCTCCTAATTTTCAATATTTTTTTGATAGTCCTACAGAAATTAGCGATTATAAAATCCGCTCTTTTACAGTAAATTCTAACGGAAAAGATTATACCATAGAATTTGTATTGCACGACACGGCTTCGGATGAATTATTAGATCAGTATTTTGAAAAAGTTAAGCGTATTGTTTTGGCTGAAAAAGATGTTTTTGGTGAACTTCCAGACTATGATTATGGTAAATATACCTTCTTGGCATGCTATGTTGAAAATGCTAGCGGTGATGGAATGGAACACCGAAACTCCACAATTCTAACCGACTCTGAAGGCTTGGAAAATGGAGGTATGAAAAATAATATCGGAACTGTTTCTCATGAATATTTTCACTCTTGGAATGTAGAGCGCTTGCGACCAAAATCTTTAGAGCCTTTTGATTTTTCTAGAGCTAACATGAGTGGTTGCTTATGGTTTGCAGAAGGTTTTACAAGCTATTATACCAACCTTATTTTATGCAGAGCAGGTGTTATTACTCCAGAAGAATATGCTAAAAGTATAAATGGCACTTTTAATTATGTTTGGAACTCTCCAGCACGCAACTATTTTAACCCGATTGAAATGAGCTATCAAGCGCCTTTTGTAGATGCTGCAACCTCTGTAGACCCTGTAAATAGAGAAAATACTTTTATTTCTTATTATTCCTACGGAAGTGTACTCGGATTAGCATTAGACTTATCGCTGCGTCAAAACGGACTCAATCTAGACGATTATATGAAGAAACTTTGGCAGGAACAAGGCAAAAAAGAAAATCCATATACAATAGACGATTTACATTTTACTTTAAGTTTATATGCTGGAAAGCCATTTGCCGATAATTTCTTTAATAAATATATCTATAAAAGCGAAATGCCAGATTACGCAACCCTTTTTGAAAGTGTAGGTTTTGATTATTCTCAAGATGAAGAAAAAATTTATACTGGTTTTAATACCAACTCTAATAATGAAATTACCCGAAATGTAAAAAAAGGAAGTCCAGCGTATAAAGCAGGATTGGATGCTGGAGATATTATTTTAGCAATCGACGCTAAAAAATTAAACAATGATAATACAGTTGAAAAAGTTCTTGCTGATAAAAAAGTAGGCGATGTTATTACTGTTACCTACAGCAGATTTGGTGTAGAAAAAGAAACGAAGCTAACATTAACTAGCGACCCAACTTACACCATTTCTTTAAATGAAAAAGCAAAAAGAAGAGTAGAAAAACACCGCGAAGCTTGGCTGAAGCAGTAAATTAGTTGCATTTAAATTATTATAATAAAAGAAGGCTGTCTAAAAAGATATGTAGTTGTCAAACTGATTTCGTCGAATAGTTGTCAAACTGAGCTTGTCGAAGTTTCAAACAACTAACCCTCAATAAAATCCTTCGACAAGCTCTGGATGACATTTAGAGTTTAGATACTTTTTAGACAGCCTCTTCTTTATTGTATTATCATTATAAAATTACCAAATTTTGATTCGCTCTTCTGGTGCAAGATACATTCCATCTCCTTCTTTAATATCAAACGCTTTGTAAAAAGCATCAATATTTAAAAGTGGCTGTGTAGCTCTATACATTCCCGGCGAATGTGGATCGGTTTTAATTCTGTTTTTAAGTGCTTCATCACGCATTTTAGTTCTCCAAACAGTTGCCCACGACATAAAGAAGCGTTGTTCTGGAGTAAATCCATCTATTTCTCCTGGGTTACCATGCTCTTTTAAATGCATTTGTAAACCATCATAAGCAGCATTTACACCCCCTAAGTCACCAATATTCTCACCTAAAGTAAACTTCCCGTTTATAAACACTTCTGGTAAAACTTCAATTCTGCTATATTGAGCAGCCAAAGAATCTCCAAGTGCATTAAACTGTGTTAAATCTTTTTCTGTCCACCAGTTTACTAAATTCCCGTCGGCATCAAAATCTGCACCGCTATCATCAAAACCATGAGAAATTTCATGTCCAATTACTGCTCCAATCCCACCGTAATTTACTGCAGCATCTGCTGTGAAATTAAAGAAAGGTGGCTGTAAAATTGCTGCTGGAAATACAATCTCATTATAAGAAGGGTTGTAATAAGCATTTACAGTTTGAGGCGACATATACCATTCTGATTTATCTACTGGCTTTCCTAATTTATCAATAGTTTCAGCAAAATCCCATTGAGAAACATTTAAAGAGTTTTGAAAATAAGACCCTCCATCTGCAGCTGTTTTAATAGCTAATGAACTGTAATCTTTCCATTCGTCTGGATATCCAACTTTAATAGTTGTTTTCTCCAATTTCTCAACAGCTTTTTTCTTTGTTTCAGCATCCATCCATGGCAAAGCATTTATACGTACTTCGTATGCTTTAATTACATTAGCTATCATTTCTTTAGCTTGTGCTTTTGCTTCTGGTGGGAACTTTTCATCAACATATAGTTTTCCTAATGCTTCTCCAACAGACCAATTTACAGTTTGTAAAGCTCTTTTTTCTAAAGGCTCTTGCTCTTTTGCTCCTCTAAGCTCTTTACTGTAAAACTCCCAATCTGCTTTATCCATTTCTTGTGTTAATCTATTGGCTGCACTATTAACCAAAGACCAACGCAAATATGATTTCCAAGCCTCTACATCTCCAGAACTAAAAACTGTTTCTAAAGATTTTGTGTATGCAACCTGACTAACATCTATAGTATCTACACTTGAAGCACCAATTGCATCTAAATAAGCTTTCCAATCAAAAGAAGGAACCATTTTCTGTAAATCGGCAACCGCAGTTGGATTGTATGTAGTTTTAGGGTCACGTCTTTCCACTTTGTCAAGCATTTTTTCAGCCAACTTAGTTTCAAGTGCTAAAATTTGATCTGCTTGTTTTGCGGCAGCAGCCTCATCATAACCTACAAACTGAAGCATCCGTGTAATATGAGCTATATATTTTTCTCGGATTTCTTTAGACTCATCGTCTTGATCCAAGTAATAATCTCTATCTGGCAATCCTAATCTTCCAGAACCTAAAGAAGCAACGTTTTTGTTACTATCTTTTGCATCTGCACCCACTCCAAATCTAAAAAATGTAGCTCCTGTAGATGGAGTCATTTCAGTAAGATATGTTTGAAGGTCTGTTTTATTAGAAATTGCATCAATTTTTTCTAAATAAGGCTTTAAAGGCGTTACCCCTTGCTCATCTCTAGAAGCAGTATCCATAATAGATTCAAACATACGAACAGCTTTTGCCTGATCTGAGTTTTTATCTAAGTTAGGGTTATCTTTTGCAGCATTTAATATCGAAAGCGCATCGTCGTCAGTGTTTTCTCTCAACTCATTGAAGCTCCCCCAGGTTGTTTTGTCCGCAGGAATCTCAGTTTCATCCAACCATTTACCGTTTACGAATCTAAAGAAATTGTTATTCGGACTCGCAGTAGTGTCCATATATTGAAGGTTAATTCCAGGTATTTTTTCTACCGTTGCAACCTCCTTTTTTTCTTCAGTTTTGCATGAAGCCAGCAATACAACTGAAGCAAGCCCGTAGATAACAGGCTGATTAAAAGTAAATTTCATATCTAATTAGTTTTGTTATGAATCGTTGCAATTTATAATAAATTGTGATTCTTAATAAGTTATTAGATTTTAATTAACAATTCTTTAAGAAAAAAATTCTATTTTGATAACGAGACCTACTTTTCTTTAATAAAATCTTGATAAATCTTACTTTTCAAAGTCTCTGATAACTGCTGACGGATGGCATTATAGGTTACTAAAAGCTTCTCTCTAGATACATTTATGGAATCTATAGGAGCATTTTCATCTAAACGTGTTTTGAATTGGTTACTGAAAGTTTTGAAAACAACCAATCTACTTTTTACATCTGGAACATTGAATTTTTCAGGAAATAAAGAATCTTTTTCAATTTCAGTATCTAAACGGATAAACTCTTCAGCAAAATAGGTAAGATCCCCACTATTTTGATCTTGAAATTTCTCCATCAAGTTGCTTAACTCTTTAAATTTTTTCCATTTATTTATTTCAGTCAACTTTTCGTTACTGATGGGTTTTATTTCTGGCAACTGCTTATAAGAAGCAACTGCTGTATCTTGAGAAGCAGAATTGTCTTCTTTATTTTCTTTGTCTCCACAACTCGTTATAATAAAACACAACCCGAGTAAAAGTATGTATGCAGTATTTTTCAAGGAATAAACTTTTATTAAGGATCAAAGATACTAGAATTAGTGAAAAGAAAATAGCGAAAAGGTATTAGTAACTTTACAATCCCCTTTCGCTATCTCTTTTTCTATTTTATTGTTGTCTAATAAAAGTAGATAGAATTTATTACACTTCATCCATTTCAAGAGCTAAGCGAAGTTTTTTAAAATAGACCTCCTCATTATTTTAGAAAGTAAACAAAATAAAATTCAGTAAAAATCCAAAACATTCTTAAAACTAAAAAAACGAATTGGTTTTTCCATATAAAAACAGTAGATATAAAGGCTCTAGTTTAGAATTGCGTTGATTATTTTTTAGCTCTGATACCAATCCAAACACCAGTGACTTCATGCTTTTCATTTCTTTTGCTCGCCCAAAAGAAACGAAACAAAGAAAAAGGCGCCTTATCCAATGAATTTTTTCGACAACGGGGTCGAAAAACCGTAACCGAAACTCTGCGTCGCTACACTCCTGATATCAGAGCTTTCGGTCACTATTCTACGGATAAGGGTTTTAGCTACGCTAGCCATTAACACTGTTTTTTGTGTACATGCTTCCTCTTCTTTAACTTATTTGCTCATTAACTTTTATCTTTATAAACTTTTTACTTTATAAACTTTTATCTTTGTTCTGTTTTCTTACAGCAAAGCGGTCTTGTATTTATTCAGTATATAAAATTTTACTTTTTTTAGAAATTCCGTTTTCATTAAACGCTTCAACTTGATAATAATAAGCTTGGTCTGTATTTAAAGCTCTTAACTCATAATTAGGTTTATCGTACATTAGAGCGGAAAGGTTTAATTTATCCTTTTCAATTCCCCAATAAACTACATACCCCGTTGCGTCTTTTACTGCATCCCAAGTTAACATGGTGTTTCTTCTATCGTCTTGCCTTTCTGCTTTGAAATGATTTGGTGTTTTTGGAGCTTTCTCCTTACCTTTTCCAAAAACTCTAAACTCAGAAATTGCCAAATATTTATTGGTACAATACACGTGGTTATATCTAATATATCTCGCTTCGGCATCTTTTGCCAACTCAATATATGCATGCGGTATGTCTTTTTTATTTTTACTATAATCTGCTATTGTTTTCCAATTTTTCCCATCTAAAGATCCTTCAATTGTAAATTGTTGCCTTAATGTATCTGGGCGGCCAAAAACTGTACTTTTATAATCTTGAAAATTAATTTGTATGGCTTTTACATCCATTGGTTTTTGCAGATCTACTTGCACATAAATAGAATCGTTATTTTTTGCTGAAACCCAATAAGAACGAATTTCTTCATCATTAATTTTATCGATTTCAAAACCATGTATCTGCTCTTGCATATACCCTTTATCACTTTCATCAACTACTTTATTTTCTCCCTCAACTAAAGGAGAATTTGTAGTAACTGGTTTATTATAAGAAAGTAACATCCACCCTGTAAAACGCTCTTTATGATTTTTAACTTCTGTTCCGGGAAGATAATGTGGATAGTCTCCATAGGCAGTATTTACGTACATTTGTCCGTTGTCTTCAAAGCCAGCAGGATACATTCCCAATCGTCTTTCAAATTTAAAATTCACAGAAATCGCCATGGTGGAATAATGCCAATAGTTTCCGTTATTATCTTGTACGGTACTTCCATGCCCAGAACCTTTTAAAAAACCACCTGGTTTATAAGAAATTGGATTGTATGGTGCATAAGTAAAAGGTCCTAACGGATTTTTACTGGTATAAACCCCGTCGGCATAAACATTCCATTGTGTTCCTGGCGCCCCATATTCTAAATAATAAGTATCGTTATGTTTTACCATCCAAGGCCCTTCTATAAAAGGTTTTATATCAGACTTATGGTCTTGACCAAAACGCTCCCAACCATGCTGTTCTGGTTGTAAATTAAAAAGATCTTTTTGCTCCCCTTTCGGAATATAATAATTGGCAGTATCTAGTTCTACTCCATGAATTGGCCATTTATTAGAAGACTCTTCGTACAAATACACGCTATTATCGTCGTCTACAAAAATATTAGGATCTTGTACTCCGTTTGGAACATTTATTACCGCATAGTTTGTTTGCCAATTTCCTAAATCTGGATTATCGGTTTCTATAACGGCACCTCTTCCAGATGGATCTCCTAGCACCAAAATCTTTCCGTTTCTAACGGCTGCAGCTGGAGCATTACTTCCATTAAAATACCATCCTTGAGGTTTGATGAATTTCCAGTTACTCATATCATCAGAAGTCCAATAACCATGAGAACGAGTTACAAAAAGATAATATTTCCCTTTAAAATTTACAATTGCAGGATCTGCACCAGAACGGTAAGAAACATCGCTCCTACCTCGGTAATGCGACATGTAAGTATAATCTATGTCTATAGGATTGCAATAAGTTTTATATTCTTCTTTGGATAAGGTTTGTTGCGCTTGAAGATTAAAAAAAATCCCTAAGCTTAATACAGAAAAAAACAATTTTTCTATTTTACTGAAAATCATAATCTGGAAGTATTTATTTTATGAAATTCGAAACTACAGAAAAGCTATAGCTATAACCAAAGAATACGCTACATCAATAATACATCAAATAAATATTTAACTTTTAAACATTCTCTTA
This sequence comes from Galbibacter orientalis DSM 19592, assembly GCF_000260115.1. GTDB lineage: Bacteria > Bacteroidota > Bacteroidia > Flavobacteriales > Flavobacteriaceae > Galbibacter > Galbibacter orientalis. Next base: position 1,234,524 of record NZ_JH651379.1, on the reverse strand, counting down.
ACTACAACAAAATAAGGAAAGTAAAAATTGTAAATTTTAAAAACATAACTCCCTTATCGTTTTCCGTATACAGTAATACGGGCTTTCCCACTAAACATTCCTTTAGTATTGTACCAAAACTCTATTTTATGAACTCGCCTTTTCCCTCCGGGTAAGTTAATATTTCTACTATCATCTCCTTTTCTAATCTCCAAACGCAATGGAACTCTTTCTTTTGCACCACTATCATAAGTAATCTCCATTCGATCCATATTAACATCGGCATTGCCCACATTAAATTTTAAAGTTCTAAAATCGTTAAAAGAACCATCAACATTTATGGCATCATGGTCGTTTCCATAATTGGCTTTTACTTCGCCTATTTTTTGCCAACCTACATTATCCCTTATATTCTTATTTCTTATTTGAGCAGAACCAATAAAAGTAACTAGTAAAAATGCAACTGAGAGTACAATACTTTTTTTCATAACTAAAAATTTTAAATGAGTTTTGTATTGTAGGAAGGGAAGAAATAAAAATTACAAACTTATTATATATCAACACATTAACTGTTAATACTGTAAGTGAAGGAGATCTGTTTTATTCCTCTAAAGATAAGAAAAAAACAGATTAAAACAGGCTATTTTTACTTATAAGTTTTTAATCTAAACCTATCTTTAAAAACACTAAAACATTTAAACTTCAGGTTTATTAACAATGGTTGCATTTTCATGTTGAAGTATATGGTTTTGTATTATTCTCATAACATCACTGTTGCTGTTTTGTAATTGAATGTAATTTTTAAAAGTATCAAAATCTTCAATGGTAGTACTTTCATCTAAAAATCCATATCCCTTGTAAATACCATCCTCAACTAAAACAATTCCTTTTTCTTCTGAAGTTTTTCCAGCAGTAATAACGGCAAAACTTTTTGAAGTTATTTTTACTGAATTTATAGCTTTAAGAACTCTTTTATTATAATCTGAAGCACTTTCTTCTTGTACACAAACTCCCTTACAATTTGATAATTTATAGTGATTACACTTCCCTACAACACTCCCACTTGGAATTAACTGTGTATATTTTGGACACAATTGAAAAGTCTCTGTTAATGATTCTAAAAACTGAATACACTCATTAACAGTATAAAACACGCTAATAGGATTGGGCACCAAATTTGTTTTATTATATCCCAATTGCATTATCCCTTTTCTGTTTGTGTATGCTAAGATTCCATACCCCTTATTGGTACGTTTTTGGGCACGATTATATTTAGGATAATAATGTTTTATAGCCTCAGATTCCATTAAAAGAGCCACTAATTCCGAACCCGATTCTTCAAAATCTATATGCGAAGTTTCTCTACACAACGCAATTTCCTTTGCTTTTTTATCGTAAAAATGACCTAAAACGCGTTTTTTTATATTGATAGCTTTTCCTACATAAATAATCTTCCCGTCCTTATCTCTAAAGTAATAAATCCCGGGTGTATGCGGGAGACTATCATAGGTTTCTTTTGCCAATAAAGCAGGAAGTGCTACCTCTCCATTTTTAGGATTTAATTGTTTTTTAAGTTCTTCATTTTTGTCATTTGCTAAAAGCTTTTCAAAAAGAATAACAGTGGCATCTGTATCTCCCTTTGCTCGGTGACGATTTATTAAAGGAATTTCTAAAGAACTGCATAATTTCCCTAAACTATAGGAGCGCAACCCAGGAAATATTTTTTTTGAAAGTCGGACAGTACATAATTTTTTTCTACTAAAATCAATTCCGAGTTCTTTAAACTCATTTCTTATAACATTATAATCAAAGTTAACATTGTGCGCTACAAAAACCTTATCTTCTGTATAGCTAAGTACCTCTGGAGCAATCTCACTAAAGGTTGGTGCATTAGCAACCATAGCATTATCAATTCCTGTTAATCCAATAACATGACTAGAAATTAATGCCTGTGGATTTACTAAAGAGTGAAATTCGTCCACTACTCTTTCCCCATCAAACACAGCAATGGCAATTTCGGTAATCTTATTTCCACTGCCACTCAAACCAGTGGTCTCCACATCTATTATTGCGTACTTCATTTATAAGTTTTGGAATTCTTTTAAAAAATTAAATCTATCGATATTTTTTTGACGCAAAAACATCTATCATCTAACAAAAGTATCAAAAAAAAGCTCCTTGAAATATCAAGGAGCTCTCTTATTAAAATTATAAAAATATTACTTTTTAAGCATTCGGATATCTTTTACTTCTTGTCCGTTTTCTAAAACTTTCAGTATATAAATTCCTCTAGAAAGTCTAGAAAAATTAATAGTTTTTAAATTGTATCCCACATTAACTTTAACATTCTTAACGTGTTGTTTTAACTGTCCGTTTAAATTGTAGACATGTAGTTCCAATTTAGTTTTTTTATTACTATTAACCACCAAAGCCGCAGCATAACGAACAGGATTTGGCACTAAATAAACACTGGCAATTGAAATCTCATCAGGTTCATCAGAACAGCTTCCTAAAACAGCTCCTAACCTTAATAAATTTGGAACCGCATATTTAGACACGCATAATGAGCGCCCTTTATAGCATACAGCAACTTTCTCAATCCATGGATTATTCCCACAATTTACATCTTCTACAGTTACAGTAATGGTTTCAGTTTGAGTACAACCGTTAACATCTGTTACTGTTAATGTATAGGTAGTAGTTTCTTCGGGACATACAGAAATAGATTCTGATATTTCTCCTGTATTCCATTCATATAAATAATTACCTGTTCCTCCCGAAATCATTTCAGGAGCAATAGTAATACAGTTACTTTCTCCATAACCTACATACATTTTATCAAGCTCTGGCATTGTTATTTCGATAGCTTCTGGTTCTAATATTGTAAAATATTCGGTTATTGAATTCTCATTAGCATCATAAACAATAACATTATAATCTCCAGGAATTAAATTTGATACACTTTCGGAAATCTCTCCATTACTCCACAAATATTCATAGGGCGCTACTCCACCACTTACCGTAACAACGGCAGTTCCATTATCTGCTTCGGCACACGTAATATTAGTTGTTACAAGTTCCTCAACAACAAGTGGAGCCACTTCTTCGAGCATTAATCTTACTGAAACAGGAAAATGATCGGAAACGGTATTTGTATAATCACTATCGTAAAATTCATAATGTACGGCTGCTGAATTTTCAATAAAATTATCTTGGAGCTCATTAGAAAGCGAAATATGATCTATCATATTTTCTCTAAATGCATACGACCTGTAGCCTGCTTCGCTGAGAGATAAGGTAGCTAAAAAATATTCATCAGGATCATTAATAAAGGCTTCAAAAGAAGAAACCGTTGTATTAATTCCATCTGCTACTGTTTCATCTAAATCGTCATTATAATCGCCCGCTAAAATAAGATTTGTATCTGGAAACATAACATCCAACGAATCTTTAAGCACCTCCATATCATACTTACGCATATCGTAACGCAACTGCGGACCATTACTACTGTTAGCGCGAGCGTGTAAAGCTATAATATTTATTTCTTCGGAAGCACCGTTAACCGTTACATCGGCAGTCATCAAAAATGGGAGTCGCCCACTCGCATAAAAACGATCTGCTTCAGCAGGATAATCGGTTAAATAAGAAGTATCCCCTCCATTGTAATACGGATGAATAGTTTTTAATAATGCCTTTGTTTTTTTGGGTGTAACGGTAGCAGTTTTATACACAAACCCTATTTTTTGTTTAGTACCCGAATCGTTAGGATAGGAAGTAGCATCAGACAATACAAAATCGTATCCCTCTAACTCGCTTACTGCTTGTGCGAAAAGAGCATCATCAGAAATTTCAACTACCGTATAAATATCGGCATCAAGTTTCTTCATAATAGTTACAACGCTGTCTTTTTGGATGGCATCTGAATTTGGGTTTCCAGCTGCTGGAGAATTTCCTTCATCTCCAAACCACTCAATATTCCATGTTACAAGATCTAAAGTTTCATTTTTAGGAATATCAATTCCATTGTTAGGATCAAACGGCTCTGCACAGGCTAAATCGGTTTTCATCCTTGGTAACAATTGTGCTATTTCATTAAATGTACCAATCACTCCGATAGCTTCATCACAACTTTCAGGCTGAGCTAAGCCTGATAAACCCGCTACATCATTATCTATTCTAAGTTCTCCAGTTCCAGATGCATCTGTAATTAACACATTAGAATCTCCAAAAAGTAAATTCCCTGGTGTTGGAAAACTAATAGCTACCACCTTAACGAGTTCTCCTCTATGGTTGACCAATTCTGCAAGTGTAATCTCTTTTGGTTCTATAGGCTCATTAGGCAGTCCGTTATTTTCTACGGAAGAAACACTCCCTAACTGAATTTGACTATTAAAGGAAGAGCGACTAGCAGTAACGGTTAACGAGTCTCCTATAGCAAAACTCCCGCCATGTATTTGTTCATCAAAAATAGCAATTCCACCAGTTTTATCTTGAAGATATGCGGGACCAGCAAAATTATCGGCTACTGTTAAAACTCCACTAATAGTTACGGTAGTTCCGTCTGGAAGCGCTCTAGCCTCGGCAATTGGAATAGGCTCGGTAGGTACTACAACTGTATCTCCGTTTTTGGTTCCTGGAGTTGGTATTTCAGTTTTATAAGCGCTTGTATTCCGCGCACCTCCACTTCCATTTGGAATTCGCTGTAAGGAATGATTGTCTTTATCTGCTAATTCATTTTCATTTAACTGTGGTTCGCCAGGGTTTAACAACGCTAGTAGTTCCACATCGTCGTCGTCATCTGTATCATACACTACCGCATCAATCAATCCATTTGTTGTAATTGATGTCCCATTTTGAAAATCATTTATAGTTCCTTGATATAATGCTACAGCATCTGCTCCATTTTGGAGACCATTACTCCCAAAAACAAGAGAAACATTAGCAACTCCTTCATTTCCTAACACAAAATATCCTTCAGCATTTGTGGTAAAGCCACTTAAATCGAAGGCATTACAAACAGTATCTCCATTTCCGTTGTATAAAACCATTACAAAACCATCTAGCGAAGTGTTCCCTTTTCCTCCATCATACAATTCAATAAATTCGGCAACATCGGTTCCTGGAGTATCGGCATCAATTTCGTTTATCAATAGATTAATTTGCTCAGTTGCATTGGTATTTCTAGCTCCTGGAGTTGGAATAGCTGCAACATACGACTCCGTATTTTTTAATCCTCCACTTCCATTTTCATAGCGTTGAAGCGAATGGAAATCTTTATTACCATTAAAATCCTCATTTATTTGTGGCTGATTTTCATTTAATAGTACAAGTAACTCAACATCATCACTATCATTAGTATCATAAACAACAGCGTCTATTAAATTGGTGGTAGTAACTTCAGTTCCGTTAGGAAAATCGTTAGAATCTGCTTGATATAATGCTACAGCATCTGCTCCATTTTGGAGACCGTTACTCCCAAAAACAAGAGAAACGTTTGGCACCCCATCATTTCCTAATACAAAATATCCATTAGCATCGGTTGTATAACCATCCAAACTATAGGCTTGATAACTCAAATTATTAGAACCATTATAAAACACAAGTGTAAGTCCATCCAAAGAAGAATTTCCAACACCTCCATCATACAATTCAACAAATTCAGCAATATCTGTTCCTTCAGTATCTGCATCAATTTCATTAATTAGCACCACTGCATCTGTTCCGCTTCCATCTCCTTCATAGATTTTATTAACAGTATTTGGCGTATTCAAAGCATCTCCTTCTTCAGCAGTAATATCAGGAAAATCGGATAATCCTGCTCCATTAAAATTATTTCGAACCCAGTTGGATGTAGAATTGATAACATTGTCATTAGGAATTCTAGAAGCGCCTCCTACGGTAAAAGTAGCCCCATCAAAAGTAGGTGCTAGAACAACATCAGCATAGGTTAAATCTCCAGCATCTCCATCTAAAACTGCAATACCATCTACTATTTTTTCCCAAGGTGTATTATCTAAAGTTCCATCAGCATTCGTATCTACTACCTCCCCTATGCTTCCAGTAAAGTTTTCAACCAAAAGCAAACTTACCGTACCATTTTCAAACTCATTAGCTAAAAAAGCTGTAGTATAGAACCCATCGGCATTCGTACTTCCTAATTGGTAGACACCGTCTATAGTGCCTGCGGAAGAAACATCTCCTTCAATTTCTAGAATCCAATAAGATGATAAATCGGCACCTGACTTACCAAAAACCTCTACAAATTCGTTTGTATCACCCCCAATATGGTTAAAAACAAACTCATTAATTACAGGAGTAATTTCTATTGATCCGAAAGTCTGATTGGCATTTATACCTCCAAAAGTTGAAGGGTTTTGTACTTCCCAAGAAAATTCTGAATAGTCTGTTCCTTGCCCTACAAGTGCTAATGAAACACCTTCTGGAGTTGTACTACTTTCCGCTACACCAATATCTTCACTTAGCATTCCATCGGCAGGACCTCCTACTGCAGTAAAAGTTCCCTCATAACTTAAAAACTGTACTACAGAATTACTCCCATCAATTAGGGCAATTCCATCAGGACTTCCATTTTGTAAACCATTTGACGGCAATGCAATATGAGCCACCCCATATCCATTACTTAAATTGGCAACTACAGTATTGATATTTAATGTGTTATACGCTGTGCCATTTGAGCCGTTATACAAAACCAAACTATAGAGAGAAAGGTCGGTTCCAGCTGGCGCAGCAATTTCGATGCTTTCGCCTACATCTGTTCCTGCATTATCGTAATGAATTTCATTAATAAATACACTTTGTGAAAAGCTATATATTGATAAAAATGCAGTAAATAAAGAAAGTAAAAATCTTTTCATATATTATTTTTAATAGGTTGATTACTACAAAAATAACATTATTTAATTTTTAGATGCTGAATATCAATATTATGTAATTGTTAGCTAAAACTAAACAAATAGGAAATATTCGAAAAAAGTGATTTTCTTACCCTTAAAAATCGAACTTTAACTGTACAGAAACTTCCTTTTGAATTGGCGTCTCTTTTTTCTTTTTTTCTGTGTTTAAATTAGCCAACGAAATTCCTAGAAGACGGACGGAGTTTTCTAATTTCTCTTGATATAATAATTCTTTTGCTGTTTCTAGAATAAGGCTTTTATCAGCAATAAAATAATCAAGGGTTTTGCTTCGTGTTTGCAGCTTGAAGTCGCTATACTTAATTTTTAAAGTAATTGTTTTCCCAGCTATCTTACTCTTTTTTAATCGGCGTTCCAATTCGTTTGCAATACTTTCTAAGCGTTCCAACATAAACACTTCGCTACTTAGATTCTCACTAAAAGTACGTTCTGCACCAACCGATTTCGGAATTCTATTTGGTTTGACTTCACTTAAATGAATTCCACGAACGACATTATAATAAAAAGCACCGCTTTTTCCGAAATTCTCGGTTAAAAACTCAACTGATTTTTCTTTTAAATCCTTTCCTGTAAAAATTCCAAGGGAATACATTTTCTGGGTGGTTACTTTTCCTACTCCATAAAATTTACGAATCTCTAAATCCTCCAAGAAAGGAATTACCTCATCGGGTTCTACTGTTTTTTGTCCGTTTGGTTTATTATAGTCGCTCGCAATTTTAGCTACAAATTTATTAATTGATATTCCTGCTGAAGCTGTTAATCCCACCTCCTCAAAAATACGATCTCGAATTTCTTTAGCTATATTACTAGCCGATGGATTCCCTTTTTTGTTTTCGGTAACGTCTAAATAAGCTTCGTCCAAAGAAAGAGGTTCAACTAAATCGGTATACTCTAAAAAAATAGTTCTAATTTTAGTTGAAATCTCTTTATAGCGGTCAAAGCGGGGACGAACAAAAATAAGTTCTGGACAATTTTTCTTGGCTTGATAGCCACTCATTGCACTTCGAACTCCAAATTTACGTGCCTCATAACTAGCTGCCGATACCACTCCACGCTTTTCATTACCTCCTACTGCCAATGGTTTTCCTTTTAATTCTGGATTATCCATTTGCTCAACAGATGCATAAAATGCATCCATATCCACATGGATTATCTTTCGTAAAAGGACTGAATTTTGCATATGCAAATTTAAACTAAACAACTTTAGAGCGAACCAGGAATTATTAAAATTAAAAGAATTTCAATCAATATCATTTTAAGAAATTGCATAAAACGATAACATCCCCCCGCTAGCGCGAGCATCATGCTCGTGCCGATTATGAGTAAGAAGCAAAAACAACCAAACAAACACCCCTATAATCCCCTCAAGGGGATATTGAATACGAAGCCCGAATCAATTCCCCCTTAGAAGGGAGCTAGGGGGATGTAAAAATGCACACTTATAACTAAATTTCTCTAAGCAAAGGGGAGATTTAAGACTACTCCACTTATTCGCAATTGCACCGCTTTGTATAAGGATAGTAATAAAATAGAAACCATACAAAACATGAACACTCTAGATGAAGGAGAATTCCCACTCGAATGGATTTGTACGACAACAGGAGGATATTAAAATCTTACTTAATAAGCAAAAAAATCTTCGCTCTTAAATTCCCAAAAAATAATACCTAACTTTATAAAACTGAAAAGTTATTAGATTATGGCTACAGAAAAAATAGCAATTATACTTGGTGCAACTGGTCTTACTGGCTCTCTATTATTAAAAAAACTCATAAAAGACGATCGTTATAAAACCATAAAACTATTTTCTAGGAGCGCTACAACTATTTCCGACCCAAAAATTGAGGAACACATTGTAGATTTATTAAATCTTGAGCTTTCCAATACAGATTTTACTGCAGATGAGGTGTATTGCTGTATTGGAACTACCAAATCAAAAACTCCCAACAAAAGCACTTATAAAGCTATTGATTACGGAATTCCCATGGCAGCCGCCACGTTAAGCAAAGCTAATAACATTAACACTTTTATAGTTATTTCTGCCTTAGGCGCCAATCCAAAAAGCAAATTATTTTACAACCGTATAAAAGGTAAAATGGAAAAAGATGTTTTAAAAATAAATATTCCCAACACTTATATTTTACAGCCCTCTTTAATTAGTGGAAAACGAGAAGAAAAAAGAGCAGGAGAATGGTTTTTTAAACAACTCATGAAAGCTTTAAACTACATTATGGTGGGACCATTAAAAAAATATCAATCGGTTGCTCCAGAAAAAATAGCTACAACTATGGTATATTTGGCGAATAATAACTTCCCTTCTGGGAGAATTAAAAATGATAAAATCAAACAAATTGCAGAAACAAATGATAGAGATTGAGCGTAAGTTTTTGGTAGTTTCTGATGATTTCAAAAAAGCAGCTTCAAAAAGAGAACATATTGTTCAAGGTTTTTTAAATAAAGATCCAGAACGAACCGTGAGAATTCGAATTAAAGGAGAAAAGGGATTTATTACTGTAAAAGGAATTTCAAACGCATCTGGAACTAGTAGATTTGAATGGGAAAAAGAAATATCTGTTTCGGAAGCGAAATCATTATTAAACATTTGCAAAAAAGGTGTTATCGACAAATACCGATATGAAGTATTGATAGGTAAACACACTTTTGAAGTTGATGAATTCTTAGGAGATAATAAAGGTTTGATTGTTGCCGAAGTTGAATTAGCATCAGAAAAAGAAGGCTTTGAAAAACCTTATTGGCTTGGAAAAGAGGTTACTGGAAATGTTGCTTATTACAACTCACAACTCAGTGAAAATCCGTTTAAAAATTGGTAGAATTAAAATAGAAATCCATCCTTGGTGGGCTGCAAAAGGCTTTCCGCTACGATGATTTTTTAAAGTAACGTTTATAGACAAACTCAATTATAAAACAGATTATTACAATCCCCAATGAAATACTTATTCCTAGGGGATTGGAGCTATATTGCTGAATTATAAGTGCTAGTGAAGCAATAACACATAATAGAAACCCAATAAAAGGGATTGCTTTTTTGGCTTTTACTTTAGTAGCTTTTTTATAGCCCACAAAATTTACGGTAGCAAAAATAAGTAGAAAACCAACACTGCCAGCGGTAGAAATACTTTCCAATTCTAGTAAATTAACTAGAACAATTGTTAAGATAGCTGTAATTAACAATCCAATAGGTTGATTCCAAAAAGTACTTGTTAATTCGTGTGGCAATTCATCGTCTTCTGCAATTTCATAACTCACCCTACTTCCTCCATAAAGGGTAGCATTAATAGCAGAAAAAGTAGAAATAAGTGCCGCAACAGTAATAATTGTAAACCCTACCTGCCCTAACATCGGTTTTGCCGCTTCGGCAAGCACATAATCTTCTGCTTCTGCAATCTTAGAAAAGGGTAAAGAACCAACAGTTACTATTGCTATAACAATGTATAAGAAAATAACAAAAAGTACAGCATAAAAATAGGCTTTCGGTACGTTTTTCTCTGGATTTTCTAGATCTGAAACTGAATTTGCTATCAACTCAAAACCTTCATAGGCAACAAAAATAACCATTCCGCCAGTAAGTAATTGAATAGGAGCTTCCCAATTTGAAAATGCTAATTGCTCTAAATTAGAACTATCTTTCAATCCATATAAACCTATTATTACAAAACCTATAAGAATGATTAATTTAATAACTACAGCATAATCCTCTATTTTACCTACAATTTTTATGCTGTAATAATTAATAGCAGTTGCAAAAATTACAATGGCACTAGAATAAATATGAGTATCTATAGCATTATTAGTTGTAATCTCCCATAAATTTGGAGCGTAGGAGCCAAATGCAGAAGCGTACAAAGCCAACATAATAATATAACTTATCCAAAGCAGGTTGTTAATCCCTCCGCTAAAAATAGACTTTCCAAAACCTACGTTTATAAACTTAACAGTTCCACCACGATCTGGATATGCCAATGATAATTTTACGTAACTATAAGAGGTTACCAATGCAATAATACCAGCTATTAAAAAAGCAATAGGGGTTCCGCCTTTTGCTAAAGAAACTGCCAACCCAAGTACGGCGAAAATTCCTCCACCTACCATCCCGCCAATTCCTATAGAAACTGCTTCTTTTAACCCTATTTTATTGCCCATAAATACAGTTCCTTATGATAAAACTTTTTTAATATCTCGCCACGTAATCAGTTTTACCTCTTTTTCTTTTAACAACTTCTGAGTGCTTTTATCAGTAAAAAAATCAAAATCTACTTGTCGCCATTCAGCCCCAAAATTTGGATGATCGATAGCAACCCATTGCATTTCTTCGTTATTAAAAGCAGGGTGAATTAAAATAATATTTATTCCATTTTGCAAACTTTCAATAGCATGTTTATAATAAGCATCAAGACCAGCACCATCAAACCATTTCCACTCACCTGTAAAAACACTTTCAATAGTAAAATCTGTATCCAAAATATATTTTTCAGTTTCCATATTAAAATCGCCCAACAACTGTTTGCTCAGAAAAATAGCTAGGTTATATTCTTTCCCTAACTCCCTGTATACATTTATAATTTCCTTGGTTAAGCCTAAACAAAACATGTGAGAATCCAAGTGTGTTGGTTTTACCCCCCAAGCAATAGCCAATTCTATTTGAGCTTTTAATTCTTTTTTTACTTCAGAAGGATTTACATTTTGTTTTACCATGGCACGCTTCGGATAAAAATGCCCATTTTTATCCACTAAACTAGGTACTTCTGCTGCTGAAAGCACAGGACCAAACTTATAATTCTTCCATTCGCAAGTCAATGTTAAATGAATTCCATAATCAAACTGCGGATTTTCTTTGGCATAAACTGCCATTTCATACGCCCATGAGCAAGGCATCATAATGCTTGTAGAATTAACAATTCCTTTCTCTAATGCTTTTTTAGTTGCTTCGTTTTCTGCAAAACACAAACCAGCATCATCCGCATGAATTATTAAAAGTTTATCGGTTGGTAAGTAGCCTAATTTTTCAACTATATCTTTCATCAGAAATTACCCTAAAAAATTATCCATTTCTTTATAAGCTTCAATTACTGCAAGCTCTCCTTCTTTACCCGCTTTTGAGTTTCCATGTTCCATCCCTAAAACACCCTTAAATCCTTTCTCATGAATATATTTAAAAATATTTTTGTAGTTAATTTCTCCAGTGGTAGGCTCATTCCTTCCTGGGTTATCACCCATTTGGAAATAAGCAATTTCATCCCAAGAAGCTTCTATATTCGGAATCAAATTCCCTTCAGTTATTTGCTGATGATACACATCAAAAAGAATCTTACACGAAGGCGAATCAACGGCTTTACAAATTTCATATGCCTGAGCAGATTTTTTTAAGAATAACCCAGGATGATTCATATAATTTAGTGGCTCTAATACCATTGTTATACCATGAGGCTCTAAAATTGCCGATGCTTGTTTAAGCGATTCCACAACATTAGCAGTTTGATAGCCATGTTCTAATCTTAAGTCTACATACCCAGGAACTACTGTAACCCATTTGGCATTTACACGCTTAGCAACTGCCACAGAATCTTGGATATACTTTAAAAATTCTTTGCGCAGGTTTTCGTCTCCATTTGTAAGGTTTGGTTCACTCCAATAAATTTCATGAGCTACAAAAACGCCCATGGTTATTCCTCTTTTCTCCATAGTTTTAGCCATGGCTTCTTGCTCGGCAATGGGGCGGGTACGCATATTATTATCTTCAAAGGCTGTAAAGCCTTGATCTGCCATAAAATTTAATTGGTCGATAACATCCTCTCCAGCATGATTTTTAAACATTCCAATATGTGGAGCATACTTTAAATTAAATTGATGTGGTGGTGTTTGTATAGACTTAGAAAAAGCAAAGGCTCCAGTAGTAAATACTGAAGCCCCAACACTTGTTGCTATTGTATTATGAAGAAATTTTCTTCTGTGCATTAGTTCTGGTTTTTATAATGAAAGTTAAATATACAAAAAACCAAAAACTGCAAATGAATTTTATCCTCTTGTTATTTCTAATATTTCAAATTGTAAAGTTCCATTTGGCACTTTAACCTCTGCTATTTCTCCAACAGACTTCCCTAAAAGACCTTTTCCGATAGGAGAATTTACAGATATTTTTCCTGTTTTTAGATCGGCTTCACTTTCTGCTACCAATTTATAGGTCATTTCCATCCCATTGGCATGGTTTTTTATTTTAACATTAGAAAGTGCTAAAACTTTTGATGTATCCAATTGAGATTCATCAATAACACGGGCATTTGCCAATGTTGCTTCCATTTTAGAAATCCGCATTTCCAATAACCCTTGCGCCTCTTTTGCCGCATCATATTCTGCATTTTCAGATAAATCTCCTTTATCTCTTGCTTCTGCTATTGCTTGTGATGCCTTTGGGCGTTCAATACTTTTTAGTTGCTCTAATTCTGCTCTTAATTTTTTTATTCCCTCTTCTGTGTAATAAGATACGTTACTCATGACTTCATCTTTTATAAATACAAAAAATCCCCTTTTCCAAAGAGGATTTAAACAAATATACAAAATTTTAGTCAACGCAAACGACGAAAATTATTGTAGAAAATATCATATACTATCAAATAATATATTGATTCGTTTTACGTTCAATATTTTTCAGATTGAATTTATTGTAACTTGCGCACTTTATAACATTTATTAATGAGACATCTTTTTTACATTTTATCAATTCTATTTATTGTTACTGCATGTAGCAGTGACGATTCTTCCTTTGATAATCCAAATTTAATAGAACCTGGTTTTAGCTATAACATAAACTTAAACCTTCCTCAATACGCTAATTTAGCAACTCCTGGAACGGCAGTCTATGTAAACAATTCTAATGTTGGGATTCGAGGAATTTTTGTTATTAATCTTTTCGGAAGTTATAGAGCTTGGGAAGCTAGTTGCCCAAATCATCCACCAAATAATTGTTCTACAATGACGCTGAGTGGGGTAACTTGTAAATGTAGTTGTGAAGATTATGAATATGAACTAGCTGGTGGAAGCCTTGTTTCTGAATTTTCTGGTGAAGGTAAAGCATACCCACTACAAGAATATAGTGTTTCAGCAGAAGGTAGCAACGTTCGGATATATAATTAATTATTATGGCACAAAAAAGACTTCTAGTTGATATGGATGGGGTGTTAGCCGATACCTATCAGCAGTTTTTCCGGTTAGAATCTAATATTACAGGTAAAAAAATACAAAGAGAAGATGTAATTGGAGTTTCTGAAGCAGATGCTTTTCCAAACTATCTCAGTTATGTTCATAAGGCTGGTTTCTTTCGGGATGCTCCTGTAATTGAAAACGCTATTGAAGTAATGAAAAAGCTTAATAACGTATACGATATTTTTATTGTCTCATCGGCAATGGAATTTCCAAACAGCTTACGCGAAAAATACGATTGGCTACAAGAACATTTCCCTTTTTTACACTGGAAGCAAATAATTCTTTGCGGATCTAAAATTCCTGTTCAAGGGGATATTTTAATTGACGACCATTTCAAAAACCTCGATTACTTTAAAAAAACAACTCTTTTATATACTCAACCCCATAATATGGGTCGCGATAAAGGACATCAACGAGTTAACAACTGGAAAGAAATTGAAAGCATTTTATTGTAACTAAAGGTTATCTATACTGATTTTGAGAATGGAAATTGCATTCTTTTACACCTATATAAACTTCTAAAAGCTCGGTTATAGACTACAAATAGTTTTTTGGTTTTAGTCTTTGGGGGATTAAAAGCTTTCTCGCTATTTCTGCTCGTTAAAATCCCAATCTTTCAATCTATCTAAATACAAATACGATTCTACAAACAATCGTTGTTCTTTGCTAGTCATTTTTTCTAAAAGCTCTAAAGAAGAAATATAACTAGCTAAATTTCCGTTAGAAGAATAGAATTTTCCATCGGTTACAAAGCTAACCTCAGCATCGTTTTGCACTAATAAATCTGGATAATCCTTTTGCAGTTGTTCTCCCCCACCAATCCACGTAACAATTTTCTTTCCACTAGCAATTCCAGATTTCCCAATAAGTTGTGCCCCACCACAATTACTAACCGTATATGTGGTTTCTTTATTTTTTTCAATAATAAAATTCACCAATTTTTCATTCCTTACGGCAGTCCACATATCATAAGCACTTGGCACAAATAAAACGTCGAGTTTTGGTGCGGTATCAAATGTAAAATCTGGAACTACAACTAGCCCTTCTTCGGTTTCTACCGGATCCAACGTTTCTGCAATGGTAATTACGTTAAATAATGTGTCTCCTGCTTCGGTATGCTTAGAAAACACATCCATAGGAGCTGTTACTTCGGTCATTAAAACACGGTCGTACATTAAAAGTCCGATGGTAGGAAGACTTTCATCAATTTCTTTTGTGCTCTTTTGCGTACTCTCTACTTCTACTGTTTCTGTAACTTTTTTAGCATCCTCTTTTGAGTTTTTTACAGTACAACTCGCAAAAACAAATAGCGCTAAAACTAAAACTTTAATAATGGTTTTCATCTGTTAATATTTATTTTTTATTTATCTGATAAAATTCACAAATCAACATCTTGGTTAGATTCCAAAATTAGTATAGCGAATTTAATGTGTTTATTTTTATTATTTTAATGTATTAATGTCCGAGTAAAAATACAAGACCGCCTCCCTATCAGGAAAAAGAACAAAGACTATATTTTAATCCCCTAAAATCTTTAATTTATAGAGAATCCTTTTTAAAATCTCGCTTTCCTTTTCTAGTTTTAAATCCTCATAGAATATTAAAAAGGTTTATGCGTACTTACCGCAATTCTATTCCAAGCGTTAATTGTTGTAATAGCCATTATAATTTGTGCTAAATAATTTTCATCAAAAAAATCAAGCGCTTTATTATAAGTTTCAGATGTTAATCCCTGTTTATGGATTAATGTAACCTCTTCGGTAAGCTGTAACACTACTTTTTCTTCCTCAGAAAATAAATCGGTTTCTCGCCATGCACTGATCAAAAAAATACGTTGCTGTGTTTCGCCGTTTTTTAAAGCATCTTTGGTATGCATATCAATACAAAAAGCACAACCATTAATTTGAGAAGCACGGATTTTAACAAGTTCTTTATGCGTATTACTAAGCTTACTTGCTGCCAAATATTTTTCTAATGCGTACATGGCTTTATAAGCCTCAGGCTCTAAAACATCTATTTGAATTCTCTTTTCCATGAGTAATTGTTTTAATTATCCTCAAAAATAGAATCTATAAATCTCAAAAAAATTAATCTAGTTTAAGAAAATCATTTGGCTCGAATTTTACTGAGGTATTCTGGAGTTAATCCTAAAAAAGTAGCAATTAAATATTGAGGAACACGATTTACAAATTCAGGAAATTCTTCTCGAAACCTAAAGAAAATCTCTTCTTTTGAATAGCTAAAAATATATTGCATTCTTTTTAAAGCAGCCCCGTATGCAATTTGATAAATGCTTCTAAAATATATTTCCAGCTTCGGAAAACGTGCTAATAACGCTCTTTCTTTATCAGATTTAATAACTAATATTTCTGAATTTTCTACAGCTTGAATATTAAAATCTGTTACCTTTTGATGATAAAGCGCTTGTGCATCTGTGAGCCACCAGTTTTCAATAGCAAATTGAACGGTTCGGTCTACTCCTCTTTCATCAGTAAAAAACATATGAAGACAACCACTTAAAACAAAATAGTTTGTATCGCAGTGATTTCCTGCTAACATAACACACTCTTTTTTGTCCAAACTCAATACCTCAAAATACGTACTAATCTCTTGAAATTCTTGGTCTGTTACCGATACAAATTTGTTTAAATGCTGAAAAAAATGATTCATCTTAGAGGTGCTTTTTATGAGATCATTCAAAGTTAAGGTAATTATGAGCATCAAAAAAGAGGCTGTCTAAAAAGTAATTAAACTCTAAATGTTATCCGGAGCTTGCCGAAGGATTTTTTAAGTGTTAGTTGTTTAAAACTTCGACAAGCTCCTTTGACAAGCTCAGTTTGACAACTATGAATTACTTTTTGACAGCCTACTATTAATTATTTCCTTGTAATAAAAACCCTCTATGAAGATTAAAAAGTAATTGTAGCACCAACTAGAAAGTTAATTCCAGCTTGCGGATAATACCCAGCTCCATCAAAAGTAGTGGTAGAACCATCGTCATTACCAACATCATACGTATAATAATATCCATTAGAGATGTATTTAGCATCAAAAATATTGTTTACCAAGCCACTTAGTACAATGGATTTAAAAAAACTTTCCGTCTCAATGGTGTATTGCACATTAAAATCGTTTACAAAATAACTATCCAATTTTGAACTTTCGGCATCGGTATTCCCTAAATATTGCTCAGAAACATATTTAGAAAGGAAAGACAATTGTAAATTTCTAATGGGTAAATAAGTAAAGTTATTTCCTGCAACAAAATTAGGAGAATACGATATATTGGTATGTCCTAAATCTTGCACTTCTCCATCTATTTGAGAATAAAAATCTAGATTCTTATTAGTACTTAATGCTAAATTAGGTTTAAGCAAAAACTTATCAGCAAAGAAAAAAGTAGCATCTACTTCAAGTCCTAATCGGTAGCTATCGCCCACATTTTTACGTAATGGCGCTCCAACATCGTTTAACTCCCCTGTTAACACCAACTGGTTTTTATAACGCATATAGTACGTATTTGCGTTTACTTTAATTGTTGGCGAAGCATAGCGCCATCCTAATTCAAAATCATTTAAAGTTTCTGGCTCTGGACTTCCACTTTCGTAATCGTTACGATTAGGCTCTCTATTAGCACGGGCATAAGAAAAATATAAATTATTGGCTTCATTAAGACTGTACGTAAGTCCTGCTTTCGGATTAAAAAAGTCAAATTCATCGTCTACCAAACCTGTATCATCTCCATTAGCTTGGTAAGTTACACGGCGGTATTGCAAATCTCCATAAAGACTTAAATTATCAGTCAATTTATAATTTAACTTTGCAAAACTATTAAAGTCGGTTTTTGTTGAGTTATCATCATAATAGCGATCTCTAATTTCACTATCGCCAGCATAACGTGCCCAAATAATTTCCCCGAAATGGTCGCCTTCATATTTATTCCAAGCGCCACCAGCTATAAATTCCATCGTTTCATTTTCGTAAGTTACAGAAAAGGTAGTCCCATAAAAATGATTACTAAGCCATCTACGGCGAATTAAATCTGTAGTATTTACCAAATCCCCATCTATGGTAACTGGCTCAAATCCGTAGGTTGCAAAATCATCATCTTGGCGGTATTGCTCAAAAAATCCGCGTCCACGGGTGTAGTGAATCGCTAGATTTGTATTCCAATTTGCAGAAACTTGTTCATTCCAATGCAATTGAAAATGGTCTTGTTTATAATCGTCTACTTCATTATCATAATAATCCACCACATTTTCATCTTCATCATAAATAGCTCCAGCACTATTAAAAGTCCTTCCATATTGCTCTATTTGCCAGTCTTCAACTCCGTTCCACGACTGGTACGTAATTTCATGTCCGCCAAAAACGAGCGCTTTAATCAAGGTATTATCGTCCACATAAGCCCCTTGTAAAAAGTATGATTCCAAATCGGAGGCAGCTCTATCTATATATCCATCAGATTTTATTCGAGACAAACGCCCAGAAACTTCTATATGGTTATTAAGCAGGCCACTGCTAAATTTTATATTTGCTTTTCGGGTATCAAAACTCCCAACAGAACCAGAAATCTCGGCATAAGGATCTTTATTTACAGCATCCGTTAATAAATTTAAACTCGCTCCAAAAGCTCCAGCACCATTAGTAGAAGTTCCAACTCCACGTTGCAATTGTAAATTCTCAACAGAAGATGCAAAATCGGGCATATTCACCCAAAAACTACCATGAGATTCCGAATCGTTATATGGGATTCCATTGATGGTTACATTGACACGGGTAGCATCACTCCCACGCACACGAATTCCAGTGTATCCAACACCAGCTCCAGCATCGGAAGTGGTTACCACCGACGGTAAATACCCCATTAAAACAGGGATATCTTGTCCTAAATTTCTAGGTGCAATATCTTCCGCAGAAAGATTTGAAAAAGTTACTGGAGTATCACTAGTTACCCTAATTGCAGAAACCAAAACCTCATCCAACATAACATCGTCTTCAGAAATTTGCACATTAAGTACCATATCTTCTGTAACATTAATTGTTTTTGTAATTGGATTTTGCGCTGAAAATGTAAAAACTAAAACTTGCTTTCCTTGTGGAACAGCTAATTCATAATATCCATCTGCATCCGTCTGCGTACCATTATTGGTATTTTCTAAAATTACCGTAGCTCCTGGAACACCAACATTCTCTTGATCGGTAAAGGTTCCTGATACTTTAAATTCTTGGGCAGAACTCAATTCGACTCCTAGAAATAAAAGACTTAAAAATGTGAATAAAAACTTCATTCGTAATTGTTTTTACGAATAAAAGGGGTTATTATTCTTTAGTTTGATTAAAATTAATTTGTTGCCTATAAAGCTTCGGGAAAATATTTCTTCCCAACTCCACTCAAAAAGACAGTTGTTTATTAACTTCTTTTCGAATTTATATTTAAAACCGCTTTTAAACTCGGCCATCCCTAAACAGCATTACCTGTTCTAGGTTCCATGGGTATAATCTCAGCCTTTTTTTAGTTGAAAAATATAAAATTTAACCCCTAAAAAGCACCCCTTATGAGATGCCGCAAAATTACAAAACGAATGCTGGTTTCGGAAAATATTTTGACAAAAATTTCACATCGGTTTGAAGTCCTTTATTTATCTTTAAAAAATGGAAAATTCGAAGAGCAGAATCCCTTTAAAAGTATTGCTGAGCTATTTAGCTTTGGTTTCTCTAGTTGTAATTGTTGGTTGGTTGGTATATCAAGAGATAAGTTCTTTTACCCAAGCGCAAAAAGATGAAACTATTGAGAAAAATAAGATCCTTCGTATAGGTAAACTCCTTACTCTTATGTACGAAAGTGAAAGCTTTGCGCGTTCGGCTATTCAATCAAATTCTCAACAACCTTATGTAAGTTTTCTTCGGAAGAATGACTCTATTTCCATACAAATAGATTCCTTAAAACAAATTATAAATCAGCCATATCAATCCAAATTACTAGATAGTGTTAATTTTTTACTTCAGCAGAAAATAAAGAACATCAACGAACTTAGAGAGCTTAGGATTAACGACACCTCTGAAAAAACAATTGAAAGTGCTATTGAAAAACTTTCAAATATAGAAGATCAACTAGGGCGACTTTCCTTAAAAGATTTTGTAGCAAACCCCGATAGTTTAGATCTTGAAACAAAGAAAAAGCTATTAGAATTTATTGCTATTAATAATAGATATATTCCTAGAGACTCCAGTAATTCTGTTGATGAACGAACCCTAGATTCTATTGTTACTGCTTCTAGAGAAATGCTTCAAAATGTAAAAGAAAAAGCCTCAACACAAAAGCTTTCTTTGGCAATTAAAGAGCGCCAATTACTAAGAAACGACCTCACTACTTCTCAACAATTACGTCAAATACTAACGGCTTTTGAAAACGAATTTGTAAATAATGCCCGTATATTAAATGTTGAAAGAGAGCGTGTACTTCAGCGAAGCATTAAGGTTATTACAATTGCAGCCATTATTGGTGCGATTTTAGTGATTGTTTTTTCAATTATTATTTTAAGAGATTCCTGGCGAAGTCAGCAATACAAAAGGCAAATTGAAGATTCTAATGAGCATAATAAACTTTTAGTAAAAAGCAGGGAACAGCTTATTTCTATGGTTAGTCACGACTTAAGAACTCCTTTAAGTACAATTTTGGGGTATACCGAACTTCTTAAAGATGCCAATTTGAACGAAAAAGAATCTCATTATACTGACCGTATAAAAAATGCTTCTAGCTATGTTACACAATTGGTTGATGATTTACTAGATTTTACAAAACTAGAAGCTGGAAAAATTAATATTGAACACGTAGCTTTTAATCTGAATACCCTAATTACGGAAACTGCAGAAGGTGTACAATCTATCTATAGTGCAAAAAATATAAATCTGATAATTGACATCGACAAATCAATAAATAAACATTTAATAGGAGATCCCTTCCGAGTAAAACAAATTTTATCAAACCTCATAGGGAATGCCTATAAATTTACAGAAGAAGGGAGTATAACCGTTAAAGTAAGATTAAAAACTACAAGCGAAAATGAACAGTTAATTTCTATTTCTGTTATTGATACTGGGATAGGAATTAAAAAAGAAAAGCAACATATTATTTTTGAAGAGTTTACACAAGCCGACGGTAACACCGAAAAAAAATATGGAGGAAGCGGACTAGGGTTAACTATTTCTAGAAAGCTTGCTTCGTTATTGGGCGGAAGTTTATATTTAGAAAGTAAAGAAGGAAAAGGTAGTACTTTTTCATTTGTTTTTCCTGCAAAATTTAGCAGTAAAGATGTGATTATAAAAAATGTTGAAAATCCCGATTTTACTATTCTCAATAAAAAATACACTGCTATTGTTATAGATGATGATGAAACGCTCCTGAAACTAAATAAAGAAATTCTAGAAAAAAATAATTTTAAAGTATTTGCTTTTGATAGTGGTAAAAAAGCGCTTGATAAGATTAAAAGTATTGAATATGATTTTATTGTAACCGATATTCAATTACCATCTTTTAACGGATTTTATTTTGCTGAAACCTTACGTTCTGATAAACAATACGGATATAACAACCAACCAATTATTGCTGTTACAGGAAGAAAAGATCTTAATAAAAAAAGTTATCTAGAAGCTGGATTTGCCGAATTTTTATTCAAGCCTTATGAGCCAAAATCTTTACTACACAAAATTTCTAAAGTTTTAGATAACACGCAAGAAACTGCTGAAAATGAAGAAGAAACGGAGACAACTATCAAAAAAAATACCCTTTTTGATCTTTCCTCTTTAAGTTCTTTTTTGAGTGATGACGAAGCCATGTTAGACATCTTAGAGGTGTTTAAAGAGAATACTTCTAAAGACCTAAAAGATTTAAAAACGTATATAGCGAAAGAAAATTTAGAGGAAATCCGAAAAATAGCTCACAAAATGCAAACTATGTTTAAGCAAATAGATGCACAAACAGTGGTGCCTATCCTTAATTTTTTAGAGCATTTCAAAGATGAAGAGAAAAAGCAATTACCCTCTAATTACAAAGCTTTAAAAAAGAATATAAAACTAACTTTTTCGGCTATCGATAAGCATCTTAAAAACAACAAGTAATTATCTTTCTTAGAAACTATGCTTCTATTTCGTACTCTTTAATTTTATTATAAAGTGTTTTGCGAGTAATATTAAGTAATCTTGCGGCTTTAGATTTATTATTTCCTACTTCATTTAACGCATTTATAATTAAGTCGCGCTCATTATCTTTTGTAGAAAAAGATTTTATATGCTGATTTTCTTTTGGTGGATTTGTAAGTTCCATTGGCAAAACCGATTTTTCAATCAAATCTCCTTGCGTAAGTAATGCCGATCTTTTTATTACATTGGACATTTCTCGTAAATTTCCTGGCCATTTATATTGCTGAAAAATTGTAATCACTTCATCAGAAAATCCTAATACATTTTTATTAAGCTGCTCATTTGCCATATTCAAAAAATGGTCTGCAAAAATGAGCAAATCTTCTTTTCGCTCGTATAAATTAGGCACTTTAATGGTAAATTCGTTCAATCGGTGATAAAGATCTTCTCTAAATTGTCCTTTTTCAACAGCTTGTAATAAATCTTCATTAGTAGCTGTAATCAATCTAATATCAACCTCAATCTCTTGATTACTTCCTATCGGTTTGATTTTTCGCTCTTGAAGAGCTCTTAATAACTGAATTTGATTTTCATAAGATAAATTCCCCACTTCATCTAAAAAAATAGTTCCTCCATTTGCAGCCTCAAAATGTCCAATCTTATTGTTTACAGCACCAGTAAAAGAGCCTTTTACATGACCAAAAAATTCGCTTGCCGCAATTTCCTTTGGAATAGCTCCGCAATCTACCGCAATAAAGCTAAAATCTTTTCGACTACTATTGTCGTGAATTCTTTTTGCTACCACTTCTTTCCCCGTTCCGCTATCTCCCATAATTAAAACAGACATATCGGTAGGAGCCACTAGTTTTATATACTCATTAAGTTTTGTTGAGGCACTACTAATTCCTGTAACTGCTTTTTTAGGAAAAGCTTCTTTCTTTTTTTCAGCCTTTGCTTGTGGAGTAGCTCCAGCTTCAGTAGATTTTTGTTTTTGCTGATTATCTCCTTTTAAAGCATTTTGAATTACAATAAGTACTTCATCTTGATTAAAAGGTTTTGAAATATAATCAAAAGCGCCCTTTTTCATAGCTTTTACAGCGGTAGAAACCTCTGCATATCCAGTCATTAAAATAACAGGAGTTTCAGGATGTTTTTCTTTAACTTTTGTCAAAATAGAAATTCCATCATCGTCTGGCAATCTCAAATCGGTAAATACCAAATCGTATTTAGTATTGGAAAGTTTTTTTTGCGCTTCTTCCGACGAATAACTAGCTTCTACTGAAAAACCGTTTTTCTTTAAAAAACGTTCCAGCATCGCCGAAAAAGTAACATCATCTTCTATCAATAGGATATTTGGCATTCTCAAGTGGGTTTCTACAAAAATAGGAAGTAAATAGGTGTAACAATTTAAAAAAATCATAAAAAAAGGATGGCTTTCACCATCCTTAAACAAAATATGACTTTGTTTTACACGCTAAGTGTTGATTTTTGTATTACTATCACTCATTTTTTAGTAACCTCAAGAAAAATTAGGAGGGATTTAAATTCAAAATGTTCTAATCTCAATTATAGAGTAAACTTGAGTGTATTGTTTGTTCTCAATACTACTAATTATTATTTATTCTGAATCCACTCCCCATCTTTAGTAGCATACAAATTGGTTGTTTTATCTCCTACCAATACTTGAATTTTATATTCATCCGCTTCATTTTTAAAAGCCTTTGAAACTTGAACTCCTGGAAAATCTGTCTCCAATGCATTTGTAATTGCGTCAGGTAATTCTGTAGCGTCTATAGGAGTATAATCATCCTGATCTACATATACTGTTTCTACAAAATCATTATTAGAAATTACTGGAACTGCTGCAAATGTTGTAAAACTTCCTAATGCTATAACTGATGCTAAAATTAACTTTTTCATATCTTCTTTATTTTATATTAAACTTCTTTTAAATACTTACTTTATTAAAAGCCAATTCTATACCAAAAACAAGAACACATACATAACCACCTAACTATCAGTTATTATGGTTCTTTTCATAAAAAAACAAATACCTATTATCTGTGAAAATGTGTGTAATATGCACACAATAATGGGTAAGAAGTACACTTTTCTTTAAGAGTATGTATGTTTTATTTTAGGTATAAAATAAGATTCCATCCCTTTAAAAAACCCCATAAAAAAAGACTGCCTTTAAAGACAGTCTTTCTCTCAAATGTAATTAAAATAAACGGAGTTTACTTGCTACTATTTCTGTATCCACTCTCCATTTTCGTTTGCGTAAAGTGTTGTCGTTTCTTCGCCAACAGCTACATCAATTTTATATTCTGAAGCATCATTTTTATATGCTTTAGAAATTGTTGCTCCAGGGAAATCTGCTGCAAGTGCATCTGTAATTGCTTGTGGTACTTCTGCCACATCAATTTCTTGATATTCATCTTGAATCATATAGATTCCGTTTGTATTAGAAACTATTGGTGTTGCTGCAAATGTTGCGAAACTACCTAATGCTAATGCTGCTACTAAAAATACCTTTTTCATGATTATATGTTTTTATGATTAATACTAATTTATTTCTGATTAGTATAGTACCATCTTCGTTCCAAAAAAATGAACTTAGATAAGTTAATATTTAAATAATTGAAAATCAGGTTGTTAAATGTGATATTGCGAATGCAAATAAAATATAAAGTGTGTAAACAATGTGTAAGCACCCCGTTTCCTGAGTAAAAAATACACTGTTTTACACAGAAATAATTATAAAAAAAAGTATCAAGATTAAGAATCATCACTGCTTCACTGCAAGGAAAAAGAGTACAGAGTAAATCTAAATTACACTACTGTAACTTTATAACATAAAAAAGACTCACCCGAAGGCAAGTCCTTTTCAAACGTAATTAAAATAAACGAAGCTTATGTCATTCTATTTTTGAATCCACTCTCCACTTTCATTAGCGTAAAGAGTTGCTATTTCTTCTCCAACGGCAACCTCTAATTTATAATCAGAGGCTTCATTTTTATATGCTTTCGAGATTTCAGCTCCTGGAAAATCTGCTGCCAGTGCACCTGAAACAGCTTGAGGAACTTCAGCTACTTGTATTTCTTCATATTCATCTTGCGTTGCATAAATTTCTTCTGCAATTCCATCGTGAAAAATTACTGGTGTTGCTGCAAACGATGCAAAACTACCTAGTGCTAATGCTGATGCTAATGCTAACTTTCTCATACTATATATTTTATTTAATTTTTTTCTAATTAGTATAAAGCCAATTTTATACCAATTATAATATGTGAAGTCAATAAATATTTAACTAAATGATAATCAGATGATTAATAAGTAATCTATTCCAAATATGAAAAATATAAGTGAGTAAAAAAGTGTATTTATTTTAAAAAGACGGGTAAAAAAGATACAGTTTTAGTGGTTGGAACAAAAAAATCCAAACTCTAAATGTCTTCCAGCACTTGTTGAAGGATTTTTTTGAGAGTTAGTTGTGAAACTTCGACAAGCTCCGTTCAAGAAGTTTGACAACTATGAATTACTATTTACACAGCCACTTTTTTTTGGGGCTGATACGTGTAGAAACCCTTTTCAATACCACTCCCTTTCTATTTTTAATCCCCCATAAAGGGTTTACATGAATAAAAAAGAATGCTTAAAACAGTTTATTTTATGAAATCCATGTCTCTTTAATTTCATCTATTATCCAAGTTCCTTTCTTATCTTTTTTTATAAAAATTCGTAATCCCCCACCATTAAGCCTCCCTTTCATAAATCCTGCATTCAAAACACCATAAGATTTGGTTTTATCAAATAGTATTCTAGAAAACGACAATACTCCAGCTAAATCATATTTATCATTCCATATTTCGGAACCCTCAGGAAAGCTTGAAACAGGCTTGAATCTTAATTTCTTATTATTAGATTTTAATTTATTAAAGTCTACTTTAAACCCAGTGTTAAAATCTAAATTTTTTGAATCTATTATAAGTTTTTCATTTTTGAAATGATTTAGAAGCTCAAACATATCTTCTTTGTCAAATCCAGCTATTGAGTCCGAAAAAGCAATATATATTAATGCGTTATCGTTTACAATTGAGTCTCTTTCCCTTTCCCACGCTTTATACCTTTGCAGATAATCATCTGATTTTTTCCAATCATCATACGCTTTCTTATAATCTTTTTTTACATCATACCCTTTTTCTTCAAGATAATCTGAAGGGGGTGGGGGTGGCGGAATTAACCTTAAATCATAATAAGTTAAATCTACCAGCTTAGGGAATATGTTATAGAATACTTTTTGCTCAAATTCTAAGTTTGTCGGTATTTTTTCCTGTTCACAACTAAAATGGACAATTGAAATAAAAATTAATATGTTAAAAAATTTCATCATATATCTATTTCAAACTATACAATTTACTACTTATCCTTTACTTGGTGTGCAGGTTTTAATAAATCTACAACGGTTTTTACAGGATTAAAGGTAGTTAACGGAACTTCTACAAATATGGTATTCCAAAATGCCATTCCTCCATTCCAAAGCCCTGGTAATTCTAATGCTTTTAATTCTTTTCCTTCTTTGGTTTTATTGGTTATAAAAGCTTGTTGTTTATTAACATAATCCAAAAGATTATATTTTTCTCCTTTGTAATTTTTAGTGCTACAAACAATATCCACAGGATTAAAATGGGTAGCTGCTTTTAAAATATCTTCCTGAAATTTATTCTTAGAATCTATTTGTGGCGACTCTACTATTTGCAGAGAAATATTCCCATCTTCATCTTTTATCCAAAAGGGTCCTCCCCCAGGTTCTCCCTCATTTTTTACCATTCCACAAATTCGGATTGGTGCATTTAGTTTTTCCTTCAAAAATTCAATTTGATAAACCTCCTTATACTTATCTACATCAGATTTTACATGAACATTTAATTCTGTTCTCAGAAAATCTTTTATTTCGTTTATCATTTTCTCATTTGGAGTAGTTTCATCTAGCAGTTTGGCATATTTATATGCCCTATTCTGAACTTCAATTAACTTTCCAGCAAGTATTTTTTTAAACTGAGCCAACTCATGTTTATATTTATATACCACTACATTATCAATATTTTTAATAAAGATAATATCTGCATCTTGGTCATTTAGATTTTCTATTAAAGCTCCGTGCCCTCCAGGTCTAAATAATATTTCTCCTGTTTCTAAACGAAAAGGCTCGTTTTCCATAGAAACTGCCAATGTATCGGTAGATTCCTTTTGATATGAAAAAGAAGTCTCAAAAGAAACCCCTGTTTTTTCTGTAACACGACTCTCGATTTTATCCATTTCCTCATCAAAGTCATTATTATGTTCTTTTGATATTGTAAAATGAAGTTTGGCTACCCCGTTAGACTCATCGTACAGAGCGGCTTCATACATATGCTCTTCAAAAGCAGTTGCAGGATGCGTTTTATATTTATGAAAAGGAAGTAAGCCTTTAGGACTCGATCCATAATCAAACTCATCTTTATCTAGTAATATTTTAACCACATAATACTTCTGAAAATGGTCTGGAAGATTTAAAAAATCGGGATGCTTTTCAACAAATCTTTTTATTACCTCTTCATAAAACGGAAACTTTTCTATCCCAATAAAAAAGGTTCTAATAATCTCTGCCTTTTCTCTGTTTATATATGCATTAATAGTTTCTTGCGCAGGATTATATGTATTTAAGAATTGAAACAACGCCTTAAACATTCTGGTTGCCGCACCAGAAGCTGGAACAAATTTTAATAAATTGAGTTTGTCCTTTTCAGATTCAAAAAGAGCTACATACTTTTCTTTTTCTTTTTCTGAAAATTTATGAATTCCATGATTGATGGTAGCTGCTGCTATTAAATTTACAAATGGAATTCCTTTTTTAAAAATTTCGATCTGCTCAGCTACTTGAGTTTCCTTAATTCCCTTTTGCTTTAATTGCTTCTTATCGGTTTCCGTAAGTGTTGTCATTTTCTTGTATAAGTTTTTCTACATGGTTAATAGCTGTTTTCATACGATTTTCAAAATCGCCTTTTAGCAACACATAGCTTTTATTATAGGTATCGAGGGTGTTTTTAAAATAATCAAACATTTCTTCGCGTTCCTCGGGTTTATCACGAAGATCATCTTTCTCCCATGGAACATCAATATACGTCAAAAAATATAAATTGTATGTATTTTCTACTGCATATTTTTCAAGAATTGGATCACAATTCCCTAAGTAATATGCTTCTGAATACACCTTTGTCTCCAGCAAATCGGTATCACAAAAAAGGATTTTATTCGCTTGCTTTGTGAGCTTATTTTCTAAGTAAATTTGTCCTTCAGCAATGGGAATCAAATCTTTAGGCTCACAAGTTTTTTGTTCCCTGTTCCATTTTTCTTGAAGATACTCCCGTGCATACTCTGGAACCCATTTAGTGTTATAATGAGCTGCTAAAGCCTGTGCTAGGGTGGTTTTTCCAGTAGATTCTGGCCCGAACATTACTATTTTAATAATGTCTGAGGGCTCTTGTTTAAGTTTTTCTTCCATGCTTTGTAACCATAAATTGCAATAATTGTAAATATTAAATATTGCAAACTTGTAAATGCTAATCCTTTAAAAAGGTAGAGTGGAACAGAAATAATATCTCCTATAATCCAATAAATCCAATTCTCTAATTTCTTCTTTGCCATAAGCCACATTCCTACAAAAAATATGGCGGTAGTTAAAATATCTACATACGACATCCACGACTCCCATTTATCAAAAATCTCATAAACAGCAAACACAAAAATCATAGTTCCTATAAAAAGAAACACCGATATTATTTGTTCCTTTTTAGTGGTTTTGGTTATCGGAATAAAATGGGTATCGTCTACTTTGCGCGTCCATACATACCATCCATAAATACTCATGGAAAAATAATATGCATTAATCATCATATCGCCAAGTAAGCCATATTGCAATAATAAATACACAAAAATAGCGGTGCTAATAATTCCCGTTGGATAGACTAAAATATTCTCCTTTTTAGAATACCACACACTTAAAAAACCAAAAACAACTCCAATAATTTCAAGAACTATATAATGAGTAGGAACACCGTTGTATTGCGAGAAAAGCCAATCAAAAATGAGGTTCATACTCGCTTCGGTCAGATTTTACAATTTTCATATATAACAAGCCTTTATCAATCATTTCAAAAGCTTCTTTAACTTCTGTAGTTATTACTTTCATCACTTTGTCATAATCTCCATAGACTTGTGTACTCAACGGATTTTCTAACACTGTGAGTCCGCTTGCCCTCATTTTTTTTATAAAATGAATAATTGCTGGTTCAAAATCGTCTTGAAGTGGCGTTAATGTTAATTCTACTGATATGTTCATGTTATAATATTTCTAATTTTAATGCTTTTCTTTTTAGAATAAGGTGTTAGTTGTTATTGGTTAATTGTTATTCGTTAATTGTTATTCGTTAATGGTTGTTGGTTGTTGGTTGTTGGTTAAAACAACAAAAACCTTTCTCCTTTCCTAATTCTCTTTTAACTTTTTTACTTTATATACTTTTTACTTTCAATCCTTTTTCGGACTTCAGGCTTCCGTCTTCCGGCTTTTCTTTTCAACTTTCAACTTTCAACTTTACAAACTCCCCAAACTTCCAACCTCCAAAGCATACGCGCAAGTAAAACCATCAAACTCTAAAAATTCTACTTTATACTTTTGTATAATTCCGTGGTAAAAAATCCAACCAATAGTATTCCCTTCGTCTAAATCAAAAGAAATAACCTTCGTATGTTGTTTAAAGCTCATTCCTTCCGTAGCAAAAACTTTATATAAACTCTCTTTAACACACCAAACAACGGTTAGTTTTCTTACATCTTCATCTGTAAGGAAATTGTATTCATAATTTACAAACTTATTTGCAATCACACTTATTTTATTACGTTGCTTTTCTATATCAATTCCTATATTGGTATTGCTACTCACTATAATCCCAGAAAAAGTAAAAGAATGTGTTATTGAAATATAATTTCCATCTTTTAAATGCGGTTTTCCATGAGCATCATAATACAAATCTGAAGTAACATAGCCAGCCGCTTTCAGTAAGTGTCGGACACTTAAAAATCCGCGTTGATGAATTTCAGATTTCATATGACTCAAACGGTCTTTGCAATTTGCAGTGAGCTCAATTCCTTGACGCAAATCATCATAAGATTCTTCTATCTTCCAAATCAGCACTTTAGTATTAGAAGCGGGCGTTATAGTTTTGTAAAGAGGCATGAATAATAAAAGTTATTTATGTAACTTTGCACTGATTTTTTTCAGAAAAAATTACTATTACAAAGCAACTATTGTTGCTTAACAGACGTAAAAATAAGAAATGAGTTTAAACAAACTTAATTATTCGGGAATCATCCTTCATAATAACAGATTTTAACTCGTTAAGGAAACAAAAATTTAAATCGAAAAAGTAATATGAGTACCAAAACAGTTCCTTATGTGGCCTACAAAGTAAAAGATATTTCTTTGGCAGAATGGGGAAGAAAAGAAATAGAATTAGCTGAAGCAGAAATGCCAGGCTTAATGTCGCTTAGAGAAGAATACAAAAACGAGCAACCATTAAAAGGTGCGCGTATTGCAGGATGTTTACATATGACGGTTCAAACAGCTGTTTTAATTGAGACTTTACTTGCATTAGGTGCAGAAGTTACTTGGAGTTCTTGTAATATATACTCTACGCAAGATGAAGCTGCTGCTGCAATTGCTGCTGCTGGAACAGCTGTGTATGC
Organism: Galbibacter orientalis DSM 19592; assembly: GCF_000260115.1. Classification (GTDB taxonomy): domain Bacteria; phylum Bacteroidota; class Bacteroidia; order Flavobacteriales; family Flavobacteriaceae; genus Galbibacter; species Galbibacter orientalis. The sequence goes on along the minus strand of NZ_JH651379.1, from coordinate 1,203,468 downwards.
TTGGAAAGGAATGACAGAAGAGGAATTTGACTGGTGTATCGAGCAAACACTTTTCTTTGGAGAAGATAGAAAACCATTAAATATGATTTTGGATGATGGTGGCGATCTTACAAATATGGTTTTAGACAAATATCCAGCGCTTGCTAAAGATGTAAAAGGACTTTCAGAAGAAACTACTACTGGAGTTCACCGTTTATATGAGCGTGTAAAAAATGGAACGCTACCAATGCCTGCTATCAACGTAAACGATTCTGTTACCAAGTCTAAATTTGATAACAAATACGGATGTAGAGAAAGTGCGGTTGATGCTATTAGAAGAGCAACAGACGTTATGCTAGCTGGTAAACGCGTTATTGTTTGTGGTTATGGAGATGTAGGAAAAGGTACAGCGGCTTCGTTTAGAGGTGCAGGTTCTATTGTTACAGTTACAGAAATCGATCCAATTTGTGCACTTCAAGCTGCTATGGACGGTTACGAGGTTAAAAAACTAGAAACTGTTGTTGAAAAAGCAGATATCATTATTACTACTACTGGAAATAAAGACATTGTTACAAGCAAGCATTTCGAGAAAATGAAAGACAAAACAATTGTTTGTAATATTGGACATTTTGATAACGAAATTGACGTTGCTTGGTTAAACAAAAATCATGGTGCAAACAAAGTAAATATCAAACCACAAGTAGATAAATATACTATTAATGGTAAAGATGTAATTCTTTTAGCGCAAGGGAGATTGGTAAATTTAGGTTGTGCAACTGGACACCCTAGCTTTGTAATGAGTAACTCTTTTACCAACCAAACTTTAGCACAAATTGAGCTTTGGAATTATACTGATAAGTACGACAATGACGTTTACATGCTTCCTAAGCACTTAGACGAAAAAGTAGCAAAACTACACTTAGAAAAGATTGGAGTTGAGCTTACAGAGCTTAATGAAGAGCAAGCTAAATATATTGGGGTAACTGTTGAAGGGCCATTTAAACCAGAATATTACAGATACTAAAAAAACTATTTCAGCTTAAAACAAGCAAGCTGCTATCCAAATTGGGTAGCAGTTTTTTTATGTCTATTGCTTATTGGGCAATTACCGCACCAATGTGCGGTACCAGGCTTTCCACTCATAGTTTTGTAGTGCCAAAAGCAAAAGCACTACAAAAGCTATCCGTTGCAATCCTTATTGCATAAAAAAATAGCATCAAACAAAAACTTCACTCCAAAAAAAAAAACCTTCAATTGTGAAGGTCTTTTTTTGATATATAAGTTATATTCTAGTGTTGTAATTCTTCTTCTCCTTCTTGTAAAGGAACAGTTTGAGGAACAAAATCCTGTCCTGGAATTACGTACTCCCCATTCTCATCAGTCTTACTATAATCGTAAGGCCATCTGTGAACTTCTGGAATTTCTCCTGGCCAGTTTCCGTGAGTTGCCTCTACAGGTGTAGTCCATTCCAAAGTAGTAGATTTCCATGGGTTTTGAGTTGCTCTTTCTCCGTAGAAAATACTGTAAACAAAGTTCCAAGCAAAGATTAACTGTGCTAATCCTGCGATTAAAGCAAAAACTGTCATTACCACCTGAATGTTTGTTAAATCGTCAAACATTGGGAAGTTAGTATTTGTATAATAACGTCTAGGTACCCCTGCCATTCCTACAAAGTGCATTGGGAAGAAAACTCCATACGCACAAATTGCAGTAATCCAGAAATGGATATACCCTAAATTTTTATTCAACATTCTTCCAAACATTTTAGGATACCAATGGTAAATCCCAGCAAACATTCCGTAAAGAGCAGAAATACCCATTACTAAGTGGAAGTGAGCAATTACAAAATATGTATCGTGAACGTTAATATCTAATGCACTATCTCCTAAAATAATCCCTGTTAAACCTCCAGTAATAAATGTAGAAACAAAACCAATAGAGAATAACATGGCTGGATTCATTTGTATATTACCTTTCCAAATAGTTGTAATCCAGTTAAAGGCTTTTACAGCAGATGGAATTGCAATTAATAAGGTAGTAAATGTAAATACAGAACCTAAAAATGGATTCATCCCTGAGATAAACATGTGGTGACCCCATACAATAGTAGATAAAAATGCAATTGCTAAGATAGAAGCTATCATTGCACGGTATCCAAAAATTGGTTTACGAGAGTTTGCAGCCATAATTTCAGACACAAGTCCCATTGCAGGTAAAATTACAATATATACCTCTGGGTGACCTAAGAACCAGAAAAGGTGCTCAAATAATACAGGTGAACCTCCTTGGTAATGTAAAACCTCCCCTTGAATAAATATATCTGATAAGAAGAAAGAAGTTCCAAAACTTCTATCCATAATTAATAACAATGCAGCAGACAGAAGAACTGGGAAAGAAACAATCCCGATAATTGCAGTAACAAAGAAAGCCCAAATTGTAAGTGGCAATCTTGTCATAGACATTCCTTTTGTTCTTAAATTAATTACTGTAACAACATAGTTTAACGATCCTAATAAAGAAGACGCAACAAATATTGCCATAGAAACTAACCAAAGTGTCATTCCCATTCCAGAACCACCTTGTGCTTGTGGCAATGCGCTTAATGGAGGATAAATTGTCCATCCAGCAGCAGCAGGTCCAGCTTCAAGGAATAAAGAAGAGATCATAATAATACTAGAAAGGAAGAACAACCAGTAAGAAACCATGTTCATAAATCCTGACGCCATATCTCGAGCTCCAATTTGTAATGGAATAAGTAAGTTACTAAAGGTACCACTCAATCCTTGTGTAAGTACAAAGAAAACCATGATAGTACCGTGGATGGTAACCAATGCTAAATATATATTAGGGTCCATAACTCCATCTGGAGCCCATTTTCCTAATAAAACTTCAAATATTTTAAAAGATTCTCCTGGCCATGCAATTTGCATTCTAAAAAGTAACGACATAGCAATACCGATAACACCCATTATTAAACCAGTAATTAGGTATTGCTTGGAGATCATTTTATGATCTTGACTGAATATATACTTTGTTATAAACGTCTCCTTATGATGATGTCCATGATCATGTGCGTGATCTTCTGAGTGCGTCTGTGCTGTTGCTGACATAATCTTATTTCCTTTATTTTTATAAACTTAATTAATAGCTTTTTACTCTGCCTTTGCGATTGTTTGCTTAAAAGTATCCTGACCTTCTAACCAAGCATCAAAATCTTCTTGAGATTCTACTACAATCTTCATTTGCATATTGTAGTGAGAAGATCCACATATTTTGTTACACAATAATACGTAGTCAAATTCCCAAGCATCAGCATTATCATCACCGTTAGCTCTTCTTTCAGCTCTGATTTTATTAATTTTTTGAACTTTTTGAACCATATCTGGATCCATTCTCATTTCTTCTGTTGTTACTGTTGGAGTAAAAGAGAATTGAGTAATCATTCCTGGAACACAGTTCATTTGCGCTCTAAAATGAGGCATGTATGCAGAGTGTAAAACATCTTGAGAACGCATCTTAAAGATAATTTTTCTCCCTACTGGTAAATGTAATTCTGACTGAGAAACAATATCATCTTGTCCGTAAGAATCTGCTTCATCAATACCAATAACATTGTTTTTGTTAATATCAATTAAACGAACATTTGCTTGACCTAGAACATTGTCTTCTCCAGCGTAACGTGCTTTCCAGTTAAACTGCTGTGCATAAAGCTCAATAATGATAGGATCTCCTTCTTCTTGATCGATGTCCATAAGACTAGTCCAAGTAAAAAGTCCGTAGATAATTAAACCTGCTAAAGTAATAACTGGTATAATTGTCCAGATAAACTCTAGTTTATCATTATCAGCATAAAATAATGCTTTCTTACCTTTTTGTCCTTTGTATTTATAAGCAAACCAATGCAATAATGCTTGAGTTACAATTTGTACAAAGAAAATTAATGCCATCGAAATGTTCATCAAGCTATCGTATTCTGGTCCGTGCTCAGAAGCTGGTGTTCCTAAAAGAACATCGCCCCATGCCCAGAATGAATAGATGGTAATAAGGTAGATGAAGATTAGAAATCCAAACATCAAATACCCATTTAGCTTGTTGTCTTTATCATTAGCAACCTGAGAATTATCTGTATTGACTTGCGACAATTCAAAGATTTTAGTCATTTGCCAGATGGCAATGGCAACAAGTAGAAGAACAATTATAGTTAATAAAGCAGTCATCGTATATATCCTGTTTACTTTTTAAAATTTAATTAATAGTGAAAGTGTTTACTTTCCTCAACGAATGGGTTTCTTTTTGCTAAGAACGATGGGGTTTTAGCCAATGCTCCAAAGACAACAAAAATAAACAATCCTAAGAAGAAAAGTATGCTTCCGATTTCTGGTATTCCAAAGCTCCATAATTCACCTACCGTAGATGGCATTACAATTTGGAAGATATCCATATAGTGTCCCACTAGAATACTAACTCCAGCTATCATAACAAACCAATTTACACGCTTGAAATCGCTATTCATAAGTACTAAGAATGGGAATACAAAGTTGAACAATAACATTCCGAAAAATATAAAATTATAATGTTCAATTCTAGTTATAAAGTATCCTACCTCTTCTGGAATATTAGCATACCAGATTAGCATAAACTGTCCAAACCATAGGTAGGTCCAGAAAATACTTAATCCAAACATAAACTTAGCCAAATCGTGTAAGTGACTATCGTTTACAAACTCTAAAACACCTTTAGATTTTAAGTACATTGTAATCATTGCAATAACAGATATTGCAGAAACAAACATACTTGCAAATACATACCATGCAAATAATGTACTGTACCAATGTGGCTCTAATCCCATAAACCAATCCCATGCCATGATAGACTCAGTTACGAAGAAAAATAATAAGAAAAAGACAGATAACTTAAAGTTCTTTCTGTAGTATGTATTATCCTTAGCTTCATCTTGAGCATAAGAATTCTTAATTACAAAGTGTCTGTAAAGCACCCATCCTGCTAAGAAAATAAAAGATCTTATTAAGAAGAATGGTACGTTTAGGTATCCAGATTTTAATTGAAGGATTTCATCATGCGCCATTACATTAGGATCCATCCATATATAAAGGTGATTCATGTGGAAACCAGCAGTTAAAACATAAAACACATAAAGGATTACTGCTCCTGGGAACAAGTAAGAACTTATTCCTTCCATTACTCTAAAAAGTACTGGAGACCAACCTACTTGTGCTACATGCTGAATTGCATAGAAAACTAAAGCTCCCAAAGCAATCATGAAAAAGAAAAATCCTGCTATTAAGAAAGCTGCCCAAGGGCGATTTTGTAATTTACTTAAAGTGTGAGCATCATGAGAAGCATGTTCTGCTGCTTCGTCTCCATGAGAAGCGCTAGCTTCATGGTGAGCATCTTCACTTGCTTCTGAATGATGAGTAGTTGTAGCTTCATGCGACTCTTCTCCATGTGAAGCAGCTCCTCCATGGTGTGCATCTGCTGCCACCATAGCTTTTGCCTCTTCTACTGTAGAAGGAGAACTAATAAAACCGTATCCTATCCCAAGAATACCAACTATCATTAGTATGATAGATGCCATCTTTAATTTATTTGAAAACGTATACATATCTTGATATCTTCTTTTTGATAGTTGATTTTAATTATTTATTCTCTAAGTCGTGTTTAAGCGTCATTACATATTCTGTAACTTGCCAACGCTCTTCTTCATTCAGTTGATTTGCATAAGACCCCATAGCATTTAATCCGTAACGAATTACATGGTAAACACTACCTTCTGTTATAGCTCTTCCTGCGTCGTCATAACTAGGAACCCCTAGTATCTTTTCTCGATCAACCAAAATACCTTTTCCATTTCCTTTAGTTCCATGACAAACGGCACAGTAGATATCAAAAAGGTCTTCCCCTTTCTTTAAATAATCTTCTGTAACTGTAGAATCAGCATTTCTATAGGCATCAAAAGGTAATGGATTTTGAAGATTTGCTTTTGCCAAATTATATCCATCTAAAGTATTTGGATACTCATAAGGCATATGCCCTCTAGCTATAGTCCCTTCTACAGGCAACTGCCCTTCTTTACCATTTCTAAATGCACTTGTTTCTTGGTAGGTTTCGTATCCTACAGATTCGTACATGTTAGGCATGTATTGGTAATTCCTTGATGATGTGTTTTGACATGATGCTACTAAGGTAACAACACCTAAAACAATCGCTATTTTTACAAAAACTCTCATTTCGAATTATTAATGCTTTTCTGAAACTTTAACTTCTACTGCTCCTGTATCTACCAAGAGTCTTGTTAACTCGTCTTCATTATCATTCAAAGACACTTCCATTAAAAAATGGTCGTCTGTGGTTCTAACGTCTGGGTTTTCTGCTTTTTTAAATGGCCACAGTCTACTTCTCATATAAAAAGTAATAACCATTAAATGCGCTGCAAAAAATACAGTTAACTCAAACATAATTGGAACGAAAGCTGGCATGTTTTCAATAAAACTAAAACTTGGTTTTCCACCAATGTTTTGAGGCCAGTCTTCAATCATAATAAAATTCATCATCGTAATAGCTACTGTTAAACCAACACAACCATACATAAATGCAGTAATTGCAAGTCTAGTTGGAGCTAATCCCATAGCCTTATCTAGTCCGTGAACTGGAAATGGCGTATATATTTCTTCAATATGATGATGCGCTTCTTTAACACGTTTTACGGCTAACATCAAAACGTCGTCATCATTATATATTGCTTGTATAACTTTCGAAGCCATAGTCTTATGAATTATTTTTTGTGTCTTGATCTAAATTTTCTTTAGTAGTTCCAACTATATCAGAAGTTCTACTATCGGCTCCAGTACCTACTAAGCTATTTCCATCTTCACGCAAACGTTTGTAACGTTCTCCAGAAGATTTCAAAATAGTTTTCACCTCTGCTTGCGCAATAACTGGGAATGTTCTTGCATATAATAAGAATAATACAAAGAAGAATCCGATGGTTCCTAAAAATATACCTACGTCTACAAAAGTAGGAGAGAACATTGTCCAAGATGATGGTAAGTGACCTTTACTTAAGTTGATAACAATAATATCAAAACGCTCAAACCACATTCCTATATTAATAACTATCGAAACAATGAAAGACCACATATAATTTCTTCTTAACTTTTTAATCCACAATGTTTGAGGCACTATAAAGTTACAGATAATAAGCGCCCAGAATGCCCACCAATAAGGCCCTGTTGCTGCACCTATAGAAAGATACGTATAATCTTCATAATTACTACCAGAATACCAAGCAATAAAGAACTCAGTAATATAGGCAACACTTACAATTCCTCCTGTAAGCAAAATAACCTTATTCATGTACTCAATATGTCCTCTAGTAATATATGCTTCTAGGTTAGATACTTTACGCATTATAATAAGTAAAGTTAATACCATTGCAAATCCAGAGAAAATTGCTCCTGCAACAAAGTATGGAGGATAAATAGTACTGTGCCATCCTGGTATTACCGACGTAGCAAAGTCAAAAGATACAATGGTGTGAACCGAAAGTACTAATGGTGTAGCTAAACCTGCTAACACTAAAGATACTTCTTCAAAACGCTGCCAATCTTTTGCTCTTCCGCTCCATCCAAAACTTAAAAGGCTATATATTTTTTTCTGAAAAGGCTTAACTGCTCTATCTCGAAGCATTGCAAAATCTGGAAGTAAACCAGTCCACCAGAACACTAATGATACTGATAAATACGTAGAAATTGCAAATACATCCCAAAGTAATGGTGAGTTAAAGTTAACCCATAAGGATCCAAATTGATTAGGAATAGGAAGTACCCAATATGCTAACCATGGTCTCCCCATGTGGATAATTGGAAACAAACCTGCTTGAACAACCGAGAAGATTGTCATTGCCTCTGCAGATCTGTTAACGGCCATTCTCCACTTTTGACGGAATAATAATAATACTGCCGAAATAAGTGTTCCTGCGTGACCGATACCTACCCACCATACAAAGTTGGTAATATCCCAGGCCCATCCTACGGTTTTATTTAATCCCCATACACCAATACCAGTTGATACAGTATAGATAATACAGCCTAATCCCCAAAGGAAGGCAACTAAAGCTATTGAAAAGACAATCCACCATTGTTTATTCGCTCTTCCTTCAACAGGAGCAGCAACGTCTACAGTAACATCATGGTAAGATTTTTCTCCCGTTACTAAAGGTTCACGTATAGGTGCTTCGTAATGCGACGCCATAATACTTTATATAATTATTCTTGTTAATTCTTTTTTTATGCTTCTTCTGTATTTCTCACTTTTGTGTGATAGAATACATTAGGTCTAGTTCCTTTAAATCCAAGTAAGTGATACATACGTTTATCTTCTTTCAATTCAACGATTTCACTTTCTTTATCATTAACATCTCCAAACTTAATTGCTCCACTGCTACAAGCTGCCGAACAAGCGGTTTTAAATTCACCATCTTTAATCGGTCTTCCGTCTCTCTTAGCATCAAGAATTGTTTTTTGTGTCATTTGAATACACATAGAACATTTCTCCATTACCCCTCGAGATCTTACAGTAACATCTGGATTTAATACCATTCTACCAAGATCGTCATTCATATAGAAATCAAACTCATCGTTTTGACTATATAAGAACCAGTTGAAACGACGCACTTTGTATGGACAGTTATTTGCGCAATAACGAGTACCTACACAACGGTTGTATATCATTTGGTTTTGACCTTGTTTTCCATGAGACGTTGCCGCAACAGGACAAACAGTTTCACAAGGAGCGTGGTTACAATGCTGACACATTACTGGTTGGAAAGCCACCTGAGGATTCTCAGAAGGATGTTCTAACTGATGGTATGTGCTGATTGAATTTGGAGCAGCTTCAACTACATCCATATCTCCTTCAAAACTTTCTTCAGAAGAATAATATCTATCAATACGCAACCAGTGCATATCTCTATATTTTCTTACTTCGCTTTTACCTACAACAGGAACGTTGTTTTCTGCATGACATGCTATTACACATGCTCCACAACCAGTACAAGCATTTAAATCTATAGACAAGTTAAAATGATGCCCAATACTAGAATCAAACTCTGCCCAAATATCTGCTTCGTCAGCTGATACTTCTTGGTGATTTACAGAAACCTCTGGTTGAGGATTCCAATCGTGAGAATCTTTAGTATTGAAAATCTCTAAAGAGGTTTCTCTTAAGATATCTCCTCTTCCGTCCATAGTACTTTTCATTTGCACAGATGCAAATTCATGCGTACCAGAAACTTTCTCTAACTTAACTTCTTGTGTATTATTAAAACCTAAGTAAAGCGGATATGCATTTACTCCAGTTTTCATCTCTTCTTTAACTCCTAATGTTTTACCATAACCAAAAGAAAGACCTACAGTTCCTTTAGCTTGTCCTGGCTGAATTAAAGCAGGAACTTTATCAAGAGTAACACCACCAACAGTAACTTTTACATAGTCTCCATTTAGCGCTCCATTAGAAACTGTATAGTTTTCAAGATCTAAAGCCTCAGCATCTGCCATAGAAATAGTAAGGTAGTTATCCCAAGTATTTCTAGTAATTGGATCTGGCAATTCTTGCAACCAAGGATTGTTTGCTTGACGACCATCTCCCATTCCTGTTTTAGGATAGAGTGTTATCTCCATTCCATTAGCAGCAGCTCCAGCTAATTTATTTACTGAAGAAGAGACAGAAGCTACAGTTGCTTCAGCATTTACTGGCTCAGTATCTTCATTTGAAGCTGCAAATGGAACCGCATCTTCATCTGTTTCAACAGTTACATTTCCATTTCCAACAAATACACCATCGTGTAATGCAGTATTCCATGAAGAACCTCCAAGAACAGTAGATTCCCATGTTTGTTTTATATAATCATGATAGCTAACATCATTTCCAGCCCATTTCAATAAAGACTCTTGAAATTGTCTTGTATTAAATATAGGACGAATTGTTGGTTGCATTAGGCTATAATGACCTTTTTTCATCTCTACATCTCCCCAAGATTCTAAATAATGAGGTTCGGCAGCAATATATCCTGCCTTTGTAGAGGTTTCATCTTCTTTTAAAGAGAATGCTACGGAAAGATCTACGCTCGCCAATCCAGCTTCAAATTCTGAAGCATTTGGCAACGTATAAAGCGGATTAACACCGCTCATAATCAAAGCACCAACTTTACCAGCTTTCATATCTTCTACTAAAGCGGCTACTTGTTTTGCATTTCCTTGACGCGTCATTCTTGGCGCATCTGCATCCATTACTACACTTCCGATTGATTTGTTAATAGACAAAACAACTTTTTGTGCATCTATATCGTTAATTCCAGTTACAACAACTGCATTTTTACCTGCTCTAGCAACTTGCGCAGCCGCATTCTTAACAGCTTCTTCTATTTTAGCTGGAAGTTCTCCTCCAACAGATTTTCCGTTTAAGAAACCATAGAATTTAGCTAAAGCTACTTTTTGCTGTGTTGGCGTTAAAGGAACTCTTTTATCTGCGTTCGCTCCAGTCAAACTCATATTTGATTCAAACTGGATATGTCTAGACATTTTACCATGAGAAGGAATACGTCCTTTTGCGTAGTCAGAATCAAATCCACCACCTTGCCAATCTCCTAAGAAATCAGCTCCAAAAGAAACAATTACTTCAGCTTTAGAAAAATCGTAATCTGCTAAAGCACGCACCCCATAAGAAGCTTCAAAAGCATTCAAGGCTGCATCTTCAGAAATGGCATCGTACTGAATATGTTTTACGTTTCCATACTTCTGAGAAAATTCAGCAATAATATTTTTTACTGAAGGACTTGCAAAAGTTTGCGTTAACAATACAATCTGCTTTCCACTAGCTTTCGCTGCGTTAAGTCCGCTTGCTACATTTGTATCAAGATCATCCCAAGAAATATACTCACCTTTAGCCTTAGGACCTTGTACACGCATGCTATCGTATAATCCTAAAACAGACGCATGAACTCTAGCATTAGCTCCTCCATTTATCTTAGCGTCGGTATTGCTTTCAATCTTAATTGGTCTACCTTCACGAGTTTTAATCAATATGCTAGCAAAATCATACCCATCTGCAATAGTAGTTGCATAGTAGTTTGCAACTCCTGGAACAATGTTCTCTGGCTGCACTACGTAAGGTATAGATTTAGTAACTGGACCCTCACAGGCTGCTAAAGAAGCAGCAGCTGTAGTAAATCCAACATATTTAAGAAAATCACGTCTACTGGTAGACGAAGAACCCAATGAATCCTTATCTCCTAAAAATTCATCGTTAGGGATTTCCTCAACAAACTCATTCTGTTTAAGCGTCTCAGCGATAGAGCTATTTGGATTTAGCTCCTCAACACTTGACCAGTATTTTTTGTTTGATGCCATGTTATATATAACTATTTTAAATCAACCTGCCTAAACAGGCTTATCTTAGATTTTTGTTTTTGAATTCCTTTTAAGAAATCACTTAATTAATAGTGACATTTAGCACACTCGGTTCCTCCTAGCTGTGCCGCTGTCAATTCTTCTACACCGTATTTTTTAGAAAGCTCATCGTGTATTTTTGTATAATACTCATTCCCTTCCATTTTAACATTAGTCTTACGGTGACAGTTAATACACCACCCCATTGTAAGTGGCGCATCTTGATGTACAATTTCCATTTCCTGAATTGGACCATGACATTCTTGACATGCAATTCTACCCACTGTTACGTGTTGTGAATGGTTAAAGTACGCAAAGTCTGGTAAATTATGAATACGAACCCATTTAACTGGCTTAGTTTCTCCTGTATACTCTTGGTTAGCAACATCCCAACCTACAGCATCGTATAATTTAGCAATCTCTTTATCGTAAAATTCTTTAGAATGTTCCGCAGTTCCAGTTTCATCTGCAACTTCTGGAATACTTTTATGACAGTTCATACAAACATTCAAAGAAGGAATACCAGATGTTTTTGATGTTCTAGCTGAAGAGTGACAGTACTTACAGTCGATCTCATTATCTCCAGCATGGATTCTATGCGAAAAGTGAATTGGCTGAATTGGCTGGTACCCTTGATCAACTCCAACTTGCATCATGTAACCATAAGCAAAATACCCTGAAGCTAATAACAAGAAAACCACAGAAACCAATACTAAAAATTGATTCTTAACAAAAGCTTTCCATAACGGAAGTCTTTTTTCTGGCACAGCATACTCAACACCGTTTGCTTCTGCAATTCTTCTAAGTGTTTTATTCACTAAGAAAAGCATTACCACAAGCACGCCAAATATTAAAATAAGCGCACCTAATATAATTTCGTTTCCTACACCATTAGAAGACGCATTACCTCCGTCCGCAGCAACAGCCCCAGCAGCTGGCGCAGCTTTCTCTTCTTTAGGCTGCATAGTGTATGCAATGATATTATCTATATCTGCCTCGCTTAATTGAGGAAAAGCTGTCATTACAGACGGCTGATACTCATCCCAAAGCTTAACTGCCTCTTCATCTCCAGACTTAATTAAAGCTTGGCTATTTTTTACCCAAGCATGCAACCACTCTTTGTCATGCTTATCTCCAACACCTCTCAAAGCAGGACCTGTCATCTTTCTATCAAGATGGTGACATGCCGCACAATAAGTGTTAAATAAAGATTTCCCAGCCGCAGGGTCTCCCCCTCCGTCCTGAGCATAAAGAGAACTCGTAAATGCTAGCAGAATCGCTAATCCGATACCTAAAATTCGTGAAATTGAATTAGGGTGTATCACCTTTTTCATATTAGAATATGTATTTTCTATCATAAATTGGCACGATTTTTACACTGTAAAAGTCATAAACCGTTTTTTTAATCCGAGCACAAAAATACGATATAGTCTCGATTTTAGAAATGTTAGAGAAGCGTTAATACATAATTTATACCAATTCTAAATAAAAAAAATTAAACTTAAAAAGAATAATAGATTTACATTTGCATAAAATAGCATTCATTATGAGATTATTAGAACATAAAAAACAAGTAGCGGCACTCGTTTTTGCCCTTATTTTTAGCGGAATAAGTCACGCACAAACAAATGTTAAAACTTCAAAAACTGATGGAAAAGTAACTATTGAGCAAGACGCTCAAATAGAAAAACTGGTTTCTTACAAAACAAAACTGAATAAAACTGATGATGAAAAACGTTTTAGAATTCAGATTTACAACGGAACTTTAGAGGGTGCACAAAAAGCAAAGCGAAATTTTAGCAATGAATTTAAAGATATTACTTCTGATATTGCATTTGAAACTCCAAATTATAAAGTAAGAGTAGGTAAATTTAGAACACGTTTAGAAGCCGACAGATATCTTATTCAAGTTAAAAATGAATATCCTAGTGCATTTTTATTACAACCATAATAAAAATTAACTTTTAGACATAAAAAAAGCGACTCTTGGAGTCGCTTTTTTTATTGAATATATAGAATGTTATTTCAACTTCTTCTTAACCTCAACTTCTCTAAAACTCTCTACAACATCTCCAACTTGGATATCATTATAGTTTTTGATTTGAAGTCCACAATCGTAGCCTTTAGAAACTTCTTTAACATCGTCTTTAAAGCGTTTTAATGAAGTCAATTCTCCAGTATACACTACAACTCCGTCACGTATTAATCTAATACCAGAATTTCTATAAACCTTACCATCTGTTACCATACAACCTGCAATAGTTCCAACCTTAGAAATTTTGAACGTTTCACGGATTTCTGCAGTACCAGTAATTTCCTCTTTAAGCTCTGGAGACAACATACCTTCCATAGCATCTTTAAGGTCATTAATAGCATCATAGATAATTGAGTAGGTACGGATATCGATTTCTTCTTTATCAGCAACCGAACGGGCATTACCCATTGGCCTAACATTAAACCCGATGATAATTGCATCAGAAGCCGAAGCTAACAACACATCAGACTCTGTAATTGGACCTACAGCTTTATGTATAATGTTTATATGTATTTCTTCTGTAGATAATTTCTGGAAAGAATCGGTTAGTGCCTCAACAGAACCATCCACATCTCCTTTAAGGATAATGTTAAGCTCTTTAAAGTCTCCTAAAGCAATACGTCTTCCAATTTCATCTAAAGTAATATGACGTTGAGTTCTTACAGATTGCTCACGTTGTAACTGCGTACGTTTAGTAGCAATTTGTTTTGCCTCACGTTCATCTTCATAAACATTAAACTTATCACCAGCTTGCGGCGCTCCATCTAAACCTAATATTGAAATTGGAGTTGAAGGACCAGCTACCTTGATATCGTTTCCACGTTCATCTTGCATTGCCTTAACCTTACCACTATGCGTTCCCGCTAGTACATAATCTCCAATTTTTAATGTTCCTGCCTGAACTAATACGGTAGATACATAACCACGACCTTTATCTAGGTATGCTTCCACTACGGTACCGTTAGCTATCTTATTAGGATTTGCTTTAAGCTCTAATATTTCAGCCTCTAGCAATACTTTTTCTAATAATTCTGGAACACCTTGTCCTGTTTTAGCAGAAATGTCTTGAGACTGTATCTTACCTCCCCAATCTTCTACAAGAAGATTCATTTGAGCTAAACTCTCTTTTATCTTATCTGGATTTGCCGTTGGCTTATCCACTTTATTAATTGCAAATACAATAGGAACTCCAGCTGCTTGCGCATGACTAATAGCTTCTTTTGTTTGTGGCATCACATTGTCATCGGCAGCAATTACAATAATTGCTAAATCGGTTACTTGAGCCCCTCTCGCACGCATCGCCGTAAAGGCTTCGTGACCAGGAGTATCTAAGAACGCTATTTTCTGACCGTCTTTTAATGTAACTCCATACGCTCCAATATGCTGTGTAATACCTCCACTCTCTCCAGCAATAACATTTTCTTCACGGATATAATCCAGCAAAGACGTTTTACCGTGGTCAACGTGACCCATTACCGTAACAATTGGTGCTCTATGTATTAAATCTTCAGGAGCATCTAGAACCACTTCAACATCTTCTTCGATGTCTGTTGTAATAAATTCAACTTCATATCCAAATTCATCAGCAATAATAGATAGCGTCTCCGCATCCAAACGCTGATTCATTGTTACCATCATACCAAGCGACATACATGCTGATATAATTTGAGTAACTGGAACATCCATTAAAGTTGCAACTTCACTTACAGTAACAAATTCTGTTACTTTAAGCACTTTGCTTTCTGCTTCCTGCTGTGCTAATTCTTTCTCAGATTTTTGTCTGTGGAAATCTCTTTTCTCACGACGGTATTTAGCACCTTTTGATTTATTAGATTTCCCTTGAAGTTTTTCAAGAGTTTCTCTTACTTGTTTTTGTACTTCTTCTTCTGTAGGCTCTACCTTTTCAACAGGAGCAGTATTTCTTCTTCCTTTGCCACGAGCATTATTTCTATCTTTAGAAAATCTATTACCCCCTGCATTATTTCCTCCACCTGTATTTGGTCTAGGCCCTTTATTGTTATTATCCTTACTAATTCTACGACGACGTTTCTTTTTATCGTCTGCAGCTTTAGCTCCTTTTTTATCAGCAGCTTTAGGATCTTCTTTTTTCTTTTTAGGTTTATTAAACTGAGAAAGATCTATTTTTTCCCCAGTAAAATTTGGACCAGAAAGTTTTGTGTACTTGGTTTTAACCTGTTCAGAATCCACCTCTTCCCCATCTACAATAACCTTTTTAGTCTCCTTAGGAACCACAGGTTCTTTTTGAACTGGTTTTGGTTCTGGCTTAGATTCTTGCTTTGGTTTTTGCTGAGGAACTTCTTGCTTAGGTTTAGCAGGCTCTGTTTCCTTTTTAGGTTCAGGCTTGCTTTCTGTTGGTTTAACCTCAACAGGCTTTTCAACCTCCGCTTTAGGCTCTTCTACTTTTTTATCAAGCTCTTTATTTTCTTCAACTTTAGATTCCGCTGGTTTACTAACTTCCTCCTTCGGTTTCTCTGGTTGTTTTTCAGGCTGAGGCGTTTCTACTTTCTCGGCTTGAACTTCTTCCTTCGGTTTCTCTGGAGCAGCTTGTTCTTTCTTTCCATCAAGATCGATTTTACCAACAGTTTTTGGACCTGCTAAATTCGCCTTTGCTTTCACAACTTCATGTTCTTCTTGCTTCTGACGTTTTAGCTCATTCTCTTTTTCCAATTCCTGCCTAATCGCTTCTTTCTCTTTACGCTTTTCTTCTCCAACCTCTTTAGAGGCAACTTTCTTGCTTCTATCTGTTTGAAATTCGTCTAAGAGCACGTTATATACTTCATTGGTAATTTTTGCGGTAGGGCGTGCCTCCACTTCATGACCTTTGGACGATAGATATTCTACCGCTCGGTCCAATGAAATATTTAACTCTCTTAAAACTTTATTTAGCCTCAATTTTGCGCTTTCAGCCATACAATATTTGTTATCCTAAATTTTATTTACTCACTCGGTGAGCTTAATGCTTACAATGTTGCTACAAAAGTGGCTACACCAAAAACATCCTTATTATTATCTTCAATATACCTTTATACAAAAATACAAAGGCTACTTATACTATAAAATTAGTCTTCAAATTCCTCCTTAAGAACTCTAACAACCTCTAAAATTGTTTCTTCTTCAAGGTCTGTTCTTCTAATTAAATCAGCCACATCCTGATCTAACACACTTTTTGCAGTATCAAGACCAATTTTTCTAAACTCGTCAATTATCCATGCTTCTATTTCGTCTGAGAATTCTGTTAACTCAACATCTTCCTCTACTCCTTCACGAAGCACATCAATTTCATAACCGGTTAATTGTCCGGCTAAACGAATATTAAAACCACCTTTTCCGATTGCTTTAGAAACCTCTTCTGGTTTTAAAAGCACTTCGGCATGCATAGTTTCATCATTCAAAGTTACTAAACTTACTTTAGCTGGGCTCAATGCTCTGCTAATAAACAACTGTGGATTGTTTGTAAAGTTAATAACATCTATATTTTCATTTCCTAATTCACGAACAATTCCATGAATTCTAGAACCTTTCATTCCAACACAAGCTCCAACTGGATCTATTCTATCATCATAAGAATCTACCGCAACTTTTGCTTTCTCTCCAGGAATTCTAACTACTTTTTTAACAGTAATTAAGCCATCAAAAACCTCTGGAATTTCTTGTTCAAATAATTTCTCAAGGAATTCAGGAGCCGTTCTAGACATTACAATCATAGGTTTGTTTCCTTTCAACTCAACACCTTCTATGATTCCTCTAACATTCTCACCTTTTCTGAAAAAGTCTGAAGGGATTTGTTTATCCTTCGGAAGGATAATCTCATTTCCTTCATCATCTAACAAAATAACAGCTTTATGACGAATATGATGCACTTCCGCAGTATAAATATCTCCTATAAGATCTTTAAATTGCTTATAAATGGTTGTATTATCGTGCTCGTGTATTTTAGAAATTAAGTTTTGTCTTAAAGCAAGAATAGATCTTCTTCCCAAATCGATAAGCTTCACTTCTTCTGACACATCCTCTCCAACCTCAAAATCTGGTTCGATTTTTCTAGCCTCTGTTAATGAAATCTCTTGGTTATCGTCTTCTATTTCATCATCTGCAACCACAATTCGGTTTCTCCAAATCTCTAAATCTCCTTTATCTGGATTGATAATAATATCAAAATTATCATCAGATCCAAATTTTTTCTTTAGCGCATTTCTAAATACATCTTCTAAAATGGCCATTAACGTCACACGATCTATGAGTTTATCGTCTTTAAACTCAGAAAATGATTCGATCAATGCAATATTCTCCATGTCAATTCCTTAATTAAAATGTTATCATCACTTTAGCTTCCACAATATCCGCAAAAGGGATCTCTTTCTCGTACTTTACTGTTACTTTACCTTTCCCAACTGGTTTAGGCTCTCGGGCTTTCCAACTTAACTGAATGCCACTTTCTGTAATAGCAGTAAGTTCTCCTTCAAATTTATCTTCAGCAGTTTTTACTTGAAATTTTCTACCTATATTCTTATTGTACTGCCTGTTGTTTATTATAGGCTCTGTAGCTCCTGGGGAAGTAACCTCTAAAGAAAAATCGAGTTCTTCTCTATCCAAATTATGTTCTACTTGCCTACTTACTGCAATACAATCTTTCAAAGTAACTCCGTTATCTCCATCAACAATTATTTTGATTTTATTATCGGGAGTTAATGAGAAATCAACCAAAAAAAACGATTTATTCTCTTCAAAAAATTCGTTTAAAAGCGCTGTTACTTTTTCCTTCAACATCTAATATTTGTATAAAAAGAGGGGACTTTATGTCCCCTCTGAAATAGATTATTCACTTTCAACGGTGCAAATATACAATTTTTTTTAAACCTAAAAACACCTAAACCCAACTTTATACTGCATATCTTTCTAAAAATGAATTTATTCCTCCCTTCTTCAACCTCAATACCAAAAGCAAATCTAGATTTATAACTCCTTTTTAATAAAAAATTATTGTTGCCCGATAGAAGTTAACGGAATTTATTAAATTCCACTTATATCAAGGTTTAAATGAGGTTTTTAAAATAAGACCCCTTGCTATTAGTAAAAATAAACGAAAAGAGGGTTTTTGGTAATGTTATTTCTTTAAACTACCTATTTTATGATAGTTAAAATTCAGTCTTTGCTCTTTTTTCTTATAGCCAAGCGGCCTTGTATTATCCCTCGGACATTAATGATAAAAAAAGCATTTTAAACAAACTTAATTCCAACTTGCTATAACCATTCATTAATCATATTTTTAACGAAACTTATAACAAATTCAAATTTTTTTTAGATGAAAAAAATCTTTCACCTCCTATTTCTTGTAACAGGACTAGCTTTTGCGCAAGAGAAACTAACTTATCAAAAACCTCCATCGGAGATTTTAGAATTAGCAGACGTGCAACTAGCACCAAGCGTAAGAATAAGCAATAATGGAGAATTTATGATTATGCTTTATAGCAATCGTTATAAAAGCATTGAAGAACTCTCTGAACCTGAATTACGCTTAGGAGGTTTACGTATCAATCCAACTACAAATATTGGAAGCAGAACTACCTATTACAATAAAATAACTGTTAAAAACCCTAACGAAAAGGAAGCTTCTGAAATTAAAAACCTTCCAGAGAAATTACGCCTTTCTAATTACAAATGGTCGCCAGATGAATCAAAAATTGCTTTTACCAATACTGTCAAAAAGGGTGTAGAACTTTGGGTAATCGATCTAGAAACTAAAGAGGCTAAAAAACTTACAGAAGCTACTGTGAATGCTAACTTAGGCGACGTAATAAATTGGTTTAAAGACAGCAAGTCATTATTAGTAAAAATGATTCCGAATACTCGCAAGGAATTAATTAATCAAGCAGAAAGTATTCCTACAGGCCCAACTATTTCTACCAACAACGGAAAGAAAGCTCAAAACAGAACCTATCAAGACCTTCTGAGCAATCCTAACGATGAGTTTAATTTTGAGCAACTTGCCCTGTCAGAACTTTATAAAATTTCATTAGACGGAACAACTACAAAATGGAAAGAAAGCAATATGTACCGCAGCATTAGCTTTTCGCCAAACGGAGAATATGTAATGGTTACCACTGTTAAAAAACCATTTTCTTACATTGTTCCTTACTACAGATTCCCTTCAACTACAACTATTTACAAAAAAGACAACTCTTTAGTAAACGAAGTTCTTAACGCTCCTCTTTTAGAAGAATTACCAAAAGGTTTTATGGCTACGGAAGAAGGAAGAAGAGATTTATCTTGGAGGAAAGACAAACCTGCTACATTAGTATATGTGGAAGCATTAGATGGTGGAGACCCTGAAAATAAAGTTGAATACAGAGATGAAGTTTTCTTACTTGAAGCTCCTTTTGAAGGAAAAGGAACAAGCATCTTAAAAACAAAAAATAGATTCAGTGGGATTTTATGGGGAAATAAAACAACAGCTATTGCTTATGATAGATGGTGGAATAATAGAAACACAAAAACCTACCTCTTTAACCCAGAAAACCCTTCAAAAACTCCTCAAATAATTTCAGATAGAAATTACCAAGACGTTTATAGCGATCCTGGAAATTTTGTAACTCATGAAAATGAAAATCAAGAAAGAGTTTTATTTATAGATGAAAATAATAATGGTTATTTAATAGGCGATGGTTTTTCTAATAAAGGACAACATCCATTTGTAGATAAAATCAATTTTAAAAACCTTGAGAAAGAAACTTTATACACTTCTAATTTAGAAGGCAAAAAAGAAAATCTTTTAGAATACAACCCAGAAAAAGACCTATTATTAACAAGAGTTGAGTCTCCTAGCGAATATCCAAATTATTTTTACAAACATATTAAACTAAGAAAAGGACCTCAACAGCTCACCTTTTTCGACAACCCTTTTGCAAGCATAAAAGACATCCACAAAGAAGTTATTACTTACAAAAGAGATGACGGATTAGAACTTTCTGGAACATTATACCTTCCCGTTGGTTACGACACGAATAAAAAGGAGAAAATGCCAATGATTTTATGGGCATATCCAAGAGAATACAAAGACAAAAACAGTGCATCTCAAAACACACAAAACCCTAATGAGTTTACTTACCTTTCGTATTCATCACCAATATTTTGGGTTACCAAAGGATATGCTGTTTTAGACGATGCATCCTTCCCTATTATTGGAGAGAATAACGAACAACCAAATGATACATTTAGAAAACAATTAGTGGAAAATGCCAAAGCAGCTATTGATGCGGTAGATAATTTAGGATATATCGACAGAAATCGGGTAGCCGTTGGCGGACATAGTTATGGTGCTTTTATGGTTGCCAATTTACTTTCTCATTCCGATTTATTCGCAGCAGGAATTGCTAGAAGTGGCGCCTACAACAGAACCCTAACTCCATTTGGATTTCAGAGTGAAGAAAGAAGCTACTGGGAAGCTCCAGAAATTTACAACACAATGTCCCCGTTTATGCATGCCGAAAAAATGAATAACCCTCTCCTTTTAATTCACGGAGAAGCTGATAATAATTCTGGAACCTACCCTATGCAAAGCGAGCGTTATTTTAACGCCTTAAAAGGATTAGGCGCTACCGTAAGACTTGTAATGCTTCCAAAAGAAAGTCATGGATACAGAGCCAAAGAAAGTATTTTACATGTTATTTGGGAACAAGACCAATGGCTTGATACTTATGTAAAAAATAAGAAAGAAATTTCGGATCAAGTCAAAAAGTTGTGTGTAAATAGAAGTAAAATTCGATCTTTGTAAAAAAAAGACTTGCATTGGAATTATCATTAGACCTATTACGTTTTATCCTCCCTGAATTATTAGTCAGTCACTTTACCATAGCTTCCCACGAAATAGAAAAAGGAACGCTTCATTTGTATTTTGAAGAAAAGAAAGATACTCCTAGAGAAGAAAAGCACAGGATCTTGATAGCTCATGGTTTTCATAAAGAGCTTGTTGTTCAGGACTTTCCATTGCGTGGCAAGAATGTTTATTTACATATCAAGCGCCGTCGATGGCTTGACAAAACCACAGGGCAAGCCGTGCATCGAAATTGGGATTTGGTAGCGCAGGGGACTCGTATGACAGTAGAGTTCGCTGCTTTTTTAAAAGTACTTAGTCAGTACCAAGACTAATGATTGCCACACCATAGGTGGGTTTTATGGAGTTAATGGCAAGAAGTTACAACGACACTATCGAGATTATCTAAGTGAGTTTAAAGAGTGGAAGCAAAAGTCCCACGCTAAAGACTGGTTAATCTTTCCTGAGAATATGGGCAAGTATTTATCTATTGACGAGACCGCTCTATCCAAAGGAGAACTCTACACTATCATTACTAATAAAAAAGCTAAAGGTAAAAAAGGAGCTATTGTAGCTATACTTGCGGGAACCAAAGCTGAACCTATTATAGAGCAACTACTTAAAATCCCAAAGACACTTAGAGATAAGGTAAAAGAAATTACTTTGGATATGGCACATTCAATGAAAATGATTGTTAAAAAATGCTTTCCTAAAGCCATACAGGTAACAGATCGTTTTCATGTGCAAAAACTAGCCCTAGAGGCACTACAAGACATTAGAATCAAACATCGGTGGGAAGCTATAGACTTAGAAAATGAACAAATTAAACAAACTAAGAGTGTGCAAAAAGAATTCATTCCAGAGACCTTTCCTAATGGAGATACTAGAAAACAACTCTTGGCTAGAAGTAGGTATCTGCTTTATAAAGCGCCAAACAATTGGACACAAAATCAATATATACGATCCAAAATTCTCTTTGAACAATACCCCGATATCAAAAGAGCATACGATTTAGTGCAAGGATTAAGAAACATATTCAATACAGCTACCTCTATACAAACTACTTACACTAAGTTAGCACACTGGTATAAGGATGTAGAACAAACAGGATTTAAAGCCTTTAACACCATAGCAAATACGATAACTATTAACTATAAATCGATTTTGAATTATTTTATAAACAGAAGTACTAATGCTTCAGCAGAATCTTTTAATGCTAAAATAAAAGCTTTTAGAGCCCAGTTTAGAGGTGTCAAAAATGTAGAATTCTTCTTATTCAGATTGACCACAATTTTTGCATAAACACAACTTTTGGGAATGATCCGAAATTTCTGAAGACAGCAAATAAACTAAGAAGTAGATAAAAACAAAAAATCCCGATTTTCATCGGGATTTTTTTTGTCTCTAAACATTTTTAAAAAAACTTACAATAATGTAATTATCTTTGACTTATGGCAACAACTTCAAATTTAACAGTAGAACAATTAGCCCAAGCGCTAAAAGAATTATCTAACAAAGAAAAGATAAAGCTCCTTAATTTACTTCCTGAAGGATGGTTTGATAAAAAAGAACATGAATTTACCAAACAACAAAAGGCTAATTTAGATAAAGCTTTAGCAAAAGAAGATAAAGGAGAATCTAGGTTTCATTCTTGGTCAGAAATTGAATCTTATGTAAGGAATCCTGATAATGTCTAGATTTACTGTCCTATTTGAGGATGGCGCAAAGATAGATATTGCTGACTCTTATGACTGGTACAAAAAAATTTCTGAGACCTTAGCCAACAACTTTCTTTTAGAAATAAAAAAAACTATTGACTACTTAGAGGTCAATCCCTTACAATTTAAGATTACCTATAAAGATTTTAGACAAGTTCCTTTAAAAAAATACCCTTTCGTTTTAGTATATAGGATAGACAACAACATTGTAAAAATATATCGCACATTCCCCACAAGAAAAAACCCAAACAAAAAACCTAAATAGCTCACAACTCTTTTCAAACCTATTAAAAACAAAAAATCCCGATTTTCATCGGGATTTTTTTGTTGGCCTACTAGGACTCGAACCTAGAACGACTGGACCAAAACCAGCTGTGTTGCCAATTACACCATAGGCCATTAAACCTGCTTATTGAACTCTCATCCGTAAAAGCAGGTGCAAATTTAAGACAAACTTTGATATGCGCAAACATTTTTTTAAATAATTTTTAAATCATTTAAAACTGCCGTGTTAACATTTATCAAAAGTGGGGTACTTTCATTTATAATTTATTAAATTCGCCTGCTATATACGAAAAACAGTTACATGTCTGCAAATCAATTTAAAAAATGGGATACTATCCTTGGTTGGATCGTTTTTTTGATCGCATTAATCACTTATCATTTAACGGTTGAGCCTACTTCAAGTTTTTGGGATGCTGGAGAATATATTGCTACTTCAGCTAAATTACAAGTAGGACACCCTCCTGGAGCTCCTTTTTTCCAAATGATGGGGGCTTTCTTTGCCATGTTTTCACCAGATGCTGAAGCAGTGGCAGTTACCGTAAACCATATGTCGGTTTTCTCTAGTGCTTTTACAATTTTATTTATGTTTTGGTCAATAACCAATGTTACAAGAAAATTGGCTGCTAAATCTGGAGAACTTACATCTGCAAAATATATTGCCATTTTAGGAAGCGGATTTGTAGGCGCTTTAACTTTTACATATACAGATAGCTTTTGGTTCAATGCAGTGGAAGCAGAAGTATATGCCATGGCTATGCTCATGACTTCTTTGATGGTTTGGTTAGGATTAAAATGGGCAGACGAAATGCATACCCCAAGAGGAAATCGTTGGTTAATTTTAATCTCTCTTGTTGTAGGACTTTCTTTTGGAGTTCACTTTATGGCGCTCCTTACCATTCCTTCATTAGGAATGATTTATTACTTCAAAAATTACAAAAACTATAATGCTAAATCCTTTATAATAGCAAATATTATTTCCATTGCTGTACTTTTATTCTTATTTAAATTACTACTTCCTAATGTTCTAAAAGTATTCGGTTATCTGGAAGTTTTCTTTGTAAATAGCATCGGATTACCATTTAATTCTGGAACGATTATCGCTGGAATTATCATTATTGCATTATTTTACTTCGGATTAAATTATACAAGAAAAAAGAATTATAAACTTCTAAATACAATTGTTTTAAGTGTTTTATTTATTCTGATAGGTTTTTCTACTTGGTTAATGGTTCCAATCCGTGCAAATGCAGGAACGGTTATTAACGAAAATAGTCCTACAGATGCACGACAACTTTTGGCTTATTACAATTTAGAGCAATACCCTGAGACACATCTTTTCTATGGACCAATGTATTCTGATGCCTTTGCTGGTCAGGATCCAGATAATCCTTACAAAGATGATAAGCCTAAATACGAAAGAAAAGGCAACAAATATGTTATTGTAAACAATTATAAAAACTCTAGAGTTGCTCCAAACAGTGCTCAAGAAGGTTTTCTTCCTAGAATGTGGAGTAGTGAACACGCTGCTAACTACATGAAGATTACAGGACCTTTAAACATTACCGTAAAACCAGAATATAGAAGTGAAAAACAATTAACAGATGCTGTAAGTCAGTTTAAACGCGACCTTGAAAATGGAGTTATTGATGAGGACGAATATTTAAACTTTATCAAGCAATTTAATGAATACCTTGTTATTGAAAAGCCTTCATTCCTACAAAACATGCATTACCTTTTTGAGTTTCAAATGGGATATATGTACTGGAGGTATTTTATGTGGAACTTTACTGGGCGTCAAGACGATATCCAAGGGAGACTAGACGACCATGGAAATTGGTTAAGTGGAATTAAATTTATTGATGAGTGGCGTTTAGGATCTCAAGAGAATCTTCCTTCGGATGTACTAAACAACAAAGCAAGAAATACCTACTTCTTCTTACCTTTAATATTAGGACTCATAGGTTTTCTATTTATTTTAAAATCTAGTAAACAGCAATTCTGGATTCTCTTTTCGCTTTTCCTTTTTATGGGAATTGCCTTAAAAATATACTTAAACGAACGTCCTTTTGAGCCTAGAGAAAGAGATTATGCCCTCGTTGGCTCCTTCTTTGTATTCTCTATGTGGATTGGAATGGGTGTTTATGCATTATTTGAAGAATTCAAAAAATATCTAAATCCAAAAATATTGGCTCCTGCAGTAACGGTTATTTGCTTTTTAGCCGTTCCTACAGTTATGGCTTACCAGAACTGGGACGATCATGACAGATCCGACAGATATACTGCACAATCGATGGCGAAATCTTACCTCGATTCTATTGAAGAAGATGCGGGTGCTATGTTATTTACAATTGGAGATAACGATACATTCTCCCTTTGGTATGCACAAGAGATAGAAGGATACCGTACCGATGTTAGAACTATCAATACCAGTTTGTTTGCTACAGATTGGTATATAGATCAAATGAAACGTGCCGCCTATGAAAGTGCTCCAATTCCATCTCAACTCACACATGATAAATATGCCTTTGGAGTTCGAGATGCTGTTTATTACCAACAACTAACAGACGAGCGTTGGGATATTAAAAAATTCATGGATTGGATTGCTAATGACGATAACACCATTCGAAACCTCATCAAAAAAAGAGGCGGAGATACGAGTCAGTATCCAGAAAGTTACCTAAACCTTCCTTTCTACCCTACCAATAAAATTAGAGTCCCTGTAAACAAGAAAAATGCCTTAGCAACAGGATTGGTAAAAGAAAAGGATTCAGCAGAAATTGTAGATTATATAGACATTGATTTACCAAAAAGTGCTTTGCCTAAAAATAGGCTTTTAATGCTCGATTTATTAGCAAACAACGATTGGGAACGCCCAATTTACTTTACTGGTGGAAGTTTTGATCCTGCGGAATACCTATGGATGAAAGATTATTTACAACTAGATGGACTTGTTTATAAATTAGTTCCTATAAAAACGCCTATAGATAAAAACAATCCTTATGAAATGGGTCGCATTGACGAAGATTTAATGTACAACATTGTAATGGATTGGGAATGGGGAAATTCTGAATCTCCAGATATTTATCACGATCCAGAGACACGAAAAAATAGTATTTCTTACCGTGGTAATTTAGCGAGACTTACAGGAAAGCTTATTAATACTGGAAAAGAAGAAAAGGCTAAAGATGTACTTGATTTAGCTATGGAAAAAATGCCTTTTGGGTATTTCGGGTATTATGTATTCTTAGAACCTTATGTTGAAGGTTACTACAAAGTAGGCGAAAAAGAAAAAGCAAGAGCTCTTTACAAAGAGGTTGCTAAAAAATATCAAGAAAGCTTAAATCATTACAGCAACCTTCCAATAGACACTCAATATAGTTATGCATCAGATATAGTAAGCGATATTGAGCGTTACAGAAGTCTTCTCGACATTGTTGTTGCGAATGATGATAAGGAATTTGGATTACCAGAAACAACCACTTTTAATGAGTATTTAGAGCGTTTTAGTCATTTCTATAGAAGACCTGGAAATGCAAGTCCTACAGAAATGCCAGAAGGAGAACCTGTTATTGACGGTAATGCAATACCTGCAAATATGGATTCAGCAGTGATAGAAAATGCTCCAGTAAATGGAAAGGTAATTCCTCAAACAGAGATAGATTCTATCCCTTTAGATAATTAATAACAACCTATAGGAAGCTGACTAAAAAGCAATTTACACCTGTCAAAACTGAGCTTGTCGAACTGAGCTTGTCGAAGTTTCGCAACTAACATTCAAGAGAATCCTTCGACAAGCTCAGGATGACATATAGAATTTAGGAACTTTTTAAACGGCCTCTTAACAACATTCAGCGTAGTTAAAAAAATATTTTTGGCTACGCTAAATTTCTTAATTTAGTAAGGAATCAACTACCTCGGCGCTAACCCGAAGTATTCCAACAAAACAACCTTAATTCATTTCGACACAGAGCCTTTCGGCAAACTCTGGGTAGAAGTTGAGGAGTCAATCCCTCTGTGAGGGGTTAACAAATAGTAAACTCTAATTTAAATGAAACCTTATCTTGCAAAAACACCTAGCGTAGTTAAATTCATTTTTAAAAACCTTATCTGGGATTTTAAAACTGAAGACAAAGAAGTGTTTTTAACTTTTGATGACGGCCCAACTCCAGAAGTTACCACTTTTGTTTTAGACGAATTAAGGAAATACAATGCTAAAGCCACCTTTTTTTGTATAGGAAAAAATGTTGCTAAGCATCCAGAAATTTTTAAAAGTATTTTAGATGATGGACACCCTATTGGAAATCATACTCACAATCATTACAATTGCAAGGAGCATAAACTAGATTTATATATAGAGAATGTACTTTTAGCGGAAGAAACTATTCTTAAATATAATCCTAAAAACCAAGTACAACTTTTTAGACCACCCTATGGTAGAATTTCTAAAAAAGCTACTAAAACAATTAAACAAAAGGGATATAAAATTATAATGTGGGATATTTTAAGTGCCGATTTCGACACTTCCATTTCAGCAGAGAAATGTATAGAAAACGTTATTAAAAACGTAAAATCTGGAAGTATTATAGTTTTTCACGACAGCCTAAAAGCCTTTCCCATACTGCAACAAGCCCTTCCTGAAATCTTAAAAAACTTACAAAATCAAGGATATTCCTTTTCAGCAATATAAACTACACATAATCTTGCAACAAACCAATGAGGGTATTTGCGTCTTGCTCCCCACTTTGGCGCCAAACCATTTCTCCTGCTTTATAAATCATCAATGTTGACAGTAATTTTTTTTAATCAGTTAAATTTGTATTTTAGTTAAGCAAGTGGAAGAACAAGGCTACATAGAAATAAGAGTAACAAATAGGGATAACTCTTTATCCCCTAAAGATATTGATATAAATGAAGTTAAAGACTTTATATCAGATATTGAGACTTTCTTGTACCCTAATAGAAAGGAAAAACATAACCGCCCACATATATCATACGACATTGAAGAAGGCTCTGCAAAACATAAGTTCTTTTTACCCATAACTGCAGTGATTCTATTTAATGGTCTTACTACCGAAATAAAAAATAGAAAAAGTTTAGATTTTTTAGACTATAAAAGACAATCAATAATTGATAAATTTCAGAAAAAAGCATTAAGCGAAGGATATAAAATTGAATTTAACAATTCAATGTCCAACAACCCTACTTTAATCATTGATGAGTCAACGAATTATGAGAGGATTGCTCCTACATATTTTGAAAGTGAATTTTATTTATACGGAGAAATTTATCAAGAGGGTGGAAAAAATCCAAACCTTCACATGAGCACTAATAAGTATGGTAATATTACAATTTCAGCTACAAAAGAACAAATTATGGATGGCGAGAAAAAAACTTACAAACCATACGGTATTAAAGTAAGAGGTAAAAAAAATTTAGAAGATGAAAGTTTATTTGATTTAGTCCTTTTAGAATTTATACAATACAAACCTGTCTTTAATAAATCCCTTTTAGATAAAGTTATAGATAAAGCTTCTGTAAATTTAAATAAGATAACTAATGTTGATACTTGGTTAAATGATATAAAAGCTAAAGGAATATGAAAGCGATAAGCAATGTTCTTTTAGATAGTTCTTTCTGTATCCGCTTACTTAAAAGAGATGACGAATTTCATCAAAATTGCATTGATTATTTCAAATATTTCATTGAAAATAATATAGAAATGTATTTATCAACAATTGTAGTAAGTGAATATTCTGTTGGTGATGACCCTGAAAATTTACTTTCCTTAAATTCTTTTAGGTTGCTAGAGTTTGATTTTACAGATGCTAAATTTTCGGGGAAATTTTTAGCATTACTTAAGAACATAGGGAAATTTGGTGATTTTGGCGAAAGAAAAGTCGTTATTAATGACATTAAACTTTTCGCTCAAATTTATAATCGAAAGATTGATGCTTATATAACTAAAGATATAAAGTCCCTTAAAAAAATGATTGAACCTTTAAAGCAAGAATTTAATTTAAAATTTGAAGTTATTGATTTGACTACTTCTTTAAACTCCAAATTGGGACGATTATTTTGATTCTCCTCAATATAAACTACACATAATCTTGCAACAAACCAATGAGGGTATTTGCATCTTGCTCCCCACTTTGGCGCCAAACCATTTCTCCTGCTTTATAAATCATCAATGTTGGTAATCCTTTTACGCGTAGAGCCTCGGCTAATTCGCTGTTTTTATCAACATCAATTTTTATAACTCTAGCTTTATCCCCAAGTGCTGCTGCAACATCTCGTAAAACTGGATGCATTGCTGTAGAAGATTCATTCCACTCTGTATAAAAGTCTAATAACACCGGAATGTTACCGTGAATTAGCTCACCAAACTTTGACATAAATATTCAATTTTAACAACTTGATAAATCAAATGTAATAAAAAAACAGATAAAATGCTCTAAACAAGGCTTTTTAGCCAGCTTTTACTTACACTATTTCTTTAGATTTCTTTTTTAATTTTATAACCGTTACTTCTGGCCAAATTCCTACACGCCCTGGATAACCAATAAAACCTAAGCCTCTATTTACATTAATAAACTGTCCCGCTTTCTCATAAACTCCTGCCCAATATTTATACCTGTATTTTACTGGGCTCCATTTTAACCAACCCGGAATCTCTACTCCAAATTGCATTCCATGTGTGTGTCCACTTAAGGTTAAATGATAATGATATGGATGGTCCACAACTTGATACTGCCAATGAGACGGATCGTGACTCATTAAAATTTTAAAGTCGTTTTTATCTATATTTTCAATAGCCTTTTCAAGGTCTCCTGCTTTTTTAAAACCGCCTTCTCCCCAATTTTCAACCCCAACAAGCGCCAAACGCTGACCCTCTTTTTCTAAAAACCTACTTTCATTTAATAGTAAGTTAAAGCCCATATCTTTTTGAATTTGCTTTAACTCATCCAAATTTGCTTTTTTTGCTTCTTCGGAAGGCCAATCGGCATAATCTCCATAATCATGGTTTCCTAAAACAGAATACACCCCATCTTTGGCATTAAGTTTTGAAAAAGTATCTTTCCACGTATGCATTTCCGAAGCAACATTATTTACTAAATCGCCCGTAAATAAAATTACATCCGATTCCTGTTTATTAATAAGGTCTACTGCATAAGCTACCTTTTCTTTATCATCAAAACTTCCGCTATGTATATCCGAAATTTGCGTAATGGTATAACCATCAAAAGCATCTGGTAAATCGTCAAACTCCAGCGTGTGCTTTAAAACTTGATAATCATATTTTCCTTTATACATCCCATATAAAAGCGATAAAAAAGGAACTGCTGCAACTCCAATTGCAATCTGACTCATAAATCTTCTCCGAGATGGAAGTCCAGAAGATGCAGCTTCACCTGACTGAAAAGCCTTACCGAAAATCCATGTAAAAACCCGAACAACATCTTCTATCAGCATAAAAATTCCAGCGCTAAACCCTAAAGCCATAAACGCCAAAAACAAACCTACGGCAAATCCCATTTTATGAGTCATTCCATGACTCCTATCAAAATGACTAAACTGCAGATATACATTTGCTAAAACTGCTATAAAAACAATTCCGTATACTATTTGTAAATATGGATTTTTAACTAGTGTTCTAAAAGCTTGAAAGCCATAAAAGGCTCCAATAAGGTATATTATACCTAAGACTATAAAAAAACGTGACATATATTTTTCTTCGCTATTTTTAACAAAATTACCTTATATACAGACAAATAACCCTTTTTTACAGATTATTTAACTTTATCTACCATCTGCTTAATTAATGTTAAGTCGGATTTTGTAATAAAACTTTCATCACTAGCATTTCCGTTAAATGATATTTTAGGAGTTGCTGTGAGATTTTTATACGCACTACTTGCAGAGAAATGTATTTCAGAAAAACCATCCTTTTTAAATTCCAATACATTATCAATATTCACTCCACTACCAGGCATTATAACTATGCTATCTCCGTATTTACTTTTTAGCTTTTTCAATAATGATAATCCATCAATAGCTTTCTCCACTTGTCCGCTAGTTAATACCCGCTTACATCCTATTTCTATTAACTGCTTAAGCGCTTCCTCAGGTTGAGAAACCCAATCAAATGCCCTATGAAAAGTAAATTCTAAAGGTTTTGAAAGCTCCACTAGCTCCCGAGTTCTGTCAATATCTAAATTATTATCGGCATCTAATACTCCAGAGACGATTCCGCTACAACCAATTTTCTTACAAAAAAGAACATCCTCTTTCATCACTTCAAATTCTTCATCAGAATAAGTAAAGTTTCCACTTCTTGGACGAATGAGCACAAAAACAGGAATAGATAATTGTTCTACAGCACGCACTAACATTCCATAAGAAGGCGTAATTCCTCCAACCGATAGTTCTCCGCAAAATTCTATTCTATTTGCCCCTCCCTCTTCGGCATTTAACGCAGATTCCACAGAATTTGCACAAATTTCTATAATCATATTCCTTATATTTAACCCAAATTTACCATTTCTTATTGTCAAAAAAAGTAATGATGCAAGCGTTGAAATATTCAAACCTCTTCATCATCAAGTAAAAATAAACAAGATATACCCATGCAAAGAAGAAAATTTCTAAAAAAGACAGGATTAGGAGCAACAGGAATACTATCTGTTCCGTTTTTAGCTTCTTGGACGGAAGATACAATTAACGTGACTCCAGAATCTATTGAAAAGCCTATAATTCCTATTGCTATTTGCACATGGAATTTTAAAAACGCTACAGCAAAAGCATGGGAAGTTTTAAATAATGGAGGCACCTCTCTGGACGCTGTTGAACAAGGCGTAATGGTAGAAGAAGCCGATGTAAACAACCAAACCGTAGGAAAAGGTGGCCGACCAGATAGAGATGGCAATGTTACATTAGACGCCTGTATTATGGATAAAGATGGAAATTGTGGCTCGGTAGTTTATTTGCAAAATATTGCACATCCAATTTCTGTAGCTAGAAAAGTGATGGAAGAAACGCCACATGTAATTCTAGCAGGAAAAGGAGCAGAACAATTTGCTTATGAAAAAGGGTTTCAGAAAGAAAACTTACTTACCGAACAATCCAAAAAAGAATGGTTAAAATGGAAAGAAGAATCTAAATATGAAACCATTATTAATATTGAAAACCACGACACTATTGGAATGCTTGCTATTGATAAAAATGGAGATCTTGCAGGCGCCTGCACCACAAGTGGAATGGCCTATAAAGTAAATGGGCGCGTTGGAGATTCCCCAATTATTGGCGCCGGACTTTTTATAGATAATGAAGTTGGCGGAGCAACAGCAACAGGAGTTGGAGAAGAAGTAATTAAAACTGTAGGTTCGTTTTTAATTGTAGAGTTAATGCGACAAGGGAAATCGCCTCAAAAAGCTTGTGAAGAAGCTGTGAACAGAATTATAGCAAAAAATAAAAATCATGATACCTTCCAGATAGGATTTTTAGCCATCAATAAAAAAGGAGAAACAGGATCTTACTGCATACACCCTGGGTTTAGCTATAGCAAATATGATGGCACAGGACAAAGTAATAATCCTTCAGGATCCTTCGTCAAAGAAAAGTAAACAACTACGAGCCATTTAAATCTCATTTAACTTTTTTAACTTTACAAACTATCTATTTTTTCTAAATCTTAAATTTCAAACAAAAAAATATGGCTGAGCAAAAAAGGCTTTTTCTTTTAGATGCATACGCATTAATATTCCGAGGATATTATGCTTTTATAAAAAATCCGAGAATCAATTCAAAAGGAATGGATACTTCAGCCATTATGGGGTTTATGAATTCTCTTTTAGATGTTATCAAAAGAGAGCAACCAGACCATCTAGCGGTTGCTTTTGACAAAGGAGGGAGTGTGGATCGAGTAGAAATGTTTGAAGCTTATAAGGCCAACAGAGATGAAACCCCTGAAGCCATTAGAATAGCAGTTCCTATTATTCAAGATATTTTAAAAGCAATGCATATTCCTTGTATTGTAAAAGAAGGATACGAAGCCGATGATATTATTGGAACGCTAGCAAAACAAGCGGAAAAAGCAAACTATAAGGTGTATATGGTTACTCCAGATAAAGATTTTGCGCAATTAGTTTCAGAAAATATATTTATGTATCGCCCAGCGAGAATGGGAAATGGAATTGAAATTTGGGGAATTCCAGAAGTTCAAAAAAAGTTTGAAATAGAAACCCCAGACCAAGTAATAGATTTTCTAGGAATGATGGGAGATGCTGTGGATAATATCCCAGGATTACCAGGTGTTGGAGAAAAAACAGCCAAGAAATTCTTAAAAGAATTCGGCAGTATGGAAAACCTTTTAGCAAACACCGATAAGCTGAAAGGAAAGATGAAAGAAAAAGTAGAAGCCAATAAAGAACAAGGATTATTATCTAAAGAATTGGCGCGTATTATGTTGGATGTGCCTGTAGAATTTCATGAAAACGATTTTAAATTAGACACTCCAGATATTGAAAAAGTCCAAGAAATTTTTCAGGAATTAGAATTTAGAAGGCTTGCTGAAAATCTGATGAAAACTTTTAAACAAGAAGACACTCCTTCCGAAGAAAGTAATCCATCAGAAAATAAAGGCAAGGTAAACAACAGCTTAGAAGTTCAATATGACCTTTTTGGGAGTAACGACACTACTGAGCAAACAACCACTACCAGCATTTCTGGATACAAAACCCTTGCACAAGTTCCACATTTATACCAACACGCCAATACGCCATTAGCCAGAAAGCTTTTACTACAAAAGTTAATGCAACAAAGTAGCGTGTGTTTTGACACGGAAACTACAAGCCTAAAATCGTTAAATGCAGCATTGGTAGGCTGTGCCTTTTCTTGGGAACCTGGAACGGGTTATTATGTTTCTTTCCCTGAAGACCAAAAAGAAACACAAAATATCTTAGAAGAATTCAGAGCATTTTTTGAAAATGAAGAAATTGAAAAAATCGGTCAGAATTTAAAATATGATATTAAAGTACTTTCCAATTACAACATGCCTGTTAAAGGACCGATTTTCGATACCATGATAGCGCATTACCTTATCAATCCAGATATGCGCCACAACATGGATGTATTGGCAGAAACTTATTTAAACTACTCCCCTGTTTCTATAGAAACTCTTATTGGTAAAAAAGGAAAGAATCAACGTTCTATGCGAAGCGTTGCTTTAGAAGAGCAAACAGAATATGCCGTTGAAGATGCTGACATTACACTTCAGCTAAAAAATATTTTTGAGCAAGAATTACCAAATAGAAATGCTAAAAAACTATTTGAAGAAATAGAAGCACCACTTGTAAAAGTGTTGGCGGACATGGAAATAGAAGGAATTAATTTAGATGAAAAATTTCTTCATTCCTTAACAAAAGACCTCAATAATGATATTCTCAGATTAGAGAAAGACATTTTTGAGCAAGCAGGGGAAGAATTTAATTTAGCTTCTCCAAAACAATTAGGCCCTATTTTATTTGATAAATTAAAATTGGTAGACAAACCTAAGAAGACCAAAACAGGTCAATATTCTACCGCAGAAGATGTACTCTCTTACTTAGCAAAAGACCACCCAATTGTTGCTGATATTTTACAATGGAGACAACTCAATAAATTAAAAAGCACTTATGTTGATGCATTGCCAAATGAAATCAACAAAAAAACAAATAGAATACATACCGTTTATAGTCAGGCTGTAGCCGCCACAGGAAGGTTAAGCTCCAATAATCCTAACTTACAAAACATCCCAATACGTACAGAAAGAGGTAGACAAGTAAGAAAAGCCTTTATTCCACGGAATGAGGATTACATTTTATTAGCAGCAGATTATTCTCAAATAGAACTTCGTATTATTGCTGCTTTAAGTGAAGAAGACACCATGATAAAAGCCTTCCAAGAAGGTCAAGATATTCATGCCTCCACAGCAGCTCAAGTTTTTAAAGTTCCTATTGAAGAAGTAACGCGCGAACAACGTGGTAATGCTAAAACCGTTAATTTCGGAATTATATATGGGGTATCTGCCTTTGGATTAAGCAACCAAACCACCTTATCTAGAAGCGAAGCTAAAGAGTTAATAGAAACCTATTATGAAACATACCCAAAATTAAAAGCCTATATGAGCAAGCAAGTTCATTTTGCTCAAGACAATGGGTATGTGGAGACCATTTTAGGTCGCCGTAGATATTTAAAAGATATTAATTCTAGAAATCAAGTAGTTCGTGGTGCTGCTGAAAGGAATGCAGTAAACGCTCCAATACAAGGAAGTGCTGCCGATATTATAAAAATTGCCATGATAAATATTCATCAGAAATTAAAAGAAGGCAATTTTAAAACTAAAATGCTTTTACAAGTACATGATGAATTGGTGTTTGATGCATATAAAGAAGAACTAGACACTGTAAAACAGATGATTAAAACAGAAATGGAAAGCGCATACAACATGAGTGTTCCATTAGATGTTGAAGTAGGAACTGGAAATGATTGGCTGGAGGCGCATTAATTTATTCAAAATAATGGGAGGATTTTATATACTTCCTCCCAAATTACAATTAGCTTTTATAAAATTTGCTCTTTAAAATCAAAACATGAAACAGTTACTTATAACAAGATTCTTTTAACTTACTAGAAACCAACTTTTTCTTATCAACAAATAATTACATCCTCTATTTGTAAATAACATAAATAATTGTACTTTTGCACCCCATTATCCCGAATTCACGTTTGGGTATGGGAATGGAATGTTTAATTTTTTAAAATAAGTTAGTGTGGATACATTAAGCTACAAAACAATTTCAGCAAACAAAGCTACTGTAAACAAGCAGTGGGTTTTAGTTGACGCTGAAGGTCAGACGCTAGGACGTCTTTCTTCTAAGGTAGCAAAACTACTTAGAGGTAAGTACAAGCCTAATTACACACCGCATGTTGACTGTGGAGATAACGTTGTTATCATCAATGCAGAGAAAATCAACTTAACGGGTAAAAAATGGGATGCAAAACAATACGTGCGTCACACAGGTTACCCAGGCGGTCAAAGAACAACAACAGCGACGGAACTTTACAAAAAAGATCCTACTCGTTTGTTAGAAAAATCAATTAAAGGAATGCTTCCTAAAAACAAATTAGGTGCTGAGTTATTCCGTAATTTAAAAGTGTATGTTGGAACTGAGCACGCTCAAGAAGCTCAAAAACCAGCTACAATTAACTTAAACGATCTTAAATAATGGAAGTAATTCACAAAATCGGCAGAAGAAAAACTGCAGTTGCAAGAGTGTACGTTTCTGAAGGTGAAGGTAAAATCACCATCAACAAAAAAGAATTTGCACAATACTTCCCAACACCAACATTACAGTACAAAGTACAACAACCTCTTACATTAACAGAGAACGTTGAGAACTTTGACATTAAAGTAAATGTTTTTGGTGGTGGTGTAACAGGACAAGCAGAAGCTATCCGTTTGGCAATCTCTAGAGCAATGTGCGAAATAGATGCCGAAAACAGATTGACTCTTAAACCAGAAGGATTATTAACTAGAGATCCAAGAATGGTAGAGCGTAAGAAATTTGGTCAGAAGAAAGCACGTAAGAAATTCCAATTCTCGAAACGTTAATCTGTATCAATTTTTACATATGTGTATTCGTACACATTGTTCATTTATTATTGAATTTAAAACATGTCGTTGCTTCACCTCTTTATAAAAGAAGCGAAGATAAGTTTAGCATCCAAATGGGAAAGGCAATCGAGCAATCGTGACCACTTTAACATTGCTAAATATTCAAACCCACATTGTGGGCAACGGAACGTAAACTATTACAAAAATGGCAAATAACATAGAAGTTAAAGACTTACTAGAAGCAGGTGTACATTTTGGTCACCTTACTAGAAAATGGAATCCAAATATGGCTCCTTATATCTATATGGAGCGTAACGGAATCCACGTTATCAATTTATACAAAACAGCTGCTAAGATTGAAGAAGCTAACGAAGCTCTTAAAAAAATCGCAGCATCAGGTAGAAAAATACTTTTCGTAGCTACCAAAAAACAAGCAAAAGATATCGTTGCTGAAAAAGCAGGAGCAGCAAACATGCCTTACATCACAGAAAGATGGCCAGGTGGTATGCTTACTAACTTTGTTACTATTAGAAAAGCGGTTAAGAAAATGGCTGCTATTGATAGAATGAAGAAGGACGGTACTTTTGACACACTTTCTAAAAAAGAAAAACTACAAGTAGATCGTTTAAGAGCTAAGCTTGAGAAAAACTTAGGTTCTATTTCTGACATGACTCGTTTACCAGGGGCATTGTTTATTGTAGATACTATGCGTGAGCATATCGCAGTGAAAGAAGCACAAAAATTAAACATTCCAATATTTGCAATGGTAGATACTAACTCAGATCCTAGAGAAGTTGAGTACGTTATACCATCTAATGATGATGCTTCAAAATCTATCGAAAAAGTTCTTACGCACGTAACAGACGCTATTAACGAAGGTCTTTCTGAAAGAAAAGCTGATAAGGCTGCTGAAAAGCAAGCTGAAGAAGATGAAGAAACTAAAGCAGAGACCGCAGCTAAAGAAAAAAAAGCTAAGGCTTTAGAAACTGAAGAAAACGATTAAATAATAATTTCTTAAAGTCGTTATCTTTTTATCTTCTCTACTTTTGTATTGAAATAAATTGATAACGACTTTATTAAGTTAAAGTACCCAAAGGTTACACCTTAAGGTTACTCAAAAATAAATTTAAAAACTATTCCAACTTGTAGGGCAAGACAATAAAACCCTCAAAGAGGAATTAAAACTGATAAAGAAATGGCAAAAATTACAGCCGCTGAAGTAAATAAACTAAGAAAAGCTACCGGAGCTGGTATGATGGATTGTAAAAATGCATTAGTAGAAGCTGAAGGTGATTTCGATACAGCAGTAGAAGTTCTTCGTAAAAAAGGACAAAAAGTTGCAGCTAAAAGAGCTGACAGAGAGTCTACTGAAGGTGCAGTTATTGCAAAGGTTAACGATGCAAACAGCAGAGGTGT
Organism: Galbibacter orientalis DSM 19592; assembly: GCF_000260115.1. Lineage (GTDB taxonomy): Bacteria > Bacteroidota > Bacteroidia > Flavobacteriales > Flavobacteriaceae > Galbibacter > Galbibacter orientalis. The sequence continues at coordinate 1,165,088 of NZ_JH651379.1, read as the reverse complement.
TATTGTTTCTCTTAACTGTGAAACAGACTTTGTTGCTAAAAACGATACTTTCGTAACTTTAGCAAACGAACTTGCTGAATTAGCGCTAAGCTTTGATTCTAAAGAAGCATTTTTAGAAGCAGATTACAAAGGAGTTAAAGTTGCCGACAAATTAATCGAGCAAACTGGAGTAATTGGTGAGAAAATTGAAATTGGAGATTTCAGAACTTTAGAAGCTCCATTTGTAGGTTCTTACATTCACGCTGGTAACAAAATAGCTACTTTAGTTGGTTTATCTGCAAACGCTGAAGGAGTAGATGTTGCTGCTAAAGATGTTGCTATGCAAGCTGCCGCTATGAATCCTGTTGCTTTAGACGAGTCTGGTGTTGACCAAGAGGTTATCGATAAAGAAATCGAAATTGCTAAAGATACACTAAGAGCTGAAGGAAAACCAGAAGCTATGTTGGAAAACATCGCTAAAGGTAAATTAAAGCGTTTCTTTAAAGACAATACTTTAGTAAACCAAGATTTTATTAAAGACAGCAAACAAAGCGTTGCTGAATACGTAAAATCTTTTGACAAAAAACTTACTGTAGTAGCATTTGAAAGAGTAGCTTTAGGATAATTCTAAGTTACTTTTAAACATATCAAAACCCACTTTCAAAATTATTTTGAAAGTGGGTTTTTCTTTTTCGCAATAGTTCATACTTCTTTCTGTGAGAAGGTTTTAGATGTTCCTTATTAAATTGCAATCTGAAACTACAGCTTTCCATTGTACAGAATTACCTACACTCCCTTCGCTTTCATTCAAAATAAACAACCTTACTTTAAATAGGTTTTTGAAAACACTTAATTATTTTGCTTATTTTTGCTTCGGAAAATTTTCAGAAATAATCTTCAACAGAAAAACATGCAATACAAAAGAATACTTCTAAAACTAAGCGGAGAAGCCCTTATGGGGGAAAAACAATATGGGATTGACCCAAAAAGACTTAAAGAATATGCTGAAGAAATTCAAACTGTTATTGAGTCTGGTGTAGAAGTTGCCGTTGTAATTGGTGGAGGAAATATTTTTAGAGGACTAGCAGGAGCAAGCAATGGAATGGATCGTGTACAGGGCGATCATATGGGAATGTTAGCAACCGTTATTAACGGACTTGCATTGCAATCTGCCTTGGAAGACGAAGGTATAGAAACACGCTTACAATCGGCTATTAAAATCAATGAAGTAGCAGAGCCTTTTATTAGAAGACGTGCTATTCGTCATCTAGAAAAAGGGCGTGTTGTAATTTTTGGTGGAGGAACAGGAAATCCTTATTTTACCACAGACTCTGCAGCTGTTTTACGTGCTATCGAAATAAATGCTGATGTTATTTTAAAAGGAACTAGAGTTGATGGAATCTACACCTCAGATCCTGAAAAAAATAAAGACGCGACAAAATTTGACAACATCACTTTTAAAGATGTGCTAAATAAAGGGTTAAAAGTAATGGACACAACAGCCTTTACTTTGAGTCAGGAAAACGAATTACCTATTATTGTATTCGATATGAATAAACCTGGTAACTTACTAAAAGTAGTTTCAGGAGAAAATATTGGTACAAAAGTAAATCTTTAATAAACTTGGCTTATTTTAGCCAAACTATTGAAAACATACATAGTTATGAACGAAGAAGTAGACTTTATAATGGATAGTGCCAAAGAAGCAATGGATGGCGCTATAAAGCATTTAGAAAAAGAATTTGTAAACATACGTGCCGGAAAAGCAAGTCCAGCTATGGTTGGAAGTGTTATGGTAGATTACTATGGTTCTCCTACGCCTTTGAGCCAAGTAGCCAATGTAAATACTCCAGACGGAAGAACTATTTCTATTCAACCTTGGGAAAAAGGAATGCTTCAAGAAATTGAAAGAGGAATTATGATTGCCAACCTCGGTTTCAACCCAATGAATAATGGGGAAATGGTTATTATTAACGTTCCACCACTAACTGAAGAAAGAAGAAGAGATTTAGTAAAACAAGCAAAAGCAGAAGCAGAAGACGCAAAAGTGTCTATTAGAAGTGCTAGACAAGATGCTAATAAGGAAATCAAAAAACTTGATATTTCTGAAGATTTAAAAGCAAATGCAGAAGTAGATGTTCAAGCTTTAACCGATGAATACATCAAAAAAACGGACGCTACATTAGCAGTGAAAGAAAAAGAAATTATGACGGTATAACAATCGTTAAACTTTCAATAAAAAATAAAGCGACTTCTACGAGTCGCTTTATTTTTTTGTAACATTACAAGATATTCTAAAAGCATTGTTTTCCCCTAGTAAATGAAAAACTTAGCATCCTATATTTTAGTTTTCTTTTTATTATTAGTAAAATCTAATTTTGCTCAAGATGTTATTCATGGAAGTATACAAGACAAAGAAACTAAAACCCCACTCCCCTTTGCAACTATAGTTGCAAAGGAGAACAATACGGTTTCTAATTTGGACGGTAAATTTTCAATTGAGATTGCTAACAATAATCAAAAGTTATTAGTTAGCTACGTAGGTTATAAGCCAAAAGAAGTAACAGAATTGAATGACAATCTAGTTATTCAACTTGAAAAAAATATTGAAAAGTTAGATGAAGTTGTTCTTCAACAGCAAAAAGTAAACAATGCTAATACAATCATTAAAAAAGCTATTGTAAATAGGCAGAAAAATAACCCAGAAGACGTTTTAAACACATTCAATTATAGAAGCTATAGCAAATTAATTATTACGGCCGATAAAGATTCTATAAATGGAACTATCGATTCTATTTTTAGAGTGAAGAAAAAAGGATTGAAGTTTAAGAAAATAGATTCCACCAATTATCAGCTTAAAAAGCAACTAGAAAAATCTCATTTATACATTTTAGAAAAAGCTTCAAATTTTTTATTCTCAAAACATCGAGGAAAAAGAGAAACTATACTTGGAACACACATGGCTGGATTAAGCAAACCTATTTATGAGGTGCTTGCTTTAGAAATGCAATCTTTTTCTTTTTATAAAAATCATTATATAGTTTTCGGAACCGAATTTGTAAGTCCACTAGGAGAGTCTGCATTAAAAACATATAATTACAAAATTTTAGACACCGTTGTAGAGCAAAACAGAGAAGGCTATTTGGTACATTATTACCCAAAAGAGGACAAAGAAAAGATAGCCTTGGAGGGGGTATTATATATCGATAGAGAAAGTTATGCCTTACAAAAAACCATCTCACAACTAAATGCTTCGATAGACGTACAAGCGGTTCAAAATTACACCTACTTTCCAAAAGAAAACATTTGGTTCCCTACAAATAACAAAGTGGTAGTTGGAAAAGGAGATAACAATAATGTAGTAAACCTTTTTGGGACACTAAGAATTGCATCCAGCTCTAAAATGGAAGATTCCACTTTTGTTAGTACAAACCCAGATGATATTACAAAACACATTTATCTAACTTCAGAAACCAACAATTTTGAAATTAGATTAAACAGTCCTGTTACTATTGAAAGAAGAGGCACTGCAATTGAACTTGTAGATGTAGCCTCAGAACGAGATGAAGAATTCTGGAAAACCTATAGAACTAAACCAATTTCAGAAAAAGAAAAAGAAACCTACACTGCTGTTGACAGCCTAGTAGCAGCCAATAATTACGAGAAAAAATTATCATTTATTAGAAAAGCTGCAGTAGGGTACGTAAGTACAAAATACATAGATTTTGACTATAAATCCTTATTGAAATTTAACCGTTACGAAGGTTTTAGAATAGGGATGAGTGCGGTTACAAATAATAATTTTTCTAATAAATATAAGATTCATGGATATGGAGCTTATGGAACCAAAGATGGTAATTTTAAATATGGTTTTGGAGCAGAAAGAAGATTAGACAAATATGACGATACTAGAATTGGAATTAATTACAAAGACGATTTAGTAGAAACTGGAAGCTTAACTTTTATAACAGACGGAAGAGCCTTTTACCTATTTGAACCTCGCCTTTTTAATTTGAGCCAATTTCATAAGGTAAACGATATTAGCACCTACATGACTCACGATTTCACCCCAAAATTAAGCTCTAAATTACAATTATCTCATCAAGATGTAAAACCTACTTACGAATATACATTTACCAATGACGGAAAAACGTATGAAAGCTATCAAACAAGCTCGATTACAGCTTCCATACAATGGAATCCGTTTAATAAATACATGCAAACTAATACCGGAAAAGTAGTTATTGAGAATAACTATCCCCAATTTACTATCCAAACTACACAAGCGTTAAGAAACATTTTTGATAGCGATTTAAGTTTTTCTAAAATATCCATGCGAGTTATGCATGAAATTAGTCCGCTTAACATGGGCAAAACAACATTCCTATTTGTTGGAGGAATTGGCTTTGGAGATTTGCCAATTACAGAATTATACAACACCTCTCCAAACCAACCAGATGGAGAACATATTTTAAATAGATTTTCGGTAGCTGGACGCGATAGCTTTGAAACCATGTATTTTAACGAATTCTTTTCGGATAGATACGCAGTTGCTCAAGCAAAACATTATTTCAAACGCTTTAATATTACCGATAAATTTAGACCAGAATTAGTTTTAATCTCCCGCTTTGCAATTGGAAATATTTCTGAAAGACAACAACATGAGGGTATTGAGTTTAGCTCTTTAGAAAATGGATACTTAGAGAGCGGTCTAGAAGTAAATAAAATTCTTAAAGGATTTGGATTAAACTTTATGTATAGATACGGCGCATACCATTTACCAAATTTTGACGATAATATCTCCTTTAAGTTTACCTACTATTTTACTTTAGGTTTTTAGGCACATTCGCAGAGGTTCTTTACCTTTGCATGGAAATTTTTTTTGATGATAAACAAGATCAGTAAAGGCTTTTGGAAGAAAACGGCGAGAATAATTCTCCGCAATCGTATTATTATTTTATTGATTCTTCTTGGAATCACTGTTTTTCTAGCCATGCAATGGAAAAACATGCGCTTTACTTTTACCGAAGCAAATTTACTCCCAGACCATCACCCTGTTAACGTTGAGTACAATAAATTTTTAGATACTTTCGGCGAAGAAGGAAATTTAATTATAATTGCTGTAAAAGACAGTAATTTATTCACTCCAGAAAATTTTAACGAATGGAATAAATTAAGCAAACAACTTCAAGCAAAACCAGAAGTTGATGCAGTTATTTCTACAGAAAGCCTCCAAAAACTCGTAAAAAATACCGAAAAACACCAATTTGAATTAGAACCTTTAATTAAAAACGAATTAAAGAATAAAGCTGAAGTAGACAGCATTAAAGATGAACTTTTCTTAAAACTCCCATTTTACGAAAGTTTACTTTTCAATAAAAAAACACACACTATAAGAACTGCTATTTATATTGATAAAGAAATAGTAAACACCAGTGTTCGAAAAGATTTTGTAATTAATGATTTTGAACCATTAATAGACGATTTCGAAGCTAAAACTGGACTGGATGTTAAAGTATCTGGAATGCCATACATCCGAACTTTAAACTCTCAAAGTATCATAGACGAAATTAGTATGTTTATTGGCGCTGCCTTAGGAGTTACCTCTCTTATTTTCTTTTTCTTTTTTAGATCCTTTAGAGCAACTTTTATCTCCATGATAGTTGTAATTATAGGTGTAATGTGGGCATTTGGGATTTTAGGTTTATTACACTATGAAATTACCGTTTTAACAGCATTGATCCCTCCTTTAATAATTGTAATTGGGATTCCCAACTGTATATTCCTCATTAATAAGTATCAGCAGGAAGTTCAAAAACATGGAAATCAAGCAAAGTCTTTACAGCGGGTAATTTCAAATGTAGGTAATGCAACATTAATGACCAACATTACCACAGCAGCTGGTTTTGCTACTTTTATTATTACTGAAAGTAAACTTTTAAAAGAATTTGGTATTGTTGCCTCTCTAAACATTTTTGCAATTTTTGTTTTATCGTTACTGATAATTCCAATTATCTATAGCTTTATGCCTCTACCTAAAACGAAGCATTTAAAGCACCTAAACACAAAATGGATCAACACTTTTGTAGGATGGATGGAAAATTCGGTTCGTAACCATAGAATAGCTGTGTTTATAATATCGTTAATAGCTTTAATTGGTAGCATTATCGGAATATACCAAATTAGAATTTCAGGGAGTTTAATAGAAGACATGCCTCAAGATGCTGCCTTTTTTGATGATATTCGCTTTTTTGAAAAAGAATTTGACGGAATCCTTCCTGTTGAAATTATGGTAGACACCAAAAGAAAAAATGGGGTTTTAAAACTTACCACACTTCGTAGAATGGAAGAGTTGGAAACCCTTATAAAAGAAATTCCAGAACTTTCCGATCCTATTTCTGTTACCAACTTGGTAAAATACTCCAAACAGGCATATTACAACGGAAATCCAAATTACTACCAATTACCAAATAATCAGGAAAATACTTTTATCCTTTCTTACGCAAAAAAATCGGCTAATAACGCAGATTTACTTAAGAGTTTTGTGGACTCTACAGGACAAATAGCTAGAATTACCACTTTTATGCAGGACATAGGTACCGATAAAATGGAAGGCATAGAAGCAGATTTATGGAAAAAAATACACAAAGTTTTACCTCAAGACAGATATGACGTTACATTAACAGGAAAAGCATTGGTTTTTATGAAAGGAACAAAGTATTTGGTAAAGAATTTAGTAATGTCTTTAGCATTGGCTATTTTCCTTATCTCTCTTTTTATGGCCTATATGTTTAGGTCTTTTAAAATGATTATTGTTTCACTAATTCCAAATATATTACCCCTTATTATTACTGCTGGTATGATGGGCTTTTTAGGAATTCCTATTAAACCTTCAACTATTTTAGTATTTAGTGTAGCTTTTGGAATTTCTGTGGATGATACCATTCACTTCTTAGCAAAGTATAGACAAGAACTTACAAAAAGTCACTGGAACATTAGAAAATCTGTTTATAATGCCCTACGCGAAACAGGCGTTAGTATGTTCTATACTTCTATTGTACTCTTCTTTGGATTTTCTGTATTTATGCTAAGTAGTTTTGGAGGCACAAAAGCTCTTGGAGGCTTAGTTTCCTTTACACTTTTAATTGCCATGCTAGCCAATTTAATACTTCTTCCTGCATTATTATTGGCTTTAGAAAGAAATATTGCAAACAAGCAAGTGCTTAAAAAGCCAAATATAGATGTACTTCCCAAAAGCAGTAAAGAATAAAATATATTAAAAATTTATACCAATAAATCCCCATTTGTATTAGCATCAAATGGGGATTTTACTTTAGATAATCATTTAATCATAATGTATTTACAAAAAAAAGTCTGCCGAAAACAAAGTTTCCGAACAGACTTTAAGGTTCCCCCAAACCTACATTCTTATATATTTTTATTGTGTCTTTTAAGACAGCGTATGCACTATTTTCTACAAATATATCAAATTAATATAATAGCATAAAAGGGTTTTTATCCCTTTTTTTATCCTACAAAAATTATCTTAAAATTTATAAGCTTATGTTAAATGTACGAAAAAATTTGATTTGTTCTACATCATTAATATTTAATTTTCTTGCATTTAACAAAAGAATAATGTTATGGTACAAATATTTTTAAGAATCAAAGCTACAATGCTTATAATTAATAGGTTTAAAATTTTATCTTTGTGCCCACAATTATTTGATGTAACCCATAATGAAATTAGATAACATTAAAGAACTGCTTGGTGGTGAGAAATTACTTCAAGAAGTTAGCGTTAAAGGATGGATTCGAACTTTTAGAAGCAACCGTTTTATTGCACTAAACGATGGTTCCACAATAAATAACATTCAATGTGTTGTTGACTTTGAAAATATTTCAGAAAAAATATTAAAACAACTTAATACTGGAGCAGCAGTTAGCATAAACGGAACACTTGTTGAGAGCCAAGGAAAAGGGCAAAATGTAGAAATCCAAGTTAAAGACATTGCTATTTTAGGAGAATCTAATCCGGAAGAATATCCCATCCAGCCAAAAAAGCACTCCTTAGAATTCCTTAGAGAGAAAGCGCATCTTAGAGTTAGAACAAGCACTTTTAGTGCTATTATGCGTGTTCGTTCTTCTTTATCGTTTGCTGTACATCAATATTTCAATCAGAATGGGTTTAATTATGTTCACACCCCTATTATTACAGGTTCTGATGCTGAAGGCGCTGGAGAAATGTTTAGAGTTTCTACGCTAGACATTAAAAACCCTCCGCTCACAGATAACAAAGAAATTGATTTTAAAGAAGATTTCTTCGGAAAAGAGACAAATCTTACCGTTTCTGGTCAATTAGAAGCCGAAACATATGCAATGGGATTAGGGAAAGTTTATACTTTTGGCCCTACTTTTAGAGCAGAAAACTCAAATACTTCTAGACACTTGGCAGAATTCTGGATGATTGAACCAGAAGTTGCTTTTCTAGATTTAGACGGCAATATGGATCTTGCTGAAGATTTTATAAAGTATGTCATTAAATATGCGCTAGATAACTGTAAAGATGATTTAGAATTTCTAGAGCAACGTTTATTACAAGAAGAAAAAACAAAGCCGCAAGCAGAAAGAAGTGAAATGACGCTTACAGAAAAGCTACATTTTGTAATAGACAACAACTTTAAGCGTGTAAGCTATACAGAAGCTATAGAAATATTAAAAAATTCTAAGCCTAATAAAAAGAAAAAATTCAACTATATTATTGAAGAGTGGGGTGCGGATTTACAAAGTGAGCATGAACGCTATCTTGTAGAGAAACATTTTAAAACTCCAGTAATTTTATTTGATTACCCTGCAGACATAAAGGCTTTTTACATGAGAGCCAATGAAGATGGGAAAACGGTTAGAGCAATGGACATTCTCTTCCCTGGTATTGGAGAAATTGTTGGTGGCGCCCAAAGAGAAGAACGTTATGATGTTTTAAAAGAAAAAGTGGAAGCCATGGGAATTGATGAAAAAGAGCTTTGGTGGTACCTAGAACTTAGAAAATTTGGGACGGCAACACACAGTGGATTCGGACTTGGATTTGAGCGTTTAGTGTTATTTGCAACAGGAATGACAAACATTAGAGACGTAATTCCTTTCCCTAGAACACCACAAAACGCCGAATTTTAGAATAAATTAACAGTAAACAGTAATAAAACTAGCATATGAACACATTTCATATAGCTAGTTTTTTTATTTTTATATAAAGGTTAAAAAATATATGCTAAAGCAGCAGTTACAATTTAAATTATCGCAGAAATTATCTCCGCAGCAGATTCAATTAATGAAATTGATTCAACTGCCTACACAAGCTTTTGAACAGCGTTTAAAACAAGAGCTTGAAGAAAATCCTGCATTAGAAAGTGGTAAGGATGATAATGATTTTGAGAATGACGATATCGATAATTCACAGCAAGACGATTACGACAACGAATCTATAAATGCTGAAGATATAAATGTAGACGAATATTTAAGTGACGATGAAGTGCCAGAATATAGGCTCCAAGCAAATAATTACAGTAGTGATGACGATGAAAAATCGGTTCCATACGCTGCGGGAACTTCTTTTCATCAGCATTTATTAAACCAGTTAAATACTTTTAGACTGAATGATGAAGAACGTGATATTGCTGAATTTTTAGTAGGAAGTGTAGATGAGAGCGGCTACATCCGAAGAGCAATACCAGACATAGTAGACGATCTTGCCTTTACTCAGAATGTATTTACAGAAGAAAAACAAGTAGAACGAATCCTTCATATAACACAACAATTAGATCCTGCTGGGGTTTGCGCCAGAAACCTTCAAGAGTGTTTATTAATTCAACTTGAAAGAAAAGAACCTACACAAAGTGTAGACCTTGCTTATGAAATATTAGACAAATCTTTTGAACAGTTTACAAAAAAGCACTACACCCGTCTAATTCAAAAATACGATATCACTGAAGAAGAACTCAGAGACGCAATACATGAAATAGAGCGTCTAAACCCAAAACCAGGAGGCTCTTATTCTGGAAATAATAGAATTGTAGAACATGTAGTCCCAGATTTTAACATTAGAATTGTTGACGGAGAACTAGAGCTAACATTAAACGGAAGAAACGCTCCAGAACTTCATGTGTCTAGAGAATATAATAATATGCTGAAAGGCTATAAAGACACTAAAACTAAATCAAAATCTCAAAAAGATGCCGTTCAGTTTATCAAACAAAAATTAGATGCTGCAAAGTGGTTTATAGACGCTATTAAACAACGTCAAGAAACGCTTTATGTAACTATGAATTGTATTATGCATTATCAAGAAGAATATTTTTTAACAGGAGACGAACGCAAACTTCGCCCTATGATTTTAAAAGATATTGCCGATACAATTGGAATGGATGTTTCTACTGTTTCTAGAGTTGCAAACAGTAAATATGTAGACACTCCTTACGGGACTAAACTAATAAAAGAATTTTTCTCTGAATCAATGAAGAATGATGAAGGGGAAGATGTTTCCACTAGAGAAATTAAAAAAATATTAGAAACTGTAATTAATGAAGAAGAGAAAAGAAAACCCCTAACCGACGATAAGTTAGCTGCTATTTTAAAAGAAAAAGGATATCCAATTGCAAGAAGAACTGTAGCTAAATACAGAGAGCAACTCCACATCCCTGTTGCGCGTCTAAGAAAAGAAATTTAATGCGAATATTTTCAAAATTAATTAGTCATATTTTTAATCCCTTATTCTTTCCGCTAGTAGGTTCGATTCTTTATTTTTTTATCACCCCAAAATTTAACCCACCCGAAGCTAAGCGATTAATATTACTTGCTATTTTAATATTAACAGTAATAATTCCTTTTATATTTTTCTTACTGCTAAGAAATTTAGGATGGATTACAAATAACGGACTGACTCATATTAAAGAACGGAAGATTCCTCTTTACATTTTCATTATAGTAATTTACATCACAATAATGAAAATTACTACGTTTGATTTTTCAATTGAGTTGTATTATTACTTTATTGGCATTTTAGGAGCTCTTTTAAGCTGTTTAATAATGATTTACTTCAATTTCAAAGCAAGCATGCATATGATGGGAATTTGCGGCTTAACAACCTTTATTTTAGGCTTGTCTTTTCATTATGAAATAAACATTACCTTAGGGTTATCACTATTAGTTTTAATTACTGGAATAGTAGCTACCGCAAGACTCTATTTAAAATCTCATACGTATCCAGAAATCATTATAGGATGTTTTATAGGTGTTATTACCCAATTCTTAACCTTTGGATACTGGCTATAAAATATAGAAGATTAATCCTGCTTTAAAGATTTGAGTATCCATTAAATCTCCGTCAATTGTATAGGTATTATCTTCAAAAATGTTAGAAAGATCATATTGCGCATAGAAGTTCCAGGTATTATACCCAAAACTAAAATAAACACCATATTGCATATCTCTAATATCTTTATTGGAAAATTTTATGGTTTCTGTATCGGCAACAAATTTTGAATTTCCAGAGATTAAGTAAGAAAGTTTTATTCCAGAATAAATTCGCCAAAATCTATAATCATCTGCTTTAGAAGATCGCCAACGAAACTCAATTGGAAATTCAACAAAATTCATGGTAAGGTTATTTCTATTGTAAGAAATATCGTCTGGAACTATTTGATAAGATATACTTCCATTTTCTGCTTGAGTAGCTAATAAATCGCTATAAATAGCATTAAAAGATAATCCTACACCAACTCCAAATCCAATATTACGTCTTTTATTGATAGGGATATCTTTAATAAAACCACCCATAATACCATAAGAAAAACTACTTTGACTAGCATTATCTGGAGCACTTACTAAAAGATTGTAATTAATTCCGAAGTAAAACTGATCTTCTACATACTTATCGTCTGGTTCTACAACAAAAAGAGAATCTTGTTGCGCCCATATTATAGAGTTTAAAAACAACAGAAAAAGGAAAACTATACGCTTCAATGAAAACTAATTTAAACTTATGTAGCAGTAAAGGTAATAGAAAAAGGAATTGTATTGAAGATAAAAAGCGCTTCAAATCTAAAGATAGAAGCGCTTTTTAAATATAAGTTTAACTGAAATGGATTATTTCAAGTTTTGAAAAGCAGTACCACCTCTGGTAGTATAGTTAATTTTTAATGCATTAACTTTTCTCAATTCTTGTTTAATATCCGATACGAGTCCCATATTGGTTTCGTTATCAACTTTCAAAGCAGTTGTAAGTACATTTTGTAACTCTTCACGCTTTGAAGCTCTCTCAGCAAGTACGTAGTTTGCTACCTCAGAAACATCTGCAAATTTATCATTTAACTGAATTTTTGCTGCTGTTCCAAATTTATCTTGGTAACGAGGACTAGGTTTACCTGCATAGATATAAATTACCCTGTCTTTTTTATCAAGTTTTTGAACTTGATCAGCATAAGGCAATTCATTTTTAATCATAAGGGAACTATCTTTCATTGTGGTAACGGTCATGAAGAAAAATAACAACATGAAAACGATATCCGGCAATGATGCGGTTGAAACCGCTGGTAAATCCCCCTTCTTTTTCTTTGTGAATTTTGCCATAATAGCTTATACTAATTTAATTAGTTATTTTTTGGTTCAGCCTCAGATAATTTTTGAGGATACATTTTCTGAATACGCTCTAACTTTGGTTTCAGATCATCTTTAATAGCGTCTGAAGTTTTAGGATCTAAATAAGTATCATTCATTTCCGTAAAATCTCTACCATAAAGTCTTTGCGCTTCTCTGTTTCTCAATTGATTATATGCAGCTACCAATTCATTCTGTACTGCTATATATGTCCCATACTCTGTCAATCTATCATTCTGCAAAGAGATGATAGCTTTACTAGGGTGATCTGAAGACTCAGGATTTTTTGGGCCTTGACAATAGTCGCAAGACTCTCCTTTTTCTCCTGTACCTCCACCATTATCCAAAAATTTTACAGCAGCTTCGCGAAGGTTCTTAAGATCCATCACTTCTTCTTCTACAAGTAAGTCGTTATTTTTATTAACAACTACCGTAAAAATATTTTTCTGCTTAATAATTGGCGGATTTTCTGGCGGCTCGATTGGTGGCAACTTACGATCTAATCCTGCATCTGTTTCAATGGTAGTTGTTACCAAGAAAAAGATCAAGAGTAGGAAAGCGATGTCTGCCATTGAACCTGCGTTAACCTCAGGCGGTGCTCCTCTTCTTGCCATATTATTATTATTTTTTTAATTATTGTTTCTTAAATCCTCCTACTACCATTGCAACTACCGCTACAATTGCTAGAATATAGAAAGACCATAAACCTGCTCCTACAGTTTTTACAGTTCCTTCAGTAACTTCGATGCCTCTATCTGCCATTTGTTGAAGATTTACATCTTTTCCTGTAGCAAATACAACATAACTTATTACTATAATTAAAGCAAAAGCAGCAACAGAAATTAATGCTTTCTTTAATTTATCTCCGTCTGAGGCTAGCCCCATAAGAGAAAGTACAAGTGTAATTCCTGCTATAATAACGGTTAGCCATAATCCTAGGCTTATCATTAAGCTAATAACACCTTCGTTGTCATCAGATTGTACTATTAAAACCCACAGCACTAATCCAATTACACTAAGTATTATCGCTAATATTTTAGCTATTTTATACATATCTTAAATTAAATTAAATGCTTATTATTTTTTGTGATCTACCAACATGTCTACTAAGATGATTGAAGCATCTTCCATGCTGTTTACTATACTATCGATTTTTGCGATAATGTAGTTATAAAAAATCTGAAGTATAATAGCCACAATAAGACCAAATACTGTTGTTAATAAGGCAACCTGAATATCTCCTGCAATAAGAGATGCATCTAGTCCACCAGCAGCACTAATTTTTTCGAATGCCTGAATCATCCCGATTACAGTACCCATGAATCCTAACATCGGTGCAATTGCGATGAATAAAGACAACCAAGAAACGTTTTTCTCTAATTGACCCATTTGCACACCACCATAAGCTACTACAGCTTTTTCAGCAGCATCAACACCTTCGTCAACTCTGTCTAAACCTTGATAATAAATTGATGCAATAGGACCTCTTGTGTTTCTACAAACGTCTTTTGCAGCTTCAACTCCACCAGACGCTAATGCATCTTCTACTTTTTGAGTAAGCTTTTTTGTGTTTGTAGTAGCCATATTCAAGAAAATAATTCTTTCAATAGCCACAGCTAGTCCTAAAATTAAACATAATAGTACAATACCCATAAAGCCTGCACCCCCTTGGATAAACTTTTCCTTAAGGACTTGTTGGAAGCCTTTTTCTTCTGCAGCAGGAGCTGCGTCGTCTTGTACTAATGCTGTTGCAGCATCGTCGATAGCAACAATTTCTGAGATTTGATCAGCCATAACTGGCGTTAAATCCTTTGCGTTGGCAGTTGTTGCGTTAAAAGCCAATAATCCGGCAATTGCCAGCATAGAGAATAGTCTTTTCATTTCTTCTAAACTTAAATTTGTTCGTTAATAGGGTTAAAGATAAAAAAAAAATGTTATTAAACATTAAAAACTACAGCAGAGAGGAAGGGATTCGAACCCTCGATACGCTTTTGACGTATACACACTTTCCAGGCGTGCGCCTTCGACCACTCGGCCACCTCTCTATATTACATATAGCTTTAGAGTGCCAAATAACGAATTTTTTTTTAGTTCTTAAAATTTATGTAGTTAATTTTAATTCATCTCGCCTCTTAAAGACGTTTCATATATGGTTTTGAACACTTTAGCTTGAATATTATTCCCAAGTAAATACATTAATTTTGTAATTGCAGCCTCTGTTGTAATATCTTTCCCGTTAATTACACCCGCTTTTTTTAGGTGAGAACTCGTTTCATACTGTCCCATTATCACACTTCCTCCAGAACATTGTGTAACATTTACAATTATTTTTCCCGATTTAATAGCTTTTTTTAACAAATCGTCAAACCATTTCTCGGTAGGAGCATTTCCCGCTCCGTAAGTTTCTAATACTATAGCTTTTGTAGTTGGGTTTGTTAATAAGCAACCTAAAGTATTTTCATTAATGCCAGGAAAAAGCTTTACTAAAGCAATATTCGCATCCATTTGTTTATGAACCTTCAACTTCTTTCGAGTTGACTTCAATAAATATTCATGATGCACTTTTAAATGAACTCCGCTTTCTGCAATTGCGGGGTAATTTAAAGAAGCAAACGCCTGAAAATGCTCTGCATTTATCTTGGTCGTTCGGTTAGCTCTGTACAGTTTATATTCAAAATACAAGCATACTTCTCTAATAACGGCACTGCCATTTTGTTTTAATGAGGCAATTTGAATGGAAGTAATTAAATTCTCCTTCGCATCGGTTCTTAAATCTCCTATTGGAAGTTGAGACCCTGTAAAAATTACAGGTTTAGATAGATTTTCAAGCATAAAACTTAAAGCCGAAGATGTATAACTCATGGTATCACTTCCATGAAGCACTACAAAACCATCGTAAGTTTCATAATTTCTCTCGATTACTTCTACAATCTGAACCCAAGAATCTGGATTCATATTTGAAGAATCTATAGGTTCTTCAAAAGAAATGGTATCAATATTACAATCTAAAAGAGATAACTCTGGAATCCGTTTTAACAATTCGTCAAAATTAAATGCATGGAGAGCTCCTGTTTCAAAGTCTTTCACCATCCCGATAGTTCCTCCTGTATAAATAAGTAAAATTTTAGCTTGCACTTACTTTATATTTTAAATGGTTTGTAACTGGGTGAGCATACATTCTTAAAAAATTTTCCAATTCAATTTTATCCCCTATTTGGACACGACGTTTAATCCGTCTTTTAAATTGACGCTTTTCTTTGTCTGAATAAAATTCTGAAAACTTAGTTGTATTATTGAGCAAATCATAAGCTAAATAGTTAGAAGGCCATAGCTTATAGTTTTTATATATTTCGGCATCAATAGTATCTGCCAACATTTGAAACTGCTTATTATTTGGCTCTCCACTATTCTTAATTTCATCTAATTCGGCAGAAAAAACTTTCCCTGCAGAAATATGAATATGTCTTTTCCTACCAGTAATTCCTTTTAAAATACTATTAAAATCTTCATTATTAGACTTTATATATTCTATTTCTTTATGCTTCGCCATTAATTCTGGCATCTTCAACACATCTGTTGGGTCGTATTCATAAGAAATAGAAATAGGAACTATTTTAAGCTTTTTAAAATAATCCATCACTTGGTCTTCATCATTTGCGAGCGCTAACATTTTCAAAACTCCTTGTTGGGTTTGATCATCTCCATTTTTTGTTCTCCCCTCTCGTTGCGCTATCCAAATAGACCTTTTTTCTTTCTGAAGTGAATTGCTTATATAAGAAGATACTAATTTTGAACTTTTAAGCATTTCTCGAGGCGATAAATCTCTTTTAATAATGAAGCTTCTATTTAGTCTAGACAATGCCATTAAAAAAGGTTTTTTTACCAAATTGTCTCCAATTGCCGAAGCTGTCATTACCAAATCATGTTCGTACAAGGCAACATTTAATAAAGAAGTATCTAAAATTATATCTCGATGATTGGATATAAAAAGATAAGATTCTCCTTTTTCTAGCTTCTCAAAACCATCTGTAGAAAAACCTTCGGAACTCTTTTCGAGCACCATTCTAATACTGTTATATATTATTTTACTCTGAAAATCTCTTATTGAATGACAACTTTCTGCTATTGCCATAATCTCCTCCATATTCTTATTGGGGAAAGTAAATTGAAGCATCGCCAAAACCATAGGATGCTCCATAAATTTCAAAAGGGCATCGTTGACTTCAGAATCGTAATAAGGTCTTATATCGTCTATTGTAATCACTCGGACTCTATGTTTAATGGCAAAAAAACAAAATTTAGTTCACTTTAACCGTAAAAGCTTGTTAAACTCCAAATACCTCTTTAGAATTATTAGTGGTAATGGTAACTATTTCTTTTAGAGAGGTATTATATATATCTACCAATTTTCCTGCAACTTCTGTTAAATACAAACTTTCATTACGTTTACCCCTATAGGGTGTAGGCGCCAAATAAGGAGCATCTGTTTCCAAAACAATTTCTGTAAGCGGAATTTCATTTAAAAAAGTATCAATCTTTCCATTTTTAAAAGTTACAACACCACCAATTCCTAATTTCATATTATAAGAAATAGCTCGTTTTGCTTGCTCTAATGTACCGGTAAAACAATGGAAAATCCCGAAAAGGTCTTCTCCTTTTTCACTTTCCAATACTTCAAATACTTCATCAAAGGCATCTCTACAATGAATTACAATTGGAAGTTTATATTTTTTAGCTAACTGGATTTGATATTTAAAAGCCTCTTGTTGCTGCTTTAAAAAAGTTTTATCCCAATATAAATCTATTCCTATTTCTCCAATAGCATAAAAACTTCTTCTAGTCAATAACTCTTCAATATGCTTTAATTCTTCCTTATAATTTTCTTTTACATGCGTTGGATGTAATCCCGTCATTAAAAAAACATTTTTGGGATATGCTTTTTCCAACTCCAACATGGCTTGCGTATAGGTAGAATCGATAGCAGGGATAAAAAAACGTTCAATTCCTGCATCTAGTGCTCTTTGGATCATAGCATCTCTATCTTCGTCAAAAGCCTCACTATATAAATGAGTATGTGTATCTGTTAAAATCATGGCGCAAAAATAACAGTTTAAACGGCTATATTTGCATAAAACTGAAGAGATAATGCAAAGTTTAAAAAAATTCTTGTTAGCAAAAGGATATATAAAAACCCCACTTACCCTCACCAAAACAAATCATTTTGAAGTAGTTGCAAAAATTAATGGTATTACTGGCAGATTTATTCTAGACACAGGCGCTTCTAATACTTGTATTGGTTTTGACTGCATTGAACATTTTAATTTAGAAACCGAGGCTTCCGAAGTCAAAGCAGCGGGTGCTGGAGCAACAAATATGTTAACACAGGTTTCTAAAAAAAATACTTTGGAGATGGAATCTTGGAAACTCAAAAAGCTCAAAATCGTACTTTTTGATTTAACACATGTAAATTCTGCACTTACTATTCATGATGCCCTTCCCGTTCATGGGATTATTGGTGCAGATGTTCTAAAAAAGGCCAAAGCTGTAATAGACTATAACAAAAAAACATTATTTTTAAAGTCTTAAAAACCAACTAGTTTGAAACCTAAGACTTTATTAACTACACTACTATTTTTTATAGTAGCACTGATTAATGCGCAAGAAAATATCAGCAATTTTGTGAAAGCATTAGACTCAGCGCAAAACGAAACTATAAAACTCCAAGTCTTAGACTCCATTATTAATAAGATAGACAAACAAGCTTATACAGATACGTATGTTACTTATACCAAAGATTATATTTCTATAGCTGAAAAGTTAGAAATGTATGACAAAATGATTGCTGCCTCTGTTAAAGTATTTTACTACATCAATAACATCCAAAACCATAAAGACGACGCTCTAAAAGTTGTTCTAAATGCTGAAAAATATTTAAATAGAACCAAAGATTCTTTTCTACTTGGAAGTGTTTACTTAAAGAAAGGTGGCGCTTATTATGATATAGATTTTAAAAAAGCAGCCGAAAATTACGCTAAAGCTATTTTAAATTTTGGAATAAAAGATTCCATTTACGTAGCCGACTCATACCTATTTAAAGGGCAAGCCGAAGCTTATCAAGGAAACTTCTTACAAGCTATTAAAGATTACAAAACCGCATCTATGTATTATGAGTCTCTTGGAGACGTGGAATATGTTATTCTAGCCAAAAGTGGAGTTGCAACTGTTTATGGAATGAATAAATTTTATGAGCAAGCTGAAAAAGCTGAAGACGAAGTAATTGCCTACGCAAAAGAGAACGATAAAGCAGATGCAATTGTAAGTACTCTTTACAACAAAGCCATACATTATAAAGAATTAAAAAACCCAAAACGACAAGAAGAATTACTATTAGAGGCTGAAAAAATTAATAAAGAAGCCAATAATAATGATGTTTACAGCAGCATATATATTGAAACTTCACTAACAAAACTTTATGTAAACATCAATCAACTCAATAAAGCACGTCAACATTTTGCTATTATCGAAGGCCTTAAAGAAGATATTGTAAATGAAAAACAATTAATGAATCATTACAAAATTGCGAAAGTTGCAATTTTAGAAGGCGAAAAAAAATACGAGGAAGCCATTGCTTTACTGAAAGAAGTTATTCTTTTTTCTGAAGAAGGAAAAAGTAACGACCATTTAGTTGATTTAAAAGAACAATTAGCACAACTCTATAATAAAACTGGAAACACCACTGCTTCATACAAAGCTTTTCAAGAATACAACACTCTAAAGGATTCTTTATTTAATGTTCAAAAAACCAACGCCCTCACCTATTACCAAACACTGTACGAAACAGAGAAAAAAGAGAAAGAATTAGTAACAAAAAACGCCTCAATTGAAGCTTTAAAGGAAGAAAACCAAGCCAAAAAACGACTTCTAGGCTTTTCTATAGCTGGATTAAGCTTACTGTTTTTATGTGTTTTCCTATACAGAAACAAACAACATTTAAAAAAATCGAAAATCCAGCAGGAAGATTTTAGTCAGCAGTTACTATTATCTCAAGAAGAAGAACGAGAACGTATTTCTAAAGATCTTCATGACGGAGTAGGTCAAAGTTTACTTCTAATAAAAAATAAAATAGCTTTAAATACAGATGAAAGCACTAGAACAATGTTTAATAACGCCATTGAAGAAGTACGTTCTATTTCTAGAGCACTCCATCCTTTTCAGTTAGAAAAATTAGGAATCACAAAAGCAATAAAAAATACAATTAGAGACGTAGACGAACACACAGATATCTTTATTTCTTCCGATATTGACGATATTTCAAATACACTTACCAAAGACCAAGAATTAAATTTATACAGAATTGTTCAAGAAACACTTTCCAATATTGTAAAACATGCTAATGCGGAAGCAGCAAAAATTTCTGTAATAAAAGAAAGCAAACGCATTCTTATTGTTATTAAAGACAATGGAGATGGTTTTGACTTTTCAGAAAGGTATAATGATTTTAAATCGCTCGGACTAAAAACACTTCGAGAGCGAACCAAATATTTAAAAGGAACTATGAAAGTTGATTCAGAAAAAAATAAAGGAACTACTTTCTCATACATTATTCCAATAGCATGATGAATCCATCCATTATAACTGCAGATGATCATCCGTTTCTATTAAAAGGTCTCAATGATTTTTTAATTGAGAACAAGTATAACATTTTAGATAGCGCTCAGGACGGAAACACAGCATACAATTTAATTGTAAAACACAAACCCAATATTGCTATTTTGGATATTGAAATGCCAAAAATGACAGGACTTGAAGTAGCTTTAAACTGTAAAAAGAATAATATAAAAACTAAAATTATTCTTATTACCCTACACAAAGAACCGGATCTTATTTATCAAGCAAAAGAACTCAATGTAGAAGGATATATTTTAAAAGAATTTGCCATTGAGGAAATTAAGCTTTGCATTGAAGAAATCTGTCAAAACAGAAGGTACTACAGTCCAATTATACTTCATAAAACAAAGTCTTTACAACTAAACAAAGATGATATCCTAGCCATTTTCACTCCTTCAGAAATAAAAATACTTCGATTAATTGCTAAAGAAAAAACAAACAGGGAAATTGCCGAAATGCTTTTTATCTCCATAAGAACCGTTGAAAAACACCGAAGTAATATTATAAACAAACTAGAAATACCCCATAAAACCAACGCCTTATTACTTTGGGCAATAGAAAATCAAGAACTTCTTCTAAAATAATATACGAGTAAGTACGTATTCCATTTATTACAAACATAGCGTAGCTTTATAACTCATAATCAACCTAATACCTAATTAATGATACCACTCTATGTTATAAAAAAGATTCCTACCTTATTATTATTCCTCCTCATATTTTTAATTGCAATAGCGCTATTTATTAACATTTACTGTCTTTTAACACTATAAACGATAGTATTTGTAATTCATCCTAGATAAATAGGGTAATATTCCCTTTGAAATAACTCATTAAATTATAGAATTTTACCAAACCAACTAATAATGAAATGATTATGAAGACTGACATCCAGCAGCAAAAAAATTCAAACGACATTCACTTAGCCGTAACTATTGTAAGTTTAGCTATGATTACTTTCCTTCTAAATTTATTTTTGGTTTTATCAATTTAGAATTCCGTTATATTAGCCAACCAAAATGAAAAACGCCCAACTGAAATTCAGTTGGGCGTTTCCAATTCTATAAAACTTATATTTTATAATTCTAAAGCTTTCTTAACATTACCGTCCATCAATAATTCTTCTGGACTTTCTAATGCTTCTTTTACGGCTACTAAAAATCCTACAGATTCTTTCCCGTCAATAATACGATGATCGTAAGATAAAGCCACGTACATTATTGGAGCAATTGCAATAGCACCATCTCTAGCAATTGGTCTTTCTACAATATTATGCATCCCAAGGATTGCACTTTGCGGCGGATTAATAATTGGAGTAGACAACATAGAACCAAACACCCCTCCATTGGTAATTGTAAAAGTACCTCCAGTCATTTCGTCAACTGTAATTTCTCCTTCACGAGCTCTTATTGCTAATCTTTTAACTTCTGCTTCAACACCTCTAAAGCTTAAATTCTCTGCATTTCTAATTACAGGAACCATCAAACCTTTTGGTCCAGAAACCGCAATACTAACATCACAGAAATCATAACTTATCATTTCTTTGCCATCAATCATGGAGTTAACAGCAGGATACATTTTTAATGCACGTACAACTGCCAATGTAAAGAAACTCATAAAGCCTAGACCTACTCCATGTTTCGATTTAAATTCGTCTTTGTACTGCTTACGCAATTCAAAAATCGGACTCATATCTACCTCATTAAATGTAGTTAGCATAGCCGTTTCATTTTTTACAGAAACCAAACGCTCTGCCACTTTACGTCTAAGCATTGATAATTTTTTACGCTCACTACCACGACTTCCAGTACTTGGAGTCCCCATAGATGGAGTAGCTTTTACGGCATCGTCTTTAGTAATTCGGCCGTCTTTTCCAGTACCTTTTACCTCTTTAGGATCTACTCCTTTTTCGGCTAGTACTTTTTTAGCTGCTGGACTTGCAGTACCGCTAGCATATGTTTCTTTTTTCTCCGGAGCTTTTTCAGCTGGAGCAGCTTTTTCTTCTTTTTTAGGCGCTTCTTTTTCTTCCTTTTCGGCTGATGCATCTTCACCACCCGCTGGTTTCTCTGCAGAAGTGTCGATTAAACAAACTACTTCTCCAACAGCTACCGCATCTCCTTCTTCAGCTTTAAGTGTAATAATTCCACTTGCCTCTGCAGGCAACTCTAAAGTAGCCTTATCAGAATCTACCTCAGCAATTGCTTGATCTTTCTCAACATAATCTCCATCCTCAACTAGCCATTCCGCTATCTCTACTTCTGTTATCGATTCCCCAGGAGAGGGAACTTTCATTTCTAAAACCATTGTTCTTTATTTTAGTTTTATATTTTATTGTCTAATTCTATTATAAATATACTCTTATTTCGCTTTTCGTTGCATATTGTCTTTGGTTTTATCAAAAACATATTCAATTACTTGTTGATGTCTACGTTTTGAACGCGTAGCACTTCCTGCTGCTGGAGCAGCGTAAAAACGTCTGGAAGCCACTCTAAAAGTACGTGCCTCTTCAAAATGAAGTAATAAATGACTCCAAGCTCCCATATTTCTTGGTTCTTCTTGTGCCCAAACTACTTCTTCTGCACTACTATATTTATCCATTATTTTACGCATTTCTGAAGTTGGCAATGGGAACAACTGCTCTATTCTTACTAAAGCAACATCTTCTCTTTTACCTTCTTCTTTTGCTGCCAATAAATCATAATAGAATTTACCAGTACAGAAAACTAGGGTTTTTACTTTTTTAACTGAAGCTTCAGCATCGTCTATAACCGTTTGAAAGCTTCCGTTTACAAACTCGTCTACCGAAGAAACCACTTTTGGGTGTCTTAATAAACTCTTAGGAGTAAAAACAATTAAAGGCTTTCTATAATCGGCTTTCATTTGTCGTCTTAACAAGTGAAATAAATTTGCTGGGGTAGTAACATCTGCCACAAACATATTGTCTTTAGCACACAATTGTAAGTAACGCTCCATTCTTGCCGACGAGTGCTCTGCTCCTTGCCCTTCATAACCGTGAGGTAATAACATTACAAGTCCGTTTTGCAATTTCCATTTATCTTCTGCAGCAGAGATGTATTGGTCTATCATTATCTGAGCCCCATTACTAAAATCTCCAAACTGTGCTTCCCAAATAGTTAATGTATCTGGACTTGCCATGGCATAACCATAATCAAAACCAACAACACCATACTCAGAAAGTAATGAGTTATACACATCAAAATGTGCATTTTGATTTTCTTTTAACTCATTTAATAGCACTACTTCTTCTTCGGAATCTTCTAATTTAATAACTGCATGACGGTGAGAAAAAGTTCCTCTTTCCACATCTTGACCAGACATACGCACTGCAAATCCTTCTTCTAAAAGAGAACCATATGCTAACAACTCTCCCATTGCCCAATCCAGCTTATCTGTTTCAAAGAACATTTTATTACGCTCTTTTATAAGCTTTTCAATCTTACGCATAAATTTTTTACCCTTCGGAAGATTGGTAATTGTTTCTGCAATTTGAGTTAATTTATCTTTAGGATAAGAAGTATCTATTGTATCCATCATTTTATCCTCCAGAGCAGGATTAAATCCTTTCCATTCATCTTGCATAAATGGAGTGATAACAGTTTTGTCTTCTTTTCTAGAATCTTCTAATTTTTCTTCCAAGGAAGCTTTATAGTCGTCTTCTAGTTTTTTAACATACGAATCGTCAATAACTCCCTCTTTCTTCAACTTATCTGCATAAATATCACGTGGATTTTCATGCTTAGAAATAGCCTTATAAAGTTTAGGTTGTGTAAATCTAGGTTCGTCTCCTTCGTTATGTCCGTATTTTCTATATCCTAATAAATCTATAAATACATCTCTTCCATATCTCATTCGGTAATCCAAAGCAAAAGTTATTGCATGAACTACAGCTTCAGCATCATCTGCATTTACGTGTAACACTGGAGAGAGCGTTACTTTTCCTACATCTGTACAATAAGTAGAAGACCTTCCATCTAAATAGTTTGTAGTAAATCCAATTTGGTTATTTACTACAATATGAATAGTTCCTCCTGTTTTATAGCCATCTAAAAGTGCCATTTGAACCACCTCGTAAGCAAGTCCTTGTCCTGCAATTGCAGCATCTCCATGCACTACAATTGGCAACACTTTAGAAAAGTCGTCTTTATAATGTCTATCTTGTTTTGCTCTAGTAATCCCTTCTACAACAGCACCTACTGTTTCTAAGTGCGAAGGATTAGGAGCAATATTCATATTTATTTTCTTCCCACTAGTTGTTTTCCGATCGCTTGTCCACCCTAAGTGATACTTAACATCTCCATCAAAAATATCCAACTCATAATCTTTTCCGTCAAACTCACTAAAGATGTCTTTAGCAGATTTTCCAAAAATATTGGTAAGCACATTTAACCTTCCACGGTGTGCCATTCCCATTACGAATTGCTGCACCCCCATATCGGCTGCTTTTTCAACCAAGGTATCTAACGCAGGAATTAAAGACTCATTTCCTTCCAAAGAAAAACGCTTTTGCCCTACATATTTAGTATGCAAAAAGTTTTCAAAAGAAATGGCTTCGTTTAATTTTCTAAGAATGTTTTTCTTTTCATCGTCATTAAACTTCGGATGATTATCGTTTACATTCAACCAATTTTGAATCCACTGCTTACGCTCTGGGTTTCGAATATACATATATTCAATCCCAATAGCATCACAATAAATTGCTTCTAAATGGTCTATAATTTCTTGTAAGGTTGAAGGACCAATTCCTAAAATATCTCCAGCATTAAAGACATTATTAAGGTCAGCTTTTTCTAACCCAAAATTATCGATAGCCAAGGTAGGGGAATACTTTCTTCTCTCTCTTACAGGATTGGTTTTAGTAAACAAATGTCCTCTGCTTCGATAACCGTCTATAAGGCGAATTACCTGAAACTCTTTGTAAACATCCTGAGAAATTTCAATTTTTTCTCCTGAAGTAGCATGTTCAATGGTTACTGTGTCGTCTTCTGAAGACGAAGTTTCCATCCCAAAATCAAAGCCTTGAAAAAAAGCTCTCCAACTTGGCTCTACACTATCCGGATTAATTAGGTATTGATCGTATAAGTCCGCAAAAAAAGCGGTATTTGCCGCATTTAAAAAGGAATATTTATCCATGTTTTCTTTTCACTGTCTCTTTAGACAAAATTTATACAAAAGTACAATATTTGAGAAAATTGATACATAGTTTTAATATATTTATAAGATAAAAATTACTGATATGCATATTTATAACAAGTCCTGTTTCAAAAAATACATCTTCGCTCTCTTTATGTTAGGAATTACTCAATTTGCTACTGCTCAAATGACGCAAAATTACAGAAGTCCTAATTTTTGGGACAATGTACGTTTTGGTGGTGGATTAGGATTAGGGTTTGGAAATGACTTTTTTAGTGGTTCTATAACTCCAAGTGCCATTTATCAAGTAAATGATAAGTTTGCAACTGGTGTTGGTTTAAACTTTACTTATACCGACGATCGTAATTATACAGCTACTGTTTTTGGAGGGAGCGTACTCGGTTTTTATAGCCCAATTAGAGAGATTCAACTTTCAGCAGAATTTGAAGAACTTCATGTAAACAGAAAATATGAATATGACGGAATCCCAGATTTTAGAGACGAATATTGGTATCCAGCACTGCATCTTGGAGCAGGTTACAACACAGGACCTGTAACTATAGGAGTACGGTATGATGTTTTATATGATGATGACAAAAGTATTTACGGAACACCTTTTATGCCTTTTGTAAGAGTTTATTTTTAATCAGAAGCAAAAAAAATAGGACAAAAAAAAGCCCTCTTCTTTAACCATAAAAAGAAGAGGGCTTTTAAAAAATGCAAAATCTAAGTAAATAATTTTAATTTTTATAATGACCAAGCACGACCACCAGTAGCTTCTTCTACTGGCATGCAGCCATTATACACCCCAGGAATAGGATCATAAGCCAATACTTCTTCCCCTATTTTCTGACTGTTTTTAAAGGCGTTTATTGTTGACCAACGTAAATCGTTTATCATACCAAAAGCAAGTGCTTCATTGTCTTCTACCTTATTTTCGGTAGTTCCAATTTCCACTTCATTCCCTTCAATACTAATACGTTTGTTTAGATCTTTCTTTTTATCTTCAGAAACTTTAAGATTTGCAGCTACAATCTCCTCATATTGCTCTGGAGTTATATCATTTAAATCTTCATTATAAGTTGCTTTTAACTGATTTACCAAACCTGCCATTCTTTTACGGTAGCGAGCTTGCGCTTCATCAGACTCTACTTCTTTAACATACTTGTCTATAAATTGAGGTACATTAACTTGAGAAGCAGATGGTGTATCTGTTTCAGGAATAATTACATCTACAATATTTGTAAGTGCAACTCCTTCTTCTGGTGTAAAAAACTCAGGAACCCAAGTTGCTTTATCGGCAGTGCAGCTTTGCAACATGCTTAAAAGCGTAGGTGTTGCTACAACAAAACCTGTAGTTAAACCAATATTTCTAAGTGCTCTTCTTCTGTCCATAATATGTTTTTTACAAATTCATTTTTTTAAGTTCTTCTACCGCATGGTTTGCAGCTCTTGCTGTAAACGCCATATATCCTAAAGATGGATTATGACATGCTGAAGAAGTCATAAAAGCTCCATCTGTTACATATACGTTTGGCACAGCATGTAATTGGTTATTTTTATTTAATACTGAAGATTTAGGATCTCTTCCCATACGAGCAGTTCCCATTTCGTGAATTCCTAATCCCATTCCTCCAATACTATCATAAGTAGAAATATCTTTAAAACCAGCAGCTTCCAACATTTCGGCAGCTTGTTGCTTCATGTCTTTACGCATTGCCAATTCGTTTTCACCAAAATCAGCATCAAAAGTTACCGTTGGTAATCCCCACTCATCCTTTTTATCATAATCAAGATACATACGGTTTTTATGATCTGGAAGCGTTTCTCCAAAAGCAGTCATTCCCATAGTCCAGTCTCCTGGCTCCATAATTGCTTCTTTCAATTCTTTTCCATAAGCAAGCTCACGGATAGATTCAGACCAATCTCCTCTACTTGCACCACCTTGATATCCGTAACCTCTAATAAAGTCTTTACGGTCTGTGGCACCTCCTAGATTTCTAAAACGCGGAATGTAAACCCCGTTTGGTCTTCTTCCTTTGTAATATTTATCGTGGAAACCGTCAAACTTCCCGCTAGCACCTACTCTAAAGTGATGATCCATTAAGTTATGACCTAGTTCTCCGCTGTCGTTCCCCATTCCGTCTGGGAATCTTTCAGATTTAGACTGTAATAAAATAGAAGCTGAAGCAATTGCAGAAGCACATAAAAAGATAACTTTTGCTTTAAACTCCATTGTTTCTTTAGTTTCCGCATCAATAACACGAACTCCAGTTGCTTTTCCTGTTTCAGAATCATATATTATTTCATGCACAATAGAATTTGGACGAAGCGTCATGTTTCCTGTTGCTTCTGCAGTAGGTAATGTAGATGAGTTACTACTGAAGTATGCTCCAAAAGGACACCCTCTAATACATCTATTTCTATATTGACATGGACCTCTTCCTTGTCCTTCTTTTGTTCCTTGAGTAATATGAGCTACACGTCCAATTGTAATGGTACGGTCTCCAAATTTTTCTTCAATAATATCTTTAAAATGGTCTTCCACACAATTTAAATCCATTGGAGGTAAGAATTTACCATCAGGCAAAACAGGTAAACCTAAATTTACACCACTTACTCCAATAAATTGCTCTACTTTATCGTACCATGGTTTTATTTCATCATAACGAATAGGCCAATCTACAGCAATCCCATCTTTAAGATTTGCTTCAAAATCAACATCTCCCATTCGGTAGCTTTGGCGCCCCCACATTAGTGAACGTCCTCCAACATGATATCCACGCATCCAATCAAAGCGGCGGTCTTCATTATAAGGATGCTTAACATCATCAACAAAAAAGTGTTCGCTTGCTGCACTAACTGTGTAACCTGTTCTGTTTTGTTTGAATTTTCTTTCTTTTACTTCTCTGGAAGCTGCGCCTCCGTTTGGCATATCCCATGGATCTAAATTTGCTGTTGGGTAGTCTTCCACATGTTTTACCATACGGCCTCTTTCCAAAACCAACGTTTTTAATCCATTTTCACAAAGTTCTTTTGCTGCCCAGCCACCAGAAACTCCAGTTCCTACGACTATAGCATCATACTCCTCTTGAGGGGAATTGTAATAAAATGTACTCATTTTTTTTAGCTTGTTTACAATAGTAGTTCTCCAAATATAAAAATTAATTTTTTACATTAGACGAATATTTTAATTATCAATTAATCATTTTAACAACATTAACATTGTTGATTTAATAATTTTCGACCTAATAACCTACGAATATGAAGAGAAGAAATTTTATTAGAAACACTAGTCAAGCAGGCTTAGCGCTCTCATTTTTAGGGATGTACGCCTGTAAAGAAACTCCTTCAAAAGAAGCAATTCCCGAAGAGGAAGCAGCCGTTTTTGAACCTTTTTTTAAATTATCATTAGCACAATGGTCTCTTCATAAAATGATCTGGGAAGAAAAATTAAATCCAATGGATTTTGCAAAAAAAGCAAAAGATTTAGGTTTTGAAGGTTTAGAATATGTAAATCAACTTTATAATAAAGAACTCGAAAAAAGAGGAAACAACAATAATGCAATTATTTCTTTAGCTGAAGATTTAAAAAAAATAAGCGATCAGCAGCAAATGAAAAATCAGATTATGATGGTTGATTTACAGGGAGACGAAAATTTACTTTCTACCCCCAATCAAACACATCGAAAACAAGGAGTGGAAAATCATAAAATCTGGATTGATGCTACTGCAATTTTAGGATGCCATTCCATGCGGATTAATTTATTTGGATCTAACGATGAAGAGATTTGGAAAGAAAATTCCATCGCTTCTTTAAAGGAACTTTCTGAATATGCTTCAGAAAAAAATGTAAATATAATTGTAGAAAACCATGGTTACCTCTCTTCAAATGGCGCACTCATGGCCGAAGTTATGGAAACTGTTAATAAAGAAAATTGTGGTACATTACCCGATTTTGGAAATTTCTGCTTAAAAAGAGAAGACAATAAATTATGGGACGCACCTTGTATTGAAGAATATGATATCTATAAAGGTGTTGAAGAATTAATGCCATTTGCAAAAGGAGTTAGTGCAAAAACTTTTAACTTTGACGAAAATGGCAACGAAACAACCATCGATTTTTATAAAATGATGAAAATTGTTAAAGATGCAGGGTTTACTGGTTTTGTTGGAGTAGAATATGAAGGAGAAGAATTATCCGAAGAAAAAGGAATTTTAGCAACAAAAGCATTATTACTAGCTGTTGCAAAAAAATTAAGTGAGACTTCAACAACCAATCAAGCATAACTATTTTTGAATATACAATCCCAATTTGCAAGCATTGGGATTCTTTATAATTACTAACTATAACTATTAAACGCAAGCGAACATGAACAAAAAAATTCA
This sequence comes from Galbibacter orientalis DSM 19592, assembly GCF_000260115.1. Lineage (GTDB taxonomy): Bacteria > Bacteroidota > Bacteroidia > Flavobacteriales > Flavobacteriaceae > Galbibacter > Galbibacter orientalis. The sequence goes on along the minus strand of NZ_JH651379.1, from coordinate 1,135,250 downwards.
ATTTCAGCTATCCTTTATGATGTTCTTAGAATTCTTCATTTGGGGAGGCTGGTTTGTAACGCTAGGAACTTTTCTTGGCAACAACTTAGAAGCTACAGGCGCACAATCTGCCATGGCATTTTCAACTCAATCTTGGGGCGCAATTATTGCTCCATTTATTATAGGACTTATTGCCGACCGTTATTTTAATGCCGAAAGAATTTTAGGGGTATTACACATTATTGGCGCAATTTTGATGTATTTAATGTACCAAAGTACAGATTTTGGTGCCTTTTACCCATATGTACTAGCATACATGATTGCCTTTATGCCAACTCTGGCCTTGGTAAATTCTATTTCTTTTAACCAAATGACCGACCCTGGAAAACAATTTTCTTTTGTAAGAGTTTTTGGAACCATTGGATGGATTGTTGCAGGAAGTGTAATTAGTTACCTTGCTTGGGATTCTAGTGAAAATATTGCCCAAGGAATGCTTAAAAACACCTTTTTAATGACAGCCATTGTTTCTGCTGCTCTAGGTATATTTAGTTTTACTTTACCTAAAACACCACCAAAAATTAATAAAGAAGAAAAAGCAAGTATCTCAGAAATTTTAGGTTTAGATGCCTTGAAATTATTAAAGGATAGAAACTTTTTATTATTCTTTATTTCTTCCGTATTAATATGTATCCCATTGGCTTTTTATTACCAAAATGCGAGTCCTTTTTTAACTGAAATTGGCGTTGAGAATTCAACTTTTAAAATGTCTTTCGGACAAATGTCAGAAGTATTATTTATGCTTCTTTTACCATTTTTCTTTAAAAAATTCGGCTTCAAAAAAACAATTCTTGCAGGAATGCTTGCTTGGACTTTACGCTATGTATTATTTGCTTTTGGAGACTCCGGAGATTTAGTTTTTATGCTTATTATAGGAATTGCTTTACACGGACTTTGCTATGATTTCTTCTTTGTATCTGGACAAATCTATACCGACTCTAAAGCTGGCGCTAAATATAAAAGTGCTGCACAAGGACTTATTACCCTTGCAACCTACGGGGTTGGAATGTTAATTGGTTTTGAAATTGCAGGAATGATTTCTGATAAATTCTTAATTGCTGAAGGGTCTCACGACTGGTATAGCATTTGGATTTACCCTGCTGGTTTTGCACTTGCCGTAGCGGTATTGTTTGCTATCTTTTTTAAAGATGAAAAAATAGAATACAAAGAGCAATAATATAGAGGTTTGGAATTAAGAGTTTAGGCGTGTATAAATTGTAAAACACCCATAACTTCTTCCATGTACTCTTTTTAACTTTATAATATTTAACTAACAATATGAGTAAGAAAATAAGATTAGGAATTTTAGGAGGCGGAGGCGATTCGTTAATTGGTGTTTTGCACCGTATCGCTTCTTCTATGTACGATAGCTACCAATTGGTTGGAGGTGTTTTTAATCCGAATTACGATGATAATATAGGGTTTGCTGAACAAATTGGCATCCCAACAAATCGAATTTATAAAGATTTTGATGTATTTATTGAGGAAGAATTAAAACTTCCTGAAGATGAGCGCATCCAAGTAGTTTCGATTTTAACCCCTAACTTTTTACATTTTCCGATGGCAAAAAAACTATTGGAATCTGGTTTTAATGTTATCTGTGAAAAACCAATGACCACAACATTTGAAGAAGCTCAAGTTCTTCAAGAAACATTGGAAAAAGCAAATACTATTTTTGCTGTAACTTATACCTATACAGGCTACCCAATGGTCCGCCAGATGAAAGAGATGATTTCTACTGGAGTAATTGGGAAGGTTCAAAAAATAGATGTTCAATATTATCAAGGTTGGATTAATCCAATTATTCACGATAAAGAAAAAAGAGCTAGCACCTGGCGTTTAGATCCAGAGAAGTCTGGAATTAGCTGTTGCGTTGGAGATATTGGAACACATGGTTTTGATATGATTGAGTATGTTACAGGGATGGAAGTAAAAACCATTCTAGCCGACCTCAATTATTTATATGCCGACAACAAAATGGATATTGACGGAACTATTTTACTTCGCTTTGCGGAAAATGTAAAAGGAGTTTTAAGAACAAGCCAAATTGCTACTGGAGAAGAAAACAATTTTACTGTAAAAATTTACGGAGATAAAGGTGGTTTAAAATGGGAGCAAGAAAATCCAAACTATTTACACCACCTAACTGAAGATGAGCCATTAAAAGTTTTAAAACCAGGGCATGCTTATAACAGTGCATTTTCTTTAGACGGAACAAAACTTCCTCCAGGACATCCAGAAGGAATTTTTGACTCCATGGGTAATATTTACAAAGGAGTTGCTAAAGCCATCCGAAAAGAAAAATACCATCCAGGAGAATTTCCAACTATGAAAGATGGAGTGCGTGGAATGAATTTTATTGAACGTGCAGTAGCCTCACATCAACAAGGAAATGTTTGGGTAGAAGTTAAATAATTTCTACTCAATTATGATAATTTAGGCTGTGCGTATGTATACACACAGCCTTGTTTTTTAATAAAACTAAATTTATATTCAGTAATAAAAAAACAATGAGAAAATTAAGAATGGGAATGGTCGGTGGTGGCATTGGCTCTTTTATGGGCGATGTACACCGAAAAGCATCTGGCCTTGATGGAATGATAGAGTTAGTATGCGGTGCATTTAATAGCTCTCTAGAAAAAACAATTGCCTCTGGGAAAGCATTATATCTTCCTGAAGATAGATGCTACGGAAGTTATCAAGAGATGATTGAAAAAGAAAAACAACTCCCAGAAGGAGAGCGAATGGATTTTGTAACTATTGTTACGCCAAACCACTTACATTTTGAGCCAGCTAAAATGGCTCTAGAAAATGGTTTTCATGTAGTTTGTGACAAACCTATGACGCTTACTGTTGAAGAAGCAAAAACACTTGAAAAATTAGTTGAAAAAACAGGACTCCTCTTTGCTTTGACTCACAATTACACAGGCAACGCCATGGTAAAACAAGCCAGAGCAATGGTTTTAAACGGGGATTTAGGAGCTATTTACAAAGTACAAGTGCAGTATTTACAAGGGTGGATGACCGCCGAAGTAAATGAACAGGCAAAAATTAAACCTTGGAGGGCAGATCCTACAAAATCTGGTATTGGAGGTTCTTTAGCAGATATAGGCACACATGCAGAAAACTTGGTATCCTATATTACTAATTCTGAGATTGCAGAAGTTGCAGCAGATTTAGGGAGAATTGGAAAAGACCGTGTACTTGATAACGATGGAAACATTCTTTTACGAATGAAAAATGGAGCCAAAGGAACAATGTCAATCTCTCAAGTTGCCACTGGAGAAGAAAATGCCTTGATTGTAAAAATATATGGTAGCAAAGGAAGTATTGAATGGAACCAAGAAGATTCCACAAAACTTATTGCCAAGTGGGTTGACAAACCTCAGCAAACTTTTACTCCAGACGGGATAGCTGTTTATGATAATGTAAGAGCTATATCTAGAATTCCAAAAGGACACCCAGAAGGCTATTTAGAGGCATTTGGAAATATATATAAAGCCTTTGGATTACACCTAATGAGTATATTAGAGAACAAAACCATAGAGAAACCCGATTATCCTTCAGTAAAAGAAGGCGTTAATGGGGTTGAGTTTATTTATGCAGCAGTAAAAAGTGATAAGGAAAATTCCGTTTGGACTGCTTTAAAAGCATAATTTTAAGACTAATTATTTTTTATCAATTTTATTTCTGAATAAATTGCTAATTAAATCACTAAAACGATTTTATAATATTCAACTAAATACATCAATAAATGAAAACTATAAAAGGCCCTGCGGTATTTTTAGCGCAGTTTGTAGATGACAAAGCCCCTTTTAATTCTCTTGACGGAATTTGTAAATGGGCAGCCGATTTAGGCTATAAAGGAATCCAGATTCCAACCACCGAAAAGTTCTTAATCGATTTAGATAAAGCGGCGGAAAGCAAAACATATTGCGATGATCTTAAAGGAAAAATTAATTCCTACGGGTTAGAGATTACAGAGCTATCTACGCACTTACAAGGGCAACTTGTGGCAGTAAACCCTGCCTATGATATTATGTTTGATAATTTTGCCCCAGACAATGTAAAAAATAACCCTAAAGCACGTACCGAATGGGCTATAGACCAGATGAAGAAAGCTGCAAAAGCCAGTAATTATTTAGGGTTAAATGCGCATGCAACCTTTTCAGGCTCCTTACTTTGGCACACTTTCCATCCATGGCCACAAAGACCACCAGGACTGGTGGAAATGGGATTTGAAGAATTAGCAAAACGCTGGCTCCCTATTTTAAATGAATTTGATGAGCAAGGCGTTGATGTTTGTTATGAAATACATCCAGGAGAAGACCTTCACGATGGAGATACTTTTGAACGTTTTTTAGAAGCTACTGGCAATCACAAACGTGTAAATATTTTGTACGACCCATCTCATTTTGTCCTTCAACAGTTAGACTATATTGAGTATATTGATCATTATCATGAATTTATCAAATCCTTCCATGTAAAAGATTCCGAATTTAATCCGACAGGAAAAAAAGGAGCATTTGGAGGATATAATAATTGGGGAGACCGTGCAGGAAGATATCGCTCTTTAGGAGACGGACAAATAGATTTTAAAAGAATCTTTTCAAAACTCACTCAATACGGATGTGATGTTTGGGCAGTTATGGAATGGGAATGTTGTATTAAAAGTCCAGAACAAGGAGCAAGAGAAGGTGCGCCTTTTATCCAAAAACATATTATTGAAGCTACGGAAAAAGTATTCGACGATTTTGCAGGTGGAGATACAGACGACGCAAAATTGAAAAAAATACTAGGATTATAAAAAACTAAAAACAAACATATGAAAACTATTAACTATTTATTTATAGCATCACTCGCAATGATGTCTTGCAAGCAACAAAATAATGATAAAACTGCTTCTGAAGAAAGTATTAAAACAGAAACGGAGGCAACCCAAGAATTAGCTTCTAATAATGACGGATGGAAAATACTGTTTGATGGAACAAACTTTGATTCTTGGCACATGTTTAATGGTGGCGAAGTAAACGATTCTTGGACAATCAAAGATGACGCAATGGTATTAACTCCAAGTGAAAACGCTGGAAATATTGTTACAAATGAAGAATTTAAAAATTTCGAACTTTCTTTAGAATGGAAAATTTCTGAAGGTGGAAACAGTGGTTTTTTCTGGGGAGTACAAGAAGATAAAAAATATAAAGAACCTTACCAAACTGGACCAGAAATTCAAGTATTAGATAATGAAAGGCATCCAGATGCAAAAGCAGGAGAAACACACCAAGCAGGAGCTTTATACGATATGATTGCCCCAAGTGAAAAAGTAGCTAGACCAGCTGGAGAATGGAACACATGTATTTTGGTAATTAACCATAAAACAAATCAAGGTTCTGTAACTTTAAACGGTACGGAAATTGTTAAATTCCCAGTTCATGGAGATAAATGGGAAGAAATGATAGCAAATTCTAAATTTAAAGGATGGGATGGCTTTGGAGCTTCAGAAACTGGAAAAATTGGTTTACAATATCACGGGGATGAAGTTTCTTTTAGAAATATAAAAATAAAAGAGCTTAATTAAGGATGAAAAAAATACTATTTAGCGCCCTATTAATTGGTGCTATTGCGGCGTGTAATTCGCCTCAAAAAGAAGAACAAAAAGTAGAAGTCCCTAAAACTGAAGAAAAATCTGACGTTATAACTTATGAAGAATATTCTGGGGAAGAACCAACTACTCCTGAAGAAACAGAATTTTACAAACCTGTTGCTCCAACTGTAAATCCAACCGAAAAAAATGGAGCTCCTAGTGATGCTATTATCCTTTTTGACGGAAAAAATTTAGACAATTGGATTAGCTCTAAAGACAGTACTGCTGCTGCTTGGACTTTGAATAAAGACGGAAGTATGACCGTAAAAGATAAAGCGGGCGATATTCAAACCAAACAGAGTTTTGGAAGCATTCAATTACATATAGAGTGGAAATCGCCTGCCAAAATTCAAGGAGACGGACAACACAGAGCCAATAGTGGTGTGTTTTTACAAAACCTATATGAAGTTCAAGTATTAGACAATAATAACAACAACACATATACAAATGGGCAAGTAGGCGCTATTTACAAACAAGGTGTACCGTTAGCAAAGGCTTCTGTGCCAACTGGAGAATGGAATACATATGATATTATTTACCATGAACCTGAATTTAATAGTGAAGGAGGGAAAATAAAATCGGCTACTATAACCGTTTTACATAACGGCGTACTAATTCAAGACCATACTGAAATAAAAGGTACTACCCCCTATATTGGATGGCCTAAAAATGAAGCTCACGGCGATGGCCCAATAAGACTTCAAGATCACGGCGATAATAGTCGTGTTAGCTATAGAAATATTTGGGTGAGAGAATTGAAGTAATTGTTACCCAAATCCAGATAATAAAAGTTCTATGCATTGCTATTCCCCAAATCTCATCGAAGTGTTGCTATGGTTATAAATTAACCTAATACATTATAAACAAAAATCAGATAAAATACAAGAATAAGGGTTGATGCAATTAACATCAACCCTTTTCTATTAGCACTTTATAATAGCACTAGCTAAAAGGCTCCTTTACTATTGTTTTTTACAGCATTGGTTTTGCTGCCGGGCATTTCTCCTCGAATTTCAAAACTCTCGGTTTTAACATACCCCGCTTCTCTTGTATACCAATCTTTGGTAAGTTGTTCTGGAACATAATCTCCGGTTTCAGTCATCCATTTTTCTAGTACAGTTCTCAACTCATTTAGTTTTTCTTTTTTTGATGGTATCGAAGCGATATTTAACAATTGAAGAGTATCTGTTTTACAATTAAAAAGTTCTTCACTAGGTCTTGGTGTAACAAAAACATCTGCCTGAGCAGCTGTTAATTCTCCTGCTTCTTTCTTCATCTCCAAATCAATATACGATGGACTTCCAACAGCATCAGCAGGCCCAGATTGCGGATATTGAGGCTGAGCATTAAAAATATACATAAAATCTTCTGTACGTACCATACGTTCAAAAGCCTCATAGTCATGCCAGTTATGTTCTGCAAAAACGTGTTTCCTAAAGCTTTTTGAAGGCGATTTTAATACTTCTTTAAAACTTACTCCTTGAAATTGATCTTCTATGGAAACATTTGCCAAATCCAAAATGGTTGGGGCAATATCAATGGCACTTACCAAGGCATTACTTTCGGTATTTTTTGCCACAATATTTTTTGGTCCATAAATTATAAAAGGTGACTTCATACCCCGATCGTTAACACGTGTTTTGCTGTGTGGAAAAGGTCTGCCATTATCAGCCATAACAATCAATAAAGTATTTTCCATTTCTCCTTGATTTTTCAATTCCTTTAAAACTTCTCCAATGCTATAATCGAATCGCTTTATTTCATCGTAATAATGCCCCATATCTTCTTTGGTATTTTCACCATTTACTAAATAAAAAGGCGGAGTGATTTTATTAGGGGGGTGAGTACCAGAAAATTTATTTTCTCCCCATTCCCGATGCGCATCATACGAAGCAAACCACATAAAAAATGGTTTGTTTTTTGGTCGCTCTTTTATAGCATCCACCCACATTTTCTCTCCTCCAGAACCATTTTCCTCCCTTTTTTCAAAAACTTTATCAAAACCCCGGTATGCATACGCTCCCATGTGAAATTTTCCCGCCTGAACGGTATAATATCCGTTTTGTTTCAATATCTCTGGAAAGGATTTCATCCATAGCGGCGGCTCTGTATGGAGTTCTGCGGCTCCCGTATTATGAGGATACCTTCCTGTTATAATACTATTTCTGCTGGGGCTACACGAGCTGGCCGTAAGGTAGAAATTGTTAAATTTCAAGCCTTGCTCTGCCAATGTATCTATGGTGGGGCTTTGTACGTCGGTATTTCCGTAGCACCCCAAATCGTTCCAACTAACATCGTCTGCTATAAAAATAATGACATTCATTTTATCTTGACTGAAAAGTTGGGTGTTAATTATTAAAAAAAACACCATTAATAACCATGTTGTTAACTTCATCGGATTCTTATTTGTGTTACACTCTAAAAGTATAGATTATTTTCATTGAATTTATTTGTACCCATTATTCTGTTCTAAATTGGGGTTAATGTCTATTTCATTCTGAGGGATTGGAAATATTAGTTTATCTTGATTAATAGCATATCCTTTATCACTCATTACAGACATAGCTCGATTGGTTCTAACCAAATCAAAAAAGCGATGAAACTCAAAACAAAGCTCTATTCTTCGCTCATGTTCTATGGCGAGTTTAAGGTCTGGATATTTAGAAGTAGGATAATCAGGTGTTCCATATAATGGAAGCCCTACACGCTCTCTTACCATATTTAAATACGTTGGATCGTTAGTGATTTCAGCATACATTAATAATATATCCGCATAACGAATTATTTCAAAGTTTTGCCCTGGGTTATTAAAATTGGGATCGTAGAATTTTAGTGTATACGGATAATTTACAAAGTTTCCACTGCCCAAGTTGATATATCCTTTGGCTACGCTTATTTCTATTCGTGGATCATTTTCTTCAAACTCAGCAACCAAATCTTCTGTAGGAGTATTAAATCCTTCTCCTCTAAAAGTTAACGCTTGACCCGGAAGGTGAAAATCAAATTCGAAAGGAGAATAGGTGGTTTGATGAGATGCGTTGTTGGCATTAATCCCAGATGAATATTGAATTTCTAAAATAGAGGCTTTACAATTTTTCGTCTCGGGCAAAAACAGATACATATAATCTTCAATATTTATAGTGCCATCTTCATTGGCATCTAAAGAATATCGATTGCTATTGATGATAAATTCCAGTTCACTTTTTGCTGCTGGATTGTTACCAAGAGTTAAATAAATCTTTGCTAAAATAGCCGACACTCCATATTTTGTTATCCTTCCTACATTATTTGCATCATATGCTTCAGGTAAATAAGGTTTGGATGTGTTTAGATCTTGTATAATATTTTTGTATATTTCATTTGGTTCAGTTTGCACAACAGCGTATGATTCCTCAGGGGTAATAGTTTCTTCAACATAAGGAACTTTTCCCCAAACTCTTACTATATTAAAGTATACAAGTGCACGTACCGCTAACGCTTGAGAAATCATTATATTCTTCTTTGTCTCATTTATTTCCAAAGGGGTGTTATTTATCCTTTCTATAATATTATTACAAATAAAAATTGCTTTATAGGCATTTTCCCAAGCATTCTCAATAAGACCATTATCGGTTAATATTGAATATTCATTGATTTGTTCGAAAAAGTTATTGGCCCCTGTTGCCGCTTTTATGTAGGTGTTGTCTGAATAGGCTTCCCCATAGATGTCTGGTAAACCAGTAGCATCATATACAATCCCTAATTGTCTGTATACTTCATTGAGAGACTGTTCAAGTTCTTCTTCTGAAGTATAAAAAGTATCATTGGTGGGTTGTGTGATAGGATATAAGTCTAGCCTGTCTGATGAACAACCAACCACGATTATAAGTATTATGATATAATATAATGTTTTCATTTTTTTTGTGTTAAAATTTAACGTTAAGCCCTATTGAATATGTTTTTGCAGTAGGATATGCTGCACCTCCAACCCCTCTATATAACGGACTAGAAACATTGGTATTTAAAAAATTCTCTGGGTCAAAAACCGGAGCTTTTGCTATGGTAAATAAGTTTGCTCCGTTAACAAAAAGCCTCACATGAGACAACCCTAATTTAGAAATAACATAATTAGGTAGTTTATATCCTATCGTAAGGTCTTTAAGTCTAAGATAAGAACCATCATCAATCCAATAACTAGACGCTGTTTTTTCTAACCCTTTAGTATCTACTGAAAGCTTGTAGTGGTATCCATCGCCTGGATTTTCTTCAGAGCGCCAACGGTTATTAACTTCTGAAAGGTAATTTCTTCCTTCATGGTATAAAAGAGACCGGTGGGCATTATCATCATAGATTTCACCTCCTACAACTCCTTGAAACAAAATGCTTACGTCTAAGTCTCCTACAGTAAAGTTATTAGTAATTCCCCAGTTAAAATCGGGTTGAGTATTACCTATTATGGTTCTGTCATCTGCATTTAATATCCCGTCTCCATTAATATCTTTATATCTTCCGTCTCCTGGGGTAATATAATCTGGACTTGACGGATCGCTATCAATTTCAACTTGATTCATATACACCCCATCATATTGAAAACCATAAAAACTAAAAACAGGCTTTCCTATTTGGTTAATTTTTTGCATTGAACCAAATGATCCTAGGTCGAATATGATAGATGTATTATTTTGACCTAAGCGGGTAATCTCGCTTCTATTTAATCCAAGATTAAATTGTGTTGTCCAAGTAAATTTATCTTTAATAAAATTTTGGGTTTGCAGATTAATTTCAACTCCTTTATTGGTAATTTCCCCAATATTTGAGAAGGCATTTGTAAATCCAGTAATGGAAGGGACAGGAACATCAAGTAATAAATCATTTGATTTTGAAGTATATAAATCAACTTCCAAACTAATTCGATTTTTCCACACTCCTATATCAAACCCAACATTCAATTGTTTAGTCCCTTCCCATGCTAAATTTTTATTTTCTAAATTGGTAGGGAAATATGTGGTTACTGTATTATTCCCTAAAGAGCCTCTTTGTTGTGTAATTGTACTTACCCACTTATAGTCAGAAAAGTTGTCGTTCCCTGTTATCCCATAACTGGCTTTTAGCTTAAGTTTACTAATTACTTTTGAGTCTTTCATAAAACCTTCGTCCGAAACCCTCCAAGCACCAGAGAAGGAGTAAAAATCACCCCATTTATTTTCTGGCCCAAACCGTGAAGAACCATCTTTACGATAAGAAGCAGAGAAAATATAACGATCTAAAAAAGAGTAGTTTAATCTGCCTAAATATGAAATAAGGTTGGTTTCTCTTGCCATGTCATTTGCTTCCACTACTTTTTTCCCAGCTGCTAATGAATGAAAATTATCATTATCATAACCTTCTCTTAAGGCAATAATATAGTTATATTTTTGATGATTATATTCTTGACCTATAAGCAGATTAAGCGAATGTTTATCAAAAGTTTTATTGTATGTTAAAATGTTCGACCATGTATAACTGGTAGTTCTTTGATTCTCTACAGAATATCTAGCGACTGTCTCATAGTTTTTCCCTAAATCGTGATTCCCAGCTTGATAATTTGTTCCTTCTTTATTGTTAGCATAGGCACTAAAAGTAGATTTAAAACTCAAAGGGTCTGAGAACTGAATGTTTGCAAAAAGATTTCCAAGAGTAGTAAAGTTACTATTCTGAATGTCATCATTAGCTCGATACAAAGGATGTCCATTATTAGGTCTAAACAAAATAGAAGAATAATTTTCAAATCCTGACGTATTCAATGGGCCTCCTAAATAACCGTCATTACCATAGATCGGATAAATGGAAGGGTATTGAACAGCCCATTCAACTGTCCTGTTGTAAGCTTGATTTTCATTATCGTAAAGGGTGTTTAACATTCCCCCCAGCTTTAACCAATCGTTAATGGTTGTAGATGTATTTATATTGATAGTATAACGCTCATAATCAGAGTTAATAACAATTCCCTCTTGATTGAGGTATCCTGCGGACAAGCTATATTTAGATTTTTCATTTCCTCCAGAAAAGCTTATCCCAAGTTTACGTAAAGGAGCTGCTCTAAAAATCAGGTCTTGAAAATCTGTATTAGGTAACGTTTCTGGAGACTCCAAAGCTTTGGGCCATGTGTATTTGTATTGCCCTCTAGCACTAATGGTATTAGGCGCATTTGGATCACCTCCTTGATCTATCCATCCATTCTGAGCTGCATCTATAGCTGCTTGCGCATATTCACTAGAATTCATTACATCCATTTTCTTAATCACTTGTTGGATACTGGTTGTATAATCAATATTTAATGTTGATTTTCCTCTTTTCCCCGATTTGGTGGTAACTAATATAACTCCATTCGCTCCTCTGGAACCATAAATTGAAGAAGAAGAAGCGTCTTTTAATACTTCTATAGATTCAATATCAGAACTATTAATAGAATTTAAATCATAATTTGGGAGCTGTACCCCATCAATAACGACAAGTGGTGAGCCTCCAGCTGATATGGAATTAACCCCACGGATTTGAATACTAGATGAAGCTCCAGGTCTTCCACTTCCATTAATGACTTGTACCCCAGCTACCTTACCGGTCAATACTTGTCCGAAATCTACCGTTGCTCTACTATTTAGGGTCTCATTCATTTTAAGAGATCCTATAGAGCCTGTTACGTCTCTCTTTTTTAATGTTCCATACCCAATAACCACTACTTCGTCTAAGGCAGCAGCGCTTTCTTCAATGGTAATTTTTAAATTGGTTTGCCCGTTTACAGGAACTTCTTTTGTGGTAAAACCAATATATGATATTACTAAAACAGCATTTTCACTGCTTAAAGAGAGGCTAAAATTACCATCAAAATCTGTTTGAGTTCCATTGCTGGTACCTTTTTCCAATACATTGGCTCCAGGCAGGGGAGTTCCTAGCCCATCGAAAACACTTCCCGAGACCTCAAATTGATATTTTTTTATAGCATTACGGGGGGCTTTAATATAATCTTCAACATTTTTCTTTTCCTTTTTCAAAAGAATTTTTCGGTCTAGGATTTCATAGGTTACATTTTCATTTTTAAATAATATAGTTAACACATCTGTAATAGGTGCTTTTTTAAATACAGCAGATATTTTCCTATCGAGGTCAATATCGTTGGTGCTAAATATAAATCTGAACTTTGTAGTAGATTCAATCTCATCAAGTACTTCAGAAATACTATTGTTTTTAGCTTCAAGCGAAATTTTTGTCTTTTGAGAATACGAATTATTGGCCTGAATAGTAAAAATAGTTGTGACTAGAAACAGTAAGGATAGTTTCATTTTTAGGTCAAATTTTATAATCTGTGGAAAGTAAAGCCACAGGTTAGCTTGTTTTTTCATAATTTTGAAATGTTTAAAAGGGTGATTAATTTTTTTGATCACTTAATTCAAGTCAGGAAATGTGACAGCATTTTCTGGCTTTTTTATAAAGTGATTGGTTAAATCTGTTGGTTATGTGTGCTGCATAGGCAATTATATTTTAATTAATTACTACTTTGTTTTCTATTATTTTATAGTCAATATCATATACCTTTTCAAAATAAGATAACACCTGCTCAATGCTTTCATTGTTAGTTTCGATAGTGGCATTAAAAGATTCGTTTATTACTTCCTTGTTGTTATTTATAATAATAACGTTATATGAGCGCTCTAACGCCTTGATGATGTTTTTAAATGGCTCGTCTCTAAACACAAGATTCCCATGAATCCATGATGTGTAAATAGAGGTGTCTACTTTTGTTTTTGTAATATTCTTATTGTTTTTATTAAAAGAGGCTTTGTCTCCTGGTTTAAGTATGGTTTCCTGAACTTCATTTTTACTACTTTTATTAAGTTGCATACTTACAGAGCCTTCAACTAAAACAACCTCGGTATCTGTTTCTTCTTGATAATTTTTAAAATTGAAGGACGTCCCATAGACTTTTACATTAATTGCTTGAGCTTCTACATAAAAAGGTTTTTCTTTATTGGGTGTTACATCAAAAAAAGCTTCCCCTTGTAAAAAAACCTTTCTCTCTCCATCTTTTACAAAATCAACAGGATATTTTAAGGAGCTTCCCGAATTGAGAGTTACACGGGTTCCGTCAGAAAGAACTAAATCAATTTTTTTTCCATAAGGTACCGTCAATTTATTATATACCAATTTTTTATCATTCGTTATTTTATTTTCATATAATATACTGGTTCCGTCACTTTTTGCAATAGTCTTTCCTTTTATATTTTTTATCGGTTTACTCCCAGATATAATTTGTTTTTCTCCATTTTCTAGTTGAAGTATTACTTGTCCTTCTCTTGGAATGATTTTAGTATTGCTTGTAGCGCTTTGGTTTATGTCATAGTAATGTTTATAAGTAAAAGCACCTCCAATCATTATTAAAACAACAGCGGCATATTTAACAACCGAATTGATTACCCTAAGTCGACCTCTTCTTTTTTCATTTTTTATATTTAATAGAAATTCTTTTTTAGCTTTTTTTGTATTTGGTTTATGCATGGCAATAGAAATAGCGAAATGGGTTTTTATATATGATTTAAAAATTTTTTTATTCTCTTTTTTTTCTATATTCTCAATAAGAAAATCCAGCTCTTCTGAACTTGCTGTATTAGATAAGAATTTAATAATAATGTCTTCTATTTTTGAAGGAATCATTTTGAGTATTTAATAGTATTACAAATCAAAATTATAATACCCTTATTTTTTTTAGCTTTTTTTTGTCAAATTCACTTTTATTAACATAAATTTGAGGTTTAACAACCTGCCAACCCACAATTTATGATTTACAATAATTATGAAATTTTTATAAATAGCTTAAAAAAAGGAGATGAAAAAGCCTATGAATATTTAGTAGATAAATACTATCGGAAAATATATGCATACGCTGTAAGCTTAATAAACGACAAGGTTATTGCAGAAGATATTGTTCAAAATGTATTATTAAAGACATGGCAGTATCGAAAGAAATTAAATAAGAATTTTTCTATTCAGAGTTTTCTCTATAAATCTGTTTACAACGAATTTGTTAATACCTATCAAAAAAGTAAAGCCACCACCTATTTGCATTATAAATATTTAGAAAGCCTAGAAGAAATTACTACAAGTATAGATGATTCTAAAATTGAAAATTTCTTTAGAATAGTTACAGAAGAAATTGAAAAATTACCGCCTAAATGCAAAGGTGTTTTTATGTTAAGTAAAATTGAAGGCCTTACCAATATTGAAATTTCCGAACATATAGATTTATCTATTAAAACTGTAGAAGCGCAGATAACAAAGGCATATAGTAAGTTAAGAAATAGATTGGGAGAACAATACAAAGTATTATTTTTATTTACATTGGTAAACTAAAAAAGATCCTCCTTTTAGAAAAAAGAGAACCTTTTATTTTTTAAGTTGGTTAGTTTATTTTCCGCCTTTCAACTCGTCTTGCCAAGCATGTAACTCTACCCACTTCCCTTCGTAAGCTAATTGTGCTTGTCTTGGCCAAGTTCCAGGTTTGTGTATTTCGTATGCCTTTCCACCAGATTTTAAAACTTCTTCACATTTTTCTACACTACACTCAGAAAGTCCTTTCCAAGTGGTAATGCCTTTAGCGTGAAATAATAGTTCAATTTTAGGCCCTATTCCTTCCACAATTTTAAGGTCGTCTTGTTTTATTTTTTTCCCATAAGTAGCCTTAGCTAATGCAGCATCAAATGGAATTAAATTTAAAGTTGTGTTTTCAGTTTTTGAACTTACAGAAGGACTAGGTTTGGCTGCCAATTTAGACCTACAATCGGTAAGGTCGGCTTCCAATTTGTCGTATTTTTTTTGCCAAGCTTCAATCTCGGCAGTATTATTTCCAGAAGATAACCTCCCTAATAAATAACCTAAAATTGCGCATATAACGCCTACTATTAA
Source organism: Galbibacter orientalis DSM 19592 (assembly GCF_000260115.1). Classification (GTDB taxonomy): domain Bacteria; phylum Bacteroidota; class Bacteroidia; order Flavobacteriales; family Flavobacteriaceae; genus Galbibacter; species Galbibacter orientalis. The sequence goes on along the minus strand of NZ_JH651379.1, from coordinate 1,119,655 downwards.
TGGAATAAGTAAACACCAGTTCATATATATAAATTTTGGATGATTAGTTCTTAATTGTAATTACAGTTCTTCTATTTTTTGCTCGCCCTTCGTTCGTGTTATTATCTGCTATAGGCTCCGTTTCTCCCCTTGAAATGGTTTCAATATTTTCAGAAGAAATACCATTTCTTACCAAATAGGTTTTTATAAATTCTGCTCTTTCTTTTCCTAAAACCTTATTATTCTCTGCGTTTCCTGTGGTATCGGTATGACCAATAATTTGGACTGAAACATCATCAACCTTATCCATAGCCTGAACAATACTTAAATACTTAGCCCGTTGCTCCTCTGTTAAGGTAATAGTACTTCTGCCAGTCTCAAAGTATAATACAATTGGATTCTTTTTAATATTTTCTACAACCGCTTCGGCATCTTTAAAATTAGAATCGTTTGTTATAACAAAAGAAACAGGCCCTACATAGATACTATCTTGAACTTTTAGATTTGGTTTTAATTCTCCATAAGTATTAATTTTTTTAGAAGAAACCCCTTTTGCTATCAAATGGTTTTTAACTGCATTTGCTCTGGCTAATCCTAAGTTTGGAAAAGCAGAATTATTTTCTTCAGCAATTGAATAAAAACCTGTTACATCAATAAATTTTGCACCATCTCCATTAAGATAATCTTTCAATTGAGCAATTCCTTCTTCTACCCCAGCACCAAGAGGCCTAAGAATAATAAAATCAGATTTATTAAAATTGAAATTATCATTCGTTTTATAATTAAAATTTCCTGTGCTGTCTATTATTACAAGTGGGTTAACAACCATTGAAGTTTCTTTTGGAGCTATAGTCTCTATATTTTCTATTGGGGTTGCTTCTACCTCACAACATAAAATCCAATTAAAAAAAGAGCCAACTATAATGGTAATAATTATACCAACTAAGTAGAGAGATTTCATAGGATATCACTTTGGTTTATAAATTCTTACACTCAAATTTAGTCAATTTCTTAAATTGTAGGGCTAAATATGTAAAAAACTTTGAGTCAAATAGTTATGAAAATGTAAAATTCTTCATTCTAACTTTTAAATTTTGTATCTTTAATAGGAAGCGTTGGGATTAAAATCTTTTTGTATTAAACTGAAAAAACATTTAGACATAAACTCATCAGCAAATAAAGAGCACGTTTTGGAGCGTTAAAATCTCAATTAATAAGTAAAATAAGAGGTTTTAAAACCAAAAAAATACTGCATAACCTCCTTTTAAAAAGAGAATTGCAGAAAAAGCTTAAAGTATTCGTATATAATTTTTAGAAATACGATATTTACCAACATAAAATCAGAACAGCATGTCACTACATAATATTAGACTTGAAGTAATGCAAACTATAGAAAAGAGAGTTGATTCTTTTCTAGAGCAATATCTTATTCCTGCTGACCAAATATGGCAACCTACAGATTTCTTACCAGATTCTCAAGGTGAAAACTTTTTTGAAGAAGTGAAAAAAATAAGAGGAGAGGCACAAGAATTAGGATACGATTTTTGGGTAGTATTGGTTGGAGATACAATTACAGAAGAAGCTTTACCTACCTACGAATCTTGGTTGATGGATGTAGAAGGCGTAGACCAACACGCAAGAAATGGTTGGTCAAAATGGGTTCGTCATTGGACTGCAGAAGAGAACAGACATGGAGATGTTTTAAATAAATATTTATACCTCTCTGGCCGTGTGAACATGAAAGAAATTGAAGTTACTACACAACATATGATTGCTGATGGTTTTGATATAGGTACCGGAAGAGACCCATATAAAAACTTTGTTTATACTTCTTTCCAAGAATTGGCTACCAATATTTCTCATAAAAGAGTGGGACAATTAGCTAAGAAGAAAGGAAACCCTATGTTGGCAAAAATGTGTAACATAATTGCTGGAGATGAGATGAGACACCATTTGGCATACCGTGAGTTTGTAAAAATTATTTTTGATTACGACCCTAGTGAAATGATGATTGCCTTTGCTGATATGATGAAGCGAAAAATTGTAATGCCAGCACAATTTGTTAGGGAATCTGGAGACCATATTGGAAGTGCTTTTGAAAACTTCTCTAATGCGGCACAACGCCTAGGTGTTTACACAACTTTTGATTATATCAATATTTTAGATCGATTAAACCAATATTGGGAAATCGATAAAATTAGAGAGTTAAATGATAAAGGTGAAAAAGCTAGAGATTACCTAGTAAGATTACCTGAAAGATTAAAACGTATTTCAGAAAGAATGTCTACTCCCCAAGATCCACATATTTTTAAATGGGTGGAAGCTAATGGAGTTTTATAATCTGTACTTTTCAGATAAAGACGCAAGACCGTTTCGCTGCAAAAAAAGTAAAGACAAGTTGTTACTGGGATAAAATATTTATTTTAGAAAGGAAGCTTTTTAAAATTTTGCTTTCTATTTTTAACAGCAAAAGGGATACTTTCTGAAAATATTTATTAACCTTGGTAATTAAGTTACTATAGTTTAGGGTTTAAGCCTACTTTTTTATCGAATAATAGTGTTTTACAATATTAAAAACAGCCGTCTAAAAAGTAATTTATAACTTTAAAAATGAGCTTGTTGAAGTTTTTAAACAACTAACAATAAGAGTATCCTATCAAGTTTAAGATAATATTTAAGAGTTAGATGTTTAAAAACTTCGATTAGCTAAGCCTGATAGCCTCCTTTTTATGTAGAAAGTATGATTATGCTATTATAAATCAAATTTTATTCCTTGTGCTAACGGAAGTTCAGTTGTATAATTAATGGTATTGGTTTGACGTCTCATATACACTTTCCAAGCATCGGAACCACTTTCTCTTCCTCCTCCTGTTTCCTTTTCGCCACCAAAAGCACCCCCAATTTCGGCACCACTAGTTCCTATATTTACATTTGCAATGCCACAATCGGATCCTTGGTGAGATAAAAAGTGTTCTGCTTCTCTTAAATTATTAGTCATAATTGCTGAAGATAAGCCTTGCACTACCCCATTTTGAAGTTCCAAAGCATTTTCAACACCACCTTTATACTTCATTAAATAAAGAATAGGAGCAAATGTTTCATGCTGCACAATTTCAAAATGATTTTCAGCTTCGGCAATTGCAGGTTTTACGTAACATCCGCTTTCATAACCTTTCCCTTCAAGCACACCACCTTCAACTAAAACTGTACCTCCTTCTTTTTTAACTTCAGCTAAAGCATTTAAATAATTAGCAACAGCATCTTTATCTATAAGTGGCCCAACATGATTATTCTCATCTAAAGGATCTCCTATTCTAAGCTGTTTATATGCTTCTACAAGCGCATTTTTAACTTGGTCATACATAGTTTCATGCACTATAAGTCGGCGTGTAGACGTACAACGCTGCCCACAAGTTCCAACAGCACCAAATACAGCACCAATAACCGTCATTTTAATATCTGCGTCTGGCGTAACAATAATGGCATTATTACCTCCTAATTCTAGTAGAGATTTCCCTAAGCGAGCCGCAACAGCCTGTGCTACTATTTTTCCCATTCTTATAGACCCAGTTGCAGAAACCAACGGAACTCTTTTATCATTTGTAAGTAATTCTCCAACTTTATAATCGCCTATTATTAAACAAGAAATCCCTTCTGGCAAATTGTTTGCTTCTATAACATTCCCTATTAATTTCTGACAAGCAACAGCCGTTAAAGGTGTTTTTTCTGATGGTTTCCAAACACAAACATCTCCACAAACCCAAGCTAAAGCTGTATTCCAAGCCCAAACCGCCACCGGAAAATTAAAAGCAGAAATAATTCCTACAATTCCTAATGGATGGTATTGTTCATACATTCTATGTCCTGGACGTTCTGAATGCATAGTAAGGCCATGCAATTGGCGAGATAACCCTACTGCAAAATCACAGATATCTATCATTTCCTGAACTTCTCCTAAACCTTCTTGGTACGACTTCCCCATCTCATAAGACACTAATTTCCCTAAAGAAGCTTTGTGTTTTCTAAGTTCATCTCCAAATTGCCTTACTATCTCTCCACGTTGGGGTGCAGTTACTTTACGCCATTCTTTAAAAGCTCCTTCTGCAGTTTGAAGCACTTTTTCATAATCTTCAGCTGTAGTTTGGTTTACTTTACCAATAATAACACCATCTACAGGAGATTTAGAAATTAATTCTTCTCCAGATGCAAACCAATTGCTCCCTGTTGAACTTCCTAAATTTTCAGTTTTAACTCCTAATTGATTTAACGCTTCAGAAATTTTAGAATCACTTATATTAATTGTCATATTTATAACTTTTTAACTCATTTATGTTTCAATAATCACGAAAATACAAATTCTTTATGGAAAGCCACATTCGGTAAGCTAAAAATAAACCCCTATATACTGTTAAAACAAAGGGATATAGCAGGCTATTTTTTGTGATGAATCCAAACATACATCATTATTTCCACCCCATCAAACAGGAGAAATTATCTCTTAGTATTTGTAGCAAAATTATAAGATTTTAAACCCTCCCTGAAACCAACAAATCCTTCATACATCAGAAAAATAAGAATACTCTTACTTATTAGAAGAAAATAGAAAATTAACATTCATAATATTTGGATAAGAGTAAAATGAGCGTACTTTTGCTGCTATTTTAAACAAATCTAAATAAGAATAATAATGAAATATTTAACTTTTATACTGTTTTTCATCAGCTCCATAGCCATTTATGGACAAGAAGGAGGTATCCAAGGGAAGGTAGTAGATAATACAAATGAGGGCATCCCATATATTTCGGTTGTAATAAAAGAAAATAATAAAGGCGTTACTACAGCCAACGATGGTACTTACCGTTTAGAGAATCTTCAAAACGGATTGTATACCCTTAAATTTTCTGCTATTGGTTTTACTACTATCACAAAAAAAGTAGAAGTTAAAAACAATACTACAACAGAAATCAATGTTGTATTAGAAGAATCAATGGAGCAGTTAAACGAAGTTGTAATTACTTCCAATAGAACCAGAGAAACACTAGATGAAGTTCCTTCTTCTGTTTCTGTTATAACTTCAAAACAAGTGGAAAATTTAGCGCAAACAAGTAATTCTGTTGCCGATGTTTTAACAGAAGTTCCTGGGATGTCTCTAAGTTCTAACCAAACAAGTAGTACCGGGCAAACATTAAGAGGTAGAAGAATGCTGGTTTTAATTGATGGAATTCCGCAGTCTACCCCACTAAGATCAGGAGGAAGAGATGTAAATACTATAGATCCAAGTACTTTAGAGAGAGTAGAGGTTATTAAAGGTGCAACTGCTATTTATGGGAATGGTGCCGATGGTGGTATTGTAAATTATATTACCAAAAAACCACATGCTAGCAAAAAATTAGAAAGCACCACGTATGTTGGCGCTGAAGGGGCATTGGTAGACATTAACAATACTGTTGGAGCTAAAGTAACTCAAACTTTCTCTGGGCAACTTAATAAATTAGGATATGTTGCTAGTGGAAGCTTTAGACAAACAGGCATTTATAAAGATGCTAATGGTGAGGTAATTTCTCCGTTTTATGGGTTAGGAGAAACTAGCCAGTATAGTTTATTCGGGAAACTTAACTATCAAATTACCGAAAAGCAACGAGTGGAATTAATGTATAATTATTTCAGCAGCAATCAAGATACAGATTACGTTCCGCAGGTTGGGGTTTATGGTGAAACACCAACTATTGGAGTACTTGGTGAGGATTTAGGTCAAGATCAAGGAAATAGATATAACCATAATGCACAATTAACGTATGATTATGATGATATCTTCGGGAAAACAGATTTTAGATTGAACCTTTATATGCAAGATTTTAAAACCGTATATGGGTATACAGATAGCTTTTACGATCCAAACTTAGGCTATGATGGCGGACAATCATCCATTTTATCAGCAAAAAAAGGAGCTCGTTTTAATTTAAAAACACCTTATACATTTGGAGAAGTAACAGGAAATATTCTTTATGGTGTTGATGTTTTAAATGATAAAACAGAGCAAGAATTAGTTGATGGTCGTGATTGGGTTCCGCAAATGGATATGACAAACTTTGCGCCTTATGCTCAACTAAAAACACTTTATAAAAACTTTGTTTTAAAAGCTGGAATTCGTTTTGAAAACATAAATATCGAGATTCCAGATTACACAACTCTTACAAGATATAACGTAGGAGAAACTACTCCTAATAGTGGGGGTGATGCCATAACAGGAGGCGAGTTAGACTATAATGCAACTACTTTTAACGCTGGATTACGATATAACAAATGGAGTATTTTTAAACCCTTTATAAGTTTCTCTCAAAGTTTTTCTATTGCAGATTTAGGAAGAACACTTCGCTCTGCAACAGAAAATACAGTTAACGAGATTAATTCCGAAGCTGTAATTGCAAACAACTACGAAATAGGCTTTAACAGTCACCTAGGAAGAACTAATTTAAGCGGAGCTTACTTTATAAGCACCTCAGATTTAGGTTCTACTTACAGTGAAACTGCTAGTGGTGCGTTTGAGATTTTACGTCAGCCAGAAAAAGTATATGGTTTTGAAGTTTCTATGGATACAGAACTCGCAAGAAATGTAAATTTTGGAACTTCGGTTTCTTATACTGAAGGAAAAATAGACAGTCAAGATAGTGGAGATTACGATACTTATATGGGAGGAGACAGAATTCCTCCTGTTAAAATAGTTTCTTATGTGTCTTACAAATGGAATAACAAATTTGATGCTCGCCTTTCTTATATCTACAGTGGAGATAGAAACCGTTTTGAACCAAATGATAATGGAAGCTACACCTATGGTAAAGGTCCTGTTGATAGTTTTAACATATTAAATCTTACAACAAATTATCAACTAACTCCTTCTACAAAGGTAGGCTTAGGTATTAAAAACTTGTTGAATGAAGATTATTATAATCCGATTTCTCAATGGAATGCTAGAGACTCCAATTATATTAAGGCAAACGGAACACAATTTAATGTATCACTTACAGTAAACTTATAGAAAGATACAACCATGAACAACAGAGTCCTTTTAAAATACCATTCGTACTTCGGTATCATTGCGGGTATCTTTTTATTCGCTTTGGGTATTACGGGCTCTGTGTTGGTTTTTACAGACGATATTGATTTACTGATTTTTGATAGTTATGAAGTTGAAACAACAACTAACGACTTACAACTAGATAAAGCAATTGCTGAAGTTCAGAAAAAATTTCCTAATTGGGATAAGCGGATTATTAAGTTTGAAGAAGGAAAAACAATAATTTTTAATTTAAGAACTCCCGAAGCTAGAAAATACGCTTTTGTAAACCCTTCCACAGGAAAAATAAGCAAAGTTATAAATGCCAACACCCATTTTACAAAGTGGATTCTTAAACTTCATTACTCGTTACATGCTGGTATTGTAGGGCGTTTCTTGGTGCTTTTAGCAGGAATATGTTTTTTCCTTTCATTAATTACGGGAATCATTCTTTACCGAAAAGTTATTTTTAAAACACTGCTATTCCAAACAAAAATAAGTAGTAAAAACAAACGAAATTACTACTCTTCCTTACACCGTTATGTTGGAGTTTGGGCGTTATTTCTAAATTTAATTATTGTTTTTACTGGTATATTTTTAGCCTACAAAGTGGTTACCTCTGGACTTAAAAAAGCAGTAGAACCAGCTCCTCCAACAGTAGAAACTTCCGTAGAAGCAGCATTAAAAACTATAAAAAAACAGTACCCAGATTTTACTCCCACCTACCTTAGACTCCCTACTTCTCCAAAAAGTAGTATTACGGTGAATGGTGTTTTTAAAGGGGATGCTTTTTACTTAAGCGAATATTATAACAAGGTTTTAATAGATTATAAATCGGGGGATATTAAAGCCGTTACCAAAATTAGCGAAGCCAATTTCAGTACTAAATTTAACAGTAGTATTCTCCCACTTCACTTTGGACAATATGGAGGCTTATTTAGTAAAATTCTGTACTGTATAGTCGGACTTTCAGGGCCATTTTTATCCATTACAGGTTACTATATTTGGCTTAAAAGAAAAAAGATTGCATAAAAAGACAGATACTCCTGAAACTAACTACGGTCTACTCTCATAGACTTAACACACTGTAAGATAGCATATTAAAGTAAAATTACTGTCACAAATTCACTAATATTATTTTGGTACTTGGTATTTAGTACAAAGTATTAAGAAAATTCTGTTATATAAATCCCTGTATCTGTGACTTAAATTATAGAAAAACTCTAGTTAAAAACAGTGTTGGTGACTAGCGAAGCTAAAATCCTTATCCGCAGAATGCATTGGATAAAGCGCCTTTTTCTTTGTTTCGTTTGGGCGAGCAAAAGAAATGAAAAGCATGAAGTCACTGGCATTTGGATTGGTATTAGAGCTAACAAATAATCAACGTAATTCTAAACTAGAACCTCATTTTATAGATGCTTTCATGCAAGGTTATAAATCTTCTAGAAATAGCTTTACAGATAATAAATTCATTTATTTTATATTCCGAAGTCATATCGACAGGCAGGAGACATTTCGTTACAAAAACCCATATTAATCTTCATCAGCTACATAACGTTCATCAATAGGCATCACCGTTCCACAATTATCACATGTTCGTAATTCTTTACTATTATAAAAGTGTTTAAAGTGCTTCAAAAAATCTTTTTCTATATCATTTAATGGAAAACGAACTTCATATAATTTATGATTACAATTATCGCAAAACCACAATAATCCGTCTTCAATATTAAGCTTATCACGTTTTCTTTCAATAACTAAACCAATAGAACCTTCTGAACGAATAGGGCTATGAGGAATTCCTGCAGGATGTAAATACATATCTCCAGGGCCTAACTCCATAATTTTCTTCTCCCCTTCATCTTGGACATGAACTTCTATAGTTCCTTCTATTTGATAAAAAAGCTCTTCCGTTTGGTTGTAATGATAATCCTTACGGGCATTTGGACCAGCCACTACCATTACAATGTAATCGTCGGCTTCTTTATAAAGGTTTTTATTTCCAACAGGAGGTTTTAAGAGTCCTCTGTTTTCTTCTACCCATTTATTTAAATTGAAAGGTTTTTTAATTGCCATATTATTTCTAAATGAACTATAAAAGTAAGTAACTTATAGAAAAAATGGTAGTAAGATGACTAATTTTAATAGTTAAGAATGATTTTAATCGTTAGTTGGAGTAATTTAAGAAACTATACTACTCTTCTAAACTTTTTCGTTGAGCTGATTTACCAATCACAAAAACGGAAACTAAACTAACTACAGTTCCGCCAGCAATAATTCCTCCAATTGTAGGTTCTCCTGTAGCAGCTAAAAATGTGCCACATCCTATTCCAACTAACCCAATTATTAATCCAAATACTTGACCTAATTTACTTTGAGCTGATTGACTTGCAACAACTCTGTTTTCTATACTTATTCTATGAGCTTGTTGATTCTCTGCCATTTTCATAATTCTATCTGCTCCATTTGGAATAACGGAATTATACTTTATTAAAGTTTCTGGATCTGGCAAAGGACCTGAATGACTTCTATGCTGAATTGACACAACGGAAAGACTATGCAGTATTTCTACCTTCTTTTTTTGAGGAACTCCTTTGAATATTTCTGGATTATAATTCGTTAAATCTTCCTCTATTTCTTGTAGTTCTTCTGGTATATCTTGACTTGTCTTCTTAATAGCAGACTTATTATCAACTTTTCTATTTTTAGACACAAGAAATTATTTTAAACAAAGTTTATGTTTATTTTCTTCCTCAAAACTAATTTTGGATTTCCTAATATCTTGGCCAACATTATCCCAATCCGAAGTCAATGATTTTAAGTCTGCTTCGTTATCTGATTTTGAGTAATTGTATTCAAAATAACTACCAGCTATATTTAAGATAGAACCCATTCCGACCAAAAAATTATTTTTAGGCAAAAGGTAATCAGTTCTATATCTTATGTTTTTTTTCATAGTTATCGTTAAATTTATAATTTAAATATAATAAAAATATTCATTTATAATCGTGAGTAAAAATAGTGATAAAAAAACCACTTCCGACAATGTATGTAAAAAACAACTATTTCCGTGCTAAACCAATGTTAATATTTAATCTAACAACGCTATATTGGGTGGAAAATTATTTGAATTGTTACATGCTACTCTTCATATACGAATACATTTACTGATAAAAGTATCATATCTGTAACCTCTCTTTTCTTCTGTATTAAAACCTTAACTAAATTAATTTAAACTCCCATGGTTCAAATAAAAAGGATACAAGTTGGGAAAGAGTTGGGAATAAAGTAATTTAGTAACCACTAACATCCTAATTTAAATAATTTTCATGAGAAATCTATACCTTTTATTAACCTTTGTGGTTCTTTTCTTCTCTTGCCAGTCAAAAACTACTACAATTTCTACGGAAGAAACTCCTGCTCAAAAAGAAGCTCCAAGCAAAAATAAATTTGGAATTGTTATTCACGGTGGCGCTGGGACTATTTTAAAAAAGAATATGAGCGACTCTCTGGAAAATGCCTATAGAGCAAAATTAAAAGAAGCTATAGAAACAGGCTACGCTATCCTAGAAAAAGGAGGGAGTAGCTTAGATGCAATTGAAAAAACAATTAATGTAATGGAAAACTCTCCGCTATTTAATGCTGGAAAAGGAGCTGTTTTTACTAATGACGGGAAGAATGAGTTGGATGCATCAATAATGGATGGAAAAACATTAAATGCAGGTGCTGTGGCAGGTGTAACCACAGTTAAAAACCCCATTAATCTTGCACGTGCGGTTATGCAAAATTCCGAACATGTTATGTTTGCTAGAGAAGGGGCAGAACAGTTTGCTAAGGAACAAGGAATTGAACTAGTTGATCCTTCTTATTTTTATACTGAAAATAGAATGAATTCTTTAAAAAGAGCCCAAAAAAGAGAAAAAATAGAACTCGACCATGATGATCAAACTGCATTTTACGACCCTTTTATTAAAGACGATAAATTTGGAACTGTTGGGTGTGCAGCTTTAGATAAAAATGGAAATTTAGCCGCAGGAACTTCTACAGGTGGAATGACCAATAAACGTTGGGGACGTGTGGGAGATGCTCCAATTATTGGTGCCGGAACCTATGCAAATAATAAAACTTGTGCTGTTTCTTCTACAGGATGGGGAGAATATTTTATTCGTGGAGTTGTGGCTTATGATATCTCTGCCATGATGGAATATGGCGGAAAATCGTTGGCTGAAGCTGCTAGAATAGTAATTCAAGAAAAAGTGCCAAACATGGGTGGCGATGGAGGTATTATTGCTATTGACCATGAAGGAAACATGGCGATGGAATTTAATACCGCAGGGATGTATCGCGCTTCTATTAACGGAGATGGGGAATTAGAAATTGCTATCTACGGAAAGTAATTAATTTCCTGCATAAAATAGCATACTGTTCGTATCTTTGGTAAATCAATTACCTCGAGACAAGCCTCCGAGGTATTCAAAGGAAAATAATTTAACCCATTTCGACGTAGAGCCCTTCGGTAAAATCAGGGCAGGCTTCGAGGAATAAAGCCCTCCATGAGGGATTAAAATAATACATTGTTTAAAATATAACTCTTGGTTGATAGTCTAATCCGCCTATAAAAAAACATCATGCAGGTAAAAAAAATACTATTCTTCATTTTAGCAATCTTAATTATTGGTTGTAAAGACAAAGAAAATGACATTCAGCAGCAAAAGGAAAACCTGTTGAAATATAGAGAATACATTTCTGATGTTTCTACAGGAATTATTTCAGCAAAATCCGATATTAGAGTTGTATTAAAAAACCCTTCTAGTAAACTTTCGGAGAACAAGATTCTAGATGATAAAATACTAGAGATAAAGCCTTATGCTGCTGGAAAAGTGGTTGCTTTAAACAATCAGACTATTGCTTTTATTCCTGAAAAAGGTTTAAAACAAGGCACCGAATATACACTTACCTTAGACTTAGAAAACTTTATTGAGGACATTCCGTCCAACCTTGAGGACTTTACTTTTAAAGTAAAAACGCTTGAACAACAATTTAATATCACTACATCAAACCTTCAATCTTACAACAGAGATTGGCAATATTTAGAAGGAAGTTTGCGCAGTAGTGATGTTATGGATTTAAAAACTGCAAAAAGCTTAGTTTCTGCTTATCAAAACAGTAAATCGCTTAACATCAAATTTGACGAAACAATCCAAGAAGGAACTCAAATTCTTTTTACTATTGATAGTATTCAGCGCTTTGACAATGATTCGGAAATAGAAATATTATGGGATGGAAATAACCAAGGTATTCATGACAAAGGGGAGGCAAAAGTAAAAATTCCTGGAAAAGATAATTTTACTATTGTAGATGTAAATACGTACGAAGGGGAAAATCAATATTTAGAAATAAATTTTTCCGACCCAATTAAAAAATCTCAAAAGCTTGAAGGATTAATTACACTTGAAGGTGCAGAAAATCTAAAATTTATTATTGACGGGAATGTTATAAAAGCATATCCAGATAAAAAAATTCAGGGTGTAAATAATCTTACTGTTTTTCAAGGAATAGAAAGTTCGGAAGGTTTTAAACTTAAAAATATTTTTAGTGAAAATATTGCCTTTGAACAACTAAAACCTAATGTTAGACTTTTAAGTAGCGGTACTATTTTACCAAATTCTAGCAACCTTAAAATTAACTTCGAAGCAGTTAACTTAAAAGCCGTAGATGTTACAATTATTAAAATTTACGAAAATAATATTCTTCAATTTCTTCAGCAAAACGACCTCAACGGAGAAGGAAATTTACGCACCACAGCGCGCCCAATTGCTAAAAAAGCAATTCAACTTCAAACCAACCTTACAAAAAACACTGGAAACTGGAGAGCATACGCCATTGACCTTCGAGATATTATAACTCCAGACCCTGGCGCTATTTATAGAGTGGAATTTTCCTTCGGAAAAAAATACAGTTCGTATACCTGCAATAGTGAAGAAAGTGAAACTTTTGAACTCAATGAATTTGACAATTTTAAAAATGAGGTAAACAATTCCGAGGAATGGTCGCCAACTACAGACAACACCTATTGGGATAATGACTATTACTACAATTACAATTGGAATGAACGCGAAGATCCGTGCAAGGATTCTTACTATTACAACAAAACCGTTAAAACAAATGTTATTGCTAGTGACATTGCTTTAACCATTAAAAAAGGAAAAAACCAAAGCTATTTTGTAAGTGCCAATGATATTATCTCTACAAAACCTCTAGCAGGAACAAAAGTTACTTTTTACAACTACCAACAACAACCTATTGGAAACGTAATTACCGAAACCTCTGGCACTACTATTTTTGACGCAAACTCCCCTGCTTTCTTTGCTATTGCCGAACGTAATAATCAAAAAACATATCTTAAGTTAAACGACGGAAACGCATTATCTGTAAGTAAATTTGATGTTGCAGGAACAGAACTCCAAAAAGGAATTAAAGGATTTTTATATGGCGAACGAGGAGTTTGGCGCCCTGGGGACACCCTCTTTTTAAATTTTATTTTAAATGATAAAAATAACCCTATTCCAGATAATCATCCTGTAAAATTTGAGCTAAGTGATCCTTATGGTAAAATAATTCATAAAGAGGTTAAAGCAGATGGTATTGGTGGGTTTTATAATTTTAATGTTGTAACACAGCAAAATGCACCAACAGGAAATTGGCTTGCAAAAGTAAGTGTAGGCGGTGCTACGTTTACAAAAAATCTTAAAATAGAAACTATCAAACCGAATCGATTAAAGATAAAAGTCGATTTTAATAAAGAAGTGCTTTCCGCCAACGAAGCTATCCAAGGAAACATGTCGGTTACGTGGTTACATGGCGCTATTGCAAAAAATTTAAAGAGCGATATTCAAGGGCGTTTTTCAGTAACAAACACAACATTTAAAGAATTTCCAAATTACACTTTTGACGATCCTACCATTAAATTTTCTTCTGAAGATCAAACTGTTTTCGATGGAAAAATAAATGCGGAAGGAAAAACTACTTTCAATTTATCTCCACAACTAAAAGGCAAAGCTCCAGGAATGTTAAAGGCTTCATTTATTACAAAAGTCTATGAAAACGGGGGAGATTTCAGCACCGATGTATTTACAAAAAATTATTCGCCTTACAACACTTATGTAGGACTTAGAGTTCCCGACGGAGATGCTAAAAGAAGTATGCTGCTAACAGACAAGAATCACACCTTTGAAGTTGCTACTGTAGATGAAAATGGAAAACCAAAAGCGGTAGACAAACTTAATGTATCGGTTTATAAAATTGATTGGCGCTGGTGGTGGGACACTTCCGAAGATAATTTATCCACTTTTAATAGCAGCAATTATCAAGAAGAAGTATTTAAAACTACGGTAAGTACTAATAAAAACGGAAAAGCGAGTTTTAAATTCCAAATAAAATATCCAGAATGGGGACGTTATTTAGTGCGTATTGAGGATTCTAAAGGAGGACATTCCACAGGGAAAACTGTTTATTTTGATTGGCCAGGATGGGCTGGGAAATCTAAAAACCAAGACCCAGAATCGGCTACCATGCTTGTTTTTTCTTCTGATAAGGAAACTTATAATGTAGGGGAAAAAGCAATTATAACCTTTCCTTCTAGCAACCAAGGAAGAGCTTTAGTAACCGTTGAAAATGGAAATGAAGTTTTAAAATCTATGTGGATAATTCCTGAAAAGGAAGAAACCAAATTTGAGCTTCCAATTGAAGCGCTCTACACCCCAAATGTATATATTCATATTTCATTACTTCAACCGCATGCCACCACAGTAAATGACGCTCCTATTAGAATGTATGGTGTAATTCCGATTACTGTTAATAATCCAGAAACCATTTTAGAACCAGTAATATCTATGCCTAATTCTCTAAAACCTGAAGAGAATATCAATGTAAAAGTGAGTGAGAAGAATGGGAAAGCAATGACTTATACGTTAGCTATTGTAGATGAAGGTTTACTAGACTTAACCCGATTTAAAACTCCAAATCCTTGGGATACCTTTTTTGCCCGTGAAGCTTTAGGTGTTAAAACTTGGGATGTTTATGATGATATTATTGGGGCTTTTGGCGGTAGAATTGATCAAGTATTTAGTATTGGAGGAGATGGAATGTTGGCAGGTGCTAAGAATAAAAAGGCAAACCGATTCAAACCTATGGTTGTCTATTTAGGACCATTTGAACTTCCAAAAGGGAAAGCAAAAACGCATAAAATTAAAATTCCTAAATATATTGGAGCTGTACGCACCATGATTATTGCAGGAAATACTGCTGAAAATGCCTACGGAATTGCTGAGAAATCTACTCCTGTAAAAAAACCTTTAATGCTACTTGCATCGGCTCCAAGAAAAATAACTCCAAAAGAAACAGTTAATATTCCAGTTACTGTTTTCGCCATGGAAAACACTATTAAAAATGTAACCGTTTCTATTAAAAATAATGTTGCTTACGAAGTAATTGGCGAAAAAACCAAAACGGTAACGTTTACAGAACCTGATGAAAAAATGGTTTATTTTGACCTTCAGGTAAATCAAATTACAGGCATAGGAGCCATTGAAGTAAATGCAACAGCAAATGGTGAAAAAGCAAGTTATAAAATCGAATTGGATGTTGTAAATCCGAATCCGTATTCTACCATTGTGCAAGAAGAAATTTTGGAGGCTACAGCTTCAAAAACTATTAATTTAGAAACCTTTGGAATTGATGGCAGTAACAGTGCTCAAATTGAGTTTTCTACATTGCCTCCAATGGATTTTACTAACCGATTGGAATATTTAATTAGATATCCTCATGGTTGTGTGGAACAAACAACCTCTGCTATTTTTCCTCAATTATTTTTAGCTGATATTTTTGACCTTACTATTGATAAAAAACAACGTATTCAAACAAATATCGAAAAAGGTATTAATCGTCTTAG
This sequence comes from Galbibacter orientalis DSM 19592, assembly GCF_000260115.1. Taxonomy (GTDB): domain Bacteria; phylum Bacteroidota; class Bacteroidia; order Flavobacteriales; family Flavobacteriaceae; genus Galbibacter; species Galbibacter orientalis. Next base: position 1,103,672 of record NZ_JH651379.1, on the reverse strand, counting down.
TAGTTTTCAACTTCCTAATGGAGGCTTCTCCTATTGGCAAGGACAAAACTTTACCGACGACTGGGGGACTTCTTATGCTGGACATTTCTTATTAGAGGCAGAAAGCAAAGGATATGTATTACCTATTGGCTTTAAACAGAAATGGATTCACTACCAACAACAAGAAGCTAAACAATGGCGAAATTCTAGTACTAATTCAAGTTTAGCACAAGCTTACCGCTTATATACATTGGCTTTAGCGGGAAAACCCGATGTTTCTTCCATGAATAGGTTATTGGAAACTCCAAGCATTTCTAACGAAGCCAAACATAGACTTGCAGCAGCTTATGCACTTGCTGGGCAGCTTCAGGTTGCTAAAACCGTTTTTAACAGCGCTACTATAGATTTTGCACCTGTTGATTATGATGCTTACACCTATGGCTCTACGGATAGAAATAGAGCTATGGCTTTAGAAACTTTAGTGCTTTTAAAAAATAAAGAGCAAGCTCAAAGTATCTCAAAAGATGTTGCCAAAACATTGGCTTCAGATAAATGGATGAGTACACAGAGTACAGCCTACAATTTGCTTGCTATGGCAAAATTTGCTAACTATATTGGCGGGAAAGGGATGCACATTTCTTATACCTTGAATACAAACAGCAATACTATCGAGACTGATAAAACCTTAGCAAACCGAGTACTTTCAGTAAAAAAAGGAAGCAATACTATTACTCTAAAAAACAATGCAGAAAATACTGTTTTTGTACGAGTACTTAATACTGGGAAACTTCCGGTAGGAGAAGAAAAAGAATCTAGTAGAAACTTAAAAGCTCTGGTTAGCTTCAAAGGAAAAAACGGTAAGTCTATAGATATAAATACATTAACTCAAGGAACTAATTTTATTGCTGAAGTTACTATAACCAACACTAAAGCTGTAGACTTAAAAAACGTTGCTTTAACAGAATTTTTCCCTAGCGGATGGGAAATTGTAAACACCCGTTTTACCGATTTCGGAAATTTTGAAGATAACCAAGTTAATTATACCGACCTTAGAGATAGCAGTGCTAATTTCTATTTTGACTTAAAGAAAAATGAAAGCAAAACATTTAGAATTCTATTAAATGCATCCTACTTAGGAAAGTATTATTTACCAGGAATTCAATGTGAAGCTATGTATGATAATGATTATATGGTGAGAACAAAAGGTAAATGGGTAGAAGTAATTAAATAAGTTAGTGTTTAAGTGTTTATGGAAAAGATTGAAAGATTAAAACATTGAAGGATTTAATGATTGAAAAATTAAGAATACGCTGTCGCTTTATGACTTTATAGCCATCGGAAAGATTTAAAGGGGGTAAAGCAATCTTACTATTTTTCGCTTAAACGCAAAAGACAAGATGAATTCAATAATTAAACATTTTTTATACGATGCAAAAAAGTTCCTTTTTGTAACGCATCGCTACAAAAGTGTTGTCATTTTATTGCTGTTAGTAGGATATTATTTTTGTCTTCCTAAGTCGCTTTTCAACAATCCAACTTCTTCAGTAATTGAAAGTCGGGAAGGAATTCTTTTAGGTGCTAAAATTGCCAATGATGAACAATGGCGTTTTCCAGCAAACGACAGTGTTCCTTACAAGTTTAAGCAGTGTATTATACAATTTGAAGATGGTTATTTTTATCATCATCCAGGATTTAATCCTGTTTCTATAGCAAAAGCATTTGTAGCAAATATAAAATCTGGAAAAGTAGTTCGGGGAGCAAGTACATTAACACAACAGGTAATCCGACTTTCAAGAGAAGGAAAAAAGCGTACTTATTTCGAAAAACTTATTGAGTTGGTACAAGCCACCCGTTTAGAGCTTCGAGATACAAAAGACGAAATTTTAAATTTATACGCAGCACACGCACCATTTGGAGGAAATGTAGTTGGATTGGAAGTAGCTTCTTGGCGGTATTTTGGAATTTCTTCTGAAAAATTATCATGGGCGGAAGCAGCAACATTAGCAGTACTACCAAATGCTCCAGCCCTTATTTATCCTGGAAAAAACAAATCTCGTTTATTAGAAAAAAGGGATAAACTCCTCCATAAATTATGGAACGAAGAAATTATAGATTCATTAACCTATAAATTAGCAATAACAGAAACATTACCCGAAAAACCTTTTGCTTTACCACAAATAGCGCCTCATTTCTTACAATTTGCTTCCTCAAAAAATAAAGGAAAAAAACTAAAGTCAACACTAGATTTTGAACTTCAAAAGCGTACAAATACCATTGTAAAACGCCATTACGAAACACTACGCCAAAACCAGGTATATAATGCAGGCGTTTTAGTTATGGATATTGAAACCAAAAAAGTAATTGCCTATGTAGGAAATACCCCAACTACAAAAAAGCATCAAAAAGATGTTGATGTTATTCAAGCTCCAAGAAGTACAGGGAGTATTTTAAAACCTTTTTTATATGCCGCTATGTTGGATAGCGGAGAACTCCTACCAAATACATTGGTTGCAGACGTTCCTACACAAATTGCTGGATACAGTCCAACCAATTTTAATGAACAGTATGCTGGTGCGGTACAGGCTAAAAAAGCATTAGCACGCTCTCTTAATGTCCCTGCGGTACGTTTATTACAAGAATATGGCTTGGAGAAATTTAGAGAACAGCTCAATTATTTTCATCAAAAGGATATTAATAAGACTTCAGACTATTACGGACTTTCATTGATTCTAGGTGGCGCTGAAAGCAACTTATGGGATTTATGTAAAGCATATGCTGGAATGGCTTCTACTGTGAATCATTTTACAGAAACTTCTAGTGAATATTTTTCTAATGAATTTGGAAACCCTGTATTTCTTCAGCAAGAAAATTATAACTTCGGAAATAAAACACAAGAAAAAAATGTCTTTGATGCTGGGAGTTTTTTTTTAACACTTGAAGCTTTAAAAGAAGTGAATCGTCCAGAAAATGAAGAAGCATGGGAATTTTTTGACAATTCTAAAGAAATAGCTTGGAAAACAGGAACTAGCTACGGAAATAGAGATGCTTGGGCTATTGGCGTAACCAAAAAATACTTGGTAGGGGTTTGGGTAGGAAATGCGGATGGCGAAGGGAGACCACAATTAACTGGCGTAAATAGTGCCGCTCCCCTATTGTTTGATGTCTTTGATGCCTTACCAAAAACTACTTGGTTTAAAACTCCTTTTGACGCTTTAACAGAAGTTACTATCTGCAATAATAGCGGATATTTAGCGTCTCCAATTTGTCCAAATACTACTATAAAAGTACCTAATGCTGGAGCAAATTTTAAGGTATGTCCCTATCATAAATTGATTCATTTAGACGAAAAAAAACAATTTAGAGTGAACGCCTCTTGCTATCCACTGGAAAAAATGATTTCTGAATCATGGTTTGTATTACCTCCATTAATGGAATTTTATTATAAAAGCAGTGATGCAAATTACAAAAGCATGCCTCCTTTAAATATAGCTTGTAAGAATAACGATGCCTCTCAGATGGATTTTATTTATCCTGAAAACAATAGTAAAATAATTTTAACCAAAAACTTTAGAGGTAAAACCAACGAAGTAATATGTAAAATTGCACATCCCAAAAGAGAGAGTAGTATTTTCTGGTATTTGGACAATACCTATATTGGTGAAACTAAAACTTTTCATGAAATTGCTATTCTTCCTTCCGTAGGGAAACATCAAATTACTGCAATAGATGAATTGGGAAATGAAAAAACAATTTTTATTGAAATTGAAAAAACTTCTTAATCTTTTTACAGGGCAAACTCATACTTTTTATTTAGCTTTCGTTAAAAGTAGTGTTGGTGCTAGCGCAGCTAAACCCCTTATCCGCAGAATAGTGACCGAAAGCTCTGAAATCAGGAGTGCAGCGACGCAGAGTTTCGGTTACGGTTTTTCGACCCCGTTGTCGAAAAAATTCATTGGATAAGGCGCCTTTTTCTTTGTTTCGCTTCTTTTGGGCGAGCAAAAGAAATGAAAAGCACAAAATCACTGGCGTTTGGGTTGATATTGGAGTCAACAAATAATCAACGTAGTTCTAAACTGAAGCCTTTTATTTCTACTTATTTTTATGTAAAAGCAATTTTTAAGACTATTGAAAATAAAAAAAAGTGTCAAAATTTTGAGATTTAAGATTGATTCAAATGGATTTTTACTAAATTTCACTTTGTTTTGTAAAGTATGAGTTTGCCCTTAACCTTTTTATGGCTTAAAATTGTATCTTTCTTAAAGGAAAAATCAATCCATGAAACTATATAACTTCTCCAACCTCAACCGTTCAGAAAACACTAAAATACTAAAAGAGACTACCTTTGATCTTGTAGTTATTGGTGGCGGAATAACAGGCGCTGGAATCCTTCTAGATGCCGCTTCAAGGGGCTTAAAAGTAGCGCTGATAGAAAAAGAAGATTTTGCTTCTGGTACTAGTAGTAAATCTACCAAACTTATTCATGGCGGACTTAGGTACTTAAAGCAATTCGATTTTTGGTTGGTAAAAGAAGTAGGTACCGAACGTGCTATTGTACACAAATTAGCACCACATTTAGTCCTCCCAGAGAAAATGCTACTCCCCTTGGTTGAAAATGGCTCTTACGGGAAGTGGCTTACTTCTATCGGGTTAAAAGTATACGATTTATTAGCGCAGGTAGAAGATGAAGACCAACGACAAATGGTAGATAAAACGGAAGCTTTAAACCTAGAGCCTTTACTTCCGAAGAAAATTTTAAAAGGCGCTGGTTATTATGCGGAATACAGAACCGACGATGCCCGTTTAACTATAGAAAACATAAAAACAGCACTGCAATACCAAGCTGTTCCTATTAATTACACAGAGGTTACTAATTTTTTATACACAAACAAAAAGGTACAAGGTGTTGAAGTAATCGATAAAATTACGGGGGAAACATATAAAATCAACGCAAAATATGTAATCAATGCCACAGGGCCTTGGGTAGACGAAATACGATTGCTAAATAAGTCAAAACAAGGACATGGGTTGCATTTAACAAAAGGAGTACATCTTGTTTTTCCATTTGAAAAATTCCCTGTAAAACAATCCGTTTATTTTGATGTTCCAGACGGGAGAATGATTTTTGCTATTCCCCGTGGAAAAATAACGTATGTAGGCACAACCGATACCAATTATACCGATAATAAGGATGAAGTTTATACTAACTTAACAGATGCGGTGTATCTTATAGAAGCCATAAACCATATGTTTCCAAAAATAAATTTATCGTTGGAAGATATCCAATCATCATGGGCTGGATTGCGACCTTTAATTCATGAAGACGGTAAATCTCCATCAGAACTTTCTAGAAAGGATGAGATTTTTGTTTCCGCAAGCGGATTAATAAGCATAGCTGGAGGGAAACTAACTGGTTATCGTAAAATGGCGGAACGAACTGTAGATAAAATAGCCAAAAGAATGGAAGAAGACTTTGCTATTAAAATTCCAAAATGCAACACCGATAAAATTCCACTTTCTGGCGGAACTTGGGAAAGCTACAGGGAAGTAAAACAGTACAGAAAACAACTTTTTAAAGAGCTTGAAAAAGATGGTTTTTCAAAATATGATGCGTTTTATTTAGTACATACATACGGAAAGCAAACCGAAGAAATTTTAAAGTTATACCATAATTTTACAGGAGACGATAATCCTGAAAAACTTATAAAAGCCGAATTTCATTTTACTGTTGAATACGAAATTTTACAAAACCCAATAGACTTTTTTATCCGTAGAACAGGACGTATGTATTTTGATATTGAAAGTGTAAAACAATACAGCCCCATAATTCTTGAGGAATATCAAAAACTCTTTAAGACTGACAATGCTACTATTGAAAATTACAAAAAAGAAATTTCAACCCTCATAGAAAAACATAGCGTAATTAAAGATTAATTTTAATCATTAATATCCGGTTTAAAATACAAGACCGCTTCGCTATAAGAACAAAGAACAAAGATTAGATCTTAACTATTATAAAATAAGCAGTTTAAAAAATAACATTACTAAAATCCTCTTTTTATTCATTTTTATTAATAGCAAGGGGTATTTTGGAAACCTCATTTGAATCTCAATATAATTGGAGTTCAATAAATTCCGTTAACTTTTATCGGATAATAATAATTTTCAATGAAAAAAAAGCAGCATTTAATTATATTAAAAATACTTTCAATAGTATTATTAGTAATCGTTCCTATAGATGTTCAAAAGTTCTATCTAACATCAGGGATTATATGGATTATTATGGTATTAGATAGTATTCAAGATTTAGATTTATTTCGTATTGGTCTTTTAATATCGATATTAACAATTACTGGAATGATTTTCATTTTTTCAAAAAAAAGAACCTATATTTTATTAGGATATCTACTTACTTATATAGGCCTTATTTCTGTATCATTTAAGTCTTTTCAAGACATAGCAACAATAGGAGTACTTACTATTTATGCAGTCATATCTTACCTAGTAATTTATTTAACTTCAAACAAAAGCTACCTATAAAAATTCCTGTTATACTAACTAATATTTTCAAAATAATGGATTTAAAACTCATAAAAACTGTCACTTTAGTTTCTTTCCTATTTTTCAACCTTTTGATACTAAATATTTATGGGCAAGAGAATCCAGACAACTGGTCTGCAATAGAAAAAGAAATATATCAAAACCTTAAGAGCTTAGCATATTATACAACAGACCATAAACTAGATGAGATTTTTAATGATACTATCCTGAACAGATATATTGTAGATTACGATAGGAACTCAGAAAGAACTAAATTTATTAGTGATTCTTTTATTTATTTCAAAAAAACGGTTGACAGTATAGGGATAGAAAATCTGGATGCCAAACCCATACGGTTTTATAAAAGTTTTGAGATATATGCTCCATTTAAAAAAGAGCAAATGGAAGAGTATGCCCCCTATACTTTTGCATATTACAATAAAAAAAATCCTGAAAAACCTATTGGCTCTTTATTGTTTAGCAGAGAATCTCATAAACTGGTTGCATGGATTCTGCTGCGGCAAGGAGATCATAATTATATGTTTTTACCAGGATATTAAATTTGATAAGAAAACGTAGCTTCTAATAGGTACTTATAAAATTGAATATAATATTCTGCATTTATTAAGCAACGATTGCCGCTTTATTTATTACGGAAGGCACATCCGTAAATACAACAATCAGCTATAAATCATTTTTATATAAAACAAAACCCCGAAAATGAGTTTTCCAACTTTAATACGGGGTTTTATTTTAAATTTATATCTTATATAAGGAGTGTTCAAAGGGAACAAATTTAACTCATTTTGACGTAGAGCACTTCGGTAAACTCAGGACAGGCTCTATAATAAAACCCTCAATGAGGGATTTAAAATACAAGACCGCTTCGCTATAAGAAAAAAGACTAAATCTTAACTATTATAAAATAAGCAAATTATCTACCTCAAGGCAAGCCTACGAGGTGTTCAAAGGAATATAATTTAACTCATTTTGACGTAGAACACTTCGGTAAACTCAGAATTGGCTCTGGGGAACAAAACCTTCAATGAGGGATTTTAATCAAGTTTCTCAGTAAGTTTTAAAAATGTTTTTTTAGGATCCTTTCCTTCATATAATACTGCGTGTACAGCATCAATAATTGGAGTTTTAGATTTACGCTTTTGCTTAGAGGTTATTATATGAGCGCTTTTGGTAGCATAATATCCTTCAGCAACCATATTCATTTCCATCATAGCACTTTTTACAGTATATCCTTTTCCAATCATATTCCCGAACATTCGGTTTCTACTAAAAATGGAATACCCCGTAACCAATAAATCTCCTAAATAAGCAGAATCGTTGATATTACGCTTCATTTTATGAATTCGTTTTATAAAGCGTTTCATTTCTCTAATGGCGTTACTCATTAAAACCGATTGGAAATTATCTCCATACCCCAACCCATGTGCAATTCCAGCCGCTATAGCATAGATATTTTTAAGGACGGCAGCATATTCTGTACCGATAATATCATCACTAATTTTAGTTTTAATATAGGGACCTGCAAGTTTATTTGCTAGAATCTCCGCTTTTTCCTCATCAGAAGAAGCTACCGTAATATAAGACAATCTTTCTAGAGCCACCTCTTCTGCATGGCAAGGTCCAGTTATAACTCCAATTCTATCAAAAGGAACATTATAAAGGTTATGAAAATACTCCCCCACAATAAGTCCGCTCTCTGGAACTATTCCTTTAATTGCAGAAAAAACCACCTTATTATCTAAAGATGTTGATAATTTCCCTAATTCTTCATGCAAGAAAGCAGAAGGAATAGCAAAAATTAAATAATCCGCATAAGATGCCATTTCATTAATATCATTACTCAGTTTTAATTTATCCGTATTAAACTCAACAGAACTTAAATAATTAGGATTGTGTTGCTGCTCCTTAATATGTTGAATAGCATTTTTATTACGCATATACCAACCTACTTCATCCAAATTTTCGCACAACATTTTAACTAGCGCTGTAGCCCAGCTACCCCCACCTAAAACAGCAACTTTTATAGTATTCTCCATTAATTTATTCTTCATTTATAAGTCAAAAGTAATTAAATTTTAAAATAAGATATTAACTGTTGATTATCAGTATTTTATCATTTCATTACAATTCACAAAATTACGAAACAAACTTTAGAATGCTAAAAAAAGGTTTAACAATAGATTGTGAAAATTCATACAATGTTTATTGAAAACTCCACGTTATAAATACGTAATAAAGAGAATTAAGTTAGGTTAGTTGATTTTTTTTGGTTGGTTATTTACAAGAAGTCGTTTTTAGAAAATTCTAAAAACGACTTCTTCATTTATATCTCTAAAATGTCCATTTTATTTAACGATAAATTGATAGTATATTTTTTCAATTTATTTGTATTAATATGATAATTTTCGTAGATTGATAGTCATTAACTTTCAAATTAAAAAGTAAAAACTATGGGGCTATTTTCATTTATTAAAGATGCTGGTGCAAAAATTTTTGGAGGAAAAACTTCCGCTGAAGAAGCTGCAGAGCAAGCAGCAGATAAGCAAGCTGCTATAAAAGAAGCAAATTTAAAAGCTGCAGCCAGCTTGAGCGAAACAATAAACGATTTAGGATTAAAAGTTGAGAATTTAGACATTACTATTTCTGAAGACACTGCAACAATACGAGGGAAAGCTTACAACCAAAGTACAAAAGAAAAAGTGGTTTTAGTAGTGGGAAATAGTGCTGGAATAGCTGTTGTAGATGACCTTATGGAAGTTGAACATACGGAGCCAGTAGCTAGATTCCATACTGTTGTAAGTGGAGATTCCTTAAGTAAAATAGCTAAGAAATTTTATGGAAATGCCATGAAGTACCCTGAAATATTTGAGGCTAATAAGCCAATGCTAACTGACCCAGATAAAATTTACCCTGGTCAAGTGTTACGTATTCCTCCTACAAAAGAATAACCTTAATGAACACATAATTATCAGGCTGTCTAAAAAAGTAATTCATAGTTATCAAACTTAAAGGAGCTTGTCGAACTGAGCTTGTCGAACTGAGCTTGTCGAACTGAGCTTGTCGAACTGAGCTTGTCGAACTGAGCTTGTCGAACTGAGCTTGTCGAACTGAGCTTGTCGAACTGAGCTTGTCGAAGTTTCGCAACCAACACTCAATAAAATCCTTCGACAAGCTCAGGATAACATTTAGAGTTTAGATACTTTTTTAGACAGCCTCATATTTTTTAACTTATTATAATTTAGTTTAGAAACGTTCATAAAAAAACTGTCTCATTTCCTTATTTATAAAAATTCATTAAATCAATATACTCCCATACTTTATTATTAAGTAAAGGCTTGATATTTTTCTGTGCTGCAATAGCTTTTCTAATAAAAGTAGAAGATATTTCCATAATAGGAGCCTCTACCTTTTTTACATTTGGATGTGCTTCAAATGAGTTTTGAGTATTTTCATTTTTCTTAACTCTTGGATACACATAAATATCGTTTTCAGCTAAAATAATATCATGATTTTTCCACTTATGGAAGTTCAATAAATTATCCTCCCCCATTATTAAAGCAAAATAATTATCTGGATATTTTTCCTTTAGATACACCAAAGTATTTACTGTATAATTAGGCTGCGGAAGTCCAAATTCAATATCGCTGGGTTTTAATTTATCGTAACCTTCGGTTGCACGATAGACCAATTCCAACCTATGGTGATTGTCTAGCAATGTGCTTTTCTTTTTTAAAGGATTGTGTGGTGTAACCACAAGCCATACCTCATCCAAATCGCTAAACTCAACCATATGGTTAGCTATTGCTAAATGCCCAACATGAATAGGATTAAAAGTACCAAAGTACAACCCAATTTTTTTTTTCATGTGAATAACTTTAAGTTAAATATATGATTTTAAGAATTTTAAACCAGCAATAATTGACTTTAAAAACCTTCGCTTTACTCATATCTATTATAGAGACTTGTAAAAACGCCTATTTTAATCACAACAAACGCACTTTATAAAAGTTGATACTATTCGTTTTTTAACCCAATAAAATTAGCCACTAAATTATAGGCATCATTTTTTGCAGTTTCTAAATCGTAGTTTTTAATAATAGTATCAAATTGTGGTGCAGTAGCCAATTCTACAGAAGCTTTTGCAATGCGCATATTAATTTTATCGTCGCTTTCTGTTTTACGCTTTTTAAGTCGAATTTTAAGCTCATCAACACTTGGAGGCTTTACAAAAACTGCTAAAGTTTGCTCTGGAAATTTCTTTTTTATACGAAGTCCCCCAGCAACATCTATATCGAAAATAACGTTTTTTCCGAGTGCCCAAATTCTTTCTACTTCAGATTTTAAAGTTCCGTAGAAATTATCTCTATAAACTTCTTCCCACTCTAAAAAGTCATCGTTTTTTATATGTTTTTTAAAATCTGATAAAGAAAGAAAGTAATAGTTTTCTCCATCCACCTCTTCTCCTCTTGCTTCTCTTGAAGTTGCCGAAATTGAAAACTCTAAATTCAATTCTGGGTAATTAAGTAAATGTCTTACAATAGTAGTTTTTCCACTCCCAGATGGCGCTGAAAATATAATTAACTTTCCCCCTGTTCCGTTATTGGTATGCTGCATAGAATGTTCTTCTGAAGTATTTTACTTGTTAAACTATAATACGTTTAACATTTGTTCTTTTATTTTTTCTAGCTCATCTTTCATCTGAACTACAATTTGCTGCATTGGTGCAAAATTAGCTTTAGAACCAATGGTATTAATCTCTCTTCCGATTTCCTGACTAATAAATCCTAGTTTTTTTCCATTAGAATCATCCGAAGAAAGCGTTTGTAAAAAGTAATCCAAATGGTTTGCCAAACGTACTTTTTCTTCTGTAATATCAAATTTCTCTAGATAAAAAATCAACTCTTGCTCAAAACGATTTTCGTCTACATTTTCTTTAATATCTGCAACCGCTTTGTTTAGTCGCTCTCTAACATTATCCATTCGTTCTGGATCTATAGCCTCCACTTGTTTAAGTAAGTCCAATAAATTCTCTATTCGAGCAACAAAATCCTTTTCCAATACTGCCCCTTCATGAGAACGGAAACTATTAATTTCTTTTAATGCCTCTTGTAGTGCTGCCTTAATTTCTACATATTCCGTTTCATCTATTTCGTCTCGTTCTACTTTTAAAGCGTCTGGCATTCTTACCGCCATTTTTAAAAGTTCAATATCATCATTTTGACCAGAATTAGATACATTAACCGCTCTCAATTGTTCCATATACCCTTGTACAATTGCAGTATTTACTTTGGTGTTAGAAACCTCTCCGGTAATCTCCACAAACAGACTAAAATCTATTTTTCCTCTTTCTAAGCTATTTGCTATAATATTTCTCAGCTCAATTTCCTTTTCTCTATAAGATGAAGGAATTCTGGCATTGAGATCTAGATTTTTACTGTTTAATGATTTTAATTCTACGGTGATTTTTTTTGAAGGAAGCTGAATAATATTCTTCCCAAAACCGGTCATTGATTGTATCATGTTTTTCTTTTATCGATAGGCAAAAGTACGAAATCCAATAGGTTTTAAAAACTTGAAATTCAACACTCCCCATAAAGAGCTTATAAAATAGGACTAAAAACAAAAAAACCACGTAAAAACGTGGTTTTAAAATATTCTATTTTTGTTACAATTAATCTACAGTTACTACAGAATTAGAGTTGTTCCAAGTAGTTACTTTTGCAATTCTATTATCTTCGTAGTTTACTTCTTTTAATGAATCTTCATTCCAGAAAAACCATTTCCCTGTTTTCTTTCCATTATTGTATTCTGCCATTGCAATTTTCTTCCCTTCTTCATTATAAGATTTCCATTCGCCGTGCAGTTTACCATCTAAATAAAAGCCAGTTTGAGCAATACTTCCATTGTCATGGAAATAGGTAGCCTTTACCATTTCTCCTTCTTTCTCCAGTTTTGGTTTATTCTCAACATTTTGAGCTACCATAACTAACGAAAAAAGCATCGCAAAAATTAAAATTGATTTTTTCATGATTCTATATTTTTCGTTATTAAATTATTAGTACTTTACATTATCATAACAAAGGTAACGAAATAATTTACACAAAAAACACATTTACATAACATTAAGTTAACATTAAACTCATATGTTACTGATAATCAATTATTTATCCAATATTAATTTTTCATTTTCGACTAAAACTTAACATTGGAGACTTCAATGAGGGTAAAAAAAGATCATTTTTCGACTTAAATCAATACTCAAACAGGTCAAATCAACTACCTCGAGGCAAGCCTACGAGGTATTCAAAAGAAAATAATTTAATCCATTTAGACGTAGAGTCCTTTGGTAAACTCAAGACAGGCTCTAGGAAATAAAACTCTCAATGAGGGATTTAAATCAAAAAAAAAACACTTTATAGGCAGTGCTGTAATTTACAACTGAAAAAGTTTCTTTTACCTAAGAACTTATTACCTTTGCATCTTATTAAATGTTAAGAATTCATGTATAGAAGTCATACTTGTGGCGAGTTACGCAAAGAGCACATCAATAAAGAAGTAACCCTCTCTGGATGGGTACAAAAAGTAAGAGATAAAGGTTTTATGGTTTGGGTAGATGTAAGAGACCGCTATGGAATCACTCAGCTAATTTTTGATGAGGAACGTACCCCTAATGGAGTATTGGAAACAGCACAGCGTTTAGGAAGAGAATTTGTAATTCAAGTTGACGGAACTGTTATTGAAAGAGAATCTAAAAATGCTAATATTCCTACAGGAACTATTGAGGTTTTAGTAAAAAACATCACTGTTTTAAACGAATCCAAAACACCTCCATTTACTATTGAAAATGAAACGGATGGTGGAGACGACCTTCGTATGAAATATCGTTACTTAGATATTCGTCGTAATCCAGTTAAAAACAGTCTTATTTTTAGACATAAAGTAGGGATTGAAGTAAGAAATTACCTTTCTAATGAAGGGTTTATAGAAGTAGAAACTCCTTACTTAATTAAATCTACTCCAGAAGGAGCACGAGATTTTGTGGTCCCTTCTAGAATGAATGAAGGTCAGTTTTACGCACTTCCACAATCTCCACAAACCTTTAAGCAACTGCTTATGGTTGGGGGAATGGATAAATATTTCCAAATTGTAAAATGTTTTAGAGACGAAGATCTTCGTGCAGACAGACAGCCAGAGTTTACACAAATAGACTGCGAAATGGCTTTTGTAGAACAAGAAGACATTTTAAATGTATTTGAAGGACTAACACGTCATCTCTTAAAAGAAATAAAAGGAATAGATATTACCAATTTCCCTCGTATAACTTATGATGAAGCTATGCGAAAATATGGTAATGACAAACCAGACATTCGCTTCGGAATGGAGTTTGGAGAACTTAACGAAGTAGCGCAACATAAAGATTTTAAAGTTTTTAATGATGCTGAATTAGTTGTTGGTATTGCCGTTCCAGGAGCTGCTTCCTATACTAGAAAAGAAATTGATAAACTTATTGATTGGGTAAAACGTCCACAAGTTGGCGCTTTAGGAATGGTATATGTAAAATGTAATGAAGATGGAAGCTTTAAATCTTCCGTAGATAAATTTTACAACGAAGACGACCTTAAAAAATGGGCAGAAGCCACAAACGCTAAAGCAGGCGATTTAATTTGCGTACTCTCTGGCGTTGCTAATAAAACTAGAGCACAACTTAGTGCTTTACGTATGGAAATGGCAGAACGTTTAGGATTACGAAAAGCAGACGAATTTGCTCCACTTTGGGTGTTAGATTTCCCGCTATTAGAATGGGATGAAGAAACAGCGTGCTACCACGCCATGCATCACCCATTTACATCGCCTAAACCAGAAGATGTTAAATTGCTAGATACCGAACCAGGAAATGTAAGAGCCAATGCCTACGATCTAGTACTTAACGGAAATGAAATTGGAGGGGGCTCTATTAGAATTCACGATAAAGACTTACAAGCATTAATGTTTAAACATTTAGGATTTACCGAAGAAGAAGCAAAAGCTCAATTTGGTTTCTTAATGGACGCTTTCCAATATGGGGCGCCACCACACGGAGGACTCGCTTTTGGATTTGACAGATTGGTGGCTATTCTTGGAGGTCAAGAAACCATTCGAGACTTTATTGCATTTCCAAAAAACAATTCTGGTCGAGATGTTATGATTGATGCTCCTGCCAAAATTGACGAAGAGCAATTAAAAGAACTTCATATAAAGTTAAATCTTTAAAAAACAGACGCTTGTAAGTATTATATTTGCAAGCGTTTTTTAAACTATATAAAAATATGGGCGATGCCACAGTCTAAAAAGAACTTATTTACCCGCATATTAATTTGGCGAGCTAAACATATTTCTCAACAACAATTTATCTACATTCTAAGTATCCTAGTTGGATTTACTTCGGGAGTAGGTGCTGTTGTACTTAAAAACCTAACCCATTTTATTCAGTTATTACTAGAAGGTAAACTTATTCAAGAATACCATCATGCATTTTACTTTGTATACCCCTTAATTGGTCTAACTCTTACCTTTCTTATTATGAAATATATAATAAGAAACCGTGTGAGTCATGGTATCCCCTCTACTCTTTTTGCTATTTCAAAACGGAAGGGAATTATGAGGCAATTTCAAATGGTAGGGAGTATTCTTACCGCTCCTTTTACAGTAGGTTTTGGAGGTTCTGTAGGACTGGAAGGGCCAACAGTTGCAACAGGTGCTGCAATTAGCTCCAATATTGCAAGGCTTTTTCATATGAATCAAGCAAGCAGAACTTTACTTATAGGAGCAGCCGCAGCTGGTGCCATGGCTTCTATTTTTAAAGCGCCAATTGCTGCTATAATTTTTGCTGTTGAAGTATTTAGTCTCGACTTAACTTTAGCATCCTTACTGCCACTTTTATTAGCTTCACTGTCTGGAGTTATTACCTCTTATTTTTTCTTCGGAAGTGATATTTTATTACCTTTTAAATTGGAAGACGGATTTGTACTTAACGACGTTCCTTTCTTTATTTTATTAGGTGTTGTTGCAGGATTTACTTCTATATATTTTACAAGAGTATACGCCTGGATTCATGATTTTTTCGAAAAAATGAATTCTCCTATTAAAAGATTAATCATTGGAGGTATTGCCATAGGGATTTTAGTTTTCTTCATCCCGCCTCTTTATGGAGAGGGTTATGAAGTAATAAACCATTTAGTACAAGGCAATCCAAAAGCGGCATTAGAAAACAATTTCTTTAATATCGATTTAGACAATGTATGGGTTGTAGTAGCGCTATTAATAGGTTTAATCCTTTTTAAAATAATTGCTAGTGCCATTACTTTTGGCGCTGGTGGTGTAGGTGGAATTTTTGCACCAACACTTTTTATGGGAAGCATCATGGGAAATTGTTTAGCTAAAGTGCTAAATAATATCGGGATTTTAAATTCCCCAGTTTCTGAAAGCAATTTTACATTAGTAGGAATGACAGGACTTATGGCAGGAGTGTTACACGCTCCACTAACCGCCATCTTTTTAATTGCAGAACTAACTGGAGGTTATGAATTGTTTATTCCTTTAATGATTACAGCAACCATTTCATTTGCTATTACTAAATATTTTGTCTCGCATTCTGTGTATACCATGGAATTGGCCAGAAAAGGAGAACTTATAACTCACGACAAAGACCAAGCGGTTCTTACATTAATGGATATTAGCACTGTAATAGAAACTAACTTTGTACCTCTTTATCCAGATATGACATTAGGTGAAATTGTCCACAGTGCTGTTGTAAAATCTAATAGAAATATTTTCCCTGTTCTGAATAAAAAAACAAATTATTTAGAAGGTATTATTTTATTAGACGATATCCGATCTATTATGTTTGATCAAAGTTTATATGAAGAAATAAAGGCTAGCGATGTAATGCAAAATCCACCCGAAGTAATTAAAATGCAAACCGATAATATGACCAAGGTTATGCAAAAATTTCAAGATAGTGGCGCTTGGAACCTTCCTGTTATTAAAGATGGAAAATATTATGGCTTTGTTTCTAAATCTAAATTATTAACAGCCTACAGAAGGAAATTAATATCTTTTACAAAATAGAAAAATGAAAAGAGTTGTTCAAATAGTGTTTTTTGCAATTTTAATAGCCATAGCTGTAGGCTATTATTATAAATGGGAAGATAACGACCTTTTAGGAGATAGAATTATCGGGATTGCTGTTATCTCTTTCGCTTTCATATTAATACCTCTCTTTTTATACTCTCGCTCCAAAGGCAAAAAAATAACAGATTATATGTTAACCAAGGATAATGTTGATAAAATGAACGGCAAAAAGGGGGAAAACACTGAAAATCAATAATTTTTACAAGAAATTCTTATAATTTTATTTGTCCTTTCAATTTAATTGGTACATTTGAACTTTAATTTTTATTACAATTTATAATGACTGGTACAGTAAAATTTTTCAATGAATCAAAAGGTTATGGATTCATTACCAACGACGAAACAGGTAAAGACATTTTTGTTCACGTAACTGAACTTAAAGGTGTTGAGCTTAACGAAGGTGACAAAGTAGAATACGAAGAAGAAGAAGGAAGAAAAGGTATGGTTGCTGCACACGTGCAAGTAATCGGCTAAAGATATTTTATTTTTGTAGAATTAAAGTCGTCCAAACGGACGACTTTTTTTGTTTTAATGTTTTCTTATTCATACATTCATAAAAAACTGAATAATGAAATCTACACTTTTTATAATCGGACTTCTTTGTACACTAGCAGGTTTAATAGCACTTTTTGTGTTTGCTCTAAAAATAATAGCTTATATTTTACTTGCCATCGGTTTTGTAATCGGACTTATCTATTTAGTGTATAAAAACAAAACCAACGATTAGCTTTAAAAGAGGGTATCAATTTTTTAAAAGCCATTACTCAAAATGAAACAAGTACCCCCCCTCGGAACAAACTCACGAGGCATTAGAAGGAAAAACTAAAAAAACATTTCGAGGCAAGCTTCGGAGTATTGAAATCTCGATTATCGAGTAAAATATGTAATGTTTACACTCACAATAATATTTATAGTATTAGGAGTGCTTAGTTTTTTATACTGAAAAATAGAATTATTGGAGTCTCTTTCTTGGTTACCGCTTTTAGTATTAGCATTTTTAATCTTATTCTTTTGAAGAAAAAGAAGTCTTCCTAGTAACATTCAACTAAAAATTCCTCGATACAATAGACTAATAGATAACCAATAGTTAAATGCCATCTATTAATAGTTTAAGGTTACATTAGTTCAAATTACGTTTTTCAATAAAAAAACGTTTCATCAAGCTTGACGCTTCTTGCTCCATTACACCAGAAACAACTTCAGTTTTGGGGTGTAATTTTGTTCTCATAGTTTTAAACCCACGGTTTTCGTCGGTTGCACCATAAACAATTTTACTAATCTGACTCCAATACAAAGCTCCGGCACACATTTGGCAGGGCTCCAAAGTAACATAAAGCGTACAACCCGTTAAGTATTTCCCGCCTAAAAAATTGGCAGCAGCAGTAATTGCCTGCATCTCGGCATGGGCTGTAACATCGTTTAAGGTTTCCGTAAGATTATGTGCACGAGCAATAATCCTATTATCTACCACTACCACAGCCCCAACAGGAATTTCACCACTATCAAAAGCAGCTTCCGCTTCCTGCATGGCTTTTTTCATAAAATAGGAATCGTCAAAAGGTTCTATCATAAAAACAAAGATACAATTTGAAATAAAAATATTTTTCAGCAAGAACAAGTATTTATTTCAATATTTCATATAAATATACAGTACAATCTGGACAAAGAAATAAGACCGCTTCGTTGTAAGAAAAAGAGAAAAGACTACTAAACTGAAATTACTATAAAACCTTTGCTTTATTCATTTCCTTTTTGGTGATGACTCCTTTTTAAAATAAATCCTTCAATAGAGCTTCAAATAAAAAAATCAAATTCTACTTCAGCTTATAAAAGCTTACAACTAAGGCATTGAACTTAGAGACAAATTATGCAAAATAATAATGCTTTGTTTGTATTTTTGTAAGATGAAGCAAACGCTGTTAGACAACATTACCCTACCTGAAGATCTTCGAGAATTAAACAAAGAAGAGCTTCCCCTTTTAGCAAAAGAATTGCGAGATTTTATTATTGATATTGTTGCAACAAAAGAAGGGCACTTAGGAGCGAGTTTAGGCGTGGTAGAACTTACCATTGCACTACATTATGTTTTTAACACTCCCGCAGATCAATTAATTTGGGATGTTGGTCACCAAGCCTATGGTCATAAAATTTTAACTGGTAGAAAATCAATCTTCCACACTAATAGACAATTAAATGGCATCAGCGGGTTTCCAAAGCGAGAGGAAAGCAAATACGATACTTTTGGGGTTGGACATAGCTCCACTTCCATTTCAGCAGCGCTTGGAATGGCAATGGCATCAAACCTAAAAGGCGAAACCGAAAAACAACATATTGCAGTTATTGGAGATGCTTCTATTGCTAGCGGAATGGCTTTTGAGGCACTAAATCATGCAGGCGTCAGCAATGCCAATTTGCTCATTATTTTAAATGATAATGCTATAGGAATTGACCCAAGTGTTGGTGCTCTTAAAGAATATCTTACCAATGTAAAAAAAGACCGACAGCTTGCTAAAAATAATATCATCAAAGCATTAAACTTTGATTACAGAGGTCCAATAGATGGCCATAATTTACCACGCCTTTTAAAAGAATTAGAACGTTTAAAAAAAATAAAAGGGCCAAAGTTTTTACATGTTATCACCACTAAAGGAAAAGGCTTAAAAAAAGCAGAAGAAGACCAAGTAAAATACCATGCACCAGGAAAATTTGACAAACTAACTGGCGAACTCATAATAAAACCCAACGTTAAACAGCCTCCAAAATATCAAGACGTATTTGGAAGCACCATTATAGAGCTTGCAAAAGAGAATGAGAAAATTGTTGGAATTACTCCTGCTATGCCTACTGGAAGCTCTTTAAAATACATGATGGAACAATTTCCAGAAAGAGCCTTTGATGTTGGAATTGCAGAACAACACGCAGTTACCCTAGCTGCTGGAATGGCAACCCAAGGTTTAATTCCTTTTTGCAATATTTACTCAACCTTTCTACAACGCGCATATGACCAAGTTGTACATGATGTAGCTCTGCAAAAACTCCCTGTAATTTTTTGTTTGGATCGAGCTGGACTGGTGGGAGAAGACGGAGCAACACACCATGGTGTTTTTGATATTGCATATTTAAGATGCATTCCAAATCTCATCATCTTCGCACCCCGAAATGAGGTTGAACTTCGCAACATAATGTATACCGCTCAATTGGGATTGGACTTTCCAATAGCCATAAGGTATCCACGCGGTAGGGGTGTTACCTTAGATTGGAAACAACCATTTACAAAAATTGAGATTGGAAAAGGTGTTTTACTAAAAGAAGGAAGTGAAATTGCCGTTATTAGCATAGGTAATATGGCTAAAAATGTAACAAAAGCGATTGAAAGCACAGAAACCGATAAAATTGCTCATTACGATTTAAGGTTTATTGCACCCTTAGATAAGGAAATGCTGCATCAAATTTTCACCAAATATAAAACCATCATTACCGTTGAAGATGGGGTGTTAAAAGGTGGGATGGGAAGCGCCATAGCCGAATTTACTATTATTAATAATTACACAAAAAAGATTAAATTCTTAGGAGTTCCCGAACAATTTATTGAGCAAGGAACCGTTGAAGAACTACAGCAAATTGCAGGTATAGATCCTGAGAGTATTGCATATCAAATTAATAAATTTTTATAAGATAGCTTTTTTTACCATTTTTGTACAACCTAACTAATATTCAAGTTTTAAAATGAGAATTTCTTTCATTCTCTTCTTTTTCATGTTCTTAACGTTGGCTCAAGCACAAGATGACGACCAACATGTTTATACCAATTCAAGAACTAAAGAAGTTTTTATTATTTCTGGAAAGGACACCGTTAATTTATCCAAAATTATAAAAGAATATAAGCCGCTACCTCCAAGATGGAAGCGCATTAATAAAATAGGTGTTAATATTAGCGAAATTGCTTTTGTAAACTGGAGTGCCGGGGGAAACAATTCTATTAGCGGTTTGGGAAATGCTCAATTCGAAAGAAATTATAAGCATGAAAAAGTACAGTGGAATAACGAAATGATTATGCGTTATGGTTTGAATGTACAAGAAGGTCAAAAAATACGTAAAACAGAAGATGCTTTTGCAATAAATTCCACCTTAGGCTTTAGAATGGAAGATTTATCAAGCTGGTATTTCTCTGCCAAAGCAAACTTTAACACTCAATTTTCCAACGGTTATAAATATCCAAATACCGATGACCCAATTTCAGGATTTATGGCACCGGGGTATTTCCTCTTCGGTTTTGGTAGTGAATTTTCTCCTGAAAATAAAGATTTTAAATTATACATCTCTCCAATAACTCAAAAATCAACTATTGTATTGGATCAAGATTTAGCCGACCAAGGAGCATTTGGTGTTGACAAAGCAATTTACGACGCTAACGGAGTAAAAATAAAAGATGGTAAAAATATAGTTACAGAATTAGGTTTTTTAATAACCAACTCCTATCAAACTAAAATTTACGAAGACATGTTTCTCTCTAATAGATTAACATTATATAGCGATTATTTGAACAGCTTCGGAAATATAGATATTAACTGGTTAATAGACGTAGAATTTAAAGTAAACGACTATGTGGTGGCAAATATAGGCACCCAACTTATTTACGATAACGATATTAAGTTTGAAGAAATTGAAAATCCAAATACAAGTGAAAAAATTACTTATGGCCCCCGAATTCAATTTAAACAATCGTTGGGCGTAGGAGTTATTTATAATTTTTAATTCCTCATAGATAGAGGATTTTAATTTCTCAAAGCACGCGCTCTGATTATGTATGTAGATAAGTTCTACATTGAGGTAAATAAGCTACAACTAAACCAAGTTTCCATTTATTTTATTAAAAATCAAAAGTGCATTTCCATCTGTTAAGCCAGCAACAAATTGCGTAACAGAAAGTAAAGACTCATAGCCTCCCGTAGTTATTTTATACTTTTCAGGAAGTAAATTCAATATAAGTTTATCATAATTGGTAGCACAATCCTCTCTTGTTCTCATAACAGCCCCGCAAAAAACATCTAAAAGCTGATTTATAATTTTATATCCTACTATTTCTTTCTGAAGCACTTCATTACTTCGATATATATTTTCCACACTTAAACTAATTATATCTTCTATTTGCGCTTTATATTTAGATTTTTCTAGTAGTGAAACATGAAAGTCTCCTTTTAAAATAGCATCTTCATTTTCAATAAAGACCCTAGTTGCATCGGCAATTAATGTATTAATAGAAAGTGCTCTTAAATAACCAAGTCTATCTTCTTTTGTAGTAAGAGAATGGTATTTATCGGTATTAATAGAATCTTTAACAAGTTTTATAAGATATTCCAACGCATATTCTTCTTGGATTAACCCTAGATTTATTCCGTCTTCAAAATCTATAATAGTATAACAAATATCGTCTGCAGCTTCTACTAAAAATGTTAATGGATGCCG
The DNA here is from genome assembly GCF_000260115.1 of Galbibacter orientalis DSM 19592. Taxonomy (GTDB): domain Bacteria; phylum Bacteroidota; class Bacteroidia; order Flavobacteriales; family Flavobacteriaceae; genus Galbibacter; species Galbibacter orientalis. The sequence continues at coordinate 1,081,499 of NZ_JH651379.1, read as the reverse complement.
AGCATAGGATAACTCTTCTCCAGTTCTAGTTTGTAAAAGTCCTAATTCATTTGCTACATCTTCAAAAACAGGCCTCTCAGATTGAAAAAATCCAAACTTTTTATCCGCTATTTTACCAGTTGGTTTCTTTGGAAGGGATTGTTTAGGGTATTTCATGAAAGCTCCAAGAGTAGCATAACTTAATCGTAAACCACCGATAATTCCTTTACGAGTTTCAGTTAAAATTTTAAATCCATTAGCATTACCTTCAAAATCTATCAAGTCCTGATACTCTTTATCGGTTAATTGCGATTTGTATTTTTCTCCTTTTCCATTCTTAAAATACTCCCCAATAGCCTTTTCTCCACTATGTCCAAAAGGAGGATTCCCAATATCATGAGAAAGCGCGGCAGCGGCAACAATTGCCCCAAAATCGTTAAACTTGTACCCATGCACCTCTGCCAAATAAGGATGTTTTTCTAAAATTGCCTTCCCTACTGCTCTTCCTAAACTTCTCCCTACCACAGATACTTCCAAACTATGGGTAAGTCTAGTATGCACAAAGTCTGTTTTAGAAAGCGGAATTACCTGCGTTTTATCTTGTAAACTTCTAAAAGCAGAAGAAAATATAATTCTGTCATAATCAACTTCAAACCCCAAACGGGTTTCATCTTGTTCTTTTCGAAGTCTTTTATGCGTGTCGTTAAACCTTTTAAGCGAGAGTAATTGTTCCCAATTCATACTACAAATTTAGACTTGCAAGATACTGTAGAGAATGGTTAAAAAAAGAAACTTTTTAAAAATAATAACTCTAATATCAGCTAAAATTAATACTAACTTAATTATTTATTTACATTGTATTCAACCTAAAAATTGATTTTTGCAGTATTGTTTAAACATATAGATATTTCATTAGCTTTTAGTTTTTGTCGACTTAGTTACCGAAATATGCGAGGCTGTCTGAAAAGGCAGCCTTTTTTTTGTATATTATTCTTAATTATATAATATTCAGGAAACAATTTCTTAACATTACAATCTGTTCTTTGCAGCGACAAAAACTAAGAAGGAAATGAAATATTTATTAACAGCGTTATTGCTGTTTGGTTTCTCATGCAGTCTATTGAATGCACAAGAAATCAAAGCACCACGCTTTGGTAAAGGAATTTTAAATATCGTTGGAAAAGACAGCACATGGGGTATGAAATTCGCTACTAGAATGCAGTTGCTAGGCACCGCTACATGGAACGAAGCGAATGGTGAGATAAACAATTCTGAAACCAATTTTTTAATTCGTAGAGCCCGTTTAAAATTTGACGGCTTCATTCTCAGTAAAAAACTTACGTACAAAATTGAAATCGGTTTATCCAACAGGGATATTTCTGGCGGTTCTATTTACACTAATAACACGCCTAGATACATATACGATGCCTTAATTAAATGGAATTTTTATAAAAACTTTAGCCTTTGGGCTGGACAAACAAAGCTTCCTGGAAACGTAGAGCGTGTAATCTCTTCTGGGAATCTTCAATTTGTAGATCGTTCTCTTCTAAATGCTCAGTTCAATATTGACAGAGACATTGGAGCACAACTAAGACACTTTTGGTACGCTACTCCTAATTTTTTAATAAGAGAGAGCTTTGCATTTTCTCAAGGAGAAGGAAGAAATGTAACCGTAGGAAATAAAGGAGGCTATCAATACACTAGTCGACTTGAATTACTTCCTTTTGGAGCCTTTAAAGGTAATAACGAATACCAAGGCTCAGCCTTAAAAAGAGAAGAAAAACCAAAACTTATGGTTGCCGCCACCTACGATTTTAATGATGATGCTATAAAAACACGTAGTAATATGGGGACTTTTATGCAAAATGATGTTGGAGAATATCAAACAGATATTTCTACACTATTTGTAGATGTTGTTTTTAAATATAATGGTTTTTCTTTTATGGGAGAATATGCCGATAGAAATGCCGATGACCCTATTGCAAAAAATTCTGACGGAAGTTTAACAGGAGACATTGTAGCTGTAGGAAATGGCTTAAATTTACAAACTGGATATTTATTTAAAAATAACTGGGAAGTAAGTACCCGTTATACTAATATAGATCTAGACAGATCGTTAACTTTAAAAAGCACAGAAAACCAATATACATTAGGAATTTCAAAATACATTGTTGGTCATAAACTAAAAGTTCAAACAGATTTTAGCTATTTATCAATAGTTGAAGATAGCAATCAGCTTCTAGCTAGACTACAAATTGAGGTTCATTTTTAAAATAGTAAACTGCCTTGGGGCATTTAAATCTCGATTATCGAGTAAAAATATTTGATACTTAGTATCAAGACAATAGACTACTTGCTTGTAAAAAACTGAATGGTAAGTAGTTATATAAATAAGAATAATTATATTTGATGTTATGGAGAATATCTACTTATTAATGATTGTAGCTTTGGCAATTCTTGCTATAGCCGACCTTGTTGTAGGAGTTAGCAACGATGCCGTTAACTTCTTAAATTCTGCAATAGGTTCTAAAGCAATTTCGTTTAAATCTATAATGATAATTGCCAGTTTAGGAATTTTTATCGGAGCTGTTTTTTCTAGCGGAATGATGGAAGTTGCCCGTAAAGGGATCTTTATTCCTAAAGAATTTATGTTTAATGAGATCATGATTATTTTCATGGCTGTAATGATTACAGATATTCTATTACTCGACTTTTTCAATACTTTAGGAATGCCAACTTCTACAACAGTTTCTATTGTTTTTGAATTATTAGGAGCCGCAGTAGCAGTAGCATTAATAAAAATTGGCGCATCAGACACCGAAACACTAGCCGATTTATCAAAATACATAAACTCAGATCAAGCTCTTGTAATTATCTCTGGGATTTTACTCTCCGTAGTTATTGCTTTTACAGTTGGTGCAATTGTTCAGTTTATATCCAGACTTATATTTTCTTTTCATTATGAAAAAAAGATGAAGCATTTTGGAGCTCTTTTCGGTGGATTCGCTTTAACAGGAATTACCTATTTCATTTTTATGAAAGGACTAAAAGGAACTCCTTATTACAGTAACATTAAAGAAATTACAGAAGGAAATGAGATTTTTGTTCTAATAGGAAGTTTTATCTTCTGGACATTATTCTCACAGTTATACATGAAAATCTTCAAAAGAAACATCCTCATTATAGTAATAGCAATGGGGACTTTTGGACTTGCATTGGCTTTTTCTGGTAACGATTTGGTAAACTTTATTGGGGTTCCAATGGCAGCTTATCACTCTTATGAAGCTTGGTCGGTTTCTGGCGTTGCTCCAGATCAATTTGCCATGGGTTCTCTTGCAGAAAAAGTACCAACAGAACCACTATTACTTTTTATAGCAGGAGGAATAATGGTGTTGACACTATGGTTTTCTAAAAAAGCTAGATCTGTTGCTGAAACAGAAATTAGACTTTCTAGACAGAACGAAGGAAAAGAGAAATTTCAGCCTAATTTATTATCTAGATGGGTTGTTAGAGCTTCTACAAAAACTAGTCAAGGCATCAACTTATTATTACCAAAAGAAACGCAACGCAAACTAAATGCCCAATTTGAAAAACCAGCAGTAGAAACTGGTAAAGATAAAAACCACGAAGCTCCTGCCTTCGATTTAATTAGAGCTTCGGTAAACTTAATGATTGCTGGTATTTTAATTTCTATTGCCACTTCAATGAAATTACCTTTGTCTACAACTTATGTAACTTTTATGGTTGCAATGGGGTCTTCTTTGGCAGATAGAGCTTGGGGGCGTGAAAGTGCAGTTTACCGTGTAGCTGGAGTTTTTAATGTTATTGGTGGATGGTTTTTTACAGCCTTTTCTGCATTTATTGCAGCGGCTACTATGGCATACTTAATATACATTGGTGGGCCAGCAGCAATTGCTATTTTATTATTCTTCGCAATTGTTCTTTTAGTAAGAAATTATATTAACTACAAAAAGAAATCTAGCGGAATAAAAGAAGAAGACAGCCTAAATAGAGCAGAAAGCAGCTCTATCCAAGGGGTTATTGAGGAAAGTGCAGACAACATTGGAGCGGTAGCTAATAGATCTTATAAAATTTATACAGATGCTATTACTGGTCTCTCAAAAGAAGATTTAAAACAGCTCAAAAAATCTAAGAAAGGAAATGATAAACTAACTTCTGAGATTGATGAATTGCAAGAAAGTGTATTCTATTTTATTAAAAATTTAGATGAATCTAGCGTTGGTGCTAGTCATTTTTACATTAATGTTTTAGGCTATCTTCAAGACATGGCTCAATCTTTAGAGTACATAGGAAAATCGTCTTACAAACACGTAAATAACAATCATAAAAAGCTAAAGTTTAATCAAACTCGAGAATTATTAGACCTTCAGAATGATATTCAGTCTTTATTTAAAAACATCAAAAAGACCTTTGATGCACGTACTTTTGACGATATTAGCTCTATTCTTAAAGAAAAAGAAGGTTTATTAAAAAGTGTGAGTAAGAAAATTGAAAAACAAATTTCTAGAACTCGTACGGAAGAATCGAGTCCAAAAAACACTTCGCTTTATTTCAGTTTATTAACAGAGACTAAAGACCTTGTAGTAGCTACTATGAATCTTTTAGAGCTTTATAATGATCAATATGATAGCTCGGTTCCTAAAGCTGAAATTATTACCGAAGAAGAGAAATAACATTTCTAAAACATACTATTTTAAAAATTGGGTAGCTTTGCTATCCAATTTTTTTTGCCTAGAATTAATATAAACATTCTACTTATGAAGCTGATTTATAAAATGACTAGGATTTTCTTGAGTTACTTTCTTAAAAATTCTGTTGAAGTAAGACAAACTTTCAAAACCACTTTCAAAACAAGCTTCCGAAACATTCTTACCACTCATCATAATCGTTTTTGCCTTACTAATACGGTATTGATTTAAAAAAGTGATGAAAGAATTTCCTGTAACCTTTTTAAAATACCTACAAAAAGCTTCATTACTTAAATTGCATAAGTTGGCCACTGTATTAATTGTTATTTTGCTATGGTAATGTTGTTCTGTATATTGATAGATAAGTTGCAATCTTTTTTGTTCCTTTAAACTGAACTGATTGATAAAAGGTTTTTCATGAAGCAGTTTAAAATCAGAATTAGCAATTATTTCAAATATTTTTAATACTTCCAGATACCTATCAAAAGCATTAAGATTCCCTAATTTTTTAATTTTTTTTCCTACCAGAACCTTGATAGATTCAGGAAAAGAAAGCCCATGCTGTCCCTTCTGGAACATCTTTAAAATAAGAAAAAGCTCTGGAGTTTTCTCTAATACATTGACTACAAAATCTGGATGAATATGCAATACAATATTGTTGTAGGGTGTTTTTACTCCATAATCAAAATTAAGATGTGGAATAGTACTCCCAATAAAAACCAAATCACTTTCCTTGTATTTTGAAATATGATTTCCTACATGTCTTGTTCCAGAAGCATTATCAATATAAACCAATTCATATTCTGGATGAAAATGCCATAAAAAAGTATCACTTAAATAATCATTCCTTAGTAAATTAAAGGAACTATTAAAATTAGGCTGAATACTTTCAAGCTGAGTTTTCATTTATTTGGTTTTATATGAATGTAGACATGATATAGCAATTCTTCAAATATGTACTCAATTGTTCTAAATTGATTAAAATGATAGTTTACTCATTAAAATTATCAAAATACTTCAAATATATGCTAAAATTGATAAATTAATAAAAACACATCTATTTTAATTTTGTTTCAAGTAAATAGCTTGAAAAATAAATATTAAACAATTAAAATAGCACAAAAATGAGAAAAATTAAAAATGACCATCAAGATATTCCTGGAAACCCTTCGATGTCCAAAAGTAGCGTACATCAGTTAAGAGAAAATGCATCAGAAAACACATTGCGAGTACTTACCATGGAACAATGGGAATTTTGGAAACACAACGGCTATGTGGTAATTAAAAATGCAGTATCAAAAAAACAAGCAACTGAAACTGCTGATTTTTTATGGGAATTTGAAAGTAAAAACCCTAATAATAGTAAAACTTGGTATGCACAAGCGTATACCGAAATGAAGATGAAAGAACTTACAGGTACTGGAATGATAGAAGTATATAACAACCAGCATTTATGGAATAATAGACAAACTCAAAAAGTATATGATGCTTTTGTAGATGTATGGGGAATAGAAAAACTATGGGTAACTATTGACAGAGCAAATTTAAATTTTCCGTTAAAACCAGGGTTTGAATATAAAGGATTTATACATTGGGATTATGATCCAGAAACAAAGCCCCAAAACGTACAAGGTGTTTTAGCTTTAGCAGATCAAACAGACCCAAACATGGGCGGTTTTCAATGCATTCCGTGGTTGTATAAAAATTACAACACCTGGAAACTTACACAGCCAGAAGATAGAGATCATTTTAAACCAGATGTGAGTAATCTACAGGATAAAATTGTTAAAGTACCAATGGAAGCTGGAGATTTACTTATTTTTAATAGTAGTGAACCTCATGGAATACGCCCAAACAACTCAGACAAAGTAAGAATAGCTCAGTACATTTCCATGATGCCTGCGGAAGAAAACAATAGCGAATTAAAAGAATGGCGTATTAATTCTTGGAGAAATAAAACAGCTCCCGAGGGATATGCCTTTCCTGGAGATCCACATAAACGGGAACAGAATTATCCTACGGCTGAACTTACCGAATTAGGTGAAAAACTTTTAGGATTAAAAAAATGGGAGCGTAAATAGCAAAACACTAACGCCAATTTATAAACGTAAAATTTTACTTCTATAAAAAAAGTAGCTATCTAAAAAGTAATTTGAACTTGTCAAACTGAGCTTGGATACTTTTTAGATAGCTACTTTTTTTTTTGTAATTCACTATTCAAAACAATAATAGAGCTAACTCTCTAAAATCTTAAAATTTATCTATTGCTTCTGCAATTAAAGTATCCCCTTCAATAATTTCAAACACTGCATTGTTTGCTGCATTATCGTGTAACACCCGTACTAATGTTTGAGCCACATCTGCTCTACTTATTTCGCCTCTTTTATTAAGATTCCTTTTTAATGCTATACTGCCAATTCCTGCATCATTTTTTAAAGTTCCAGGTCTAACAATTGTATAATTTAGGCCGCTTTCTTTTAAATGACTATCGGCTTTTTGCTTTGCTACTAAGTAATCTTTTAACTGAGCAATTGATTCTGGATTATCCACTCCCATAGAACTTAACATCACAAACTTTTTAACTGCTGCTACTTTAGATACATCAATTAATCTCTTTGCACCTTCTTGATCTACTTCTACAACCTTTTTTCCACCCGATCCTGCAGCAAAAATAACTTTATCTACATCTTTTACTGCATGCGCTAGATCCTCTTCCAAATCGCCTAAAATGGTTTTTACACCTTTCTCTTGAAATTGTTTTAGCTGTTCTTCTTTCCGAACCATCGCAATTGGCGAGAAATATTGAGATTCATTTAAAAGTTCTACTACTATTTTTCCTGTGGTACCATTGGCACCCGCTACTAATACATTTTCCATTTCATTAAGATAAGATATCTAAAAAATTCGTCCAAAATATTAATATTGATTAACGTAAGTTTTAGAGTATTTTAATAGTCAGAAAGCAATTCCGTTCTAAATAAGTTTTCTGTTTAATTTTTGTTTTCGTGAATCTCCTTTGTCGATTTTCATTGATAAAAATCGAACTAAAAAAATTTCATCGTAAGCATTGAAGCACTTAAACCTCAATTATCGAGGAAAATTATCTGTATAAAAATCAAAAAGGGAAGCTGGTAATTACCAACTTCCCTTTTATCAATATAAATGAAAAGATCTAAGATCCACACATTAAACAATCGTCGTCTTCAGCATCTCTCGATTTTGCCAACATTTCTTTTAATTCTTGTGGCGATAACGGTTCTACTGCTACAGGCGCTGCTTTTCCAGCTACAGATGCCTTAACCTCGGCCGCTTCTGCTGGTACTTTTTCCGTTTTCTTAGTATTATCCAAAGTAAACTTAATAGCATCTACTGCCGATTTAGTTCTTAAATAATACATTCCCGTTTTAAGTCCGCTTTTCCATGCATAAAAATGCATTGAAGTAAGTTTGGCGTAATTTGCCCCTTCCATAAACAGGTTAAGAGATTGCGACTGGTCGATAAAGTATCCTCTGTGTCGAGACATATCGATAATATCTTTCATACTTAACTCCCAAACCGTTTTATATAAATCTCTAATGTCCTGCGGAATGGTTTCAATATGTTGAATAGAACCATTAGCACGCATTAATTCTTGCTTCAATTCTTCGGTCCATAATCCTAAATCAACCAAATCTTCTAACAAATGTTTATTTACAACTATAAACTCCCCAGAAAGTACTCTTCTGGTATAAATATTAGAGGTATATGGCTCAAAACATTCGTTGTTTCCTAGAATTTGAGAAGTTGAAGCTGTAGGCATTGGCGCTACTAAAAGTGAGTTTCTAACTCCGTTTTTCTTAACTTCTTTTCTCAATTTATCCCAATCCCAGTTTCCAGAAAGTTCGTCGTCTTTGATTCCCCATAAGTTGTGTTGAAAATCTCCTTGAGAAATAGGCGATCCTTTATAAGTTTCATAAGGACCTTCTTCTTTTGCCATTTCCATAGAAGCAGTAACGGCAGCAAAATAAAGAGTTTCAAAAATATCTTGATTTAGCTTTTTAGCTTCATCAGAAGTAAAAGGCATACGCAGTTTTATAAAAGTATCTGCCAATCCTTGAACTCCTAAACCAATTGGACGATGACGAAAATTTGAATTACGCGCCTCTTCTACAGGGTAATAATTTCTATCGATAACTCGGTTTAAGTTTCTAGTTACCCGCTTAGTTACTTTATATAATTCTTTGTGGTCAAATTCATTTCCTTTAACAAACATTGGTAACGCAATAGAAGCCAAGTTACAAACTGCAACCTCATCTGGAGATGTATACTCCATAATTTCGGTACAAAGGTTAGAAGAACGAATTGTACCTAGATTCTTTTGGTTTGATTTTCTGTTGGCAGCATCCTTATAAAGCATATAAGGCGTACCTGTTTCAATTTGAGATTCTAATATTTTCTCCCAAAGTTCTCTTGCCTTAATTGTTTTTCTTCCTTTCCCCTCTGCTTCATATTTTAAATATAAGGCATCAAATTCATCACTATGCACATCGCAAAGTCCCGGGCATTCGTTCGGACACATAAGTGTCCACTCCCCATTTTCTTCTACACGTTTCATGAATAAATCTGGCATCCACATGGCATAAAAAAGATCGCGAGCACGCATTTCTTCTTTTCCATGGTTCTTTTTTAGGTCTAAGAAATCAAAAATATCGGCATGCCAAGGTTCTATATAAACTGCAAACGATCCTTTACGCTTTCCTCCTCCTTGATCTACATAACGAGCTGTATCATTAAAAACTTTTAACATAGGTACAATTCCGTTAGAAGTACCATTAGTTCCAGCAATATAACTTCCTGTAGCGCGGATATTATGAATAGATAAGCCAATACCGCCGGCAGATTGAGATATTTTAGCAGTTTGTTTTAAAGTATCGTAAATCCCATCAATACTATCTTCTTTGGTAGTAATTAAAAAGCAAGAAGACATTTGCGGTTTTGGGGTTCCAGAGTTAAATAAAGTGGGGGTAGCGTGTGTAAAATATTTTTTAGACATTAACTCGTATGTTTCAAGTACACTGTCTAAATCGTCTAAATGAATTCCAACAGAAACACGCATCAACATATGTTGCGGACGCTCTGCAATTTTTCCGTTTAGCTTTAGAAGGTAAGAACGCTCTAATGTTTTAAATCCGAAATAATCATACCCAAAATCACGATTATAAATAATTAGCGAATCTAATTTATCTGCATTTTTCTGAATCACTTCATAAACCTCATCAGAAAGTAGTGGCGCCGCTTTTCCTGTTCTTGGATTTACGTAATTATAAAGATCGGCCATTGTTTCTGAGAACGATTTCTTAGTGTTTTTATGAAGATTAGACACCGAAATTCTAGCTGCTAAACGCGCATAATCTGGATGCGTGGTTGTCATAGTAGCCGCTATTTCTGCTGCCAAATTATCAAGCTCTGAAGTAGTTACTCCATCATAAAGCCCTTCAATAACTCTCATGGCAACTTTAACTGGATCTACCAATTCGTTTAACCCATAGCAAAGTTTACGAACTCGTGCCGTAATCTTATCGAACATTATAGGTTCTCTTCTACCGTCTCTTTTAATTACATACATACGCTACAAAATTTTAAAGTTAAAGGATAGTTAGTCCTGTTCAAGTTTTCCCAAGACTTGAACTAAGGTGTATTTTTTATTTACGGAGTTGCCTCCTATTAAATATATCGTTGTTTAAAAATCTGCGTCGAAGCTTATTTTCTGATCTTCGTCATCTTTGCTTAAAACTCCCGCTTTTTGGTATTCTGAAACTCTTTTTTCAAAGAAATTAGTTTTTCCTTGAAGCGAAATCATATCCATAAAATCAAAAGGATTGGTAGAATTATAAATTTTCTCACATTCCATTTCTACTAGAAGTCTATCGGTAACAAATTCCAAATACTGAGTCATTAATTTAGCATTCATTCCAATTAAACTTGCAGGGAGGGATTCGGTAATAAACTCTCTTTCGATGTCTAATGCTTCAACAATAATTTCTTTAATACGTTCCTTGCTTACTTTATTCTTCAAGTGTGTATTGTGAAGATGAACTGCAAAGTCGCAATGCATCCCTTCGTCACGAGAAATTAATTCGTTTGAAAATGTTAATCCTGGCATTAGACCACGTTTTTTCAACCAGAAAATAGAACAGAAAGCTCCAGAAAAGAAAATTCCCTCAACAGCAGCAAAGGCAATTAATCGTTCTGCAAAACTTGGAGACTCAATCCATTTTAAAGCCCAATCTGCTTTTTTCTTAATTGCAGGAAAGTTTTCAATTGCTTTAAAAAGTTGTCCTTTTTCTTTTTCATTCTTCACATAAGTGTCAATTAACAATGAATATGTTTCTGAATGAATATTTTCCATCATAATCTGGAAGCCATAAAAGAATTTAGCTTCAGAATATTGCACTTCATTTACAAAATTCTCTGCTAAATTTTCATTTACAATTCCATCTGATGCTGCAAAAAACGCTAGAATATGTTTTATAAAATAACGCTCATCATCATTTAACTTATTATTCCAATCTGTTAAATCTTGGTGTAAATCAATTTCCTCAGCAGTCCAAAAACATGCTTCTTGTTTTTTATACCATTCCCAGATATCGTGGTGTTGAATTGGAAAAATAACAAATCTGTCTTTGTTCTCTTGTAAAATTGGTTCTATAGCTGTTGACATTTCTTACTGATTTTAAGCGTTTTATTATTTGAAAATTTCTTGTGACCTGGGACTAACAAAGATTGAAAAATGACGGCGAAATTGAAAGGTTATTAACATTAATAATTTTAAAAGTTTTTAACATGCACTGTTGAAATGTATGTTAAGCGCTGATAAACAAAGGGATGTTAAGGCATTGTTAATCAATTTGTTGAAATAAGCATTTTTTAAACAAAAAACAACGTTAGAATATTTTGCAATGTTGCGATAATCAGCCAAAAACATTAAACCAATGACTTTCAGCAACATAAAAATAACGCTAGAGGTGCTGTAAAAAAAATTGAATTTTAAATACTTTTTCTGAAATAAAAATTATGAAAAAATATAATAGCCTGTTTAGAAAATGTAAGAAACTTTTTAAGTAATTAGTCAAAATATATTGTCTAAAATTAACCACCTCAAAATAAGCTAACAACAAAGTTCAGGAATTTAAAAATATCCACAAGAGATTAATGCCCCAAATCTTTGGCTACTTCTTCTAATTCTGAATACCATGCTTCTCCAAATTTTTCAATCAAAGCATCTTTTACAAATTTGTATACAGGCACTTGAAGTTCTTTTCCTAGAGAACAAGCATCATCACAAATATGCCATTTATGATAATTCACAGCAGCAAACTCTTGATATTGTTTTATTCTAACAGGATATAGATAGCAAGAAATTGGTTTTTTCCAAGAAACTTCTCCCGCATTATATGCCTGTTCAATACCGCACAAGGCAGTTCCATTGTCGGAAAAAGTAACATATGCACATTCACTTCCATTTACCAAAGGCGTTTCCCACTCTCCATCTTCCCCTTTTACAAAGGTTCCATCGCGCTCAATAGCTTCAATGCCTTCTTTGCGTAAAAAAGGTTTTACCTTAGGGAAAATCTCTTCTAAGATTTTCGTTTCCTCATCTTCTACTGGGGCTCCCGCCTCTCCATCTACACAACAAGCACCTTTGCAAGCCGACAGGTTGCATACAAAATCGTTCTCCAAAATCTCTTCGGATACTATGGTTTTTCCTAATTGAAACATGCTGCAAATATACCATTTTTGATGGGCTGAAAGTGTAAAAAAATTCGCTATTTTTTAATCTATTTTACCACTATAAATCAATTAGTTATTTATAGCTTTGCAGCGATTTTCAAAATCTGTAAGAAATGAATTTTAGCATCAAAGAAATAGCTACTGCCGGAATGATCCTTTTCGCAGTTATCGATATTGTTGGAAATGTGCCAATTATAGTAGACTTAAGGAATAAAGTAGGTCATATTCAATCTGAAAAAGCTTCTATTGTTGCTGCTGTTATTATGATTGCTTTCCTATTTATTGGAGAAGAGATTTTAAAACTTATTGGGATTGATGTCAATTCTTTTGCGGTAGCAGGTTCTTTTATCCTGTTCTTTTTAGCTATAGAAATGATTTTAGGAATCTCCCTTTATAAAGATGATGCTCCAGAAACTGCTTCTATTGTACCGCTAGCATTCCCTTTAATTGCTGGAGCTGGAACAATGACAACCTTATTATCTTTACGAGCAGAATACCATGTAGAAAATATTATTTTGGCTATTATTATCAATATAATTATAGTATATGCTGTGCTAAAATCTTCTAGCAGAATTGGAAAGATTCTAGGTAAATCTGGATTGGCTGTGATTCGTAAAATTTTTGGTGTAATTTTGCTAGCCATTTCTGTTAAGTTATTTGCTAGTAACGTAACAGGTTTATTTTAAATTAAAATATTTCAAATCTCACTTCGGATGAAAGCTTTAACAATTATACTTATTTTAGTTGCAGTAGCCATGATAGGGTTTAACGTAACAATGTTGGATCTAAATAATCCTTTTGCTGGAGATAGTCTTATTGCTGTAATTGGAATTATAGCTGCATTTTGCGCTATCCTACTATTAATGATTTTTTATCAGTCAAAAAAAATTCAGCAAAAAGTTAAAGAAAAAGAGTAATGTTAGACGCTTTAATTATTGGAGGTGGAGCTGCTGGAATGCAATGTGCGCTTGTACTGGGTTCTGCAAAAAAAGCCCCCTATGCAAAAGATAAAAAAGTAGGTATTGTAATGCATCAAAAAGCATCTCACCTACAATCGGCTTTGTTTAATAATGTTTTAGGTATTGCACCAGGAACTACAGGAGCACAAATTTTAAAGGAAGGTAAAGAACAACTTGCTAATTTATACCCAGAAGTTCTTCAAATTGAAAATGAAAAAGTTCTTTCTGTTGAAGAAAAAAAAGGGATTTATACCGTTATTACCAATAAAAAAAGTTACGAAGCTAAGATTATAGTAGTTGCATTGGGATATACCGATATGTTTGACATAGATGGTTTGAAACACTACATAGAACCACATGCTTTAAGTCCTGCTGATAAAAATAGAATCCAACTTAAAAACAACAATCATTTAATTACAGAAGGATTGTATGTAGCTGGAACGCTAGCTGGTGGGCGCAGTCAGTTTACTATTGCCGCAGGAAGTGGCGCTCAAGTAGGTACCGATATTTTAACTGTTTGGAACGGCGGAAAGCACACTAAAGTACACGATAAAATAGCAGAATAAACGCTTCATTTTTAAAACTTCAGCAATAAAACAAAAGACACGCTTTACAAGGGCTATTTCTTGGCGTAATTATTGTTATATTTAGGGTGAAATTAGTTTCAGTAATTGCATTTTTAAACTAATCCATGAGGAAAAATTTAGTCTGTGTACAATAAATTATCGCTTCGTACTCGCATTTTTATCACTATGATTTTTATAGTGATTTTAGCTTCTGTACTCATTGCAGGGGTAACAATATTTCAGTACAAAGATCAGGCAGAAGATTACCACAAAGAATACCTCCAACGTAAAGAAGACCAACTTAACGCTCAAATTGATTATATCTTAAAAAATACCACTTGGGAAGTAAAGACGGAGAATTTAAAGTATATTTTAGAGTACAAACATGCTATTTACGAGGCGTCTGATGTATTAGATATTAATTTTAATGTATACGATCTCGAAGGAAATCTCATTATAAGTTCCAAGCCTAGAATTGAAGCAGCCAATGATTATGGCAAGCTAGACCAAGCAATAATTCATGGTTTATCATCGAGTATAACCAAACGATATGTAGAAAAAACAAAAGCTGCGGGAGACAGATTTCAATCGTCTTACAGCTATATTTTAGATCCTAAATTCAAACCTATCGGAATTCTCCACATTCCCTATTACGAGGACGACACCTTTAATACCGATGAGTTAAAAGAATTCTTACTTCGCTTAGCTGCTGTCTATATTTTATTGTTGGTTTTGGCAGTTATGCTAGCCTATATTATTTCAAAATATATTACCCGTTCCTTAAAAGCTATTAGTGAGAAATTATATCAAACTAGACTTAGCAGACGTAATCAAAAAATTTATTTGGACGACCCAAGTGAAGAAATCGGCGCCTTAGTAGATGCTTATAATGGCATGATTGACGAGTTGGAAAATAGCGCCACTCTTTTGGCAAAAAGCGAAAGAGAGCAAGCTTGGCGAGAAATGGCTAAACAAGTAGCGCACGAAATTAAAAATCCGCTTACTCCAATGCGATTAAGTGTCCAGAGTTTCCAACGTAAATTTGACCCCAACGATGAAAATGCAAAACATAAAATAGAAGAATTCTCCAAAACCCTTATTCAGCAAATCGATACTATGAGCAATATTGCTTCTGCTTTTGGAAGTTTTGCAAATATGCCAGCCCAACAAAATGAAACCCTCAACGTTATTGAAGTGGTTAGACTTTCTGTAGATATTTTTAATGAAGACTATATAAGTTTTATTGCTGATGAAAAAGAAATTACTGCCAAACTAGACCGTACACAACTCATAAGAGTTATTACCAATTTAGTTAAAAATGCTATTCAAGCAATTCCAGAAGACAGAGAAGGTAAAATTGTTGTAAACGTATATTCTGAAAAAGATACTATAAAAATTTCTATTGCCGATAATGGGATTGGGATTGCTGAAGAAAATCAAGAAAAAATATTCGAACCTAAATTTACTACCAAAACTAGCGGTATGGGATTAGGTTTAGGTATGGTAAAAAATATTGTAGAAACGTATAACGGACATATATGTATGTCGTCTGTTTTAGATAAAGGCACTGTTTTTACAGTTTCTTTTCCTAAATTTAAGTCGCATTCTGAATAAAAAAAAACAGCTATGGATTTTGAAAACATTTTGATTGAAATTGAAGACCAAATTGGTTTAATTACCATCAACAGACCAAAAAAACTAAATGCATTAAATAAAGCTACTATTGAAGAACTCCATCATGCATTTAAAGATTTAGATGAAGATGAAGACGTACGAGTAATTATTATTACTGGTGCTGGAGAAAAAGCTTTTGTTGCAGGTGCAGATATTGCCGAGTTTGCTAATTATTCGGTTTACGAAGGCTCTCAACTTGCCGCTAAAGGACAAGAATTGCTATTCAATCAGGTAGAAAGAATGCAAACTCCAGTAATTGCTGCCATTAATGGTTTTGCCTTAGGAGGCGGATTAGAATTGGCTATGGCATGCCATTTTAGAATAGCAAGCGATCATGCACGTATGGGATTGCCAGAAACCTCTTTAGGAGTAATTCCAGGATATGGAGGTACACAACGCCTTCCTCAACTAGTTGGAAAAGGACGTGCCATGGAAATGATTTTAACCGCAGGCATGATTGGCACAGAACAAGCGTTAATGTCTGGATTAATTAACCAAATGGTGGCGCAAGAACTCCTAATTCCTTGTTGTAAAAAAATAGCTACAAAAATTATAAACAATTCTCCCGTAGCTATTGCAGCTGCTATTAATTCTATAAATGCTGGCTACAACAACAATGGTTACAAAAAAGAAATAGAATCGTTTGGAGAATGTTTTGGAACTGACGATTTCAAAGAAGGAACTACCGCTTTTTTAGAAAAAAGAAAAGCAAACTTCCCTGGAAAATAATAATATTTGTCTTTAGGAGCAAAGTCGAAATAAATTTATCGACTTTGCTCTTTTAGATAAAACACTCCCATAAATCACTAAATATTTATGGATAAGTGTAGATCGAACTAAACAACACCATTTACTTCATCGTAAAATTGCTTTAAAAACGTTTCCATGTAGTCATGGCGCTTTTGAGCTAATTTTTTTCCCGATTTGGTATTCATTTTATCCTTTAGCAATAAAAGCTTTTCATAGAAATGGTTAATCGTTGGAGCGTCATTTTTTTTGTACTCCTCTCTAGTCATATTCAACTTTGGAGGAATGGCAGGATCATATAGTTTACGGTTTTTAAATCCTCCATAGTTAAAACATCTGGCAATACCAATAGCACCTATAGCATCCAATCTATCTGCATCTTGGACAATATCTAACTCCAAAGAGTTGAATTTCTGCTCAAAATTACCTCCCTTAAAAGATATATTTTCGATAATATTAATTACATGTTCAATTATAGCTTCCTCCACATTAATACTTTTCAAGAATGTACTTGCTATTTTAGGTCCTACTGTTTCATCCCCATTGTAAAATTTAGCATCGGCAATGTCGTGCAATAAAGCACCAAGCCCCACCACTAGAGGATCTGCTTTAGTCTCATCTTTAGCTATTAAAAGTGAATTTTTAAAAACTCTTTGAATATGAAACCAATCGTGTCCGCCTTCAGCATCTTTCAAGGTTTCTTTTACAAAAGCAATAGTCTGCTCTATTACATCGGTATTTTTCATTAAACGAGTTCCTTATTAATAATTAATATTACTACTAATTGTGGTTTCTATTTTAGCGATAAGTTCTTCCAACGGAAGGTCTCTAGCTCCCATTGGCTCATGCACATCAAAAGTTAAATGCGCCCCTATCCCCATTGGGAATTTTCCATAACGAAGGGTTTTCCATGAATTATTTATAGAAATAGGCACAACTTGAGCATCGGGTAGTTTTTTCAATAATATTTTTAATCCGCCCGTTTGAAAAGGCTTAGGCTTCCCATCTCTACTACGGGTTCCTTCAGGAAATATAACTACCGAACGGTTATTCTCCTTTGCGTAATTAGCAAGGTTAATAATGGCTTTTAAGGCTTGATCTCTATCTTTTCTGTCGATTAAAGCAGAACCACCATGTCTCAAATTATATGAAATACTAGGAATCCCTTTCCCTAGTTCTTTTTTACTGATAAACTTTGGGTGATGATTACGCATATTCCAAATAATAGGAGATATATCATACATACTTTGATGATTGGCAACAACAATACAAGGTTTATCGGTAGCTATTTTATACTTATTTCTAAAGCTCACTCTATTTCCTAAAAGCAAGAGCGAATATGTTAAACAGTAATTAAGGGCATCAACGCTTTTTTTATGGGCTTGGTATCCAAAAACATTAAAACAAAACCATTGGATTGGATGAAAAATCACCAATATAAGTCCGAAGAAAATAAAATAGATAACTGTAAGTGGATATGCTAAAATCTTTCTCATTCTAATTTTCAGAAATAATTATTCTTTCACTAAGTTCCCGAAGAATCTCGAGAATATATTATAAAATTTTGCTTGATATACTAAGTTACAACTTCAATACAGTCTTAAATTAATTATACGCTATCCGAGTTGTAAAACCTCAACTATTCTTTTTTTAAATGCGCTACAAAATTACGAACTTTTCCTTCTAATTTTGGCAATACTTGCGCTGGAGCTTCTATATAATCGTCGGCAAACGACCAATACTCTATGTTATCCTCCGCTGCCGGAAAATACGTTTTCATTAAAGCACGATGTTCTTTTTCATCCATTGCAATAATTTGGTGGTAATACTCAAAATCATCACTTGAAACTGGAATTGGCATTCTAAGATGTCCCGATATATTTATATCAAGAGTAGTTAAATAATCTTCAGTATACACAGAAAGTGGCCCTTTATTTCGTTTTGATAAACGTAAGCCTTTAGAGAACGCTTTGTAAGGCAACTCTTGTTTTTCCGCTAAATAGTTAAATAGAATTTCTGCAAACCTACTCCGATAGTAATTTCCTGTACATAGAAACAGTATTCTTTTTTCCACAACATTAGGCTTAAAGTGTTCAGCAAAAATAAAAAAACCACGCATAAACGTGGTCTTTTAAAGTCTTAAATTACTTAAAACATTTGCTATAATTTAGCAGTGCTCATTATACGCTTCTGTAAGATTGTCTGCAATAATTTCTGCAGGACGCCCTTCAATATGGTGTCTTTCTAACATATGCACTAATTCTCCATCTTTAAACAACGCCATACATGGTGAAGACGGAGGAAATGGTAACATATAACCTCTTGCTTGATCTGTTGCTTCTTTATCAAAACCTGCAAAAACAGTATATAAATTATCTGGAGTTTTAGCATTTTTCAAACTCATTTTAGCACCTGGTCTTGCATTGGCAGCCGCACAACCACAAACCGAATTTACTACAACAAGTGTAGTCCCCTTTTTGTCCATGGCAGCATCTACATCTGCAGGAGTGTGCAACTCTTCAAAACCTGCTACAACTAGGTCTTCTTTCATTGGTTTTACTAATTCTGCTGGATACATAATCGCTATATTTTTAAATTTTTATTTCAGTTATAATTCTTTGTCGCAAAGATAAATAAAAACATACACTTTGCGCCCCATTCAGTAAAAAAGGAATTTACTTACAATTACAATCTACTATCTTGAGGTATCCACTTAAAAAATTCGAAGGAAACTGCTTAATTCTTCAAACTACAAAGCCGATTCTTTACTTAAAAACAAATTAAACTTATATTTGAACTTTCTATTAAATACCTCTGTGTATTTATTGATAATTAAGACAAAAAACAACATATGTTTAAATGGATTCTTGCCTTTGGTGGATACTTTTTTTTGAGATTCCCTGGAGCTATTATTGGTTTTATTATAGGAAGTGTAATTGACAGTTTTAAAAATGGAGGCATTAATGTAGAAACTGTTTTTAATGATAGAAAAGAAGTTTCTCCGGCCGATTTTGAACTTAATTTACTCTCCCTGTGTTCTATTGTAATTAAAGCCGATGGCAAAGTAAATGAAAATGAACTGCAATATGTGCGTTCTTATTTTGTTACCACCTACGGAAAAGATAAAGCCAATGCTGTTTTTAGAACTTTTAATGAAGTAGTTAAAAAAAGAGAGATTTCTGCGGAACGTATTTGTGCATACCTCAACCAACGTACTCGTTACGAAACTCGCGTACAATTAATTCATTTTCTCTTCGGAATTGCTAAAGCAGACGGTGCAGTAACGCAATCTGAAACTTTAAAAATTAGAGAAATTGCTGGTTATTTAAAAGTCCATTATCGCGATTTTGAAAGTATTATGGCAATGTTTATAGAAGCGGCAGATAATGCCTATAAAATCCTAGAAGTTAGTCCAAATGCTAGCGATGCAGATGTAAAATCTGCCTACCGACAAATGGTAAAAAAATACCATCCAGACAAAGTTCGAAGCAACGACCAAGCTATTAAAAAAGGTGCCGAAGAAAAGTTCAAAGAAGTACAACGTGCTTATGAGCAGATTCAGAAAGAAAGGGGGATTTAGGTAGTTAATTGTTAAAAAATTTATTTTTCTTAACTCATTAACTTTTTACTTTACAAACTTTAAGCTCAAAGATGCAAAGGGGCAGAGGGACAGAGGCGCAAAGTTATGAATCTGTCAATTTGAAGATGTGAAAAAGTCAGAAGACCGAAGTCGGGAGTCGGGTGTGCTCAATTAGCAGTTTTTTTCTTTTTAACAGCATAACTTTTTACTACAGACTTCGCACTCCTTACCCTTTCTACTTTACAAACTTTCAACCTTACAAACTACTTTAAAATCTTTTATCTGTTATCTTTTCTCTCATACCTTCATTCATAACTCTAATTTTCTATTCTATAACTATTTGCTAAATTAGATGCTTAAACTCGTAATTAAGTCTGCTCTTAAATGTTAACCCCTATCAGAAAAATTTTGAAAACACTTATATGATTAAAAAGAATTTACCACTTTTATTATTCCTTATAATAAGTCTAGTTTACAGTCAAGGGCAAGATTGTAATTGCATTGATGAACTTGACACCATGTCCAAGCTTATTAAAAACTCCAAAAGTTATAAAACACAAATTAAAAAAGAAGCTAGAGAATCGGATTTCAATGTATGGAAAGAAGAAATTAAACGCGAAATAGCAAACGATAGTTTGAGTAAGTTCTTTTGTGTTGGCTATTTACAAAAGTATATTTCCTTTATTGAGGACAAACATAATCAGGTTTATTTCATCCCAGATAATATTACTGAAAATGTACCTACGTATTCAAAAGAAATCGATACTACACTAAAAAGTACAGATCAAGTTTCGGGGATTTATTATGCTGGAAGTGATAAAGTTTTAGTGCAAAAAGAAAATGATACTATTTGGTATGGAATTACACTAAAGTCGGATTCAAAGGAGTGGAAAAAAGGAAAAATAAGACTCCGAATTGAAAAAACAGCCAATAATAATTTCGAGATTTTCGAATATTTTCAAAATGGCTTGTTATTCTATCAAAAAAACATTGAAATCTTAAATGGCAGAATTCATTCAACGTTTTGGAACAAGAGTAATAATTACTTTTTCAACAAGAATTTTAAAGATAATTTTACCTATAAATCAATAAACTCTTCCTTTGATTACGTTGGAATCAAGACTTTAAGAAGAACTAGTAGTTTAATGAAAGAAGCTGCTACTTTTTACGAAAATAACTTAGAAAAATTAACTAGAGAAAATCTTATAATTGATTTAAGAAACAATGGTGGCGGCTCTATAAATCAACTAAAACCATTAATTAAATCCTTAAAAAGAAACAAAACAATCCGAAAAATATACGTTTTAATAAATTTCAAAACTGGGAGCTCTGCAGAATTAGCCACCTTGGCTTTAAAAGAAGACAAAAGAACTATTATAGCAGGAGAAAATTCAAGAGGAATGGTTGCATATGGATATGGAAATAATTCATTTTCAGCTAAAACAAATTGTTTAAAATATAACGTTGTGTTATCTACAAAACGTTCTGGTAAGTATGGCAGATATGAAAATATTGGAATAAAACCCAATTTTGAATTAGACAACAAATCGGACTGGATAGATCAAATAGTAAAAGAAGAAATTGCAAAATAACAACCGTAGCCAGCGTGAACAAGATACTATATAAAGACTAAGCTTAGTTTCTCATAAGTTATTGTTCTTCTTCAATTTTAATATCTTTAAAAACACTTAATTGAGAAAGAAATTATATGTAATTTCCTCTTTTAGATTTTTTCTGATTTGATAAGTAATTCAAGTTCCACGGAATATTACTGTTTTATTTGAAAAATTCACAATACAAAAAACCATCCGATTTAAAATGAAAAAAATTCTTTTCTTAACAATTTCAAGCCTCATAATTTTCTTTACATCTTGCCAAAAATCTAACGATAGTTTTAAAATTTCAGCTAAGCTTGAAGGTTTTCCAGAAAATTCAAAAGTAAAAATCACAGATACAAGTACAGGTAAGGTTCTAGACTCAACAACATTAAGAGAAAATCAGTTTACTTCTATAGGATTTATAGCAGAATCCCCTACTACTATCAATATTCAAATTAAGTCAAATTCAAACGACTTTAGCAGCACCTTTATTTTTATTGGTAATGAAGATGTGAAAATTTCTGGTAGTAAGAAAGATTTTCCAGATGCCTTAACTATAACTGGTTCAAAATATCAAAAATATAAATCTATCCTTGATAGTCAAACTGGGGCTTTGAATAAAGAGCGAAACAAAAAATTACAAAAAATGTTTACCTTAAGACAAGAAGGAAAATGGAATGATAGTTTACAAAATGCATATTGGTCGAGAGAAAACGGGATTATTACCAAAATTGACAACCAAACAGATCAAATAAGGAAGAAATTTATCGAGGATAATATAAATTCAGATTATGCTCTTACAGAGCTTATTACTTATAAGACTTATTATTCTAAAAAATTTATAGAAAATCAAATCGCAAAACTTACTTCTGATTATAAAAACTCAAAATATCTCAAAGTCTTAAAAACCTATTTAGAAAACAAACCGTTAGAAAAAGGAGATAAATTTTATGATTTCACTGCAGAGAATCAGAATGGAAAACAAGTTCCTTTTTCAGAATTTTTCAAAAATAAATATGTTCTTTTAGAATTCTCTTCTAATTATTGCGGCTGGTGCTTCAAAGCGCTCCCAGAAATCAAAAAACTTTCAAAAGAACAAAGTGATAGTTTAGAAATTATAACGGTAAACATTGATAATGACAAAAAGGATTGGATTGATAAATACAAATCTAATAACCTAACATGGAATAGCTTATATGCCAAAAATGGGAGGTATAGTAATGTCTATACAAAATATCATGTTTATGGAACACCAACATACTATTTATTTGATCAGAATGGAACAGTTGTAGAAAAGTGGGATGGTTATAATGATGAATTGATAGATGAAATTAAAATGCAAGTAAAAAATGGAAATTAATCTAAGTTATAATTAACTCATAAAAACTCATGATAAAGTATTTAGTATTTGGAATATCAATATCATTTATATCATGGATAGTTGGAATGCTATTTAATAGCATCCTGGTAAAAACTGAATTCTATAAAAAAATATCAAATTTCAATTTTATTGAAAGTGAAACTCTGAATAATAACATTGGACTATCATATTTCAAATGGATTGTAAAAAACACCCTTTTTAAGTTCTTCAATCAGAAAATTACATTGAAAAATAAAAAAATGAATTTAAGAGAAGTCCGTAAAGAAATGACTATAGCAGAAATAAGTCACTTAATAGCATTTATTTTTGTTTCAATTATTGCCATTTATAAAGGCTTTACCCAAAGTTTCTTATTAGGACTAATCATTATGCTTGTGAATCTTTTAATGAATTTATACCCTTCATTATTACAACAAGAAAATAAAAGACGAATTGATAAACTCATTAAAAAACAAGTAAAACCGATGGCTAGTACTGGTAGCTTTGTATTGGTATTAATTACTTTTTCTTTTTCTTCATTTTATTAATCCATATTAAAGTTCCTGTAATGGGTAAGCTTGTGGCTATTAAACAGGCTAAAAAATAGATTATTTTAGAAAACATTCCAAAAATTTCTCCTGTATGCAGTGGCTTAATTAGGCTGGCTATTCTAACATTTAAAGGCTTGTTATTAAAATATTCTTTGTTCAACACATTTCCGTACACATCTAATGTTAAAACATCTGAAGTAACAGGAGAAAAAGATGTTGCATTGTTTTTACTTATATTGTAAAACTCACTTCTTTCATTCGGAAAAGAAATACGGGTGTCCCCTTCATAGTCAAACTCTTGTTGAGAAATAGCAATTGCTTCTTCTAAGGAAATAGTTGCTCCATCACTGGCTTTTGCTTCTAATTTTGGTCCTCCCCCACGATTAAAAATCTTGGCTCCAATTAAATTCCCTAAACCTTCTCGATACCCTTCAAACGACCAACAAAGTCCTGTTAGCCCCATAATTACTATAAAAATACAAGCGTAAAACCCTAATGTATTGTGTAAATCATGGTTGACACGTTTCCAATTCGCATTCATTTTAATTTTAAAACCACTTTTCATGTTTTTCCATTTTACTTTTTTAGGAAACCAAAGCACAATTCCAGTAACAGAAAGTATTAAAAATATAATGGTAGCAATTCCAACAATAGGTCTTCCAATGGGTACATCGAGCATAATCCAACGATGCATTCTAAACATAAACATCATAAAACCATCGGCACTAGATTTTGGTGCTTTTAGAATTTCAGCGGTATAAGGATTTACATAAAATGCAGTTCCTCTTCGATCTTTTGGACTTGTTTTTATGGTAAAAATATATGGTTCCTTAGCATTAGAAGGAAGTGTAACACGACTAAGTTCTCCATCTACATTATTTTTTACTAAAGAAGTTAACTCGGTAATAGATTTTACATTTTCGGTAGGAGTAACTACCATTTTTTCAGTAAATAAATCTTTGATTTCATGCTCAAAAGCTAAAAAAGTTCCGCTAAAGCATACCAAAAAAAGTACAATTCCACTTCCTATCCCTAACCAAAGATGTACATCGTTTATAAACTTTCTAAAGCCGTAAGTTTTCTTTTTTGCCATTTTATTTCTTTTATGAGTAATAACTTAGAAAGCGACCTTATAAACTTTCATTTACAAAGTCGCTAAACAAGCTAAAAATATGAGTCCTATTAAAAAGGAATTATCCTAAATAAAAAGCAAATATAAAATCATAGTATATCATCTGCAATTTTATTTAGACTAAATTTAAATAAATTATTTTATCTAACTGAAAAGCTTTAGTATGTAGAAATTTATAACACTTAAAAGGATATTATATCAAAGGATTTTTTAAAAAATGAATTCCATTTATAAAATAATAGTAAATTTGAAAAACCCTTTAATTACAATCTATGGATCAATTTTGGTTCTATTTTAAACTTGGACTTAACCATGTACTGGATATAAACGCATACGATCATATCCTGTTTTTTATAGCCTTAACAGTGCCTTATACCTTTTCCAATTGGAAAAAAATATTATGGTTAGTAACAATGTTTACTGTAGGCCATACCGTTTCGCTAATCCTAGCAACCTATGGCGTAGTATCTGTAAGTTCTAATTTAATAGAATGTTTAATTCCTGTAACTATATTTGTAACAGCCGTATTTAATATTTTTACTGCTGGGAAGGGAGCAAGAAAAGAAAAATTTGGTCTTACTTTTTTTACTACATTATTCTTCGGATTGATTCACGGATTAGGATTTTCTACTTATTTTAAACAAATTGTAGCCAGTTCTTCTAATAAAATGATTCCGCTTTTGGAATTTGCTTTAGGAATTGAAGCTTCTCAAATTATTGTAGTTTTAATTGTATTGATATTAGGATTTATCTGTCAGTCTATCTTCAGATTCAATAAACGAGATTGGATTATGGTAATCTCTTCTATCGTTGTTGGGTTTGTTATTCCGATGCTAATAAACTCATGTGCTTTCAGTTAAAGAAACTTCACATCTATTTTATAGGATAAAATTAACTTCTTTGTTATTGTAATTAAACAACAAAGCCTTTATCTTCGTTTCGAAATAAAAGGCTATATAAAAAAGTAGTTTCCTATTAACTCATAACTATTAGCGCTTAATTTAATAGAAATGTACTATATTAATACATTAAGTTGCTCATAATGGTTGGCACTATGTATATACCTTAATCTTGAATTATTTATCCCTCTTAAAATAGAGGTAATGACTGCAAAAGAATGGCTCAAAAAAAGCAAGCAAGATATGACCGTGCCTACTTAAGAATGGCTCAAGAATGGGGAAAACTATCTCATTGTAAACGAAAACAAGTTGGCGCAATTATTGTAAAGGATAGAATGATAATTTCTGATGGCTATAACGGAACACCAACAGGATTTGAAAATGAATGCGAAAATGAAGAACATTTTACAAAATGGTACGTTTTACATGCAGAAGCCAATGCTATTTTAAAAGTAGCCTCGTCTACACAATCTTGCAAAGGAGCTACGTTATATATAACACTTTCTCCTTGTAAAGAATGTAGCAAATTAGTGCATCAAGCTGGAATTAAAAGGGTAGTTTATACTCGTGCTTATAAAGATGATGAAGGCTTGTTATTTTTAGAAAGAGCAGGAGTAGAATTGGTTCATCTTGAAAATTTAGAAGAAGAATAAGTTTTTATTAAAAGCCTTTTAATTATTAATAAAATTCGTTCGCACCTGCTCATAACATTAGGCATGTGTTCGAACATAAACCCTCACTGAGTGAGCATATGTTAAAAAACAAAAGCTATTTAT
This sequence comes from Galbibacter orientalis DSM 19592, assembly GCF_000260115.1. Lineage (GTDB taxonomy): Bacteria > Bacteroidota > Bacteroidia > Flavobacteriales > Flavobacteriaceae > Galbibacter > Galbibacter orientalis. Next base: position 1,055,199 of record NZ_JH651379.1, on the reverse strand, counting down.
TGCCACTATTTATATGTGCAGCCTTGGCAGCAGGTATTTTTATTGGCGGAAAATTAAACTTTAACGATAGTCCTGAAAGACTTTTCTCTACAAATTCCAAAAAAGACAAACTAAATCGACTAATAGATTACATTGACTACGAATATGTAGACGATGTTAATACCGATAGCATTGTAGATGTTACCGTTAATAATATTCTGGATAAACTAGACCCACATTCCGTATATATCCCAAAGGCACAAGTTGAAAAAGTGGCCGAAAGTATGAAAGGGGATTTTGTTGGTGTTGGAATAAGCTTTTATATGTACAAAGACACGCTAGCCGTTATTAAACCAATAAAAAATGGTCCAAGCATAAAAGCAGGTGTAAAAGCAGGCGATAGAATTTTAGTAGCAGATACCGATACCTTGTATGGAAAAAAACTTAGCAGTCAAGAAATTGTAAACACTTTAAAAGGGGATAATAAAACCAATGTAAAACTTACTATTTACAGACCCTCAGAAGATAAAATAGTAACGCTAACTATAAAAAGGTCTGAAGTTCCTTTAAAAAGTGTGGATGCTTTTTACATGATTAACGAGAATTTTGGATACATAAAAATTAATCGTTTTGCAGAAAGCACCTACAAAGAATTTAAAGAAGCACTCAATTCACTTCAAGAAAAAGGGATTGATAAACTAGCCTTAGATTTAAGAAATAACCCTGGAGGCTATCTAGGCATTGCAGAGCAAATTGCAGATGAGTTTTTGGAGGACGATAAATTAATTTTATTCACCAAAAATAAAAGTGGTGCAATTCAAAAAGCATATGCTTCAAAAAAAGGAGACTTTGAAGAAGGCGATATATATATTTTGATAAATGAAAAATCTGCTTCTGCTAGTGAAATTGTTGCTGGAGCGATTCAGGATAACGACCGCGGAACAATTATTGGTCGCCGTTCTTTTGGAAAGGGACTCGTACAACGAGAAATGGGACTAGGAGACGGTTCGTCTGTCCGCCTTACTGTTTCTCGCTATTACACTCCTACTGGAAGATCTATTCAACGCTCTTATGAAAACGGAACTAAAGATTACTACCAACAGTTTTATAAAAGGTACGAAAATGGAGAACTTCGTTCAGCAGACAGCATTAAAGTAGCAGATTCTCTTATTTTTAAAACTCCTAAAGGAAAAATTGTATACGGGGGTGGTGGAATTATTCCTGATGTTTTTGTGCCAATAGAAGGGAGTCAGGAAGAGGCTTGGGTTAATACCATGCTCGATTCTGGATTTATGTCGTTTTACGTTTTCGAATACCTTGATAGAAACCGAGATATTTATGCAGAAACTTCTGAAGAAGATTTTATAAATAATGTAAACATAGATGAAGAAACTGTAGATGCTTTTCTTTATTACGCTGAAGATAGAGGTCTACAAATAGATCTAAACCCATATCGAGAGAATTTAAAACTGCATATAAAAGCTACCTTAGCCGAGCAATTATACGGAGAAAATGCTCAACAACAAATCTTAAAAGATAGCGATCCAATGTTGCGGGCGCTACTTCATGTTGACGATGTAGAAGGAGAAAATACTATTGAAGATGTTTCTGTAGAACAATAACACTCCTTATAAAATTATTATGCCTCCGGATTTTTATCTTGAATTCTTTTGTAAAGTTTAATCCCAAGCATCAATAATATAGCTAATAAAAAGATTCCTATTACCCCAAAAATCCAATTAATACTATTTTTAAGAATCACTAAAAAAACTACTGAAAAAAGGATAATTGTTGCACCTTCATTCCAAATACGCATAAAACGAGAAGTGTATTTTACATTATCCACTTGCAGTTGTTTAAATATTTGATGTGTTTTTAGATGATATAAAATCAGTAAAAAAACAAACAGTAGTTTTACATGCATCCAGCTTTGCTGTAGAAATGCTGGAGCTAAAATAAGCAACCAAATAGCAAAAATTACTGCGAGAATAGCAGAAGGCCAAGTAATAATAAACCACAAACGTTTTGCCATTAACTTAAGTTGCTTTCCTAGAATTTCTTTCTCTGGTGAAGGCTTATAAAAAGCTTCTATTTGATATACAAAAAGACGTGGAATATAAAATAGTCCAGCAAACCAAGTGATTACAAAAATTAAATGTAAAGATTTTATGTAATTGTAATAATCTACCATTTTATATCCTTTTCTATAAACAAATGTACTAACAAATAACTAAGCCTCTACGGTTGGAGTAACCTTTAAAGTCCGTTTAATTTCTCTATTTAAAAAATACCCTGTTACAATAGTAGCCAATGTATCTGCAATAGGAAATGAAATCCAAACTCCTAATTCTCCATAAAAATTTGGTAAAATTAATATAAGCGGAATAAAGAAAAAACCCTGTCTTGTTAACGTAAGCAACAAGGCTGGAGTTGCTTTTCCAATAGCCTGAAAATATGCAGAACCTATTAGCTGAATAACCACAATTGGTGTAGCCATAAAAACCCATCGCATTGCTCCTGGTGCTTTTGAAAGAACCTCTCCGTCATTGGTGAAAATACTGGTAATGGTTTCAGGAAAAATCATTATCAAAATAAAAATTAAAAACCCCAAAATCATAGCGTATTTAATGGCTGTATTTATAGATTCTCGAACGCGTTGGTATTTTTCGGCTCCATAATTAAACCCTGCAATTGGTAAGAAACCTTGCGTAATTCCTAAAACTGGAAATAATGCAAACATAAGCATCCGTCCAATAATGGCATAAACGGTAACCGAAGAAGCGCCGCCAAGTTCAAATAAAATATTATTCAAAAACAGATATGTAACACTTACCACTGCTTGTCGTGCAAGCGTAACGCCTCCCAAAGAAGCTATTTCAGTAACAATATTTTTATTCAATCCGAAGTGAGTAAATTTAATTTTCAGTTCTGAATTTTTCGATAAAAAGAACCACAAAATATATACAAAACAACAAATATACGACCCCGAAGTAGCCCATGCAGCCCCTTCCATTCCGTAATCCAAAACATTGATAAAAAGGTAATCAAAAATTAAATTTCCTAAGGATGGAATAATCATTGCCACCATAGCAAACTTAGGCTTTCCTTCAGCTCTAATTACATTATTACCAAGCATGGAAAGTGCTAAAAATGGAACCCCATACAATACAATTTTATAATAGATTTTAGCAGGCTCAAAAATAGCTCCCTTTCCTCCAAAACTTGGAATAATACCATCAATAAAATATAAGCCTCCCACAACAAAAATACTGGTAAGCAAAAGCGTTAATGTAATTTGATTCCCAAAGGTTTTCAAAGCTTTTGAGCTGTCTTCTGCTCCTAATGCCCTTGAAATAATAGACGAACCCCCAATTCCAATAGCCATTCCTAAAGCGGCAATAAAAAAAGAAACAGGCAACACTACATTGATGGCGGCTATGGCCACAGAGCCAATCCAATTTCCTACAAAAATAGTATCAACTAATATATTTAGAGACATTACCAGAATCCCTATAGACGCTGGAACAGCCTGTTTTACCAACAGCCTTCCAATGGAATCTGTCCCTAATTCTTTAGATGTTGTTTTTGCCATTTTATGCTATGCGGTTACCGTATTGTGCGCCCACTCATCAATCCAACGAGAAAGCACTTTTATCCATGCCTCATCATCATTTAAACAAGGAACTAGATGGAACTCCTCTCCCCCATTTTCTTTAAATTCATGACGTGCTTCCATTCCAATTTCTTCTAATGTTTCTAAACAATCAGAAACAAAAGCAGGGGTAATTACAGCAAGTTTTTTAATTCCTTTTTCAGGAAAACTATTAATAGTTTTATCTGTAAAAGGTTGTAACCAAGGATCGATTCCTAAACGCGATTGAAAAGAAGTGGTATAACTTCCTTCTTTTAATTCTAAATATTCGGCAACTTGTCTTGTAGTTTCGTAACATTGATGACGATAACAAAATTGATGTGCAGGTGATGCCGTTTGACAACATTGTCCATCTATTTTACAATGAGATTTTGTAATATCCGATTTTTTTATGTGTCGCTCTGGAACTCCATGGTATGAAAACAACACATGTTCCCAATCTTTATCTTGTAAGTTCTCCTGAATAGACTCTGCCAATACACGGATATAATCTGGATGATTATAAAAAGCAGGCACATTGGTAAACTGCATTTCTGGGAAATGCTTTTGACGAATTTCTTCTGCCAACACCAAAATAGTTTCCGTAGTAGCCATAGCAAACTGCGGATAGAGAGGAATTAGCAACACCTCATCTACTCCTTCATTTTTTAAAGCCTCCAAACCACTATGTATAGAAGGGTTTCCGTAACGCATAGCCAAAGCTACCGGCACACTCGTAAGCGCATCTACTTTATTTTGTAAGCGTTCGGAAAGCACAATTAATGGCGAACCTTCTTCCCACCAAATCTTTTGGTATGCAGCAGCCGATTTTTTCGGTCGCGTATTTAAAATAATGCCTTTTACAATAAACGTACGTAACCATAAAGGCATATCTATTACGCGTTCGTCCATTAGAAATTCTTCTAAATATTTCTTTACATCTTTTGGATCTGTAGAATCTGGAGAACCCAAATTCACTAATAAAACTCCCTTCATGAATGCTACTATCTATATTTACCCGATAATCGAGATTTGAATGCTCCAAAGTCTGCCCTTAGTTTAACGAAGAGCTTGCTTCGGAATGTTTTTTAATTTTTCCTTTTGATACCTCGTCAACTTATTCCGAGGTAATTTACTTTGCAAAAGTACTCTTTTTGATGTTTTTATAATGCCTGTTTCCCCGTTTAGATTTTTATAGTATCATAGAAATTATCAATTCATATTTTACGAAATTCGTCTTAGCTTTTCCTATTTAAACAATAAAAAATCCCACCTAATACGTGCTCCACAAATAATGGCTCAGAAAAAGATTCGATGGAATGTCCGCCACCAGTATAAAAAGAGCGTCCTCCATCAAACTCATGGTACCAAGCAATTGGATGGTTTTCTCCATTGGTTCCTCCTTTATAAGAAGATTCCTCTAAATTCATCAACACATGAATAGCTGGATTGATATTTTTAAAATTATACCATTCATCTTTTCTAACCCAAGACTCGGGAAGCATTTTTGTGGAGATATGATTTCTATCTAAAACCTTGATTGTTGCCTCTGGCGTACCACTTGGATGGTTTTCAAAGTAAGCGCCTACTAGTTTACCATACCAAGGCCAGGTATATTCGGTGTCAGAAGCCGCATGAATCCCCATAAAACTTCCTCCCTGTTGAATATATTTTTTAAAAGCATCTTGTTCTGCATCGCCTAAAACATCTAAAGTTGTAGACAAAAACATGACCATATCATATTTTTTTAAATTCTCTGTAGAAAACTGCAATGAGTCTTCGGTATGGTCTACATAAAAATGATTTTCTTTTCCTAATTTTTTAATTAACGCTACTCCTGCTTCAATAGATTTATGTCTAAAACCTGCTGTTTTTGTAAATACTAAAACATGCTCTTCTGAAGCAACTTCTTCTTTTTGAATTGCAAAATCAGTTTCACTTTTATTATTTGCTGATGAATTTTCTTTACATCCTATAAAAATAAGTAGGATGAAACTGAATAATAAATGTTTCATTCTTGGTGTTGGTTTTGTGTTCTAATTTATTGATTTAATGCCATAATATATTTTTTAGGCGTAGTTCCATACTTCTTTTTAAAAGCAGCAATAAAATGACTAGCCGTACTATATCCTACTTTTAAACCTACTTCATTTACATTAGAGTCGCCTGTTTCAAGCATCTTACGAGCATATTCCATTTTATAATCAAATAAAAAACTATAAACAGAATCTCCATAAACTTGTTTAAAACCTTCTTTTAATCGTTTTAAATTAAGTCCTATCTCATCCGATAGCTCTTGTAATGAAGGCGGTTCTGCCATTCGGGCAATAACTATATCTTTTGCTTTTCTAATACGGCGTACGTTATCTTCGTCTATTAAAAAAGGGCACTGTTCTATATCTGCATCTTCAGGCTTGTTAAAATAAAGACCTAACAACTCGTATACTTTCCCTTTTAAATACAAACTTTTTATAGACTGATGGAGGTTATAATTCATCATCTGACTCAATACCACAGACATTACAGGTGTAATTGGAGAGGTGTTGTAATACTTTTTATCAATATTGTCATCATCCAGAAAATGAATATAATTTGCTTCAGAAGAAAACAAAGAATGAAACTTTTTTATGGGAATCAATATTGAGATTAACCAAGTTTTAGAATTTAATTCTAGATTAATTGGTAAATCCCGTTGCGGATTATAAAGTATCAATGCTTCCTCCTCTTTTAAGTCCAAGGCATAATTTCCTTGATTAAAATGAAAGATAGCACTCCCTTTTAAGCAGAAGTGAAATTGAATAAAACTACTATCTATTTGCTTAGTAATATGCTGAATATCATGAGCTTCATTTTGAAGCTTCAATAATGTAAATCCATCTTCAATTATAATTTCCTCCATAGCACTTATAGCGTTATTTTTTAAACTTACATTTGTAGTAAAAACAAATCATATTATTTAGAATTGTTCTAAACAAATAATTCGTCAATCACTTAATTCACTTCAAAAATACGGTATTTTGCGGTATATCAAATCAAAAGGCGAGTGTTTTTCCTAAAGCGACATAAAAAGTTCTTCTAGCGTTATTTTTATAAATCTTTAAAATATAATTTTGCTCCGACTTCAGAAAAAACTGAATGGAAGCTTATAATATTTCAAAACATAGATCTTTTTACATTATCGGAATTAGCTACAAAAAAGCTGATGCCGGATTGAGAGGAAAATTTAGTTTGGACGAAACTGCAAAGAATGCGCTTTTGGATCAAGCTCAATCTGCTGGTATAGATGGTATTTTGGTAACGTCTACTTGCAATCGAACCGAAATTTACGGATTTGCTCAACATCCTTTTCAATTAATACAATTGTTGTGCGGAAATTCTAACGGAACTGTAGATGAATTTCAGCAAATAGGTTATGTGTATAAAAACAACGAAGCTATTTCGCATTTGTTTAGAGTTGGAACAGGACTTGATAGTCAGATTCTGGGAGATTTTGAAATTATCAGTCAGATTAAACAAAGTTTTATTGCTTCAAAAGCACGGAACCTTACCAATCATTTTTTAGAACGTTTGTGTAATTGTGTAATTCAAGCAAGTAAACGTATTAAAAATGAAACAGAAATTTCTTCGGGGGCTACCTCTGTGGCTTTTGCTTCGGTACAATATATTTTGGCCAAAATTCCAAACATTTCAGAAAAGAATATTTTATTATTCGGAACGGGAAAAATAGGTCGCAATACCTGTGAGAATTTAGTAAAGCACACCAAGAACGATCATATTGTTTTAATTAATAGAACAAAAAATAAAGCCGAAAAAATTGCTGGGAAGTTTAATCTTATTGTAAAAGAATACAGCGATTTACAGGAAGAAATAAGAAAAAGTGATGTCCTTATTGTGGCAACGGGAGCACAGAAGCCTACCATTGCAAAAGAACTTATACATACTTCAAAAGATTTATTAATTTTGGACTTGTCTATCCCCCAAAATGTAGATACAAATGTAGAAGAGTTAGAAAATATTACTTTGGTACATTTGGATCAGTTATCAAAAATTACAGATGATACGCTAAAAAGAAGAGAGCAATTTATTCCAAAAGCAGAAAGTATTATTGAAGAGGTAGAAACTGATTTTAAACATTGGTTAGAAACAAGAAAATTTGCCCCCACAATTAAAGCTTTAAAGAAGAAGTTAAAAACAATGAAAGATGCTGAAATTGACTTTCAACGTAAAAAAATCAACGATTTTAATGATGAACAGGCAGAAATTATCAGCAATCGAATTATTCAGAAAATTACAACACACTTCGCCAACCATTTAAAAGACAGTTCGAACACCTCCGACGAAAGTATTGAACTAATTAAAAAAGTGTTTCAATTAGAGACTTCAAAATGAATAACGTAATTAGAATTGGAACTCGCGATAGTGAATTAGCACTATGGCAGGCTAACCATGTAAAAGATTTATTAGCAAAAAACGGATTTGAGTCTGTTATTGTTCCTGTAAAATCCGATGGAGATCTTATTTTAGATAAACCATTACACGAATTAGGAATTACAGGGGTTTTTACAAAAACATTAGACGTAGCTATGTTAAATGGGACTGTAGATATAGCCGTTCATAGTATGAAAGATGTTCCTACAAAACTCCCTAAAAACATTGTAAAAGCAGCTGTGTTGCCTAGAGCAAATACTTTTGACATATTATTACATAAAGACAAACCAAAAGAGTTTGCCAAACATGCTACAATTGCAACAGGAAGTTTACGTAGAAAAGCGCAATGGCTTAATAGATACCCAAAGCACACTATTGTAGATTTACGTGGGAATGTAAATACCCGATTAGAGAAACTACAAAACAACGACTGGAGTGGAGCCATATTTGCAGCCGCAGGATTGGAAAGAATTAATTTAAAACCACAAAATCATACGGTACTAGATTGGATGATTCCTGCTCCGGCACAAGGAGCAATGCTAGTGGTGGCCATGGAAAACGATAAATCCACACGCAAGGCTATAGAAACATTAAACGATTACGAAACTGACATCTGCACCACTATAGAGAGAGAATTTTTAAGTACTTTAGAGGGTGGCTGCACGGCACCAATTGGGGCGCTTGCAGTAATAGATATTGATTATGTAACTTTTATTGGTGGTTTGTTCTCTTTAGATGGAAAACATAAAGTAACCGTAGAAAAAAGGATTCTCATAGAGAATTGCGAAGGCCTTGGTGCCTTATGCGCTCAAGAAATCCTTAAAGAAGGTGGTGAAGAAATTATGATAAAACTTAAAAAAGAATTAAGCTTATAAAACCCTCACAGAAGGTTTTATAACAACCAAGCTCCGTACTGAGCTGAGTCAAAGTATAGTTGCCTTTAGAAGAGGAGTTGAATAAAGCGAAGGGATTGTATAGATAATGATTCTTTACTTAATTATATAAAAAATTAAATTTACTCGTGTGAAAAAATTAAGTCCACAAAGACTGTTTTTCTTAATAATTGACTTTATCGTGATTAGCTTTCTAATTTTCGATTTTGGCTTCTTTGTGTACGAAAAATTTAGAACACATAAACTTATTATTATAAGTGCTTTAATTTTAATTCTTTTAGGCACTAATATATATCGTTATTTTATTCAAAAAGACAAAACCAGAAAGCTCATAAGCCTTACGTACGTAAGTATCTTTGCTTCTGTTGTGTTACTTAGCATTTTTGTATATATTTTTGCTTCTCACCATGTTTTAGAACATTATTTATATAAAATAAAACCCTTTTTAGAAGGTGCTTTACTACTTTATTTAGTATTAAGACTTACCATTTTAATCAGGTATTTATACAGTGTATATTTCAACCCAGCTATCTTATTTGTAGGTAGCTTTTTTATATTTGATTTGTTAGGAGCGTTTTTATTAATGCTCCCAAAAGCAACTACAGTTGGAGAAATTAACTTTATTGATGCCTTTTTCACCTCCACAAGTGCCGTTTGTGTAACAGGATTGGCAGTTATGGATACCTCAACAGATTTTACACTTTTTGGACAGGGAGTTATCCTATTTTTAATTCAATTAGGCGGATTAGGAATCTTAACTTTCACTTCCTTTTTTGCTTACTTTTTTAAAGGAGGATCTTCTTTTAAAGAAACGCTGTATGTAAAAGACTACGTAGCTTCGGAAACGCTAAAAGACACTTTAAAATTTGCAATGAATATTGTGCTTTTTACTTTTTCCTTAGAAGGGATTGGAGCTATTTTTATATATTTTTCTATTGATGATTTATCAAAATTAGAACATCCTATATTTTTTAGCATCTTTCATTCTATCTCAGCATTTTGTAACGCAGGATTTTCTAATGCCCCAGATGGACTATTTAATGAAAATTTACGTTTTGATTATCCATTCCAATGGGTAATTATGTTCCTCATTATATTTGGAGGTTTAGGCTACAATATTGTTTTCAATTTTTATAATTACATCAAACTATATATCTTAAATCTCTTTACCAAAGAGCACAAAAAATATTTAGTAAGACTCCTTACACTAAATTCTAAAATAGTAATGGCTACAACGCTACTGTTGCTTTTAGCTGGGTTTACTTTTTTCTATTTTTCTGAAGGAACCAATACACTTGGAGAACACCATACTGCTTTTGGAAAAATAACAGCTACGGCATTTCAAGCTGTAACCCCGAGAACTGCGGGCTTTAACACCATAGATTATTCTCATTTAACAATGCCATCATTACTATTTGTAATATTATTAATGTGGATTGGAGGTTCGCCAGCATCTACTGCAGGAGGTATTAAAACTACTACCTTTGCATTAGCAACTTTAAATATTTTTGCCATTGCTAGAAATAAAAAAAGAATAGAAATTGGAACCAGATGTATTAGCAATGCCACGTTGAACAGAGCTTTTGCTATTGTTTCTATTTCGTTAATAACTATTGGTATTGCTATTTTATTGTTACTGTTTTTTGAACCAGAAAGAGATTTGATTTCTGTTGCTTTTGAATCGTTTTCTGCATACAGTACAGTTGGACTAAGCTTAAATCTAACGCCTTATTTAAGCTATCCAAGCAAAACGGTTATTATTGTTGTAATGTTTATAGGGCGTATAGGAATGCTTAATATTCTTATTGGATTTTTAAGACAGATGAATAATCAGTTTTATGAATATCCAAAGGAAAATATATTAATTAACTAATTATGACCTCCCCACAAAGGGATTAAGTATAACCAAGACCTGTGCTAAAAGCATTTTAAAAAGTAGAAATTGCTTGCATAATTATTGAAAGTATTGAAAATTGAATGTTTAACTTAAATTTATTAGCGTGAAGATTATCATCTTTGGTTTAGGAAATTTTGGAAGTTCTTTAGCTTTAAAGCTTACCGAATCGGGAAATGAAGTAATTGGAGTAGATCTAAAAATGGAGAAGGTAAATCTATTAAAAGATAAAATTGCCCACACCATTTGCTTAGATGCAACCAACGAATTGGCATACGATTCTCTTCCGTTAAAAGACACACATATTGCAGTAGTTGCTATTGGAGAACATGAAGGAGCTGCTATTATTACCACTGCAATTTTAAAAGAAAAATTTTCAGCTAAAATTATCAGTAGGTCCCTATCTCCTGTGCATGACACCGTACTTAAAGCTATGGGAATTGAGCATATTATCCACCCAGAGCAAGAAGCTGCTGCAAATCTTACAGGAAAAATAAACTTAAGAAATGTACTCGATAATTTTAATTTAGATGATGAATATTCGATTTCTGAAGTAAAGGTAAATGACTCTTTTCAGGATAAATCGCTTCAAGATTTAGATTTTAGAAAACAGTATAATTTAAATGTTGTTACCATTATTCGCCCTTGCAATAAAAAGAACTTTTTAGGAAATCAGTTAAAGAAAAAAGAAGTAATTGGACTTCCTGCTAATGATACTAAAATAAAAAAGGACGACCTGCTAATTGTTTTTGGTAGGAATGAAGATATTGCAACCTTTGGAGACGCAATGACTAACTAATTTTTTGATATATGATAGAAATATTGAGCACCAAAAAATTAACCAACCCTCAAAAAGAACTATTATTAAAAGAAAATATAAATTGCTTTGATGAAGATTTCATTAAAATATCACCCATAGAATTTGAAAGTCCGACTGTTATAGAAAATGCAATTTTTGCAAGCAAAAATGCAGTTAAATCAATTCTTGATCGTGAAATTACAATAAAAAATTGTTTCTGTGTAGGAGATAAAACGGAGGCCTACTTAAAGAAAAAAGGCTTTTCTGTAACAGAAAAATCATATCAAGCACAGGCATTGGCAGAGCAGATTGTAAGAAAGCATTCAGAAAAAGAATTTACCCTATTCTGTGGAAACATCCGTAGAGAAGAATTGCCAAAATTGTTAAAAAAGAATCAGATAAAACTATCAGAAATTGAAGTTTATAAAACAGCCTTAACTTCAAAAAATATGATTCGTACTTATGATGGTGTCCTCTTTTTTAGCCCCAGTGCAGTAGAAAGTTTTGCGCAACGAAATTTATTTGAAGAAACCACAGTTTTTTGCATCGGTAAAACCACCGAGGCTGAAGCTAGAAAACACACCAATAACATTATAACAGCAAATAGAAGTACTATTGAGAACGTTATTATTCAGGTTATAAAACATTATAAGTAAACTAAAAAAATTTAACGCTAAATATTGGAGCATTCAAATCTCGGTTATCGAAAAAAAAATGCTTAGCGCATAATTGGATTATAAAAAAGACATGATAAAAAACGATTTATTTTTAAAAGCCCTCAAAGGAGAATCTGTAAGCAGACCACCAGTATGGATGATGCGTCAAGCTGGAAGGTATTTGCCAGAATTTATGGCACTCAAAGAAAAATACGATTTCTTTACCCGTTGCCGTACACCAGAGTTAGCAGCAGAAATTACTGTACAACCAATTCGTATTGTAAAACCAGATGCTGCTATTCTTTTTTCCGACATTTTGGTTATTCCACAGGCAATGAATATTGAGGTAGAAATGAAACCTGGTGTTGGCCCATGGCTTCCAAACCCTATTCGTTCTGCTAAAGATGTAGAGCAAGTTATTGTTCCAGACATTAATGAAGAATTAGGCTATGTTATGGATGCTATTAAGCTTACCAAAGAAATGTTGAACAATGAAGTTCCGCTAATAGGTTTTGCTGGTTCTCCATGGACTATTTTATGCTATGCTGTAGAAGGTCAGGGCTCTAAAAGTTTTGACAAAGCCAAAGGTTTCTGCTTTTCACAACCAGAAGCTGCACATGCTTTACTTCAAAAAATAACAGATACTACCATTCTTTACCTAAAAGAAAAAGTTAAAAATGGTGTCAATGCAGTACAGATTTTTGATTCTTGGGGTGGAATGCTTTCTCCTAAAGATTATCAAGAGTTTTCTTGGAAATACATTAATCAGATTGTAGAAGCCTTGGCAGACGAAACCGAAGTAATTGTTTTTGGAAAAGGATGTTGGTTTGCACTTGGAGATATGGCCAAAAGTAAAGCTTCTGCCTTAGGAGTAGATTGGACATGTTCTCCTAAAAATGCACGCTATTTAACTGGCGGAAATATTACTTTACAAGGTAATTTCGACCCGTCAAGATTGCTATCTCCTATCCCTACCATCAAAAAAATGGTTCATGAAATGATTGATGAGTTTGGAAAAGATAAATATGTTGTCAATTTAGGGCACGGTATTTTACCACATATCCCTGTTGACCACGCCAAAGCATTTATTGAGGCGGTTAAAGAATATGAGCATAAATAAAATGAATGTTGGGCGAATTATAAAATCGCTTTCTTGGAGTCAGTTAATCCGACTTTTAGGCATTGCTATTTCTCGCCCAATTTTGTTTTATTGTTTTATAAAAGCAACTAAAAAATGTATTTCTATTACCACAACACACTTTGGAAATACACACCATAAAAATAATATTGCTAATGCCTTCAGGCATGCACTATGGACTTTTTTAATTATTAACTTTAGTTTAAAAGCGGGGAAAAATATTAAAAAAAGCACCTCATGGGCAAAATTTATAACCGATTGGCACGAAGATACTTTTATAAACAATCCGCTTGAAAGGGCTATGGATATTCATAATAATACTGTTGGAATTTGTTTTGCTGAAAAACAATATTCGTCTAATAAAAATCTTGAAATATCTATTACTAGTTTGTTAGACAACACGAATGAAGCAATTCAAATAACAAATTTAGATGAAATAAAATTAGCAAACAACAAGCTTGTTTTTATTGATACATAGACAAAAATATAAACGCTGAACATCATGCTAAGCAAAGGGTTAAAAGATGAAGAAAACGAACGATTAAGTCGCATTTTAGAAAGTTTATTAAACATTGAATTTGTTCCAGATTTATGGGAAAAAGAACAAAGGCAAGAAGTAGATAAACAATTAGAAACTGCTTACTTATTATCTATAAAATTTATTATAGAAACCAATGTTGATATATTGTTAGAAAAGCTTCATACTCAAAATTTATCCTTTGAAAATTACGAACAATTAGGAGATTTACTATTGAAAATTATTGAAGTTGAATCCAAAGAAAATCAATCAAACCTAGCAGAAAAAACAATCGCTATTTATGAATACGCTCAATTGGAAAGTAAAACTTTTTCTTTTGATTTAATTCAGAAAATACAAAAAGCGCAATCCTACAGGTTATAACTATTCAAGAGAAATAAAACCCTCCATGAGGGATTTAAGTTAACACTAAATTTAAAAAATGAGTTTATTCAATTTTGAAAATTATAAGTTTAAGATGGATAAGGACGGATTTATTCCATTATCGGAATTTGCAGATCCGCTTTTTGAAAATGACGTTGTTAGTCTTGCACAAATCGTTACTGAACAACCCGATGAGATCCTCTTCAAAGAAAAAAATGTAAAACATAATATTCGTTTAAAAACAATAGAAATAACTCCAGACCCTATATTTCCAAATATTAAACATGCTACAGCCTGTGAAGGCGGAATTCATAAAGACTCTTTTGTTGATTATGTTGAAATAATGAGAAAACTACAAAAACAATCTACCGAATGGTTTGAAAAATTTGTGGAGGATTACAACGAAGAAGTAAAAAAACGATTTCCAAAAGACTAATTCATCAAGATTTATTTCAGTATGCAAAAACTCATCTTTTATATAATATTCTTAGCCGTAGTTAAAGGTTTTGGTCAAAAACTAGAATTCAACCCAAAAAAAGATCACCAGTATCCTTTTGAGACCGAATTGGTTGTTTTCAACACCTCACGCATTGACCTTGCCCTTAAAACAATCATTGGGACCACTTTCTTAAAAAACAAAGGGTATCGCATGAAGGTGGATCGGTTTCAGGTAAAGTCTCCTATATTTACGGTGGACAGCGACAACCCAGAAAGCTTGGGACAAGACAGTACAAAGGTAAGGGAGATCATTTCCAAGCCTTTCATTTTTATACCGGAAGAAGGAACCTTAAAATTGGTAAGCCATACAGGCATCGACGATTTTGACAAGATACAAGAAGCCTTAAAAGAATTTGGCAAGTATCACAACCCTAGCAACAATAAATTATACGAAGGCATTGTATTAAAAAAAGGATACTCTTGGAGCGTTACCGATTCCATCTCCAGTGAATTCCTTAATGTCAAGAGCCAAGTCGTAACATATGATTATACGGTAAAAAACATCACAAGAAAAGAAGTGATCCTTTACGGAAAGAGTGTTATGGAAAAAGAATACGATACCACAAATATTGCGGTGAAATATGTTTTGGACAAAAAAACCGGAATACCGCTTTACACCAAATTTGTATCTCATGAAAATGATGATGTCAGCGTTTTTATGATAAACAGGGTAAAAAATTATCATGCCCCAGATATGTTTGAAGAGTTTATGACAATAGAACCCGACCTGTACTACAGCAGCTATATGAAATACAGCAGCTCTGATAACTCATCAATTGAATACGAATACCAAAAGCCCCCATTAATAACAGACAGGGAAAAGCTTGAAAAAACAATAGCACAAAGCTTGGACAGCCTTGTAATCGATACCTATCCTGGGCGGGAAAATTCGTACTATCTAAGTGGTTACCTCAACAACAGCGAAAGTGTTATGGACTCCCTTTTGGCCGGCGCCTATTCAAAGGTGAACAGCATTCAATTTTATGATAAAAATGGAAAAACCATCAACTTAAAACCCGACAAGAATGTTCCGTACTATACCCCGATGTATTTTGGTCCTTATCATTCCGGTTTATATCAACCCGTCCCAAAAATAGAAAAGGTCGAAATAGACATTACTACATTTAAACCCACCAAAAGAAAAACAGTAGCGCTAAATTCCAACATGAGCAACACCGATTACGATCTTAAAATTGCCGACAGTACGGTAAGCTTGAACTTCAAAAAGTACATGAACATTGATTATCAATCATTCCGGTTTTTTGATAAAGATGGAAAAGAATTGGATGCCAAATGGATCATTAATAACATGAACGAAAACTTAGCTACAAACGGCGAAGCATTCACTCAAAAATTTATTGAGCAAGTGCCCGGCAAAAGGGATATTTTGTACACCATGAAATTCATTGTAAAAAATGCTTCAAAAGTGACTTTCGCCATTCTTACGGATGATTTAAAATTCAGGCATGCAAAAACAATTGAACGAAAAACATCTTCAAGACCATAAAAAACATGTCCATCAGCATTATTGAAAAATACGACCGACAATTTGAGTATGCAGGCATTTTAATGAATGTGTTTATTGTTTATCAATTATTACAATTGTGGGTGTTTCCGCAACCAACACAAGCAGAAAAAATTTATTCAATGTCATCCTTAATGGCTTTTGAATTTGTTTTGGTACATTCTGGTGTTTTTATGGCATTAATGCCCAAAAAATGGTCGCTCATCATCTTTGTTCCTTTTTATGGACTCTTTGCTTATGCCTTCAACAAGTCAATGCCCAACAACGTAATTTTAATTACGTATATGTTTGTAGTTTTAAACAGAATGCGTTTTGCCTTTTTTAATGTCGATAAAAAATTTAAAGATCGAACCATTCTTTTTTCTATTATAGCTCTTATTGTTTATTTTATATTAATTTTTGTAGTAGCTTTTAGCTCGGAAATACTTCCCCCTTTTGGACTTACCAATGAGTTCCTAAACTTATCAGGCTACAATAAATTAAAAAACAACTTAGGAGGTTCGGGCGGCTTATTTTTAGATGCTCCGCAAACTGGTTTATGCTTAGGTATTTTATATTACAGCATACTCGCAATAATAGAAGGAAAATTAATTTCATATAAAGGAAAGTAAACAGATGAAAAATAAATTCTACCAATATATACAACAGCTTCAAGATACCATTACTTCTAAATTAGAAGAAATAGATGGGAAGGCAACATTTCAACAAGATTTATGGGAACGCCCAGAAGGCGGTGGTGGACGCACACGAGTAATAGAAAACGGAGATGTTTTTGAAAAAGGAGGCGTAAATATTTCGGCAGTTCATGGGCCTTTACCTCCAACCATGCAGGCATATTTTAAAGTAGAAGATTGCAATTTTTTTGCTTGTGGATTAAGCTTGGTACTACATCCTAAAAACCCAATGGTTCCCACCGTACATGCAAATTGGCGCTATTTTGAAATGTACAATAAGCAAGGAGAAATTATAGATAGTTGGTTTGGGGGTGGTCAAGATTTAACGCCTTATTATTTATTTGAAGAAGATGCCAAACATTTTCATCAAACCTGCAAAACAGCTTGCAATAAACATGATGCTAATTTCTATCCTGATTTTAAAAAGAAATGCGACGAGTATTTTTGGAATGCACACCGAAATGAAGCTCGTGGTATAGGTGGTCTCTTTTTTGACTACTGTAAAGCTTCCGAAGAAAAAAGCATGGAAGATTGGTATAATTTTGTTACTGAAGTTGGAAATAGCTTTTTAGAGGCTTATGTCCCAATTGTGGAAAAAAGAAAAAAACTTCCTTATTCCAAAGCAAATAGAAATTGGCAGGAAATCCGTCGTGGACGCTATGTAGAATTTAATTTGGTGCACGATAAAGGTACTCTCTTCGGACTAAAAACTAATGGTCGTATTGAAAGTATTTTAATGAGTTTGCCGCCGCATGTACAATGGGTTTACAACCACCATCCTGAACAAGGAAGCGAAGAAGAAAAATTAATCAAAGTATTGGAAACTCCAAAAGAATGGGTCGGATAAGTATATATATATCTTTATTCTTTCTCTCTTTTAACTGTTTTTCTCAGGAACAAACGGTTAAAAAAGACACCGTATCTGATGATGGCTATATTAAAAGATTCAATAGTTTAATAGGACTCCGGTTTTCTTTTATAGATGTTTCTAATAGTTTTGATTATTATCAAGGTGAAAATAAAACTACGTATGATATCATCCCCAATAAAAAACAGCGCCTAGCTTTAGGTTTCCAATATAGATTTATTGAATTTGGATTCGGATTTTCACCTTCTTTCTTACCAGGAAACAACGGCGATGACACCGATTCTGATATTTACAATCTAAATTTTAGAGGGATTTATAAAGGATTGATTCAAACTTTAAGTTTTTATCATCAACGGGGGTTTGAGGTAAAAAGTAGTGCTGAAAATTTTGATGCTCCGCTCTTAGAAACTAATAAAATACAAGGCTCCACTGCATTTTCTTTAAATGATAAGTTTTCATATCGGGCAACAGTAGGACAACGGGAATGGCAAGCAAAAAGCGCTGGAAGTTTGATTCCGAAAATAGCATACGATTATACTAATTTTGTGATGGAATCCAGCGGTTTTGACCAAAATTTGCAATCGGCAAACATAGGATTAGTTCCTGGGTATCAATACAGTTATGTAATTAATGACCATATGTTTATTTCTGCAGGTGCTTCTGTAGGTGTAGGACTTAATTATAATAATTTTGGGGGTACTGGTATTTTTACAACCTTATTTAGTATGTCGGCAAATGGAGTATTCGGATTTAATTTGAATCGCTATTTTGGTGGGATTCATGCCGATTTTTCTAAACTGAAATACCACGGTCATAACCATATCCAATTAGACGACAATATTGCTTATATAGATATTTATATAGGCTACCGATTTAAAGCACCAAAAATACTAACCAAAACCGCCGATAAAATAAATGATACTTTTAAGATTGAAGAAGATTGAAGCGTGTAAAAGTAAGAAATGAGGAAATGAGGAAATTTAAAAGTAAAGAAAATACTATTAAAACCTTTGCCCCTCTGAACCTCTGAACCTTTGAACCTTTGAACCGCATTCAGAATTATAAAATTAAAAAACAAAAATATGTATCCATTAAGAAGAAACAGACGCTTAAGAACCAATGAAGCTATTCGTAGTTTGGTACAAGAAACCATTATAACTCCAAACGATTTTTTGGTTCCTTTATTTGTAGTAGAAGGTAAAAACATAAAAGAAGAAATTGCTTCCATGCCAAATTACTTCCGTTTCAGTTTAGATCTACTTGAAAAAGAAGTAAAAGAATTATGGGGCATGGGATTAAAATCGGTTTTACTTTTTGTAAAAGTACCAGACAATTTAAAAGATAATAAAGGTACCGAAGCACTCAACCCAGATGGATTAATGCAACGTGCAATAAAAACTGTAAAAAATGCAGTTCCAGAAATGTTGGTTATGACCGACGTAGCGCTAGATCCATATTCGGCTTATGGTCATGATGGAATTGTAGAAAACGGACAAATATTAAACGATCCTTCTGCAGAAGTATTGGCCAAAATGGCTCTATCCCACGCACAAGCAGGAGCCAATTTTGTAGCACCAAGTGATATGATGGACGGTAGAATTTTAAAAATGCGTGAAACATTAGAAAACGAAGGTTTTATAAATACTGGAATAATGAGTTATAGCGCCAAATATGCTTCTGCTTTTTATGGTCCTTTTCGAGATGCCTTAGATTCTGCTCCTGTAGATGCAAAAGATATTCCTAAGGATAAAAGAACCTACCAAATGGATCCTGCCAACCGTACCGAAGCTTTAAAAGAAACACAAATGGATATAGACGAAGGTGCCGATATTGTTATGGTAAAACCTGGACTTTGCTACTTAGACATTGTTCGAGACCTTAAGAATAATTTTGAAGTACCAGTAGCCGTGTATCAAGTAAGTGGTGAATATGCAATGATAAAAGCCGCTTCTGAAAGAGGATGGCTCGACCATGATGCAGTTATTTTAGAACAAACTCTTGCAATTAAAAGAGCTGGTGCCGATATTATTGCTAGCTATTTTGCAAAAGATGTAGTTAAACTAATTTCTTAAATTGATGAAAAATCTATTCTCTATTATTTTTATCCTGACAATAACTACGTTATCTGCTCAAGATTTTTCGGTTGCTACCTTTAGCGAAAAATGGGAAAACTCTAAAAGCTATTTACTACAAATAGCACAATCAATGCCCGAAGAAAAGTACGACTATAAGCCTACCGAGCGCGAAATGAGTTTTAAAGAACAACTCCTACATATTCAACAAAACATGAATTGGCTCGGTAAAACTTATTTTGAGGCTGATATTAAGGATGAAAAAGTAGAAAACAGTAACAAAGAAGCCCTATTAAAATCAATTTCCACTTCTTTTGATGCAGTTAAAAATGCAGTTATAAAAACTCCAGACTCAACACTTGTAGATAAAGTAGATTTCTTTGCAGGCAAAAAAACCAAATTGCAAATCCTCAATTTATTACAAGACCATGTAACACATCACCGCGGACAATTAATAGTTTATTTAAATCTAAACAATATCAAACCTCCTAAATATGTAGGATGGTAATTTTAAGAGTATTCTTACATTTAGACAATCATTAGGGATAAACCCTTCTTTTGCTTCTTAGTATTTATATACGTATTTTAGCTACAAATCAATTATATGGGATTATTAATTTTATTTGCCCTCGTTTCAATTTTCTTCTCGTTTTTATGTTCTGTACTCGAGGCTGTTTTTTTGAGCGTTACACCAACATTTATAAACGTAAAGAAACAAGAAGGAAAGACATATGCCTTTACCCTTGAAAAGTTAAAGCAAAATGTAGATGCTCCGCTTATTGCTATTTTAACTATCAATACCGTTGCACATACGGTTGGCGCAATTTTAGTGGGGGTTCAAGCTGAAAAATTACCATATAAAATTGATATTTTAGGTTTTAATATTGTCGGAATTGTATCGGCTATTATGACCGTTTTAATTCTTGTTGTTTCAGAAATTATCCCTAAAACTATTGGAGCAACCTATTGGAGACGATTAGGAAATTTTACTGCTAAGACATTGACTATAATGATTTTTCCCTTAAAATGGACAGGAATTATCTGGCTTTTAAAATTAACAACAAAACTTATCGGTGGGAAAAGTGCACATGGGTCTGTTTTCAGTAGAGAAGATTTTACAGCTATGGCAGATATCGCTCAAGAAGAAGGGGTTTTCCAAGAATCTGAGTCGACCATGATTAAAAACCTAATGCGTTTCGATCAGATTTGGGCAAAAGATATTATGACTCCACGTACCGTTATGAAAACAGCTTCGGAAGATTTAACAATCCAAGAATTCTTTAATAGAAATCCGAAACTTCGATTCTCCAGAATTCCTATTTATAAAAATAATGTTGATAATATTACTGGTTTTGTTTTAAAAGATCAAGTACTGG
Organism: Galbibacter orientalis DSM 19592; assembly: GCF_000260115.1. GTDB lineage: Bacteria > Bacteroidota > Bacteroidia > Flavobacteriales > Flavobacteriaceae > Galbibacter > Galbibacter orientalis. Next base: position 1,033,867 of record NZ_JH651379.1, on the reverse strand, counting down.
AAGCTATGATTAATGGAGAAGGTGATGAAAAATTAAGTACCCTCCGCAGAGATATTTTAATTTCTAAACGAAGTATTCCGCTACCAGAACTTTTTGAAAAATTTATAGGAAATCAAGATCATATTGCTTTGGTTGTTGACGAATACGGTTCTATAAGCGGACTCGTAACAATGGAAGATATTATAGAAACCATGCTAGGACTCGAAATTGTTGATGAAAGTGATAATGTAGAAGATTTACAATTATTAGCACGTAGAAATTGGCAAATTAGAGCAGAAAGAATGGGTATTTTTGAAAAGCCAATTGAAGAGAATGATGGAACAAGTAGTAATTAAAACTCCCCTTGGAAGTACAAAAATTGTTGGAGATAAAAATGGAATTACTTCTATTACTGTTTTAGATGAAGAAACTACTATTTCTACAAACATTCCTGATGATTTAAAAGAAGCAACCCAACAACTGCAGGCATATTTTACAGGAAATCTAGTACAGTTTAATTTCAAAATAAACCCGCAAGGAACAGATTTCCAAAAACGTGTTTGGAAAGAATTACTAAATATTCCCTTCGGAAAAACAACTTCTTACTTAGAACTATCAAAAACATTAGGCGATGTAAAAGCTATTAGAGCTGTTGCCTCTGCCAATGGTAAAAATCCACTTTGGATTGTTGTTCCCTGCCACCGTGTTATTGGCACCGATGGCTCTCTTACAGGCTATGCAGGTGGCTTATGGCGCAAAAAATGGCTTTTAGAACACGAAAGTCCATCTCCTCAACAAAAGCTTTTTTAAACAGATTAATTCCTATATTTAGTTTAATTTCATCAAACTCTCTATGAAAATGATACGTAAAATTTTCAGAGCCTTCCTATTTATTATAGGAATAACATGGATTGCTCTATATATCTTCGGATATGATTACTTGATAAAAGCCGTTCGTGTAACCTATTTAACAGGGCATTCCACTGCTTTTATAGATGATTTTAAGTATTTCGACAATGAAATTATTCAGAAAGGAGTTAATCCTCAACCATGGCCAAAAGCCCCATTCTATCAAAATATAGTATCTGAAAATCTTGACAAACTCAATCAAAAATATGGAACAGCTGCTTTTCTCATTATAAAAAACGATTCTATTTTTAGAGAAAAATATTATAATGAATACAACGAGATGAGTCGTACAAACTCATTTTCAATGGCAAAAACCCTAGTTGTAACCCTATTACAAAAGGCAATTCAAGAGGGGTATATAAAGAGTTTAGATCAACCTGTAGCAGATTTTTATAAAGAATTTGATACTCCAATTGGTAGAAAAATGACTGTTGGAGATCTAGCTTCAATGGGCAGTGGTCTCAATTGGGATGAGGCTTATTACAGTCCATTTTCCATCACTACCCGTGCCTACTTTGATGATGACCTAACAAAAATAATTCTCGGATTAAAAGTAGTTGACACCCCAGGAGAATCTTATAAATACCTAAGTGGTAATACACAATTACTGGCAATGATTATCCAGAAAAGCACTAAACAAAGTTTAGCAAATTATTTATCCGCTAGTTTTTGGCAACCCATGGGCGCCACAGAAATGGGACTTTGGCAATTAGATAGTAAAGAATCCGGACTCGCAAAGGCTTATTGCTGTATTGCTGCCACTGCAAGAGATTTTGCTCGCTTTGGCAAGCTCTATAAAGACAATGGTAAATGGAACGGTGTACAGCTTTTGGATTCAATTTTTGTTAAAAAAGCTACAAAACCTAGATTTAAAGACGGACAAATGTATGGCTATGGTTTATGGTTACTAAATAATTACAATGGAAGAGACTTTTTTATGCTCCGAGGTCATTTAGGTCAGTATGTAATTGTTCAACCAGAGGATAACTTAATTATAGTTCGCTTAGGAGACCAGACCTCATCAGAACAAATAAATTCTTTCAGTAAAGACATTTATGAATATATTGATGAATCCTATAAAATAATAAACGATGCTAACTAAAATTAGTCTAGAAAATATTTTATTCCTCGATATTGAAACAGTTCCAGAGCATGATAATTTTGATGCTTTAGACCCTACAAAAAAAGAACTCTGGGCACATAAAACACAATATCAGCGAAAGGAAGATTTTTCACCAGAAGAATTTTATGATCGTGCTGGTATTTGGGCGGAATTTGGAATGATTGTTTGTATCTCTGTAGGATATTTTACCTTTAAAGGTAATACAAGAAGCTTTAGAGTTACCTCAATTCACGGAGAAGAAAAAGATCTTTTGAACGAATTTAAAAACCTTTTAGAGACTCATTATAACGAACCTTATAAATTACTTTGCGGACATAATGCTAAGGAATTTGACTTCCCTTTTATTGCAAGAAGAATGATTATTCATGGAATAAGATTACCTACAAAACTTAATTTATTTGGAAAAAAACCTTGGGAAATCCCTCATTTAGACACCATGGAACTCTGGAAGTTTGGCGATTATAAGCATTATACTTCTCTTAAGCTACTTACTAATATTTTAAACATCCCATCGCCAAAAGACGATATTGATGGAAGTATGGTTTGCCATGTGTTTTACGTTGAAAAAGATATTGATAAGATTGTAACTTATTGCGAAAAAGATGTCATTGCCGTAGCTCAAATTTTTCTTCGCTTAAGAGGACAGGATATTTTAGACGATTCAGAAATTAAACATGTCTGATTTTTAGTTGAGAGTTTAAGGTTGAAAGTAAAAAGTTAAATAGTTATGAAGTTACGTTGTTATGATGTTTTTTGACTATAAAATAGAGAAGTCAATTCGAAAAACTTTCAATCTTTGAATCAAGAGAAAGATTTTTCAATTATCAACTATAAATCTTAAACTCTCAACTACAGACTGCCTACTGGGCACTGTTCTAATTCTTTAAAAACTTGGCTCCAGTCATTTTTCCATTTTCTTGAACTGCAACTACATAAAGTCCAGATGGAAAACGAGATACATCAATACTTTTATTGTAACCATTACCTGCAGCTACAATATTTCCTGCAGAATTATAAATTTGGTAAGCATCGTTAGTAGCAGAAAGTCCGTTAATAGTAATATTATTTACTGTTGGATTTGGATATACACTTATTCTCTTTATATCATCTTGAGTCTTTAGAAGTTCACTAACATCCATTGCTGCCAATCTATCTAAAGAGCTTTCTTTACTTGCACTATTTGCAAAACCTCTAACAGTAACATTATCAATGTAAATGCTAGTAGTTTCATTATAAATTTGTGTTTCTATTTTAAATTGAGTGTTTTCAGAAAATTTAAGCTCTTTGTTTGTAAGAGTTAATGTAGCTTGATAGAAATATCCATTCGCTACTTCATCATTTATAACATAGGTCTCTAATAAATCCCAACCATTACCATTATTTACAGATACAGATATTTTATCATTATTTTTAATAGCTGTTGCTAAAACATAGAAGTCTAACGCTATTTTTTCATATGGTAATATATTCATTTTTGGCGTTAAGATTGAAGCCAAACCTGTTTCTCTACTACTTGCAGCTATAGAGTTATCCAAAGTATATTTTCCTTTACTTGCTCCCCAAATTCCTGATGCACTCCACTCTCCTATTCCATTTTCAAAATCATTGAAAGCAATTATATCAGTTAGACTTTCTTTAGATAATGTTCTTACTGAATATGCATCGCTTATTTCAGAAGTATTTTTAGCTTCGTCTTTAGCTACAATTGTAAAAGTATACACTGTATTTGCCTGTAATCCGGTTACTGTTAATTTATTTTCAGCAAGCTCATCTATTTTAATTCCGTCCATAAAAACTTCATAAGCAACCGTTGCAACATTATCTGTTGCCTGTTCCCAACTTAACTCTAATTGAGTTTGAGACAAACCAGAAACCGAAATATGTTTAACACTATTTGGAGCTTCTGTATCTATAAATTTAGTTTTAAATACTTTTACCTCGCTATATTCAGATTCTGCTAACTCAGAACATAAAGTTCTCACTTTCCACTCATAAATGGTATTTTGCGATAATGAGCTTAATTTATTATTGTTTTTAGTAGCTAGAACTGTATTCCAAGAACCACTTGTATTTTTATTACTTCCTTGCACTCTATAAGCAACTTCATAAATTGCATCTGCCACAACTTCCCATTCTAGTGTTGCCTCTGTTTCTTTAATTTCTGATGAAGACAATTCTTTTGGAGTGTCCAATGTACAAGCGCTTTTTTTAACTCCTGTAAGAACTATTGAAAAATCCTGTGAAGAAGTTGCTAATTGCCCTTTGTGAGTAACCGTAATTTTATAGGTACCTGAAGCATTAGGAATTTCAACTTTTTCAAACGGATCCACATTATTAATTCCTTTTTCCGCAGCACTATTTCCTTTACTAACAGAAAGTTTCCAAGGATAATAAGCAGTCTCTTCTCCTTCTTTAGTAATAATTATATCAAGGTTGTTTACTAAAACTGATGTTGGATCGTTTAACTTCCCTTCATTTTTTGATGCATTTGCAAGGTCTGTCCAAGAAATTGAAGCCATTAATGTTTGTCCTTCTTCCGCATCAACAGTAAAACTATATGTTTGTCCTTCATTTAAAGTCTCTTCAATAATTTCCGATTCGAATCCCGCTTTTGAAATTGTTTCTGCAGCCTTTCTAGCATTTATAATTCCCCATCCAAATTTATAATCTGGCCCTGGAAAAGCACCTGCCTCATCTGCGGTATGCAATGTTAATCCTTTAAGCGTTGCCGCTCTCATAAAAGTTCCGTGTGTTTCTCTGTAATATTGCTGAAGTAACAATAAAGATCCCGTAACACCAGGAGCCGCCATTGAGGTTCCAGATTGACTAACATAGCTAGTTTCTGTATCACTATAAGCCGAATATACATCTACCCCTTCGCCTGTAATATCTGGTTTAATTCTACCATCATCTGTAGGACCGAAATTACTAAAAGAAGCAATATCTGCACTAATAAGGTTTTCATTTTCATCTAAAACCACATTATCTGCCGCGGCTACTGTCAATCCATTCTTAGACACTGCATACCCAAGTAAAAGATCGTTTGCATCTGCTGGAGTTCCTACATTTGGAGTTTCATTATATTGATATTGCTGTGTATTTCCAGCAGCTGTAACCATTAAATAATAAGGAGCATTGTACATAATCTCGTCCCATTCTTGCGCTTGGTAAATATATGCTCCGAAATACCAATCTGGAATTGTTTTTCCACTAATTCCATAAGAATGATTTGAAAGTAATAATCCGTTTGCCGCTGCTTCTGCCACTTCCGCCTCGTCATTAGTCCAATCAAAAGTAACTCCCTCTGCATTGAAAGCAACACCTTTTGCTTTTTTATCAACCCCTGCTGCCATAATTGTTCCTAAAACATGCGTTGCGTGTCCACTTGTTCTTTTTGAATCATCTCCAGACTTAACTCTCCCTGTAAACTCTTGATGAGACATTAAAGCATTTCCACTATCCCAAACTCCTACATGCATGCCAATTCCATCTACATCTAAATGCAAATCTCCAGTTCTATAAAGTGAATTTGATCTAGATGCGTGTACCACATTATCATTAAATGTTGTAAAATAAATAGGCGCCCCATCTGGACCAACTTTTTCTAATTCCATATAGCCACCATTTGGAAGCTTTTTAGACACTTCCCAACCTTTAGAACGTGCTAAACTATGTGCTTTTTCTTTATTCAATAAAGCTTTACTTCTAAATTTAGCTGAAATCGATTTTAGATTCTTACTTTGAAAATCTTGAACATGTGTAGCTTTTTGAAACTTCTGTTGCGCTTCAACTTCTGAGACATTAAAAAGAAAAATTCCTGTAATTGCGATAGACAAAACTGTCTTTTGTAGGATTGATTTCATAGTTCTTGTGATTTGGCATAACTAAAGTAGGAGTTAAACCAAACCTTATCGATAAACTGCACGATTTATTCGATGAAATGCATTGTAGTTTTCGATGAATTACATGAAATAGCAAAAAATGTAAGATTATAAATAATTTATGTGTAGTATTTTTCTGTATGCTAAAGTGTATTTCATCGATTATTTTTACCTTTAATAGGTATTTTGATATTTTAGAGCCTAAAAATCATCCAAAAACAGCATACAAGTAAGAAAACAGATTCCTAAGATTTTTTTAGCTGAATAAAAACAGGAAAATGATCACTATAACCGCCAAGATATTTTGTGCCAACATATGTTCTAAAGGGAAAACCTTTGTATTTCTCCTCCCATTCAGTTAAAAAATGTTCATCTAAAATATCAGCATTCAAAAAAGTAAGTTTACTGCGATATGCATCAAAGAAATTGGTTGAAATAATGATTTGATCAAAAACATTCCAACTAAAATTATGCGTAAGACTTCCTCTTTCATCTGGAATAAGCAACTTTTCCATTGGGTTATAGAAATTGGACGTTACCAAATGTTCTTTTACACTAGGAGAGTGAGGATCATCGTTAAAATCTCCCATAATAATAAACTTCGGATTCTCTTCTTGAACTCTAATCTGGTCAATAACGGTATGCAATGTTTTTGCAGCCGCAATTCTCTTATAATCTGTCTCTCCAGCTCCTTGTCTCCGAGAAGGCCAATGATTTACAAAAACATGAATTTCTTCGCCATATAACTTTCCAAAAACATGTAAAATATCTCTAGTATAATCTCGGATTCCTTCTTCATTATACACTAAAAGAGGAATAGCCTTACTCCGAACAACCTCAAAAGTAGCTGCTTGATACAAAAGTGCAGTATCGATGCCACGTTCATCTGGAGAATTATAATGAATATAGTTATAATTGGCATCAGCTAAAGCCTCAGTAGCAATCAAATCGTTGAGGACCTTTTTATTTTCAACTTCAGCAACACCTAACAATGTAGGAGGAGCGCTTAACGTTTTAGCACCAATATGAGCAATTGCTTTACTTAATTTATAAATTTTGTTTTCATATCGGTCATCATCCCACTGCAACCTTCCATCTTCAGTATAGTCTTGATCTAAAATATTGGGGTCGTTAATGGTATCAAACAGGTTTTCTAAATTATAAAATGCTACCGTATATAAATTGTTATCGCTCATGGTGTAAAAATAAAAAAATCAATTGTGTACCTTTGTACTTTACACTATTATTTATGCTGGAAAAGAAAACAATAGATTATGAGAAAGTGGTGCTCATTGGTATTATTAACCAAGAGCAGGATGAAGAAAAGTCTAGAGAATATTTAGATGAATTAGAGTTCTTGGCATATACTGCCGGTGGGGAAGTAGCTACTAGATTCACCCAAAAAGTAGACATTCCAAATCCAAAGACCTTTATTGGAACTGGGAAAATGGAACAAATTAGAGAATATGTATCCGAGAATGATATAGGAACTGTAATTTTTGATGACGAATTAACGCCTGCACAACAAAAAAATATTGAGAAAATCTTAAAAGCTAAGATTTTAGATCGAACTAGTTTAATACTAGATATTTTTGCACAACGTGCACAAACTAGTTATGCAAGAACTCAGGTAGAATTAGCTCAATACCAATATTTATTACCACGACTTACAGGTTTATGGACCCACTTAGAACGACAACGAGGGGGGATTGGAATGCGTGGACCTGGAGAAACAGAAATTGAAACGGATAGACGTATTGTAAGAGATAGGATTGCCTTACTAAAAAAGAAACTCGAAAAGATAGATAAACAAATGGAAACGCAACGCGGTAATCGTGGGGCTTTAGTCCGTGTAGCTTTAATTGGTTACACCAATGTTGGAAAATCTACTTTGATGAATGTTATTAGTAAGAGTGATGTTTTTGCAGAGAATAAACTTTTTGCAACCCTAGATACCACTGTTAGAAAGGTTGTTATTGGGAACCTTCCGTTTTTATTGAGTGATACGGTAGGATTTATTAGAAAACTACCAACACAATTGGTGGAATCTTTTAAAAGTACGCTAGACGAAGTTCGTGAAGCTGATTTATTACTACATGTAGTAGACATTTCTCATCCTAATTTTGAAGAACATATAGCCTCTGTTAATCAGATTTTAGATGAAATAAAAAGTGCTGACAAACCAACAATCATGGTTTTCAATAAAATTGACAATTACGAGCATGAAACCATTGATGAAGATGATTTAGTTACCGAGAAAACTACAAAACACTTCACTTTAAAAGAATGGGAACAAACTTGGATGAGCAGATTAGATAGTAAGGATGTGCTCTTTATTTCAGCTTTAAACAAAGAAAATCTAGAAGAATTTAGAAAGAAGGTATACGACTCTGTTAGGGAAATACACGTAACACGTTTTCCGTATAACAGCTTTTTGTATCCTGAATATGAGGAAGGGCTTTAGGCTTTAGGCTTTAGGCTTTAGGCTTTAGGCTTTAGGCTTTAGGCTTTAGGCTTTAGGCAAAAAAATACCTCGACAAAATAGTCGAGGTATTTTTTTATAAACTTGTTTAAATATTTCTTAGAATCCGAAGTTTACTCCTAAACCAAATACTTCTCTTAACTGTAATGCTGTTACAGCATTATCATCATACACTAATTGAAGTGTAAAATTTGTAGAAAGATATTCATTGATTTTTAATATGGCGTTTAATGTATAATCAAAATCTACATTTTGTGGATCTTCTAAATAATTAGAATACATATTAAGTGTATTTTCAATAGTTACATTTTCCATAGCTGTAAACTTGTAATACCCTGAAGCATAAAAACCTAACTCGTAACGAAAAGTATCTCCTGGATCAATTCCGTATGCTTGTAAAGCATTAATATTTGATGGACCAGAATGTGCAACGAAATCATCAATATCATCATCATAAATATAAAGATCATCACTAATAAAGGTCATTTTAGAAGTAGCTGGTGCTAAATTAAACTTAAGGTTTTCGTTTTTCTTCCATTCTAAACCAGGAACAAAAGTTAAGTAAGCTGGTTTAAATAATCCTGAAGTTCGAAAATCTCCATCAGCGTCATTATCGTAATCATAACCGTCTGTAAATTGAGTTCTAAAGTTTAAGAAAAAAGAATAATTCCAATTTCCAAAAGCTTCTTTCCCCACTAATGAGTTGTACTCAAAACGGTCGTCTGTTTTACGTGTTCCTTGGTCATCGTTATTTGTAAGACCATAAGAAGCTATTACTTTATTATCCCAAGACCATTCCCCTCTTAAATAATTAAAGTCGTAATTAATACCCGCTGTTCCAGAAATATTATTCTGTCCTCCAGCAACCCAATTACTAAAAGCAGATTGATTGATTAAAAAAGTGAAAGTTCCTCCTTTAGTCCACCCTTGTTTTGGAGTTTCTTCTGCATCAGCATCCTGAGCATACGTAAAAGACATTCCAAATATTAGCGCCCCTATTACTAATAGTTTTCTCATTGATTTTAATTTTAAGTTAACTAGTTTTTAAAATTCGTGCAAAATTAATACTTATTGTAGATAGTTTAGGGTGAAATATGATTTATTTTCTCTTAAATAATGGAACAGAAGAGCAAGCCTCGCCATACATTATACTTTTTGCAATTGGCAAAAGCTTCTCCGTAATCATTATATAAGCATTTTGTGGTACTGGTTTTTTTGAACATCCTTTTATAATAACTGGTTTATCTTTGTATTCTGAAAGTTCTAAATTCTGAATAATATCTTGATAAATAACAGTTTCTAATTGTTCTAACGAACCCACAAGGATTTTATTGGCGTAAGGCGATAAATATGTTGTAAGCAACATATAAGCCCACCCTGGAACAATAGCATCTGTAGAACATGTTAATGCCACATAACTGCCTTGATATTGCTCCCAATTATGATTTTTAGCTAATTCTCTAAAGTCTTTTTCCTTCAGGATAAAACCTTCTAATAGCCAATCTTTTATATCAAAAAGTACACGCTGTCCAGCTGGATAATAATCTTCAAGATTAAAAGTTTCCAGTTTACTTTGTGCTACTCTATTTATTATTTCTTCCTGCATTACTCAAAATTTTAGCTTTAAAAGCTACCTTCTTAGCTCTTTTGAAGTTTCCTTAAAGCAATCCTAATTCTAATTTGGCTTCTTCGCTCATCAAATCTTGACTCCAAGGTGGATCAAAGGTTATTTCTACCTCAGCATCCTTCACATCGTCAATTGTTTTAATTTTTTCTTCTACTTCAACCGGAAGCGTTTCTGCTACAGGACAATTAGGCGTTGTTAAAGTCATTAAAATTTTAACTTCAGAATCTTCATTTACAAAAACATCGTAAATTAATCCAAGTTCATATATATCAACAGGAATTTCAGGGTCGTAAATAGTTTTTAAAACAGTAACTATTTTTTCCCCTAATGCAGTTGTATCTATAGTATCGCTCATAATCTTTTAATTTAATTGTGTTTGGTATGCAATTGCATACATTTTTAACTGCTTTATCATACTTACTAAACCATTAGCTCTTGTAGGCGATAAATGCTCTTTCAGACCAATTTCATCTATAAAATCGGTATTAGCTTCCATAATATCTTTTGGTCGTTGATTAGAGAAAGCTCTTACTAAAATAGCAATAATTCCTTTAGTAATAATAGCATCGCTGTCTGCCGTAAACACTAATTTATCGTCTACAAGCTCGGCATGAACCCACACTTTACTTTGGCAACCTTTAATAATATTATCGTCGGTTTTATAAGTATCGTCAATAAGTGGTAACGATTTTCCAAGTTCTATCATGTATTCGTAACGTTGCATCCAATCGTCGAACATAGAAAATTCATCAACAATATCATTTTGAATTTCTTGAATTGTCATAAACTTAATTTTCAACAAAAATACAACAAGAAAATCGGCTATTCAACTGTTTTTCTATATGGTTGTATAATGAATGTTGATAGAGGGCTCTGTTATTAGGATAGGGGCGAAAAGATATATACTAACGTGAGTTCGATATAAATCTAAACACAAAATAGACTTAACTACATGCTTTTCTAATACTTAAAACTTCTTTCATTTTGTCTTGACACAAAAACGAAATAAAAAGTATTTATCCCTTCTTCTATTATTAGTAATTCTAAGACAACATCATTTTAGCCTTTTTCACTGCTTCTACCAAAGCATCAACTTCTTCTTTAGTATTATAAAATGCAAAACTAGCACGTACAGTTCCTGGAATTTTAAAGAAATCCATAATTGGTTGCGCACAATGATGTCCGGTTCTAACTGCAATCCCCAACTTATCCACAATGGTTCCAATATCATACGGATGAATTCCTTCAATATTAAAAGAAATAACCGAAGCTTTTTTATCAGAGTTACCATATATTTTTAAGCCTAAAATCTGACTCAACTTATCGGTTCCATAAGCCAATAATTCATTTTCATAAGCCAGGATATTGTCAAACCCAATACTATTCATATAATCAATAGCAGCACCAAAAGCAATTCCCCCACAAATGTTAGGAGTTCCAGCTTCAAACTTATGAGGTAAATCGGCATAGGTAGTTTTTTCAAAAGTAACCTCCGCAATCATTTCTCCTCCACCTTGGTATGGCGGTAATTTGGTTAACCACTCTTCTTTTCCATAAAGCATTCCAACCCCTGTTGGTCCACACATTTTATGAGCAGAAGCCACATAAAAATCTACATCCAATGCCTGTACATCTGGTTTTATATGTGGGCAAGCTTGTGCTCCATCTATCAAAACTGCTGCTCCAACCTCATGCGCTTTGGCAATAATCTCTTCAATAGGATTTATAACTCCAAGTGCGTTCGAAATATGATTACAAAAAACGAGTTTTGTTTTTTCTGAAAGTAATTTAGCATACGCTTCCAAGTTCAATTCTCCTTCTTCATTCATTGGAATTACCTTAAGAATTGCTCCCGTACGCTCACAAAGCATTTGCCAAGGCACAATGTTTGAATGATGCTCTAAAGCAGAAACTATCAGTTCGTCTCCTTCATTTAACAACGTTGAAAAGCCGTTGGCTACTAAATTTATACTATGGGTAGTTCCAGAGGTAAAGATAATTTCATGCGCTTTTTTGGCATTAAAATGTTCTTGAATTTTCATTCTAGCCTGCTCATACAAATCTGTTGCCTCTTGAGATAATGTATGTACCCCACGATGTATATTGGCATTGTAATTAGAATAGTAATCTACAATACAATCTATTACCGGTTGTGGTGTTTGCGAGGTAGCCGCATTGTCTAAATAAACCAAAGGATATCCGTTTACCTTTCTTTTTAGAATCGGGAAATCTTCTCGGATTTTATGTATCTCAATCATAACTATTCTTTGCTACAAAAGTAGGCAACAGTTTGTAAAGTATAAAGGTAAAGCCTATTAAAGTTGTAGACTGAAAATTAATAGTTAGAATCTACCTCTTAACTCATTATCAGTTTTAACTTTTTGGCATTATTGTCACTAATTTTCTCTGTATCTTTATTCTCAATAACCACAATAATATACCTGTGAAAAATTTTAAACGCTTTGCGCTCTTTACCATTGTTCTTATTTGCCTAATATTTATTACGACTGTTTATTATAACTACCCCAAACTAAACATCATTAGCGGGTTTTCAGCAAAAAACATGTGTTCTTGTGTTTTTAACGGTGGAAGAAATCCACAATTCACAAGAAATAACGACAATAATTTTGCACCTGTTAACCTAGCTAAAAATAAAATTAATACAGAAAACAATACTGCTATTGCAAGTGTTTACGGATTAAAATCTCGTACAGCTCTTTACAGAAAAGGATTAGGATGTGTGCTTCTACCTGTGGATGCCGATATAGATAAAATTAAAAATGCAGAATCTCCTGTTCGAAATATTAAAGCTAATAATAGCCCGTATCCTTATGGCGATTTACAACAAAAAGATAGTTTTTTTCCAAATGTAGATTATGAGCAAATCAATCAAATTGTAAATGCTTCTTTTGATAACAATGAAATTCAGAAAACTCGCTCAGTTTTGGTTATATATAAAGACCAAATTATTGCTGAAAAATATGCCGATTCTCTAAATAAAGATTCTAAACTGCTAGGTTGGTCTATGACTAAAAGTGTAATGGCTACTCTTTATGGAATACTTCAATATGAAGGAAAACTGAATATAAATGAGCCCGCAAAAGTTGAAGCATGGCAACATGACAAACGTAAAAATATTACGTATAACAATTTACTACATATGAATAGTGGCCTAGCTTGGGAGGAAGACTACGCCACCATTTCTGATGTAACTAAAATGCTTTTTTTAACCGATGATATGGCAAAAGTACAAGCAGAAAAAGAGGCTGAGGCTACCCCAAATAAACAATGGAATTATTCTTCTGGAACAACTAACTTATTATCTGGTTTACTTCGGAAAGAATTCAAATCGTATCCCGAATATCTCAATTTTCCCTATCAAAAACTTATCGATAGAATCGGTATGAAAAGTATGGTTATAGAAACAGATGCTAGTGGAACTTTTGTAGGGTCTTCCTACGCATGGGCAACAACCCGCGATTGGGGAAAGTTTGGCTTACTTTATTTACATAATGGAAATTGGGATGGAGATCAACTCTTTGATAAGAATTGGGTTGAATACGTATCCACTCCTGCACCAAATTCTGACGATTTGTATGGAGGACATTTTTGGCTAAATACTCCAGAAAAAATGCCCTCCGCTCCAATGGATACTTATTACGCAGATGGTTTTCAAGGGCAACGAGTTTACATAGTTCCTTCTAAAGATTTAGTAGTTGTTAGGATGGGATTAGCCTCTGGAGATGCGTTCGACTTTGATTGGTTTCTAGGTGGAATTTCTAAAGGGATTGAGTAAATTACCTAACCCACAAAGTGCTGATTTATAAAACAATAAGAATCAGCATAAATTAATTGTTATATTTAAAAATGGAAGAAAGCAAGCTTTTAGAAGTCATTACAGAATATTTCTTTGAACAAGGCTATAAAGCTTTGGCTAAAGAAATTGAAGCTTCAGATTTATTTGACTTTAAATAATATTCATTTAAAAAATTTATAATTGAATACCCTATTTCTTTTCCTAAATTACAAGGAACAGCATTTCCAATTTGCTTATACTGTTGAGAAATAGAACCCATAAATTGCCACTCATCTGGAAAAGTTTGAATCCGAGCATATTCTCTTACTGTAAAAGGTCGTGTTTCATCTGGATGGCATCGCTCTGTTTGCTTTTGAGCAGGACTACAGGTTAAAGTTAAGCTAGGTTCATCCCAACCTATTCTTCTAGCCATACCTGTTTTTCCTCCTCCCAAATAAAAACTTTTACCCATATATTCTTTCTGAATATTAATTGGCAAATCTCTCCAATAACCTTTTGGCGGAACTAAATCTAAAACTTCTTTTTTATGTTTAGGATATTTAGAGCCTTCAGATTTAGGAACATTAGTATCAAATAAATCTCCTTTTTTAAGAGCATCTGAGAGGTTATAAATTTTATTATACGGCTCTGGATATTTATATACAGTATCAATATCTTTTCTAATTCCAACTAAAATTAACCGTTCTCTTTTTTGAGGTACTTTATAATGAATTGCTTTTAATACTTGAACGGGAACAACTTTATAACCTATTTCATCAAGAATAGAAATCATTCCTTCAAGTGTTTTTCCTTTTTCATGACTTAATAAACCTCGAACATTCTCTCCAATACATATTAGTGGATTTACCTCCTTAACAACTCTAGCAAACTCATAAAATAATGTTCCTCTAGCATCATTTAAACCTAGTTTTTTTCCCGCATAACTAAACGCTTGACAAGGAAAACCACCCGTAACAACATCAACAGAATTTTTATATTCAGAGAAATCAAAATTCTTAATGTCTCCTTCTAAGACATTCCAATTAGGTCTGTTTTTTCTTAAAGTTTGACAAGCCCATTTATCAATTTCATTTAAAGCCACACACTTTAACCCTGCTTTCTCCATTCCTACAGCAAGCCCTCCAGCCCCTGCAAATAATTCTAAAACATTGTAATCCTTTTCAGGTTCAACATAATTTGACACTTCTTCTTCCACCACCTCATCAAAGAGTTTCCCTAAAAGTTTCTCAATATCTTTTCTTCTATATACTCTATAATTTGATACTGGCTCTCTAACCGCATTTAATATCCCTTCATTATCCCATCTTCTCAAAGTTTCCTTACTCTTCCCTATTAATTCTGCTGTCTCAGCTAGCGACAAATATTCTTTCATAACCATATTACAAAACCTTATACAATGGTTACAAATATAAAGTATTAAATCAAATAAAAATAACTAATTTCATTTGCGTAATTTTACCGAATGATAAAAGAGATTCAACTCCGTGTAAGTTTAACCGAAGAAAAGCAAGGTATTACTTTACTTCAAAAAGCATCCGAGCAATTAGGAGTTGCTAAAGATGAAATTTCAGCTATAAAAATTTTACGTAAATCTATTGATGCTCGTAAAAAGGAAATTATTTTTAATTACAAAGTAGCTATTTACATCAATGAAAAAGTCTCTGAAAAACCAGCTTATTTTTTTGACTATAAAGATGTTTCCAAAGCCAAAGAAGTACACATTATTGGTTTCGGTCCTGCAGGAATGTATGCCGCATTACGCTGTATAGAACTAGGATATAAACCTATTGTTCTAGAACGTGGCAAAAATGTGCAAGAGCGAAGACGCGATTTAAAAGCTATTAATCAAGACCACTTTGTAAATGAAGATTCTAACTATTGTTTTGGAGAAGGCGGTGCTGGCACCTATTCCGATGGAAAGTTATATACCAGAAGTTTAAAACGTGGTGATGTTAGACGAATTTTTGAAAATTTAGTTTTCCATGGTGCTACGGAACAAATATTAATAGATGCGCATCCTCATATTGGAACAAATAAGCTCCCTAAAATTATTCAGAACATCAGGGAGAATATTATAAAGTATGGCGGAGAAGTTCATTTTGAAAGTCGCGTAGTAGATTTTATCATTAAAAACAATAAGCTAACAGCGGTACAATTGCAAAATGGAAAAGAACTTTCTATAAATGCAGTAATTTTAGCAACAGGACATTCATCTAGAGATATCTATAATTTATTGCATCAAAAAAATATTGCTTTAAAAGCAAAATCTTTTGCAATGGGGGTTCGTGTGGAGCACCCACAGGAAATAATTGATTCTATTCAATATCATTGCTCAAACAGTAGAGACGAATTATTACCTGCTGCAGCTTATAGTTTGGTACAACAAGTAAACGAGCGTGGGGTTTATTCTTTCTGTATGTGCCCTGGCGGATTTATTGTTCCTGCAGCAACTAGCAATGGGGAAGTTGTAGTAAATGGGATGTCTCCTAGCAAACGAAATAATAAATTTGCTAACTCTGGAATTGTAGTCGAAATAAACATTGATAAAGACCTCCCTAAATATGATCCATTTGGTCCTTTAAAAGGATTAGAATTTCAAAAAGACTTAGAAAAATTAGCTTTTAATGCAGGTGGAAGGAGTCAAGTTGCTCCTGCTCAACGTTTAGCTGATTTTGTTGAAGGTAAAATTTCTCCTTCTTTAAATGAAACTTCCTATCAGCCCGGGTTAAAATCGGCTCCTTTACATTCTCTTTTACCTAAATTGATAGGCAGTAGATTACGAAAAGGGTTTGCAGCATTCGGAGAAAAAATGCATGGATATTATACTAATGAAGCTAATATTGTAGGGGTTGAATCTAGAACCTCGTCTCCAGTAAATATTCCAAGAAATGAAGATTTAGAACATCCGCAAATTGAAGGTTTATTTCCTTGTGGTGAAGGTGGAGGTTATGCTGGAGGTATAATTTCTGCCGCTATGGACGGAGAACGCTGTGCTGAAGCTGTGGTTGCAAAAATGTGACTCTATTAACAGAATGAAGCAAGCTCACGAGGCGTCAAAAGGAAATTCTAGAAATATTTCAGCACAAGTTTTAAAGCATTTAAATTTTGATTGTTGAGTAATTTATATTTTTTTACCCATCTGAGGTAATAAATTAGAGAAAAATGGCAAAAAAAGGAAAAGCAAAAAACACCGTCAATAAAGCCAAACATACCAAGTTGATGAATCAGAAAATCAACAAACAAAAGAAACAGAAAGTTCAGAATAAAGAACGGTTAAAAGCTATTATTCAAAAGGCAAATGAGCAAAAAAGCGAGTAACACAATAACATTAGCTCATAAAATGAATCCTACTTTAAGTAATATCATTACGAACGTTTATGCTGAATGTAAACTCGAGATTTCTAATTTCAAAACAGAAATAGAAAGTAAAGAATATTTTGCATGTACTTTTAGACTAAACGAATTTGCTATTATTTACAGAGAGGCAAAAGTTACTCCTAAAAAAGCAGGACAATTTGTTACTTTTTGGAAACGCACAGAAAAAGGACCAATAGCTCCATATTGTATAAATGATCCTTTTAATTTTTATGTGGTAACTGTAAAAACAGCAAACAAACTAGGCCAATTTGTTTTTCCAAAGTCTGTTTTAATTCAAAAAGGAATTATTTCTACTGAAAATAAAGAAGGCAAAAGAGCTTTTCGAGTATACCCTCCTTGGGATAATCCACAAAACAAGCAAGCAGAACGATCTCAAAAATGGCAACTTGCTTATTTCTATCAGATAAATGAAAACCTTAAATTAACTACCTCGAGGCAAGCCTACGAGGTATTCAAAGGAAAATAATTTAATCCATTTAGACATAGAACACTTCGATATACTCAGAACAACAGGTTCTGGGGAATAAAGCCCCTAATGAGGGATCTAAAAGAAGTAAAGAAGCTTTTTATTCGGTAGTAAGAGTCATTTTTGCAGTTTGCAATTTCCTTCCTTTTACCTCTAATACTATATCTCCTGGCTTATTTGATGCCTGTACTGTAACAACTAACTTTCCTGAAAATGTTTTCATTACAGGTTCATGAAAAACATCAAGCGAAGTAGCATCTCCATTACAAATAACTTTAAACTCACCAGCTCCTTTAACCTTACAAGAAAGTTCGTTGGTAGCGGTAGGACAAATATTTCCATCTTTATCAACTACAGAAACAGTTATATAACTTAAATCTTCACCATTTGCTTTAAGAGTAGTTCTATCTGCTTCAAGTTTTAAATGATGTGGCGCTCCAGCCGTAACTATTTTATTTTCAGCAACTGGATTTCCATTATCATCAAAGGCTACTACTTTTAGTTCCCCAGGCTCATATTTTACATCCATCCACATCAATCTATAACGCTCTAATTTTGTACCATTCTTTGTTTTCTTTTGCACCCCTTGACTTTTTCCATTTACAAACAATTCGGCACTAGCATAATTGGTATAAACAAAAACTGGTGTTTCTTGCCCTTCTCTACCTTCCCAATTCCAATGCGGTAATATATGTAAAGTCTCTTCTTCCGTATTCCAGATACTTCTATATAAATAATATCTATCCTTCGGAATTCCTGCTAAATCTATCATTCCGAAGTAAGAACTTCTAGATGGCCAATACGTATTATAAGGCGTTGGTTCTCCTAAATAATCAAAACCTGTCCAAACAAACTGCCCAATAACCCACGGATTATCATCTTGTAAAATAAAATCGTCTTCTGGCACATTAGACCAACTTGTAATTCCGAGATCATAAGAAGACGTCTGTCCGTCTTCATATTCTTTTCCTATGGTTTTAACAACTGGAAATTTATATATCCCTCTAGAACTTATTGTAGAAGCTGTTTCCGAACCTAATAAAAGTCGCTGCGGAAACTTTTCATAAGCCTCTTTATAAAGATGAGTTCTATAATTTAGTCCTGGAATATCTATAATTGCGCCAAAACCACTTTCCATAACTTCCTTTACTCTATCCATTCCTACCGTAACTGGTCGCGTTGGGTCTTCTCTATGAAAAATATCTTGAAGCCATTTAGCTAATTTTACTCCATCAGAGCCAAATTGGTCTGGAACCTCATTGCCAGAACTCCACATTACAATACTCGGATGATTTCTTGTGGCATGCACTAAATTAACGATATCTTTTTCTGCCCATTCTTTAAAAAGTCGATTGTAGCCATTTTTAACCTTTGGTTTTTCCCATTCATCAAAACTTTCAGCTAAAAACAAAAAACCCATTTCATCACAAAGTTCTAATTGTTCAATAGATGGCATATTATGAGCCGATCTAATAGCATTACACCCCATATCCTTTAAAATAGTAAGTTGTCTTCTTAAAGCGGCTTTATTTACAGCTGCTCCCAAAGGCCCAAGATCATGGTGTAAACACACCCCTTTAAATTTGGTCACTTCTCCGTTCAATAAAAATCCGCCTTTATCAGCATTATATTCAATACTTCGGATTCCAAATTTTACTTCTTCACTATCTTTTAGTTCATCATCTTGGTATAAATTCATTTTAGCAGTATACAGATGCGGTGTATCTATATCCCATATTTTAGGATTCTCAATAGGGATTTCTAATTCAAACTCATTTCCATAGGCTTGGGCTATAGTTTTCTTAGCTACAACAACTCCATTTTCGTCTTTAATTACAGCTTCTACCTTTGTATTTTCTGAAGAAACTTTAGAACTAATTTTAACTTTTGCTAATTCAGGAGTCACATAAGGAGTAGTTATGTATTGCCCCCATTGATTAAAACTTATTTTATCTTTTACAATAAGCTGTACCTTTCGGTATAAACCTGCTCCTGGATACCAACGAGATGATTGCGGTAAGTTTTCCAATCGAACTGCCAAGATATTTTCTTGATCAGAAGATAAAAATGACGATATATCAAAATAGAAGTAATTATATCCATAAGGCCAACCTCCAACTTTTTTACCATTAATAAAAACTTGAGCATCGCTCATGGCTCCTTCAAAAAGTAAAATTACTTTACTATCAGATTTAACCTCAGAAACATCAAGATTCTTTCTATACCAACCCACGCCTATATGTGGTAAAGCTCCTGTTCTTCCTGTTTTTTCTGTTGGAATTTTCTCTCCGTCTTGCTTAATGGCAACCACCTGTTTATCTACTTCTTTATCAAAAGGTCCTTTAATTGCCCAGTCGTGAGGTACACTTACACTCTCCCAATTTTTAACAGACAATGATGGATCTTGCGCATTTGGAAGATCTTTATTAATAAATTTCCAATCGTTTTTTAATGTTATTACTTGTCTAACATTTTCTTGACTAATAGCTGTCCAATAAGAAATAATAACTAGGATGAGGGTGGCGATTAATTTTTTCATTTACTTAGGTGATTAAAAATAAAAGGTTAAATATACTTTTTAAAAGATACATAATAAACTTAAGGACTAAAAAAGTTACTTTCCACAAGGATGTATTATTAGAATGCCACAAATAAGTTAATAGAAGCTGAGGAAGTAATCATTAACTTTGAAAAAACAAATAATAACTACTTAAATAAAAAATATAGAAACTCATATTGTCCCTAAACTATTGGCTCCTACCCGACTCCAAGAGTATGGTGTTGGTATTTTTAATAATATCCCAACCAAATCTGCTTTAAAAAAGGCACTAAAGAAACAACTTATTACCGTTGATAAAACAGTAGCAACTACAGCTACTTTTATAAAGGGAGGAGAGACCATTGAACTCGCTTTTCAAGAAACAAAAACTCCTAAAAAGCAGCTTATATTTCCTTTAGAAGTATTATTTGAGGACGAATATCTTGCCGTAATTCATAAACCTGCAGGGATATTAGTAAGCGGAAATAGCTTTAAAACCATTGCAAATGCTTTACCTCAAAACCTAAAAAAGAGTACGCTTACAGACGCCTCTATTCCTCAGCCAGTTCACCGATTAGATTATCCTACAACAGGAATCTTACTTGTTGGAAAAACAAATAGCAGCATTAGAATATTAAATAAACTTTTTGAAGACAAAGAAATCCATAAAACCTATTATGCAATTACCATAGGAAAAATGGAAACTAAAGGGAAGGTTATTTCTAGTGTAGATAGCAAAAAATCTAAATCGAAATATAAAGTTCTCAATTCTGTGCCGTCAGAGCGATTTGGAAGTCTCAATTTAGTAAAATTAAGTCCTAAAACAGGAAGAAGGCATCAATTAAGGATCCATTTGGCAAGTATTGGAAATCCAATTTTAGGAGATAAAGAATATGGTAAAGAAGGTTTAATTCTTAACGGAAAAGGCTTGTACCTCCATGCATATTCTTTGAAATTTATTCATCCTTTTACAAAAGAAAAACTTTATTTAAAAGATGGTTTACCAGAAAGGTTTAAGAAAATTTTTGAAGAGTAAATAGCCAACAAATAGATTTCATAAAACAAAAAACCCGAATACTCATAAAGAATATTCGGGCCTGTACATAGTTAATTGCTTGTTATAAATCGAAGCCGACTTTAACACCCAATTTCATTGCTATTAATTTATTAATACGTGTTTTAACTTCTGGTATTTTAACGCTTTCTAAAACATTATTAGCAAAAGCATACATTAATAATGCACGCGCTTCCTTTTTTGGAATCCCTCTTGACTGAAGGTAAAACAACGCTTCTTCATCTAATTGTCCGATAGTACAACCATGTGAACATTTTACATCATCAGCAAAAATTTCTAACTGAGGTTTAGCATTGATTGTTGCTTTATCGTCAATTAAAATATTATTACTTTGCTGAAAGCCATTAGTTTTTTGAGCCTCCTTTTCAACAATAATACGCCCGTTAAAAACTCCTGTACTACTATCGGAATAAATTCCTTTATAGTCTTGGTGACTCTCACAATTTGGAGTAGCATGATGCACCAAAGTACTATGGTCTACATGTTGCTTATCTTCTGTAATTGTAATCCCCTTTAAAGTAGAATTGATATGCTCTCCTTTATGAACAAATTGAAGATTATTACGTGTAATTTTCCCTCCAAAAGAGAATGTATGAACGGATGCATGACTATTTTGTTGCTGAGAAATGTATGTATTATCTATCAACGATGCATTCGGATTGTCATTCTGAATTTTATAGTAATCTACGATTCCTCGTTTGTGAGTAAATATTTCTGTAACCGCATTTGTAAGTACTGGGTTATCGGTAAGGCTTTGATGACGCTCAATAATTTGAACGTGCGCATTTTCTCCTACTACCACCAGACTTCTTGGCTGCAACATTATAGAAGACTCTTTCCCTGTTGCTAAATGAATGATTTGAATAGGCTTATCTACCACTTTTCCCTTCGGAATATTAATAAAAGCTCCTTCACGAGAGAAAGCAGTGTTTAAAGAGGTAAGACTATCATCGGTTTTAGCAATTTTATTGAAATAGTTTTCAATAATCAATTGATATTTAGGTTTCGAAAGAGCAGAACTCATTAAACATACATCTAATCCTTCGTGTGATGTTTGTGACAAGTGAGAACTGTAGATACCATCAATAAAAACTATTTTATAGCTATCAATATCGTGTATAAAATATTTTTTTACATCTTTAAATTCTAAGGCAGATTCTTCCTTTGGGAAAACACTATAATCGTTTTTCAATAATGTTTTAAGTGAAGTATACTTCCACGCTTCATCCTTCTTTGTTGGAAATCCTTTTTCTTCGAAAAACTTTATAGCTTCGGTACGAATATCGTGTACTGGATGTTCTACATCCACACGATTTTCAAAAGCCATAAACGATGATATTAATTTATCTTTTAATTCCATTCTATATTCTGGTTTCTGGGTTTTGAGAGTTAGATTAACACTAAATTCTCTAAAAAAACCTCAGTTCTATAATTTAATTTTTCTTGTCATGCTGAGCTTGTCGAAGCACTTTCATTAATACAAGAGTCATCTAAAATACCCTTCGACAGGGCTCAGGGTGAGAGCTCTTTTGAGAATAAAAAGCACAAATGGCTTTAAACCGCCACTTCCTGCTTAATCCAATCGTAACCTTTTTCTTCTAATTCTAAGGCCAATTCTTTGCCACCAGATTTTACAATTCTTCCGTTTAATAATACGTGCACATAATCTGGAACAATATACTCTAACAAACGTTGGTAATGTGTAATTACCACTACCGCATTGTCTTTAGATTTTAATCTGTTTACCCCATCAGAAACAATACGCAACGCATCGATATCTAATCCAGAATCGGTTTCATCTAAAATAGCCAATTTAGGCTCTAGCATTGCCATTTGGAAAATTTCGTTACGCTTTTTCTCTCCTCCAGAAAACCCTTGATTTAAAGAACGAGAAAGAAACTTACGGTCGATTTCTAATAATTCCGATTTCTCACGAATTTTCTTCAGCATCTCATTTGCTGGCATATCTTCTAGTCCTTGTGCTCTGCGACTTTCATTGATAGCCGTTTTCATAAAGTTAGTAACGGAAACTCCTGGAATTTCAACAGGATATTGAAATGATAAGAAAATGCCTTTATGGGCTCTTTCTTCTGGTGCTAATTCAGCAATATCTTCTTCTAAAAAACTAATTTTCCCATCGGTTACTTCAAAATCTTCATTCCCTGCAATCACCGACGATAATGTACTTTTACCAGAACCATTTGGCCCCATTATAGCATGTACTTCTCCTGGTTTAACTTCAAGGTTGATCCCTCTCAAAATTTCTTTATCGTCTATACTAGCGTGTAAATTTTCAATCTTTAACATTTGTCTTTTGTTATATTGTTATGATGTTGTGTTGTTACAGCGTCTCAAAAAGAACTACGAACAACTATAAACTACCAACCTTTAACTACTGTTTATCCTACGGAACCTTCTAATGAAATTTCCAATAATTTTTGTGCTTCTACGGCAAACTCCATAGGAAGCTTATTTAATACCTCTTTACTGAAACCATTTACAATAAGTGCAATTGCCTTTTCGGTATCTATACCACGTTGGTTACAGTAAAATATTTGGTCTTCTCCAATTTTACTTGTAGTGGCTTCGTGCTCTATCTGAGCTGTTTTATTTTTAGTTTCTATGTACGGAAATGTGTGTGCGCCACACTCGTTCCCCATTAATAGGGAATCACACTGAGAGAAATTACGAGCATTATCCGCTCTACTATTTACCTGTACTAAACCACGGTAGCTATTTTGAGATTTCCCAGCAGAAATACCTTTTGAAATAATGGTACTTTTTGTGTTTTTTCCAAGATGAATCATTTTCGTACCTGTATCTGCCTGCTGATAATTATTAGTTACAGCAATAGAATAAAACTCTCCAACAGAATTATCTCCTTTTAAAATACAAGAAGGGTATTTCCATGTTACTGCAGATCCAGTTTCTACTTGTGTCCAGCTAATTTTTGCATTTTTCTCACACAAGCCTCTTTTGGTAACAAAGTTGAAAACTCCTCCTTTACCTTCTTTATTTCCTGGGTACCAGTTTTGTACTGTAGAATATTTTATTTCAGCATCATCCAATGCTATTAATTCTACAACCGCAGCATGCAATTGGTTTTCATCTCTTGTTGGTGCTGTACATCCTTCTAAGTAACTTACATAACTTCCTTCATCTGCAATTACTAAGGTTCTTTCAAACTGACCAGTTCCCGCTTGATTGATACGGAAGTAAGTTGACAATTCCATTGGGCAACGAACACCTTTTGGAATGTAACAAAATGAACCATCAGAAAATACTGCTGAGTTTAATGCAGCATAGAAATTATCTCTCTCTGGAACTACTGTTCCGATATATTTCTTAACTAATTCTGGATGCTCTTGAATTGCTTCAGAAATGGAACAAAATATAATTCCTTTTTCAGCTAGCGTCTTTTTAAACGTTGTAGCTACAGAAACAGAATCCATTACAATATCTACTGCAACTCCAGCTAGTTTTTTCTGCTCGTCTACAGAAATTCCTAATTTTTTAAAAGTATCTAGTAACTCTGGATCCACTTCATCCAAGCTTTCATATTTCGGCTTTTTCATAGGTGCCGAATAATAGGAAATAGCTTGAAAATCTGGTTTTTCATAAGTCACATTTGCCCATGCAGGTTCTTCCATTTGTGTCCAAGCTCTATAAGCTTCTAAACGCCACTCTGTCATCCATGCTGGCTCATTCTTTTTTAACGAAATTGCTCTAACGATATCTTCGTTTAACCCAACAGGCAATGTATCCGATTCTATATCGGTATAAAACCCGTACTCATATTCTTTCGTTTCGAGCTCTTTTTTTAATTCTTCTTCGGTATATGCCATATTCTATAGTAAGTAAGATAAAAGTTAAAGAGTTAAACAACATCACTTCGCTTTTTAATATACCTAATGTAATTTGAAAGCTGTTTTGATATTATGGTAACTTCACCCTTTATAGTAACCATTTATCTTCATTTATATAATTCGTTTCTTTTAATATGTTTAAAATATTTCTCACTTCGCCCGCAGATCCTTTGGAGAAATATAGAAAACGTATATATTCTTTGTCTGTTTCTCTTTCAAATCCTTCTGCAATATTATTGGAAATTGAAAGTGTAGCTCTTTTTAATTGATCTTTGAAAGAAAACTCCCTCTCAAATTGTTTTTCGTTTAGCAAGTCAAAGATTTTAATGGTAAATGCAAGAGTTAGTTTATAAACTTCTAAATCTTCAAAAGTTATATTTCCTATTTTTTTACTTTCACTCATTAACTTATTCTACAACGAAAAACTCTCCCCACAACCGCAGGTTCTTTGTGCATTTGGATTGTTAAAAACAAAACCTTTTCCGTTTAAACCGCCAGAATATTCCAAAACGGTTCCGATTAAGTATAAAAAGCTTTTTTTGTCTACAATGATTTTTACATCATTGTCTTCAAACATTTTATCTTCTTCGGCTTTACTTTTATCAAATTTTAAGTCGTATGATAATCCGCTACAACCACCACTCTTCACTCCTACGCGCACATAATCCTGAGCCACATCGAAACCATCGTCCGACATTAACTCTGATATTTTCTTTTTCGCTGTTTCAGAAACTTTTATCATAATAAAACTGTTCTTTCAAAATAGTTTACAAAAATAAGATATTCGGCACGATTTACCATACTTATTCGCATTATTATATTATATCCAATCATAGAGATTTGTTATGATTTTCTGTAATTCCTTACAAACTTTTCTTAAAGCCCGTTTTGAAAGCTGAATTTGCAGTAGGCAGTAGGCAGTGTTCAGAAGACAGGATGCAGAAGGTAAAAAAACTTTCCTGAAACATCGTAACTCGATAACTTCTTAACTTTTTAACTCAAAGGGACAAAGAGACAAAGAGGCAAAGAGGCAAAGAGGCAAAGTAATGAAATGCTTCAATCTTTCAATAAGCAGTAGGTTTTTGGTTTATTGTTTATGGTTTGTAGTTTACAAGATTTTCAAAAGAATAAGAATACATTTTTTTTACATTCTTGACTCTTGATTGAAAATGTACGCATACTGAACACTGCATTCTGTCTTCCAACTCCCGACTTTTTCAATCCTTCAAAGGTTCAAAGTGGCAAAGGTTCAAAGATGCAGAGGGACAAAGTTATAAATTTGTAAAGTGGAAATGAAATGAAGACGGAAGTCCGAAGTCGGGAGACAGGATGCAGAAGGTAAAAAACTTTCCTAAAACATCGTAACAACATAACTCGATAACTTCTTAACTTTTTCCTTTGTAACATCGTAACAACATAACAGCATAACTTTTACTTCGGCTTCAGACTTCGGACTCCCGACTTTTTCAATCCTTCAATCCTTCAATCTTTCAATAAAAAAGTGTTCAGTAAGCAGTTTTTTCCTTTGTAACAGCGTAACTCCATAACAGCATAACTTTTTTACTTTACAAACTTTCAACTTTTCCACTTTACAAACTTCATAACTTTCAACTTTAACTATCTTTGCAGCATGATAGAAGATAAAAATCCACAACGCACATCAATTTCTCAATTAGGAGAGTTTGGTTTGATAGAACATCTAACCAAAAATTTTGAAATAAAACATTCATCTACCATAAAAGGGATTGGTGATGATGCCGCTGTAATCGATTTTAAAGATAAAAAAGCCATTGTAACAACCGATTTACTGGTTGAAAATGTACATTTCGACCTTAGTTATATGCCGCTTAAACATTTAGGCTATAAATCGGTAATGGTAAATCTTTCCGATGTGTATGCTATGAACGCCAAAGCAACACAAATTACAGTTTCTATTGCTGTTTCTAATCGCTTTCCACTAGAAGCTTTAGAAGAATTATATGCTGGCATTAAACACGCATGCGATTTATACGAAGTGGATTTAATTGGTGGCGACACAACATCTTCTAACAAAGGACTTTTAATTACCGTTACAGCATTAGGCGAAGCTAACCAAGAAGATATTGTTTACCGAAATACGGCAAAATCTAACGATTTGCTAGTGGTTTCTGGAGATTTAGGAGGCGCATACCTCGGACTTCAAATTCTAGAACGTGAGAAGGAAGTTTTTAAGGTGAATCCTCAAAATCAACCTGATTTAGACATGTATTCCTACATTATTGAACGCCAACTTAAACCAGAAGCTCGAAAAGATATTCCTGAGTTATTGAAAAAACTTGAGGTAAAACCAACCGCTATGATAGATATTAGCGACGGATTATCATCAGAAATTATCCATCTATGCAAGCAATCTAAAGTAGGTTGTAATTTATATGAAGATAAAATTCCACTAGATCCACAAGTAATATCTACTTCTGAAGAATTTAACCTGAGCAGTACAACTGTAGCTTTAAGTGGTGGTGAAGATTACGAACTATTATTTACCGTAGCTCAAGAAGATTTTCCAAAAATAAAAGCCAATCCGCATTTGTCTATAATCGGACATATGACGCAAGAGAGTGAGGGCATGCATTTAATAACACGTGCCAATACAAAAATACCACTCCAAGCTAGAGGCTGGAATTCTTTTGAGGAAAACGAAAAAGAATAAGAACCGAAGTAAACCTTAGACTACTGAATGAACTTCGCGCCTTTTCTTATATAAATACGCTAGCGTTTCATTTATTTCCCTCCACTCGGGAGTTAAAATATCTAAATGACCTGTTTCGGTTGTTGTAAGTTCACACTTACATGTTTTGCACTGATATTCAACTATGTGGGAAGTGATTTTTTTCGACACCACATAGCGATGTCCGAACACGGAACAGAGTGCTTTTTTGACTGTAGTTTTAGAGGATTTCATATAGGTTATGTATTTTGGGCAGTGTTAACTTATACAAATTCTGTTAATTATCAAACTTTTTTCAAAAATTTCTTGATATTATCGATGAATTGCGATTTGTTTTCAATAAAACTCATATGTCCATCGGGAAATTCTACTACTTTCACCTCCGCTTCTTCTACTTGTTCTATCAAAGCTTCATAGTTTAACACAGGATCTTTCCTCCCTATAATCATCATTTTTTGAAAGGGCGTAAAGTGTAGTAATATTTCTCTATCGTTTCTAATTTTCATCCCTTCTAAAGCAGCCACAATACCTTGAA
The DNA here is from genome assembly GCF_000260115.1 of Galbibacter orientalis DSM 19592. GTDB lineage: Bacteria > Bacteroidota > Bacteroidia > Flavobacteriales > Flavobacteriaceae > Galbibacter > Galbibacter orientalis. The sequence continues at coordinate 1,005,483 of NZ_JH651379.1, read as the reverse complement.
CTGGAGTTTTTAGGGCTTCCTTTTTTAGAGCTTTTATTTCTTCAGCAAAAATTTTACGGTTTTTAGGTCGAAAAAGATTAGCAATTCCCATCCGAACAAAGCTTTTATGGTTGTGCTTTACCATATCTATAGCTCTATCCCTGTTCTTTTTCTTAACTTCAGAATCGGCACTTGTTGTAGAATTTACTAGCACCAAAGCTTTTACATCGTCTGGATGTGCTTCTGCAAAAGCTAAAGCTACATAGCCTCCCATAGAATGTCCAATTAAAGAAACACGCCTAACCATTAACTCATCTAAAACAGCTTTTACAGTTTCTGCCATCATTTCCATGGTATGCACATATCCCAAACAGCCTGTTTTTCCATGACCTAATAAATCTATAGTTATAACCCGATAGCGACTTAAAAGCTCTTCTTTTAAAGAATTCCAAATTGTAACGTTTTCCAAAAATCCATGAAGTAGTACTACAGCAGAGCCTTTTCCCGCATCTTCATAAAAAATATCCGTTCCTTTAAAGTTGAGTCTCATTTACAAATACTATTATAAAAAAATCTGTTAGATTGAGCGTAATCTACAAACATTTGGATTACGCTCAAAGTAACAATTTTATAGTATGAACTCGTTTAAACGAGTTCTATGTTAAAAACTACTTTTATTTATTCATCCAATCTTCAATCTCTTCAACCTCCAATGGAATATTTCTCATTAAATTAAAAGGCTCTCCAGACTCCTGAATAACAACATCGTCTTCTAAACGAATTCCAAAACCTTCGTCTGGCAAATAAATTCCTGGCTCTACAGTGAAAACCATATTAGCTTGCATCGGTTTTTTAAGTGGCCCATAATCATGCGTATCTAATCCAATATGATGACTAGTTCCATGCATAAAATACTTTTTGTACGCTGGCCATTCAGGATCTTCATTCTGAATAGCTGCTTTGTCTAATAATCCTAAACCAAGAAGCTCGCTCGTCATTAATTTCCCAACCTCTTCATGATACTCTTTCCACATAGTTCCTGGAACTAACATTGAAGTAGCTTCTTTTTTTACCTTTAAAACAGCGTTATAGACTTGTTTTTGGCGCTCAGAAAATCTACCGCTTACAGGAATGGTACGCGTCATATCACTAGCGTAATTGGCGTATTCTGCACCAGCATCGATTAACAACAGCTCTCCTTCTTTACATTGCATTTTATTTTCAATATAATGAAGTACGTTTGCGTTATTTCCAGAAGCTATAATAGGAGTATATGCAAAACCGCGAGATCTATTACGAGTAAATTCATGAATAAACTCCGCTTCTATTTCGTATTCCCAAACTCCCGGTTTAGTAAACTTCAATACCCTTTTAAATGCTTTCTCAGTAATATTACAAGCCTGTTGCATTAATTCTATTTCCTGAGGCTCTTTAGTTCCTCTTAACTCTTGCAATATTTGATTACTCTTTTCCCATTTATGAGCTGGGAATTTATTTTTACACCAATCAATAAAACGATCTTCACGAGTTTCTGTTTCCACAGATTGACGATAATGCTCATTTGTATTAAAATATACAGTAGCTGCTTCCGTCATAATATCATAAAAAACTTTCCCGAAATCTTTCAACCAATACGTTGTTTTAATTCCAGAAACTTCCAAAGCTTTTTCTTTAGTAAGTTTTTCTCCTTCCCAAACCGCAATATGATCATTGGTTTCCCTAACAAATAAAATTTCTCTGTGCTTAGCTTCATGCGCATCAGGAAATAAAACCAAAATACTTTCTTCCTGATCTACACCACTTAAATAAAACAAATCTCTAGCTTGTTGAAAAGGCATTGTACTATCGGAACCAATTGGATATATATCATTAGAATTAAAAACCGCTATACTTTTAGGCTTCATCTGAGCCATAAATTTTTGACGGTTTTTTATAAAAAGATTGCTGTCTATTAAATCGTACTTCATCTCTGTTTATTTTGAATTTTGCCAAAAATAATAAGAATAGATGCTTTTGGTGTTAAACTAGGTATAAAGTTTTAATACAACCATATAGATTATTTGTTATATTTGAAGAAAATAAATATAACTTTACAAAGAATAATTATGAAAACAATTAACACCCTTCTGTTCTTAGCATGTATTACTCTAGCTACATCATGCAGTAAAGACAGTGAAGAAGAGTTTAAAGAAACTAACGGTAACGATGTTAAAAAGAAATACCTTACTAGTATTAAGGTAATTGACGATAGCAATCTTGATGAAGGTATAAATACAACCTTTAGTTATGATGCTGATGGAAAACTAAATACTGTTAGTGATGAAGATGGATCTGTGGTATTTAAATATTCAACTTCTGGAAAGTTAGAGACAATTACTGGTAATGATACTGATGATAACATTTCAATAAGCGAGTTTTATCAAGCCCCTTATAATGCGTTTGAAATAGGACAAGTTACAGAATATGATAAAAATGGAAATCCTACTAAAATTAGAGTTTATGACGGCGAAGATAATGGAGAGTCTATATTTTATGATGGTGAAATAACTTATGATTCCAACCCGAACTTTTTCTTTTACACACTTGAAGCAGGTGGAATTCTAGAAGTATTAGATAGAGTCGATCTTAATTTCTCTTTAGTACCTACAAACCAAGCTCTAACTAAAGCAAAAGCATTAATTCCATACAACAACCCTACTTCAATGATTTTTAAAGATGCTAGTACCGGTACTGTTTCGTTTACATCACAAGTAAAATACACATATGATGAAGATAAATACCCGATACTTGCTAAAACTGTTATTGTAAACAGTGATGAAATAAGCAATGCTACTGTAAATTATTCATATAAATAGACTTACATTACAACATTATGATGATGGCTTTCTAAAAAGTATTACTATTGTTCGATAAAAGTTAACGAAATTTATTGGACACTACCTAAAAAAAGGATTTCAGTAAGGCTACTTCTTTAAACTACTTATTTTATGACAGTTAATATTTAGTCTTTGTTCTTTTTTCTTATAGCGAAACCGTCTTGTATTTTTTCTCGGACATTAATAAAAAAGTATCTAAACTATAAATATCAGCTTAACAACTACAAATTACTTTTTAGAAAGCCACATTCATTTTGTTCCTATTCTACAATCCCTCCTTTAATTAGAAACTTATCATTAATTTTTTTAATAAAAAACTAAGTAATTATACGTAAATATAACGTTGTAGTCAGAAAAGGATTATTTTTACAACAATTACTTTAAATTCATTCTAAATTGCGATTAAAACAGAAACGAAAGTTTGTTAATAACTTATTCGTACTGTACTTTTGTACGTATTAAATAAATAATTTCTAATGAGCGGAATGTTAAATTCAACAATAGCTAGAAAAGTAGCCATGGCACTTTCAGCTATATTCTTATTAATCTTCCTTTTACAGCATTTTATAATCAATTTTACCTCTGTAATAAGCGAAAGTACTTTTAATGAACTCTCCCATTTTATGGGGACTAATTTTTTAGTTCAATTTTTAATGCAACCTATATTAATATTTGCGGTTGTATTTCATTTTGTGATGGGTTTTATTTTGGAAGTAAAAAATAAAAAAGCTAGAAGCATTAGCTACAAAAGCTTTAATGCAAGTGCAAATACTACATGGGTTTCTAGAAACATGATTTATAGTGGTTTGGTAATCTTAGCTTTTATAGTGCTTCACTTTATTGATTTCTGGTTTCCAGAGATAAATCATAAATATATCGAGTTTGCTCCAGAAGACCCAACAAGATATTATGGTGAGTTAGTAGAAAAATTCCATAATCCAATTCGTGTTGGTGCATATGTAATTGCTTTTGTTTTATTAGCATTACACTTGCTTCATGGTTTTCAATCCGCATTCCAGTCGGTTGGATTCAACAACAAGTTCACTCCAGCACTTAAAACTTTTGGAAAGTTCTTTGCGATTTGCATTCCATTAGGGTTTATTTTCATCGCACTTTTCCATCATTTTAATCAATAGATTTAAGTATTATGGCAACATTAGATTCTAAAATACCACAAGGCGATTTAGCCAATAAGTGGGTCAATTATAAAAATGAAATTAACTTAGTTAACCCTGCTAACAAGCGTAACATTGATGTTATTGTTGTTGGAACAGGTTTAGCAGGAGGTTCTGCAGCAGCAACATTAGCAGAACTTGGATACAATGTAAAAACTTTTTGCTATCAAGATTCTCCTCGTCGTGCACACTCAATTGCAGCACAAGGAGGTATTAACGCAGCAAAAAACTATCAAGGAGATGGAGATTCTACTTACAGGTTATTTTATGACACTGTTAAAGGAGGAGATTACCGTTCTCGTGAAGCAAACGTATATCGTTTAGCAGAAGTTTCGGCTAACATAATCGACCAGTGTGTGGCGCAAGGAGTTCCTTTTGCTCGTGAATATGGTGGAATGTTAGACAATCGTTCTTTTGGAGGGGTTTTAGTTTCTAGAACTTTTTACGCAAAAGGACAAACAGGGCAACAGCTTTTATTGGGAGCTTATGCAGCTATGAATCGTCAAATTAACCGTGGAAAGATCCAATCTTTTAATCGCCACGAAATGTTAGACGTAGTAATTGTAGACGGAAAAGCTCGTGGAATTATTGCGAGAAACTTAGTTACTGGAGAAATAGAACGCCACTCGGCTCATGCGGTAGTAATTGCTTCTGGAGGCTATGGAAATGTATTTTTCCTATCTACAAATGCTATGGGAAGTAACGTAACAGCTTCATGGAAAATCCATAAAAAAGGAGCCTATTTTGCCAATCCTTGTTACACACAAATTCACCCAACATGTATTCCTGTTTCGGGAGACCATCAGTCAAAATTAACATTGATGTCTGAGTCGCTTCGTAACGATGGAAGAATTTGGGTTCCGAAGAAAAAAGAAGATGCAGAAGCTATTCGTCAAGGAAAATTAAAGCCTACAGAATTAGCAGAAGAAGATAGAGATTATTACTTAGAAAGAAGATATCCATCGTTTGGTAACTTAGTACCACGAGACGTTGCATCTAGAGCTGCAAAAGAACGTTGTGATGCTGGTTTTGGAGTAAACAAAACTGGAGAAGCGGTATTTCTAGATTTCGCATCTGCAATAGAGCGTTACGGAAAAGAACAAGCTATTATCCATGGAAATCATAATCCTTCAGAAAAGGAAATAAGAGAATTAGGAGAGAAAGTAGTAGAAAACAAATACGGAAACCTCTTCCAAATGTATCAGAAAATTGTTGATGAGAACCCATATAAAACTCCAATGATGATTTACCCTGCGGTACATTATACTATGGGAGGTATTTGGGTTGACTACAATTTAATGACAACCATTCCTGGGTGTTATGCTGCTGGAGAAGCTAACTTCTCTGACCACGGAGCAAATAGACTTGGAGCTTCTGCCTTAATGCAAGGTTTAGCCGATGGTTATTTTGTGCTACCTTACACTATTGGAAACTATTTAGCTGATGATATTAGAACTGGAAAAATCCCAACAGATTCTCCAGAATTTGATGAAGCTGAAAAAAATGTAAAAGATCAGATAGCAAAACTTGTTAACAATAAAGGGAAGCATTCTGTAGACCATTACCACAAAAAATTAGGGAAAATTATGTGGAATAAATGTGGAATGGCTCGTAATGCCAAAGACCTAGAGTCGGCTATTAAAGAAATAGCGGAATTACGTGCAGATTTCCATAAAAATGTATTAATTCCTGGTTCTGCAGACTCTAAAAATAGCGAATTAGAAAAAGCGTTAAGAGTAGCAGATTTCTTAGAATTAGGAGAATTGTTTGCTAAAGATGCTTTACATCGAAACGAATCTTGTGGAGGACACTTTAGAGAGGAGTACCAAACTGAAGAGGGAGAAGCAAAAAGAGACGATGAGAACTTTAAATACGTTGCCGCTTGGGAATACAAAGGAGCTCCTAGCGATGCCGTATTACACAAAGAAGAATTAGAATATAAAAACATTGAGCTTAAAACACGCTCGTATAAATAGTTAATTGCTATTTGTTAACCGTTTTTATTTTTGTTCTATGAAAAATGAGTGATATTAAGACTTTCGAAGATTTGAACAGTTGGGTTAAAGGAACAGAGTTAAGAAGAAAAATAGCTTCTGTTATAAAAACCTTTCCCAAGTTTGAAAAATTTGAACTTATGTCTCAAATGAGAAGGGCTTCTAGATCGGTTACTCATAACATAGCAGAGGGTTATGGCAGATTTCATTTTAAGGAAAATGCCCAATTTTGCAGGATATCAAGAGGCTCATTATATGGAATATTAGATCAAATAATTACGGCGCTTGATGAAAATTATATTGACAATAAAACTTATGAAGATACAAGGTTGATGGTAATTGATTGTATTAAAATATTGAATGGTTACATTAACTATTTAAGTAACGCAAAGTCCAATTAACTATTAACCATTAACTTTCAACATATAATAATATGAATCTTACATTAAAAATATGGCGTCAAAAAGATGCCAACACAAAAGGAAAGATGGTAGACTACCCAATATCTGGTGTAGAACCTGATATGTCTTTCTTAGAAATGCTAGATGTTTTAAATGAAGAATTAATTTCTAAAGGAGAAGAGCCTGTAGAATTTGATCACGACTGTAGAGAAGGGATTTGTGGTGCATGTTCACTTCAAATAAATGGAGAGCCACACGGGCCAGATAGAGGCGTTACTACATGTCAGCTTCATATGCGTATGTTTAAAGATGGAGACACTATTACTATAGAACCATTTAGAGCAACTGCTTTTCCTGTAATTAAAGATTTAATTGTAGACCGTTCTTCATTTGATAGAATTCAGCAAGCGGGTGGTTTTATTTCTGTAAATACTTCAGGAAATACTATCGATGCAAATGCAATTCCAGTTAATAAAGACGACGCTGACGATTCTTTTAATGCAGCTACCTGTATTGGTTGTGGAGCTTGTGTGGCAGCTTGTAAAAATGCAAGTGCTATGCTTTTCACATCAGCAAAAGTATCTCAGTTTGCTTTGTTACCACAAGGGCAAATAGAAGCTACCGACCGTGTATTAAATATGGTTAGACAGATGGATGAGGAAGGTTTTGGAAACTGTTCTAATACTGGAGCTTGTGAGATTGAATGTCCAAAAGGAATTTCTCTTGAGAACATAGCTCGAATGAACAGAGAATATCTTTCAGCAAATATGAAAAAGTAGATTCCTCAGATTAAGCACATAAAGCATTAAATACATTAATATAAAAGAGGCTTTTTAAAAAAGTATATAAACCCTAAATGTTATCCTGAGCTTGTCGAGGGATTCTTTTGGGGTTAGTTGTGAAACTTCGACAAGCTCAGTTCGACAAGCTCAGTTCGACAACTACATATTACTTTTTCAAAAAACCTCTTTTTTAGTTTCAAACATTTTTACTTCAAAAAAATAAATTGAAATGATTAAAGTACAAATAGTAGGATTAATCATTCTTCTTCTAAGTCTTGCAACTTATTTTTTTATGAATATAGAAGGTTTTTGGATTGGAGCAAGTACAGGAATTGGAGCTGGACTTCTTATAATTGGGAAACTTAAAAAAGTTTAGTAATTAACTTTTTTAAGGAGTTAGGCAGCATTTGGAGAAATCAAATTTAATACTTACTTTTAACGTTAGTAACGTAACACAAAACTATGATTATATCCTTTGGCTCTAAAGAAACCGAACAAATTTGGAACGGAATGCGAGTCAAAAAAATGCCGATTGAAATTCAAAGTCTCGGACGTCGAAAATTGAGAATGTTGAATAACTCGCAGGATATTACAGATTTACGAATTCCCCCGTCAAACCGACTTGAAAAACTAACTGGTAAATTAAACGAATTTTATAGCATTCGGATTAACAAACAGTGGCGAATTGTATTCGTATGGGAAAAAGGAAATGCAAGCGAAGTTGCAATAATTGATTATCATTAAAAAATATAAAAATGGGAAAGTTAGCAAATGTACATCCTGGAGAAATCTTGAATTACGAATTTCTTGAACCATTGGAAATCACCGCATACCGCCTTTCCAAGGACTTGAAAATTCCGCAAACCCGAATTTCGGAAATCATTAAAGGAAATCGCAGAATTACTGCGGACACAGCTTTACGATTGAGCAAATATTTTGGAAATTCTGCAAAATTCTGGCTTGGAATTCAAGACGATTTTGATATTGAGGAAGAAAAAGAATCGAAAGAATTGGAGCTGAACGAAATAAAACATTTCGAAAATAAAAACATTATTTAAAAGCAAGCAACTACGGCTTGCAAAAAAAGTTAGGAAGTAAAAATCAACTACTTCGGTGGAAATTCAAAGAAAACATATTTAACTCATTTCATATAAAGTAGTAACAATAACCTCTTTGCCTTCTTTTAAGGAAGTTGATAGTAATTGTTTCTCTTTTTTTATTTTTAAATTGAAGGGAGGTATCAATAAGTTCAAACCACTCTGCTTTTTTAGTCGAATTCCCTGTCCAGAAATAATATCTTTATTGGGCTCAAAACTACCGTTAGGTAGATGCTCTGTTAGAATAACATATTTATAAGCTGATAATTTACTTATTATACTTTGAACCTCTTTATTTGATAAATGCTGAAGCACTTGCCTAATTAAAACAATATCGGCAGTAGGCAAACTATCGGTTGCAATATCCAAACATTCAAAAGTTAAATTATCTTGAGTAAAAACTTCTTGATTCCGTTTAATAAGTCCTTCAACTATATCTACTCCAATATACCTTTTAGTGTACTTTACTAAATATTTCCCTACATTAAAATCGCCACACCCTAAATCGCATACCACAGGGGGAAAATCAAAAGACTTTAAGAAATTTTGAATAGTTTCAATATAAGGTTTTACTATTTCTGGACGATGAGAGCCCTCCCCAGAATAATAATCAGCATTATTACCTCCCCAAAGATTTAATGTATAGATCTGTTCCATAGCATCTTTTGTTGGCCATGGTTTTTTAGTTTTAGTAGTAATACGCTTACTTTTCACTCGGTAAAAACTTTAAAGCAAGATAGCACAACTAAACAAAAGCATAAAAATAAAAAACACCTCTTATGCTGAGCGACTAATGTGAGACCGCTTCTCCAGCTCCACTAGGAATACGAATATCTTCAACAATATCAACTATCTCCTTAGGCGGAGCTTTGGTAAATCTAGATACTATAATTGCTGTAACAAAATTTAAAATCATTCCGATAGAACCAAATCCTTCAGGTGAAATTCCAAACCACCAATCTTTTTCTTCAGAAGTATTAATCGTTCCAATCCAATGTAATCTGAAGCGAGCAATATAATACAAGGTAATAGCAAGTCCTACAACCATTCCTGCTATTGCTCCTTCTTTGTTCATTCTTTTAGAAAAAATACCCAATACAATAGCTGGAAAAAATGAAGCTGCCGCTAAACCAAAAGCTAAAGCAACAACAGAAGCCACATAGCCTGGTGGATGAATCCCGAAATATCCTGCAACACAAACGGCTACTAATGCAGCGCCTCTAGCAGCCCACAATTCTTGTTTCTCATTAATATCGGGCATGACCATCTTTTTAAGTAAATCGTGCGATACAGAAGAGGATATTACCAATAACAATCCGGCTGCAGTAGATAATGCAGCTGCTAAACCTCCAGCAGCTAATAATGCTATTACCCAATTTGGTAGGTCTGCAATTTCTGGATTGGCGAGCACCATAATATCTCTATCTATTTCAAGCTCATTAATAGTTGTATCTGCAACATATTGTATGGTGCCATCATTATTTTTATCAGTAAAAGTTAATAGACCAGTAGCTTCCCATTTAGAAAACCATTCGGGCATACTCCCATAAGGTTGGTTACTCACTGTTTGAATTAAATTAGTACGAGCAAAAACTGCAATTGCAGGCGCTGTAGTATACAATATTCCTATAAAAAGAAGGGCATAAAGCCCTGATTTACGAGCATCTTTTACTTTTGGAACTGTAAAAAAGCGAACTATTACATGTGGCAATCCCGCAGTTCCCATCATTAAGGCAGCGGTAATAAAAAACACATCAATTTTGGATTTTGACCCTGAAGTATATTCATGAAATCCCAATTCTGCTTGAAGTCCATCCAATTTGTCTAATAAATACGTTCCATCTGCAAGTTGCCCCCCTAAACCTAATTGTGGGATTGGATTTCCCGTCATTTGAATAGAAATGAAAATTGCAGGAACCATAAAAGCAAATATTAAAATACAATATTGAGCTACTTGGGTGTAAGTAATACCTTTCATTCCACCGAGGACGGCATAAAACAAAACAATTGCCATTCCAATATAAACCCCAGTATTGACATCTACTTCCAAAAACCTAGAAAAAACCACTCCCACTCCCCGCATCTGACCAGCTACATAGGTAAAAGAAACAAAAAGAGCACATACCACAGCTACTAAACGTGCTGTTTTAGAATAATACCTGTCGCCAATGAAATCTGGCACAGTGAATTTTCCAAATTTTCTGAGGTAAGGAGCTAATAATAATGCCAATAAAACATAACCTCCTGTCCACCCCATTAAAAAAACAGATCCATCATAACCAGCAAAAGAAATAATTCCAGCCATGGAAATAAAAGAGGCAGCCGACATCCAATCGGCGGCTGTTGCCATTCCATTTGCTAAAGGAGAAACCCCTCCTCCAGCAACATAAAAGTCTTTGGTAGATCCTGCACGACTCCAAATAGCTATTCCAATATATAACGCAAAGGTAATTCCAACAAGTAGATAGGTTAGTAATTGAACTGACATAGGTAGTTTATTCGTTTAGGTTGTATTTTTTATCCAATCGATTCATTAAAACGACATATATTAAAATCAGAATAATAAAAACATAAATAGATCCTTGCTGAGCAAACCAAAAGCCTAATTTAAAACCACCAAGCTTGATTTTATTCAACTCGTCTACTAAAATAATTCCAAATCCGAAGGAGACTAAAAACCATATAGAAAGTAAGATGAAAAGGTATTTTAAATTCTCTTTCCAATACCTTTCTTTAGTAAGCTGACTCATATATTATCATTTTAAAAACAATAATACATTTTTTTTATTAAAAAATTAAAAATTTGACTTCTTGAAGATTAAAATATTATCAAATTAACAATTTAACAGGTAATTGTATATAAAAAGAGGCAACAAAACTGTTACCTCTTTTTTAATTAGCAAAAACTAGTGGGGGAAATGTTCTTTTTTGGGGCATTTAGAACATTAAAAGTTTTTTGGCTATTAACATTAAACTTTTCATTAATGTAATCGTTCCTTTAACATTTGCACTTAAAACATTAAAGAATGATTGACTTTGTTGGTTGTCTTCATAGGTTAAAGCATGGTCTGTCATTATTCTAATAATTAAGTAGGTTAGTAATATTTTTATGACTTTAGGAACATGAAACTATAACACTTCCTTGGGAAAAACACATTTTTGTTGTGAATCTCTCAAATCTTGTTGTCAAAATAAAATTTTATATGTTTTAGCACAATAATCCCTTTTTGACGGTGGCAAATCTAAAATAAATAATGAATTATCGGATATAGAGATATAAAAATTCGATGAAATGCACTTTTAAAAAAACTGTTCTTAACACTATCTTGGTAAGCCCAGACAGTAGGCATTCAAACAAAATAAATTTAACTCATTTATATACAGAGAGTTTAAGCAAACATAAGACAGACTACAAGGAGTTAAACCCTAATAATTGATTTACAAAACCATTTCTGGCGTGTTTTCATTAACAATAAGCCTCCCAGCTGTAGCATTTTTAATTTCATCAACAGAAACCCCAGGAGCTCGTTCTAACAATAGAAATCCATCTTTAGTTACCTCCAAAACAGCAAGATTAGTTACTATCTTTTTTACACATTTAACCCCCGTTAACGGAAGCGAACATTCTTTTAATAACTTAGACTCTCCAGCACGATTGGTATGCATCATAGCAACAATTATATTTTCTGCGGAAGCTACCAAATCCATTGCTCCTCCCATTCCTTTTACCATTTTTCCAGGAATTTTCCAGTTGGCAATGTCGCCATTCTCCGCCACTTCCATTGCTCCAAGAATAGTTAAATCTACATGTTGCCCACGAATCATCCCAAAGCTTAAAGAAGAATCAAAAAAAGAAGCTCCTTTTAACGTAGTAATGGTTTGCTTTCCTGCATTAATAATATCAGCATCTTCTTCTCCTTCAAAAGGAAATGGTCCCATTCCTAAAACGCCATTCTCACTTTGAAATTCTACCGAAATATCATCCCGTACATAATTAGCAACTAAAGTAGGGATTCCGATTCCTAAATTTACATAATACCCGTCTTTAACTTCCTTGGCAATACGCTGCGCTATTTGTTCTTTATTTAAACTCATAATTAATTTGTTAATTAGTAAATGAGGTAATTTGAAAATTACTTGTTTTTACTCGTAGCTATAATTTTACTTATTACTAATATTATCGATTTCAAATCGTCTAATAATATTCCATCTGGACATGGATAATAAGGAGACGCTAAACATAATTTCAACCAATATTTCACCTCATCAGCTTCTTTAGCTGCTATTTTAAACTTATGTATAAAATCGGCTTTACCTTCTGCATTTTGTGCTTCAGCAATATTTGCTCCTATAGATGTACCAGATCTAAAAATTTGGGATGCCATTTCATATTTATACAATCCTCTTAGTTCTTCAGAAAATTGAATAATAGCAAGTGAAAACTTGAATGAGTGATTAACTATAAAATTTTCTTTGTCATTTCTCATTTTCAAATTTTCAAATTATAAAATTTATTCTTTCTTCCTAACAGTTAATTGTTCAATCCGTTTTTCATATTTTTCACCTTTAAAAATACGTTGTACAAAAATTCCGGGGATATGTATTTCATTAGGATTCAGACTTCCTGCTGGCAAAAGCTCTTCAACCTCAGCAACGGTAATTTTTGCAGCACCACACATAACAGGATTGAAATTGCGAGCGGTTCCTTTAAAGATTAAATTTCCAGCTTCATCTCCTTTCCACGCTTTAACAAAAGAAAAATCAGCTTCAAAAGCATGTTCCAAAATATGGGGTTTCCCATTAAAAACTCTGCTTTCTTTCCCCTCTCCTACTTCGGTACCATAACCTGCTGGAGTATAAAAAGCAGGAATTCCAGCTTGGGCAGCACGACATCTTTCTGCCAAAGTTCCCTGCGGAATAAGCTCTACTTCCAACTCCCCACTCAACATTTGACGTTCAAACTCATCATTTTCTCCAACATAGGAAGAAATCATCTTCTTAATTTGTCTTTTTTGAAGTAACAGTCCGAGACCAAAATCATCGACCCCAGCATTATTAGAAACACACGTTAAATTTTTTACATTCAACGCTACCAATTTATTAATGCTATTTTCAGGAATTCCACAAAGTCCAAACCCTCCAAGCAAAAAAGTCATGTTGTCTTTTACTCCTTGAAGCGCTTCATCTACAGATGTTTCTTTCTTATTAATCATTTCGTAATATTTTAGATGAAAATTACGAATATTTCAAGAAAATAGAAATTATATTTTAATAATGTGTGAATAATATTGAATTGACCAATTCTTGTATCGAAAAATTGAAAGTAATTAACTACCTCGGGGCAAGCCCGCAAGGTATTCTAAGGAAACAAATTTAACTTATTTCGACGCAAAGCCATTCCTTAGTTAAACTCAGGGCAGGAATTGGAGAATTAGACCCTCTATAAGGGATTAAAATATGCTTCTAGAAAAAAATCATATAAACTAATACCCCTAAATCTCTTCAGAAGCAATTAAAATACATCCAGCTTCTTTCATTTGCTGTAGCGCTATTTCCGAATCGTTTGGATTAACATTAACCCCGCGTATAGCATCTGTTACAACAAAGGTTTTAAATCCTTCTTTAACCGAATCCAATGCAGAAGACAACACACAATAATCGGTTGCAATACCGCTTACATAGAGCTCGGTAATTTTATTTTGTTTTAAAAAAGAGATAAGATTAATATTAGTAGCTTCAAAAGCAGAATAGCCATCGTCTATAGTACCCGTTCCTTTTAAAGCAACTAAATCAATATTTGCTGTGTTTAAATCGGAATGAAATTCTGCTCCATGCGTTTCTTGCACACAATGTGGCGGCCACTTATCAAAATGTTTTGTTTTAATAGGATGCCAATCTTTAGAAGCAATTACCAAATCAAAATTTGGAGCTATTTTATTAATAATTGGAGCTACTTCTTCCCCGCCTTTTGCAGCCAAAACTCCGCCAGTACAAAAGTCGTTTTGAACATCTACTATTAATAATGCCTTCATTAGAATTTGTGTTATAAAGCTATTCCTAGAGGGGATTAAAAATCGATATTTACCCCCTCATTATAATCTACTTTAATAGAATCTTGATCTGCCTCTGCTGGTTCATCACAATCCACACGGATACTTAAATCTTCTGGTCTCTCAAATGCAGCAGTAGAAATTCCTAAATCTTCATCCGCATAACATTTTTTCATGTAAAGTCCCCAAATAGGCAATGCCATACTTGCTCCTTGCCCGTAGGTTATACTTTTAAAATGCGTTGATCTATCTTCTCCACCTACCCATACTCCAGTTACTAAGTTTGGCACCATTCCCATAAACCAACCATCGGAATTATTTTGAGTTGTTCCAGTTTTTCCAGCAATAGGATTTTTTAAATCGTATGGATACCCCGTAATAATCTCTTTATAAACTTGTATATCTTTACGCCAAGTTCCTCTTAACCTTGCTCCAGAACCCGATTCTGTTACTCCTTCCATTAATTTTACGGTAGTATAAGCAACATCTTTACTTAGTACATCTCTAGTTTCTGGAACCGATTCATATAAAACTGTTCCATTTTTATCTTCAATACGAGTAATCATAACTGGCTTAACATACACCCCTTGATTTGCAAAAGTTCCAAAGGCACCTACCATTTCATAAACCGAAATATCTGGAGTTCCTAAAGCAATAGAAGGCACTGGTAAAATTTCCGCTTCAACCCCCATACGTTTAATAAGATTAACCACTGGTTGTGGTCCTACTTTATCCATTAACCTAGCAGTAATTGTATTGACAGAATTTGCCAAAGCATACTTTAAGGTGTACATATCTCCAGAATACTTACCATCGGAATTTTTAGGACACCATGGTAAAATATTCCCGTATTTATTAGCTTCGATGCAGGTATAAATATCTGGAAACTCATCACAAGGCGATAAATGCAATTGGTCTATAGCAGTTGCATATACAAAAGGCTTAAAAGTAGAACCCGCTTGACGGCGACCTTGTTTTACTTGATCGTATTGAAAGTGTTTGTAGTTAATTCCTCCAACCCATGCTTTAACATGACCAGATTGTGGCTCCATCGACATCATTCCAGTACGCAAGAAATATTTATAATACCTTATAGAATCTAAAGGAGACATTACCGTATCTTTTTCTCCCTGCCAAGTAAAAACTTCCATTGGAATTTTTTTCTTGAAGGAAGCTATGATTTCTTTTTCAGGTTTTTTAAGAACATCTCTCATACGTCTCCAACGCTCTGACTGACGCATCGAACGGTTATAAATTCGTTGGGTTTCCTCAGGAGTTACATCTAAAAATGGCGCTGTTGGATTACGCTTGTCTGTATTTTGCACAAAAAATTCCGCTTGCAAACGTTTCATATGCTCACTTACCGCCTCTTCTGCATTGGCTTGCATTCTAGAATCTATGGTTGTAAATATTTTTAACCCATCAAGATAGATATTGTATTTCTCGCCATCAGGTCGGTAATTATCTTCATCGGCAGTCCACTGCTTCAACCAATCTCTTAAATACTCTCTAAAGTACGTAGCTATCCCTTCTCGGTGAGATTCTGGATGGTAATCTATTTCTAAAGGAATTGCAGCAAGAGAATCGCGTTCTTGTTCATTTAAAAATTCATTTTTAAACATCTGATTCAACACTACATTTCGTCTATTCTCTACCCCAACAGGATTTCTTCTAGGGTTGTAAAGCGATGAATTTTTAAACATTCCAACCAGCATTGCAGATTGCTCTACATTTAAGTTTGAAGGTTCTTCTCCAAAATAAATACGTGCTGCAGAACGAATACCATCAGCATTATTACCAAAATCGTAAATATTGAAATACATGGCAATAATTTCTTCTTTGGTATATTGTTTTTCTAGTTGAATAGCAATAATCCATTCTTTAATTTTCTGAATAATCCGTTCAACAATATTTGAAGAAACCTGCTCGGTAAACAACTGTTTTGCTAACTGCTGAGAAATTGTACTTGCTCCACCTCGAGTTCCTAAAAACACAGCAGCACGAAGTGTTCCCCAAGCATCAATCCCCGAATGATCGTAATAACGTTCATCTTCAGTAGCAATTAAAGCATTTACTAAATGTTTAGGCAATTCTTCAAAATCAACAGGCGTTCTATTATCATTTAAATAATATTTTCCTAAGGTTTTTCCGTCTGAAGATATAATTTCTGAAGCTAAGTTTGTTTGTGGGTTCTCTAATATTTCAAATGAAGGTAATTTCCCAAAAACTCCCCAAGAGGCTAGTAAAAATATAAGTACTACAAAGAGAATTCCTGCTGCGAAGAGTCGCCAAAACCATAAGATATATTTTCTAAAACCTTGATTTTTACTTTTAGCTTTTTTGTTTGATACTTTCTTTGCCATTTTATTTTTCAGCTGATTTTTCTATACTTATACCTACGTCTGTAATTCCCTTTAAGGATGTTATTCCTTCTACAGTTCCATTTTTTCGCATTGCATGTTCAATTGCAATATTATAAGTTCCCATAGTAGGGAAAACAACATTTTCTTTGTAATAAAGCTTACTTTCCTTTAAAGAGGAAAATCCTTTACCAAGCCACTCCCCACTAGGTTTTGCCATCTCATATTCCAAAGTATCGGAAACAGTTTTTCCTCCTGGAAAATCTAAATTAACTATTAGGTATAAATTACTAAACTTATAACTATCGTCGTTTCTTAGATTGATAAAAAGATTATAAGCATTTAATGTATCTTTAGGTTGAAACTCAAAAGAGACTTTTTCATTCTTATCCCATCCATTTTTAATAGGCTTATATTCTCCAAAAACATTCGCATCGGAACTACAAGCTACAAACATTAAAGCCATAAGACTTAAAAAAACAAGTCGCTTATGCATTATTAGACCTTTTCCTTCTATTGTTGTTAGTACGTCTTTTTTTATTTTTGCTACGCCCTTTAGATGCTTTAGGCTTATCAAAACGTGTTAAACTATCTTGTCCTACAACGTTCTCAAACTCTGTTTTAGTATCTGCAGTTAAATCAAGTGCATATTCTTCAAGTCCAGCAACAGGTTGTTTCTTTTTATTAAGACTGATGATTTCTCTTACCTGATCTGTAGTTAATACAAACCAATTTGCCCATTGCCCTTCGTAACAAAACCACATAAGTTGCTTAAAAATGTCTATTTTCTGACAAACAGCTTCTCCTTTTTCAGTTTTAAGTCGTTGCTCCTGACTAGGGAAATCGTTTAAAGCGTCTAAATAAGCATCGAGCTCATAATTTAAACAACATTTAAGTTTTCCACATTGTCCTGCTAACTTTTGCGGATTTAAAGAAAGCTGTTGGTAGCGAGCCGAAGCTGTATTTACCGATCTAAAATCTGTTAACCAAGTAGAACAGCACAACTCTCTCCCACAAGAACCAATTCCACCAAGTCTGGCAGCTTCTTGTCGGTATCCTATTTGACGCATTTCAATACGAGTACTAAAAGCGCGTGCCATATCTTTTATAAGCTGACGGAAATCTACGCGTTCTTCGGCAGTATAATAAAAAGTAGCTTTAGAACCATCTCCTTGAAATTCTACATCCGAGATTTTCATTTGTAGTTGAAGACTAATCGCTAATTCTCGAGATTTCTTTTGAACTGCTGCTTCACGGTCTCTTGCCGCTTGCCAAATATCAATATCTTTTTGTGAGGCTTTTCTATAGATTTTTGGTAGATTTTCATCTTTAAAATCTACTTTTTTCTTTTTCATTTGTACTTTAACCAACTCTCCAACAAGCGTTACAACACCAACATCGTGCCCTGGAGAAGACTCTGTAGCCACCACATCTCCGATGGAAAGGGTTAAATTTTCTTTATTTCTGAAAAACTCTTTTCTACTATTTTTGAATCTAACTTCGACACAATCAAAAGGCTCATGGCCATTGGGTAGCGACATATTAGAAAGCCAATCAAAAACGGTAAGTTTATTACAACCATCTGTTCCGCAAGTACCGTTATTCTTACACCCACGTGGTTGCCCATCCTTACCGGTTGAACAACTGCTACATCCCATAATTTTATATATTGAACCGAAGAAACTTCCTTAAAAGTACTTCGGTTAAGGTTCATAAATACTTCACTTATAAACTAGTTTTTAACCAGTTCAATACGTAAAGATACTATTTTTAGTCTGTTTAAAATTTCTACAATCTTAAAATTTAAAATTCAGCAGAAATAGAAAACTAAATATAAGAAAAATCTTATGCTATTCTTTAAACTTTAGCACTTCCGATCTTCCTTTCTTAAAAATTAAATTGCTTACTGCTTTTCCTTTTCTAAGCGCTTTTTGCTCTTCATAAGGTAAAGCTACAATATCCATACAATCTGTTGAGCAACAATTATTCATCTTTGCTGCACATTCTTCACATTGAATAAACAATAAATGGCACGCTTCGTTCGCACAATTTACATGTGTATCACAAGCTTTTCCACATTGATGACAATGTGCTATAATATCTTCACTAATTCTTTCTGAACGGCGTTCATCAAAAACAAAGTTCTTCCCAATAAATTTATTTTCAAGCTTACTGGCTTCTATTTGACGTACGTAATTAATAATTCCGCCTTCCAACTGAAAAACATTTTTAAACCCTTTATGTTTGTAATAAGCACTAGCTTTCTCACATCTAATCCCTCCTGTACAATACATTACAAGGTTTTTATCTTCTTTATGCTCTTTTAAATCTTCTTCTATAATTGGCAAAGAATCTCTAAAAGTATCTACATCTGGTGTAATGGCGTTTTTAAAATGACCTATTTCACTTTCGTAATGATTACGCATATCCACCAAAACAGTATTTGGATCTTCTATAAGCTCGTTAAAAGTAGCCGCATCTACATGAATTCCTTTGTTGGTAACATCAAAAGCATCGTCATTCAACCCATCTGCTACAATTTTATCACGCACTTTAACTTTTAGCTTTAAAAAAGCAAAGTCATCATGCTCAATAGCTATATTAAGACGTACGTTTTCTAAAAAAGAAATCGAATCTAAATGTTTTTTAAAGTCGTTAAATAATTCTGCAGGAACCGATAATTGTGCGTTAATCCCTTCTTTTGCCACATAAATTCTTCCTAACACCTCCAATTCGTCCCAAGCTAAGAACAAATGATTTCTAAGGATTTGTGGATTTCCAATTTTAGCGTATTTATAGAAAGAAATTGTAAGGCGCTCTTTTCCGGCTTCTTCAATAAGTGCCGCTCTTTCTTCTGCGCTTAATTTATTGTACAGTTGCATGCTATACCAATTTTTTAAGTTAAAGAATTTGTTTCATTAATATTTTTGCAAAAGTAAGGATTTTTAATTTTAGGAGGAAATCTGGGTTCAGGAGACAGAAGACAGAAAAAAAACTTTCCTGAAACATCGTAACAACATAACTCCATAACTTTATAACTCAAAGTGGCAAAGTTGTAAATGTGTCAATTTGAGGATTTGAAGATGTGGAAATGAAAAAAGTCAGAAGACCGAAGTCTGAAGTCGGGAGACAGAATGCAGTGTTCAATGTTCAATAAGCAGTTTTTTTTCTTTGTAACATCGTAACTACATAACAGCCTAACTTTTTTACTTTCAACTCAAAGTGGCAAAGGTTCAAAGTGGCAGAGGGACAAAGTTATAAATTTGGAAATGAGGAAATGAAAAAAAGTCAGAAGACCGAAGTCTGAAGTCGGGAGACAGAATGCAGTGTTCAATGTTCAGTAAGCAGTTTTTTCTTTGTAACAGCGTAACTACATAACAGCGTAACTTTTTACTTCGGGCTTCGAACTTCCAACTTCTTTCTTTTTCAATCAAGAGTCAGGAATCAAGAGTCAAGAAAAATCTATATTCTCTTCTCTTTACTCTTGTTTCCTTTCAACTCCAGACTTCTCTCTTTTTCAATCTTTAAATAAAAAAGCGTTCAATAAGCAGTTTTTTTTCTTTGTAACATCGTAACTACATAACAGCGTAACTTTTTACTTCGGGCTTCGAACTTCCGACTTCTGACTTATCCAATTCTCTCTCGAATTTCTCGTTTTAATACCAAAAAAAAGAGCTTCAATAATTACTGAAACTCTTTAATTAGCTAATTCGTTGTTATTAAATATTTAAAATATTCATCATTGCAATAACAACGAAGCTAGCCACCATCCATCTTACCATTGCAAGGAATTGCTATGGCAGGATTATTCGATTTCCATATGTAGACATTGCGATATTCCATAAAAAATCAAATAATGTTAAAATAAAAGACGTATCTTTCCTTTGTGTTGATAATTATATTCTATATTCAAAATTTTATCCTTCAAAACAATAACTAATGGGTAAACCCCATTAATTTTAGGGCTACTCAGCCTTCCATTTTTTATTAGATACGAAAAAAATAAAAAGGTTGCGTGGCAAATTGTATGCTGAAAAAAGAAATAGTATTTTAGCACGAAACAAAAGAATACAAAGAAATGAGTTCGGAAAAAGATGCAAAGTTAAAAGCACTAAAGCTCACTTTAGACAAGTTGGATAAAACCTACGGTAAGGGAGCGGTGATGAAAATGGGAGATAGTGTTGTGGAAGATGTTGATGCTATTCCAACAGGGTCTATCGGACTGGATATTGCGTTAGGTGTTGGCGGGTATCCAAGAGGTAGAGTTATAGAAATATACGGACCAGAATCTTCTGGTAAAACAACACTTACGTTACATGCTATTGCTGAGGCTCAAAAATCTGGTGGAATTGCTGCCTTTATAGATGCGGAGCATGCTTTTGACCGTTTTTATGCACAAAAATTGGGGGTTGATATTGATAATTTAATTATTTCTCAACCAGACCATGGAGAGCAAGCTCTGGAAATTGCCGATAACTTAATTCGTTCAGGAGCTATTGACATTGTAATTGTGGATTCTGTAGCTGCATTAACGCCAAAAAGTGAAATTGAAGGAGAAATGGGAGATTCCAAAATGGGACTTCATGCTCGTTTAATGTCGCAGGCTCTACGTAAACTTACAGCAAGTATCAGCAAAACAAAATGTACGGTTATTTTTATCAACCAGCTTCGTGAGAAAATTGGAGTGATGTTCGGAAACCCAGAAACAACAACTGGTGGAAATGCCTTAAAGTTTTATGCTTCAGTTCGGTTAGATATTCGTCGTTCTACACAAATAAAAGATAGTGATGGCGGGGCTTCTGGTAATAAAACCAGAGTAAAAGTGGTGAAAAACAAAGTAGCTCCTCCTTTTAAAGCTACAGAATTTGATATTATGTATGGAGAAGGGATTTCTCGAGTTGGGGAAATTCTAGATTTAGGAGTTGAGTTCGAAATTATTAAAAAGAGTGGTTCATGGTTTAGTTATGGCGATACCAAACTAGGACAAGGACGTGACGCTGTAAAAACAATTTTACAAGATAACCCTGAACTTTTAGATGAGTTAGAAGGAAAAATAAAAGAAGGTATTAAAGCAATGGATAACTAATACTGTTGTAAAACACCTTTAAAAATTGCTTCGAGATAAGTTCTCAAAGTATGTAATAAAAATAAGTTTACCTCATTTCGATACAGAGCCCTTCTGTAAAGTCAGAATAGGCTTTGAGGAATCAAACCCTCTATGAGGTAGGAAATCCCGAGAATTTATCTTCTCGGGATTTTTTTATAGAAAAACGCAACCCTTTCATCCTAAATGCATCTACTAAGAAAATTAGTATAAAAAAATGAAAAAGTTTTTTGTTTTAATGCTTTGCACTTTTACTTTGCTAAGCTTTAGTTCTTGTGACTTATCGGATGATGATGCAACAAATTTTTACTACGAAACCATGGAAATTACAAGCGCTAATTTTCCAGAATATTTCGAGTATGGAAAAGTATACCCAATTGACTTTACTTATTTAAGACCTACAGATTGCCATATCTACAATGGTTTTGAGTTTAATCATACTGGTGAAACTGAACGTACTATCTTTGCAGTAGCAACAGTACTAGATAGAACCGATTGTGAAACCTTAACAGACACAGAAGGGACTGATAGTTTTGATTTTGAAGTAAGATATAGAAACACCTATACCTTTAAATTTTATATTGGAGAGGATGATAATGGCGAAAAACAATATCTTACTTATGAGGTCCCTGTAAGAGAAGTAGGCGAAGAAACTACTACCTCGATGTAAGTATACGAGGTAGCAAACAAAAAAATATTAATTAATTTCAATGCAAAGAGCATCGGCAAATTACACCCTCCATGAGGGATTAAAACTACTTAGCTACGAGTGAGTCTAGATAAACTCATAAAGCAATGTAAACAGCAAGATAGAAAGGCACAAGAAGAACTCTATAAACTTTTCAGTAGAAAATTATTTAGTGTGTGCCTCAAATACTCGCGCAATCAAGTGGAGGCAGAAGACAATCTGCACGATAGCTTTATGGTTATTTTTAACAAAATTGACACCTATAATTTTAAAGGTTCTTTTGAAGGCTGGCTTAAACGAGTTACTGTAAATACCGTGCTCCAAAAATATAGAAAACAAGGCGCTTTTGATGCGCTTCCGAACAATTTAGAAGATGAAGTCTCTGTAGAAGTAACTACCGATAATGTTTCATTGGATTATTTACTGAAACTTATTCAAGAATTACCAGATAGATACCGACTCTCTTTTAATTTATATGTACTAGATGGATATTCTCACAAAGAAATAGCCGAAATACTTGGTATAAGTGAAGGGACATCAAAATCTAATTTAGCACGTGCTAAAATGGCTTTAAGAAATAGGCTTGAAGAAGATAAAAACTACCTCAGGGGAAGCCCACGAGGTATTCAAACAAAAAAAATATAACACATTTAACGTAAAGTGCTAGTGAATAAAGTAAGACGGATTAAAAAAATAAATTCAATATAAAACACTTTCTTTACAATAACAAAATAAAATACCTATTGGTATTGAAGTTAAAATGAACGACAAAAAAAATATAGAACGCTTATTCCAAGAGAAGTTTAAAGACTTCGATACTGCTCCACCAGAAAATATGTGGGAGCGCATCGATGCTTCTTTGGACAAAAAAGCAAAGCAAGACAGAAAAGTAATTCCTATTTGGTGGAAACTTGGAGGTGCAGCAGCAGCTATTGCATTATTGATTTTATTTGGAGATTTATTTTTTAATTCTTCTGAAAACACTCTTCCTAATTCAAATATTATTACAAACACAGAACAAGAAACTAACAAAGAAAACGGAAAAAATACTCTTGACGAAAATTCTATTATAAAAACCAATGATGCCGTAGCAAATAGCGCTAACAAAACTAGTGAAGAGAAGTTGACCAATAGTGAAGGTAACAATCCTAAAACTGCAATAACAAATACAAATTCTGGAATTGCAGTCCAAAATTCTTCAGATGGAAATACTGCTATAAGAAACCCTAAAAAACCTGACGAAGAAGCCAATTTGGTTAAAAATAATTTGGTTGCCAATACAACTCCAGAGAGTAAGAGTGAGAGTGAACAAAATACTGTCAACAAAAACATTATAGAAAAACAGTCGATAGCAGAAAACAATACGGAAGATGAAAGCCCTTCTGAAAAGAAAGATAATAACGAGAAAAAGTCTTTACTAGATGTTGTTGCAGAAATGGAAAAAGAGAAAGAATTGGTAGCTGTTAAGGAGCCTAAAAATTCAAGATGGACAGTTAATCCAAATGTTGCTCCTGTTTACTATAATTCTTTAAGTAAAGGATCTCCTATAAACAGCGAATTTTCTTCCAATGCTAAAGAAGGAGTTATAAATATGAGCTACGGAATTAATGTAGCTTATAATGTAAGTAAACGTTTAAGCGTGCGTTCTGGTATTAACAATGTAAACATGGGTTATAGCACCAATGATGTTAATTTTGGTCCAGCTGTTTTTGGAGCCTCACAATCGCTTTCCACTATAGATTTTAAAAGTAGCGAAACCTCATTAAATGTATCTAGTAGCGATAAGTCTCCTTCCTTTAGCCCGAACTCCAATAGTCAGTTTGAAGCTAAGACTGAAAATGTTTCTGAAGGTAGCATGAAGCAAGAGTTTGGATATATTGAAGTTCCAATGGAATTAAAATACCGATTGGTAGATAAACGATTTGGAATTAATATCATTGGTGGGATGAGTTCTTTGTTTTTAACCAGCAATGAAGTTTCTATACAATCTAGCTCTTTAACTACAGAGGTTGGAGAAGCTAATAATTTAAACGGCCTAAGTTTTAGTACCAACATTGGAGTTGGTTTGGACTATCAATTATCAAACAAACTACTTTTCAATTTAGAGCCTATGTTTAAATATCAACTAAATACATTTTCAAGAGAAGATGGTGGTTTTTCGCCATATATCTTAGGGGTGTATACAGGACTGAGTTTTAAATTTTAAAAAGTTAAACATAACATTTGACCTTTTCTAAGCAGCGCCTTTTTGATTGAATTGACGCATGCTTTGAGAATAAACTACCTCGAGGTAAACCTACAAGGTATTCAAAGGAAAATAATTTAATCCATTTTAGAGCCCTTCGGTAAACTCAGTAAAGGCTCAGGGGAAATAAAACCCTGCTTAAAAAATTAAAAATAGTTGGTTAGGTTATTTGCTTAATTGCATTTTACCTAAAGAAAATCCCTTTCCACTTGGAAGGGGATTTTTGTATTTAAGATAAATGATCATAAATAGCCTGCCTAGCATGTAACTTAATCTGAGTAGCATCTGAAGATTTTAAACCATGAGTATTCAAAAATTCCATAACTATAGCGCGTGTTCTTCCAGGAGAGCCGCTAAAGAACTCATATGAAAAGCGTTTTTTATTATCTAAAAACACAACAGGAACAATTGGAATTTGATGTTCAATAGCCAATCTAAATGCTCCTTCCTTAAATTCATCTAAAACAATATTCAAATCGTCTGGAACCCCACCCTCTGGAAAAATACATATACTCAACCCTTGTTTTAATCGGCGTTGTGCACTTTTATACACAGCTGTCCTGCTTTTAGCGGAGCTTCTGTCCACCAAAATACATACACCTTTATAAAAAAATCCGAAAATTGGAATTTTAGCTAGCTCCTTTTTCCCTACAAATACAAATGGATTTTTAGACACTTTTAGCATCATTAAAATATCAAGCATGGAGGTATGATTTCCTATAAGCATATAACTTTCTCCCTTTTCTATTTCTTGGTGGCGTTTAATAGAAGGAAACAAAAACATACCATACAGTACAAAATTTGCCCAAATATTTCTTGCAATCCAAAAAAACAAAGGATATAATTTCTCGCTAACAGTAAGTATCAATAGGATTGGAAATAAAATAACAATCGGTATTGACATTAATAAATAAAACCAAACTCTATATAAAAGCTGTAAAAAACGAATTATTATTATTTTCACACGAATACGTTTAAGTCAAATATATTATATAATTATGAAAGAAATTGCTACCTAATAAACTTACGCTTTATCCACAAGCTTTTGTACAGGCAACTACTTTGGATATAAAATACCCTCTAATGAGGATTTTTACGGAATCAAAAATAAACATTTGCAACAAACTGGTTTATACTTTTTGTAAAACATCATACCTTTGTGCGACTGTTTAAAATAGAAAAATGGCAAGAATACTTACAGGAATACAGAGTACAGGAACTCCACATCTAGGAAATTTGTTGGGTGCTATTATCCCAGCGATAAAAATGTCTGAGAAACCAGAAAACGATTCTTTCCTTTTTATTGCAGATATGCATTCATTGACGCAAATTAAGGATGGAGAAACATTAAGAAACAATACATACAATGTTGCTGCGGCTTGGCTTGCATGTGGATTAGATATAAATAGGGTTGTTTTTTACAGACAAAGTGATGTTCCTCAAACTACTGAACTAACTTGGTATTTAAGCTGCTATTTCCCATACCAACGTTTAACATTAGCACATTCTTTTAAGGACAAAGCAGACCGTTTGGATGATGTGAATGCTGGATTATTTAGCTATCCAATGCTAATGGCTGCCGATATTTTGTTGTATGATGCTGAGATTGTTCCTGTTGGAAAAGACCAGATGCAACATATTGAGATTACTCGGGATGTAGCCTCAAGAATGCATACTCAAATTGGAGAAACCTTTGTTATTCCTGAAGGAAAAGTACAAGAAGAAACCATGTATATTCCAGGAACTGATGGGCAGAAAATGAGTAAATCGAGAAATAATTTTATCAATATTTTTCTCCCTGAAAAGCAATTACGCAAACAAGTAATGAGTATTGAAACAGACAGTACTCCATTGGAAGCTCCAAAAGACCCAGATACATGTAAGGTTTTCGGAATTTATAAATTGCTTGCAACGCCAGAACAAATAGTAGATATGCGTCAAAAATATGAAAAAGGCGGTTTTGGTTATGGACATGCAAAACAAGCATTATTCGAATTAATTCTTGATAAATTCTCCACAGAAAGAGAACGCTTCAACTATTATATGGAGAATCTTAATGAAATTGATGACGTATTGGCTGTAGGTGCTGAAAAGGCAAGAAAAGTTGCTAATGATGTCCTTGGAAGAGTACGAAGCAAAATAGGGTATTAAAACTTTTTGAGGGATTAAATTACCTCAAAAAGTTTGCCGGGTAATGGACGCACAACGCCTTTCATTTCCATTGATAAAAGAATAGCCGCTAGTTTATGAACTGGCATCATACAATCCAAAGCAATTACATCTAGTAATTGCTTTTCTTTTTTCTGCAAATAATCATAAATTGTTTGTTCATTACTATCCAACTCTACAAACAATTGTTTCTGAACCGAGGCTTTAGAGTCCTCATTAAAATCCCATCCTAATATGTACACTAAATCGGCTGCTGAGGTTAACATATGCGCTTGCTGACTTTTAAGTAAGTTATTACACCCTTCACTATATTTATCGGTGCTGCGACCAGGAAAAGTAAAAACTTCTCGATTATAAGAAAGTGCAATATCTGCAGTTACCAAACTCCCACCCTTACTAGCAGATTCTACCACAACAGTAACATCTGCCATTCCAGCGATGATACGATTCCTTTTTAAAAAATTATTTCGCTCCGGCCCCTCATCACTCCAGAAATCTGTTATAAAACCTCCATTTTGCATTATGGAATCCACGTATTTAGCATGAGATTTGGGATATACCTGATTTAATCCATGCGCTAAACAACCAATAGTTTGTAATTCATTTTTAATAGCAGCATTATGGGCACAGATATCTACACCATAAGCAAAACCACTAAGAATGATTGGATCGAATGGCGTTATTTCCTCAATAAATTTTTCACAAGCAGCAATTCCATACGATGTTATTTGACGAGTTCCCACCACACTTATAATTTTCTGATGCTGCTTTCTCAAATTAATATTTCCCCTACTAAAAATAAGAATAGGACCATCTATACAATGTTTTAGGTTTCTAGGGTACTCTTCTTCTTCATAAGAAACCACATCATAATTATGGTCTCGTATAAATTGAAGCTCCTTCTCAGCATCAATTAAATTGTTTTTATTGTTAAGCATACTCAAAATATGCAATCCAATACCATCAATTTTAAGAAGGTTATTTCGCTTTTCTTTAAAAACTTCTTCAGCGCTACCACAATGTTTTATGAGCTTTTTGGCAGTTATATCCCCTATTTTGGACGCTCTGTGAATTGTTAATAAAAAAAGAAGCTCTTTATCCGTCATTTAAACATATGATTTTCAGTAATAAAAGTATAGAAAAAATTCTACTGTTGATAAAAACTGAAAAAGTATTTTCAAATCAATTCGATTTTTTTACATCTTTGCTTTATGCGAATAGAAAATTACATAAGCGATTTATTATACCGATATGAATGCGTAACTGTACCTGGGTTTGGTTCATTTATTACGCAGTATCAACCTGCAAAAGTGCATCATAATACAAATGCTTTCTATCCGCCATCAAAATCTATTGCCTTTAACGAGCAATTAAAATCTAATGACGGACTTCTAACAAAGTACATTGCAGAAGCGCAAAATATTAGTTATGAAGAAGCATCAACTAAGATTGAAGCTACCGTTCTAAGCTGGAGAAAATCTTTAATTTCAAAAGAAAAAATAGCCCTTAAAAATATTGGAGATCTTTGGTGGAGTGAAGATGAAAAAATTCTTTTCCAACCTTCATACCATTTAAACTATTTAACTTCTTCATTTGGACTATCTTCTTTCGTATCTCCTTCCATCACAAGAGAGGAATTGAAGAAAGAAGTAGAAACATTAGAAGAAAAAGCTCCAATAGCATTTACTCCTGAACGTAGGAAAAATCGTTCTTACTTAAAATATGCTGCTGTATTTTTACTTGCCTTATCCGCTGGAACTATCGGTTATAAACTTGTTGATATTCAGAAAGAAAATCAAATTCAAGTAGCGCAACAAGAAGCACAAAAGCAAATTGAAAACGATATTCAAAAAGCTACATTTTTTGATACAACTCCTTTGGAGATCCCTTCAATTACTTTGAAAGTAGAGAAACAACCTCTTAAATATCATATTATAGCAGGTGCTTTTAGAGTTGAAGAAAATGCGGATAAAAAGGTAGATCAGCTTAAAGAAAGAGGATATGAGGCTGAACGGATTGGGGAAAATAAATATGGCTTACACCAAGTTACATACGCTAGTTTTGCTGAAGTTCCTGAAGCTTTAGATTTTTTACGAAAAGTAAAAAGTGAAGAGTCCAAAGAAGCTTGGCTTTTAGTAGATGAAAATATAGAAGACTAAAAAATTATAAAAATAAAAAAAGGGTTTTGAAATATTTCAAAGCCCTTTTCTTTTACATAACCAAACTACTAACTCAAACTATAATTTAAACCCAATACCAATTCCCGCAATAAATGGGTTAATATCTACCTCTGCGTTTACTACAGCTCCCAAAGCCGAAGTTGCATCTACTTCTACATCGGTACTTAAAAACAAGTACTTGGCATCAATATTAATAAACCAACGCTTGCTTATGTCAAAATCAATACCAAACTGCATTGCTGGAGAAAAGCTATTTTCATAATCAACATTATCGGCTATTGGACCATTAGCTGCATTATAAAAAATAGTATAATTAAAACCGGCTCCTACATATGGACGTACATTTTCTTCTACATTCCAATGGTATTGAAGTGTTAAAGTTGGTGGAAGTAACCACACATCTCCTAAATCTAAATTGCCTACAGCTGTATTAATTGCTTTGACATCATGATTGGTTGTTCCTAAAATTAATTCAGCTGCAATATTTTTAGTAAAGTAATATGTAAAATCTAACTCTGGCATAAAAGACTTACTTATAGCTGCATCACCTCCAATTAAACCAATATTTGCACTTTCATCAGGAGTTACTAATATCCCACGCAATCTTACTTGCCATTTATGAAAATCGTTATGATACAACTTCTCTTCACTCTCTTGCGCACATACAATACCAGATGCAAGCACCCCAAATACCATACTTAAAAATAATTTTCTCATTGTTTGAATATTTATAAATTTATGTGGTAAAATTATTACAACTCCTAAAAAATATTAATGACATAAATCATATCATCAGAAAAAATTCTTATGTGTACTTTAAAGTATTAATGTATTTTTATACAACTACTAACATCAAAAACAAATAAAAATGAAACAACTATTCAACTTAATAGTACTATTATTAACCGTCACACTATCCGCACAAGGAACCAAAAAACATTCCTTTTCAGTTGAAAAAGATATCCTATGGGCTAGTCCAAAAGGATATGATTTAACAATGGATATTTACACCCCTAATATAGAAAAGCCTACATATCCTGTGCTAATTATCTACCATGGCGGTGGATGGCTTATTAACAACAAATCTATTATGGATGAAATGTCTCAATACATTGCTTCTCATAGCGAATATGTGGTTTGTAATGTTAATTACCGTTTACTTACCGCAAATAATAATACCACCAACATGAATGAAATTATTGAAGATGCTCTGGGCGCTGTACTTTGGACTAAGGAGAATATTTCCAAATACAAAGGGAATCCAAATGCAATTGCGGTAACTGGCGATAGTGCTGGCGGACATTTGGCAGCAATGGTTGTAAATGCAAAAGATAATATTTCTGAAACAGGATTTGAGGCAGGAAGATTAAGTTTTACACCTTCTTATTTACCTCCAAATAAAACTCTTGAAGAGCTTAAAACTTCCGATGCCTTAGCTGTTCAAGCAGCTGTATTAAGTTACCCAGCAGTAGATATATACGCTGCCGCATTGGGAGACGGTGTTAATGGCTTTGAAAGTAGCAGTAATTTCTTTTGGCAAATGGGCGAGGCTGAGGCAAGAGGAATTTTTGGAAAAGATATTAACGTAAAAGACAATCCTAATTATTACAAAATTTGCTCTCCAATATACACCATACCCAAGAAAAACGACCGAAAGCTTCCTCCTCAATTTTGCCATGTAGGCTCTAAAGATCAAACTACCACCCCTGAATCTATTAAAGCATATGTAGCTAAATTGGAAGAAAACGGACAATCAGTAGAATATTGGGTTTACGAAGGTAGAAATCACGCTTATTTAGATTCTGGAAGTAATGAGTTTTTAGGAAATTCTTTTGAAAAGGATGCCATTGAGCCTATCCATAAAATTATAAACTTTTTAGACAAGGTATTTTATCCATAATAAGTACAGAAGAACTTTATTAAAACAATTTTCATATTGTGGTATTTGCTGATATCTTTGCATAAAATTTAAACAATGCAAGCAAAAACACCTAGTGAATCTAGAACCGTAATGACCGACCTTGTTTTACCTAGTGAAACAAACCCGTTAAATAATTTATTTGGTGGTGAATTATTAGCTAGAATGGACAGAGCGGCAAGTATTTCTGCAAGAAGGCATTCGCGTAGGGTTACTGTTACTGCCTCTGTAAACCACGTAGCTTTTAATCGCGCTATTCCACTTGGAAGTGTTGTAACTGTAGAAGCATCTGTATCAAGAGCTTTTAATAGCTCTATGGAAATATATATTGATGTTTGGATTGAAGACCGAGAAAACGGACATAAAAGCAAAGCAAATGAAGCTATTTATACTTTTGTAGCGGTAGACGATACAGGAAAGCCAGTTACCGTTCCTCCTATTTCTCCAGAATCAAAACTAGAAAAAGAACGTTTTGAAGCTGCTCTAAGAAGAAAACAATTGAGTTTAGTGCTTGCAGGAAAAATGAAACCTAATGAAGCAACAGAGCTTAAAGCACTGTTTACAGAATAACTTCTTATACTAAAAAATGCTTTGATAAAATTCATCAAAGCATTTTTTATATTGTTTACACATTAAAACTAAATCACACGTTCTACATTCTATAAATCCAATTTGCTGGATTATCGGTGTGATTGTTATCATAAATCATAAATTTCAATACTGTTTCATTATTACTTGGGCTAGTAAAAACTTCTCCTATTTCTTGTTTGGTAACTACATTATCTCCTTCTTTTACATATACCTTTCCAAGATTGTTATATACAGAAATATAATTACCATGCTGAATTAAAACCGCCTTATTTCCTCCTTTTATTGCTTGTACTGCTAATACTTTTCCTCGGTAAATTGCACGTGCTTTAGAACCTGCTTCCGTTGCAATTCTAACCCCATTACTTTGTATAGTAACAGATTTTACAATAGGATGCGGTTGTTTTCCATAACGCATTTTTAAAACCCCCTTTTCAACCGGCCAAGGCAGTTTTCCTTTATTGGCCTTAAAATCTGTATCCACCAATTTGGCTTCGGCAGTTAAAGCAAAATTGGAAGATTTTGTAGCGCTTTCTCTGGTTTCCTTAGTAGTTTCCTTATTTGCAGCATTAGCTTTGGCAATTGCCTCTCTAATTAAATTATCTATTTGCCTATCAATTTCATCGGCTTGACTTTGTTTTTTGCGGATTTGAGAAGCATACTCACTTTCTTTCTCCTTAATACTTGCAATAAGTCCTTTTTGCGAATTTAATTCTCTTTCTAAAGTGGTTTGCTCTTTTTTATTTTCAGCAATTAAAGTTTCTTTTTCTTCGCGCTGCACCACCAAACCATTATTTAAATCTTGTAGTTCTTTAGTTTTAGACTGAATTTCATCGGCTTGTTCCTTTCGGTAATTCGTATACTGTTTCATATACTGAAGTCGTTTATAAGCCTGAAAAAAATCTTCAGAAGACAATAAAAACATCAATCTACTTTGCTGCGATTTGTTTTTATAAGATTTGCGAATCATTTCAGCATAATCGCTTTTTAATTCTTTTAAATCGTCTCGAAGTTTAGAGATTTTATTAATGTTATTATTTATCTGGCGACTAATAAGACTTGCTTGCTGATTGGTGACTTTTATAAGCTCTTTACGGATTTTTATTTTATGATCTAAATCTTCCACATCTTCCAAAACACTTGTTTTTTCTTGACGTTTTTGAGAAAGCAAGGTATTGAATTGTTGAATCTCTTCTTGTAAACGCGATTTACGTGCTTCTAATTCCTTTTGCTCATCACTTTGAGAATAGAGGGAGCCAAACGACATAAAAGCAATTAAAACGGCTGAAAATAAAAAATTCCGCTGACTCATATTATTTAATTTCTACT
This sequence comes from Galbibacter orientalis DSM 19592, assembly GCF_000260115.1. Taxonomy (GTDB): domain Bacteria; phylum Bacteroidota; class Bacteroidia; order Flavobacteriales; family Flavobacteriaceae; genus Galbibacter; species Galbibacter orientalis. The sequence continues at coordinate 972,548 of NZ_JH651379.1, read as the reverse complement.
TGTTTAAATCCGCTTGGAATACTGTAAGGAAAAGAAACATCTCGGTTAAATTCAACACTATTGTATTCAATTTCAATTCTATTTTTATGCTCCTTATCTACCGCATTTATTTCAATCTCATTTGGTAAAATTTTACCATCTACCGTTTGGTAATTTTTATAATCTATGCTCAATAAACGATTTTTTGATGGTTGTGATATTTGCTGTAATGACATTTTAAAATACGTAGGCTCCAACAAAAATAGGGTTTTAAATAATTCTGATTGCTTTTCTGGCTTTAACTGATATTTATTTGCAACCGAAGAGGCATAATAAGGCTCTTTATTTAAGTCGAAAACTGCTTGTCCCAATAATAAGTTTTGTACCATCTCAAAATTTAATTCGGTTCCCAAAAGCTTATTTAAGTAAGAAAAATCACCATCAAAATAAGTATTGTCAAGTTTATTATAAAATGAAACTCGTGTTGGCGTAATTAAAACTTTAACCACAGAAAGTGTAGCGCTCATCCAAATAGCCTCATCTTTCTTCATTCTAATACTTACAGTAGTCCCTTGAGAATTCTCCCCATCGGAATAATCAATTTTAATTCTTCCTGTAAGCGTTTCAAAATCCAATTCATTTTTATAATGATTCCCAATAATGTTTTTTGCTGAAAGGTTGCTTTTCAACTCTCCAATTCCAAGTACATTTTTAGAACCACAAGAAGTAGTAAAAAGTAAGATTGTTGCAAAAATAGTTACAGAAGTCTTTCTTATTATATTCATTTAAATCTTTTACTTATTAATTATTGGAATTTATTTTTTGCTGATATTCTTTGGCTTTCTCTACATTATTTAATCCATTATAAGCAAACACCAATTCATTATAAATATTGTTTTCAAGCTGTTTATTGTCAAGCAAATACCCTAAGCCTTCTTCTAAAACATTTTTTGCCATTTCAAATTTCTGAAGCTTATTTAGAGCTACCCCTTTTAAATAATAGAATTCTGGTTGGGTTGGATAATTATCTAAAGCTTCACTACTCACAATAAGCATTTCATTATAGTCGGTACGCTGCTTTTGTTTTAATATTTGCTTTTTATAATCTTCAATTGGGTTATTTATAGAAACAGATTTCGATTCTGCTGCTGTATAATTATCTGCTAAAGCATTTATATTATTCAACATTACAACTTTAGATTTTCGTTGAACAACCTCAGATCTACTTATTCCTTGAGCTTCCATTTGATCTAAAAGCCCCATTGCTTTTTCGTAATCTTTGTTTTCAATATATAAATCAACCAAAACTATTTTATAGTTAGAATTCTGTTCTGCCAATGTTGATGCAACTTCAATTGCTTTTTCAATATTTTGCTGGTTTTTATAACAATCCAACAATGCGTCCAAATACCATTTATTTGCAGCATCTTTTGAAATTGCCTTTTCAAAGTACGGTTGTGCTTCTACATATTTATGTTGATACATATAATTTAAGCCCAACTCATAATCTATAACCTCATTTTCTGGCTCCAGCAATTTACATTCCAACAATGCGGTAATTGCTTTGTCGTAATTTTCAATTCCCTTTTGCTTAAGAGATTCGTAAAAAAACTCTTGGAAAGCATCCTCATTTGCCTGATGAGAAATATCTGCATTCGTTTCTTGGGCGTTAACAAACATGGTGGTTGTAAAAACCACTAGCATTATTGTTTTAATACACCCTTTTCTTATCATAATTCTACGAGTTAAGAAAGTAAACTACCTTAGCGCAAGCCTTAAAGCATTTAAATCTGGACTATCAAGTACAACTTTGAACTTTTTAACTTTCTAACTTTCAACTTACTCTAATACCGAATAATCTCCAATACTTACATCGGTAAACTTTCCATCAAATTTTGCAAAATTTCCAATCATAGCATTCTCTAAATTAGCGTTTTTAATTACAGCCTGCGTCTGAATTAAGCTATTTTTTATTGTTGAATTTTCTACAACAGTATCATTACCTAATGAAACATTTGGCCCAACAGTTGCATTTTTAAGTACTACATTTTCTCCAATATAGCATGGCTCAATAATGGTAGAATTTTCATTTTTTACTGAAGAAGATACCAAATCTTCTTTATCTGCTTGCAAAAACTGAAGCATTCTTCCGTTGGTTTCCACAGTAACATTTTTATTTCCGCAGTCCATCCATTCATCCACTTTTCCTGGAACAAACTTCTTTCCTTGCGCCATCATAGCTTTGATACCGTCGTTAATTTGGTATTCTCCACCGTGAATAATATTAGCATCCAACACTTTTTGTAATTCAGCCTTAAGTGCTTCCCCATGTTTAAAATAATAAATTCCGATAACAGCCAAATCCGACACAAACTCTTGGGGTTTCTCTACCAATCCAGAAATATTCTTTTCTTCATTCAACTCAACTACACCAAATGCTTCTGGTCTATCTACTTGTTTTACCCAAATAACACTATCTGCCGTTTTATCTAAATTGAAATCGGCTTTAAAAAGTGTATCAGCATAGGCAATTACACAAGGGCCGGAAAGCGATTCTTGGGCACACATAATAGCATGACCAGTTCCTAAAGGCTTATCTTGATAATAAATAGTTCCTTTAGCATTTAAACTTGCTGCAATTTCGTTTAATTTAGCTTCTATCTCAGCTCCAAAATCGTCTTTAATAATAAAAGCAATTTCTTCAATTTCCTGATCCAGTACTTTTGCAATATCTTCTACCAAACGCTGAACAATAGGTTTTCCAGCAATTGGAATTAATGGTTTTGGAATTGTTAATGTATGTGGTCTAAGTCTGGATCCTCGTCCAGCCATTGGAACAATTATTTTCATATGTTATGCCCGACAACTCGGGGTATTTATTTTAAATTAAACTTTACTAATCTAGGAAGTCAAAAATTATTTCACCCCAGTACTTCCAAAACCGCCTTCGCCACGTTTTGTTTCTGAAAGAATTTCTACTTCTTCCCAACTAATATGTTCGTGTTTTGCAATAACTAATTGTGCAATACGCTCTCCATTTTCTACTGTAAAATCCTCATTAGAAAGATTTATTAGGATAACGCCAATTTCTCCTCTATAGTCTGCATCTATAGTTCCAGGAGCATTTAATACGGTAATTCCTTTTTTTGCAGCCAAGCCACTTCTTGGGCGTACTTGCGCTTCGGAACCTATTGGAAGCTCAATAAACAAACCCGTTTTAACTATGGTACGTTCTAAGGGTTTTAACACTATTGGAGCATCTATATTTGCACGAATATCCATCCCCGCAGAGGTTATAGTTTCGTAATTTGGTAATTGATGTGTTGATTTATTTACAATTTTTACTGTCATTATTTAGTCTTTTTAATCGAAATTGATTTCATCATTTTCTTAAGTTCTTTATTCTCCAATCTATATATCAAGGTCAAAAATACTAAAAGTAAGAGTGTTCCTATAATTAGATTTCTATCGAATACATAAAAAGATAGAAATACAAAAAGAATGGACACTCCTAGGTAGCTTCCAATTTTCTTTAGATTATAAGGAATTGGATGGTTTTTTTGTCCGAAATAATAAGATAAAAGCATCATGCTTCCGTAGGCTATCAAAGTAGCAATAGCAGAGCCTTTGTAAGTTATAACAGGAATTAATATAAAATTAATAATAAGTGTTATAAATGCTCCAAATACAGAAATATACGCTCCAAAAATAGTCCGGTCGGTAATTTTATACCAAACGGAAAGGTTATGATAAATTCCTAGGCATAAGTTTGCCAGCAAAATAAAAGGTACTACCCAAAGTGCTTCCCAATAAGCTTCATTATGAATTAATAATCGTTTAAAAATATCAGCATATACAACTACAAACAAAAAGATAAACGAACCAAATATTGTAAAATACAGCGTGGTATCTGCATAGATTTCCTTAGCATTCTTTTTATTGGCATTACTGAAAAAAAATGGCTCAACTCCCAATTTAAAAGCAGTTACAAACAAGGTCATAAACGCACCCAGTTTATAACATGCTGCATAAATCCCAACAGTTTCTTCAGCAATATTTTCAGGAAGTATATATTTTAACATTAATCTATCAAACCCTTCATTTACAGAAAATGCAATTCCGGATATAAGCACAGGAAGTGCATAGCGAAACATTCGTTTCCAAAGGTAAAAATCGAGTCGTAACCTAATTCTAAAATATAGAGGAAGGATAAATATCAACCCAAAAAAACTAGCTATTAGATTAGAAATAAAAATATAATGAACCTTATTTTCAAAGACAAAGAAGTTTAAATTAGAGGCTTCATTTCTAGAAATTAACCATGGTAAGCCTAAAAAGAAAAATAAATTTAAGCCTAAGTTAATTACTACGGTTGCTATTTTTATAAATGAATATTTTAATGGCATTTCTTGGTTTCTAAGCCAAGCAAAAGGAATAACGCAAAGCGCATCAAAAAAGAGAATGAGAATACCGTATAAAATAAATTCAGGCTTGAACTCTAAAAAGGATGCAATAGTATCTTTTAATAGGTATGAAATAATAAGAAATAGACCAGAAGAAATAAAAATAGACGTAAGCGCAGTAGATTGCACTTCAGACTTTCGTTCACTTTTATTCATAAACCTAAAAAAGGCTGTCTCCATTCCATAGGAAAGCAATACATTTCCTAATATTAAATAAACGTATAACGAAGCATAGATTCCATAATCTTCCGTTGCAAGTTTATCGGTATAAATAGGTGTTAGAATAAAGCTCAACAACCTTGGTAAAACCGTAGCTAGACCGTAAATAAAAGTATGCTTAAATAATTTTTTTAAAGCTCCCAATAACGAATTATATTAAAGTGCTAAAAGTATCGATTTATAAAGACTCAACAAAACAAGGGATTAGTTTTTTAATGGCGGAACTTCTCTATAATGTATGGAAGTTGACTGCTCAATCTCAGAAATTTTATAATAGTTTACTTTTCCATTAACGGTATAACTCACAATAGCTTCCCCTTCTTCCAATTCAAAAGGCATAATTGCTTTTACTTGAGGCGGCTTATTTCCGAACTCCTTTTTTGGGTCGGCATGCATAATTATATCCTGAGGCTGTTTATTAAAAGAATAGCGTGCTATGTAGACTAAATAATTGTCTTTTTTAATTCTTTCCAACTTTACAACCTTGTTTTGGTAATATAAGCTATCTAATTCAGCCCCATTCTCATTTTCTACTGGAAGATATACGTTAACTCCATTAGCTTCTTTATTAGCTCCTGCAGTCCAAGGCTCACTTTTTACTTCCCCTAAAACAAAAGGAGGATTATCTACTAGCTTTTGTGAACTTCCACATTGCGAAAACCCCATAATAATAACTGTTCCTAAGATTATATTTAATAACCGCATCATACTAATTAATTTTATTTAAGAACTTTTTAAATCAGTTCGATATAAATATACGATTTCAAAATTGATGCCAGATTGATAAAAATCTAAATTGGGTATAAAAAAACCCCAAAGAGCTTAAAATCTTTGGGGTTGCTTAAAGTTGTATTTTGATGCAGGTTATCCCTGAACGTTTTTCATCATAATTCCCTGAAGCTTTTGCTGTAAAGCTTGATCCGCCTGTATAGCTGCTCCTAAAGCTTGATAACGGTCTAAAGACAAGCCGCTATCTTCTATAATAGTTTTCATTTTAGCCTCAAACTCAGGCTGTAATTTTTCTAATTTAGCAATAGCTGCCTTATGCATTGCTATTTCTTCTTCTGAAGCTTCTATTTCCGTATTAGGATCCATAGATGCCTTATGTATTTCATTAAAACGATCTAACTCTAAACCTTCCTCTTCTATAGTTTTTGCCATTACTTGTTGTGCTTGCTGATTCTCCTTTTGCATTGCCATGTAAGCATCTGCAAATTGTTGAAGTTCTGCATCAGAAACATTCTCTGCTTTTGCTGGAGTTACAGAAGGTTGTGCTTGCGCAAACATATTTACACTTCCTAAAATGGCTACGAATATGAGTGCTATTTTTAATCTTTTTACTGTTAACATGTGATTTCTTTTTTATTATACTAAGCGGCAAGATTAAATAATTATAGAGAACTCAAAAATAAACAAGGAATAAACTTCAGAAGTTCACAAAGGTTTAACAGAATTTGGGTTAAAAACGAGGAAAAACAATCAAAAACACAAGATTAACCAAAGAAAATCATTTTTATAAACAAAAAGAGGCTCTCTAAAAAGTATCCAAACTCTAAATGTCATCCTGAACTTGTTGAAGGATTATTTTGAGTGTTAGTTGTTTAAACTTCGACAAGCTCAGTTTTAAAAACGACAAGCTCCTTTGACAACTACAAATTACTTTTTAGAGAGCCTCTTAAGATATATTTTCTGTATTTAAAGCGCTCGCTAATTGTTCAATGCTTACAATCTTTTTGAAAATTTGACTCCGCTATCGCTACGCCTAATTGTTCAACGCTTCCGATTGGGTTCTATTTGCTCCCGTTGGTCGCTAATTGTTCAACGCCTCGGCAAGTTTGAAAATTTGGCTTTGCTATCGCTACGCCTAATTGTTCAACGCTTACAATCTTTTTGAAAATTTGACTCCGCTATCGCTACGCCTAATTGTTCAACGCCTCGGCAAGTTTGAAAATTTGACTCCGCTATCGCTACGCCTAATTGTTCAACGCTTCCGCTCCACCAACAATTTCTAAAATTTCGTTGGTGATGGCTGCTTGACGTGCTTTATTATATGTAAGCGTTAATTCTGCTTTTAAATCGGCTGCGTTGTCGGTTGCTTTGTGCATTGCCGTCATACGTGCTCCGTGCTCAGAAGCAAAAGAATCGCGAATAGCTTTATACAATTGTGTTTTTAATGACTTCGGAATTAATGTCTCAATAATTTCCTCTTTTGAAGGCTCAAAAATATAATCGGCTGAAGAACTTACTTCTTCGCTTTCAATAGGTTTTATTGGCAAGAAATCTTCTGTCTTAACAATCTGTGTAGCTGCATTTTTGAAATGATTGTAAACTAAAACAATCTTATCATACGCTCCTTCTTTATAAAGTGTCATTAATCTTTCAGCAATATCAGAGACATTATCAAAAGTAAGATCGTCGTACACTTCATTATTATTATGAGTAACGTAATGGTTCTTTTTAAGAATATCGTTTCCTTTCTTACCTATAGTTACAAAACTTACTTTTTTGCCTGCATAAGTACTCTCTGCAAGTTTATTAGAAGCTTTTATAACATTGGTATTAAAGGCTCCACACAAACCTCTATTGGAAGTTATTGCAACAACAAGCACACTTTTTACGTCTCTTTGTTCTGCAAAAACACTTCCTGCATCACCATCTAGCGTTGCACTAAGGCTTTGTAAAAGCTCGGTAAGTTTATCGGAATATGGACGCATTGCTGTGATAGCATCTTGCGCTTTTTTCAACTTTGCAGCCGATACCATTTTCATGGCACTAGTAATCTGCATGGTTGAACCAACCGATGTAATTCTACTACGTATCTCTTTTAAATTTGCCATTTTAGCCTCTCCTAAATCCTCTCCAAGGGAGAGGACTTGTTCTATTTTAAAAATTAATATGTAACCTAATCTTCTCCCCTTAGAGGAGACCGAGTGGGGCTTTTACCCTTTATATTTTGCTGAAACTTCTTTTGCTACTTCAGAAAGTGTATCGGTTACTTCGTCGGTAAGTTTCCCTGCTTTCAATGTATCCAATGTACCTCTATGCTTAGCATTTAAGAACTCAAGAAAATCTCTTTCAAACTCTTTAACTTTCTCTACAGGAACGTCTTTTAAAAGATTTTTAGAACCTGCATAGATAATTGCAATCTGATCTTCAACTGTATAAGGATCGTTTTGTGCTTGCTTAAGAATCTCTACGTTTCTTTTACCTTTACTAATAACATTCATTGTTGCAGCATCTAGGTCTGAACCAAACTTAGCAAACGCTTCTAATTCGCGGAACTGAGCCTGATCTAGTTTTAATGTACCTGCAACTTTCTTCATCGATTTAATCTGTGCGTTACCTCCAACACGAGATACAGAAATACCTACGTTAATTGCTGGACGAACTCCTGAGTTAAATAAATCTGATTCTAAGAAAATCTGACCATCTGTAATCGAAATTACGTTTGTTGGGATATATGCCGAAACGTCTCCCGCTTGTGTTTCAATAATTGGTAATGCTGTTAAAGAACCGCCACCTTTTACAATTGGTTTTAATGATTCTGGAAGGTCGTTCATTTCTTTTGCAATATTGTCATCAGCAATAACCTTTGCAGCACGCTCTAATAATCTAGAGTGTAAGAAGAAAACGTCTCCAGGATATGCTTCACGTCCTGGTGGACGACGAAGTAATAAAGATACCTCACGATACGCAACTGCTTGTTTTGATAAATCATCATAAATAATCAAAGCAGGGCGACCAGTATCTCTAAAATACTCTCCGATTGCAGCACCGGCAAATGGAGCATAAACCTGCATTGGAGCAGGATCTGATGCATTTGCAGCAACAATTACTGTATAAGCTAAAGCACCTTTATCTTCTAAAGTCTTAGCAATTCCAGCTACTGTAGATGCTTTTTGTCCGATAGCAACATATATACAAAATACTGGTTCTCCAGCATCGTAAAATTCTTTCTGGTTTATAATGGTATCAATACAAACTGTTGTTTTACCAGTTTGACGGTCGCCAATAACTAACTCACGTTGCCCTCTACCTACAGGAATCATCGCATCGATAGATTTAATACCTGTTTGTAATGGTTCTGTTACTGGTTGACGGAAGATAACTCCAGGAGCTTTACGCTCTAAAGGCATCTCATAAAGATCTCCACCAATTGGACCTTTACCATCAATAGGGTTTCCTAATGTATCAACTACACGACCTACCATTTCTTCACCTACTTTAATAGATGCGATACGCTGTGTACGTTTTACAGTGTCCCCTTCTCTAATTTGTTTGGAATGACCTAAAAGTACAACACCAACATTGTCTTCTTCTAAGTTAAGTACGATCCCTTCTAAGCCAGATTCAAATTGAACTAACTCTCCGTATTGTGCATTCGACAATCCGTAAACTCGGGCAATACCATCTCCTATTTGAAGTACAGTTCCCACTTCGTCTAATGAAGCTTTCGCTTCAAATCCTGATAGTTGCTTTTTTAATATTGCTGATACCTCAGCCGCTTTAACTTCAGCCATCTTATTTAGTGTTTAGATTTTAGATGCTTTAAAATTAAAACATCCTACCTTTTATTTTATTATTTAAGAAACGTATGTGTTGTTATGTAAATCTCTTTTGAGATTATTTAATTGATTGGCAATACTTGCGTTATACTGTAGATCTCCTACACGTAATATAAATCCGCCTATAATGCTTTCGTCAATTTTATTTTCAATGGTTGCATTGTTTCCAGTAAGCTCTTTTACTTTTGCCAATACTTTTTTCTCTAATTCTTCAGACAAAGGAACTGCTGTTGTTACTATTGCAAGCTCTTCTCCTCTTAATTTATCGTGAAGAATAATATATTTTTCAGCAATTATTTTTAAGAGTCCAACACGATTGTTATCAACAAGCATATCTATTAAACCAGTTGATACTGCATGCACTCCAGAAAAAATTTCTTTAAGTACCGCTCTCTTATCCGATAATTTAATAACTGGACTCTGAAGCAAGTCTTTCAACTCGTCACTGCCGTTTATAGTATTAAAGATATCTTTCATGTCTGCACTAACTACGTCAAGAACTTTTTGCTCTTGCGCTAAGTCTAAAACAGCCTTTGCGTATCTTTCTCCTGCTCTGGTACCTTTCATGGTGTTCCTACTTACAAATTAGTTTAAGGTAACTTCATTCAACATATCATCCACAAGCTTTAATTGCTTGTCTTTAGATGAAAGTTCTGACTTTACTACTTTTTCTGCAATTTCTACTGATAAAGAAGCTACTTGATTCTTTAATTCTGCAACAGCGGCTTGCTTCTCACTTTCTATAGTTTGCTGCGCTTGCTTAATTACTTTATCTGCTTGTGCTTGTGCCTCTTCTTTTGCTTCTGAAATCATTTTATCTTTAATTTCACGAGCTTCCTTAATCATAGTATCTCTTTCTGCACGTGCTTCTTGAAGCAACTTCTCGTTATCTGCTTGAAGATTTTGTAATTCTTTACGCGCATCTTCAGCAGAAGCTAATGCCTTATTAATAGACTCTTCTCTACTAGTAACTGCTCCTAAAATAGGTTTCCAAGCATATTTACGTAATAGTACAAATAGAATTATAAAAACTATTATAGACCAAAAAATTAGACTTTCAGGATGTGTAATATTCATTATAAAAAATATTAAATAACGTTTTCTAGTTTTTTTATTTCAACACCTCTTGGGCTTGCCACGAGATAGATGATTTAACTGCTCCTCAAAACGACTGTAAAAATGACACTTTATCATTTCTAAATCAAACATTTAGAGCATAAAACTCACAAAGTGAGTAAATAACGCTCTAACCAACCGTTAGAGCGTTATTTAATTTTTTCAAAAATTATTTTGCGATTAACGCAACAACCACCGCGAAAAGTGCTACACCCTCAATAAGTGCTGCAGCAATAATCATAGCAGTTTGAATTTTTGAAGCCGCTTCTGGCTGACGTGCAATTGCATCCATTGCAGATCCACCAATTTTACCGATACCTAATCCTGCACCGATGGCAGCTAATCCAGCTCCTATTCCAGCTAAAATCATAATTAAAAATTTATAATAGTTAATAAATAAAACTCAATATTAATGGTGATCTTCTACTGCTTGCCCAATAAATAAAGCAGATAGTAACGTGAACACATACGCTTGTAATGCTGCTACCAATAATTCCAATCCATACATAAACAATGAGAATCCGATAGATATTGGTGAAACAGCTGCTGATTCAAAAATAAAAATCAGCGACATTAAACTTAATATAATAATATGCCCTGCGGTAATGTTTGCAAACAAACGAATCATTAACGCAAAAGGTTTTGTAAACATTCCTAAAACTTCTACAGGAATCATAATTGGCAACAACCATTTTGGCACACCTGGCGTAGCAAAAATATGTCCCCAATATGCTTTGTTTCCACTAAATATTGTAAGTAAAAACGTAAAAGTTGCTAAAACTCCAGTAAATAAAATATCATTAGTAAGTGTTCCTTGAAAAGGAAAGAAAGGAATTAATCCAAAAAGGTTTCCAATCCAGATTAAGAAAAACACTGTTAATAAGTACGGCATGTACTTTTTGTATTTTTTCTCTCCAATATTAGGTCTCGCAATATCATCTCTAACAAAAACAATTAATGGTTCCATAAAACCAGCAATCCCTTTTGGTGCTTTTTGATTCTTTTTATATGAATTTGCTACTGGAATAAAGATTAACAACATTAATAATGCTGTAATCATTAAAGTGAATACATTTTTAGTAATCGAAAAATTAAGAGGGCGACTGTTAGTAACATGATGCGCTTCGTCAAAATTCAAACCTCCATCTGCGTAGTAAATTTCATCATGCACACGCGCAAACTTCTGACCATTTTTCTCTACGATAACCTCACCTGTTTCGTCGTGGTGAAATTCTGAAGACATAAAAGTAACCAAACCATTCTCTGTCCATAAAATAACTGGAAGTGGCATAGAAATTGCGTGCCCGTTCCAATCTGCTATATGGAATTCATGAGAATCCGATACGTGATGATTAATTAACTCTGTTGGATTAAAAGCTTCCTCTGTAGCTTCCTCACTATGAGCGTCTTCGTGTTCTTGAGCATTCAGCCCTAAACTAATTACAAATAATACTAAAAGAAAAAATCTCTCGACAGATTTCTGTGCTATCATCATACCTCTTATTGATAAAATATATGCTCCTCAAAAATTTGGTGCAAAGGTACATTTTTTATTCACATTAAGAAGTTAACAACTATTTTTTTTTCGTTACGAGCGAAAAAGAATATTTTTTATCAAAAAAGGCTCATTTCAAGAGTTTTATAACAAAAAATACCTCTAAAAATAAATAGACAAAATAGGGAATAAAAAAACTGAATACTGTAGGAATAGGATTTTCCATCGAAGCTTGAAAGAGGGGAACTAAAAAAACTATTGCCGCAAGCATCTTCAAACCACTCATTGCAAGATATGTAAATCCTGTTTTTTCTGGCAATATATTATGTGCAGCTAAAATACCCACATAAACTATAAGTGCCATTACAAAATTAAACACATAAATACTCCAAAGGGAATAAAAGAACTCAACATCGGGAAAAACATAAGCTTGTATGAGATACTGAGCCAAAGCTAGTAGTATGCTAAGCGATAGTAATACGCTTATATAAGGGATTAATTTATGTTTCAAATGAATAAATATATTATATGATTACGCTAGACAACATTACTTTTTAACATTTCAATTGTTAGAAAACCTATCGAAGTCCATCCTTCAACAAGTTCAGGATGACATTTAGAGTTTGGATTTTTTTTAAAAAATCCATTACTAAAATCTCACTTTTTAGACGAACTTTCTTTTTCATCTAGTGCTTTTACTTGACGATATACATTATAAAGTGAAGCAAAAACAGCCAATAAAGAAAATACTATGGTATATGCGGAATATTCGTTAGGAAATTTCTTATCCAGCCAAACGCCAAAAAAAGTACCCGCAGCAATAATAATGGCCATTTGTAAGCCAATATTAGTAAATTTTACCCAAGAACTAAGCTGATTTTTCGTCTGCTTTTGGTTGTTTTTGTCCATTATCGTTTACAGTTTTTAACGAAGCTCCTTTCATTGAACATGCTGCATTAAAAGTTGCTCCAGGCTCCACCGCTAATTTCCCTACTACTACATCTCCTTCTATTACCGCAGTTCCTTTTAAGCTCAATACATTTTCTACCTTAAGGTCTCCGTCAAACTTTCCTTCGATATCGGCATTCATACATTGTATTTTACCGCTTACCTTTCCAGCCCTTCCAATAACAACTTTTCCTTTTGCAGTAATGCTTCCTTCCAATTCTCCATCAATACGGATATCTGCTTCAGAAATTAAATCTCCTTTAATTATTGTGTTTTCAACAATTCTATTGGTCTGTCCTGCTAAAGGCTCTACTCTGTTTTTTTTGGATTCTGCAAACATTTTATTAATTATTTAGATTTGGGTTATTTAAGTTATCAATTTTATTTTCAGCTAAATAAGTATCCAGATTCTTATGGATTTGAACTTTTTTATAATTTGCAGACGAAATTACAAATTTCTCATTATCAACCAAATAATCTTTGTTAATCTTTAATAGCTCTGCATACCCCTCAGCATGCAACTTTGTATCAAAACCATGAACTACTAAAAATATTGTGCCTGGATTATAAATATCTTCTGAATATTTTACGTGCGTATATTTTAAGTCCTTTAACGAAGCATCTATTTTATCGGTCAATTCTTTAACCCCTGCTTTATTATTTCTTTTAAACGGATAAATAACCTTCCATTGATTAGAAGAAATTGGATCCATATTAAACGTTGAGTCTGCTACCAAAGGAAGCGTTTTTTCTAAAATATTTTGAGCCTCTGCTCCTTCTTCAGAATTAGGATAATTTAAAGCAATATTGCTTAAAGATTCTTTATAGGAATTATATCCATATAGTCTTGCATTTGCGGAAGCTTTCAACATTTCAAACTTCAACATCACCTCTTCTCCATTATATTTTGAAATATTATCATCGGCTTCCGTAATTACTTTATCATACTGCTGATTTTCAAAATCTTTGTAAAGCGATGCATATACAGCATTTGGACTCGAACCGTCGTCGGCTAATACAGCTGCTGGATTTTTCAATATTTCAGCATATCGAGAATCGGAATGATTTGCTATAATATCTGCTTTATATTCTGCTGCCAATGGCGACTCCAAGAGTTCATATATTTTATACAAATTATACTTTGCTGGGAGTATTAATCGCTCTTCTGGGTTATTATCTAGGAGTTTTTCTAATTTATTGGCTGCCAATTCATACTCTTGAAACTTCTCCTTATAAATTAAACCTAATTGATAATTAGCAAAATTATACTCTTGCTTAATACTGTCTATTTCTCTTGGTGTTGTTGGAAGCTGATCAAAATAAAAATCTAAAGAATAATACGGCACATCTTCTGGATTAACAACCTCTGCAACTGCGGTTTCACCTTGCATTGTAGTTGTTTTATTTCCTAACCTCCAATTATCTTCTAAGGTTCTATTACCCCATATTTTTCTGAACTCCTGCACCCCATATTGAACACTTGTAGGATTATAGAAATAAAAATCGGATGCTTTATCACTTTTATTACCTTTTAAACCTCCTAAAGTTCCATAATTATTATTCTGTAACTCTGCAATTTTTGCTCGCTCTCGCTCCATTGCATCCACCTCTTTTATAGAATCTATATGTCTTTGATAAAAAGCTGTTTTTTCTGCTTCTGGCATAGCCAGAACAGTAAGAATACTATCATTTCTATGTGCTATATCCTCATACTTAATTACACTTTCTAAGTTTTCTCTTTTGCGAGTAAAAATTCTAAACTTTTTAGAGTTTTCATTTAAATTTGTAAGTGTACTATCGTAATAAGCTCCTGCTTCTTTATAATACGCATTATCAAAATACATGGTTGCCAAATCCTCGTAGTCCAATGCTAATAAATTCGGATCGTTTTCAGTATTTTTTATGGATTCATTTAAATAAAACTGCGCTAAATCAAATTGTTGATTTTTTAAATAATAAACAGCATTCAATCGGTATAATTTCCCTAAATAAGGTCGATTTTCACGGTTTCTTTCAATTTTATCCAATGCTGCTAATAAGGTAGAATCCTCTTCCCCTTGCAGATAAAGGTTTTTAATTTTCTCCACATAGGCATTCATCATATAAATGCGTGGCGATTTCCTCTTTAAATCAATTACCTTATCAAAAGCTATATTAGCACTATCTAACTCTCCCTTTTCGTTATAAAGTTGCCCAATAATGTAATTGTAGCGTCCTTTCTCTTCGTTATTTTTGGTGACATTAGAAGCCAATTTCAATCGGTAAATAGCGCTATCTTTTTGTTTTAGATTAATGTATGCTTGCGCCAACATTGCAGAAGCGTCGGCATATTCTTGTTCGGTAATATCTAATTGCAATACTTTTTTGAGGTTTGTAATAGCAACCTCTTCATTTTCCATTCGGATATTGGTTTTTTCTCTCCATATTGCCGCTTGGTGGATAATATCGCTAGCTGTATATTTCCGAAGGATGTAATTAAAAGCTTCTAAAGCAGGAACAAAACGTTGATCGTAATAACGTGCTTTTCCAAGCAATAAATACGCTTCATCGATTTGCGGATTTCGCTCTTGTCCACCTATATTCATTCCATGCTTTTGTACAGCCTTGGTAGCTTTTTCTTCGGCTCTTCTAAAATTAGGATTGAGTTGGGCTGTATCGATAATTATTTCATCACGAATTTCCATTCGCTCCACAGGAAGTAACTCCCAATAATTATCTACATAATTATCTATAAGTTCCTGTTGACCTACTGCAAGTGCTTCTTTTCCATTAAACAACACATTATACTTTGTGTTTAAAGCATGCCAATTTTTATTCAAAAAAGCATCCTTTTTGGTAGAACACGCCACAGAGACAAGTACCAAAAGAAGCAAAAAAGTAAGTATTTTTAGGTATTTATTCAAAGCCTATTTATTGCTGATATGAGGTAAAAATACATTATTTTTTTGTTCATGCCATTTTCTATGGAATATTACTGTAAAAAATCATTAAGATTCGAATAAAAATACAAGATCGCTTGTCTACAAGAAAACAACATAGAGACTAAATCTTAACTACTAAAAAAATTAATTTCCTCGGGGAAAGCCTGTGAGATATTCAAAGAAAACAAATTCAACTCATTTCGACGCAGAGTCCTTCGAACTCTGGACAGGCTTTGGGGAATTAGACCCTCTAAGAAGGATTAAAAGTAGATAAAAATAGTTGTTAGAATTCACTTTTATCGGCAACAATAATTATAGTTATTTCTTCTTATTGCATAGGTACGTCAACCTATAATTAGCGGTGTTTTACTTGATACTTGAGATTTGAATGCGCCAAAACCTGTCCTGAGTTTGCCCAAAGGCTTCCATTGGGATAATTTACTCATGTTTTTACGTATGGCAACGTATAATTTTAGGTCTCAGACGTAAACGAATACGTCTTGGTACGTAAAACTATACGTAAGTAACGTATAGAAATACGTTTGAAACGTATAAATTTGGGCAACAAACGTATGCGCATACGTTTGCCTACGTATAAAGATAGCTATTAAACGTAAACAGCTACGTTTTCTATAGTTTCAATCTACCATCCAAATAAAATACAAGACCGCTTGTCTACAAGAAAACTGCACAGAGACTACATATTAAAATACTGTAAAATTAGAAGTAGATAAAAAAGTTGTTAGAATTGACTTTTATCGGGTAACAATGATAAAAAATGAATTAAAAAGAATTTTTTATTTCTCATAAGTTGCATCCAAAAATATGGATAGAACAGGGATTTCATCCTTCAACCACGGAGATAAACTAGACTTTCTATGGTATGTTGCTTCAGAATATCCTTTAGCATGCTTGTAGAAAAGTAAATTATCATCATCTTCTTCATACCATAAACGCACTGGCTCTATTGTAATTACTATAGTTTCTTCAATCTGAATAGCCTCTGAAGTAACATCAAGCATGATAAGTTTTTCCCCGAAGTAACTCTTTACAAACAGTTGCTTTTTCAAAATGGAGTTCTTTGGCATTCCATCTGAAGAAATTTTATAAATATTCAAACGGTATAAAACACTATCAATTGTGTTTTCACTTAACTGAAAATTAATGCTCTTAACTCGATAGTCATGTTTAGGATAGGGAATAGCAATTCCATATTCCTTACCTACTCCATAATTATTGGTATTAGCTTCCCCAAGATTAAAAATCGACTTACGATACGCACCTATTTTTTTCGATTTTATTTTTCGCTGCTTTTTAGTTATCACTACCTCATCTAATGCTAAAATATCACGATGAAGCAAAACGGTATTTTCTTTTTTAATTGCTGAAGCAGCTACAGACACTAACTTATAGCCAATACAGGAAAATGAAATCGATATGTTTTTTAAATCTACATTTTCTGGAAGTTTTAACTGAAAGTTTCCATCGTCGGTAGAGATAGTTCCATAATTTTTATTTGCAATCCCAATGTGTACATAAGGAATAGCCTCCTTTGTGGCTGCATCAATAACTTTTCCGCTCACTATGTTTTGAGCATATTGAGCGTGAGAAAATAGCATCAAAAAAATTGCAATAATAAACCTTTGCATTAAAAACGCTTATCATTAATTTATTTCTACTGAAGTAGATTCATTCAAAATCTCTTCAGCAAAAAAACTTTCGAGTTCTTTTAGCGTTGCTTCGGATTTCTGAATATCTTTCACTGTTTTTCCTTTGTCCAAAACTACAATACGCTCGCAAACTTCTGTTACATGAAGTAAATCGTGACTAGAAACTAAAACAGTAACATCGGCATCGTCTTTAAATTTTGTAATCAATTTCTTCAATCTTATTTGAGTAGTTGGATCGAGATTTGCAAAAGGCTCATCTAAAATAATCACTTTTGGGCTTCCAATAAAAGCGGCTACAATCCCTGCTTTCTTCTGATTTCCTTTGGATAAATCTCGCAGATATTTTTTCCCGCCTAGAATTTCCCCATGGAAAAAATCTTCAAAATCCACTAAAAATTTATCAATATCCTCTTTATTCTGTCCGCGTAGCTCCCCAATAAAATAAAAATATTCTTCAGGAGTTAAATAGCCAATTAAAAAAGTTTCATCTATAAAAGCGGAGGTTAAAGGCTTCCAATCTTCACTCTCATTTACTTTAATTTCATTATTCAATACAAATCCGGTAGTTGGCTGTATTAAATCTAGTAGCAAGCTAAAAAGTGTAGTTTTTCCAGCTCCATTATTTCCTACCAACCCAAATATTTGTCCGCTAGGAATTTGAAGTTCGTCTATGGATAAAACTGTATTTCCGTTATATGTTTTTGAAAGGTTTTCTATAGTAATCATAATCTTAGTTTTTTTGTTTGTAAGCAACTAATGTTTTGTACTTCTCTGTTTTATAAACTTTTTCAATTTTATTAAATACCTTTTCTTTAAAGGCAAATCCTAAAATTCCGGCAAGAACAACTAGTAAATATCCTAGAAATGGTCCAACCGTATAATGCCCAAGTGCATATAACAATACAGGAAGAATCATTTTTGGTATGGTAAGTAAAAGAGTTTTAGCATTAAACGCTTGAGAATCTCCAAAGGCTTTTTTATTACTTGTTAAATCTATAGGCGTTTTTACGTACGCACCACCCCATAAAACCATGTGCGCATTTACACCAATATTGTAAATAGCACCCGTTATAATAGCTAAATAAATTTCCCAACCGAAATATAAATAGAAAGATGCTACAATTGTAGTAAGAATAGTTGCCATTACCATAAGCCACCACTTGGAGTCGAGATAATCTCGGTAACGTATATTCTGACTCATCATAAGCGGATAGTAAGAACTGTCCCAGCTTGGTACAAACTGCCCAAAACTAAATAAAAACCCACCTGTAACAAATATAGAAGCAAATATTCGCCAAGGAGCTCCTTGATAAGCTTCTATAGCATTTGTAAAAAATAAGAGTCCGTAAAAAACAAACAGAAAACTCATAAAAACTGCTGTTTTGGAGCGCTTGTTTCTTTTTATTAGTTTGATATCGTTTTTAAGAAACACAGAAATACTCCCAAAACGATTTAACCAATCTAAGTTTTCTTCTTTTGCCTCTTGATGTTTGCTAGCTAAACCAGCATCGAGATATAAATTCTTTTTAAAATAATTAAAAGCTATATAGTACAAACCAACCAACAACAAAACAGGAATGAACGCTACATATGGAATCCCATACATTAATTCAAAAATAGGCCCTGTATAAAGAGTTATGTCAAATATTCCATAATATTGAAGTCCTCCTAATATTATAATAGCTCCAAATACAACAAATAAAAACGTATTTACACCATTTAAAAATATATTTATAAAATTATTACAATACAATAACGCATAAATCCCCATAAGCCAAGCCAACACTTGTAAAGGCGGATATCCTTTTATAATTAACACTACTGAAAAAGGAATAAAAAAGAAAGCGTGAATGAGATTAAAGAAGGAAAATACCGTTTTCCATAAACTGAATTGCACTATTTTTCCCTTTTTAAACGGTAAATACAACAACGGTTTAATATTTACCACTGGCATTTTTTGCAGCATATACCTAAAGAGCAAATCCATTACCAAATAATAAATAAATAACCTGTTTATAACTTCAAAGGCATTTAAATTGAATTCTTCTTCAATAAAATAATAAGAGGCTCCGCCCATGATTGAAAAAGTAGCAATCATATAAAGTGCCATAAAGCCCATAAAAATTTTCATTACCAAATTAGAAGAAAAGGAAGCCGATCTAAAAAAGGCTTTCCATTGGAGAGCGAAAAAATGTTTAATCATATAGCTAGGTGGTTGTTATTTAATTAATAAGTGTTGTTTAGCATGTTTTTGTTACAATTATTAGGAATAATTGTATTCCGGATAGGTTTCAGTTAAGTAAACACGTGCTTTTTTAGGAATTTTATATATCATAATATACAGTAAAAACACATAAATCGTAATTGCTAAGCTCACAAAAGTTATTGTTAAAACAGACCATGAAAAAAGCTCGAATAATCGAAGTTGAGCTCCCAATTCAAGTGGGATAAACATCCCTCTTACAACGCCTCCTAAATTAAAAATATGTTGCTCTAGCATCCATTTTTTGTTACTGTTTCTTCTACGCTGTTTTATTGTATGGTTGAGTTTAAAAAGCATATACAACATCACAACAAAAATTATAATAAGCAGACTTACAACAAGCATTTCTTTGTTTCCAACCCAATACAGTCCTGCAAACAAAACTGACCAAAGTGTAGCGAACTTAATAAACTCAGGCCATGAAAAATATGACAAAAATTCTTTTTTAATAATTCCTAAATATTTCTTCCCTAAGGCTTTTTGTCGCTCTTCAACCACCTCCATAAATCCAAAAACACCAAACTTTTTAAACTCTTTTTCCAAGGCATCTTCAAAAGAAATATGAGGGTTATGCTGCCATTGAGTTTCTATTCCATTGGCTAAATGATCCACCAATTCTGTTTGCAAATCAAAATACTCCACATAATGTTTTTGTGTGAATTTATAGAGGTTTTGTATTTGTTCAGAACTGATTTTCATTGTCTAAAGTGCTATAAATTGTTTTTTATAAGCCTTCTTATATTGAATCCCAGTTACAAGCATTAAATAATATGCTGTAAATAATAATGCATTTGAAACCGATAGCATGTAAAACTTATTCCCGCTAAGTTCTTGCAAAGAATTCAATGTAAATAAATATTTTCCAAAACTTGTCCCTAATTGACTTATCAACACAAAGAACAATCCAAGCCGCTGAATAGCAGAGAAGTTAAACCATTTCTTTCTTTTAAATACTAATATGGAATATAAAAGAGCTCCCCCTATTGAAATAGTTGTCGAGATCATATTTATAGCTTTAAATGAATATAAATTAGAAATTAAAAAGTTCATACCTATATAGCCCATTATAAAAACCAATATACATTGAAGGCTCCATGCGTTTGAAAAAAAATTCTTGAGTAACCTTATATCAACACTCCTTAAAAACTTTCGGTTACTATTAAGTAATCCTTTTTTATGAAGCAACATATATTTTTTAAAGGCTTCGTAAAATAATGTTCCATGTTCTTTCATTTCTATTTCCACTCCAGAAGCAACATGATCTATCATTTCAACCCTTATATCAAGGTATTCAATCCCTTCATTTTTAAGGTAATTATCTATAAATTGTATTTGTTCAGAAGTTAAACTCATGATACAAATACTTTTCTTTCTCGTAATTTAAAATGGTTTTTAAACACCCTGTATGCAAACAAAGGATAAAGTAGCATTTCCACTTGTACAAAAAGACTTATCAAACTTAAAAAACCTCCTTCAAATGGATATCCAATCATTGTAATATTATAATTAAATATAAAATAGTAAATCGAAAATGGGGCTACATTTATATTATAAATAAAACTGTAACTAGTTTTATAAGATGAAGATTTTATATGAAAGAAAAGTAGTAGTAATCCTCCACCGATTATAAATTGTAGTATCCCTACGACATTAAAAAAAAATTCAGAAAAATGTAACAAACCTAGCTTTATAAGTAAGTAAAGTACTAATGTAATTGCTCCGCCATAAAGAGTCAACATAAACGATCCCCTTTTTAAAATATTAACACATGCTTGAACTACAATTTTAGGTCGTGAATACGCTAATCCTAATAATAAGCTTGAGCTATTTCTTAAAGCATCCTTCCACTTATAAAAAGCTTGATTAAAAGCTTCTTCAAAAGAAATTGTTTTATCTTCAGTCATTAATTGTTCAATATCAGTAGCGATATGATCGAGTAACTCATACTTTAAATCAATATAGTCTATGCCTCTTTTGTTTAAAGCATACTCAATTTCCTGTATTTGTTCCTGTGTTAATTTCATTTCAACAATCTTATTAATCAATACTCCATTTAGGGTTTACCAAATGCTCCATATTTCTTATAAATGCTTCTAACTCTGCCAATCTATTTGCAGTTTCTGTAGTACCCTTTTGTGTTAGCTTATAATATTTACGCATTCTATTATCCACTTTTACTACTTCAACATCTAGCAATCCTTCCGACTCCAACTTATGCAATGCAGGATATAGCGCACCTTCCGTAATTTCCAACTCCCCTTTAGTTAGCTCTTTTACTCTTTGCGTAATTTCATAACCATACATTTTATCATTCTTTTCTAACAATTTTAGAATAATAGTATTTAAACTGCCCTTATATAATTTTGAATTACCCATTTTAACATTAATCTTCCCTCAAATATATAGTAAATAATTTTATACATAAGAATATTATGTATAAATTTTTCTTAATCACATTTTTTAAAGTGAATGCAATGCCTATTTTTGCCAAAAATTTTATTGATGACTCATTTTCATTCGCTTAAAGTAATAGCAATAAATAATATCACATCAAAAGCTGTAGTAATAACTTTTGAAATACCAGAAGACCTTATAAACCTTTATAAATTTATTCCTGGTCAATACATCACTATAAAGAAAGAATTCAACGGGAAAGAGTTGCGTCGTTCTTATTCCATATGCTCTGGAAAAGACGAAAAAAACATTTCTGTTGGAATTAAAGAAATGCCTAACGGAACTTTTTCTAAATATGCACAAACCATTAAAGTTGGGGATGTATTAGAAGTTCATCCGCCAGAAGGGCGTTTTACCTTTGAAGCTACAGATTACGAAGGAAAAAATGTAGCTGCTTTTGTAGCCGGTAGTGGGATTACACCTATTATGAGTATCGCAAAAGATATTTTGCATAATACCGACAAAAATTTAATGCTCGTTTACGGTAATAAATCGCTTTCAGAAACGATGTTCCATCAAGATTTAATGGAATTATTAAAGGAGTTCCCAAATAGATTTAGCGCGCAATTTGTTTACAGTCAGACAGAAGAAGAAGGTTCTTTATTTGGGCGTATTGAACGTTCTACCATTAATTATATTCTGAAAAATAAGCACAAAGAGACTCCTTTTGATGCTTTCTATATTTGTGGCCCTGAAGCCATGATTGAAAGTACTTCGGAAACATTAAAAGAAAATGGCATAGAAGAAAATAAAATTCATGTAGAACATTTCACCACTTCGGACGACCATTCTGAAGTTCCAGACTCTATTGGAGATGGAAAAACAAAGGTGAAAGTACTAATTGATGACGAGGAGACAGAAATTGTAATGGATAGAAAGCAGCGTGTTTTAGATGCTGTTTTAGCCGAAGATCTTGACGCTCCATACTCTTGTCAAGGTGGCGTTTGTAGTAGTTGTGTGGCTAGATTAACCGAAGGAAAAGTAGAAATGGTAAAAAACCAAATTCTAACCGATGGAGAAATTGCAGAAGGATTAATATTAACCTGCCAGGCACACCCAACTTCTGATTCTATTTCGATTGATTTTGATGATGTATAAGTAAACTCCTCAAGGCAATCAACTACCTCGAGGCAAGCCTACAAGGTATTCAAAGGAAACAAATTTAATTCATTACGACTTAGAACCCTTCGGTAAACTCAGCACAGGCTTTGGAAAATAAAACTCTCAATGAGAGATTCAAATCTCGACTACCGAGTAAATTGTTTCGGAATATTTTATATACAACAAGTAAACATAGCTTTTAAACCTCGCGTTTTTAAGCTATGTTTGTTTTAAATACCATTCCAAAACCATTTTACTATGAAATTTCTTTCCCTCTCAAGCCGCTTCCTTTCCATATTAGCTGTCGCTACAGTATTTGTTTCATGTAAGAAAACAGAATCGGAATCTGTTGAAAATTCTGCTGTGGAAAAGCATAAAAAACCTAATGTTGTTTTTATTCTTACCGACGATCAAGGGTTTGAAGATGTAGGTTGTTTTGGTGCTCCAGCTATTAAAACACCCCATCTCGACCAAATGGCTAAAGAAGGGATTAAGTTAATCGATTTTTCTGCTACGCAGCCCGTATGTTCAGCCTCTAGAGCTAGTTATTTAACAGGTTGTTACCCCAATAGAATTGGTATTCATAATGCACTCATGCCGGATGCAAAAATTGGATTAAATCCTGAGGAAATTACCATAGCAGACATGCTTAAAGAACAAGGCTATAACACTGCTATTTTTGGAAAATGGCATTTGGGAGATGCCCCAGAATTTATGCCTACAAAACAGGGGTTTGACGAGTATTTTGGTATTCCATATTCTAATGATATGTGGCCGCATCATCCTCAACAAGGACCTATCTTTAATTTCGATCCGCTTCCTTTATATCAAAATGAAAAGGTAATAGATACACTCAACGACCAATCCCTACTAACCACGCAAATTACAGAACATGCTGTTTCTTTTATTCAGAAAAACAAAAACAACCCTTTCTTTTTATATGTTGCGCATCCACAACCTCATGTTCCACTTTTTGTTTCTGATAAATTTAAAGGAAAATCGGAAAGAGGTTTGTATGGAGATGTTATAATGGAAATCGACTGGAGTGTTGGGGAGATTCTAAAAACACTAAAAGCAGAAGGAATAGACGAAAATACGCTTGTTATTTTTACTTCTGATAATGGCCCTTGGTTGTCGTACGGAAATCATTCTGGTTCGGCAAAACCTTTTAGAGAAGGAAAAGGAACCTCGTGGGAAGGCGGACAACGGGTTCCATTTATAGCGCGTTTCCCTGGAAAACTTCCGCAGAACAAAACCATAACAACGCCTGTAATGGGTATTGATATTTTTCCAACAATTGCAGCGCTTACAAACAGCACGCTTCCGAAGAAAAAAATAGACGGAAAAAACGTGTGGGATATTCTTACAGAAAAAACAACTACAACTCCACATGAAGCGTTCTACTATTATTACAGAGTAAACGAATTGCATGCCGTGCGTTATAAAGATTGGAAACTATATTTTCCACATAAATACAGAACTATGGAAGGACAACCACAGGGAAAAGATGGTTTACCAGGCGAATACAAACATATCGACCTTAAAAAAATGGAACTTTATAATCTTGCCATAGATTCCGTAGAGCAAAATAATGTAATTGAAAAACACCCTGAAATTGTTAAAACAATAATTGAGTTAGCCAATAAAAAGCGAAATGAATTAGGAGATGCCTTAACCAAAACCGAAGGTTCTGAAACTAGAAGTCCTGGGATGGTGGATAGGCTTTAGGCTTTAGGCTTTAGGCTTTAGGCTTTAGGCTTTAGGCTTTAGGCTTTAGGCTTTAGGCTTTAGGCTTTAGGCTTT
This sequence comes from Galbibacter orientalis DSM 19592, assembly GCF_000260115.1. Lineage (GTDB taxonomy): Bacteria > Bacteroidota > Bacteroidia > Flavobacteriales > Flavobacteriaceae > Galbibacter > Galbibacter orientalis. The sequence goes on along the minus strand of NZ_JH651379.1, from coordinate 947,551 downwards.
AGGCTTTAGGCTTTAGGCTTTAGGCTTTAGGCTTTAGGCAAAAAAAGTTTTTCTGAAATATCACAACAATATAACTCGATAACTTATTAACTTTTTAACTCAAAGTGGCAAAGGGACAAAGTTATAAATTTACTAATTTGGAAATGAGGAAATGAAATGAAGACGGGAGTGTTCAGTTGACAGTTACAGTATGCAGTTTTTTCATTGTAACATCGTAACAACATAACTCGATAACTTTATAACTTTTTGGTTCAATGTGGCAAAGGGGCAAAGATGTAAATACCTCAATTTGAGGATTTGAAGATTTGGAAATGAAAAAAAGTCAGAAGACCGAAGTCGGGAGTCGGGAGTTGGGAATCTTGTATTCAGTAGGATTTAGGAAGTTTTTTTCTTTGTAACAACGTAACTTTTTACTTCGGGCTTCGGACTCCTGACTTTTTCAATCCTTCAATCTTTAAATTTTTCAATATAAAGGAAAGTGCTCAGTTGGTAGTTTTTTTCTTTGTAACAGCATAACTTTTTACTTTCAACTTTTTTACTTTTGCATAAAAACAAATATTGTGGGAATTATAAAAGTTACCAACATACAAGTATATGCCTACCACGGATGCTTGGTTGAAGAAGGGAAAATAGGAAGCGATTACCGTGTAGATGTTGCCGTAAAAGCAAACTTGCAGCCATCTGCAGCCAGCGACCATCTTAAGGATACGGTAGATTATGTACAGATAAATAGAATTGTAAAAGAAGAAATGGCTATTCGTTCAAAGTTATTAGAGCATGTGGGAAAGCGTATTTTAGATAGAATTCTTAATGAAATTGAGATTGCAGAAGAAGCTACCGTTGAAGTTTCAAAAATAAATCCTCCTATTGGCGGAAATGTAGAGCAAGTAACTATTGAAATGACACTTACACGCTAATATCAAAAAAGAATAAAAAAAGGTATTTTCAATTTTAAAAATACTTTTGGTTAAAGAACAATATTTTTACTACATTTGCCATCCGTAAAAAGGCATCGTGGCCGAGTGGCTAGGCAGAGGTCTGCAAAACCTTGTACAGCGGTTCGAATCCGCTCGATGCCTCAACAAAAAATCCATCTAATACAGATGGATTTTTTTATTTTACTAATATTGCTTCCAACACCCTCCTGCCGCTTCAAAAATTTAGCATTATTTTTTTCATTTTATTAAAAAAAATACACACTATTTAGTTATATAAGACATAATATTTATATTTACTGCTAATTCATCATAAATAAACTACCTAAAGCAAAATAAATGAAAAGACGGAATGCTATTAAAAGCTTAGGACTTATAACTACAGGTTTAGTGCTAATGCCTTCCTGTAATTTTTTAGATGAAAGAACTCCAATTGTTCTTCATAAGCTTAAAATAACGGAAGAAGAGGAAATTCTTTTAGAAGAAATTATTGATACCATGCTTCCTGAAACCGAAACTCCAGGTGGTGTTTCTCTAAAAATTCAAAATTTTGTTTGGGTAATGCTCGACGATTGTGCTGATAAAGAAAAACAAGATACTTTTTTGGCAGGACTTAGACTTTTCAAGTCAACCGTAAAAGAAAATTTTGACGAGGATTTTTCCGACTTAAATTCAGAAGAAAAACTAACAACACTTCTAGCAATGATGCAGAGTGAAAGTTTTAATACTGATGTTTCTACTTTTCTCCACACTACTAAACAAACTGCTGTTTGGGGCTATAAAAACAGCGAATATTACATGACGAATTTGATGCCATACAAATTAATTCCTGGTGCTTTTTCTTATAAAACTAAAACGATTAACCCAACTGATAAAATAAATATCAATGCCTAATTTTAATATTGACAGTACAAAAAAGAATACTTATGATGCCATTGTTATTGGCTCTGGAATGAGTGGCGGTTGGGCTGCTAAAGAATTTGCCGAAAAAGGATTAAAAACATTGGTTTTGGAACGTGGAAGAGATGTAACTCATATAAAAGACTACCCTACCACCAATATGATGCCATGGGAATTAAAACATGCAAATAATACCACTTTTGATACGCAAAAAGAAAATCCTATTGCTGCAAGATGTTATAATTTCAAGGAAGATTCTCAGCACTTTTTTACAAAAGATAAAGAGCAACCTTATATACAAGAAAAGCCTTTTGATTGGATTAGAGGGTATCAAACAGGAGGAAAATCGTTGCTTTGGGCTCGACAAACACAGCGTTTAAGCGATTTCGATTTTGAAGGACCTGCTCGTGATGGCTTTGCGGTAGATTGGCCTATTCGTTATAAAGATATTGCTCCTTGGTACAGTTATGTAGAAAAATTTGTTGGAATTTCTGGTGAATATGATGGTTTAGACACTTTACCAGATGGAGAATTTTTAAAATCGATGGGATTAAATCCCACAGAAGAATACTTTAAAAAAGTAGTTGCTGAAAAATACAATAACCAGCGCCATGTAATTTATGGGCGTTGTGCTCATATTACCGAAAACAAGGACATCTTTATGAAACAAGGAAGAGCTATGTGTCAAACGCGCGATTTATGTCGCCGTGGTTGTCCGTTTGGGGGTTATTTCAGTAGCAATTCGAGCACCCTTCCTTGGGCTCAAAAAACTGGAAATTTAACCATGCAACACAATGCCGTGGTTCACTCCATAGTTTATGATGATAAACAAGAAAAAGCTACGGGAGTATTAGTTATAGATGCCAATACCAAAGAAACAACCGAATATTTTGCACCTATCATCTTTGTAAATGCCAGTGCTTTTAATTCGAATATGATTTTACTGAATTCTAAATCGAATCGTTTTCCAAATGGTCTAGGAAACGACAATGGACTTTTAGGAAAATACATCGCTTTCCATAATTATAGAGTAAGTATAAGTGCCGAATACGATGGAAATTTAGATCTTACTACCGAAGGAAGACGCCCTACAAGTGGTTATATTCCGAGATTTAGAAATATTCATAAGCAAGAAACCGATTTCCTAAGGGGTTATGCAGCAGGTTTTGGTGCTAACAGACAAATTATTCAACATGCCGATGGCTTGGGAGCCGATTTAAAACAAGGTTTAGTAAATCCTGAATATGGAAATTGGAGAGTAGGCTCGCATATGATGGGAGAAACTATCCCTAAAGAAGAAAGTACCCTTAGTTTAGATACGGAAAAAACAGACCAATACGGAATTCCGCAGTTACGCATCAATTTAGATTACGATGATAATGATGAAAAAATGATTGCCGATTATGTAGAACAGTTTACAGAGATGTTTGAAGCTGCTGGTTTTACAAATATAAAAGCACACGACATCCCTAACAAAGCTCCAGGGTTAGATATTCACGAAATGGGAGGTGTACGTATGGGGAACGATCCAAAAACATCTTTATTAAATAAATGGAACCAATTACATGCTTGTAAAAACGTATATGTAACAGATGGCGCTTGTATGACCTCAACTGCTACTCAAAATCCATCGCTAACTTATATGGCTTTAACAGCTAGAGCTTGTGATCATGCCATAAAGGAATCAAAAAAGGGATAATTCAACAGCTAATAGTTAACTAGAAAGCTAATCTTAAGAATGCGTTTCTATAATTGTTTTTGCATTTTCATTATCTGGATTTAATTCCAGTGCTTTTTTATAAACTTTAATTCCTTCATTGGTTTTTCCGAGTTTTAATAGGCACTCTCCTAAACTATCGTAAGTGTTAGCAGCCTCAGGATAGAGTTCTGTATTAATTTTAAAGATTTTAAGCGCTTCTTCTGTTTTTTCAGAGTTCATTAAGTTATACCCAAACATATTCAACGTATTTTCAGAAACATTGTAAGTTGCATGATTTCCTTTTTTAAACTCAGTTTTAATCAATGATACGGTTTTATCTATAGAATTGGTTTCGCTATAAAAAGAACTTATTTGTTTTAAGTTCTGGCGTTTAAGATTTTCTTTTTGTTGAACTAATGTTGGCACATAATAATACTGGCGCTCTTTATCTGTTATTTTTGTAGTGTCAATTTGATATTGCGTCATTATTAGGTTTCCATTCTCATCCCTAATTTGTATATTTTGTGTCCCATATATTTGAGGTTCTCCCCTCCTCATTAAATCTCTATCTACAGCAGCCGCATACCACCATCTATTAAGCGAAGGATCCATATTAATTGCTTTATCAAAACAAGTAACAGCCATTTTAGATGCAATAGTATCATTTCCGTGCTGAAAGATAATACCAGCATTAAAGTAATCTTGGGCAGTATTAACCTTATTATCTTTTAAAAACCCATAGACTTTAACTCTCCTAAGACTATCTCGTTCAATTAAAACTTTCCAATCTTCAGCACTAATGGTTGTCATTCTTTCTTCTTGATCCGCATTAGCCATTTGTTGTAATTGTATATTATTTTGAGCTTGCACAAAGGTTGCAATTAAAGTAATTATTAGAAGGAGGAGTAATTTTAATAATGCATTCATCTTTTAAAGTTTTTGTTTATTTTGATTTATTAATAATTTCAAGCGCTTTCTCTAATTGTAAATCTTGATCTGGATGAAGGGCAGATTGGTGAACAATATGATCTATTTTAAGCCCTTTTCGTTGAACCACCTCTCCGTTTGGATAATATGCAGTCATGCCTGTAAAATTTACATTGTCTCCGTCAGGAAGCGGAATGGTAATGATGTTCATAACTGCTCCAGCCGTAGTTTCTCCTATTGTTACGCTATTAGGAGCACTTTGAATTGCCATACCAATATATTCTGCTTTACTAATGGTTGAGTTGATAACCAGTAAAATTACTTTTCCTTTGTAATAATTATTGTTTTTTTTACCAGCTTTAAATGGATCAGCAATTAATTTTAATGGTGCATCTGCATTATAATCTCCTATCGACGGAATATTAGTAGGAAACAGTACTTTAATAAACTCTTTTCTTTCTGGATATATATATTTTGCTATATCTGAACCCGCAATTGATTTTGGATAGTTACGTAAATCAAAGATAAGCCCATTGTATTTGTCGAAAGTTTTAGATATTTTTTTTAACTCTTTATTGGTGATTGCTTCAAGGTTTATATACAAACTTGTTTCGCCAACTTCTTTGCTAGTATTAATTTCATTGCCTTTGTCTAAGGATCTTTTCACTTGTTTATCAAGATCATATGATTCATAGAGATGAATCGTTTTTTTTAAATGTTTATTTTCCATTGGAGAATAATAAGTTACATTCACCTCATCGGTACTATTATAAAGAGCATAATATTGATGTATCCTGTTCCAACTGTCCTTATTTGAAGCTGAAAAAAATGATCCAAATTTATTTTCCATGTATTCATTAATGGGCTTTCCGTCAATATGCGTAATAATATCACCACCTCTCAATGAATCTTTACTACTTAAATCTTTATTATAAAGATTTGAAATAAGTAAAGTGTCGTTAATAATTCTAGTTCCAAACGGAGGTTTATAATTAAATAGACTGTCATACAAACCTTGAGGAAAATAAAAAGCATGAGAATCGTCTATATTGGAAACTAGTTTAGCTTTTAGGATATCGTAATCAAGTTTGGATTTGGCGTCCATAAAAGGTTTAATAAATTTATTTAAAACATTATTCCAGTCATCATCAAAAAGAAACTTATTTACATTATAATAATTTATAATATTCCAAAACCTAGCTAAGGATAAAAGTCGATGAGGTGTACTATTAAAATCAAAATCTTCAATTATCTTTTCATTATCAAAGTTTAATATTTTACTAAGTTTGGATTGTGAAGCATAATATCCTTTTGGATTCGAATAGTTATTCTTTATAAGCAAAAGTTTGTTTGTAAGTTCTTTATTGAAGTTTAAATTTTCAATCCAATTATAATCTTCGTTTTCAAAAAAATTTAGACGATCTCTTTCTGAGGAGTTATTATTAGTATTATTTGATATGTCTCCGTAGGAATTAATTATATTCAAAAAAATTGTGTTAACTTCTTCCTGCTTATCAACTAAATTCAGTTGATTATAAAGTTTCAAGAATAGTTCGTCAACATCTACTTTCCCTTTTGATATTTCTGGATGATGATATTTTAAAAAACCCCAAACAAGACATAATTGTTGCACTTTAGTCTCTTCTTCTAAATTATTTTGAGCAACGATTTTATGTAAGCATAAGAGACTAAAAAGAGAAAGAAATAGCTTTTTTTTCATACTAATTAAATTACTTGAAAAGTATTTGATTACGATTAAAATCGTAATTTACAGGATATTCTTTTTAAGCAGAATAAGTTTAAGACATGTTTAACACGAAGACAATCAGCAACATATTTTATAGTGCATTTATTATTTATGTATGTATAAATACGATTGTTTATGTATATGAAAATTATCTTGAAAGCGAATTAAAAAAATATGACTTGAATGAAAATGGTTTTTTTGAAAGAGATGAAGTAACCAAAGATCAACAAAAAGTAATGACAAAAGTTATTAATGATACTGCAAGAAACATAGCTCCAATTACAACAATTCCAATTTCCATAATCTTAGCAGTTATTTTGTTTTTGATTCTAAATAAAAGAAAAAGTATGCTTAAAAAATTAGAATAATGGAATTAAAATTTTGTTGTCTTTAAATCGTACCAAAAGAAATCATTTTTACTTAAATTTATCTTTTCAACTTAATCATCCTATGAAAAACTACCTGTTCCTTTTTGTCTTTTTATCTGTAATTACAGTTCAATCTCAAGACAACTATAATTCTGATAATGACTACGAAAAATATACTGGACTTTTTGATTTTTATTACGATAAAGACAATGATAAAATTTACTTAGAGGTAACCAATTTAGAAAAAGAATTTCTATATGTATACTCTTTAAGCAATGGTGTTGGAAGTAACGATATTGGTCTTGATAGAGGACAATTAGGAAACGAACAAGTAGTCTATTTTAAAAAGGCAGGAAACAAATTATTATTAATCCAACCAAACACAAAATACAGAGCCATTACCGATAATGAACTTGAAAAGAAATCGGTTGAACAAGCTTTTGCAAAATCTGTATTATTTGGCTTTAAAATTGAAAATGAAAAAGGCGGCACTTACATTATCGATGCAACCGATTTTTTAATGCAAGATACGCATGGAGTGGACAAAAGACTAAAAAGTAGCAATCAAGGAGATTATAAACTAGATACTTCAAAAAGCGCTTTCAACTTGGAACGCACCAAAGCATTTCCAAAAAATGTGGAGTTTGATGTAACGCTTACCTTTAAAGGAGAACCCAAAGGATCTTACATTCGCTCTGTTACTCCTAATGCGTCATTGGTAACGGTTTCAGAACATCATTCATTTATAGAATTACCAGACAACCAATATAAAAAGAGAGCATTCGACCCCAGAAGCGGTTCTTTTCCATTCTCATACTACGATTATGCAACACCTGTTCAAGAATCTACCCTTAAACAATATATTGTGAGGCATCGTCTAGAAAAAAAAGATCCCAATGCTACAATTAGCGAAGCAAAAGAGCCTATTATTTATTATTTAGATAACGGCACTCCAGAACCAGTTCGCTCCGCCTTATTAGAAGGTGGAAAATGGTGGAATCAAGCTTTTGAAGCTATAGGATATAGAAATGCTTTTCAACTAAAAATATTACCCGACGATGCCGATCCAATGGACGTTAGATACAATGTAATCCAATGGGTCCACCGTGCCACTAGAGGTTGGAGCTACGGAAGCAGTATTGTAGATCCTAGAACGGGAGAAATTTTAAAAGGTCATGTTAGCTTAGGTAGTTTACGCATCCGTCAGGATTTTTTAATTGCACAAGCTTTAATGAATCAACCATTTGCCGAAACCAACGAAAATTATAAACCCATGCTTGAAATGGCCCTAGCAAGAATCCGTCAATTATCGGCTCATGAGATAGGTCACACCTTAGGTTTTGCTCACAATTTTGCGGCAAGCACCAATAACAACGCTTCGGTAATGGATTACCCTCACCCAAAAGTTACTTTAAAAAATAAGCAAATCGATTTATCAAATGCTTATGCTGTAGGAATTGGGGAATGGGATAAAATAACAGTTGCTTATTCGTACTCCGATTTTAAAGAAGGCGTAGATGAAGAAAAAGCCTTAAAAACAATTTTAGAAGAAGCTACACAAAACGGGTATCGCTATATAACAGATCAAGATGCACGTCCAAATGGTGGTGCTCATCCTTATGCGCACCTTTGGGACAATGGAGCAGACGCTACCGAAGAGCTAGAACAAATGCTCAAAGTTAGAGAGGTTGCTATAAAGCAGTTTTCTGTAGATAATATTAAAAGTGATGAACCTTATACTGTTCTAGAAGATGTTTTTGTACCTATTTATCTTTTCCATCGTTATCAAACAGAAGCGGCTGTAAAACAAATTGGCGGACTTAATTATTCTTATGCTGTAAAAGGAAGCAATCAAGAAGTAGTTTCTTTGGTAAGTAAAAACAAACAAGAAGCAGCGCTCAATGCAGTATTAAAAACTGTAGATGCAACAGTTATTGCCGTTCCACAAGAGAAATTAAATCTATTTCCACCAAGAGCTTTTGGGTACAGCGCATCAAGAGAATCTTTAAAAGGTAAATTCAATATTGGTTTTGACGCCCTTTCTGCAGCCGAAACCGCAGCTGAAATGACCCTTAATTTATTACTGAATGAAGAAAAAGCTTCTCGATTAATTCAGCAAAAAGCATTAGATAAAAATCAGCTTTCATTACAAGATGTTTTAGATGAATTACTGAAAGAAACCGTATATAAAACGGAAAAAGATAGTTACTTAAATGAAGTTCAAAACACTGTAAACTATAGAGTTGTTTGGCATATTATGAAACTAGCTAAAAGTGAAGATGTACTACCACAGGTAAACGCTATAGCCAACCATACACTAAAAACTATAAAAGAAAAGTACACCAATAACAACGATGCAAATAAGGCTGAAATAGCCTATAGAATTACTCAATTCTATAAGAATCCAGAGAAGTTTAATATTCCAAAATCTCCTAAAATACCAGATGGATCTCCAATTGGAATGAGTTGTTTCGGGAAACTTTAAGAAAACCTATTTACAGTTAACTCAGAAACTCTAAAGTTAAAGTTATAAACCTGTAGTTTAGTCATTTCGACGGAAAGGAGAAATCGCATCCTGTTATTTAAATCAAAGGTATTCTCGGGAATGAGATGTCTCCCGCTGGTCGACATGACTTCAGGATATAAAAGAAATGAATTAATCTAGTCATTTCGACGGAAAGGAGAAATCGCATCCTGCTATTTAAATCAAAGGTATTCTCGGGAATGTGATGTCTCCCGCTGGTCGACATGACTTCAGGATTTAAAAGAAATGAATTAATCTAGTCATTTCGACAGAAAGGAGAAATCGCACCCCTACTTTTTAAATCAAAGGTATTTCTGGGAATGTGATGTCTCCCGCTGGTCGACATGACTTCAGGATATAAAAGAAATGAATTAATCTAGTCATTTCGACGGAAAGGAGAAATCGCATCCTGCTATTTAAATCAAAGGTATTCTCGGGAATGTGATGTCTCCCGCTGGTCGACATGACTTCAGGATTTAAAAGAAATGAATTAATCTAGTTATTTCGACGGAAAGGAGAAATCACACCCCTACTTTTTAAATCAAAAGGTATTTCTAGGAATGTGATGTCTCCCGCTGGTTAACATGACTTCAGGATTTAAAAGAAATGAATTAATCTAGTCATTTCGACAGAAAGGAGAAATCACACCCCTACTTTTTAATTCAAAGGTATTTCTGGGAATGTGATGTCTCCCGCTGGTTAACATGACTTCAGGATTTAAAAGAAATGAATTAATCTAGTCATTTCGACAGAAAGGAGAAATCGCATCCTGCTATTTAAATCAAGGGTATTCTCGGGAATGTGATGTCTCCCGCTGGTTGACATGACTTCAGGATTTAAAAGAAATGAATTAATCTAGTCATTTCGAATGAAAGGAGAAATCATATCCCTACTTTTTAACTCAAAGGTATTCTCGGGAATGAGATGTCTCCCGCTGGTCGACATGACTTCAGGATTTAAAAGAAATGAATTAATCTAGTCATTTCGACAGAAAGGAGAAATCGCATCCTGCTATTTAAATCAAGGGTATTCTCGGGAATGTGATGTCTCCCGCTGGTCGACATGACTGCGGAATATAAAAACACTTGAAAATTGATATTATAAAACTGATTTAAAACATGTTAAACCTTCATAAGAACCTATTTAACATGTAATAAGCGGGTTAATTTAATGGATAAATCGGTTAAAATAATTTTAGAATTTCCATTACGTTCAATATGGTAAATTGCATCTTCGAGTTCTTGAGTAATTTCAAGGATGTTATTTCCATGTACAAAAGGAGCAAACTTTTCTAACTGAAAATTTTCCACAGAAAAGTCCATAAAAGCAAGTTCTTTAGCTTGGTAATTTATCAACATTGCCTGACGGAAAACATCCATACAAAAAAGAAGAAATTTCTTTTGGGTTTCACGCCCTGTTTTAGCTACTTCTTCACTCCAAGAAAGCAAATCGTGAATTACAGCTTTGTTTCCTCGGGCTTTAAATGCAGAACGTACCCAACTTACAAACCATTTTTCGAACACTAAATCCTCGGAATCTCGATTTACTAAGTCTATTGCCTTATTGTAATTTCCATTGGCTTGGTGTGCAATTTTAAGCGCTGTATTAGCATCAATTCCTTTAGCTTGCAAGGCTTCGGTAATTACATTTTCTGCCAGCGGAGGAAAGTTTAAAATCTGACAACGGGAGCGAATAGTTTGTATAATCTGCTCTTCATCTTCCGCTATTAAAATAAAAAAAGTTTTGTTAGGCGGTTCTTCAATAAGCTTGAGTAACTTGTTGGAAGCAGCGGTATTCATTTTATCAGCCATCCAAATAATCATTACTTTATAACCCCCTTCATAGGCTTTTAACGATAATGATTTTACAATTTCTTGAGCTTCATCTACCCCTATTTGCCCTTGTTTGTTTTCAACTTCTAAAACTTGGTACCAATCGAAAAGGTTTCCATAAGGCTGTTCTTTTATAAAAGTTCGCCATTCTGTTAAAAAATGATTGCTAACAGGGTTTTTCTTCACCTTATCGGTGGTTGCAACAGGAAAAGCAAAATGTAAATCGGGATGCGTAAGATTATTAAATTTTAAATTACAAGAAGCATTCCCTGTAGTATTTTCTGCGTCAGAATTTCCACACAAAACATATTGTGCATAAGCAATAGCCATTGGCAAAACACCACTTCCTTCTGGCCCAACAAACAATTGTGCATGAGAAATTCTATTGTTATCGGCACTATGCGTTAAATGTTTTTTAATGTGAGGTTGCCCTAAAACTTCGCTGAAAAGCATACTTTTTTCTTTATGGTGTGAAAGTAACTTTTCTGTTTTATTTCCACAAGTGATCCTATAAATTAGTTTGCTAGATCATTGAGATTTGAATTTCCTAAACCTTTTCCTGATTTGCTACACGATTCCTGTCCAAATATTTTTTAAATTTTCTTTTTAATACATAGTAAACTCAATTCAAGGTAGTTGTTATACAAGCTAAGCTACTACCTCGGCAACCGTCCAAACGCAGTTGGGTAGACAAAGACCACAAACTAATCAAAAGAAAATAATTTAATCTTTTTCGACATAAAATGTAAGGGAATTAACCCCTCAATGAAGCATTAAAAGAATAATTCAAGGTTTTTAAGAAACAACATTCTAACGAATTTAATATCGATTTAACTTTATATAACTTATTGTGTTTTCTTAGGTAACTATAAATAATTAAATTAGCGCTTTAATAAACCCATTAAGTAAGATGAAAACGATAGACGACTTTAATTTTGAAAATAAAAAAGCTTTAATCCGTGTAGATTTTAATGTGCCTTTGGATGCTGAGTTTAATATTACAGATACAAACCGTATCGAAGCAGCAAAACCAACAATAATTAAGATTTTAGAAGACGGAGGAAGTGCAGTTTTAATGAGTCACCTAGGAAGACCAAAAGGAGAAGTTAGAGATGATATGTCTTTAAAACATCTCGCTAATAAAGCTTCTGAAATCATTGGAGTTCAAGTCAAATTTATCGACAAATGTGTAGGTAGAGTTGCAGAAGAAGCTGTAGCTGCCTTACAACCAGGAGAAGTTTTATTACTAGAAAACTTACGTTTTCATGAAGAAGAAGAAAAGGGAGACGATACTTTTGCAGAAGGACTTTCTAAGCTTGGAGATATTTATGTAAACGATGCTTTTGGTACAGCACACCGTGCCCACGCTTCTACAACAGTAGTTGCCAAGTACTTTGGAGAAAACAAATGTTTTGGATATTTAATGGCTAAAGAAATAGAATCTATTACCAAAGTAATGGAAACTGGAGAAAAGCCTGTAACAGCTATTCTTGGAGGCTCTAAAGTATCCTCTAAAATTACTATCATTGAAAATATTTTGGATAAAGTAGACCACTTAATTATTGGTGGTGGAATGACATATACGTTTGTAAAAGCACAAGGAGGAAAAATTGGCGATTCTATTTGTGAAGACGACAAACAAGAGCTAGCGCTTAATATATTAAAAGAAGCAGAAGCAAAAGGAGTGCAAGTACATTTACCTGTAGATGTAATTGCTGCTGATGATTTTAGTAACGATGCAGAAACAAAATTCTCTCCAGTAAATGAAATTCCAGACGGGTGGCAAGGTTTAGATGCTGGTCCAGAAACATTAGAGAATTTTAAGAAAGTAATCCTTCAATCTAAAACCATTTTATGGAATGGTCCTGTTGGAGTTTTTGAAATGGAAACTTTCTCAAAAGGAACTATCGCTATCGGAAGTTCTATAGAAGAGGCTACTAAAAATGGCGCTTTCTCTCTTGTAGGAGGTGGAGATTCTGTTGCGGCTGTTAAACAATTTGGTTTTGAAGATAAAGTAAGCTACGTTTCTACTGGTGGTGGTGCAATGCTTGAAAGCTTAGAAGGAAAAACACTTCCTGGTATTGCTGCGATACTAGATTAGTATTTCTTTTAAAAAATTATACTTAAAGCTCTTCAAAATTGAAGGGCTTTATTTTTTTAACAAATTTGATATGTTTATAAATGAAAAAAATACGATTTTTACAAATTGTTCGTTTAAATGAAAACCCATATTGATTGATGAAGCAAGTTATTACCGCACTGTTATTCAGCGCTTTTGGCTCCCCCGCCTTCGCCCAACAACCTTTAAGTAATCTCCATAAGAATATACAAGGAATAGAAATTTCTAGCGATTCCCTAAATCTTGTTGACCAAGAAATTCTTAAGGATACAGATTCAGTGCTAATAGACGGAAAGCGATATGTTATTGCTGAAGAAAAAATAATTCCCTATGGGTATGCAGACCATCCGGAGGCAAAAAAAATAGATAGTATTTGGATGAATGAATTTCTAAATGCTGGTTTGTATGATACTATCTACACAGATATTACCAATTTAGAATTTGAACCCGTTGATTATATTGACCTCCCTACAGATACCTTAAAAGTTCGTTTGGCTAAATTAAACCAAAAAACTCCTTTTAATGTTGAGTACAACCCGTCTTTAGAAAGCGTTATTAAAATGTTTTTAAAGAATAAACGAGGTTTTCTAACAAGAGTAATGGCTAGGAGTCAGTTTTATTTTCCGCTATTTGAGCAGTCTTTAGACAACCATGATATCCCGCTAGAAATGAAATATTTAGCAGTTATTGAGTCTGCTTTAAATCCGAAAGCAAAATCTAGGGTTGGCGCAACAGGAATTTGGCAATTTATGTACCCAACAGGGAAGGCATATGGGTTAGAAGTAAGCAGTTATGTTGACGAACGTAGCGACCCCATGCGCTCTACAGATGCCGCTTGTAAATATTTGGGTAAGCTTTATGAAATGTTTGGCGACTGGGATTTAGCATTGGCCGCCTATAACTCAGGTCCAGGAAATGTAAATAAAGCAATTAGAAGAAGCGGGGGCTCTACTAATTATTGGAATCTGCGTACGTATCTACCTAGAGAAACTGCAGGATATGTACCAGCATTTTTAGCAACTATGTATATTATGGAATATGCTAAAGAACATGGTTTTGAAGATTATAAAACGAGAGCTGCTTATTTTGAAACAGATACGATAAGAGTAAAAAGACTTATTACATTTGATCAAATATCGGAGTATCTACAAATAGACCGAGAGCAAGTTCAATTCTTTAATCCATCCTATAAACTCGATATTATTCCACTTATAGATGATAAAAATTATAGTTTAAGACTCCCTAGAGAAGCTATTGGAAGATTTGTAGCAAATGAAGATTCTATATATGCACGTGTGGATAAAGAGCTTAAATTACGAGAAAAACCCCTTCCAGAATTGGTAGAAACAAGCGATCAAATTAGGTATCGTGTAAAAAGTGGTGACGTTTTGGGTAAAATTGCTGAAAAGTATGGGGTACGTGTAAGCGAATTAAAAAGATGGAATGGATTAAGAAATAACAATATTCGTATTGGGCAACGCCTAATTATTTACCCTAAAAAACCCATCGCTACAACTAGCAATAAAACCAGTAAAACAAGTGCTTCCAAGGAATATATTGTTCGAAGTGGCGATTCACTTTGGAGCATTGCAAATAAATTTCCTGGAATTTCTATTAAAAATATTCAAGAATGGAACGATATTAGTGGGAGTAAATTAAAACCAGGAACAAAACTGGTTCTTTGTAAATGTTAATCCACTAGATTAGGATGTATTTACATTGAACTCATCTTAACTCTTTGTGTTTAAACTAAAAAGTTAAGTTGTGTTCATTAAGTTTAATTACACTAAAACCTAAAATGATGAAAAAAATTTTAATGGGAATTATGGTCTTTTTATTGATTCTTTCATGTAAAGAAGATAAAAAAGAAAAATTTCTTCCAAATTCTGTTGGCGCCATCAATACATTGTCAATAGTAATTGATAACGATATGTGGAATGGTCGCGTTGGCGATTCTATTCGGAAATATTATGCAGATGAAGTTTTAGGACTCCCTGTGGTAGAACCTCTATTCACTATACATCAAATACCATTTGAAGTTTTTTCAGGAGCAACTAGAAATAGTCGTAATGTTTTAGTAGTAAAAAAAGATACTGCGGAAGTAGCTGGACTAAGAACAGATTTATATGCAAAGCCACAAAAAGTAGGGATTATTAAAGCTCCAACAGAGGATGAAATCATTCAGAAAATAGCAGAAACTGCTCCCCAAATTATAAATGCTTTTAAAAAGAATGATATTCTTGAAAGTCAGGAACGATTTACCCGTTCCTTGAACAGAGAAACTGCGCTTTCAGAAGAATTAGGAGTTTCTTTAACCATGCCTTCCATTTATAAAATAGCAAAGCAAGAAGGAAATTTCTTTTGGATAGAACGTCAAATCCGTAAAGGAACCATGAATATTTTGGTATATGAAATGCCTTTAAATAGTATTCCAGACGATTCTACCCGTGTAGACGCCATTATTAAAATGAGAGATTCTATAGGAGAGAAATATATTCCAGGGAGAAGAGAAGGTATGTATATGATTACTGAAAAAGCGTATGCCCCTTATGTGTTTGATGCTGAAATTGCTGGAAGAAAAGCAATTGAAACCAAAGGAATGTGGGAAGTTAAGAACTTTGCTATGGCAGGACCTTTTATAAATTACATTGTTACAGACAAACCTAATAATCGCTTATTAGTTTTAGAAGGTTTTACTTTTGCTCCTTCAACCAATAAAAGAGATTATATGTTTGAACTGGAAGCTGTATTAAAAACACTAAAATTTACAAGTCCTAAAAAGGATCTTGCAATAAAATCAGAATAAAAGATAACTTTATAACATCAAAAAGCCCATTTGTATTGACACAAATGGGCTTTTTGATTAATCTTATTTTAAAAAGAATATTAGATATTCTCTTTTTTCTGATCAACTGTAGGCTCTTCGTCTTCTTTTGAGGCATCTTTAAACTCTTTGATACCGCTTCCTAGTCCACGCATTAATTCAGGTATTTTCTTACCTCCAAACAATAACAGTACTAAAATAACTACTATTGCTATTTGCCATGGGCCAATCATCCCTAGAAAAATGTTTAATGATATCATTTTAATAAATTTTAGAAAACAAATGTAATAAGAAATGTATACAATAAATCATATTTTTTCTTAAAATCGTCACTTTTACCACTTTGCGACTTATAGTAAAGAGGTTTTTCACGTTAAAAAAAAACAAATATCTGTAAACAGAAAGCATTGTAACATCCTAATATTTATATTTGCTGGTGATGATGAATAAAAAGAGAAAGAAAAGAAAGCAGATTAAAAAAAAACTGCTCCACAAGTATAGACTTGTTATTTTAAATGAAGATACTTTTGAAGAAAAGCTTTCATTTAAATTAAACAGGTTAAATGTTTTTGTATTGGGGACACTATTTTCTGTTTTCATCATTGCTTTTACAACAATTTTAATTGCTTTTACTCCTTTACGAGAATACATCCCAGGTTATTCTTCTACTTCCTTAAAAAGAACGGCTATGGATCTTACGTATAAAGCAGATTCTTTAACCGCACAACTTAGAGCAAACGAATTATATTACGATAAAATTCAAAAAGTATTAAAAGGAGAGATTAACACTCAAGAAATTCATAAAGACTCTTTATTAGAGGAAGTTAGAAGAGATACGTCTCAAATAAGCCTATTACCAAACAAACAAGATTCGCTCCTAAGAGAACGTGTTGCTAATGAAGATAAATACAATTTATTTGAATCGGCTTCTGCTACTTCAGATTATGTGCTATTTCCTCCAGTAAACGGGACGCTATCTCAACAATACAATGCCAAAGAAAAACATTACGCAATAGATATTCTAGCTCCAAAAAACACCCCCATAAAATCGGTTGCAGATGGAATGGTAATTTTTGCAGAATGGACCGCAGAAACGGGTTATGTATGTATAATAGAACATGGTTCTGGTTTAATTTCGGTTTATAAACACAATTCGTCTTTAAGTGTAAGTCAAGGCGATCAAGTTAAAGCTGGTGAAGTTATTGCTATTATAGGAAATACAGGAGAACTTACCACTGGACCTCATCTACATTTTGAATTATGGAGCGAAGGGTACCCTGTTAACCCAACCGATTATATCGATTTTGAATAAAACTATATGTCACTAAAAGCATTTGCTGCCAAAATATTTGCCAAATATATACACTATAAAAACCAAAAGTGGATTAATTCTCCTGTGGAAACACAACAAAAAGTTTTCAAAGCGTTAATTGAAGGAGCAAAAAACACACAATTTGGTAAAGATCATAATTTTGAGAAAATTGAATCCTTTTCTGATTTTGCTAAGCGAGTTCCTGTTAGAGATTACGAAGAATTAAAACCCTATATTGAGCGTGTTGTAAAAGGCGAGGAAAACATTTTATGGCCAGAAAAGCCTGCTTATTTTGCAAAAACATCTGGAACCACCTCTGGAGCTAAATACATTCCTATTACTAAAGATTCCATGCCGCATCATATTGAAGCAGCAAGAAATGCTATTCTAAATTACATTTATGAAACAGGAAACGCTGATTTTGTAGATGGTAAAATGATTTTCTTACAAGGAAGTCCCGTATTAGACGAGAAAAACGGAATTAAACTCGGTCGATTATCTGGAATTGTAGCACATTACGTACCTGGGTATCTTCAGAAAAATAGACTCCCTAGCTGGGAAACAAATAAAATTGAAGATTGGGAAACCAAAGTAGATGCTATTGTAGAAGAGACGCTCCCAGAAAATATGACGGTAATTAGTGGAATTCCTTCGTGGGTGCAAATGTACTTTGAGAGAATTCAGCAGAAAACCTCAAAAAAAGTAGGAGATGTATTTAAAAACTTCAATCTCTTTATTTATGGTGGTGTAAATTTTGAGCCTTATAGAGCAAAGTTTGAAGCTTTAATAGGAAGAAAAGTAGACAGCATTGAACTTTTCCCTGCTAGTGAAGGTTTTTTTGCTTATCAAGATTCTCAGCGTGAAAAAGGAATGCTATTATTACTAAATTCTGGGATTTTCTACGAGTTTATAAAAGCAGACGACTTTAATTCGGAAGCTGCAAAAAGACTAACCATTAAAGAGGTTGAACTCCATGTAAATTATGTTATGATAATTTCTACAAACGCTGGTTTATGGAGTTATAATGTTGGAGATACCATACAATTTACTTCATTAAAACCATACAGAGTTATTGTTTCTGGGAGAATAAAACATTTTATATCTGCCTTTGGGGAACATGTTATTGCAAAAGAAGTAGAACAGTCCATGCGAGAAGCTATTCAAGCATTTGGAGCTTCTATAAATGAGTTTACGGTTGCACCACAGATTAATCCAGAAAACAACGAATTACCTTACCATGAATGGTTTATTGAATTTGAAGAAAAACCATCCGATATGGAGGGTTTTGCAAAAAAAATAGACGAAACACTACAACAGCAAAACAGCTATTATTTTGATTTAATTCAAGGAAAAGTACTTCAGCAATTAAAAATTACAAGTCTTGATTCTGGCGCTTTTACCAATTTTATGAAATCTAAAGGAAAACTTGGGGGCCAAAATAAAATACAACGTCTTGCCAACGACAGAAAAATTGCTGATGCTTTAGAAGAATTTATAAAAAGATAAAAAATTATCATTCTAATGACTTAATTTCTTGCTTCAAAAAATCATATTTAATTGATGTTAAGCTTTCAATAAAATAAAGGCAGACTTTAAACAAAAAACTCTTTATAAGGAATTGAGAGAGTTAATTTTCGCTTTCATAAGCATTATACTTCATAAAATGAAGCTTATCTGCACAAAAAATAAGTAATTTCAAAAAGAACTTGTATTTTTGCTCAGTAAAATATCTTATGAGTAAAATAAAATCTAGAACAAGAGCTCAAGAATCTTCAGGAGCAATAGAGCGAATGTATATCGCTATGAGACACCTATTTAATCGTGGTTTTTACAAACCAATGGGAGTGTCTGGAGAAACATTACGAGAATCTTTATTACAATTACGTCCAGAAATCTACGGTTCTGTTGCAGAAGAAAAAGTAGAACTTAATGGGCTGGTTTATATTCTTGATAGGCTTCCTATTGGGATAGAACAATGCAGATATATAAATTTAACTTCGGAAGAGGGATACAAAAATTCTAGTTTTAAGGTAATTATTCCACCGAAAAGGAGGAGAAATTGCTACCGCATTGACAACGACCAAATGAATATTGAGATTACAAGAGGGCGCTCAGACATCTACGATATTTTAACACATCTTACATTTCTATTTATTGAATCTCATAAAATTGCCGATAATGTTTTTATAGAAGAATCTGGGCAAACTATTAGAGATTGGCAGAAGTTAGAAGAAGCAGTTTTAAAAAATAAACTTACACAGCCTGAAAGAGAAATAGCACTTAGCCATGCAGCAAGTATTTTAGGAAGAACTTTTGAAGAATGCTTAGCAGCTCATAAATTATTCTCCATCAAAGACAGCCCCGAAAGATTTTTAGAAATTGTGTATTGGATGGGAAAAATTGCTCTGGAAGAATTAATAGATGGTAATAAAAGAACCATCACTTTCAGTCCTGTATTAAGAGAACGTTTAGGTCACCATATTCACGGAGAAATTTGGGCCAACAACATAAAAAAAATTCTTAAAAAGAATAATATCCTACACCGCCCTATTCATATTATAAGTGCCAACATGCACAGTGTGATGAATTCTTTATTCGCCTCGGCAGTTTTAAAGAAAGAATTTAGTAGTCAGAAAAACGATTATGACGTATACGAGATGTTGAGTCAGCCAGAAAGTTCTTTTCTAAGAGGGAAAGTAAAAGCTTTTGCTGAAAAGAATGGTATGATTAGTATTGACGATACATCTGGCACCAATATAGATGTTCAAATTTTTGATACCTCAAAGATTGATTTTGACAAAATAAATTTTACTTTTGACAGCAACATTGAAAAAGATCAGATGCCTGTTCTTTTTGTAATGGATTATGCTTTTGGAGAGCAAGCTTATGAAACCATTGATGAGCTTTTAAAACCCTATAAAGCTAAAGGAGAAGATAAAGAATTTTTAAATATAGATTCGGTATCTATAATGGGGAAAGCTGGGATTTTAGAAGGAGGAAAAGGAGATTTAATGATTCCTAGCGCGCATATTTTTGAGGGAACGGCAGATAATTATCCTTTTAAAAACGAATTATGTGCCAAAGATTTTGAAGGAAATGGTTTACAAGTGTTTGAAGGAACTATGATTAGTGTTCTAGGAACTTCGCTTCAGAATAAGGATATTTTAAAGTTCTTTTACGATAGTACTTGGAATGTAATTGGTTTAGAAATGGAAGGAGCACATTATCAAAAAGCTATACAATCTGCTTCTAAAATTAGAAAGAGCATTTCTGAAGATGTGAAAGTGCGTTACGCTTATTACGCTTCAGATAATCCTTTAGAAACGGGAAGTACCTTAGCATCTGGTGGATTAGGAATTACGGGTGTAAAGCCTACATATTTAATAACGAAAAAGATTTTAGAACAAATTTTTAAAAACAACTAACTAGCATGAGCGAGAATGTTCAACCTAACCAGAACAACAATTCCGAGGAAATAGATTTAGGACAACTTTTCAAAATGATTGGAGATGGATTTCGCAAATTCTTCAATTTTATCGGAAACATTATTAAAGGCATTTTTGGAATCATAATTGCCTTCTTGCTTTTTATCCAACTACACATTATTAAATTTGTAATTGCAGGTGTAATTGGAGTAGTAATTGGAGGCTATTTAGATTATAGAAAAGAGCCTGTTTACGTTTCTACTATGGTTTTAGAACCAAACTTCCAAAGTGTACAACAGCTTTATAATAATATAAATTTTTATAATGAATTAGCAGAAGCTGAAGACTCTGTAGCATTGGCTGAGGCTTTTGAAATTGATGTCCATGAGGCTGCTAGTATTAAAGAGATTGAAGCAGAATCTTATTCTGATGAAAATCAAAAAGTAAAATTATTTGACGAATTTGTAAGAAGCTTAGATACCACTACGCAGAAAGCTATTGATATGGAGAAGTATCTAGAAAACTTTAATTCTTTTGATGCTCGTTTCCATACTGTTATTGTAAAAGCTACGGATAGTAGAGTTGCTAAAAAAATTCAAGGGCCAATTATTCAATCTATCTCTAGAAATGATTATTTCAAGGTTCAAAAGAATATTCGAGAACTTAACTTAACCATGCAAGATAGTATCTTAAAGAGACAGCTTGTTGAAATAGACTCTTTACAAGGCTTGTATAAAAGAGTTATGGAAAAAGAAGCTGATAAACCTATGCAAGGAACCAGTATTAGTTTAGGTGAAGGTGGAAATACAGAACAAAATAAAGAACTTGCTTTAATTAAACAAGTTGATTTAATAAAACAAGACTTGGTTCAATTAAACGAAGACAGAGCCAATAAATCTGAAATTGTAAATGTTATTTCAGACTTCCCAAGAAGGGGTGTAGAGGTTAAAAGCATCTTTAAAAGATATATGTTTTTACTTCCTATTACTTTATTAGGACTTGTTTTACTTGGCTTATCTTTATTAGAATTAAATAAATTCTTGAAAGAGTATGCTGCTGAACAACAGAAAAAATAATTACAAACATATAAACACTAAAAAATCCTATCAAATTTAATTTGATAGGATTTTTTTATATCGAAAAATAAGGTATTATTAATTCTTATTGAATAGTCTTGTAAGTATCCTTTTCTTCTTCACTATATATTTTCATTTGTTTCATCCAATAAAAGAAAGCAATGAAACCAATAGTTATAAAAATACAATTGATTATGTTTGACAACCACCAACTGTTTAAAAAGCGTAAAGCATCTAAAGGAATGAACAAAACGTTCTCAAATAAATCCTGAATACCATAGAAAAAGTCACTCATCAGTAAAAGATATATTAAATTTACAGCGCAAAAATACAAAAACCTGACATGATATCAAGCATTTTTGAAAGAACTAATCCTATAAACTACATAATTCTTTGTGTTTTTATCTCCTTATTTCTTATTGGAGGCTTTTTTTTGTATTTAGAAGTGCCGTTTACGTTAGAGGTTTTAATCAAACTGTTTCAGTCACTTATCATCATAATAACCTCTTTATTTTTAATTGATTTTATCAACAGAAAAAACTTTTTGACAAAGAGTAATTCTTTTACTTTATTTTTCTTTGTTCTGATATTCTGTTTGTTTCCAAAGATATTTAACCAAACAAATCTTCTTATATCCAATGTGTTTATTTTAATGTCTTTTAGAAGATTGGTTAGTATTCGTTCAAATAGAGATATAGAAATTAAAATTTTTGATGCCTCTCTTTGGGTATTTGTCGCCACTTTTTTTTACAGCTGGTCGCTACTATTTATTCTATTAGTTTTTGCTGGAATTTTTCTTTATAAAAAAAATGATTATCGAAATTTACTTATTCCATTTGTAGCATTATCGGTAGTTCTTGTGTTGGCATTCACTTTTTATTACCTAACAAATCATCTAGAAAAATTCTATTCCTTAGTTTATTTTGCGCCAGAATTTACCATAGAAAAATATGAAGACATCCGTTATATCATTCCGCTACTATTTATTTGTGTAATGGGGATTTGGAGCACTATAGCATTTTTTTTAAGGAAACAAAGCAAGTCTTTTGTTACTAGAGTTCCTGGGATTTTAATTTTTCTCATGCTCATCTTAGCAATTTTAGTGGCTATAATTTCGGAAAGTGCAAACACTTCTGAAGTTATATTTTCCATTTTTCCCCTCTCCATAATTATTGCAAAAAATGTGGAGAATATTAAAAAACTATGGATAAAAGAGATCTTTTTGTGGTCTTTTATAATCTTGCCTTTTATAATTTTATTTTTGTAGCTTTTCGCCATAGGCTAAATCTCCAGCGTCGCCAAGGCCTGGAACAATATAACCTTTATCATTTAACTTCTCATCAATAGCGCCAATCCAAAGCTGAGTTTCCTGTGGAAGTTTATCTTTTAAAAAATCTATTCCTGGCTGTGCAGCAATAACAGAAATTATGTGCACTTCTTTAGGTAAACCCACCTTTATGAGTGCTTCAAAAGTTGCCAATAATGATTGTCCAGTTGCCAGCATTGGGTCGGCCAGAATAAGCACTTTATTATCTAAGTTTTGTGAAGCAAGGTACTCCACATTAATTTCAAATTCTGTTTCTGAAATATGATAACGATATGCAGATATAAATGAAGAATCTACCCAATCAAAATAATTTAAAATTCCGTTGTGCAACGGAACACCTGCACGCAAAATAGAACAAACAACTACCTTGTCATCTATCAAGTTTGCTTTAATTTCTGACAATGGAGTCTGTATTTCTTCCGAAGAAAAATGTAAACTTTTACTCATTTCATAAGCTAAAATTTCTCCAATACGCTCAATGTTTCTTCTAAAACGCATCCTATCATTTTGAATGTTAACATTTCTTATTTCAGCTAAAAAATGATTAACAACAGAGTTTGTTTCACTTAAATTATGGACCTTCATCAAAACAATTCTTTTAATTCTTCTCTCAAATTTACACATTCTCTAAATTCATCCGTCTTTAAATAAGTATATTTGTGGTTTAAAGTAAAAATTGAATGTTTAGCGAACTTGCTTTTAAAATTT
Organism: Galbibacter orientalis DSM 19592; assembly: GCF_000260115.1. Lineage (GTDB taxonomy): Bacteria > Bacteroidota > Bacteroidia > Flavobacteriales > Flavobacteriaceae > Galbibacter > Galbibacter orientalis. The sequence continues at coordinate 923,828 of NZ_JH651379.1, read as the reverse complement.
TTGAAGAGAGTATTCTTACCTATCATATAAAAGATACGGTAAATCAACCCTTTGAAAATCCGTATCCAAAAGATGATATTTCCCATCTTTTATACCGCAAAAATTGGATTGATACCGTACAGTGGCACTACGAAGATATTATTCGTGATCCAAATATTAATGAGAAAGAAGCCTTGGTATTGAAACGAAAAATAGATGCATCAAATCAAGATCGGACCGATACGGTAGAATATATTGATAGTTATTTTCTTCAGAAATATAAAGACGTTTCTGTACAACCCGATGCTACCATCAATTCGGAAAGTCCTGCTTGGGCTATTGACCGACTTTCAATTTTGGCATTGAAAATTTATCATATGAAAGAAGAAGTTACGCGTGCCGATGCTTCAGAAAATCATAAAAAACAATGTCAAGAAAAGCTAACAATTCTCCTAGAACAAAAAAAAGACCTTTCATTGGCTATTGATCAGCTTTTAAATGATATAGAAACAGGGAAAAAATATATGAAGGTGTACAAACAGATGAAAATGTACAACGACGAAAACTTAAACCCTGTACTTTACAAGAAATAAACTAAAGATGAGTAATAAAAAAGACATTCATATTTTTTGCATGAAGTGGGGTACACTTTACGATGCTACCTATGTAAACCGTTTACACAGTATGGTAAAGCGCAATTTAACGCTCCCTTTCACCATGGTTTGTTTTACAGATGATGAAACTGGAATTGATGAAGATATTAAATGTTTTCCCATTCCAGAAGTTAAAATAAACTCCAACCTTCCTGAGCGGATGTGGAAAAAGCTAACTACGCTAAAAGAAGACCTTTATGGATTGCAAGGAACCGCTTTATTTTTAGATTTAGATGTAGTTATTGTAGATAATATCGATTGTTTTTTTGAAGATGATAACGCCTTTATGATTATTAAAGATTATAACAAACAATGGCGAATTACAGGAAACTCATCGGTTTATCGGTTTGAAATTGGCAAACATGGTTATGTTTACGATTATTTTGTTGAAAATTTCGATACTATAAGAAAAGACCATCGAAATGAGCAAGAATACCTTTCGTGGGCAGTTCATGAAAAAGGATTATTAAATTATTGGCCAACCGAATGGTGCCCAAGTTATAAATATGATTGTGTTTCTAGGATTCCGTTTGCATTTTGGAAAGTTCCAGAAATCCCTGAAGGCGCAAAAATTATTATTTTTCATGGGGAAATAAATCCGCATAAAGCAATCAAAGGAGGTCGTGGGAAATGGTATCGATACGTACGCCCTGCAAAATGGGTAGCCAATTATTGGAAATAAGATCCTAGTAAACTATCTGGAAGCAAACCAGAGGGATTAGAAAAACTGAAAAATATTTTACCTAAGTCCTTCGTTAACTCAGGGCAGGCTATGAAACATAAAAACCTCGATTATCGAGTAAAATGAATCCTACAAAACATATATTAGTAATCCGTTTTTCGGACATTGGTGATGCCGCTATTGCTGTGCCCGTACTTAGGTGTGTGCTTCAGCAAAATAAAAACATCAAAATTACCGTTGCTACCAAGGCATTTTTAAAACCTGTTTTTGAAACGGTAAAAGGTGTGGATGTGGTAACTGCTCACATTCGTGGAAAACATAAAGGTTTTAAAGGCTTACTAAAATTTTATTCAGAAATAAAAGAAAATAATTATACTGAAATTGCCGATTTACACGGCTCTCTTCGAAGCACTGTAATTAAATCTCTTTTTAAACTGAAAAATGTTTCTTCAAAAACTATTGATAAAGGAAGAGCGGAAAAGAGGAATTTAGTTGCGGGGAAAGAATTTAAACCTCTTAAAACTACCATAGAGCGTTATGCAGCTGTTTTTAGAGCTTTAGGCTGCCAAGTAGACCTTTCAAAAGATATTGTTCCTAAAAACCCCGATTTACCCTCCAAAATTTATGATTTACTAGGAAGAGACTCCAAAAAATGGGTTGGTATTGCCCCTTTTGCTTTTTTTGATACAAAAATGTATCCGATAGACTTAATGGAACAGGTTATTGAGTACCTCTCAAAAACCAACATTTTTAAAATTATTCTATTTGGAGGGCCTAAAGATGAATCTGAATTAGAAAGGTTAAGCACAGCCTATCCAAATACCGTTTTTACTTTCAAAAAAATTACGTTTGAAGAAGAATTACAACTCATTGCTCACTTAGATTTAATGCTCTCTATGGATAGTGGCAACGGACACTTAGCAGCAATGTATGGGGTAAAAGTAATTACACTTTGGGGCGTTACGCACCCATACGCTGGATTTTATCCTTACAAACAACCTAAGGAATATGCCTTACTTTCTGATAAAGAAAAGTACCCGCTTATTCCAACCTCTATCTATGGAAATAAAGCCCCAGAAGATTATAAAGAGGTTATGAGAACTATATTACCTCAGCATATTATTAATAAAATAGAAGAGGTTTTAAAACCCTAATCAATACCTCATGGACTTAATTCTAAGCTTTCCAAAGGGCTCTACATCGAGATTATTGATTAAAATACAAAATCAACTACCTCGAGGCAAGCTACGAGGTATTGAAAAGAAAATAATTTAATCCATTTAGACTTAGAGCCCTTCGGTAAACTCAGGACAGGCTCTGGGAAATAAAACCCTCAATGAGGGATTAAAAATCAACCACAATGAAAAAAATAGTTGTTTCTCTTTTTTTACTACTGAATATTACTTCTCTTTTAGCACAAGAGACAACCTATACCACTAAAAGCGATATTCAATACTATGATGCCGCTACAAATGCTTCGGATGCCTATATTAACGAACGCTGTGTGCTAGATTTATACTATCCTACAAACATAGAAAACTACCCAACAGTAGTTTGGTTTCATGGTGGCGGACTTACAGGTGGAGCTAAAGAAATACCTGAAGCTCTAAAAAATAAAGGAATAGCGGTTGTTGGAGTTAATTATCGTTTAAACCCAAAAGTAAAATCGCCTAAATACATTGAAGATGCAGCCGCTGCTGTGGCATGGGTTTTTAAAAATATTGAGGGTTATAAAGGGAATCCTTCCCTCATATTTGTTTCTGGACATTCAGCAGGCGGTTATTTAGCAAGTATGATTGGTTTAGACAAATCGTATTTGGCAAAATTTAATGTAGATGCTAATGCTATTGCAGGACTCATTCCATTTAGCGGACACGCAATTACTCATTTTACCATCAGAAAAGAACGTGGCATTCCAGGAACACAACCTATAGTTGATAGTTTGGCTCCTTTATATCATGTCCGAGCAGATGCTCCTCCATTATTATTAATTACTGGCGATAGAGAAATGGAAATGCTAGGGCGCTATGAAGAAAATGCTTATTTAATGCGAATGATGAAAGTTGCGGGACACAAAAATACTACCCTATACGAAATGGATGGTTACGGACACGGAATGACAGAACCTGCCTTTCCACTACTTGTTAAAAATGTAAGAAGTATAGTCTCCGAACTAAATAAAGCTAAGAAATAGCTGTTTTAGTACCCTTACTAAACACTTTTATTACCTGCTAGCATAACTACCGCATTGTACAACGGCAAGGACCCAATCCTTGGAAAATATCTACCCCAATGGTAATCATGTGGGTTCCTGTGCTGTACGCTTGTATCTCGTTGAGAATAACTTGGTAGGAATAAGCAAAGTAAAAACTTCCCTTTTTCATCCCAATCATAGGACCAACATTTAATGGATCCATAAATTGATCGTTTAAGAAACGGTAGCTAATTCCTGCCCAATAATAATCCTCAAAGTCCCAATACCTAACTTTCATGTTGATATCGGTACTCGATCTTCCGTCACTTTCATAAAGTTGAAAAAACACTGATGGTTCCCATTCAAAATTAGAACGTATATTCTTTTTAAATCGATATCCAGAATACACATAATAATTTCTGAGTCTATTAGGTTCGTTTATAGCAAAGACATTTAAATCTTTATTTAAGATATTCGAAGCATTTAAACTTGCAAAAAAACCTCCACTCCTTAATAAAACTCCCACATCAAAATTATGATTTGTAGTAGAACGATTATCGGTAATGCTAGGATCTGTATTGTCTGGAATACCATCTCCATCCGCATCAAAATTATTAATATCTAAACGAAACTGATTAATATTATAGGAGATTCCAAAGGACAAAAAACGATCTTCAGACTCGTCTAAAGTAAGGTGGTGAGCAAAAGAGAGTCTCGCTCCCATTTGCTGTGTATTTCCATTTCTATCATTATAAAACAAAGCACCAACCCCAGATTTATCGCCCACACGAACATCTCCCACAAGGGTTTGGGTATCTGGCGCATCATTAATACCCACCCATTGCGTTAAGGCATTCCCTCGTATTTTTACATAATCTCCAATTCCGGCATAGGTAGGGGAAATTACAAATTCGTTGTCTGCTAAATATTGTGTAAATGTAGGAAGTGTTAATTCCTGAGCTTTAACAGAAAAGCCTACCGTTATTGCAATTATAAAAAGATACTTTTTCATTTTATTTTAAAATTTTTATCATGATGAGACTCAAACAAAAAATAATTCTGTTTGAGTCTTATCAATTTTTCTTTATCTATAAAGTGTAAAATGTCCAACAAACTCTCTATCGTCCTCTGCACCATTCAGCTTAATAACATACCAGTAATCTCCTGTTGGTAATAAGGCACCGTTATAACGTCCATCCCATTCGTCTCCAACACGAAGTTCTGCAACCACCCTTCCGTAGCGATCATAGATTTTGGTAACTATTTTAGGATATAAGAGCGTGTTTTTAGGAGTCCAAGTATCGTTATTATTATCGCCATCTGGAGTGAATACATTTGGAACATCTATATCTATAAATTCCATCTCAATCTGCGCAACAACTTCACACCCATTAGCATCTATAACTTTAACTTCATAAACACCACTTTCTCTAATAACATATTTGGAATCGTTTCCATTAGAAACCCCATCAATAAAATACTCATACGGAGCAGCTCCACCAGTAGGTAAAATGGTAAACTCGTTAATATTACTTTCTCCTACCGAAAGGTTTAAAGGAACTATTGGATCTACTGTGAAATCCACAGTTTTCTCACATCCAAAGTAAGAAACAGTAACCGTATGTTTTCCTGGGGCAAGGTTTGAGAATCTATTTTCAAACTGATCTACTCCTCCATCCAAAGTGTAAATAACATCTTCTAAATTATCTTGAGCCAACATAATTGTAACCTCATTAACCGCACTATTGTCAAAACAATTCTGACTCATCTCTGCTCTTGGAGAAAGATCAACCGATTTATCCAATGTTACAATAACATTTGTAGAACATCCATTGGCGTCTTTAACAAAAACAACATAAGTTTCTCCCCCCTCTAAACCGTCAAACATTGTTTTGTTTTCTATAAACTTATCGTCTTCTTGCGTATTTAAAGCGGTATAATAAGGAGGCGTACCCCCTTCAATATTAATTTCAAAGCTTGCTGTTTTGTCTCCAGCACAAAACTCTTTCTCCAAAATATTGGCCTTAGCAGCAACTGGACTTGGTGCAACAATCTCCTTTTTATAAACAAATGGGTTACAACCTTTAGAATCCTGAGCAATAATGGTATACGTTCCTGGCTCTAAGTCTTCAAAAACATTTTTGTTTTGGAATTGATCTAGATTTGGAGATATTGCATATTGATATACTCCAGAACCTCCTTGAAGCTCTAATTCTATGCTACCTAAATCGTCTGAACATATAGGATTGAAAATTACAGGTTCTTTAGAGGTTAGTTCCTCCCCTTCTTCAATCTGAATACGCTCTTGCGCTATACAATCGCCACTTTCAACCTCAACAAAATAAACCCCAGCAGGTAAATCTGAGAATGTATTTCCTGATTGCTGTGGTCTTACCACTACATTTCCTGAAACATCGAACAACGTATATAAATAATCTCCTAAACCACCGGTTACATCAACTTTAATATAGCCTGTTGCTTCGTCATAACAACTTACATCTGCAACTACAGTAGGTGTAATTTCTAGAGGACGTATTGGAGATATTGTTACACTATTTGAAATATTTGAAATACAACCATTAGAATCTCTTACATAATATTGATGCATTTCTGTTGTTGTAATGGGTTCTGGGACATCAATTTGAATGCTATTGCCACTCATACTCATCCAACCACTATTTGCTGAGGTACTGTATTCATAACCCGAACCTGTGCCACCTGTTACAGTTAATTCTAACGTAGCTCCTGTTGTACACGTATTACCTGCTACTAAACGTAATGAAGCAAATACCTCCGTTGGTTCTGTAACTGAAACTGGAAGAGTGACAAAATCACAATCGTGATTATCGGTAACTGTTACACTATAATCTCCTGCTCCCAGATTATTAAATACATTTGACAATTGTGGTGCAGAGCTAGAAATAACTCCTCCACTCTGGTCAAGTCTATTTAAGATATACAAATACTCAACCGTAGCATCAAAATCAGGTCTACCACCAGTAACTCCTGTAACCGTTATACTTCCTGTTTTATCTCCCTCACAAAGCACATCAATAGAAGTTGCAGTAGCTGTTGCATTAATAGGAATAGGTTGCGTTAGCGTAACTGTTTCTACCTCTTCACAACCTTCAGCATCTTTTACGTATACTTCATAAATTCCTGCTGAAACATTCGTGAAAATATTATTTACGCTATAATCTCCAGTTGAAGGAGTAGCTCCCTGTATAACTAAGGCATATTGATAGCTTCCCCATCCTCCGGTTGCAGTAGCAACAATCTCAGCTTGATTTGTAATACAACTCAAATCTTCTGTAACCACAGCGTTTAGATCTAGTCCTTTTGTAGGGGACTTTATATTTACTGTATTAGATGTAGCTGGACAGTAAGGAGAATCTAGAGCAATAACTTCAACATAATAATTCCCTGCTGGAATTCCACTTATAGCTATTGGCGTTGAAGCTATCCCTGATCCTGTCACTCCAATAGATGTTCCATTACTAGCAAACACTTCATAAGTATAATCTCCAATATAATCGCTTACGTTAATAGTAATTTCTCCTGTTGCAGAACCAATACAGCTTACCGATGAACTCGCATTAGCCGTAGCTTTGATAGTATTATAAGGATTTACTGTATATGGAGCTGTAATAAAGAAGCATCCTGTTACATTATCTGTTACTTGGAAGACATAATCTCCTGGTGTTGGCAAATCAAAGTTTATTGTTTGTCCAATTAATTGTTTTGTCGGCCCTACAGGTAGTAATTCAACTGAAAAATCTCCAGAACCTCCAACTATTGTAACGGCAACTTCTTCAGTATTAGCACATGTAATGGCTCTTACTGGTGTAACTCCTACCGCTGTAATTTTAGGAAGTGTATTTATTGTTACTGGGTAAGTATCAAAACACCCATTTGCATCTTTAACATATAATGTATAGGTTTCATCGTTTCCAGTATCAACTACATCAAAAACATTACTGTTTTGATAATTTGTCCCATCTATACTATATAAATAAGGTGCCGTTCCTGTAATAGGGTCTACATTGACTGTAATTTGCCCTACTGCAATAGTATTATCTGGGTTACATGAAAATTCTGTAGTAACCACGGCCATAAAATCTAAAGCGGATGGCTCAGTAATTTCTACAATCTCTTCATCAAAGCATCCTAAAACTGAACTTACCGTAATTGTATAGTTTCCAGCTGGCAATCCTGTAAATAATCCACTTGTATTCGTAGCCGTAATTGGACCCGTTAATACATATGTATAAGGAGGGTTTACAGATGTAGAAGAGTTTACAGTTGCTTTAATAGTTCCATCACTTAATCCTTCACAAGAAACATTTGTTTTCTTAGATATTATTAATTCCGGAATTATAGGTGCTTCAAGCTCTAAATCTATTTGTTCATCACAACCCACACCATCTGTAACTGTAAATATATAGGTTCCAACTTGATCTAGACCTGTAAAGGTAGCTATACTTCCGTTGTTTGCTGTAGTTCCATTAGGATATTCAACTTCAAATGTGTATAAACCATTTCCTCCAATTGCATCGATTGTAACTTGTCCTCCAAGATTATTATTAGAGGCATCACATGATATACTACTATCTATAGTATAATTTAGTGCTATTTCTTCATATAAAGTAATTGGAGTTAATAAAACCACAGAACAATCCCAGTTATCAGAAATTCTAACTTCATAATCTCCAGCACCTAAGCCTGTAAAAACTGTTGTCATTCCTGTTTGAGGAGCCCCAAAATCAACTCCATCTTTAATCAATTGGAATGTATAAAGTCCTCCTGAACCTCCAGTAACATTATCTACTGTAATTTCTCCACTCAATCCTTCACAATTTTGAGTTGAAGCATTAATATCTCCAGTAATTGGTGTTGGATTAATAATTTCTTCGGAAGGTAATTGAACTGAACAACCTTTTTGATCGATTACCCATATTTCATATGTACCTGTAGCCAAGCCTTGAAAACGAGGGCTATCAAAATAATTAGTAATATCATTTTCATCTGCGATTGGCGTTGTGTCTACATAATATTTATAGCCACCCCAACCACCAGATACATTAGTGATTTCTATGATGCCATCATTTAAACTACACGTTTGCGCTGTTACACTTGCCGTAGCAGTTAGGTTTGCCGATGGTGTCGCGATAGTAAATACTTTCTCTTGAGTACACTGCGGGTTATTATCTTGTGTTACATAAATAATATATGTTCCTGCTTCAAACTGATCAATCGTTATTGGTCCGTTATCCGTACTATTTCCATTTTTCGCAAAGGTATCATCACTATTATCAACCGGTGTACCATTTGTATTGTCTATTCTCCATGTAAAAGGTCCAGAATAAGACGGTGTTCCATTCGCATCAATTAACTCAACTGAAATTTCTCCGGTTTGAGAACCTAAACAAACTACACTAGAGGTAATATCCAAATCAATGTCAAAAGTATTTGGATCAGTCAACTCCTCTGTAGTTATCAATTCACAGCCTGTATCATAATTGGATACGCGAATCTCGTAGGATCCTATATCTAAGTTGTTAAATGTATATGTATCAGTATTTCCTCGGAAGAATTCACTAGTAATTTCCGTTCCTGTTTCATCAAAAATGCGATACTCCAATATATCTGAACCAATAGCACCTGATGCAAGCGTAGCATCCACTTGAATAGCACCATCACCTCCGTTACATGTTGGGTTGGTCGGTATCGTTACAATTTGCTCTAATTTATTATACGGTTTAATGTCAATATTATCAGAAATAAAACAACCCTTTTCATCATACACATTAACTACCACATTTCCTCCAGCGTGATTGGAGACATTGAATGTTGTTGTAGCATCTTTTCGTGTAATATCATCACTTGTATCTCCCGGCGTTCCGTTATTGTATATAAACTCATAAACATAAGTTCCGGTTCCTCCGGTAGCTCCACTGGCAGTTACGCTTGCTAAATTTACTGCGTTGCCTGTTGTACAAGCAAACTCAGTAACATTTAATGTTAATCCGGTTAAATTTTCCGGTTGATAAATAGTTGCATCGATAGGTAGTGATGTACATGCATTATTAGAGTTAGCAGTAATTTCTATAGTATAAGTAATTCCTGCTCCTATAGCTCCTGCCAATCCTGTAAAGGTAGCTTGATAACCATTGGAAGCTGTTGGTGCCATCGAAAATGGAGTTCCGTTCCTTGCGATAATTTCAAAAGTATATGGTCCTGTAGCATTGTCTTTAGCAGTAACGGTAATAGTCCCATCTGCATCATTGTAACAAGTAACATCAGTTGTAATCGGTGTGCCAGAAACCTCTGGTACTAATTTTTCCGGTACTTCAACCTTTCGTGAGATAATACAACCTGTTTGTGCATCCTTAAGGGTGATGGTATAAGTTCCTGGCACATTTGCTCCTGTAAACAATCTTGAGTTTGGTGGCGTAGCAGTTGACGGGATAGGTACTTCGGTAACCGGATTCGTAAATCCTGCCGGACCGCTAATAGAATACAATATATTGGTAGATGCATCTACTGAAGAGCCGCCTTCTACTTCAAAAAAGATTTTGGCATCTTCATCACCCGACTGACAATCCAAAGCTTCTCTTACTTCCAGTTCAGCAAATGCCAATGGTTCATAAATCTCCACATCGGCATTAGCAGCAACTGTACAACCATTGCTGTCTAATACCATGATTTCGTAAGTCCCTGTGGTTAGACCTGTAAATTCGTTTTCCCCAGCAAGACCGTAGGTTGCTCCGCCATCCATAGAATAATAATAAGGCGCAAGTCCTGTTGTAGCATCTACATTTACTGTAATGCTTGCATTACCGTCACAATTGTCGGTAATAACTGCATCTATTTCCGGTGCTTGAGAGATGTTTAAAGTAACCTGACCCAAATATTGACCACATTCGTATTGATCTTCTACATTAACATCAACAACTATAGAATTTACGGTTGGGTCTAAGATATCATCTATAGAAACCTCCATAGGGTTGTCGGTGGTAGTGATAAAATCAATTGCAGGGTCATAAATACCATCTCCGTCAATATCAAAATCAGTACTAGTCAAAGTATAGGTATATTCTTCGCCACCACCTGTAATATCAGAAACTTGAATAAGTCCCGGTGTTTCACAAGTAATATTTCTTATTTTAGCAGGTGTCCCAGAAATTGGATCCAGCTCTTCAATAAGAATATTTTCAGTTGCTGCAACACATGCATCTGTTGTTCCATCGTGCTGTGTTACTTGCACATAATATTCACCTGGAGGCAGGGAAATAGGGATACTATATGTTTCTGGTGAATTAAATGGAACATTTGTCGGAGTTGATGAATAAATCGGTGTTAGATTTCCTAATTCATAAAGTTCATATCGAATATACGGTTCCACCGTACCATCATCATCTGTAAGAGTAAACGATATCTGACCATCATTTGCCCCTGAACAAGAAGCTTCATATTCAACTTCAATGTCCATAGGTAAGTTTACCAAGTCATTAACATTTACAGAGCTTTGACGAATACATCCAGAATCATCTCTTACATAAAATACATATGTACGTCCAGGAATGAGGTTATAATATTCATATACGTGCGGTCCTCCAAAAGGAGTTTGAGAAGTCCAATTTACACTTGGATTATTTGGGTCAAAATTTGACGGATCATTTGTATATGTATATTCATATCCAGGGTCTCCCTCAGTTCCTTCTACTGTAACAATCATTTCATTACAGTTAACAATAATTGGGTATACTTCAATATTTAAATCATCTAAAGGATATGGAATAATGTATCTTCCCATGTCTAAAGAACATATATTTCCTGTATTAGTATTTGTAACCCTTACTTTTGGATTAACCACATCTCCAGGATTGTATGTATTAAATTCATTTGAAGTCTGCCAAGATCCAATTCCATCAGTATATTCAATTGTAAATCCTCCAGATGTGTAATAGGCTGGCAAATTTTCTATGGCAAATCCAAAATCGTCAGGAGTACTTCCACAGTCTGTTATAAATGGATTAATATCAGCTGTTAATTCATCCGGATTTGTGATTATAAGCGTTTTATCATCAAAGCAACCATAATTATCTGTTACAGTAACTGTATAATTTGCTGCTGATAAATTATAAAATGTGGTAGAAGTTCCTGTAAATTTTTCTTTAATAACATCGAATGTTCCATCATTAATTACGATAACATAAGGCCCTACTCCATCGAAAATATCTATCTGAATAGCCCCCTTTTCATCGTGGCATTTTGGTTGTGTAGGAGTAACAGTTATACTTATCGGAGTAAGTTCATTTACCTGAACTGTTTCTTCATACACACAAGCCCCCGAACCATCTTTTACCGCTACATCATAAGAACCTCCATTTCCGGAAGTAACTGCATATGTGTTTGAAGTCCCATAAGAGTTTCCGCCGTCAAAACTGTACTCATAATTTCCATCACCTCCGGATGCTGTAACCTCAATTTTTCCATCAACACAAGCTATATGGGTTACATCAACATCTGCATCCAGATCATCTCTTACTATAACGGTTTTCACGTTAGCTGAACAGCCATAACCATCTTTTACAGTAACTTCGTAAGTTCCCGGGTCTAGATTATAAAAAATATGAGAGTCATCGTCAACATTTGGTTTGTAAAAAACACCTGAACCATCACTTAAGCTCACTAGGTAATCATTATTTCCTCCTGTTATTTCCACCTCAATCTGTGGAGTATAAACACCACTAACACAGGCGGTAGGAGTAGCCGTAAAGGTTACGGAGTCGGGTGCTGATACTGATAAAGTTTCTGAAGTATCATCACAATCCTTACTATCCTTAGCTCTTACTATATAATCTCCTATTGGTAAATTGCTAAAAACTCTATTCGTCCCATTAGTAGCAAACTCATATCCTGCAATAGGGATTCCAGAAATGTCTTCCAACTGATAAGTATATCCAGGTGTTCCTCCAGTAGCTGTTGTTGCAGTTATGGTTGCTGTTGCTACATTACATGTTATTTCTGAAGTTATTTGTGCAGTAACCACTACTGGATCTGGTTCTGTAATGATAAAAAGTAAATCTTTACTACACGCAAGAGAAGGGGTAGCACTTTGATTATCAATATCCCGAACAGATAATGTATATGTTCCTGCTTCTAATCCTACAGAAATTGTTTCTGTAGCACTGGTTGATGTTCCTAAAATAGTGGCAAAGTCATCCAAGCTATATTCATATCCACTAGCACCGAAATTGGTAACTGAAATGGTAACTTCACTATTGTTATCTGCATTACAGCTTACATTAGTTGTACCTATAACTTCTGCTGTAAACTTGTGACCGTCTTCAACAATAACCTTAATATCTTTACTTAAAGGACATTTTTCTGGTATTGGAGTAGCAGGTAAATTACTAATATAATTAACCGTTATATCATGAGTTCCAGGAGCTACCCCTTCAAATTCGTTAGATACTTGTTCAGTTCCTCCATTCAACTGATAAGTATAATCATACGTTGAAGGTGAAGCGTTAACAGTTATGCTTCCTGTACCATCGCAATTATAATCAACTAGGGCATCTAATTCAGGCTCTTCTGGTCCTTCTTCTACCGTAATTGGCATAGGTCCAAAAATACATCCGCTAGCATCTTTTACATATAATTCGTATGTTCCCGGCATTAAATTTTGAGTCGCAGATGCTCCATAACTTGATCCACCATCAAAACTATATTCATATGGAATTGTTCCTCCTTGTGCATTGGTAATTCTAACATCGGCACCAACACTCGGATTGCATTCTACTAAAGCTGCCACATTTGCTGAAGCTGTTAACTCTTGCGGCTGGTTTATCGTATAAAATAATTCTACTTCACATCCTTGGGAATCCTTTACAACAATATTATAGTTTCCAGAGATAAGATTATTAAATACATTTGATGGTTGAAACGTTGAGCCTTTATCAATAGAATATCCAGTATAATTTCCAGAACCTCCTCCTGCAGTTATGGTTAACGTAGATGTTGTTCCATTACATAAAATTTTTGTATTTGAAGCTGTTACCTTAAGCTCAGGGTCGGCAGTAATGGTAATATCGTATTTGGCTTCACAATATCCAGTTCCTCCGGCATGATCTCTTACATATACATCGTAATCTCCAGCTGTGGTAATATTTACGGGGTTGGTTGTTGAAAAAGAATTTGGTGTGTTGCCATCAGGAACAATAGCATATACATAATTTCCATCACCTCCCGTTGCTGTAATGGTTACATCTGTTGATGTCCCACAAGCTGAAATCGGATTTGCTGAAGCTATTACATCCAACTCCGGATTAACCGTAATGGTTTCTGTATCGGTACAATTCTTTTCATCAGTTACTGTAACTGTATAAGTTCCGGGACCTAACTTATCAAAGCTTCCTGTTGTATTGGTTCTCCCTCCATTTAATGTATAACTTAAAATCCCAGAACCTGTTCCTGGTGTTATGCTGGCTGTAATAGTTAACCCTTCTGTAGCATCATAACATACATTGTTGGGCGAAAGATTTAGGTCAGGAGCAATTGCCGAATCGATGGTAATTGTTGTTGAATCAATATCACATTCGTTTGCATCGATTACCTGAATGATGTAATCCCCAGCAGACAAATTTGAAAATGATCCTGTTCCGTTGCTTGTAATTAAATTTCCTGCACCACCATACAATTCGTACGTAAAACTCCCCCATCCACCAGAAGCGCTTATCGTTATAGCGCCAAGGTTCGTTCCTGTTGGAGAACAGCTTTCGTGTGTTATATCTGGAGTGCCCAATACTAATTGTGAAGTTGGTTCTTCTATGGTAACAGTATCGGTATCTGTACAATCTGTTTGAGGGTCTGTTACAGTAATTGTATAAACTCCTGCTTCTAATCCAGTAATATCTATTATTGAATTTGTTTGTGGTGTAGCCGAAGATTGTACTTCTGTATTTGATGCATCTACAACGGTATAATTATAATTAGTAATGAATCCGCTTACAGTATATCTTATTTCTCCATCTGATCCATTAACACAACTTACATTACTAATTAACTGCCCTACTACTCCTATTGGAGTTGATAGAGGAATAGTTAGGTTTTCATTATAAGTACAGCCTTTTTCGTCTGTTACTTTAAAGGTATATGTATTACCTGCTGCTAAACCATTAAATATATTATTGGTTCCATTAACAGTAACAGAAGATGCAGGTGCAATAATTTCATAATTAATTAAACCCGCTCCACCAACAACAGAAAGTGTAACATTAGACGTTTGTGCCGGACATTGAGGAACAGTTGTATTAAAACTAATATCTGTAGGAGGAGTTAAAGGATCTACTGTAATTTCATTAGTTTCTTGAACACAATCTGGATTATTCTTATCTCTATAGCTAGGAGTAAAAGTTCCAGCTGTTAGATTATTAAAAACAGGACTGTCCTGCCAATTTACACCATCAATAGAATACTCAAAAATTCCTGAACCACCAGTTGCATTACCAAAAGTAATTTGTCCATTTTCTAAACAAGTATAATCGTTTGTTAGATTTGCATCAGCTGAAATTTGAACCCCTGGTTCAATTGTAACCTCTTTTGTAAAATCGCATGAAACTCCTTCTTTCATTCCCCTTACAGTTACCGTATAAGTTCCTGTTTCTAGGTTTGAAAACGTATTAGTTCCATCAAAATCAACACCATCAATACTGTATGAAATATTATAATTATGAGCATTGTCTATACCAACAGTGATTGTCCCGTCTTCAGATCCTATACATGTTTCGTCTGTATGGTCGACAGAAAACTCTATATCAGGCTCTACGATAATAGTTACTTCATTAGAAAAAGCATAGCAATTATTTTTATCAAAAACGACATAACTATAGGTTCCCTGCTCTCCAATATAAACATCAAATATCTGTTCAGATTGTATTGCTTCAGCAGGTATTTCATCAATATTTGAATAACTGATTTCTGGTGATGTTGCTCCTGATGCTGGTATGTAACTCCATATGGCATATTTATGTGGGTTTTGCCCTCCATTAGAATGAACTTGAATATTTCCTTCTCTACAACTAACATTTTGAGAAACAACAGCGTTAAGCTCCATATTCTCTGGAGCTATAATTGTATAAGGTTCAGAAAAAGTACAGCCATCTTCTGTTGTAACTTCGATAGAATAAGTCCCAGGATCAAGCTCTGCAAATTGATGAAAATTATCGTCCGATTGATTTTCATCATCAACAACAGCTCCTGCCTCATCTTTTATCACGTAGGTGTACCATGCTCTTGCACCATCAACGTTAATATCAAACGATCCTTTAGCATCACTACAAAAGGGATTATTTTCCGAAACATTTACAGTAAAATTTCTTTTAGCAATAACTACATTTTCAAATTTGAACAAACATGGCTCTCTGTCTCCCTCTTCTAAATCAATATTTGCCTGACGAATGTATACATTGTAAGTACCTGCAATTTCTACTTCAAAAGAAGTTTCATCTTGCCATGTAGCCGTGTTTGGATCAAAAACATTAGATGATAACGCTATAGCATATTCATAACCTTTACCTATACCCGAAATATCTATTCTACCTTTTGTGTCACAAATAATATCCTCTTTTGTAATAGTAGGGTCTACCGAATTTTCGTAAGCTTTAAAGTAAAAACGGTTAAAGCAATTGTTTTGATAACGAACTTCTAAACGATATTCTCCTGGACCTGAAAGTTCGTATTGATCCCCTGTTCCAACATCATTCCAAGTACACGAATTATCCTTTGAAGGGCAATCGTCTTCAATAGAGGCTGCGGAGCAATTATCATCTAACTTTTGCCAAACTAAAGCCACTGCATCCGGAAAACTTACATTAAGAATTCGGTCATCATTAGTTCCACATAAGAAAAATTTTGGCAATAAAGTCCCATCATTCGGACATGTAACTACTTGATCGGCCACAGAAGCAAACGGACTTGTTAAATCATTACTTCTCGGAACAACAGTTATAATTTCATCATAATCCTTACATGGTTCGGTTATTTTCTTTTCAACCTTATAAGTTCCATAATTAGTAGCCGTATACGTTTGTCCTAAAGCTCCATCAATAACTCCTGTTAATGCTCTGTAAGTTCCGTCTGGATTCTGAAAAAACCATTGATACGTATCATAATTTGCTCCAGCAATTAATTTAATAGAATCTCCACAAATAGCAATTTCTCTTTCGAAATTACACTCATCTAAGTTTGGTAGAAAATTTGTAGATCCAGGTATTCCAAAATTACAAGTATCAAAACCCGATACACTAGGATCGTCTGATATTTCATTATCATTTAATACACCTTGGTATGTTGCATACGCTTGATTTTGAATTATATTGGAACATGCATCCCGTAATTTATCACAATCCTCTTGCACCCGAACATTTATCTTAATGGTATAATCATCTCGTGGAACTTCCACATAAATATCGGGAATGGTAAATATTAATTCGTTCGTTGTAATATCATATGTGTATGTAATTTGTTTTAATTGCCCCATTTCATCGATTGCAGGTGGCAATTCAGCACTTATAAAATCAACATTAACCGGAAGAATGTCTTTAATAGTAAAATTGGTCCCGTCATCATTTCCAATATTATCAAAACTTAGTGAATATTGAATTTCTTGTCCTAAAGCTACTTCTTGCCCTTGTATATCATTTCCATCAGTATCAAAAACTCTTTTTGCCAATTGCATGTCTGGCTCTATAATTTCTACATCAAAAGAAGTGAAGAATATATCATATTTATCTTGTGTAGATATTGCTCTTAGAGTTACTCCAGTTTCGTCATTTGGTATAACAGACCAGTTAGAATTACTAATTTCCATTAGGTCAACATCCCAACCTAATGTATTAATACTATTAGGTGTTCTGTTTGGATTTATTACTCCTGCGTCTCCATCACTCTCTAATGAAATACTTCCATTAAAAAAATTTGAAGATGGATTAGCATTATTATAAAGGTTAGTATAAGTAGTCTTACTATCCGCTTTTATTCTTAATTGATCTCCAGATATTCCTCTATCACCTTCCATTGCCATTACTCCCATTTTTGCATTAACTGGAAATGGTTCTGGTAATGTTCTAAAACCTTTTACTGGAATATCTAACGACTCTCCAGATTTAATACCTGCATATCCATCAAAGGTTGTAATTTTTTTCCCTTTTAAAGTAGGGTTTTCATAAATAATAACAAGAGACCAACCACCAGATATACCCCCAGTTAGTCCATCGGAAGAATTAGATGTACCGTATCCTGAGCTTGCTCTTATATTTGCTACAGTATATTCCCCTGTTGGATTTGAAGTAGATTGAATTAGAGTAGTAATATCTTTATAGCACGCATAAGGACTATAATTACCAAAATCAGAATCCCCGAATCCATTAAATAACACTTCATCAGCAACTAATTGAGTATAATTATTTCCTGGCGTTTTTAATTTTACACTATTCCAATCATTTTCCCTACCACTATTAGCAACTCCACCTTCATTATATTTATATACAGCTGACCAATATAAACCCGCATAAATAACACGACTACATTCAGGATCAGGAATGGAAAGCTCTGCACTACTCGAACTAAATGTAGAACCATCATTATCTACATCAATATAATGCATATTAAAACCATCATTACTTGACGATTCATCATAAGAATCGTTTGGACTCTTACTTGGCTCCCACCAATTACCTGTTGTTTTACGGTTAACTATATTATTTCCAATAAAAGTAATATCGCCTCTTATATTGTCTTGATATCGAACATCAAAATCATTTTTAACCTGTGCTGATAAAGAGGAAACACATGCAAAGAATATGCATGCGAACAGAATGTACGTATTTAGCGTAAAGTAGTTTTTTTTCATAGTGTTAAGCTTTGGGGACTTGTTACTATTAATTTATTTTATGTATGTTTTTATATAATATGCTATGTACTTTTCATAGGCATGATCCAAATATCATTTTTATAATTAATACTGGCTCGGTATGATTTCATGGCGTTCTGCCAATTATCATATTTATTTAAGTACACATATTTATAATTATTCTTAGGGTTAATAAAAATATTGGCATCGTAACCTTCTTGTTTTAATTTATCAACATAGTTCCTTGCATTTTTTTCTTCTGAAAATACATTCGCTATAATATAATATCCTTTGCTTCGTGGTTTAACTTTGGATGGTTTTTCTACTACCATCTCATCAGAATAACCTAACTCATCCGACTGAAAAATTCTAGTAACATACCTATCGGTACATTGACTCAATCCATTTTCTAAATAATCAATTTCAGTGTTTATTTCTGAATTGTACTTTCGAACTTTATCAGCTTTATTCCGGCTGTTGGAAGCATAGGCTTTATCTGTATTAGATGATGGGATTGCGTTTTTATTGTTGTCAATATTTAAAACCCAAACCGCATCAGAATAAGTTCCATTAAAATTATCTTGTTGTGCCTGTTGCGCTTCTTTTACAGTAGCATATCTTTCTATATAAACATATTTTAAACCGTTCTTTTCAAAGTAATCAGCATCAATTCCTTTACTTTTTAACTCCTCTAAAAATTTATTAAGGTATTCGTCCTTTTTAAATACGTTGGCAACAACGTAAGCTCCATCATCTACATTGGCTAGGTTTGTTGTTGTTGCTGATGCAGTTATCCTTTTATCAGAGCTTACGTTAGCACTACCAACAGGTTTTGAGGAAACCTCACTCTCTTTAGATTGTGTGTTCTTAGCGTAAGATCGTTTATTTGACGTTCCTATATTGTTATAATCATTAGTGTATTTTATTTGAGCTTTCTCATAAGCTTCTTCATCAATTTCTTTCATCATGGCAACGGCACGTGCTTTTACTTCTTGCTCATTCCCTTTTCCTTTATTGTCATTTACATATTTAATAATATATGCAAAGCGCTTATTTACATCATTTTTTCGTGCTTCTTCCATAGAGTCTTGCTTAAACATCATTTCATCAATAATCATGTTATTTTCAGCAACTAACTTACGTAGTCTAGCAATCTCTGCATCTTTATCGGTAATTGTATCTTGTGGGGTTTCATTTTCTACTAAAAGTAGTTCTTCATCTTCTTCTAAATCTTCAAAAACCCTATTCTCGCTTAAGGTTGGTTGGAAAGAATACGCAAAGTTTATTTCGTGGGTTAGCCCAAAATTAGATACTTGTCCGCTTACCCCTTTTTCCATTGTATAGCCTAACGACAGTCTTTTGGTAATATTAAATCCTAACCCAGCTGCAATTCCATAATAGTCATCATAACCTGTTTGTATCCATCCTAATTTTGGTAAGTCTAATATTAAACTTCCTGATAGATTTAAATCTTCTTCACCTACTCTTCTAACTCTTGTTAATGCAGATAGTTTGGCATCTTCCATAATACCAACACCATTTTTAAACCGATTGGTATACATTAAATGGCCTGTAAAAGTTTTATCGTTAAAATCGGTTAAAGACTCATTGGTTCTTAAGTTATAATCAAATGCATTCTCGGCATAAATACCAACATCAAAGCTTCCAATAGAAAGATTTATCCCTGGCTGAAAAGAAAGCAAAGAGCCATCTTGTAAATCTGCAATAGTTGGGTCGTCTGGTTGCGACGGATTAATATTGCTTTTATCAACACCGCTATTGTAATAAGACAAGTTGAAACCAAAAGTAAGGTTACTTTTTTCTGATAGTCGGATTCCATATGCGTAATTCGCCATAACACCAAAATTGGAGATGGTTCCAAAACGTTGGTGATAAACGCTTAATCCTAATCCTGAACGATCACTTATTCTTCCAGAATAACTTCCTAAATACGTTTGATAATTATCTTCAAAGTTTACCCATTGATTTCTATGATAAAGATTGAAATAAGAATAATCTTCGTTAACCGTTGAAAAAGTAGGATTGATTAAAAAACGATTAAACTTTAATGAGTTTTGAGCAGGAATGTCAATAGAAGCCACAGGTGCATCCTCCTGCGCAAAAAGGCAGGTGCTTAATATAAGTAGGATGTATAATAACCTGAGCTTCATTTTTTATTTAATAACTGTTATAGTTCCTTGCTTTAACGTTTCTTTTCCCTTAGTAATTCTGTAATAATAAATTGGAGGTCTACTCCCAGAATATGTTATACTGGATGACTCTGGCCAATTGTTTTGATAATCGTTTGTTGAATATATTGTTGCACCAGACTGCTCATAGATATTAATGGTAATATCTTTTTGATACGCATACGAATTTGGAATAATCCAAAGATCATTAAAGCCATCTCCGTTTGGTGTTATAACATTTGGCACCACATAACTCAATACATGGGTAACTTTTATGGTTTTAGAAACCTGGCAATCTCCTACCGCAACTAAAACAATGTATTCTCCTTCTTCAGATAGACTTACAGAAGGTCCATTACTTATCAATTCATTTTTAGTATTAAACCATTGGTAAGAATCTCCTCCAGAGGCTGTAACTACTTTAGAATCTCCCTCTGGAATTGCAATTGTTCCAGAAGCATCCAATGTTACTACAGAAGTATCAAAATCGTTTATCACAAATTCATTTGAAGCTACAGAACATCCGTAAGCGGATACTTCCATTTTATAAGTTCCTGAAAGGTTTGTAGTAAATGTTGGTTTAGTTTCTGTAAGTTCAACATTATTTCTAAACCATTTGTATTGGTATTCGCTATTTTTTACTGAAGATGTTATTTCAATCATATTGCCATTTTCACAAGTAACTGTTCCTGTTCCAGAAAGCACTGGCGTTTCAGACAATCCTAATTTTACATTAAATACATTGGATATAATTTCTTTCCCTCCTTCTAAGGAAACCTTTAAAGCATACGCTCCATTCAAGGAAGCCTTAGCAATAGTTATACTTTCTGACGTTTCTCCTGCCAAGTCTTTTTGATTATATACCCATTGGTATTTAGCATTTGTTAAAGCCGATTGAGGAAGTAAATAGGGAGTTCCGTCTGAATTTGTAGTTTCAATTTTATCCAGATTTAAAACAGCAGAACTATTACTACAATCTGAATAATTAGCAGCATTGATGGAAGCCGTATAGGCAGATGGTTCTGTAACAGAAATTGCATTTGTAATTCTACTGGCAGTACAACCATTGCTTTGAGTAACTTTAACGTAATAATCTCCAGCTACAGAAACTACTAACTCCTTAGAAGTCTCATTGGCTAATAAAGTTCCATTTCTATACCATTCAAAACTCGGCGATACAGCAGTAGTATTTGCTGTTAATTTTATAGATTGTTGAGGAAGCAATAAAGTTCCATTCGGACTTTCAAGTGATAATTCAAAACCGCCTGCTTCTATCTGTACAGTAGATGTTTTTTCGTTACATCCACCCGGTCTTTCAATTTGCACATAATAATCGCCTGCAAAACCAGGGTCATTACCCTTAACTTCCAGCGTATTACTATTATTTCTAACCAATAATTCGCCATCTTTATACCAAGCATACGTCATGGTTTCATCGGCTAAATCTGTTGTTAGTGTATAGGTTTGATCTTCGCAAAGCGATACTTTTTTGGCTCCTATTAATTCTACTCCGAGAGAATTTTCAATATAAACTTCAACTA
Source organism: Galbibacter orientalis DSM 19592 (assembly GCF_000260115.1). Lineage (GTDB taxonomy): Bacteria > Bacteroidota > Bacteroidia > Flavobacteriales > Flavobacteriaceae > Galbibacter > Galbibacter orientalis. The sequence goes on along the minus strand of NZ_JH651379.1, from coordinate 901,673 downwards.
AATTTGAAGCGGTAGAAGTAGAACAATAGCTCCCATAATCTATTTCAGCAAAATAAATTCCTGGCTCAGAAACTTCAATTGAAGGGCCGTTTTCTCCAGGAATCAGGGCCATGTCTTTGTACCAATTGTATGCTTCTTGGTTAGGATAATTATCCACCTCTAAATAAACGGTGGTAGCTTCACAGACGGAAGCTTCTTCAAAATTATTAACCACTAGAGGTTCTTGAACTGTAAGGTAATAAGCACCAAAAGGATCGCTTGAAGGACTTGTTTTAGCTGGATTCGTGCTACGAACACGTACTTTGTAATTTTCGCCACGCACAGTCTCGGGCATTTCAAATTCAATAGTAAAGTCGAATACTGTATTTTTATCTGTTAAGGTTGCTAGTGTAGTTGGGGAAGAAAAACTGCCGTTGGCATTGGAAAGCTCTAGAATAAACTCATTGTTGGATGCTACGATAGGCGTAGGATCCCACTTAAATTGTGCGGAAAAACTATTGAAGCCTTTGGAAGCACACGCATCTGAAAAACCTAAAACAGGCTTTTTTAAATCTTGTGCTTGCATACTAGAAGCCCCTAGAAGGAGCGAAAGTAGACAAAGACGAATAGATTTTTTGGGTAAAGTTCTATTCATTCGTTCATGTTTTAATTTGGGCAATCACAAAGTAACAACTTTCTATAATAGAAAACCAAAGTTATAAGATTTTTTCAACACTTTTTTGCTTTTGTGGTGAAATGAGGTTTTTTATATGCCAACGATGCTTTTCATAAAGTTATTCACAATTTCAGATCAAAACATACTAATCGGTTTATGGCATAAAAACAATAAACACGGTGTTTTTTACACATTTTGATACTTTTAGGGTTTGAAGGAAAATTAAGCTCAAATTTGTTAATAACTCAAAAATGAAGGAGGTGAAAATCGAAAAAAAGAAATGATTTTCCACACAAAAACTATCTTCTTGATAGAAGAAAATGATTCTTTAACCGAAAAATTATCATTTAGAACGAAGTTCAAACATTTAAATAGAGAATAACATTCTAATTCACTCTAAAATTTACGTAATTTTGCGGGCATAAGTTTTTATAAAATGGCAGAAGAAGAAAAATCATTAAATTTTATCGAACATATTATTGAAGACGATTTAAAAGAAGGCTTCGATAAGGAAAAACTACGTTTTCGTTTTCCTCCAGAACCAAACGGTTATTTGCATATTGGTCATGCAAGTTCTATTTGTTTAAATTTTGGACTTGGCGAAAAATACGATGCTCCTGTAAATCTTAGATTTGACGATACAAATCCAGCTAAAGAAGAGCAAGAATATGTGGATGCCATTAAGCGAGATGTAGAATGGCTAGGTTATAAATGGAGTGAAGTGCGCTATGCGTCAGATTATTTCCAACAACTATTTGATTGGGCTGTAGAGTTTATCAAAAACGGAAAAGCCTATGTTGACAGTCAGACTTCAGAAGAAATTGCAGCTCAAAAAGGAACTCCTACTACCCCTGGAACAGATAGTCCATACAGAAATCGTTCAGTAGAAGAAAATCTTGACCTTTTTCAACGCATGAAAAATGGAGAATTTGAATCTGGAACCCACGTATTACGTGCTAAAATAGATATGAGTTCTTCTAATATGCTTATGCGAGACCCTATAATGTATCGTATTCTTCATAAGGCTCACCACAGAACTAATACCGATTGGTGTATTTACCCAATGTACGATTGGACACATGGTGAGAGTGATTATATTGAACAAGTTTCTCATTCATTTTGTACACTAGAATTTGCTATGCACCGAGAATTGTACAATTGGTTTTTAGAGCAAGTTAGCAATCCTAACCAAGTGCAGCCTAAACAACGCGAATTTGCGAGACGAAATTTGAGTCACACTATAGTAAGCAAGCGTAAACTGCTTAGATTGGTAGAAGAAGGTATTGTAAATGGATGGGATGATCCAAGAATGCCAACAATTTCTGGCCTTAGAAGAAGAGGTTATACTCCTGAATCTATTAAGAATTTTGTCAAAACAATTGGAATTGCAAAAAGAGAAAACTTAATTGATGTTTCTTTATTAGAATTCCACGCTCGTGAAGATCTAAATAAAAAAGCGCCACGAATAATGGCAGTTTTAGACCCTTTAAAAGTAGTTATAACCAATTATCCTGAAAATACCGATGAGTATGTAGACTCTGAAAATAATCCTGAGGATGAAGTTCTTACCTACAGAAAAGTACCTTTTTCAAGAGAAATATATATAGAAAAGGAAGATTTTAGAGAAGAAGCTAACAGAAAATTCTTCCGCTTGAAATTAGGAGGGGAAGTTCGATTAAAAAATGCCTACATCATTAAAGCTGAAAAAGCAATTAAGGATGAAGATGGTAATATAATTGAAGTTCATTGTACTTACGACCCACTAAGTAAAAGTGGTAGTGGCACCGAAGAAAGTAAGCGTAAAGTAAAAGGTACGCTACACTGGGTTTCTATTAAAGATGCTAAAGAAGTAGAAGTTAGAGAATACGACCGTTTGTTTACAGAAGCAGAACCAGACAGACATGAAGGAAAAGATTTCTTAGAGTTTGTAAACCCAGACTCTTTAAGAGTTATAAAAGGATATGTAGAACCAAGTGTGGAAGAAGCCAAAATAGGCGACCATTTTCAATTCCAACGCATTGGGTATTTTAATGTTGACCCAGATTCTACCAACGAAAAATTAGTTTTTAATAAAACTGTAGGACTTCGAGACAGTTGGGCCAAGATTGATAAATCATAAAAGAATAATAAATTCTATATTTAAAAGCACTTTTCACAAAGTGCTTTTTTTATTTCTTTAACATAGAGTGTTAATAATAGGCTAATTACGACGTTTTATTCGTAAAATTCTCTCATTTTATGTATCTTAGGTACTATCAATTAACACACAACATATATTAATTCAAAAAAAATAAAACTATGTCAAGCAACACAGGAAATACATTATTAGCATTATTAACAGGAGCAGCAATTGGAGCAGGAATAGGTATTTTATATGCTCCAGAAAAAGGAGATGTTACTAGAAAAAAAATTCAGAAAAATGCTAAAAAAACTCAGAAAGAGTTAGAAAAGCAATTAAAAAAAACAACGTCTCAATTAAGCACTAAAGCGGATAAAGCTAGAGTAGATTTTGAATCTAAACTTGAAGACACTTTATCTTCTATGAGTTACAAAGCCGATGATATTTTAGTAGCTTTAGAAGCTAAATTAGAAGAATTAAGAGAAAAAAATGCTAAACTTCAAAAAGACGGGATTGTAAATAAAATTGAATCGAAAGTAGCAAAAGCAACTAAATAGACTCCATATATGTCTTTAAACAATATTTCTGAAAACGCTGAAAATCTTCATAAAAGTGCTCAAGAATATATTGAGCATAATTACGATTACTACAGACTTAGCGCTTTTAAAAAGATAACTAAAGGAACTACTTCAATGATTATGTTTATAATCATTGGAGCTGTTCTTTTTGGAGCTATGTTATTACTAACATTTGCAATAGCCTTATTTATAGGAGCTTGGTTAGATAATTTAGGGCTCGGATTTTTAATTCTTGGAGCATTCTATATTATAATTGCCCTCATAATTTATTATGGCTTCAGAAAAACAATCGAGAGAAAAGTATTGGTAAAAGCTTCGAAAGATTTTTTTGATGGCGATTAATATTATATAAATGAGCCTTGAAGAATTAGACCTAGCTATGAGGCATTAAAACAATAAAAGTAAACATATGAAAGTTTATACTTCATTTGAAGAAATAGATAAAGACCTAAAAGTATTACGGTTACAAAAAGATATTTCCAAGGAAGAGATAAAGCTGAATTTTGAAGGCTTAAAAGAAGACCTTGGATTTCTAAATGTAGTTGGTAGAACTGCAGGATTTATCTTAAAAAGAGCCCTAGCCTTAAAAGTTGTAAAAAAAATATTTGGCTAAAAAATAACTTCCAAGCATAGAAAATGTAGTGAATGGAAGAAAAAAGCGTTGTTGGAATTGAATTTCAACAACGCTTTTTATATTTTAATAGACTCTTGTAAACTCTGCTTTAATTCTTCCTGTTTTTAAGCTGAAAAAAATTTGTTGTAAACAAGACTGCAAACCCAACCCATATAAGTCTGTATAACCAAATATTAATTTCTTGACCAATAAAAGTAGGCGATTCCATTTCACCAAAAAAACTGTAAGCAATATTTCCAATAGCTAAAATGCTTAAAAAAATGTAAATTATTTTATTGAACATCATGCTTTAGTCTACTTATTATTCTTTCCATCTTGCTCCTCTCGCTGGCGTTTCATAGCTTCTCCAATTTGATTACTTGCAGTAAACGAGGCTACCATATTGTTTAGCATATCACTCCCCGCTTGTGGAGAATTTGGAAGTAAAATTAAATTACTATTAGTTTCTTCACCTATAGATTGAAGCGTGTCATAATGTTGAGTAACCACAATTAAAGCAGAAGCTTCTTGAGAGTTAATTCCAACTTTATTTAAAACTTCAACAGACTCTTCAAGACCACGTGCTATTTCTCTTCGTTGATCTGCAATACCTTGTCCTTGTAGCCTTTTGCTTTCAGCCTCAGCCTTCGCCTTTTCAACAATAAGTATTCTAGCGGCATCTCCTTCAAACTGAGCAGCAATTTTCTCGCGCTCTGACGCATTAATTCGGTTCATAGCTGCTTTTACTTGCGCATCAGGATCAATGTCCGTTACAAGCGTTTTAATAATGTCATAACCATAATCTAGCATTGCATCTTGTAATTCTTCTTTTACAGCAATAGCAATATCGTCTTTCTTAACAAAAACATCATCTAATTTCATCTTAGGAACTTCTGCGCGTACTACATCAAAAACATAAGATGTTATTTGTTCGTGCGGATATTCTAATTGATAAAACGCTTCATAAATTTTATTTTTCAGCACTAAAAACTGAACTGATATTTTTAGCTTAACAAAAACATCATCCAAAGTTTTGGTTTCTACAATAACATCTAACTGCTGAATTTTTAAACTTAAACGCCCAGCAATTTTATCTACTAATGGAATTTTTAAATGAAGTCCGGAGTTTCGAATGCTATGGAATTTACCAAAACGCTCAATGGTTACGGCTGTTTGTTGTTTTACAACGAAAAAGGAACTAAAAAGAATAATAATTCCGAAGAAAAAAATAGGTATTAGAAAAATCATAATTATAAATATTTGTAAATGATTGACGTTGGTAAATTACGAATAATTAAAGAATTGTAAATAAAATATTAGAAAATAATTGATATCTAATAAAGGATACACATTAATGAAAAAACAAACCCCGAAGTTGTATAACAACTTCGGGGTTTAGTATGGTTAAAAAAGAAGTAATTATCCTAAAACTTCAACAGCTTTTTGGAGTCGGTTTACGGTTTCTTCTTTTCCAATAAGTTCTATAATATCAAAAACATGAGGTCCTTTCATTTCTCCAACCAAGGCTAAACGCAAGGGTGGCATTACTTGTCCGAAGCCAAGTTCTTTGTCGGAAATCCATTGTTTTACTACTGCTTCTATATTTTTAGAAGAAAATTCGCCTATTTCATTAATCACAGGAACAAGTTCATTTATATACTCATTAGTATTTTCTTTCCATTGCTTTTTACTAGCTTTAGCGTCATAAGTAGATGGAGCAGTAAAGAAAAAACTGCTCAATTCCCAAAATTCAGAAACAAAACTAGCACGTTCTTTTATAAGTGAAACTACTTTTTCTACATAATCCACTTCCGCATTAATTGCTTGAGCTACCAGCATTGGCATATAACGTGCAGCCAATTCCTTATCTTCTTTTTGTTGAAGATATTGATGATTATACCATTTGGTTTTATCAGGATCAAAACGAGCTCCAGCTTTATGTACTTTTTCTAATTCGAAGGCATTTATTAATTCATCTAAATTAAAAATCTCTTGTTCAGTCCCTGGATTCCATCCTAAAAACGCTAAGAAATTAATCACTGCATCATTAAAATATCCATCTTCTTTGTATCCACGTGAAACATCTCCTGTTGTAGGATCTTTCCATTCTAAAGGAAAAACAGGGAATCCTAATTTATCTCCATCCCGTTTACTTAATTTTCCTTTTCCTGTTGGTTTTAAAATAAGTGGTAAATGTGCAAATTCAGGAGCTTGCCATTCAAAAGCACGATAAAGCAGCACATGTAATGCCATTGAAGGAAGCCATTCTTCACCACGAATAACATGGGTAATTTCCATTAAATGGTCGTCTACAATATTTGCTAAATGATAGGTTGGCATTCCATCGCTTTTAAACAACACCTTATCATCTAAAATATTAGTGTCAATTTCAATAGCTCCGCGGATAATATCTTTTAAATGAAGTTTTTCATCTTGAGGAGATTTAAAACGAATAACATAATCTTCTCCAGCATTTATCTTTTTCTGAACTTCTTCAGTAGAAAGCGATAAAGAATTTTTTAATTTTAAACGATTGTGCCAATTATAAATAAAGGTTTTCCCTTTTTCTTCATGGTCTTTGCGGTGCTCATCTAATTCCTCGGCTGTATCAAAAGCATAATATGCCCAACCATTATTAATTAATGTATCAGCATAGTTTTTGTATAAATCCTTACGTTCACTTTGACGAAAAGGACCGTATTTTTTTTGTATTTCTTCGGAAGAACTGGGTCCTTGATCATAAGGAATATTCAACCATTTTAAAGCAGCTACGATATATTCTTCAGCACCTTCTACATATCTATTTTGGTCGGTATCTTCAATACGTAAAAGAAAATCTCCTCCATGTTTTTTTGCAAATAAATAGTTAAATAAAGCAGTTCTAACTCCACCAATATGTAGTGGACCTGTTGGACTAGGCGCAAAACGCACACGTACTTTTGTACTCATCATTTAAATTTTTGGCAAAGATACTTTATTTGAATTGAGTTACGAAGTTATGGATAGGAAGTTAAAAAGGAAAATAGCTAAAAGAACAATTTTGGTATAAATTTTATGTGTAATCAAAAAATGAATTGATTACACGCTACTTAAAAGAAGTTTATAAAATAAATATAGCCAGCTTATTTAGCAATTCTATGATAAATTTTAAGAACAACTTGAAACACAAAAAATGCAATAAACCCTACAACCAAACCAGCAAGAAAATCTTTTAACATACTTGGCATCCATGGAAATAGATGATGCATAAATTCAATATGATTAAAAATTCCTCCCGCAACCAACAACAAAGCAATAGTTCCAATAACACTCAAAGCCTGAATAACTTTAGGTAAGGCATTTACTAATAACTGACCAATTTTATGCAAAAAACTTTTCTCACTTTTACTTTTAGCAATTAGTTTATAGCCTGCTTCATCCATTCTTACAATGAGCGCTACAATTCCGTAAACCCCTACAGTTGCAATAAGCGCAATAATACTAACTACAATAATTTGATTCCATATTTCTTGACCAACAACGGTTCCGAGCGCTATAATTACAATTTCCACAGAAAGAATAAAATCGGTTATAATGGCCGATTTAATACGTTCTTTTTCGATTGCTAAAATTTCTTCTTTTGTTTGCACTTCTTTTAATTCTTCAGCTTTAGAATTATGGTGTGGTACAAAAAAATGATATATTTTTTCGGCACCCTCAAAGGCTAAGTATATCCCTCCTATTATTAAAATGATATTAATAGCCCATGGTAAAAAAGCACTTAAAAGAAAAGCAACCGGGAGAATAATCAATTTATTAATTAAAGATCCTTTAGAAATTGCCCATAATACAGGAATCTCTCTAGATGAAGCAAAACCAGAGGCTTTTTCGGCATTAACAGCTAAATCGTCTCCTAAAATTCCAGCTGTTTTTTTTGCAGCTACTTTGCTCATTGCAGCTACATCATCCATAAGCGTAGCAATATCGTCTAGAATTGCAAAAATCCCTGAAGCCATATTTTGTATAATTAAAATTCTGTATAAAAATAGCAGAATATTTATATGAAAACCAAACATGTACAGCGATTTAATATAAAAACGTGAGTTCGATATAAATCTAAATATAGAATAGGATTAACTATTTTCTTTTCAATTACTTAAACCTAATTTCATTTTTGTCTTGACACAAAAACGAAACAAAAAAGTCAAAACTGATTTAAAAAGTATTGAAAATCTATAGCAACAGCTTCAAAGAAAAATTAAAATCAGTTAAAATAACCCTATTTTCTAACTCGTTTAAAATTCATAATTTACATTAAAATATTAGAAGTTGCTTTTGTTAATTTCGACTAACATAAAAAATACTTGAATATCCCAATTGTAACGAATGAATGCACTAGAGAACATAAAACAAAAATTAGAAGGTTTTTTACGTAAATATTATGTGAATGAACTGATAAAAGGGACTTTTTTGTTTATTGGAATTGGATTATTATATTTTATATTAACGGTTTTATTAGAATATTTTATTTGGTTTGGTACTGCTGGCCGTCTTATTTTATTTTGGCTTTTTATAACTATAGAAACCATATTATTTCTAAAATTTATTGTGAGTCCGTTATTATATCTTTTCAAAATTAGAAAAGGGATAGATTATAAAACAGCTTCTTCAATTATTGGAAATCATTTTCCAGAGGTTAACGACAAGCTTTTAAATGTTTTACAACTTTCGGAAAATGCGGAAAAATCTGATTTACTCCTTGCTAGTATTGAACAGAAAAGTGGAACTCTTACTCCCATTCCCTTTCAAACTGCAATAAACTATAAAGCAAATTTAAAATATGTATGGTATGCATTAGCTCCAATATTTTTTATACTGATTGTTATAATTATTGGAAAAAGCAACTTGTTTACAGAGAGTTATAAAAGAGTTATAGATTATAAAACGGCATATACACCTCCAGCTCCTTTTCAGTTTTTTATTTTAAACGATTCTTTACAAGCTATTGAAGGACAGAGTTATACATTAAAAGTAAATACTGCAGGAAAATATGTCCCTGAGAATGTACAGATTAACGTTGATGGAAATTTATTTTTTATGCAACAAAAAACAATAGGAACATTTGAGTATGAATTTACTCAACCTAAAAAAGACATTAAATTTAATCTTACGGCAAACAATGTTTCATCTCAACAATATAGTTTAAAGGTAATTTCAACGCCATCATTAGTTTCTTTTGAAATGCTATTAGAATATCCAAAGTATACAGGAAAAAAATCTGAAATCTTAAAAAGCACTGGAAATGCAGTAATTCCCGAAGGAACAGCTATAAAATGGCTGCTTAAAACTACCAAAACAGATGCAGTTTCGCTACAACTTAAAGACACTGTTCTTAATTTCAACAAAAATGAAAATCAGTTTGAATTATCTAAAAATATATATTCAAATCTTAATTATACCATTTCTACCAGTAATAAAAATTTAAAGAATTATGAAAACTTAGGCTATTCAATTTCTGTTATAAAAGATCAATACCCAGAGATTAAAGTAGAAGAAAAAGTAGATAGTTTACATAATGAAAGAAGAATTTATATAGGTCAGATTTCAGATGATTATGGCTTACAAAAATTAAATCTAGTCTATTATCCACAAGGAACAGATAGTATAAATAAGCTAGCAATACCTACTAAAAATGGAAGTTACGACAGATTTGCATACATATTTCCAGAAAATTTAAATTTAAATGCCGGAACTACCTACAAGTTTTATTTTGAAGTAATAGATAATGACGCAATTAATGGTGGAAAGACTGCTAAAAGTAATGTTTATGGATATCGAAAGCTTACAAATTCAGAATTAAAAAACCAACAGTTAAAAAAGCAACAAGAGAATATCCAGGAAATGGAGAATTCTTTAAACCAAATAGAATCTCAAGAAAAACAATTAGATAAAATTAGCGAAACAAATAAACAAAAAAACCAACTGAACTATAATGATAAAAAGAAAATAGCTAATTATTTAGAAAGACAACAGCAGCAAGATCAAATGATGAAGAGATACCATGAGGAGCTACAACAAAATTTAGAAGAATTTCAAAAGGGAAATAAAGAAAAATCTGAACTGAATAAATTGTTGCAAGAACGCTTAGAGCGACAGCAAAAAGAGATGGAAAAAAATGAAAAGCTGATGGAACAATTGAAGGAAATTTCTGATAAAATTAATAAAGAAGAGTTGTCTAAGCGATTGGAACAAATGGCTAAGCAGCAGAAAAAAGATAGCAGAAATTTAGAACAGTTATTAGAACTAACCAAAAGGTATTATACTACTGCTAAAGCTGAGAAAATTAAAAAAGATTTAGAAGATCTTGCTAAGAAACAACGTGATTTATCTAATGAAACAGAAGAAGAAAATAGTGTTGATAAACAAGAACAATTAAATACTGATTTTGAAAATATTCAGGAAGAAATAAAGGATTTAAAAGAGCAAAATGAAAAGCTTGAGAAACCCATGGAGCTTGGAACAGATACAAAAAAAGAGGAAGAAATTAAAGCTGCACAAAAAGAAGCAACAGAAAAATTAGAAGAAAAATCTACTGATAATTCTGAAGACAATAAATCTGAAAATCAAGCTAAGCAAAAACAACAAAAGGCAGCCAAGAAAATTGAGGAACTGGCAAAACAAATGGGAAGTATGATGCAAGCTGGGAATGAGGAAGGAATGATTGAAGATATGGAATCATTACGTCAAATTTTAGATAATCTATTAGTGTTTTCGTTTGATCAGGAAGAGATTATGGAACGTATTCAAAACTACAATGAACAAAATTCAAACCTATCGGTATATTTAAGAAAGCAAAATGAATTACGTACCCTCTTTGAACATGTAGATGATAGTTTATTTGCCCTGTCTTTGAGGCAACCAAAAATATCAGAAAAAATAAATGAAAACATTGAGAGCATCTATTATAACATTGATAGAACATTAGAACAATTTGCCGAAAATCAATATTATCAAGGAATTTCTCATCAGCAATATACCTTAACTGCAACAAACGAATTAGCAGATTTTTTAAGTGATGTTTTGAATAATATGCAACAAAGTATGGCTTCTGGTCAATCTGGAGGTAGTGGTAAAAGTTTTCAACTACCAGATATTATTCAGTCGCAAGAAGAATTAAATAAACAAATGCAGCAAGGCTTGGAAAAGGGAAAAGAAGGACAAAAACCTTCTGAGGGAAATGAAGGAGAAGAACAAAATGGAGATAAAAAAGGAACAAAAAAAGGAGAAGGTTTAGAAAATGAAAAGATGTCTGGAGAAGTTTTTGAAATTTATAAGCAGCAACAAGAATTAAGAAATGAATTAGAAAAACAACTAGAAAATATAAACGGTGCTGGTGAGAAACAACATGCTAAAAAATTAGCAAACGAAATGGAGCAGATAGAAAACAATTTGTTAGAAAAAGGTTTTAATGAAGCTACTCAACAAAAAATGTTACAATTACAGCATCAATTATTAAAGTTGGAAGATGCTACATTAAAACAAGGACAAAAAGAAGAAAGGGAAAGTAATACAAATACTAAGGAATTTGAAAATTCTTCTACAAATAATTTACCTGAAATACAACAATATTTTAATGAAGTTGAAATATTAAATAGACAAGCCTTACCTTTGCGGCAAAATTACAAGCAAAAAGTAAACGCTTATTTTAGAAAGGATGATTAGTTTTAATTACGAGACCGAATTTAAGATTGAAAACGAGAAAAGTTTTGAGGATTGGATACTTAAAACTATCAAATCTGAAGACAAAGAGTTAGGTGAAATAAACTATATATTTTGTGATGATGAATACTTGCATAAAATTAATGTTGACTATTTGAATCACGATACGCTGACAGATATTATCAGTTTTGATTATTCGGATGCACATACAATAGCTGGAGATATTTTTATTTCTGTTGAAAGGGTTAAAGAAAATGCCGACGAATATAGCGTAAGTTTTGACACAGAATTAAAAAGGGTTATGGCACATGGTATTCTTCATTACTGTGGATATAAAGACAAAACCGAAGAAGATACAAAAATAATGCGTACAAAAGAAGAGGAAAAAATAGCATTATTTAAATAGACTACAAGAACAAACACTGAAATAGCGGGGGCTAACAAAGCTGTTTCACGTGGAACGAATAAAAACCTCTTAGCAAATAAAGAGGAATTCAAAATAACAATTTAGACGGAAGCGTCAATAAACCAACCCCATACGTGGGATTAATTTAGAAATTCATTTTTATGTTTGATAAAGAATATGATGTTATAGTTGTAGGTGGTGGACATGCAGGTTCTGAAGCAGCAGCTTCTGCGGCAAATATGGGTTCTTCTACCCTACTTATTACAATGAATTTACAAAACATTGCACAAATGTCTTGCAACCCAGCTATGGGAGGAATTGCAAAAGGACAAATAGTTAGAGAGATAGATGCAATGGGAGGTTATTCTGGAATTGTAAGTGATAAAACTGCCATACAATTTAAAATGCTCAATAAATCTAAAGGCCCAGCAATGTGGTCTCCAAGAGTTCAAAGTGATAGAATGCGTTTTGCAGAAGAATGGAGATTAATGCTGGAAAGAACCAAAAATTTAGATTTCTATCAGGAAATGGTTGCTGGTTTAATTATAGAAAACGGAAAAATTAAAGGCGTACGAACTTCTCTAGGAATTGAAGTTAAATGTAAATCTGTTGTGCTAACTAATGGTACTTTTTTAAATGGATTAATTCATATTGGTGAAAAACAATTTGGAGGAGGACGTGCAGGTGAAAGAGCAGCAACTGGAATTACAGAAGATTTAATTAATTGCGGTTTTGAAGCTGGAAGAATGAAAACAGGAACACCACCTAGAGTAGATGGAAGATCGTTAGATTTTAGTAAAATGACGGTACAACCTGGTGATGAAAAACCTGAAAAATTTTCTTATTCTGATGAGACAAAACCTTTGACACATCAACGAGATTGTCATATGTCTTATACGAGTAATGAAGTTCATGATTTATTAAGAGAAGGTTTTGATAGATCTCCAATGTTTAACGGAAGAATTAAAAGTATTGGACCACGTTATTGTCCATCAATAGAAGATAAAATAAATCGTTTTGCAGATAAAGACAGGCATCAACTTTTTGTAGAGCCAGAAGGTTGGGATACGGTTGAATATTATATAAACGGATTTTCAACTTCCCTACCAGAGGATGTACAATTTAAAGCATTGAGATCTGTTGCTGGATTTGAAAATGTAAAGTTTTTTAGGCCCGGCTATGCGATAGAATACGATTACTTCCCTCCTACGCAATTGAAACATACTTTAGAAACCAAATTGGTTGAAGGTTTATATTTTGCAGGACAAATAAATGGAACTACTGGATATGAAGAAGCAGCTTCTCAAGGATTAATGGCAGGAATAAATGCAAGTTTAAAAGTACAAGAAAGAGACCCATTTATACTAAATAGAGATGAGGCTTATATTGGAGTTTTAATAGATGATTTAATAACAAAGGGTACTGAAGAGCCATACAGAATGTTTACTTCTAGAGCAGAATACAGAACTTTATTAAGACAGGATAATGCAGATTTACGTTTAACTCCTAGAAGTTTTGAAATAGGTTTAGCTTCTGAAAAGCAACTGAGACGTATGGAAGAAAAGGAAAAATTATCTGAAGGTTTTGTAAATTTCTTTAAAGAAACGAGTGTAAAACCAGAAGTAATAAATCCTATTCTGGAAGAAGTAGCATCTTCCCCGATGAAGCAATCTGATAAAATGTTTAAGATATTTGCGAGACCAAATGTTACTTTAGATTTGATGAGAAAGGTTGAAGATGTTGACACTTATATTAAAGAAAACAATTTAGATCAAGAAGTGTTAGATCAAACCGAAATACAAGTTAAATACTCAGGTTATATTGAAAAGGAAAAAAATAATGCAAGTAAATTAAATAGACTTGAAGACATAAAAATTCCAGAAAATTTTGATTATAGTAAGCTAAAATCTTTATCATTTGAGGCTAAAGAAAAGCTAAAGAAAATTAAGCCAAGAACTTTATCTCAAGCATCAAGAATAAGTGGAGTTTCTCCAAGCGACATAAGTGTGATGTTAGTTTATATGGGGAGATAATTTTAAATCTGAATATATATTTACAAAAGGGTTCCACGTGGAACCCTTTTTATTTGATTAATATTTATACCTTAATTATTACTCTAAATCAATAAATAGTATCTTGCACATGTTTAATTTATATGAGCAATTCCTTGGAAAATAAAATTCATTTAAGAGCAAAAGATAGCTTAGTTTCAAATGAAGAATTTGAAATTATAGCAACTAAAATTGAAGGACTATTAAAAACATCCCCTACTCCTTCTGAAGATAAAATTGGAAATTATTACCAAAGTGAAAATTATATTTCACATACAGATTCTACAAAAACTTTTATTGATAAACTATATCAAATAATAAAATCATACTCATTAAAAAGGAAAAATAAATTATTCAAAAAATACAATCCAACAGCTAAAACATTATTAGATATTGGAAGCGGAACAGGTGATTTAATTTTTTATTGCAATAAATATTTTGATTGCTATGGTACAGAACCTAATAAAAATGCAAGAGAATTATCATTAAAAAAAGGCAATAAAGTAGTTGAAAAAATAGATGAATTACCAGTAAAAAAATTTGATATTATTTCCATGTGGCATGTATTAGAACATGTACATGATTTGGAAATACAATTAAAAAAAATATATGAAATGCTAAATGAAAATGGAATTGCTATAATTGCAGTTCCAAACTATAAATCTTATGATGCGGAACATTATAAAGAGGCATGGGCTGCTTATGATGTACCAAGACATATATGGCATTTTAATAAACATTCAATGAAAACAATATTAAAAGAGAATAATTTATTTGTAGTAAAAATCCTACCTTTAATTTTTGATTCTTTTTATGTAAGTATGCTTTCAGAAAAAATAAAAACAGGCAATACAAATTTTATAAAAGCGCTTAGAATTGGTTTAAAATCAAATTTGAATGCAAAATCCACTGGTGAATATTCTTCTCTTATATATATAGCCAAAAAACAGTAAAAAAATTATTTTAAGCGTTTTCATGCCTGTTTAGAATACTAAGTAATATAATTACATTGAAATAATATAATTATGGCTTAAAACGACTTATAAGAACCTATTTTTAATAAGATAAAACTATTATAAAACAAAAAATATAAGAAATTACTATTTATTAATATCAGAACAGAAAAAAGGGGAAAATCCATTTACTTTCCTATTTTTGTTCGGAACAAATTTTTAGACCAAAAAATGAAAAAAATTATTTTAATCGCAGTTGTTGCTTTAGCAACAATATCATGTCAACAAAATAAAATAGCTTTTGTAGATAATACAAAATTGATAAATGAGTATCAGGAGAAAATTGACATCGAAGCTAAATACAAAACCAAAATTGAATCTTTTGATAAAAGAGCAGATAGTATAGGTAAAGTTTTTCAAGCAGAAGTTCAAGCTTTCCAAACAGAAGCAGAGAAATTAGCTCAAAGTGTTGCCCAGGAAAAATACAATGCACTTATGCAAAAAAGACAAACTATGGGACAGCAACTTCAAATGGAAGAGCAAAAACTTTCCCAAGAGAGTCAGCAAGAAATTGATAGCTTAATCAAAAAAGTAAGATCTTTTGTAAAAGACTATAGTAAAGAAAAAGGATACACCTTTGTTTTAGGTTCTAATGATGCAGGAAGTGTATTATACGGAGAAGAATCTAAAGATATTACCAATGATGTTTTAAAAGCTATCAACGACGATTATAAGTCAGAATAATTGTAGTAAAACAATATTTGGCACAACAAAAAGTTAAGACGCTTCTTAGAAGCGTCTTTTTTTGTATATTCAATTGAGCTATCATTAAAATTAAATTCTTGAAAAAGAAGTATATAAAAATAATCTTCCTAGTTGTTGCTGTATTGGCAACCCTCATTATAGTAGCCAATTTATTGATTACAAATTTTATTGAAAAGAAAATAGCTCAAAACAATTCTGATTATTCATTTGAAATAACAGATGTGAATACTAACATCTTAACAAGAACTGTAACTTTAAAAAATGTTATAATTCATTCAAAATCGAAAGATTCAGCATCTATTAAAAAAGTAGAAATTTCTGGAATATCGATTAATAATCTTTTCAGCAAAAATAATTTTGAAATAGAAAAAATATATGTTGAAAATGG
The DNA here is from genome assembly GCF_000260115.1 of Galbibacter orientalis DSM 19592. Lineage (GTDB taxonomy): Bacteria > Bacteroidota > Bacteroidia > Flavobacteriales > Flavobacteriaceae > Galbibacter > Galbibacter orientalis. Next base: position 885,447 of record NZ_JH651379.1, on the reverse strand, counting down.
TGACGGGTATTTGAGAAAGAAAAATTCAGCTAAAAAAAATAATGAACAGAAGAACTTCAAAATAAAGATTAAAGAAATTGAAGTAAAAAATACCAATCTAAGTTATAACACAGCAGTAGAAAAAGAACCTATAAAAGTGGAAAATATAGGCGTAATTTTAAATGAAGTGATTATAAATACAAACCATAATCTTAAACAAGTTTTTAAATATGAAAAAATCCTATTAACTGCAGAGAATATAGAACTACCAATAAACAATCATTTAAATTTCAAGATAGACAAAATAAAGGCAAATAAACAGTATATAAAAGCTAGCAACGTAGGTATAAAGACGCTATATTCAAAAAAGGAACTACAAAAGCATGTAACAGTACAAACAGACTGGATTAACCTAGATATTGATTCCATCTTAATAGATAAATACCAACATAATACATATAGAGATAGTGCTTTATATGAGGCTAATAATTTAAAAATTTTTAAAGGGAATATAGAAATATATAAGAATAAATTACTCCCAGAACCTACAAAATACAAACCTTTATATAGTAAAGCACTTAGAAATTTACCATTTAAACTAAATATTGAGCATTTAGAAATTATAAACAGTAGGATAAAATATGCTGAAAGAGTAAAAAATTACGAGGAGCCTGGAAATATAGTATTTACAGAAGTGAATAGTACCATTGAAAATATAAATTCCATGGAAGGAAATGGTGAAACAAAAATCGAAATAAATTCCAAATTTATGGATAATGCAGATTTTAAATTGTTATGGAATTTTGATATTAATAACAAAGCTGACTTCTTTACACTACATGGAAATATGAAAAATTTAAGTGCACATCAGATAAATGATTTTGTGGAGCCAAACATGAATGTAGAAACAAGCGGGGAAATAAAAAGCATTGTTTTTAATGTAAATGCAAATGAAAATGTTGCAAATGGATCCTTTGAATTAAAATATGATGATTTTAAAATAACTATTAAAAAGAAAAACAAAAATGTAGTTAATAAATTCTTTACAAACGTTGCTAATCTTTTTATGAAGAATGATAAAAATGATAATAAAAAAGTAGAAATAAAAGTAGAAAGAGATAAGCAAAAATCGTTTTTTAATTATTTCTGGTTATGTGTACGTGAAGGAACATTACAAACTGTATTGTAATAAATTTAATAGTAATCTACGAGTAAATATATAAGACCTCTTTGCAATAAGAAAAAAGAAAAAAAACATTATTCGTAACTATTTTTAAATCAATTTACTTTTATAGACCAACAATCTTAATTTACAAGCAAATAAAAACAAAAAACTACAGGAATAATATAAACTGTAATTTTCATAGCGCCATCAAAGTCTTTGGCTATTCGCTGGCCAATTAAAAAAATAAATAATACCAATAAAGAAATTATACAACTTAAGATTGCAAAATATTTATCTCCTGAAAGAACATTATAAATTCCTATTATAGAAAAAATCCCAGCTAAAAGTTCTAAAATAGTAATTAAAAAAAGAGTTAATGGTACAATAGATTTAACAAAAGTGCCTTTAAAATGCTGTTTTAAAAAAGAAATAGTACCGCTCCAATCAGAAATTTTATCATAAAAACTAAATAAAAAAGTAATAGCAATAAAGAGCAATAAACTTAATTGAGGCAATAAATTAAAATAAGCATTCATATTAAAGTTTTCTAATATCTTGGATAACATTCTCTATCTTCTGCTTTTCATTAGGGAAAAAGCCTTGTAGGACTAGTACAAAGCCAAAAAGAACAAGAATCAAGCTAATTATACGTTTAATTTTAAAAATTCGCTTAGGTGTAAGCTTATTCCGTAATTGCTTTGCAAGTAAAATTTTAATACAATCAATAAAAAGATAGGTAATTAAAATAGTAGTTATAAAGATAAAAATTCTATCATCGTTCATTTCTAATTTAGGTCCAAAAATAATAATAATGCCTAACCAGAAACCTAACACTCCAACATTTATAAAATTCAATAAAAATCCTTTAAAGAAAAGTCGCATATAATTGCGCTTTACCACTACTTGATTAATGGCATTTCTTATATCCTTTTTATAATCGCTTTTACATTTTATAAAGGAAATTACTCCATAAGTAATAAGCAAAATACCACCAAATATAAACAAAGAAGGATCGTCTTTAATTTTATGAAGAATCTTATTTGTACTAAAATAAGCTATTAGAATAAAAGCAATATCTCCTAAAACAACCCCTAAATCAAAACTAAAAGCAGCTCTAAAACCTTTAATTGCACTCGTTTCTAACAATACAAAAAACACGGGACCTATGGTAAATGCCAAAAGAATTCCGAGTGGTATTGCTTTAAAAACGTCTTCAATCATTGAAATAATTTTATAAAAATTCAGAAAAACTGAAATAAATTAAATCTCTTTAAGAGAAAAAAGAAAACTATACAGGTGTTTTAGATTGATCTAGAAATATCAAAAATAAAAAATCATCATAACTTAATACCAATTATGATGATTTTAAATATTTTAAAATTAAAATTTTATTATAATTCGTTTATAGTACCTCCAACAAAAGTTTGCTTTTGAAGTACTCTTGGACTTCCATAAACATTAATTGTTCCTCCAACTTTTACTTTAGCATCTACAAATTCTGTGGCATTAACATCTGCTACTCCCCCAGCTTTGACATCTACTTCTGTTTGTTCTGATACTAAATCTCCACCTTCAAACCTACCACCAGTGTTTACACTAACTTCTTGATTTTTGGAAGTTCCAGTTATAGTAATAACTCCAGCTGTAATTGCTTTAGAATCCAATCTGTCTACTTTTAAATCGGCTTCAATTTTAGCACCCTCCTGTGCTCTAAGTTCAAGATCTACCTGCTCAATTGTTTCTTTTACAGAAATCATAGCGTTTTCATTGGCATCTAAAACATCAATTATGTCATTGGTATATAAAACAACAAAAGTGGTATACCCATTAAAAACTTCATTGATATTCATCCTAACTTTTAATTTTCCTCCTTTATTAACAAAAACAACATCAGAGGGACTCTTACCAGAAATTACTGCTTTTGTTTTATCTCCTTTTACAATTTTTACAGATAAACCATCGTATGCTTTAACTTCATGAAATTCTCCTAATTCTTTGGTAATATTATCCTGTCCAAATGCCAAAGAAGTTAAAAATAAAATACTTACTACAATTATATTTTTCATAATCCATTTACCACTTAGTGGTTTTTATTTTTCGATTTTAAAAATCTACATTAATCATTCTTTCAATTACACTTTAAACGTATTAAAGGTATATAAAAGCTTTGATAAAGATAATCTACAATTAAGTGGAATATGAAATTTAAAATGATAAAAAATGTTAAGATTAGCAAAGTATGCTGTAAGTTATATGCAGTTGATAGTTGATAGTTGATAGTTGATAGTTGATAGTTGATAGTTGATAGTTGATAGTTGATAGTTGAAGTTAAAAAATAATTTTCTTATCTCGACACTATCTCCTTTAACTTTTTACTTTATAAATTTAAACTCAAAGATGCAACCAAAAGTATCCTGCGGCGGTCTTTTCTCTTTATTCCTTTTTCTATCAGCGAAAGTCTTGATTCTATGTTCTTTATTCTATTCTCTAAAATCTAGATTATTAACTTTAAATACTATACACTTTCCACATTAAAACTTTATACTTTACAAACTATTAACCATTAATTTTCTTTCCGGTAAGTTCAAAATCTAAATGACGTTTTACTAAATCTGTACTTTTTAGTTTTACAAACACTTCGTCTCCAAGCTGATACATATTCTTAGTAGATTCTCCAACGAGCGCATATTGCTTTTCATCAAAAACATAATAATCGTCTTTAATATCTCTAGTTCTAATCATACCTTCACATTTATTATCAACAAGTTCCACATAAATTCCCCATTCTGTAACCCCAGAGATAACACCTATAAACTCTTCGTCATAACGTCCTTCCATAAATTTAATCTGCATATATTTTATAGAATCACGCTCAGCACTGGTAGCCAAATATTCCATTTGCGATGAATGTTTACATTTAGCTTCATACTTTTCGGCATCTACAGAAGCACCTCCATCAAGATAATGTTGTAATAAACGATGCACCATAACATCTGGATACCTACGAATTGGCGATGTAAAATGTGTATAATAGTCAAAAGCAAGTCCGTAATGCCCTATGTTATCTGTAGTATAAACAGCTTTACTCATAGTACGAATAGTAAGCGTATCTACAAGATTTTGTTCTTTAGTACCTTGAACTTCTTCCAATAAAGCATTTAAAGAGCTTGTTACAGCTTTTTTACTTTTCATATCTATACTATATCCAAACTTAGAAATAACGCCTTGTAAAAGCATTAATTTTTCGTCATCTGGCTCATCGTGTACTCTATAAACAAAAGTTTTCTTTTGCTTGCCTATAAATTCTGCTACTTTTCTATTAGCTAACAACATAAATTCCTCAATAAGTTTGTTAGCATCTTTGGTAGTTTTAAAATAAACACCAATAGGTTCACTTTTATCATTGAGTTCAAATTTAACTTCTACTTTATCAAAAGAAATAGCACCTGCAGATAAGCGTCTACCGCGCATCAATTTTGCCATTTCATCTAATGTAATAATAGCCTCTGCAATATGGTTTTCAACTTCGTAGCTTTCGCCAGTTAAAGAAACATCAGCAGGAACACTATTATTCTGATTTTCAATCATGGCTTGTGCTTCTTCATATGCAAAACGTCTATCAGAATAGGTAACAGTTCTACCAAACCATTTATCTAAAACCTGCGCATCTTTATTCATTTTAAAAACCGCAGAAAAAGTTAGTTTTTCTTCATTAGGACGTAAGGAACAAGCATTATTGGACAGAATTTCTGGTAGCATAGGCACTACTCTATCCACTAAATAAACCGATGTAGCACGATTGTATGCTTCTTCTTCTAAAACAGAATCCAAATCTATATAATGGGAAACATCTGCAATGTGAATACCTACTTCAAAATTACCATCTTCTAAAACTTGAAAGGAAAGTGCATCATCAAAATCTTTTGCATCCTTTGGATCTATAGTAAATGTAGGAACATCTCGCATATCTCTACGCTTTGCAATTTCCTCTTTTGTAATAGAAGTATCTAATTTATTAGCATAGTGTTCTACTTCTTCAGGAAAATTATAAGGTAAACCATATTCAGCTAAAATAGCATGAATCTCTGTATCATGTTCCCCTGGTTTACCTAGAACTTGTACAATTTTACCGTTCGGAGAATCGGCATCCTTTGGCCAATCTATAATTTCTACAATTACTTTATCTCCATGCTCTGCATCCCCAATTTTATTTTTAGGAACAAAAATATCACTGTACATTTTAAAATCTGTAGGATTTACAAACGCAAAGTTTTTCTGTAATTGAACAATTCCTACAAAAGTAGTTTTCTTACGTTCTAAAATTTTGGTAATCTCCCCTTCTATTTTCTTTCCTTTTCTACGTCTCGGAAAAACATACACTTCTACTAAATCTCCGTGTAATGCTTTATTTAATAAATTAAAAGGAACAAAAACGTCAGAATCTAAATCTTCACATATTACATACGCATTATTTCTGCCTGTCATATCTACAATTCCTTCGTAATAATTTTGCGACGGAATTGCCTTATATTTTCCTCTCTCCACCTCCTCTATTCGTTGTTTATCTTTTAATTGACCCAATCTTTTTATAATTAAATTTCTACCGTTGGTATCTGTTATATCTAATTTAGCAGCAATTTGCTTATAATTAAAACTCTTTTCTCTATTACTCTCTAATACAGTAAAAATGCCTTTTGTAAGCTCATTTTTTTTGTGCTTTTGGGCTCTTTTTTTTCTTTTCGTCATATATTTTTATTCTTCTAGTAAAATACTAATTATTATAGAAGCAATCTAATTAATTTTAAAAGTTAAAGTTTTATTAAATATTGTGTAACAATAATACTTTTGCATCGTCTATTAAATAGACATCACTTTTATACATTGAAAAAATTATATAAAATAATACTCTTTTTTATTCTTGTCTTCTTGGCAGGAATTTTGTCGTTTGCTAGCTATATAAATTATTCTTTAGATAAAAAAGAACATTTAGAAACTGCACGTTCCATAGATACAACTACTACCAATAAAGTTTTATAAAGATAAACTTCTTATTTTTAAAAGGAAATTTTCCTTATTTTTAAGTGAATTAATCCGCACAGAATGAAAAATTTTGTTTTGGTTGCTACGTATACTTATCCGCATGAGTATCTAATTCTTAAGTTTATACTTACAGAAGAAGAAATTCCATTTTTTTTTGAGAACGAAACTATGATTGGTATTTCTCCTTTTTATTCTAATGCTTTGGGAGGTATTAAACTTCGTGTGCATGTAGATTATGTTGACTACGTAAAAGAATTAATTCAACAATTTGATAATCCAGGAAATCATTTAAAGATTGTTTAAATTTCTAAACAATCAACTTCAAGTATTAAAACTAAACCACTCTTTATATAAAAATTCTGTTTGGTAAGATTCTACAAATGTAGTTTTATTTTCTGACTATATCTTAGGAGTAATATCATTCCAAAAAAATTAAAATCTAAAATTAGTTTTAGTTATTAACTATATAAACATATATATCTTTTTCTTTTTTAAAATTTAAAATAAAAATGGTGGTTATTATAGTGTGTTTATATGTAGCAAAACTTTTTTGAAGTTTGTTTGTTGTCTTTATTTATACCGACTTATAAAAAGCTATTAACAACTTATTTTTTTCTAAAGGATTGAAAAAGAATTAATTTTAAAATTTAGTTCACAGTTGTCAACAACTCAACTAACATAAAATTTTTAATAAGTAGGTTATCTATTTATGTTAATAACTGTTGAAAAGTGGTTAATGAAATGTAGATTAAAAAGAAAACTTTACACTTGCGTAATTGAATTAATTTTACAAATTGAAGTTGCTTATTACAAATGCAAATTTATTTAATAGATTTCATCATATAAATATCAACAAAATGAGGGGTTTGTTAATTATCTGATAATTAAGTTTTTGTAAAATTAAATAAACAATGGTGTTTATAATTATAAAAATTATGAAGTGTATCTTTATAAGATACCTTAGAAACACTTATAAAAATACTTTTAAATTTTATAAACAATACTTTAAGCCCTGCTATATAGGTAATTCACTATTTACTACCTTTGTTATGAACAATTTTAAAGATGAAACATCCATGTCAAATTTTTAGATACACAGAAGAATTACTATTGGGATGTTCCATATAACCATTAAAATGAAATAAAAGAAATATATGAAAATAGCTATAGGAAATGACCACGCAGGAACCGATTATAAATTTGCAGTTGCAGCTTTTTTAAAAGAACGAAATATTGAAGTTGAAAATTTTGGAACCGATGAAGCGTCAAGTGTAGATTATCCAGATTTTGCAAATCCAGTAGCAAAAGCGGTAGATACTAAAGCGGTAGATTTTGGAATTCTTATTTGTGGTAGCGGAAATGGAGTTGCAATGACTGCCAATAAATATGCAAATGTAAGAGCTGGTTTATGTTGGACTAAAGAAATAGTAGCTTTAATAAGAGCTCATAACAATGCTAACATACTGTGTATTCCAGCACGTTTTACGGCTATTCCACAAGTTTTAGAAATGGTAGATACCTTTTTAAATACAGAATTTGAAGGTGGAAGACATCAAAATCGCATTGATAAAATAGCGCTTCATTGTTAACATGCACACACATCATAATCATTCTCATACGCCTTTAAAGGGTAGAAATCTTTTATTTTCTATTGTTTTAAATATATTAATTACTGCATCTCAAGTGGTTGGAGGTTTGGTATCTGGAAGTTTAGCATTACTTTCTGATGCGCTTCATAATTTAACCGATGTTATTTCTTTAGTAATTAGTTATATAGCAAATAAGCTTACAGGAAAAGAAGCATCTACAAACCGAACTTTTGGATATAAAAGAGCAGAGATAATTGCCGCTTTTGTAAATGCTTCTACTTTAATTATAATTGCGGTTTTATTAATAATAGAAGCTGTAAAGCGTTTTTTTGATCCTCAAACTATACAATCGGAATTGGTTATATGGCTTTCTGCTTTTGGAATTTTGGCAAATGGTTTAAGTGTGTTATTATTAAAAAAAGATGCCGCTAGAAATATTAATATGAAATCTGCTTATATACACTTATTAACAGATATGTTAGCAAGTGTTGCAGTACTTATTGGAGGCTTGGTAATGAAGTATTTCCAGTTGTTTTGGGTTGATAGTGTTCTTACATTTTTAATTGCCGTATACTTGGTTTTTGTAGGTTTTGATTTATTAAAAACATCTACAAAAATGCTTATGCTGTTTACTCCTGAAAATATTGATATTAAAGAAATTGTAAAAGAAGTTCATAAAGTAGCTAAAGTAAATAAATTACACCATATTCATGTATGGTGTTTAAATGATGATGAACTACATTTAGAAGCTCATTTAGATTTTAAAGAAGATGTTACTTTAACCGAATTTAATATAGTTTTAGAAAAAATAGAAGTTATTTTACATGATAAATTTGGAATAAACCATGTAAATATTCAACCAGAATACAATAAAGAAGATCCTAAAGATTATATAGTTCAAGATTGATTTTTTTAAAATAGTATTTAGTACTAAGTATTAAAAATCAAGATTTTAGGGTTTGATATCATTAATGTACGAGTAAAAATACAAGACCGCTTTACTATAAAAAAAAGACTAAATATTAACTATCACAAAATAAGTAGTTTGATGAAATAGCCTTTCTAAAATCCTGTTTTTATTTATTTTTATTAATAGCAAGGCTTCTATTTTGAAAACCTTATTTGAATATTTATATAATTGTAATTCAATAAATTACGTTAAATTTTATAACACAGCAATAATTTGATATTAAGAATTTTCTAGTATTGTAAGTAGTTTTTCAATTCAACAACTTACCTCTTCCTTTAAAAAGCTTTCTATTAAAACACACAGAATAAATCATTCGTGAATTAGTGGCAAATAGATTTTATATTCGGTACGAGCGTGATGCTTTCGCTAGCTGCGATATTAAGAACCAAGAATCAAGATTTTAGATTTGATATTAAGAATTTTCAAGTATTATAAACAGTTTATCAGTTTTTCAATTCAACAACTTATTCCTTATTTAGGAACGTTTATCATTATATTTATCCTATTAAAAAATTCTGTTTTGAATTAATATTCATGGATAAATGATTGTATCTTTGATACTATCAAATGATAGTATTAAAATGAATCCTCCTTACGAAATAACTCCAGAAATTTTAAGATTAATAACCTCTATTTCAGAAAAAATAGGAGAAATAAATGCAACTTATCTAAATAGACCTTCTCCTAAATTAAGAAAAAAGAACAAGATAAAAACTATTCACTCTTCATTAAAAATAGAAGGAAATAGTTTAACAGAAGAGCAGATAACAGCACTTCTTGAAAAGAAAAGAGTTATTGGACCCAAAAAAGACATACTTGAAGTTTTAAATGCAATAGAAATTTATGAAAAATTAAACCAATATAATCCTAACAACGAAAAATCATTTTTAAAAGCGCATCAAAATTTAATGAAAAACCTAATTGAAGATGCTGGAAAATACAGAAAACAAGGTGTTGGAATTATAAAAGATTCAAAAGTCGAACATTTAGCACCACCTTTTGAAAACGTATCATTTTTAATGAAAGACCTTTTCAAATACTTAAAAAATTCACAAGAAATCGAATTAATTAAAAGCTGTGTTTTTCACTATGAAATGGAATTTATTCATCCATTTTTAGATGGAAACGGCAGAATGGGAAGATTATGGCAAACTTTAATTTTAATGGAGAAATATCCAATCTTTGAGTTTTTGCCTTTTGAATCTATGATTAGCAATAATCAAGATAAATATTACAAAGCATTAAATCAAAGTGATAAATCAGGAAAATCAACTAAATTTATCGAGTATATGCTAACAGTAATTAATCTGTCAATTAATAAGTTATTGGATTTTAATAATCGAACGTTGACCGAGAGTGACCGACTCGAATATTTTATATCACTAAATAAAAAAGAGTTTTCAAGAAAAGATTATATGAATATTTTTAAAGATATTTCTTCTTCAACAGCAAGTAGAGATTTAAAAAAAGGATTGGAGTTAAATCTATTTAAAAAAATTGGAGAAAAAAATAAAACCAAATATAAAATAACAGGGAACAGCATCGTACCCTAAGATAGTGAGGATTGGTCATAAAATGGAAGTTTTTATATTCGGTACGAGCGTGATGCTTTCGCTAGCTGGATATTAAGAATCAAGATTTTCAGGTTTGATATCATTAATGTCCGAGTAAAAATATAAGACCGCTTCGCTATAAGAAAAAAGACTAAATTTTAACTACCACAAAATAAGTAGTTTAAAGAAATAGCCTTTCTAAAATCCTGTTTTTATTAATAGCAAGGGTTCTATTTTGAAAACCCCATTTATATCTTTATATAATTGTAATTCAATAAATTACGTTAATGTTTATAACATAACAATAATTTGATATTAAGAATTTTCTAGCATTATAAACAGTTTATCAGCTTAACAATTCAACAACTTATCCCTTCCTTTAAAAAGCTTTCTATTAAAACACACAGAATAAATCATTCGTGAATTAGTGGCAAATAGTTTTTATATTCGGTACGAGCGTGATGCTTTCGCTAGCTGGATATTAAGAACCAAGAATCAAGATTTTCAGGTTTGATATCATTAATGTCCGAGTAAAAACACAAGACCGCTTCACTATAAGAACAAAGACTAAATTTTAACTACCTCAAAATAAGTAGTTTAAATAAATAATATTTCAAAAATCCTCTTTTTATTAATAGCAAGGGTTCTACGTGGAATGGATTAAATTATTTTTATTTCAATACCTCTTAGGTTTACCTTGAGGGAGTTGATTATTTTTTTTAAAATTTAGCTATACTTATTCTTAAACCAAACCTTTTGCCATTCTCGTTTGAGCACTAAAAATGTTACATTTTCAGATAGTTTAACAACATCACTTCCGTCTAGCAATTTTACTTCATTTTCCGAAACATCAATAATATATAGAAAGTTTAAATAATCGGCAAAACGGTCGTTAATCAATAAAAAAATTAGTTCGTGGAGATCTCTTTTTAATTTTTCAGGAGAAATAGTACTATTATATTCTTCTTCTAAATTAGCTAATTTTAAATCCTTATTTAACTGAATAATTAGTTTTTTATACAGCTTTTCATCGGATGCTGTTTGTAAAAGTTGGGTGCTATTTAAAAAATCAAATTTCATTTCTACTTTTTTATACGTGCTTCATTTTGTTTTACAAATGCATCCCATCCAGAATAACTTTTTGTAGAAGTTACTTTTCCGCTGTTGTAAAAATGACAAACAGCTGCTGCTAATCCATCGGTGGCATCTAAATTTTTTGGTAATGTTTTCAAGTTTAGTAGGCTTTGAAGCATTTTAGCAACTTGTTCTTTACTAGCATTTCCACTACCAGTAATTGCCATTTTTATTTTTTTTGGGGAATATTCGGTAATTGCTATTTGTCTTGATAATCCGGCTGCCATTGCTACACCCTGTGCCCTTCCTAATTTTAACATTGATTGGACATTTTTACCAAAAAAAGGAGCTTCAATAGCAATTTCATCTGGGTGATGTGCTTCTATGATACCAATAGTATGTTCAAAAATTTTCTGAAGTTTTAAATAATGATCGGTGTATTTTTTTAAGATTAATTCATCCAATTGTATCAATTCCATTTTAGGTCCCACACATTTTATGAGTCCGAATCCCATAATGGTAGTTCCTGGATCTATTCCTAATATAATGCGCTCTTTTTTAGACAAATTTTTTAGTTAAAAGTTATAGTATATATAAGCTAAGATACTTTTTTAAGTTAGAAAACAAAGCTAACCAAAACACATCATATTATTCTACTTTTAAAATAATAGGAAGCTGTATTTTTATATTTACAGGAATGTTTCTTTTAAGTGCTGGATATACGCGTGGCAAAGTTTCTACACTACTGGCAATTAATGTATCTATTTCTGGAATTTCTTTAGCTACTTTTTTATTTTTTTTAATCTGAAGAATACTAACATTACCCTCTTTTCCAATAAGTAATTGCACATTAATAGTATCGTTTAAATTTTTATGAGTTACCAAATGGCTTGCACTTAATGTAGCTAAAAAGTGTTGGGTAAAAGTTTCTTGAAAGCATTGTCGCTGCTCATTTCTATGGGCAGTTTCATCACAATTTTCAAACAGCGGATATTGGTCAACATCGTTCCAATTTATACTCTGCCGTTCTCTTTTTATAATTTCTTCTTTAGCTTTTTTTTCTGAAGTAAAAAGCTCACAAGAAACCATTAATAAGCAAAAAAGAATTACCCCAAACTTCTGCATGAAAATACTTTAAAGTCGAAAATTACAATTTTTTTAGGGTAAATAGTAATAAATGAAGTTTTAGCTGAAATTTTTATTGGTCTTAGATTGAATTTAGAGCCTAACAATTTATTTCAGGTCCTTTTATTTTTTATAAATCTAAGCTACAAATTCACAAATCTATTTTTACGTTCTCAAGAAATTCTTCAGAGGATGAAAACCACATATCCGTAATTCTGTGGTAAAAAATCTTCAGGCTACTATAAAAACAGTACTACCTTTAAATCTCTCATTGAAGGTTTTATTACCTAGAGCTTGTCCTGAGTATCTTGAAGGGTTCTACGTCGAAAAGGATTAAATAATACCTCATAGGCTTGCCTCGAGCTAGTTGATTTTTGAGTGGATTAATTATTAAAATGAATTTACTTTACTTAATTGGCAGCAAGATGAATCTCTTCTTTTAATTCTGAAATCCGTTTTTTAGCATAGTCGCTATAGATTTTTATGTTTGGAAACTTATAGATAAAATCTTCAAATAATTGAAGTCTGTAATTAGAATCTTCATAATATTTATCAGAATAAAAACAGACATGATACAGCGCAAAATAATTTGTATCATCTTGAGCATATGCTTTTTTATAATAATCTATTGCGAGTTTGATATCCTTTTCATCTAAAGCAATTTGTGCCAAGGCTGTATATTCAGTATTAAAATTTACTTTTTGAATTTCAATAGCTGTTTTATAATTAGTTTTAGCACTATCATATTGTTTCTCCCGCCAATAGAGCTTCCCTAAGCCACGATATCCTTCTGGATCGCCATTATCTATTTCAACTATTTTTTTGTAACACTCAAAGGCTTCGTCGTATTTCCATACAAATTGGTAGCATTCGGCTAAATTTTTATAGATATATGTTTTGTGTTGTTTTAATTCAATAAGCTTTTCAAAATATGGAATAGCAGGTTCTTTTTCGCCATTATTAAAATAAGCTAAGGCTTTTAAATTGTTTAAATCTATAGAATTTGGAGCCATTTTTAACCCGATATCGGCATATTTATGTACCGAATCTAACTGCCTTTGTATTAAATGATGCTTCCCTATTTGGTAGATATTTTTAATACTAGTGCTATCCAAATTATAACTCCTTTTATATAAACCAATAGCTTGAAAAGGATTTCCTTCTGCATCCTCTATTAATCCAAGTTGATACATATAAAAAGGATTTGGGGCATCGGTAGCAAATAACCTATAATAAACCCGTTGTGCATTTAGGCAATATTGATTTTTAGGTTATTGATATTTCTGTTGAATTCAAATATGTTTATATATTGAATGACCGTCATAGCCGTAATCTTAGATAATATTCTGTTTTTGAATCCCTCAAAAGATTTAGCATAATTCCTTCGAATCATAAATTGGTCGCAAAGTTGAGAAAACAATGTTTCAATACGCTTTCTGGATTTCTTAAAAACGTACGGCTGCTCCCTATAGTTATGCTGGTTTGTTCTCATAGGGGTTTCAAGTCTAATATTATGATATTCAAATAAATTCAATTGATATTCAGCCGACAAATACCCTTTATCACCAAGTAATATGCAATCACTTAATTGATGCTTTATATCCTTTAAATAATTAATATCGTGCACAGAGGCTGGACTAATATCCATACTTTCGATAACACCCTGAGCAGAACAGACAGCATGTAATTTATATCCATAATAATGGCTTGATTGACTTGCACAATATCCTTTTTCGGGCAGACTGTAGTTTTGTTCTTTACATATCTTACTTCTAGCGCTTCTTGATAATTTACAGACCTCTAACGGCATACTGTCAACAATATAACAATGCTCAGATTTATTCAACTTTCTCACTAATGCCTTGCGAAGTGATTCTCTAAAAGAAAACAACTTACGCTTTCTTCTATTGTAGACACTGCGCTCTATTTTGCTGGATAGACCAGCAGGTAACATTCGAAAAAGCTGGCATTCACTATCAACACTCATATATTCTGATGTTAAATCAATAGCTATAAGCTCTTTATCTCTTAATTTAGGTTTACGGATTTGATGTAAATAATCCATTTTACAATCCAATTCTTTTAAAACCTTGAGGATTTTGTCGTAATTTGCTTGAAAGTTGTGCATATAAATTATAGTGTGGTTACTACAATTTACTGCATTTTAGCAGTTTGCACAACTTTTTCTAAATGCACAACGGGTTATAATAAATCATTCTAGCCTTTTTAAAATCTGAATTTTTAAAATATAACTTTCCTAATTCATTTTGAGCAACAAATAAAGTAGTATCTAGTTTTATAGCCTCTAGATATTGCTTTTCGGCTTTATCATAATTTCCTAGTGCATTATAGGCTCTAGCAATTTGTAATTGCGATTTTGCAGTATGAATTTCGGAATATAAGTTGATGGCTTTTGTATAATTTCCTTTTTTAAACTCGTTTTCTGCAGTGGTTAAAGTCGGAACTTGCGCCCCGACTTTCATCAAACTAATTAAAAAAATGTAAACAATAGCTTTTTGCATATTTAGCTTAATTTAAACACAATAGGATATGCAAAAGTTACTGGATGTAAATTTCCGTTTTGGTCTTTTCCCGGGAGAAAAGTTGGCAAAGCTTCTATAATTCTTCTCGCTTCTAAATCTAAAGAAGCTGCTGGAGCTCTTGAATTTAAAATAGTAACCGAACCATCAATATTAATTCTGAAATTAATATACACCCGTCCTTGGATTCCATTGTTTTGAGCCTCCAATGGATATTTAAAGGTAGCTCTAACGTGGTTGTCTATTTTTTCTTTAAAACATTCAAATTGGAGTTCTTGAGCAAGTCCTTCGCAATCTTTAAACATTGGTTTTACTGGAATTACTGTAAAAGGAATGTCTTCTCCTTGGTCTATTTTACTAGCATCAAACTTCTTGTCGGTATTATATTTTTTATTGGAAGTCTTTACAGCTAAAGAAAATATTTGTTTTCTTAATTCTGGAGATAATTCTTCATCGGAGCTTTCTAAAGCAGCTTCTAGCTCTCTTACTTGCTCTTCAATAGACATTTGTTTTTCTGTAATTATACTTTCTTCTTTTTCACAAGAAGTATAAAAAAGCATACTTAAAACCATAGGAATAAGCACTAAATACTTGAGTTGCCATACTTTTTTAGATTTCGATTTTTGTAACATAACGATTCGTTTTTTGATTAATGATTGATTAAAAAAATGATTGATGAAGGAGATTCTGTCTGTTTTAAAAACTTCTTCTAATAACAGTTGGTAATGCTCCTTTTTGTTGTTTTTAACGGTTTTTGCATCGGCGATGAACTCGTGCAATTCGGTAATTCGGGCTTGGTAGATATAAATAAGCGGATTAAACCAGAATACAATTCGTAAGATTTCAAAAAAGATAAGATCTAACGAATGTTTTTCTTTTATATGTACCAACTCATGCTCAATTATATGTTTGTGTTCTTTTTGTAAGAGCGATTTTCCAATAAAAATATCTTTAAAGAACGAAAAGGCAGCATCTTCTTTAGCAACTTCTATGCGGTTGTAGCCTTCAAAATAGCGTGTTTTTCCTTCTTTTTTTAAATGCTGAATTTGAAGTAGTTTATATAAAAACCATAGTAAACTAATTACACTTCCAATAATAAAAATCCACTCCAAAATGCTCAATGTCGGAATTAATGATGTTTCAACTACATTAACAGAATTATCCTTAGCAGTTAATACTATTTCGGGAAGTAAAAACATATAATTTTGAGGTACGGTAGTTTTAAAACTTTCCAATTCTACAAACGGTAGAATAACCGATAATAGGGGTGTTAACAGCAAATATGCTCTGTTCCAGTTAAAAAAGGTTTCTTTTTTTAGGAAGAAATCATAAATAACTAAAAACAATAATTGAAAAGCAATGGTTTGGATAATGTAAGTCATAATTATTCTTTTTCGTTTTCCATTTCTTTTAAAATAGCCTCCATTTCTTTTAAGCTGATGTCGTTTTTCTTTACAAAAAAGGATACCATACTCTTAAAAGAACCTTGAAAGTATCCATCTACCAATTTGTTAATAGATTGATTGCTGTACTCCGATTTCTTAGTCAGCGGAAAATAAATATAGCCTTTCCCTTCCTGTTCATGATCTACAAAACCTTTACTTTCCAAAATTCTTACAATGGTAGAAACTGTATTATAAGCTGGTTTTGGTTCTGGTAATTCTTTTATAATGGCTGCTACATTGGCACGCTCTAGTTGCCATAATATGTGCATTACTTCTTCTTCTGCTTTTGTAAGTTGCTTCATTAAACTAAGTTTTTAGTTGAATTGTGATTACAAATATAACTAAATATTTAGTTTAAACTATTTTTTTAGTTAAAAAATCTGATTTTTATAAATTGTTGACCAATAATAGTTAACGGAATTTATTAGACTCCACTTATATAAAGCTTTAAATGAGGTTTTTTAAATAGACCCATGTTATTAATAAAAATGAATAAAAAAGAGGATTTTAGTAATATTGTTTCTTTAAACTGCATATTTTATGATAGTTAAGATTTAGTCTTTGTACTTTTTTCTTATAGCAAAGCGGCCTTGTATTTTACTTGGATAGTAATGATTTTTATATAAAAAAGGCTCTTAATGCGTAACAAATACTCCGTATATTAGTCAGATAAATAAAAAGATAAATGGACATTTTACTTGTTGTAATCGGATTCTTATTTGTAATTATAGGTATTTTAGGTAGTTTTTTACCAGTACTTCCTGGGGCGCCTATTAGTTGGGTAGGACTTTTATTACTCTATTTAACCAAAGCCATTCCTAACAATTGGTGGCTTTTGGGAATTACTTTAGCAGTAGCTATAGGAGTTGTAATAGCAGATTATATTATTCCTGTTGCTGGTACCAAGCGTTTTGGCGGTAGTAAATACGGAATGATAGGGACAACAGTTGGGTTAATTGTTTCTATTATTTTCCCAATTTTAGGATTATTTGGTATTGTAATTTGGCCTTTTGTAGGTGCTTTTGTTGGAGAGCTACTTAATAAAGCTGATAATAAAACCGCTCTCAAAGCTGCTTTTGGCTCTTTCCTCGGTTTTTTAACTGGAACCTTTTTAAAGTTTGTAGTGGCTATAGTTTTTTTAGGAATTTATATAGCCAAAGTATGGGAGTTTAGAAGTTTGTTGTTTTAATCTCTCATTAAGGGTTTTATTCCCCAGATCCTGTGCTGAGTTTACCAAAGGGCTCTGCATCGAAATGGGTTTAATTTGTTTGCTTTGAATACCTCTTAGGCTTACCTCGAGGTAGTTATTTTTTCCCTTTTTACTTCTTATAATTAATGTTATTTTAAGCCTAATTTATACGTATTAAGCAAACGGATATTCCCTAACTTTGCAGTATGTACGCACTTGTAGATTGTAATAACTTTTATGCTTCTTGTGAGCGGGTTTTTCAGCCTCAGCTTAACCACAAGCCTATTGTAATACTTTCTAATAATGATGGTTGTGTTATTTCGCGTAGCGATGAAGCTAAAAAAATTGGCGTACCAATGGGTGCACCCGCTTTTAAATACAAAGATTTTTTTAAGAAACATCACATCCATGTTTTTTCGTCTAATTATCCCTTATATGGCGATATGAGTTCTAGGGTGATGAATATTTTAAAACAATTCACCCCACTGGTGGAGCACTACAGTATTGATGAGGCTTTTTTAAAGTTTGAAATGTATGCTAAAATTGATTTCTCTTTGGAAGGAAATGCTATTAAAGAGCGTATTTTTAAATGGACAGGGATGCCAATTAGCATTGGTATTGCTCCAACAAAGGCACTTACTAAAGTTGCTAATAAAATTGCAAAAAAATACAAAGAACGTACTAATGGGGTCTATGTAATAGATACGGAAGAGAAACGAATTAAAGCGCTCCGTTGGACAAAAATTGAAGATGTTTGGGGAATTGGCCGTGGTAATACACGCCGATTGGAAGTTAGAGGGGTTAAAACCGCTTTAGATTTTACACTTTTAGACGATACTTGGGTACGGAGTAATTTGGGGGTTGTTGGACTTCGTTTAAAGAAAGATTTACAAGGAGAGCCTACTCTAGCACTCGAAAATGATGTTACTGCACCCAAAAAAGCAATTGCAACCACAAGAAGCTTTGAATATACTTTTTCGGATCTGGATAATTTAAAAGAACGTATTTCTACCTTTGCCGGAAGTTGTGCCGAAAAGCTTAGAAAACAACATAGCAGCTGTAATTTTATATATGTTTTTTTAAGAAGCGATCGTCATAAAAAAGAAGAACAACAACACCGCCCAGGTTTATTAATAACCTTGCCCTATCCTACAGATTCTACACTTACACTTGTAAAATATGCAACGCAAGCAGTAGAAAGTATGTATGAAAAAGGAATAAAATACAAAAAAGCAGGCGTGGTAGTTTCTGGTTTGGTACCAACAAATGCCCGACAATTAGATTTGTTTTTAGAGGAAAATCCAAAACATCATGAATTGATGAAAACTATTGATGGAATTAATAATAAATATGGAAATTTAAAAATACGTATTGCAAATCAGGATTTAAAGCGAACATGGAAAATGAAACAAGAACACCTTTCTCCTCGCTATACTACAAATCTAGACGATATTATAAAGGTGCGTTGAAATTTCACAAAACCTTTGATGGTAATATTATAGACAGATAAATATCCATGTTTAATCCCTCATAGAGGGTCTAATTCCCCAGAGCCTGTGCTGAGTTTACCGAAGGGCTCTGCGTCGAAATGAGTTAAATTTGTTTCCTTTGAATACCTCGTGGGCTTGCCCCGAGGTAGTTGATTTTTAGACACACAATGGAATGATTATTTGTAGATTCCATACAACCAAAAATAAGCACATGAAAGACGATAAATTGATTTTTTTTAAACCCGATGCCGATGCTTCTTTAGAATTACAAGTAGTGGAAGGCGGAATTTCAGCAGGATTTCCATCTCCTGCAGAAGATTTTAAAGAAACAACAATAGATCTCAATAAGGCTTTAATAAAAAATAAAGAAGCTACTTTTTATGCACGTGTTAGCGGACAATCTATGACAGGTGCTGGTTTAGACGATGGCGATTTATTAATAATAGATAAAAGCATAGAACCAGTAAATGGAAAAATAGCAGTGTGTTTTATTGAAGGGGAATTTACGGTAAAGCGACTTAAAATTGAAAAAGGAGAACTCTTCTTAATGCCCGAAAATAAGCGTTACAAACCTATAAAAGTCGAAGAAAACGACGAACTTATCATCTGGGGTATTGTTACTTATGTAATTAAAAGTTTATAGTTTATAGTTGAAAGTTTGTAAAGTAAAAAAGTAAAAAGTTACGCTGTTATGTTGTTATGTTGTTACGATGTTTTAGGAAAGTTTTTTCCTTCTGCATTCTGTCTCCCGACTTCTGTCTTCTGACTTTTTTTCATTTCCAAATCCTCAAATTGAGGCATTTACAACTTTGAACCTTTGCGACTTTGCATCTTTGAGTCAAAAAGTTACGCTGTTATGGAGTTACGATGTTACAATGAAAAAACTGCATACTGTAACTGTCAACTGAACACTCCCGTCTTCATTTCATTTCCTCATTTCCAAATTAGCAAATTTATAACTCTGTCCCTCTGCCACTTTGCATCTTTGAGTTAAAAAGTTACGCTGTTATAAGGAAACAAGAATAAAGAGAAGAGAATATAGATTTTTCTTGACTCCTGACTCTTGATTGAAAAAGAGAGAAGTCGGAAGCCTGAAGTAAAAGTTACGCTGTTATGGAGTTACGATGTTACAATGAAAAAACTGCATACTGAACACTTTTTTTATTGAAAAATTTAAAGATTGAAGGATTGAAAAAGTCAGGAGTCCGAAGCCCGAAGTAAAAAGTTACGTTGTTACAAAGAAAAAAACTTCCTAAATCCTACTGAATACAAGACTCCCAACTCCCGACTTCTGTCTTCCGTCTTCATTTCATTTCCAAATCTTCAAATCCTCAAATTGAGGCATTTACAACTTTGAACCTTTGCCACTTTGCATCTTTGAGTCAAAAAGTTAATAAGTTATTGAGTTATATTGTTGTGATATTTCAGAAAAACTTTTTTTTGCCTAAAGCCTAAAGCCTAAAGCCTAAAGCCTAAAGCCTAAAGCCTAAAGCCTAAAGCCTACTTCTTTTATTCACAATTTCTCTTTATCTACTTTACTTATCAAACAAGAGTTGTATTTTAGTCGCATGATATTAGTAACTGGGGGAACAGGACTCATAGGTGCACATTTGCTTTTAAAGCTATCTCATTCAGAAGAAAAGATAAGGGCTATTTATAGAAATGAAGCTAAACTTAGCTTTGTAAAAGATTTCTTTTCTTCAGAAGGAAAAGCTATTCAATATGATAAAATAGAATGGATTCCTGCCGATATTACCGATATTCCTGCGCTAGAAATAGCTTTTGAAAATGTAACACATGTATATCATTGCGCAGGACTTATTTCTTTTGACCCCTCAGAATACCGCCAGTTACGAAAAACTAATATTGAAGGCACAGCTAATATTGTTAACTTATGTATTGCCAATGCGGTTAAAAAATTGTGTTATCTAAGCTCTATTGCAACATTAGGAGACAAGGTTACCTTGGATACTATTGACGAAACTACCTATTGGAATCCAGAAGCAGAGAATAATGTGTATGCAATTACCAAGTTTGGTGCGGAAATGGAGGTTTGGAGAGGTACACAAGAAGGATTACCTGTTATTATTTTAAATCCAGGAGTTGTTTTAGGCGAAGGTTTTAAAGAAGCTCCAAGCCTTGCTTTTTTTAAAATGATAGAAAACGGATTATCTCATTACCCACCAGGAAGTACAGCTTTTGTAGATGTTAAAAACGTGGTGGAAGCTTTAGTACAAGGAATGCAAGCTAATATTGTAAATGAACGTTTTATTGTTATTGGGGCAAATATGAGTTATAAAAAAACGCTTCATACAATTGCTGAAGCATTAAATAAGAAGCAACCTAGCCGAGCCCTTACAAAATGGCAATTAAGCCTGTTATGGCGCTTAGATTGGCTATTAGCATTGTTTCCGTGGCGAAAAAGAAAATTAACAAAAAACGCAGCTCATTCTTTAATAACCAAAACTATGTATAGCAATGCTAAAATTCAGGATAAACTTCATGTAAAGTTTATCCCTTTAGAGGAAACTATAAAAAGAATAGTAGCTAAAAACGCATATTAGAATTATTTTTCAGGAGCTTTAGTAGGAGTTTCTACAGCTTTCTCTTCAGCTTTTTTAACTTTTATATTTTGAGTTTTCTTTAATTTGCTATCAATAGAATCTTTCAACTTCTGAAGTCTTTTTTCAACCTCTGTAAACATTTCTAACTGCACATTAGGATTGGAAGTATAGTAAATACTATTTTGAGATAGTTGTGCGCTATCTACATTGTACTTTCTATAAATATATTCCTCAGGATCAAAATTGTATTCTTCTAATTTATTGGCAGCAGTAGCTTTTGAGGCATTAAGAATGGAAATGTCATAATAAATATCAATCATAACATCTTTATCGATAAGCTTTTCTGGCTTATCCACAATAGGTTCCTTACATCCTAAAAATGCAATAAAAAGTAATAAAAATAACCCTACTTGCTTCATTTCTTTAATTTAATCTCTGTTAAAAGTAAGTCTTTTTACATTTCTTTCTTCAGATATTTTTCCGTTTTGGTATGCTAAATTTCCGTTTACAAATGTATGTGTTACTTGTGCGCTAAAAGAAGTTCCTTCAAAAGGAGACCAACCACATTTGTAAAGAATGTTGTTTTTAGTAACCGTCCAACTACTATTTCTATCAACCAATACTAAATCTGCAAAATAACCTTCTTTAATATAGCCTCTTTTTTCAATATTGAAAAGAATTGCAGGATTATGACACATTTTTTGTACCAATTTTTCTAAAGAGATTTTTCCTTCTTTTACCTTTTCTAAAAGTGCCGATAAGGTGTGTTGTACCAGCGGACCACCAGAAGGAGCATTGGTATAAATATTTTGTTTTTCTGCTAATGTATGTGGGGCATGGTCGGTTGCTAAAACATCTATACGATCGTCTAGTAAAGCCTCCCAAAGTCCGTCTCTATCTGCGGCAGTTTTTACGGCAGGATTCCATTTTATAAAGGTCCCTTTTTCATCATAATCGGCATCCGAAAACCAAAGGTGATGCGTACAAACTTCTGCAGTAATTCTTTTTTCTTCTAACGGAATGTCATTTCTAAAAAGATTGGTTTCTTTTGCAGTAGATACATGGAATACATGTAGGCGAGCATTCGTTTTTTTAGCTAATTCTATAGCTCTTGAAGATGATAAATAACAAGCTTCTTCACTTCTAATTATAGGATGGTATTTTATCGGAATAGCATCACCAAACTCCGCTTTATATTTTTCTAAATTGTTTTTTATAGTAGTTTCATCTTCACAATGTGCAGAAATTACAAGTTCGGTATTCGAAAAAATCTTTTCAATAACCTCCTCATTATCTACTAACATATTCCCAGTAGAAGATCCTAAAAAGAGCTTTACACCCGCACAGGCATTTTTATCAAGCCTTTTTAATTCTTCTAAATTATCGTTAGTACCGCCAAACATAAAAGAATAATTAGCAAAAGAAGTTTGCTTTCCAATCTCCATTTTCTCTTCTAGTTTTTCAATAGTAACCGTTTGCGGATTGGTATTTGGCTGCTCCACAAAAGTAGTTACCCCACCAGCAATAGCAGCTCTACTTTCTGTAGCAATAGTTCCTTTATGGGTAAGTCCTGGTTCTCTAAAATGAACTTGGTCGTCTATAATTCCAGGCATTAAAAGTTTTCCTTCAGCATCTATAATCGTTGCATTTTCAGCAGAAAGGTTTTTCCCTATTTTTTTTATAAACTCCCCTTCAATTAGCACATCCCCTTCAAATAGTTGAAATTCGTTTACAATAGTGGCGTTTTTTATAATAGTTTTCTTCACACGAATAAATTTAGGTTAAACAATTGATTTTAAGACTATTATGTAATTAAGAAAAAAATCGCTACTTCTTAAAAGCCTTTATTTTATTCACCCCTTTTTGTGGAGGCGTTTGTTTTGTCTATAATAAATCCCTCTATGAGGGTTTCATTTCTTCTGATTCTAATTTCAATACAAAGTTTTATTTAGACAGTTTTTCTAAATAAGCTATTCCATTTTAGGGAGAGCACACCAAAAACTGCTTCATTTATAATTTTACCACTCATTTTAGATTTTCCAAGCTCTCTATCTTTAAAAATAATTGGAACTTCAATAATTTTAAATTTATGAAGATGCGCTTTAAATTTCATTTCTATTTGAAAGGCATATCCAATAAATTTAATGGCATCTAAATTAATGGTTTCAATAACTTCTCTTTTATAACACATAAATCCAGCTGTAGGATCGTGCACTTTCATTCCAGTAATTATTTTTACATATACCGACGCTCCATAAGAAAGTAGGATTCTTCGTAATGGCCAATTCACAACATTTACACCGTTTACATAGCGTGAACCAATGGCAACACTAGCATTTTCGCTTACACAAGCATTATAAATACGGATGAGGTCTCTTGGATTGTGAGAAAAATCGGCATCCATTTCAAAAATGTATTCGTAATGGTGTTTTAATGCCCATTTAAAACCATGAATGTAGGCTGTTCCTAAACCCGACTTTTCTTTTCGTACTTCTAAATGTAATTGCTGCGGAAATTTTTCCTGCAGAGAAGTTACTTTTTGAGCAGTACCATCGGGAGAATTATCATCCACAATAAGCACATGAAAAGCTTTTTTAAGTTCAAAAACAGCTTGAATTATGGCTTCTACATTTTCAATTTCGTTATATGTAGGGATAATTACTAAGCTATCTGACTGCATGCTATTTTTCTTGAAGCCACAAAAATAACATTTAATCTATCATTGATGGTTTAATTTCACATCGTTTTAAGCTAAAATCTGCTAAATTTTGTTCAATTTATACTTTATAGATACTCATAATGGGAGTTGATTAAAAAATATTTGTAATATCTTTTAGTTTTTTAAACCGATTTTAAGGAATTTTGCACTTCAATTATTGAGTACTTTTACCAATATTTAGAAAATAATTATGATTGATAAAAACCTTTCTAACAAAATAATCCTTTCATTTTTAATAATAGTAACGGTTGTAAACCTTATTCAAAGTGCTTTTACAGGATTAATTTTTGATGAAGCTTACTATTGGTATTTTGCCCAAAATCTAAGTTGGGGGTATTTTGACCACCCACCAATGGTTGCCTTTTTGGTGAATTTAGGTATTAATATTTTTGATGGAGAATTGGGAGTTAGACTAGCATCTCCTTTTTTATATGCTGCAAATGTTTTTTTATTATGGAAACTTATAGAAACAGACAAAAAGTATAAATATACTTGGCTTTTTATGGCTTTTGTTAGCAGCATAGGTTTAATGGTAGCATACGGATTTATGATTTTGCCAGATACTGCTTTGCTAACTTTTAGCTTGTTATTTGTTTGGGCTTATAAGCGCTTTTTATTAAAAAAAGACACTATCTCGGTGTTGGTTTTAGGATTTAGTATGGCTGCCGTTATGTATTGTAAATACCACGGAATATTGCTTATAGGCTTTGTCTTACTATCAAACCTAGCGCTTTTAAAAAATAGTAAATTTTGGTTGGCAACAGCTATTTCTTTGGTATTATATACTCCCCATTTAGTGTGGCTGTATCAAGTAGATTTTGCGCCTTTAAAATACCATCTTTTTGATCGTGCAAATAGCGCTTACCGTATAAAGTTTACGCTTGATTATCTTGTAAATTGTATTGCAGTTGCTGGTTTATGTTTTCCTTTAATGTATTTTGCTTTTTATAAACTTCCTTCTAAAGACAAGTTCGATAAAGCATTAAAGTTTTTAGGGTATGGTGTTTTTCTATTTTTCTTATTTTCTAGTTTCTCCAGAAAAACACAAGCGCAATGGGTTATTTTAATTGTAATTCCGCTAATTTTATTTACATTAAGATACGCATATGAGCATGAGAATTATAGAAAATGGCTTTTTAGAATTAGTGTTTTTTCGGTTATTTTAATTCTCTATTTAAGAGTAGCTCTTATTTACCAACCCATATCTCCTATTAAATATGAGGCTTATGGTAATAAAAAGTGGGTAACAGAGCTAAAAGATAAGGTTAAAGGGATTCCTGTAGTTTTTCATAACTCATATAGAGATGCCGCAATGTATGGTTTTTATTCTGAAGGAGGTACGGTATTTTCTTCTAATGATTTACACGCCAGACAAAATCAATTTGATTTGGATAGCTCTGAATTTAAAGTGAGAAATAAAAAGGTTGCTTATCTAACTGGAAATCATGAATATTTAATTGATTCTACAGTTTCTATAATCAGAGAATTTAAAAATCATAAAATTAGAGGAACTATAATTGACTCATTGAAGACTTACAAAAAAATGAAGATTACAATAGATAAGGATTCTTTTAAAAATAAAGTTGCTACAAATTTCTCTGCGGAATTGTATAATCCTTATAACGAAACTATTCCAACAGATTCCTTAACATATGCAGCTGTATTTTACGACACTAACAAAAGAGGTATTAAGGTTATCCCTCTATTAGTGGATAATTCTTCAGCTAAAATAAAAAAAGAAGAAACAGTTTCTATTCAGGTAAAAATTCCAGACACTGTTGTAATTCCGGAGATACAATATTTTAGAATGGGAATAATTCATAATGGTATATATCCAGGGTTTCAAGGAGAAATGATAAAGTTAGATAACTAGTGAACGAAGTATTAAGAAATACCAACTTTCATACCACTGAAACGATTTTGCTCTTTTCAGCTTTAGTAAGTCTTACACTTGCTAAGCTAATGAACGAACAGAAGTTTCAAGCATTTATCATGCTTTTTATTAATTATAAATATTTAAAAATATATAGCAAAGAAGGGAATCAATCAACAAGTGTTTTTAATTTTTTCTTATTTATACCGCAGCTTGTTTGCCTTTCTTTAATAGTTTGGATTACCGTAGAATTTTTAGATTTTCCGTTAACTATAAACCCATATTTAATACTTCCATTTTTATTTCTATTTATTCTTTTTAAGTTTTATTTAGAAAAAATAATAGCAACAATTTTTGATATATTGCCTTTTGTAGAAAGTTTTCATTTTCATAAAGTAACTTATAGAAATCTTTCAGCATTAGTATTACTTCCGTTGATTAGTTTATTCATTTACAGCGATTTAAGGGGCAATATTGTATTTTATATAATAATACTTACATTTCTTTCTCTTAATACTATTTCTACAGTACTTACATTAAGAAATCATCAAAAATTAATAGGAAAATATTTATTTTATTTTATTTTGTATCTTTGCGCGCTAGAAATAGCCCCTTATTTGATACTAATAAAATTTTATTTTATTGATAAGGCTTCAAACTAACGGATATTTATGAAAGTTAAGACAATCTTGGTTTCACAACCTGAGCCAAAAGTGGAGAATTCTCCTTATTTAAGGCTGGTTGAAAAACAAAAAATAAAGGTAGATTTTAGACCTTTTATTCATGTGGAGGGAGTTAATGCGAGAGATGTAAGACAGCAAAAAATTGACTTAACCCAGTTTACAGCAATTATTCTAACGAGTCGAAATGCTGTGGATCATTTCTTTAGAATTGCAGAAGAAATGCGATTTAAAGTTCCTGATTCTATGAAATACTTCTGTCAATCGGAAGCAGTAGCTTATTATTTACAGAAATATGTAGTTTACAGAAAACGTAAAATTTATGTTGGTAAACGTACTTTTCAGGAATTAGCACCTTTAGTTAAGAAGTATAAGGATGAAAAATTCTTATTACCTTCTTCTGATGTTTTAAAACCTTTGGTTCCAGAAACATTAAACGAATTAAAAGTAGATTGGAAAAGAGCAATTCTGTATAAAACAGTAATCAGCGATCTTTCTGATTTAAGAGATGTATATTACGATATTTTGGTATTTTTTAGTCCATCTGGAATTGAGTCTTTATTGAAAAACTTCCCAGATTTCGAACAAAATAATACTAGAATAGCTGTTTTTGGTAATACAACCGTTAAAGCAGCTACCGAAGCTGGTCTTCGTATCGATATAGAGGCTCCAACACCAGAAACACCTTCTATGACAATGGCTTTAGAGAAATATATTGCTCAAGTCAATAAAAAATAAAAATACATACATATAAAATGAAGCCATCCTAACAGGGACGGCTTTCTTTTTTATATTAATATTTTAGTTTCTATTACTAATAACGGTACATTTTCAAAACGATTTTTGGGAGCTTAAATAATAAATTATTGTTGTCCGATAAAGGTTAACGAAATTTATTGGACTCTACTTATATAAAGGTTTAAATAAGGTTTTTAAAATAGTAGCCCCCTTGCTATTAATAAAAATGAATAAAAAGAGGAGTTTACTAATGTTATTTCTTTTAAACTACTCATTTAAAATAGTTAAGATTTAGTCTTTGTTCTTTTCTCTTACAGCGAAGCGGTCTTGTATTTTTACTCGGACATTAATGATAATAAATATTAAAAAGCCTCTGGGGTTTCCAGAGGCTTTCCTACTAACTATTTGGCAAGCTTCGAAGGTTACCCTTCTAAAATTAAAATCAGACCAAAGGACCGCCGTCCTTTGTTTCTTCACTAGCATAGGATGCAAACTTTTCAAAATTTTCTTTAAAAGCAGCCGCTAGCTGATGGGCTTTTTTGTAATAGCCTTCATCATTATTCCAAGTTTTTCTAGAACTCAATATTTCATCTGGTACATTAGGACAACTTCTAGGTTGTGCTAAACCAAAAACAGAGTGGATATGATATTTTTCTGGAGTAATTTCTTCTCCTAATTCATTATTCATTGCAGCGGTAATCATGGCTCTAGTGTATTTTAAAGCCATACGCTTCCCAATTCCGTAAGGACCACCAGTCCATCCAGTATTTATAAGCCATACATTTACGTTAGCTTCCTTCATTTTCTCACTAAGCATTTCTGCATAGGCTGTTGGGTGTAACGGCATAAATGGAGCTCCAAAACACGCAGAGAAGGAGGGTACAGGTTCGTCTACTCCTGCTTCGGTACCTGCAACTTTAGCAGTATATCCAGAAATAAAATGATATGCTGCTTGTCCTGGTGTTAATTTGGAAATAGGAGGTAAAACCCCAAAAGCATCTGCCGTTAAGAAAAATATATTCTTTGGAGAAAAGCCTATAGAAGGTTTTTGAATGTTTTTAATATGATAAATAGGATAACTTACTCGTGTGTTTTGAGTGATGGAAGTGTCTTTAAAATCAACATTCCCTTCGGAATCTAAACTAACATTTTCTAGTAAAGCCCCTTTTTGGATGGCTCTAAAAATATCGGGTTCATTTTCTTCGGAAAGATTTATAACTTTAGCATAGCATCCTCCTTCAAAATTAAAAACGCTATTGTCTTTTGTCCATCCGTGTTCGTCATCTCCAATTAATTTACGTTTTGGGTCGGCAGAAAGTGTTGTTTTTCCTGTTCCAGATAATCCAAAAAATATAGAAGTATCTCCATTTGTTCCTACATTTGCACTACAATGCATTGGAAGTGTATTTTGGTATACAGGCAACAAAAAATTTAGTGCTGAAAAAATACCTTTCTTAATTTCTCCGGTATATCCTGTACCCCCAATAAGGACTACTTTTTTAGTAAAGTTTAAAATAGCAAAATTCTCTTGGCGTGTTCCATCAGTTTCTGGGTTTGCTTTGAAACCTGGAGCATTAATAACGGTCCATTCTGCATTAAAGTCTTTTAACTCCTCTTCCTTTGGACGCAGAAACATATTATAGGCAAATAAATTACTCCAAGGATACTCGTTTATAACCCTAATATTTAATTGGTAATCCTTATCTGCACAGGCATAACAGTCGCGTACATACAATTCTTTTTCCGACAAATAGTCGGTTACCTTTTTTTGTAAAGCATCAAATTTATCAGCATCAAAAGGGAGGTTTATAGATCCCCACCATACTTTATCCGCAGTAATTTTATCTTTTACAATAAATCTGTCTTTTGGAGAGCGTCCTGTAAATTCACCAGTATTTATGGCTAAAGCTCCTGAGGAAGCTTCTTTTCCCATTCCTTTTTCTAAGGTGATACGGTGCAATTCTTCAGGACTTAATTGGTAATTAATTGTCGCATTTATAATTCCGTAATTTTTCAACGAAATCGTTTGCGTAACAAGTGTTTTGTCCACCGTCATTTTTTAAATTGTTGATGTTAGTAGCTAAGACAAATGTATTAAAAATATTCTACTACAACGTTTGAGTTGTGTATTTTTAATAAAAATTCAAGATTTTACTACTATTAACAAATAATCTGAATCTATTTATGGATTCTTCCTTAGAATTAATTTATTTTTAACCTTATAAAGTTATATATCAAAATTCCCCAGGAAATAATTAGTAAAGTTCCACCTATAGGGGTTACAAAACCTATTTTTTTAAAGTCGAAAGAAGTAAGTGCATTGGTTGCTAAACCATAAATAGAACCAGAAAATAGAATAACCCCAATAACTACGAGATATAAAATGGTATTTTTAGTCCCTGAAGTAAGTATAGGCAAGCTTCCTACAAATAATAATAATAGGGCATGATACATTTGGT
This sequence comes from Galbibacter orientalis DSM 19592, assembly GCF_000260115.1. GTDB lineage: Bacteria > Bacteroidota > Bacteroidia > Flavobacteriales > Flavobacteriaceae > Galbibacter > Galbibacter orientalis. The sequence goes on along the minus strand of NZ_JH651379.1, from coordinate 855,255 downwards.
ATTTTACACCAGTTTCAAATGTTTTTAAAGCCTCTGCATCTAAAGCACTTTTTAACGCATGCGCCCCGAAAGCACCTAATATTATTGCTAAAAATCCTAATACTCCTCCTGCTATTAATATTCCTTTATGCATAATTCATCTATTTTTAATTGTTATGTTTATAACATTTTAATACATTAGTGTGAAATTAATAAACAAATTCACATGCGTACTATTTTATTAATTGGTGCTGGAAAATCTACTTCTTATTTACTTAAATATTTATTGGAAAAAGCAGCATCAGAGCAATTACATATTGTTGTTGGAGATATCAATATAGAAAACGCTAAAAACCTTTTAAAAGATAAACCCAATTGCACCGCTATAAAATTAGATATTTTTAAGGAAGAAGAACGCAAAAATGCAATTAAAAAAGCAGATTTAGTAATCTCAATGCTTCCTGCTAGATTTCATATTGAAGTTGCAAAAGATTGTCTTTTGTATGAAAAAAATATGGTCACGGCTTCCTATGTAAGTAAAGAAATGGAAGCTTTGGATGAAGAAGTTAAGGCAAAAGGACTTATTTTTTTAAATGAAATTGGAGTAGACCCTGGAATTGACCATATGAGCGCCATGAAGGTAATAGATAAAATCCGAGGCAAAGGAGGGAAAATGATATTATTTGAATCGTTTACTGGCGGATTGGTGGCTCCAGAAAGCGATACCAATTTATGGAACTATAAATTTACTTGGAATCCTAGAAATGTAGTCGTGGCAGGGCAGGGGGGAACTGCAATGTTTATTCAAGAAGGGAATTATAAATACATTCCATATCATAAACTTTTCCGAAGAACAGAATTTTTTGAGATAGAAGGCTACGGAAAATTTGAAGGCTATGCCAATCGGGATTCTCTAAAATATAGAAGTGCTTATGGTTTAAATGATATTTTAACCTTGTATAGAGGAACCATCCGTCGTGTTGGTTTTTCGAAAGCATGGAATATGTTTGTTCAATTAGGAATGACCGACGATACTTTTGTTTTGGAAGATTCTGAAAACATGTCCTATAGAGAATTTGTAAATTCCTTTCTTCCGTATTCACCTACGGATGCAGTGGAATTAAAACTTCGACATTATTTAAAAATCGATCAAGATGATATTATGTGGGAGAAGCTCCAAGAACTTGATTTATTCGACGCTTCTAAAAAAATAGGAATTGAAAATGCAACACCAGCTCAAGCGCTTCAGAAAATATTAGAAGACCATTGGTTACTTAATGACGACGATAAAGATATGATTGTAATGTACCATAAATTTGGTTATACTTTAAACGGAAAGAAACATCAAATAGATTCTAGTATGGTTGCTCTTGGGAAAGATAAAACTTACACAGCAATGTCTAAAACTGTTGGTTTGCCTTTAGGAATTGCTGCGTTAAAAATTTTAAATAAGGAAATTACTGCTACTGGGGTTGTAATCCCTATTTCAAAAGATATTTATGAGCCTGTTTTGTCGGCTTTAGAAAATTATGGAATTACTTTTATTGAAAAAGAAGTTCCTTATATGGGCTATAATCCAAATAATGTAGCAGGATAAATTAGCATAAAAACACAGTTTTAGCTACTTCCTTATTTTTCTTTAATAAGCTTCATTCGGTAGGTAACCATTTTTTCAATAAGGTCTTTTGGCAATGGTCTGTCTAAAGGAAATTGGACCGAACCTTTTCCTTTTTTAAACCCATTTAATTCGGATTCAAATTTTTCCATTGTTGTTGGATGAGGGTAAAATCCTACATGCTTTTTATAACCAGCAATCATAATTTGTTGTTCTCTTTTTCCTCCTTTTATAAGTGAATATGCTAGAATATTATAATTTATTAATTCGGTTGCGTTTGGTGCTACTTTTAAGATGCACTCTTTTAGTTCTAACAACGCTTGCCTTGTTTCTTCAGGTTGAGATTCAAAATATTCTTTAGCGGTAAGGAATAGATTGTTACCTGTTTTTTTATTCGGAGTATCTTTATTTTTATCGGTCACTTCACAGTATATACCTTTAAAAATAAATCAAATTCAGTTATCTTGCAACCTAATATCAATAAATAGATTTGATAATGAAAGTAAGAAATATCTTATTTACCTGTTTTGTTGTTTTATTAGCTAGTTGTTCTTCAGTTAAAAACAAACCTACAGCAGATACAAAATTGAAATTTTTAGACGAATATATTTTTCCTGCAAAAGTAATATTGGACGATACAGAAATTGGCGGACTTTCAGGGATTGATAATTTTAAAGATGATTACCTTATAGTATGCGACGACTCTAAAAATCCTCGTATTTATACTGCAAAAATTAAAATTGAAAATGATAAAATAGATACTGTAATTTTTACAAATACCACGTTTTTTTCTTATGAAGATCCGTTCATGGAAAATACGTTTTTAGATTTAGAGTCTATTTTATATAATCCAGAAACACAGCATATTTTACTTTCTAGTGAGGGCAGTATTAAAAACCAAAGAGACCCGTCTATTTTTAATGTTTCTACAACAGGAGCGTTTGTTAATAGCTATGAGATTCCTTCTTATTTTTATGCTGAAAGTCCTTATAAACCTAGACATAACGGATTATTTGAAGGTTTGGCAAGAAATTACGACAACACAGGTTTTTGGATGGGAACAGAATTACCTTTAGAAACCGATGGCCCAGAACCAACAACCAAAGAAGCGTATTCTCCAGTGAGAATTACCTATTACGATTGGAATAGCGAAACACCTAAATTTCAGTTTATTTATCCGTTAGATAAAATTGAAAAAGCTCCAAAAGGCGACTTTGCTGTAAACGGATTGTCAGATTTATTCACCATTGGTAATAAGAAATTTTTGATGTTAGAGCGCTCATATTCTTCGGGTTGGGGAAAGAAAGCAAACGGATTAAAAATTTATGAGGTAGATGCTTCTAATAGCGAGAATACGTTGGAAACTCAGCATCTATCTGAAAGTAAGATTAAGCCTGTTTCAAAAAAATTAGCATTCAATTTAGAGTCTATTAGAAAAGGATTGCAAAAAAATACAATCGATAATATTGAAGGTATTTGCTACGGACCAACACTTGCTAATGGAAATAAAACGCTAATTCTAATTTCCGATAATAATTTCAACACTATGAGTCCGCAAATAAATCAGTTTTTATTGTTCGAAATCGTTAAACAATAAACATAAATAGCTAGAAATTATAATTCCCCATGGGTCTATCTACCCAGTTTTTTTGAATGGAGTCTGAAAAATAGTTGGATGTAAAATTATAAATGAGACATCCTCATTTAACTTTTTTACTTACAATCTAGAACTGGTTTTAGGTATCTTTGTTGATATTTAAAATGTTTTAGATGAAATTCACTAATGAAACCGTAGAAATAGATGGAATCGACAAAGAGATTCTAAGAAGTCTAATGGAAGACGCTCGGAAGCCCATTTTGGAAATAGCTAGAAAGATTGGTATTTCTGGGGCTGCAATCCATCAACGTTTAAGAAAATTAGAAAATTCTGGACTTATTTCTGGATCTAAATTTGTTATTAATCCTCGAATGTTGGGATATCACACAATGGCATTTATCGGAATTTATTTGGATAAAGCTATGAGAAATCCAGAAGCTGTAAAGCAATTAAAAGAAATTCCAGAAGTGCTAGAATGTCATTATACTACAGGGAATTGGTCCATTCTGATTAAAATTCTTTGTAAAGACAACGAACATTTAATGAATGTTTTAAATCATAAAGTGCAGTCCATTGAAGGCGTTTCTAGAACCGAAACTTTTATTTCCCTAAATCAACAAATAGATAGGCAGATTTCTGTATAGTTTGTTGAAATGTTGTAAAGTAAAAAAGTTAAAAGAAGTCGGAAGTTCGAAGCCGGGAGCGTGAAGATTTTATTTTACATTCCCACATTCCCACATTCCCACATTCCCACATTCCCGCATCTCCAAATCTTCAAATCTTCAAATTGGTATCTTTGCCCCTTTGCCCCTTTGCCCCTTTGCACCTCTGAAACTCTGAACCTCTGAACCTCTGCCTCTTATTCCCCTTTGCCACTTTTAATTAAATAACTTTCCATATTCATTGAATAACTGTATTTTTGCAATTCTTATAAGATTCAGCATAAAAAAGATAGCAATGAAGTACAATTTCAATGAAATTGAAGCCAAATGGCAAAAACATTGGGCAGATAACCAAACGTTTAAAGCAAGTAATAATTCCGACAAACCAAAATATTATGTGTTAGATATGTTTCCTTATCCTTCTGGAGCGGGGTTGCATGTGGGGCATCCGTTGGGGTATATTGCTAGTGATATTTATGCACGTTACAAACGTCATAAAGGGTTTAATGTGCTTCATCCAATGGGGTATGATAGTTTTGGGTTGCCAGCAGAGCAGTACGCTATTCAAACAGGACAACATCCAGATAAAACCACCAAAGAAAATATTGCACGTTACCGTGAACAGCTAGATAAAATAGGTTTTTCATTCGATTGGAGCAGGGAGGTACGTACTTCAAATTCTGATTATTATAAGTGGACACAGTGGATTTTTATTCAATTATTCAACTCGTGGTATAATAAGGATACAGATAAGGCTGAAAACATTTTAACCTTAATTAATAAATTTTCTGCTGAAGGAAATAGAACTGTAAATGCTGTTTCTGATGATAACGTAGATACTTTTTCTGCTTCGGAATGGAATGCATATTCTTCAGAAGAACAACAAAAAATACTACTTCAATACCGACTTACCTATTTAGCGGAAACCGAAGTAAATTGGTGTCCTGCTTTAGGAACTGTACTTGCAAACGACGAGATTGTAAACGGAGTTTCAGAGCGTGGGGGGCATCCAGTAGTTCGTAAAAAAATGAAGCAATGGAGTATGCGTATTTCTGCTTATGCGGAGCGCTTACTTCAAGGATTAAATAAATTAGATTGGCCAGAGCCGTTAAAAGAAATTCAGCGTAATTGGATTGGAAAATCTGTTGGTGCAGAAGTTCAATTCAAAATTCAAAATTCAGAATTTAGAATTGACGTTTTTACGACACGTCCCGATACTATTTTTGGAGTATCGTTTATGACGTTAGCACCAGAGCACGAATTGGTAAGTAAAATTACTACTCCCGAGCAAAAAGAAGCGGTAGAAGCCTATGTAGAAGCAACCGCAAAACGTAGTGAGCGTGAGCGTATGGCAGATGTAAAAACCATAAGTGGTGTGTTTACAGGCGCTTATGCCGAGCATCCGTTTACCAAAAAACCTGTGCCAATTTGGATAGGAGATTACGTATTGGCAGGCTATGGAACAGGAGCTGTAATGGCGGTGCCATGTGGAGACCAGCGGGACTATGATTTTGCTAAGCATTTTGACATTGAAATTCCAAATATTTTTGACGGAGTAGATATTAGCGAAGAGGCTTTTGCAGATAAAGAAAAAACGGTAATTGGAAATAGCGATTTCTTAAACGGATTAGGTTATAAAGAAGCTACTAAAAAGGCAATTGAAGCTTTAGAAGAAATAGGGCAAGGAAAAGGAAAAACTAATTACCGTTTGCGCGATGCTGTTTTTTCACGTCAACGTTATTGGGGAGAACCATTTCCAGTATATTATGTAAACGGATTGCCACAAATGATTGATGCAAAGCATTTACCTATTGAACTTCCTGAGGTAGAAAAGTATTTACCTACCGAAACCGGAGAACCACCTTTAGGGAATGCTAAGGAGTGGTATTGGTTAGAAAAAGATGGAGTAGGCAACGTAGTTTCTCAACAAACGTTTGAAAACACCTCCCCTATGGGGAGGAAGGGAGGGGCTCTTGAGCTCAACACTATGCCAGGTTGGGCTGGAAGTTCATGGTATTTTAACCGTTATATGGATGCCCATAATAGCGAAGCATTTGCTTCTAAAGAGGCGTTGAATTATTGGCAGGATGTAGATTTATATATTGGCGGAAGCGAACATGCAACAGGCCATTTATTATACGCTCGTTTTTGGCAAAAGTTTTTGTTTGACCAAAACTTGCTTCCTGTAGATGAATTTGCTAAAAAACTTATCAATCAAGGAATGATTTTGGGAACTAGCGCTTTTGTGTATCGTTTACAAGACAGTAATACATTTATTTCTAAAAACTTAATAGGTGATAAAAATGTAACGCCAATCCACACAGACGTTTCTTTCGTAAACGCTTCTAATGAATTAGATATTGAAGCCTTTAAAAATTGGCGTCCCGAATTTAAAGATGTTACTTTCATTCTTGAAAATGGTAAAGTTTGTAACGAGAATACCCCCTCCTCTGGAGGGGGCAAGGGGGAGGATAATAGGGCTTTTATTGTTGGTCGCGAAGTCGAAAAAATGTCCAAATCCAAGTACAATGTGGTAAATCCAGATGAGATTTGCGAGAATTATGGAGCCGATACGCTGCGTATGTACGAAATGTTTTTAGGACCTTTGGAGCAAGCAAAACCTTGGAATACAGCAGGTATTACAGGAGTACACGGATTTTTAAAGAAACTTTGGAAATTGTATTTCAACGATAACGGACTTAAAGTTACCAACAGCGAGCCTTCTAAAGAGAGCTTGAAAACACTTCATAAAACCATTAAAAAAGTAGAAGAGGATATTGAGAATTTCTCTTTTAATACGTCGGTTTCTACTTTTATGATATGTGCGAATGAACTTACTGCCCAAAAATGTACCAGCAAAGATATTTTAGAGCCATTAGCGGTTTTAATTTCGCCTTATGCACCACATATTGCCGAAGAACTTTGGAGTCAGTTAGGGAATTCAAATTCAATTTCAACGGCAGATTTTCCTGTTTTTGATGAAAAACATTTAGTAGAAAGTAGTAAAACATATCCTATTTCTTTTAACGGAAAAATGCGTTTTACCCTCGATTTACCGATGGATATGAGTAAAGAAGACATCGAGAAAGAGGTGATGGCACACGAAAAAACACAAGCACAATTAGAGGGAAGAACACCTAAGAAGATTATTATTGTTCCTGGAAAAATAGTAAATATAGTTGGCTAATTTATGTGCTACTAAAAGTATAAAAAAGACTGTCTAAAAAGTAATTTATAGTTGTTAAACTGAGCCTGTCAAAGGAGCTTGTCGAACTGAGCTTGTCGAAGTTTCATAACTAACACTAAAAAGATCCTTCAACAAGTTGAGGATGACATTTAGAGTTTGAATACTTTTTAGATATTTTTTTATTTATTCAACATACCCCTATTAAAAAATATAATTCATTAAAAAAACAATATATTTTAATATACACCCCTTATTTTTTAGGGGTAGTATATTAAAAAAATCATTTTTTATTGAGAATACCCCCTGTTTTTATCAATTTTATTTGAATACTTAAAAAGTAAATCTGAAATTGCACTCAACATTAAAAACATGAGTTGTGAAAATAGGGATTCCAAAAGAAATTAAAAATAACGAAAACAGGGTTGGAATGACTCCAGCCGGTGTTTTTGAGTTAGTAAAAAACAAACATACAGTGTATGTGCAATCTACAGCAGGAGATGGGAGTGGTTTTTTTGATGATGATTATTTAAATGTGGGTGCTATACTTGTTGATACTATTGAAGAAGTATACGCTCAAAGCGATATGATTGTTAAGGTTAAAGAACCAATAGCTCCAGAATATAATCTTATCAAAGAAAATCAGCTTGTTTTTACCTATTTTCATTTTGCTTCTAGTGAAGCACTTACCAAAGCAATGATAAAAAGTAAAGCGGTGTGTATAGCTTATGAAACCGTTGAGGATGTAGATGGTACTTTGCCTTTGCTAACCCCAATGTCTGAAGTTGCTGGAAGAATGGCAATCCAGCAAGGGGCTAAGTATTTGGAGAAACCTATTAAAGGACGAGGCGTATTATTAGGCGGTGTTCCTGGAGTACCTCCAGGGAAAGTACTTATTTTGGGAGCTGGGACAGTAGGAATTCAAGCAGCAAAAATGGCAGCGGGATTAGGGGCTCATGTTACTATTTTAGATATTAATATGAAACGTTTACGCCATGTGAATGATATTATGCCAAGTCATGTTGTTACCGAGTTTTCTAATGAATACAACATCAGAAAACATATAAAAACCCACGACCTAATTATAGGTGGAGTATTGATTCCAGGAGCAAAAGCACCAAGTTTAATTACTAGAGATATGCTTAAAGAAATGCATCCAGGTACCGTAATTGTAGATGTGGCGGTAGATCAAGGGGGGTGCATAGAAACTACAAAAGCAACTACGCATGAAGACCCAACTTATATAATTGATGATGTGGTACATTATTGTGTTGCCAATATGCCCGGCGCTGTACCTTATACTTCTACGGTTGCTTTAACAAATGTAACGCTTCCGTTTGTATTAAAATTAGCAAATTTAGGTTGGGAAAAAGCCTGTAATGCAGATAAATCATTACAAAAAGGATTAAATATTGTAAAAGGTACTATAGTATACGAAGGTATAGCAGAGGCTTTCGGATGGGAAGTCAGTTATTCATAATCAAGGAACTGTCTTTACGGCAGAATGTTAAACCTCGCTAAATTTGGCGGGGTTTTTGCTTTTTAAATTGTAATTTAGTTTTAAAAATAATTGATATGGGAATAGGATATTGGATTATAATTGGAGGTCTTGGACTTATTAGTATGTTGGTAAGTTCTAAGTTGAAAAGTAAATTTAAGCATTACTCAAAAGTACATCTTAGAAATGGAATGAGTGGTGCAGAGATAGCTCGTAAAATGCTTCACGATAATGGAATTACAGATGTTGAGGTAATTTCTACCCCAGGAATGTTAACAGACCATTACAATCCTGCTAAAAAGACAGTTAATTTAAGTGAAGGGGTGTATAACCAGCGTAACGCTGCCGCTGCTGCTGTTGCTGCTCATGAATGTGGGCACGCAGTACAACACGCTAAAGGGTACGAATGGTTGCAATTACGTTCTAAACTAGTGCCTGTGGTAAGTGTAGCTTCTGGAATGTCTACTTGGGTTATTTTTGGAGGTTTAGTTTTAGGGGCTGCTTCTGGACTTGGTTATACGGTAGCTGTAATTGGATTAATAATGTTTGGAATGGGTACATTATTCAGTTTTGTAACATTACCTGTAGAGTACGATGCTAGTAATAGAGCTTTGGCTTGGTTAAAAAATAGAAATATAGTAACTCCAGAAGAATATAATGGAGCAGAGGATTCCTTAAAATGGGCTGCTAGAACGTATGTAGTAGCTGCAATAGGTTCCCTAGCAACATTACTTTATTTTGCCCTACAAGTTTTTGGAGGAAGAGATTAAAGTTTGTTTGAGAAGAGGATAGTTGAAAGTTTGTAAAGGTTCAAAGGTTCAAAGATGCAAAGTGGCAAAGTAAAAAGTTAGAAGGAAAGAAGAATAGGGAAGAGGTTGGAAGTTAGGAGAGTCGGAAGACGGAAGACGGAAGTAAAAAGTTACGCTGTTATGGAGTTACGATGTTACAATGAAAAAACTGTATACTGTAACTGTCAACTGAACACTCCCGTCTTCGGACTTCCGTCTTCATTTCATTTCCTCATTAGCAAATTTATAACTTTGTCCCTCTGCCACTTTGCCCCTTTGCCCCTTTGAGTTAAAAAGTTACGCTGTTATGGAGTTACGATGTTACAATGAAAAAAAACTTGTTCTACATCTTACTGAATACAACGATTCCCAACTTCAGACTTCGGTTTTCATTTCCTCATTTTCCAAATTAGCAAATTTATAACTTTGCATCTTTGCATCTTTGAACCTTTGCCCCTTTGAGTTAAAAAGTTACGCTGTTATGGAGATACGCTGTTACAAAGAAAAAACTGCATACTTTAACTGTCAACTGAACACTCCCGTCTTCGGACTTCCGTCTTCATTTCATTTCCTCATTAGCAAATTTATAACTTTGTCCCTCTGCCACTTTGCACCTTTGCCCCTTTGAATTAAAAAGTTACGCTGTTATGGAGTTACGATGTTACAAAGAAAAAACTGCCTACTGCCTATAATTGTATACTATTAAAAAAGAGAATTTATGAACATAGAGGAACTTTATAATTATTGTCTTTCTAAAAAAGGAGTTACAGAAGATTTTCCTTTTGATAAACAAACACTAGTTTTTAAGGTCTGCGAAAAAATGTTCGCTCTTTGCGGACTTGAAAAGTGGGAAGGTGGCGATAAAAGCATCAATTTAAAATGTGATCCTGAATGGGCTTTAGAACTTAGAGCTTCATATGAAAGTATTAAGCCAGGGTATCATATGAGCAAAAAACACTGGAATACGGTTTCTCTAAATTCTTCTGAAATATCTTCTTCATTCTTAAAAGAATTAATAGATCATTCTTACGATATGGTAGTAAAAAACCTACCAAAAAAAGTAAGAAATGAATTGTCATAACTCATAATTCAGCATAAATTCACTTTAATACTCCTACAATCTCTAAAATGGGATAATATATGCATAATTCTGGTTAACATCCTTCAAACTTACTTTTACTTATTGCCATAGCTTTGTAATTAATTACCTCGAGACAGTTTCTCAAGGTATTCAAAGAAAATAACATAATTCTTTTCGATATAAGTATCGGGGAATTAGCCCCTCAATAAGGGATTAACATAAATTATATAGTTATGCAAGTAAAATGGGAAGGCGTAATGCCAGCGGTTACAACCAAATTCGACGAAAATGACGCTTTAGATTTGAAAATGTTTGAAGTAAATATAAAAGCACAACTCGAAGCGGGTGTAAACGGAATTATTCTTGGAGGTACTCTAGGAGAAGCGAGTACACTTACAGATGATGAAAAAGTGACTTTAATAAGAGAAACTGTAAGAATAGTTGATAATAAAATTCCTGTTATTATTAATGTTGCAGAACAAACTACCAAAGGCGCTATCAAAGCAGCTGCTATTGCAAAAGAAAATGGTGCAAGCGGATTAATGATGTTGCCTCCAATGCGTTACAAAGCAAACGATTTTGAAACGGTAACTTATTTTAAAGAAGTAGCCAATAGTACCGATTTACCAATTATGGTTTATAACAATCCTGTAGATTATGGTATTGAAGTAACCTTAGATATGTTTGAAGAGCTTTTAGCGTGTGAAAATATTCAGGCTGTAAAAGAATCTACTCGTGATATTTCTAATGTTACTCGCATAAAAAACAGATTTGGAGACCGTTTAAAAGTACTTACTGGGGTAGATACACTTGGATTGGAGAGTATTTTTATGGGTGCCGATGGTTGGGTTGCCGGATTGGTATGTGCTTATCCTGCAGAAACAGTAGCAATTTACGAGCTTGCAAAAGCTGGCAAAAACCAAGAAGCATTGGCTATTTACCGTTGGTTTTTACCATTGTTAGAATTAGATATTAATCCGCAATTGGTACAAAATATAAAACTTGCTGAGGTAGCAACTGGTATTGGTACAGAAACTGTAAGAGCACCAAGATTACCATTACAAGGGAAAGAACGTGAGCGTGTTTTAAAAGTGATTGAAGATGGAATGAAAAACCGTCCACAATTACCAGATTATAAGGCGTTAAGAACCGCAACGGTTTAAAAAAATAATATCCTATTTATTGAAAGTCATTATGCTAAAAAAACTTATTTTTAAGTGCTTTTAGGGTAATGACTCTTGATATTTTAAACATACAGCACTCTTGGGAAAACCCCTTGAGAAATACAAACAAAAAAAGGTTTTAAAATGATTACAGGAAAAAATTATATCGGCAGTAAATTAACTGCAAATGGTACTAAAACCTACAAAACATTCAATCCTAAGGAAAATAAAGAAACCGATTGGACTTTTTATGAAGCTATAGAAAGTGAAATTGATGAAGCTGTTACATTAGCTTCGGAAGCCTTTCAAACCTATAAAAACTTTTCTGGAGCAGAAAAAGCAAGTTTTTTAAATACTATTGCAGATGAAATTGAAGCTTTAGGAGATATTCTTATTGAAACTTACACCGCAGAATCAGGTTTACCAGAAGGAAGAGCTCGTGGTGAACGCGGAAGAACTATGGGACAACTGCGTGCTTTTGCAACCTTATTAGAAGAAGGTTCTTGGGTAGAAGCATCTATTGATACTGCTCAACCAGATAGAGAACCGTTGCCAAAACCAGACATCCGAAAAATGCTATTTCCAATAGGGCCAGTAGTAGTTTTTGGAGCAAGTAATTTTCCATTAGCCTTTTCAACGGCTGGAGGAGATACAGCTAGTGCATTAGCATCTGGATGCCCAGTAATTGTTAAGAGTCACCCAATGCATGCAGGAACTGGAGAACTAGTTGCATCTGCTATTATTAAAGCGGCAGAAAAAACAGGAATGCCAAATGGAGTTTTTTCAAATGTAAATAGCAGTGGTATTGAGGTTGGACAGCAATTGGTAAAACATCCTAAAGTAAAAGCAGTTGGTTTTACAGGAAGTATAAAAGGAGGAACAGCTCTTTATAAATTGGCTAATAATCGTAAAGAACCGATTCCTGTTTATGCGGAGATGGGAAGTATTAATCCTGTTGTTATTTTACCTTCAGCTTTAGAAGAAAAAGGAAGTTTTTGGGCTAAACAATATGCAGGTTCTATTACAGTAGGAGCTGGACAATTTTGTACCAATCCAGGCTTATTGTTAGCGGTAAAAAGCAATGCTTTAGAAAGCTTTATTACTGAATTAGGAAAAGAAATTAGCGAGATTGCCCCTACACCAATGTTGCATCCTAATATATGTAAAACATATCAAAAAGGGGTTAAAACTGCCTCAGAACAAAGTAACACTTCTGTAGTTGCTAGTTATGATACTGAAGCTTCGCCAAATTTTGGAAAGCAAAAAGTACTAACTGTAGCAGGTAGAGAATTTCTAAAAAACCCTGTTTTACATCAAGAAGTTTTTGGTCCTTATTCCATTATTGTTCAATGTGAAAATGATGCAGAATTAAAAACTGTTTTAGACGCTATAGAAGGGCAACTTACAGGAACAATTTTAGGAAATAGTAACGAATTAGCTCATAAATCTGAAATTGTTGAAGCTTTAAAAGAGCGAGTAGGAAGACTTATCTTAAACAGTGTTCCAACTGGAGTGGAGGTTTGTCCGTCTATGCATCATGGAGGGCCATTTCCATCAACCACAGATGCTAAATACACATCGGTAGGAGTGAGTGCAATTAAGCGTTGGGTGCGTCCAGTAGCATATCAAAACTGGCCATTGGAATTATTACCAAATGCTTTAAAAAATGAAAATCCGTTACAGATTATGCGTTTAATTAATAGCGAACATTCTAATAAATCTATTTAAAATATGTCAAAAATTATCAGTGGCTTTTTTTATCAGTTACTTATTTTAAGCGTCTTTCTTGTTTCCTGTAAAAGTGAAGAGGAAGATGCTTCAATGCAGTTGTTAAATATCATTCAAGAGGTAGACAATTTCAAAGTTGAAGGTACAGAAAAGCATCCTTTAGGAAATTATGAAAAGGAATTGTATAAAAAAGAAGCTGATTTTGCGCAACAGCAATTGCAAAAATTAGAAAGCTTAAATCCTGAATCGCTTACAGAAACAGAAAGAATCTCTTCTGAGTTATTACAATTCAAGCTTAAAGATATAGTTGATTTTAATAAGTTTGAAATGTATCTGAATCCTATTCAAGCAGATCAAGGATTTCATCTAAACCTAAATTATCGGGTAAAACCGATACTTGATTATGAGGATGCAAAAGCATATTTAAATGTCTTAAATGATATTCCTCATTTTGTAGACCAAAATATAGCTTTGATTAAAGAAGGCCTTGAAAAAGGAGTTTCTCAACCTAAAATTATTTTTAAAGGATATGAGTCCTCTTACAATAAGCATATTGTAGATAGTTATACCGAAAGTTATTTCTATTCTCCTTTTGAGAAACTCCCTACTACTTTTACACAGCATCAAAAAGATTCTATTTTACAAGAAGCGCAAACTGCGATTACCAAAAATGTAATCCCTTCATTTAAAAAAATAAAAACTTTTTTTGAAGAAGATTATATTCCAAACACACGAGATGCCATTGGAGTTTCGGAAACCCCTGGAGGAAAAGAATTTTATCAGAATAGAATTAACTTTTACACTACAACAACAGGGTATACTGCAGATGATATTCATAAAATAGGATTGAGTGAAGTAGCAAGAATTAGAACCGAAATGGATAAAATTATTGCTGAGGTTGGTTTTGATGGAAGTTTTCCAGAGTTCTTAAACTTTTTGAGAACCGACGAGCAATTTTACGCAACCACTGGAAAAGATTTACTTAAAGAAGCTAGAGATATTGCTAAGAGAATAGATGCAGAGCTCCCAAAGTTTTTTAATACATTACCTAGAAAACCTTATGGTGTAATAAAAGTTCCCGATGCCATAGCTCCTAAATATACTGGGGGGCGCTATTCTGGAAGTCAAAGTAGCACAGAGCCTGGTTATTATCTGGTAAACACTTATAAACTAGAGAGTCGTTCTTTATATAATTTACCTGCGTTAACAGCTCATGAGGCAGTTCCTGGTCATCATTTACAAATCTCTCTTAACCAAGAGTTAGGAGACAGTATTCCTGAGTTTAGAAAAGGTTTTTATTTGTCGGCTTACGGCGAAGGATGGGCTTTGTATACTGAGTTTTTAGCTGAAGAAATGGGAATTTATACCACTCCTTATGAACAATTTGGTAAACTTACCTATGAAATGTGGCGTGCATGTAGATTGGTTGTAGATACTGGAATTCATGCAAAAGGATGGTCGCGAGAAAAAGTGGTTGAATATATGAAAAGTAATACCGCACTTTCTGAGCATGAAATTAATACAGAAACAGATAGATATATAGGATGGCCTGCGCAAGCTATTTCTTATAAAATGGGCGAATTAAAAATTAGGGAATTACGCACAAAAGCAGAAAAAGAGTTGGGAGCAGATTTTAATATCAGAGATTTTCATGAAGTGATATTAGAACAAGGAACCGTTACCCTCCCAATTTTAGAGAAAATGGTAAACAAATACATTGAAGAAGCTACTAAAATATAGATTGACTTTAAATGGCAAGAAAAACTTTTTTTTGTGTTGATGCCCATACATGTGGCAATCCCGTTAGAGTAATTGCTGGCGGCGGTCCTAACCTTGAAGGGAAGGACATGAGTGAAAAAAGACAACATTTTATAAAAGAATACGATTGGATTCGAAAAGGATTAATGTTTGAACCTCGTGGTCATGATATGATGAGCGGAAGCTTATTATATCCTCCAATAAATCCGGAAAATGATTTCGGGATTATTTTTGTAGAAACTAGTGGATGTCTTCCTATGTGCGGACATGGAACTATCGGAACCATTACAATTGCCATAGAGGAAGGACTAATTACTCCTAAAATTCCTGGGAAAATTAGAATGGAAGCCCCCGCTGGATTAATTGAAATTGAATACCAGCAAACAGGAAATAAAGTAGATTGGGTAAAGCTAACCAATGTAAAATCTTATTTGGCAGCCACCGAACTTACTATTGATTGTGACGAATTAGGCGAGTTGGTTTTTGATGTTTCTTATGGTGGTAATTTTTATGCTATTGTAGATCCACAGAAAAACTTTTCTGGAATACATAACTTTTCAGCAAGTAAGCTTATTAATTATAGTCAGGAAGTACGTCAAAAGATAAATGCAAAATACAAGGATATATTTGTACATCCAGAAGATAAAACTATCAATGGTGTAAGTCATATGCTTTGGACAGGAAACCCTATCAATCCAAAATCGACTGCTAGAAATGCGGTATTTTATGGCGATAAGGCTATTGATCGTTCCCCATGTGGAACAGGAACATCTGCAAGAATGGCTCAATGGCACGCTAAAGGACTTTTAAAACCAGGCGATGAGTTTATACATGAAAGTTTTATAGGGTCTCAATTTATTGGAAGAATTGAAGAAGAAACTACTCTTGTAGGAAAAAAAGCAATTATTCCAAGTATTCAAGGATGGGCAAAAGTATATGGTTATAATAATATTATTATTGACGATGACGACCCATACGCACACGGATTTCAGGTGATTTAAAACAACTAAGGTTTAATTTATTTATTAGAAGGCATGCAAAAAGACGTTGTTATTATTGGAGGAGGAATTATAGGGCTCTCTACGGCATACTATTTACAAAAATCTGGGCATCAGGTTACTGTTATTGATAAAGGCAGTGTTTCTGAAGGCGCTTCCTTTGTAAACGCAGGGTATATTACTCCTAGTCATATTATCCCATTGGCAACGCCTGGAATGATAGCCAAAGGAGTAAAATGGATGTTTAATTCTTCCAGTCCTTTTTACATGAAGCCTCGCTGGGATACCGATTTTTTTAAGTGGTCTTGGTATTTTCATAAATCGTCTACACATGAAAAAGTAGCGAAAGCGATTCCTGTGATAAAAGAAATAAATGTCCTCAGTAGAGAATTATATAAAGATATTTTAGCTTCTGATGATTTTGGAAGTTTTCATTTTAAGCATGAGGGCTTATTGATGCTCTATAAAACAGAGCAAGCGGGTGCTGACGAATTTGAAGTAGCTAAAAAAGCTCAATTTGAAGGGCTTGAGGCTCGTCATTTAGACAAAGATGAGTTAGACAAATTAGAACCAAATGTTCAAATAGATGCCAAAGGAGCTATTTTTTATGAATGTGATGCACATAGCACTCCTACCGAAATAATGCCCAAAATGCTAGCCTATTTAAAGGCAAATGGGGTAGTTGTTAAAACGGATGAAACCGTTGAGAATATAGAGGTTTCTAATGAGAAGGTAACAAAAGTAATTACAGATAAAAACACCTACACACCCGATGAGGTTGTAGTAGCCTCTGGCTCTTGGAGTAATGAAATAGCTAAAAAAATTGGAGCCAAAATCCCTCTTCAAGCAGGAAAAGGTTACCGAATAGATTTGCATAAATCTACCAATATTACACTTCCAGCAATTTTAATGGAAGCAAAAGTGGCTATGACTCCCATGAATGGATTTACACGTTTTGCAGGAACAATGGAATTTTCTGGAATTAATAAAACCATCCGAAAACAACGAGTAGAGGCCATAGCGAATGCTGCTAAAAATTATTATCCAGAAATAGAAATTACTTCTGAAGAAAAAGACCTAGCACAAAGCGGATTGCGACCAGTTTCTCCAGATGGAATGCCATATATTGGACGAACTAATTATTGTAAAAATGTAATTTTTGCTACAGGTCATGCAATGATGGGGTGGAGTTTAGGACCTGCTACAGGAAAATTAGTTACCGAAATTATAAATAACACAAAACCATCTATGGATTTGGCTGCCTTCCATCCAGATAGAAAGTTTTAATCCCTTATGGAGAATCGAACTCTTAGAGACATTTATATAAAGGAATTTACTTACAAACCTCGTGGCCTCTTCCTATCGGTTTTGTTTGGAAGGCTTACGAAGTAGTTTAAGTACAAATTTTATCGCTTCTTTAACAACATTTGTCAGAAATTTTATTATACTATAGGTAGTATAAATATTAAAATCAACATATGTTAAAAACTGTAGTAAAAGAAGGAGAGAGTATTGAAAGAGCGCTTAAGCGTTATAAACGTAAATTTAGAAATACCAAAGTGCTTCAACAACTTCGAGAGAGAAAACAATACACAAAACCTTCAGAAGCAAAACGTCAGACAAAACAAAAAGCGGCTTATAAAGAGCAATATTTGAGAGGGTTGGAAGAATAACCTTTTTTTGGCTTTTAGATTTAGAATATTTATTTAGTTTTACTCAACAATAGAGACTAAATATTCCAAGTTTGTTATGTGCTTATTTTTAAATGACACCGCAAACTTTGGTTCAGAAATATTCTAAATGAAAAATCCGCAGCAACATTATATAGAAAGGCTATCGCTTTTTCAAAAACAATTAAAAGCAGTTCAAAAAACACTAGCCACACTTAGTGTTTTTAGGCTGCTTGTTTTTTTGGCTCTTGTAGCAATTATCTACTTTTTTTGGGGAAATACATTGGTTTTATTGCCAAGCATCCTTATTGGGATTATTTTATTCATTGCTTTGGTTTCAAAACATAGCGATTATAAATATGAAAAAAATAAACTTCAAGTACGAATTCATACCAATGAAACTGAATTAAAAGTCCTTAAAAAAGAGTTTCATTTTTTAGAAGATGGTAAACAATACTCAAATTACGAGCACGATTTTAGTCACGATATAGACCTTTTTGGAAAAGGAAGTTTCTTTCAATACAGCAATCGAACAGCCACAAATGCAGGACAAAAATTCCTTGTAAAAATTTATACTGAAAATAATACAGAGGAGATTCCGAAGAAACAAAAAGCTATTGAAGAATTAGCCGAGATGTCCAATTGGCGACAAGATTTTAGTGCTACAGCAGCGCAAGTAAAAACGGAAGCTTCTGCAGAAACAATTATACAATGGCTCCAAAACCATACGTCTATAATTAGTAAAAATTGGACATGGTTGCCATATGTTTTTTCAATTTGTTCTCTAGTAATATGTACGCTTGCTTTTTTAGATGTTATTCCTAGTTCTGTTGTATTATATTGGTTTATCTTCGGAATTATTGTAGCCGGAAAAAAAGTAAAAGAAGTAAATAAGCTGTCGGAATATGCTTCTAAAACTCAAGATACATTTCAGCAATACCATCAATTAATTTCAAAAATTGAAGAAGCTAATTTTAGCAGTGATTTACTTAAAGAAAAACAACAAATTGTTTTAAGAAATAACACTTCTACTTCTAAAACAATTAAGCAATTTTCTAAAATGTTGGATGCACTAGAACAACGTGCCAACCTTTTGATTTCTGTGCCAGGAAATGCTTTTTTTCAAATGGACCGATACAATACAAATCGAATTGAAAAATGGATAAAAACTAATAAAAATGAAGTGGGAAGTTGGTTTGAAGTGATTGCTTTTTTTGATGCATATAATTCGCTCGGAAATTTTGCTTTTAACCATCCTAATTATACTTTTCCGAAGATAAATAATAACCAAACTACCGTAAAGGCGAACCAATTAGGACATCCTTTAATTGCTGAAGATAAATTGGTGTATAACGATTTAAGAATTGATAGAGAGCACTTTTTTGTTATTACAGGGGCAAATATGGCTGGAAAAAGTACTTTTTTAAGAACGGTATCCTTACATATTGTTATGGCAAATTGTGGCCTACCTGTTTGTGCTACTACAAGTGAATATAGCCCGATTAAGCTTATTACAAGCATGCGGACTGCCGATTCTCTTACCGATGATGCTTCATACTTTTACGCAGAGTTAAAACGCTTAAAACTGATTGTTGATAAAATTAAAACCGACACCTATTTTGTAGTTTTAGACGAAATTTTAAAAGGAACAAACAGTAAAGACAAAGCCATTGGTTCCCGTAAATTTGTGGAGAAACTCTCAGCTTCCCATTCTACAGGAATTATTGCTACGCACGACTTAAGTTTATGTGAGGTAGCTAAAGAGAATAACAAAGTAGAAAATTACTTTTTTGAGGCTTTTATCAACGGAAAAGAACTCACCTTTGATTATACATTTAAAAAGGGTGTTTGTGAAAACATGAACGCTTCTTTCCTACTAGAGAATATGGGAATTGTATGATGATGTTAAGCTGATAAGGCGTTGAGTTGGTAAGTTGGCGAAGTGATGAGTTAACCAAATACTGGAAAAAGAAACTGTCTTATTAAGTAGAGTCGAGTTACGTTTTAGAACTTTTCTCGACTCTACTCAAACTGACATTCTTTTCTTATAACTTCTTTAGTGTGCTTAAACTACTCTTATTAAAAAGTAATTTTTCTTTCCGCGTTGTAGCAATACAAACTTATTATTTATAAGGTCGTTTACGGTTATTTGGTAATCTTCTTTTACCTTTTCTTTGTTTACAGAAATAGAGTTTTCTTTAAGCGCACGTCTAGCTTCTCCATTAGATTTTAAAAACCCTGTATTAACCGCCAAGGCTCCAATAATATCTAATCCTGCTTCAATCTCGCTTTTACTAACTTCCGCTTGCGGCACTCCTTCAAAAACATCTAAAAAAGTTTTCTCATTAAGTTGCTTTAAATCGTCTGCACCACCTCCAAACAAAATTTGAGAAGCTTTTACGGCATTCTCGTATTCTTCTTTTGAATGTACAAATGTAGTAACTTCTTCTGCTAATCGTTTTTGCAATAAACGCATATGTGGCGCTTCTTTGTGCTCAGCAATTAAATTATCTATAGCTGCTTTATCTAAAAAAGTAAAGATTTTAATATATTTTTCAGCATCTTCATCCGAAGTGTTTAACCAAAACTGGTAAAATTTATAAGGAGAGGTTTTATCGGCATCTAACCATACATTTCCTCCTTCAGATTTTCCAAATTTAGAACCATCGGCTTTAGTAATAAGCGGACAAGTAAGGGCAAAAGCTTTCGCAGGCTCTTCTCCTTCACTATCAACATTCATTCTTCGAACCAATTCGGTTCCTGTAGTAATATTCCCCCATTGGTCGCTTCCTCCCATTTGCAACATACATCCGTATTCTTTATGCAAGTGGTAAAAATCGTATCCTTGAATTAATTGATATGTAAATTCAGTAAAAGACATTCCAACCCCAGAATCTGCGCTCAAACGTTTCTTTACAGAATCTTTAGACATCATATAATTTACGGTAATGCGTTTTCCTACGTCTCTAGCAAATTCGATAAAGGAAAAGTCCTTCATCCAATCATAATTATTTACAAGCATAGGTGCATTTTCAGTAGATGCATTAAAGTCTAAATATCTAGAAAGTACGCCTCTAATACCTGCAACATTTTTCGCAAGGGTAGCTTCGTCTAATAAATTACGCTCATCAGATTTTCCTGACGGATCTCCAATCATTCCTGTAGCACCCCCTACAAGAGCAATTGGTCTATGCCCTGCTTTATAAAGGTGAACTAAAAGTATAATAGGCACTAAACTTCCAATATGTAATGAATCTGACGTTGGATCAAAACCAATATAAGCCGTCGTCATTTCTTTTGTAAGTTGTTCCTCCGTTCCCGGCATCATGTCGTGTACCATGCCTCTCCAGCGTAATTCTTCTACTAAATTTGTAGCCATTTCTTTTGTTTTTTAGACAGCCGCAAAGATAGAACAATAGATTTATTTGAGGAATTGTTTTATACAAGAATACAGCGCATAGGTAAAGTACACACTTTGATTTAATCCCTCATTGAGGGTTTAATTCCCCAAAGCCTGTACTGAGTTTACCGAAGTGCTCTGCATCGAAATGGTTTTAATTTGTTTCCTTTGAATACCTCGTAGGTTTGCCTCGAGGTAGTTGATTAGAATATTTAATGTCAAGTTAAATAGTGATGAAAAGTAATCCCTAATAAATAGATACGCTAATCTCTCGGTTATATTTTAAACTCAAACTTGATTCTTTTTAAGCTTTGGTTTGGCCTTAGGTTTTTCAGGAATTAAATCTATTTCTAGTGCCTTGTAATCTAGTTTCCAGCCTATAGCTTGTACCATATTTTCAATCATAAGTACTGCATCTAGCGCTTCTTTTTTTGCAGATTCTAGAAGACCGCTTTCTGGAATTTTCTTTAAAATATGTTCTTTAGCCTCACTGTGTAAAGTAGAAAGGTCATCGGTTTTAAACCAATTAAAAAGGCCTTCTTTAATATCGTAATATTTTACATCTGGTTCTATGCTTAACACTTCAGGCTCAGGAAAGGAAGTAAGAATTATCTTCTTAGAACTTGGATCTGCATGCATTTCAATTTTTTTTAAATCGAAACCTACATTTACTTTTGCATTAATTACTAATAATGCTTTTTTCTTACTGCTGATTAGTTTTAAGAAATGTTCTCTTACGTTTTCATACTGATAAATTTCAGCAAATTCACCTTCTACAGTAATCAGTTTATAAACATTTCTAATTTTTTCAAGAATAATTATTGATTGCTCCTGAGTGTTTTCAGAAGAACGTCGTTTCCAAAAAATAGAAACCAACCAATAGGTTCCTAAAATTCCTAATAATAATCCTAAAAGTATTTGAAGAATATCACTCATGTGTTTTTCCTATTTTTCCTAAATGTGTATTTTGAAAATCATCGTTGTATTTTAATCCGTAGCCAAAAATTCTGTCAAAAGAAGCATGGGAGAACAGTAAAATTCCGATAAATTGTAACACTTCAGAGGATAAAAATACACCAATAAAATAAAAAATCAATGCTACCCCTTTATGGTGAAACAAATTATAGGCAAAAGCTCCAATTTTTGAATTGAAAAGATAACCCAACATTCCGATATCGGGAGCTAAAAATAAACCAATAAACCACCACCAACTTATAGATAAATTCGTAAACATAAAAATCCCTAAAAGGAACATGATAAGTTCTTCTATTTTTAAGCTTAATTTCATACAAATACGTTTATATAAAGTGTTTTTAATGCTGCATAGCCACAATTAAAAATACAAGCCTTAGCTACCAAATTGGGCACGAAAATAAACTCCGTAATGGTAGCATCTAGCCTTGATTCCTCATCATGATTCCAGTAATATTGTCAAACACGTAAAAGGACATTATTTGCCCAAATTTAATGATAAACCAAAAATCGGCACAAAACCAAAATAAATAAGTGCTAAGAAATTAAAATGAAAAAAGAAAAACTAAGTAAGCTTGAACTAGCCATTAATTATATACGTTGTAACCGTTGCACAACTCTAAATTTATAAGAAAAGAGGATTATCCTAATTTTTAGTAATAGGTAAGTTGTTGTTTTCTAAGCACATGTCATTTTCAAGAACTGCTTTTAATTAGAAATTTGATTAAAAAAGAGCTTGAGTGTAAATTCCTGTAAAGTTGACCCACCCATTCCTGTTTAAATTGAGCATAGTAAAACAGGTTCTAAAAAGAGCAGTTTTGTGCTTATAAAAATATAAAATTTATCATTGTTTTTTCTTTTTTTCTCATGGATTCACCTTTAAGTTCCACTCTATGTGCTGCATGTACCAGTCGATCTAAAATAGCATCAGCAATAGTTTGTTCTCCGATAATTTGATGCCATCCCATAATTGGTAGTTGTGAGGCTATGATAGTAGCACGTTTTCCATGTCTATCTTCGATGATTTCCATAAAAGCTTGTCTTTTATTAGTATCAAGTTCTTGAAGTCCAAAATCATCAAGAATGAGCAAATCCTGTTTTTCTATTCTATCGATTTCTTTCATGTATGAACCGTCTGCTTTAGCTAGTTTGAGTTTAGCAAAAAGCTTATTGATATTGTAATATTTGACTTTATACCCTAGAGAACAAGCTTGGTATCCAATAGCTGAGGCAATAAAGCTTTTACCAACACCTGTGCTTCCTGTAATGAGTATGTTTTCCTTGTTTTTAATAAACTCGCACGATGTGAACCTAATTAATAGGTTTTTGTCAATCATTCGGCTGGATTCAAAAGATATCTCTTCTACAGAAGCTTTATATCTAAACTTGGCTGCTTTGGTTAATCGTTCTATTTTTCTATTGTGTTTATCATCCCATTCAGATTGTAATAAATACGCTACTAGCTCATCATTAGTATATGCTAGATGATTTGCTTCTAGTGTTGTCGTAAAGGCTCTATGCATGCCATATAGCCTTAGTTGTTTCATTTGTTGTAATGTTTGGTCATTCATAATTTATAATGATTTAATTATTTATAATAATCGCCCCCTCTGATGTTTCCATGCTTAGGGATTGTAGATTCTGTATTGGTATCTTCCTGTATAAAATCCAATCCTTTTTCAAGAATACTTTTAACACTTTGATAATTGATGCGTTCATAATCTAAAGCTCGTTTACAAGCATTATCAAGACGTTCATTCCCAACTTTTTTAGCTAGCCCTAATACACCAGCACAAGATTTATAGGATTGTTCAGGATGTTGTCTTTTTCCTAATAATAAAGTGATGAAAGTTTTACAATGGCCTCCAATACCTTCAGCCCAATTTAAAAAGGTGTCAGGATTCCAATCAGCTACATAACGATGTGTTGAAGGCATATGCTCGCTATCGGTAGTGTAACCATGACGTTTTAAGCCTCTTTTATGAACAGCAATCCGTTTTTGCTTATAGTAAATTTCAACGGTGTCTTTTGTATAAATGATGCGAACCTTCTTTCCTATATAACGATAAGGAACGCTGTAATAATGCTTATCTTTATTAATGTGGATATGAGAGGTCTTATATACTGTTCCCATTAGGTAGGCACGTAGTTGATATTTATCTGTAGGCAATGGCAATAATTCTTCTTGCTCCAAAGATGTAAATAAATCTAACCTAGAACAGTCCCTTGCTTGAAAGTTAATTTTATTATGCTTCCCCGTGAGTTCTAATACAGCTTCATTTAAAGCACTTAAGGTATAATAATCATTCCCATTTAATGGAGCAAAAACTCTTGTGTAGATAATCTTTACAGCATTTTCTACTAGTGCCTTATCTCTTGGACGATAGGTTCTTGTTGGAAGTATCGTGGTATCATAATGAGTTGCCATAGCCAATAAACTCTCATTAAGGATAGGCTCATACTTGCTACTTTTTGTAACAGCTGACTTTAAGTTATCAGTTACTATTGCTCTAGGAACGCCTCCGAAAAAATGTAATGCACCTACTATGCACCCAATAAAATCCTCTCGTTTTTGTGAACGACAAGCTTCTACATAGGTATAGCCGCTTGCTCCTAGTACAGCAATAAATACTTCCATTTCTTTTAGTAAACCAGTAGCGGGATCTATGATAGCTAATTTCTTTCCTGTGAAGTCCACAAACATTTTATCCCCAGCCTTATGGTTAAATCGCATGACTGGATTTTGAGTACGAGACCAAACTCTATACAAATGACAAAATCTAGAATAAGAGATAAATACCTTTTTATTTTGATAATAGTCCTCCCAGATCATGTAACGAGTAACTCCAACCTTTTTAAGGCGTTTGCTTACCTCTGGGTATAACTTAAAAACATACTCATGACGAGTCGTTATGTGGGTCTCATCAATATGCAATAATATACGTAAATCTTCAAAACCAAGCTTATCAACCTCTTCACTTGTAAGCTTGCTCTTTAGTAATAATTCGATGTATTTGCGAACAGTATTCCTGGATATACCAAGTTGTTTACTGATGCTCCGCTTACTAACTCCTTGAGTATGTAAACGATATAGTTGTTTGATTTTTCGCATGTCTAAATGTATGTTTGCCATGGTTATTTTTCTTGATTATAACCATACAAGTTATTTAATACATGCTCTTTCTAGAGGTGGGTCAATTTAGACAGGAATACCCGGGTCACTTTAAATAGGATTCAGTGGGTCACTTTCGCAGGATTACATGGGTCAGTTTGGCAAGAATTTCCACCTATTAAAAGCTTTTGATTTATTTCCCCCTTTTGTGGAGGCATTTGCCTTGTCTATATTAAATCTCTCTGTGAGGATTTCATCAGTATATTTTTATTGTTTTTCAAGGGGGAGATGGAATATCCAAACAATCATTTTACTGTGTATCTAAAATTTTATATAAAATAGGTTTACTGGGAGAAGCATCGTTAACAAACGAAGCTATTTGTAGGTTTAAAAAATACAAGCCGTCAACTACCAAATTGGGTATAAAAATAAACTCCGTAATGGTAGCATCTAGCCTTAATTCCTCATCATAACTCCAAAAAGCTTTATGAGCTAATAATTTCCCATCGTCTTTTTCTTTATCAACCGATGGTAAATCTATTAGCAAATGCTTAATGCCAGATTCTCGAATAAATATAGCGGTTTCTTCAGAAAGATATGGCGGATTGGTATGCGAATAATGTTTTGATAATTTTTCTTCAGAATTAGGAAATGTTCTAATAACAAGGGCTTCTGCGGTGGTGTCTTTTAAAACCGTTCCTAACTGATGCTTTTGAATCACAAAATCGTCTCCTACTTTTTCGGGAGTTATGGAAATAACTTCAGCTAAGAAAAAAAACTGTTTTAAAACGTCGTTTACACTATAAAAATCTTTGGTAATATGCCCAACACATTCGGTATGTGTTCCATGTGCATGCGGATTAAAAAAGATGTTGTTAAAATTAGTAGAAGCCCCACTTTTTACACTTCCTATAAAATCTTTGGTAGTTACAGGTTTAATCTCAGGAGCAGGTACATACCATGCATTAGGATTGCTATCATCGCCTTTTAACAGGATAGAAATATCAATAGGTGCAGAAAAATCTATTGTGTAATTTTTGTTTTTATATTGAATAATGCTCTTCATTAAATTTCATCAATTATAAATAAATCTGAAGCAATTCCATCGGTAAGAAATTTTCCTTTTTGAGTGGCTTTTAATGTCTTACCAGAAGCCTCGTCTGTAATTATTAAAAGTTCTTTTTCAAGATATTTTTTGGCTTGTTTTAAAAGGTAAGCTACATAATTTTCACCAAAATCCTCGGTTATTTTTTTTAAAGAAACACCCCAAACCGTTCTTAGTCCAGTCATAACCGCTTCATTATATCTATCTGTTACCGAAAGATTTTCTACTTCGCTAGGCAACTTATTCTCCGTAATTATTTGTATGTATTTACTGTTATTATTTATATTCCAACTTCTATTATTGCCGTCAAAACTATGTGCTGAGGGACCAATACCAAGGTATTTTTTACCGAGCCAATAAGCGGTATTATTTTTACTAAAAAAACCTTCCTTTCCAAAATTGGACAGTTCATAATGCACAAAATTATTTTTTTCCAGTGTCTCGGTAAGGATGTTGAAGTGTTGTTGCGCTAAGGCGTCATCAACATCCTCTATAATCCCTTTTTCAATAAATTTTGCCAATGCAGTTTTGGGTTCAACAGTAAGAGCATAACTAGAAATGTGCGGAATATTAAACGACAATGCGGTTGCAATATTTTCCTTCCAATGTTCAGGCGACATATGCTGAATGCCGTAAATTAAATCTATTGAGATGTTACTAAAATATTGTGTGGCAGTTTCTAAACAATTTATTGCCTCTTGCGCATTATGCGCTCTGTTCATCAACTTCAAATCTTCTTCAAAAAAAGACTGAATCCCGATACTGAGTCGGTTAACAAGTGTTTGAGCAAGGGCAATAATTTTTTCTTTATCCAGATCGTCTGGATTGGCTTCTAAGGTAATTTCTGGATTTTCGGCCACGTCAAAATGATGATAAACAGCGGCTATCAATAAATTAATTTCTGCTACCGAAAGTACACTTGGCGTTCCCCCACCAAAATAAATGGTTTCTATTGGCTCATTAATTTCATTCTTTCGGAGTATTAATTCCTTCTCTAAAGCTTCTACCATAGCTGTTTTCTTTTTCATAGAAGTTGAAAAATGAAAATCGCAATAATGGCAAGCTTGCTTGCAAAACGGGATATGAATATAAATTCCAGCCATAATGCAAAGGTATTGTTTCAGAAAAAATTACTTCGCTTTTTTAATACTTACTTTTATAGACTTGCTAATGGGGGTATAACTTTTATCGGCATATTGATTAATAGGAATCAACACATTTGTTTCAGGAAAATAAGCTGCTAAATTTTGCTTCGGAATTTTATACGGAACTACTAAGAATTGTTTTGCAATACGTTCAATACCATCATAATTACTAACTAAATCTACAATATCAAGTTTCTTTAATTGATGCTTTTTCATGTCCTCTTCATTCATCAAAACAACACGTCTCTCATTGTAAATCCCTCGATAACGGTCGTTAAGCCCATAAATTGTAGTATTAAATTGGTCGTGTGAGCGAATAGTCATCAATAGAAATTCATTTTCATTTAAATTATGCAACGGTAAATTGCAATTGGTAAATTGCGCTTTTCCCTGTGGAAGCATACTAAAATCTAATTCTCTAACATTATTTGGAAGATAGTAACCTCCTGCTTCACTTTTTTCTGAGACCTTTTTAAAACCAGAAAGTACAGCTCCCATTTTTTCTCTAATCAAATGGTAATTTGCGCTTAATTCCAGCCAATTTACAGGATGTTCTCCTTTAAAATAAGCATTTGCAATCCCTCCAATTATTTCAGGCTCGCTCTTTAAATTACTCGAGGCAGGCTTTAAAATTCCTTTGGTTTGATGAACTTTACCCATACTATTTTCAACTGTTAAAAAACGAGAAGTTCCATTTTTTTTATCTTGTTCAGACCGACCTAGCGTTGGTAAAATCAATGCTTTCTTTCCTGGAACCAGATGCGACCGATTTAATTTTGTGCTTATATGCACCGTAAGATTACAGTTTTGTAATGCCGTGGCTGTATAATTAGTATCTGAGGCTGCAGATAAAAAATTTCCTCCCAAGGCTACAAACACTTTTGCACGTTCTTCATGCATTGCTTTAATAGCTTTTACGGTATCAAAACCTTCTTTGGTTGGTGCGTCAAATAAAAATGTTTTTTTAATATTTTCATTTAATTTTTCATTCACAAAATGCATAATCCCAACCGTTCGATCTCCTTGTACATTGCTATGCCCCCGAACAGGGCATGTGCCTGCACCAGGTTTCCCTAAACTCCCCTTCAGCAATAATAAATTTACACATTCTTGGATATTTTCAACTCCATTTTTATGTTGTGTAAGTCCCATTGCCCAGCATATAATAATTTTCTTATTTTTTGCTAATAATGCAACAGTTTGATTTATTAAACCCTCGTTGACTCCACATTGATTTAAAAGTTCTTCTTCTGAAAATTGATTTAAATGATTTATAAAAGATTGATATCCTGCAGTATATTTTTCAATAAAATGATGATCAAAAACCTCCTTATTACCTTCATCCAGAATGGCTAATTTTTTCATGATTAGCTTTAATAATGCTACATCTCCATTAATTTTTACAGGAAGATGGATATTGCTTATAGCAGTTCCTGAAAAAAATCCGTTTACTTCCTGCGGATTTTTAAACCGTGTTAGACCAGCTTCTTCCAAAGGATTTACACTTATTATATGGCCGCCATTATTTTTACATTTTTCTAATGCGGATAACATTCGAGGATGATTTGTACCTGGATTTTGCCCAATCACCATAATAGCCTCAGCTTTATATAAATCTTCAAGTTTTACAGAACCCTTTCCGATACCTAGTGTTTCACCTAATGCTACGCCGCTTGACTCATGACACATATTGGAACAATCGGGCATATTGTTAGTTCCAAAAGCACGTGCAAAAAGCCCGTATAAAAAGGCAGCTTCATTACTAGACCTTCCAGAGGTATAAAAAATAGCTTCATCTGGAGAATTAAGTAGCTGTAACTCTTCAGCTACAATATTAAAAGCATCCTGCCATGAAATAGGTGTATAATTAGAACTTTCAGTATCTAAAAACATAGGTGTTTCAATACGGCCACTTTTTCCAATTTCATAATCTGTCCATGTGGAGAGTTCTTCAACAGCATATTTTTTAAAAAAATCAGTATTTACACGCTTGGTAGTAGCTTCTTCTGCTAGCGCTTTCGCTCCGTTTTCACAATACTCCCCTAATTTTGAACGATGCTCTGGGTCAGGCCAGGCGCAACTTGGGCAATCAAAACCTCCCTTTTGATTCATATGGGAAAGTGCTCCTAACGGACGAGTAATCCCCATTTCTTTAAAAGCATGTTTCAAAGCTACTTTCACAGCTTTAAATCCTGCCGCATATGTTTCGGGTTCTTTAAGTGTAATTCCAGAAAATTTAATATTCCCCTCCGTACTAATATCTCGATACTTTCTTTTTGTCATTTTATCTATTTCATAAAATTCCTGTGGATTGTATAAAGGTAATCATTGCTATCCTTTTAAAATATATAGAATTTATTAAACTTCTGTTATATCAAGTCTTATATGAGGTTTTTAAAATGAAATCTTACCATTAAAAAATATAAACAAGTAGCGGATTTAATAACTATATTTTCTTGCAGCGAAGCGGTCTTGCATTTTTTCTCTGACATTAATGAAATAAAATACAAAAAAAGTCCAGAAACATCTGGACTTTGGAATTAATCAAAATAGTTACAATATTTAGCTTGCAACGTTAGTAGCATGGGGGGATGGTTTCTTTACCACCAAATATTATATAAAAATTGAAAAATTAAATTATAAAGACGTGAGGTATATATACGTACTAATATAGATAAAATATTTCACATTATGAAGTATTTTTTACATTATTATTAAACTATTTTTTTACAATCAATAAATTATATAAAATTGAAAGGTTTTAGTTAAATACAATTCAAATACCTAAAAATGGCTGTATTTAATACACGCCTCTACGATTACTATTCTTGGATTTATTTAAACTTTTCCCCAATACTATGAGTCCTATCCCAAATATTGGAAGGTCTTTTAGTATAAAGAAATTTGTAACAAAAAAATCATCCACAAATTTCCAAGTATTAGGAGTAGTATATAAAAAGCTAAGTGTAGTTAAAAAAGTTAGCGTTGTTAATGTTCCAGCTATAACTCCTGCTTTTTTACTCCAAAAAGAGAGAATTAATCCCAGAGCTGTAATAATTTCCATTATACCTATAATAATAGAGGTTTCTTGGATGGAAAAAAATGAATAAAAAATATTCATCATCGGGTGGTTAGCCACTAAATTTTCGATGGCTTTTGCTTCTGTTTCCGTAAACTTAAATAAGCCTATCCAAATTAAAATTGTTGCTGTACCTAGTACCGCAATTGTATATCCTATTTTTTCACAATAATTTGTCTTCATATAACTTATGAGTTCCTGTTGTTACTTGATAATCGAGATTTGAATGCTCCAAAACCTGTCCTGAGTTTTCCGAAGGGATTAATACGAAATATTTTTTAGCTTTTCCTTTTAATCCCTCATTGAGGGTTTAATTCCTCAGAGCCTGTGCTGAGTTTGCAGAAGTACTCTGCATCGAAATGGGTTTAATTTGTTTCCTTTGAATACCTCGTGATCTTGTTCCGAGGGAGTTTCCTACAGAACATCTTCCTCTGTTGGATCCCAAAGTTCCATTGTAATATATATTACTTTTTGGGTAGTAGAAGCATTACGAATGGTTGCATTACCATGGTTAATTAATTTGGAAGCACCACCCGATTGTATTATTTCTTTTACGAATTTATTTTTTTGAATTTCTAAGGCTCCTTCCAATACATATATATAAGTAGGTCTGTTGAGATAGTTTTGCTCAGGAAGAGAGTCTCCAGATTTAATTTTAATTTTTCTAGTGCGTAATGTTCGCTCGTTTAAAGCAGTAGAACCTTCTGGAAAATTAATATCTGAAAGTGGAACATAAAATATAGATGTACTTACTTCTGCGCCTTCTACATGAGTTGAGTTGTTTATATAAAACGGATTTTCTTCAGTTTTTAATTTATCAAAAAGCTCTAATTTTTCAGCATATTTATTTCCGTTACAAAGCGAGCCATTATCTAAAAAATCGAAAGTAATTAACTTAAGAGTATCACTACTAGATAAATTTACCGCATAATGAACAATCTCATTAAATTCTGCATAAGATGTAGCATAAGGAACCGTTACAAGCTTTTCCTCATCCTCATCCTCCATACTATAACTACTTACATCCATTCCTTCACCACTTACAATACTTAAAATTGCCGGACGATTTTCATGACTATGTACGGGTATTTTACCTCCTGGAACAACATCTAAACGTCTCAATCGTAAACCTCTACATTCTATGGGTTTATTGCCTTCAGGGATAACAATATCTGACACTTTTAGGGTTTTAAGAACTTCAGAAGTAACACCTAATGGGGTATTCTCTATTTGTGCGCTAGCAGATGTAATTATTAATACTGCAACAAAAAATGTTAGAATTGAATCTTTTAACTTTGAAGTTTCCATGTGCTTACTTTTTTAATGGGTGTAAATACTTTACGCTTTCTTATACTATTAATTCTTTAATATTTTAAAATGGGGTGAAAGCAGAGTTATCTATTTTTTAAACTCAAGAAAATCTACGAAAATAATTTCAATAAGAATCATTATTTTCTACTAATATCATATAATTACGATGAATCGTCTATTTTATCCTTTGTACTGCATCTTAGTAACAATTATATTATCAATCAAAGAATATAAAAGTTGAAGTTATACGTTACATTAATTGTTCTTAATAGTCACAAATACTATTGTTTAAAGCAATTTCACTATTCCATCACCTTTTAAAGTTTTATACACAATAAGTTAGCATCTCTTTAAGTTGTAAAAAATTAACTTATTTATTATTTGTATTAAAGAAATAGCTTATATTTGCACCCGCTTAAGCCATAAGGCAAGCAAATTATTATTAATAATAGGGGTCGAGAACCCCGCTAATTAATGGATTATGCCAGTAAAAATTAGATTACAAAGACACGGTAAAAAAGGAAAACCTTTTTATTGGGTAGTAGCGGCAGATGCTCGCGCAAAAAGAGACGGTAAATTTCTTGAAAAATTAGGAACTTACAATCCAAACACAAATCCAGCTCAAATAGACTTAGATGTTGATGGTTCTGTAAAGTGGCTTCAGAATGGTGCACAACCTACTGATACTGCAAAAAGAATTTTATCTTACAAAGGAGTTTTATTGAAACACCACTTATTAGGAGGTGTAGCAAAAGGAGCTTTAACTGAAGAAGAAGCTCAAAAGAAATTTGAAGCTTGGGTTGAAGAGAAAACTGGAAAAGTTGATGCTAAAAAAGGAGATTTAGAAAAAGCTAAAGAAGAAGCTAAAGCTAAAGCTTTTGAAGCAGAAAAAGAAATTAATGAGAAGCGTATTGCAGCAGCAGCAGAAGCAGAAGCTCCAGCTGAAGAAGAAGTAGCTGAAGAAGCTGCTCCAGAAGCAGAGGCACAAGCTGAAGAGCCTGCAGCAGATGCAGAAGAAGAAAACAAAGCAGACGCTTAATATATTATTTTCATGAGAAAAGAAGAATGCTTCTATCTCGGCAAAATAGTTAAAAAGTACGGCTTTAAGGGTGAGGTATTAGCAAAGCTTGATACCGACGAACCTAAACTCTACGAAAATTTGGAATCAGTATTTATTGCCCATGGCAATAATCTGGTTCCTTTTTTTATAGAAAAATCTTCCCTTCATAAGTCGCAATTATTAAGAATGCGATTAGAAGATGTAGACACAGAAGCCGAAGCTGATGCTATTTTAAAGAGTGAACTCTATTTACCTTTAGCGTTTTTACCAAAATTATCTGGAAATCAATTTTATTTCCATGAAATTATTGGTTTTTCCATGAAGGATAGCAATTATGGAGTAGTTGGAACTATTGTTTCTGTAAACGATAATACTGCTCAAGCACTATTTGAAGTAGAGAACAATGGCAAACAAATTTTAATTCCGATGAACGATGAGTTTATCGAAAAAGTAGATCGCGAGAATAAACAAATAATTGTAAATACTCCAGAAGGACTTATAGATTTATATTTATAAGTTGCTACTAATTTTGCGAGTCTCAATGTTCGTTTTATATGTCAAATAAACCATTTCAATTTAAAGAATTTACAATCCAACAAGACAGGTGTGCAATGAAAGTTGGCACCGATGGAGTGTTGCTAGGTGCTTGGGCTTCATTAGCTCAAGAACCAAATTCTATTCTCGATATTGGAGCAGGAACAGGTTTATTAACATTAATGATGGCTCAGAGAAGCACTGCGGAATTAATAGATGCTCTCGAAATTGACGATGCTACTTACGAGCAATGTGTTGATAATTTAGAAGCTTCTCCATGGGGAGATCGTTTATTTTGCTACCATGCAGGTTTTGATGAGTTTGTTGCAGAAATAGACGACACATACGATTTGATACTTTCCAATCCGCCATTTTATACTGAAAATTATACAACAGAAAATGAGCAGAGAGACAAAGCTAGATTTAATTTTTCACTCCCTTTTGAAGAATTAATTTCTGGAGCTGCTAAATTATTAAGTCCAAATGGAACATTCAATGTTATTTTACCTTATAAAGAAGAAAGTTATTTTCTTGAAATTGCCAAAGCTAACAACCTCTTCCCTTTAAGTATTACCCGTGTAAAAGGAAACCCTACTTCAGAAATAAAAAGAACACTTTTAGAGCTTTCATTTAAAAACGTTTCATCTACTTATTCTGAATTAATCATAGAAACCGAAAGGCATGTATACACCCCAGAATACATAGCACTTACAAAAGATTTCTATTTAAAAATGTAGGTCTAGCCTTCTATTCTTAATCAGAATTACCCATATATTAAATTACTTATTTCTTAAAATAATATGTTTTATTTTGTAGGAATGTCATATTTTTTGTAATATAGCGGGTATATTATGCAATTTATTAATTGAAACTTATAGAGATAAAATCATTTCTATTTTTTTAAACGTATTGCTAAAACGTTTTAGCTATTTGTCTTAGCTAAGTTTTAGCATTGTTTTTTCTTTAATTAATAAATCGTTTTAGTATAAAATTAATTATAAACTAACTGTATTTATGAAAACTAATTTATTTAAAAGGTTAGTGTTGCCAATAGCATTTATATGCTTTGGATACACACAAGCACAAACAGTTTCTGGAACTGTTTCTGATGAAAACGGTCCATTGCCTGGGGCCAATGTTTTGGTAAAAGGAACAACAAACGGAACACAAACAGATTTTGATGGAAATTATGAACTAAGCGATGTGCCTAACGACGCCGTATTAGTTTTTAGTTTTATCAGTTTTAAAACAAAAGAAGTTCCTGTTGGGGGACAATCTACCATTAATGCAATACTTCAAAGTGACACACAAGCTTTAGATGAAGTGGTTGTGATTGGTTATGGTACGCAAAGAAAATCGGATTTAACAGGGTCGGTTTCTACAATTAGTAGTGAATCAATACAAGAAATGCCTACTACAAATCCTGAACAAGCATTAGCTGGTAAGGCAGCGGGTGTTAATGTTTCTTCAAATTCAGGGAGACCAGGTGGAAATACTAACGTTAGAATTCGAGGTAACAACTCAATTAACGCTAACAACTCTCCTTTATATGTTGTAGATGGAGTAATTGGCGCTGGACCGATTAACTATTTAAATCCGAACGACATTAAGTCGATGGAGGTTTTAAAAGATGCTTCTGCTACTGCTATTTATGGTGCACGAGGTGCTAATGGAGTTATTATTGTAACTACTAAAAGAGGTTCTAAAACTGGAGGTCAGGTAAGTTTTGATTCTTTTATTAGTATTGGAGAAATGGTAAGAAAGCTAGATGTATTAAACTCTGAAGAGTTTTTACAAGTAGAAATGAATTCTTACAACAATGCTCAAAAATATGATCCAGTAGGTTGGGCAAATGGGAAATATGAAAACCCAATGAACTATAGAAACGACCGTACATTATTTGATGCTAACGGAAACCCTTTATACGATACAGATTGGCAAGAAGAAGCTACTAGAACTGCTATAACTCAAAACCATAACCTATCGTTTACAGGAGGAGATGAAAAAACATCATATGGTTTATATTTAAATCATTCGGATCAAGAAGGTGTTCTTTTAGAATCATATTTAAAAAGATATTCTGGAAGATTAGTATTAGACGGTCAGGTTAAAGATTGGCTAAAAGTTGGAGGTAGTTTTACATTCAACCATATAGAAGAAAACAGAGTTGATGGCGGTGTTGGTGGTTTAACAGCTTTAAGAATGATGGTGGAAACGCTTCCTATTGTGCCAGTAAAATATCCTAGTGGAGATTATGGTACAAATGCAGATTATCCAAACATGGAAGGTGGAGAAAACCCAGTCAATATTCTTTTAAACAGAACAAACATCTTAAAGACTCAAACTTTCTTAGGAGACGTTTATGCTAATATAGATATTGCAAAAAATCTACAGTTAAGAACTAGTATTGGAGCGAATATTAATAATACGCAAGATAATTTCTATTCTGGTAGAGAACTAAACAACTTAAGTGCTAACTTTCAAGGGGAAGCTACTATAAGAAATACTAGAACTAATTACTGGCAGTTTGAGAACTTTCTTACTTATGATTATGAAATCAATGAGAACCATAGGATTAATGCCATGGGAGGTTTAAGCTGGCAACAATATGATTACTTCTATAGTTTTGCAGGAAGTAGAGGTTTTACAGACGATTTTTATCAATATAATAATTTAGAAGTAGGAGCAAATCCGCTAACACCAGATTCAGATGTTTATCAATGGACTCTAAATTCTTTCTTCGGAAGAGTTAATTATAGCCTAATGAATAAATATTTATTCACCATTACGGGTCGTTTAGATGGGTCTTCTAAGTTTGGAGAAGATAACAAAAGAGCATTCTTTCCTTCGGCTGCATTTGCTTGGAAAGTTTCAGAAGAAGATTTCTTAAAAGACAGTGAGACTATTTCCAACCTAAAATTTAGAACAAGTTATGGAGAAACAGGAAACTCAGAAATTGGGGTTTACCAATCTCTTGCTAGTTTAGGATCTAGTACTGCAATTCTTGGAGGTGAGAGATTTCCTGGTGTTGGTATCGGAACTTTAGCAAATCCAGATTTAAAATGGGAAAAAACAGCACAATTTGATGCTGGTATAGAATTGGGTATGTTTAATAACAGAATAGAATTAGAGACGGATGTTTATTACAAAAAAACTACAGACATGCTATTAAATGCACCTGTGCCAACATCTAGTGGATATTCTAACATCTACTCTAACATTGGTAGTATGGAAAATAAAGGTTTAGAACTTACTTTAAACACTGTTAATATTCGTTCGGAAGATTTTTCATGGACTACCACCTTCAATATTTCCTTCAATAAAAATGAAATATTGGCTCTAGGAGAACAAGACGACGATATTTTTCCTGGACCAGGATTTTTATCTGACACAAATATTCTAAGAGTTGGAGAGTCTGTAGGATCATTTTACGGATTAGTAAGAGAAGGAACTTGGGGGAGCGACGAAGCTGCAGAAGCAGCAGTATATGGCCTTCTACCTGGAGATATTAAACATGCAGACTTAAATGACGATGGGCAAATAAATGCTGCTGACAGAAAAATAATAGGAAGTGGTTATCCTGAAGGATTTGGTGCTTTATTTAACACCTTTACATATAAAAATATAGACCTAACAGTAGATCTTCAATTCTCATATGGAAATGATGTGTTGAATTTATCTAGACACTCTGGAGAAGACAGAACAGGACAAGCAAATAGTTATGCAACTGTTTTAGATGGATGGACACCAGACAATCAAAACACAATGATTGCACAAAACAGACCTTCAAGCGCATATTATAGATCTACCATAGATTCTAGAATGGTAGAAGATGCATCTTTTATAAGAGGTAGAAATCTAATTCTAGGCTATAATTTTTCGCAAGATGTTTTAGATAAATTTAAATTAAAAAGATTAAGACTATACGCTTCTGTACAAAATTTCTTTTTAGCTACAGACTACACAGGATACGATCCTGAAGTAAGCACATATGGTGATGCTTTCGCGCAAGGAATCACATTTTTTGATTATCCTAAACCTCGAACATTCACTTTAGGAGTAAACCTTACTTTTTAAACTTAAAAAATGATAGCAATGAAAATTTCAAAAAAAATATATATCAACGCACTCTTATGCCTAGTTTTATTAGGCGTGAGTAGTTGTTCAGATTTTTTAACTGAAGAAAATGAATCTGAATATACGCAAGACAATTATTTTCAAACTAGAGAACAAGCAGAATCAGCAATTAACACCCTTTATGCTTCTTTAAGATTTGTAAGTGACGGTTCTGGTACTTATGGAGAGAGTCCATTTATGATGCTTGAGTTCGCAACAGGTTTATGTAATACAGAAGTTGGGCAAAGTCAGTTTAACAACGCATACCGAAATTTAACTGCAAACTCAGAAGATGCATATGCGTTAAATTGGTGGCAGAACTCATATAGAGCTATAGCCAATGCAAACTTGGCAATTGCGCGTATTCCTGAAATAGATATGGCACAAACCGATAAGGATAACCTTGTTGGGCAAGCTAAATTTATTAGAGCTTTTTACTATTTTCATTTAGTAAGACTATTTGGAGATGTTCCACTAATTTTAGAACCTGTTGACGCATCTTCAGAATTACTTTATCCAGCAAGAAGTCCACAACAAGAAGTATATAATGCAATTGTTACCGACCTTAAAGATGTTGAAAATTCTGGACTACCATTTACTGATGAATCTGGAAGAGTTGGTTTAGGTGCTGCAAAAACATTATTATCAAGCGTATACCTAACTATGGCTGGTTATCCACTACAGGCTGGAGATAATTACTATAAATTGGCTGCAGATAAAGCTAAAGAAGTTATAGATAGTAAAAAGTATAGCCTTTTTACAGATTACGATAATTTACATGATCCAAGTATTAATAATACTGGAGAGATAATCTTTCAAAACCAATATTTAATTGGGTTTGCAACTAGTGGATTAACTGCGTGGATGTTGCCTAGATCAAGAGGGATTTCTCAATTTTCAGATGAATATGGAGCATTATATCCAACTCAACAGTTTATTGATGCTCATGAAACTGGAGATAAACGATTAGAAGAACAAGAGTTTTATTTTACTGAATATCCTTCTATTGAAAATCCAGATGAAACGGTAGACTTTAGTGCTACTTATATTTACAAATATTTTGATGAAGATGCAGTTTTAAGAACTGCGCAAAGTAGTCTTGGTTGGAAGTTTTTTAGATATGCTGAAGTATTATTAACATATGCTGAAGCAGGGTTTGAAGCTTATGGACCTACTACAGAGGTGCTTGCAGCAATAAACGAAATTAGAGACAGAGCTAATTTACCTCTTTATGATGCAAGTATTACAGAAGAAGATATTTGGAAAGAACGTTTCTACGAACTTTCATTTGAGAACAAATATTGGTTTGATATGGCAAGAAGAAGAAAAGCTCTAAACCTTAGCACTGGAAGTTTTGAAAACTTTGTAGGTCACCAATTTTCATATGGCCCTACGTTAACAGATAAATATTTATTATTTCCAATCCCACAAAGAGAAATTAATAATAATAAACAGTTAACGCAAAACCCAGGATGGTAAAAAATAATTCTTTATAATCAATTAGTTAGTTTGATTACTCCCGCTCTGTTTTTTTATGAGTGGGAGAATCATTTTAAAGAAGATTGGTTTACATTACACATTCAAAAAGAATACTTTTATATTTTAGTGACTAAATCGGTTAATTAAATTATAAAAGAATATAATAAACCACACAATGTGGAGACAACTTAAGTTATACTTTATGAGAACTTTACTCCTTACCTCACTATTATTTGTTTGTACACTTTCTATTGGACAAACAAAACAAATAACATCCATTGAAAACCCAATAGATTATGTCAAACCTTTAATGGGAACCGACTCAAATCCGAGTTTGTCTAACGGAAACGTTTATCCAGCAATTGCAATGCCTTGGGGTATGAATTTCTGGACCCCACAAACAGGTAAAATGGGAAGCGGTTGGGCTTATGAATATGATGCAGATAAGCTTCGAGCGTTTAAACAAACGCATCAACCATCTCCTTGGATGAACGATTATGGACAGTTTGCCATTATGCCAATAACTGGAAAATTAGTTTTCAATGAAGATGAACGTGCAAGTTGGTTTTCTCATAAATCTGAAATTGTTAAACCGCATTATTATAGTGTTTACCTAGCAGATCATAATGTAACTACAGAAATTACTCCCACAGAAAGAGCTGCGCGTTTTAGATTTACTTTCCCCGAAACCGATAGCGCATACGTAGTAATAGATGCACTAGATAAAGGTTCTTATATAAAACTACTCCCAGAAGAAAATAAGCTTATTGGGTATACTACAAAAAATAGTGGCGGAGTTCCAGAAAATTTTAAAAACTACTTTGTAATTGAATTTGATACACCATTTACTAGTACAAATACTTTCAGTAATAATAAATTACAAGATGCCTTAGAGAATAAAGCAGACCACGTAGGTGCTGTAATCGGATTCAAAACTAAAAAAGGACAGCAAGTAAATGCTAAAATAGCTTCTTCTTTTATCAGTTTTGAACAAGCTGAAATTAACTTGAAAGAAATAAAAGATAAAGATTTTGATGCGTTAAAAGAAGCTGGAAAACAAACTTGGAATAAAGAGTTAAGCAGACTTAAAGTTGAAGGGGGAACCATAGATCAATTTGAAACATTTTACTCTTGCTTATACCGTTCATTACTATTCCCTAGAAAGTTTTTTGAATACGATAAAGATGGAAATGTTGTACATTATAGCCCATACAACGGAAAAGTACTTCCTGGGTATATGTTTACAGACACAGGATTTTGGGATACGTTCCGTTCTTTATTTCCTTTATTAAATTTAATGTATCCTGAATTAAGTGTTCAAATGCAAGAAGGTTTAGCAAATGCATATAAAGAAAGCGGATGGTTACCAGAATGGGCAAGCCCAGGACTTAGAAATGTTATGGTTGGTAATAATTCAGCATCGGTAGTTGCAGACGCTTATCTCAAAAATAAAAATGCTAAATATGATATAGAAACGCTTTACGAAGCTGTTATTCATGGAGCAAATAATGCGGGTCCACTTACCGCTGTTGGTCGTGCTGGTGCAGCGTATTATAAAGATTTAGGGTATGTGCCTTATGATGTTGATATTAATGAAAATGCAGCGCGTACCTTAGAATATGCCTATGATGATTTTGCAATTTATCAACTAGCAAAAGCATTAGACAGACCAAAAAAAGAGATTAATTTATACAAAAAAAGAAGCTTAAATTATAAAAATTTATTTGACAAGGAAACCAATTTAATGCGGGGTAAAAATAAAGATGGTAAATTTATGAAACCATTTAACCCTTTTAAATGGGGTGATGCTTTTACAGAAGGTAATAGCTGGCATTATACATGGTCTGTTTTTCATGATGTACAAGGACTTATAGATTTAATGGGTGGAAAAGATAACTTTACTGCCAAATTAGACGAAGTATTTTCTTTACCTCCAGTTTTTGATGAAAGCTATTATGGAGGTGTTATTCATGAAATTCGAGAAATGCAAATTGCAAATATGGGACAGTATGCACATGGAAATCAACCTATTCAGCATATGATTTATTTGTATAATTATGCATCACAACCATGGAAAGCTCAATATTGGGTTAGAGAAACAATGGATAGAATGTATATGCCTACTCCAGATGGTTATTGCGGAGATGAAGATAACGGACAAACATCTGCTTGGTATGTATTTTCTGCTATGGGATTCTATCCTGTGTGTCCAGCAACCGACGAATATGTTATAGGGACACCATTATTTAAAAAGCTTACTTTAGAATTGCAAAACGGTAATGAGGTAATTATCAATGCTCCAAACAATGACCATAGCAACAAATATGTACAACAAATGAGTTTTAATGGTCAGAATTATAGCAAAAATTATATCAGTCATGAAGCGCTATTAGAAGGTGCCAAAATCGATTTTGAAATGAGCAATACTCC
Organism: Galbibacter orientalis DSM 19592; assembly: GCF_000260115.1. Lineage (GTDB taxonomy): Bacteria > Bacteroidota > Bacteroidia > Flavobacteriales > Flavobacteriaceae > Galbibacter > Galbibacter orientalis. The sequence continues at coordinate 813,791 of NZ_JH651379.1, read as the reverse complement.
TAATAAAAATAGAGGAACAGCAAAAGACGATGCTCCTTATTCTTTATCCAACGAATAAAATAGAAATTGAAAACAAGAGCAATGATGATTAAATCCCCTAGATTTATAAACAGGAATATTTTAAGAGGAACGATATATGTATCGGTAGCAGTATTTGCAGCAGCATGTAGTCAAAAAAAGGAAAACTCTCAGGAGGTAACTTCTAAAGCTACTGATGAACTCCAAAATTTGGTTCAATATGTAGATCCTATGATTGGTACTGCCAAAATGGGACATACATATCCTGGAGCAACGGCTCCCTTTGGAAGCGTACAATTGAGTCCAGATACAGACACCATTCCCTATGAAATAGATGGGCATTACAACCCAGATGTTTATAAATATTGTGCAGGATATCAATATGATGATGCCACTATTGTAGGTTTTAGCCATACCCATTTCAGCGGGACAGGACATTCAGATTTAGGAGATTTTTTAATTATGCCTACTACTGGAAACCTTCAATTAAATCCGGGAACAGAAACTAATCCTGATAGTGGATATCGCTCTCGTTTTTCACATAAAAATGAACATGCAGAAGCTGGTTATTATAGTGTTCAGCTAGAAGATTATAATATTAAAGCAGAGTTAACTGCTACTACGCGCGTGGGAATGCATCAATATACATTTCCAAAATCGGAAGCGTCTCATATTATTTTAGATCTAACATCTGGAATCTATAATTACAAAGAAAAAAACGTTTGGACTTTTGTTAGGGTTGAAAACGATACGCTAGTTACTGGTTACAGACAAACTAATGGTTGGGCTAGAACTCGTAAAGTATACTTTGCTATGGCTTTTAGTAAACCAATTGCAAAATATGGACAGGAAAACCATAATGATAATGTTTATAAAGGTTTTTGGAGAAAGTTTGATCAAAGTACTAACTTTCCTGAAATGGCTGGAGAAAATATCAAAACATATTTCGATTTTAATACTTCCGAAGGAGAAAAAGTTAAGATTAAATTTGCCATTTCTCCTGTAAGTACAGAAGGTGCTATTAATAATATGAAAGTAGAAATTCCTCATTGGGATTTTGAAAAGGTAAAACAAGAAACTCAGAATAATTGGAATGTAGAGCTTAATAAAGTACAACTAGATCCAATCAATCATGATGAAATGATAAATTTCTACACAGCCATGTATCATGCTTTTCTTGGGCCTACAATATATATGGATGTTGATGGAAAATACCGTGGTTTGGATATGAATATTCACCAAGCAGAAAACTTTACAAACTACACTAGTTTTTCATTGTGGGATACTTACAGAGCTTTACACCCATTATTTAATGTGTTACAGCCAAAGAGAAATTCGGATATGATTAATTCTATGGTAGCGCATTACAATCAAAGTGTACACGGTATGCTACCTGTTTGGTCTCATTATGCTAACGAGAATTGGTGTATGATTGGGTACCATAGTGTTTCTGTAATTGCCGATGCTATTGTAAAAGGAAATACAGGTTTTGATGCGGAGGCTGCGCTTATGGCAAGCGTTCATACTGCAAAAGTTCCATATTATGATGGATTAAAATATTACATGGAAAAAGGATATGTTCCAGAAGATAAAAATGGTTCTTCTGTTTCTAAAACCTTAGAATACGCTTATGACGATTGGGCAATTGCTCAAGCAGCAAAAAAACTTGGAAAGGACGCTATTTATAATGAATTTAGTAAACGTGCCGAAAATTATAAAAATGTTTATGATGCCAAAAGTGGTTTCATGCGTCCAAAATTAAACGATGGTACCTTTAAAAAAGATTTTGATCCTTTAAATACACACGGACAAGGTTTTATAGAAGGGAATTCTTGGAACTATAGTTTGTATGTGCCTCATGCACCTAAAACTATGATTGAAATGATGGGTGGAAAAGAGACCTTCTCCCAACATTTAGATTCGCTATTTTCTATGGATTTACCAGATAAATATTTTGAGAATACTGAAGATATTTCTCGTGAAGGAATAATTGGAAATTATGTGCATGGAAACGAACCTTCTCATCATGTAGTGTATCTATATAATTGGACAGATACTCCATGGAAATCTCAAGATAAAATTAGAATGATTTTAAAAGCAATGTACCAGCCAAAAGCAGATGGTTTAGGTGGGAATGACGACTTCGGACAAATGAGTGCTTGGTATATTTTTAGTACTTTAGGGTTTTACCCTGTTGCTCCAGGCTCAGATGTATATGCATTAGGAAGTCCTGCAATGAAAAGTGCTACCTTAAATCTTGAGAACGGAAATAAATTTAAAGTGATTGTTGAAAATCAATCCGAAGAAAATGTCTTTGTAGACAAAGTTTTATTAAATGGAAAAGAGTTAAAACAACCATTTATAAAACATAGTGATATTGAAAAAGGGGGAGAGCTAAACTTTCACATGAGTAATAGCCCCAACAAAACTCTTTATAAATAACTAAAATAAACTACCTTGTAGTTTGCCTACGAGATTTTCAAAAGAAACGTAATTAATATTAACTAAACACAAACTCAAAATGTCTTTTCAAATTAAAGAAGCTTCTAAAGTATACGACATATTAGTTGTAGGCTCTGGAGCCGGAGGAGGAATGGCTACCAAAATTCTATCTGAGGCTGGCTTTAAAATAGCATTGCTAGAAGCGGGTCCAAATTTTGATCCTGCAAACCCCGAGCAACAAACACAATTTAAATGGCCTTATGAATCCCCGCGTCGTGGTGCTGGTACAAAACGTCCTTTTGGAGATTTTGATATGGCCTATGGAGGATGGGAACTAGATGGGGAACCTTACACACATAAAAACGGAACTAAATTTGATTGGTTTCGTTCAAGAATGGTTGGAGGTAGAACAAATCACTGGGGACGTATTTCCCTTCGTTTTGGTCCTTTAGATTTTAAAAGAAAAGACTTTGATGGTAAAGGAGATAATTGGCCTATTGGTTATGATGATGTAAAACCTTATTATGACAAAGTTGATAAGTTAATTGGAGTGTTTGGAAGTAAAGAGAATATCCATAATGAGCCAGATGGCTTCTTCTTACCACCTCCAAAACCTCGTTTGCATGAACTATATTTGAAAAAAGCAGGAGCAAAATCTAATATTCCTGTAATTCCTTCAAGGTTATCAATCCTTACTAAAAGAGTTGATGATCGCCGTGGGGCTTGTTTTTATTGTAGTCAGTGTTCTCGTTCTTGTAGTATTTATGGAGATTTTTCTTCTTCTTCTGTATTAGTAAAACCTGCATTAGAATATGATAACGTAGACTTGTATGTAAATGCAATGGTTAGAGAAGTTTTAACAGACGAAAGCGGAAAAGCAACAGGAGTATCCTACGTAAATAAATATGATAATCAAGAATATACCGTAAAAGCAAAAGTTGTAATATTGGCGGCTAGTGCTTGTGGTTCTGCTAGAATTCTATTAAATTCAAAATCGGAAAGATTCCCTAACGGATTGGCAAATTCTAGTGGCGTAGTTGGAAAATACTTACACGATTCTACTGGTGCTGGTCGTTCGGCTATCATACCAGAATTAATGGAGCGTAAACGTTATAACGAAGATGGTGTTGGTGGAATGCATTTATATGTACCATGGTGGTTAAACGATAAAAAAGATCTTGGATTTTCTAGAGGATACCATATAGAATATTGGGGTGGAATGGGAATGCCATCCTATGGAGCTGGAATGGGAATGGAAAATCTTAATGGAAGATTTGGAGAGAAGAAAAAAGCTGGAGGTTATGGTGTAGGTCTAAAAGAAGATGTTCATAAATTTTATGGTGCAACCGTAGGAATGGCAGGAAGAGGAGAAAGTATTCCACAAAAAGATAATTATTGTGAAATCGATCCGAATGTAGTTGATAAATTTGGAATCCCTGTATTGCGTTTTAACTATAATTGGACAGACGATGAGGTTAAACAGGCAAAACATATGCAAGATACTTTTGAAGAATTGTATCATAATATGGGAGCTATTCCATTAGGCGATAAACCAGGGAAAGAAGATAATTACGGCTTGGAAGCACCTGGTAGAATAATTCATGAGGTGGGAACAACTCGTATGGGGAACGATCCTAAAACTTCTGTTTTGAACAAGTATAGTCAGTCGCACGATGTGCCAAACTTATTTGTAGTAGATGGAGGAGCTTTTGTATCTCAAGCCGATAAAAACCCAACATGGACAATTCTTGCCCTTGCTTGGAGAGCATCGGATTATCTGACTCAGGAAATGAAAAAAATGAATATTTAAAACATAAAAATCATGGATAGAAGAAAAAGTTTAAAAGCCATGGTGGCTGGTACGGTAACTTCCGGATTTATGTTTTCGTCGTGTTTAACAGACACCGAAGAACCAACGATAGCAAAAACCGACGCACCAAGCGATAGCGATAATAATTACGATACCACTCGTACAAAAGAAGAACTTGCTTACGAAGAAGAATTACGTGCAAAAGGGGTTTATTTTAATGACCATGAATTGGCTACCCTTACTGTTTTAGCAGATATTATTATTCCTGCTGAAGGAGAATATAGTGCCGCTAGTGAAGTTGGGGTTGTAGATTTTATTGCATATATAGTTTTTGATATGCCGCACCACCAATTGCCATTGCGCGGTGGATTAATGTGGATAGACCACGAAAGTAATAAGCGCTTTAATAAAGTCTTTAAAGATGCTTCTAAGGAGCAGCAAATAGAAATTGTTGAAGATATTGCATATCCAGATGATGTAAAACCACAATTTATTCAAGGAGAACGCTTTTTCTCTCGTTTAAGAGACTTGGTTTCTACTGGGTATTTTACAAGTGAAGAAGGAATAAAATATCTTGGATACGTAGGAAATACGCCTAATGTTTGGGATGGTGTTCCAGATGATGTGTTGGCGCAATACAACTTAAAATACGACCAGCGTACTTTAGATATTTGTATCAAACCTGAAGAAAGAAACGAAATTGCTACTTGGGATAATTACGAAGTATAACACCTAGTAAATTAGTTTTAAAATAATGAATAGAGCATTTAATTAATTTTAGATGCTCTTTTTTAGTATGTAAACTTTATATAAAGTTTTAAAAGGTAGAAATGTTGCCATTCCTTCAGTATTAATAATTTTTATTATATTTAGTTAAACAAGAGCTAAATTGGTTAGTTTTTACATTAAAACTATAAATAAAAGAATATGTGGATAGCAGTTATTACAACTTTAATTTTTATAATAATTAATTTTGTTCATTATATAGTTCTTAATGGTTATGCTAAGAAAGTAGGCGGGAAAAAAATGTGGAAAACATGGGGAGGTAGGCTATATTTTTGGCAAAGCTCAATAATAACAAGTACTGCTGGAACTCTTTTTGTTATATTTATATTAAAATGGGCAAACGTATTAAACTTCTAGAAGTCTCTTTTTCCTAACTACCTATGTTATCCTAAGTCATTATTTTTTATCTTCAGAAAATAGGAAAGCAACCCGCTATAGAGCATATAACTAACTATTAACAATGTTATAAGCATCACTATAATAGTACTAAGCAAGCGCTAGGACGTATAAATCTCGATTTTCGAGTAAAGATTAATTTAACTCCATATGTAAAGAACTATAAAATATAACAATACATCGTTCATATGTTATATTTCTTTGGTTATATTTGAGAGAAACAATTCTTATAAAATAAACCATGAAACCAGACCTTTTTGAAGCTCCCGATTATTATAATTTAGACGATTTACTTTCTGAAGAACATAAATTAGTTAGAGATGCTGCCCGAAGTTGGGTTAAAAAGGAAGTTTCTCCTATTATTGAAGACTTTGCACAAAAAGCTGAGTTTCCAAAACAAATTATTAATGGTTTGGCAGAAATAGGGGCTTTTGGTCCTTATATTCCAGAAGAATATGGAGGCGCTGGTCTCGACCAAATTAGCTACGGTTTAATTATGCAAGAAATTGAAAGAGGAGATAGTGGTGTACGCTCCACAGCCTCTGTACAATCCTCTTTAGTAATGTATCCTATTTGGAAGTATGGAACAGAAGCTCAACGGAAAAAATACCTCCCTAAATTAGCTTCAGGAGAGTTTATAGGATGCTTTGGACTTACAGAGCCTAACCATGGGTCTAATCCGGGAGGAATGGAAACCAAATTTAAAGATGCAGGAGATTATTATCTTTTAAATGGTGCCAAACTCTGGATTTCTAATGCTCCATTTGCAGATCTTGCTGTGGTATGGGCAAAGAACGAAGAAGGGAGAATCCACGGTCTCATTGTAGAACGAGGTATGGAAGGGTTTTCTACGCCAGAAACCCATAATAAATGGTCTTTAAGGGCATCGGCTACTGGGGAATTAATTTTTGATAATGTAAAAGTCCCCAAAGAAAATCTTCTGCCAGAAAAAAGCGGACTCGGCGCTCCTCTAGGGTGTTTAGATTCTGCTCGCTACGGAATTGCATGGGGTGCAATTGGAGCAGCAATGGATTGTTATGACACCGCATTGCGTTATGCAAAAGAGCGTATTCAATTTGGAAAACCTATTGCTGCAACTCAACTTCAGCAAAAAAAATTAGCAGAAATGGTTACCGAAATTACCAAAGCTCAGTTGTTAGCGCTCCGTTTAGGACAGCTAAAAAATGAAGGAAAAGCAAGTACTGCACAAATTTCTATGGCAAAACGTAATAATGTAGCCATGGCACTAAATATAGCTAGAGAAGCTCGACAAGTATTAGGAGCTATGGGGATTACAGGAGAGTATAGCATTATGCGCCATATGATGAACTTAGAGAGCGTTATTACCTATGAGGGAACCCATGATATTCACCTTCTCATTACAGGGGCGGATATCACAGGAGAACAAGCCTTTAAATAGGGTTGAATAATGCCCAATATTTAGTAAATATTTAAGAATTTCCGAATTAAAAATAATGGTCATATTTTGTATATTTGTTAATATAACGAGTATATATTAACAATTAAATTGTTTGACTATGAAAAAAAGGCTATTTATTGCAGTATTCTCATTTTTTGCTTTTGTATCACAAGCGCAAGATAAAGAGGTTAAAGTTGGAGATGTTTTAACAATTAACAGTACTTCTGAAAGTACCTATCAGCATATTGATCTTCCTAGAAAAAATATCATTATAAAAAGAGGTGGTGTACCAAATTATAAATCTGTTTTTAACAATGAAGTTATTGTTAAAAAAGTAGAGGCTAATGAAAGTGGAGAGCAAATAGCTGTGCTACAAAGAAAAGATGGACGTAAGTTTTTTAGTAGCTTCCCAACAATAGAAGCTAATGTAACTAGAGCATTATCTAGTAATGAAATTACTTTTTAAACTTTTCTAAAGCTTTTTTAGTAAAATCGGAAAGCACCAATTTACCAGATGTTTTTGCTCTATCTATAAGTAGCAAATCCCAGTGATTGGTGTTTTCCCATAAAGCTTTTTTCAAAGTACTTAAAGCTTCAGGGTTATATGCTGCTAATTTGTTCGTTAGGGTCTCGATTTCATTATCCACTTCGGTAATAGTTTCAAAAACTTTGGCATATAACCCTTTTTCTTTTGCCCAATACGCATTTTTCCATTCGGTGGCAGCAAGTGTAAGTTCTGCTAAGGCAGCTACACCCATTTTACGCTCTACAGCTGGGGCAATTACAAAAGGACCAATCCCAATTGTTAACTCAGATAATTTAATAGCTGCTGCTTCTGTTGCAATAGCATAATCGCAGGCTGCAATAAGTCCTACTCCACCTCCTACAGTTTTTCCTTGTACACGACCAATAATAAGTTTATTACATTTCCGCATCGCATTTATTACATTTCCAAAGCCACTAAAAAAAGCTTCTCCTTCTTCTTGATTTGTAATTGCTACGAGCTCATCAAAAGAAGCCCCAGCACAAAACGCTTTTTCACCTTCACTTTTCAATATAATAAGCTGAACTTCTTTATTAATCGAAAGTGCATTTATTTCAGAAGAAAGTCGTTTTAACAATATAGAGGGAAATGAATTACTAGCTGGATGGCCAAACTCTACAGTTGCTATTTTATTTTCAATATTGGTAAATAAACTCCCGTTGATTCTATCTGTGCCCATGTGAATATCTTAAAATGTTGTTCTTCAAAATTAAGGAAACTAAACTTCATTAACGTATTTCCGTCTGAATTTAATAACTAATGCGAGGGAGCGTATTAACATCCAAACAAAGAATGCAATCCAAATAGCATACAATTTAAATCCGAAGAAATTGAATAAAAATAAGGTAGGAGCAAATCCTAAAAAAGTAGCTGCTAATAATACATTTCTAAGGTAACTTGCTTCTCCTAAACCTTTAAAAATACCATCAAACATAAAAGCAACCGCATTAACTGGTTGCATAATTAATACAATCCAAAATACGGATGAAAAAAGAGCTAGAACAGTTTCTTCTTTATTGAATAGAATTCCAATTTCATTATAAAATAAGCCACAAACAGCCATTAAAATAAACGAAATGATGATAGCATATTTACAGATATCAATACTTAAAAACCACAAACGGTTGTAGTCTTTAGCTCCTAATAACCTTCCTGAAATTGCATTTCCAGCATTGGCATACCCATCAATAAAAAAGGAAAAAAACAACCAAATATTCATTAAAATACTCTGTGCAGCAATATAATTTTTTCCATAATCTGTAGCATATGCATTTGCAAGGTAAATGGCAAAGTTTAAAGCGGCAGTACGTACAAATAAATTGGCGCTCATTAATAAGAGCTTTTTCATTTGCGGATTAATATTAAAGCTCAATTTAAAATTGAAAGGTGTTTTTTTAACGTAAAAATAAGTTGCCATGAGTAACATTACTAACTGGGCAATAACACTTGCATAACCCGCCCCTTTAAGATGCATGGCAGGAATAATTCCATCAATTCCATATACTAAAATATAATCCAAAACAATATTTACGGCGGCACCAGTTAAACTGCATTTCATTGCCCAAAGCGTATTTTGCATCCCTCTAAAAACCCCAAAAATTCCGAAAGTAACTAGCGTAAGCGGATAGCCAATGGCTCTAATTTGATAATAATCGGCCGTATATTGTAAAATAAGTCCTTCAGCATTATACAAACTAAAAATATTTTCTGCTACCCAAGCGGTTCCGAAGTAAATTAGTAAACTAAACAAGAAATTAAAGGCTAAGGCTTGTGGAACTAATGTTTTTACTGCGTGTAATCTGTTTGCTCCAAAGTGTTGTGAAACAATTGCAGAAATAGCAGTTTTTGTTTGCGCTACAATCCAAATAATAGCAGAAAGAAAAGAACCTACAATTCCAGCAGCAGCCAATGCTTCAACAGGATTTTTATCTACATTACCAATAATTGCTATATCGGTAAGAGAAATAAGTGGTTCTGCAATTCCCGCAATAATAGCAGGAATTGCCAATTGATTGATCTCTTTAAAGTTAATTTTAGCTTCTTTCATTGTACCGAATCCCTCATTGAGGTTTTTATTCCCTAGAGCCTGTCCTGAGTTTATCGAAGGGCTCTACGTCGAAATGGATTAAATTATTTTCCTTTTGAATACCTTGTGAGCTTGCTCCTGAGGTAAATGATTTACCAATTTTTAAAAGAAAAACTAGCAGAAAAATAATTTTGTGTAAATTTAAGTGCAAAAGTAATAAAGCATTTATCAATCATACCTTAAATAAGATACCTTATGAAAAACATTTTGGTTCCAATTGGAACATCTTCAAATACAATAAACACATTACAATATGCCATAGATTTTGCTAAATTTTTCGACAGCAAAATATATTTAATGCAGGCCTTTACTTTTATAAATAAAGCAGGTTCTATTGCAAATGTGGAGGATGTTGTTGCTAAAAATACTACAGAACAATTAGAAGAAGTGCTCAATAAAGTAGATAAAAAAGGGGTTTCTGTTACAATTACTGCATATAATGGGGAGGTATTAGATGGGATAAAGGCGGTTGACCAGCAGTATGGAATTGATTTACTTATTATGGAACCCAGAAGTACGGATATACGCGAAGAAGTTTTTCTGGGTAAAACAACCGGAAAAATTGTTAAGCAAACCAATATTCCTACTTTAATAGTTCCAGAGGGTAATACATTTAAAGATTATAATACTGGTTTGGTAGCTTTTAAATCGGGAATTGTAAAACATCCCACAATTTTAGATCCTTTAGTTGCATTTAAAGAACGATTTAAGCTGAATTTAAATCTTCTTTTAGTAAAAACACCGAATTATGTTACTGAAGATTTAGAGATTGACGACAAGTTAAAGTCGTTAAGTGAAGAGGTACAAACCTCAGAAAACACTACTACTTTTGAAGGCGTGTTGGAACATTTTCAAGAGCATAATCCAGATATCTTAATTGTATTTAGAAGAAAGCGTGGATTTTTTACCAAGTTATGGGAAAAAAATATAATTTTGAAGCGTGAATTTAGATGCAGTATTCCACTTTTAATATTAAGTGTTAAGAAATAAATTTTCTTAAAACCTATTGTAGATAGGGGCATTAGCTCAGCTGGCTAGAGCGCTACACTGGCAGTGTAGAGGTCATCGGTTCGACTCCGATATGCTCCACAAAGGCAAATAAGGCAATAGGCTGTAAGCTTTATGCTGTAGTTTTTACTTTTAACTCATATGGACAAAGGTTCAGAGGGTCAAAGTTATAAATTTGTTGATTTGAAGATTTGAAAATTGTTCTGACTTCTTTTTTTTCAACCTTTTTAATCTTCTCCTGACTCCTGACTCCTGACTTCTTTCTTTTTTAATCCTTCAATCTTTAAATTTTTCAATATTAAGGAAGCTGCTCCGTAAGCAGTTTTTTTCTTTGTAGCAGCATAACTTCGGGCTTCCGACTTCAATCTTTCATCTATAAACTCCTTCCAAATGATATAAAACAGAAAAATAGATTATATTCGTCATTAGGTCTTGAAAATCTAGAACTCAAATGAAAATATTGATACTTGGAGCTACTGAAAGAACTGGAAAATTGATTTTGGTAGAAGCTTTAAATAAAGGTTATTACATACATTGTTTAGTTAGAGAACCAAACAAAATTGTTGAAAATCATAAAAATCATAAAATATATAAAGGTTCTCCCGAACAGGTTGCCGATTTAGAAAATGCAATACAAGGATGTAAAGGAATAATTAGTCTTTTTTCTTATAGCGAAGCGGTCTTGTATTTTTAATCGGACAGTAATGATTAAAAAACATAGGTTTCAACCAAATATTATCAAAAAGTATATACAAACAATAGATAAATTAAGGGTTGCAAAAAGCACAGAAGAATTATATCCAATTAAAAGTTTGAATTACGAACGTTTAATTGGAGATAAAAAAGGATTAGAATCTGTTCGATTAGATCATAAATATCGAATAGAATTTATAACTAAACTAGAGGGAGAAGAACCTAACAGTATTACAGTATGCTCAATCATTGAATTGAGTAATCACTATAAATAAATGCGAGGAAGATGGCAACAAACAAAACTTTAATACCAGCACAAGCAACACATCCAGGAGTATTAATCAAAGATGAATTGGAGGCTACTCCTAATTTAAACCAAAGAATATTGGCAAAGGAATTGGATGTAAAACCATCATTTTTAAATGAAATTATCAAAGGGAAAAGACCCGTAACAGCAGATATTGCAATTTTATTAGAAAAGACATTAGGTATTTCAGCAGATTATTGGATGAAATTTCAATCCCAATACGAGATTGACAAGGCAAGACTTAAGGAAAAAAATATTAAAAAATTAAAAAACATAGAACTATGGAATATCATAAAAGAATATGTACCTGTCCTATATTTCAAAAAGCATAATTATTTACAAAACGACATTGAGAGCGACATTAAAGCGATTAAGAATATTTATGATATAACAACTATTGATGAACTTGTTTCATCCTTCTCAAAAGAGAAGTTTGCATATTATCGTAAGTCAGATAAATTAAAAATTGATAATAAAAATATGTTCGCATGGAGTGCATTAGCTCAATATGAGGCTAAAAATCAAAAAACGAATACTTTTAATTTTGACAATATAAACCAACTCTGTGTTAATCTAAATAATATATTCTACGAAAATTCCAGAACACCAGAGCGCGTAAAATCTATACTTAATCAATTTGGAATTAAAATGTTACTAATTAATAAGCTAGAGAAAGCTCCTATAGACGGATTCTCTTTTTGGTCAGGTAAAAACCCTGCAATTGCTCTGACTTTGAGATATAATCGGATTGACAATTTTGCTTTTACAATTATGCACGAAATTGGGCATATCGACTTGCATTTAAGAAATGATAGGGAAAGAAAATTCATGGATTTAACTAAAAAACAAAATTTAGATCAATTTGAAAATGAAGCAGATAACTATGCTCAAGAAAAACTAATCCCTAAAAGGATTTGGCAAGATATATTAAACAATTACCTCCCCTTAAACGATGATAAAATAATAGCTTTAGCAAATAAACATAAAATTAATCCAGCTATTCTACTAGGGAGAATTTGCTACGAAATGGATTACTATGCGATAAAAACCAAGATTAATAAAAAAATGAAATAACTGTTTGCACTTAAATTACTTGGTTAAAAAACCAAGTTTATTAGACCTAATTATTTATCATATAGTTTATCCAATTAAAAAGTATTGTTGTCCGATAAAAGTTAACGGAATTTATTGAACCCACTTATATCAAGGTTTAAATGAGGTTCTCAAAATAGAACCCTTATCCCTTGCAATACACATTGTTAAATTACAACAAAGCTATTTTAACGTATATTTGGTTTATGCCTAAATACTATAGAGAAAATTGAACACCCAACCAACTAAATCAAAAAAACGAATTGAAATATTAGATATATTCCGAGGATTTGCAATCTTAGGAATATTTGTTGTCAATATTACCATAATGAATTCAACCTTTTTAAATCAGGACGAATTTGCTTTACAGTTTACTTCTAACATTGACCAAATTTCGGAGAAAATACTTCAGTTGTTTTTTTACACTAAATTCTTCCCGATATTCTCACTGCTTTTTGGATTAGGTATTTCAATACAAGCATTAAAAATGCTTGATGAAAATAGATTATCATTTTCCTTTTTTGGAAGGCGTATGTTAATCCTATTTTTAATTGGAGTTTTACATATTATATTATTATGGTCTGGAGATGTTTTAAATCTTTATGCTATTCTTGGCTTGTTTACTACACTTATAATAAAATGGCCAAACAAATTAATTCTTATTCTATCGGGTGTCTTTCTTTTTTTTCCGTTTTATAATCAGGTTTTTGAATTTTTATTCAGTCTTATAAATTTCCAACCAGAAGTCTATTTAAAAGAGTATACGGGAGCAATGGTAAACAAAATAATTAAACATGGAACTTATTTGGAAGGTTTAAAATTAAGGATTTTAGAATATATTTCTAATATTCCAATGCTTTTCGGATTTTTAGCACCCATAGCCTTTTCAATGTTTTTATTGGGGCTTTACCTCGGTAAAAACAAAATTTATAACTCATTAGAGTTATTTATTCAGCAAATAAAAACACCCATACTATTGATAATTGCTATTACAAATATTTACAGAATAGCATTTCTGTTTGTTTTAGTAGATCTTAAAATTTTTAAACTAGAAAATTATAGAGAATTATTCGTCAAGGCAATGGTGATTTCAGACGTTGTAATGGGATTATTCTACCTATGGCTTATTGGCTGGTTATACTACAATACTAAATGGAAAAAGGTCTTGTCTCCCTTAAAATATGTAGGTAGAATGGCTTTAACTAACTACATAATGCAAAGCTTTATTGGTCTAATTCTATTTTCATCAATAGGGTTTAAACTTTATGAAACTTTAAGTCCATCAGAAGCACTTATCCTTGCAATTATAGTTTTTATCGTTCAAATTATATGGAGTAAGGTTTGGTTAAAATATTTCAGATTCGGACCATTAGAATGGGTGTGGCGATGCTTAACATATAAAGAATTGATCCCGATTAGGGTGCCTAGAAATTTTTCCAACAACTTATAAAAAAGCATGGAGTATGACAATTAGAACAAAAAACTATATAATCATCCTTTTTTTATTGACTGGAATTTTATGTTTCGGACAATCGGGTACTGAAAAAGAATCTGAAATCAATTTATTTCTTAACAATTTAAGTGAAGACGATTTTTCGGGAACAGTACTAATTGCACATAACAACAAAATAATAGAGAAACGAGCTTATGGACTAGCAAATATTGAATTTAACGTAAAAAACAATATCGATACCAAATTCAACATAGCTTCTATTACCAAATTGTTTACGACTGTTGCAACCCTACAACTATATGAGCAAGGAAAGATAAAATTAAAAAGTCCTGTTGGCGACTATTTACCCGAATATTCCAACAAAATTGTTAGAGATTCCGTTACCATTCATCAGCTACTAACACACACTTCGGGTCTTAATAACTTTTACGTTGCAGACTGGGATAAGATAAAGAATATTGATTATCAGAAGACTTCAGGTTTTGTTCCACTTTTTGTTAACGATACACTTTTATCCAAACCCGGTACTAAGTATGATTATAGTGCTTCAGGTTTCGTAATACTTGGACTAATTATAGAAAAAGTTAGTGGTAAAAACTATTACAACTATGTAAAGGACGCCATTTTAAAACCTGCGGAAATGTACAACACTACCGAATTAGAAATTGATTCTATTGTGAAAAATAAAGCAAGTGGATATACGTCGATGTTTGGAGAAAATAAAACTCTCAAGAAAAATGACTACTATTTAACAAAAGCATCACCAGGAGGCTTTTATTATTCTACTATAAGCGACTTATTCAACTTTTCAAAAGCCTTAAGAAATTATAAACTTTTGAATAAAAGAACAACTGAATTGATGTTTGAACCAAAAGTGAAAGGTTACAATACAGATATGGGCTATGGAATTGGTGTTGACCAAAGATACAATCAAACCATTATTGGTCATGCTGGAGGTTGGTACGGAATTCATTGCGAATTAATGGATTTTATGAAAGACAAGTATACCGTTATAATTTTATCTAATATAGACGATGGCGGAGATAATGGAGCTTCTAAATTATCAGATTTTTTTATGGAATTGATAGCCGATAAAGAGCCATAAAAAACAGCTCTCTATACCAAGCAAAAATATTTTTTATAACTAAACAAAACCGATACAACTATGATGAAAAATATTATAATAATTATTTTGATTGCCCTATGGACAAGTGTAACATTTGGTCAAAATATTGCCCGAGTTGAAAATGTAAAAATCCAATCAAAATCTTTAAATCAAGAAAGGGAGATATTAATTTATACTCCTATTGATTACGATTGGCGAGTTAACGAATACTTTAACGTAATCTATGTATTTGACAGCCACAGTAGAGAGTTTTTTGATTATACAAGTTCTATAATTTCCTTTTTGACCGACAATACCAATTCTTTTATTGTTGTTGGAATTACTTCGCCTTATAATGAAGAACTTGATTACTCTAGAAATAATGACCTATTGCCTGTTTTAGAAGCCAAAAAATCTATTGACAAGTACGGGAAATATTCTGGAAATGCTAATAATTTCTTTGCTTATGTAAGCACTGAAGTCGTGCCATATATCGATTCTCATTACAGAACATTAAATAATAAAATAGCAATTGGACACTCATTAAGTGCTTCCTTTGTTTTAGATATTTTTATTAAAAATCATACCTTGTTTAACGATTACATAGCTATTTCGCCAAACCTTGCGTATGATAACGACAAATTAGCAAACAAACTTGTAAATTTTGATTATTCTAAAATAGAGAAACCTACTTATTTATACTTAAGCAATGCAAATGAAGGTATAAAATACTGGCAGGAATGGAAACCTGCTAGAGAGAAAGTATATTCCTTTTTTAACAAGTCAATAAAGAATGATAACTTGAAAGTTAAAATCGATAAATTCCCTGAAAACAATCATTGGAATACCTTTTCAGTTAGTTTAAATAAAGCACTTGATTTTTATTTCGAAAACATCCATGATTTACAGGAAAAGGAACTAAGCAAAAAAGAATATGATACTACAATAAAAGTAAAGGTTTTAAACAAAGACGATACCATATACATTACAGGAAATCAAGAGAATTTAGGAGATTGGAATCCAGAAAAAATAGAATTAGAAAGAATTTCCGATTTAGAGCGGGAAATAAAATTAAAACTTAAAAGCCCTGCACAATTTAAGCTTACAAAAGGAAATTGGGAATCTGAAGCGGAAGTAATTGGAACCTATGGAAATATTACCATAAAACCTGAAGAAAAATCTGAATTTGAATTTGAGATTGAGAACTATTTTGACAATTAAAGAGTAACTTCAATAATTTAATTAACTACCTCGGAACAAGCCCGCGAGGTATTCAAAGAAAAATAATTTAATCTATTTCAACGCAAAACCCTTCGATAGACTCAGGACAGGCGTTGGGGAATTAGACCTTCTATGAGGGATTTAAACCTCAAATGATTACATTGAAATTAGCAGCATGAATTCAATTATAATCTGTTCCTATATTTAGGAGACAATACCTTTGAAGAAAATGAACGAAAGAAAAAACATTATCGTTTCTCTAAAATCAAATTTAGGAGAGTCGAAAAAAGGAATTGAAAAAAGAATTGAGTTTTTGAAAATAACAATTACTCTCAATTTAGTTTTTACGATAATTAGTGTAGGAATAATAATTTTATCAATTATTCCTGAGCTATTTGATTATGAAATATTTATCTGGCAAAAATCGGGACTAATGACCATTTTAAGTTTAAGCCTTGTAATAAACCTTCCTAATCAATTTTTTGAACTTAAATTATTAAAGCATTTAAAAAAAATAAATTCTGAAGTTGAATTTGAGGGAATTGATAAACTTAATAACGAATTAAAAAGCATAGTAGACAAATTAAACAATGGAATAAAAACTAGCTGGAGTCTAATAATCCTAGTAATCTTAATTTTTATTATGGGAATTTGGCAAATAGTATCAGGTAATAATCCATATTGGATCTTTATGAAGGTTCCAATATCATTGTTTTATGGAATGATTATTTTACATTTTATTACAACAAATAGAAAGCTTAATAAAAATATTAATGAAGCTGAAAAATACTGTAGCTAATAAATCTAAACTCCCAAATAAAACCTGCTAGCCCCGATAGAGCCAACTACCGTGTAGTGGCGAAAGCGGGAAACAGCAACAGCTATTTACACAAGAATTGGCGCTCCTAAGTATATTGAATAAGTTGTTTATTAACTCGATTGGCAGCAATTTTGGATGCCAAAAATCCTAAAACAAAAATTGTGGCAAATACAATGGCTATATTGATAAGCTTATATTCCACAGGGTATGCCAAGGTTGGACTAAGTTTTATCCATTGAAAAGTGATTTGTGTCCACACTAAAAGCGATGCAAAAGCGATGCCTACAATGCCGCCTACAACGGTAACTAGGAGTCCCTGTAAGAAGAAAATCCGTTTTAGTTGTTTTATAGATACGCCCATACTGTAAAGTGTAGTTGCGTTGTCTTTTTTATCGAGAATCATCATTATAATAGCGCCAACAACATTGAAAAGTGCAATAATAAGTACCAAAGTAAAGATGAGATACAGTACCAAATTTTCGGTATTGAGCATTTTATAAAGAGAATCGTTGAGTTGCGCACGCGTTTTTAAACTTACTTTATTACTTAATGCTGCTGCTATTTGTGCGCTTACTAATTCTACAGGAGCTGTAGGTTTTATCTTAAAATTGATTCCTGTGATTTGATTTTCCTTTTTCTCTAATAAAGGCTGAACGGTGGAAAGGCTTGCAAATACGTACTTTTTATCTAAATCGTCGTTTATTGCATAAACCCCAGAAAGGGTTACCGATAGTTCATTATAAGGTCTTTGGGAGCCTGAAATTCCTGTAGCAATACTCCCTTCTCCTGGTTTTGGCGCTAAAATTTCAAGCGGATTTCTATAATCGTTAATCCCTAATCCCAATAAATTTGCAACTCCTATTCCACTTACTACTTGGTAGGGGTCTTTTCCTATCCAACTGCCGTAATACAACATACTATCAATGCCTGTTACACGTGTGTAATTACTGTCGACTGCCTTGATATATGCTATATGATTTTTCTGTTTGAAAGTAAGGAAAACCCGCTCTTCAATTTCTTTGGAATAATCGGCTATCCCTTCTATTTTATTAAGGTTTTGGGCATCGTTTTCGGTAAAATCGAAATATTTACCTTCGGCAGAAACCGCTTTAAGGTCGGGATCAAAAGAATTAGAAAACGAAAGACTTAAGGTTTTAAGTCCTGCAAAAGCAGAAAGTACAACAAATAAAGAGGCTGCACCAATTACTATTACCAAAAATGTAACAAAATTGATAATGTTAACTGCATTCTGACTGCTTTTAGAAATCAGATACCTTTTTGCTATGTACAGGGCGATATTCAAAAATTATGACTTCTTCCTTTTAGCTAATAAATCGGGGTTGCTAATAGGATTTTCACTTCCTTTAAGCGACTTGTCTATACGATCTATGTATTCAAGAGAATCGTCAATATAAAATTCTAATTCAGGTACGCGTCGTAACTGATTTTTTGTGCGTTGCGACAACTCATGCTTAATAAGCGGTTGGTTGGAACGTATGCCTTCTATAAGTTCTTTGGCTTTATCTACTGGGAAAATACTTACATATACTTTTGCCATTGATAAATCTGTGGTAACATTTACCTTGGTTACGCTAATAAGGGTTCCAGACATGCCTCCTTCTTTTGCTGCTCTTTGTAGAATTTCAGCTAAATCCTTTTGTATAACCCCACCAATCTTTTTCTGTCTGTTTGTTTCCATACTGCAAAAATACAAGAATAATAATTACAATTTAAAGTATTATTTTTGATGAAAGCCTTTAATTAAGTGTTTTATCTGAAAAAATAACGATATGAATAAAATTGAGCACATTGGAATTGCAGTAAATGACATCGAAACTTCAAATACACTTTTTCATAAATTGCTAGGTGTAGCTCCCTATAAAACAGAAGAAGTTGCCTCAGAGGGAGTAAAAACTTCATTTTTTAAGACTGGAGAAAGTAAGATAGAACTTTTAGAGGCAATGACTAATGATAGTGCTATTGCTAAATTTATTGCTAAAAAAGGAGAAGGAATCCACCATATAGCTTTTGAAGTAGGCGATATCCAAGCGGAAATAAAACGATTAAAAGAGGAAGGTTTTACTGTATTAAATGAAATTCCCAAGCGAGGTGCCGATAATAAATGGGTTGCTTTTTTACACCCTAAAACAACCAATGGCGTTTTAATTGAATTGTGCCAAGAAATAGACGATAAGGCATAGATAACAGTTAAAAAAAGTAGAAATCTATAAAAACCTTTGAATAGTCTTGCAGAGCTTAAAAATATATAGTAATATTGCATCCGCAATTTGCAGGTCCCATAGCTCAGCTGGTTAGAGCACCTGACTCATAATCAGGGGGTCCATGGTTCGAGCCCATGTGGGACCACAACAATGATAGAAAGCCATTCAAGAGATTGAGTGGCTTTTTTGTTTTCAAGCAAGTACAACATATGTACAACAAAAATTTAATTTCATTTTATTACATTTATGGTATAACAACATTTTTGTTATTATACATATCAGATTAAAATGTATAATAACAATTTTCTTTATTATACATTTTTAGTAATATTGTACATTAAATAAATTTCTTAATATACTCTTGTGGAAAATTTCAAATCTGGTTCCTATATAAGCCAAGGCTATTACAAAAGCTTCCAACCCAATTCTATCAATAAAGAATGGATTATAAATAATATGGAAGTCTTCAATTTGCTTAGTAAAGCTGATAGACAACTAGGAAGGTTGGACATGTATTCAGAATATGTAAATATTGATTTATTTATTAGTATGCATATTGCTAAAGAGGCTACCCAATCATCAAAAATAGAGGGTACCCAAACCAATATGGAAGAAGCATTCTTAAAAAAAGAGGATGTAGCCATTGAAAAAAGGGATGATTGGGAGGAAGTACAGAATTATATTTCGGCAATGAATGAGGCCGTAAAAATGCTCCATACCCTGCCTTTTTCATCTAGGTTAATTCGACAAACGCATAAAATATTATTACGAGGTGTAAGAGGAACCCATAAACTACCAGGGGCATATCGGACAAGTCAAAATTGGATAGGTGGGGCTTCAATAAATGATGCCGTTTTTATTCCTCCTGCTCACAATTCTATAGGAGATTTAATGTCTGACATCGAAAAATTCGCCAACGATGAATTGAATCCACTTCCCGATTTATTAAAAATTGCCTTGATCCATTATCAGTTTGAAACTATTCACCCTTTTTTAGATGGGAACGGAAGGGTAGGCAGGTTATTAATAACACTCTATCTTGTTAGTAAAGGCATTTTAAAACAACCCATTTTATATTTATCTGATTTTTTTGAAAGAAACAGATCCCTATATTATGACAACCTCATGCGTGTTAGAACACATAATGACCTGTCCCAATGGTTTAAATTCTTTCTCACTGGAGTTATTGAAACTGCACAATCGGGTGTACAAACCTTTAATTCCATCATGCAGCTTCAAAAAAATATTGATGAACAATTAAAACAATTAGGATCAAGAAGCGGTGACGGTAGAAAAGTAGTCGACTACCTATATACCAATCCAATTTTGGATGCTATAAAAGTTGCGGATATTATTGAAAAGACCCCACGCCCAGCGTACAAGTTAATAGACTCTCTCGAAAATCTAGGGATTATTAAAGAAATTACGGGAGGACAAAGGGGAAGACTTTACTCTTTTAATGAGTATCTAGATCTATTTAAAGTAGATAAAAATCTAGAATGAAAATAAAGTGTATTATAATAAAATATAGCCATGAATAGGATCATTAAAAAACTAGCTAAACTATGGTGTAAATTAGATGATTCAATAGATCATTTATTTCTGTTAGGCTCTTTTAGAATGAATTTGGCTTTGGACATGGATATATTTTTTAGTTATCTAATAAAATCTTCACATCATTAGTTCTTCTGAAAATATAATATCCATCTTCTCCATAACTTAACTGAATTAATTCTTTTGTTCGGACTAAACAAATCTCATCTTGAGAGTTGTTTTCATACTTAACCCCAGAATAATAAACCTGTATTTTAGAATCAATTAAATAATTAAGGAACTTAATTAAATTACCTGTTTCTTCTAAGGAATCAACATTACTATTTAAAGGCTTAATTCTCATATCTGATTTCTCAATGTTATGAATTTCAAAATCTTTACCATTAATAAAATTCATGCCTAGGGTTATTTCCTCAATCACAGAAGAATCATAATTAATATATCTGTTTTTTATATCCGTTTCATAATCTTTTCTGGTGCTAAAAGAAGCTTTGCTATACGGAACTCCCATTTGAGGTCTGCTCATTATTAATCTCCATTCATCTTCATATTCCCATTTATGGTATTTTATATTTAAAATGTAATACAGGGGTATAAAGTGGTCTTTAAATTGGGATATATCTACTGGGCTTAAATATTTTGTATAATTAATAGGAAATAGCCCTGCATATGAACCATGTTCAGGATATTCTTTTTTAATTGAATTCTCCAAGTTTTTTGTTCTATACTTTATTTGAAAACCTTTCTCATTTGTATAATGAGGCCACATTAGAGGATGATGTTCCCTTTCAGTTAGAGATATAATTCCCAATACATTAGTCATGAGTTGCCATAGTTCAAAAATATATCCAGTACATTTATTTTCTAAATCTTCTTCATAAAACTCTTTAATTTCTACTTTGCTCAGTGTTGGATAATATAATTTTTCATATAAATCATATGGAATTGGTTGTGAGGTCTGCAATAAAAATACACTACTGTCTAATATGTCATTTAATTCAAAGGGATGGGATGCATATAAATATGAATTAATTAAAGCAGAAACGTTATACTTACTAAAACTATAATATTTAAACAAGAACTCAGGGATTTCTTTTTCATGCTCTATTGAAACTAAAGGTTTATCTTTAGAATTATTACGAATATATTTAAATCCGTTATAAGGGAATTCACTCATGTTTTTTTTACTAAGATATAAATTAACTATATACAGGGGACGAATCAGGGGACGAATAATTTTAATTTCGTTTAATTTAGCCTTATTTAAGTTAATTTAAAAACCCTTGTAAAACAGCACTTAATAAACTATTACTCAATAAAATAAGATAAAATAAAACAAAAATAAAGGGCGTCCATGTGGGACCACAATCAGAGAAATCCAGTCTATACAAATAGGCTGGATTTTTTGCTTTATACATAGTAATAAGGCACATTTAGCTCCACAAACTGCATTTTACGAATTTCCACTAAAAAGTCAACTTGTCAAGTTTTTGAGAGGAATTAGGTGTTCCATTTTCAAAACTGAATTGTATGCCAATTGTTCAACTTAAAACCAATTGGTTATGCATCAAGAAAAATTATCAATCCTTTATTATGTAGTTAGCAAAACTAAAACAAGCAAGACACTCGTGCTAGCTAGAAGATAAAAAATTAGATTCAAACTACACTCATCCTAGTAGAGTTACAAAAAATCCTTTTTTTATTCCCTCTATAAATCAACAACCTCGAGATGAACCTACGAGATATTCAAAAGAAAAATAATTCTCTCCTTTACGGAATTCCGTAAGGAAAATAAATTCTATCATTTTACATTTGAGCTGAAAATAATTCTTAAACTAAAAAAGATGAAAATTAGAAATTTTCCAATTGCAGCTGTATTATTAACCTTAGCTATGGTTGGCTGTGATGATTCTACTTCGGATGAATTTGAAGAAGTAAATGGAAATGTAAAAGAAAAATACCTAAAAGGTGTTACCACTTTATCCCCTCAAAACGATTACTACAACAGAACATTCGCCATTGGATACGATTCAAATAATCGTGTTTCTACTGCTTCAAATGGGTCAGAAAGCAGCATTTTTGTGTATGATGATAATGGGAGTTTATCTAATATTACTGGAGGAAATAGTGATGCTTTTAGTATGAATGAACTTTATAAATCTCCATATGATGCCTTTGAAGTAGGGCATGTGGAAGAATATGATGACAATGGAAATCCTAAAATCATCTCATTTATTGAAGAGGATTATGATTATGAAACCCAAGATTATGTATACGAGCAATATACAGCCGAATTAGAATATGACAACGTTCCAAATCCATATTTCCATACTTTAAAAGCAGCTGGATTTATAGAGGCTATGGATAAAGTTCAGCTTAATTTTAGTATGACACCGCAGGCCTCTGAAATTGTTGCAGCTAGAAACCTTTTTCCTAACAATAACCCTACTAGAATTACATATAAAAATTCTAATAACGAAATAATTTATCTTTATAATGCTGATTATGAATATGATAACGACAATTATCCAACTGAAGCTGTTATTACTACATCAGATCTAAATTCAGGTGAAACCAGCCAATATACTGTAATATATAGCTACAAAGATTAACCAAGCAATGATGCATTAACCAACGAAGCCGTTTTGAGAATTTTCAAAACGGCTTTTTATATGTCCTTTTCTAAAGAGAAGGCTCTACATACTTATTGTACATATAGGGCGTAACGGGCTTTAGATGCTCTTTTGTTACTGGATGCTTCCCAAAATAAGAGAAGTATTCAATAGTGCCATCTTCCATTTTGCAGTAGTATGTTTTTCCTATCTTAACTTCTTTAATATGTATCTTTTTTAATTTTTTATAAACTGTAACATCATAAATAATAATTTCATTAGTAGTTTCTGTCTCGCTAATATTACATGATACTATTTCGTACTGAAATTCTTTCCACGACATACATTTCGGTTCAGATTTGAAAAATATGCTGTAACTAAGCCCTAGTAAGAGCATAATTCCCAAAATTATAAGCAATATCCGCTCACCATTAAATTTATTTTTTGGAGAATCTAATGCAACCTTTGCCCCATCTTCTGCATTCTTTTTTATAAAATCTTCGTAATTACTATCTCCAACATAATGCGCCATTAAATCTAATAATTCAATTTTAAGAGTAACGGACCTGCTAGTATCTTTTAAAAGATAGAAGTTGTATATAGTAGTAAATGTTCTTACCGAAATAGGATGCTTATAATCTTCAGTAAAGATAGTCGACAGGTGGGTAGCTTGTCCATTTTTAGTTTTACTGCCACCTTTTGATTTAGCTTTATCAAAAACTCGTTTTACAAGTTCTTCATATGGATTTTTCATAATTGGATTAAGTTCAGGGCTTTAAAAATAAAAATAATTAGACAATCGATGGTCATTTTTGTCGGACATTCTTTTCCATGTTTTGTCCACAATTAAACGGCAAACCTCCCTTTCCTTTGCTGTCAAGATTGGTTGAGGTTGTGTTTAGCTAACATAACCAAAGCGCATCAACTTTTCTTACGGAAATCCACAATGTGAGAAAAATAGTAACAGGGAAGCAGCTATTAAGTAACACATTTGGATCTCCACTTCCCAAAATATTAAGGAGTATTTCCTTACAAATTTTAGTTGCTCTATAAAAATCTCTGCATAGGCGGACAGCAACTCTATTGTTTAATTTTTTAAATCCATTATTATGAAAAAAATACTTTTAATACTTACTGTAATCTCATTAAATGCTATTTTACAATCGTGTACAAAAGAAAGTGTAGCAAGTACAGACGCTCTTTACAATACACAAGCTTCGGAAGATGAAGAAATAAATCAGGATCCAGATGAGCCCGACGAACCAGAAACTCCAAAAAACGGAGAATAAAGGCTAAATAATTTTTATTTTAGGGGAATGAAAAAACTACTACTAGCATTCCCCTTTTTTTTGGGTATTTTGTTATGCTTTTTTGCATGCAATATTTCTACTAAAAAAAATAAAACTTCTAATATCCCTTCTGCTGAAAATAGTGTAGACAATCAATTACAAAAAATAAAGCACTTACGAAAAAGTAATCCTGATAGCGCTCTTCTTTTAAATCAAAAACTTATAAAAAATATCAACACTTATAATGATTCTATTAAAGTTGAGATTTTATTAACTAGCGCCTCCCTTTTCCGAAATGTAAATATTGATAGTACGTTATTTTATTCCAATAAACTATTAACACTTCAGCAACAAAGAAAAGATAGTTTAAGTATAGGAGATGCTTACTTCCGACTTGGGTTTTATTATAGAAAAAACAATGAAATTGCTAAATCGCTTAACGCTTATTACAATTCTATCAAAACATACGAGCGTATAAAAGACACTATTGAAGCAGGAATTAAATTGGTAAACCTTACCAATCTTTTAAATTCTATAGGGAACTATAATGAAGCTGAACAAACAGGGGTCAAGGCATTACAGTATTTAGAAAAATCTGCCAATAAAAAATACATAGCTGGCACCTACAATGCTCTTGCCATTGCTTCTAAAGAACAAAAAATCTATAATGAAGCCTTACATTGGTATAACAAGGCTTTAAACGTAGCAAGCGACTCAATTTCAAAAATAAAAATCCTTAACAATATTGCGGTAGTTTACACCTACCAAGAAGAATATGAAAAAGCACATACCTTATTAGAAAAACTAGAAAAAAGTCCAGAATTAGAAAACAATCCAGATAGTTATGCCAAAAATATTGACAACAGAGCTTATGTTGCTAGTTTATTAAAAATTTCTAATGCGGAAAACGACCTTAAGAAAGCGCTTGAAATTAGAAAAAGTAATGATGATATTTCTGGTCAAACCACAAGTTACCTCCATCTCTCTCAATATTACTTAAACAATAATCAAACAACAAAAGCTAGAAAAATGGCTTTAAAAGCTTTTGAGTTGGCACAGCAAACCAAAAGTACCGATGATACCTTAGAGGCCTTATCTTTATTAATAGAATCTTCCCAAAATCCAAAAACATACGCGGTAGTCTATAAAAATCTAACCGATAGCATTCATACCTCCCAAGGGCGATTAAAAAATACATTTGCCAAAATAAAATACGAAAGTGAAAAAAATCAACAAGAAAACTTAAAGCTTACCAACGAAGCAAAAATCAATAAATTACGATTAGAAAATCAACAAAGCAGAAACTTACTTTTAATAATTATAATTGGAATCATTCTTAGTGCTGGCTTTATATATTATCGGTTTATAAAAATAAAGCATCAACGAGAAAAAGTAGACGAAGCTTACCAAACCGAAATGCGAATTTCAAAAAAAATACATGATGAGCTCGCCAACGATGTATTTAATATTATTGCATTTACCGAAAATACTCCTGTTGAAAAAACTATCAAAAGTAATCTTCTTCTGCAATTAGATGCCATCTATGAAAAAGCTAGAAATATTGCTAGAGGAAACGGAAAAATAGATTTAGACACCAACTTTTCAGAAAAAATAATATCTCTTATCAATAGTTACTGTAATGAGGATGTTAATATATTAAACCGTGGGCTAGCTACATTCCCTTCAGAAGAAATCCCTACATATATAAAACGCGTTATTTACAGGTCTCTGCAAGAGCTTTTAGTGAACATGAAAAAACATAGCAAGGCGTCTGTAGTAGTATTTAATTTTACTTTAGAGAAGAAAAATTTAAAAATTTCTTATTCCGATAACGGACAAGGGACGGACATTTCCAAAAATTTTATCATAAACGGATTAGCAAATGTGGAAAACCGTATTGAAGGCGTAGATGGAAACTTTATTTTTGACACAATGCCCGGAAAAGGGTTTAAAGCCACTATAACAATTCCAATATAAACGATGTTTAAAAAAGTTCTTATTGCCGAAGATATCGATAGCATAAATTTAGGGTTGATAAATACCTTAAGTAAAGCTTATGATTTTGAAATTGAACACGCCAAATATTGCGATGATGCATATTTAAAAATCAAGAAAGGAATCTTAAAAAATTCTCCTTTCGACCTTTTAATAACAGACCTTTCTTTTAAGCAAGACCACAGGCAATCTAAAATTGAATCTGGAGACAAACTAGTTGCAAAAATAAAATTAGAGCAACCAGATATTGCTGTTATTATGTATTCTATTGAAGACCGCCCACATATGATTAAGTCCTTTTTCGACACCATATTTATTAATGGTTATGTCTGTAAAGGTAGAAATAGCACCAACGAAATGGTTACCGCCATTGAAACGGTTTACAATAAAGAACAGTACATCCCAGCAAATTTAAAGCATGCCATAAAAGAAACTAAAAATTTAGAAATAGAAGACTATGATATTTTATTATTGGACGCTCTTTCTCAAGGAAATTCTCAAGACGAAATTAGAAAAAAGTTCAAATCCGAAGGCATTACACCATGTAGCGTAAGCACTATTGAAAAACGCATTAGTAGCTTAAGAATTTCTTTTAAAGCTAAAAACGCCACACATCTGGTTGCTATAGCCAAAGATTTAGGACTTATATAAAATCACTATTTAGTTACTTAACTAAGTAGTTTTTGAGGGAAAAGATCCTTACTGATTTTCAGTAAGGGTTTTTTGTATCCTAAAATATCCCCATCATATCAATAGCTCCTTTTTTAACCTCAATAGTTGTCATTCTCCATCATAATTCCATACCTTTGAAATAAGTTACTGCATCAGCGTAAATTCTGGGCAGGCTTTTGGAAATAAATATTGATTATAAGTAAACTTTAGGGGTGCCGTGAAAGCCGGCTGAGATAAAACCCTTAGAACCTGATCGCGTTAGGACGTGCGAAGGGAAAAGTTGAGACACTACATAACGCCATAAATTTGGCTATAGGTACTTTTTTAATTCAGCATTAAAAAAACTCCTAAGTAATCCACTTTTTTAGGACTTCCTCCTAAAGTTTACAGTAAAACATAAGATTATGACCACTGTAAACGTAAACAACACCTTACACACATTTCAGAACTCATTGAGCGCCAAACAGCTCTTGGAGCATTTAAACATTTCTCCCAACGGCATTGCTTTGGCACTTAATAATAACGTTCTCCCAAAATCTAAATGGGAAGAACCGTTAGAAAACAATGCTAATATTCTTATTATAAAAGCCACCCAGGGAGGTTAATTAGGGCGTGCCCTTCACTCCGTTACGGTCAGGCTATTCGCTATATCTTTTTAAAAAAATAAAAAGGATGTCGCTACTATCCTTCACGCAAAAAAAAAATCAACTGCCTCGGGTTTAGACCCACAAGGTATTCAAACAAAAACAAGAAACACATGAAAACACAACAGCAAAAACCCAACACAGAAATTAGTCGCGAACCCTTTCCAAATTCTTCAAAAATTTATGTCTATGGAAACCTTCACAAGGATATAAAAGTACCAATGAGACAAATTTCTCTTAGTGACACGGTTGATAAATTTAATGGTACTACCGAAAAAAATGACCCTGTTTTAGTGTATGACACCAGCGGTCCATATACAGATCCAAACATAGAAATAGATGTAAAAAAAGGACTAAAACCCATTCGAGAGCAATGGATAAGAAGTCGTGGGGACGTAGAAGAGCTCAGCGGACTCTCCTCTAATTACGGAAACGAACGCCTTAATGATAAAAAGCTAGACGAACTTCGTTTCAAACACCTTAAAAATCCATTAAAAGCAAAAGCTGGAAAAAATGTAACGCAAATGCATTATGCCCGTAAAGGAATTATAACTCCAGAAATGGAGTTTATTGCCATTCGCGAAAATCAGAAACTACAGCAAGTAAAAGAAATTACAAAACAACATCCTGGAGAGAGTTTTGGTGCTTCCATTCCAAAAGAAATCACTCCAGAATTTGTACGTCAAGAGGTAGCTAGCGGGAGAGCCGTAATTCCATGTAATATAAATCATCCAGAAAGCGAACCTATGATTATTGGACGTAACTTTTTGGTTAAAATAAATGCCAATATTGGTAATTCTGCGGTAACATCTTCCATAGAAGAAGAGGTAGAAAAAGCAGTTTGGGCATGCCGTTGGGGAGCAGATAATATTATGGACTTATCTACCGGAAAAAATATCCATGAAACCCGCGAGTGGATTTTAAGAAATTCGCCAGTTCCTATTGGTACTGTGCCTATTTATCAAGCTTTAGAAAAAGTAAACGGAAAAGCCGAAGACCTTACTTGGGAAATTTTTAGAGATACTTTAATTGAACAAGCAGAACAGGGAGTAGATTATTTTACTATTCATGCTGGGGTGCGCTTACAATATGTGCCACACACTGCCAAACGTGTAACAGGAATCGTTTCTAGAGGAGGTTCTATCATGGCAAAATGGTGTTTGGCGCATCATAAGGAGAGCTTTTTATATACTCATTTCGAGGAAATCTGCGAAATTATGAAAGCCTATGATGTGTCCTTTTCTCTTGGCGACGGACTCCGTCCTGGGAGTATTGCCGATGCCAACGATTATGCACAATTTGCAGAGCTAGAAACTCTTGGAGAACTTACAAAAATAGCTTGGAAACACGATGTACAAACCATTATTGAAGGGCCTGGACATATTCCAATGCATATGATTAAAGAAAATATGGACAAGCAATTGGAAGCCTGTGGAGAAGCTCCTTTTTACACCTTAGGTCCGCTTACTACAGATATTGCTCCTGGTTATGACCATATTACAAGTGGTATTGGTGCTGCCATGATTGGTTGGTACGGGTGCGCCATGTTGTGCTATGTTACCCCAAAAGAACACTTAGGACTCCCAAATAAAGAAGATGTAAAAACAGGAGTTATTACGTATAAAATAGCTGCGCATGCCGCCGATTTAGCAAAGGGTCATCCAGGGGCGCAACACCGAGATGATGCCATGAGTAAAGCTCGATTTGAATTCCGTTGGGAAGACCAATTCAATTTAGCCCTGGATCCAGATACCGCAAAAGCGTATCATGATGAAACATTACCATCGGACAATGCTAAAGTGGCACATTTCTGCTCTATGTGTGGTCCTAATTTTTGCTCTATGAAAATTACTCAGGACGTTCGGAATTATGCTAAAGAAAATGGACTGGATAGTCATGAAGCTATTGAAGAAGGGATGAAGAAAAAAGCAGAAGAGTTTAAAGAAAAAGGAAGTGAAGTGTATTTGTGATTGAGTTGAAGGTTGAAAAAAGAAAGAGGTCGGAAGTCAGAAGTTAAAAGTTATGCTGTTACAAAGAAAAAAACTGCTTACTGCAACTGCCCACTGAGCACTTTTTTCCTCATTTTCAAATCTTCAAATTTACAACTTTGCCTCTTTGCTCTTTGAATGAAAAGTTAATGAGTTAAAAGTGGAGAATTAAGATAAGGATGGAGTTAGAAGTTGGAAGTCAGAAGTTAAAAGTTATGGCTGTTACAAAGAAAAAAACTGCTTACTGCAACTGCCCACTGAGCACTTTTTTCCTAATTTTCAAATCTTCAATTTTACAACTTTGCCCCTCTGAACCTCTGAAATAAAAACCTAAACCCATGCTTATTGTAATTACATCAGAGATTGCCTTGGAGCAAGAAATAGAAAGCCTAAATAGGTTGTTTGCATATGGATTGGAAACTTTACACATACGTAAACCAAGGTTAGAAAAAGTAGCCTTGAAAAACTATTTAGAATTGATAGATGTAAAAAATCACAATAAAATTATGCTTCATCAGCACCATGAATTGGCATCAGAATTTAATGTAAAAGGCATTCATTTGACCGAGAAACATAGAAAAATGCTTGAAAATGATTCAGAATACATTAAAAACCATCAAAAAATGGGAAGAGTGGTGAGTACGGGTTTTCATTCA
This sequence comes from Galbibacter orientalis DSM 19592, assembly GCF_000260115.1. GTDB lineage: Bacteria > Bacteroidota > Bacteroidia > Flavobacteriales > Flavobacteriaceae > Galbibacter > Galbibacter orientalis. Next base: position 782,958 of record NZ_JH651379.1, on the reverse strand, counting down.
ATTTCAGCTTTAAAAAAAGAAGGAGCAAATTATGATTATAGTTTTTTGAGTCCCGTTTTCAATTCTATTTCTAAAGAAAATTATCAAGGAAAAGAATTTGAGGTAACGGCATTCCCAATAAAAGTTATTGCGCTTGGCGGAATTACCTCAGCAACTATTTCCGAAGTAAAAAAAATGGGATACCAAGGGGTTGCAATTTTAGGAAGCATTTGGCAATCTAAACACCCCGTAACAGCATATAAAGAATTGCAAAAAGTTTATAAAAACGTGTTTTATGACGGATAAAAACATACAAAAACCTATTGTTTTAAGTATTGCTGGTTTTGACCCTTCTGGGGGAGCTGGTTTACTTGCCGATATAAAAACAATAGAAAATAACGGATGCTATGCAATGGCTGTTTGTACGGCAAACACCCTACAAACCGATGTTTATTTCAAAGACTGCTATTGGGTGGACGCTACTGTAGTTTTAAAGCAATTGCAACTACTTTTAGACCGTTTTAATATAGCAGCTGTTAAAATTGGAATAATAGAAAATCTAACTCTTTTAGAACAGTTGTTAAAAGTATTAAAAGCATATAAAAAGGAACTTCCAATAGTTTTAGACCCTGTTTTGAAGTCAAGTAGCGGCCATTCTTTTCAAGGAGAAAAACTATTATTCTCAGCTGATATTTTAAAAAATATCTCGTTGATTACGCCTAATTATGAAGAAATTTTTCAGCTTTCCAACGCATCCTCTTTGTCAGAAAAAATAACACGCTTACAACAATTTACATCAGTATTGCTAAAAGGTGGACATCATCCATCGGAAAAAGGAAAAGACACTTTATATCTAAAAGATAAAACCGTTTTTAACTTTTTTCCTTCCGAAGAAAAAATATATGAAAAGCATGGAAGTGGCTGCATCTTATCTTCAGCTATTACAAGTTATTTAGCACAAGGAAAATCTTTAGCTAATGCTTGTGAAGATGCCAAAAGATATACCGAAAAAGCGCTGCAATCAAACCCAACAAAACTAGCATATCATTCATGAAAATAGATACTATACAATACATCTCGCAAGGAAACACACCTACTATACATCTTCAAAATATTCAAAAAGTATGTGAGTGTGGCGGACGTTGGATTCAATTACGCCTGAAAAATAAAACGCCAAAAGAAGTTTTAGAAACAGCTATGAAGGCTAAAGAAATATGCCAACAATACAGTGCTAAACTCATTATTAACGACCATGTAGAAGTTGCCAATGTAGTAAATGCAGATGGGGTTCATCTTGGAAAAGAAGATATGTGCCCCCAAGTAGCTAGGAAAATTCTAGGGAAAGAAAAAATTATAGGAGGCACTGCAAATACATCCCAAGACATAGAAAAATTGATTAAAAAAGGAGTTGATTACATCGGTTTAGGTCCCTTTAGACATACAAATACCAAAGAAAAATTAAGTCCGATTTTAGGAATTAAAGGTTATAAAAACATCTTTTTTGAGTTGAATAAAAAAACAAAAACCACCCCAATAATTGCTATTGGAGGCATTGTAAAAGAAGATATAGAAGAATTAAAACTGGCAGGTATTTACGGAGTTGCTATGTCGGGTTATTTAACTTCTGAGATTAGGGAGATAAAAAACCATGACTTAACCAAAAGATTAGATGTTATAAAGGAAATTTTAAATCAGAAAACAATAAACGTATGAGTTATCCAGACATATTAAAAATAGCAGATAAGGAGTTTTCTTCTCGATTGTTTCTAGGAACTGGAAAATTTAGTTCCTCAAAACTAATGAGAGAGTCCATTCTTGCGAGTAAAAGTGACCTTGTAACGGTAGCTTTAAAAAGAGTAGATTCAACCTTAGAAAATGATGATATTTTAAGTGGATTACCACACCCTACCATAAATTTATTACCCAACACTTCTGGGGTTAGAAATGCCAAAGAAGCCATTTTTGCTGCTGAATTGGCACGAGAAGCATTGGAAACAAATTGGGTGAAATTAGAAATTCATCCAGATCCAAATTACTTACTACCAGATCCTATAGAAACTTTGGCTGCTACCGAAGCATTGGTAAAAAAAGGATTTGTAGTGATGCCGTATATACATGCAGATCCTGTGTTGTGCAAGCGTTTGGAAGATGTAGGAGTACAATGCGTAATGCCTTTGGGGGCTCCCATAGGAACTAATAAAGGATTAAAAACCTTTGATTTTTTAGAAATTATTATTGAACAAAGTAAGGTACCCGTTATTGTAGATGCTGGTATTGGAGCTCCTTCTCATGCGGCAGCAGCTATGGAGATGGGTGCCGATGCTGTGTTGGTTAATACCGCAATTGCAGTTTCCAACAATCCTATCCAAATGGCAAAAGCCTTCAAAAAAAGTATAGAAGCAGGACGCGAAGCTTATTTAGCATCCCTCGCACCAGTAAAACAGAATGCAGAAGCTAGTAGTCCGTTAACCAGTTTTTTATATGACTAATTTTAAAGATACATTTTTACAATATTCGTGGGACGATGTTCTTAAAAGCATCCAAGATAAATCGGGAAATGACGTAATTCGGGCTATTGAAAAACCCAATCGAAATTTAGAAGATTTTAAAGCCTTGATAGCTCCTGCTGCAAAACCCTTTCTAGAAGAAATGGCGCAAGAAAGTAAGCGTATTACCAAACGGCGTTTTGGAAATACTATGCAAATGTTTGCGCCCATGTATTTAAGCAATGAGTGTCAAAATATTTGCACTTACTGCGGGTTTAGCTTTACCAACAAAATTCCGAGACGTACTTTAACCGATGTCGAAATTTTAAAAGAAGTTGAGTATATAAAAAGTAAAGGTTTCAATCATATTTTATTGGTTACAGGAGAAGCAAACACTACAGTTGGTGTATCATACCTTAAAAATGCTATTCAACTTATAAGAAATCATTTTTCTAATGTAAGTATTGAAGTACAGCCTTTAGATGAAAATGAATATGTTTTATTGAAAGAAAATGGTTTATATGGGGTATTAGTATATCAAGAAACATATCATGAAGAAGAATACAAAAAACACCATCCAAAGGGAAAGAAATCAAATTTTTTCTATCGCTTAGAAACTCCCGATAGATTAGGACGTGCTGGAGTTCATAAAATTGGACTAGGAGCCTTATTTGGATTGGAAGATTGGCGTGCCGATAGTTTCTTTACAGCATTACATTTACACTATCTAAAAAAAACCTATTGGCAAACTAAGTTTTCTATTTCTTTTCCTCGACTCCGACCTTTTTCTGGGGGATTAGACCCAAAAGTAGAAATGACAGATGCCGATTTGGTACAATTGATTTCTGCCTATAGAATGTTGGAAGAAGATGTAGAGTTAACCATTTCAACTAGAGAGAGTGAAACCTTTAGAAATAACATTGTAAATCTTGGTATTACCTCCATGAGCGCCGAATCTAAAACCAACCCTGGAGGCTATGTAGTAGATAAGCAATCGCTAGATCAGTTTGAAATTTCCGATGAACGTTCTACAGAACAAATTACTCAAATGCTAAAAGCTCAAAACCTAGAAGTAGTTTGGAAAGATTGGGAAAACAATTGGGAGTGAGTTGATGGTTGAGAGTTTGTAATGTTTTAAAGTGAAAAAGTGAAGTCGGGAGTCCGAAGTAAAAAGTTATGCTGTTACTATGAAAAAACTGCTTACGGAGCACTTTTCTTTATATTGAAAAATTTAAAGATTGAAGGATTGAAGGATTGAAAAAGAAAGAAGTCGGAAGTCGGAAGTCAGGAGAAGGTTAAAAAGGTTGAAAAAAGAAAGAAGTCAGAACAATTTTCAAATCAACAAATTTATGACTTTGAACCTCTGCATCTTTGAGTGAAAAGTTAATGAGTAAAGGGAGGTAAGAAAAAAGAACAGATACAATTTTTTTTGCATTTTTGACTCTTGGTTCCTGACTCTTGATCAAAAATGTACGCCTACGGAGCACTTTTCTTTATATTGAAAAATTTAAAGATTGAAGGATTTAAAAAGAAAGATGTCGGAAGTCGGAAGTCGGAAGTCAGGAGAAGGTTAAAAAGGTTGAAAAAAGAAAGATGTCAGAAATCGGGAGTTGGAAGTCTGAAAAAAGGGAAATATTTTTAAACTAACAACTAACAACTAACAAATCAACTATTCAACATCTCCAGAAGCTTCATCATTGTTTTCCAATTTCTGGTGGTGGCTTGTAAATTGAGTTTCTTTTCAATAAACGGATTAGCAATTTTTGCTTTTCCGTAGCCATTTTCATAGCAGAAATAAAGAGTATTATTTTTCAGAATAAACAATTCATCTGAGCTCTCAAAAGTTTTTAAGGTTTCTAGTTTTTCTGGATTTGGAGTTTCATTTAAAAAAGTAATATAGAGTTTGGTAATTTCTTCAGTTTCTATAAACGGATTGTTCTCGATAATTGTTAAGAAAGTTTCTTTCGGAATTATAAAACAACTCACAGCAAATCCAAAATGTACTTTTATAGCTTCTTCAGCGGTATGTTTAAGCTTTGAAATATTAGTTTCTTCCGTAGAAAAAATAACATTTCCACTTTGGATATAGGTGGCTATATTTTGAAAATCGAGTTCTTGAAGAACAACTTTTAGTTCGGCCATTTTTACTTTTCGATGACCACCAACATTGATTCCTCGCAGTAATAAAACAAAAGCTTGCATAGTTTTTTATATCAGAAATGAGATTAAAGGTATTGAAAATAATAAACCTCAAAGATTAAATAATCCTTGAGGTTTATTGTTATGTTAGGGATTATTGTTTTAATCCAAACCGCCTCTTCTAGTAGGTTCTCTTTGACTAGGCCATTCTTGAGGTTTTCCAGTTTCATCATCAATAGGTAAAACACTTTTTTCTGTTGATGTTTTTTCAGGATCTTCACTAGCCATATAAGTTAAAATAGCAGTTAGAATTACATTGTTCTGAACATCATCAAAAACAATTTTATCATAAGTATCTCTATTGGTATGCCATGTATAATTCCAATAAGACCAGCTTAAAGAGCTTAACGAAAATGCAGGTGCACCAGCGGCTACAAAAGAGGCATAATCAGAACCTCCTCTAGAAGGAGTGCCTGGAAAATGAGTTTCGATATGTTTTGAAACGTCTTTAGGAACAGCATTAAGCCACTTTCCTAAATAATCATACGAATGCAAAAATCCTTGTCCAGAAAGATTTACAACCCTACCGGTTCCATTATCCTGATTAAATACAGCTTGCACATTTTTTACAATCTCCGGATGGTCTTCTACAAAAGAACGAGAGCCATTCAACCCTTGTTCCTCACTTCCCCATAGTCCGATAATAATAGTACGCTTTGGATTAGGATACATTTTCTTTAAAACTCTCGCAGTTTCCATCATGGTAATGGTTCCAGTACCGTTATCGGTTGCTCCAGTTCCTCCATCCCACGAATCGAAATGAGCAGAAAGAATAACATACTCCTCTGGCTTTTCGGTTCCTTTAATTGTTGCGATGGTATTAAAAGTAGGAACTACGCCAAGGTCTTTGGCTTCTGCTACTATTTTAAGTTGAGGTTTTGCTCCATGCTCTACCATTCTGTAAAGCATTCCGTAGTCTTCTAAAGCAATATCTACCATTGGAATTTTTTTAGTACGAGCACTAAAAATTTTATTAACTCCAAAACCTTTAGACCAATAGGATTGTGCAATTCCAGCAGCGCCAGCTTTTTCTAATGCTTCTGGAAGTGTTCTAGAAGTATAACCCGTTTTTCTCATGTTATCTCGCCATGCTTTGTCTAAAGAATCGCGTTCTGCTTTCATTTTTTCAAAAGATTCTGGGGTAGCATATTCTTCCCAATTATCGTCTGGTCTTCCAGTAATCTGGTTCATAGAAACCATTACAATTTTTCCTTTTACAGATTTTAGCCATTTATCAAAAGCCAAGGAATCTTTTACTGTAGGAAGAACTATTAATTCTGCTGTAACTCCTTTGCTAGAAGTACCAGGATTCCAAGCAAGCTGTGTGCCTTCAATAGTTTTTACACGCGGATAGACCATGTCAATATGAGTAATTCCTCGTTCCCAGCCTTTCCATTCGCCCCATTTTTCATTTTCTGCAGCAATACCCCAAGAATCAAATTTCTTAACGGCCCAGTCATGCGCTTGTTCCATCTGTGGAGTTCCCACTAAACGCGGACCAATGCCATCCATAAGCTCATAAGCCAATTCTTTTAATTGCGAATTTTGAGAAGCTTCATTTACAATATTCTCAATAACTTCTTTATCGGTTTGTGCATTTACAACACTGGTAATGATAAAGAATGCGGATAGTAGGTTTATTTTTTTAATCATGTTCTATAGGTTATTTTTTAAATTCTTTTAATGCAGCTTTGTTAGGTAATTCTTTATAACCCATATTGTAAAGGGTAAATCCAAAAATATCTGCATATTGGTCTATTGTTTTGCTTACTGGAGTTCCAGCTCCGTGTCCAGCATTGGTTTCAATTCTAATAAGCACAGGATTGTTTCCACTTTGTTTTTCTTGTAATTCTGCCGCAAATTTAAAACTATGAGCAGGTACTACGCGGTCGTCATGGTCTCCCGTTGTTATTAGCGTTGCTGGATAAGCAGTTCCTTCTTTTACATTATGAACAGGCGAATATGCTTTTAGGTATTCAAACATTTCTTTATCGTCTTCGGCAGTACCATAATCGTACGCCCAACCTGCACCCGCAGTAAATGTATGGTAACGAAGCATATCTAAAACTCCTACAGCTGGTAAAGCTACTTTCATTAAATCTGGACGCTGTGTCATGGTTGCGCCAACCAATAGTCCTCCATTAGAACCTCCGCGGATTGCTAAATAATCTGATGAAGTATAATTTTCTTTGATGAGGTATTCTCCCGCTGCAATAAAGTCGTCAAAAACATTTTGTTTCTGAAGTTTTGTTCCAGCATCATGCCATTTTTTGCCGTATTCTCCACCACCGCGTAAGTTTGGAACTGCATACACACCACCTTGTTCTAACCAAACAGCCATAGCCGTACTAAATGAAGGTGTTAAGCTAATGTTGAATCCGCCGTAACCATAAAGAATAGTTGGGTTTTTTCCGTTAAGCTCGATTCCTTTTTTATAGGTAATAAGCATAGGAACTTTTGTACCATCTTTTGAAGTATAAAAAACTTGTTTTGACTCGAAATCGTTGCTATTAAAATCTATTTCTGGAGTCCAATAAACTTCAGACTCTCCTGTTTCAGGATTGTATTTATAAGTACTTCCTGGGGTGTTGTAATTGGTAAAAGAATAATAGATTACATCGTCTTCCTTTTTACTTCCAAAACCACCAACACTTCCAATACCTGGTAATTTAACATCTCGAACTAATTTCCCGTCGTAATCATATTGCTTTACTTGAGAAACGGCATCCACCATATATTCCGCAAAGAAATAACCACTTCCCGTATTCGGACTCAAAACATGTTCTGTTTCTGAAATAAAATCTTCCCAATTTTCTGGACTCGGATTAGAAGCATCTACAGTAACTATTTTTTTGTTTGGAGCGTTTAAATTGGTTACCAAATAAAGTTTAGAACCTACATTTTCTATTACATAAGTATCACTTTCTGTAGTTTCGATGATGGGAATTAAAGGAGCGTTCTTTTTATTGAGGTCTTTAATAAATAGCTTGTTTCCAGAGGTGGAAATAGATGCACTAATTAATAAATAATTATTGTCCTCGGTAACGTTTCCACCAACATAACGGTGTTTCTCGGCTTCTGTCCCTCCAAATATAAGCTGATCGTCTTTTTGAGGAGTTCCTAATTTATGGTAGTACAATTTATGCTGATCTGTTTTTGCTGAAAGTTCACTTCCTTTTGGCTTGTCGTAGCTCGAATAAAAGAAGCCTTCGTCTCCTTTCCAAGAGAGGCCGCTAAACTTTACATCAACTATAGTATCTTCTACAATTTCTTTAGTTTTAGCATCTTTTATAATTACTTTTCTCCAATCGCTTCCTCCTTCAGAGATTGAGTAAGCAGCTAGATTTCCACTTTTAGAAAAACTTAATCCGCCTAAAGAAGTAGTTCCGTCTTCAGAAAAAGTATTTGGATCTAAAAATACTTCTTCGTTTCCTTCTTCTCCTTTTTTGCGGTACACTACATATTGATTCTGTAGTCCGTCATTTTTGTAGTAATACGTATAATCTCCTTCTTTAAAAGGGGCAGAAATTTTCTCGAAATTCCATAGTTTTTCTAATCGTCCTTTTAACTGATTTCTAAAAGGGATTTTTTCCAGATACCCAAAAGTTACTTCATTTTCATTTTTTACCCAAGTAGCAGTTTCTTCAGAGCGGTCGTCTTCCAACCAACGGTATGGGTCTTTTACTTCGGTACCGAAATAGGTGTTTACGGTATCTACTTTTTTAGTAGCAGGATATTTCAATGTTAAATCTTTTTTGTTTTCGGTAGTATCACAAGAGGTTAAAACCCCAGCAATCACTACGCAAGTGATGAGTTTCTTCATTATTTATTGATTAGTAATTAGCGAGGATAATTTAAAGAAAAAGCCCTTGATAGCTTACTATCAAGGGCTTTTTTAACATATTTTTATGGTATCCTTATTACACCAATTTATTTTCTACCAAATACTCAGCAATTTGTACTGCGTTTGTTGCAGCACCTTTACGAAGGTTATCGGCTACAATCCACATATTAAGGGTGTTAGGTTGCGACTCATCTCTTCGAATTCTTCCTACAAACACATCGTCTTTATCATGCGCATAAATTGGCATTGGATATGTATTTGTATCTGGATTATCTTGCACTACAACCCCAGGAGTATCGTTTAAAACTCTTCGGATATCTGCTAAAGTAAAATCTTTTTCAAATTGAACATTTACAGCTTCAGAGTGTCCCCCAGAAGTAGGAATTCTAACTGCTGTTGCAGATACAGCAAATGTTTTATCGCTTAATATTTTTTGTGGCTCGCGGGCTAATTTCATTTCCTCTTTTGTGTATCCATTTTCTTCAAAAACATCACAATGAGGTAAGGCATTTCTGTTAATTGGATAAGGGTAAGCCATTTCTCCTTCTACACCAGCCAACTCGTTTTCCAACTGTTTAACAGCTTTTACACCCGTACCAGAAATAGATTGATAGGTAGAAACTACCACACGCTTCATTCGGTATTGTTTGTGTAGTGGTGCTAATGCCATTACTAACTGAATAGTAGAGCAGTTAGGGTTCGCAATTATTTTGTCTTCTTTTGTAAGCTCATTTGCATTAATTTCTGGAACTACTAATTTCTTTGTAGGATCCATACGCCAAGCCGAAGAATTATCGATAACGGTAACCCCAGCTTCTGCAAATTTTGGTGCCCATTCTAATGAAGTTCCACCACCGGCAGAGAAAATGGCGATGTCTGGTTTTGCAGCCACAGCATCTTCTAGACCTATTACTTTATATGTTTTATCTTTAAAAGAAAGTTCTTTTCCTACAGATCGCTCTGATGCAACTAATAATAATTCTGTAATAGGGAAATTACGTTCCTCTAAAACTTTAAGCATTACTTCTCCAACCATTCCGGTTGCTCCTACAACGGCTATTTTCATGTGTTTATTTTTATTGTTTTTAACGGTAACATGGAACATCTAAAATAATCATTTTACAGGATGTCTACATTTAGACATGGATGTTTCATCTTTATCGTATTAATGTAAAGTTTATTGCTGGTAAACTTGTTTCTTCTTCAATTATGTAAGGCAAAAGTAATTAATATTCACAGTTGTACAACCTAAAAAAAGAAAATTCAAAAAAATATAACAGATTGTTATAAAAATAACTTTTTAGAAATTGTTTTTCAGAAAAAAGAAGAAATTGAGTAGGTGAAGAGAAAATGTACTATATTTATTGAATCCCTCATAGAGGTTTTTATTCCCCAGAGCCTGTGCTGAATTTACCGTAGGGCTCTACGTCTAAATGGATTAAATTATTTTCCTTTGAATCCCTCGTAGGCTTACCTCGAGGTAGTTGATTTGGCAGATAAATATATCAGTTATCAAATGGATGAGCCTTATATAGAACGTTTTGATGAGGTATTTCCTTATATGATTAAAAATAAACTAAATGAATAAAATATTTTTCTATATAATTATTTTCCAGCTTTGTAGCTGTACTACTATTAGTAATAGCGGGGAGAATGCTGTTGTAGTTGATAAAAAAACTCAGGATTCCATTATCAAGATGTATGCTGCAGAATGTGCACATGCTTATAACTACAATCTTGATATGAAAAAATGGCAAGATTGTTTGGATAAGGGTTTGGCGGTAGATAGCACAATTGCATATTTATGGCAACAAAAAGCAATGCCTTATTTTAAAGCAAGAAAATATGAGGTAGGGATGGAATATATTGATAAGGCAGTAAAATACAATCCAAAACGATATTTAGGCTATCGGGCATTTATAAAATGCATTTTTGCTAAAACGTATCGTGATGCTATTGTAGACTTTGAAAAAGCTAAAGAGTTAGAAGGAAACAATTATGTAATGGATCATACTTACAATTTCTATATAGCACTATCTTTATTACAATTAAATGAATTTCAAAAGGCAGAAAAAATTTTTAAAGACGATATTTTTAACCAAAAAGAGCAATGGGGAGAAGGACATTACTTAGATTTATTTTATTACGGAATTTCTTTATATGAACAAGATAAGTGGGAAGAAGCAATTGTACAGTTTGATAAGTCTTTATTGCAATACAAGGAGTTTGCAGATGTTAAGTTTTTTAAAGCCACTTGCTTGTTTAAATTAGAGAAAATAGAGGAAGCGAGCGCGCTTTATGCAGAAGCAAATTTAGACGCAGAAAATGGATTTTCGATAAATGAAGACAATAGTATTTACGAAACATATCCATACCAAAGGAGATGGAAGTAGTAATTTTTTATAGCCTACAGTAGTCCTTTATAATATAACAGTACTAAAAAAACCACCTGTTTATAAGGTGGTTTAAGTTAGACTACGTGTGTAGCGGTTTTGTCTCAATTAATGAGCTATATTATTTAGTGTTTTGCTTTTTAAGCTCGTCTCTAATTTCTGCTAACAATTCTTCGGTAGTAGGTCCAGCAGGCGCTGCAGGCGTTTCTTCTTCTTTCTTTTTAGTTTTTTCGTATGCTTTTAATACCATAAAAATACAGAAACCTATAATTACAAAATCCATTATTGTTTGGATAAACATACCATAATTAATGGTTACGGCTTCTGTTACGACTTCTTCCCCGTTTAAAACAGCATCTTTTAAAACAATTTTAAGTTCAGTAAATTTTACACCCCCAAGAAGCATTCCTATGGGAGGCATTAAAATATCTTTTGTAAAAGAAGTAACAATTTTTCCGAAGGCACCACCCACAATTACGGCGGTAGCCAAGTTTACGATATCGCCTTTTAGTAAGAAAGCTTTAAAATCTTTAAAAAATCCCATATATGTTTTTGTGTTAATCCCTCATAGAGGGTCTAATTCCCCGACGCTCTGCGTCGAAATGAATTAAATTTGTTTCCTTTGAATACCTTGTGAGTTTGCCCCGAGGTAGTTAATTTAGTCATTAAATAAAGATATAAAAAAAATGATAAAGTTTTTAGTCGATAAATAATGAAAAAATTGAGTGCTAAATATTATTTATAGAGAATGTAATTCTTTACAAATACCTAATAAACAATTTTACGTCTTATCCTTTGGGAAATGGCAGTTAGGATTTCGTAAGAAATTGTTCCAGCGGTAGCAGCAAATTCACTAGCCGTTGGGTTTTCTCCAAAAACAACAACTTCGTCTCCTTCTTTACACGCTACATTAGTAACGTCTATCATAAGCATATCCATACATACATTACCAATAATAGGGCATTTTTTTCCGTGTACTGTTAAAAAACCTTTTCCCTTTCCATAGTGTCTGCCAATTCCATCGGCGTGTCCTAAAGGAATCGTTGCTGTTTTCATAGTTGTCTTTGCAATATGCCCCTTATTGTAGCCTATGCTTTGGTTAGGTGTAATGCTATGAATTTGAGAAATCACACTTTTTAAAGCAACTACAGGTTTAAAGTCTTCTTTAAAACGAGCATCATTTCCAAAACCATAAAGACCAATACCACTTCTTACCATGTCAAATTGAGCTATGTCGGCATAATTTAATATGCCAGAAGTATTTAGAATATGGAGTAAGGGTTTATAATTTAATAGTGAAAGTAAACGATTTGTTATTTCTTTAAACGAAGTAATTTGCTGAAGTGTAAATGCTTTTTCTGTCAAATCTTCCGAAGCTCCTAAATGCGAAAATACGGAGGCAACCTTTATATTTTCATTGTTAATCAAATGGTTTTCTAAGGTAGAAATGTCTTCCGCAGAAAAACCAAGCCTATTGAGTCCAGTGTTAAATTTTAGATGCACAGGATATTCTTTTTCCTTTTCCGAAGCTATTAAAAAGGCATCAAAAACGTACTTGTTATAAAGGCTAGGTTCTAATTTATAAGCAATAAGCTCTGGAAAATGTATAGGGAGCGGGTGCAAAACTAAAATAGGCTTGGTAACGCCAGCTTTTCTTAATGCAATTCCTTCATCGGTATAAGCCACCGCAAAATAATCCACTTGAAGTTTTTCTAGAAAAAGGGCTAATTGTTCGGCGTCACTTCCGTAGGCATATGCTTTTACAACCGCCATAAACTTGGTAGACGGTTTTATTTTAGACTTTAAAAAAGATAAATTATTTTGTAATGCTGGGAGATTAATTTCTAGGGTTGTTTCCTGAATTTTCGTCATCATCAATATTTTTTCCACTTTCTTTTGAAAGTAATTCAACAGGATCTTTTACTTCTATTTTTTGTACTTTTTCTCTCAGCATAGCTTTAAAAAAAGCAGCTCTACTTAAAGGTTCATACTCTTCTGTTTCTCCAAGTAATACTAATTTATCATTAGTAGATTTTCTAAAACTGTAATTAGCAAGATTTCCTGTTCGGGTACAAATGGCGTGTACTTTGGTAACATACTCGGCAGTAGCCATTAAAGCAGGCATGGGACCAAATGGATTTCCTTTAAAATCCATGTCTAATCCAGCTACCACTACTCTTATGCCTTTATTGGCAAGATCGTTACATACCGATACAATTTCATCATCAAAAAATTGAGCTTCATCAATACCAACAACATCGCAACCATCTGCTAATAAACGAATATTAGCTGCGGCAGGAACGGGCGTAGAACGGATTTCATTAGCATCATGAGAAACCACCATTTCATCATCATAACGAACATCTACCGCTGGTTTAAAAATTTCTACTCTTTGCCTTGCAAATTGGGCACGTTTTAGCCTACGGATAAGCTCTTCGGTTTTACCGGAAAACATGGATCCGCAGATGACTTCTATCCAGCCAAATTGCTCTTTATGATTTACTGTATTTTCGAGAAACATTTTGTAATTTTCTGTACTGAAAAGAAAAGAGATTTCTTTTCTAGAAAAACTAAACAAACTTAAGCAAATATTTAAAGTTGGATTTAGTATTGGAGAAATAATATCAACAAAAGTGAACTTTTTTTTAAGAAACCTGTTTAAGCAAGCTCACTGTTATAAGGAACATCAGTTTTAGTTTTAAAAGAAAATTAATAGAGAAATAGTAAAAAAATAGCTATCTTTTATGCGTATTTGGTAGTAATAAACTTAAAACCAAGCAAGTTGGTGTTTATTGAAAAGTTTTAAACTTTAGAGAACAATAGTATGAAGAAGAAATTAGAAGAAGAATTAGTTAGTATAGCGCACAGGATTTTAAAATTAAAAGGAAGAGAAAATCTTGATGCTTTGCAAAGTGAGGCTCAAAAATTATATGAGAAGTTGACATTGTTAAAGTATGTTGAAGATCATTTTGGAGAATTACAGTCAACTACTGGAAGAAGTGAAGTAGCCGATAAGTTTGAAATCCTTGCAAATTCTGTTTTAAAGGGAAATTCTGATGTGCCAGAATCAAACCCAAATGAACATGAGGATGAAATTATGACGCCTGTTATAAACACTATTAGAGATATTGTACAAGAAATGCCAGAAGAAGAAACACTAGATGACATCTTATCTGGAATAACACCAAACCCTACATTTGTAAAACGCGATATGGATTTGGTAACACCAAAGGTAAGTAACGGAAATACTGCAGTTGCAGAAAAAAGAGCCCGCTCTTTAAATGAACAATTAAAAGGAGGTTTTGCCATTGGTTTGAATGATAAATTGGCATTTATAAAACATTTATTTAACGGCAGTAATGAAGATTACATTAGAGTGATTTCTCAAATTAATACGATGGATTCTTTTGAAGAAGCCCATGGTTTTATAACTGAAATGATAAAACCCGATTATGAAAATTGGGAGGGAAAAGAAACTTATGAAAATCGTTTTTTAGAGATTATCGAGAAAAAATTTTCTTGAAAACTCTAAATTATTAAGCTTAATTAATTATGAAAACAAAGCTAATTTTATATTGGATAGTAACAGGACTTCTGTCTTTATTTCTTGCATTTGCCGTTTTTAATTACCTCACAAAATTTGAAATGGTGCAGGAGATGCTTCAATCGTATAATTACCCATCGTACCTTATTTATGTGTTGATTATTGGTAAAGTTCTCGGGATTATAGCGCTGTTAGTGCCCGTAAAGGGAGTGCTAAAAGAATGGGCGTATGCAGGCTTATTTTATAATTTTATTTTAGCATTTTTAGTACATTATGCCGCAAATGATGGTGAAGGTGGTGGCGCAGTTATTGCTTTGGTTTTATTGATTATATCTTATTTTTTAGGGAAGCAAGTTCGCCCATGGATTATTAGGGGGTAAAAGTATTTAGGCTAATTTCCTTTTTTTACCTTTGCTACAAACTATAGTATGTCTAAATTATACATTGTACCTACGCCTATTGGGAATCTCGAAGATATAACCTTAAGAGCTATTAGCGTATTAAAAGAAGTGGATCTTATTCTTGCAGAAGATACCCGTACTAGTGGAAAACTTTTAAAACACCTAAATGTGCAAACGCATATGCAAAGTCACCATATGCACAATGAGCATAAAATGGTGGAAGGCATATGCCAGAAAATTCTAAGTGGAACATCGGTAGCATTAATTAGTGATGCAGGAACTCCTGCAATTTCCGACCCAGGCTTTTTATTAACCCGATCTTGTATAGAAAAAGGAATAGAAGTGGATTGTTTACCAGGTGCTACTGCTTTTGTGCCCGCAATTGTTAATAGTGGACTCCCAAACGATAAGTTTGTTTTTGAGGGTTTTCTTCCTGTAAAAAAAGGGCGCCAAACACGATTAAAATTTTTAGCTGAAGAAACAAGAACGATGGTTTTTTATGAGTCGCCTCACAAACTACTAAAAACCCTAAACGATTTTTCTACCTATTTTGAAGAAGAAAGACAAGCTTCTGTTTCTAGAGAAATAACAAAACTACATGAAGAAACTGTAAGAGGAACCTTAAAAGAACTGATTCAGCATTTTGAAGAAACTGCCCCTAGAGGTGAGTTTGTTTTAGTAGTAGCTGGAAAGAAATAGGTTTTTTTGTATAATATAAATGGTGTGTTTATGTGGTTGTTGTGTTTCATGCAAAAAAATCAACCGCACATTTTAGCACATTTGGTTTTTCCAACTCCCAAAACCAATCCGAAAAACCAAAAGAGCTAAAATTTTCCTACGCACAGAAAAACAATAGTAATAATTCGAGAATATTCTTCAAAATAAGTATCTTGCTCAAAATTTTACTATAATTGACAGTAGCAGACTACATAAAACAATGTTTATCAGTCGAAGAGTACTCATTCTCATTGAATGAACTCCAAACTGTACTTGATAAAAGTGAAACATCTATAAAAAGTGAGTTATCAAGATTAATAGAAAAAAAAACAATTGTTAATCTAAGAAAAGGATTTTACTTAATAATCCCTCCAAGGTACAGTAAGCAAGGACAAGTACCGATTCAGCTTTATATTGAAAAACTATTTAAATACCTCAATCGTAACTACTATTTAGGATTTTACTCAGCTGCTAAATTTCACGGGGCAAGCCATCAACAGACTCAGCGAGATTATTTAATGACTGAAAAGCCAAAGTTAAATGACATAAAGAAAAAAACTTTTGACATTCGTTTTTTTACAACAACAAAATGGTCAAATAAGAACCTTTTGGACAGAAAATCAGATGCTGGGATTTTTAAAATTTCAAGCCCTGCCCTAACCGCTGTAGATTTAATACATCACCAAACGAAACTAGGTGGATTAAACAGAATGCTCGCCATTTTAGAAGAATTAACAGAAGAGATAAACCAAAACGACATTGCAGAATTATTGACTTGGTACCCACATAAAAGCACTTTACAACGCTTTGGCTTTTTACTTGAAGAAGTTGGGGCTGATGAAAGTTTAAGCAACCAAATAAAAAATCATCTAAAAAAATCTAAGTTCTTTCCTGTATTACTGAGCCCAAAAACGGGACAAAAACCTGGAGCTGTTGACAATTTTTGGAAAGTAGCTATAAATATTAAACTGGAAAGTGATTTATGATCCCTAAACCACACATAGCCAAATGGCAAGACCATGCTCCTTGGAAACAATTTTATCAAGTTGAACAAGACTTGGTAACTAGTCGAGCTTTAGTAGAAATATTCTCGGATGCCTTTTTGCATGAAAACTTAGCTTTTAGAGGAGGAACGGCTTTACATAAATTGTATCTAAACCCTGCACCAAGATATTCAGAAGATATTGACTTAGTTCAAATTAAAGCTGGACCAATTAAGCCTATCATGGAACGGCTCAAAGAGGTGATTACTTTTTTTGAAGAACCAAGAAAAACGCAGGTAAAAGGTCATGGAGCAAAAGCATTGTACCGTTTTACTTCTGAATATGAAGAAATTCGATTACGTCTAAAATTAGAAATTAACTGCAAAGAGCATTTTAATGTGTTGGATTGGGTTGACTTTCCTTTTGAAGTTGAAAGTGAATGGTTTTCTGGAAAGTGTAAAATAAAAACCTACAGTATCAATGAACTTTTAGGAACAAAGTTGAGGGCTTTATACCAACGCAGCAAAGGGCGAGATTTATTTGATTTAGATTATTCCAGATTAAATATGGAATTGAATATTGATGAAATTATCCATTGTTTTAAGGAGTACACCACTTTTGCAACAGGAAACAAACCTCCAAGTAAAAAGGAATTTCTATTGAATATTGAAGAAAAAGAAATTGACCCTGATTTTACAGGAGACATGGAAGCTTTATTGAGACCCGAAATAATATATAACCAAGAAGAAGCATTTGCTTGGTTGAAAAAAGAAATTTTAGAAAAAATATAGTATATGTCTGAAGACCACTAAAAAGTATTAAAACAACTATAGGGAAAATGAATGCAGATGAATTCCGTGACTATATTTTAGGATTCATTTTCTATAAATACCTGAGTGAAAAAATGGAAATTTTCGCCAATGAAATAACTTTTCCTTTTACAGAGAATGAAACTTGCCTAATTTTATATCAACATATTTCCACCATTATTAGTGGAATAATTTTGAAAATTTTAGAACCTTCAATGATTGTTAATTATGAAATAAATACTAATTCACAAATTGAAATTCAATTTCATAACAAGGACACCTACACTACTCCCCATCTGTAAGACAGTTTAAATATATATCTAATTATTTATGATGCTATTCTTTTTGTATTATAAATTTGATCAGGTGGTACTTTTCCTATTTCAGTATGCCTTCTTTTGGTGTTATAGAATTCAATATATTCCGTGACCATTTGATAGAGATCTAGACCTCCGTTTGGTGGGTTTAGATAGATCTTTTCATATTTAAGAGACTTCCAGAAGCGCTCAATAAAAATGTTATCCAAAGCTCTTCCTTTGCTGTCCATAGATATTTGAATATCATGTTCTTTAAGCACTTCAATATATTCGGAGCTGGTATATTGTGACCCTTGATCGGAGTTATGGATCTCCGTATTGCCATATTGAGCGATAGTGTCTCTAAGAAGCTCGATACACCACTGTTTGTCCATTGAGTTTGAAATACTCCAATTAAGTATTTTTCTACTATATACATCAATGATAGCATTCATATACATAAAGCCACGGAACATAGGAATATAGGTGATGTCAGTCTGCCATACTTGGTTAGGGCGGTCTATTACTAAGCCCTTCAAGAGATAAGGGTACTTATAGTTTTTAGGATCCCTGATGGTGGTTTTAGGTTTTCTATATATGGTCTGTAATCCCATAATTTTATACAGCCGTCTTATTCTTTTCACATTTACGTGGTAGCCAAGATCAAGGATGAGATAATCAGTCATCCGTTCGACTCCATAATAGGGGTGTTCCAGGAACTGCGCATCTATTGCCTTCATCAGTTCTAAATTCAATGGACTCTCACTTTTAGGCTTATAATACAGACCAGAGCGATGAATGTTAAGGATTTTACATTGTTGTGCAAGACTCAGCCTTGGATGAGATTTTACTACCTTTTGTCTTCTTTCAGTAGTACTCATTTGCCCAAGACTTTCTTTAAAAAATCATTCTCAACTTGTAATTGACCGATCTTACTATAAAGCGGTGCGGTATCCACAGCTGGAGTATCTTTTTCTGATTTGGACTCGAAAGCAAGTTCTGCGTTTTTTAAAAACTCTCGCTTCCAATTGGATATTTGGGCTGGATGCAATTCAAATTTGGCAGCAAGTTCAGGTATACTTGTCTGCTCTTTTATCGCTTCAATGGCTACTTTGGCCTTAAAGGATGCGCTGAATTTTCTTCTTGATGTTTTCATATTGACAGGGTTAAAATTACAACTTAATTTCCTGTCCTAAATTTGGGGAGTATTATAACCTGAAGAACTAATGAAATTTAAAGGAATTGAAATAAATGCAGAATGGGAAAAACTTGACGAGGCGACTAAATACAGATTAGTTGAAAATTCGTCAGATGTTAATGTATTAACCGAAATATTTAAAGGATTGAAACAATAACGGCATACAAGCCGTGTATAATTCATTGCTAGTTCTAGCCTACTTACGAAAGTCCTCGCGGACTTTCTATTTGTGATTTATTTGCTAACTTTATTACTTAACCACCCAGCAAAACGAGCCGAGACCGTTAGCCGTAAGCAAAAAATCCGTAATGAAATTAAGTTTACGTAATAATTTATTAAATTTGTACGTAAGACAAATGTTATGGATAAAAAATTGACATTGAGTTTAGACAAAGCAATTATCGAAGATGCAAAGAATTATGCTAAATCAAATAATATTAGCTTGTCAAAACTTATCGAATCTTATTTGACAACACTTACTAAACGGAAAAAAAATTCAACCGAAATCACACCTCTTGTTGAAAGTTTAAGTGGAGTAATTAATCTTGATGAAGATTTTGACGTAAAAGACGCTTATACTGATTACCTAATTGAGAAATACAAATGAGCAGATTACTAATTGACATTAATATTGTTATGGACCTTCTTTCAAAAAGAGAAAAATTCTATGACGAGGCTGCGGATTTATTTTCTCGTGCTGACAAAAAAGAATTGGAACTCACAATTTCATCATTAACCTTTGCGAATACAAATTATATTCTGACAAAACTAAAATCTGCAAAGGAAGCAAGAGAAATTTTGAGAAAATTTAAAGTACTTGTGGAATTACTAGCTTTAGATGATAAAGTAACAGAATTAGCTTTGAGCGATGACAATTTTCCTGATTTTGAGGATGGACTTCAATATTATTCCGCTATTGAAAACCAAATTGATGTGATAATTACAAGGAATAAAAAAGACTTTAAAAATTCTAAAATTCCTGTATTGACAGCGAAAGAATTTTTAGCTCGCAAATAATGCCAGTGGCTAACATAATTATGTCCAAAACGCAACGATTTCGGATTGGAAAAAATACTGACTGAAAAAGAGGCTGAAAATTTATGGAAAAAATCTAACCAGAATTTTAACGGATTTACAAAGTTAAAATCAAAAATAATAATGAAATACTTTCCGAAAATATTTGAAAAGAAAATTATGGAAAGTGCAAATAGTGAATATAAATCAACACCGAAAGAAAAAACCGTTGCATAACACCGGTAACCGATTGCACAAGCTGGAGGACATCCAAAATCATCAAACTTAAGTAAAATACCAAAATGTTACTAACAAATTAATTCGGAATAAAGTTTGTAGATATAATACTATCTTTGTTATAGTAATAGTTAGGATTATGGATATAGAAACGACAAAACTAGAATTAATACATCTTTTACTTCAAACACAGAAAGAAAGTATTCTAATGAAACTTAAATCCGTTTTTGAGGAAGAGCAAGTTGACTGGTGGAGTGAAATGTCAAAAAATGAACAAGAAGAAATCAAAACTGGTTTAGCTCAAGCCGATAAGGGTGAATATAAAGCTAATGAAACAGTAATGAAATGTTTTGATAAATGGCATTAAAAACCGTTTGGACACCACAAGCCGAAAATGGATTAAATAAGGTTATAGGTTATTTAGAAAAAGAATGGACAATAATGGAAATTCTGAATTTAGAACAGAGTATAAATGACTTTTTAAAACGTATAAGTAAATATCCTAAAATTTGTCCTCAAACTGGAAAGTTTAATAATGTTCATAAAGGATTGGTTGATAAAAACAATTACATAATCTACAGAATTCGACCAAAAAAGGAATTAATAGAAATCATTAATTTTAGAGGGACAAAACAAAAACCGATAAAATAAAAACATTGCCTAACACCAGTAACCGTTGCACAAGTCTTTACGTTTTCTAAAAACGAAATAAATTTAAGTCCTTTTGTTTTACAATCTAATCAAGATATTTATTAATTGATGCAAAAGTTACTTCAAGAAATAAGTCAATGTCAAGTTTGTGCGGAATACCTTCCGTTAGAGCCAAGGCCTGTTTTAAGGGTTACAAAAAAATCTAAAATTTTAATTATTGGTCAGGCACCAGGATTAAAGGTTCATACAAGTGGGATTGATTGGGATGATCAAAGTGGAAAAAAATTAAGAACTTGGCTTGGAGTAGATAACTATACTTTTTATAATTCAGATAATTTTGGAATTCTCCCAATGGGATTTTGTTACCCTGGAAAAGCAAAAAGCGGAGATTTACCGCCTCGACCAGAATGCAAACCTCAGTGGCATGATAAAGTAGTAAAACAATTGGAATCTGTAGAACTCACTATTTTGGTGGGACAATATGCTCAAAAAAGTTATTTAAAAGACAGATTTGAAATGAATCTTACCGAAACAGTAAGAAAATACAATGAATTTCTACCAGAATTCCTTCCTATTCCACATCCATCTCCTACTAATAGATTTTGGATAGCAAAAAATAAATGGTTTGAAACCGATGTAATACCTATTCTTCAGCAGAAAGTAAAAGAAATTTTAAAATAAAAAGTACACGAAGTCCTTAAATGAATGTAGTGTCTTCAAAAGAGAATGTGTATTTTTGAAGTCTCCAAGACAAATAACTATAACTCATACTTTGGCAATGCCCTTTGGGAAGCTTAGGGCAAGCTTTTGAGAAATTAACTCTTGAAGAAATCCATAAGAAAGTCGAATTAAAATAATAAAAATGGGAGCTACAAATACCGTAATTACTACATGGAAAAAGAACATGCAATTTCATTCAACAAATCCAGCAGGCGATTTAATTATTGATGCTAGTCCTGAAGATGGTGGAAATGGCGATGGACTAAGGCCTAAGGCATTAATGCTTTCTGCATTGGCAGGTTGTTCTGGGTTGGATGTAGCTTCATTAATTAAGAAAATGAAATTGGAAGTAGACGATTTCAGAATAGATATTATTGCAGAACTTACCGATGAGCATCCTAAATATTATCATAAAGTAAAAGTAGAATATCACTTTTATGGAGCTGCTTTAGATGAAAAAAAATTACAGAGAGCAGTAGATCTTTCCGTAGAAAAATATTGTGGTGTAATGGAAATGTTTCGTCAATTTGCAGCAATGGAAATTGAAACTACGTTTCATTCAGCATAAAATATTTTACTAAAATAAACTACCTCATAGTAAACTCTGAAAGCAATAATTATTGATTGTTGAGTAAAACATATATATTTTTAAATGACTCGTTGGACTGTAAAAGCATCACATAATAAAGAAGCTATTAACTCACTTTCAGAAACATTGGGAGTGGATACTGTTATTGCTAGTTTACTTTTACAAAGAGAAATTACAAATTATGAAGAAGCAAAAAAGTTTTTTCGCCCTTCTTTGAGTCATTTACACGATCCTTTTTTGATGAAGGATATGGAAAAAGCGGTATCTAGAATTGAAAAGGCAATTGCCGAAGGAGAGAATATTTTAGTGTATGGAGATTATGATGTGGATGGAACTACGGCAGTTTCTTTGATGTCGTCTTATCTTTTAGAAGCATATCCAAATGTAGCAACATATATTCCAGATAGGTATAATGAAGGATATGGTGTTTCTTATCAAGGAATTGATTTTGCAGATGACAATGGTTTTACCTTAATTATAGCACTAGATTGTGGCATTAAAGCTGTAGATAAAGTAGCTTATGCCAAAGAAAAAGGAATCGATTTTATAATTTGCGATCACCATAGACCAGGCGATGTAATTCCAGATGCGGTAGCTATTTTAGACCCTAAACAAGACGATTGTAACTATCCATACGACGAACTTTGTGGTTGTGGAGTTGGGTTTAAATTAATCCAGGCTTTGGGTACAAAAGCTGGAAAAACAATCCTTGATTTTATTCCGTATTTAGATTTGGTGGCTACTGCTATTGGTGCCGATATTGTGCCTATAACTGGAGAAAATAGAGTGCTGGCTTATTTTGGATTAAAGGTTATAAATGACAATCCTAGAGCTGGAATTAAAGCAATTATCTCCAAACACCTTAAAAAGAAATTAACTATTACCGATGTTGTTTTTGTAATAGCTCCTCGGATAAATGCAGCTGGAAGAATGAAACATGGGTTGCATGCAGTGCAACTTTTAACAGAGAAAGATTTCGAAACAGCGCAAAGTTTTGCTGAAGAAATAGATATTTTTAATTCGGATAGAAAAAGCTTAGATAAAGAAATAACGAAAGAAGCGCTTCAGCAAATTATAGATAATAAAGAAGAAGATAAATTTACTTCGGTAGTTTATAATGAAGGTTGGCATAAAGGTGTTATCGGAATTGTAGCTTCAAGACTTATAGAAACTCATTATAGACCTACTTTAGTATTTACAAAAAGTGGTGAAAAACTTGCTGCTTCAGCCCGTTCGGTAAAAGGTTTTGATGTTTATAATGCTATTGAAGCTTGTGAAGATTGTTTGGAGCAATTTGGAGGACACAAATATGCGGCAGGACTTACTTTAAAGCCGCAGCAATATGAAGCTTTTAAAACAAAGTTTGAGAAAGTAGTTTCGGAAACTATTGACACAAAACTTTTAACTCCTGAAATTATTATTGATAGCGAGCTTAATTTAGACCAAATTACACCTAAGTTTTATCGTATTTTAAAACAATTTGCTCCATTTGGCCCAGGGAATTTATCGCCAGTGTTTCTTACCCAAAATTTAAAAGATACAGGATATAGCAAATGTGTGGGACAAGATGATGCACATTTAAAAATAAGCGTATCTCAAAATGGAAGTCCTTCTATTAATGGAATTGGTTTTAATCTTGGAGATAAAATAGCAAGGATTAAAAACCAACAAACATTTTCTGCTGTGTATGCTATTGATGAAAATGAATGGAATGGAACTATTTCCCTTCAACTTAAATTAAAAGACATCAAATAAGAGCAATCTAATTTTATCTTTTTCTGCTTATCATTTAACTTCAATTTATAGTATTTTACATATTTCAGTATTAGTTTTAAAAGAAGAAATAGGATTTGCATAATTACGATTAAATTCTATATATTTAGAAGAAGTTATGTTTATAATTGTAAGGAATTGATAGTTACTTCGACTATTATTAAGTATCAAATAAGTCGAGATACCAAAATTTCATTAAGAACATTTTTAACCAATAAAGAAAGGACACTACAGTATGTTAACTTGGAAAGACGTTATTAATTTTTCTGTAAAAGGGAATCCAAAGCCAGACAGGCGTGTTGAAAAAACAGAGGCAGAATGGAAAGAAATACTCACACCAGAACAATATAGAATAACACGTTTAAAAGGCACGGAAATGGCACATTCGGGTGCTTTATGTTCTATTTATGATGCTGGACAGTATAATTGTGTATGTTGTGATACACCTTTGTTTGATTCTACCATAAAATACGATTCGAGTTCTGGATGGCCAAGTTTTACACAACCAATAAAAGAGAATGCTATTAAATATATAAAAGATAGCTCCTTTGGAATGGTACGTGTAGAAGTTTTGTGTAATACTTGCGATGCGCATCAGGGACATGTTTTTCCAGATGGTCCAGAACCAAGTGGATTACGATATTGTATAAATTCAGCATCAATTAAATTAGAAAGGAAAGAAAATGACAACTAAAAAATTAGAATTAGCAACAATAGGTGGCGGATGTTTTTGGTGTATTGAAGCAGTTTTTCAAGAAGTTGCAGGGGTAGAAAAAGTTGTTTCTGGTTATACAGGGGGTAATGCTCCTGGAAAACCTACTTACCGAGAGGTATGTTCTGGACTTACAGGGCATGCGGAGGTAATACAGATAAGCTTTGACCCACAAGTTATTTCTTATGATGATTTGTTAGTTATTTTTATGACAAGTCATGATCCAACAACCATGAATCGTCAAGGAGCAGATGTTGGTTCTCAATACCGTTCGGTTATTTATTATCATAATGAGGAACAAAAGAAAATTGCCGAAGAAGTAGTAAAGCAAATAGCACCTTATTATGAAGATGAGATTGTTACAGAAATTAGTCCGATAGGAGCGTTTTTTGAAGCGGAGGAGTATCATCAAGATTACTATAAAAATAATCAAACACAAGGTTATTGCAGTGCTGTAATAACTCCAAAATTGACAAAACTACGTAAAATGCATGCCGATAAATTAAAAAAGGCGGCTTCGTAATTTTTAGTGCTAATACCTCATAAGCTTATTTTATATTGAGGGAATTTACTTAGATTATTTAACATTTTGAGCACCTAAGAGTTTATCTTTTAGGTGCTTTTTATTCCAAATAAGTGTAATCATTTTAAAAAGAAAGGGAATGAATAATGAGCAATCAAAATGAAGACAAAACAATATTTAATGCTCCAGCATTTGATGTAAATTTATGGATAGATGCTGATGGAAATAAAACAAATCCCATTGAGTTGTCCGATTTTCAAGGAAAATTCAAAGTAATATATTGTTTTCAAAGTTGGTGTCTAGGCTGTCATAGTCAGGGACTTCCAGCCTTACAGAAAATGGTAGAAGCATTAAAAAACAAGGATGAGGTAGAATTTTTAGCCATTCAAACCGTTTTTGAAGGACATGATGCTAATACTTTTGAAAAAATGGTAGAAACGCAGGCTAAATACAATTTAAAGATTCCTTTTGGACATGATCCTGGAGATGAGACTACAGGAAATCGTTCTAAAATCCTAACTAATTACCAAACGGGAGGAACACCTTGGTTTATTTTTATTGATAAGCATGATAAGGTAGTTTTTGCAGACTTTCATTTAAATGTGGAGAATGCGATTGAATTTTTAAAAACAGTTTAATGAAAAAAAATATTCCTATAATTAAATTATACGGAGCAGAAGGTTGTCATAAAACGCGCTACTACCAATTATTGTTGGAAGCGCGTGGACTTCCTTTTCAATTTTTGGATGTAGAAAAAAATGAAGATTATGCTGAGGAACTAAGAAGTTTGTATGAATCTGGGAAATTAAATTTTCCAACAATTACAATTGGATCAAAAAAGTTGAGAAATCCTAATAAAGAGGAACTCAATAAATGGCTTAATAAGCTAATACCGTCAATTTTGGATGTACAACATGATAAAGTAAATAATGCGTATCTTTTAGCTATTAATGAGGAAATAGCAAAAGTTGAATATCAACTTAAAAATGGTAAAATGTATTTAATTCATTCTGAAGTTCCGATACAATTAAGAGGTAGAGGAATAGGAAAAGAATTGGTAGAAAAAACATTTGAAAAATTAACTAAAGAAGGTTATAAAGCAGTTGCTGTTTGTTCTTATGTTAAAGCTGTAGCTAAGAGAAGTGATAAATGGAAAGAAATAATAGAATTTTAAAAAAGTGAATACTATACAACTAAACATACAAGATACTTTTAATAAAGAACTCCCAGCAGACCCTATTTTAGAAAATTCAAGAAGGCAAGTTAAAGAGGCTTTCTTTTCATATGTTACTCCCAAAAAAACGACAGCGCCAGCGTTACTCCATGTGTCGGATGCTATGTTGCAAGCGCTTGGGATATCTGAGGAGGAAAAAAAATCGGATGCTTTTTTAAAAATTTTCACTGGAAATGAGGTGTTGGATAACACCAAGCCTTATGCTATGTGCTATGGCGGACATCAATTTGGGAATTGGGCAGGACAACTTGGAGATGGTCGCGCTATTAACCTTGGAGAAGTAGTTCACAATAATAAGCGGTGGGCAATCCAATTAAAAGGGGCTGGAGAAACGCCATATTCTAGGTCTGCTGACGGACTTGCAGTATTGCGTTCTTCAATTCGAGAATATTTGTGTAGCGAAGCAATGTTTCATTTAGGAGTTCCAACAACAAGAGCCTTGTCTCTTGCGCTTACTGGAGATGAGGTATTAAGAGATGTGCTTTATAATGGAAATCCAGCTTATGAAAAAGGGGCTGTAGTTTGTAGGGTTGCACCTTCATTTATACGATTCGGGAATTTTGAAATTTTTGCAGCAAGGGGAGATCATGAGAGTTTAAAAAAGCTAGCCGACTATACCATAAAACATTTTTATCCGTATTTAGTTACTCCTTCAAAAGAGGTTTATATTCAGTTTTTTAAAGAAGTAGCAACCCGAACTTTAGAAACGGTATTGCATTGGCAACGAGTTGGCTTTGTACACGGAGTTCTTAATACAGATAATATGTCTATTCTAGGTCTTACCATAGATTATGGGCCTTATGGTTGGCTTGAAGGATTTGATTTTGGATGGACGCCCAATACAACAGATGCTACTAATAAAAGATACCGTTTTGGAAATCAACCAAATATTGGACTTTGGAATTTGTATCAGTTGGCAAATGCTATTTATCCGTTAATTGATGAAGTAGAAGGGTTAGAAAAAATACTAAACGACTATAAGGTAGATTTTGAAGAAAAGTCTTTAGAGATGATGCGAAGTAAGCTTGGATTAGAGCAAAAGGAGGAGGAAGATTCTCGTTTAATTCTTCAATTAGAAGAAAATTTAGAATTATCAGAAACAGACATGACGATTTTTTTCAGAAATTTGAGTAAATTTACGAAAGAAAAAAATGGGAGTGGGGTAGACATAGTAAAAGAGGCTTTTTATTCTTCGGAAGAAATTCAAGGAGAAATTCTTGAAAAATGGAACACTTGGTTTACTTTTTATAGAAACCGATTGAAAAAAGAGCGCTTATCTGATGAAGCTAGAAAAGAGAAAATGAATAATGTAAACCCTAAATATGTATTGAGAAATTATATGGCTCAACTAGCAATAGAGAGTGCCGATAAAGGCAATTATTCTTTGATAGAAGAGTTATATCAATTACTAAAAAAACCGTATGATGAACAACCAGACAATGAGAAATGGTTTGTTAAACGCCCTGAATGGGCACGCCATAAAGTAGGTTGTTCCATGTTATCGTGTAGTTCTTAACCAAAAATAAAAAAATGAAAACAACCGTATTAACACTATTACTAATAGTTATGACCAATGCTGAAGGAATTGCTCAAAAAGGAAATCAATGGGTAGATAAAGTATATAGTATTAGAGGAAATTGGAGCGTTCAGAAAGAAAATAAAGAGATGTACTTTGTACTTGGAGGGGATTTTTACACCTTGGCTGGTCCAGATTTGAAGTTATATCTCTCTCAAAAAGAGATGAGTGAAATTAACAACAGAGATGCTATCGACAAAGAAGGAGGCGTTTATGTTGCAAGTTTAAAGTCGAATAAGGGGGCGCAGAAGTATAAATTTCCGCCAGAAGTAAATATAGCAGACTATAAATCTTTGGTAATACATTGTCAGAAATTTTCAGTTGTTTGGGGAGGTATTGATTTAATGGATGAAGAATGATACTTGAAAAAATAAAAAATTTACCTCTTGGTTATTCTGAAGTTGAATATCAACAGAAAAAATATGGAGTAACTAGAGCCGATTTTAATGATGGTAAAAGCATTAAAATCTATGCTAAAGAGCTTGGAGGAAATGATTTTATTAGTTTGAATTACTATATAACAAGTAAATCTGAAAATTTAAAACCTTGTGAAATGCCTGAACAAAAAGTGATTCATTTTTTAAATAATTATAAAGGGTAAAAATTAAAAAAACAATAATAATTAAAATGAAATACAGAGCAAGTTGGAATGGAGAAATTTTAGCTGAAAGTAGTGAGATTAAAGAGATAGAAGGAAATAAATATTTTCCTCAGAATAGTCTTAACAAACAATTTTTTAAGGAAACAGAAACACATACTACTTGTTCTTGGAAAGGAAAAGCATCTTATTTTAATATTGATGTAGCTGGTAAGACTAATAAAATGGCTGCATGGTATTATCCAAATCCAACGCCATTGGCAAAAGAAATTAAAGATTATGTAGCCTTTTGGAAAGGGGTAGAAATAACAGAAGAAGGATAGTAAATGAATAAAATAGCACTTAGCGGGAGCTGTTATTGGTGTATGGAAGCTATTTACCAGTCGCTTGTAGGAGTGAAAAAAGTAGCGCAGGGGTTTGTAGCTTCAAAAGAGTATAAAGACCAATTTTCTGAGGCTATTATTGTTCATTTTATTCCAGATGAAATTTCTTTGAAAACGCTTATAGAAATTCACTTACACACCCATAAAAGCACTGTTAATCATAGTTGGAGAGATGCTTATAAATCTGCAATCTATACTTTTTCAGAAGAGCAGAAAGATAAATCGATGGAGGTTTTAGAGTTGTTACAGAAAGAATTTTCAGAAGAAATAATTACCAAGGTATATAGTTTTGAAAGCTTTAAACCTTCTGAAGAAATGTTTCATAATTATTATTTCAGTAATCCAGAAAAGCCGTTTTGTAAAAGCTACATCAATCCTAAATTGAAAAAGTTATTAAAAGAATTTTCTGAATTTACAAATAAAGAAAAGTTAGAAAGCACTTTATAAAACTGATATATGCAGGCCTTATTGAGGGATTTATTATAGTCAAAATAAATGCCTCCACAAAAGGAGATGAATAAAGCGAAGGCTTTTTAAGAGGTAGTGCTTGAGTACTTAATTATGTAATATTCTAAAAAATAAATGTTTAACTTAATTTTATTCGTGTGAAAAATTCAAAGCTAGATATTATTAATAAAAGGGGATATAAGTTACAAGCTTATTTAGAGCTTCCTGCAAACCAAAAACCTAATTATTATGCAATTTTTGCGCATTGTTTTACATGTAACAGTAGTTTTGGTGCAGTACGTAATATAAGTAGGTCGCTTACAAATTTTGGCTTTGGAGTAATACGTTTTGATTTTACGGGTTTAGGACGAAGTGAAGGAGAGTTTGCGGAAAGTCACTTTTCTGCAAATGTTGATGATTTGCTGGCTGTGAATCAGTTTATAAAAGAAAATTATGCCGAACCTTCACTACTGGTAGGTCATTCTCTTGGAGGGGCAGCGGTTTTAGTGGCTGCATCTATGTTGAATTCGGTAAAAGCGGTAGCAACTATTGGAGCACCAGCTTCGATTTCCCATGTTAAGCAGTTGTTTTCTCATCAAATTGAAGACATAGAAAAGAAAGGAGATATTGAAGTAAACATTGGAGGGAGACCTTTTACAATTGACAAGGATTTTGTGGAAGATTTTGATAAGAAAAACCTTCCAGAAATTGTAAAATCCTTAAGAAAGCCTTTATTAATTATGCATGCTCCTTTTGATAAGAAGGTTGGGATTGAGAATGCACAAGAATTGTATCATAATGCAATGCATCCAAAAAGTTTTATCAGTTTAGATGATGCAGATCATCTTTTGTCGGAGACGAAAGATAGTGAGTATGCAGGAAATATAATTGGAATGTGGACACAACGTTATTTCTCTTCAGAAGAAAATAAAATGTTAAGTCCAAATGGCGAGCAATTAGTAGCTCATTTAAACTTAAAAGAAGATAATTTCACTACTAATATTCAGACGAAAAATCACGCCTTTATTGCAGATGAACCCCAAAGTTTTGGTGGAGATGATTTTGGGCCAGGTCCCTATGATTATTTAAGCGCTGGATTGGCTGCTTGCACAACCATGACGATAAAACTTTATGCAGAAAGGAAAGGATGGCCGCTGGAAGAAGTATTTGTATATATAACACATTCAAAAAAACACAGCGACGATTTAAAGGTAGATGTAGAAAAACCTGGACGGATTGATTATTTATCCAAGAAATTAAAATTTGTAGGAAATTTGGATGAAACCCAACGGAATAAATTAAAAGAAATTGCTTCGAAATGTCCTGTTCATAGAACATTACAGAATGAAGTGATTATTGAAACAGAAGAAATTAAAAATCAATAAAAAATGAAAGAAAGTATTGTTGATAGTGTAAAAAGGTATTTTAAGAGTAAAGAAAATAATGATTCTGTAGGGAAATCTCCAGAGGGAATTTGCCCAAACTGTTGGGGAAGCCAAGAATGGGAAGGGCAGTTTTATGAGCTTATGAGAGCCAAAGACGTAAACCCACTTCATGATAATTATAATAATTTCATCAAAGAATTTGTTATTCAACATATAAGTGGTATTATTTTGGACGAACACACGTATACATGTGTTACATGCCAAATAAAGTATGATTAATGAGTGGAAATAAGACAAAAATAGGTTTAGGTTTAGCAGCGCTTGGACGTCCAGAATATATTAATGTAAATAATTCGGTTGTAGATAATAAGTCAGAAAAAGCTTTTAAAAATAATGCATTTGAAGTTTTAGATCAAGCTTATAAATTGGGAATTCGTTATTTTGATACTGCTCCTTCTTACGGAAAGGGAGAAGCTTTTTTGTATGAATGGAATGTTAAACACGGCTACACAGATGTTGTTTTGGGCACTAAATGGGGCTATACATATATGGCAGATTGGGAACTTGGATATGCTGGAAAACATGAAATTAAAGAACATTCTTTATCAAAATTAACCGAGCAATGGGAAGTTTCTAAAGTGTTATTACCACAGCTTAAGTATTATCAAATACATTCCGCTACCTTAGAAAGTGGGGTTTTATTCAATAAGGACGTTCTAGTTAAGCTTTCTAAATTAAAAAGAGAATTTGGATTAAAAATAGGCTTAACATCTAGCGGAATTAATCAATCAGAAGTTATAAAAACTGCATTAAGTTTAGAGATAGATGGTTTAGAATTATTCGATAGCTTTCAAGTAACATATAATATATTTGAGCAGAGTGTTTTCAATATTTTAAAGGACGCAATAAAGAAACAAAAAACTGTTATTATAAAAGAAGCTTTGGCCAATGGAAGAGTTTTTAAGAATGAGAGTTATCCACATTATTCTGATTTATATGAGCTTTTAAAAACACTTTCTATAAAATATAATGTAGGGTTGGATGCCATTGCTTTGCGTTATGTTATGGATAGTATAGAACCTTCCATTGTTTTGAGTGGAGCCTCTTCTAAGTCTCAATTAATAGATAATTTGAAAGCATATACTTTTGAATTATCTGAAGCGGAAATTGCACTATTAACTAAGCATAAAATTGCTGTAAATGAATATTGGGAGGAAAGAGCTAAGTTAGATTGGCATTAAGAATGAATTACCGATTAACCCATTCTTTTATAATTTTATTAATTTCACCACTTTCCTTCAGTCTTAATATTTCAATATCAATCTGTTTTTTTAATGCATTTGCTTCAGGAAAAGCAAAGCCATAATGTTGAGGTAAAATACCCTTTTTACTTAAAAGAAACCCCTCTTTTTTACTATTCTTAAAGATGTGTTCTAAGGGTACAATATCATAAACTAATGCATCTACATCACCATTCATTAATTTTTTATAACCTTCCTTGGCATTTGTTACAATTACCGTTTCTCCTCCAAAGATATTAATATTGTCTATTAACTTTTGATTGGATGGCACGGCAACTTTTTTACTTTCTAGATGTGTAAGAGAAGTAATAGTTTTTCCTTCCTTGGATGTAATAGAGAGTGTTGTAGCAATTCCAGCCACAAAAGAAGTAGCCATAATAAGAGATATAATCATCCAGCTTCCTATAATAAACCTACCTAAAATGGTTTTTGGAGCATAATCACCATATCCAACAGTTGTCATCGTTACAATAGCAAGCCAAATACCAGTTCCTATTCCTTTTATAGCGCTCTCACCATACTCTGCTCCCATATGTTTTCCTTCGGCAAGCCAGAATAATATTCCAACAATGGTAAGTACCAATAGCAAACCAAGCACGGCATACAAAAAAGTTGTACTAAAAAATGGCTGAATACGTTCCCAAAAAGTTAAATCTAGTACGGGAGCCAGAATAGCCATTTCTGTATCAAAATAAGGCTGAGAGAAAGTAGCATGTTGAGCCCGATTAGAATTAATGGTTATTGGGCCAATAAAAACATCAATTTTATTGTTTTTTACTGCAAGTAAGCCAGAATCAATTGTTTTGTATGGATATAGCTTATATTTAAAATCCTCATTAAATGCTATTTCTCGCCACACATCTACAATTATTCCTTTTGGAGTTTCATTAGTATATACAAAAGGCTCAGACCCACCATAACCAACCCGTAAAATACTGTCGTTAACCGATTGTGGATATAAGTTAAGAATGCTTATAGCGGATAAAAGTAAAAAGAAGAGAAAGCGCATTGTAGTTTTATTTTATTCAAAAGTATAAAAATCTTTGGGATGCAGAAAAAAATCTACTGATTAGATTGTAATTAGAGATAATTATAAATTAAATAACTATTGAATATTTTGGATTAGAGAGTCAATTTCTTTTATAATAAGTTGTTGTTTTGTCCATGGAATAAAATGATTTTCATTTGGAAGTGTTATGGAATTTAGGAGTGTTTTTGGGAAATAATCCTCAACATATTCCATGTTTTTATAGGGAGCTAAAAAATCCTTTTTTCCATGTAGTATAAGCACAGGAACTGGTATTTTTTTCCATAAACTTTCCATAGTTTTTAATTCTTCGGCATGAGCATATTTTTCATCGGCTGCTACTACAAAAGCTCTTGGGACTAACCAACGGGTAGCTTTCCATTTGGCAAAATTTCCAACCCAAAAATATTCTTCTGAATTTGGATCTATTGCTGGAGAAAGCATAACTATGTCTTTTATTTTATTATTTTTTAATGCTGAGAGTGCAGCAATTGGTCCTCCATAAGAATGTCCTACAACAATTACATTTTTCAAATCTAAAGCCTGGATTATTTCATCTACAATTAAGGCTTGTTTTTCTATGGAGGGAAGCGACTTTCCAAAACCAGAATAGCCATAACCGGGACGATCGAACGTAATTAGTTTGGCGTTTTTTAATAAGGAAGAATCTTTTAGATACCCATAAAAAGCGTTCCCAGAACCTGGAGCTCCATGAATAAATAAGACTGTATTTTTTTTAGAATTTCCTGTTTGAATAACCCTTACTTTAGAAGAAATTATGTTTGAAGGGATGTATTTTATAGAAGCAGAAACTTCCGATTTTTTAAAAATACGTAGTGTTTCTTTATCGGATGTTCTAAATTGAAAAAAGAAATGAGAAAAAACACATAAAACAACCACAAACAGCGCAAAGAGAAAACGCTTTCTTTTTAAAGGGTGTTTTTTATGGTTATTTCTGTATATCATAAGTTTTTAGTCGGAGTTCGGTTCCGCCAAATTCTGCGTAGGTATAATAATGTATCCAGTCTCCTAAATTTACATATTTACTATTGTTATTCAAATCTATTTCAAGAGGTAAGTGTCGGTGTCCAAATACAAAATAATCGCGGTGTTCACTTTCTAGTTTTCGTTTGCAATATTGCACAAGCCATTCATTCTCTTCGCCTAAAAATTTAATATCCTCATCTCCAGAAATAAGTTTGTTTTTTACCGACAGATATTGTGCTAATTTAACACCTAGATCTGGATGTAGCCATCTAAAAAACCATTTAGCAACAGGATTAGTAAATACTTTTTTCATGCGTTTGTACCCTTTGTCGCCTGGGCCTAGACCATCTCCGTGACCGATGAAAAATTTTTTATTGTTAAAAGTAAATTCTTGAGGAGTATGATAAACAGGAATATTGAGTTCTTCTTCAAAATAACCATCCATCCATAAATCGTGGTTACCAACAAAATAATAGATTGGGATTCCGGCATCTGTAATCTCTGCTAGTTTTCCAAAAGTTCTAGAAAACCCTTTTGGAATTACTGTTTTATATTCAAACCAAAAGTCGAATAAGTCTCCTAATAAAAAAATAGCTGCTGCATCTTGCTTTACTTCGTCGAGCCAAGCAACAAATTTTTTTTCACGGATTGCACTTTCTTTTCGAGTAGGTGCTCCTAAGTGGTTATCTGATGCGAAATATACTTTTTTACCTTCAGGAATATTCATTCTTTGTATTTAAAGATGTAAAGATAGAAAAATTGTTTTTGCGTTAGGGGTTGAAGCAAGCTACCGTGTAGCGCGGAAAACCCGACCCCTTTTGGGGTAACGCCCTAGTTATTATCTGTAGCGTACCATTCGGCAAATGAGGTTTCTGTTTCTTGTAGTTTTAAGGAGTGCAGTTGGATATGCTCAGGAAGTCTTTTTTTAATTTTTTCAGCAAAATCTATGACCATATTTTCGCTTGTAGGTTGATAATCAACCAAAATAACATTGTGTCCACGAGTAGAGAGTTCTTGTGCTAATTCTACGTGAGGAGTATTTTTATTAAATACGGTAGCATGGTCAAAAACATCAACAATATCTTCTTTAACTATTTTTTTTAGATCTCCAAAATCTATCACCATTCCTAATTTTACATTGGCAGTATCGGTTATTGGAGTACCAATAACTGTAACAGAAAGTTTATAGCTATGCCCATGTACGTTTCTGCATTTGCCATCATAGCCATATAGGGCGTGCCCAGTTTCAAAGTTAAATTGTTTAGTTATACGTATGTTGCTCATTACCTTTGGTTCTTTATGCAAAGATAGGGAGTTTTTATGGGTTTTGTTTTTTATCGGTTACGGATGTTCATAGAAAATTTCCCACATAATGTTATCGATTACATATATTCATTAAAATCAGTATAAGCATTGATTATTTAGCTTTAAAAACGTTTATTTCGTATAATATTGGCGCTATTTTTATGTGAATATTAAAAAAATGCTATCAAAATTTGGAAATTTGTAATTTATAAATATATTTGTGCAATCGATTACATGAAATTGTGCTTTACTGCAATCAAAACTTATAGTCAAATAGACTATTTTTTCATAAAACGGTAAGGATGGAATTTTTGAAGTCGAATAAATAAACTAGCTAACCAAAAAATAACTTTTATGACAAACCTAAACTTTTTAAGTTGCTACAGCTCTTCATTGAGTTTAAGCAATGTTCAAAGTCCTCCTAAAGAATGATGGTGTTTTTCAATACTGCTTTTTTTTATGTTTTTTACTACAACGATTGCGTCCCAAGAGCTTAATGTAATTGGGCAAGTAAGTGCAGCAGATATTTCTGGCCCTTTACCTGGCGTTACAGTTATTGAAAAAGGAACCAGTAATGGGGTAGCCACAGATTTTGATGGGAATTATAATATTACAGTTTCTAACCCTAGTGCTACCTTAATTTTTTCATACATCGGCTATATTACCAAAGAAGTAGCGGTGAATGATCAGTCGGAAATTAATGTTAGTTTAGAAGCCGACGTTAATCAATTAGATGAAGTTGTCTTGATTGATTATGGTTACGGAAAAGTAAAGAGGCAAGATATGACAGGATCCGTAGCTACCATGTCTGCCAAAGAAATTTCTAAGATTCCAGTTTCTAGTGCAGCTGAAGCA
This sequence comes from Galbibacter orientalis DSM 19592, assembly GCF_000260115.1. Classification (GTDB taxonomy): domain Bacteria; phylum Bacteroidota; class Bacteroidia; order Flavobacteriales; family Flavobacteriaceae; genus Galbibacter; species Galbibacter orientalis. Next base: position 746,792 of record NZ_JH651379.1, on the reverse strand, counting down.
CTCTCAGGAAGACTTCCTGGGGTAAATGTAACCACAGCCGATGGAGAGCCTGGAGCAGATATTAAAATTAGAGTTCGTGGAGGTGGATCTATTACCCAAGATAACTCTCCATTATATGTTGTGGATGGATTTATTGTAAGTAGTATTAACGATATTCCGCCAAACGATATTGCAAATATAGATGTACTTAAAGATGCAGCAGCAACTGCTGTTTATGGAGCGCAAGCTTCTAATGGAGTTATTGTAATTACCACAAAATCTCCTATTGCTGGGAAAGTTTCTATTTCTTATAACAATTTCTTTCAATTTAATACACTTCCAGAAGATAGACGTTATGAGGTGTTATCTCCTTATGAATATGTGCTGGCAAATTATGAGTATGCTAAACTACAAGGGCAATCATCTGTTGATAATTTTGAAAAGTATTTTGGAAAATATGATGATATAGAATTGTATAAATCTAAGCCAGGAACCGATTGGCAAGATGAACTTTTTGGAGGCTCGCGTTTATCTCAATATCACAATATCGCAATTAGCGGGGGTACAGATATGACCAAAATGAGATTGAGTGTTTCTAGAAATGACGATGAAGGACTTTTAACAGGTTCTGCATATGAGAGAACAGCAGTTAACTTTAAATTGAACCAGAAATTAGCAGATCCACTACGCTTAGATGTGTCTACCAGAATTACAAACTCTGTTATAGATGGAGCAGGAACATCTAACAATGCGCAATTAAAAATTAAAGATGCAGTGCAAGCAAGACCTGTAAATGGTATTGCAGATGAATTGGAAATAGATTTAAATCAACCTAATAATGACGACGATTACCAGCAGTTCTTATTGAGTTTAGTAGATCCTACAGAACTTGTTAAACAGGATTGGCGTAAAAGAACGGAAAATAGTTATGTATTGAATGCAGGTTTGACATGGTCTATTTTTTCTGATTTAGACTTTAAAACAACTTTTACAACCGAAAAGAAATTTAGAGAAGACCTTCGTTTTTATGGTCCTTTAACAGGAGAATCTTTTAACAATGGTGGGAGTATGCCTTTGGGACAAAAAGATAATAGGGAGAACGATTCTTATAGATGGTTAAATACTTTGAACTATAAAAAGAATTGGGGAGAAGATTATAAATTAGATTTCTTATTAGGTTTTGAAATGTCTTCTGCGGGAGGAAAAAGAAGCTTTATTCGTGCGGAAGATTTTAGACTTTCTATTACTCCAGAAGAGTTGTTTGCAAACATGGCTTTTGGTCGTGTAGATAGATTATTAACCTCAGAAGATACCGATGTAAACAGGCGTTCTTTATTTGGAAGATTGGATTTTCAACTTCAAGATAAATATATCTGGACACTTACTTTTAGAGGAGATGAATCGAGTCGTTTTGCAAAAGATAACCGTTTAGGAATTTTTCCAGCATTGGCATTTGCTTGGAAATTAAAGAATGAAGATTTCTTAAAAAATGCTGATTTTATAGACGAATTAAAACTGAGAATTACCTACGGAGAAACAGGGAACGACAGAATCGACCCAACAGCTACACAATTCTTATTTGGCGCAACAACCAACAGAGGTCCTGGTTTTGGAAATATAGATAATGTGTATTACACACCTAGTAGTGATGTGCTTTATAATCCAGATTTAAAATGGGAAACTACTGTTACCAATAATATAGGGTTGGATTTTGCCTTCTTTAATAGTCGTTTAAGAGGTAGTTTTGATTACTACAAAAACGAAACAAGGGATTTACTATTAGAATCTGCTATTCCAAATAATACAGGTTTTGAAAATCAATGGGATAATGTTGGTTCTACTTCAAATCAAGGGGTTGAGCTTGGTCTTAATTCCTATATTATTGAGAATACAGATTTTAGTTTATCGGCTAATTTTAATATTGGAGCTAATACCTTTAAAATAGAATCTTTAGATGGAACCAATGAGCGTTTCTTTAGATCAAATTGGGCAAGTACCGATTTAAATAATATCAACGATTATTACTTACAAGTAGGAGGTAAAGTTGGAGATATCTACGGATATGTAACCGATGGAATGTATACCGTAAACGATTTTGAAAGTTATGATGAAGCTTCTGGAGATTACATTTTAAAAGACGGAATAGCTTCTTCTGGAGGTGTTGTAGGAAATACAAACATTCGTCCAGGGTTCTTAAAATTGAAAGATCTTGATGGAAATGGAGAGATTAATGCAGACGATAGACAAGTTATAGGTAATGCATTGCCAGACTTCCAAGGAGGTTTTGGAGTGAATGCTCGTTACAAAGGGTTTGATGTATCTATATTTTTTAATTATCAATATGGAAATGATGTTTATAACACAGGAAAAATTCAATATAACCAATTCCGAAGAGTTACTTACGGTAATATGTTGAATACCATGAATTCTGACAATCGTTTTACGTATATCGATATAGACGGACAATATACCGGAACACCAGGAGGTGTAGTAACAGATTTAAATCAGTTACAGCAATTAAATGGCGATAAAGATATTTGGTCTCATGCCAGTCATGGTATCGCAGGAGCAGTTGTTCATTCATGGGCAATAGAAGACGGTTCTTTCCTTAGATTAAACAACCTAACATTTGGGTATAATTTCCCAAAACAATGGATTTCTAAAGTGGGTTTAAGTCAATTTAGACTTTTTGCTACCGGAAGAAACTTACATATCTGGACAAATTATTCAGGTTATGATCCTGAAGTGAGCTCATCGGGCGGAGGATTAACTCCTGGAGTAGATTATTCTTCTTTTCCTAGAAGCCGTTCGTACACTATAGGTCTTAACTTAACTTTTTAATGGTCAATAAAATGAAAAATATATATAATTCAGCTAAAATAATAATTGCCTCATTATCATTGACACTAGTAACAAGTGCGTGTAGTGACGATTTTATGGAGCCAGATTCGATTTCTACCTTCGATAATAATTACATTTATTCCAATGTAGACGATGCCAGAAATGGTGTTAATGCTATATATTCTTACTTTAATCAAGACGCATTTCGTTCGAGATTATCCAACAATATGGCTGGAAATACAGATATAGAACATCAATCTGGTTGGAACAGTAATGGAGATAGGTACCAAATATGGAATTTAGATGCATTACCTAGTAACCGAGATTTAGACATTGTATGGACAAATGCTTATAGAGCCATTAGAGATGCTAATATTTCTATTGAAGGTATTACAGCTAGCGGAAATTTGGAGAATGAGGATGAAACTGTTCGAAAAACAATGAATCAATTGCTTGGAGAGGCTTATACTTTAAGAGCTTATTGGTATAGTATGTTAATTTACTATTTTGGAGATGTACCTTATGTAGTTGCTGCACCAGTAGCTGGCGATAATTTTAATTTGCCAAAAACCGACCGAAATGAAATTCTAAGTGGTGAGATTCAAAATCTTATCGAAGTAGAAGAAAACATGCTTTGGGCAGACGAAACTCGTTATGGAGTAGAACAAGTTAACAGAGAATATACTTTGGCAATGATTGCGAGATTGGCATTGCAAAGAGGAGGTTATTATTTAAAGCCAGATTTGTCGCAAGCTAGAGGGAGTAATTATCAAGAATATTATACCATTGCGAGAGATTATGCTAAAAAGTTAATCGACCTTAAAGATAGACCATTACCGACAGATTTTCGTCAGATTTTCTTAAACAACGTTACCTTTCAAACTCCAGTAAATAGTGAAGTTTTATTTGAAGTTCCTTTTTCTCTTAACAGTGGAGATGTAGGTTGGAATATTGGAATTGAAGTAGAAGGAGGTCCAACATCTTCTCACAATTATGGTTCAGGAAACAACTATATGGCAATGCCTGTTACCTATTATTTTTCGTTTGATACGTTAGATGTTAGAAGAGATGTTACCTGTGGTTTATACAGAATAAATACAGACTTTGAACCTGAATTTATAGATGGACCGATGAATATTTCTCAAGGAAAATGGGGACGTCATTTATTGGAAACGCCACCTGGAGCTTCAACGGCAAAAAGTACGGGTATTAACTGGCCAATGATGCGTTATGCAGATGTACTTTTAATGTACGCAGAAGCAGAAAACGAATTAAATGGGCCAACAATGGAAGCGCAAAATGCACTTAGAAGAGTTCGTCAAAGAGCTTTTGAGGATGCCGATTGGGCTGAAAAAGTAGATCAGTATTTAACGAGTGTTTCCTCAAGTAAAGATTCATTTTTTGAAGCAATTGTAAACGAGCGCGCATGGGAATTTGGAGGAGAAATGATTCGTAAATATGAGTTAATCCGTTGGGGAATTTACTCTGAAAAAATGTCGGAAACTGTTGAAGGACTTAAACAATTAGCAGATGAAGCATATAATGGAACCACAGATTTACCAGATTATATGTATTGGAAATTAGATGAAGAAGGGAAATTTACCATCTTAAATAGAAACTCAAGAGTAGTTGCTCCACCAGACGAAACATGGAATCAAGTTCCTTTTTTACTTGATTTACATGATGATACCACTACATATGACGAATGGATTTTACGCGACTGGGAAAATTATATAAACGGTCCTAATCCAGGAGTGGCAAGATATATTTTTCCAATTCCAACCATAGCCGTAGAGAACAGTCAAGGAACATTGCAAAATGATGGTTACGGATTCTAAATCAACTTAAAAAAGGAACAAATGAAAAACAATAAAAGCATATTTAATATAAAATCGTTGTTAGGCTTATTGCTGTGCATCACCCTTTTTAATGCCTGTGATAAAGACGACGATAAAAGTTTTGAGCAAACAAGACTTTTTAGACCAGTACTTAATGAAGATTTGTTTTCTGAAGGAAATACCATTATTGTAAATATGGGAAAACTTAAAGAAGCAGAGTCTTATACATTAGAAGTTAGTAGAGATACCTTTACAACTATAGAATATACTATTCAAGCAGATACTAATTATGTAGAAATAAATAAAACATTAGTTGGAGAAGATTTGTTTTGGAATACACTTTATCAAGTAAGAGCAACTGCTCATGCTTCCGATCCTCAGTACGATAGTAAATTGTCGGATTTAGGGAATGTAAGAACACAGCGTTTTCCAACTATTTTAAATATCCCTGAAGCTTATGATGTTACCGATGTGGCTGCAAGAGTAACATGGACACCTGCGGGGGCAGCGGTTACGGGAATTAAAGTTTTTGCTGCTGAAGACTTAAAACTTCAAGAACCTTTATTTGAAGAGACTCCAGTTTCTTCAGAAGAGAATGATAATGGGGAAGGTTTTGTAGAAGGCTTGAGTCCGGAAACAGCATATCAAATTGCAATTTATAGCGGAGAAGATATCCGTGGTTGGGTAAATTACACTACAAAAGTTGCAGATATAGATGCTTCCGATCCTAATGTAATAGACATTAGAGAAAATGAAAGTGCTAGTGCAGTTGCAGATGCAGTTGCGGCCGCACCAGATGGAGCAACTATATTAGTAAAACGTGGAGTAACGTATGATTTACCAGGAGACAATTTAACAAAATCTATCACTATTCAAGCAGCGTATGGTTTTGGAGAACAAAAGGCAAAATTATACACTACTGGAAACTGGAATATTGAAGGTAATTCTAATATTGATCATATCCGTTTTGTAGACCTTGAGTTGAGAGGAGAAGATTTTTCAGGAGATTATATTTTCAATCCAAATACAGATAATATTTATGTTAGAGAAGTAAGTTTTGAAAATTGTCAAATTGGAACTTTAAGAGGAATAATGCGTATTAGGGGTACTGTAGAGATAGATAATTTCATTATTAATAATAGTGTAGTGGACAGTATTGGTAATTACGGAATTATTACTGCCGATACTAATCCTGCGGATGCTGGAGAAACACCAACGGCTAGATTTAATAACATAACTTTTAGCAACAGTACTTTTAACAAAGTAGATACAGGAGTTCAGTCTAGAAACAACTCTCAATCTTTGGTTATTGAAAGCTGTACGTTTGCAAACTTTATCAATACGGGAGCTAGATTTTTACGTTACCGAGGAGGTGATGGAAATAATAATGTAGCTAATGGAATTCAGATAAGGAATTCAATATTCGGACATTCTTGGGATCAATCTGGTGAGGGTGTATATGGAATTCAAGGAGTTGGAGAAGGATTAGAAAGCACCAATTTTGAGTTATTAAATATTTATAGTACGTCAAACTTCTCCTTCAATGAAGGAAAAGAAATTCCAGGATTTCCTGTAGGAAACTATTCTGGTACTCAAGACGATTTATGGAAAGATGTAGATAATAACGATTTCAATTTTAAAGATACAGGATTCTCTGGGAAATATAATTCTGGAGATCCTAGATGGAGAGCACAATTATAATAATTAGTTTGTTTTAGTTAGTATGCAAATTCAACTAAAGGCTAGCACCTCAAATAGGCATAGAATGGTGCTAGCTTTGGTTGTTTTTATTAATTGAAATACTATTATTTATTAGTAAATAACTTTATTTTAAAATAATACATATAAGCACATGAAATATAAAGCAAGTTTATATTCCTTTTTTATTTTATTGATTACCTGCTTTATGAGTTGTTCTAATAGCGACGGAACAGGAATAAATCATGATGACGATACAGTACCAGAAAACTCCTCCGTAGAAAAGCCACCCCAAATTGAAGAAGAAGCATATGCTTTTCCAGGAGCTGAGGGATTTGGTAGGAATACAACAGGAGGGAGAGGAGGAAAAGTACTTTTTGTAACTAATTTAAATGATAGTGGTGAAGGTAGTTTTAGAAAAGCCATAGAAACAGCAGGCTCTCGATATATTCTTTTTAAGGTTTCTGGAAATATAAGTTTAAAATCGAGGTTAGTTATTGAAAATGGAGATCTTACTATAGCAGGACAAACAGCTCCTGGTGATGGAATTACTATTAAAGATTATCCCGTTTTAATTAAAGCAGACAATGTAATCATTAGGTTTCTGCGTTTTCGAATGGGAGACGAAGAGCAGCAACAGGCAGATGGATTAGAAGCACGCTTTCAAAAAAATATTATTGTAGATCATTGCTCTATTAGTTGGAGTACCGACGAAACGGCAACTTTCTATGCAAATGAAAACACAACGCTTCAATGGTGCTTTGTAACGGAGAGTTTAAGAAACTCTGTTCATGAAAAAGGAGCACATGGTTATGGAGGTATTTGGGGTGGTAAAAAAGCATCTTTTCATCATAATTTACTAGCACATCATGATAGTCGCAATCCGCGTTTGGGAGAGCAAGCTGGGAAAGCCTTTGCATTAACAGATTTGGTGGATTTAAGGAATAACGTTATTTATAATTGGGGAAATAATAGTGCTTATGGAGGGGAAGCTATGAATGTTAATATTGTAAATTGTTACTATAAACCAGGACCTGCAACCGCAAAAAGAGATAGAATAATAGCTATAGATAAAAATAAAAATACAGATACCGAAGTGTATGATATTTGGGGAAAATTTTACATTTCTGGAAATTATATGGAGGGGAGTAAAGTTGTAACTCAAGATAATTGGAATTATGGAGTTTACAATCAGATCCATCATAGCTATGGAGAGGTTTCAGAAGAAGAAAAACAAGCAATGAGACTTCCTTCTCCCCTAGATGTTGAGAATAACGTTACTACACATACAGCTCAAGATGCATATAAAAGAGTTCTAGAATTTGGGGGTTCTTCTTTAGTTAGAGATGAAATAGACCAAAGAATAGTTAAAGAAGTAGAAGCTGGAAATTATACCTATGAAGGATCTAATGGAAGTTCAAAAGGAATTATAGATTCTCAAAATGATGTTGGAGGTTGGCCAGAACTTAAAAGTGAAACGCCACCACAAGATTCTTCTAAAGATGGAATGCCAGACGATTGGAAGATTGAAATGAAGCTTAATCCCGAGGCTAATAATCCTAACGGAAATGAATTGAGTACTGCTTATGACAATATAGAAGTTTATATAAATAGTCTTGTAGCATTGATTACCGAACAGCAAAACAAATAATTAAATGTTTTATCAGAAAAAAATAACATTTCTTTTCTCACTTTTTTTAGTTGTAAGCGCTTTCTTAAGCGCTCAACAATTGGCATTTCCAAATGCTGAAGGTTTTGGTCGCTATGCAACAGGTGGTCGTGGCGGACAAGTTTATGTGGTTACAAACCTTAACGACGATGGTGAAGGAAGTTTGCGGAAGGGAATTGTGAAAAATGGTCCCCGAACTATTGTTTTTAATATTTCTGGGACTATAAATTTAAAGTCAGATTTAGATATTAACAAAGGAGATCTTACCATTCTTGGACAAACGGCTCCTGGCGATGGAATTACAATAAAAGGATATCCTGTAAGTGTAAAAGCAGACAATGTTATTATTAGATATTTAAGGTTTAGAATGGGCGATGTGTATGGAGTAGAAGACGATGCATTTGGAGGGCGAGGTTTCGAAAATGCCATTATTGATCATTGTTCTATAAGTTGGTCTACCGATGAAAATGCATCATTTTATCATACCAAAAACTTCACCATGCAATGGTGTATTATTTCCGAGGCATTAAATCGTTCTATTCATAAAAAAGGAGCGCATGGATATGGCGGAATTTGGGGTGGACAAAATGCCTCTTTTCATCATAATTTAATTGCAAGTAATAGTAGTCGAAATCCTAGATTTAGCGGTTCTTCATCAACCCCAAATACAAAAGATGAGTTTGTTGATTTTAGAAATAACGTCATTTATAATTGGAAACTAGACAATACCTATGGGGGTGAAAAAGGACGTTATAATATCATTAATAATTATTATAAACCAGGACCTGCAACCGAAAAATCAAAAACTAATAGAATTGTAAATCCCTATAAGCCTTATGGTAAATTTTATGTAGAAGGTAATTTTTTAGAAGGGAACTCCGAAATTTCAGAAGATAATTGGAAAGGTCTTTTAGTTGATGATTTAGACGAAGTAAAACTTTCTTCAGAAGAAAAAATAACTAATGTAAACACACAAACAGCAACAGAATCATATGCCTCGGTATTGAAAAATGCAGGAGCAAGCAAGGTTAGAGATGCTGTAGATAAAAGAATTATTTCTGAAGTTAAAAAAGGAACAGCTACTTATAAAAATGGAATCATTGACTCCCAAAAAGATGTAGGAGGCTGGCCAACTTTAAAAGAGGTTTCAATAGAAAATGATAAGGACGAAGATGGAATTCCAGACGATTGGGAACTTAAGAATAATTTAAAACCTACTATTAAGGATTCACATATAATTGCTAAAAGTGAATATAGTAATATGGAAGTTTATGCAAATTCTCTTCTTAAAAAAAGGGAGTTTGATTATATAGTAAGTCTAGACGGTACAGGAGATTTTACCTCAGTTCAAGCAGCAATAGATGAGGTGCCAAATTTCAGAAAAAAACAAACACGTATTTTTATTAAAAATGGAGTCTATAAAGAAAAATTAGTACTCCCAGCTTCTAAAACTAATGTTGCTTTTATTGGAGAAGATAAAGAAAATACTATATTGACATTCAACGATTATGCAAGTAAACACAATGCTTTTGGAGAAGAAATGGGAACAACAGGCTCTACTTCTTTCTTTGTTTTTGGAGACGACTTCTATGCTGAAAATATTACTTTTGAAAATAGTGCTGGACCTGTTGGGCAAGCAGTTGCAGTTCGTGTAGATGGGGATAGAGTGTGTTTTAATAATTGCAAGTTTTTAGGAAATCAAGATACGCTTTACTTGCATGGAAAAGAGAGTCGTCAATACTATAAAGATTGCTATATAGAGGGAACGGTGGATTATATATTCGGTTGGGCTACCGCTTTTTTTGAGAACTGTACAATTATGAGTAAAGACCACGGATATGTTACAGCTGCTTCTACAGAAAAGAGTGCTAATTACGGAATGGTGTTTTACAATTGTAAGCTTTTAAGCAAAGCCGAAGAACACTCGTTTTATTTAGGAAGACCTTGGCGAGATTATGCGCAAACCATTTGGATTAATTGTTATATGGAAAACCATATAAAACCAGAGGGCTGGCATAATTGGAATAAGCCACAAGCCGAAAAAACTACTTTCTATGCTGAATACAATACTACAGGTCCAGGAGCGTCTAATAAGCGTGTACCATGGGCAAAACAATTAACAGCTTCGGATATTAAAAAATATACTAAAGAAGAAGTTTTAAAAGGAAACGATAACTGGAATCCAAACTAAATAAGAATAATAATCATTAACGCATGAAACTAAACAATCTATTTTTAAGTCTTATTGTAATTTTTACTTGCTTTTCTTGTAAAGAAGAGTCGAAGAAAGCTACTGCTGAATTACAAGACCCAGCCGATAAAATTATCAGTCAAATTGTTGTGCCTAACTTTCCTGATAAAAATTTCAATATTAAAGATTACGGAGCAGTAAACGATGGAGAAACAAATAATTCAAAAGCTATTAAAGATGCTATAAAAGCATGTAATGATGCTGGAGGAGGAAAAGTAATTGTTCCTAAAGGAAAGTATGTTACAGGGCCAATTCATTTATTAAGTAATGTGAATTTTCATTTAGAAGAAGGAGCAGAAATACTTTTTACAAAAGATAAAAAAGCTTATTTGCCTGTAGTTCACACTTCTTATGAAGGGGTGGAATTGATGAATTACTCTCCATTAATCTATGCATATAAACAAAAAAATATTGCAGTAACAGGAAAAGGAACTTTTAACGGACAAGCAGGGAAAGATAATTGGTGGCCTTGGTGTGGAGCAGAGCGTTACGGTCATATTGAAGGAGAGCCTCAGCAAAAAGATTCTGTAAATCTTCCGAGACTTCGAAAAATGAATGAAGCTGGAACTCCTGTTGCAGAACGTGTTTTTGGAGAAGGTTATCAATTGCGACCTACATTTTTTGAGCCATTTGAATGTGAAAATATTTTAGTTAAGGATGTTACGTTTACCAATGCGCCTTTTTGGGTTATGCATCCTATAAAATCTGTAAACATTACGGTGGATGGAGTTACGGTTCGTAGTCATGGACCAAATAACGACGGTTGCGACCCAGAGTATTCTAAAAATGTTCATATAAAAAATTGCTTATTTGATACAGGAGATGATTGTATTGCCATTAAATCGGGAAGAAACGATGATGGTAGACGTGTAAACATACCAAGTGAAAATATTGTGGTTGAAAACTGTGAAATGAAAGATGGTCATGGTGGTGTAGTAATGGGAAGCGAAATTTCTGCGGGCGTACGAAATGTATATGTTAGAAACTGTAAAATGGATAGTCCTAATTTAGATAGAGCTATCAGAATAAAAACAAATACTCTTAGAGGAGGTTTTGTGGAAAATGTTTTTGTAAAAAATATTGAAGTAGGTCAAGTAAAAGAAGCTTTTTTAAAGGTAAATACACACTACGGAATTTATGCTAATCAAGAAGGAGATTATATGCCTTCTATTAAAAATATTCATATTGAAGATGTAAAAGTAGACAATGGTGGGAAGTACGGAATTTTAGTGCGAGGCAGAGAAGCGTTACCAGTTAAAAATATTACGTTTAAAAATGTGGTAATAAATAAGGCAGCTACTCCTATGCTTATTGAACATTCAGAACCGATTCAATTTACAAATACATCAATTAACGGAAAACAATATTAAACACTTATTTTACAAGAATGAATTTACGCCAATCAAAACTATTTTTTATTTTATCTCTACTAGTAAGTTTTTCCTACGGACAAAACCCAGACAATTATAAGTCTAAAGTGTGGGTTGCAGACCAAGGAGATGGAACTTATAAAAATCCAATTCTGTATGCCGATTATTCAGATCCAGATGTGGTACGTGTGGGAGACGATTATTTTATGACTGCCTCCAGCTTTAACTGTGCGCCTGGATTGCCCATTTTACACTCTAAGGACATGGTAAATTGGAAGCTAATTAATTATGCGTTGCCCGAGCAAGTTCCAGTAGACCATTTCTCGGTTCCGCAACACGGTAATGGAGTTTGGGCGCCAAGTATTCGTTACCATAACAATGAAGTTTATATTTATTGGGGAGATCCAGATTTTGGAATTTATATGGTAAAGACCAAAGATCCTTTTGGAGAATGGGAGGCACCAGTATTAGTAATGGAAGCTAAAGGAGCAATTGATCCTAGTCCGCTTTGGGATGATAATGGAAAAGCATATATAGTACACGCTTGGGCTGGGAGTCGTGCTGGGGTAAAAAGTTTGTTGACGGTTCATGAAATGAATGCTGATGGAACCAAAGTTCTCGATAGTGGAAAACATGTTTTTGATGGTCATGAAAATCATCCTACTGTTGAAGGGTCTAAATTTTATAAGAGAAATGGATATTATTACATTTTTGCGCCTGCGGGAGGAGTTGCTACAGGATGGCAGCTTATTTTGAGGTCTAAAGATGTATATGGACCTTATGAGGAGAAAGTCGTATTAGAACAAGGAAGTACTAAAATTAATGGGCCACATCAAGGAGCGTGGGTGGATACTCCAAATGGAGAATCATGGTTTTATCATTTTCAAGACGTAGATGCTTATGGTAGGATTGTGCATTTACAACCCATGAGTTGGAAAAACGATTGGCCAGTAATGGGAGAAGATTACGATAAAAACGGAATTGGAGAGCCAGTTGCAATACACAAAAAACCTAATGTTGGAAAATCTTATTCTATAGTTACTCCAGTTGAGACTGATGAGTTTGATATGGACGAATTAGGATTGCAATGGCAATGGCAAGCAAATCCAAATGTACTTTGGAACGCACAATTTAGAAATACCGATTATTTAAGACTTTTCTCTATAAAAGTTCCAGAAGAGAGTCCTAATTTATGGATGGTTCCAAATTTATTATTACAAAAATTTCCAGCTCCAAATTTTTCAGCATCCACAAAGGTTAAATTGTTTCCAGAAGAGGCAGAGAGTGGTAAAAGCGCTGGACTTATAATTATGGGGATGGATTATGCAACCCTTACCATTTCATTAGATAAAGAGGGGTATTATATTACCCAAACAGAAGCTTTAGGAGCCATTAAAGGAAATGCAGAAAATGAAAATGCTAAAGAGCGAATCAAAAGTAATGAGGTTTATTTTAAAGTAACGGTTACAGCTCCAGATGCAACGTGTCAGTTTAGCTATAGCGAAAATGGAAGAAATTATAAAAAGATAGGAAAACCTTTTAAGGCACAACCAGGAAAATGGATTGGTGCCAAAGTAGGGATATTTAGTGTGAGTACTCAAGAAGCAAAACGTGGTGGGTATGCAGATTTTGATTGGTTTAAAGTGGAGCCTAATGAAAACTAAGTTTTATACGTTATTATTATTTTTATGTATTACCATTGGGAATGCTCAAAGCAATCATGTTTTATGGTATGATGAGCCTGCCGATAATTGGAATGAAGCGCTGCCCATAGGAAATGGGAGAATTGGCGCTATGTTATATGGAGGTGAAAAAGTTGATCAAATTCAGCTAAACGAAGAAACTGTTTGGGCTGGTAGTCCAGGAAATAATATTGCTAAAGATTATTATCAAGATGTAGAGTCTATTAGAGAACTACTATTTAATGGAAAATATACAGAAGCTCAACAAAAAGCTTTAGAAGTTTTTCCTAAAAACACTCCAGACAATACTAACTACGGAATGCCATACCAAACAGTAGGAAATATTAAATTGGCATTTAAAAACCATAATAAAATTTCCAATTTCCGAAGAGAATTAAATATTGAAAATGCTGTAGCAAAAGTTAGTTATTTGGCCGATGGAGTTCAATACAATAGACAGTATTTTGTTTCATATCCAGATCAGGTTATGGCAATTCATCTCCAAGCAAATAAATCAGAGAAATTGAATTTTGATATTGAAATTCAAAGTGCTCAAAAGCATGTAGCTTCTATTGAAAATAACATACTTCATTTAAAAGGCGTTAGTGAAACCCGTGAAAATAAACCAGGAAAAGTAAAGTTTAGTACACTAATTTATCCTAAGATAATTGGAGAAGGAAAAATAGTAAGCAGGGAAGGAAAACTTAGTGTAGAAAAAGCACAAGAAGTACTACTTTTTATAAGTATAGGTACAAACTTTAAAAAGTACAACGATTTATCTAATGCCGAAGACGAAGTTGCTTTAAAGTTTTTAAATAATGTTAAAAATAAATCTATAGAAGCATTGTTAGAATCCCATATTGAAGATTATCAGGACTTATTTAAGCGAGTAGATTTAAAATTAGGAAAAGAAAACTTGAGCAATCTAACTACAGATGAAAGGTTGAAAACATTTTCTAAAAATCATGATTTATCTTTGATTTCCTTATACTTTCAATTTGGACGGTATTTATTAATTTCGAGTTCTAGAGAAGGCGGGCAACCAGCAAACCTGCAAGGAATTTGGAATAATAAATTATCGCCGCCATGGGACAGTAAATACACAGTAAATATTAATACTGAAATGAATTATTGGCCAGCAGAAGTTACTAACTTATCAGAACTTCATGCTCCTTTATTTTCAATGCTAGAAGATTTATCGGAAACGGGGAAGGAAAGTGCTCATAAAATGTATCATGCTAGAGGATGGAATATGCATCATAATACAGATATATGGCGAATTTCTGGAATTGTAGACGGAGGTTTTTATGGATTTTGGCCAATGGGAGGCGCATGGTTAAGTCAGCATTTATGGCAGCATTTTTTATTTACAGGAGATATAAATTTTTTAAAAAAGTATTATCCAATTTTAAAAGAAACAGCACTTTTTTATGTTGATGTTTTACAAAAAGAACCTAAAAATGGATGGCTTGTAGTAACGCCTTCCATCTCTCCAGAAAATAAATACATCGATGGTGTAGGGGTAACTTATGGTACAACTATGGATAATCAATTGGTTTTTGATGTTTTTAATAATGTCATTACTGCAGCAAAAACTTTAAATATAGATGCCGATTTTATTAAGGTGGTTGAAGAGAAGAAGTCAAAATTACCGCCTATGCAAATAGGAAAACACGCTCAATTACAAGAGTGGATTGAAGATTGGGATAACCCTAATAATAAACATAGGCATATCTCTCATTTATACGGGTTATATCCATCGGCTCAAATATCTCCTTTTAAAAATCCAGAACTATTTCAGGCGTCAAGAAATACATTAAATCAGCGAGGCGATAAATCTACAGGGTGGTCTATGGGTTGGAAAGTAAATTTTTGGGCAAGAATGCTAAATGGAAATCGTGCTTATAAATTAATACAAGAACAACTTACCATGGTGGAAGATGGAACCACTTCTGGAGGAACCTATCCTAATTTATTTGATGCGCATCCTCCTTTTCAGATTGATGGTAATTTTGGTTGTACAGCGGGGATTGCAGAGATGTTAATTCAATCTCATGATGAGGCATTATTTCTCTTACCTGCATTGCCATCCGATTGGGATAAAGGAGGTGTAAAAGGACTTATGGCGAGAGGTGGTTTTGAAGTAGATTTAAATTGGACTCATAACAAACTTGTATCGGTAAAAGTTAAGTCTAAACTTGGTGGGAATTTGCGTATTCGTACAAAAGAAGTTTTGCTTGATGCTTCTGGGAAGGAATTACCAAAAGCATTGGGAGAAAATAAAAATTTGTTTTATCAAAATCCGTCAATAAAAGACGTTATTATTTCAAAAGACGCACAATTAGAAGACGAAGAGGAGTATAATTTTTATTTGTACGAGATTCCTACAAAAAAAGGAACTTCTTATAGTTTTATAACCAAAGAATAATTTAATCCCATAGAGGGTTTAAGTCCCTAGGTCTTGTCCTGAGTTTGCCTAAAGACTCTGTGTAGAAATAAGTAAAAGGAGCTGAATAAATCGAAGGTTTTTAAAATAGACTCCTAGCTATTAATAAAAATGAATTAAAAGAGGGTTTTAGTAATGTTGTTTCTTTAAACTACTTGTTTTATGGCAGTTAAGATTTAGTCTTTTTTCTTATAGTGAAGCGGTCTTGTATTTTTACTAGGACATTAATGATTTAAAATTAAAATGTATAACATAAATATATTCTTGTGAAGAACAAATTTCAAAATACTCATACTTTCAAAATGCATATTCTAATATGTATATTATTAAGTTTTACCATAGGAATGTCTCAAGAAATTGAGCCTGTCCCCTCTTCGATTTATGAAAATGTAGCTATTGAGATGTCAAAAGTGCCGTTGGTTTCTTTTCCAAAATTAACTGTTAGTATTGAAAAATATGGTGCCGTTGCTGGAGGGTTGGAGAAGAATACACAAGCTATAGAAAAGGCAATTAGTGAGGTGTCTAAAAAGGGAGGTGGAACTGTTAAAATCCCGAGAGGTATTTGGTTAACAGGCCCTATTACATTAAAGAGTAATATTAATCTTCATTTAGAAGATGGTGCTTTGTTGTTATTCAGTAAAAATTTTGAAGATTATCCTTTGACTGATACCAGTTTTGAAGGCTTAAATACCATGCGCTGTATCTCTCCAATAAATGCAATGAATGTTGAGAATATTGCAATTACAGGGAAAGGTGTTATTGATGGAAATGGAGATGCGTGGAGACCTGTAAAGAAGGGAAAAATGACTTCAAAGCAATGGGATAATTTAGTAGCTTCTGGAGGAGTGCTTTCTGAAGACGGGAAAATATGGTTTCCAACAAAAAGCTCTAAAAAAGGATTTGATAGCAGAGAATATTTTAATGTGCCTAATCTTACAAAAAAAGAAGACTTAGAATCGGTGAAAGATTTTCTTCGTCCAGTAATGGTAAGCATTGTAAATTGTAATAAAGTGTTATTAGATGGGCCAACATTTCAGAATTCTCCTGCTTGGAATATTCATCCATTAATGAGTGAGAATGTAATTATAAGAAATCTTAAGGTAAGAAATCCTTGGTACAGTCAAAATGGAGATGGATTAGATTTAGAATCTTGTAAAAATGTTTTAATCTACAATAATACTTTTGATGTTGGAGACGATGCCATTTGCATTAAATCTGGTAAAGATAAAGACGGTCGAGATAGAGGCATTCCTACTGAAAATGTTATTGTTAAAAATAATACCGTTTATCATGCTCATGGAGGTTTTGTAATAGGGAGTGAAATGTCTGGAGGTGTAAAAAATATAAATGTATCTAATTGTAATTTTATTGGAACCGATGTTGGTTTGCGTTTTAAAAGTACTCGTGGAAGAGGGGGAGTGGTAGAAAACATCTATATATCTGACATTAATATGATAAATATTCCTACGGAAGCTATTCGGTTTAATATGTTTTATAGCGGAAACGCTCCTATTTTAGAAGAAAATCAAAATGCAGAAGATGAACAAAGAGACGAACAAAAGGTTGCTGTAACTGAAGAAACTCCTGTTTTTAAAAATATTTATATGAAAAATATCATAGCAACAAATTCAGGAAAAGCAGCTTTTTTTATGGGACTTCCAGAGAAAAGTTTAGAAAATGTAACCTTAGAAAATGCGATGCTTGAAGCTGATGAAGGAATTACTGTAATTGATACTCGTGGTCTTCAGCTAAAAAATGTAAAAGTGATTAGCAAGAAAACAGAAGCGCTTATCATTTATAATTCTAATGATATTGTTGTTGAAGGTTTTACTTTTTCTGATAATGGTAAAAAGGCCGTTAAGGTTTTAGGTACAACTTCTTCTGAGATTAAATTAGAGTTGGCAGACTTTAACAATGTAAAGCAACAAATATCAATTGCTAAATCATTATCAAAAGAAACCGTATCTTTTCAGTAGTAAATTAACTCGGAGATATTTATGTCTCAATTATCGAGTAAAACCAACCAACTATGAAGCAATTAACTACGATTCTATTTCTTTTTTTAAGTTTTAATTTTTGTTTTTCGCAATCAGAAAAATATCCATTTCAAAATACCGAATTACCTGAAGATGAGCGTGTAAACGATTTAATAAATAGATTAACAGTAGACGAAAAAATAGCGCAATTACTGTATCAATCTCCAGCAATTGAAAGATTAGGAATTCCAGCATACAACTGGTGGAATGAGTCTTTACACGGCGTAGCTCGAGCAGGATATGCAACAGTATTTCCTCAATCTATCACTATTGCAGCCTCTTGGGATGATGAATTGGTTGCTGAGGTTGCAAATGTAATTTCAGATGAAGCGAGAGCAAAACACCATGAGTATCTCCGGAGAGGACAACATGATATTTACCAAGGACTAACTTTTTGGTCGCCTAACATCAATATTTTTAGAGACCCTCGCTGGGGTCGTGGTCATGAAACTTATGGAGAAGATCCATATTTAACAGGAGTTTTAGGAACAGAATATGTAAAAGGATTACAAGGAAACAATGCTAAGTATTTAAAAGTGGTGGCTACCGCAAAACACTTTGCTGTGCATTCGGGACCAGAGCCTCTAAGACATGAGTTTGATGTAGCTCCTTCTCAACGAGATTTGTGGGAAACGTATTTACCAGCTTTCCGAACTTTAGTAAAAGATGGGAATGTGTATTCTATTATGACGGCTTATAATAGAATTTATGGAGAAGCGGCCAGCGCAAGTAATTCGTTATATTCTATTTTAAGAGATAAATGGGGCTTTAATGGCTATGTAGTTTCAGATTGTGGAGCAATTGCAGATATGTGGAAAACACATCATGTAGCTAAAGATGCTGCCGAAGCTTCTGCAATGGCGGTTAAAGAAGGATGCGATTTAAACTGTGGAAATTCCTATGAAAAACTTACAGATGCTCTTCAAGATGGACTTATTACAGAAGCAGATTTAGATGTTGCGCTTCACCGATTGATGCGTGCACGTTTTAAACTTGGAATGTTTGATTCAGATGAAAAAGTACCTTATGCAAAGATTCCTTTTTCAGTAAATAATAATCCAAAACATAAGGTGTTAGCACTTAAAGCGGCTCAAAAAAGTATTGTCTTATTAAAAAATGAGAATGCTATTTTACCATTGTCTAAAAATCTAAAAAATATAGCTGTTATTGGTCCAAATGCCGATAATATACAATCGCTTTGGGGGAATTATAATGGAATGCCAAAAAATCCTGTTACCGTTTTAGAAGGAATAAAAAATAAAGTGGGAGCACAAGTAAATGTACATTTTGAGGAAGGAGCGCCATTAGCAAAAGGAATCCCAACTATGGAAGTAATTCCATCAGCATATTTTTCTACAGAAGACGGAAAGCAAGGTCTTACATCAGCATATTACAATAGTACAGAATGGAAAGGAGCACCTCTTTTTACTAGGGTAGATCAAGCTGTAAATTTTCAATGGGATATTGATACGCCAGACTCACGTTTAAAAATAGGAAATTATAGCGTGCGTTGGTCGGGCTACATAACACCTCCTAAATCGGGGACGTATTATTTTAGCGATTGGGGAAAGCCATTTATGGCGTTTACAATTTCCGATACTATAAAAGGAGGAGGCACGCATGAGCATCATGCGGTTATAAACCCAAAAAATATGTATTTAGAGGAAGGTGAAAAGTATAAAATTGAAATAAGATATAACAATTATTATGGAGATGCTACTGCAAAAATGATGTGGAGTATTCCTACAGAAAACCAACTTGAAAAAGCAGTATTAGCAGCTAATAAATCGGATGTAGTAGTATTGGCTTTAGGGTTAAATGAACGGTTAGAGGGAGAAGAAATGAAGGTAGAAGTAGAAGGATTTGCCGATGGCGATCGTACTAGCTTAAATCTTCCTAAAAAGCAGGTTGAGTTAATGAAGGAAGTAGTTGCTACAGGAAAACCAGTAGTACTTGTATTACTTAATGGAAGCGCATTATCTATTAATTGGGCTTCAGAGAATATTCCTGCTATAATTTCAGCTGGCTACCCAGGGCAAGAAGGTGGAAATGCTATTGCAAATGTATTGTTTGGCGATTATAACCCTGCGGGAAGACTTCCTGTAACTTATTATAAATCGGTTGACGATTTGCCACCTTTTGAAGATTATAATATGGATGGGCGGACGTATAAATATTTTAAAAAAGAACCGCTTTATCCTTTTGGGTATGGATTAAGTTATACAAAATTTAAATATTCAAATCTAGAAATTCCTTTAGAAATAAAAATAAACGAGCCTATAAAAGTTTCCGTTCAAGTTGCTAATGAGGGAGATTTTGATGGCGATGAGGTTGTTCAATTGTATGTAAGAGATGAAGAAGGCTCTACTCCTAGGCCTATTTGTGAATTGGTTGGGTTTAAAAGAATTCATCTAAAAAAAGGTGCTAGGCAGAAGGTAGAATTTACTATTCAGCCTAGGGAGTTAGCAATGATAAATAAGGATGATAAATTTGTAATTGAGCCTGGTTGGTTCTCTATTTCTGTAGGAGGTTCACAACCAAATTTCACAGAAAATAAACATATTAATTCTACAAACACAGTAATCGGAAGGGTTGAAATAAAAGGAAAAACTACCGAATTAGAATTTTAAATAAAACCATTATGTTAAGAAGATACAAGCCATTGTATTTGCTATTGTTTACTATAATTGCTAACTGTTTTATATTACAAGCTCAAGAGAAACCGACTACAATTTATTTAATAGGCGATTCTACGATGGCCGATTATACTGGAGATTATGATCCAGATAAAGACTATATGGAAACCCGGTATCCAGTAACGGGTTGGGGGCAAGTATTCCAACAGTTTTTTGTGGATGATAGCTTGTCTCAAATAAAAAATCTCATTTTTGGAGGTCAGGTAATTGTAGACGATCGTGCTCGTGGAGGAAGAAGTACACGAACTTTTTTTCAGGAAGGACGTTGGAGATCGGTTTTTGAAAATTTACAACCAAATGATATCGTTATTATGCAATTTGGACATAATGATGCAGCTGAGAATAAGCCAGAACGTTATGTAGATATTGAGGGTTATAAAGAGTTTTTACGCTTATATGTATCTCAAACTAGAGAAAAGGGAGGTTTGCCAATTATTTTAACTCCTGTGGCTCGAAATTATCCTTGGGAAAATGGTGTTTTAAAAGATGTTCATGGAGATTATGATATAGCCCCAAAAGAAGTTGCTGAAGAAATGGATGTGAATTTAATCGATTTAAATAGACTATCGCAAGCGTATTTTACTTCTAAAGGAAAAGATTTTGTAACTAAAAACTACTTTATGAATTTACCTGCAGGAAAATATAAAGCATATCCTGAAGGCCAAAATGATAACACTCACTTTCAGCCTAAAGGTGCAGAAGCAATAGCGCAATTGGTTTTTAACGATTTAAAAAGAATTTCTTCAAACACTATAAAACCGAAGCCATATACTATTGA
This sequence comes from Galbibacter orientalis DSM 19592, assembly GCF_000260115.1. Taxonomy (GTDB): domain Bacteria; phylum Bacteroidota; class Bacteroidia; order Flavobacteriales; family Flavobacteriaceae; genus Galbibacter; species Galbibacter orientalis. The sequence goes on along the minus strand of NZ_JH651379.1, from coordinate 725,508 downwards.
AACTACGTATGAGAAACTAAAAAAACATTATCCAGAGATTAGTCCTATTTCTGAAGATAAATCTTCAGAAATTATAAGTATTGAAAATGTAATTTATAAAACTACGAAGGAGAAAGATTTGACTGCCGATGTTTTTATTCCGAATAAAAAGAAAGAAAATTATCCTGCGGTTTTATTAATTCATGGCGGTGGATGGATTTCTGGGAGTAAAGAAAATCAAAAAATAATGGCTCAAAAGTTAGCTGAAAATGGCTATGTATCGGTGTCAATTAATTATACATTGAGTACGGTGGCGCCATATCCGCAAGCTGTTTTAGACATAAAGGATGCATTGAAATGGATGCGAACTCATGGAGATAATTTAAAAATAGATACTGATAAAATAGCTGTTTTAGGAGCTTCTGCAGGCGCGCAACTAGCAACTTTGGTAGGAGTTACTCCAAATAATCCATCTTTTAAAACTTCAAGTTCAGTCTCAGATAAGGTTCAGGCGATTGTTAATATTGATGGGATTACTTCTTTTATTCATCCTGAAGCTGAAGAAAGTGAAATAGCAGGAAAATGGTTGGGGGGTTTAAGAAATGAAAACCCGACAAATTGGAAGTCGGCATCTCCGTTGGAATATGCAGGAGAAGATACCCCGCCTATTTTGTTTGTTAATAGTGCCCAGCCTAGATTTCATGCAGGGCGAGACGATATGATTTTAAAGTTAGATGAATATAATATTTATGCTGAAGTGCATACATTACCAGATTCACCACATTCTTTTTGGTTGATGAATCCATGGTTTCAGCCAACTTTAAAATACACATTGGATTTTCTAAAGAAAACTTTGAAGTAAAAAGCGAGGATTTAAAGTGGTTTTTTTACATTAAAAAATTAATTAATACCAATTGAATTAAAGTCTATATTTGCGCACTTTTTTTAAATAGCGCATAATGGATGAGTTGTTCGATCAGTTGGAGTTTATTGAAAACCCACTATATGAATCAATTATTGAGGATCTTTTGGAACAACAGTATAGCGTTGTAGATAATTTCTTTTCTGCTGAGGAAGTTTTTTTACTTAGGGCTTCTTTGTTGGATAAATATGAAGAAGACAAGTTTAAAAAGGCAGCTATTGGAAATAAGTTTGAAGAGCAAATAATAAAATCTATCCGTGGGGATTTTGTGCTTTGGATAGATGAAAAAAATAGTAATTCTGCTGAAAAGCTTTTCTTTAATAAAATTAATAGTCTGATTGATTATTTAAATAAAACCTGTTTTTTAGGGATTTTGCATAAAGAATTTCATTATGCAATCTATCCTGAAGGTACTTTTTATAAGCGACATTTAGATACTTTTCAGAACGATGATCGCCGAAAGCTTTCTTTTGTTTGTTATTTAAATGATGAAAATTGGAAGAATGAAAATGGAGGAGAACTTGTTATTTATAAAGATGAGAACGGAATGGAAGTTCCAAAAAATTTATATCCACTTCCTGGGCGAGTTGTAATTTTTGAAAGTCAGTTATTAGAACATGAGGTAAAAACTGTACTCGCTTCCGAAAGATATAGTATAACAGGTTGGTTGAAGACAAGATGATTTTGTAAACAAGTCCTTTCAATCAAAGGGAGAAATCGCATTCTTGTTTTTTAATTCAAGAGTATTTTTGGGATGGGATGTCTCCCTTTGGTCGACATGACTGTTCAAGGATGCTTTTTGGTAATGAGAAGTCCCCCTTTGGTCGGCATGACTGTTCAAGGATGTTTCTGGTAGTGAATGGCTCCTTTGGTTAGCATGACCGTGGAGTTTTAGAAAAGAATTTTTATATATCATATCATCGAGTCCTTTCGACTGAAAGGAGAAATCACATTCTTGTTTTTTAATTTAAAAGTATTTCTGGGGATGAGATGTCTCCCTTTGGTCGACATGACTGTTCAAGGATGTTTCTGGTAGTGAGATGCCTCCTTTTGGTGGGCATGACTGTGGAGTTTTAGAAAAGAATTTTTATAAATCAAATCATCGAGTCCTTTCGACCAAAGGGAGAAATCGCATTCTTGTTTTTTAATTTAAAAGTATTTCTGGGGATGAGATGTCTCCCTTTGGTCGACATGACTGTTCAAAGATGCTTTTTGGTAATGAGAAGTCCCCCTTGGTCGGCATGACTGTTCAAGGATGTTTCTGGTAGTGAGATGCCTCCTTTTGGTGGGCATGACTGTGGAGTTTTATAAAAGAATTTTTATAAATCAAATCATCGAGTCCTTTCGACTGAAAGGAGAAATCACATTCTTGTTTTTTAATTCAAGAGTATTTTTTGGGATGAGATGTCTCCCTTTGGTCGACATGACTGTACAAGGATGCTTTTTGGTAATGAGAAGTCCCCCTTGGTCGACATGACTGTTCAAGGATGCTTTTGGTAGTGAATGGCTCCTTTGGTTAGCATGACCGTGGAGTTTTAGAAAAGAATTTTTATATATCAAATCATCGAGTCCTTTCGACTGAAAGGAGAAATCGCTATTCTTGTTTTTTAATTTAAAAGTATTTCTGGGGATGAGATGTCTCCCTTTGGTCGACATGACTGTTCGAGGATGCTTTTGGTAATGAGAAGTCCCCTTTGGTCGACATGACTGTTCAAGGATGCTTTTTGGTAATGAGAAGTCCCCCTTTGGTCGGCATGACTGTTCAAGGATGTTTCTGGTAGTGAATGGCTCCTTTGGTTAGCATGACCGTGGAGTTTTAGAAAAGAATTTTTATATATCATATCATCGAGTCCTTTCGACTGAAAGGAGAAATCGCATTCTTGTTTTTTAATTTAAAAGTATTTCTGGGGATGAGATGTCTCCCTTTGGTCGACATGACTGTTCGAGGATGCTTTTGGTAATGAGAAGTCCCCTTTGGTCGACATGACTGTTCAAGGATGCTTTTTGGTAATGAGAAGTCCCCTTTTGGTGGGCATGACTGTTCAAGGATGTTTCTGGTAGTGAGTGGCTCCTTTGGTGGGTATGACTGTGGAGTTTTAGAAAAGAATTTTTATATATCAAATCATCGAGTCCTTTCGACTGAAAGGAGAAATCGCATTCTTGTTTTTTAATTTAAAAGTATTTCTGGGGATGAGATGTCTCCCTTTGGTCGACATGACTGTTCGAGGATGCTTTTGGTAATGAGAAGTCCCCTTTGGTCGACATGACTGTTCAAGGATGCTTTTTGGTAATGAGAAGTCCCCCTTGGTCGACATGACTGTTCAAGGATGCTTTTTGGTAATGAGATGCCTCCTTTTGGTTAGCATGACTGTGGAGTTTTAGAAAAGAATTTTTATATATCAAATCATCGAGTCCTTTCGACTGAAAGGAGAAATCGCATTCTTGTTTTTTAATTCAAGAGTATTTTTGGGATGGGATGTCTCCCTTTGGTCAGCATGACTGTTCAAGGATGCTTTTGGTAGTGAGTGGCTCCTTTGGTTAGCATGACTGTTCAAGGATGTTTCTGGTAGTGAGATGTCTCCCTTTGGTCGACATGACTGTTCAAGGATGCTTTTGGTAATGAGAAGCCCCCTTTGGTCGGTATGACTGTGGGGTATGAAACATCTAAAAACATACTTTACACAAACTGAAAATCAGAAAACTTTTCCTCTACTTCATCAAAAGCAGCGAAAACATCTGCAGATTCATCGCTTGTTACCATTTTCATTCGGTATTCTTTAAAGTGTGGAATCCCTTTAAAATAATTGGTATAATGTCTTCTAGTTTCAAAAACACCCAGTTTTTCACCTTTCCAATCTATCGACATTTGAAGGTGTCGGCGAGCGGCTTTTACTCTTTCCTCAATAGTAGGCGGATTTAAATGTTCTCCAGTTTTAAAAAAGTGTTTTACTTCTTTAAAAAACCAAGGGTATCCAATACTAGCTCTCCCAATCATTGCGCCGTCTAATCCGTATTCGTCTCGCATTTTAACGGCCATTTCTGGAGTGTCAACATCTCCATTTCCAAAAACTGGAATGTGCATCCGTTGGTTATTTTTTACTTCAGCAATAGGAGCCCAATTAGCATTTCCCTTGTACATTTGGACACGAGTACGTCCATGAATAGAAATTGCTTTAATTCCAACGTCTTGGAGTCGCTCAGCAACTTCAACAATTTTTATAGAATCGGCATCCCAACCTAAACGAGTTTTTACGGTAATAGGTAAATTGGTGCGCTTTACCATTTCTTCGGTAAGTTTTACCATCAGAGGGATATCTTTTAAAATCCCAGCGCCAGCATTTTTACTAACCACTTTTTTTACAGGACATCCAAAATTGATATCAATAATATCTGGATTTGATTTCTCTACAATATCAATAGCTTGAAGCATAGAGTCGAGTTCTGCTCCAAAAATCTGGATTCCAACAGGGCGTTCCTTCTCGTAGATATCGAGTTTTTGCATACTTTTTGCAGCATCTCGAATAAGACCTTCCGAAGAGATAAATTCGGTATAAACTACATCGGCTCCTTGCTCTTTACACAATGCACGAAATGGAGGATCACTAACATCTTCCATTGGCGCTAGTAAAAGCGGAAATTCTCCAACATCTATCGTTCCAATTTTTGCCACAGTTCTATGTTTTAATGCTGTATAGGTTTTCTAACTTGCGTTTATTGATTTTGCAAAGATAGGGATTTAAAAAAAACTGCTCAGCAGGATTTTAATCCCCATAGAGGAAGTTTAATTTTTCCAATCTCTCATAAAGGGTTTGATTTCTTTAGGAAGGATTAAAAAATATTTTTCTTATCCAAGTAAATAAGCCCTTTAGAATCTTCATTTAAAATACGTTTAGTACGTAAGTAGCGGTTTAGGTTGTATTCATCATAATTATCTGCGTTTTTATCCATACTACTAATATGTACGCTTCCTGCTGAATGAATAAACTCGTTGTTGCCAATCCACATACCAACATGAATAACACGCTCTTTGGTAGAACCTGTTGCTTTTTTTCCAAAGAAAAGTAAATCTCCAGGAATTAGTTTACTAAAATCTTTGGTATCGTCTACTAAAATTCCTTCATTAATTTGTTGGGAAGCATCTCTAGGAATCACCATTCCGTTTAAGAAATATACAGTTTTGGTAAATCCGCTACAGTCCACACCTTTTGGAGAGGTTCCTCCCCATAGATATGGTAAGCCCATGAGGGTTTTAGAGGTTTCTACTAAGCTTTCTTTGGTGTGAGTTAAAGAGTTAATCCACTCTTTGTAAGGTTTAGCTTCGTTCTTTTTAAGATAAGCAACCCTTCCGTCAGGGTATTTTACTTCATAAAAATCATTTTTCTCGTCTAGTAAACTTAAAATATTCCCACCAACGAGATCAGAAATTACTTGTGAGTTGGCATTTGCTTCAGCATAAGAACTCCCTGCGGTAGCGGTAAAAATAATTTTATCTGAAGCTTTCCATGTATTAAATTCTTCTTTATCCATAGGTGTTACGCCTCCATAATCTACCCAAGCAATGTATTTATCTGGGGTTTGGATTAAATACCAGCTTCCTTCTTTCTTAAAAATATTTACGGGCATTCCTAAAGTTCCTTGCGTTACGAGTTCTGCGGAATGCCTTGGATTACCTCTCAAATTTGCTGCAGAAATTGCTATAATTCCTTGAGTTTTTCCTTCTAATTTTTTTGAAGGTAAAATCTCAATGCTATCTACAAAATTGATGTTTTCAGCTTTTAGTTTCCCTTTTAAATCTGCTACGGCATCTGGTAAATTAGAACTTCCTTTTACCACATAACCATTATTGGATTTAATAGTTTCAATATCAAACATGGCAACCCTTTTATCTGGCGCATATTGTTCTTTTACCGAATTAATTATCGGGTCAACTTTACTTACTTCTTCCTTTTGAGGAGTTTCTTTACACGAAATAAATAGTGTAGTAACTCCTAAAAATAAAAGGACATTTTTCTTTATAAAATTCATTTGTCAATATTTATTATTCTTTAAAACGTAGCTAGAATGCCTTGAATACTATATTAGTTTTAACTAATTATAAGTAGTTGTTTTATAACCAAAAGTTGGTTAAAAATGCAAAGTAACATAAGATTTCTAAAGAGAAGTGTTAAAATTCTGTTTCTTCTTTTAATCTCTCTTCTTCTTTAAAATCGATATTTCTTTTGTTATCTGCTAATCTAAAGTTTCCAAATTTATAATTAAAGCCAATGGTAAATGTTCTTTGTTCAGGCTTTGCAGTATACCCATTATCTTGGTTTAAATACCTAGTGGTAAGGGGGATGTTATAAGTATTAAATACATCATTTAAATTTATGTTTAGGCTTGCTCTGCCGTTCCATAGTTTTTTACGTAAGCCAATGTTTGTTTTAAATCGGTCTTTCATCAGGTAATTTCCAATAAAAAATCTAGATACATATTCTAGATATACATCGGCTGATATCGATTTTTCTTTGGAAATGGTAAACGAATTGTATAATTGTCCGAAATAACCAACAGTATTTTGTGTTTGTATAGCATCGTTACTTTCTCTAGCTATAAAAGACATTTCATAGAAAAAACCAGACATATACGTACTTAAAAACCACCATTTAGTAATTGGTCTGTAATGGATAAAATCAATGCTGTATTGGAAAGATTCTTCAATATTAAAAGTAGAATTATAAACTACTTGTGCATTATTCCTCTGAAAAGTTAAATTGTTTAATTCGTTTTTTTCTTGCTGATAATACACTTCAAAAATATAATTTCCATCAAAAGTGTAGTCTAAGGATATTTTATTTTCAATAGAAGGTTTTAAATAAGGATTTCCAGCTATAAAATTATTTTCATTTAAATAATATCGAAATGGATTTAAACTTTGGTAGCGCGGTCTTGCAATGGCACGCTTGTAGCTTACTCCTATTTCATGCTTTTCCGAAACTTGATGGTGTAAACTGAAAGTAGGAAACAATTCTAAATAATGTTGTTTGTTTATAGTCCCTAGCGCAACAGAATTCCCGATAGCATCTGTGTATTCTCCTCTTAAACCGGCTACTAAAGACCATGAGTCCCAATCTCGTGAGAAATTTGCATAGGAAGCCCAAATCTGTTCGTCGTAATCAAAATGGTCATCTCTGGACGAACTCGGAGTGTAATCTCCATAAAAAGCAATTATATTTCCGCTACTAATAGAAGAGTATTTAGCTCCTAATTCTAAATTATTGACGCCTAACGGACTAGAAAAGTCTATTTGCCCGGTAAAAATATTGTTTTTCTGACTTGCTTCTGTATCGAAAGCATTGGTGTATTGGTAAGAGTCGTTCTCATCAAAATAATCGGTTGCTAATATTTGGTTTTCTCCTTCGTTATAATAAACATAATTAGTTTGAATATCCAAATGGGTTCCATTTTTGCCAATTTCTCTATTATAAGTTGCGTTTAAGGTAATATTAGTATTGTCTATATCAATATCGCTATTGGTGTTAAAGCTACTTTCTTTAGTGTCTTCCGCAGATAAAACATCGGTATTGACTTTGTTTTCAATACTTTTACTTGGGTTGTAAATAATGTTGGAAGAAAAGCTTACTTTATTTTTATCATCTAAATTAAAATCTAAAATAGTATTGAAATTATGCGCTTTAGAGCGTGTTGTTTTGTATAAAGAGGTCTCCCATTGGTTGCTTGGTAAATTACCATCAAAAAAATTTACATAACTATCGCTTCTTTTATAATCTTTTCTTGGGTTGAAAGAATATCCTGCATAAAAATCTACTACATTATTTTTGTAATAATGACTTGTTCCGAGTGTATATTTAGGAAAAATAGCATCTTCCCATGTCCCATTTACAGCTCCTTTATAACCTATAGAAATGTTTTTTGAGGTAACTATATTAAGTACAGCACCACCTTCAGCATCGTATTTTGCCGATGGGTTTGTAATTACCTCTATGGAAGCAATATTATTGCCTGCAAAGTTTTCCAAGAGATTTTTCAGTTCTCTATCATCAAGGTAAACTCTCTTATTATTTATATAGACGGTGGTTTTTAAATTTTTTACTGAAATTTTATCATCTAAAGAGATAACTCCAGGAGTTCTTTGTAGAATTTCATAGGTAGATAAAGAGGATAAAGTGGAATTTTCTACCTGAAAAATAAGTCGCCCATTCTTTTTTTCTAGTCGTGGTTTTTGAAAACTTAGGGTTACCTCTTCCAAGTTTTCTATATCATGCTTTAAGATAATAGTATCAGCATTAAAGTTATTATGGACAGTTATATTTTTATAATTATTATGATACCCTATATAAGAAGTTTTTAAAATATAATTTCCTTCTGGGATTTTATTGAGAATGAAAGTTCCATTTTCTTCAGTGGAGGTGCCTGCAATAGATACCGAATCTTTTGCATTTAAAAGCATAACATTTACAAAAGAGAGTGTTCTATTGTTAGAATCTATAGTTTTTCCTTTAACCATAAATTCTTGTGAAAGAAGAGGTTTACAAGTAACTAGCAAAAAAAGGAGTACTAAAACTTGGTTTCGGTGCATGGATTTAGGCGATTTAGGGCTATAAATATAGATTTTTTTTTAAAACCTTATATTTTTAACTCTGTAATTTAGAATTTATAGTTGATATATTTTCAATAAAAAATAATATCTTATTCAAGCGTGTTAAAATAGTTTATATTTGCTGATTGAAAATTTGCATTGATAAACGGCTATGAAGCACATAAGAAACTTTTGTATAATCGCTCATATTGACCACGGGAAAAGTACGTTGGCAGATAGGTTATTAGATTTTACTGGATCTGTTACCGAGCGAGAAAAGAAAGAACAACTTTTAGATAGTATGGATTTAGAGCGTGAACGTGGTATTACCATTAAGAGTCACGCTATTCAAATGGAATACATATATAAAGGAGAAGAATATATTTTAAACTTGATAGATACTCCTGGGCACGTAGATTTCTCGTATGAGGTTTCTCGTTCTATTGCAGCTTGTGAAGGTGCTTTACTGGTTGTAGATGCAGCTCAAAGTATCCAAGCGCAAACAATTTCTAATTTATATTTAGCATTGGAGAATGATCTTGAGATTATTCCAGTGCTTAATAAAGTGGATCTTCCGAGTGCAAATCCAGAAGAAGTAACCGATGATATTGTAGATTTATTAGGTTGTGATGCTGAGGAAGTAATTCCTGCTAGCGCCAAAACAGGTATTGGAATTGAGGAAATTCTTTCTGCAATTATTGAAAGAATTCCACCGCCTAAAGGAAATCCAGAAGAGCCACTTCAAGCTTTAATTTTTGACTCTGTTTATAATCCGTTTAGAGGAGTAGAAACCTATTTTAGAGTTATTAATGGAGAAATTTCAAAAGGACAAAAGATTAAATTTTTGGCCACTGGAAAAACTTATGATGCCGATGAGGTTGGAACGTTAAAGCTTATTCAGCACCCTAAAAAAGTGGTTAAAACTGGAGATGTAGGGTATTTAATTACAGGAATTAAGGATGCTAGAGAGGTAAAAGTGGGAGATACTATTACAGACTCAGCCAATCCAACTAAAAATATGATTGCAGGTTTTGAAAATGTAAAACCTATGGTATTTGCAGGAGTATATCCTGTAGATACAGAAGATTATGAAGAGCTTAGAGGTGCTATGGAAAAACTACAGTTGAATGATGCTTCTTTGGTTTTTACTCCAGAAAGTTCTGCAGCTCTTGGTTTTGGTTTCCGTTGTGGATTCTTAGGAATGCTTCACCTTGAAATTATTCAGGAACGTTTAGAGCGTGAGTTTGATATGACGGTTATTACTACCGTACCAAACGTTAGTTACCATGCCTATACTAAGAAGAACCCAGACGAAAAGATAATATTAAACAATCCATCAGATCTTCCAGACCCTTCAAGTATTGATCGGGTGGAGGAGCCATATATTAAAGCTACAATTATTACAAAAGCCGATTTTGTAGGTCCAGTAATGTCTTTATGTATTGAAAAAAGAGGAATTATTACCAATCAAACTTATTTAACACCAGAACGTGTTGAGCTTTCTTTTGATATGCCTCTTGCAGAAATAGTGTTCGATTTTTATGACCGCTTAAAAACGGTATCAAAAGGATATGCATCATTTGATTATTCGCCTATAGGAATGCACGAATCTAAATTGGTAAGGGTAGATATTTTATTAAATGCAAACTCTGTAGATGCCCTTTCAGCATTAATTCATGCCGATAATGCTTATAATATTGGTAAGAAAATGGTGGAGAAGTTGAAAGAATTAATTCCAAGACAGCAATTTGATATTCCAATTCAAGCTGCAATTGGGGCTAAAATTATTTCTAGAGAAACGGTTAAAGCATTAAGAAAAGATGTAACTGCAAAATGTTACGGAGGAGATATTTCTCGTAAAAGAAAACTTTTAGAGAAACAGAAAAAAGGTAAAAAGAGAATGCGTCAAGTAGGGAATGTTGAAATTCCTCAACAAGCATTTATGGCGGTATTAAAACTTAACGATTAAACATAAAAAAAGACTGTTAAAAACGGTCTTTTTTTATGTTGTTTATATTTTTAAAAGAGTAGGTTATACTTTTCGGATGTAATAATCGCCTATTTTGTCTACTACAAATTCGTAATCTATATAATTTTCTGCGGAAGGGTTGTAAAATGTAACCGAAAATACTACTTCATTTGTAGTAGAAGCAATTTCATTCAGTTTAAAAGATTGCATAAATGCAGCTTCTAACATAGGGTTGTCTTTTATATTGAAAGTATCTTTTTCAACACGCTTTTTCAGCACAAGATTGTTTTTATAATAAACAGAAAGATCAGAATGAAATTCTTTATAAACAGTTTTATGGATCTCTCCAAGCTTGTTTTTTTCTACTTTAAGAATTTTATCATCTGTAGTATGATATTTTGTATTTACAACAAAATTGTTTGCTAAAGCAGAATCGATTTGAATTTCTGCATAGCCTTCGGGCACTTCTTTAGATGTGTAATTTGTAGTTGCTAGGTATGGATTTTCCCCAAAAAGTTGATTGCCTTTATTACGAAAACGTGTTTGGTCACAACTAGAAATCCAAATAATAGCGAGTAAGAAAATTATCAGTTTTAAAAAGAGAGTTTTCATGTGTTTGTTTTTTTACCACTTTTTAAACGGTCAAATGGAACATCCAAATAATTATTCTGCTGTGTGTCTATAAATGGATATTTCATTATTTTTTAATTGTTATCGGGAGCTTCTTCTTCGTCGGATTTATCGTTTTTAACATCCATTACATCCATTGGTTTTCCTAAATATACCAATTTATTACCTTCAGCTATTTCCATATTACTGGTGTAAGAAGCAATAATATGCAAGTCTTCATTATTGTCTTTTATGAAGATAGGAATGGCATCTTTTTCATTGTTAAGCTTTTCTATCTGCTCCAAGAAATGCTTTTTAGATTCCAATTCAACTTCATTAATTTTAGGATAGTCGCGGGCAACTTCACTTAAGTTAATATAATCGTCTTTTTTTGAGAAGAGCAATTCTACCATTTCAATATAATCGCTTTTCATTTCTTCGGTTGTAATTAATCTAAAAGCGCCGTTCTCTCCTAATTGATTTTTGAAGCGTTCTATAGCATGTTTATTAACCTCTTCACTTGCAGTTAATGCCATTAGATATCCAATATCGTTGAGTTCGATATTATTAGTTAAATCATCAGAAAAAATATTAGCCTCTTCAGCATCCAAATCCATACCTTTTGCGCGCTCAATATTTTCTTTATTACTGTCTATAAGCACAACATGGCGACCGTTTTTTTGAAGATATTTAGCTATAATTCTAGAAATATTAGAAGCTCCAACAATTAAAATACCAGTAGACTCTTTTAAGAAAACTCCAGAAATTTTAGCAAATAATCTGGCTGTTGTTGCATTAAAAAGTACAGTACCTAATACAATCATAAACACAAGTGGTGTTATGTACTCTGCGCCAGGTTCCCCTTCTAAAACAAGTCGGTTTCCAAATAGAGAAGCAATCCCAGCCGCTACAATACCACGAGGGCCTACCCAACTTATAAATGCTTTTTCGTTTGTTTTTAAACCAGAATTAATGGTACTTAACATAACCCCAATTGGGCGAATTAAAAATACAACGCACCCAAATAAGATGAGTGTATTCCAATTGTAAATTAAATACAAGTCTTGCATATTTATATTTGCAGACAGCAGAATAAAAAGAATGGAAATTAGTAAAACACTTAGCGACTCTTTAAAGTAGAGTAATTCTTTAATATTAGGTAAATCTATATTACCAAGTACCATTCCCATTACCACTACAGAAAGTAGTCCAGATTCATGAGCAAATTGTTCAGATAATAGATACACACCAATTACAAAAGAAAGAGAAACTACATTCATTAAAAAATGAGGAATTGCATTTTTCTTAATGGCAAAATAGAGAGCATATGCAAAAGAAAACCCGATTGAAAAGCCTACTACCACTGTTTTTCCAAACTCTACTAAAGCTTGTTGGGTATATTCTGTTCCTTTTCCAACGGATATAAATTCGAAAACCAATACGGCAGCAACCGCTCCAATTGGGTCTATTAAAATACCTTCCCATTTTAAAACTGCAGAAATATCTTTTTTCAGAGGGATATTTCTAAGAATAGGGGTAATTACGGTTGGACCAGTTACAATAATTAAAGCGGCAAATAAGAAAGAAATAGGCCAGCTTAAATTAAAGAGAAAATGAGATGCAAAACCAGCACCTAAAAAAGTAACTATAGTACCTATGGTAATTAGTTTAAAAATTACAGGACCAACATTTAAAACTTCGTTTCTCTTTAAAGTTAAACCTCCTTCAAAAAGAATTACACTTATGGCTAATGATACAAAGTGAAATAATCCTTCTCCAGGAAATAATCCTTTATCCAATTGCGGGTTCCAGATAGGTTCAATAAGCTTTGTTCCATCTTCCGTAAACAGCGTAGAAAAAGGACCAACAAACATTCCTATCAAGATGAGGGGTAGAATAGCAGGTATTTTAAATCTCCATGCTACCCATTGTGCAATAATCCCCAATATTACAATTCCAGCAAGCTCTATCATAAATTTTTGATTGTACAGCGAATATAACTTCAATAATAGTAAAAAAATGTTAAAAAACATTTAATAAAAGATGTCTTTATGATGAATGTTATTCCCTTTTCTTAATTTGCGGTGCGTTGGAATCATAACATTTTACATGAAGTTATACACAATTGAAACAGGAAATTTCAAATTAGATGGGGGAGCTATGTTTGGAGTAGTGCCAAAATCAATTTGGAATAAAACAAATCCTGCCGATAGTAATAATATGATTGATATTGCCGCTAGGTCTTTATTAATAGAGGATGGCGACAGACTTATCCTTGTCGATACAGGCTTAGGGAATAAACAATCTGATAAGTTTTTTGGGTATTATTACTTGTGGGGAAATGATAATTTGGATGCTTCACTTAAAAAGCACGGTTTTCATCGAGATGATATTACAGATGTTTTTCTTACACATCTTCATTTTGATCATTGTGGCGGTTGTATTCAGTTAAATAAAGAAAAAAACGGCTATGAACCTGCTTTTAAAAACGCACGTTTTTGGAGTAATGAAAACCACTGGCAATGGGCAACAAAACCTAATGCACGAGAAAAGGCTTCTTTTCTTTCAGAAAACATTCTCCCCATTCAAGAAAGTGGACAATTAAATTTTCTTTCTGTTCCAGAAAACAGATTTTTAAAGAATTCTGAACTCGGTTTTGATATACTTTATGTAGATGGACATACCGATAAACAAATGATTCCGCATATAAAATACCAAGATAAAACCTTAGTTTTTATGGCCGATTTACTTCCAACCGTAGGCCATATTCCGTTACCATATGTAATGGGTTATGATACTAGACCATTACTTACCATAGAAGAGAAAAAAACATTTTTAGAAACAGCTGCAGATAATAATTTTTATTTATTATTAGAGCACGACGCACACAACCAAGTGTGTACACTTCAAAAAACAGAAAAAGGGGTTAGGATGAAAGAAACCTTTTTATTTAACGAATTATTTATTTAAATATTTGACAATGACTATTAAAAAATCTGTTGCTTATTGCGCAATTGCAACTTCCTTATTTGTAGGATGTGGATCTCCTGCTATAATTTTAACACCAGAAGAAAATATAGATTCTGTAGTATTAAAAGTGGATCCACTTACAGATACTCAATTAAAAGATTGGGGGCATAAAGACTTACTTACGGATACCATTCCTGGGATGAGTGTAGATAAAGCCTATAGCGATATTTTTAATAAACTGAAAAGTTTAAAGCCTACAACAGTAATTGTTGGAGTTTTAGATTCGGGAGTTGATATTGAGCATCCAGATCTTAAAAATGTAATTTGGACAAATGAAGATGAGATTCCTGGAAATGGAATTGACGATGATAAAAATGGTTTTGTTGATGATATCCATGGATGGAATTTTTTAGGCGAAGCTAATGATGAGCAATTAGAGTTTGTAAGAATTTTAGTAAAAGGAGACGACGGTTCTGAAGAATATAAAAGAGCTTTAAAAGAATATGATGAAAAGTATAACGAAGCAGTTCAAAATAAAACAAGATATGAGCAGATTTTAAGTTCTGTAAATGCTGCTGATGCGTTTCTTCAAAAAGAATTAGGGAAAGAAGTTTATACTAAAGAGGAGTTGGCTGCATACGAGCCTTCTGCAGAGCAAGGGCAAGCGGCTAAAGGAATGATGATGCAAATGTTTAGTTTTGAAGATTCTGTTCCTGCAGTAAAGAAAGAATTAAAAGAAGGAATTGAGTATTTTGCAGATCAATTAAATTATAACCTAAACAAAGATTTCGACGGAAGAAGTATTGTAGGAGATAATCCAGACGATATTAATGATATTGGATACGGAAACAATGATGTTATTGGAGATAAAGAGCATGCAAAACATGGAACGCATGTAGCTGGTATTATTGCTGCAGAACGTAATAACAGTGTTGGAATGGATGGAGTTGCAGAGCATGTTAAAATTATGGCAGTACGAACTGTTCCAAATGGAGATGAGTACGATAAAGATGTTGCTTTGGCAATACGTTATGCTGTAGACAATGGTGCTAAAGTTTTAAATGGAAGTTTTGGTAAATACTATTCTCCACACAAAGACTGGGTTTGGGACGCTATTAAATATGCGGCTTCAAAAGATGTTTTAATTATTAAAGCTGCTGGAAACGAATCGATGGATTTAGATGAAAACAATGTATATCCAAACGATAACGAAAATAATACTGCAGAAATAGCAGATAATTTCTTAACTGTTGGAGCTTTAAATTACGAATATGGGCCAGAAATGGTAGCTACTTTCTCTAATTATGGGAAAAATAATGTAGATGTTTTTGCTCCTGGAACCAAAATTTGGTCTACTACTCCAAACAATGGATATGAGTATTTACAAGGAACCTCTATGGCAGCCCCTGCGGTAGCTGGTGTTGCAGCATTGATTAGAGCATATTACCCTTCATTAAAAGCATCAGAAGTAAAGAAAATTATTATGCAATCTGGACTTACTTCAACTGCAAATGTAATTTTAGGAGGGAATCCAAATTATAAAAAACCATTTGCAGAGGCTTCAAAATCTGGGAAAATGGTAAATCTTTATAACGCTATGATTCTTGCTGATAAAGTTGCAAACGGAAAAGCGAAGTTATAAATCATACTTTTTAACTAAACTCAAATATATGAAACGAACATTTATCACTGCTATAGGTTTAAGTGTTGCTATGCTATCTCAAGCATTTGCAGTAACTACGCCTACTAACGGTAATCCATTAGAAACTATACAACCCAATTCAACAACTTATTGGCAACAACATGTTGTCTATAAAATGAATGTTGATATGGATGTAAAAGATTATAAATATACAGGAACACAAGAACTAAAGTATACCAACAATTCTCCAGATACTTTAAAAACGGTATTTTATCATTTATTCTTTAATGCCTTCCAACCAGGGAGCGAAATGGATGTGAGAAGTAGAACAATTCAAGATCCAGATAGAAGAGTAGAAGATAGAATTAGTAAACTATCACCTTCAGAAATAGGGTATTTAAGAGTAAGTAGTCTAAAACAAGATGGAACTGCTATTAAATATAACGAAGAAGGAACTATTCTTGAAGTTACCTTAAATAAACCGATTCTTCCTGGGCAAACAGTTAAGTTTGATATGGAATTTAACGGGCAAGTGCCACAACAGATTCGTAGAAGTGGACGTGATAATGCGGAGGGTGTTGCTCTTTCTATGACACAGTGGTACCCTAAAATGGCCGAATATGATTTTGAAGGTTGGCATGCAGACCCATATATTGGTCGTGAATTCCAAGGCGTTTGGGGAGATTTTGATGTAAAATTAACCTTAGACAAAGAGTATGTAGTAGGTGGTACTGGATATTTACAAAATCCAGAGGAAGTTGGACATGGATACCTTCCTGAAGGGACAAAACAGAAAAAAGTAAAAGGAAAAACACTTACATGGCATTTTGTAGCACCTATGGTACACGATTTTGCTTGGGGAGCAGATCCAGAATTTATTCATGATACTTTAGAAACTCCTAGCGGTACAACGCTTCATTTTTTCTATAAAGACAAGGAAGAAATTAAAGAAAACTGGAAAAAACTTCAGCCAAAAACAGCAGAAATGCTAGCGTTTTATAATAAAAACGTAGGGAAGTATCCTTACAAACAATACTCTGTTATTCAAGGAGGAGATGGTGGTATGGAGTATGCTATGTGTACGCTTATTACTGGAGAACGTAAATTTGGAAGTCTTGTAGGAGTAACTGCCCATGAGTTTGCGCATTCTTGGTTTCAACATGTTTTAGCTTCTAATGAGTCTAAAAATGAATGGATGGATGAAGGATTTACTTCTTTTATTTCCGATTTATGTATGAACCAAATTATGGGAGAAAACAAACCAAATCCATTTGAAGGGGCTTATAGAGGTTATATCGCACTAGCAAATTCTGGTTTTGAACAACCACAAACTACGCATGCAGATAGATATAATTACAACAGATCATATAGTATTTCTGCATACAGCAAAGGGGAAGTTTTCTTAGCACAGTTAGGGTATGTTATTGGTCAGGATAATGTAATGAAAACACTTAGAAAGTATTACAACGATTTTAAATTTAAGCACCCAACTCCAAACGATATTATGCGTACTGCTGAAAAAGTTTCAGGAATGCAGTTGGATTGGTATTTAACAGATTGGACTAAAACTACCAATACTATAGATTACGGAATTAAAAGTGTTACTGAAGAAGACGGGAAAACAAAAATAGAAATGGAACGTATTGGACTTATGCCAATGCCTATTGATGTAATGGTGTTGTATAAAGACGGTTCTGCTAAGTATTTCTACGCTCCACTTAGAATGATGCATGGAGAGAAAGCTAATCCATTTGATGGAGTTGAAAGAACAGTACTTCCAGATTGGCCTTGGGCTTTTCCAACATATAGCTTTACAATTGATACTCCAAAGAGTGAAATTGTAGGAATAGCAGTAGATCCTTCTGGATTAATGGCAGATGTTAATAGAGAGAATAACGAATATCAAGCAGAATAAGGGTTTGGATAATGTTTAAATCCCTCATTGAGGGTTTTATTCCCCAGAACCTGTTCTGGGTATACCGAAGTGTTCTACGTCGAAAAGGATTAAATTATTTTCTTTTGAACACCTCGTAAGCTTGGCTCGAGATAGTTGATTTAACTAAAGTTATACGGAGGGATATTTTTTAAAAAGTTAGCTTATTAACGGAAAGAATACCAAGTTCAAACATACATATCTAAAAGAAAAGGCTTTTTAAATAAAGCCTTTTCTTATTTTTACACCCAATTTTAAATAGTATATGGATCAGTCATTTCCTTCAAAAGAAAAACTCAAAAGCGCTACGCTTATTAGCCAGTTATTTGCTGAAGGAGATTCTGTGTCCAAATATCCTATCCGATTAGTTTTTACAAAGCTAGAAGATGAGGTAAAAATTAAAGCAGGGGTGTCCGTCTCTAAACGCTCTTTTAAAAAAGCAGTAGCTAGGAATAGAATAAAAAGACTCCTACGAGAAGCATACCGACTTAATAAACATCTCTTTTTTGATACTGTTGAAGGAGATTCTTATGGCTTTATGTTTTTATATACTGGCAAAGAAATGCCTACGTTTGAAAAACTGAACAGTGTGATGCAGAAATTGCACCAAAAATTTCAAGAGCACCTTAAAAAAGAATCATAGTATAGATAAATTAAAGTCATTTTTCAATAGATTCATCTTCAACTTGCTAAATTTTAATGAATCTAGTACCTTGTACTTCACTATGAGAAGTATTAATTCTCATTTTTCAGAAAATAATATGAAGCTATTATGAAGAAGAAAATTATAATTCCAGCACTAGCATTAATTGTTTTACTAGTAGGAACTAGTTTTAAAAACGATTTTTTTGAAATTGCTAAGCAAGTAGAGATTTTTACTACGTTGTTTAAGGAGTTAAATATGAATTATGTAGATGAAACGAATCCTGCGGAACTTATGGACACCGCTATAAAAAGCATGCTTGAAGATTTAGATCCTTATACAAACTTTATGAATGAGCAGGATGTAGAAGGTTTTAAAATAAGCAATGCAGGAGAGTATTCTGGAATTGGAGCTGTAGTGAAGAGTTATGATGATAGACTTCTAATTATTGAGCCTTATGAAGGGTATCCTGCCGATAAAGCAGGATTAAAAGCTGGAGACGAAATTGTAAAAATTGGAGACATAAACGTATCAGATTTTAAAGAAGATGCAACAGAATTATTAAAAGGAGCTACCAAAAGCAATGTTTCTATAGCTTATAAAAGGCAAGGAAAAACAATGACTACAACGGTTTCTAGAGATGAAATAGAAATTGATGCCGTCCCTTATTTTAATATGATAGATGCTGAAACAGGATACATTGTACTTTCAAAATTTAATAGCAAGGCTTCTAAGCAAACAGAAGAAGCTTTGGAAGATTTAAAAGAAAGAGGAGCAAAGAAAATTATCTTAGATTTAAGAGGAAATCCAGGTGGATTGCTAACCGAAGCAATAGATGTTTGTAATTTATTTGTGCCTAAAAAGGAACTTATTGTAAGTACAAAATCGAAGGTTAAAAAATTCAATCAAGAATATTATACACGTAGAAATCCTGTCGATACAGAAATTCCGTTAGCAATACTTATTAATGGAAGAAGTGCTTCTGCAAGTGAAATTGTGAGTGGTGCCTTACAAGATTTGGATCGTGCTGTTATTGTTGGCGCACGTAGTTTTGGAAAAGGATTAGTGCAGCGTCCTATTAAATTAAACTATGGAACCCAGCTTAAAGTAACTATTTCTCGTTATTATACACCAAGTGGACGTTGTATCCAGTCGATGGATTATTGGAATAGGGATGCAGATGGAAAAGCGGTTGTTAAGAAGGATTTCAATGAATTTAAAACTCGTAGTGGAAGAAAAGTTTATGATGGTGGTGGTGTAATGCCCGATCTTGAAGTGAAGGGATTGAAAGATAATAGTCTTACTTCAGCATTAATAGCTAACAATGTACTTTTTGATTATGCTACAGACTACTATTATAAACACCCAATAACTAACATGGACAATTTTAGTTTTTCTGAAACCGATTATCAAGACTTTAAAAAATACGTTACTGAAAGTGGATTTACTTATGAAACTAAAACCGAAAAAGCACTTAAAAAAGTAATGAATAGTCAAGAAATAGATGAGTTTGGAGAGTCTGTGAAGAATGATTATAAGAAATTACTTACAGATATAAATCATAGTAAATTAGCATCTCTTGATGAATATCAAGAAAGTATTACAAAAAACCTTGAAGACGAACTTATTGTACGTTACTTCTATAGAGACGGCTTGTACAAATATTATTTACAGAATGACGATGCTATAAAAAATGCAACTGCAATTTTAAAAGATGCTGCAAAGTATAAAAGTATCTTGAAGTAATTTTATAAATAGCGTTTTTGAAAAGCCTAGTCTAATGAGTTACTCTTCCGCAGGATCTTTTACAAAATCAAGATAACCACGACGAAGTAGAGTTTCTACCCGTCTTCTATCTGGAGTACGATGGATGGCTTTGTATTTTTCTGAAATATAATAACAAAACAGCCCGAATTGATCCCTCGGAACATCCAAATCGTTTAAAATATAATCTTTGTAATTGTCTTCTAAAAAACCAACAATTATATTTTTAGTTTCTGCTTTTAATCGTTTTTTTAATTTTTTTGTGCGTCCGCTTATTGCGTTAATTAATGGGTCTAAACTCACAGACATTCCTCCTCCTTTGTAATGGTATTTGGAGGCTGCTGCTAAACGTCTTTCTGCTGGAGTGTAGGTTTTAGGAGTATAATCGGTTAATTTTCCGACATTAATTCTGTAATCGGTAAGTACTACTTCTTCAAGCTGAATTACACCATCTTTAATGTAAACCTCTATTTTACCATTCATAATATCTTCTGTGGCCACAATTTTATAGAAGTTTTTAAACGCTTCAGAAGCAATAAATAATTGGTCGCCTTCTGAGGCTGTAATGGTATGAAAATCATTCTTATAACTCCCTTCTGTTTTTGTTGTGATATTGGCAATCCCAAATTTTGTCATTGCTATATTATCTTTATAAATAAAGATTTTAAGTACTTTTTTTTCTTCTTGAGAAAATAGCTGGAATGAACTCAAAAATAGTAAGAAGAGAAATAATAATAGATTAAGTAATTTTATCACATGTATAGCGTATTAGGAAAGCCAATATATCTCATTTCAAAGCTGTCTGGGTTTCCTTTAACACAAGTTTCACGGCAATTTGTGATAGTTTTTGTAATCCTATCAAAATCTTAAGAGTTTTTTAGTAATTATAGTAGTTACTGATTGAATTTACGGTAAAATAAAATGATGATTTTTTTCCTTTATATAAAGCAGAAAAATAAAGCATAGTCTTCGCTACATACTCTTTTTTATCTTGAAATTGAAAGGGAAAGAGTACATTTTATTCCAGTAAATTGCATTGGTAAATGGTATTACAGTAACTTTATTGAAATTTAAAATTAAAACGTATGCCCAAATCGTTTAAATTATGCTTAACTATGGCTGGTGCTGTTTCTGCAGGGTCTTTTACTGGTGGAGTACTAGATTATTTAATAGAAACCTTAACACTGTGGGAAGAAGCAAAAGCCACCAACAGGAAATTAGGAGTTAATCATCCAGAATACAATCATTCTGTTCCAATGCATAACGTAGAAATTGATGTGCTTAGTGGCGCTTCTGCGGGAGGTATTACAGGTACACTAACGTTGATGAGTTTATTGAGTAAAAATCATAAACCTGTAAATCGTTCAAACCCAAAAGGAGAGGATAATTTGTTTTACAAATGTTGGGTCAAAATGGCCGATGATGATAAAAGTAAAACGCTCGAAAAACTTTTAAATACCAACGATTTATCAAAAAATAAAATCCCTGAATCGTTACTTAATAGTATTGCTATAGATAAAATTGCCAACGAAGCACTAACAATAAATTCAGAGGTGCGTTATCCTCCATTTGTGTCTAAAGATTTGGATTTAATTTTAACTACAACCAATCTTCGAGGCCTTAATTTTAAAGTTGATTTTAGTGGAGATAGTAAAACCAATTCAGCAAATATTATTACCAATCATGGCGGTTTTTTTAGATATAAAGTGAAAAATGAATTGTTTGAAAGAGGAGTTCCTCCACAGGAAGATTCACTTTTTTATGTGTTAGACCTTAACGAAAATCAAGACATAAATTATTTAAAAGATGCCACGCTCAGTACCGCAGCCTTTCCAATTGGTTTAAAGTCTCGGGAGATAGAAATCTCTAAAAAATATATTGAACGTTACCCAAAATATTTGTTCGGGATGCGAAAAGGGATTTCACCTTTAATTTTAGATAATGAAGAGAGTTATAAATTTAATTCTATTGATGGCGGACTCATAAATAACGAGCCTTATGGGATTGGGATTAAGGTTTTAAATGAAAAAAATAAAACTCTAAAAACGAACGATAATTATGCGGTAGTAATGGTAGATCCGTTCCCTAATCAAGATAATAATCCGTCGTTGTTTAATTCTGAGCGAGATATTTTGAGTGTTGCCAAAGGCATGTTTAAGGCATTGAGAAATCAGGTGATGTTTAATCAAGATGGAATTTTTGAAGCATTATCTTTAAGCGATAGAACTAAATTTTTGGTGGCTCCCAGTAGGAAAACAATTTTAAATGGAGAGGCTATTAGAGAGCAACATCATTTAGCATCGTCTCCTATAAGTGGTTTTTCGGGTTTTATGGATGAAAAATTAAGAAAGCACGATTTTGAATTAGGAAGAAAAAATTGTCAGGATTTTCTGAGATATCATTTTTCAGTAAAAGAAGAAAATATTGTCAAACGTTTGGGAGAAGAAATTCCAAAGGAAGCTATAGATAGGTTTTCTTATACAAACCCGCCATCTACTAAAAATGGAGCACGTTTTTTCCCGATTATTCCAGACATGAAAACCATAGAGGCTTTTAATCAAAAGTTTAATTTAGAAGACTACGGAACCGATGCTACTCTAGACTACCCTACATATCCAAAAATTGATTTAGAGGAGTTTGAGCAGGCTTATAAGGCTCCTATAAAGAAAAGGATTAGAAGCTTAGTACGAAGTATTTCTAGAAGTGGAATATTAACTTTTGCTTTTCGACTTATATTTCAACGAAAAGCTTATAAACTAGTTATAGATACTGTGAGAAATAGTTTAAGTGAAGCGAATTTATTGAGGTAGTAAACCCCTTCAGAATATGCTTTTTAAAAATTGATTAATGTAGGTACGGGGGAATCTATACCGTTGAATTTACAAACATCATAGCTTCCTCCATTTGAGAAGCGTCAAAGTACCTTTCATAACGTCCTTTACTGGCGCGTTCAAAAAATAAATTATCTATTGGAACTAGCACTTTAACTATATTAGAATGTGCAACAATTGCTAGATGCCCTAGCTTTTTATAATGCCGAAGAGACCATAAAATATCTTCAAAAAATGCTTTGGTGCTACTTTTAGAAATTTTAATTTCATCCAACTTAATCAAGATATTCACCTTTTCGAAACCATGCTTTAGCTTCTCTTCAAATAATTTTTGACATATTTTTTCATCCGCTTTAGTAAAGCCCTCAAAGACTTCAAAAGCAAGCACATTACTTTCGAATGTTTTAATTTGTGAAATCATAATTTGTTGATTTTTCTCTACGAGATATATAACCCATTACTTTCAAATTTAAGAAATATAACATAGCTAAACCTAAGATTAACATTATTTAACTGTCTGATAATTGGATAATTACATTATTATTTGTATACTGTATATATGATAGCAACAGATAAATTAAATTATACAGAATTTTTAAACAGATCAGTTAATTATTTAGAGAACCGTGGGTTTGATAATATTAAAGCCGATTTAGATGGGTATGAAACGCCAAAATCGTTTGTTAAAAAGGGGAGTGATGTTATAATTACTCCAGATATTGTTGCAGACAAAAAAGGAATCAAACATTTCTTTGAAATTAGTGTTAAGTCAGAAAAACCACACTTATTAAAGTCTAAATGGATGTTTTTAGATGTGTTGAGTAAGATGAAGTCGTACCGATTTAAAATTATTAGTACTAAAGGACATTATAAGTTTACCAACACTATGCTTGACGATTTAAATATGGATAAAAAAATGATTAAGATTAATTCTTAATCATTTTTATATGTGGAATCCCATCCTCTAAATATTCTTCACTTGTTTGAGTAAACCCATGCGAATTGTAGAATTTTCTTAAATAGCATTGGGCGGAAATTTCTATGTCTTGTTTTTCAAAACGTTCATAAATAGCTTCGATAGAAGCTTTCATAATAGTATGACCATAACCAAACTTACGTTCCTCCATTTTAACAATAACTCTTCCTATACTTGGGTTGTCAAAGTAATCTCCAGAGTTGAAAATACGGGTATAAGCAACCAGTTTCCCCTCTTTTTTCCCTAAAACATGTAAGGCTTTTTGGTCTTTGTAATCAATATCTTGATATACGCAATCTTGCTCTACAACAAATACTTCACTCCGTAATTGAAGCATTTCGTATAATTCTTCTTTAGTAATTGCTGAAAATGATTTTACTTCTATAGAAAGCATCTATTAATTGTTTTTGCAAAAGTATTAATTTGTAGCAGAGCTAAAATCTATTTTATTACTTTTTATTTCTTCAATAATTACATGAGTTGTCATCTCGATACTATTTCAACTTCTTATATTTGCTAAAACCTAATTAGCATGCTCGAAGTAAAAAAGGTCTCTTTTGAATATGAGGAAGCCTCTATTTTAAAAAATATTAATTTTGATTTAGATAAAGGAGAACACCTCTCTATAATTGGAGAAAGTGGTTCAGGAAAAAGTACCCTTTTAAAAATTATTTATGGATTATACGATTTAAAAAAAGGAAAACTTTTTTGGGATAAAAAACCCATGCTTGGACCAAATTATAACATAGTTCCTGGGGAACCTTTTATAAAATATGTTGCTCAGGATTACGATTTAATGCCTTTTATTACGGTAGAAGAAAATATCGGAAAATTCCTATCTAATTTTTATCCTCGAAAAAAGAAAAAAAGAGTTGCAGAATTGCTTGAGCTTGTAGGAATGACAGCCTATGCCAAAATTAAACCAACCGAATTAAGTGGTGGACAACAACAAAGAGTAGCTTTAGCAAAAGCTTTGGCAAGAGAGCCAGAATTACTTTTACTGGACGAGCCTTTTAGTAATATTGATAACTTTAAAAAAAATGCTTTAAGACGCGATATTTTTAGCTATTTAAAACAAGAAAATATTGCATGTATTACTGCAACGCACGACAATACGGACAGTCTCGCTTATGCAGATATAACAATGGTTTTAAAAGAGGGGAAGGCAATAGCTTTTGATAATCCTAAAACACTATTTGAAACGCCAAAAAATAAATACGTAGCTTCACTTTTTGGGGAGGTAAATGAATTGCCTAAGAGCTTATTGTATCCTGATAATTCTTCAACTAAAAAAGTATTGTTATACCCACATCAATTGGAAGTAGTTTCCTCTTCGTCTTTAAAAGTTAAAGTAAAAAAAAGCTACTTTCAAGGAACTCATTATTTAATTGAAAGTGTTAGAAATAGAAAACCAATTTTTTTTAATCACAACTCTAATCTCCATGAGAACCAAGAAGTAATGCTTTCTATAAAGGCTTAGTTTTTAGCAATTTTTATGTTTCCAATATAAATTTGTGCACCATGGTCGTAAGATATTGGAGCACTGATATAAAAATACTTATTCGGATTGTTTAAAAACATTTTCGCATCTAGTAATTTTGACTTGTCTAAGTACAGTCTCATTTGCTCATTATTTACTGCAATAGAGATATGTATAACGGTATTTCCGTATGCATCTAGTGGAAAATCTAAGGTGCTTCTGTTATCTGTAGCACTGCTACTGTGAGTCACATCTTTATTCCAGAAATGTAGTTCAGTAGAGGTAATGGAGTTATCGTTATAGGCATCAGAAATCCAAGAACGGACACTGTTGTCTTTGCTGAATCCAAAATTCATAGCCCCTAAGTCTTCTGCTTTATCACTTCGGGTTAGGATATCAAATTCAAGGGTGAAATTCTCTGGCATTGACAGTAATGTATCTAGCTTAAAACTTGATCTTTGTCCTAACTCTAACCATTTCCCTGGGATTCCAGAAATTTCAACTATAGAACCTACGCCATTTGTTTTCCAATAAGTAGGCATAGCTCCGAAATCATCATTTTCAAACTCATCCTCAAAGTAGGTGTTTTTTCCAGGAACATAAGAAAAGGTTTTTTCTACGTAAGGAATTTCATCCTTTTTTTCCGCTTCTTCTTGTGTGCTTTTATCACTTCCATTTAAAATATCATCGGTAACATCTTCTGCCTTTTTTTCTACCTTGTCTTGGATTTTTTTCCAAAATTGTGCATGGATTTTATTCGGAAAAAGTAAGAAAGTGATAAGTAAACTAGAAAGGATTAATATTTTTTTCATCAGGTTGATTTTTGATAGATAAAAATATATAATTATTATTTCCCCTACAAGGCAGTTAAGATTTTTCATAAAAAAAGCTGATAATTAACTTTCATTAATATATCAGCTTTTTAACCTAAAACTTTATTTTTAGTCAGCAGGCTCTACATCTGCCAGTTCTTTTGTAAAAGTGTAAGTAACAATTATTTGGAAAGATTTCCCGTTTACATCTGTACCGGTTCCTGTGTTTTGAATTTTGTATTCATTTCTTTCAGTATTAAATTCTAAGTTCTGAATATCTTCATAACAAGCAGAAATAACACCTAAAGAGTTTCCACCTAATTTCCAGGTACCAGTTCCAGACCTTGCATTGGTACAATCTTCGGCATTTTCTCCTACTTCATAAATATAACTTCTATCGGTTCCGTATGTGTATGAGATGTCGTTTTGACAATCTGTTTGTTGTATAAAAATATCGGTAGTTGGATTGTCTTCGTCATCATCTGTTAAATCAAGTTCCTTACTAGATTCAATTGCTGTAAGCTTCCAAGTTCCAGCAAATCCTGATTCTTGTTCAGAAAGTGCTCCTGTATAATCTGGTACACAGCTAGTTGTGTCGTCGTCAGAACAGCTAATAAATAATCCTGTAAGTGCTACAACTAAAGAAGCTGCAATTAGTTTTCTTGTTTTCATTTAAAATATATGCTTTTAAGTTTTTTATATTTATAAGAAGCAAGAATGTAAGAAAGGTTGCGTAGGAAGCTGTTAATTTTTTAAATCCCTCATTGAGGGTTTTATTCCCTAGAGCCTGTTCTGAGTATATCGAAGGGTTCTACGTCGAAAAGGATTAAATTAGTTTCCTTAAAATACCTCGTAGGCTTACTTCGAGGTAGTTTTTTAAAGTGGAAATCTAAGTTAAAAGGGATCCCTTACGGGTAATAAGAAGATAAATAACGAATTAATGAATTTCTAGAATTTTTATTTTTGATGATTGAAAAGAAACGTCATCGTTAATTGTTTTTCCTAATAATAGTTGTCCAATAGGAGATTGCGCTGAGATGCAATAAATGTCCTCATTTTGAACGGTAAGTTGTCCTAAGGAAACAGCTATAAAATAAGAAGCAAGGTTGGTTTTTATAAGACTACCTACTTTGACTTTTTGATTTTTTTCTTCAGAAGACTTATCATAGTTAATTCTAGAAAAAGCATGCAGCATATTTTCAATTTCCCGAAGTCGATTTCCGGCTTTTTCTCTTTCTAATTGAAGCATTGCACGGCCAGTTTCATGTTTATCTCCTGCACTACTTTTTGTTTCAGAAGCAAAAGATTCTTCAATTGTGGCAATTGCTTTTTGTACTTGATATAGCCGTTGGTTTAAAAGCTCTTGGCATTTACTTATTAAAAGTTCTTTTGTAGTTTTCATCATTTCAAATTTATGCAAAAACTTGTATTCCAAACACTTTTAAAACGCTCATTATTCCAAGTCCTAATGTTAATACCACAATAATGATTCCTATAATATTCTGAATTAAAGTATTCTTATATGTTTTTAAAATGGAAGTTCTGTTTACTGCCCAAAGTAAAAAAATGGTTATAATAGGGAGTAAAATACCATTTGCTATTTGCGCCAGTTTTATAACTTCAATAGGCTTTATTCCAAAGGACATTAAAATAACGCCAAGAATAATTATAAACATCCAAACTGCTTTGAAGCGTTTGTTTTGCATATTAGAACCCCATCCAAAGCAACTATTGGCAACAAATGCGGCAGCTAGTGGGGCGGTAATGGCAGAGGTTAATCCGGCTGCAAAGAGTCCTATTCCCATAAAATATTTGGCGCTATTTCCGTAAATCGGTTCTAGTCCAATTGCGAGGTCGAGCACATTTTTTATTTCTAAGCTTTGAGTTTTTGCTGCTGTAATCATTATAGCTATGGATACTAGTCCGCCTAAGGAAATGGATAGAATAGTGTCTCTTTGTGCATATTTTAAATCTGTAGTTTTATTCCATTTTTTGCTTACTAAAGAAGCGTGCAGAAATAAATTATAGGGTACAATTGTAGTTCCAACTAAGGCTATTATGCTTAGAAGGCTATTTTTTGGTGCTGTAGGTATAAAAAGACCTTTAAGAATCTCTATAATATTTGGTTTGGTTACAATGGCAGTGAGTATAAAAGAGATACTCATTAGTATTACTAGAGCAACAAGAATTTTTTCTATTGTTTTATATTTCCCGATGTATAAAAATATAAATGCCAAACTACCAATAATTAGTGGGTATAAATAAGAGTGTTCGGTTCCAAATAGTGCTTGGAGGCCAAGGGTTGCTCCGCCAATATTTCCGCCTTCATAAGCGGTGTTTCCAATAACAATTGCTCCTAAAATTAGGGTTATAACAAGCCATCGTAACCAAGGTTTGTATATTTCGGTTGCAACTACATCTCCTAAGCCTTTTTGGGTTATAATCCCAATACGTGCTGCCATTTCTTGTAAAAAAATAGTAGCTATTATAGAAAATAACATTGCCCATAACAGTGAAAATCCAAAAGAATTTCCTGTTAACATACAGGTAGTAACTGTTCCCGGCCCAATAAAAGCCGCTGCAACTAAAACTCCTGGTCCTACTTTTTTAAACATTTATTTGGGTACATGGTTTAAAGAATACAAGGCAAAAGTTCCTAGCCAATGTGTGCCACTGTAATTGTTGTCTACAATATTTGGTAGTGAATAATTAATATGTTGATTGGCAATATTTTTTAAATGATTATATTCTGGAAGTGTTTGTGCGATGCCATATAAACACCATGCGCGACTAAAATTTAAACCATCTAAATGAACTAATTTACCATCCTCTCTGTCGCCCACTTTTCCTGGAGCTAATTCAAAATCTGAATGTGTTAATTGAGGTAAGAAATTATTTAACCAAACTTTAAAATCCTCTTTAGCATATACTTTTCTTACAAGGTTTGCTTCTTCTAAACAAGGAGAAAGGAAATCAAATCCGCTTGGTTCCCAACTCAAAGGGCAATTTGTATCGCTTTTATAAAATCTGTTTACGGTTTCTGTTATGCTTGTCTGTAATTCATTGTTTTGAAGTGTAGAAGCGTAATCCCAAGCTAAGGAAAGTCCGAAGGCAGTATTTGTATGTTCCCCAACACGAATAGGATAATTCAATTTAGGAAGAAATTCAATATATGAAGTTGCAATATAATTGGTTAATGGCGCTAAATTTTTTTCTAGTTCTTTACCTAGCGGATCGTCCCAAGTATGTAATTCCTCAGCTAATTTTAGGATCCAAGCCCAACCGTACGTTCTTTCGAAAGAGGTGTTGCCTTTCATTTTAAAATAAGCAAGTTCAGCTTCTATATTTTCTTTTGAGATGTTCTCTTTTAATTTTTTTCTGATGATTTCTGAATGATTTAAAGAAGGAAACTGCTTTAAAAGTGAAACTAAAGACCAATGTCCATGTACAGAAGAATGCCAGTCGAAACATCCATAAAAAGCTGGGTGTAGTTTTTTTGGTGCTGCTAATTGAGAGCTATCTTGAAGGGTTTGGTTGAGTTTGTTAGGAAATTCTATTTGCATACATTCAAGTGGTAAGGATGCAAGTCGGTTAGCCTCCTCAAGATTCAAAACAGGAATTGGAGCAGTATTTTGAACAGTTTCTTTTTTAGTTTTATCGCCTTTACAAGCATTAAATAATAAGGTAATTATAAAAATGAAAAGCAATTTAGTTTTCGTCATAATCTATTTTGATTAAATTTTATTTCGCCGTTGTTTAGGAGTACATATTTGAAAAGTATTATTTTTTCTCAAACTGAAAAAGCTAAGATAATCCCTTTCACTTAAAAGTAAATATAAGTTATTGAAAGCAATTATTTAACAAAGCCAAGCTTTATGTAATTAATTATTGAAATATAGATTATTTTTTACTATTTTTCAATAATTATAAATTTTGACTCTTAATCTAGTTGAAAATGGATGTATTTAACACTTTTATTGAAGAAATAATAAATTTTTTAGGGATATCTCAGGCTTGGGATATTTTGCAAAGCGGTAATTATGAAGCTCTTAGAACATATGAAGGGATTACAGCTTTAATATTTCCTATTATTCCATTATTAATTCTTTTGGAATTTATATTGGGTTTAATCTATAAAAAGCCACAAACTAAAGTTTATAAAATTACATTTTTGACTTATGTCCTAAATCGTTTTATCGGTAGGTTTATTGCTATTGCAGTTACAACTTTTCTTATTGGCGTATTAGAGCCATACGCACCTATACAAACATCTCTAAAATGGTATTGGTTTCTATATGGATATGTTGTGTGGGAGTTTGCTCATTTTCTTTATCATTATTGGGGACATAAAGTTCGTTTATTTTGGTGTTTGCATTCTACACATCATGCTCCCGAAGACATGAATCTTTCCGTTACTCATGCACATTTTTTCTTAGAAGCTCCTTATGCAGATGCAATCCGGACTACCGTATGTATTTTGGCGGGAATCAAACCAGAAATGCTATTTATTATTATGTTTATAGATGGCACTTATGGAGCATTTATTCATGTTGGAGAGAATTTAATTAAAGATGGGAGGCTAGGTTTTTTGAATAAAATTATTTTAACTCCTTCCCATCATAGAGTACATCATGCTAAGAATCCCTTATATATGGACACCAATTTTTGTAATCTCTTGAATATATGGGACAAAGTTTTTGGAACCTTTCAAAATGAAGAAAAGAACTTAAAAATAGAATACGGGATTACCCGGAAAATGAATTCTGGAAATTTTATAGATGTTTATTTTGGTGAAATTTTTGCCCTTTGCAAAGATGTATATCATGCTCCTGGCATTAAAAACAAACTGGCTTATATAGTAATGCCTCCTGGATGGAGTCATACGGGCGAACATAAAACTGCAAAAATTGTACGACAAGAGTTTTTAAAAGAGAGAAGTATGGATTAATTATTTCGGATTTTTTAAATTGAAGGAACCGTAAAAATTCATCTGCCTTAGAATCCAATTTTTCCTATTCTGAATATAGCTTGATGCTGGAGAAGCTTTTAAAACCAATGGATTTGGTAATATTGCTGCTATTGCTGCGGCTTCTTGTTTAGATAATTGGGATGCTTTTTTATGAAACCAAAATTTAGAAGCTGCTTCCGCTCCGTAGATTCCATTTCCCATTTCAATGCTGTTTAAATAGATTTCTATAATGCGTTCTTTGCTCCATAATTGTTCAATTAAAAAAGTAAAGTAGACCTCAAAGCCTTTTCTAATCCAGCTTCTTCCAGGCCATAAAAAAACATTTTTTGCTGTTTGCTGACTTATAGTGCTTGCGCCTCTAAGCTTTTTCCCTTCTGATGAGTTTTTAATTACTTTTTCAATTGCTTTCACATCAAAACCATTGTGTTTTTCAAACTTTTGGTCTTCACTACAAATAACTGCCAATTGAAGGTTTTTTGAAATTTTATCAATAGAAACCCAGTTGTGTTTCCAAATGATTGTTTCTTGCATATTATTTTGCTGAATAGTCCGTATTGCCATTAAAGGAGTAACAGGAACGGGAACCCATTTATAGATTAACACCCAAATAACAGAAATCCCAATAAACCACAGCAAAACCTTAAAAAGAAAACGAAAAACCTTCATAAACGACGTCAATAAATTAAAAAACCCGTATCAAATGTATAAAATGATACGGGTTTATATTTTAAAAACACTAGAAGATTTATTCTTCTACTGGAGGGTTCATTTTAAAAGTCTCCATAAACTTAGTTGTGTAGTTACCAGAAATATAATCTGGTTCGTCCATTAACTGTCTATGAAATGGAATCGTAGTTTTTACACCTTCAATTACAAACTCGTCCAAAGCACGCTTCATTTTATTGATAGCTTCTTCTCTTGTTTGCGCAGTTGTAATCAACTTAGCAATCATAGAGTCATAGTTTGGAGGGATAATATAGCCGCTATACACATGGGTGTCTAAACGTACTCCGTGTCCTCCAGGGGCATGTAAAGTTGTAATTTTTCCTGGAGAAGGTCTAAAGTCGTTATACGGGTCTTCCGCGTTAATTCTACATTCAATAGAGTGTAGTTTTGGAGTGTAGTTTTTACCAGAAATTGGCACTCCAGCGGCAACTAAAATTTGTTCACGGATTAAGTCGTAATCAATTACCTGTTCTGTAATTGGGTGTTCTACTTGAATCCGCGTATTCATTTCCATAAAATAGAAATTACGGTGCTTATCAACTAGAAACTCAACAGTACCAGCTCCTTCATATTTAATAAACTCGGCTGCTTTTACAGCGGCTTTTCCCATTTTATCTCGAAGTTCATCGGTCATAAATGGAGAAGGAGTTTCTTCGGTAAGTTTTTGATGACGTCTTTGTACTGAGCAATCTCTTTCTGAAAGATGGCATGCTTTTCCGAATTGGTCTCCTACTACCTGGATTTCTATATGTCGAGGTTCTTCGATAAGTTTTTCCATATACATACCATCGTTACCAAAAGAAGCTGCAGCTTCTTGTTTAGCACTTTCGTATGCTTTTTGTAAATCTTCTTCTTTCCAAACGGCACGCATTCCTTTTCCTCCACCTCCGGCAGTAGCTTTTAGCATAACAGGATATCCCATTTCTTTAGCTAGCTTTTTGGTTTGGTCTAAAGATTCTAAAAGACCATCAGAACCAGGAACGGTAGGTACTTTTGCAGCTTTCATGGTAGATTTAGCACTCGCTTTATCTCCCATTTTTTCAATCATTTCTGGACCTGCACCAATAAATTTGATACCATGTTCCTTACAAATTCTTGAAAAATTAGCATTTTCAGAAAGAAACCCATACCCTGGGTGGATAGCATCTGCATTTGTAATTTCTGCAGCAGCAATAATGCTTGATATTTTAAGATAAGAATCCTTGCTTGGTGCTGGACCAATGCAAACAGCTTCGTCGGCAAAACGTACATGCAAACTTTCTTCGTCTGCTTTTGAGTATACAGCCACTGTTTTGATGCCCATCTCTTTGCAGGTTCTAATAACACGAAGTGCTATTTCTCCTCTATTTGCGATCAATATTTTTTTAAACATCTCTGAAATTTTAAATTCTAAATTTTAAATCCTTTTAAATGATGATTTCTAAATTCATCATTAGTAATTCATCCTTTCAAATTTCTTATGATGGGTCTACCAAAAATAATGGCTGATCGAATTCAACAGGAGAAGATTCATCAGCCAATACTTTTACAATTTTACCAGAAACTTCTGATTCAATTTCATTGAAAAGTTTCATCGCTTCAATAATACAAAGTACATCACCTTTAGCGATAGTATCTCCAACTTCAGCAAAATTAGGCTTGTCTGGAGAAGGTCTTCTGTAGAATGTACCAATAATTGGCGATTTAATTGTAATGTATTTACTGTCGTCTTCTTTAGTAGCTGGTGAAGAAGCTTCGGTTTCTGCAGGAGCAGCAACTGGTTGAGGAGCAATGCCTTGTTGAGGCATTGGTTGATTCATAGGGATTTGTTGAACAAAAGTAGTAGTTTCACCATTTTTGTCTTCAGACCCTGTTTTAATAGTAATCTTTACATCCTCCATTTCAAGCTTTACTTCGCTTGCACCAGATTTTGCCACGAATTTGATCAAATTTTGAATCTCTTTTAAATCCATGATTTAGTTTTGTTAGTTTTGAGTTCTATTGTTTTGCGTTATATGCCCATTTTAAATAAATGGAACCCCAGGTAAATCCACCTCCAAAAGCAGCAAATATTAAATTGTCGCCCTTTTTGAGTTGCTTTTCATAATCGTTAAGTAACAAAGGCAGTGTTGCCGAAGTTGTATTACCGTATTTCTGAATATTAACCATTACTTTAGATGGATCTAATTCTGCACGATTAGCAGTAGCATCTATAATACGTTTATTAGCTTGATGCGGTACTAGCCATTGAACGTCCTCTTTAGTAAGATTATTACGTGTCATTATTTTTTCTGTAACATCTGCCATATTTGAAACAGCAAATTTAAATACAGTTTTACCATCTTGATATACAAAATGTTGTTTATTTTTCACAGTTTCTTCGGAAGCTGGTAAAATAGAACCTCCTGCTTCAATTTTCAGAAAGTCTCTTCCAATTCCATCACTTCTTAAATACTCATCTTGTAATCCTAATCCTTCTTCATTAGGTTCAAAAAGAGCGGCTCCAGCTCCATCTCCAAAGATTATACAGGTAGTTCTATCGGTATAATCTAATATAGAAGACATTTTATCGGCTCCTATAAGTAATACTTTCTTGTAACGTCCAGATTCTATATAACTAGCAGCGGTAGACATTCCGAATAAAAAGCTGGAACATGCTGCTTGTAAATCGTAGGAAAATGCATTTACAGCTCCTATTTGAGAAGCTACATAAGCAGCGGTTGCTGCTACGGGTTGGTCTGGGGTTGCCGTTCCGACAATAACCATGTCAATCTCTTCTGGATTGGCACCACTTTTTTGAAGGAGGTCTTCTGCTGCTTTAATTGCAAGGTACGAAGTACCCTTTCCTTCTTCTTTTAATATATGCCTCTGCTTAATTCCAGTTCTAGAAGTTATCCATTCATCATTTGTATCAACCATAGTTTCCAATATTTGGTTGGTTAATACATATTCGGGCACATATGCTCCTACAGCTGTAATAGCTGCCTTAAGTCTATTCATAATTCGCTTAGTTTTTTGTCAAAAACGGCAAAATTCGACGGAAATTAATCGAATTTACTAATTTTCCTTCGAATAGCGGTGCAAAATAGGGTGTTTTTGACTTATAGAAAAATTTTGAATAAAAAAACTCTCACTTCATGTGAGAGTTTTAACTTTTAACTAAATTTTTTAGCATTACGCTACTTCTTCAGTTGTGTTATCGATAAGAACTTGTCCTCTGTAATAAAGTTTGCCTTCATGCCAGTGAGCTCTGTGATACACATGCGCTTCACCCGTTGTTGGGTCTGTAGCGATTTGAGGAGTCGTAGCTTTGTAATGCGTTCTTCTTTTATCTCTTCTTGTGCTAGACTGTCTTCTTTTAGGATGTGCCATTTTAAATCTTATTTATCCGTTAATAGTTTTTTCAATTGATCCCATCGAGGATCTGTTTCTCCGTCTTTATTTTCTTTTTCTTCTTTTGGTTGAAACGCTTCCAGTTTCTCTAAAATTTCTGTCGATAAAGTTCCATCTTTTACTCCCGGATGAATCCTTTTGTTAGGAACCGAAAGTACGATCATCTCATAAATATATTGTGCTACATTTATTTGATATTCGCTATGTGGTATAATTAGAACTTCTTCGTTCTCATCGTTATACTCATCACCAAACTTAACTAATAGATGAAGTTTACTTTTGATTTCTTGATCGTAAGGCTCATTGGATAAATCGCAATAAACATTTACAAATCCTTCACATTCAAAGGTTAACTCCAACATAGTGCTTTTTTTATCCAAAGTAAGATCAACATGCACATTGGCATCGTTAAACTCTTCAAACTCAAAAGCATCAAAGAACTTTTGCTTTATTTCAAAGTCGAACTGGTGTTTTCCTTGTTTTAATCCTACAAATTGGATGTCAAACTCCTTGAACTTCTTCATTTTAAACATCAGTTTTAATTGCCTATACCTCAAGTATAAGGCGGGTGCAAAGATATAAATTTTTATTTATGATAATAATGTTATTAACTTTTTTTTGTTTATAACTATCATTTCCCGCATCCTTGTAGTTAATTCACTTTGAGAACACTAGAAAACACTAGTGTTTTAAAGAGATGTCTACAAAAATGTAATAGATCTATAAGTACCTGCAAAGAATATATATTTAAGATTGAATTCGTCTTTTAAAGGAAATCCAATCTTAAAAAGAACCATTGGACTTAGTTTAGTTTCTTTCAGGTGTTTTCTTGCTTAATTTTTTTAGCTGATTTTCTGTCAGCTCTTTATATTCTTCTCTATTCTTGAAAATTTGAAGGGCAGTAAATACTGCTTCTTCAAATGATTTATGATTAGCTTCTCCCTTTCCAGCAATTTCAAAAGCCGTTCCGTGGTCTGGAGAGGTACGTACTTTAGATAGCCCTGCCGTATAATTTACTCCTTTTCCGAAGGAAAGTGTTTTAAAAGGAATCAAACCTTGGTCGTGATAAGATGCTAAAATAGCATCGAAATTATGATGTGCTCCAGAACCGAAAAAACTATCGGCAGCATAGGGACCATACACTAGTTTTCCAGAATCGTTTATTTTAGTAATAATTGGACGGAGTACTTCGTCATCTTCTTTTCCTATAACCCCATTATCTCCTGTATGTGGATTAATGCCCAATACAGCAATTTTTGGTTTCCTAACCCTAAAATCTTCTATTAAAGAGTTGTAAATTTTATTGACTTTAGTTTCTACTAATTTGGCTGTTATTTTTTTACTGACGTCTTTTACGGGCACATGGTCGGTTAATAAACCAACTTTTAAATCGTTTGTAACCATAAACATTAATGCCTCTCCTTCCAGTTCTTTGGCTAAATAATCTGTATGGCCAGGGAAATTAAAT
Source organism: Galbibacter orientalis DSM 19592 (assembly GCF_000260115.1). GTDB lineage: Bacteria > Bacteroidota > Bacteroidia > Flavobacteriales > Flavobacteriaceae > Galbibacter > Galbibacter orientalis. The sequence goes on along the minus strand of NZ_JH651379.1, from coordinate 688,864 downwards.
TCTTCCGATTGAATATTATGCTTATTAATTGGGGCAGTAACTAATACATCAATTTCATCATTTTTTAAAGCGGTAACAGCTGCTTTTAATGATAAAAAAGCATATTTTCCGCCTTCTTCAGTCTCCTTTCCTGGTTCTATATTTGGAGTTTCCTTCCATACATTTACCACATTTAGTTTTCCATCAACAGCTTTATTTGCAGCATCCACACCATTATAAGCAAGTTCCATTTTTAGCATTTTGCGTTGATAGTTTATAACCTTGGTGGATCCAAATATTACAGGCGTACAAAACTCCAACATTCTGCTATCTTCGAAGGTTTTAAGAATTACCTCGCAACCTATACCATTTAAATCTCCAATGGAAATTCCCACTCTTATGCTGTTATCTGTTTTCATGCGAATATATTGATATTAAACATTTAGTTTTTTAGACCTTATATTAATTATGCAAGGAGCTGCTATCTTTTAAAAATCGATGCTTTTTTTATCTCTTTTTTTTAGAGGCAATTGCCTTGATTATGTTAAATCCCTCTAAGAGGGCTTCCTATTGTTTACTTTGCGCTTGTAACAATTCAGTTTATAAAAAGACCTATTGCGGATTGTTGTTATCTTTAGTAGGTTTGTTTATTGGTATCCGACTAAAAGTGAATACATGCAAATTTAATTAATAAATATAGAAATGTTTACGGGAATTATAGAAGAGTTAGCATTGGTAACGAATATTGTAAAAGAAGCTGATAATTTACATATTACAATAAAAAGTTCGATAACCAACGAATTGAAGATAGACCAAAGTGTTGCGCATAATGGTGTATGCCTTACTGTAGTTGCTATTAATGGGGATGAGTATACGGTAACGGCAATTAAAGAGACCCTAGATAAAACCGCTTTAGGGAAACTTACTACAGGAGATGTAGTAAATTTAGAACGCGCCATGAAAATGGGAACCCGCCTAGATGGGCACATTGTACAGGGGCATGTAGATCAAACAGGAATTTGCGATAAAATTGTTGAAGAAAACGGAAGTTGGCGATTTACCTTTGTTTATGATGCTTCTAAAAATAATGTAACTATAGAAAAAGGCTCCATTACTATAGATGGAACTAGTTTAACAGTGGTAGATTCTAAAAAAGATGAGTTTAGCGTTGCTATTATTCCATATACTTTTGAGCATACCCGTTTTAAAAACTACAAAATAGGGGACGAAGTAAACCTAGAATTTGATGTTATAGGGAAATATGTATCGCGATTAATGGACTTGCAAAAATAATTTTTTTAAGCGTAGATATAATTCGTTATTTTTAGTGATGCTAAACTAAGAATGGATGCGATTTTTATTCTTCCTTTTACTTTGTACACAAATAACATACAGTCAAAATCAACTACAAGCGGTGCTTTTAGATAGTACTACAAAAGCACCAATTGAGTTTGCAGATGTGTATAATCATTATAATTATACTACTTCCAATGCCGATGGTTCTTTTATGTTTACGTCTAGTGGAGATTCTGTTTTTATAAAATACCTCGGATATAAACCTATTAGAACTACTTTTAATGAGCTTCAAAATAAAAAAATAATATTTCTGGCTGAAGAAACTGTGGTTTTAGATGCGGTAGTGCTAACTGGTAAGAATGATATTTACAGTCAGCTTGCTAAAAGTATAGAGAATAACTATCCCTTTTTTCCGTATGAGGAGCGTTTTACATTACGTGCTTTTTTAAAGAAAAATGATACGGTTCTAAAATTGCAAGACCTTACAGGTAAATTAAAACGAAAGCAGCTTTTTGCTACCCAAAAGCATCGAATGCCAAGAAAAAACTATGAAGTGGAGCTTTTAAATATGCGAAAAGCAGGTTTGAAAGAAGAAAATGTAGAGTTTATGTTGGGAGATTTTACAAAGATTCTAAACTGGTTTATTTTACATGCTCCCTTAGAAAATGATAAATACGATGTTAAATCTGGAGCAATAAATGACACAGTTGATATGGTGGAATTTACCGTAAAAGATTCTATTGTAAATGCTATACATAGTAATAATAGTGGCTATTTAAAAATTAATTCTAATAACAAAGCAATTCTCGAAAACCATTTAGTTATTCGAAGAGATTCTGTTGATTATGAAAAATCTGGTCCCTATAAATACAGAACTACCCATATGGAAGTTAATGCCTTTTATGAAAAAGCTACTAACCGAAAGTATTTTTTAAAAAATGCTAAAGTTGAAGTTTTAGTAGCGGTAGTTAATATTAAAACGGCAAAAAAAGATATTTATAACTGTACCTATATTATTACTACCCACGATAATTTTAAAGAATTAAATACTCAAAAAAACGCCTCGGTTAAAAAAGATATTTTTAGGCTGAAGTATCCTTATAACCCCGATTTTTGGGAAAAACAGAATCAGCTGTTGCTAACCAATGAAATGCTCGATTTTTTAAGCACGGTTAATGCAAAAGACAACGAGTATCGAGCAATTTCTAATTTAAAATAGCATGAGGGATTGAGCGGTATGTTTGAGCTCTCCAAATAAATATTTGGAAGCGAGTAGCGAAAGCCCGACCCGAAGGGGCATGCCATAAAAGTTATATAGAATTTTTGAAGGGATAAGCACCTTTTAAGAAAACAATAACGCTACTGGTTTTTTAGTCTCTAAGCAAGCTTTTATCTTTATGTAAAAATTAAAATAAATGGACTTAAAAGGAAAAGTAGCCTATATAACTGGCGGTACAAAAGGAATAGGATATGGAGTAGCCGAGAGCTTGCTTGAGGCGGGAATGAAAGTTGCAATTAGCGGACGTAAATTAGAAGACGCTCAAAAAGCTGCAAAGAGTTTGAGTAACGATGCAGATTTGGTTCTCGGACTCTCTTCTGATGTAACAAAACTCCAAGATGAAAAGGATGCAATTAAAAGCATAGAAGAAAAGTGGGGGCAAGTAGATGTGGTATTAGCAAATGCTGGAGTTGGACATTTTGCTCCGATTGATGAGCTTGAAGATGACAAATGGCACCAAATGATTGATACAAATTTGAATGGAGTCTACCATACGTTAAAAGCGTCTGTGGCTGCTTTAAAACAATCTAAAGGATATTATATAACGCTAGCAAGTTTGGCAGGAACTAATTTCTTTCCAACAGCGGCAGGATATAATGCTACAAAGTTTGGAGTTGTTGGTTTTACGCAAGCTGCAATGTTAGACTTACGTCAATATGATATTAAAGTATCTACCATAATGCCTGGTTCTGTGGCTTCTCATTTTAACGATCATACGCCTTCTAAAGACGATGCATGGAAAATTCAGCCAGAAGATATTGGGCAGCTTGTGCTTGATTTATTAAAAATGAATCCAAGAACATTGCCTAGTAAAATAGAGGTAAGACCAACGCGTCCAGATAAAAAATAAATTTTTTTACTATAAATTGCAGCAAACAGATTTTAAGTCAGATACAAATCTCTTTCTTTTCAGAGCAGCGCAATTTAGTTTTTAATAAATTTAAGAGAAGCTTCTACAACTTGTTTCATGTGTTGTGGAAGCTTTTTTTCTTCCCAAGGATGTTTGCCACCAAAAACATGGTCTGCTTCTTCAATAACAAGTAATTTGCTATTTGGATTCCATGTATGCAATGCTTTTGCTTCTTTTAAATCGACAGTTGGATCGTTTGTTCCATGGATAATTAGAAAAGGGATTTCAATTTTTTCTGCTGAAGTTTTTATAGTGAAGCGTTCTTCATTTTCAATAAAATCTTCGTAGAATTGATAATAATGGGGTAATTGCTGTTTTGTTCTGCTATTTTCTACATGGATTACCCCTTGGCTTTTCCAATATGCACGTGCCTTTTCATCCGCAAAACGCGCCTTAAAATCGCTTACACTTGCCCAAGTAATTAGTTTGGTAATTCTTTTATCTTCGGAAGCTTTTATGGTAACAATTCCGCCACCACGAGAATGACCAATTAAAGTAATATTAGAAGTATCTATAGTTTTAGAAAATTCATTTTCTGAATTTGTAATCCAATTTATTACGGAATTTACATCATCAAGCTCAATACTAAAATTATTTAGAGCAAAGGCTTCTAGGTCTGGGAAATCAATAGGTTGTTCTATGGTTCCTCCGTTATGAGAAAAATTGAATTTAATAAAGCAGTATCCATTCGAAGCAAATTCTCTAGCAACCAAATCCCAATATCCCCAATCTTTAAAACCTTTGTAGCCGTGGCAAAATAGTACAATGGGGCTTTTTTTAGACTCTTCTTTTATGTAAACATCGGTTAGGATAGGTCTGGTATGTTTTCCTTCTAAAATTATATTTCTTTTAATATGCATGCGTCTTTATTTCTTTTTCTTGGAAAGGAGTTTCCTTGTTAAATATATCAAGGATTAGTTTTTCCAGTTCTGCTTTGTATTTTGATTGAATTTCAGTATCAATTTTATATTGTCTCTCATTATGCTTTGAGCCGTATTTAAAATTGAATTTTAGAAGTCCTCCTTTTATGTTTTTAAATGAGATTATTCCTCCTTCAAATTCATTGTAAATGGTTTCGCTTTGGATCATGTAGGCATAACATAATATCTGAAACGCTTTACTGTATTTATAATCTTCTGTAAGAATCTCCCAATCTGTAATGCTAACATCTTTTTGTTCTACCTTGCCCGTTTTATAATCTATAATATTTATAGTGCCGTCTACTTCTTCAACGCGGTCTACTTTACCTCTAATGTAAACAGGGAAATCTAATGCTTGGATTGGAATCAAAGCTCTTAAATTACTTTCAATTTGAAGAATTTTGATTTGCTTTCCGCTTTTTAATCTATTTTCTTCAAAATTTAAGAAGTTTTGAATATAACGTTTCGCAACATGAAAAGAAATCAGATTCTTCCCTCTTAAATCGGTAGTTTCTGTATACGATTTTGAAAAGTGATTTGCTACTTCTTTGTTAAGTTCTTTCCGCATTTTGTTGAGGTCCTCAATGCTAATAAACTTTCCTTCTAAAGGTTTGTAAAAAGATTCTAGCGTGTCGTGTACTATGGTTCCTAATGTGTTTGCTGCAATAGTTTCTTCAACCTCTTCTGTTTCTCTAATTCCAAGAACAGATTGTGTGTAAAAATCTAATGGGTTACGAACATAATTACTTAGCGATGTTGGTGAAAATCCTTTGGCAGCTATTTCTTTAAGTCTATGGATTACATTTTCGTCTTTTGTAATTGTAGATAATTCAAGAGTGTTATTTTTTATAGTTGGACTCGCAACAATTTCAGTAATGGCATGTTTTTCTTCTTTTAGCATAGTTAATTGCTGTAAGAGTCTGCTTTTTTCCCCTCCTTCAAGAGCATCTGGTTCAGTATTATACACTAAATAAATATTTTTAGCTCGTTGTAATAATCTGTAAAAGTGATAGGAATAAATAGCATCCTTTTCTTTGTATGTGGGGAGACCAAATACCGTTTTTAAATCGAAAGGAATAAAAGAATTGTTAGTTTTTCCAGTTGGTAAAATACCTTCATTTACGGAGGTTATAATAACGGTTTCAAAATCTAAATTTCTACTTTCTAGCATTCCCATTATTTGTAAGCCTTCTAAAGGTTCTCCTTTAAAATCGATAGTTTCACTTGCTAATAATTCACTATAAATTTTCTTGAGTGCTTTTATTCCTGTAATTGTATTGTATTCCGCATTGAATGTTTTAAGCTGATTAAAGACCTCGTAAAAGCGATATAGATATTCTAGAAAAAGAGGATTCTTCTGTTCTTCCGAAGTATAAGTGTTTTTTAATGATAGGATAATGGCTAAGCAATTATCAATAACCGAAGAAATGGTTGTATCTTTTTTGTTTATGAATAATTTAGCACCTGTTTTATTTATAGTTTCTAACTCACTTTGTTTGATATAGATGAGGTTCTGATTCTTAATTTTTTCAATTAGTTGTTGGATTTCCTCAGCCGTATCTGTTGTCATGCTATAGCTAATCGGGTTCGAAAGTATATTTATAACATCTTGATAGTACCAAACCCCATCTGTATTTTTCTCCCAGATTTCAAATAATGTTTCAAAGAAGGAGGCAAAAGGCGATAAATCTAATGGAAATCCACTTGTTATATTTGCTTTATTTATTTCTGAAGGGATGCTATTTAATATAGGAGCTAGTAGATTTTCATTTCCTAAAACAATGGCTGTATTTTTTATGGAGCCTTGTAATTTTCCTAAAATTTTTCCTACATATTTTGCTTGCCCTATATTTTTTGGAACCCCAATAATTTCAATGTTTTTTTCTTCTGAAAAATGATTACTTATATTTTTAAATTCCTTGTTCTTAAAATAAGGCCACGATGCTTTGTAGTTTCTTAAAAATAGACCAGCATCATGGTCTTTATTATCCATAAATTTTTGGTCAATATCCCAAAAAACTTCAGCATTTGTATTGGTGAGAAACTCCTGAATTATATTTTTTTCAGCATTATTCAACGCATTAAAACCAATAAATAAATGTGTTGAGTTTATATTGTTTTGAATGTAGTATTCAACATTATCATTCGCTTCACGGTAAATCATACCTTGGTATCCAATGCCTTTTTTTTGGAGGTGTTCGTTATATACAGTATAATAGACGTTTAGTTTTTCCCAGAATTTTAAATATTTTTTTTGTAAAATGGTCTTGTCGTCAGCATTGGTCCAATGGAATTGGTCTAGCTCTTTTATATTAAATAAATGAGAAAAGAATGTTTCGGTATCAATTAAATATCTATCAATCTCATTAAAATCTTGTAAGATAGTTTGAGACCAAGAGGTAAACGCGTAAAAGTCTTCCTGTTCGTTTTCGGGAGTTATTTTTTTATAGACTTCATATAGCTCAAATGATAATTGAATATTGGATGCCAATTTCAAGTTAGCTAACTCCTGAATAAATTCTTCAATGCTTATAATTTTAGGAGCAATAGTAGTTTTTTCAACAAGGTTTAAAAGTTCATTTTTTAAAAAAGTTACCGCTCTTTTACTTGGAAGAATAATAGCAAGATTTGGTAATTGTTCTTTGTGTTTGGAATATATTTCTGAGGCTACTTGAGCTAGGAATGATTTCATTGGTTGTTATTTACTCGCTTTATGAGTCCCGAATCCTCGGGATGAATACAACAACTAAATTACCAAAATTTAAAGTATAATAAATAAAAAAACGCTCCGAATATCGGAGCGTTTTCTATTATATGGTTTGAACTAATTTAGTTAATTACTTAACTAAGTTAATTTCAACTCTTCTGTTTTGAGCTCTACCATCTCTAGTAGAGTTAGAAGCGATTGGTTTAGTTTCACCGTAACCAGCAGAAGATAATCTGAATCCGTCAATTCCATGAGAAGTTAAATATTCTTTCACAGAAAGAGCTCTAGACTCAGAAAGTCTTTGGTTAAGAGAATCACTACCAGTACTATCTGTGTGACCGTCTACAGTAAATTTAGCATTTGGATATTCATTAAGAATTGCAATGATATCAGATAACACTTGCTCAGACTGAGGTTTGATAGAAGATTTACCAGTATCAAACAAGATAGTTTTAGCATAGTTATTTAATGCTTTTTGAACTTCAGCAGATAATTCAGGACATCCGTCATTAGCTACAGTTCCAGGAGTTTCAGGACACTTGTCATCTTTGTCAAGTACACCGTCTCCGTCTTTATCTGGACAACCGTTAGAAGAAGCAGGACCAGCAACATCTGGACACTGATCATCTTTATCAGCTACACCGTCACCGTCAGCATCTGGACATCCAGCTAATTCTTTAAGACCTGGAGTATTAGGACACTCATCTTGAGGATCAGCTACACCATCTCCGTCAGAATCAGGACAACCATTCATGTCAGCAGTACCAGCTTCGTTAGGACAAGCATCTTTAGAATCTTCGATACCATCTCCGTCAGAATCAGGACAACCGTTGAAAGCTTTTAAACCAGGAACTTCAGGACAAGCATCGTCTTTATCGTATACACCATCTCCGTCAGAGTCAGTACCACCAAATTTGATAGCAAGACCAGCTAAGTGCTGGAAGTGAGGAGTGCTGTAATCTTCGAATACATGCTTGTATCCAGTTTGTACAGTAAGACCAAGGTTTTCAGTAAACCATACATTGAAACCAACACCTCCGTTAAGAGTTCCAGCTCCAATTTCGTCTAACCATGTATAACCCCCACCGATTTCGATGAATGGATCAAATACATGACCTTGAGTAAAGTTGTACTTAATAGTACCATCTACACCGTAGTAAGATAAATCATCTACACTAGTGTCACCAAGGTTTTCAATTTTGTTAAGTGATCCACGAACTCCTAAAGAGATTCCACTACCTACGTACTTAGAAACAGATACGTAAGAAATAGAAGGTAGGATGTTCCAGTGATCACTTGCGTTGAAATACTCGTCGAACCAAGCTTCAGAAGCATATGGTCTATCAGAATTTGTTGGGTATGCATCAACTGCGTTTACCCCAAATGCGATTTGCCATGGATTGTTTTGGTCTTGAGCATTCATGTTGCTAATTCCTACAAAAAGGAACGCAGCAACTAGTAATTTGCTAAGATGTTTCATGTTCAATTATTTAATTTTAAGTGTTAATTTAAAGACAAATGTAAGTTGTTACAACTTATTAACAAAAACAAATATATAATTTTTTAGTTAAAATGAAAAGAGATGTAGTTTAAACTACCCCTAATTTCTTCCCAACTTCGGTAAAGGCATTTATGGCTCTATCCAAGTGTTCTCGGGTATGCGCAGCCGATAATTGAACTCTAATTCGAGCTTTTTCTTTAGGTACAACAGGGTAGAAAAATCCTATAACATATATTCCTTTTTCTAAAAGCTCATCGGCCATAGTCTGCGATAATTTGGCATCATAAAGCATTACTGGAACTATTGCTGAATCCCCGTCAATGATATCAAAACCCGCATTTTTCATGCCTTTTTTGAAATATTTTGTGTTTTCTTCAAGTTTATCTCTAAGTTCTGTACTTTTTGACAACATGTCGAAAACTTTTATTGATGCGCCAACTATATTCGGTGCTAGAGAATTTGAGAATAAATATGGACGAGAACGCTGACGTAAAATTTCTATAATTTCTTTCTTTCCAGTAGTATAACCACCCATTGCCCCACCAAGTGCTTTTCCAAGGGTTCCTGTTATAATATCAATTCTATCTAGCACTCCTTTTTCTTCCAAAGTACCTCTTCCTGTCTCTCCAATAAAACCTGTAGCATGACATTCGTCTATCATTACTAAGGCATCATATTTGTCTGCTAGATCACAAATTTTATCCAGAGGAGCAACCAAGCCGTCCATAGAAAATACTCCGTCTGTTACAATAATTTTAAAGCGTGATCCGTCTGCATTTGCTTGTTGTAATTGTTTTTCGAGATCTGCCATATCGCTATTTTGATAACGGTAGCGTTTTGCCTTGCATAATCTAACCCCATCAATTATAGATGCATGATTTAAGGAATCTGAAATAATAGCATCTTCGGCAGTTAGTAAAGGTTCAAAAATACCTCCATTAGCATCAAAAGCGGCTGCATAAAGAATGGTGTCTTCAGTTCCGTAGAATTCGGCTATTTTTCCCTCAAGTTCCTTGTGGATGTCTTGTGTGCCACAGATAAAGCGTACCGAAGACATTCCGAAGCCATGAGAATCTAATGTGTCTTTTGCTGCCTGAATTACCTCTGGGTGTGATGATAAGCCAAGGTAATTGTTTGCACAAAAGTTTAATACCGTTTCTCCAGTATCAACAGTAATTTCTGCTCCTTGTTTGGACGTTATAATGCGTTCTTTCTTATAAAGTCCTGCCTCTTTAATATCGGCTAATTCTTGTTCTAAGTGTTCTTTTATTTTTCCGTACATGGTATTCTGTTTTTTGCAAAGTTATAGGATTATTGGAACTATACCTGTATAATTTCAACATTCTCATTTACGAAAACCAATAATTTTTCTTTCACTTCGTAACCAATTTCAGAAATAGCGCTTGCGTATCCTTTTATTTGGTTTTTATAAGTTTCAGAAAAAGAACCAGTTTTATAATCAATAATAGTTACTTCGTTGTTTTTAACAACAAATCTATCTGGACGAAGAAAAACTCCATTGGCAGTAATAATTTCACGTTCATTAAAAATTTTATATGCTGAAGTAAAGTAGGCTTCTAGCATAGGATGTTGAGTTAAATTTGTAAGATAATTTTCAAATTGTTCTTTTTCAGTCTCAGGAATTAAGCCATTTCCTATAGCCTCTTCAATGGTTGGAATTACATCATGACTGAAGAATATTTTAGATAATAAATGATGATAAATATTTCCTTTATCTATGGCTCTTTGCTGCTTTGTATCCCATAGAGAGCCACTTTTAGTAATTAATTCAAAGGAGTTTCCAAAGGAAGCATTGGATATAAACGGAATATCTTCAGAAGTACTCAAGTGTTTCTTTTTTACTTCTGAATGTTTTTCTGGAGCTCCAAGAGTGTATTCTGTGTTGTTATCATTCCAAAGTCCTTCAGCTTTTAAAAAGTTAATGAAGAGTCCCGCAAAAGTTTTTACATTTTCCTCTCCTTTTGTATTAATTTCTCTTTTGCAAATTATATGAAGTTGCTCTACAGCGCGTGTTAATGTAACATATAATAGGTTTAAATTATCGAGCTCTTCTTTTTCCTCATACTCTTTAACAAACAGTTTTCCTGTGTCGTTTATGTTTTCAATAGCGCTTTTAGAATTAAAGAGACTGTAGTCTATTCCAAAAAGGTTTTTATCAACTGGAAACCATAAATTAAAGTTCCGAGAGTCGTAAATACTAGTATTTGCAAAAGGATAAATTACCACAGGAAATTCAAGACCCTTAGATTTATGGATGGTCATTAGTTGAATAGCATTTGAAGACGATGGAGCCACAATGCTTAAACTATCTTGCTTTTGTTCCCAATAGGCTAGAAAGTTACTCAGACTGTCGTTGTTGTTTTGTGTAAAAGATATTATTTCATCTAAAAAGAACTGTAAGTAAGCTTCGTTGCCATTACTAATTTCAAATGCATTAATAGCATATTCTACTGCGTTATAAAAAGGGAGTTGTAGGAAATATTTGGTATTAAAGTTCTCTTCTTCGAATACTGAATTTATATCGGAGAGCTTTTTACTGTAATATTCGTGTAGGTTTTCTACCTTATTTTTTTCAGCTAAAAAACGCAATATCTTTAAGTGAATTTCAGCGTCTAATGGTTGATTAAAATACGTAATTAAATCTATTAAAAAAGCTACTTTTTTATCGTTTTTAAGAAGTAAAGTCTCCGAAGAAATAATTGGAATTTCTTGTTCAGCTAGATAGTTCGCAATAGTAATTCCTTGTGCTTTAGATCTAGTTATAATACACATATCATTGTATGTAAATCCTTTTTCTAGAGATGAGGAAATGGCATTTTGAGTGGCTGTACAATAGAGATTATCCTCACTTTCTTTATTCTCTTTTTCGTCTATAAAAGTAAGATTAATAAAACCTCCAGCTTTGTTGTTAGTTTCTTGTTTACTGTATTTTTCAAACAGTTCTCTATAGGTTTCGTTATTTAAGTATTGAGAAATATGCTGAAAAAAGTTGTTGTTGAATTCTACTATTTTGTCATGACTACGGAAGTTTTTAGGCAGATTTTCAACATTTATTTCCGCTTGAAATGGATTCTTTTTATTGTACAAATCTATAAATTGTTCTGCTTTTCCACCTCTCCATCTATAAATAGCCTGTTTAGCATCTCCAACAATCATTAAACTTCCAGTTTTTCCGCTTGGTAATTCGGCTTCTAGCGCGTTAGAAATTAAAGGTTGAATGTTTTTCCATTGCATAGAAGAGGTGTCTTGAAACTCGTCTATAAAATAGTGCTTGTATTTCTCTCCAATACGCTCATAAATAAAGGGAGCAGGCTGGTTGGCAATAGCAGAAGAAATGAGCCTATTGAATTCGGAGATTAACAATAAGTTACGTTCTTCTTTAATTTTATTAAGCTCCGCATTTATAGCATTTAAAAGAGATAATGGAACTAAATTTTTATAAAAGTTTTTTAGAAAGTTTAATTGACCGAAGTGATTTTTAATTTCTAAGTAATTTTCTAACAAAAAAGGTCTTATCTCATCTATTGTAGACTTAATACTGTCGTTGGTGGTTTTAGTGTATAGTTGGCTATTGTTAATTAAATTTTCTTCTAACTTATTTTCATATAATCTAGCAATATTATTTTCAATTATTTTAATGAAATGATTATATAAAGTTCCGCGGTTAAAAGAGGAGGCATCAAGCTGATTTGAGTGTAATTTTTCAATTACGTTTTTTGCTTTACTTGTAATTGCAGTTTCCAGCTCAGCAATCAGTTCTTTTAGTTGTTTTCCTAGCGCTTTAAAATCTTCTAAATTTTTGCTTTCTAAGGCTTCAATATGGTGTATGTATTCTTCGTTAGAAAGTAGCTTGGCAATTTCGTTTAACTCTCTAGAGATATCCCAACTTTTATCATCATCGGTTTTTTCTAATGCAAAATCTATTAAAACATCGGTAAGAAGTTTGTTGTTTCCTGCCTGATAGATTAGATTGTCTACCGCCTCACGGGTTAATGTTTTTTCGTCTAAAGAAACTTCAAAATTAGTGGGGAGTTTTAAATCAAATGCAAAAGTTCGAAGCAATCTATGGTTAAATTTATCAATTGTTACAATATCAAAAAAGGCATAGTTGTGTAGAATTCTTGTAAGTATTTTCTTGGATCTAGCATTTAATTCTTCTTCAGAAATAGCAAGTTCTTCACTAATAATAGAAAAAAGGGGTGTAGGTTTGGTTAGAATACTCTCCTGAGAGAATTCATATAAATTATTTAGCACCCGCTCCTTCATTTCATTTACCGCTTTATTTGTAAATGTGATAGCCAAAACTTGCTTGAAAGTGTCTATGTTTGAAGTACTCAGAAGGATGCTTAAGTACTTTTTTACAAGCGTAAAAGTTTTTCCAGAGCCAGCAGAGGCATTATATATTTGAAAAGGTGCAGAATTCAACATAAAAAGTTTATTGCAAAATAAGGAAACTCTATGAGGTATTAACAAATTATTACCATGTTTTCCGAAGCTTTTTCTTAAATTTGAAGAACTAATATTATTAACTAAAAAAAGATAAAAATGGCTTTTGATTTACCAAAATTACCGTACGCATACGACGCATTAGAACCACATATTGATGCAAGAACTATGGAAATTCACCATACAAAACATCACCAAGGATATACAAGCAAATTAAATGATGCTATTAAAGGTACAGATTTAGAAGGAAAATCTATTGAAGAGATTCTTAAAAATCTAGACATGAATAATGGTGCTGTTAGAAATAACGGGGGAGGATTTTTTAACCACAGTCTTTTCTGGGAAGTAATGTCTCCAAACGGTGGTGGAGAACCATCTGGAGAATTAGCAGAAGCAATTAATAGCGCTTTTGGTTCTTTTGAAAAATTTAAAGAAGCTTTTACAACAGCTGCTGGAACTAGATTTGGTTCTGGATGGGCATGGTTATGTGTTCATAAAGGTGGAAAAGTAGAAGTTTGCTCTACACCAAACCAAGATAATTCTCTAATGCCAGGTGTTGGTTGCGGAGGAGATCCAATTTTAGGATTGGATGTTTGGGAGCACGCTTATTACTTAAATTACCAAAACAAGCGTCCTGATTATATCTCTGCATTTTTTAATGTAATTAATTGGGAGAAAGTAGCAGAACTTTATGCTTCTAAAAAATAAATAATAGGCTAGAATTAGCAGATTAAAATTTTTAAAAACAGCTATCTCGAAATGAGGTGGCTGTTTTTTTATAAACCAACTTTTTGTTGTAGTTGATTCATTTTTTCTAATACTTTCTTGGGAGCATCAAACCGATAGCCAATATGGAATTCTACATACGCATGTTGGTCGGAAAGTTTGTTGTTTCCATCTGTATTATGGTTAAAAGATTGAGAATTGAGACTTACGCCAGTAAAGAAATTAGGAATATTATATCCTAAACCTAAGGTTACTTGCCCTTGGTAATTTAGGCCATCCATGCTTGTGGTAACATTATTAGATTTAGAAGTTATGTGGCTGTAACCAACCCCCAAATGTGCACCAGAAGTAACTATAAACCGTTTGTTAATTACCCAATTGTAGAAATAAGAAGGACCGATGGTGATGTCTATAAATTTATCTTTATCAGAGGAGTCGTTAGAAATTCTGGAGTAATAATAGCTCAAAGTAGGCACAAAACTTCCTGCGCTTCTTTTTTGCCATTCATTTTGTTTAAAAATAGTTCTAAAAGAAAAGTTGTCATTAAAAATATAGGAAGTATTTCCGCCAATTCTAAGCACTTCAAAGTCGGGAAATATTATATTTGGTTCCCCAGGCGCAATATCGTTTAGGTCTACATAAAATCCTTTTGTTTTGTTCCATTCTAGGTTTTGCATCCATTTTTTGTAGTAAAAACGTGTCCCTATGTTAAAAAAAGTAGTTTTTCCCTTTTCATCGTTGTCGTCATTAAATTTTAAAAAGGCTGGAGTGTATCCTATATTTATTTCTATAAATCTAAATAGTAATGAAATATTAGAGCGCAAACGTTGATTTGGAGCAATAGTAACAGAAAAATCTTCCGAAGGAGTGGTAATCTCGTAAGAATTTGCTTCGTTAGTAAGACCTACGCGTAAGGTTATTTTATCTGGATATTTAGTAATATTCTCTACTTCTACAGAGATGCTGTCTAGATTACTCTCTTGAGCTTTTAAGCTTAAAATAAAACTTAAGAAAATGATGAAAAAAAGAAAATCTTTTAATTTCACAAAAGTAAAAATTAGATAGGTTGGTTTTGTAAAACTATAGAACAATTGTGTAGTTTCCTAATATTCTGTTAAGCTTGTTCTAGAAGTGTTAACTCATTCCTAATCAGTAGGAAGTATTTATTCAATTTTATATCTTTAAAATACCTATTCGTGCCTATTTAGTTATTGTAATGCAATTGTGTAGCCTTGTTACACTTCTTATTTTGTTTAATTTGAATGCATTATACATGGAGAATAACATTTTTCAAAAAAGTATATATTTTATTCTGTTGGTTGTATTTTTTATTTCCTGCGGAACTCAAAAACAGTCTCAAACTTCTGAGGTAGGAATGTCGTTTGAGCCAACTGAGCCTTATGATAAAGTTATTCCTGAAGGTTCAGAGTCTAAAAAAGGTCTTTTTACAGTTCATAAAGTAAACGAGGATTACTATTTTGAAATTCCAGATAGTTTGCTAAATAGAGAAATATTGGTAGTTACGAGGTTTATAAAAACCCCTGGAGGTGCTGGGAATTATGGGGGGGAAGAAATTGGAGAGAAAACTATATTTTTTGAAAAAGGGCCTTCTAATAAAATATTCCTTAGAGTGGCTACTTTTGTAAGTCAGGCTAATGAAGAAGATGCTATTGCAAAAGCTGTAAACAACTCTAATGTCACCCCCATTTTAGAAGCTTTTGATGTAAAAGCTAGAAATGAGGAAAATGCTGCTTCTGTTATAAAAGTTACCGATTTTATAAATAGTGAAAACAATCTTTTAGCTCTAAGTGCATCGCAAAAAGAGACTTATAATCTAACTTCTTTGGAAAAAGACAAGTCTTATATTTCAACAATAAATAGTTATCCTATAAATACAGAAGTTAAGACGGTTAAAACGTATAATGCAAGCATAGCTCACAATAATAAAAAGAGTCTTCCTGCTGCTGCCTTGTCGGGAGTTGTTACTTTAGAGCTAAATAACTCTTTTATTTTATTGCCTAAAGAGCCAATGAAAAAGCGTTTTTATGATCCCCGAGTAGGGTATTTTGCTAGTTCTTATCTTTTGTATGGCGATAATCAACAAAAAGTAGATAAAAATATTTATATCCATAGATGGCGATTAGAACCAAAAGCGGAGGATATTGAAAAATGGAGACGAGGCGAATTAGTGGAGCCTAAAAAGCAAATTGTATATTATATAGATCCTGCTACGCCAAAAAAATGGAGACCTTATCTTATTCAAGGGATTAACGATTGGCAAAAAGCATTTGAGCAGGCTGGTTTTAAAAATGCAATTGTAGGAAAAGAATGGCCAGAAGCTAACGATTCTATGAGCTTGGAAGATGCTCGGTTTTCTGTTTTGAGATATTTTGCTTCGCCTTCTAAAAATGCATATGGTCCTAATATTGTTGACCCAAGAAGTGGGGAAATTTTAGAAAGTCATATGGGGTGGTATCATAATTTAATGAACCTACTTCATAATTGGTATTTAATTCAGGCAGGTGCTGTAGATGAAAGAGCAAGGAAAATGACATTTGATGAGGAGCTGATGGGAGAGCTTATTCGTTTTGTTTCCTCGCATGAAGTAGGGCATACCCTCGGACTAAGGCATAATATGGGTGCAAGTTATGCAACACCTGTAGAGCGTTTGAGAGATAATGAGTGGCTCAACAAAAATGGACACACCAGTTCTATTATGGATTATGCACGTTTTAATTATGTGGCGCAACCAGAGGATAGTGTTTCTGTTGAAAATTTAATGCCTAGAATTGGAGATTATGATAAATGGGCAATTCAATGGGGATATTCGCAATTTCCAGATAGTCTTTCTTCAGAAAAAGAAAAAGAGCAACTAAGTACCATGGTTGTAGATAGTATTTCTAAAAATCCGAGACTGTGGTTTGGAGGAGAGGGTCGAGATTTTGATCCGCGTTCTCAAACGGAAGATTTAGGAGATAATGCTATGGTTGCCTCTTTCTACGGAATTCAAAATTTACAACGTGTGGTTCCAAATTTAATGGAATGGACTAAAGATGAGTCAGGAAAAAGTTATAAGGATTTAGGAGAAATATATAATGATGTGGTAAAGCAATACAGTAATTATTTGTTTCATGTGGCCAAAAATATTGGTGGGATTTATGTTACGCCAAAATCTAATAATGAAGAGGGCGATGTGTATAGACCTGTTTCTAAAGCGAAGCAAAAAGAAGCATTATTATTTATTGATAAATATGTTTTTAATGAGCCTACTTGGCTTTTGAATGATGAAATTTTAAATAAAATTGAAGAACCAAATACCAAAAATTCCACTACCGAAATGATGGAGAGTTTAATGATGACACTTTTGGGAGGAAGTAGAATGAGTAGGATTTCTTTTATTGCAGATAGGTATAATTTTAACGATCCATATACCCCAGAAGAATATCTGAATGATGTAAGCAGTTATATTTGGAGTGACTTAGATATGTTTTATAGTCCAAATGATTATGAACGAAAACTTCAGAAAACCTATGTTTCGGATATGATAGCTTTGTACAAGCCAGATGAAGCACAAGGACCATTGGCCGGATTAATGGCAAAACTTTCTGAAGAAAAAACAGCTAATACAGATATTAGGGCATTGGCTTTAAATAATTTAATTAACCTAGAAAGGAGAATAAAAAACCTCCTTCCTAGTGTTTCGGATAGGATTTCAAGAGCACATCTTCAGTATTTATTAAAAGAAATTGAAGCGGTGGTGGGCGATACAAATTCTATGGAACGGAGCTACCGTCCGATTACAAATTAAGTAGGAAATCTTTATCTCATTCTGTAAGTTTTTATATAATTATCGACCATAAAAGGTACATTTTATACTAATAAAACTAGATAATTATATGTCTCAAAATATATTACAAAATACTAAGTTTTCAGTTTTAGATTTAGTACCAATTCCTCAAGGAAAACAACATATAGAAGCTATTGAGAATAGTTTGGATTTAGCGCAACACGCCGAAAAATATGGATACAACCGTTTTTGGGTTTCCGAGCACCATAATATGGAAAGTATTGTAAGTTCTGCAACAGTTGTATTATTAGGTTATTTGGCACAAGGAACCTCTACCATCCGAATTGGTTCTGGAGGTGTAATGTTGCCAAACCATGCGCCGCTTATTGTAGCGGAACAATTTGGAACCTTGGCAACTTTATATCCTAACCGGATTGATTTAGGTTTAGGAAGAGCTCCAGGAACAGATCAGCTTACAGCACAGGCATTAAGGAGAGGAAAACAAGAAAGTGTTCAAGATTTTCCGAATGATATTGAGGAATTACAGCAGTATTTTTCTATAGAAAATCAAGATTCTAAAGTACGTGCTATTCCAGGGGAGGGTCTTGATATTCCGATTTACTTATTGGGTTCTAGTACTTTTAGTGCGCAATTAGCTGCTGAAAAGGGACTGCCATACGCTTTTGCGAGTCATTTTGCACCTGCGCAATTATTTAATGCCCTTAATTTATATGCTGAAGGATTTAAAGCTTCCGAAGAAAATAAAACCCCTTATCCAATGGCTTGTGTAAATGTTATAGCCGCCGAAACAGATGAGGAAGCACAGCGTTTAGCAACAAGTTTATATCAGTTTGCAATGGGAATAATTACAAATACCCGCCGACCATTACCGCCACCAATTGATTCGATGGATGGAGTTTGGAGTATGGAACAAGAAGCCATGATAAAAAATATGATGTATTTTACTTTTATTGGCTCTAAAAATACAATTGCAAGCGAGCTTTCTAAGTTTGTGGAAAGTACAGGTGTAAAAGAAATTATTGCTGTTTCACACATTTACAATCATGAAGCGCGCTTAAAATCCTATAAAATTTTAAGTGATATTTTTTCTGAAACTACTGCTTAAAATTACGCAATAGTAAGCTACATCGGAGCAAGCCCTTTGTTAAACTCAGGGCAGGCTTTGGAGCATTTAGCTTAATTATTGAATAACTTTTAATGGGGAGCTTAGTTTTTTAGCAAAGTCTGAAAGATAAGCTTCCCATTCTTTTTGAGAAGTAAATTCTCCTGCTTTTTTCCATCCAAATCCTGCGTAATAAGTTACCTTATTATTGTTTAAATTTAGCGTAGCAAAAAGGTTGCTCTCGTCTGTTTTATTGGTAATATATTTATCAAAATTAACTATGTTTTCTGGAGCTGTTACAATTCCCATCCCTAATTCAGAATCGGCATGAGGTTCCCAATAACTCATCCAACCTTCCTTTTTATTGGTGTTGGTGTTACCTTTTTGTTCATGAAGTGTTATTCCAGGTGAGATAGAATTTACGCCTTCTACTTGAAGCGTTATTCTTGATACATTCTGACCGTAATCAAGAGAGATGATTTTCTTTTCAGAAATGGTTTTTCCGTTAGCATCCCAAGCTTCATAAGTAAGTTCAAAGCTGGTACGCAATGGACCGTTGGTAATTGTTTTCCAACTGGTAAAGTTTTTTGAAAAGTAATAAGAGGTGTCTACTTTTTTGGCAATTCCACCAATACCACGACTACTCCCAACATGAAAATTGTCAAGTCCTTCCCCAGTATCTTCATGATAAGTACCCGTTCCAGAAACATATTTTTTGTACCATTTATTAATAATTGGATATTCAACACGTTTTAGCCAAGCGTCAATTCCGCTAGAAAGCGTTCCGCCTGGCACACTATCTTCTACCATTTTTTGAGCTACGGGGCCATAAGTTCTAAAAGCAACTTTGTTATTTTCCCACGCATAATCGTCGGTTCTTTCTGGAACAAAACGAGAATAGCATACAGTAGCTGTGTCTGCTGGAGACTTATCTTTCTTCGGATAAATTTCAAATTTTATTTCAGAAGAAGCATTAATTTTTGGTTGAAATAAAAGCACATCCCACTTTCCGTCGTCATCAATATCAATTAATTGAGAAGTTAATTCAGATTTGTCTTCTGCATTTCTAACTCCCCAATAATTATATGCTTCGTCTAGCGCATCTGGGGCTAAATCTTTTAAATTAATTTCAACAGTTTCAAATTTCCTGTCGAGATTCAATTCGTTTTTAACAGTAATAATTTTTCCATCATTACTACAAGAAATAGCAAATAATGAAGCGAAAACGAGGAAGTATGCTTTTACTTTTTTATTCATTTTGGTTAAATTATAAATTTTTAATCTTCGTTAGAAGGTTTTCCTATAGTTGCCAAAATACCTCCATCAACATACAGTATATGTCCGTTTACAAAATTACTAGCCTGAGAAGCTAAAAATATTGCGGCTCCACCTAAATCTTCTGGTGCTCCCCATTTGGCAGCAGGAGTTCTGTTAATGATAAATTCGTTAAACGGATGTCCGTCTACACGAATAGGCGCTGTTTGGGAGGTAGCAAAGTACCCAGGTCCAATTCCGTTGATTTGGATGTTGTGCTTAGCCCATTCGGTAGCCATATTTTTGGTTAGCATTTTTAAACCTCCTTTGGCAGCGGCATAGGCTCCAACAGTATTTCTACCAAGTTCCGACATCATGGAGCAGATATTGATAATTTTCCCGCTTTTACGAGCTATCATACCTTTTACTACATGTTTAGATACTATAAATGGCGCTACTAAATCTACATCAATAACCTCTCTAAAAGCCTCAACTTCCATAGTTTCAAGAGGAATTCTCTTTATAATTCCGGCATTATTTACCAAAATATCTATGGCACCTACTTCTTTTTCTATAGAAGCAATGGCTGCTTCTACTTCAGATTCTATAGTTACATTGAATTTGTATCCAAAAGCTTTAATGTTTTCTTTTTTGTAAACTTCTAGTGCATCATCTATTTTTTGTTGTGATGAGTTTCCGTTTATAACAATTGTAGCACCGGCTTTTCCAAGTTGCATAGCCATTGCCATTCCTAAACCGTGTGTAGCTCCTGTTATTAAAGCTACTTTTCCTTCTATGTTAAATAATGATAAGCTCATTTATCTTAATTCTTTAATTTTTGCAATATCCATATCAGCATAATCTAAATTCTCTCCAGCCATTCCCCAAATAAAACTATAATTTGAAGTACCAGAACCTGCATGAATAGACCATGGTGGCGAAATAATTGCTTGGTGATTATGCATCCAAACGTGACGAGTTTCTTGTGGTTCCCCCATGAAATGGCAAACAGCTTGTTCTTCTGGAATATCTAAATAGAAATAAATTTCCATTCTTCTGTCATGAACATGTGCAGGCATAGTGTTCCAAACACTCCCAGTTTTAAGTTCTGTTAATCCCATTTGTAACTGACAAGTTTCTACAATTCCGCCTATAATTAATTGATTTACCGTACGGTGATTTGCAGTTTCTAAAGAGCCTAATTCTAATTTATTAGCCTCTTGCATGCCTACTTTTTTTGTAGGAAGTTCTTTATGAGCAGGAGCAGAGTTGAAATAGAATTTAGCTGGGCTAGTGCTATCTTCACTCTTAAAAACAACATCCTTTTTTCCGCAGCCAATATACAATGCCTCCTTATGCTCTAAGGTATAGGTTTCTCCATCAACCGAAACACTTCCTTTTGCTCCAACATTTATAATTCCTAATTCTCTTCTTTCTAGAAAGTATTCCGCTTTTAGTAAATCAACAGTTTCTAGTTTTAGTTCTTTCTTTTTAGGAACTGCAGAACCAGCAATATATCTGTCGTAATGAGAATAAGTAAGACTAATCTCATCTTCCTGCATTAAATCGTTTATCAAGAAAGTCTCTCTTAAGGTGTCCGTATCCATTTGTTTAACTTCTTTCGGACTAGAAGCGTATCTTTTACTGTAAATCATAATTTTAATTGTAAAATTTACGCAAATTACATAAATGTATTTGTTTTTACAATCGATTGTAGCTTAAATTTGTTATATTATTTAATAAGTTGATGAGTATTCATGTTGGTTTGTATGAGACAATTAGATAGGACCTTATTAATTTATTGGAAATAAGTACATTTGTAGGTGCTAAATATTACTTTTATGTAATTAAATACCCCTTCTGGGGCTTATTATTTTAATTTTTTGATGAAAAAGAATAAACCGACGATTCATGAGATAGCAAGATTATTGAATATTGATAGTTCAACAGTGTCCCGAGCTCTTAATAACAGTAATTTAGTGACCCAAAAAACGAAAGACAAAGTTCTAAAAAAGGCAAAAGAAATTGGGTATCAACGAAATCTTTTAGCTTCAAATTTAAGAAAGAGCAAATCTAATACCATTGGAGTTATTGTTCCTAGAATTTCAAGGCATTTTTTTTCGTCTACTATTGCAGGAATTGAAGAAGCATCCTATGCGCAAGGCTATAATGTAATTATTTGCCAATCCATGGAGAAGCTTGAAAGGGAAATTAAAATTGTAAATAATTTGATTTCAAATAGGGTGGATGGGATATTGGTTTCTGTTTCTATGGAAACAACTGAAGATACCCATTTAAAACAGTTTGACTTAAGTAATATTCCGTTAGTATTTTTTGATAGAGCTTTATCTGAAATGCCAAATAGTAAAGTTCTTATAGATAGTATAAAAGCTTCTTATGATGTAACACAGCATCTTATAGATCAAGGATGTAGGAAAATTGTGCATATAGGAGGACCTGCAACTTTAGATATCTATAAAGATAGGTTTAAAGGGTATAAACAGGCATTGCAAGAAAACAATTTACCTTTTGAAGAAAACCGTGTATATACTTCTGCACTTAATGAGCAAGAAGGAAGAAAAATTATAAAAACGCTTATAGATTTAGGGATTGAATTTGACGGGATTTTTTCTGCAAATGACTTAGCAGCTATTGGCGCTATTAAGTATTTAAAATCTGTAGGGATTAAAGTGCCTCAAGATGTTGCTGTGGCTGGGTTTAGTAACGAACCGATTTCTGAAGCCATAGAACCATCTTTAACCACTGTAGATCAATCGGGTTATGAAATTGGAAGAATAGCGTGTAATTTATTGTTAGATAGAATAAGTAGGACAGATAATGAAAGTGCAATAGCTAAATCTGTTACTTTGAGTCCCACATTAATTATAAGAGAATCTAGTAAAAGGAAGAAGTAACTTTTTTCGTTTTTAAAATTTATTCATTTTGATATAAAAAGAGGCTGTCTAAAAAGTATCTAGACTCTAGATGTTGTCCTGAGTTTGACAACTATGAATCACTTTTTAGACAGCCTCTTTATCTTTTTAAAAGATATTCTAAATTAGAATACTAATAAAACTAATTTTTATAAAAAGAATTACTTGGCCAAGTATCATTGGAGTAATTCACGTCTGGTAAAATCTTGTCTGGATCTATCTCTATGCTTATTGGAAGCACCTCCGTTTTTAATAAATAACTCCATGTATCTCCTCTTTGCCATATTTCTACTGGAAGGGTGATGTTTTCTATTGAATTATCTCGATGTGTAACCTTCATTTTAACAGGCATAGGAACTCCTCCTTTATTAGCAATTGTAATAATAAAACCAGTTTTATCTTCATTTTGTCTTACACCTTCAATAGCTAAATCAATATTTCCTGTTCCATAAAACCAATTTTTAAAGAACCAAGAAAGGTTTTCGCCCCCTACATTTTCCATATGATTAAAGAAATCTTTAGGCTGAGGGTGTTTATAAGCCCATGTTTTTATGTAGGATTTAAAAGCATTATCAAAACGCTCATGTCCTAAAATATATTCTCTCAAAAGCAATAAACCAATAGCAGGTTTACGATAGGCAGTCATTCCTAGATTTCTCAAATTGGTAACATCTGGGTAAGTGTCAATACCTTCACGAGTTTCGCTATTAAACCAATCCGTCATATTTCTTGTTTTGTTAAGTCTGGCTGGATACTCTCCAAACTCCAAAGTGCTGTAATAGTTAATAAAAGAATTAAAACCTTCATCCATCCAAGCATATCTTCTTTCATTAGTACCAACAATCATAGGAAACCAGTTATGTCCAAATTCATGATCGGTAACACCCCATAAACCAGCACCTGTACTTTTCCAGCTACAAAAATTTAATCCAGGATATTCCATACCACCTATATCAGCAGCAACATTTGTAGCCACAGGATAAGGATATTCATACCATTTGTTTGAATAATTCTCAATAGAATGTTTTGAGTATTCTGTAGAACGACTCCAAGCATGAGAGCCTGCGCTTTCTTTAGGATACACAGATTGAGCCAAGGCTTTTTTACCACTTGGAAGATCTATTTTAGCAGCGTCCCAAATAAATGCTTTAGAGGATGCAAAAGCAATATCTCTAGAATTATTCATGGTAAAATGCCAAGTTAAAGTACCACTTTGTTTAGCCTTTAAAGAAGCATCGTTTATTTCTTCTGGCTTTATTATATGTACAGTTTCGTTACTTTCTTTAG
Organism: Galbibacter orientalis DSM 19592; assembly: GCF_000260115.1. GTDB lineage: Bacteria > Bacteroidota > Bacteroidia > Flavobacteriales > Flavobacteriaceae > Galbibacter > Galbibacter orientalis. The sequence continues at coordinate 664,695 of NZ_JH651379.1, read as the reverse complement.
CCTTTTCCATACGGTTTCTCATGGTTTCAGACATTACCTCTCTAGGGTTTTCTAACCTACCAGAACCTACTACAATATGATTGTAAGGAGCAGTGATTTCATAATCAAAATCGCCATATTCTAAATAAAACTCTCCCGCACCTAAATACGGTTCTACATTCCAACCTTCAATATCATCATAAACGGCGGTACGTGGATACCATTGAGCCATAGCATAAATTGTTCCGTCTTCTACATCAAGTCTTCCCATTCTATCCATTCCTTTAACAGGTATTTTGTAAGTAAAGTTCATAGAAACTGTTGCCGTTCCTCCATTTGCTTTTATAGGCTCTTTAAACCAAACTTGCATTCTGGTATCTGTAATAATATGTTTTGTAGAGGTATTTCTTCCAGTTTTAGCTTGAAGGTTTGTAATTTCATACCCTCCGTCAATATCGCCATTGTATCGATTCCCTTCAATAGGAGTGGTTAAGTTACCTCTTGAATTTTCGGTAAATCTGTTTTGCTCTAAATACAGCCATATAAAAGGAAGCGCATCTGGACTATTATTTGTGTAGTTAATAGTAATTTCTCCTGTTAGGGTGTGTTGAGTATCGTTTAATGTAGCTTTTATCTTATAATCAGCTTCATTTTGCCAATAATCGGGACCGGGAATTCCAGAGGCCGAACGATAACGATTTCCGCTACGATCCATGAATTCACTAAAATCTTGTTGATTGTTGTCTAACCCTTGTGCATTTGCAACATAACTTGTAAAAGCTGTAAGCATAAAAAATAAGGAAAGAAAAAGCTTCCCTTTTGGAAATTGATTTTTCATCTTCATATTGAAAATTATTCTAATGATTAAAAAAGTAAATTGAATTGTTCTTGTAAAAGAACAAACCTAGTGAATTGAATGAAAAAACCGTATGCTTTTATATGAAATATCTTAAAACAAAAAGAAAGAAACGCTAAATACAGCCTCTTTGCAGGCTAGATTGATTAATTTACTATAACTTAATTAAGTTGTGGTGGATTTTTAATTCCTAATTGAGGGTTATATTTCCCAGAGCCTGTTCTGAGTATATCGAAGTGTACTAGGTCGAAATAGATTAAATTATTTTCCTTTCAATACCTCGTAGGCTTGTCTTTAGTTAATTATCTAAATTTCAGACTATTATTTTTTTGTAATATAGTAAGAGGTATAAAGAATCTTATAAGCTAAGAAGTAAGTATTACTCTTCAGCTATATCTTGTATAATTTATTGAACTTCCTTTTTAGGTTTAGGAATGTCATAAACTGCGGTATTCCATATAACTTCTATCCTTTAATTATAGAGGAATAGCTGTGAACTCTACCAAATAAAATAAAGAATACTTGGAATTAAAAGAGTACAATATATCAACATCACTACTTTCGGTAGCTTCATTTCTTGCTACAGAACCAATTACCCCAATTTTAGTAGGGTTAAATGGTTTCATAGCATCAATAATAATATCTATTTGACTTTGTGTTAGCATATATCAAAGATAACAAGTTGGATAATTACTATGAGTTTTCTTAAATAGATGAATAAAAGTGCATTTATTGTAATTTTTAATTGAGTTTAAGTTAGGCTTCTTTAAAATACTCTCAGTAAATCCCACCTAATTTTTTAGCAAAATATTAGGTTTAATAATCGATGGGGTATCAATTATTATTTATAATTTTAAAAGGATAATTTTTTAATTACTGAAGAATGAAAAATCGAATACTAGTTTTATCTCTTATATTTTTCTCTTTGAAAGGATATTGTACACTACTCCCCATCTGTAAGACAGTTTAAATATATATCTAATTATTTATGATGCTATTCTTTTTGTATTATAAATTTGATCAGGTGGTACTTTTCCTATTTCAGTATGCCTTCTTTTGGTGTTATAGAATTCAATATATTCCGTGACCATTTGATAGAGATCTAGACCTCCGTTTGGTGGGTTTAGATAGATCTTTTCATATTTAAGAGACTTCCAGAAGCGCTCAATAAAAATGTTATCCAAAGCTCTTCCTTTGCTGTCCATAGATATTTGAATATCATGTTCTTTAAGCACTTCAATATATTCGGAGCTGGTATATTGTGACCCTTGATCGGAGTTATGGATCTCCGTATTGCCATATTGAGCGATAGTGTCTCTAAGAAGCTCGATACACCACTGTTTGTCCATTGAGTTTGAAATACTCCAATTAAGTATTTTTCTACTATATACATCAATGATAGCATTCATATACATAAAGCCACGGAACATAGGAATATAGGTGATGTCAGTCTGCCATACTTGGTTAGGGCGGTCTATTACTAAGCCCTTCAAGAGATAAGGGTACTTATAGTTTTTAGGATCCCTGATGGTGGTTTTAGGTTTTCTATATATGGTCTGTAATCCCATAATTTTATACAGCCGTCTTATTCTTTTCACATTTACGTGGTAGCCAAGATCAAGGATGAGATAATCAGTCATCCGTTCGACTCCATAATAGGGGTGTTCCAGGAACTGCGCATCTATTGCCTTCATCAGTTCTAAATTCAATGGACTCTCACTTTTAGGCTTATAATACAGACCAGAGCGATGAATGTTAAGGATTTTACATTGTTGTGCAAGACTCAGCCTTGGATGAGATTTTACTACCTTTTGTCTTCTTTCAGTAGTACTCATTTGCCCAAGACTTTCTTTAAAAAATCATTCTCAACTTGTAATTGACCGATCTTACTATAAAGCGGTGCGGTATCCACAGCTGGAGTATCTTTTTCTGATTTGGACTCGAAAGCAAGTTCTGCGTTTTTTAAAAACTCTCGCTTCCAATTGGATATTTGGGCTGGATGCAATTCAAATTTGGCAGCAAGTTCAGGTATACTTGTCTGCTCTTTTATCGCTTCAATGGCTACTTTGGCCTTAAAGGATGCGCTGAATTTTCTTCTTGATGTTTTCATATTGACAGGGTTAAAATTACAACTTAATTTCCTGTCCTAAATTTGGGGAGTATTATATTGTCAGGCCGCTAATGATTCAATTAAGTTGCCTTCATTAAATTCGTTTTACTTATCATCAAGTAAGCTAGATTTTAATGAATTTAATTATTCTTACAATTTAAAGAAGCAATTAATACCATATATTCTAAAGGTAGATGGAATTAATGCTGATAATGTGTATCCAATATCTTTTAAGAATTATTTTTTTAAAGATTATTATGATATTTATAATGATAATTTAGAAAGGTTTATACCAAAACCTCCAGATATAACTACACATTTAATTCCATTTGAATGATAGGAATAACCATTTTGTAAATGATTCAATATTTTTAGAATTCAATATAGAGGAGTTAGAAACGTAGAACTCTTCCTTTTCAGATTAATCAATTTTTGCATAAACTACTAAATAGCCAGAGGTAAATGTTACCCTTTAGCTATATCCTGTATAATTTGTTGAATTTGCTTTTTAAGTACTGGTATGTCATTAACTGCTGCATCTCAAATAGTGTCCAATTGAAGTCCAAAATATTCATGGGTCATAAAATTACGCATCCCTTTCATTTGATTCCACGCCACATCAGGATATTTTTGTTTTAAATCATCTGAAATATGGTTGGAAGCCTCTCCAATTATTTCAAGATTTCTTATTACAGAATCTTGTTCAATCCATTTTTCCTCAAAATTATCATAGGTCTTTATAATCTTAACCAATTCTTCTATTTAGGCAATACATTCCTGTATATGCTCCAACCTGAATAGATTTTTATTCATTGCCATAGATAATGTTTAAGTCATTTAAAATATAAGGCTTAAGTTTCGGGTTGATATATTTTTCGGATACTAAGTCTACTTTTTTGTTCAGCTTTTTTTCTAAATCCTGTTTTAATCCTATTAACTTGAATAGACCAATAGTATTTTTAAACTGATATAATATATCAATATCACTACTTTTTGTAGCTTCATTTCTTGCCACAGAACCAAACACCCCAATTTTAGTAGGATTAAATGGTTTCATAGCATCAATAATAATATCTATTTGACTTTGTGTTAGCATATATCAAAGATAGCAAATTACATGATTAACCCGTTGTGCATTTAGAAAAAGTTGTGCAAACTGCTAAAATGCAGTAAATTGTAGTAACCACACTATAATTTATATGCACAACTTTCAAGCAAATTACGACAAAATCCTCAAGGTTTTAAAAGAATTGGATTGTAAAATGGATTATTTACATCAAATCCGTAAACCTAAATTAAGAGATAAAGAGCTTATAGCTATTGATTTAACATCAGAATATATGAGTGTTGATAGTGAATGCCAGCTTTTTCGAATGTTACCTGCTGGTCTATCCAGCAAAATAGAGCGCAGTGTCTACAATAGAAGAAAGCGTAAGTTGTTTTCTTTAGAGAATCACTTCGCAAGGCATTAGTGAGAAAGTTGAATAAATCTGAGCATTGTTATATTGTTGACAGTATGCCGTTAGAGGTCTGTAAATTATCAAGAAGCGCTAGAAGTAAGATATGTAAAGAACAAAACTACAGTCTGCCCGAAAAAGGATATTGTGCAAGTCAATCAAGCCATTATTATGGATATAAATTACATGCTGTCTGTTCTGCTCAGGGTGTTATCGAAAGTATGGATATTAGTCCAGCCTCTGTGCACGATATTAATTATTTAAAGGATATAAAGCATCAATTAAGTGATTGCATATTACTTGGTGATAAAGGGTATTTGTCGGCTGAATATCAATTGAATTTATTTGAATATCATAATATTAGACTTGAAACCCCTATGAGAACAAACCAGCATAACTATAGGGAGCAGCCGTACGTTTTTAAGAAATCCAGAAAGCGTATTGAAACATTGTTTTCTCAACTTTGCGACCAATTTATGATTCGAAGGAATTATGCTAAATCTTTTGAGGGATTCAAAAACAGAATATTATCTAAGATTACGGCTATGACGGTCATTCAATATATAAACATATTTGAATTCAACAGAAATATCAATAACCTAAAAATCAATATTGCCTAAATGCACAACGGGTATGATTAATATAAATTTACGTAAATAGTGACTTTTTAGTGGAAATTCGTAAAATACAGTTAATGTAGCTAAACCTGCATTACAAAAGCTTATAAAAGCAAAAAATCCAGCCTATTTTGTAGACTGGATTCTAATTTTGCTCCCCTCTTGGGTCTCTCTCAAGTCCTAGAAAAGCTTTACTTATTCCAGCTTGGAAGCCAGCTTGACAACCTTTGTTGCCGAATTGTATGTCTTTTTTTAGTTTATTATAATACTGTAATTTTTATTCTAAATATAGAATAAAAATAGTTTTTTAACTAGCTATCCCGCTAATAAAAGTTTCTACAAACTCTGTTATTTTATTTGTAATTCTCTCTGCTACAGTGGCTCTTTCTTTAAGCTTAGGGCGCTTATTCATCATGTTAATAACATCATCCCTCAAAGGTTTCTTTTCGGTAAACAGAAAGTCTCCTATTACATTCTGTAACTGCTCTGGATCTAGATTCTCTTCTTTACTTATAGAGGAGATTGCTTTTACTTTCTCCTTACTCCAAAAGTCATCAAACTCACTCTCTATCATTTCTGTGTCCTCAATAAGCGGTAAATGTTCTTGAATGAATTTTTCAATTAACTCTCTCTTACTTCTTAACTGAGTTTCACTAGATAATATTTCTTTAATTGCCTTGGTCTTACTCTCTTTTTCAGAAGCAGGAGCATCTTTTATATTTGCTAGTAATTTTAAAATGTATGCTACATTTATTTCATCTCTATGGATAAGCTCTAATTCAAAATCGACATCGTTTAAAATGGAAACTTTTTCTTTAGAGGGAGTAGACTTTGTTTTTTCATATAAATCGAGGTATTTACTTTTATAGTCTTCAAACAGCTGCTCCTCCATATCCACATCTTCATAAGAGAATTCTGTAAAAGTGCTCAATACATTTTTTATTCGCATTAATGCTCTAAACATCTTGATGAATTCTAATTCCTCTTCTTCATCTTTTAATTCATCTACACTACTTACGCTGGGTGCTACTTTAATTAAGTTCTTTAATGCTTCCTTAAATGTTTCTATATAATCTTCATAAGGTGCTAAGATAATTTCATCTTTAGCATTGGGATTAGAAAAGAGTGCAATAGCATCGTCTGTGGCTTGTTTTAAGTTTCTAAAACATACTATATTCCCTTGTGATTTAACTGTGTCTAATATCCTGTTTGTTCTAGAAAAAGCTTGTATGAGTCCGTGGTACTTTAAATTCTTATCTACATATAATGTATTTAATGGTTTACTATCAAAACCTGTAAGAAACATGTTTACTACCAATAAGATATCTACTTGTTTATTTTTTACTCGTTTTGCAATATCATTATAGTAGTTGTAAAAATCCTGAGAGTTTTTTGTGGAGTAATTAGTGCCATACATGCCATTGTAATCGCTAATAAAACGATCTAACGAATCTCTAGAATGCTCATTTTGATACTCGGCATCTGGTTCTGCTGCCTGAAGAAATTCTGGATCCTGCATATAACCGTTTGCATCCTTATCTTCTTCATTAGCTTGGTAAGAAAAGATAGTAGCAATTTTTAAGCTATGTGCTCCTTGCTCTTTTTTCTGCTGAAATAAATCGTAGTATTTTATTAAAGAATCCACACTACTTGTACAGAACATTCCTGTAAAAGTTTTATTGTGTGTTTTTCTAGTATGATTTTTAATAATATAATCGGTAACTGCTTCCAATCGTTCAGGGGCATTGAGTACTTCTGCATCGTCTATATCTTCGACCTGAAGGTCTTGTATGTGTTCCTTTTGCTTAAAAGTTTGGATATATTCAATAGAGAAACGAAGTACATTACCGTCTCTAATAGCATCGGTAATAACATATTTATGTAAACAATCTTCAAAAAGTTCTTTTGTGGTTCTTTTACCTAAGGCATTACTAACTGCATTTTCAGCAAAAATGGGAGTTCCTGTAAAACCAAACATCTGTGCTCCTTCAAAAAAAGCTTTTATTCTGTTATGAGTTTCTCCAAATTGGCTACGGTGACATTCATCAAAAATAAAAACAATTCGCTCTTCTTTTAAATGTTTAATTCTGTTTAAATACCGCTGTTTAGAAATGGCAGTATTTAGTTTTTGAATGGTAGTTACAATTAATTTTGTATGGTCTTCTAGCTGTTTTACTAGGTTATTGGTGTTGCCCGTACCGTCTATACTCCCTTTACTAAAACTATTAAACTCTTTGGTGGTTTGGTGATCTAAATCTTTTCTGTCGACTACAAATATCACTTTATCGACATTTGGAAGCTGTGTAAGTAACTGACTTGCTTTAAAAGAGGTTAGTGTTTTTCCAGATCCTGTTGTATGCCAAATATACCCATTCTTGGTACTATTTTTAACTCGCTCTACAATAGCTTCTGTGGCATAATATTGGTAGGGGCGAAGCACCATAAGTGCTTTTTGAGCTTCATTAAGGACTACATATTTAGTAATCATTTTAGAAACATGGCAAGGCTCTAAAAATACATTGGCAAAATCTTTTAACTGCGAAATGATTTTGTTGTTTTGTTCGCTCCAGAAAAAGGTTTGTTTAAAACTCTGTTTCTTATTATTAGCATAGTACTTTGTGTTTACACCATTACTTATAACAAATAGCTGTACATACTGAAATAAGCCTGTGTTAGCCCAAAAAGAATGCCTATGATACCTGTTTATTTGGTTAAAGGCTTCTTTAAGCTCTAAACCTCTTCTTTTAAGTTCTATTTGTACTAATGGTAAGCCATTTATAAGTAAGGTAACATCGTATCTGGTTTTATAACTTCCCTCTTGTGTAATTTGCTGTGCTACCTGAAACTCATTTTGGCACCAATGAATCTGATTTATAAACTCTAAATACCCTGTTTCTCCGTTGTCTTTGGTGTATTGTACTTTATCTCTTAGAGTTTTAGCCTTTTCAAATACATTGCCCTTGCTAAGGTGGTTCGTTACTTGAGCAAATTCAGTATTGGATAGCTTAGTTTTATTATGCTTCTCTAATTGCGCTTTTAAGTTGGCAAGTAATTCTTTTTCATCTTTTAGAATAACCTTTTTATAGCCTAAGTCTGCTAACTGCTCTATAAGGTTATTTTCTAGTATTTGTTCTGGCTGTTTGGTCATAATTAGATGTTACTCTGATAAATGAAACTCAATATCATCTGATACTATCTTCGTTACATCTATTGTTGGTAGCAAAAATTTATTAAAATTGGAGCCCTCAGTCTTAGCATGTAATATACCTCGTGCAGAGCTAACCACAAGCATTGTAAGGTGACACATAAATCCTTTAGGAAAAATAATTTTATCTTCTTTGCTGAATTCATTAAAAGCTTCTTCTGTGATGCTAAAATGACCACTGACCTGAACTTTTAAGAAAGCCTTCTTAGATTGTTCAAATGTAAAAGTAACAAATACCCCCACATTTTTGTCTTCAATATTAAATTTAAATTCCAGTCCTGTTTTAAGGTCTACTTTTTTACCTTCTTTATAATTTTCCTCAAAACTTGCAAATTGTTCTGTTTTAAGAGCTACCAGAGCAAAACCAATCTTTTTATTTTCCATTATGCTATTTCTGATAGATGATATTTATCCTTTGCAATCTCCTTACGTGGAACACTTTTAAACTCCCTAGTAAACTGTTCTTTGTAAAAAGATTTACCTTCGCTAACTATGTGGTTATTGATAGAGACCTTAACCTCTGAAAATTCCTCAAAAGAAAATTTAGTAATGTTTTTCTCATAGAAACTAGCCAAAATAGGAATTTCTAATACTTCCTGTAGCTTTACTTGTGTTTCTAAGGTGAGATTTTCTTTACCTTTTACAATCTTAGTGATTTGCTGCGGAGATACACTTAACTTTTCTGCAAGTTTTTTTTGAGACCACCCTAGCTCATCTAGTTTGGTAAGAACTTTAAGAGCAATATCTTGAGACTCTCTTAGTCGCGATCTATTCTTTATGCGTTTTCTACTTCTTTGGAGTGTAGTAGTTTTTTCGCTAGAAACAATTTTTTTGAATTTTTCTTCGTTGGTAGTCATTGGTTTTGCTCATTTTTGAATTCATAAAAAGACTCTCTGTCGATTACATCATTTTCTTTCAACATCTCTTTGACTCTTTCTATTTTGTTTAATTCTTCCCTCGTATTGGGGTGATCCTTCATCTTAAGGCTCATTTTAATAGCACCTCCTGTTATTAAAAAACAATTGGTGTCTATTTTAATAGCATACAGTCTTAAACCATCTGATGAAGAAGCTTTACCTTTTCGAAGTGATAAAAGTTTAAATCCTGTTTCATTGTTATCTAATTGGTGAAAATAGTTGTCTAATGGTAAATTCTCTTCGGTTAAATCGTGTAATAAGTCATCTATATTTTCTGCATCTCGCAGCCTATCTTCTACAAACTGGTTTACATTTTTTACCTTATTCTCTTTTGCAAATTCCCTGAGATAATTAACATCTGTCCAAAGATCCAAAAGTCTATCATATTCATTGTCTTGATAGCCGTTTCCAACTTCATCGTTATAAACTACGGCAAACAATTTTTCAACAAATATATTAACAATTTTCATTTTATCAACCTATAGGTTTATTTTTAACATCATTTAACTACACAAACAATTGCTGCAACAAGCCTTTTTTAAACTGCTGGGAACTTTTTGGCTGTTTAGTCATTCTGACTTCTTTGAAAATATTTTAACTCATAGTGTGCAACCGAAAGTTCTTCCGTTTCTGCCAAGTCCCTAACTGCTGCTATAATTTTTTCGTATTCTTTTGAATCGTCCATTTGTGTCCAAGAAGCAATCTTTTTCATTTTAAGAATAGATTGTATCCTTCTGTCTACAGGAAAGTGTGGCGGTGTAGGAATCTTTTTTAAACACCATTTATATTTTAAATATAAATTTAATAGCTTTTGACTAACTCCAAAGTTTAATTTTCCGTTACTTAAAATATCGTTTTCTTTATTATAGTTAATTGTATAGTTTACTATTGAGTTTATGTTGTTTATATGGACTTCATCGGTAATACCTTCCTTGTGGTATTCTTCTAAAACGAGCTTTTCAATATAAAACCTGAGTTTTTTTTAAAACTTTTTCTTTTGAGCTTGTGTAGCTGTTTTATTATAAATATTGGCTCGCTGAAAGGCAGCTCCAAATGTTAATACCCAAACTTCATTGTTTAAAAAAGTATCTTTATCATTTACTTCCATTTAGATATTTTATATGCTTATCTATAAATTTATCAATCTGTGATTCTACTTCTTTTAATACACTTTCTAAGTTAGCACCTTCTGCGATGTACTTTATAAACTTTTTATCTCCAAGGTTTATTATATACTCAGAATCTCCATTAAAAGTATATGTAAGTAACTGATGGTGTACCCAGTCTGGATTAGTAGTAATGGTGTTGTAATTTTCTACAGGGTATTTTTCTTTATTTAACTGGTCATACAAACCAATAAAGAAATTTCCGTTTACATGCCCTTTGCCGCTAAAACTACTTATGCCAAACATTTTGTTAGGATTCTCTTTTAAAGGCATCCAAATCCCTGAATAACTATCATTAACATTTTTATGTTTCTCTATTACCCCAAACTCTTCTAATAACTCACCTGTTTCCTGTAGATTTTTTAAATAAGTATTTAATTTACTTCTAAAATTTTCTCTTATTTCTTCTAAAACCTTGTTGTATTTAGCAGCAATTTGTTCTGCTTCTTCTAGGTGGTTTATTATAAGATTTGTGACTTCTTTTTCCTGTGTATTATCCAAAGTGTTCGTTATTTTTTTAATTAACAATAGGTATTGTTTAATGCTCTCTCTAAGTAGGGGTTGCTCTGCGGAAATGTATAAACATTGCTGTAGCCATGCTATAATCTCGTCTCTGTAACTAATAATGGAGAAATCGTTTCCTGTTTCCAACCCTCCTTTACTGCTATCGCTAGGGTCTTTACCATCTATATTGAGGTAATAAACAGTGTTCTTTTCAGTATTATAATTTTTATACCGCACTAATTGGTTGTTTTGGTCTCCTGCATCTATTTTGTTTTCTATGGTGATACAAGTTCCTTTACCATCTTTTATAAGAATATCGATACGACCGCCTGTGGTTTCTTTAACCATGCCTATGTAGTATTCTACAAACACTTTGGCGGTAGGAATGTCTATTGCTGTAGGATGATTAATAACCGACAGAAAAGCCTCTAAAAAAACACCGCCCATTAGGTGAGAACCTTTTGGGTTGAGTAGCTCGGCTAGAAAAGCAGAGTGTGTATTTACTTCTGCTCTTTCCATTTTTAGAATAGAAAAGATATTAAAGGTTTCTCCTTTGGCTATTCTTGAGGCTTCTTGTTGTTTAAGTACTGTCCCTACTTTTTCTAGTAATATTTTCATAGTTGTTGTTTTCTCCATTTTACACAAACAATTGCTGCAACAAGCCTTTTTTAAATTGCTGGGTGTGTTGTAGCTGTGTAGCTACCTTTTCTATTTTGCTATCGATACTGCTTAAAAAGTCTGCTATCTTGGTTTGCTCTTTTTCTAATGGAAAATCAATATACAAATCTTTAATAGTATTAAAATAAAGATGAACAATTGTAATGCCTTGTGCTCTTGATGCTATTTCATACTTTTTGTAGTTTGACAGATAATAAGCGAAAAATATATTATTTAATTTTTCTTTAGCTCGCATTACAATTATATCACCACCAAGTAATACATTATCATGATTTATGGCTGTGACATTTGCCAAATCAATACCTGTAGTTGTAGTAGATGAAGGTATTAATAAATCACCTTTTTTTTATAGAAAGCCATCACTGCTATTAGTTTTGCTAACTATCTTCGATATAACTTCATTATACACAGTATAGAGTTCTCCGTATAATATACAATCATTTTGACCATCGTCAATTAATTCTCCTTTTGGAATTCCTTTGCCTTTAAAAGGGCTAAATATCTCATTTATTTTAAAAGAACCCCAATCTGGGAAATCTTTGCCATTGTCGTCTTTAAAGCGGAGTTGCTGACTAAATAGTTGCTGCATCACTCCTTTTTTATACTGTTCCAACAATGCTTTTTTCTCGGTTAACAAGCGTATTTTTTCATCTACCGATGTTAAAAAGGAAGCTATTTTTTGTTGTTCAGGGAGGGTGGGGAAAGTGAATTGTATCTTGTAAAAATCAGAATGATTTAAATCCGGAATAGTGGAAGTCCCTGCCAATCTAAGTATCTTATTTTGTGTTTTAGGTAAGATCAAAAAGTTATATAAATAACTTTTATTAATTGTATTTGGATAAGCTATTTTAAAGAAATTATTATGAAATGCTCCCTTTACCCCTGTAACAACTTTACCTGTATTTCCTGTTCTTGTCATCAGGATATCATTTTCATCACATTTAACAGAGTCTGAAGCATTTTCAATATAAAATTTCTTTCCAGATTTAGGATTTAAAAATTCATTTGTTATATAAAACAAAGCATTTTTCTTAGGTTCTATCAGTCTATCTGCTATAGCTATCTGAAGTCCCTGGTTAATCTTCACAACATCTTTAAATCTATTTTCACTCCACTCTCCTTCAAACTCAGGAAACCGCAAGGTGGGCACTAATTTTTTTTCCGTCATCTTAAAAAGGTTTTTCTATTGCTAGCTCTTTGCAAAATGCGGCTATTTCTTTATCTACAGCTTGTATGTTTCCTTCTAAAGCTTGTAATTGCTGTGCTACCGCTTGTAGGTCTACGGGCTCTTCTTCTTCAAAAGTATCTACATACCGTGGGATGTTTAAATTGTAGTCGTTCTCTGCAATTTCTTCTAAAGTAGCTACATAACTGTATTTATCGATAGTGGTTCTTTCTTTATAAGTATCTATAATTTTATCGATATCTTCTCCTCGTAGCTGGTTTTGGTTTCCTACCTTTTCAAAATGCTGAGAGGCATCTATAAACAGTACATTTTCGGTTTCTGTACGGCATTTACTCAATACCAAAATGCAGGTAGGAATGCTTGTTCCGTAAAATATATTGGCAGGCAAGCCTATTACAGCATCGAGGTAGTTTAGGTTTTTTATAAGGTATTCTCGTATGTGTCCTTCTGCAGCTCCTCTAAATAATACACCGTGGGGTAGCACACAAGCCATGGTGCCATTGTCTGCCAGTTGGTGAATCATATGTTGTACAAAAGCAAAATCTGCCTTACTGCTAGGGGCTAACTTTCCGTATTGAGAAAACCGTTCGTCGTTGTTGTTTAAAGGGTTGTCTTTTCCTTTCCATTTAGCAGAAAACGGCGGGTTGGCTACAATGGCTTCAAACCGTTGGTCGAGGTGTTGTGGGTTCTCTAGGGTGTCTTCTTGCTTTAAATCGAATTGGCGGTAGTGTACATCGTGTAAAATCATATTCATACGAGCCAAGTTGTAAGTAGTACGGTTGAGTTCTTGTCCGTAAAACTCATCTATATCTTCTACCTCTTTTGCCACTCGTAGCAGTAAAGATCCACTCCCACAGGTTGGATCGTACACACTTTTAAGCCTTTTTTTACCAGCGGTAACTAATTTTGCTAAAATGGTAGATACCTGCTGAGGAGTATAAAATTCCCCTGCTTTTTTTCCTGCTCCAGAAGCAAATTGAGCAATTAAATACTCATAAGCATCTCCTAAAACATCGGCATCGGTATCTTCGAGCTTAAAATCTATTTTATTTAAATGAAATAAAACTTTAGAAATAAGTTCGTTTCTAGCCTCTACTGTTCTTCCAAGTTTGGTGCTTCCTAAATCTAAATCTTCAAACAGCTTAACAAAATCGTCTTCACTTTCTGTACCCATGGTACTTTGCTCGATACTGTTAAGAATACGCTCTAAATCTTCTAGAATAAAACTGCTTTGCCCTTCATTTTTTGCATTTCCTTTGGCAGCAATGGTATGAAAAAGCTCGTTAGGTTTTAAAAAATAGCCTAGTTTATTAAGAGATTCGTCCATAATAGCATCCAAAGTATCTGCATCGGTTACTTTATGGTAATCGGTTTCTTCTTCTCCCTCTAGTAAGTAATTGGCATATATGTATTGCTTTTCCGACAGGTATTTGTAAAATATAAAGCCCAAGATGTAGTCTCTAAACTCATCTGCTCCCATTTTTCCACGGAGGGTATTGGCGATATTCCACAATTGTTGTTCGAGTAGTTTTTTATGATCTTCAGACATTTTTGGTATTTAGTTTAAGCACGAAATGTAAAAATAAACAAATGATTTATTCTAGGTATGAATGTAAGGATATATAAAATGGTTAAAATAATTAAAATAATAACATGGTTTAAAAGTCGGGTGCACACCCTAAATTTTCATTATAAGGCTGGATGTGCTTCCAAAATGCTTTTCCTGCACTGTTGAGGTAATCGTAGGAATAATTAAGTTTTGTATTAGAAGCTACTTGGTATAAGTACTCGCTACAATTATAAGAGTATTCATTCTTTTTAAAACACACAATAGCAAAATAATAGGTTTGATAATCTATGGTGGTAGTGTAAAATGTAACCTTGGAAATTGCCGTACTGCTAGGGCTATTATAAGTTGATCCATAGCTTTCAGATTTTACAAATTCCATTAATTCATCACAAGATTGTGCCTGAATTCCGTAGGTTAATAACAGCAAAAAGGCAGTTAGGATTGTGTTTTTCATAGGGTAGTAGTTTATATAATCTCAAAACTACTTAACTCTTATAAAAAAGACTTACGGAAAACCGTAATGAGGGGGATTGGTGTTGGAGTTGAAAGTTTATTGAAATAATAATATTATTACTTCATTCTTATGTATTTCCATAATTATATCAATTACACCTTCCACTCATTAATCCTCCTATAATAAAAACAATGACGCTAAAAATTAATGAATTATTATTTGCGTCTCCTCCACCTGTAATACCTAAGGAGACTCCAATTGTTAAACCAACACATCCAACCCAATTTAAAATACGTTTATATAAGAAGTTTTCATTTAAAAATACCATTCAAAAAATTACAGTTCCTTTTGTGTATGCATAATTGTTTTTTACAATAAGATATACTTCATCGTAGGTGGCCTATTCGTTACAATATTTAGTTTCTTCAACTTTATAGAATTCTGCGACGTCACATTCTTATGCTAATCTTGAAACGGATGGAGGTGTAGTAAATGCTGTACTAATCATAGCAACAAAACCTAAGACTAGTACCGCATTAGTTTTTTTATTACAACCGCACTGTATTTATCTTTTGGCATTAATATTTTCATCCCATTTCATTATTGGTTTCATAAAGTGAATCCATATCATAGCAATAATTGGCATGACAAACCCAAAGAACCCCCAGCCACCTGAGCTTCTGTTTAATTCTGTTGCCTTTTGAGAACATACTACAGCTCCTACAATTCTTAATCCAAATTGAATAAATACGATGATTCCTTGTTCTTCCATTTTTATTTTATTTTAATATTTAATTCAGTAATTGCTTCTTGTTTTAGTTCCATTAGTTTTTTAAAATTTCTTTTATTTTCTGAGATTTCTTGAAAAATCTCTTCTGCTTTTTTTTGTTTATTAGAATTGATAAATCGATCTGGATGACAGGATCTGCTTAATTCTTTATACAGATTTTTTGAATTATTAATACTATTCATTAAATCACCCATATCTACGTCTACTTCTTTTGCCTTTCTAACTTTATTTTTTGTTAAACCGCCAAATGCTAACTGTTTCTTTTTAGTTTTTAATTTCAGAAATAATGCTATGATAATGATTAGCTCACCTATTGCAATCCACATCCAAAATGGAAGTATATCGATGTCTGTATTCGCAAGAACCTCAACTTCTTTATTTGTTTGAATAAATAATGATATGTTTTTCATAATTCTCAATTTAGAAACCCTCCAATGTTTGCATATTCTTTTAAAGGCCATTTAACTCCTAAATAGCCTGCATTAGCATGAACTTCTAGGGTATCCCAACCTAGAGAGATCATTTTTCTTGTGAGACTTTCATTGTCTAATACAACTCTTCCAATTTCTACCATTTCACTTTTTTCTAATGGTCTTCCTGAGAGAGCCTTAATCCTAAAACCTCCTCCTCTCCATTTTGAAAAGGCATGTCTGTAATTACTATCTCCTTTTGTGATTTTTGCTTCGAGTAATGTTGGTGCAACTCCAACAATAAAAGAATTTTTAGCAGCTTGGTTAAATTCTTTAATTAAGCGGTAGCGTTCTGCCATATCACCGAACCACTCTTTAACTTCTATAATTTTATACCACATAAGTTTATTTATGATTTTTTGGGTTGATATATTTTTGTTTAAACATAATAAGTCTCTTTGTCTTATCCTTACGGAATTCCGTAAAGGACTAATTTTATTCATTATATTTAAGAATGTGATTTAGTTAGATGTATTGCAGTTTTACTAACTACATAAAGGATTGATAATTTTTCTTGATGCATAACCAATTGGTTTTAAGTTGAACAATTGGCATGCAATTCAGTTTTGAAAATGGGACACCTAAAGGGACACCTAATTTCTCCCCAAAACTTAACAAGTTGACTTTTTAGTGGAAATTCGTAAAATGCAGTTAATGTAGCTAAACCTGCATTACAAAAGCTTATAAAAGCAAAAAATCCAGTCTATTTTGTAGACTGGATTTTGATTTTGCTCCCCCTCTTGGGCTCGAACCAGGGTTGGGAGATACTGTATTTTCCAGCTATGTCGTCAACTCGTCAACTTTTATTGCCGAATTGTATGCCTTTTTTAAATTTAATTGTTAATCAGTTTTTGATTTTTATGGTCATAATGGTACTGTACAATGTTTCCCGATAGTATTAGCTCAATAACTTTATCAATAATAGGTAAAGGAACTACAAACCATTCTCTTGGCCTGATACTTCTACCTTTATCGTCAAAAATATCAATATTTAGACATACTTCTGCAAAAAAGCGATGTATTAAATTTTCAAACTTTTGGGCGTTTATATTATACGTTTTGTACGATGCTACAATATCTACGTCAGCCATTAAATACGTTGGCTCTTTTGATGCGTTTTTGATGCGTTCAGACACTGCAACTGTTGAATAACCTATTTTATAAAGATTTGATAATGATTCAATGTCCTTATGAGTAGATTTTGATTTTAAAATATAAATCCATCCAGTCTCTAAATCACCTTCATTTACAGAATTTACTTTATCGAATAACTCTTTTTCTATTTCATCATCTGTATGGGATACTATTTTGCCGTCATTATTCCTATGTAAAAGAGCTTTATCTAATGAACGATATAACATATTACTCTTCGTACCATTTTCAAAAATAATACGTGTGCGTCCATCTTTACGCACTCTGTCTCCCGAAGGAAGCGTTACATTATCTGTTTCTAAATTAGTTTCTTCAAGGAATAATAAAACTCCATTAAGCACATAATATGAACCAGCTTTTAAGTTTTTATCAGCATTTTCATAGATATATAATTTTCTTTTGCCTTCTCTCAATTCTTTATGTACCTTTTTAAACATCAATTCATAAGGCAAAAACTCTTCATCTTTCATAGCTGTTCTTTGCGCTACAAAGTCAGATTCTGCTCTATCTGTTGTACTTGGTACGTTTTTTAGTTTAAAAATAGATAAGGTTTCTTCAGTGTCTAATATCCCTAAATCATCATCATTTAAAATATCTGTAACTGACTTTACTTCTTCTTTGGTGTTAAGTAAATTATGGTCGTCATAAGGTTTTAAAACTGCCGTCTTTTTTACGTCATTTCTTAATGCCTTTAACCTTGAGAGCAATTTGAACTCGGTAACATTTGTAGCTTCTGGCTCACGATTATTCTTTTCAAAAAATGCATTAATTTCTTGGAACGATTCAATTAAACGTTCATCTTCAGTTTTCACATTAGAGTTTTTGGGTTTAGAATCTAAAATTCCAAACTCATCATCATTAAATATATCGTCTAATGTTTTTTTCTTACTCATTAGCTGCTGCTTTTCGTTTCGCCTCTTTTAAAAATATAATAGCTTCTGCTAAACGTCTTTCTTGAGGATCAAAAGATTGAACACTTGGTTGTTCTCCTGTTTTTGCTATCCAATTTTTTATTTTAGGCCATAAAATAATGGCTTCTTCCTCAGTCATAGTTATTCTTGTTGCATCAATAGTTTCTTGGATTGCTTTAAATACTGATGCAGTTACCGATTTAGATAATATTTCAAACGCTTTTTGGAATGGATTTATAGTATCTATCAAATCGATATTTATATTATCAATATTAACAAAACTATCCGCCATACGAATAAAACGTTTATCACCTTGTTCTTCAATAGTTCCGTTTTTAAAAACAGAATCTACAACTACGTGTTGGCGTACTGCTTCTACTTCTTCATTGGATAAATCGGGATAGGTTTCTTTAATGATTTTAGGTATTAAAACCTTGTTGATAACCTCTGGATCTACATTACCAGGCATTGCTTTAAGCATCTGGTCATCTTGCATAATTTTTGCCTTCAAGTCATTCAAATCACTTTCAATAATATCTTTAGCCCTTTGGGAACTTGGAAGCTTAAACCCTCTAATTTTTATTGTACCATCATCTTCGTCTGTGTCTTGCTCTTCTTCTTCTGGAAATTTAGGCTTGAACTTCCAATTTGGTGCTAAAACTTGCTCCATTAATAATGATGCTGTTATGGCTTTTAGCATATTATTAACCGAAAGTTTCACCAAATCATCTTCTGCGTCTGGTTGCGCTATTAAATTGGTAAATTGTGAATGCGTTTTGTTCTCACTATCTCTTGTTGCTCTACCAATAATTTGAATGATCTCTGTTAAAGAACCTCTGTACCCTACAGTAAGGGCATGTTCGCAATAAGGCCAATCAAAACCTTCTTTTGCCATCCCTAAAGCAATGATGATATCAATATCATCAACACTTTTTACATTACGGAGATATTCTTGAATTTTATCTCTGTCTTTTGGATTGTCATGTACTAAGTCTGCAATTTTCAAAGTCCTGCCACTTTTAGCACTTTTTACATATAATACACCTGTATCTGGGTCTTGGTATTCTAAATCTCCTAAGCTATCTACAATTCTATTTACTTCTTCATATTTATCTTTAGTAGATTCACCTGAGTTTACACTTGGAATATGAACTATGGTTTTTTTGTTTTCATCTAATATCTCATTGATAGCAGAAGTATATCTACCTTGGTAAAAGTGATAGCCAATTCCCAATGATTTTAAATAGTTATAGCCATTTAACTGTTGGTAATAATCGTATTTAACCTTTGTAAATTTTTCTTCATCTTCTGGTAACAAAATAGGCACAGAATCTCCTCTAAAAAAAGAACCTGTCATTGCTACTACGTGTGCATTAGATTTAGACATTACATTACTTAACACTAAGCCTAATTTATTATCGCCATCTACAGATACGTGGTGAAATTCATCTATTGCTAATAAGCAGTCGTTTAATTGTTTTTCGTCTATTGCTTCAAAGGCAAAGCGTAAGGTAGCGTGCGTACATATTAAGATTTGCTCATCTGTATCTAAAAACTCTAAAAACGCTTTCACCTTACTTTGTTCACCTCCTGGTGTGCACAAATTGTATTTAGGATTTGGTGTCCAATCTGCAAAAAAACCGTGCTTTTTTAATTCTGTTTTAGCAAACGAGCTACCTATAGACCTTTCTGGAACTGCAACGATGACTTTTTTAATCCCTTGATTAATTAATTTATCTAAACCAATAAACATTAAGGCACGAGATTTACCAGAAGCTGGCGGTGCTTTAATTAATAAATATTGAGCTGTACGCGCTTCAAATGCTTTTTGTTGCATTTCTCGCATACCCAATTCGTTGGTGCTTTTGCTTTTTCCTGTTTGTTGGTATGTTACGTGTACTATATCTGGCATATTTATAAAAAATTACATTCCGTAAAGGGATGGGTTAGTGAGAATACCCGCAACAATATTTGAGATAACATTCAATCCAAAAGTTTTCAGTTTTTCTATCATTTTGTTTTTCTGCTCATCGGGCTTATTATATGTTTCAATAATGTTCTGTATTTCTGCTAACTGCTCCTCACTCAATTCTTCTTTTAATGATTCTACTACTACCTTGATATTCATTTTCTCCAAAACGCTATTGGTCGTATTCTGATTGACCTGTCCTATGGTAACTTGATTAAAATTGTTTGTGATGCCCATGGCTATTGGTTCAGAAAAATTAAAGTCTTCCAAAGATTTATTAGTATTTATCAATTTATCAATAAACTTATATCCCTTTGAGGTTAATTTAACTTGATGCCTATTTTGTGAAATGATATCAAACGCGAGTAACTTTTCAATAGCCTTATCTTCCACATTAGTAGTTTCCTTAGTTCTTACTACTGGGATATCATTTTTAAGCTTCTTTAAAACATCTATAATTCCTTGTTCCATTTCTCTATGCTTTTTTCTTCCTTTTCTTTTTAGTTTTCTCCAACAACGTATCTTTATTTATCATCTTTTCATATTCCTTAAAAAGATATTCTAAACGCTCTGTATCGCTTTCAAATGGTTTTAAACGATAACAACGCTCAATAGCTAAATCTAATTGATGATGCGCTTCTTTTAAGCCTTTAGGCATTTTATCTGGGTCGTATAATTGTGCCATTGTTTTATCAGAATACTTTTCTCGTTCTTCCAAAACTTCAAATACGTGCAAAGTAATTTGTTCTTTTTGTTTTTGGGTGATTTCAGGGAATGGAAAAGTATTGTAACAAATCCCAACTGAATAACTATAACGAGTTTCAAGTTTACCACCTACAGCATCAATCCATACCATATGCATTCTGGAAGTTATCACTCCAAAAACAAAAGGTTCAGGGTCATATAAAACTTGTGCGCTTTGTTGAATAACTACCTTTTCACCTAGAAACCCCATTGGGATATAATCTCTTCTTTCTGAAGATGTTAATGGAATAATAATTTGACTATTTACGGGTTGATGTCTGTATCTAAATTGATGTGCTCTATCGACTAAAGTACGAGCAACTTCACCTCCATTTTCTCGAAATTTCTTGCAGCTTTCAACTCTATTTTTAATGAATGGTATCTCTAAAGCATCTTCTAATTCATCATCCTCAATCCAAAGGCAATATCTTTTTAAACCTTTAATAAATTCATTTGCGCCTGTGGTTTCTCTAATATATACTTCGGAATCTGGATATTGGTTTACAATATCATTTTTTTCCTTTTCCGTCAACATCAAATGACCATCATCCAATGCCATATTACCCGATACCATTTTTGGCAATGCACTCAATGCTGTCATTCTTTTTTGAACTATTATATCTATACCATCAGTTAAATATGCATTAATATTGGATGCTTTGATGACATTTCTATCTGTATAAATTAATTTCTGAAAATTTTTAATTGTCCTTTGAAGCCCAATAATAGAGCAAGTAACACCTGCATTGCCCTTTGCATTATTTGTCCATTTAAAGTTAGGTACAGCAAAAAATATTTCAACATTACCTGTTTTTAAAACAGAAGGCCACAATAAACCTACTTGATTTCCCTGACAAATAGAATTTGTAGACACCAGTCCCATTTTAATGTTTCCTTCTAAATAATTAGAGCCTTTGTAAAACCAACAAGAAACATAATCTAAAGTTTTATAATTTGTTTTGCCTTTAAACAGTAATTTCAAATCTTCTTTTTGAATTTTGTCTTGTTTCTTTTGACCTGCATAAGGTGGATTCCCTAAAATATAGATTTCATCACCATCATTTTTAGGACAGGTATCTTCCCAATTTAAACGTGTTGCATTACCTTGTGTGATATGGCCTGCTTCTTTTAAGGGTAAAATAGGTTTGGCTCTACCAAAATCAAACAACTCATCTACAAATATTTTGTTCATTTGGTGTTCTGCTAACCATAATGATAGAATTGCCATTTCGTGAGCAAAATCATCTAACTCTATACCATAAAACTGTGATAGCTTTACTTCTGTAAATACAAAAGAATATTGCGGTTCTAAATCATTTATTTGTCGCCAAATTTTTATTTCTAATTTTCGTAATTCTTTATAAGCAATAATTAAAAAGTTACCGCTACCACAAGCAGGGTCAAATATTTTAAGTTTGGATATTCTATAAATTAATTGACGTAGTTTTTTAGGGTTTTCTTTATGCTTTTCAAACTCATCATACAACTCATTTAGAAACAAAGGTTCAATCACCTTCATAATATTAGGAACAGAGGTATAATGCATACCCAAACCGCTACGATATGCAGGATTTACAACTGCTTGTATCATAGAACCAAAAATATCTGGGTTGATTTCACTCCAATCTAAATCGCCACATTCTAAAATAATTTTACGTGCTTCTCTGGTAAATTGTGGTGATACAATAGTATCTCTAAACAATCCACCATTTACATAAGGAAACTCTCTAAAATGGGATGCTTCTTTACTATTGTCTTTAGTGTTCAGGACCTTAAAGAGCCTATCTAAAAACGTATTGACATCGCTACCATCTTCTTTAGTGTGTTGCGCTAAAGTATCGGTAAACATCCCCTCAATTGGGAATATGTCGGTATCTTCTGCAAAAAAACAAAAGAGTAAACGAGATAAAAAGATATTTAGGTTATGACCACCATCATCATAGATGTTTGGGTTTTCAGTCACCAATATATCATAGAGCTTCGCCATTTTATATGACGCTTTTCTATCGGCGTAATTCTCGTTTTTTTGAGAATACTTTTCTTGACCTGCCCAGGGTAAAAAGAAGCTAAAGTGTTTGTGTATTTCAAGAATTGGTATATCTAAAGCTGCACCTGTTCTAATATCTTTAGCTACTAGTGTTTTATAATCGGTTACAATTACAAATCGTGGATTGTGTTTTAGAGCTTCTGGTTCTTTTGTTAGGTCATCGATAACAGTTAGAAGTGTTCCAGATTCAACTTCTTTAAAGAGCATTTTGCTCTTATAAAGTATTTCTCCTTCTACTTTAGATAAATTAAAATCACCCTTCTTTAAACGTGTAATCGATGTTTTGGATATACCGTATGCCTTTAATAAATCGAATACAAATTCTTCTTTGTTGAAGTTTTCAACTAATGCTATTACGTTTTTTTCTATTTGGGATGTATTCATACACTAAAATATAGTAGATTGACAAGTATGATGTAAAAATAGTAATACTTTATTAGTGTCTTCGTATAAATATTTTGCTATGTGTTAATTTAATTAAAATTTGGAGCACCCCCTAGATTTTTATTGTACGGTTGGATATATTCCCAAAAAGCCTTTCCAGCACTATCTAGATAATAGTAAGCGTAATTATACTGTGTATCACGACCTACTTGATAAATATACTCATTACAATCATAAGAGTATTCATTTTCTTTAAAACACACAACAGCAAAATAATGGGTTTTATAGTCTATTTTGGTAGTATAAAAAGTAACTTTCGATATAGCAGTGCTTAAAGGACTACTATAAGTTGTTCCTCTACTTTGAGATTTTACATACGCTAATATCTCACCACATGATTGTGCATTTGCGCTAAAAGTAATGACAATAAATATAATAGTTAAAATTGTGTTTTTCATTAGGTTATGGTTGTTGTTAGACAAAACTAACCAACCCAATTTTAAAATGCATACGGAATTCCGTAAACGATAGGTTTTGAATGAAATAAAAAAAGGGATAGCATTTCTACCATCCCTTAATTTCTAGGCGTACTTAAATATAAATCCACCTGTTTGTTCCCTTTCACCTCTGCAAACTCTTGATATACAAGTTTTGGATATACCTGTTAGTTCGCTGGCTTCAGATACAGAATCAAATTCTCCAGTTACTTCGCCATCTAATTCCAATTGAAGTACTTTCTTCTTTCTGGCATCTCTATCCAATGGGTATTTATCATATAAGTTATAACTCCAATAATATCCTTTGCAGGTTTTATTTTGCCCTATGCAAGCATTACCTACACAAGTTTTATACGCACTTACTGCATTAGCTGCACTTTCTAAAGAGTTATATTCTGCTATAAACTCTCCATCTATATCATATTGATAAATATTCTTTTTTAAACCACCACCAGAATCAGCATTATAACCTTCTTCTTTTGAATTATATTTAAGAATATACTTTTTCTCTTTTTCTGCTAATTCATTAGGGCTGTTAGCTGTATCTATTTGTTCCCAAGTGAAAGCTTCGGGACTATATGTCCCGATAGCTTCTTGAAATTTACTGCCTACTTCTTGAGATGCTTTTTGTTCATGGTCTTTCTTTCTGTCATCTATAGATTTAGATGTTGCACCGATATAGGTTTTCCCTGATTCTTTATGAGTTACCTTGTAAACTATTAACCTTTCCATGCTAATCTTTTTTATTATTCATAGTAAAAAGGTAATTTCCTCCTGATGACTTTGTTTTAAAATCTAGATTATTATGTTCTGCCCACGTTGATAGGGACTTTGAAAATGAATGAGGGCTTAAATCTTGATATGAGGGATATTCTTTAACAAACTTAGCTTGAAAGTCCCTTTTGTTATATATCCTATTCGGTTGAAAATTCAGTTTCATGAATTCATAGAATTCTTTAGAAGTCTCATTAATTAGTTTGTTTTTTTCTAGATTTATGCTTTTTACAGGAATAAGTCCTTTATCAAGAAAGACTTGAGCACACTCCATCATAAAATAGTAGAACTTATTCCATTCATCTTCATCCCATTGTTCGAAAAATAGTCTGCCAAATTCATCCATGGGCGTTAATTTATCACTATAATAGTTAGCAATTTCAAATTCAAATCGTCTCCTTCTATCAGTAGAGCCTCCTGTGCCTCTTACTGTGTAATTAGATGCTATTAAAATTTTTGGCGTTTCATGGGGTGGAATAAAAATTTCATCCTTATGTTTCTTCTCAATCTGCATTCCATTTGTTATAATAGAATACAATTCTTCTAAATTGAAGTCTTGTGGAACATCATCATAAAAGATAATATCGGTTGTTCTTGTTACTCTTTGGTATTTAAACCAACTTTTGGTTTTGATATTTTTACCATCCATTGTTTCGACTTCTCTACAATGGGAAAGAGCTTGACCAATAATTCCTTTTCCAGTTCCTCCATTAGCGGTACTGTCCCCAGAAATATTTTCATCCATAAAGATGATTGCTTTTGCACAAGAAAGGTCTTGATGCCTATGGAGTAAATAACCTAGAATACTCTTAAAACTTTGGATTCTATCTTCTTCGTTTTTACATATTATATGAATGAATCTTTCAAAGTCCCCAACTTCACCTTCTTTTGGTGCATAAAAACTTCTTTGTAGAATCCTATTTTGCCATACTTTTTTATCCAACTCTTCATAAGTATATTCCTTTATACCAAACTTATATACTTTTGTAAAGCAGTTGTTAAAGTAAAAAGCTGTAGAGTTCTCATTATCTCTATCATTTTCATAAGGTATTGTTTTTAATAACTCCAACCTTGATCTAGTTATATAAGAAGATATACCTTTTACAAAAACCTCATAAACCTGGGTAAGATGATTTTTCTTAAGAAATTCTTGAATAAAATTTGAAATATGGAATTCTTTTACTTCATTCATCAAATTATTTTCAACCCTTACAAACAGATAGTCTGTTTCTGATGTCATTGCCTTGGCAAAACCATGTGCTGACAAGAAGTCAACTAATTTAGAGCTATTTATCTCTATTTTTCCTTTGTTATTGTCCCAGAAGATATTTTCTTCTATTGTAATTTGTTCTTTTCTCATTTTTGAAAATTTAAAAAATTTATAAAAAAGAATCAGCGCTAATTCTGGGACAAATGTATGTCGAAGGTTAAATGTGCGTAGGGGATAAATTAGTGTCCCCTATAAAAAGTCACTATTAATAGGAGGTTACATCATAATCAATTTTATTTGTTAATAAATCTTTTAGTCTTTCTTCAGATTTAGCAGCAGTTTTATTCCCTTTTTTTATATCATTTAAAAATTTTCTCGTATTCTTTAAGGCTTTATAATTTGATCTATTATCTAAAAATAAATAGTTTGTCTCTATAAGTCTACCTAATTCCGCATCAGAATAATCTTCAATTATTTTATGCTTTCTTAAAAGCTGAAATAATACAATTAAATCTGTCTTGTTCATATTAAACTTAATTTTAGAGGATTCATCTATTGATGGTAGAATAAATGAATTTGATAAATACTCATGTGTGTTTTCCAATTCATTTAAAAGAGATGTTTGTATAGCCTTTGATAAAAATGTTACTTCACGAATACTATAATACCATGTATTTAATTTTTCTAGTTGGTGTTTAGCGTAAGCTAATTTTTGTTCTGGAGAAAACAGTTTGTTCTTTTCAATATCCTCTTTGTATTTGTTGACGTAGTTCTCACTCAAACGAGTGATATTAAATTTCAAAGTTTCTTTTAAGGAATATAATTCCCTCATGTCAGGATGAACAGGGTTTAGTTTTATAATTATATCATCTTCGACTTTATTAGAAAATGATCTAGTTGGATTCACTTCATCTTTTGCTATAAAGCTATCCTGAAGTCTAATGAATTCCTTTTCATTTATAAATGATTCAAATTTTAGGTTTAAATGTATATGCATAAAGTTACCATTATATGTTATTAATTTGAGTCTATATCATTGGATTCAATTATAGAGGTAAGGATTTTTTTTAATCTTTTAAACGATTTCTCTACTGGCTTGTTGTTATTCTTTATATTGTTGAGTTCTTTTCCTGCCTTTTGTATATACTTGTATTCTTCCGTTTTTTCATCATAGAACATAAATGATTTTTCTATTAAGAAACCTAGCTCTGAATCATAGGGGCAATCTATAAATTTATGCTCCCTAAGCAGTAAGAATAAAAGGAGTAAGTCATTTTTATTGGCATTTATTTTTATTCTATCGTCAATCCCATAATTTGATAAGACGTGAATTTGGGATAAGTATTCTATAATTTTACTTATCTGATTTTTAAGCTTATTTTTTAATTCATAATTGAGGTATTGGGAATTCTTTACATATTCCTCAACTTCAATAGCCTCCATGACATACTTCTTGGCTAATAACTTGACTTGATCTTCGTCTAGAATTAGTCTTTCTTCCAATATTTCTTTAAAAGATGTAATGTAATTTTGAGCCAAGACATTCATTCTTTTAACTAGCCATTTATGAAACGAAACAGTAATATATTTATCTTTTGAAAATAATTCATCATTCCTAAATACTATCTCACCTTCATTATACTTTATATCAAAATCTTCCCTCCTTGGCTCTTTAAATTGTTTGTTATAGAAAGAACCTGCATCACATTTCTTCAAGAATCTATTTTGAAGCTTTAAATATGTACTATCACTTTTAAAATCTGTAATCAAAACATGGTTCATATGAATATTATTTGTAATTAGACAAGTTGTCAAGTTTTTTATAAAAATATACAACCCCCATGTAAAACAATAGGGATTATACATTTTATTGAGCTCATTATTTTTCAGTGGTTTTTTGATAAAGTAGAAACCGTCTCAAAATTCTTTACAGTTGTAAAGTAAAAATACAGCATAACTACTGATTAGATCATCTAGGCGTTAATATTTCAAAATGGTAATAGAAGTAGGGTTGTCCTTTTATTATGAATACAACCTTTAAATTGGTAGCTAATTTTATATAGGTTACAGAATATATCTTTCCTTGCTTTAAACCTCCAATATCTTTAATAGCTATTACCTTAATTGGGCATTGTAGCTCTTGCAGTTCATTTTTATAAGAAACTACCCAAATACTCGTTGGAGAAGAATATTTGAGTAGTTGAATTAATTCTTGTTTTTTCACGTGTTAGCTATATATTATTAATGTGGTATGTGTTCAAAATGTGCTTAAAACGATTAAAAAGTGGCTTTTTTACTTATCCACACTTTTCAATTACTCAAGAATTTTTAATTTAAAAACCAATTTCCCACATTACTATCTAACGAATTTGCAAGTGAAGTACAGAATTCAAAAGAACCAACATTGCGGTCTATATTATTATGAATATAACTTGACTTGTTGGCACCTGTAAACAAATTGTAGAGATTCCATAGATTTAAAGAGTTGTCCATGCCCTTACAGAAGTTATCATCTGTGTAGTAATTCTTAATAACATTGTTGATTTGACCGTCATTAATATCAAATACCCCTTTTTCTCTATTAGATAATTTAGGAGCGTGTGAAGCCATTTTAAGCTTCCCCATTAAATGTGCAAATTGCCTTTCTGATATTTGATGCTTACCCAAAAACTCCATAGCCTCCATGTGTCTTTCTACATTATATGTTGAAAATAACTCTAATGATTTTTCAATCAATTGATCAATTGCGCTTACACGTAATTCCCCAAAATAACCATCTGTACTGATGCACATATTACAACATACCATATTCTTAAATCCAATGAAGATTTTAAATTTCTCCATACCTTTTTTACTGTATAGGTTTTCTAGATTATATGCTCTTACTCCACCCACCATTAATGTGAGTTTATTTCCGTTGATTACACGAGTTATTTCAGGGAGTTCAAACATAAATGCCATGCGCTCCCAATAGATGGTTTTCTCATGATCTAACAGTTCTTTTGCAGGCTTTCCAATGGCAGTTGGAACTCTACCCTTTATAACGTGAGAAACCCTTATATCTGGCTTTAAAATTAGACTGTTGCTGAAGATTTCTGATATGGCTGAATGAATTGAATTAACAAACTCATAATGACTTATGGTGGTCTCGTTGTCCTTGCTAAATACGGGGATAATACAATCCTTTTTAAGGTGCTCTAAGGTTACTTTAGAAGTGTTAGCTTCAATAAAATTACCATGAGATTCTTGGATTACTTCATCCTCAGAAATAATAATATTTGGTGTTGTTTTAATTAGTTCAATTCTCTGTTGTTTTAGTGATTTCAGCTGATTCAATTATTTGTTCATCAATAGTTTCTAATTCTCTTTTGCGAGTAAGAATGCTATTCTTTATTTTGGATTGAAAAAGTGGATATTTATTATAGATATGTTTTAGCCCTTCAATGGTGGTAGTTTGTTTAATTTCCTTATTAACATCTTCTATATTAGAGACTGAAGTGCACCATTGAATAAGCTTTTTCCCTGTGGATTGATTGACAATAAACTCTGGTTTATTCATAAAGAGCCCTGTTCTGTCTTTGGATGCTTTAGCTAAATGATTGTCATTGATAAGTTCAAAGCTTACTGTAAGTTCATATTCAAATCCACTACGAGTTTCCTCTTTTGTACCTACCTTAGTTACCTTTACTTTTCCATTTTGATCTGTGTCCAATGAATATTCTATTTTACGTCTTGCAGTTGTTATAATGTGACAGTTAGACTGTAAAATACTATCTATAAAAGCAGCGTGTCGAGGAGTTATTTTAGACCAATCTTGAAATCTTCCTCCAAGTTTTTCGTGTATCTCTAAACATCCTCCTTTTCCTTGCCATTCGTGTGAAATAGAGTCAATAATAATTACCTCCATTTTAGCCTTTTCACAGTATTTAATGGCTTCTATGTAGCGCTCTGGACTATATGGTGCATTAAGCTCTAACACATTATAATTGCCTAAGTGAGCGTACAAACTACCACTTCCATTCTCTGTATCTATCAAGGCTATTTTAGACCAATCCTGTGTGATGCCATATGCTATTAATAAAGCGGAATAAGTTTTACCAAATCCACTAGCTCCACTTAACCCTATTTTAAGTCGTACTTGTTGACGTTGTGCTGTCTGTAATCTCATGAGTATATATTTTTTTTGTATAGTTTATAAATAAAAAAAGAGAGCTCATATAGGCTCTCTTTATATAGTTACTAAAGTATTTTAGTATTTATCTTACTACTTCTGTAGGTAAGGTTTGTTCTTCTAGTATTTCCATTTCTTCATTAACAAGTTCATAGCGATGAGATAGTTCTATTACCTCTCCAGTTTCTTGCATCACATAATCAAAAGGTTCGCACTCTACCCTTTTAACAGAACCTTCAAATGAAGTTCCAATAAGGCTTTTACAGGTATCTGCATCAAATGTAGATGGTACAGATGCTGTTTTAGCTGTAATGTATAGTTTACCTGTTTGCTGACTTCTGATAGGCTCAGCCCCACCTTGTACGATAAGGACATTAAATTCTTCCCCCTCATCATTTGTTCTAGTCTTAAAATCAATTACTTTAACCATGATTTATATTTTTAGATTTATATATTAGTGACGGGGATTCTCCCCAAATCTAAAAAAGGGTGGGGTGTTTTGTGGGTTGGTTAAGAGTGAGTTTTTCAGAAAAAATTCTGAATTTTTTTAATTAGAATATAAAAACATAATTCTCCCCATTAAGTGGTAGATCGATTCTTATTTTTTTAAATTTCTTTTTATAAGGAATATTGATATATCCAATATATTCTGTTTGATTTTCGATAGAGTTTCTTTTCAAGTATCCATCGCTTAGAGATTTCTTAATTTGATATTGCTGCCTTGATAAGTTTTCAATATTTTTATTTGCATTTTGTTGTGCCATATAAGCTGCATTGCCATCATATGAGTTTGTTTGACTCGATGTATATGCATTTCCATATGAGTATGATGCACCATAAGCGCTAGTAAACGTATTCCCGTTATACCCATAAGCCGACCCATATGAGCTTGTAAAAGCTGCTGTTGACGAATTTGTAGTTGAGCTAGAATATCCTGCATCAGCTGCAGCTATACTTTCACTAAATGCTGTTGCAAAGGCATTCCAATTTTGTTTTCTTTTTACTTTTTTCATATAGTCTGTATAGCTAAGAATCTTAGCTTCTTCAGACTGATTGGGGCCTAATTTAGATATATAATACGCAGTAATGTTTTCGGGGTTTATATTTACTGTATTTCCAGATAAATTTTTTATTAAAATATTAGCGCGTAAGTATTTTCCATAACTATTATCAAGTGTTAAGAAAAGAGCAATTTCTACCCCTGATTCATCAATAAAACGTTTTATTTGAATACCATCTTTATAATAATAGCCTACATACTTAATAGGAGTTTCATCTATGTAGTCATTTAGGTTCAACATGTCGGTTGACTCACTTTTATTAATTTCAATTCCATAAATATTAAAGGCAGAATCACTATCTTTTTCTTCAATTAAATCAAATTTCTTAAGATTAGAAGGAGCTTTTTCAAATTCAAGTGTAAAGTTGATTTTTTCTCCATAAGATTTAGTAAATGCAAATGTATTACTGTTTTCTAGAGGTATATTGAAACTATTTAAAAGCTTATATTCTTTATTTGTGTCTATGTCTTTCAAGATAAAGTTTTCATTAATGTAAAAGTACTCCCCAATATCAGATCCGTTTATAAGTTCAAGATGTACTAGTGTACTATAATCTCTAAAATCGACTTGAACAACATTAATCTTAGAATATTTGTCATAAGGTTTTTCGATTTTAAATGAATTATACTGTGAATGCAATGGTATAAAAATTAACAAAAATATTATTATTAAGTAAATTTTATAACCATTTAATTTATTTGATATAGTCGAACTATACTTTTTAAGGAGTTTTTTAGTCATTTGCATAATAGTTGCTGTGTTAAATATGTTTTAAAAAGTTAAAACTAATTATTTGATTTTGTGTTTTATTACGGTATTCCTCATTATAGCTTCATTTTTGAAGTCTTTTCGATAAAGAGTACATTTGTTCGCTAACTTTCTTTTGTACTACTTTTCCGTAATACCCTTCAGTGATACTTATACTTGAATGTCCTAAAAGTTCACTTACAATTTCCATAGGAACGTCATTATATAATAGTACGGTAGAAGCAAAAGTTTTACGAGCTGTATGATGAGTTACTCTTTTTTCTATACCAACGATGGCTGCTATCTCTTTTAGATAAGAATTGATTTTTTGATTACTCATTTTTGGAAGTACATATTCAGATTCTGAAGTGTACTTTTTAATTATTTCATTTGCTTTAGGTAGTAATGGTACTGATATATCTTTCCCCGTTTTTTGACGTTTCATTTGTATCCATTTATTACCATCGAATCCTTTAATTAGATGTTCCCTTTTTAGGGTGTTCATTTCATTATATGCTAACCCAGTATAACAGCAGAAGATAAATAAGTCTCTAACAAGGTTTAATCTATTTTGTTGTAAAATATAGTTCTCTAGCTTCTGTAACTCTTCTTGATTTAAGAATACTACACTTTTAGCTACTCTTTTAGGTTTGTGTAGAGAAAAAGGGTCTCGATCAATATATCCTTCTGACACAGCAATTCTCATAGGCTTTCTAAAGCGCTGTATAGCTTTATTTATGGTGATCTGGCGTTGATTCTTCTCTGTTTTGAGATAATATTCAAAATCATCTAAAAACTGCTGATTTAGCTTTTCAAGAGGATAATCTTTCTTTTTGTATTTGCTGTAGATAAACGAGCTTACGTGAGTACATACGTAGTTAAATTTATTCCATGTAGCTTTTTGAATATCCCTCCCTATAAGTTTCTCTTGCTTGTCTAGGTACTTTTTGAAATAGCTAATAACACCATCCTCTTTTTTTACTTTTTTATTTAGATACTTTTGAAGTATATCGTCCACTGTAAAATCGTTTTCTTCAAGCTGTAATTTTAAATGTGCTTTTTCAATTTTAGATCTAATCAGTGCTAATTCTGCGTTAAGAATGGAGTTGTTCTTTTCATTAGATACTGCTAACTGCTTTTTGGAATTCCAATCATCAGGGCTTACAAACTGACCTGTTGAAAATTCCTTTCTTTTCCCTAGATAAGTAATTCTACACCTGATTGGTGATAACCCTTTTTGATTAATTCTTGCGCGCTGCAAGTAAAATAAGATTGTTAATGAATTTTGATGCATAATCAATTGATTTTAAGTTGAACAATTGACATACAATTTGGTTTGAGATATGTACACCTTACATTTAGTATAGGTACACCTAGATGTACACCTTTTTTCTCTCAAAAACTTAACAAGTTGACTTTTTAGTGGAAATACGTAAAATGCAGTTAGTGTAGCTAAACCTGCATTTCAAAAGTGTTATAAAGCAAAAAATCCAGCCTATTTTGAATAGACTGGATTTGAATTTGCTCCCCCTCTTGGGCTCGAACCAAGGACCCTCTGATTAACAGTCAGATGCTCTAACCAACTGAGCTAAGGAGGAATTTATTTTTAAATACTTCTAAGCCTTTATAGATGCTTGCTTGAGAAGCTTTTTATTCCTGTTTTGCGGATGCAAATATATATGTTTTTTTCTTTACACCAAACAAAAAATAAACTTTTTTATTTTATTTGAAAATCGCCTTATAAAGGTCGTTTCCGTTGGCGTACAAAAGTAATGCAATTAATATAAAGAAACCAATCATTTGTGCATATTCTAAGAATTTTTCACTTGGTTTTCTTCCCGTAATCATTTCATATAATAAGAACATTACATGTCCTCCATCGAGTGCTGGAATTGGTAAAATGTTCATAAATGCCAGAATTATAGATATAAAGGCGGTAGAAAGCCAGAATCCTTGCCAGTCCCATGTCTCAGGAAAAAGCTTCGCAATGGTTCCAAATCCACCTACTTCTGTAGCTCCTTTTTTGGTAAAAAGAAACTTCATGGAGCTTATATAATCTCTTAAGGTCCAATATCCGTAGTTAATTCCTGCAGGAATAGCTTCCGCTAAGCTATATGTTTTCTTGGTAATATCTTTTTCAGTTAAAGAATATCCATAGGAAATTCCAATAGTATTATCTTCTTCTGGAGTAACCGATATGGTGTCGGTAATTTTATTTCTTTCAACAACAAGACTTAAAGCCTTCCCGTTTGCATTTTTTAGCTTGTCGGAAAATTCATCAGCAAAAGTAATAGCATTACCATCTACAGAAACAATTCTGTCGTTAGTTTGCAGTCCAGCCATAGCAGCAGGTCTATCGGGAACTATACTATCTAAAATTGGAGCTGTACGGGGTGTAAAAGGTTTTAAAACTCCTTGTTTGTATAAATAGGTGCCTAAGGTATCGGGCAAACTTAAAGTTTCAGTTTTGCCGTTAGGATGCTTTACTTCTATATTTTCAATGCCTCTAACAACAACCAATCTGCTTATATCTAGTATATTTTCAGGAGCTTTGCCATCAATTTTTAATATTTTGTCTCCATCTTTAAATCCATATTGCTCCATTTGATCTGCAACTGCAAATCCATTTGGAAAAACATTTTGAGAAACTTCATTACTTCCCCAAGCATATAATACCATGGCATAGATAAAGAAACCAAGTAAAAGGTTTACAGTAACCCCGCCTAACATAATAATTAAACGTTGCCAAGCTGGTTTGGAACGGAATTCCCATGGTTGAGGTGGTTGTGCCATCTGCTCCTTGTCCATGCTCTCATCTATCATTCCCGAAATTTTAACATAACCTCCCAATGGAAGCCAACCGATACCATATTCGGTTTCGCCTATTTTCTTTTTGAATAAAGCGAATTTTACATCAAAGAATAAAAAGAATTTCTCAACACGAGTTTTAAAGATTTTGGCTGGAATAAAATGACCAAGCTCATGTAAAATAATAAGTATAGATAAACTTAAAAAAAGTTGAATAGCCTTAACTAAAATTGGACTCATAAATTAGGTTTCATTTTCAATCGGACAAAAGTAACGTTTTACTTCTATATAGCACAATCAAAATCAAGTATGCCTAAGTTTTTATGATGGTTTTAAGATAAAAAGCTCATTTTTCCTGCCTATTGTTGTATTTTTGCAAGCACATTAAATGTAACAAGATGCTACAATTCTTTAGCAAATTCAAATACTTATTTATTACCCTTTTTGTGCTTTCGGTAATTATTATCAGTTTAATTTACCAAGCCCTAAAACCAAAGGAGCGTTTGGCTATTTACGAACCTTCTATGGTGAATGCGGAATTGGTGGACACTAGTGTGCAATACATTAGGAAGTATCATAAAATTGCTCCTTTTAAATTGATAAATCAAAATGGAGATACTATTACGGAAGCCAATTATAAAGATAAAATTTATGTAGCCGATTTCTTTTTTACTACTTGTCTTTCTATCTGTCCAATGATGACCGATAATATGGTTAGAATTCAGGAAAAAATTATAAACGATCCCGAGGTGATGTTGCTTTCTCACTCGGTTACGCCTGTTATAGATTCTGTACCGCGACTCAAAGCGTATGCAGAAGAAAAAGGGGTTGTTGACAGTAAATGGAATATGGTTACTGGAGATAAAAAACAGATTTATAACCTTGCTCGTAAAAGTTATTTGGCTGTTAAAACTGTTGGAGATGGCGGCCCTTTTGATATGATTCATACCGAAAACTTTATTTTAGTTGATAAAGAGAAACAAATTCGTGGTTTTTACGATGGCACTAAAGAAGAAGATATCCAACAACTTCTACACGATATTGAAGTGCTAAAAAATGAGTATAAATCTGGTTCTTAGGTTTTTTTTGAGTTGAAAGGTGGGAGTGGAGAGTTTGTAAAGTGAAAAGTTAAGAAGTTATCGAGTTATGTTGTTACGATGTTACAAAGAAAAAAACTGCTTACTGAATCCTTTTTTTATTGAAAAATTTAAAGATTGAAGGATTGAAAGAGGTCGGGAGTCGGAAGACGGAAGACCGAAGTCGGAAGCTAATAAGAATACAGAGAAGAGAATATAGATTTGTATCCTTCTTCTTTTGAGAATCTTTAGTTTACCATAAACAATAAAAAATTCGACAATTTATACAATCACAACTTAGCCTCTCTGCACCTTTGAGTCAAAAAGTTACGCTGTTATGGAGTTACGCTGTTACAAAGAAAAAAACTCCCTAAATCCTACATCTTACTGAATACAACGACTCCCTACTTCGGACTTCCGTCTTTATTTCATTTCCTCATTTATAGCTTTGTCCCTTTGAACCTTTGAACCTTTGCCTCTTTGAGTCAAAAAGTTATCGAGTTATGTTGTTACGATGTTACAAAGAAAAAAACTGCTTACTGAACACTTTTCTTTTTATTGAAAAATTTAAAGATTGAAGGATTGAAAGAGGTCGGAAGACGGAAGCTAATAAGAATAAAGAGAAGAGAATATAGATCTGTGAAGTCAGAAGACAGAAGTTTATAAAGAAAAAACTGCCAACTGAATATTTTTCTTTGTATTGAAAAATTGAAGAAGTCGGGAGTAAAGAGAGGACAGCAAATAGCTTAGAGCATGTTTTTAGGGAAGTTTTTTACCTTCTGTCTTCTGTCTTCTGAACACTGCATTCTGTTTCTCGACTCCCGCCTTCCGTCTTTATTTCATTTCCTCATTTCCATATTTATAGCTTTGTCCCTTTGAACCTTTGCAACTTTGAATCAAAAAGTTAAGAAGTTATCGAGTTATGTTGTTACGATGTTTCAGGGAAGTTTTTTTACCTTCTGTCTTCTGTTTTCTGAACACTGCATCCTGTCTCCCTACTTCGGACTTCCGTCTTCTGTCTTCTGAACACTGCATTCTGTCTCCCAACCCCCAACTCCCGACTTCCGTCTTCATTTCATTTCCTCATTTCCAAATTTATAACTTTGTCCCTTTGAAC
Organism: Galbibacter orientalis DSM 19592; assembly: GCF_000260115.1. Lineage (GTDB taxonomy): Bacteria > Bacteroidota > Bacteroidia > Flavobacteriales > Flavobacteriaceae > Galbibacter > Galbibacter orientalis. Next base: position 628,068 of record NZ_JH651379.1, on the reverse strand, counting down.
CTTTGCCTCTTTGAGTCAAAAAGTTATCGAGTTATGTTGTTACGATGTTACAAAGAAAAAAACTCCCTAAATCCTACATCTTACTGAATACAACGACTCCCTACTTCGGACTTCCGTCTTTATTTCATTTCCTCATTTATAGCTTTGTCCCTTTGAACCTTTGAACCTTTGCCTCTTTGAGTCAAAAAGTTATCGAGTTATGTTGTTACGATGTTACAAAGAAAAAAACTCCCTAAATCCTACATCTTACTGAATACAACGACTCCCTACTTCGGACTTCCGTCTTCTGTTTTCTGAACACTGCATTCTGTCTCCCTACTTCGGACTTCCGACTTCTGAACACTGCCTACTGCCTACTGTTTTCTTGCCAATCGTCATAAACATCTATTAAATAATTTCTTCAAACCTAATTTTTATATTACTTTTGCTTACTTAAAATGAATCTAAATAAGATTTGAAGTTGACAATTGCACATTTAAAACGAGGCGAACGCGCCATTATAAAAGAATTTTCTACAGATATTATCCCAATTAAGCTCCTTGAAATGGGTTGTTTGCCGGGAAATGAAGTTGAACTGCTCCAAATAGCGCCTTTTAAAGACCCTTTGTATTTAAACATAAATGGTTCGTTTTTGGCAATTCGTCGAGAAACTGCGCTTCAGATAGAAATAGACATTATTGAAAACAATGCCATATGAGTAAGCAGATTAATGTTGCCCTCATAGGGAATCCAAATACAGGAAAGACTTCAGTATTTAATCAGTTAACAGGATTAAATCAAAAAGTAGGGAATTACCCAGGAATTACGGTTGAAAAAAAGGAAGGGGTTTGTAAACTTCCGAGAGGCGTAAAAGCTCATATTATAGATTTACCAGGAACGTATAGTTTAAACGCTAATTCTCTTGACGAAAATGTAGTTATAGAATTGTTGCTGAATAAAAACGATAAAGACTTTCCAGATGTTGCTATTGTTGTTGCAGACGTTGAAAATCTTAAAAGAAATTTACTTCTTTTTACACAAATTAAAGATTTAAAAATACCGACTATTCTAGTTGTTAATATGGCAGATAGAATGGAGCGGAGAGGGATTTCTATAGATCAAGAAATTCTTGAAAAGAGATTAAATACCAAGGTTGCTGTTGTAAGTACACGTAAAAAGCAAGGGATAGATAATCTAAAAGAATTAATTACAAACTATAAAAATATATCTACAGAACCTTGCGTAGATGCAACGGTTATAGATTCTGAATATTTCGGCGGATTAAAGTCGGCTTTCCCACAACAGGATATTTATAAACTATGGTTGGTAATTACTCAAGATGCTAACTTTGTTAATTTAGATAGGAATTTAGTGAAAGATACTTCTGCTTTTTCCACAAAATCTAAATCAGAATTAAAAAGAATGCAACACAAAGAAACGGTGTTGCGATACCAATTTATAAATGGAGTTTTAAAAGAAGGTTATAAAGTTGATGAAAATGCTGCTAAAGGGTTTCGTGCTTCTTTAGATAGAATTTTAACCCATAAAATATGGGGATATGTAATTTTCTTTTTAATACTTCTTACTATTTTTCAAGCTATTTACGATTGGAGTAGCTATCCAATGGATTTTATTGATGCTACTTTTGCATCGTTTAGTGAGTGGGCAAAAGAAACCTTACCACCGGGGACGTTAACCAATTTAATTGCTGAAGGTATTATTCCTGGACTTGGAGGAATTGTGATTTTTATTCCACAAATAGCCTTTTTATTTCTCTTTATTTCCATCCTAGAAGAATCTGGATATATGAGTCGCGTTGTATTTTTAATGGATAAAATAATGCGTAAGTTTGGGCTAAGTGGGAAGAGTGTGGTGCCTTTAATTTCTGGAACTGCTTGTGCTATTCCAGCGGTAATGGCTACCAGAAATATAGAGAACTGGAAAGAGCGCCTTATTACTATTTTGGTAACTCCTTTTACAACCTGTTCTGCTAGGCTCCCTGTATATCTAATTATTATCTCATTGGTTATTCCAAACGATCGTTTTTTAGGGATGAATCTGCAAGGTTTTACCTTGATGTTGCTATATTTATTAGGTTTTGGAATGGCCGTTTTTTCTGCGTGGCTCTTAAATAAAATTTTAAAAATAAAAAGTAGAACTTTCTTTGTGGTAGAAATGCCAAGTTATAAGCTTCCGTTGTTAAAAAATGTAGTTATTACGGTGGTGGAAAAAACAAAAAGCTTTGTGTTTGGCGCAGGTAAAATTATTTTAGCCATTTCTATAGTTTTATGGTTTCTAGCTTCCAATGGTCCTTCAGAGAAGTTCCATAATGCAGCAGAGATAATTACTGCGCAAAGCGAGTCTCAGCATTTATCGGAGGACGAACTTTCTACAAAAATAGCGTCTTATAAATTACGAAATTCTTATATTGGGATTGCTGGAAAAGCAATAGAACCTGCTATTTTACCCTTAGGATACGATTGGAAAATAGGAATAGCAGTAATCAGTTCGTTTGCAGCTAGAGAAGTTTTTGTAGGAACATTAGCAACAATTTATAGCGTTGGAAGTGACGAAGAAGAGACTATAAAAAACAGAATGGCATCAGAAACGCATCCCGAAACAGGAGCGCCGCTGTTTAATTTAGCTTCTGGAATTTCGTTACTATTGTTTTATGCCTTTGCAATGCAATGTATGAGTACGCTTGCTATTGTAAAACGAGAAACAAATAGTTGGAAATGGCCTGCCGCTCAGTTAATATTTATGAGTGGATTTGCTTATGTTGTAGCGCTAATTGCGTATCAATTAATTAAATAGTTTTAGAATGGATTTTCAAAGTATTATAGTTTATATCATCTTAATTTTAGCTGTTGCATATTTAACACTTAAATTTATATTCCCTAAAACACTTAATTCCTTATTAGGGAAAAATAATAACGGAAACTGCGGGGAAGGAGATTGTAACTGCCATTAATATATGTCGAAACGCGATTTAAAAAAGTATCTTCAAACTTTAAAAAAGAAAGAACTTGAAGCACAAGTTTTAGATTTATATACTCGCTTTAAAGACGTAAAAGTGTATTATGATTTTGTTTTTAATCCGAAAGAAGATAAATTAATTGACGAAGCAAAAACAAAAATTGCTAACGAGTATTTCCCAGTAACTAGAAGAAAACCAAAAGCCAGACGTTCCATCGCTCAAAAATATATAAAACATTTTTTAGAGTTGGGAGTTAATCCAATTTTAGTTGCAGATGTAATGTGGTTTAACATTGAAATAGCTCAAACTTTTAATAAAGAAAAAATGCTTAAAAGTGATGCTTTTTATAAGAGTATGGCAAAGTCTTTTGATGAAGCTGTTAAATACACCATGCAACACGGACTTATGAGCGATTATAAAGAAAGGTTAGTTGCTATTTATCAAGAAGCAAAAAGCCAGCAATGGTCATCGCTACACATCATTGAAGCTTCTCTTGATTTAGTAGATTGATTCTTCGTGGAAAGTCTAATTCCATAAATCTTAGCCTGAGGATTATTAAAGTAACTTTACTTTGGATAATAATTCATATTTTGTTCCTTTAAATTTATACTGATAAAACTCTCTTTGAGAGGCTTGCAATGACTAAAATAATAAGCTTTATAAAAGGACAAAGAAAGTGAAGGTTTTTAAGAGAGCAAGATTTTATGGTCATTACAGTTTGGTCTTTTATTATACAGCGAAGCGGTCTTGTATCTTTGTTCAGACACTAGCGCTTAATTATATAAAATATTGAAAATTAACTTAAAATTTTTCGAATGAAAAAACTATACAATACGCTACTATTTTTTTGTTTTTCTTTAGGAATTATTACAGCACAAGAAAAACTTTCGGATATTAATAAATCTGAAATTTTAGAGGTTTTTAATCAGCAAGAACTAGCTTGGAATCGAGGAGATATCCCAGCATTTATGGAAGGGTATTGGAAATCTGAAGATTTAGCCTTTTCAGGTTCCTCAGGGGCTGTATTTGGATGGGAAGCAACAAAAGAACGCTACCTAAAAAGTTACCCAGATACTACTGCAATGGGGAAATTAACTTTTGAAGTAATTAAACTACAACAAGTAAAAGACGGGGTAGCGCAAATGATAGGATCCTTTTATTTAAAAAGAACTATAGGCGATTTAAGTGGTTATTTTACATTGGTATGGCGTAAGTTTGATGGACAATGGGTTATAATAAGCGACCATACATCGTCTGCAAACTAAAAAAATTTCGTTCAAGTATCAACTTTAGTATTTATTATTGGGTAATAGTACTGATGCGTTAAGTTTTTGCATCAAATAAATTCCACAAATTTTGTTCTTTGACGTTTTGATTTTTTTGATCTTGAACTATTAGCTCTTTCAACGGTGTTTTATCGAAAGCTGACACCCCTAGTATTTGTATGATTTCGTAAATAGATAATGAGCTTTTCAGAGTAAGTTTGACCAGAGCTATAATCAGGTAGGTGCAGATCGCTGTCCAGATGTGGATATTAACTGCATTTTCCGAGTGTCCCCAAAGTGACTTAATGACTAGATTCTGTTTTATCCACTTAAAAAACACCTCTATCTGCCATCTATGGCGATAAAGTCGTGCAATTTCAAGTGCTGACACATCAAAATTATTGGCTAGGAAGAGCAGTTCGACCTCTTTTTCTTGGTCATAATATCGTACCAGTCTTAGCGGTTCAGGATAAAGTTTTTTAGACTTGTATCCGTTTAGTACAATAGTGTCATCCGCCAATAGCCCTGTCGAAGGATCGATGTTGAAATTACTTTCAATAATGGAGAAATCCATTGTGGATTTGGCTCTGGTGATAAAATATGCGCCACGAGTGTTTATGCCTTGTAATGCAGCAAAGTCAATATAGGCCCTGTCCATGATATAGATCGAATCGGGTGTCGTGATCAGGTTATCCAGCACGTTGCTGTCGTGATATTTACCATCAGTAACTAGAATAAATGCGGGAATACTACCTCTTAGATCCAACAAAGTATGTACTTTGACCGCTCCCCGGGAGTATTTACCGGGTGCCCAATTGAACAATTTGAGGCTGAGCGAAATGGTGGTGGAATCCAAGGCAAATACTTCACCTGCAATGTCTACTCCCGCAATACGTTCGTTACTGTACAGAGGTCTGATCTTACCGATCAGATAATTTCCAAAATCGGAGAAAATACGATAGTCACGGACTTCATTTGCCCTAGATAAAGTAGATTGATTTACATACTTGCGAATCCCTAGGTGATACAACTTATTCTGGTGTGCTTTCAAACATACGCAAATGTCCCGAAGCGAGTTGCGTGAAGTTAACTGCCCAAAAAACAGTTGAACAAACAGGTTCCAACAGTTAAATTCTCTTGTTCGGAAGTCTCCATTGTATTTTTCTACACATTTATCGAACTCGTATCTGTCAATAAACTGAAGAAGTTGAGAGAAAACATACTTTCCTGAATTCATAGCCACATTTTTAAAGTGACAAAGCTACAGGTAAATTCAAATCAAAAAATCAAAGAACGAATATAATATATTAATAAACAGATGATTATGTTAAGTTTTAAAAACTTAACGCATCACTAGTAATTGGGTAAAATTAACCCAATGCCACGTCTAAAGTCATCATTACAATAAAACCACCAATAAAACCTAAGGTAGAGATATCGGTATGGTTTGCTTGTTGAGATTCTGGAACTACTTCTTCTACCACTACAAAAATCATTGCACCAGCAGCAAAGCAGAGTGCATATGGTAAAATTGGCTCAAAGGTAAGTACTGCCCATGCGCCAAGAACAGCGGCAATAGGCTCTACAATAGCCGATAATTGTCCGTAGTTAAAGCTTTTCCATCTACTTAAACCTAAACCTCGCAAGGGCATAGCTACAGCAAAACCTTCAGGAAAATTCTGAATTCCAATACCAAGTGCTAAAATAACAGCACCTTCAATAGAAGCTTCTGGAATTCCAGCGGCAACACCCCCAAATAAAACTCCAATCGCTAATCCTTCAGGAATATTATGCATGGTAATAGCAAGTGTAAGTAATACAGATTTATGCCAAGGGGTTTTAATACCTTCTTTTTCGCTCATTTTAAAATTAACATGTAAATGAGGTAGTATTTTATCTAAGGCGAAGATAAATAAAGCTCCTAATCCAAAGCCAGTAACTGCCGGGATGGTTTTTATAAATCCTTCTCCAGGGCTCATTTCAATTCCTGGCGCTAATAAGCTCCAGAAACTAGCAGCAACCATTACACCTCCCGTAAACCCTAACATTCCATCAAAGAGTTTCCGATTCATTTTTTTAAAGAAAAAAACGAGAGAAGCACCTATTGCTGTAAGTCCCCAAGTAAAAAGGGTTGCATAAAAAGCAGCTAAAGTAGGATCTATTTCTCTTAAATAATTTACAATATCGTTAAACATAAGGATTGGTTATTTTACAATTAATACTGGTGTTTTTACTCGATGACGTACTTTGTCAATCGTTGTTCCGAAAATTAAGTCCTTAAAAAATTCATGACCATGAGTTCCCATAATGAGAAGATTGTAATTTCCGTTATTTATAATTTTTGGGATTTGCTTTTTTGGACTCCCAAAATCCAATTTTATATCGACTTTATAGCCTTGTGCTATTAATATTTTTTGATAAGACTCTAAGTATTCCTTGTCGGTTGCTGCTTCATGGTCGTTAATCTCTTTACCGTAAATTAAAGCTCCAGCAGTTTCTACAATATGAATTAGTGTGTATTCAGCATTATTCTTACCTAATTTTAGAGCCATATCAATCCCTTTTTTATCAGCCTCAGAAAAATCAATTGCAATTGCAATGTTTGTATAATCATGTGCAGTAGGGAGTTTATTAAATTGAACTTTATCAATATGAGGAACATGTTTTTCTTTCCGTTCTTTATGAGTGGGATAAAATAAAATATAAAAAAGCAGCGCAATAGCTCCAATAGCTAGAGGAATTATAACTACCCAGATCCATAGAGGGTGTTGGCTAGTGAGTAGCCATTTAGAAACTTCGTTGTAAACGAGTTTTATATTTAAAGAAATAATGACCAAAGCAATTATCCAAGAAATAATTTTAATAGGTGTTTTAATGGCAAATTTTCCCATTAATTTTTTATTACTTACAAAATGTATGAGAGGAATAACGGCAAAGCCTAATTGTAAGCTTAAAATAACCTGACTAAAAACGAGAAGTTTTCCTGTTGCTCCTTCTCCTAAAATTAAAATGGTTAATACCGCAGGTACTATAGCTAGAATTCTCGTTATAATTCTTCGTACCCAAGGTTGAATTCTCAGATTTAAATACCCTTCCATTACAATATGTCCCGCTAGTGTTCCAGTAACGGTAGAGCTTTGTCCGGCAGCAATTAATGCAAGAGCAAAAAGGATTGGTGCCCATTTAGAACCTAATAATGGTGCTAATAATTTATGTGCATCTTGAATTTCTGCAATTTGAAACATCCCATTTTTATAGAATGTGGCGGCAGCAAGGATCAAAATAGCAGCATTCACAAAAAAAGCAAGGTTTAAAGCAATTGTCGAGTCGATTAAATTGTACTTAATTGCCTGCTTTATGCTTTTAAAATCCCTATTAAATTTTCTAGTTTGTACTAAAGACGAATGTAAATATAAATTGTGAGGCATTACTGTAGCACCAATAATTCCAATAGCAATATATAAAGCGTCACTGTCTGGAATAGATGGAATTAATCCAGAGGCTACAGCTGTAAAATCTGGCTTTGCAAAAAACATTTCAAAAAGAAAAGAGAGTCCTATAATACTTATTAGTGCAATAATAAAGGCTTCCATTTTCCGAATACCTTTATTTATTAAAAAAAGTAACAAGAAGGTATCAAGCATGGTAAAACAGACACCCCAGAGTAATGGAATGTCAAATAACAGCTGTAAACCAATTGCCATTCCAAGTACTTCTGCTAAATCTGTTGCCGCTATGGCAATTTCAGCTAAAAAATAAAGAATGTAGTTTATAAATTTTGGATAACTCTCTTTAGAGGCTTGAGCCAAATCTTTACCTCTAACAATTCCTAAACGTGCACTTAAACTTTGCAGTAATAATGCCATAATATTAGACATTAATAACACCCAAAGTAAGGAATATCCAAATTGACTTCCTCCTGCTATATCGGTAGCCCAATTTCCAGGATCCATATAACCAACACTTATTAAATAGGCTGGGCCAAAGAATGAAAGGATACGTTTCCAAAGAGATTTTTGGGAAGTAGTATTAATACTTTCATGGACTTCATCCAATGAATGGTGACTCTCCTTAGACATATTAATTAGTTTTCAGGAAGATATTATTGGCAGTCATAGCGGAGATATTAATCTCAGAATCATTGAGTTTTATTAGCACTGAGTTGTCAAAAGGTTCCTTGTTTAATACCGTAATTTCTTCTCCTAACGCAATATTTAGTTTGTCGAGATATCTTAAAAACTCTGAAGAAGAATCTTTTACTCCTACCACAATTCCTTTTTTTCCTTTTTTTATTGAAGAAAGGAGTGTTTTTTCCACTTTTTTAATGTTTCCATTACTGTCTGGAATTGGATCGCCATGTGGATCTATTCTAGGATAATCTAAAAAAGTATCTAGTTTCTCAATAAGTTTATCACTTTTTATATGCTCTAATTCTTCTGCAATATCATGAACTTCATCCCAAGAAAAATTAAGTTTTTCAACTAAAAAAAACTCCCATAGCCTATGTTTACGTATAATTTTTGCCGCATATGCTTTTCCTTCTTCTGTTAATCTAGCTCCTTGGTATTTTTTATAATGAACCACTTTTTTTTCTGCTAACCTTTTTATCATATCAGTAACAGATGATGCTTTGGTGTCCATTTGTGCCGCTATGGCATTGGTAGAAACTCCTTTTTGCTCATCTTTTGATAAATGATATATGGCTTTAATATAATCTTCTTCTGAAAGCGTCATGCGATTTTTAGTTTGTACAAAAATACATTTTATTATTTAAAAACAAATTTTTAGATTTGTCTAAAAATTATTTTAGATGAAAATTAACAATAAATATTTAGTACTATTAATAGCCTTGATTTCATTTGGTTCGGTATTTTCTCAGCAAGTAAAAGGTGTTGTTACTTCAGATGGGAGTCCGTTAGCTTATGCGAATGTGTATATAAAAGGAACGCAAAATGGAACATCAACCGATGAGAATGGAGTTTTTGAAATTAATAATATCAGTAATGGAGAACATATAATTGTAGCTTCTTATACTGGTTTTTCTACGGAAAGCAAGAAAATTAATGTGAAGGAAAATTCGCTAACTGTAAATTTTATATTGCACGAAAATTCTAGTTTGGAGGAGGTTGTAATTACTGGAACTTTAAAACCTGTAAGTAGGATGGAAACGCCAGTGCCTGTAGAGGTATATAAGCCTGCATTTTTTAAAAAGAATCCTACTGCAAATGTTTTTGAAGCTTTGCAAAACGTAAATGGAGTCCGTCCACAGCTTAATTGTAATATTTGTAATACTGGAGATATTCATATAAACGGATTGGAAGGTCCTTATACAATGGTTTTAATTGATGGAATGCCTATTGTAAGCGGATTGTCAACGGTGTATGGACTTTCTGGAATTCCAAATTCTTTGATTGAAAGAATGGAAATTATTAAAGGACCAGCTTCTTCTTTATATGGGAGCGAAGCGGTTGGGGGGCTCATAAATATAATTACAAAAACTCCACAATATGCCCCAAAACTTACGGTAGATACTTTTGTTTCTTCTTGGGGAGAATTTAATTTGGATGTTGGATACAGAGCCTTGTTAGGTAAAAAAACTTCCTTTTTATTTGGAGCTAATTACTTTAATTTTAATCAGACTATAGACAATAACAACGATAATTTTACTGACCTTACTTTGCAGAATCGTATTTCTTTATTTCAAAAGTGGGATTTTAAGAGAAAAGATAACCGTTTATTCTCTTTAGCATCACGTTATTTTTATGAAGATAGATGGGGAGGAGAATTGCAATGGACTCCAGAATATAGAGGAGGTGATGAAATTTATGGAGAAAGTATCTATACGTCTAGATGGGAATTTCTTGGAAAATATCAACTTCCTTTTAAAGAAAACGTCCTTTTTACTTTTTCATATACAGACCATAATCAGAATTCGGTTTACGGAGATGTTCCCTATTTGGCAGATCAACGGATTGGATTTGGACAGCTTACTTGGGATAAAAAAATAAATAAACACGATTTACTTTTTGGTGCAGCTTTGCGCTATAATTTCTACGATGATAATACTGCTGCAACAGCAGAAATGGATAAAAACAATCCAGATGAAGTTACTATTCCAAGTATTTTTATTCAAGATGAAGTAAAATTTAATAAAAAACATACCCTTCTTTTAGGAATGCGTTACGATTATGATAAGCGTCATGGAAATATTTTTACACCGAGGATGGCTTATAAGTGGAGTCTTTCTGAAAATGATATTTTGCGACTCAATGCTGGGACTGGATTTAGAGTAGTTAATCTTTTTACTGAAGATCATGCTGCCCTCACTGGGGCTCGAGATGTAGTTATTGAAGAAGAATTAAAGCCAGAAAAATCCTATAATGTTAATATTAATTACTTGAAGAAAATTTACACACAAAACAATAGTTTTATTGGTTTGGATATGTCGGCATGGTATACCTATTTTACAAATATGATTTTACCAGATTATGATACTAATCCGAATGAAATTATATATGATAATTTGGACGGATATGCAGTGAGTACAGGGGTAAGTGCAAATGTGGATATGGTTTTCTACAATGGAATAAAAATAAATTTAGGAGGGACTTTTATGAATGTTTCGCAAACAGAAAATGGAATTACCACTCGGCAAATTCTAACAGAACAGTTTTCTGGAACATGGGGAATATCATATAAAATAGTGCCTTGGAATTTAAATATAGATTATACTGGAAATATTTATGGCCCGATGCGATTACCTCTCTTAGGGGAGTTGGATCCTCGAAAAGAGTATTCTCCTGTATGGAGTATTCAAAACATACAATTTACTTATGATGGATTTAAAAACTTCGAAATATATGGAGGCATAAAAAATTTATTGAATTGGACACCAAACAAAGGAAATCCATTTATAATAGCTCGTGCTAACGACCCTTTTGATAAAAATGTAATTTTTGATGCACAAGGGAATGCACAAGCAACTCCCAATAATCCGTATGCACTTACATTTGATCCTTCCTATGTGTATGGGCCAAACCAAGGGATTCGAGGTTTTGTAGGAGTTCGTTATCAGTTGGATTAAAAGGTGTTAACTATACTTGTCTGCCCATTAGCATATTAGCAAAAGCCCTTAAAACTTCTTTTTTAGGAGCTGCTATTGCTAATTCCTCAAGAACGTTTAATGCTTTTTCGGTATACGCTTCAATTGCTTTTAAAGTAGCGTCGGATGCTTTGCTGGAAACCATTAATTCTTTAACAGCTTGTACTTTATTGGAAGATTCATTTGGATTAATAGAGTATAAATGATGTAATTGTTCTGCTTCTTCAGTATTTAAATGTTCGAGAGTTTTTAAATATAAATATGTTTTTTTGTTCTCTATAATATCTCCTCCTACTTGCTTTCCAAATGTTTTTGGGTCTCCAAAAGCATCTAAATAATCGTCTTTTAACTGAAAAGCAATCCCTAAATTAAGTCCAAAATCATAAATAGCTTGTGCTTCTTTTTCATCGGTTTTGCTTATTATGGCTCCCATTTTCATAGCAGCTCCAACAAGAACGGCTGTTTTATAGGTTATCATTTTTAAGTATTCATCGATGGTTACATCATCTCTAGTTTCAAAATCAACATCATATTGCTGACCCTCGCAAACCTCTATTGCTGTTTTGCTAAAAAGTTTTGCCAATTGCTGAAAAGTTTCAGCATCATAATTTTCAAAAAATTGATACGCTACAATAAGCATTGCGTCTCCAGAAAGAATTCCTGTGTTTAAATCCCATTTCTCATGTACCGTTTCTTTGCCTCTTCTAAGAGGAGCATCGTCCATAATGTCGTCATGGACTAAAGAAAAATTATGAAACATTTCAACAGCCATGGCTGCGTGCATAGCTTTTTTATAGTCTGTTCCAAAAATATCAGCAGTCATTAAAGTTAGCACTGGACGTAAACGTTTTCCGCCTAAGTTTAAAATGTAATGTATTGGTTTGTATAAATTTACAGGCTCTTTTGTAACAATTTCTTTTTCTAAGTGACTAATAAAAGCGTCTCTGTAAGCTTCGATAGATAACATAAAGTCAATTTTTGGCTAAAATACCATAATTAAAAAATTCCCCAATTGCATTTCAATGTTAAATAATTGAAAATACTTTGGAAACTTTTATTGTTTTTAAAGTTTCCTGTAGTATCTTTGCCCCTAATTATGAAAGAAAAAATACTTGATAAAGCAACAGAAATGTTTTTAAGCCTTGGGTTTAAAAGCGTTACTATGGATGATATTGCTGACGAGTTAGGGATGTCGAAAAAAACAATATATCAGCATTTCAAAACAAAAACAGCATTAGTAGAGGCAACCGCTTTCTATATTTTTGAATCGATTTGCAGCGGAATAGAATTTATCTGTGAAGCAGCTCATAACCCTATAGAAGAATTGTTTCATATAAAAAGATTTGTAGGAGATTATATGAAAGACAAGAAGTCGTCTGCGCAATTTCAACTAAAAAAGTATTATCCAAGAATCTATGAGCGACTTATTTTAAAACAATTTGAGGTAATGCGTGAGAGTGTATCGGAGAATATTGCAAAAGGAATTGAGATGGGACTTTTTAGAAAAGAGTTGGATGTTGATTTTATAGCTCGAATATATTTTAGTGGGATGGTAGGAATAAAAGACACAGAAATATTCCCTATAGATTTGTATGCCCCAGATGAGTTGGGAACTAAATTTCTAGAATATCATATCTGTGGAATTGCCACAGAAAGTGGACTTAAAATTTTAAATGAATTTATTAACGAAAACAAAAACTAACCGATGAGAAAATTAACAATCATCGCCATATTACTAATTTCTAGCTTAGGCTTTTCTCAGGAGAGAAATTACAGTTTTTCTATGGAAGAAGCGGTAAATTTTGCCTTAGATAGTAGTTATACAGCAATTAATTCAAGGCGAGAAATTGCAAAATCTATTAAAAAGAAGTGGGAAACTACTGCTGCTGGTTTGCCTCAAATAGATGGGGTTGTAGATTATCAGAATCAATTAAAACAACCTGTAACGCTTATCCCTGGGGAGATTGCTGGTGGAGCTCCTGGTAGTTTTGTGCCTGTAGTTTTTGGGACAAAGCAAAACATGTCGCTTACAGGAACTTTAACACAGCTTATTTTTGATGGCTCTTATTTAGTAGGACTTAAAGCAGCAAAAGTATTTGTGGATTATAATGAGAATACAAACGAAAAAACGCTTCTAGAAGTTAGAAAAGGGGTTATTAATGCCTATGGGAGTGTTTTATTAACGCAAGAAAGTGTTGCTATTTTTGAAAAGAACCTTGCTACTTTAAAAGATAATTTAAAAGAAACTCAAGCCATGTACGATAATGGTTTTGCAGAGGAAGAAGATGTAGAGCAATTGCAAATTACCACATCGCAAATTCAAAATCAGTTGAGTAATTCTGAAAGAATGGAATCTATAGCTAAGCAAATGTTGAATTTAGCATTGGGAATTCCAGTAGATGCAGAGGTAAATCTTGAAGATAGTTTGGAAACACTTACTACAGAGAGTATTGCTTTGGCTCTTACAGAAACAGAGTTTAATTTTGAGAATAATGTAGATTATAGAATTGCTCAGAATTTAACCGAACAAAGAGAGTTGGAATTAAAGCTTGAAAAGAGTAAGGCGTTGCCATCTATTAATGGTTTTGTTAATTATGGAACTTCTGCTTTTGATAATGAATTTGTATTTTTTGATAGTGAAACTTCTTGGTTTCAATCTTCAGTACTTGGGGTGAGCATGAACATTCCAATTTTTAGTTCCTTACAAAGAAGCGCTAGAACACAACAAGCAAAAATTGCATTGGAGCAATCAAAAACAGATTTTGTTCAGGCTACACAACAAATAAATCTTGACTTAGAAAGAGCAAAGAGCAATTATAAATTTGCTATTGAAAACTACCAAACAGCAGAAAGCAATTTAAAACTTGCTGAGCGTATTGAAAGTAAAAACCTTATTAAATCATAGAGAAGGAATTACTACAAGTTTTGATTTAAGACAAGCACAAACACAGTTATATACTGCCCAACAAGAATATATAAATTCCATGTTGGATGTTATAGATACCAAAGCAACATTAGAAACGGTATTAAATACCCCTCAACTTTCAAATAGAGATTATTCAGAAAAAAACTAAATCAGCATAAAAATGAAACAGACATATTTAATCATATTAACAGCCGTAATTTTGGCATCTTGTGGGGGTGGCGATAATAAATCTGTAGAAGATGTTATAGCAAGCGGAAATTTAGAACAAATAAAGGCAAAGCGGGAAGAAGTAAATTTAGAACACGATGCCTTAAGTACAGATTTAAAAGCACTTAATGAAGCTGTTAAAAAGCTAGATACAACAAAAAATTATGTTTTAGTAACAGCTTTTAAAGCAAAAGATTCGCTTTTTAATCATTATATAGAATTACAAGGAAGTGTAAGTACAAAAGAAAACATAATTATTAATGCCGAATATTCTGGTGCGCTTCAACAGGTTTTAGTAAAAGAAGGTCAGGAAGTTAGAAAAGGTCAGGTTTTAGCTAGAATTGATGAGGGCGGGAGCACAATTGGCACAATTAAAGGCGCAAGAGAGTTTAGCACAAACAACTTATGAGCGTCAAAAAAGATTGTGGGAACAAAACATTGGTTCTGAAATTCAGTATTTACAAGCACAAACACAATACGAATCTAACAAAAGTGCGGTTTCTCAATTAGAAAGTCAGTTAGCTAAAGCTACTGTGGTGGCTCCGTTTTCTGGAACAATAGAAGAAGTTATGTCAGACCAAGGTAGCAATGTTGCGCAAGGAACGCCTTTAATGCGGATTGTGAGTTTAGACAATATGTATATCGAGTCTGAAGTCCCAGAAAAATATTTAGCAAGTATTGAAAAAGGAACTAAAGTAATTGCAGATTTTCCTGTAATTAATAAAAAGATTGATACTGAAATAAGACAAGTAAGTAATTACATTAATCCAAATAACCGCTCTTTTAAAATTGAAGTTGGCGTACCAAATAAAGACGGATTGATAAAGCCAAACTTAACTGCTAAAGTTATTATTAACGATTATACTAGTGAAAATGCTTTCTTGATTCCTCAAAGTGTAATTTCTGAAAATGCCGATGGAAATCAATATGTGTATATCGCTACAAATATTCAAGACAGTGGAGAAGCAGAAGTGCATCAATCTATTATCCAAACAGGAAAAACACAAGGAGATTTAGTGGAGGTTTTAGAAGGAATCAAAGCTGGAGACCATATCATAAAAGAAGGGGCACGTAGTGTTCAAGAAGGACAAAACGTTCAAATATTAAAGCAATAGTCCATGAGTAAAATTAATAAAAACGCCGATAAAGAATTTGGACTTTCGTCCTGGGCTATCGAGAATAAAACGACTATCTATGTAATGATAGCGATTGTTCTTGCTCTGGGGGTTTCTGCCTACTTCGGAATGCCTAGAGAGTCGTTTCCCGAAGTAAAAGAAACTAAAATATACATCAGTACTCCATATCCTGGAAATACTGCTGAAGATATAGAAAGATTAATTACAGATCCATTAGAAGACGAACTTAAAAATGTAAGTAATGTAGTGGAAATTCTTTCTACTTCTCAAGAAGATTATGCTATTATTACTGTTGAGTTTGATGAAGATATTACTGTAGAAGCCGCAAAGCAAAAAGTTAAAGATGAGGTAGATGCTGAAAAGGCAGGAGAAGATTGGCCTATTTTTAATGGCGCAAAAGTAGAGCCAAATGTGTTCGACCTTAATTTGTCTGAGGAAATGCCAATTTTAAATATCAATATTCAAGGAGATTATCCTGTTGATAAATTAAAAGAGTTTGGAGAGTACCTTGAAGATAAAATTGAAGAGCTTCCAGAGATTAAGCAGGTAGATATTAGAGGAGCACAAGAGAAAGAAGTTGAAGTAGCTGTAGATGTTTATAAAATGATGGCTGCTAAAATTAGCTTTGATGATGTACTCAACACCATTCGAAACGGAAATGTTACTATGTCTGCGGGGAACATGATTGCTAGTGGACAACGTAGAACAATTAGAATTTTAGGAGAAGTAGAAAATCCTAAGGAACTCAATAATTTTGTAGTAAAATCTCAAGATGGGGTTGTTTATTTAAGAGATATTGCTGAGGTAACTTTTAAAGAGGAAGACAAAACTACTTTTGCACGAGAATTTGGAGAAAGTGTAGTAATGCTCGATGTAAAAAAGAGAGCAGGGAAGAATATGATTGAGGCTTCAGAAAAGATTCGAGAAATTATAAAAACAGCAGAGAAAAGTTATTTTCCGCTAGATTTATCAATTACTGTAGCTAACGATCAATCATCGCAAACATTAAATCAAGTAAACGACCTTGTAAATAATATCATCTTCGGAATTATTCTGGTTGTAGGAGTATTAATGTTCTTTTTAGGATTTAGAAATGCACTTTTTGTAGGATTTGCAATTCCAATGTCCATGTTTATGTCGTTCATGATTTTACAGGCATTAGGTTACACACTAAATACCATGATTCTCTTCGGTTTAATTATGGGATTAGGGATGTTGGTAGATAACGGTATTGTGGTTGTAGAAAATGTTTACCGATTGATGGATGAAGAAAAAATGTCCCGAATAGAGGCTGCTAAAAAAGGAATTGGAGAGATTGCTTTCCCTATTATTATTTCAACTGCAACTACGGTTGCTGCTTTTATTCCGCTAGGAATGTGGCCTGGAGTAATGGGGGAATTTATGAAGTATTTTCCAATTACACTTTCTGTAGTTCTAGGCTCGTCTTTAGTGGTGGCAATTTTTATGAACTCTATGTTGGTGTCTCAATTTATGGACACTGCCGAAAAAAAACTTACTAGAAAACAACTTATTAGACTGAGTATAATTTTAGGAGTTCCTGGGCTACTCATTTTAATACTTGGTGGTGCTATTCGTGGAATTGGAACCTTGATGATTTTTACTGCCATTATGTTCTGGGTATACAGATACTGGTTAAAAGGCTCTGCAGATTATTTCCAAAAACATACGTTAACTTGGCTGGAGAATAAGTATCAGAATTTTCTGAAAAAATCTCTTGATGGATGGAGACCTGGGGTTTATGTTGTAAGTACTTTTGCTTTGTTAATTGTTGTGTTTATGTTGTTTGGCGCTTCCTTAGGAAGTGGTAGAACTAAAGTTGAGTTTTTCCCAGATAACAAGCCAAATCAAATTATAGTTTATATTGAGTATCCTCAAGGGACCGATATTGATAAAACTAATGCCATTACTAAAGAAATTGAAAAACGTGTATATTCAGTTTTAAATGCTGATGAATACATGGATGGCGATTATAATTACATGGTAGAATCTGCTGTTTCTCAAGTAGGAGAAGGAGCTGGAAACCCACAAACAGATGGTGGTTCTAGTGCAGAAATGCCTCACAAAGGGAAGATTACCGCAACCATGCGAGAGTATAAATACCGTCGTGGAAAAGATAGTGAAGTGCTTCGTAAAAAGGTTCAAGAAGCCTTGAAAGGTGTTTTTCCTGGAATTGCTATTTCAGTAGAAAAAGATGTTGCGGGGCCTCCTTCTGGTTATCCAATTAATATTGAGTTAAGTGGGGAAGATTATGATGAATTAATTGTTAACGCAGAAAAAATGCGCGATTATATCAACACTAGAAATGTAGCTGGGGTTGAAGAGCTTAAAATTGATGTAAACAAAGATAAACCAGCAATGGTTGTTGAGGTAGACAGACAAAAGGCTGGGGAATTAGGGGTTGCAGTTGGTCAAGTAGGAAATCAATTAAGACGTTCTATTTTTGGAGAGAAAGCAGGGATTTATAAAGAAGATGGAGACGATTACGATATTTATGTTCGTTTTAATGAAGATTTGAGGTATAATCCAAGTGCGTTATTCGATCAAAATATAATTTTTCGTGATCAAGCATCTGGACAAATAAAAGAAATTCCTGTTTCAGCGGTTGCTAAACAAAAAAACACGTCTTCTTTTAGTGCAATTAAACATAGAGACTTAAAACGTGTGGTAACCGTTTATTCTGGATTGGCTCCAGGGTATACAGATGCTGGTGCTGTTGTAGGAAAAATCCAAAAGGAAATGAATAATTTTGAAGTTTCAGAAGACATTCATATAGACTATACAGGACAATTAGAGGAGCAGCAAAAGCAAATGAACTTCTTAATGGGTGCCTTTTTCTCTGGATTAGGACTTATTATGTTGATTCTTATCTTCCAATTTAGTTCAATTTCTAAACCTACAATTATCATGTTAGCTATTTTCTTAAGTTTTATAGGTGTTTTTGGAGGCTTGATGATTACAGGGTGGTCGTTTGTTATTATGATGACTATGATGGGAATTATTTCTCTGGCGGGGATTGTAGTAAATAATGGGGTTGTATTGCTCGATTATGCACAAATTCTTATCGATAGAAGAAAAATAAAGTTAGGCTTAAATGAAAATGAAGATATACTTCCAAAAGATGATATGAAAGAGGTATTGGTTATGTCTGGTAGAGCTAGATTAAGACCAGTTTTACTTACTGCCATTACAACTATTTTAGGATTAATTCCTTTGGCAATTGGATTGAATATCGATTTCTTCTCTCTATTTACCAATTTCAATCCTGATATTTATATGGGAGGAGATAACGTAATTTTTTGGGGACCTTTAGCTTGGACAGTTATTTTTGGGCTGTTTATAGCTACATTCTTAACCCTAATTATAGTTCCTTTATTATTTTACATAGTGTATTTAATAAAACTTAAATTCAGAAGTAAAAAAGAAGAAGTTGTTGAAAAGTTGGAAGACGTATCTCCTATTTAAGATAAGAATATTCTCTAAGGGAGATTTGAATACTCCGATGCTAGCGTTAAAATATTTTTAGGTTTTCCTTTAATGCTTCGTGGGTTTATTCTAAGGGAGTTTACTTAAGTTCGTTTTTTAGGAAATCGGCTTTATGAGTTATTCATAAAGCCGATTTTTTATTTCTATAATAAATTCCTTTAACAGACAGCTATTATTGTAATTTCTGAAGGGTGAATTTTTAGAATAAACTTGTTTGTCCATTGGAGTTATACTTCATTTTATGACGCTGCATTTCAAATAAACTATGGTTTAATTTAGGGAAATCAGTATCCTTAAAATAGGTGTTTCTGGCAATTCTAATGAGGTTGTGAATTTGTTCTGCAATTTTCCCTTCTCCAGTTTTTCTAACGCCATACCTGCTATCGTTTAAGCTTCCGCCGTGGCATTCTGCTATTTGATGTAATACTTTTTCTGCTTTATCTGGAAGTGTTTTTTGTATCCAATCAGTAAAAATTTCTCCAATAGCTCCGTTTAACCTAACCATTGTAAAGGCAATGGACAGTGCACCATGCTCTTTTACCGCTTTAGCTAAGGGTAATATTTCATGACTATTTATGGCTGGAATAATAGGGGCAATCATTACGTTAACAGGGATGTTGTTCTCGCTGAGCAGTTTTACAGTTTCTAACCTTTTTTTAATACTGGCAGTTCTTGGCTCTAAAACCCTTCTAGTTTCTTCGCTCAAGGAAGTAATCGAGATATTTACTGCAATAAGACCATGGGCAGTAAGTTCTTTTAATAAATCTAAATCCCTTCTAATAAAGGCATTTTTGGTAATAATTGCTACAGGATGTTTGTACTTCAAGAATATTTCTAAGCATTTCCGCGTAATTCTAAATTCTTGTTCCGCAGGTTGATAACAATCTGTGTTTCCTGCCATAACAATAGTTTTAGCGCTCCAATTTTTACTTAAAAGCTTTTGTTCTAAAAGGTGAGGAGCGTTTTTTTTGACTAAAATTTTTCGTTCAAAATCCAAACCGGCGCTATAACCCCAGTATTCATGAGAGTTTCTAGCGTAACAGTAAATACACCCATGCTCACATCCTTGATATGGATTCATGGAATAAGCCATTCCTACATCTGGACTGGTTACTTTATTTACAATTGTTTTTGGAAATACTTCTAAATAGCTCGTCTTATTTTTATCTGCTACTTCTCCTTCTAATCTGCAATATTCCAAGAAATCATCTCTAGTTTCATGAGATGCTTCAAGAAATTTATTCCGAACATTTAGCTGTGCGCCTCTTCCTTTTATGATATTTTTTTCTTTGGACATTTTCCAAAATTATGGAAAAAATCCATTCGTCAAATGAATTATTCTTCTAAATTTTTTACGTAACTTTTTTGCCAAATTATCAGTAACCAATAAAAACTTTAATGATTTAATAAATGAAACGGAGAAATTTTATTAAAAGCACAGCGGCAGCAGGAAGCGCACTTTACATTGTACCTTCTCATGTAATGGGAGGAATTCATGTTCCTCCAAGTGACACCCTTTACATGGCGGGTGTTGGAGTTGGCGGAAGAGGAGGTCAAGTTATAAAAGAACTTTACAATACTAAAAAAGTAAAGTATGTTGCTTTGTGTGATGTGGATAATGTTAGAGCAAAAGACACTTTTAATGCACATCCTAATGCAAAAACTTATAGCGATTTTAGAAAAGTATACGATAATCATTTAAAAGATATAGATGCAATTATGGTGGCAACGCCAGACCATAATCATGCTACAGTAGCCATTCCTTTTATGCAAGCTAAAAAGCACGCGTATGTAGAGAAACCTCTTACGCACACTATAGCTGAAGCTCGCCTAATGTCTAAGGTTACTAAAGAGCAGGGAATTGTTACGCAAATGGGGAATCAAGGAAGTTCTTCAGATGGTGCAAGAACTACTCAAGAGTGGATTGAAGCAGGGGTTATTGGAAAGGTTCTTAAAGTTGATTGTTGGACAAACCGTCCTGTTTGGCCGCAAGGACTTAGGAATAGTCCAGATGGAGAGCCTGTACCAGATACGTTGGATTGGAATCAGTGGTTGGGGCCTGCAGAGTTTAGACCCTACAATTCGGCTTATTTGCCATTTAAATGGCGTGGTTGGTGGGATTTTGGAACTGGAGCCTTAGGAGATATGGGATGCCATATTTTGGAAACTCCATTTAGAACTTTAAAGTTAGGATATCCAACGGAAGCAGAGGCTAGTTGTACTACTGTTTGGTCTGGAGATTTTGTAGAAGCAAATTATGATGAGGCTTGTCCGCCTTCTTCTATTGTTAGATTGAAGTTTAATACAGAAGCTCATGGTGATATTGAAGTAAATTGGTATGATGGCGGAATTATGCCTAAAATTCCTGAAGAATTACAAGAAGGAGAAACTATTGGAGATCCAGGAGGAGGTTCTATTTTTTATGGTGAAAAAGGAATTTTAGTAACGGATGCGTATTCAGAAAATCCTAGAATCTTAAATCATTATAAAGATAAAGTAGGTGCATTCCCTAGAGAACATCTTAAACGTGTAGATGGAGCTATTGGTGGGCATTATAATAATTTTGTTGATGGATGTTTAAAAGGAATTGAAACTTCGTCACCATTTTCTTATGCTGGACCATTAACAGAAGCTGTTTTGATGGGGAATTTAGCTATAAAAGCCTTCCAGTATAAAGTGTTACAACCTGGTAAAAAAGTGGGAGATTGGGCTCCATACGACTATCCTGGAAGAAAGAAAATTTTATGGGATGGCGAGAATATGAAAGTAACCAATTACCCAGATGCTAATAAATGGGTTACAGGAACTTATAGAAAAGGTTGGGAATTAAAAGTGTAAAATCTTTAGTATAAATCTAAGAAACGTCTGTATTTACAGGCGTTTTTTTATGTTATTTTAGAAGGAATAAGATTATAAAAATAAAAAGGGCGGAAATTAATCCGCCCTTTTTGCCCCAAATCTTACCATGAACTTAACCTACTTATGCTATGGTAGTGTAAATATATAAACTGCTAATGTTTCTGTCTTTAAGAATCGGATATAATGCTCGTTTTGTTGGATGAAATGAATGTTGCTTATGGAATACAACATTAAATGTATGCACTCAAATATTTCAACGCTTACATCAAAATATTTTTCTAATGTTCCAGAATTATCTTTGAGATATTTTATTTATGAAATTCTAAAAGTGAAGCTTAAAAGTGTAGAAAATAAAAAAGGTGGAAATTAATCCACCTTTTTTGCCCCAAATCTTACCATGAACTTAACCTACTTATGCTATGGTATAAGCAAAGATATGATATATGTGCTATTTTTAAGTTAAGAATCAGTTAAATTGCATATTTTAACGTTAAAGTGCAATGAGCTTTTAATAAGCTCTCCCTTGCACTCCTTCGTAAAAGTTCATAAATGAACGGTTTACTACTCTATTTCCTCCTGCTGTAGGGTAATTACCTGTAAAATACCAATCTCCTAAATTTTTAGGACATGCTTTGTGTAAATTTTCAACTGTTTGATAGATAATTTGCACTTCGGCATTTATTCCTTCTGGGCATAGAAGTTCTGAAATTTTAGCAGAAATTTCTTCATCTGTAAATGGTTCATAAAAAGCTTGAACAGCATTTTCAACTTCTGAGTCAGGTAAATCTACTTGATTTTTACAGTGTTTATATACTTCTTCTACAATAGCTATAGTTCCTCTTTCTTCATGTAAAGCCAAAGCAGCTTTAAAGGCAATTAGATCTTCCATACGTGCCATGTCAATACCATAGCAGTCTGGATAACGAATTTGCGGTGCAGAAGAAACCACAATAATTGTTTTAGGGTGTAATCTGTCTAAAATTCTAAGGATACTCTTTTTTAATGTAGTACCTCTAACAATACTATCATCTATAATAACAAGATTATCGGTTGGCTTTACAGATCCGTAAGTAACATCATAAACATGAGTTACTAAATCGTCTCTACTACTATCTTCGGTAATAAAAGTACGTAGTTTTGCATCTTTTATAGCTACCTTTTCAATACGAGGTCTTTTAGAAAGTATTTCGTGTAAACGTTCGCTAGTAAGGTTAGCCCCCTCTTTGAGTATTTCCTCTTCTTTCTTCTCATTTAAAAAATCTTGAGCTTGTTTTACCATTCCGTAGAAAGAGGTTTCCGCTGTATTTGGAATGTACGAAAATACTGTGTTTTCAATATCTTCATCAATAGCTTTTAAGATTTTTGGAAGTAAGAAACGTCCTAAGTTTTTTCTTTCCTGATAAATTTCAGCATCACTTCCTCTAGAGAAATAGATTCGTTCAAAAGAACATGCTTTTCTTTCTAAAGGGTCTAATATTTTTTTAGTAGAAGTAGAGCCATCTTTTTTTATGATAATAGCTTTTCCAGGATCTAGTTCCTTTACATCATCAAAATTTACATTGAAAACGGTTTGAATTACAGGTCTTTCTGAAGCAACAACTACTACTTCGTCATCTTGGTAGTAATATGTAGGGCGGATTCCTGCTGGATCTCTTAATACAAAAGCATCTCCATGTCCAATAAGTCCTGCCATAGCATAACCTCCGTCAAAATTCTTAGCAGCTTTTCTTAAGATTTTGGCTACGTTTAATCTTTCAGCAATAATTGGAGAAGCTTCCATTTTTGTATAGCCTTCCTTCTTAATTTGCTTATAAAGTTTGGAAACAGCATCATCTAAAAAGTGACCTATTTTTTCCATTACTGTAATTGTATCTGCCTTTTCTTTTGGGTGTTGCCCAATACGAATTAGGTTTGAAAATAGCTCGTTAACATTGGTCATGTTAAAGTTTCCAGCTACAATTAAGTTTCTGTGCATCCAGTTGTTTTGTCTTAGAAATGGATGTACACTTTCTATGCTATTTTTACCAAAAGTACCGTAACGTACGTGCCCTAACATTAACTCTCCTAGATAAGGGATTTCACGTTTTTGGATATCAATACTATCGTTGTACTCAGGGTTTTCCTTCAACTCGTCGTTAATACGAGAGTTAATTTGATTAAAAATATCTTGGATAGGCTGTGCTTGGTTTGAGCGTACACGACTCATATAGCGCTCTCCTGGTTGCATATTTAATTTAATGCTGGCAAATCCTGCTCCATCTTGCCCTCTGTTATGTTGCTTCTCCATCATTAGGTACATTTTATTGATACCGTAATATGCAGTTCCGTACTTTTCTTTATAGTACTCTAATGGTTTTAGCAGTCTAACTAGTGCAATTCCACATTCGTGTTTAATAGCGTCACTCATTATAATCGAATAAAAAACCCCGAAATTATTCAGGGCAGTGGTTTATTTATGTAAGTTTTATATCAAATTGTGTCAGACTCTTAAATTGTGTGAGTCTTTTATATACTTCTTCTTTTGTGAGCTCTTGAAGCCTTTCGGATCCAAATTTCTCTACATTGAAAGAAGCGAGATTCGAACCGTGAATCACAGCATTTTTCATGTTGTCAAAAGAATAATCGTCGGTTTTTGCAATATAACCCGAGAAACCTCCAGCAAACGTGTCTCCAGCACCAGTAGGGTCAAAAACTTCTTCTAATGGTAAAGCAGGAGCAAAGAAAATACTTCCTTTATGGAAAAGTAATGCCCCGTGTTCTCCTTTTTTAATTACCACATATTTAGGTCCCATAGTATGGATTTTTTCAGCAGCTTTTACTAAAGAATATTCTCCAGACAATTGTCTGGCTTCTTCATCATTAATAGTAATAACATCTACTTTTGCAATCACTTCCATTAGTTCTTCTAAAGCAATATCCATCCAGAAGTTCATTGTATCTAAAACAATAAGTTTTGGCTTCACTTCCATTTGGTCAATAACACTTAATTGGACGGAAGGATTTAGATTTCCTAACATTAAAACGTCAGCATCTTTAAAACTTTTCGGAACAATAGGATTGAAATCTGCTAGTACATTTAGTTGAGTTTCTAAAGTGTCTCGAGAATTAAGGTCGTTGTGGTATTTGCCTTTCCAAAAGAAAGTTTTTCCGTCTTTTACAACTTCAATACCGCTAATGTCAATGTTTCTGTCAGTAAAAAGATCTAAATATTCCTGAGGAAAATCGTTTCCAACAATAGATACGATAGCACTTTCTACATTAAATTGAGAAGCTGCTAACCCTATAAATGGCGCTGCTCCACCAAGAATTTTATCAGTTTTACCAAAAGGAGTTTCAATAGTATCAAAAGCTACACTTCCTACAATTAGTAATTTACCCATGCAATAATTTTTTTGCAAATATAAGCTTAGTTTTCCAGTATCTCTTTCAGTTTTTCAAAAGAATGGTAAGGAAATGTTGTGAGAATAGAATTTGCTATCCAAGAAGGAATGTTTCCTTTAGGGTCTCCATACATTTGTTGCGTAACTTCTACCGAGTCTTTCCCAATCGGTTTTATTAACCAATACCCCTTAAAATTATCCATCCTAATTACATTTTTATTGGCTTTTACATAGGTGCTATCGGCGGGTTCAATGTCTATTTTATAAGTGGATGCATCTGTTTGGTTAATGGTTACTCTGGAGATGTTGTCTCGATCGTTTACAGGCCAGGGTAAGTCGTTTTCCATCCAAAAAATATATTCTGTTTCAGAAACCTTTTTAAGTACTTCGCTTTTTGGGGTTTTATAATTCCAGTTTTTTAAGTTGTTGCCATCTGTAATTATTTTAATTGCCTTTTCAGGGGTGGAATTGGCAACAAGAATAGCTTTGTATTCATTAAATTTGGTGGAATCCAAGGATCTTGTGTAGACTTTAATTTTGTTGGAGTTTCTTTTTAAATTCCATTCCTGAGCGTTTGTAATAAAGCTTATGGAGTAGATGCAGAGAAGTATTAAAATTTTCATGGGGGCGTTAATTTTATTTTTTTCTGAATGATACCTTATGTGCTACTATTTTCAAATCCTTTGTCTATAGGGAGGTTTGGTTTTTTTGAAGCTTCTACAGCTAAAAAATCACAACGTTCATTTTGCGGATGATTATTATGACCCTTTATCCATTGAAAATTCACTTTTTGCTTTCTATATTGTTTTAAGAACTCAATCCATAAATCTGGATTTTTTTTATCCTTAAAATTTTTCTTTTCCCAGCCAAATACCCAACCTTTTTCTACGGCATCTACTACATACTTAGAGTCGGAAAAAACTTTTACTAATGTATTACTTTTTTTTAACTTTTTAAGGGCTTCAATTACAGCTAGAAGTTCCATGCGGTTATTGGTAGTTTTTTTAAACCCTTCGGAAAACTCTTTTTTATACGGTTTTCCTACCCACTCCATTACAATTCCGTAGCCACCAGGGCCTGGATTTCCTCTAGAAGATCCATCAGTATAAATATGTACATCGTGTTTAGTCATTCAATACTTTTTCAATAATTTTAGGGAAATGCATATATTCTAATTGGTGAATTTTATGTGCCACATCTTCAGCGGTATCGGTAGAAGTAATTTGAACTTTTGCTTGAAAAATAATGCTTCCTTCATCATAATTTTCATTTACATAATGAATAGTAATTCCAGATTCTACCTCTTTATTTTCTACAACTGCTTCATGAACGCGCATTCCATACATTCCTTTTCCGCCATATTTTGGAAGTAAGGCAGGATGGATATTTATAATTTTATCAGGAAAGGCATTAATTATTGCTGAAGGGACTTTCCATAAAAAGCCTGCTAAAACTATTAAATCTGGATTCAAAGTTGACAATAACTCGACGATATGACCATTTGAAAAAGCTGTTTTATTGAAAGAAATAGCACTTTTTCCATAATTATTTGCTCGATCGAGCACTTTTGCATCTTTTTTATTTGACAGCACCATGGTAACCGATGCGGTTGTAGATTTCTCAAAATATTTTATAATATTTTCAGCATTGGTTCCCGAGCCAGAGGCTAATATTACGATGCTTTTCATAGAATGTAATGATTTAATTTCTAGGCAAAAAAAAGAATAAAAATTAAGAAATAGAAGGCAAAAATTAAATAGTTGAATTAAAAATTATTAACTTTAAAAGCACATTTTAGCCTCAAAACGTTTTTTTAAAGCAAAGTTTTTTATTTTTGCCAACAATTAAATTTTAAAACAAAAAAATTATGTCAGACATTGCATCAAGAGTAAAAGCGATTATCGTAGACAAATTAGGTGTAGATGAAAACGAGGTTGTGGCTGAAGCTAGCTTCACCAACGACCTAGGAGCGGACTCATTAGACACTGTGGAATTGATCATGGAATTCGAAAAAGAATTTGATATCCAAATTCCAGACGATCAAGCTGAAAACATTGCTACTGTTGGTCAAGCAGTTAAGTATATCGAAGAAGCAAAATAAACGTTTTTATAAAAAAATAGACCAAAAAATTTATTCATGCTATATTGCGTGAATAAATTTTTTTGGTAGATTATTTATCAGAATAAAAAATATTCAGATGAAACTAAAGCGAGTTGTAGTAACAGGATTAGGAGCATTAACACCCATAGGGAACACTGTAGACGAATATTGGAACAGTCTTTTAAATGGCGTTAGTGGAGCTGCTCCAGTAACCCATTTTGATGCGTCCAAATTTAAAACACAATTCGCCTGTGAAGTTAAAAATTTTGATCCTACAGACTTTATAGATCGAAAGGAAGCGAGACGTATGGATCGCTTTGCTCAATATGCCATGGTAACGGCAGATGAGGCCTTGAAAGATTCAGGACTTGACATCGAAAAGGTTAACAAGTATAGAGTTGGCGTTATTTGGGGGGCAGGAATTGGTGGATTAGAAACTTTTCAAGAAGAAGTTACTAATTATGCTTTGGGAGATGGAAGTCCGAGGTTTAATCCTTTCTTTATTCCTAAAATGATTGCAGACATAGCGCCTGGATTGATTTCCATAAAGCATGGTTTCATGGGCCCTAATTATACCACTGTGTCCGCATGTGCATCGTCGGCAAATGCTATTATCGATGCGCTAAATTCTATTCGTTTAGGAACTACCGATGTTGTAATAACAGGAGGTTCTGAAGCAGCCGTAACAGCCGCGGGAATGGGAGGATTTAATGCGATGCATGCCATGAGTACTAGAAATGATGATCCGAAATCGGCTTCTAGACCATTTGATGCAAATCGAGATGGTTTTGTGCTCGGAGAAGGATCTGGAGCTTTAGTACTTGAGGAATATGACCACGCAATTGCACGTGGAGCAAAAATTTATGCAGAAGTTGTTGGTGGAGGTTTATCTTCTGATGCTTACCACATGACGGCACCGCATCCAGAGGGAATTGGCGTTGTTGCTGTTATGAAAAATTGTTTAGAGAATGCAGGATTAAAACCATCTGAAGTAGATGCAATTAATACGCATGGTACTTCTACACCTCTAGGAGATGTAGCAGAACTTAAAGCAATAAGTAAAGTGTTTGGAGAAGATGCCTATAATATTAACATTAACTCTACAAAATCTATGACAGGTCACTTATTAGGTGCTGCCGGTGCTGTAGAAGCTATTGCCTCAATTATGGCTATAGAAAAAAGTGTTATTCCTCCAACAATTAACCATTCTACAGTAGACGAAAACATTGATCCTAAACTTAATCTTACGCTTAACGAGCCACAAAAGAGAGAAGTTAAAGTAGCAATGAGTAATACTTTTGGATTTGGAGGGCATAATGCTTGCGTAGTGTTTAAAAAGCTAGATTAGATATCAATCTCACTGAATGAAGATCATTCGAAAAATATTAAATTCCCGGTCACAAGATGACGGGGATTTTTTTTTAGAAATCTACCGAATTTTAGGATTTAAACCTAAAAAAATAGCGCTTTATAGGAAAGCCTTTACACATCGTTCTGTTAATATAAAAGATGAAAAAGGATTACCTGTTAATTATGAGCGACTAGAATTTTTAGGGGATACTATGTTGGGTTCTATTATTTCGCACTATTTATATAATGAAGTTCCTACGGGAGATGAAGGGTATTTAACTAAAATGCGTTCTAAAATTGTAAGTAGAGAGCATTTAAACGAATTAGGAAAAGACCTTAATCTTATAAAATTTGTAAAAAGTAAAATCCCAAATGAGCATTTTGGAGATAATATACATGGAAATGTTTTCGAAGCTTTAGTAGGGGCTATTTTTCTTGATAGAGGCTATCATTATTGTGAACGATTTATTAAGCAACGCGTAATTAAACCTTATGTAGATATTGAAAATCTTGAAGGAAAAATTATAAGCTACAAAAGCTTAATTATTGAATGGTGTCAAAAAGAAAAAAAAGAATTTCTATTTGATACTTATGAAGATAATGGAAACGACGACATAAAGCATTTTGCAGTAAAACTCTATATTAACAAAGAGTTAATTTCTAAAGCAAGAGCTACTTCTAAGAAAAAAGCTGAAGAAAGCGCATCTAAAAGGGCTTACTATGCATTGCAACACAAAATTGATGAATAATTAAACGTAAACTACAACGTTTTCGTTTTAAATTCATTGCAATCAAGGACTTAAAAGTTGCTAAGTCAGAGTTATAATTATATATTTACAATTCCGTGTAAACTCATTTATGGCTATCTATAAACTATTAGATGATTTTTATGAACACTCATATACCTTAATCGCTATTCACGGTTCTTTAGACGATTATAGGTTAGCTTATTTTTTAAATTTAGTATTTAAAATAAAATTGAAACGGTTGGATGTTGATGTAAACATTGCAGATCGGGTGAGTATGCCAGCTTATAAGTGGTTTGATGAGGCAAATGAAATAACATGGAGTTTGATTAAGAATAAAGTTAATATTCAGCAAAAAAGAGAAGATATAAGTTTGTTTGAAAATAGTTCAATACAGCGCGCTTTTTTTATTCCTGAATATAGTAAAGTGGACTATTTTCTTAAAATAGACGAAGATGGAGCTTATAATAAAGCCTTAGAAGTAATAAGTAAATTAAATAAAATACCTGGTATTATTACCGCATATAAAATAGAAGCACAACAACTAAAATATAAAAATAACTTAATTTTTCTAACGAATGCCTAATAGAAAAAAGACAAAAATTGTAGCAACGCTTGGTCCTGCCACAAGCACTAGAGAGGTCTTAAAAGACATGATAGAAGCTGGCGTAAATGTGTTTAGAATTAATTTTTCGCATGCAGATTACGATGATGTTAAGGAACGTATTGAAATGATTCGTTCTTTAAATAAAGAATTTAATTATAACACCGCTATTCTTGCCGACCTTCAAGGTCCTAAACTCCGTGTTGGAGTAATGAAAGAAGATGTAATTGTAAGCAAAGGAGACGAAATTACCTTTGTTACTGGAGAACCATTTGAAGGTACTGCAGAGCGTGTTTACATGAATTACAAAGAGTTTCCTAGAGATGTAAAACCAGGGGAGCGTATTTTATTAGACGATGGAAAACTAATGTTTGAAGTTGTTACTACAGATGGGAAAGCAGAGGTAAAAGCTAAAGTTATTCAAGGAGGACCACTAAGGTCTAAAAAAGGAGTAAACCTTCCTAATACAAATATATCTTTACCAGCGCTTACCAAAAAAGATATTAAAGACGCAATTTTTGCTATTAAGCAAGATGTGGATTGGATGGCGCTTTCTTTTGTTCGTCATAGTGAGGATCTAATGGATCTTCAGAAATTAATTGCTGAACATACAGATAATAAAATTCCGATTGTAGCTAAAATAGAAAAACCAGAAGCAGTAGAAAATATAGACAAAATTGTTGCACACTGTGATGGTTTGATGGTTGCTCGTGGAGACCTAGGGGTAGAAATTCCTGCTCAAGAGGTTCCATTAGTTCAAAAGCAATTAGTTTTAAGAGCTAAAAAAGCTAGAATTCCAGTTATTATTGCTACGCAAATGATGGAAACTATGATTTCTAGTTTAACTCCTACTAGAGCAGAGGTAAACGATGTTGCAAACTCTGTTATGGATGGAGCAGATGCAGTAATGCTTTCTGGAGAAACTTCTGTAGGGTCATATCCTGTACAAGTTATAGAAAGAATGGCCAGTATTATTGATAGTGTAGAGCATTCTCCGTTGATTAAAGTTCCTCAAGAGCCACCTCATATAAAAACTAAAAGATATATTACAAAATCTGTGTGTTTTCATGCGGCTAGTATGGCAAATGAAATTAATGCAAAAGTTATTTCAACACTTACTAATAGTGGATATACGGCTTTTCAGATTTCAGCATGGAGACCAAAAGCTCATATTTTAGTGTTTACTTCTAACCATAGAATTGTAACACAATTGAGCTTGCTGTGGGGTGTAAAAGCTTTTTATTATGATAAGTTTGTAAGCACCGATCAAACTATTGAAGATGTAAATAAAATAGCGCAAGAAAAAGGATTCCTAGAAAAAGGAGATATGATGATTAGCCTTGCAGCCATGCCAATTAAAGAAAAAGGAATGGTTAATACACTTAGAGTTACAGAAATATAGATTACTTAAATATGTTAAAGGGGTTGTCTAAAAAGTAATTTACAGTTGTCATCTTGAGCTCGAAATGGTATCAAATTTAGCTTGTCGAAACGGTGTCAAAGCTTGTCGAAATGGTGTCAAACTGAGCTTGTCGAAGTTACAAACAACTAAAAATCAAAGTCATCCTGAGCTTGTTGAAGGATGACTTTAAAGTTTAGATATTTTTTAGACAGCCCTTTTAATTTCTACCAGTTTCTTCAGGGTAAAGTTCGTTTGCATTGTCACTCTGCCAATATTCTTTGGTGTTGATATCCATTATGGTTAGCGGACTTTTATAAGCAGCGCCAGTATCCATATTCCAAACATTGGCAATATTTATGGGGGTAGTTTGTCCAATTCTTATTGTTGGGGTATGACCAATGTATATTTCTTTATAATGTTTTAATCGTTGCGGATAAAATGGATTTTCTTCTGATAAATTTTTATCCATAGCTAAAAGCATTTCCCAAAGCGAACGATCCCAATACATCATTTCTGGAAAATATTCTTTAGTAACACCGTGTAAATTGGTAAATCCTGCGTGTACAAAAAGTCGGTTTTCTGAATCTAAATGATAATTATTAAGCGATTCTAAAAACCTAATATGAAGGTCTATTTTAGTTTTATCAAGCTCTTGGTAGGCATCAACAGTAGCTTTTCCACCGTGGAATAACCATAGTTCATTATCGTCTTGTTTTGTTAGCCAATCTAAAAAAAGAGCGTCATGATTTCCTTTGATAAAAACACAGGCATTGGAACTTTTTAATTCAATGAGTTTGTCAATAACTTGAGGCGATTCGCTCCATCCATCCACATAATCGCCTAAAAAAATAAGGGTATCGTTTTCTGTTACATTTGCACGTTCTAAAACTTGCTCTAAAGCACGAAAAGCACCGTGAATATCGCCAATTACAAGCGTTCTTTTTGTCATGAAATTACTTTTTAGAGTATATTTATGGTGAAATTACAACTTATGATTGGAATGAAAAAAGTTTATTGTATTGGAGAATTGCTAATTGATTTTGTTGCTGAAAACCAAGGAGCAGATTTATCTAAAGCTAAGGAGTTTACTAAAAAAGCAGGAGGAGCGCCAGCAAATGTAGCAGCGGCAATTGCAAAATTGAAAGGGAAAAGTGAGTTTGTGGGTTGTGTTGGGAATGATGCTTTTGGAGATTTTTTAGCTGAAACACTTCAAAAAAATGAGGTGGGAATTGAGAATTTACAGCGTTCAGACATCTTTACAACATTGGCTTTTGTTTCTATAGCTGCTAATGGGGAACGCGATTTTGTATTTAATAGAGGAGCAGATAAAAAATTAAATTACACTAAGAAGTTAGCCACTCAATTTAAAAACCAGATAGTACATTTTGGTGCAGCAACCTGTTTTTTAGGGGGGAGCTTAGAGGAAGCTTATACAGCTTATTTAATTGATGCAGTTAAAGAAAATGCTTTTATAAGTTTTGATCCTAATTTTAGAGCAGACTTATGGAAGGGAAGAGAAAATGAATTTATAAAAAAATGTATTCCTTTTATTGAAAAAGCTGATTTTGCAAAATTTAGTGAGGAAGAGGCGTTGTTAATATCCGGAAAAGAAACATTATTAGAAGCTTCTCAAATTTTTCATAAGCATGGAATTAAACTCCTTACGGTTACTTTAGGAAGCAAAGGAACTTTTTTAAGTATGGAAAATAAAACTATTATTATAGAAAGTACAAAAGTGAATCCTGTGGATACTACTGGAGCCGGAGATGCTTTTGTAGGGTGTTTTTTATATCAACTTTCTTTAGAAGAGAATTTGGAAACTGTATTGAAAGATTATAATAAAATCCAAAAGATGATTGCTATTTCAAATAAGGCTGGTGCAATTACTACCACACAATTTGGGGCTATAAATGCATTGCCAACTGCTAGTCAAATCGGTTTTTAATCTCTTAAAGGGGGTGTCTCAAAGTTAGATATAAGTTCATTAAATGTGTTATGTTGGAATGACTTATATCTCTAATTGAGAGTTTTATTCCTAGAGCCTGTTCTGAGTATATCGAAGGGTTCTACGTTGAAAAAGTTTAAATGAGGTTTTCAAAATAGACCTCTTGCTCTTTTTTTCTTATAGCGAAGCGGTCTTGTATTTTTACTTGGACATTATGTTTTTTTATATAAAAAGATGGTTAACCAAAAAGGAAGTTGTTATAAACTAAGAATATTGAACCTTTCTAAGAATTCTCAATGCTTCTTTAAGAGAAGCATACACTTCTTTATTGTGGTCTTTTACAAACCAACGGTAGTCTTCTAGCATTTGTTTGGCACCAGAAAAACCGTTTAAATAACAAATAAGATGGGTTGCAGGAATATTTTTTAGATCTTTTTCATCGCGGGGATTTAATGGGAGTCCTTTTTTGAGCTTTTCTAAAATAGTATTGTTGGTGTTAAATATATGATATAACATTTTTCGGTCGTATTGCGGTGGATCGAAAATTAGGGTGCTATCAATTTTGTAGGAGCCATTATTGTTAAAACGAATTTCTACTTTTTCAAGAGGATAAAATTTCTTGTTAGTGTTGAGTCCTAATTGAACATATTCTGTTATTGAAAAGGAATTATCGTTATACGAGATTTCTACTTCATCTAAAGCGGAATAAAAAAGCTTTACTTGCTCATTTATTAGTTCAATATCTACACGAGAATAATAGATTTTAGAATCTACTTTTTTGATATTTCCTGCCCAACAAACTACAAATTGTTCTTTAAATACTTTGTAATCGGATTCTAAATCACGGTGTTTGTTATTTATAAAATCAATAACGCCATCTAAAGTAAGCTCAATATTGTTTTTGGCGTGTTGTTCTATTTCGTTAACAATGGTAGAATTGGTGTCTTTTATTTCGATATCAAAAATTTTAGGCATGCTAATGCTACCATCTCTAAAAAATACACTTCCGCCCCAATATTTCCAGATGTTTTTTTTAAGAGCTGCCAATTTTCCAGATGAACGAATGGTAACCAAACCTACAACTTTTCCTTCGGGGAGGTCTGGGAAATAAATGTTTTCATAGGAAACAAAAGGTGCATTTTCGATATACGCATTTACTAAATTCTGAATTTTACTATCGTCAAAAAAGTCAACACCAACAATTTTATTGTCTTCGTCTTCTACTCCAACAACAATGAAAGAATTGTTGTTGGGGTTAGAGTTTGCAAGCGCACAAATGTGTTTAATAAACTTTGCTTTGCCTTCTTTATCTCCAATATTTATAAAGCGCTTTTTGTCATAAAAACTGTTTTCGTCGTTATGAGCCAATAGGTTTTTTACGAGCAAGCGTTTATTAATCATCCGACAAGGTATCCTTAATTGTTTGACATTAAAGATATAAAGTAGATTTATAAACTAAAAGCGGATAACTCTTTTAGTTTTTAAATCCTTCATCAAGGGTTTAATTCCCAGAGCCTGTTCTGAGTATATCGAAGTGTTCTACATCGAAATGGATTAAAGTTTTTTTTGTCTGAATGCTTTTGTATTTGCCCTAGTTGGCGGATTTTATTTTAGTGGATCAAGACATAATGGTTATTGTGTTGTCTTAGAAGGTCTAATTATTTTTATTTACAATTGTACTTGTAGCTTGGTCGCTTGGCATTACAATAAGGTCGGCAATATTAACATGTGCTGGTCTAGAAACAGTAAAGTAGATAATATCTGCAATATCTTCTGGCTTTAGTGGAGAGAATCCTTTATAAACCGCATCAGCTTTTTCGGTATCTCCTTTAAAGCGTACTTGGCTAAACTCTGTTTCTACCAACCCTGGATTGATAGCGCCAACACGAATTCCATGCGCATGCAAATCAATTCGCATTCCTTGGTTAATAGCATCTACGGCATGTTTACTAGCGCAATATACATTTCCATTTGGGTATACTTCTTTTCCGGCTGTAGAGCCAATATTAATAATGTGTCCAGATTTTTGCCCCACCATAGTAGGGACAATAGCTTTAGAAACATATAAAAGTCCTTTTACATTAATATCTATCATAGCTTCCCAGTCGGAAATTTCTCCTTTGTCAATAGGGGATAGTCCGTGCGCATTTCCTGCATTGTTTATTAAAATATCTATTTTTTTAAATGCTGAAGGAATACTTTTAATAGCTTCAAAAACATGCTCTTTGTTTCGGATATCAAACTTCAGGGTATGGACTTTTACTTTTGAAGAAAGCTCTTGTTTAAGTTTTTCCAAACGTTCCTCTCTTCTTCCACATAGAATTAAATGGATTCCATGGTTAGCAAATAATTTTGCTGTGGCTTCTCCTATTCCGCTTGTAGCTCCTGTTATAAGTGCAATTTTATCTTTCACATCAATAAATTTAAATTAAACATTTAATTTTCAATATCTTTTATAATTAAATCCCTCATTGAGGGTTTTATTCCCCAGAGCCTGTCCTGAGTTTATCGAAGGGCTTTACGTCGAAATGGGTTAAATTATTTTCTTTTGAACACCTCGTAGGCTTGCCTCGAGGTAGTTGATTAAAGAATCATTATTCCAATAAACCTTCGCTTATTTCTTTTTTGGAGGTGATTACTTCAGTTATAATAAATCCCTCTACAAGAAGTTTCAGAAGTTAAAAATAAACATAAAATATCCGTGTGTAAAAAATGTAGTTAGGAATTATAAAGTTTCAACAGTTTTTACTTAATAATCAAGATTTGATTCC
The DNA here is from genome assembly GCF_000260115.1 of Galbibacter orientalis DSM 19592. GTDB lineage: Bacteria > Bacteroidota > Bacteroidia > Flavobacteriales > Flavobacteriaceae > Galbibacter > Galbibacter orientalis. The sequence goes on along the minus strand of NZ_JH651379.1, from coordinate 591,814 downwards.
GCTAAAGCCTGTCTATGTTTGATAAAGTGATCTGCATCGAAATGAGTCAAATATTTTTTCTTTGAATACCTCGAGGTAGTTAATTGCAGCTTAAAATTTACTTCAGTAAAAAAGTGAAGTTTTTGCACAATAAAACAGTTTTACAATATTAACATTTATTAACATCTATAGTTTCTTTTACAGGCGTAAATAAAAAAGAGACCGCTTGCGCAAGAGGTTTTAGGAATTAAAAATTAAGAATAAACAAACCCAATGATGAAAAATCTTAAAAAATTATCGCAAAGAATATTAATGGCTTTTGCAGTTTTATTTGTAGCTGCAAGTTGTAGCGACGACGACAATAATGGTAGCGAGGTACCTTCTTCGGATATGGCTAAAGTAACTGTTAAATTAGTAGATGCCCCTGGAGATTATGAGAAGGTAAATGTTGACATTCAAGATGTTATGATTAACCGAACCGACGATGAAGAAGGTGGTTGGGAAACTATAGGAGAAATAAACGCTGGAGTTTATGACTTATTAGAGTTAACAGGAGGAGCAAGTGTTGTACTTGCAGATAACGAAATTCCTGCTGGAGAAGTAGAGCAAATTAGACTTGTTTTAGGAGATAATAATACGGTTGTAATTGATGGAGAGGAGTTCCCTTTAAAAACTCCAAGCGCACAACAATCTGGATTAAAAATAAAGCTTGAAGATACAGAATTAGAAGGCGGTTATACGTATGAATTAATTCTTGACTTTGATGCAGATAAGTCGATTGTTGACGCTGGGAATTCAGATAATATTATTTTAAAACCTGTAATTAATGCAAGTACAGTAGTTAATTCAGGGAGAATTATGGGAGCTGTTACCCCAGTAGATTTCCAGACATTGGCTTGGGTGGTTGCAGATCAAGATACTATTTCAACCTATACAAACGAGGAAGGAATTTTTGTTTTAAACGGAGTTCCTGCTGGAACGTATAACGTTATGCTAACTCCAGATGAGGCTTCTGGTTATGCCGAAGCAACAGTGGAAGAGGTAGCAGTAGAAAATGGAGAAGTTGCAGATATTGGAGCTATTGAATTAATGCAAATTTCTGGGGGAAGTATTTCAGGAACAGTTGTAAATGCCGATGCTACAGTTACAGCATCTATTGTGGTAGATGAAGAAATTGTTTCTGCTGATACAAATGCAGAAGGAGTGTTTACACTAGAAGGGGTTCCTACTGGTACATATGTTTTAACACTAACACCAGCAGAAGGTTCTGCTTTTAACATTAAGGAGATTACAGCTGTAGAAGTTGTAGACGGAGAAGCTACTGCTTTAGGCGATATTACCTTAGAATAGTTAAAAATCCATAAAAATATATTAAGAGTAGTCTAATCTTTAGACTACTCTTAATTTTTTAACCTATTGTTAACAGCCACAGTCTAAATAAATTTTCAATTTGCGTCCTAATATAGATGGTGTTATATTGATGCCTCAAAAAATTAACATAAATGGAGCAAAATACTACGTTGGATATTAACGCTATTAACGAAAAAATTGAAAAAGAAAGTGCTTTTATCGATGTATTAACCTTGGAAATGAACAAGGTTATTGTTGGTCAAAAACACATGGTAGAAAGATTGTTGATTGGTCTTTTAGGTCAAGGACATATTTTATTAGAAGGAGTTCCTGGATTAGCAAAAACTTTAGCAATTAATACACTTGCAAAAGCAGTGCATGGAAGTTTTAGCAGGGTGCAATTTACTCCCGATTTATTACCTGCCGATGTGGTGGGAACACTTATTTACAATATGAAGGATAATGATTTTTCTATTAAGAAAGGTCCAATTTTTGCAAACTTTGTATTGGCAGATGAGATTAACCGTGCACCAGCAAAAGTACAGTCTGCTTTGCTAGAGGCAATGCAAGAAAAGCAAGTTACTATTGGAGATGAGACTTTTATTTTAGACAAACCTTTTTTAGTAATGGCTACTCAAAACCCTGTGGAGCAAGAAGGAACTTACCCATTGCCAGAAGCACAGGTTGACCGTTTTATGCTGAAAACAGTTATTAATTACCCAAAATTAGACGAAGAGCAACTTATTATTCGTGCTAATTTAAAGGGAGAATTCAATAAAGTAAATCAAGTAGTTTCTATAGACCAAATATTAAGAGCGCAAGCTTCGGTAAGAGAGGTTTATATGGATGAAAAAATTGAAAAATATATATTGGATATCATCTTCGCAACACGTTATCCAGAGAAATATAATTTATCAGATTTAAAACCACTTATTAGTTTTGGAGCATCTCCAAGGGGAAGTATCAACTTGGCAATGGCTGCAAAATGTTATGCATTTATTAAGCGTAGAGGGTATGTAATTCCAGAAGACGTAAGAGCCGTTGTACACGATGTACTCCGTCATAGAGTTGGAATTACTTATGAAGCGGAAGCGGAAAGTATTACTTCTGAGGAAATTATTAACAAGATCGTAAACGAAATAGAGGTTCCATAGGATTTTGGGAATAGCTAATAATGATTTGCAATGAATGATTGTTGCGAATTAAAGATTTCAAATCCCGACGCTCAGCGTCGAAATAAGTTAAATTTGTTTCGTTTAAATACTTCGTTGGCTTGCCTCGAGGTAGTTGATTTTTAAATCGAAAAATGGATACTAAAGAGCTACTAAAGAAGGTTAGGAAAATAGAGATTAAAACGCGTCGGTTGAGCGACCATATTTTTGGAGGAGAATATCATTCTACTTTTAAAGGTCGTGGAATGACATTTAGCGAGGTGCGGAGTTATCAATTTGGAGATGACGTAAGAAATATCGATTGGAATGTAACTGCGCGTTATAACGAGCCTTTTATTAAAGTTTTTGAAGAAGAACGAGAACTCACCATGATGCTTATGGTGGATGTTTCTGGGTCGGAACTTTTTGGAACTACAGATCAATTCAAAAAAGATATCATTACAGAAATTTCGGCCACCTTGGCATTTTCTGCTATGCAGAATAACGATAAGATTGGATTGATATTATTCTCAGACCAAATAGAATTATACATTCCTCCAAAAAAAGGAAGGTTTCATGTGTTGAGAATTATTAGAGAGTTGATAGAATTTCAGCCAAAAAATAAAAACACAGATATTAATGGAGCGCTTAAATTCATGTCGAGTGTTAGTAAGAAAAAAGTAATTGCTTTTGTACTGTCCGATTTTATGTCAGATAAATATGAGCATGCACTTAAAATAGCCGCCAATAAACACGATATTACAGGAATTAGAATTTACGACGAAAAAGAAGAAAGCATTCCTAATATTGGTTTTGTACAAATGGAAGATGCCGAAACTGGCGAGCTTATGTTGGTAAATACAAAATCTAAAACTGTTAGAAATCAATATGCCAAATATTATTTAGATCGTGTAAATTATTACCAAACGGTATTTACAAAAAGTGGAGCAGGCGTAATTAGTAGTCGGATTGATGAGAGTTATGTAAAAAAATTATTAGGATATTTTAAACGAAGAGGATAAGCCAAATCTTACTATCAGGAAATTTGAAAAAAATGATTAATTTAATATTTAAGAATACGTTTAATAGGTTGCTTAACAAAAAGTCGAGCATTTTGTTGCTTGTATTCTATTGCCTATCCTGTATTGCTTTTGCACAGTCTACCCCTCAGGTAAAATCTTCGGTAGATTCTACTTCTATAAAAATTGGAGAGCAAATTCATTTTACATTTGAAGTTGAAGCAGATACAACTTCGCAGGTAATTTTTCCAGAAGGACAGACTTTTATGCCGCTAGAAGTAGTAGAAGCTTTGCCTACAGATACGCTAATCAATCAAGATAGATTCAACTTAATAAAAAAATATGCATTAACGCAATTTGATTCTGGGACCTATACCCTACCGCGTCAACAGGTAATGATTAACAATAAGCCTTATTTTACAGATTCTTTAAAGATTGAAGTAAATACAGTTGTGGTAGATACTACTAAGCAAAAAATGTACGACATTAAAGGCTTAGCGCAGGTAGAAAAACCATTTGGTGATTGGTGGAAATGGGTGTTAGGAGGACTTGTTATTGCTGCTATTGTAGGAGGCTTATTATATTGGTTTGTTTTCAGAAAAAAACCATTAACACAAGAAGAAAAAATAGCATTGCTTCCGCCATACGATCGTGCCATTGCTGAATTAAAAAAACTAGACGAATCAAAATATCTAATTCAGTCTGAATACAAAGAATACTATTCTGAATTGACAAATATTGTACGTTCTTATTTAGAAGAAGATGTACATATTTCGGCTTTAGAAAGCACCACCGACGAATTAATTACCAAAATGGAAATGCTTAGAGATGCTGGAAGTTTAAAAATAGATAACGATACTATTAGTCAGTTTAAAAATGTACTTCAAACAGCCGATTTAGTAAAATTTGCAAAAAACACTCCAGAAAATTCTGCTATTGATCGCGATAGAAAATCAATAGAACAAATAGTTGTTAAAACTAAAGAAGCGCTTCCAGAACCAACAGAGGAAGAGCTAATGGAGCAAGAAGAATATGTAGCCAATTTTAAACGTAAAAAGAAGCAACAGCAAATTAAATATGCAATTGCGGCTGGAATTGGAGTTTTAATTATTGTGGCTGGAATTTTTACCTACAAATATGGCTTTAGTAATGTAAAGGATTCTGTTTTTGGTCACCCAACAAAATCTTTATTAGAGGAGCAATGGGTAGGAAGTTCTTATGGATTTCCAGCTATTTATTTAGAAACTCCAAAAGTGCTTAAACGAAATAATAAAATCCCGAAAAGTATAGAAGGCGCTGGAACAAATAGTTATCAGGTCTTTGAATATGGAGGCTTGCAAAGTAATTTTTATATTCAAGCTACCATTTCTACTTATAAAAAGGAAGCCGATTTTGATGCTAAAAAAGCAATAGATGCTGCTTTGGCAAAAGTGGAAGAAGCGGGAGCTAAAAATATGGTTGTAAAACAAGATGAGGTAGTTACACCAACAGGAAAGAAAGGGAATAAAGTATTTGGTACACTGGAAATAGACAGCCCAGAAAGTAAAAAAACTAGAGAAGCAGCGTATGTTATTCTCAGTTTTGTGCAAAATGGAGGGTTTCAGCAGCTAATTATGGTGTATCCTAAAGATGATCTTTATGCAGAACAGATTGTTGAGAAAATTACCAATTCTATAGATTTTAAAACAGAAAGCTAATTATGTTTGAAAATATACAATTTGCAAATCCACAATTTTTCTGGTTGTTTTTAATACTTCCAGTGGCTATTGTTTGGTATTTTTTTAAACGAAAAAAAGAAACAGCTTCTTTAAAAATATCGAGTATAAAAGGCTTTAAAGGAGCGCCTTCAATGCTGGCTAAATTAAAACCTTTGTTATTTGTTTTAAGATTATTGGCGTTATCAGCATTGATTGTTGCAATGGCAAGACCACAAAAAGAAGATATTTCAACACGTACTAAAACTACACGAGGAATAGATATTGTAATGGCAATTGATGTTTCTTCAAGTATGTTAGCACGAGATTTAAAACCAAACAGACTAACTGCCTTAAAAAAAGTAGCTGCGGACTTTATAAAAGAACGTGTTAACGACCGTATTGGGCTGGTGGTTTATGCAGCAGAAAGTTTTACTAAAACCCCTATTACAAGTGATAAAGCTATTGTGCTACGCTCTTTAAACGATATTAATTACGGACAATTAGAGGATGGAACAGCAATAGGAATGGGATTAGCTACTTCTGTAAATAGATTAAAAGATAGCAAGGCTAAAAGCAAAGTAATTATCTTACTAACCGATGGAGTGAATAACTCTGGATTTATAGAGCCGCAAACTGCTGCAAGTTTGGCAATTGAGTATGGAATAAAAACCTATACCATTGGATTGGGAAGTAATGGGATGGCGTTGTCTCCAATTGCATACAATCCTGATGGAAGTTTTAGATATGGAATGAGTAAGGTAGAAATTGATGAAGCTTTGCTTAAAGATATTGCAGAAAAAACTGGAGGAGTTTATTTTAGAGCTACCGATAATGAAAAGCTATCGGAGATTTACGAAGAGATTAATAAATTAGAAAAAACCGATATTGAAGAGTTTAAATATTACAATTATGAAGAGGAGTTTAGAATGTTTGCACTTTTAGCATGCGGACTCTTAATGTTGGAATATTTATTGAGATATACTGTTTTTAGAAGTTTTGTATAAGTTATGGATATATATCAGTTAGACGAAAAAATATATTTCTACGTACTGGTTTTAATTCCAGTATTGTTATTGCTCTTTTTAGGGTTTAAGTTTTGGCAAAAAAGAACTCAGAAAAAGTTTGCCAATGCGGTATCATTAGAAAGATTAAGTCCAAACAAATCAACGTTTAAATCGTTGCTAAAGTTGGTGTTTATTATGCTAGCAATTGCATGTTTGGCAATTGCTTTGGTAAATCCTAAAATTGGCACAAAGCTTGAAACAGTTAAAAGAGAAGGGGTAGATATTGTTTTTGCTATTGATGTTTCAAAAAGTATGGAGGCAGAAGATATTGCTCCCAACAGATTGGAAAAAGCAAAGCGAATAGTTTCTGAGATTATAAATAATTTGGCGAGCGATCGGATAGGGATTATTGCATATGCGGGACAGGCGTATCCGCAGTTGCCAATTACAACAGATTATGCGGCAGGGAAAATGTTTTTACAGAGCATGAATACAGATATGATGTCGTCTCAAGGAACAGCCATAAATGAGGCTATTGATTTGGCAACTACGTATTATGACGATCAAGATCAGACAAATAGGGTCTTGTTTTTAATTTCCGATGGAGAAGATCATTCGGATATGGCATTAGAGTCTGTAGAAAAAGCTGAAAAAGCAGGGATAAAAATTTTTACCATTGGTGTAGGAACCAAAAAAGGAGGTCCGATACCTATCAGAATAAATGGAATTATAGATTCTTATAAAAAAGACCAGCAGGGAGAGGTTGTAATTACACAGCTTAATGAAACTGTTTTAAGAGAAATAGCTTCGGAAGGAGATGGGGAATATATTAACGGATCAAATACCGAATCTGTAATTGATTTTGTAACGGATACGTTAACCAAAATGGATAAAACTGAATTTGAATCCAAGCAATATGCCGATTTTAAAGATCAGTTTCAGTGGTTTATTGCAGCTGCAATTTTGTTCTTGTTTCTAGATATTTTCTTATTGGAAAGAAAAACAGTTTGGATTCAGAAGTTAAACTTGTTTAATGAAACGAAGAAAGATGAAAAGTAACACAAAAATTATCAGTATAAAAGAGATTTCTGTTAGCGGAAAAATGATTTTTTTAGCTATTTTGGGACTTTTTTCATTTTCAGTAGTAAAAGCACAAGACACAGAATCGATAGAAAAGGCTAAGCAAAAAGCTTTAAATGAATCTGTTGAGTATACTTATAAAGGGAATGAAGTGCTTGAAGAGAGTTCTGATGCTATTGCAGCAGAAATGGAGTATAGAAAAGCAGTTTCTAAAAGTTCGGACAATGCAAAAGCAAAGTACAACTTAGGAAATGTGTATTATAAGCAAGAAAGTATGGGAGAGGCCTTTATGCGTTATAAAGAGGCTGGAACTACTGCAAAAACTAAAGAAGAAAAGCATAGTGCATACCATAATTTAGGGAATGTATTTATGAAAAATAAAGAACATCAAAAGGCGGTAGAGGCTTATAAAGAAGCGTTGAGAAATGATCCAGCGGATGAAGAAACTCGCTATAACTTAGCATTGGCAAAAGAAATGCTAAAGAAACAGCAAGACGAAAATAAGAATAATCAGGATCAAAATAAAGACGATAAGCAAGACGAGAATAAAGATAACCAAGATCAGAATCAGGATAATAAAGACAATCAGGATAAGAAAGATGGGGATGAGGGAGATGAGAAAAAAGACGATCAAGGGAAGGAAGATGATAAAAATAGTGAAGGCGACAATAAGGACGAGCAAGGCGAGAATCCTGAAGATCAAAAACAAGACGAAGGAAAGAACGATAAGCAAGATCAAAAGCAGAATCCTGGAGATAAGCCTCAAGAGCAACAGCAACAACCTCGTCCTAATCAATTATCACCTCAGCAGGTAAAAAATATTTTGGAGGCGATGAACAACGAAGAAAAGAAAGTTCAAGAAAAAATAAATGCTGAAAAAGTAAAAGGAGCACCAGTAAAATCTGAAAAAGATTGGTAAAAAATGAAAATTAAATTTTTAATACTTACTTTTTTTATATGTTTCTCGGGAGTTTTATTCTCTCAAGAGGAAGAAGTGCAGTTTGAGGCCAATGCTAGTAAGAAAAAACTTGGCGTAAATGAGCGCTTACGTGTAGAATTTAGCATGAATAAGGATGGCGATAATTTTGTGCCACCTTCTTTTGAAGGTTTTAGAGTTTTAATGGGACCAAATCAATCTGTTAGTCATTCTTGGGTAAATGGAAAACGTTCTTTTTCAAAATCGTATTCTTACGTTTTAACACCTTTGTCCAAAGGGAATTTTACAATTCAGCAGGCTAAAGTTGAAATAGAAGGAAATACGTATAAAACAACTCCTATAAAAATAGAGGTAACCGAAGCGGTTAACGACCCGAATGCGCCGCCTTCTGCCGATGATATTGCAGATGATAATTTGCATTTAGTAGCTGAGGTATCTAATGGGAGTCCGTATTTAAATGAGGCAGTAAGTGTGGTTTACAAATTGTATGTGAGTCCAAGCATTAATGTTTCTAATTTTCTTCCGAAGGCAAATCCAACGTATAATAATTTTTGGTCTCAAGATATAAAAGTTACCAGATTTCAGGTAGAGAATGGTTTGTACGAAGGAAAACAATACCGTTATGTGGTTTTAAAACGTGTAGTATTATATCCTCAAAAAACGGGCTCTTTAGAAATTGAACCGCTCTCATTGGATGTAACTGTAGATGTTCCAACTAATAGGAGAGATGTTTTTGGCGGAAGATTGTTTACGCAAACTAATAAAACAGTTACTGCTGGGCAACGTATTATTAAAGTAAAACCACTTCCAGAGGCTGGAAAACCAGCAGGATTTACAGGTGCTGTTGGACAATTTGATTTTGATGTAATTACTTCAAAATCCGATTTAAAAGCGAACGAATCTTTAACTGCTAAAATTCAGGTAACTGGAAAAGGAAACTTAAAACTTTTTAACTTGCCAAAGCTTACGCTTCCAAGTTCGTTGGAGGTTTATGAGCCTGAACATGAAGAAAATGTTTCTACGAATTTATCTGGAATGAGCGGAAAAATTTCCGACAATTATACTATTGTTCCGCAATTCAAAGGGAAGTATCCTATTCCTGGCGTAGCATTCTCTTATTTTGATCCTAAAGAAGAGAAATACAAAACAGTTACTTCACAACAATCCCTAATAAATGTTTATGAAGGACCGTCCAGTGCTGCGGTAGCAAATGAAGCGACCAGAGATAGTGATGCTATCAATAAGCAACCTATAGCTACCTTGGGCGACCAATTTAGATTTATAAAATTAGACACCAATTTATATGCTAAAGAAGCTTCTGTTTTCTTCGGTTCTATTTTGTATTATATATTGCTACTAGTTCCTTTACTTTTAATTCCTATTGCTATTTTAATAGGGAAGAAAAGAGCAGCTATGGCTGGAGATGTAGTTGGCAATAGAGTTAGAAAGGCTAATAAGTTGGCTAAGAAATACTTATCAGAAGCAAAAAGAAATCTTGGTAATAAAGAGGCATTCTACGAATCTTTAGAAAGAGCGCTACATAATTACTTACGAGCAAAATTGAAGTTGGTAACGTCTGAATTTAGTAAAGAAAAAATAAGTGAATTACTACTTTCTAAAAATGTAGAAAAGCAGGGGGTAGATAATTTTATAGCATTACTAAAAAGTTGTGAATTGGCAAGGTATTCTCCAAGTACAACAGCAGAAATGCAAAGCGATTACAATAAAGCAGCCGAAGTTATTTCGTTAATCGATAAACAGTTTAAATCATGATGAAGGCTTGTAAAAGTTTACTTAGCGGATTTGTTTTTACGTTGTTTTTATTGACAGCTTATGTTGGGGTAGCCCAAAATGAAGCGGTGTTTAAGCAAGGTAACGATTTATACAACGAGGGGAAATATCAAAAAGCAATAGAAAAATATCTTGAGGTATCTCAAAGTGGAGTTCATTCTGCTGCTCTTTATTATAATTTAGCCAATGGATATTATAAATTAAATCAAATAGCGCCAAGTATCTATTATTATGAAAAGGCTCTCTTGCTTTCTCCTAATGATGCAGATATTAAAAATAATTTGCACTTTGCAGAAAACATGACGGTAGATGCTATTGATGTGATGCCGCAAACTGGTTTAGCAAAATTAGCCACCAATATAATCTTTAAATTATCATACAATACATGGGCTATTCTGTCTATTTTATTTATGGTGTTGTTTGTTGTTGGTTTCTTACTGTATTACTTTGCTAGCTACCATACAAGAAAGCGGATTTATTTTGCGCTAAGTATTTTATTCCTGTTATTTTCTATAGCTAGTTATGGTTTTTCATATTACCAATACGGAGTAGATAACAATAGAAAACCTGCCATAATTTTTGCTAAAGAAACTTCTGTAATGTCAGAACCTAATATGGGCAGCACCGAGGTGTTTTTATTGCATGAAGGGACTAAAGTTAATATTTTGGAAACCTTAGGAGGTTGGAAAAAGATTAAGCTAGCAGATGGTAAAATAGGTTGGCTACCCGATACTGATTTAAAAGAAATTAAAGACTTTTAAAAAATCCTTAACAGATAATTCAGTAACAAACATTATATTTGTTATTGATGTTAATTAATTGTCAGTATTGAATACGAATAAGAAAATATTTGTGGGTTTTTTCCTCTTTATATTTTGCTCCTTCTTAATAACTCCAGCTATATTGACTGTTGTTGAGAAAGATGCAGACGTATCCTACTTTTATAGTATGACAGAAGAAGAGAAGAAGGACAATAATACTAGCAGTGAATTAAAAGAACTCAAAGAGTTACCTTACCCAAAAGAGGAAGGTTTTTATATTTCTCAGATTATTACAAAAAGAAAAAATTACCATTACTTCGTAAAACATCACTATAGTCAAGTGATGGATGTTATTATTCCACCTCCAGAATATATTTCCTAATTAGATTTAAGGAATATTATTTCCAATAGTTTCTACTTTAAGAGTAAGAATTGGGTTATTTCCAATATGCTAACTATTGTTTATTATTCTATTTAAAATCTGATTACCTACACGTTTTTCACGCAAATTTTAAGTAAAATTTTAATAAGTTTTCACCTCTTGTGAAAACAAAAATATAGTTAGTTATGTTTAAACATCTAAAAAATGATTTACCGGCGAGTCTTGTCGTGTTTTTCGTAGCCCTACCATTGTGTTTAGGGATTGCATTAGCCAGTGGTGCCCCTTTATTTTCTGGTTTAATAGCTGGTATTGTTGGAGGTATTGTAGTTGGTAGTATAAGTGGTTCTTCCATTGGAGTAAGTGGACCAGCAGCTGGATTGGCAGTTATTGTATTAGCTGCAATAGCCTCTTTAGGATTTGAGAATTTTTTAGTTGCGGTAATTATTGGAGGTGTAATTCAAATTCTTTTAGGTGTTTTAAAAGCAGGTATTATTGGGTATTATTTTCCTTCATCTGTAATTAAGGGGATGTTGGCTGCCATAGGTGTTATTATTTTTTTAAAGCAAATACCGCATGCTTTTGGATATGATTCCGATTATGAGGGAGATTTAGATTTTTTCCAATTGGATGGTGAGAATACGTTTTCGGCATTAGGTTCTATGTTAGATTTTATCTCTCCAGGAGCCATTTTAGTAACGTGCATTTCGTTGTTTATTTTACTGTTTTGGGAAAAAGTATTATCAAAAAAACACGATATATTTAAAATTATCCCTGGGCCATTAGTAGCCGTAATTGTTGGAATTTTATATTATATGTTAGTAGATTCTAACTCTAGTTTTGGAATAGCTACAGACCATTTAGTATCGGTACCTGTACCAGAAAGTGCTTCAGATTTTATTGGGCAGTTTACGTTTCCTAATTTTGCAGCAATTACAAACCCGCAAGTATGGGTAACTGGTGTTACAATTGCGATTGTAGCAAGTTTAGAAACACTTTTGTGTGTGGAAGCAACAGATAAAATGGATCCAGAAAAAAGAACAACACCTACCAATAGAGAGCTTTTTGCACAAGGTGCAGGAAACATTGTTTCTGGATTTATAGGGGGACTTCCAATTACACAAGTTATTGTGCGTAGTTCTGCTAACCTTCAATCGGGAGGTAAAACAAAATTATCGGCAATTATTCATGGAGTGTTGCTCCTTGGATCTGTAATTTTAATTCCATTATTACTTAATAAAATACCACTTGCTGTATTAGCGGCAATCTTACTTATTGTAGGTTATAAATTAGCAAAACCAGCATTGTTTAAGCAGATGTTTAAGTTGGGAAAAGAACAATTTATTCCTTTTATTGTAACTGTTTTAGGAGTAGTGTTTACAGATTTATTAATGGGAATAGGATTAGGATTGGCTGTAGGGATTACAATGATTTTAATAAAGAACTATCAAAACTCACACTTCTTACATATTGAGAAAACAGATGAAGGGAGTCATATTGTAAAAATGACTTTAGCAGAAGAGATTTCTTTTCTGAATAAAGGAGCAATTCTAAAAGAGTTAAATGCGTTGCCAAATGATACTCTTCTGGAGTTAGATGTTACAAAAACGCTACGATTGAACTATGACATTTTGGAAATTCTAGATGATTTTGCTATTAAAGCGAAAGATAAAAATATAGAAGTTAAGTTAATTTCCAACAAAGGAGTTGTGTACAACCCTAAAAATTACACTTCATTTTTTAGAGCAAAAAATAGCGAAGCAGCTTAATAAATTATATAAAAAAGTTTAATTTTAAGAAAAATATTAGAATGAATTTAGATAAGGTATTTGACAATAATAAAAAGTGGATTGAATCTAAACTTGATGTAGATTCAAATTATTTTGAAGATTTAGGAAAAGGACAAAGTCCAGAGTTACTATACATAGGTTGTTCTGATAGTAGGGTAACTGCAGAGGATTTAATGGGTTTACAGCCAGGTGAGGTTTTTGTTCATAGAAACATTGCAAATATGGTTGTAGGAACAGACTTGAATGCAATGTCTGTATTAGATTACGCCGTTAACCATTTAAAAGTAAACCATGTAGTGGTTTGTGGACATTTTTCTTGTGGAGGTGTAAAAGCAGCTATGCAATCGGCAGATTTAGGAATTTTAAATCCATGGTTAAGAAATATTAGAGATGTATACCGTTTACATAAAACCGAATTAAATGCTATTGACGATGAAGATAAGCGTTACGACCGTTTAGTGGAGTTAAATGTTCAAGAGCAATGTGTAAACCTTATTAAAACTGCAACTGTACAAAAAGCGGTTCGTAGTAGAGGACTTAAAGTTCATGGTTGGGTATTTGATATTCATACTGGAAAATTAATTGACTTAAAGATTGATTTAGATGGTATTTTGAAAAATATTATGGAAATCTATCATTTAGATTAAGCTATCATTTAATAATTGAAGTGGCTGTCTAAAAAGTATCTAAACTTTAAATGTTATCCTGAGCTTGTTGAAGGATGCTTTTGAGTATTAGTTGTTTAAAACTTCGAAAAGCTTAGTTTTAACAATTATAAATTACTTTTTAAACAGCCATTTTTTTGTTTAAAATAGAAAAGAAACGAAGAATTTCCTCTATAAATCATAACTTGTGGGAACTACAATTTATTCTTTTCTCCTTTAATATAAGGTCTTGTATTTTTATCCAGATACTAAATTTAATATTTTAGGAAGTTTCTCTAAGCACCCAATCAAAAACAAAGCCTCCAATCTCTTTAACGGGTTTATAGGTAGCTGAGCTGTCTATAGTTTCTTGCTTTATAAACTCAATAGTTTGATTGGTTCTGTCTATAAAAATTAAAATAGCTCCTAAAATTACCACTATTTTTAATCCGCCAAAAGCGGCTCCAAAGAATCTATTTAATAAGCCTAAAGCAGCTAAATTAGCAATTTTTGTAAGTAGTTTTCCTATAAGAGAGACAGCCAATATTATAATGATAAAGGTGATAGCAAAGGCAGTAAGGCTAACGTATTTTTGTTCCCAGTCGACTTTTTCTTGAAGGAAATCGCCCACAAAATATGAAAAGTGGATGGCGCCATAGATTCCAAGAATAAGTGCAACTAAGGAGGCTACTTCTATAAAAAGCCCTTTCATAAATCCGCGTACAATTCCGAAGATAATAAGTCCGCCTAAAACGATGTCAATGTAATTCATTCAGAAAATCATTTTAACAAATATACATTTTAGATTTTTAGAAATTAAAATGCTATGATGTTAATAGAAAAATTATCTTCTTACTTTTGCACAAAATTATAAAATGGCAAGAGACGAGGTTTTAAAAATGAAATGGGATTTGTTGGTTGGAAAACTCTCAAATCAATTTGCAGATGGGGATGAATTAGAGCTTGATGCTATTATTTATTTAATAGGGGTTCAAGAGCTTGGGCAACTTAATAGAAAGTTTAAAAAGGACGAAAAGCTTAATTTAATGCATATTGCTATTTGCCGACTTTTAGAGCCTTATGGATATTATGAGTTTGATTTTTTTGATGATGATGGTTGGCCACATTATGTAATGAAAGAGCAATTACCTACCCTAAAAGCAGGTGAACAGTCGGTTTTGATGAAAGAAGCTATTGTACAGTATTTTACAGATAGTGGTTATATAGAATAGTAAAAAAACAATATAGAGTGTGCTAGTTATAGCTGCTAGCCCCGATTGAGCCAACTACCCCGTCTGTTTGGCAGAGACAAATAGCCGTGTAGTGGGGAAAGCGGGAAACAGCGATTTATATTTTCGCAAGCTAAAAAGCTTCTAAAAAAGAATTATAAGTTGAAGGAAACGGCAAATATTCTTTAGAAATCTTTAAATTTGCCCTTCCAAAGAAAAAATGGTTATGATTGATACTATTAAGGAACATATTGAGAAAGTAAAAGGCTTTACAGCGGTTACTTTAGATGAGGTTGAAGCATTTAGAATTGAATATCTAGGAAAAAAAGGACTTTTAAATGACTTTTTTGCTGAATTTAAGAATGTTCCTAATGAGCAGAAGAAAGAATTTGGACAGGTAATTAACCAGTTAAAAAATACTGCACAGGAAAAGGTGAATTCTCTAAAAGAAGCTTTAGAGAGTGCTCAGCCTACAGAAAATTTGTATGGCGATTTAACGCGGCCTGCAATGCCATTGGAATTGGGAGGAAGACATCCAATTTCTATTGTTAAAAATCAAATTATTGATATATTTTCTCGGATTGGATTTAATGTTTCTGAAGGGCCAGAAATTGAAGACGATTGGCATAATTTTACGGCATTAAATTTACCAGAATACCATCCTGCTAGAGATATGCAGGATACGTTTTTTGTGCAAACTAATCCGGATGTTTTATTGCGTACGCATACGTCGTCTGTGCAAGTGCGTTATATGGAAAATAATAAACCGCCAATTAGAACAATTTCTCCTGGGCGTGTTTTTAGAAATGAGGCTATTTCTTCTCGGTCGCATTGCTTTTTCCATCAAGTAGAAGGATTGTATATTGATAAGGGAGTTTCGTTTGCCGATTTAAAACAAACTCTACAGTATTTTACTACAGAAATGTTTGGGAAGTCTAAGATTCGTTTACGTCCATCTTATTTTCCATTTACAGAACCTAGTGCTGAGGTAGATGTGTATTGGGGCTTAGAAACCGAAACCGATTACAGAATGACCAAAGGTACAGGATGGTTGGAAATTATGGGTTGCGGAATGGTAGACCCTAATGTGTTAGAAAATTGTGGAATTGATTCTAAAGAATATTCTGGATTTGCCTTTGGAATGGGAATAGATAGAATTGCTTTATTGTTGCATCAAATTTCGGACATTAGAATGCTTAGTGAAAACGATATCCGTTTCTTAAAACAATTTAAATCTGTTTTATAATTACTCAATAATCGAAATTTGAATGCTCCGAAGCTTGCTTTGGAATGTTTTAGGTTTTTCCTTTTAATGCCCCGTGAATTGTTCCGAGGTATTTTACTTATAATAAATATCTATGCCTATATTTTTAGACATATAGCAGAATGATTATTTGGAGGTTCCATGTAACCGTTAAAACGATAAATTGAACATGAAAAAAGATATAGAAATCCCTATTGCTGAAGAAGTTTATGTTGCTGCTGTAAATGAGTGGGACGAAAAGCACCTTTCAAAAACTTGGTATATCTATCTTATAAATAATAGGGAAAGTGCAATAGAAGGAGCTATTTTGGTTTCTAAAGGTTATGGAGAAGCGTTAAAAACTACAACTATGCGCCATGGACTTGGAGATTTGGAAGCTAAATCTTTTAGGAAAGTAGAACTTATCCAAGAGGAGGTTTTTAAATTGAAAAACGAGTTTTTTCTTACTTTTTTTGCTGATAATAAATTATACGAAAAAAAATTCCTTTTTAACGAGTATCAGATTTCAGAGAGCAATGAGGTTGCTGTTCCTGTGTTAGGAATAGCAGGTGTTTTGGCGAATTAAGTCACTTCTTTTTAATGTTAAAATTGAGATAAAATAATCTTGTTTTTAACATTTATGATTAAAATATCACAATATATCCGTTTTATTTTATAAATCTTAAAATTTAACAGCTTCGGTTTTAATTTTTTCTCATAGGAAATTTTGTTAGTCTGCTATAACTTGTAGCAACTTAACTTAATTAATCTACAAGAAATGAAAAACCTAAAGAATAACAGCCGAAGAGAATGGTTTAAAAAAGGAGCATTAGCTGCTGGAGCATTAGCTTTAACACCAATAGATTTATGGAGTGCAACGGCAGATTATGCGCATGGAAATAAACAGCCTTTTATGTTTAATTCCAATTTAACTAGCTTTAAAGAGTTTACTCCCCCTAGATTTCCAGATTTAAGTACGGTGAAAGCTAGATTGGTATGGAATGAAAATCCATATGGACCATCCTTAAAAGCATCAAAGGCCTTTCAAGAGGCTGTTACAGAAGGGAATCATTATTCATGGCGGTCTTTAGGAGAATTAGTAGGAAAAATAGCGCAAAAAGAAGGAGTTACTACAGATAATATTATGATGGGACCTGGGTCGTCTGATTTATTAGAGAAAACCGCCTTGGTTTATTTTAGAGATGGAGGAAATGTTATTAGTGGAGACCCTTGTTATATGTCTTTGGTTCAAGTGGCAAAAGCTTCAGGCGGCAACTGGAAACCTATTAAGCTCACTAAAGATTTTCAACACGATCTAGATGCTATGGAAGCTGCTATAGATGCAGATACAAAGTTAGTGTACATTACAAATCCTAATAACCCAACAGGAACATTAACAGACACCAAAAAGCTTTATGATTTTTGTGATCGCGTATCAGACAAGGTTCCTATTTTTATTGATGAAGCTTATATAGAATTGTCAGAAGGTGGGTTAAATAATAGCATGGCTCCTCTGGTTGCAAAAGGAAAAAATGTGTTTGTAGCTCGTACTTTTTCCAAAATATATGGAATGGCTGGACTGCGCATTGGATATATGTTAGGAAATAAGAATTCTTTAGATGAAATTAATAAAATTACTAGAGGTGGAATGGGGATTACAGGGCCTACAATAGCTGCTGCCAATGCTAGTTTAGACGATGTTGATTTTGTGGAAGATTGTAAGTCAAAAATTACTGAAGCAAAACAATTTACCTACAACTTATTAGAGAAAAAAAATATTTCCTACCTCCCATCTCAAACAAACTTTGTTCTATTTCCTATAGAAATGGCAGGAGACGAATTTCTTGATAAAATATATGAAAGGAAAGTGGTGGTTAGGGCCTTTAAATTTTGGGATCAAGATTGGTGTAGAGTGAGTATGGGAACAACGGAAGAAATGAAATACTTTGCTGAGGCAATTAATCAAATACTTGTTTAATGGAGTTTGCTTTACAAAAAACCATATCATTACTGCTATTTATTTTAATAGGATTTCTACTCAAGCTTAAGTTTAAAAGTCCAGAAGAAGTTACAGGGTTGAAAAAAATAATTTTAAACCTTGCATTGCCTGCCACTATTTTTATTGCTTTATTAAAGGTGAATATTAGTATGGCATTAATTTCACTTCCATTTTTAGCAATTTTATTAAATGTAGTTTTATACTTTATTACTGGTTTAATGCTTCCTTTGGTGGGGATTGAAAAAAATACTGCCATAGGAAGAACAAGTAGGTTGCTTATCCCTTCTCTTGCTCCTGGCTTATCGTCTTTTCCGTTTATATTAGAATTTTTAGGAGACGATTATTTAGCTAAAGCTGCAATGGCAGATTTAGGAAATAAAGTTTTTGTACTTGTTGTATTGTATATTATTGCAATGAAATGGTACTATCAAAATAATCAAGATGTAGTTGGAGTTATTGGGAATTCAAGGAAGATTAAAAATCTATTTATTTCAATTCTAAAAGAACCCGTTAATATTTTTATTTTTGCCGCCTTACTCTTTGTAGTTTTTGGTGTTAACCTTACTATGCTTCCTAGTTTTTTTAAGGATACCTTTTCAAGGCTAAGTATTATTATGACTCCATTAGTACTTATTTATATTGGTTTGGCATTTAAAATTAAACGAATGCAGTTTGTGCAAATATTTTCTTTATTAATGTTACGCGCAGGAGTAATACTTGTATTAATTGCCTCGTTAGCTATGCTGTTTGGAGGAATAAATGGCAGTACTATTCTTTTAATAGTTTCATTTGCTCTTAGTGCTTGTAGTTTTTGGCCATTTGCACATATTTCTTTAATAGATTCTTCAGAAAAAAATAAAAACACTAATGCTAAAACATTTGATTCCAATTTTGCAATTGGAGTTTTAGCACTTTCATTACCTATTTCTACATTACTAATATTATGTATTCTCTCTGCAGGAAATACATTTTCGGATGTGTTTAATTTATTAATATTAGGTCTAACATGCTGTTTTTTAGGTGTTTTTGTGGTAATTTGCAAAAGTTTTAAATCGTTTATTAAAGCTTCCTCCACTACCTCAAAAAAATATTCTGAAAGTAACGCTTAATTTTTAAGCTAAAGTTTAACATACTATTAACTGCTGTTTAGTTCGGTAATTACCGAACTAAACGTAGTTTTGCATCTTATTTATAAAATATGATAGAAGATGTAGAATTAATGAAGCTAAAAAAAGAGCTAATAGAAGAAATGGGAGTGTATTTTGAATGTCAAGATATGCTATCTCCACTGTCTTCAAGAATCTTTGGGTATTTAGCTTTAGCAGGAGATAAAGGTGCAACTTTTGACGAGATTTTGGAAGAGTTACAAGTGAGTAAAAGTTCGCTTTCAACAAATCTTCAGCTTTTACAGTCGATGGGGAGGATTGGTTATTACACAAAACCGGGAGACCGTAGAAGGTATTTTAAGGCTTCGGTTGATAATATGATAAATCGTTTAGATGATAAAATTAATTCTTGGAAAAAAGAGCGAGAACTGCATGTTAAGGTTCTTAATTATCGAGAAAAAACATTATCAGCAGATGATAAATTAACAATGAAAAACAGAAAAGATCTTTCTTTCAATAAGCACTACATTGAGTTTGTGGATGCCATGATTGAAAATTTATGTAAACTAAAAAATAATTTAATAACAGTCAATCAAGTACAATAATGAGTTCAAAATTATATTCTAAACTATTCCTAGTAGGTTTTGCAATAGTCCTTGTAAGTTGTGGGAAGAAGGAAAAAGCGCAACAAGCAGCTCAGGCAATGCCTTATCCTACTGTAAAGATAGAAAGTAAAAAAATTACTGGTTATAAAACCTATCCTACAAGTATAGAAGGGGTTATAAACAGTGGGGTTCGAGCAAAAAT
Source organism: Galbibacter orientalis DSM 19592 (assembly GCF_000260115.1). Classification (GTDB taxonomy): domain Bacteria; phylum Bacteroidota; class Bacteroidia; order Flavobacteriales; family Flavobacteriaceae; genus Galbibacter; species Galbibacter orientalis. The sequence continues at coordinate 571,848 of NZ_JH651379.1, read as the reverse complement.
ATCTGGTTATATAAAAGATGTTTTAGTAGACGAAGGACAGCAAGTTAGCAAAGGGCAAGTTTTATTTCGTTTAGAAACAGAATCTTTAACTCAAGATGCTGGTGCTGCTCAAGCTAGTGTAAATGTAGCCCAAGTGGAGGTTGATAAATTAAAGCCACTAGTAGAAAAGGGAATTATTAGTGAAGTTCAATTAGAAACTGCCAAAGCTAATTTAGCACAAGCAAAGAGTAATTATAGCGCCATAAATGCTAATATAAATTATGCTACGGTTAAAAGTCCTGTTGATGGTTTTGTAGGAGCAATACCTTATAGAGAAGGAACTTTAGTAAGTCCGAGTGACCAAATACCGTTAACAACAGTTTCTGATATAAAAGAAGTATATGCTTATTTTTCAATGAATGAAGAGGATTACTTAGATTTTGTTCAGAATACAAAAGGAGATTCCCGTCAGGAAAAACTTGACAATTTTCCAGAAATCAATTTGGTTTTAGCTAATGGCGAATTATATAAGCATAAAGGAAAAATTAAAACTGTAACTGGGCAAGTAAACCAAAATACAGGTACAGTTAGCTTTAGAGCTACATTTCCTAATCCAGAAAGACTTTTAACAAATGGAAACAGTGGGGTAATACAAATCCCTACCGTTTATACAGATGTACCTGTTATTTCTCAAGAATCTACTTTTGAGCGTCAGGGGCAAACATTAGTTTTTCATGTAGGAAGTGATAATAAAGTAAAATCTGAAGTAATTAAAATTACAGACCACATAGAAAACTTATATGTAGTAGAATCTGGTGTTAAAATTGGAGATGTTATAGTGGCTAAAGGAGTGGATAAACTTAGAGATGGAGCTGAAATTGTACCACAAGAAACGTCATTTGATAGTATAACAAAACCGATAAAAACATTATTTAGAAACTAACAAAAAAGCTTAAAAAGTAAGTTATGCTAAAAACATTTATAGAGAGACCTGTATTATCTACAGTAATCTCCATTATATTAGTAATTTTAGGAGGGTTAGGGGTTTTAACCTTGCCTATAGAGCAGTATCCAGATATTGCCCCTCCTACTGTTCAGGTAAATGCTACCTATCCTGGAGCCAGTGCCGAAACCATATTAGAGAGTGTAATTATTCCTATTGAAGAGCAGATAAATGGAGTGGAAGGAATGACGTACATTACTTCTACCGCTACCAATGCTGGTACAGCAAATGTTACGGTTTATTTTGATCAAAATACAGATCCAGATATTGCTGCTGTAAACGTACAGAACAGGGTATCTAGAGCCAATGCTTTGTTGCCGCAAGAGGTTGTACAAACAGGAGTTATAACACAAAAGCAACAAACGAGTTCGCTGATGTTTATTTCCTTTTTCTCATCTAATGAGGATTACGACGCTACGTATGTTCAGAATTACTTAAAAATTAACGTTATTCCAGAATTACAGCGTGTAAATGGGGTTGGAGATGTTAATGTATTTTCTAGTCAAGATTATGCAATGCGTATTTGGTTAAAACCAGATAAATTATCGGCATATAATTTAATTCCATCAGATGTTTCGGCAGCTTTAAGAGAGCAAAGTTTAGAAGCAGCTGCAGGTTCTTTAGGAGAGAATAATGGGGAGGCTTTTTCTTACGTAATAAAATACAGTGGGCGTTTTAAAACTGAAAAACAATACGGAGACATCATTATAAAAGCGCTAGGGAATGGTCAGTATCTACGTTTAAAAGATGTTGCAGATATAGAATTGAGTGCGCAATCTTTTGCTTCGAGTTCTATTACAAATGGGTATCCAAGTGTAAACATGGCGATATACCAAACAAAAGGATCCAATGCACAAGAGATTATTGAGACTATTCACGAAAAATTGGAGAATCTGAAGCCAGATTTTCCAAAAGGGATAGATTTGTTTATTCCGTATGATACAAACGACTTTTTAACTGCATCGATAGATAAGGTGGTGCATACACTTATTGAGGCGTTTATATTGGTTTTCTTGGTAGTATTTATTTTCTTACAAGATGTTAGATCTACTTTAATTCCTGCTATAGCAGTTCCTGTTGCAATTATAGGTACTTTCTTTTTTCTGAATGTCTTCGGATATTCCATAAACTTACTAACATTATTCGCTTTAGTGCTGGCTATTGGTATTGTGGTCGATGATGCTATTGTAGTGGTGGAAGCGGTGCATGCCAAGATTGAAGAAGGGAATGAGAAATCTGCAAAATCTGCAACTATAAATGCAATGACAGAAATATCAGGAGCTATTATATCTATTACCTTAGTAATGGCAGCTGTATTTATTCCTGTTACATTTATCCAAGGACCAACAGGGGTTTTTTATGAGCAATTTGGGGTAACGCTAATTGTAGCGATTATGATTTCTGCTGTAAATGCCTTAACCTTAAGCCCTGCATTGTGTGCATTATTCTTAAAAGTTCATACGGAAGAGGAGAAGAAAAACACAACATACTTACAACGTTTTTATGACGGTTTTAATAAGGGATTTAGTGCTACTACAGAACGTTATGGAAGATCTTTAGGCTTTCTATACAAACATAAATGGATTACTGGAGTTGCATTATTGGCGTCTATAGCTGGTATAATTTGGGTTTCTTCAACTACTCCAACTGGTTTTGTTCCTAATGAAGATCGTGGGATTATTTTTGCGAATGTAGAATTACCTGCGGGTTCATCTATAGATAGAACTGGAGAAGTAAACAGATTATTATATGAAAAAACTAAGGATTTACCTGGTGTAGAAGGTGTGTCTGTAATTAGTGGATTTAGCTTATTAGGAGGACAAGGTAGTAACTACGGATTAGGATTTATTAAATTAAAAGACTGGGAAGAACGTGGAGAAGATTCTCTTTCTGTAGATGCGCTTACCAAGAAGTTATTTGGAATAGCTACTACAATTCCAGAGGCAAATATTATATTTTTTGCACCGCCAAGTATTCCTGGTTTTGGAATTTCTTCTGGTTTTGAAGTGAATTTATTAGATAGATCTGGAGGTGCTTTTACGGAACTAGATGAGGCTAATCGTGATTTTATGATGGCTTTAATGAAACATCCTGAAATTCAATATGCGCAATCTTCTTTTAATACTAAATATCCACAGTATGAGATGGAGATTAACGTGCCTGTTGCTAAAGAAAAGGGAGTGCCTATTAGCTCTATATTCTCTACCTTACAAGGATATATAGGAGGTATTTATGCAGCCGATTTTGCTAGATTTGGTAAACAGTATCGTGTGTATTTACAAACACTTCCCGAAAGTAGAGATAATAAACAATCTTTAAATGAATTGTATGTTAGAACCGGAGAAGGGGAAATGGCACCTATTACTCAGTTTGTAAAACTAAAAAGAGTGTACGGACCTCAGTCGGTTACCCGTTTTAACTTATTTAATTCTTCTAAAATTACTGGAGCTTCAAATCCTGGGTATAGTACTGGGGATGCAATTGCTGTAGTAGAAGCTGAAGCGGCAAACTTACCATCAAATTATGATATTGCTTATTCTGGACTAACTAGAGAAGAGGTAAATGCAGGAAGTCAGACAATTTTAATATTTATTTTAAGTATTGTGTTTGTGTACTTTTTATTATCGGCACAGTATGAAAGTTATTTGCTGCCCTTTTCGGTAATCTTATCATTACCATTAGGGGTGTTTGGAGCTTATTTTACAACCAAAATGGTTGGATTGGAAAATAATATTTTCTTTCAAATTGCACTTATTATGTTAATTGGGCTTTTAGCCAAAAATGCAATTCTTATTGTGGAGTTTGCACTTCAACGGCGAAGACGAGGAGAGAGTCTTGCAGATGCTGCAATTCATGGGGCTAAAGCTAGACTTAGACCAATTTTGATGACTTCATTTGCTTTTATTTTAGGATTAATGCCATTAGCATTAGCAGGTGGTGTTGGTGCCGCTGGTAACCGTTCTATAGGAACTGGAGCAGCAGGAGGGATGTTAATTGGAACAATTTTAGGAGTGTTTGCAATCCCAATTCTTTTTGTAGTATTCCAATGGTTACAAGAAAAAATTTCAGGAGCTCCAGAAGCTATTGTTGAATCTGAAGATAACTTAAATTAAGATGAAGAACTTAAAAATATATAAAATCATACTAGGGCTTAGCGCGCCATTGCTGTTGCAATCGTGTTTTGTGGCTAAGAATTATGAAAGACCTGAGGTTGAAACGGAAAATCTTTATAGAACCGATCAGCTATCTCAAGACAGTACTTCATTAGGAATGGTTTCATGGAGAACTTTATTTAAGGATCCAATTCTAGAAAGATATATAGATACTGCACTTGTTAATAATTTAGATATCAGAATGGCGCTACAGCAAATTGTGGCTTCAGAGGCTTATTTAAAACAAGGAAAGGCTGGCAATTATCCAACTTTAAATTTAAATGGAACAGTTACGCGTCAGGAAAATTCTGAAAACAGTCAGTTTGGAAGTATTTTTAATGCCCCTTATGAGCAATACGATTTAACGGCAAGTTTATCATGGGAAGCAGATATCTGGGGGAAAATACGAAGTAATAAAAGAGCTTTCGAAGCAACGTATTTGCAAACTATCGAAGCGCATAAAGCTGTTAAAACAGAACTTATTGCAGCACTTGCTTCTACCTATTATCAATTACTTTCTTTAGATGAACAGTTAAAAATTACTAATGAAACAGTAGAAAATAGAGAAGGGAGTTTAGAAACAACAAAGGCTCTTAAAGATGCTGGAATGGTTACAGAAGTGGCGGTTAAACAAACCGAAGCTCAGTTATACACAGCAAAGGCGATAAAAATTGATTTAGAAAATCAAATTAAATTATTAGAGAATGCCTTTTCTATTTTATTAGCGCAACCTCCACATGCTATAGAGCGTAGTGTATTGGAGTCTCAAGAAATAGACCAAGAATTAACTACAGGAGTTCCTTATTTGATGTTGCAAAACAGACCCGATGTAGCTTCAGCAGAATATGGATTAATAAATGCTTTTGAGCTTACTAATGTTGCTAGAAGTAGCTTTTATCCTTCTATTACATTAAGTGCTAGCGCTGGTTTCCAAAGTTTAAATTTTGATGATTGGATTGATGCGAGCTCTATTTTTAACTCGCTAGTTGGTGGTTTGGCTCAGCCTATTTTAAATGGAAGGAAAATACGTACTCAATTTGAAGTTTCTAAAGCGCAACAAGAGTCGGCTTTATTAAATTATAAGCAAACATTATTAACCGCTGGAAGAGAAGTTTCAGATGCGTTGTATAGCTATCAAGCTGCAGTAGATAAAATTGAAGCTAGACAAAAAGAGTACGAAGCATATAGTTTGGCTACAGAGTATTCTGAAGAATTACTTAATCAAGGTTTAGTAAATTACTTGGAAGTACTTACGGCTAGAGAGAATTCTTTAAACTCTGAATTGCTTTTGGTTGAAAATAAATATTTACGCTTAAATGCTGTTGTAACACTGTACCAAGCACTTGGTGGAGGTTGGCAATAAGGCAATAACAATAAAATCAATTTACCTGTTAATGATTTAACTCATTTAATGGATTAAATAGATTTCATTCATGGTTAGCCCTTACGAAAGTGAGGGCTTTTTTATGTTTTTATAAATAAAACTCGTTAATCCCTCATAGAGGGTTTAATTATTTCAAAGCCTGTTTTGAGTTTGCTGAAGGATTTCTGCACCGTAATAAACTAAACTCATTGGTTTGAATACCTCTTGGGCTTGATTCGAGATAATTTTTTTTTGAAAATAAAATGATTTATTGAATTGTAATTTAACGTGAGTTCTATATGAGAAAACTGACTTATTTAAATACTTTTTAAATCAGTCTTGACCTTTTTGTTTCGTTTTTGTGTCAATACAAAAACGAAAGGAGGATTAAGTAATTTAAAATCATATAGTTAAATTTGTCCTATATTTAGATTTATTTCGAACCCACGTTAATTTATGCAGGGGGTTCTAATATTTGTTGTATTAACTGCTTATGATACACAGAAAATTAAACAGATGAATATCATCGGAAATGAAGGACGGAAGAAGATACAAAAGAAGCTGTTATGGGAGCTTTAACTCTGTATTTAGATTTTATAAACCTGTTCTTATTTCTTCTGAGAATTTTTGGAAGAAGAAAGTAAATTTATATAATTTGAATAGAATTCTATATGCTTTAATGCTTGTTGTCTTTTTTTCTTGCGAAAAAGAGGTAGAAAATGCTGTGCTTATTTCAGGGGGATTGGTTTCTTCTAAGTCGGAATTCCTTGTTATTAAAAATAGAGATATTACTAATCCTAAAACAATAGATACTTTTTATGTAAACAAAAAAGGAGAGTTTAAGGATACAATCTCAGTAGCGCTAGGTTACTATAAAATAGAGGTGGACAATCTAAATTTTGATATTTATTTGGAGCCTGGTTTTAATTTGGATCTAATTCTAGACCAAGAAAAGAGTAAAGTGTATTTCAAAGGAATTGGTGCTGATGAAAATGAATATCTTTTTTCACGTCAAAAGAAGAGGCAAGCATTAAAGCATATAGATACTTATAAGAACTTTGTAAAGCTTGATGAAGAAGAATTTTTAAAAATGAATGATTCAATTGGAGGTGTTTATAAAAAGCTTCTTGAGGATACGCCTATAAAAAATATTGATTTTTTGCATCTTGAACGGTCCTTTATAGCTCTTAATATGGATTATAATTTAATGAGTTTCGAAGTAGATAAAAAGTTACTTACTGATGAAAAGGACTATAAAGTTTCTATAAACTATCCAAAACCATTTTCTTCTATTGATATAAATAATGAAACATTATTAAAGTTACCTTTCTTTATCCCTTTTTTGGCTAATAATCATTACTATTTCCTTAAAGATAAGAGTGATTTATTTGTGAAGGGAAAGTTCTTAAAATGTAAAAATTGTGATATTGACGTGGCGTATCTAAAGGAAATAGATAAAAATATTACAAATCAAAAAATAAAAAATAAAGTATCATATCTTATTGCTAAATGGCATATAATAGGTGTAGATAGTTTAGATCTGTTTTATAAAACTTTTAAAGCTATAAATACAGATGCATATTATAAGAAAGATATTGAAAGTACTTTTAATAAGCTCAATAAAGTAAAGAAAATTAGATCGGTAGTTGAAACAAAACTTATTAATCGTAATGGAGATACAACTACCTTAAATCAATATAATGGCAAATTTTTGTATGTGGACATTTGGGCTTCTTCATGTAAGCCTTGTTTAGTAGAATTTCCTTCATTTAATAAATTGGCAGATAAATATATCAGAAACATAACTTTTGTAGGGATAAATGTGTGGGACTCAAACAAGAAATGGTTAGATGTATTGAATAAGCATGAGCTAAAAGGAAATCAATTTCAATTAATTGAAGGAAATTCTACTAAAGTAGACTTTACAAAAGAATTAGAAATTAATTCGCTACCTAGATACTTATTATTGGATAAATATGGATCTATTATTGATTTTAATGAGGCGGCTCCTTCTGAGGAAAGACTTCAGCACAAAATAGATTCGCTATTATCTTTAAGGGAATAGAAATTTATTTTGCTTTCTCTTCTTTTAAAATAGCATCAATAGTAGCGTTTAGCTTGTCTTTGTCGTTGTAAATTGGATCTAAGTCTATAATTTCAACCTTTCTAAATTGTATTGGGTGACTTTCACTTTGGATAGAAATATATCCTTCGGTTAGTGGTTTCCCATCTTGTTTTGCTGTTTTGTCAAAATCGGTAACACCACTACCACCAATTGTAGGGTTTATGTACTCTAAAACTGTTTCTCCTTCTAGAATATGTTTTACAATAGAGTCTTTTAAAACTAAAAAAGTACCTCTAACCCATTGGTCGCCTCTATAGGTTTTGGATAAGGAGTTAGTACAATGTGGTGTAAAAAGAGAGTCTTTGTAAACAACATTTGTTCCAGGGGTACATAGATTTAGTGTAGAGCGCTCATCATCTGTATCCGGATTTCCACCAAGAAATTGCCCTTCAATACTAATTGGAAAATCTTGGTCTTTAAGCATAGTTTCTGGAGCTTGCCCGTGTAGCATAGCACCACTATTTCTATAGGCCCAACCTTCGCCGTCGGCTATTTGCTCTCCTACAAATCTATACTCAACAGCTAGAAAATAAGCAGAAAAAGGCTTGTTATAGAAAAGATGTCCGTATTGTTTATTAAAAACATCATGGTAGTCGTCGTAATTTACGGTAATGTATCCATCTTTTACAGAAAAGGTGTTTGCGTAGTTTTCACCTACTTCATGATGTCTTATTTTAGGAGTCCAGCCAGAAAGGTCTTCACCATTAAATAGCTGTTGCCATTCTAGCTGGACTGCTGTATCAGTTTGTTTTATAGGTTCTTCTTTTTTCTCTTCTTTGCTTTTGCAAGCAACTATTGAAATTAGTGCACTTAATAAAATAAACTGATATATTTTCATCTTAATAATAAATTATTCTACAATAAATTTACCTTGCATAGCAGCAAAGTGTCCAGGGAAACTACATAAAAAGTTATAAGTTCCAGCAGCTGGAGCTTCAAAAGTAATAGTGTCACTTTCACCACCACCTAATAGTTTTGTATGAGCTATAACAGCATCTGTTCCTTCAGGAATGTACTCATTGTTTGTAGCTCCAGTAGCTTTAGTAGCAAAATCAACAAGGTCGGCATCAGCTTTAAGAATAACTAAATTATGCCCCATTACTTTCTTGTCAAGTTTACCAACATGCTTTAATGTAATAGTAACTTTTTGACCAGCTTTAACACGGATCTCACTTTTATTAAATTTCATCATATCGTTAGCTGTAATAATCACTGTGTTTTGCGATTCTTCAGCATCCGATGTTTTTTTAGAAGAAGACTGCTCCTGCTCATATTGGAATTTCTCTTCTTTCTTTTCTTTTTTCCCGTCACCACAACTTATGATGGCCAAAGAAAAAAGACATGCAGCTATTTTACTGTAAAGTTTCATTGTTATTTTGTTTTAATTAAGCGCTAAGATACATATTTATACTTCATTTGGAAGTAGACAAGCCTAATAAATTAGGTAATATTCTTTTAAAATTTTGTGAATTTTGTTGCAAATTCTAACGCTCTTTTTTCATTATAATAAACATTATGAGCGTCATAAAATCCAACATGACCTCCGTATGCGGGAATTTCAAGAAATAAATTGTTGTTTTTTCTGGCTTCTTCAATCGGGAAACAGCTCTCCGATAAGAAAGAGTCGTTCTTAGCATTTAAAATTAAAGTAGGAACTTCTATGTTTTTTAGAAATTGTAAGGAGCTACTTTTATCGTAATAATCTAAAGCATTTATAAAACCATGAGCTTTGGAGGTATAAAAATCATCAAAATCTTTTAAGGTGATAATTTTTTTCACATCCGTTTTTGAAACTTTTTCAGGAAATAGTTTTTGCTTTTCTTTCAATTTAGCCAAGAGTGTTCTTTTAAATCGAAGCGCGTATAAATAGTTTTTTCTTTTATGAATTTCAAGCATCGAACCATATAAATCGCAGGGAGCAGAAACCGCTATTGCGACTTTTATTTCTGAAGGAATTTTGTGTTGTCCTAAATATTTCAGGGTTAAATTTCCTCCTAAACTAAACCCTTTTAAAACAATATGATGATAGTTGTATTTTTTTAAAATGAAATTTATAACCCACTCCAACTCATCGGTATCTCCAGAGTGATAGGATCTAAAGTTTTTATTTATTTTTCCGCTACACGTTCTATAGTTTAAACAAACCGCATCATACCCATTTTGATTGAATATTTTTGCGCTTCCAGTAATGTATGGGCGTTGAGCATTTCCTTCCAATCCGTGGAGAATAACAACTAGTTTGTTTGTTTTTTCTTCGGAAAAACTCCAGTCCAAATCCAGAAAATCATTGTCTGGTGTGGTAATCTCTTCTCGTTTTTGCTGAACACCTTTTACTTGCCTTATTTTTCCAGAATAGATAGTTGCAAAATGACCATTTTTAAATAAGTGAGGAGGATTGTAGTGCGATGCTAAAATTGGCATAAGGAATTATTAATTTCAAATTCGTTAATTATTATGCGTGCATAATAATAGTTTGTAACTTTGCTTTACAAGTTTAAAATTAATGAAATTTGTTTTAATTTCTTATGGAGGTTTTAAATCCTTTGCGGGCTTGTTTCGAGGTGGTTGCTTGTAGCAGCATAAACTTAAAAAAATATTGAAGATGTACACAAAAGAATTTGAAATCCGTTGGAACGATTTGGATGCAAACCGACATTTGGCAAACAAGGCTTATATTGAGTTTGCTGCACATACGCGTATGTCCTATCTTATAGAAAAGGGTTTTGATCAGCGTTTGTTAGGAAAGTTAAATATAGGTCCTGTGGTGTTTTATGAGCATATTTATTATTTTAAAGAAGTGTTTTCTGGAAAACCAGTAACAGTTTCTTTGGAGTTAAAAGGGATGAGTGAAGATGGAATGTTTTTTGAATTTCATCATAATTATTACGATTATAAAGGACGTAATGTTGCGCATTGTGAGATTATGGGGGCTTGGATAGATTTGGGTTCTAGAAAATTAATAGGACTTCCAGAGGAAGCAGCGCATTTATTTGAAAAAGTAGATCGTGCTGAAGATTTTAGGGTTTTAACAAAAGAAGATACTCGTAAGCATGCTAAGATGCCTGTCGACTTAAAGTCTGAATAAGTTTTAAGGAGCTTGTAAAGTAGTAGGCTATAAAATAAAAGATGTTGACATATTTTTTGTTTGCTCCCTCATGGTTTTTGCTGTGAGGGGGTTTTTCTCTTTGTTTTGGTCACTAAATAAACCCCAATAAATACTAATATAGCAGCAATTATTCTAACAAAACTAATTTTATCAGCGCCTACTAAAACAGCAAATGCAATTCCAATAAGCGGTTGTAAATACACAAAGGCTCCAATAGTAGATGCTTTTAATTGTTTTAGTGCATAGATATTAAGTAAGTAGGTAGAAAATGTAGTTCCAAGTACTACATATGCCATACGCCAAATAGCATCAAAAGGTAAAGAGCTCCATTTTACTGCTGTAAATTCTGAAATAGTAAATGGGAAATTAATAAAAATAGCGATAAGAAAAACCCACTTCATAATAGTAAATGCGTGGTATTTTACTGTAAGAGGTTTAACTAAAATTAAATAAATACCATAGGAGATAGCATTGGTAAGGAGCATAATATTTCCTAAAGCAATATCTGGGGCTCCTTGCTGCATTTGCTCTCCAAAAAGTACAAGTCCGAGTGCACCAGCAAGTCCTAGCATAACTCCAAAAGCTCTAATTGGAGTAATCCGTTCTTTTATAATTAATGCAGAAAGTACAAAAACAAAAATTGGAGTAATAGTAGATATAACGGCGCTGTTAATAGGGGAAGAAAGGCTTAACCCTTTAAAAAACATCAGCATGTTAATAACCATTCCAAAAATGGCACTTCCAATAAGTCGTGGCCAATCTTCTTTAGCAATTTTTTCTTTTGGGCCAAAAAAACTAATAAGCCAAAACAAAGCGGCGGCACCCGTTACTCTTAGAAAAATAAATCCAAAAGGCTCAATGTAGGTAGGCATTACGTCTTTAGCAACCGTATGGTTTATTCCGTAAATAACACTTGCCCCAAATGCAGCCAACAACGCTAAAATTCGTTTATTCATGAATGGTTTCCTTTGCTGTTGCTACTATTTTTTTACTATTTCCTATAAAAATATTTTCATCAACAATAATTACAGGGCGTTTTAAAAAAGTATAATGCTCCAGAATAAGACTTTTATAATCGTTTTCTTCAAGGGCTTGATTCTTTAAATCGCGCTCCTTGTATAGGCGAGCTCTTTTGCTAAATAAGGATTCATAAGAACCAGAAAGAGCTTTCATCTCTTCTAGCTGACTTTCAGTAATAGCCTCTGTTTTAATGTCTTGGAAAGTAAAATTATCAGGAAAATTTATTTCTTGAATAATTCTTTTACAAGTATCGCAAGTGCTAAGATGATAGATTTTTTTCATACGAATAAATTTAGGTTAAACATTTGGTAATAAAATTGATAATAGATAAAAATCGCAAAATCATAAATCTCATTCCTTCCTTCTGTGGAGGCGATTATTTTGACTATAATTAATCCCTCTATGAGAGGTTAAAATGCAAATTTAAAGCTATTAGTTTAGTTACTCCTTCTTTTTTGTGGAATTATAACAAGGTCCTCTTTGAATGTTTTAACTGAGTTTTTTCAAGGGAATTGAGCCTAGTTTTCTTAATTTTATGCTTTGTAAATAATATGCTTTATGGAGGGTTAATACCTAGTGTTTTAAACTTCATTTAGCAAAAAAATAAATAGTATGTTGGCATATCAATTTGAGATATTAGAAAAAAGTAGAAAAAGCTTGTTAAAAGCTACCGAAGGTCTTTCAGAAGAACAAATTAATAGAATTCCAGAAGGATTTAATAATAATATTGCATGGAATGTTATCCATTTGGTGGTTACGCAACAACTTTTATGTTATAAATTGGCAGGGCAAGCCATGTATGTGGATGATGAGCTTGTAGATAATTATAGAAAAGGAACTGCGCCAAATCCTAATAAACCAGTCTCTTTGGAAGATTTTAATAAATACAAAGAAGAGTTAATGTTAAATGTAGATAGGGTTAAAGAAGATTATAAAAAGTCAACTTCGTATATTAGTTTTACCAATAGTGTTGGAATAAATATAAATAGTATTGAAGATGCTATTGCTTTTAATAATTACCACGAAGGTTTGCATACAGGTTTTGTTAATGCGCTTCTGAGAGCCATTCAGGCTTCATAAATTGGGTTGCTTTTTCCAAAGGAATTTCAATTTTTGTAAGTCCGTCAGCATAAGCAGATATTTCGTAAGGATTGTAAATTAATACAATGCCTTTTTCATCAAAACCAATACTATTTGGAAGATGGAAATTGTCATTTTCAAACATAAATCCGGTGCTATTTATATTAGCATCGGGTTTTATTTTTTCTTCTTCTCTAAATAGTTTTTCAGCATAATCTACAAAAGCCCCTTTGTCTGTAAATAAGTCTTCAGCAGTTAACGCTTTTCCTGTTTTTGTATCGTAATTTAAAAAAGTAATACTTCCGTATCCATGAGCTCCTCCTGTAAAGATGTAGCTTTCAATTTTGATAGAAGTAAAGAGGGTATTCTGAAATGAGATAGTTCCATTAATAGTAGCTTCCCATGGAATAATATCTTCAGGAAATCGTTCTTTTAGTTTTTTGTAATCACTTCGGAATATTTCAATTGCAGCATCCAAAGAATCGGTGGTTTTTTCCTCGGAATAGTTAAGGATGTTAATAACAAACTTATTAATATCTTGATTAATCTTGCTAGTGATTTCGTTTTCGGGTTGCGCTTGCGGAAGGTCAATAGTTACTTTCGGACAATTAGTACATGTGTTGTTGACCATATTTTGATTAACAAAACTTAGAGTTTCTTTCTTTTCACAGGCTGTAAAAAATACTGCAGATAGAATAATTCCAATTGCAAAAAATCGCTTCATAAAAATTGCTGTTAAATAAAGGATAAAGGTACGCTGTTCTTTGCAATCCCCAAAAGTAAACGATATTTTTGTTAGACAATCTTCAACTTATGAGTAAAGATAATTTACGCTTTAATTCTAAAGCAATCCACGGAGGGCAAGAGCCCGATAAAGCATACGGTTCTGTTATGCCACCAATTTACCAAACATCAACATATGCACAAAGTACCCCTGGCGGACATAAGGGTTATGAGTATTCTCGTAGTGCAAACCCTACACGTACGGCTTTGGAAAACAGTTTGGCAAGTATTGAGAATGGAAATTACGGATTGGCATTTGCTAGTGGCTTAGCCGCTATAGATGCTGTTATGAAACTTTTAAAGCCTGGAGATGAGGTGGTTTCTACTAACGATTTATACGGAGGGAGTTATAGGTTGTTTAGTAAAATATTTGAAGGGTTTGGGATTAAATTTCATTTTGTTAATATGGAGAACGCTTCTACTATTGAAGCACATATTAATAAAAATACCAAGCTTATTTGGGTAGAAACGCCTACCAACCCAATGATGAATATTATAGCTATTAAAGCGGTTGCTGAAATAGCAAAAAAACACAAGGTTTTGTTGGGGGTGGATAATACATTTGCTACACCTTATTTACAGCAACCTTTAGATTTGGGAGCCGATTTAGTAATGCATTCTGCAACTAAATATTTAGGGGGACATAGCGATGTGGTAATGGGGGCCTTGGTGGTAAAAGACAAAGAGCTAGCCAATAAATTATACTTTATACAAAATGCAAGTGGAGCAGTTGCAGGGCCAATGGATAGTTTTTTGGTGCTGAGAGGAATAAAAACCTTGCATGTGCGTATGCAACGCCATTGTGAAAATGGAGAAGCAGTAGCAAATTTCTTGGCAAAGCATCCTAAAATTGAAAAGGTATATTGGCCAGGGTTTGAATGGCATCCTAACCATGCAATTGCAAAAGAGCAAATGAATGGTTTTGGAGGAATGATTTCTTTTGTAACAAAAGGGAATGATTATAAAGAGGCAATTAAGATTGTTGAGAATTTAAAAGTATTTACGCTGGCAGAATCACTCGGAGGTGTTGAGTCTTTAGCTGGGCATCCAGCAAGTATGACACATGCTTCTATTCCAAAAGAAGAACGCGAAAAAACAGGCGTTGTAGATGCGCTTATTCGTTTAAGTGTTGGAATTGAGGATAAAAACGACTTGATAGAAGATTTGGATCAAGCAATAGGGTAGCGAAAACGTTTGAAATTATTGATTTTACAAAAAAGAGGCATTGATTTTCAATAAAAAGTATAATTTTGCCTCGAAATTATTAAATACTTAATTAATCCATTTTTTATGAACGCAATGGACGAAAAAATAGAAGCATTTATGGACGAAGTGAAAGTCCGTAATGCACATGAGCCAGAATTTCTTCAGGCAGTAAGAGAAGTAGCAGAAACAGTACTTCCTTACATAGCCGAACACGAAATTTACAATGGTAAAAACATATTGTTAAGAATGGTAGAGCCAGAAAGAGCAATTATGTTTAGAGTGCCGTGGGTAGACGACAATGGAGAAATCCAAGTTAATAGAGGGTACAGAATTCAGATGAGTTCTGTTATCGGTCCATACAAAGGTGGTCTTCGTTTTCACCCAACAGTAAATTTAAGTATTTTAAAATTCTTAGCTTTTGAGCAGGTCTTTAAGAACAGCTTAACCACATTGCCAATGGGCGGTGGAAAAGGAGGATCGGATTTTGATCCAAAAGGGAAATCGGATAACGAAATTATGCGTTTTTGCCATAGTTTTATGTCAGAACTTTTTAGACATATTGGTCCAAATACCGATGTGCCAGCTGGAGACATAGGAGTTGGAGCTAGAGAAATAGGTTTCTTGTTTGGGATGTACCGTAAAATTAGAAATGAATTTACTGGAGTTTTAACTGGAAAAGGACTTTCATGGGGAGGTTCCCTTATTCGTCCGGAGGCAACAGGGTACGGAAACGTATATTTTGCTCAAAATATGTTAGAGCTTAAAGGAGATAGTCTTGAAGGAAAGATTATTACGGTTTCTGGTTCTGGTAACGTGGCGCAATACGCTACAGAAAAAGCTACGCAATTAGGAGCAAAAGTGGTAACGCTATCCGATTCTGGAGGAACTATTTATGATAAAGATGGGATAGATGAGGAGAAGCTAGCGTATGTTATGGAAATTAAAAACACGAAGCGTGGTAGAATTTCTGAATATCTAGATAAATATCCAAATGCAGAATATTATGCAGGGAAAACGCCATGGCATATACCTTGTGATATTGCAATGCCGTGTGCTACACAAAATGAATTAGATAAAGAAAATGCAGAAGCATTGGTTAAAAATGGATGTATTTGTGTGAGTGAAGGGGCAAATATGCCATGTACTCCAGGTGCTGTAATGGTTTTTCATAATTCTAAAATATTGTTTGCTCCAGGAAAAGCATCTAATGCTGGTGGAGTTGCTACTTCAGGGTTAGAGATGGCGCAAAATTCATTGCGTTATAGCTGGACTAGAGAAGAGGTGGACGAGAAATTAAAAGGTATTATGAAAAGTATTCATAATTCTTGTATTGAGCATGGAAAGGATCCAGATGGATATATAAATTATGTAAGAGGCGCTAATATTGCTGGTTTCGTAAAAGTTGCCGATGCTGTTTTAGCACAAGGAGTAGTTTAATATTCTTATTATTGTTGTCTAATAAAGGTTACGACTTTTATTGGACTCTACTTATATTAAGGGTTAATAGGGGTTTTTAAAATAGCTCCCTTGCTATTAAGAAAAATGAATAAAAAGAGGAGTTTAGTAATGTTATTTCTTTAAATTACTCATTTTGTAACAGTTAAAATTTAGTCTTTGTTCTTTTCTCTTACAGCGAAGCGGTTCTGTATTTTTACTCGGACATTAATGTATTCTTATATATAATTTAAACAATTTTATTTTAAACACCCTTTGGTTTTATACTGAAGGGTGTTTTTTATGATTGATAGTTTATGAACTTATTTTAGTAGTTTTTCAGAATAGATTCTTCGCTATCTTTGTTTTATGATTGTTACTACCAAAGCTATTGTGCTTTCTGCTTTAAAATATGGAGATACGAGTTTAATTGTTAAGCTTTTTACGGAAAGCGATGGCTTAAAATCGTATATGCTTAAAGGAGTTTTGGCTTCTAAAAAAGGGAAGCTAAAAAAAGGATATTTTCAGCCGCTAACTCAGTTGGAGGTTGTAGCCAATCATAGAGATAAAGGAACTTTAGAAAGCTTGCGAGACGTTAAGTTAAGCTATTCTTACAAAACCCTTCAAACAGACGTTTTAAAAAGTTCTATTTCCTTATTCCTTTCCGAAATGTTAGTAATTTCTATGCAGGAAGAGGAGGAAAATAAAGCTTTGTATTCTTTTATAGAAGAGGCTTTTATTTGGTTGGATACTCATGAAGATATTGCTAATTTTCATATTTCATTCTTAATTCAGCTTACTACTTTTTTAGGTTTTTATCCTGATGATACTCATATAGAAGCCCCGTATTTTGATTTATCCGAAGGAGAATTTGTTCCTTCTCTTTATAATGAAGTAATTGAAGGGACTACATTGGTAGCTTTTAAACAATTTTTGAAAGCCGATTTTGATGCTGCTAAAATAATCAAGATGGGAAGAGGTGTTCGTGCGGTATTATTAAATAATTTAATTCGCTATTATCAGCTTCATTTGTCAGATTTTAAAAAGCCTCGCTCACTAGAAATCCTTCAGCAAGTATTTAGTTAACTTATCATTTTAGAGGTATTACAAAAACAATGGAAATTAGCTACTTAGTTTGTTTTTGTTAATAAAATAAATGTGGAGATTATTCTTATAAAAGTTATGTTTAAGTTCTAAAACTATTATTTTCAAGTTACTTATCAATCAAGGTGTTGCTTTTAGTAGTGTTAAGGTGTGTCAATTCGTTGGAATTTAGTAATTTTGCCAACTTTAATCCCTCAAAGAGGGTTTTATTACAAGACGTTTTTTATTGAAGTATATTTATCATCTCTGCCTATAGTTTGGTTATAGGCTATGGAATTAATACAAAGGATAACTGATTATATATAAATGAAGTTTACAGAATATAAAGGATTGGATTTGCCTAAAACTGCAGAAGAAGTTTTAAAGTTTTGGGAAGAGCAGGCTATTTTTGAAAAAAGCATCACTAGCAGAGAAGGGAAGGAACCATTTGTGTTTTATGAAGGACCTCCTTCTGCTAACGGATTGCCAGGGATTCATCATGTAATGGCACGTGCAATCAAAGATATTTTTTGTCGCTATAAAACTCAAAAAGGTTTTCAGGTAAAAAGAAAAGCAGGGTGGGACACGCATGGTCTTCCTGTAGAGCTTGGTGTTGAAAAAGAACTAGGAATTACCAAAGAAGATATCGGTACTAAAATATCGGTAGAAGAATATAACGAAGCTTGTAAAAAAGCGGTGATGCGTTACACAGACATTTGGAACGACATGACCCGTAAAATAGGGTATTGGGTAGATATGGAAGATCCATATATTACCTATAAGCCAAAATATATGGAGAGTGTTTGGTGGTTGCTCAAGCAAATCTATACTAAAGATTTGATGTATAAAGGGTATACTATTCAGCCATATTCTCCAAAGGCAGGAACTGGATTGAGTTCGCATGAAATTAATCAGCCAGGAGCCTATCAAGATGTTACCGATACTACCATTGTGGCGCAATTTAAAGCGAAGGAAGAAACCTTGCCTGAGTTTTTAAAAGGTTTTGGAACAGTTCATTTTTTAGCTTGGACAACCACTCCGTGGACACTTCCGTCTAATACCGCATTAACAGTTGGACCTAAAATTGATTATGTTTTAGTAAAAACATTTAATCAATATACCTTTGAGCCTATCAATGTAGTAGTGGCAAAACCATTATTGAAAAAACAATTTTCAGGGAAGTATTTTGAGGCTACTTCAGAAGAAGATTTTACTAATTATACTTCAGCAGCAAAGAAAATACCATTTCAAGTAATTGCAGAAGGAAAAGGAGCGGCTATGGTTGGAGCTGAATATGAGCAGTTGCTAACATATGCATTGCCATATCAAAATCCAGAAAATGCTTTTAGAGTAATTTCGGGAGATTTTGTAACCACAGAAGACGGTACAGGTATTGTACATACAGCGCCTACTTTTGGGGCGGATGATGCTAAGGTTGCCAAAGAAGCAACTCCAGAAATTCCACCTATGTTGGTGTTAGATGAGAACGATAACCCTGTTCCATTGGTAGATTTGCAAGGCCGTTTTAGAGCTGAACTTCCTGAAATTGGAGGAAAGTATGTAAAGAATGAATATTATGCGGATGGAGAAGCTCCAGAAAAATCGGTAGATGTAGAAATAGCAATCAAGCTAAAAGAAGAAAATAAAGCCTTTAAGGTTGAAAAATACGTCCATAGTTACCCACACTGTTGGAGAACAGATAAACCTGTATTGTATTATCCATTAGATTCTTGGTTTATTAAAGTAACCGAAGTTAAGGATAGAATGTACGAATTAAATAAAACGATCAATTGGAAGCCAAAAGCAACTGGAGAAGGTCGTTTTGGAAATTGGTTGCAAAATGCAAACGACTGGAATTTATCGCGTTCTCGTTTCTGGGGAATTCCATTACCAATATGGCGTACCGAAGATGGAAAAGAAGAGGTGGTAATTGGTTCTATAGAAGAACTAAAAGCTGAAATGGCAAAAGCCGTAGAAGCAGGAGTTTTAGAAGCTGATATTTTTGCTGATTTTGAAGTAGGTAATATGAGTGAAGATAACTACAACAAAGTAGATCTTCATAAAAATGTAGTGGACAAAATTACATTGGTAGCTCCATCTGGAAAACCAATGAAACGTGAAGCAGATTTAATAGATGTTTGGTTTGATTCTGGGTCGATGCCTTATGCACAGTGGCATTATCCGTTTGAAGCCCCCTCCAACTCCCCCCAAGGGGGAGAGAAAGTTTCTCCTAAATATGAAACAGCAAGAAATTCTTCCTATAAATTATTAAAGCAATTAAAAGAAGAAGGCAAAAAACATTCAACAGATGCTGAAAAAATCTTGTGGGAATCTTTAAGAACAAAAAAATTAGAAGGTTTTAAGTTCAGAAGAGAACATATAATAGATGAGTTTATAGTTGATTTTGTTTGTCTTTCTCAACGACTAATTGTTGAGGTAGATGGAGGGTATCATTCGCAACCCGAAATTCAACAAGCAGATGCTCTTAGAACTGAGATTTTAGAAGATTTAGGTTATAAAGTTATTAGGTTTGCTAATGAAGAAGTTATTGGAGATATAGATACTGTTCTTTCAAAAATAGCTAAAGAATTAAAGTCCCCCCTCCTTGGGAGGGGGCTAGGGGGAGGCTTTTTCCCCGCAGACTATATTGCTGAAGGGGTAGATCAAACCCGAGGTTGGTTTTATACTTTGCATGCAATCGGTACCATGGTGTTTGACTCAGTTGCATATAAAAACGTAGTATCGAACGGCTTGGTATTGGATAAAAACGGACAGAAAATGTCTAAGCGATTAGGAAATGCAGTAGATCCATTTAAAACGTTGGATGAGTACGGTCCAGATGCTACACGTTGGTATATGATTTCTAACGCGAACCCTTGGGATAACTTAAAATTTGATTTAGAAGGAATTGCTGAGGTTCGTAGAAAATTCTTCGGAACGCTGTACAACACCTATTCTTTTTTTAGTTTATATGCAAATATTGATGGTTTTACGTATGCAGAAGATGATATTCCTTTAAATGAACGTCCGGAAATAGACCGTTGGATACTTTCAGAATTAAACACTTTGATCCAGAAAGTAGATGAAGCGTATGCTGAATATGAACCAACTCGTGCAGCTAGAGCTGTTTCAGAATTTGTTCAAGAGAATTTAAGTAACTGGTATGTGCGTTTATGTAGAAGGCGTTTTTGGAAAGGAGAGTATGAAAAAGATAAGATTTCTGCATACCAAACGCTTTATACTTGCTTGGAAACAGTAGCTAAGTTAGGGGCGCCAATAGCTCCATTTTATATGGATCAGTTGTATAAAGACCTGGTAAGTACTACAAATAAAGAGAATTATGAAAGTGTACACTTGGCAGAATTCCCTCAATTTGTAGAAAACTTTGTTGATAAGTTATTGGAACGTAAGATGGAGAAAGCGCAAACAATCTCATCTTTAGTGCTTTCACTCCGAAAAAAGGAAATGATAAAAGTACGTCAACCGCTGCAAAGGGTTATGATTCCTATACTTGACGAAGCTCAAAGAGATGAGATTAAAGGAGTTGAGGAGTTGATAAAATCTGAAGTAAACGTAAAAGAAATTGAGTTAATAGATGATGCTTCAGGGCTGTTAGTTAAGCAAATAAAGCCAAATTTCAAGGTTTTAGGACCTCGTTTTGGAAAGGATATGAAGTTGATTGTCAATGAAGTAGATAAGTTTGAACAATCTCATATTCAAGAAATTGAACGTAATGGGGAAATCCTTATGGAAATTAATGGAAAAAACATTACTTTAGGAATCGATGAAGTTGAGATTTCATCACAAGACATAGAAGGGTGGTTAGTAGCAAGTTCAGGTGCAATCACAGTAGCGTTAGATGTAACTATTACAGATGATTTACGTAATGAAGGCGTGGCTCGAGAATTAGTAAATAGAATTCAGAATTTACGTAAAGATTCCGGTTTTGATGTAACAGACAAAATCGATGTAAGGTTGCAAAAAGATGGATTTATTGAAAAAGCTGTTGAAAATAATATTGAATATATTAAAGCAGAAACGTTAACTGCACAGCTTAATTTCGAAGAGAATCTAGATAATGGTACAGAAATTGCATTTGATGAAGTGAACACCAGATTAATCATTCAAAAACACTAGTACTATGGAGACAGATATAAAAGTAAGGTACTCAGACAAAGATTTAGCAGAGTTTAGAACATTGATAGAAGGTAAAATGCAGAAGGCTTATCAGGATTTAGAGCTACTAAAAAGTTCTTATAAAAATGATGGGAATAATGGTACAGATGATACTTCGCCTACATTTAAAGCTTTTGAAGAGGGTTCTGAAACCATGAGTAGAGAGGCAAATACACAGCTTGCTTTACGTCAGGAAAAGTTTATTCGCGATTTAAAAAATGCATTAGTACGTATAGAGAACAAAACATACGGAATATGTAGAGTTACAGGAAAGCTTATAAACAAGGAGCGTTTAAAATTAGTTCCTCATGCTACATTAAGTATTGAAGCAAAAAATATGCAATCGTAATTATCATATTATTTTTATAATAAAAACGCTCTTTTTAAGGGCGTTTTTTGTTTTAATCCCTCATTTAGGGCTTATTCCCCAGAACCTGTGCTGAGTTTACCGAAGGGCTCTACGTCGAAATGGGTTAAATTATTTTCCTTTGAATACTTCGTAGACTTGCCTCGAGGTAGTTGATTTTCCTTAAAACCTGTTTAGAGTTAATCCGTAGGATTTGTCTTCAGAATAAGGTGAAGTTTTATTGTTAAAGTATATGATGGCTAGAAATGCTATTTTTTATTTTTTTCTTTTAGTATCTACATGTTGTTTTGCTCAAAAAGCTGTGGAAAAAAGCGTGTATGCTAAAGGGGTTACTTTGATTGATATTGATGCACAAAATGTGTATAAAGTATCCATCAAAACACACGCTTCTAATAATGTTTTGATTACAACAGTTATGGATGGAGAATATCAAAACGAATTTATAAACACTATAAAAGAAGACGGAACCACACTTTATATTGGAGTTGAAAACAGACCTTTGTTTGATAAACCCAACGATAAACTTAGCGCTCATAAAGTAGTTGCAGTGGCTTTAGAAGTTTTAGTTCCCGCGTATAAGCAAGTTCGAATTGTAGGAGATTATACGCAGGTATATGTAGAAGGGAAATATGATAATCTTCAGATTTCTACTGGGAATGAAATGGTTTACATGAAAAATACTTTTGGAAATCTTATTCAAGCCAGAACCCGAAATGGTAATATTGTAGTAGAAAATTCCAAAGGGAGCTTTGAAGCAATTTCAAAATATGGTAAAGTTTATAAGGAGAAGTTTAAAAAGGGAAATACTAAGTTTGAGTTAAATTCGCTTAACGGAAACATTTACATTAATTAAATAGAATAATATCCTTATTTTTACCGCCATTGAAAAATAATGCCTCCATCTAATAAAAGGCAATTACCTATAAAAGCATGTCATTAAAAAAAGCGTCATTTATTATCATTTTGGTTTTAGTGATAGACCAAATATCAAAAATATATATAAAAACAAACTTTGTTTTAGGAGAATACGTAGAAGTTTTTAGCTGGTTTAAAATTCTTTTTATTGAAAATGAAGGAGCAGCTTGGGGAACAAAAATAAGTGATATTATTCCTGGAGTTTCTGATGAAGCAGGAAAGTTATTCTTAACAGTTTTTAGGTTATTTGCCATCTGTGGAATAGGTTATTGGTTGTATGATAACGTTAAAAAGAAAGCTACTCCAACTTTAATCATAGCTATTTCATTAATATTTGCAGGCGCTTTAGGAAATATAATTGATTCTGTTTTTTACGGAATAATCTTTAATGATAGTTACGGACAAGTAGCTACGTTATTTGCAGAGCAGCCATATGGTACTTTATTCCACGGAAAGGTTGTAGATATGCTCCATTTCCCGATTATAGATACAGTGCTTCCAGAATGGTTTCCAATTTGGGGAGGGAGTAATTTTCGTTTCTTTGAACCTGTTTTTAATATAGCAGATTCTGCAATAAGTATTGGTGTTGGGGTACTTTTAGTATTTAATAAGAAAGCTTTTCCAGAAAAGGCAGGAATAAAAGCTCAAAAAAGATAAATCTTCTCGGGAGTAACACAGTAATCAAGAGCAATATCTTCTTTTCTGGTATTGACAATACCTTCCTCAGGAGGGAAAAATGAGAGTCCTATTTTTATTACATCTTTGTTGCAAGAGCTTAAAAATTGGTCATAAAAGCCTTTTCCATACCCTACACGATTTCCTTTTTTATCAAAAGCTAAAAGTGGAATAAAAACAACTTCAATTTTTTTATTTGGAACTTCAATACCATCTTCAGGTTCTGGAATACCATATTTATTTATTTTGATGGTAGTATTATCTGTAAGTAAGAAGTTGGTTAACGTACCGTCTTTAAAATTACTTTTAGAAATAATAATTTCTTTGTCTTTTCCTTGAAGAATACTTAATATGAAAGATGTATCAACCTCTTTTTGAGATTCAATACTTAAGAAAATATGGTAGTAGGTTTTTTGCCAGATGTCAAGTTTTAAAAGTTGATTGGCAATGGCAATACTAGCATCTTCAATAAAATCTTGTGTGAACGTAGCACGCTTTTTTTTATACGCTATGCGAAGCTCATTTTTATTCATCGGATTATACTTTTTCAAACATCTCTTCGAGTTCACCAAGAGAAATTGGTTTTACCCAATAATCTGATACTTCTTCAAACTTTTTAGCGCGTTCTATGTCTTCAGGGTTTATGGAAGAGCTTACAACATAAAGTGTAATAGGGTGTTCTAATTCGCATTTAATCTTTACAAATTCATCTAAAAACTGCCAACCATCCATAACAGGCATATTTAGGTCGAGTAAGATTACCTGTGGAATCCGTTCTTTTTCAGGTTGGTCAAAAACACCTTTAAAATAAGCGTATGCTTCACTTCCGTTTTCAAAAACCAAAAATTCTTTGCAAAGCTTCTTGATGTCTAGTAACCGAGATAGCATTTTCACATAGAGTTTGTCGTCATCTATTATGCAGGCTAAGTCTATTTTGTGGTTCATTTGAGTATTCTTAGGGGTATTATTTATAATGTAATAGCCGATAAATATAGGTTTTTTTTAATATTTCATACTATTAAAAAATACCAGTTCTCCAAATTTAACTTAAATGACTCTTTTAAACTAAGTCTTATCATACTTTTCTTTCATTTTAAAAGAAAATATCCTTGAAGATTTTATTATTTTAGTTTAAATTATCTTTGAAAAGAAATTGCAGCAATTCCATGAGTGAAACCCCCATAGATATTCAATTACAAACTTTACCAGCTAGCCCTGGAGTATACCAATTTTACAATAAAGATGGGAGGATTATATATGTAGGGAAGGCAATAAACTTAAAGAAAAGAGTTTCTTCCTATTTTCATAAAAATCACGAAAACGGAAAAACAAGAGTCCTTGTTAAGAAAATTCATACCATAAAACACATAGTTGTTTCTACAGAAACGGATGCGCTTTTATTAGAGAATAATCTTATAAAAAAATACCAGCCTCGTTACAATGTTTTATTAAAAGACGATAAGACATACCCATGGATTTGTATTAAAAATGAACGTTTTCCTAGAGTTTTTTCAACTAGAAACTTAATAAAAGATGGTTCAGAATATTTTGGACCATATACTAATATAAGAACAGTTAGAACGCTGTTAGATTTAATTAAAGGTTTGTACGCTATACGGACTTGTAATTACGATTTGTCTAAAGATAAAATTGAGGCAGGTAAGTATAAGGTGTGTTTAGAATATCATTTAGGTAATTGTAAAGGGCCGTGTGAGGAGTACCAGAGTTTGGAAGCCTATAACCAGCAAATAAAAGAAATTAGAGAGCTTCTTAAAGGAAATTTTAAAGATTCTTTAGTGCAATTTAAAGAGCAGATGAATAAACTTGCTCAGGAGATGAAGTTTGAAGAGGCGCAACAGATAAAAGAAAAAATTGAAGTTTTAGAAAATTACCAAGCAAAATCAACAATTGTAAATCCAAAAATTAGTAATGTTGATGTATTTTCTATTGTAAGTGATGAGAGCTTTGGCTATGTTAACTTTTTACAACTTTCATACGGTGCAATTATTAGAGCGCATACTATAGAAATTAAGAAAAAATTAGAAGAAACAGATGAAGAGTTATTGGAATTGGCGGTAACAGAACTTCGAACACGGTTTAATTCTTTATCTAATGAAATCTATGTGCCCTTTCCGATAAAAGTAGCCGACAAAATTAAAGTTACGATTCCTAAATTAGGAGATAAAAAGAGAATTTTAGAACTTTCCGAAAGGAACGCTAAGTATTACCGACAAGAAAGGTTCAAGCAAATAAAAATTATTGACCCTGATAGGCATGTAAAGCGTATTATGGGACAAATGAAGAAAGATTTACGTCTGTCGGAAGAACCACGCCATATAGAGTGTTTTGACAACTCAAACATTCAAGGAACAAATCCAGTGGCAGCATGTGTAGTTTTTAAAGATGGGAAACCAAGTAAAAAAGATTATCGCCATTATAATATAAAAACAGTAACAGGGCCAGACGATTTTGCGTCTATGGAAGAAGTTGTTTTTAGACGTTATAAAAGATTGTTGGAAGAAGAGGAGTCTTTGCCGCAATTAATAGTAATAGATGGAGGGAAGGGGCAGCTTTCTTCAGCATTAAAAAGTTTAGATGTTTTAGGCTTACGAGGCAAAATTGCAATTATTGGAATAGCAAAACGTTTAGAAGAAATCTATTATCCTGGAGATTCGATTCCGATGTATTTAGATAAAAAATCGGAAACGTTAAAGATTATTCAGTATTTGCGAAACGAAGCGCATAGGTTTGGAATTACATTTCATAGAAATAAAAGAAGTAAAGCCGCTATTAATTCGGAATTAGAAAATATTGAAGGGATAGGAGAAAAAACGGCAAACGATTTATTGAAAAAATTTAAATCGGTTAAAAGAATTAAAGAAGCTCCATTGGAGCAAATTACAGAGGTAGTAGGGAAATCGAAAGCTCAAAAAATTTATCAAGCTTTTCATAAATAATTAGGGGTATGTTTATAAGGAATAGGTTGTTTTTAATAGTTTTTCTTTTCTCATTCTTGGGTTTTTCTCAAAATGAAACCAAAAAAGATGCAAAAGTAGGATTGGTTTTAAGCGGAGGGGGCGCAAAAGGCTTAGCGCATATTGGCGCTATAAAGGCAATAGAAGAGGCAGGAGTTAGAGTAGATTATATTGGAGGAACAAGTATGGGGGCTATTGTTGGGGCGCTTTATGCGGCTGGATATTCTCCAAAACAATTGGATTCTATTTTTCAAGAAACCGATTTTGACGTTTTACTGCAAGATAGAATTCCTCGTTCTGCTATGTCTTTTTATGAGAAAAATAGTTATGAAAAATATGCGGTTGCCTTGCCGTTTAATAAGTTTAGATTATCGTTTCCTACTTCTTTGTCCAAAGGGCAAAATTTATACAACCTACTATCTCAACTGTTATTTAATGTAAATGATGTAGAAGATTTTAACGACCTCTCTATTCCCTTTTTCTGTATGGCAACAGATGTAGAAACAGGCGATCCAATAAAATTAGATAAAGGATACCTGCCAAGAGCCTTGGCTGCAAGTGCAGCAATTCCTTCTTTTTTTGAGCCTGTATTTAATGATGATAGGGTGTTGGTAGATGGGGGAGTTATAAATAACTATCCAGTTGATGAGGTTAAAGAGATGGGAGCCGATATAATTATTGGGGTAGATGTTCAAGATTCGTTAGCTACTCGAGACGAACTGAGTTCTGCTACCGATGTTTTGGTGCAGATAAATTATTACAATACTATTAATGCAATGAAGGAGAAGTTAAAAAAAACGGACCTTCATATAAAGCCTAATATAAAGCCTTACAGTGTTTTGTCCTTTGGTAAAGGAAAAGAAATTATAGAAAGTGGGTATGTAGCTGCGGAAGAAAAAAAGGGAACATTGGATAGTATTGCGCAACTTCAGATTAAAAAACCTGTAATGCGTTATCCTGGAAAAATTGTTGATAGCTTTTTAATTGATAGATTGTCTTTTGAAGGGAATGATAAATTTACACGTGCTTATCTAAAAGGAAAATTAAGATATACAACAGAGGAATACACAACTTTTGATAAAATAAATCAAGGGATGAGTAATCTAGCTGCAACCAATAACTTTAATAGTGTGCGCTATGAGTTAAGACCGAATAAAGAGGGGTATCAACTTACAGTTCCTATAGTAGAAAGGCATACAGACATGTTTTTGAAGTTAGGAGTACATTATGATGGATTATATAAAACCGCTGCATTGCTAAATATTACCAAAAAACATCTCTTCTTTGATGACGATAATATGTATGTAGATTTTATTGTGGGAGATAATATCCGTTATAATTTAGAATACTATGTGGATAAAGGATTTTATTGGAGTTTTGGTTTAAAATCGCGCTATAATTCATTTGATAGGAATGTAAGTTTTGATTTTGTAGAAGAGAAAGCTGGAGATCCGCCGCTACCAGAAGTTAATAAACTAGACGTTAAACTGTCGGATATTACCAATCAGGTATATATGCAAACGGTCTGGAAAGAAGAGTTTACTTTTGGGGTTGGACTTGAGCATAAGTTTCTAAAAATTGAAACCGAAACGATTGCAGATGATGAAGGAGATGAAATTGTTCTTGAAAATGATAATTATTTTAGTACCTATGGGTTTTTAAAATTTGATTCATTAGACAATAAATACTTCCCCTCAAAAGGGTTTTACTTTGACGGCGATTTTCATTTATATTTATTGTCTACTAATATTTCTAATGATTTTAGTGAGTTTTCAGTAGCTAAAGCTAAAATGGGATTTGCAACACCAATTTATAAAAATCTTTCGTTTGATTTTTTTGCTGAAGGAGGATTTAAATTTGGAGATACAGAAGTAAACTCCTTTGATTTTATTCTTGGAGGATGGGGTAATGATTTTATAAAGAACATAACCCCTTTTTTAGGGTATGATTATTTAAGTTTTGGGGGAGATAGCTTTGTTAAAGCTACCTTTAATGTTGATTGGGAATTTGTAAAACAAAATCATTTAAACTTTACTGCCAATGTAGCAAATGCTGGAGATAATATTTTTGAAAGAGGAGAATGGTTTACTTTGCCAACTTATACAGGTTATAGTGTGGGGTATGGCTACGAGTCTTTTATAGGGCCATTACAAGCTAAAGTTAATTGGTCTCCAGAAACAGATGATACCTTGTTTACAATTAGTATTGGTTTTTGGTTTTAAGAATTTCTTAATGTAAATCTCCGTATATTATTCCGATATTTGTAGAATTCAAACGTTTTCGCTATGCCTTTTTATCATAAACTAGGAAAGATACCTCATAAAAGACACACTATATTTAAAAAGAGTGATGGGAGCTTATATTATGAACAATTATTCGGAACCATTGGATTTGATGGGATGTCTACCAACTCATACCATTGCCATAGACCAACACAGGTAAAAGAGGTAAATAAAAAAATAGATGTAGCTCCAAAGGTTGCAATTTCTAATAATATTCAATCATATAAATTACACGGATTTAAAATTAAGTCTGAAGATGACTTTTTAAAAAGTAGAAAGTCAATTTTAACAAATTCAGATTGTACAATTCAACTGGCATCACCTAAAAAATCTATAGAGAATTATTTTTATAAAAATGCAGATGCAGATGAGTTAATCTTTATTCATAAAGGAAGTGGTAAATTAAGAACCCATCTAGGGAATTTAGACTTTTCTTATGGGGATTATTTAGTTATTCCTAGAGGAATAATTTATAAAATAGATTTTGATACAGAAGAAAACAGACTTTTTATTGTAGAATCTAGAAGACCTATATATACACCAAAAAGATACCGAAATTGGTTTGGGCAATTATTGGAACATGCTCCTTTCTGTGAAAGAGATATTCGGAGACCCTACGAATTGGAAACAAATGATGAAAAAGGAGATTTCTTGATAAAAATAAAAAAACAAGACGAAATTTTTGATATGATATATGCTTCACATCCATTTGATGTGGTTGGTTATGATGGGTTTAACTATCCGTATGCATTAAGTATTCATGATTTTGAGCCAATTACTGGGCGTATCCATCAGCCGCCACCAGTCCATCAAACTTTTGAAACAGATGCTTTTGTGGTTTGTAGTTTTGTGCCTCGTTTGTATGATTATCATCCAGAAAGTATTCCAGCGCCATACAATCATAGTAATATAGATTCTGATGAGGTTTTATATTATGTAGATGGCGATTTTATGAGTAGAAACGATATCGATCAAGGGTATATTTCGTTGCACCCAGCAGGAATCCCTCACGGACCACATCCTGGAGCTGTAGAGCGTAGTATTGGGAAAACAAAAACCGACGAATTGGCTGTTATGGTAGATACTTTTAGACCACTTCAGCTTACAAAAGAAGCATTAGAAATAGCTGATGACTCTTATTATAAATCGTGGTTAGAACATTGATTTTTGTAGTATGATGAATTTTAGAGTAGATATATCAGCTCACTTGAGAGCAATGTGGTGAAGAGCTAGGATGATAACTTTATCATCACTAAATATATATTCTTTATAGGAAGGCTTTCAGAAATCAATTACCTCAGAGTGAACTTTGAGGGATTAAAAATCATCAAATTGAAAAAATTATGTCACAAGATACAACATCATTAAAATTAAATAAAGAAGTTGAAAATGCAGAAGACTTCTTACCGCTTTTAGGAACAGATTATGTAGAATTATATGTGGGAAATGCCAAGCAGGCAGCGCATTACTATCAATCGGCTTGGGGTTTTCAACCCATAGCGTACGCTGGATTAGAAACTGGAAGAAAAGATAGTGTTTCCTATGTGCTTCAACAAGATAAAATACGCATTGTATTAACTTCTCCTTTGCAGGAAGGCGGAGAGGTAAACAGGCATATAGAAAAACATGGCGACGGTGTAAAAGTAGTAGCACTCTGGGTAGACAATGCTACTAAGAGTTATGAAGAGACTATAAAGCGTGGAGCAAAAAGTTATATGGAACCAAAAACTATAGAAGATGAAAACGGGGAAGTTGTACTTTCTGGAATTCATACCTATGGAGAAACTGTTCATGTTTTTGTAGAGCGCACCAATTATTCTGGATCTTTTATGCCAGGGTACAAAGCGTGGAATCCAAGCTACAAACCTGAGACAGTTGGGTTAAAATACATAGACCATATGGTGGGGAATGTTGGTTGGAATGAAATGAGAAAATGGTGTGAGTTCTACGCTAAGGTTATGGGTTTTGCCCAGTTGGTTTCCTTTGATGATAAAGATATCTCTACAGATTATACGGCATTAATGAGTAAAGTGATGAGCAATGGAAATGGACGAATTAAATTTCCAATAAATGAACCAGCTGAAGGAAAGAAAAAATCTCAGATAGAAGAGTATATAGAGTTTTATAACGGAGCAGGAGTTCAGCACATTGCTTTAGCTACAGATAATATTATTGAAACGGTAAAGCAATTAAAATTGCGGGGAGTAGAGTTTTTAAAAGTTCCGGAAACCTATTATGATACAGTTTTGGAACGAGTTGGAAAAATAGATGAAGACTTAGAGCCGCTTAAAGAATTAGGGATTTTAATAGATAGAGATGATGAGGGGTATTTATTGCAATTGTTTACAAAACCAATTTTGGATAGACCGACAATGTTTTTTGAAATAATCCAGAGAAAAGGGGCAAAATCATTTGGGAAAGGCAACTTTAAAGCCTTGTTTGAGGCTATAGAACGGGAGCAAGAAATGCGAGGAACGCTATAAAATACATCTTTTTCTGTTAAATTAATAATTTAAAACTCAACAAATTGATTACTTAATGTTAAAAAAGTTAAACTTATTTATTATGCTTGCATAACATGTGTTTTGTATTAACTTTGCGCTCGCAAAAGGGGTGGTGCCCTTTGCAAACTTTAAGTAAAGTTTTCATAATTTAAAGTTTTGGTTGGTTAATGAAAAAAACTCGGCTTCGGTCGAGTTTTTTGCGTTCAATTCATTTTGACTTTTTTTGGTTGAGTAAAAAAGAGTGCTTTTATTCTTTAATCAAGTATTTTTAAAGAAGCATAGCAGCGCTATGGTTAGAGAAGTTTATTTATACCTTTTTCTACTTTTGGAATAATAATTGTTAATTATAGCTATATAAGAATTATAATGTAATTGATTTTATTATTTTTACACAGAACTCTTTTAAATTTATTGAATTACAATTAATTATCAATAGTTATCAAGGTTTAATACGAGTTTATTAATACGCTGATTATGAAGAAGATTATTTTAGCTATACTAGTATTTTGGTCCTCAGCATTTGTAAACCAAAATAAAGTTATAGAAGAGAATGCATACCAAGCGGGAGAGTGGTTTAAGTTTAGAATCCATTATGGAATTTTTAACGCTAGTTATGCAACCCTTCAGCTTAAAAATGAAAACCTTAACGGAAAAGAAGTATTTCATGTAATTGGGAAAGGTCAAACTACAGGTTTAGCAGATTTATTTTTTAAAGTAGACGATAATTACGAAAGTTATTTTGATAAAAACTCAGGGCAACCCTATAAATTTATTAGAAAAATTAACGAAGGAGGTCATACCAAAGACCTAGAAATTAATTTTGATTATAATAAAAATAAGGCTGTCTTAAAAGATCATAAGCACGATACTGAAGAAATATTTCAAATAAATAAGGGAGTGCAAGATCTTATTTCTGCATTTTATTTCCTAAGAGACCGCGTTGATAGAAAAACTGTAAAAGAAGGAGAGGAGTTTGTTTCGGATATGCTTTTTGATGATGATGGATTGTTTAAGTTTAAACTCAAGTATTTAGGAAAACAAACCCTTAATACCAAGTTTGGTAAAGTAAGGTGCTTAAAATTCCGCCCTTACGTACAGTCGGGTCGTATATTTAAAGAAGAAGAAAGTTTGACACTTTGGGTGTCTGACGATGAAAATAAAATGCCCATAAGAGTAAAAGCAGATATTCTTGTAGGATCAATAAAAGCCGATTTAGAGGCCTTTAAAGGATTAAAGCATCAGTTTAAAATTCAAATGGATTAATGGCAGTGAAACCCGAAATTGAGGCGCAAATAGCATCATTAGAAGAAAAGTATAAAAATTCTGGTCAAGATCTAAGTTCTTATTTAGATGGCCTTCTTTACGAAAAGTATCTTACTTACTGGGATTATATTCATTTGGATACACTTTTGAGTTTGCAAATCCCAAGAACGCATTTCCCAGATGAAGAGATATTTATTATGTATCATCAAATTACGGAATTGTATTTTAAGCTTATTATTCATGAGCAAAAACAAATTATAGATCATAAGCTTCAAGAAGCAGATTTTTTAATTACCAAAATTGAAAGGATTAATAATTACTATAAAATATTAATCAATTCTTTTAATGTAATGATTAATGGAATGGATCGTTCTCAGTTTTTAAAATACCGAATGGCACTTCTGCCTGCAAGTGGTTTTCAGTCTGCACAATTTAGAATGATAGAAATTTATTCAACGCCATTAAATAATTTATTACATTGTAGTGTTGAGGAACAGTTTTCAGAAAAAAGCACTTTAGAAGATTTATATGAAAATATTTATTGGAAAAAAGGAGCGGTAGATACCAAAACAAATGAGAAGACGCTCACACTAAAACAGTTTGAATATCGTTATACGCCTAGATTCATGCGTATAGCAAATGAAGTAAAAGGGACCACCGTATATGAAAAATACTTACATTTGCCAGAAGAAGTTAAAAATAACTCATTGTTAATCAAGGCAATGAGAGAGCTTGATGTAAATGCAAATATAAATTGGAACCTAATGCACATGGGTGCAGCATACAAACATTTAAGTAAAAAAGATCATACCATTGATGCTACTGGAGGCACCAATTGGAAAGAATATTTACCTCCAAGTTTTCAGAAAATCATCTTTTTTCCTGAACTTTGGAGCGATTCTGAAAAAGCCGACTGGGGAAAACAGTGGGTGGAGCATATGTTTAACCCTCAAACACATTAAAACTAAATGCCAAAGAATGTAGCAGCATTTTTACTAATGGCAATGATAGCCTTAGTATCGTGCAAAAATGAAAAGAAAGAAGTAGAGGAAGTAAGCGCTGTTGAAACAGAAGAGCTTAAACCTATTGAGTTAAAGGAATTTGGTTATAATCTCAACCACTATTTAGTAGTTAGAGATACTATAAAAGCTGGTGATAGCTTTGGAGAAATTCTACAAAGAAATAATATTGGATATCCAGAAATATACAATATTGTTGAAGGAGTTAAAGATTCGTTTAATATAGCAAGTTTACAAGTAGGAAAACCTTATACCTTACTTTGTGACAAAGAGGATTCTCTGCAAACGCCAAAATGTTTTATCTATCAACCAAATAGTATTGATTATGTGGTGGTAGATTTTGCAGATTCTGCAAAAGTTAAAAAAGGTAAAAAAGAAGTTAAACTTGTGGAGCGTGAAGCTTCTGGAGTTATTAATGGATCTTTGTATCAAACACTTCAAGATCAAGGCTTAAGTCCTATTGTGGCCTATAAAATGTCCGATGTTTATGCTTGGACAATAGATTTCTTTAGAATCCAAAAAGGGGATAGGTTTAAAGTTATTTTTACTGAAAAATATATAGACGACTCAATTTAT
This sequence comes from Galbibacter orientalis DSM 19592, assembly GCF_000260115.1. Lineage (GTDB taxonomy): Bacteria > Bacteroidota > Bacteroidia > Flavobacteriales > Flavobacteriaceae > Galbibacter > Galbibacter orientalis. The sequence continues at coordinate 537,762 of NZ_JH651379.1, read as the reverse complement.
GCAGGAATTGATAAAATTCAAGCAGCGTATTTTGAGCATAAAGGAGAGCCTATTTATTCTTTCCGTTTTGAAACAGATTCTACAAAGCATATTGTAGATTATTTTGATGAAACTGCTAAAAATTTACGGAGAGCATTTTTAAAAGCTCCAGTTCAGTTTAGTAGAATATCGTCTCGTTATAATTTAAACAGAAGAATTGCATACTACGGAAATAAAATTAGACCTCATAAAGGAACAGATTTTGCTGCGCCAGTAGGAACTCCAATTCTTTCTACGGCAAATGGAACTGTAGTTGAGTCCACCCGAAGAGGAGGAAATGGAAATTATGTAAAAGTAAAACATAACGGAACGTATACCACTCAATACTTACACATGAAGAAAAGAAAAGTAAGAGTTGGAGATTATGTTAAACAAGGAGATATTATTGGTTGGGTTGGTATGACTGGAAATACCAGTGGACCACACGTTTGTTATCGTTTTTGGAAAAATGGAAGACAAGTAGATCCATTTAAACAAGATTTACCAAAAGCAGAGCCTATTGGAGATTCTCTTAAAGTAAAATATTTAGCCCATATTGAGCCAATAAAAGCACAGCTTGATGGGATGCCATTTCCGTCTGATAAGACTACCAATGAAGAAGAATATATAACTGAATTAAATCAAAAAAATGCCATTAGCGACCGTAAACCCAACTAAAACAAAAGCTTGGGAAAAACTAGAAGAACATTATAAAGCCTTTCATAACACCTCAGTAAAAAATCTTTTTACTCAAGATCCTAAAAGAGCAGAAAAATATACAATTCAGTGGAATGATTTTTATGTAGATTATTCTAAAAATAGAATTGATGAAACTACTATAAGTTTACTTTTGGAATTAGCAAACGAAGTAAAACTAAAAGAAGCTATTGAGAAATGTTTTACAGGCGATCTTATTAATGAAACCGAAGGAAGAGCGGTGCTTCATACAGCGTTAAGAGCTAAGGCAAATGAAGAGATTTTTGTTGATGGAGAAAATGTAGTTCCTGAAGTTTATCAGGTAAAAGAAAAAATAAAAACATTTACTGAAAAAATTATTTCAGGAGAGAAAAAAGGACATACAGGTAAAGCTTTTACCGATGTTGTAAATATAGGTATTGGAGGTTCAGATCTAGGGCCAGCAATGGTTACCGAAGCTCTTCAGTATTATAAAAATCATTTAAATGTTCATTTTGTAAGTAATGTAGATGGGGATCATGTGCATGAAACCATAAAGAAACTAAATCCAGAAACAACATTGTTTGTTATAGTTTCTAAAACCTTTACAACTCAAGAAACATTAAGTAATGCCACCACTATTAAAAAGTGGTTTTTAGAATCGGCTACCCAAAAAGATGTAGCTGCACATTTTGTTGCAGTTTCAACAAACCTTGAAAAAATAGACGAATTTGGAATTGACCCAGACAATGTTTTTCCTATGAAAGACTGGGTGGGTGGACGTTTTTCTTTATGGAGCGCTGTTGGGTTGTCTATTGCCTTAGCAGTTGGATTTGATAATTTCGACAAGCTATTAGGAGGTGCACAAGCAATGGATGACCATTTTAGAGAAACTCCTTTTGAAAAAAATATTCCTGTTATATTAGCGCTTTTAAGTGTTTGGTATAATAATTTTTATGGAGCGGAAAGCGAAGCTTTAATTCCGTATTCTCAATACCTTCACAGGTTGTCTGCTTATCTTCAACAAGGAACAATGGAGAGTAATGGAAAAAGCGTGGATCGTGCAGGAAGCCCTGTAGATTACCAAACTGGAACTATTATTTGGGGAGAGCCTGGAACAAATTCTCAACATGCCTTTTTTCAATTAATACATCAAGGAACAAAGTTAATTCCAGCCGATTTCATCGGGTTTATAGAGTCGCTTCATGGAGATAAAGACCATCATGATAAATTAATGGCCAATTATTTTGCTCAAACAGAAGCCTTGTTAAATGGTAAAACTGAAGTAGAAGTAAACGAGGAATTAAAAGCAAAAAACCTTTCAGAAAAAGAAAGTAAAAAACTACTTCCTTTTAAAGTATTTGAAGGGAATAAACCTACAAATTCAATTCTTATTGATAAATTAACACCTCAAGCTTTAGGAGAAATTATTGCAATGTACGAGCATAAAATCTTTGTTCAAGGAGTAATCTGGAACATTTTTAGCTTTGATCAATGGGGTGTTGAGTTAGGGAAACAACTGGCATCAACGATACTTACCGATATTAAATCTGAAAAGATTAGTAATCACGATAGTTCAACGTTAAATCTTTTACGATTTTATAAAAACAATTAACATTTTTTGTTAAAATCTCAAAACGTAGCATTGTAATCTTAACAAGATTAATATGTTACGTTTTTTGTTTACTTTTGTCTTAGTGTTAAATTATTTAACATTGCCTTAATGTAGGAATCTATTTAATATAGGATTTTTGCAGCGTTAAATTAAATCAAACAACAAATGAAGACAATTTACAATTGGATTTTAACAGCAGTAATTGCTTTAATTACTACAACAGCTTTTTCGCAAGGAACAATTAGCGGAACTGTAGTAGATGGAAGCCAAGGTGGTTCGCTGCCAGGTGCAAATGTTATGGTGAAAGGTTCTACTTCTGGAACTTCAACCGATTTTGACGGTAACTTTACATTAAATGTTTCTGAAAATTCTGGAACTGTAACAGTTTCTTACATTGGATTTGTTGCAAAACAAGTTCCTTTTACTTTAAGTAATGGTTCTGCTAATATCGGAACAATTACATTACAACCAGACGCTGAAGAATTAGAAGGCGTTGTTGTAACAGGAGTTATTGATGTAGCTAAAGACAGGGAAACACCTGTAGCGGTCTCTACAATAAGAGCATCAGAAATTCAAGAAAAATTAGGTTCTCAAGAGTTTCCTGAAATCTTAAGATCAACTCCATCTATTTATGTAACAAAACAAGGTGGTGGATATGGAGATTCTAGAATTAATATTCGTGGATTTGATACTAACAATTCAGCAGTAATGATCAATGGTGTTCCTGTTAATGATATGGAAAATGGATCTGTATATTGGAGTAACTGGGCTGGTTTAAGTGATGTTACTTCAGCAATGCAAGTACAAAGAGGATTAGGTTCTTCTAAACTTGCTGTTTCTTCAGTGGGTGGAACTATAAATGTTATAACTAAATCATCTGACAAAGAAGAAGGAGGTTCAGTTTCAACTAGTGTAGGAAATGATAATTATTTAAAAACTCTAGCTTCCTATAATACAGGTGTTATGGATAGTGGATTCTCAATGTCTGTATTAATGAGCAGAACTGCTGGTGATGGTTATGTTGATGGAACTGAATTTGAAGGATATAATTATTTCTTAGCTTTTGGATTCAAACCAAACGATAAACATGATCTACAATTCACATTAACTGGGGCTCCACAACAACATAATCAAAGAAGTTTTGCGCCTACATTGAATGATTATATCAAGTATGGTGAAAATGGAGATCCAGATAGAAGATATAATAGCGATTACGGATATAGAAACGGTAAAGAGTTTACATTTGGAGGTAATTTCTACCATAAACCTGTAGCTTCTCTGAACTGGGATTGGAATATTTCTGATAACTCAACTTTATCTACTGTTTTATATGCATCATTTGGACGTGGAGGTTCAATTGGGTCTATTGGACGTATAAATGGAGATCAATCATACTCATCAAAATTTAAAGATGAAAAAGGTTTAATTAGAGTTGATGATATTATAGCATGGAATGGCGGAGCTGATGTTCCAGATTTTGGAGCTCCTAGAACTGGATTTGTTGGAGATGGAAATTCTCAATATCAAGGACAATTTGTAAATGGTAATAGCTATCCTTCACCATTTGTTGATGAAGGAGGGCATATTTTCGGATCTTCTAATGGTATAACACAAAGATCTTCTGTGAATTCCCACAATTGGTATGGTGGTATAATTAACTTTAATAATGAAATTAATGATAATTGGAGTTGGGATGTAGGAGCTGATTTAAGGACTTATAAGGGATATCACTATAGAAGGTTAGTAGATTTATTAGGTGCCGATGCATATGTAGATAATGATGATATAAATAATCCTTATAGTTTCTCAACAAACACTTATTCTCCAAAAGTTGGGAATACTTGGAATGTGTTTAAAGATGTAGACGATGAAACTAAAATTGATTATTATAATTTAGGATATGTAAATTGGATTGGTGGATTTGGTCAGTTAGAATATACAAGTGATAAATTGTCAGCCTTTGTTCAAGGAGCTATTTCTAACCAAGGATTTAAAAGAGAAGATCCATTCAACTATTTAGATTCTGACCCAGAACAAGAAACGGAGTGGATTAATCAATTAGGAGGTAATATTAAAGGTGGTATTAATTATAATATTAATGAAAAGCATAATGTTTTTGCTAATGCAGGATTTTATTCTAAACAACCATTGTTTGATGCAGTTTTCTTGAATTATGTTAATTTAGTAAATGAAGATTTGACAAATGAAAAAATTATTGGATTAGAACTAGGATATGGATTTAGATCTTCAGAATTTACAGCAGATGTTAATGTTTATAGAACTTCATGGAAAGATAGATTCCTTTCGGAAAGTGTAACAGTTGAAGGTGATATTAATGGATCTGCTAATTTTAAAGGATTGGAACAAGTACATTCGGGAGTTGAATTTGTTGCAAATTACCGTCCTTTTCATAGGTATTTTGATGTATATGGAATGCTATCAATTGGAAATTGGGAATATAATGGAAATGTAGATGCTTCTGTTTTTGATTCTGGTCAAAATTTAATCGGAAATTATACTTTATATCTTGATGGTGTAAAGGTTGGAGATGCTGCTCAATTTACGTCACGATTAGGGATTGGTATTATGCCAATAGAAGGATTAAGATTCGATGCAAGTTGGGATAGAGCTGATAAGTTATATGCTGATTTTGCAGGAGATAGTGGAAATTTTGTTAATCAGTTTGGTACTCCAGATAATCAAGGTGCTCTTGAATTACCAGATTATAATTTATTTGATGCAGGTTTATCATATAAATTAATTGTTGGTAGAGAGAAAGATAAAGCGATCAATCTTAGGTTAAATGTGAATAATGTATTCGATACTACATATATATCAGAATCTGAAACTAATAATTTTGCGCAAGATGGAGATGCAACTTATAGAGGGATTAGTACTAGCAATAGAGTTTTCTTTGGATGGGGAAGAGCTTGGAATATGACAGTTAGATACAACTTCTAATAAGATCTTATTATAAAAATTAAACCCCGCAATTTGCGGGGTTTTTTTATGCCTTTTCTGGAAATTTATCAGCTATAATGTGTATTTTTGAATACAAACTAAACAATCTCATTCATGTATTCAACAGTTAATGTTTTACACTCATATTGGGCATATTTCACCCTTTTAGTACTTGTTATAGCAGTTCTAAATGCTATGGTAGGTTATTTTAAAAATAAAGATTTTAGCATGGCTAAGGATCTTAGAGTTAGTCTTTTTGCACTAATATTTTCGCATATTCAACTTCTAATAGGACTCGTGCTTTATTTCGTTTCTCCTAGATTTGCTTCATGGCAAACAGGGGGCGTTATGAGTGATAGTCTCCTAAGATTAGTGCTTGTAGAGCATCCTTTTACTAACATTATTGCTATTGCTTTAATTACTATTGGTTGGAGTAAACATAAAAAAGAAACTACTTCTAAAAGAAAATTTGGAAAAATTGCTTTATTCTACGGAATCGGACTTTTCCTTATTTTACTTAGAATCCCTTATATGCTTTGGTTCGATTAAGAACGCTGTTCCTAAGCAATTAAAGGTTGGAAATTAAGAGTTACATAAGTTTAACTAGTACTGTGTTATAATAATTTAGTATTGACTGTAGCCCTGAGCTTGTCGAAGGGTTGTCTTTAAGATCCTAAACAGGCTCCTAATAAACGAAACACTAAAAAGTACATAACAACACATTAACACACTAGCTATTCACTTTTATTAATAGTTAACTTTCTTACCAAATAGATATAAACTGGAAAATGGTCAGAATATCCGGCGTAGTAAACGCCAGAAGCATAGCTTCTCAATGGATATCCTTTGTATTTTCCAGTTTTTGTTTTTAAATAGTTAGGCGCATAGACCCCTGCTTTCCAAAATCGATACCCATTATTATCTTCTAATAAATTCGAGGTAAAATAAATCTGATCAAACAAACTCCACTTATCTTGATACGCTAAAGAACCAATTCCTTTTTTGTAGATCTTTTCCATTGGATTGTAGAGATATGGTTCGTCTTGAATTACTTTATTCCCTTTTGTTCTTAGGATATTTTTAAATGAATTATCAGTTGGATTATCGTTAAAATCGCCCATACTAATAATTTTTATTTCTGGATGTTTTCTAGAAACCGAATCTATAATTTGCTTATTTAGCCTAGCGGCGGCTTCTCTAAAAGGTTTGCTTCTTTGTGCTCCTCCACTTCTAGATGGCCAATGGTTTACTATAAAACAAAAATATGTTCCATGTAGGTAGCCATCAACTACAAGTTGGTCTCTAGTGTAATCTCTAAAACCTTTTTCATTATAAATTATGAGTCGCCTGCTATGTATCGTATTCGGTATAAAGCTATCCTTTTTATAAAGTAATGCCACATCAATTCCACGTTCATCTGGGGAGTCTTCATGGATAATTCCATAATTGCTAGCTAACAAGTCTTCGTGGTTTTTTAAATCGGTTAAAACCTTGATGTTTTCTATTTCAGCAAGACCAATAATTGTTGGAGTAGCAATATAGGTGTCGTTATTTAAAGCTTTTAATGTCTTGGCAATTTGCGCTATTTTAAGCGTATATTTATCTAGATTCCATTGGTATTTTCCGTCTGGGGTTCTGTCATCATCAAAAGTTAGCGTGTCGTTTAAAGTGTCGTACAAATTTTCTACATTATAAAACACTATAGATTCAATATTATAATTGTTTTCTTGACTATGTATTATTGAACATACGCTAATACATATTAATACAATCAATAGCTTCATGTTTTATTTTCTATTTCACTGTAGTAAATATACTTTATTTGTTTGTATATTGGTCAACTACTAATTTATTAAGCCCTTATGTTATATAGTATTATACGCATAGAGGTTGGTGTTTTTAGTCTTCTTTGAAATAAGTAAATCCTAACCAATGAGATCTGGAGTTTTTATACTTATATGTTTGCTATTTGAGACGCTAGTTTCTCAAGAAAATAAGGTGGAGGGTTCTCTCTTTGACGCTCGCACTAATCTCCCTGTAAACGGAGCATCAATAGAAATAGAAGATTCATTTCATAAAACACAATCTTTGGCAGATGGTTACTTCAGCTTAGAAAATATTTTAGCAGGAACGTATGTATTAAAAATTACTAAAGAAGGTTATTTAGTTAAACGTCTTCCTTTTTCAATCACAGCAGATCAAACGGTTAATTTTAGGAGTGTTTTTTTGGAAGTAGATGTGCAAGAACTACAGCAGGAAAACAGTATTTCCTTAGCAGAAAATGATTTTGCAGATGATATAGAAACAGATTTTTCAGGAGGAATGCTTCAAGCTACTAGAGATATTTTCTTAACCAGAGCGGCATTCGATTTTAGTCAGTCTTTCTTTAAGGTAAAAGGCTACGATTCTAAATATGGAGATGTTTTTATTAACGGAATCCGTATGAACCGTGTTTTTAATGGACGCCCACAGTGGAGTAATTTTGGAGGCATTAACGATGTGCTCCGCAATCAAGAATATTTTTATGGAATGGAAGCTAATCCTAATAATTTCGGGGGGATTTTAGGTGCTACTTATATAAATACAAATCCAGCTTTTATGCGGTCTGGTATACGTGTTTCGGCTTCGGCTTCTAATAAATCCTATACAGATAGATTAATGGTAACTTACAATTCTGGGGTGCAAAATAGCGGATTGTCTTATTCCATATCTGCATCTAGACGCTTAGCAAAAGAAGGTTATATTGATGGGACGCTATACGACGCATATTCAGTTTTTGGCGCTATAGGATATCAGCCTAATGCACAGCACACGCTATACTTCACAGGGTTTTATACCCCCAATAGAAGAGGGAAGTCTTCTGCTGTAACAAATGAGGTTTTTGAATTAGTAGGTCGGAAATACAACCCCTATTGGGGAACTCAAGAGGGGGAGCGTAGAAATTCTAGAATACGAGAAATTGAAGAGCCTATTTTTATGTTTAATTATGAATATTTAGGCGATAAATTAAGCGTTAAGTTGGGTGCTGCTTATCAATTCGGGATCTTAACTAGTAGTCGCTTAGGGTATTACAATGCGCCGAGTCCTAATCCAGATTATTACCGCTATTTGCCAAGCTTTTATATTAATAATCCTTCGGGGGCTAATTTTGAGAATGCCAACTTAGCAAAAGAAGGTTTTATAAATGATCCTCAAATACATTGGAATAGTTTATATAGTGCAAATCTTTCAGAAACAAATAATGGGAAAAGCTCTTATGTATTATATAATGATGCTACGGAAGAAAACTTGATATCCGTAAATATAAATGCAAATTATACATTCAATGAGTTTTTTAAACTAGATACAGGTTTTTAGGTATTTAAGTTCAAATTCTGAAAACTACGGGTTGTTAGCAGATTTATTGGGCGCGCAATTTCATGAAGATATTGATCCGTTTTCTAATACTAAAAATGATGCAAATGGTACTTTAAATAAAACTGAAGGCGATAGAATAGGGTATAACTATAACATTGTTTCCAGTCAATATGAAGCTTTTTTGCAAGGGAATTTTCAGTTTGAAAAACTTGCCTTTTTTATTTCAGGTAAAACCTCAAATACCTCCTATCAAAGAGAAGGGTTGTTTTTAAATGAGCGGTTTCCGTTAACTTCAGAAGGGAAAAGTGAAGCGTTGTCTTTTTCTAATTATGGAGTTAAAGCTGGATTTACATTCAAATTAAATAACCGACATTCAATTAATGGGATGGGAGCATATATAACGAGCGCTCCAACTCTTCAAAATAGCTTTATTAATTCAAGAGAGAATAATAAAGTGGTGGATAGCTTACAGTCGGAAATTAGCACTTCGGCATCTTTCTCTTATCATTTAAACTTGCCAGAAATTACAATGCGACTAACAGGCTATTATACTGAATTTAAAAATGCCACTGATATTAATTATTTCTATGTAGATGCTGGGGTTGGGAGCGATTTTGTACAGGAGGTAGTTACCAATATTGAAAAATTACATTATGGTGGAGAACTCGGGTTTGCCTACCAAGCTACTTCAGAAATTAAACTTTCTGCGGTGGCATCCTATGGAGATTATAGCTATTCCAAAAATGCAGAGGTAAGTATCAATTTTGATACGGTTGGCGCCGAGGATGATTTAATTAATTTGATAGGGACTTTAGATTTAGGAAAAACTAATATTAAAGATTATAAACTAGCTGTTGGACCGCAAAAAGCATATTCAATCGGGGTAGATTATAGGAGCAGTAAATATTGGTGGGTAGGAATAACTGGCAATTATTTGGCAGATAATTATATAGATATTTCAGCAATTAAAAGAACCGAAAGTTTCTTGTAAAATCCAGAGGGAGGTACTTTTCCAAATGCTTCTGAAGAGCAAGTGGCTATGCTTTTAACTCAAGAACGATTACCCGCTATTTACTTATTAAATCTTAATGGAGGAAAATCGTGGCGTATTTACAAGAGATATGTAAGTCTGTTTGCCAGTATTAACAATGTTTTTGATGTTACTTATAAAAGCGGCGGATATGAGCAGAGTAGAAATGCAAATTTCGGACAAGCATTTATAGATGTGCAGCGCGGTGCTCCGCAGTTTGGGAATAAGCATTGGTACGGCTACGGAAGAACCTATTTTGTAAACCTTGCAATAAGTTTTTAAGATGCAAAATCTAAAGAGAATAATAGCTTTTAGTTCTTTTATTAGCATTACTTTGATGCTGATTTTTGCGTGTGTAGCGGATGATGAGTACACGCCTCCAAAAGATAGTTGCATAGGAGAAATGCCTACCGTTAATACCACTTTTGAAGCAGTAAAAGTGCTTTATAAGGGAGAAGTTTTACAAATTCAAGAGGAACTTATTATTGAAGGATATATAAACTCTTCAGATTTGACTGGAAATTTCTTCGGAAGTATACATTTTCAAAACCATCCAAGCAATCCAACGCAAGGTTTTCAGTTAGAACTGGATCTACGGGATTTATATTTGTTTTATCCTATGGGGCAAAAAATATACCTCAATTTAAAAGGACTCTATTTAGATAACAATAAAGGGACATTTAAACTGGGTGGAACCTTTTCGGCTTTCGGAAATTTATCTGTAGGGAGGTTGCCAGCTACAAAAATTAACGAGCATATTTTAGTTCCCTGTGATGCTGTTTCGGTAATTACTCCAAAGAAATATTTAATTTCAGAATTAGATTCTACCATGGTAAATATCTTGGTAACCTTGCAAAATGTAGAGCTAACTCCTGCTAGTTTATGCAGTACCTATGCTGAACCTCAAAAAGCTAAAACGCATATTTTAAAAGATTGCGAAGGCAATGAAGTATTTATGGAGAATAGCGGATTTGCAGATTTTCAAGCCGCATTATTGCCTCTTGGAAATGGAACTATTACAGGGGTTTTAACAAGAAATCAAAACAATTATATCCTTACCGTTAGAGATTTAGAGGATGTTAAAATGAATAATGTGCGCTGTGGAGGTATTGAATATTATTGTGAAACTCCTGTAGCAAATACCACTATCCAATCCATTAAAGAAATGTATAAAGAAACCTCAATAACATTAAAAGTGCCTTTGGTTATTAAGGTTGTAATTACTGCTAATGATAGTTCTGGGAATTTTTATAAGGAAATATATGTACAAGATGAGTCGGGTGGAATTAATATTAAAATTGAGGAAATAGCTCTTTTTGAAACTTTTCAATTGAATCATGAAATAACTATTGCGGTTAATGGAATAACACTTCATAAGGTAGATGGAGAATTTGTTTTAGGGGTTTTGAAGGACGATGCGTTTTCTGGCATTCAAGAGGAAGATTTTTATCGCTTTTTTTATCTAGGAGAAGAGGCGCAGCATATAACTCCAAAAGCTATTGAAATCAATGCTATTTCAGAAAAAGACCTTGGGAGCTTGGTGGCTATTACTTCGGTGCAATTTATAGAAGAGTCAACTTTTGTAGTTAGTAATAAGGACACTAAAAGCGCAGTAACCGATTGTTTTGCAAATGAAATCTTTGTTTCTACTTCTAGAAGATTTAAAAATGGAGATTCACTTCTACCTCAAGAAAATGGAATCATTATTGGTATTTTACAATATGACGGAAAGTATCAATTACGCATCCGAAATCTAGAAGATGTTTCACAAATGAATACCGAAAGGTGTAATGTATTACAAAACGCTACCGAAATTAGTCTGGAAACTTTATTAATGGGGTTTGGAGAGACTTCCGAAGAGATAGTAGAGAACATAAAAATTAGAGGGATAATTACCTCCAATTATTCAACATTAAACCTTGAAGAAACTAAGGCGATAATGCAAAGTGGAGATGTTGGAATTGAATTGGAGTTTGATGCTCCGCATCAATTAAAGGTAAATTCTAAAATAGAAATTGCTTTACGAGGTTTGCGTATAAAAAAGGATAAAAATGGATTCTTGCTAACAAATATTACTTCGGAACATATTTTAAGTAGTGTTGATGGAAATACAATTCAGCCAGAAATAATAGGCTTAGAGGCGTTTTTAACGGGGAACTATCAAAATAAATTAGTACAAATAAATAATTTTCAGTTTAAAGATCTTAATTCAACCTACGGAGGAGAAAATGAATTGACTAACTGTGAGGATCAATTTATTATTTCCATTTCAAATACAGCTACTTTTTCCAATGTCTCGGTGGTAAAAGGTCGTGGAAATGTAGTAGGAATTCCCTTTGGCAACAATTTATATGTTAGAGATGCAATGGATTTTCAGTTTACAGATAGTTACGAAGATTGTTCGTTAAAAAACACGAGTACTAGTATTTTAATTTCAGAAATAGCCGACCCAGATAATAGCAACACTACCGCAAATATGCGATTTATAGAACTTTTTAATGCAGGTAGTGAGCCTGTTAGTTTGTCGGGCTGGAGCTTACGTAGGTATACAAATTCTAATACCGAATTTACCGCAAGAAGTGTTATTGATTTAACAGGATATACTATGGCGCCCTTAAGTGCTTTTGTAATTGCGGCAGATGCGCTCTCTTTTGAAGTGGTTTATGGTTTTTCGCCAGATTTAGAAGGGGGTACTGGCGGCGCAGCAGATTCTAATGGAGATGATACTATGCATCTGGTAGATGGAAATGGGAAGGTGGTAGATGTATTTGGTGTTTCTGGAGAGGATGGCTCGGGCACCAATCACGAATTTGAAGATGGGCGTGCTGTACGAAATACTGCAGTTGTTAAAAATAATACGGACTATACATTTTCCGAATGGACCATTTATAATGATACTGGAGCCGATGGAACTATAAATGAACCTAAAACAGCACCTCAAGATTTTAACCCCAAAACCCGATAAAATAGGATTTCAAAATTAATGAAGAAAAATAGTAACCCTGTAAATAGTAAATTATGAGCAAAGAGAATTATGAAACTAAGTTTAGTTTATTAAAAAGCATACCATTGGAAGAGGTAAAGAGAATAAACATGCCAGTAGATAGTTATTTGCAAGAGGCGGAGGACTTATATGTTTGGGCGCAAGAAGATAAAAGAGCGTTGGAAGCTGTGGGCTTGAATTGGATAATTTATATGGAAGATTTACCAGTTCGAGCAGGAGCACTTAGACATGCACAATCTCTTTGGGTAAGCGAGCGCTATGGAAGAGAGGAAGCACGCAAGGAATGGGACTTACGGTCGCCAGACGCTTATGCCTTAAGAGAAGAGTTGTTAAATGCTTTTCGGTTTGCTTTTAGAGAACGAGAAGACCTATTAAGTCGTACCCAAGAGATTAGCGCGGGCTTTGGACATGCAGATATGATTCAGGATTTAAGTGATCTAGCTTCTTTAGGGAATAAAAACCCTCAGGAATTAGAGAAAATTATGTTTGATATGGAACAGTTAACTACCGCCGAAACTACCGCAGCTACTATGGCAGATTTACTTGCTAGAGCTAATGAAACTAGGACAGATAATAGTGCAGAAAAGTTAGTTAGAGACCAAGCATATACGCATTTATACAATGCAGTTGCAGAGGTTAGAGAAACGGGGAGGTATGTGTTTAGAAATAAGCCTACCAGAAGAAAGGGCTATATAAGTAATTATAAGAAGAGAATGAGAGCCTAATTAGTATTTCCTGCACTACCTAATATGCTTCCCGACTGCTGGGAAGCATTGCAGGGCTGCGGGGAAAGCTCCCCGAGGGTGCAGGAAGGCTAATTATCCCTGCGGGAAGGGTGACAATGTGTGCAGGAGACCACAAAAGCTCCTCGGGAACGGTAACTACCCCGGTAGGAGCTTCTTTTTTTACGGAGGAACGATTTTTCTAAATGAAGGATTTAGGTTTTGGAGGTTTTACGTTTATTTTCTATACATATAAATATTATGCTTATCCTAACGCAACCAAAAAGAAATAGGTTGTATATGTACGTTTAATTTACGTACTGTATTTTGTGAAGTACGTAAAATGAACGTACATTTGTATAAAAGAATGTGATGGCAACAGAAAAAAAAAATACTAAAAACGCAAGATTTGATACTCGTCTTCCTAAAGAACAAAAATTATTTTTTGAGAGAGCAGCTAGATTAGGAGGTTATAGAAATTTAACTGATTTTGTAGTTATAGCAGTTCAAGAAAAGGCTAAAGAGATAATATCGGAAAGAGAACGGGTAGTTGCTTCTCAAAAAGATAGTGAACTGTTTTTTGAAGCTGTATTAAATCCTAAAACACCAAACAAAGATCTTTCTAAAGCTGCGGATGAATTTAAAGCTCTTTTCACTTGATGAGTCAATTATCAGAACCTTTAAATTCTAAACATAAAAAATCTGAGTTTTCTTGTGGAAAGGAAATGTTAGACACTTACATTCAAAAACAAGCAAATCAAGATGTTAAAAGAAAGCTTTCTGTTTGTTTTGTAATTAACGAAATAGAAACCAATCTAATTAAAGGTTATTATACGTTGTCAAATACTAGCGTTTCTTCAGATTTTATTCCAAATCAAATACGGAATAAACTACCAAAGGCTTATAATTCAATCCCTGCAACTTTACTTGGAAGGCTAGCAATTGACAATAGATTTCAAGGGCAAGGAATTGGGAAGTATCTATTAATAGATGCCTTAAAGAGAAGTTACGAAATATCTAAAACTATTGCATCGTTTGCTGTGGTTGTTGACCCAATTGACCAAGATGCGGAAAATTTTTATAACAAGTATGGTTTTATAAAACTTCCAGATAGTGGAAAAATGTTTTTACCAATGAAAACGATTAGCCAATTATTTGAATAAAATACAAAGACAGATAAATTTGGTATACAAAAAGTAGTTTTCTTAAACACTAATTTTATTAAAATTAAAAAATGACCAAACGTACCAAATTATTTCTATTTTATTTCCTACTTCTTTTGGTTTCATGTTACCTTTTTTTATCAGGAGTACTTAATTTAAGTCGTACTTTTTTAGGATTGGAAGTTCCAATAGGGAGTTTGTTGGCATGGAGTATTCTTATTTTTTTACCAACCGTAATTTTCTACGGAAATAAGAGTATTTATAATCCAGTTAGGAAGTTTCATTTTTATTACCGTAATATTCTCTACTTCATTATAGCATTAGCCGTTTTATGGTTGTTTATTGGTTATGGATTTGCTGGAAATTGGCAGTTTAATTTTAAAGAGCAAGAGGCATTTGTAGGGAGTAGTAGAGCCGCCGCTTGTTTTTTGTATTTAACTATTGGAATTGTGGTGGTACCAGTACTTACAGGAATTGCCTTACGGATTCATACTATTGTAATTGGAATTTTAAATCCTTCATAGAGGGTTTTATTCCCAAAGCTTCCTGAGTTTGCCACGAGGTAGTTAATTAATAGAAACACCTTTACCTTTTCTTTAAGTAAAAATTTGTTTTAAAAGGATTTAATTTATCCTCACTCTATAATAGACATAATTTGTTTTATACTTCAAATCCGACTACTTTTAACCTTAACGATTGGCTTAAGAGTAGGCTGCTGTTTTTGTAGTTTGACTAAAAACCTTTTTTATTATAGAAATTAAATATGACTATATTTTCTTATCATCTAATCGAATTGCCTTTTTTAATGGCGATAAAGGGAATGTTCTCAAATCCAATTTCTAAGAAAACTAAAGGACTAATTCATTCGGAAAATATGACTGTAATGACTTTGGGATCACCAATTTTATCTCCATCCAGAATATTAATTGGGCAGGTAGCAATATTTGCACAATGGGAAAATGAAATTGCTTTAGATGAATATTTAGAAAAAACCAATTTTGGTAGACGGCTAGTGAAAGGTTGGTACGTACGTTTAGCTTTTATAAGACAATGGGGCAAGTTTACAGAGTTCAAAATACCTGAACATAAAGGAGAATTAGAAAAAAATATTTCTCCAGTAGTTGCTGTTACTATTGCTAGAATGAAACCTCTTGAAGTTCCAAGATTTATTCAATGGGGAAGACCAGTAGAAAAATTGGTTCGAGACCACTCAGGAACAACTCTTTCATTGGCATCTTATGGCTTTCCAAATATTGTATCAACATTTTCTATTTGGAAAACTGAAAAAGAAATGACCGACATGGCTCACGGTCATGCTGAGGTTCCTAAGCCCAAGAGGCACATAAAAGCGATGAAAGAAAGAGAACGAAAAAATTTTCATTTTGAGTTTGCAACTTTAAGATTTAGACCAATTGGAGAATTTGGTACGTGGAAAGGTCAAAAGAATTTTATTCCCAGTTTCTAAAATAAATCAAAATGGGAATAGCACATAAAAAACAAAATTTTCAAGATTGGATTACTCAGCAGTGGGTTATTTGTTTTGGTAGAAGAATCTATAAAGAAGAAAATGAATGGCTTATCGGTTCTTTTGGCAATACAAATGGTATTGGTTTGAAATTTGTTAACCAACTGGCAGAGAAAGAACAATTGATAATTGATAAGGGCAAAAAAAGCAAAGGTTTAATCGACTCCATCAATCAACTTAATTTATCTAAAGGCGACTTAAATTTCCTTTCTAAGGATGTAATTGATTTTTATGAAAATACAAGCAATTATGATTTTGAATTAAAAGTAAAGTGGAATCCTTTCTTTAAGGTCTGTGGAATATTGTTAAAACTTTTATTTAGTAATCGAATAGAACAATTAAACATTCCAATTAGAAATATAAAGGAATCAAAAGCATTAGAAAGTGAAATAATACAATTACTAGATGCTAATACAGGAAAAGTTAAGCGTACAATTTGGCTAAGGAGATACAAAGCAACTGGCCAAGTAGTGTATTCGGGCGTTTATAAAACTTGTAAAATACCTTCAGGGCAAACTTGTATAAAAGCTGTTTTTCCATTGCCAAATGGAAATGCTACTGTTATTTTGTGTCCTCATGTTGGTAAGAATGGAGAACTAATTCTAGATTCATCAGGAAAAAAATTTGGAGATAGTGGTTTTTATTTTTTGTTAAACGATTCAAAGGGGTATTTATGGGCAAAATTTATTAAAGCATTTAAAGACAAGTTAGTTGCTAGCCCAAAAAATGAAAGGATTTTTGTTGAACAGACATTAACCTTATGGGGTTTGAGAGTTTTGAAATTTGAATACAATATAAAAAAACTATAAACTTTCTGTTTGTTACAAATCTCTGTGCTTTTTAGTGGTGTTTAATTTGAGTTACACTGAACTTCCTTTCCAATTATAAACATAATACCTTAATTTTATACCATGGCACAGATATTAAACATAGCAGCTCTTCAAACAACGTTGATTTGGGAGAATCCTGAAGCAAATAGAGCGTTACTTCAAGATAAAATTAAGCTTGTAAATGAGGAAACTGATGTACTATTTCTTCCTGAAATGTTTACTTCTGGATTTACTATGAATGCAAGTTTGGTAGCAGAATCAATGAAGGGAGATTCTATAGAATGGCTGAAAAATCTTGCATCAGAGAAAAATATGGCAATTGGAGGGAGTCTAGTTATTGTAGAGAACGGTAATTTTTATAATCGTTTTGTATTTGTAACGCCTAATGGAAGTGTTGAGTATTATGATAAGCGACATACATTTACCTTGGCTGGAGAGCATGAAGTGTATGCTTCTGGAGAAAAAAAGGTAATTATAAATTATAAAGACTGGAAGATTTGTCCGCAAATATGTTACGATTTGCGTTTTCCTGTGTGGGCAAGAAATGTAGAAGATTATGATGTGCTTGTATATGTAGCAAATTGGCCTAAAAAGAGAATAAAAGCTTGGGATGTTTTATTGCAAGCCCGTGCTATTGAGAACATGAGTTATTGCATTGGGGTAAACCGAATAGCATTGGATGGAAATGGCTACGAATATACAGGGCACTCTGCAGTGTATACCCCCCTTGGGGAGGAGTTAATCCATACAAAAAGTGACGAAACTATCTATGCAACCCTGCATAAAAACGAAATTGATACGTACCGAAACGGACTTAAATTTTTAAATGATAGAGATCAGTTTACTGTAAAGTAAAAGTCTGCTCTATTTCCCAATTGGCTCTTAATTCTACCGATTCTGGATAGTAACTAATTCGTTCTGGTTGAATTTTTTGTAAGTAGTTTCCTGTGTCCCATCTTCCATTCCCATTACTATCGTGAATTACACGAATTAGATAGGTGGCTGGATCGATGTTTCTAAACTCATAAGAAGCTTTTTGTTCTTCAATAAACATTTCTTGTTTAACAACCCCGCTATTGTCTGTTAGTTGAAGAATAATAGGGTATTGGTCTACATTTTTTAAATTCACACGTAAACTTCCTAAATCTGCTAGGTCTTTTGTGGAAACTGAATAATTTAAAGTATCGTTTACCTCTCCATAAAAATCTGTAATAGCACCTGGCAGCATAGTAACTCTGTATTTCTGACCTACATCTGAATCCCATTTTAGATTGAAAATATTATTTTTTTCATCTAAAATAGAAGTAAAATCAACATTGGTAGAGTCTTTATCTAACACCTTAATAAGCTCCTTATTGTAGGTTTCCATTGGGGTGGAGGTATGAATTTTTAAAGTATCGTTTATACTAAACCCTTTATTTAATTGCGCCACTACAAGGGTGTCTGCATACATTTCTTTTATACGTACGGTAAAAGTGTCAATTGTTTTGGTGTTTCGTACTTCAAAAACTAAAGAATCGGTTTCAAAAGGTGTGAAAAAGTAGTTAAGAGTATCTTTTTCAAGATCTGGAAATGTACGGTATGAATAATCTTCGGGTTTATCGGATAAGAGTTTTATTTCCATCCCTTTTGGATTTCCTTCATATCCAAAGTAAATTTTATTTTTTGCAATTAAAGAAGGTCTTGCAGCTTTAAATTCTGGGACCTCTTTAAAAAGGTTGAGTCCGTAAATTGAATCGCTTGGAATTTCAATAAAATGGTCAATATATCCTATTTTATCTTTTTTTGGGTCAAATTTGTAGTTTCCAGCCTCGTCTTTTAATGCAATAAGTCTGTAGGTTCCTTCTTTTAGATTTGTAAGTCTATAATTTGTAGAACTGTCCAGCGTATTGGTAATATAATTTGGTGGTTTTTGGTAAATTACAGAGTCGGTATATGCAGAATCTACTTCATAAAGCATTACCGAAATAAAAGAATCTGGCTTTTTTTGTACCGCATCAATAACAAACCCTTCAAGCTCTAGAGAATCAATATAGGAGCCTGTGGAAAATACATAGTTAAAGTATGAATATGGATTTGCTTCATTATTATCCACCACACTTTGTCCAAAGTTAAAAACATAGGTGGTGTTTTCTGTTAGGGTGTCTTGAATTTCAATTTCCAAGTATTTACTAGCGCCAGATTGCGGATAAATGTATGGAGTGTTTTTTAATGGAGGCGAGACAATAAGCTGCTTTTGTAAGTCTTTTAATTTGATATATTCATCAAAATTAATTCTGATTTTTTCAGCAGAAAAATTTGTAGTGTAGTTTTCTGGACTAGAAGAAGTTATTCTTGGAGGATCTAAATCCTTCGGACCACCTTCTGGGGTACCTCTTCTAGCGCAGTTTATTAAACTGAATAATAGTGTAAAAAATAGAATATAACTTAAAAGATTCTTAGTTTTCATCAAGCCCAATTAAAGCTGCAAATTAACGATTATTTTTAGTAACGTTGAAATTAAGATGTAATTGCAATAGTGATAATACTAAATTTTATATTTAATTCTTTAGGGAAAGCACGTACGCAACTTTCTAATGTAGCTCCAGTAGTAATAACATCGTCTACAATTAAAATATGTTTATTATTTAAAGGAATGTTTTTGTTATATAAAAACTGATTCCCAATGCTCAATGCTCGTTGATTTCTATTTTTTGAAGTATGCGTTTTTGAGTATTTAACATTACTAACAATTTCTTCTGAATAAATAGCATCTATACAATTGGCAATTTCAATTCCAAAGTTGCTCACTTGATTATATCCACGCTCTTTTAATTTTTTTTTATGAAGCGGAACAGGAATTACATAATCAATATTTTTAAATCTATTGGAAACCAATATTTCATGTCCTACCCATTTCCCGAACATCGTTCCGATTTCTTGATGTCCTTTATATTTTAGATGATGAATAAGTTGTTTACTGATACCTTTTTTGTAATATCGTATAAATGAGGCGGCATTTTCAATTTTTATACGACCATATAAAAATTTTTCGGTAAGATTATCGTTCTCATTAATAAATTGAGTAAGTGGTAATTGGTGTCGGCATGAAACACAAAGCACAGCATCGTTGAAGCCTATAATTTCGGAACACCCTAAACAAGTGTTGGGAAAAAATAAATTTTGAAGATCATTTAGTATCTTTACGCCCTTAATCAATTATGATAGTTGTAGTTATATTCAAATCTAACTAATTTAAATGAGTGCTCAAAAAAAGCAGTTTGGACAAAAAATAATATTAGGAGTTTTACTATTGTGTATTGCAGCACTTACAGGGTTTTCTTATTTCAATTATGTTGAAAGTGAGGAGAAAGTTTCCTTTTTAGAGAATGCAAAAGGAATGATAGTGGAAGATTTAGAGAGTATTGAAAATGATTTGAATACCTTGGCTAAAGAAAATGAGAGTCATATTAAAGAGATTGATTATAGCAGGAGGCGGATAGCCATGCTAAAAGACTCCATTAAGTTATTGGAAGTAGATTACCAAATTTTGGGACGCTACAGAAGAGAATTAGCAGAAATAAGAAAAGAAAATAAATACCTTCATCAAGTTGCAGACTCTATAAAGCAACAAAATTTCTTGCTTTCAAAAGAAATAGACAGTACCAAATTACGATATATAGAACTGGAGCGTTATTCTAATGCACTTAAAAGTGCTAACGAGAATTTAACACAATTTACCGATTCTTTAATCAATGAAAACATTGAGCTTTCCAAACAAATAGATAAAGATCCAGCTTTAAAGGTTTCGGCTTTAGTGGGAATTGCCTATAAAGCAAGAAGCAATGGAAAAGTAATTGAGACAAACAGAGCGAATAGGGCAGAACGACTTCGGGCATGTTTTAATATAGCACCAGGAACCCTTTTACAACCTGGCGAAAGAATTTTTTATGTACAGTTTATAGATCCTAAAAATCAGATTCTAGGAAGTAGAGCAGCAGTTACATATAAAAATAAGAAACTTATATACAGTAAAAAGATTGTTGTAGACTATGAAAATAAGCCTATGGGAATCTGTGATTATATCATTGTTAAAGACCTCGAAATGGAAGGCGATTACCGAGTGAATGTGTTTTACAAAGAAAATTTACTGGCTTCTACAGTTTTTAAGCTGAAATAAAATTCTAATTCTCCTAAAAAGTATATTTTTGCGTCATGGCAAATCAAGACGATCAATTTAAGAAAGTAATATCTCATGCTAAGGAGTATGGGTATATTTTTCCTTCAAGTGAAATATATGACGGATTAAGTGCAGTATACGATTATGCACAAAATGGGGTAGAACTCAAGAAAAATATTCGAGAGTACTGGTGGAAAGCAATGGTGCAAATGCATGATAATATTGTAGGAATAGATGCTTCTATTTTAATGCATCCTACAACATGGAAGGCGTCTGGACACGTAGATGCTTTTAACGACCCGTTAATAGATAATAAAGATTCCAAAAAAAGATACCGCGCCGATGTTTTGGTGGAAGATTATGTAGCCAAAATAGAAGCTAAAGTTGAAAAGGAAATTGCAAAGGCTGAAAAACGCTTTGGAGATTCTTTTGATAAGGAACAATTTGTGGCTACCAATCCGCGGGTAGTAAAATATAATGAAGAGGCACAAGCAATTTTAAAACGCCTTGGACAATCTTTAGAAAAAGAAGATTTAGTAGATGTAAAAGCACTTATTGAAGAGCTTGGAATTGCAGACCCAGAAACTGGAAGTAAGAATTGGACAGAAGTAAAACAATTTAACTTGATGTTTGGGACTAAACTTGGGGCTTCTGCTGAGTCGGCTATGGATTTATACTTACGACCAGAAACGGCACAAGGAATTTTTGTAAACTTCTTAAACGTTCAAAAAACTGGACGAATGAAGATTCCTTTTGGAATTGCGCAAACAGGAAAGGCTTTCCGTAACGAAATAGTGGCGCGTCAGTTTATTTTCCGTATGCGTGAGTTTGAACAAATGGAGATGCAATTTTTTATCAAGCCAGGAACACAAAAAGAATGGTATGATTACTGGAAAGAAACCCGTTTGAAATGGCATATGTCTTTAGGAATGGGAGAAGAGAACTACCGTTTCCACGACCATGAGAAATTAGCGCATTATGCAGATGCAGCTTCAGATATTGAGTTTAGATTTCCATTTGGATTTAAAGAATTGGAAGGAATTCATTCTCGTACAGATTTCGATTTGGCGCAGCATGAAAAATTCAGCAATAAAAAATTACAATACTTCGATCCAGAAGAAAATAAAAGTTATGTACCCTATGTATTAGAAACTTCTATTGGTTTAGATAGAATGTTTTTAGCAGTATTCTCGAACTCTTTGGTAGAAGAAGAATTGGAGAAT
Organism: Galbibacter orientalis DSM 19592; assembly: GCF_000260115.1. Taxonomy (GTDB): domain Bacteria; phylum Bacteroidota; class Bacteroidia; order Flavobacteriales; family Flavobacteriaceae; genus Galbibacter; species Galbibacter orientalis. The sequence continues at coordinate 515,480 of NZ_JH651379.1, read as the reverse complement.
GGATCTACAAGAACAGTTTTAAAATTACCATCGGTATTGGCGCCTACAAAAGTGGCAATATTACCATTGGTTAAAAAGGATGGATTGCCAGAAGTTGCAAAAGAAATATTTGAAGATCTTAAATGGGATTTCAATGTAACTTATGATGAGAAGGATGCTGTAGGAAGACGCTACCGTCGTCAAGATGCTGCGGGAACTCCATTTTGTGTTACTGTAGATCATGATACTTTGGAAAACAACACGGTTACTATTAGACACCGAGATACCATGGAGCAAAAACGTGTTAAAATAGAAGAGCTTCGAGGTATTGTAGCTCAGGAAGTAGACATAAGAAATTGGTTATTGAAGACTAAATAAATTTTAAATAGACTATTTATTTTATAACATTTAACTCCAAATGTCAGTCTGAGCTTGTTGAAGACAGTTCGCACCTAAGAACATATAAGCTTCGACAAGCTCAGTTTGACATTCTCAATTAAAGTAGTAGTGAGTGTGTAGAGCTGTTCTTGAGAATGATTTCACCTCCTTTAGTTTTGCCACAGAAATCAGTTTGATAGCTACAAATTGTTTTTATAGATGATATGTTAACTTCAAACTTCCGTAATAATTAATGGGTAATCCAGGGTAATAATATCTTGGAGCTGCGTTTCCAAATCCTACAGCATTTATTAAAATTGAGGAAGCGTATTTTTCGTTAAACACATTGTTTATTCCACCACTAATTTCTGCACTAAATTTATCAGAAAGTATAGCCTTATAACCTCCTTTTAGATTGATTAAATTATAAGCATCACTAGATAAAGAGTTTTCGTCGTTCATGGGCATAGCTCCAACATGCTGGTAGGTAGTAGTAAAATAAATTCCCTTGATATGCTTTAATTGAAAACCACCATTAATCAAATTTTTTGGAACTCCTGTAAGGTCATTCCCTGAATAATCGTTGCTGTTATCTATAAAATCTTCAAATTTATGATGATTAAAAGTTGCATTTATATAGGGCTGAAGCGTAATTGTTTTTGAGAGATTAGTTAGATAGTTTAAAGAGAATTCAACGCCTTTGTGAGAAGTTTTACCTGCATTTCTTCCTATATATTGATCTTCTCCTGTACGGTTGGCAACCAATAAATTCTTAACATCCATATAATAAAAAGCAGCTTTGAATTTTAGGGTTTTATTGAAAAAGTAATTCTCTGTTCCTATCTCATAATTAATTCCAGTTTCAGGTCCGATATCTTCGTTTATAACGCCTTCTGGTGTTAATGTTTCTTCAAGGTTAGGAAAGGAAAAGCCGTAACTTATATTGGTAAATAGCTGATTATTCTCTGAGAAATGATAGTTTAAATTTAAACTAGGAGCCCAGATGTCATCAAAGTCTCGTTTTGCATTTTTGTTAGCAGTTCCTTCATTATAATAATCTCTAAAATTATAAGCAGTAGTATTGTAATTAAGCCCAACTTCTACCACAAGTTTTTTAAAATACATACTAAAAGTCCCGAAGGCATTTAGCCGATTTCTGTATTCCTTGTTGTCGCTTAAAACGTTTCCTTCCAAGCTTCCTTGGTTATTATTTTGTTCGTATAAGTTTTCTATTGTAGCCCAGTTATAAGTGTCTGCATACAACTCAGCGCCAGCCGAAAATTTGTTTTTAAAAGGGAGTGTAGTTATGCTTCCGTTGAAAAGAGTTCTAAAACCATAGCTGTTTGTAAATTCATCTAAAATATTAAAAGGACGAGGTTCATAATGATCCAAGTAAGAATAAAAAACAGTAGTTGTATTTGTAAAATTAGCAGAGAAATTGTGTTGAAAAGAAAGTCCTAGGGTGGTTAATTTATTGTCTTCATAGCCTTGTGCTTCTTTCCAATTATTGGCAGCTCTTTTGGGGTCTTCTTCAAAATCGGTAGCATTGATAGAGCTGGCAATTTGCGCATTGTAATCGAGTTGATTAATTAAGATTTTTAAGCTGTTATTGTCGTTAAAATTATACCCCATATCTAAAAGGATATTATTTCTTTTATAGTTGCTATTTTCCCGATATCCATCGGTTTCCAAATGGTCAGAGAGGATATTTAGATAAAATTTATCATCTCGATAACCTGCCTGAAAACTATTTTTTAAGAGTCCGAATGAGCCAGTTGTAAAGCGGTTTGAAAAAGTAGTTTTATGGTTCTCAGGAAGTTTTGTTTGGAATAAAAGAGCGCCTCCTAAGTTAGTACCATAAATAGTTGCTTTTGGACCTTTTATAATTTTAATATGTTCAAGACTTTCAGGATCATAGATATTAAAAGATGTTTCTCCTACTCCACTGGTAATTGGAATTCCATTAAAGTATGCTTGGATTTTATTGGTTCCATAAGGAGTTCTAGCACCCATTCCTCTTACGGTAAGTCGGTTTGTATTTAGAGCACCAGAAAAAACATGAACACTTGGTGTTTCGTTTAAAACGGTGGTAATTTCTGTTGGAGCATACCGTTCAATATCTTGACTGCTAATTGCGTCGATAGGGAGGATAAGCGAATTGTTTTGAACTCGTTTGGACTCTAAAATAACTTCTGTTAAAGTATCGTTTTTCTTTTCTTGACCAATTATAATATTTATAAAAATCAGAAAAAGTAGGGTGGTTTTTTTCATGATGTAAAAATATGGATTTGAAATTTTGTAATAAACTGGATGAATCAAAATCTATCAAGAAAATTATGCTTTAAACTTTTCGGTACTTACTTCTATGTTTATATTAAATATTATTTGTTGACCGATAAAAGCAGACAGCGTTTATTGCATTCCAAATATATCAAGGGTTAATAGAGGTTTTTAAAATAGCCCCCACCTTTGCTATTAAGAAAAATGAATAAAAAGAGGAGTTTAGTAATGATGTTTCTTTAAACTACTCATTTTGTAATAGTTAAAATTTAGTCTTTGTTCTTTTCTTTTACAGCGAAGCAGTCTTGTATTTTTACTCGGACATTAATGATTAAATATCCTTATTTTAGCTTTTTTATCATTAATGTCATTTATTTTTTTAAATGAAGGGGAAAGTTTAAATGACTTTATTATACAATAATAAAATATACAAATGAAAATTATCTCTTATAACGTAAACGGAATACGTGCAGCAATTAAAAAAGGTTTTTTAGAGTGGTTGCAATCTGCAAACCCAGATGTAATTTGTTTGCAGGAAATTAAAGCTAATAAAGAACAAATTGACTTATCGGTTTTTGAAGAAGCAGGATATCCTTATCATTATTGGTATAGTGCACAAAAAAAAGGATATAGTGGGGTGGCTATTTTATCCAAAACACAACCCAATAACGTTACTTACGGAACAGGAATTGATTATATGGATTTTGAAGGTAGGAATATTCGAGCCGATTTTGATACATGTTCAGTAATGAGTTTGTATTTGCCATCTGGAACCAATATTGAGCGTTTGGAGCATAAGCTGAAGTATATGGACGATTTTCAAACGTATATTAATGCTTTGAAAAATGAAGTTCCAAACTTGGTTGTTTGTGGAGATTATAATATTTGTCATGAAGCTATAGATATCCACGATCCTATTAGAAATGCTAAAGTCTCTGGGTTTCTTCCGGTAGAGCGTGAGTGGATTGGAAACTTTATAGATAGCGGTTTTATAGATAGTTTCCGTCATTTTAATAAGGAACCAGATAATTACAGTTGGTGGAGTTACCGAGCAAATGCACGGAATAATAATAAAGGATGGCGAATAGATTACAATATGGTAGCCAAACCATTACAAGAAAAATTGAAAAGAGCCGTTATATTACCAGAAGCTAAGCATAGCGACCATTGTCCTATTTTAGTGGAGATTGAGGATTGAGCTTTTCAATTGAAAGAGAATACTATTGTTTAAAATAAATACTTTCAAAAGCATATAATGATAAAAAAGATTTTTATAGGATTTCTATTTTTAGGACTTGTTACTTCTTGTGTGTCCTCAAAAGTTTACAACGATCTGCAAAGTAAGTACAATGCGTTAAAAGATCAGAAAGACGATTTTGAAACCGAAAATCAAGAATTAAAGTCGGCTAACAATCGTTTAGAAAACGATTTAGACCAGCTTCAAAAGCAATATGATGATGCAGTTGCAGAACGCAATCAGTTAAGGCAAGATTATGAAGCGGCAAAAAATAATCTTGCAAATTTAGAAGAATCGTATAAGGCATTAGAAACAAATAGTAGTGCTGCTATTGCTGCAAATTCAGAAAAAAACAGAGAGCTATTAAAGCAGTTAGAAGAGAAGGAAAAGGCGTTGGCTGCTGAAAATGCTCGGTTAGAAACTCTGAAGCAACAATTAGAAGCCCGTTCTCAAAGAGTAGCAGAATTGGAAGGGTTGATTGCTGCAAAAGATGCCGCTATGAAGAATTTAAAAGATGCTATTTCTCGTGCATTATTAGATTTTGAAGGAAAAGGATTAACGGTGGAGCAACGAGATGGAAAAGTATATGTTTCCATGGAGAATAAATTATTGTTTCAAAGCGGAAGCTGGGCAGTAAATGCAAACGGACGCAAAGCTGTACAGCAATTAGGAACAGTTTTAGCGCAAAACCCAGATATTAATGTGCTTATTGAAGGACATACCGATAATGTACCTTATGGAGGTAATGGTGCTTTGAAGGATAATTGGGATTTATCTACCAAAAGAGCTACTTCTATAGTGCAGATTTTAGAAGAAAATAAGCAGATTGATCCTTCAAATTTAACAGCGGCGGGACGTGGAGAATTCCTACCTGTTGCAAGTAACGAAACTACAGAAGGGAAAGCTAGAAACCGTAGAATAGAGGTTATTTTAACGCCAAAATTAGATGAGGTTTCTAAATTACTTAATGATATTTAATTCCTCAAAGCGAATTTAATTACCTAGAGCCTGTTCTGATTTTATGTAAGGATTTTGCATTGAAATGAGTTAGGTTTGTTTCCTTTTAATACCCATGAGATTACCCCTAGCTAGTAGAGAACAAGCAATTACTATAGGGGCCATTGTTGGTATTAGTACTTATTTTTTAGTCAACAAAGGTTTCTTTTATAACCTCTTTGCAATTTTCAATTTCTGCTTCGGTTAGGTTTTCAAAAATTCGGATTATCCTGATTTTGTCAACTGTCCGAATCTGGTCAATTGCAATCATTCCTTTTTTCCCGTTGTGTTTGACCGAAACTCTTGTTGGATATTTTTTTAAATTAGTAGTCATTGGAGCAAGAACTATTGTGTTTAGATGCTTGTTAATTTCATTTGGTGAAATGATTACACAAGGTCTAGTCTTTTTAATTTCGCTTCCAATGGTAGGGTCAAGATTGACAAGAACAATTGAGTATTGTTTTAGATCCATTCCTCAAGATTTTCGTCCTCGAAAACATCGTCCATAAGTAGCTTGTCATCTCCGTTTTCACTCATTCTTTTAAATTCTTTTTCCCAATTTTTTCTCGGTAAATCAATTGGTTTCAAGATTATTTGTTCCTTTTCGAGAATGAGTTCTACTTTGTCCTTTATGTTATATTTCTCCAAGATGGTCTTGCTCAAACGGAGTCCTTTTGAATTTCCGATTTTAATTATTGATATTTCCATAATTTCTTAAATGTTATTACAAGGTAAGTACATTTTGTTGAAACATCAAAATTTGTTCTGTATTAATGCCAACAACGCCATAAATATACTTGGAAAGGCTTGCGTAATTAAAGTAGCCTCTTTAACTCTTCAAAGCGGGTTTAATTACCTAGAGCCTGTTTTGAGTATGCCTAAAGATTTTGCATTGAAATGAGTTAGATTTATTTCTTTTAAATACCCGTGAGCCTGCAACGAAGGAATTGATTAAGGCTAAAAGATATGTGCCAGTATGCTTATTGAATTGCTTAGAGGCTTCCCGACCGCTGTGAAGCAATGCAGAGGTGCGGGGAAAGCATACCAACCCCTGCAGAAAGGGTAACAACCCCCGCAGGAAGGGTAACAAGCCCTGCAGGAAGGACCACAATCTCATAAGGAAGGGTAACAAACCCCGGAGGAAGGGTAACTTACCCTGCAGGAAGCATTTTTTTTGGTGCAGGAGCAATTTTTTTAGTGGTTTCTTTAAATTTTAGCCACAGATACACAAATACACAGCTATTTTCATGATAGCTATGTTTAGTCTTTTCTCTTTATTCTTTCAGCGAAGCGGTCTTGAATCTTTTTTCTTTCAGCGAAGCAGTCTTGAATCTTTCCACGCTCGTGCTCGAGAATAAGATATATTTTGGCAACCATATTTTGGTTTTATAGATTTTAGCCACAAATACACAGATGTTTTTATGATAGCTAAGTTTAGTCTTTTCTCTTTATTCTTCCAGCAAAGCGATCTTTTTTCTTTGTTCTTCCAGCGAAGCGCTCTTTTTTCTTTGCTCTTTCAGCAAAGCAATCTTCACTCAATTATTTTTAAATAACATACATCAATAATTCCAAACTTTGGATTTTGTATTTTTGATAAGATTTCAAAAAGGGAAGTAAGAAAGTCCTTTTTAGGGAATCTTCTTTTATTATAAAAAATTGCAATATCAAAGCCCATAATAGGCATTTGATAGGAAATGGTTGGTACTAACCAACATAATTATAGTATTAGAAAACAATTAATTGTGAAAATTTGAATAAATGAAATATAAAAAACTACCAAATACAGCTATTGACGTAAGTAAAATTTGCTTAGGAACCATGACATGGGGGAAGCAAAATACAGAAGAGGAAGGGCATAGACAGATGGATTATGCGGTAGAAAAGGGCGTTAATTTTTTTGATACAGCAGAATTGTATGCTATTCCGAAGGAAAAAGAAACGCAAGGAAGTACAGAAACCATTATTGGGAATTGGTTTAAAAAAACAGGAAAACGAGAGAATATATTTTTAGCTTCTAAAATTGCTGGGCCTCCAGAGTTTAATGAACATTTTATTAGAGAGGAAGGTTTTACTGAGGCTGCTTTTGATGATGCTATCCATACAAGTTTAAAAAGACTACAAACAGATTATATCGATTTGTATCAATTACATTGGCCTGACCGAGCTACAAATTGTTTTGGGCAGCGAGACTATGTGCATGATGAAAATGAGCAATGGGAAGATAATATTCAGCAAATCCTTCAAATTTTAGAAAGATATATTAAACAAGGAAAAATACGCTATATCGGACTCTCAAATGATGTGCCTTGGAGTGTGATGCGTTATTTGGAGGAGCATAAATTTAATGGACTCCCTCGTATTGCTACCGTTCAAAATCCTTATAATTTATTGAATAGAACTTATGAAATAGGGTTAGCAGAAATATCTATGCGTGAAAATGTAGGGTTATTGCCGTATTCTCCATTAGGGTTTGCTAGACTTACCGATAAGTATATTGAAAATAAAGGGATTGAAGACGCACGATTAACGCTATTTCCAGAGATGGCTAGGTATAATGGAGAGCGTTCTCTAATAGCTACTCAGAAATATTATAATTTGGCTAAAAAGTACAATATGTCTTTGGCAACATTGGCGCTTGCCTTTATAAATGCACAACCCTTTGTAACGAGTACTATTATTGGAGCTACTAAAATGGAGCAGTTGGAAGAAAATATAGCTAGTATTAATGTTGATTTAGACGAAGAAATTCTTTCAGAAATAAATAAAATCCATAATGAGATTCCTAATCCAGCACCATAATACAAGGAAACGTAATATAGAAGAAGTGTTAAGGAGTAGTCTAAAAAGTAATTTATAGTTGTTATCCTGAACTTGTCAAGGAGCTTGTTTATTAATACTCAAAAAATTCTTCGACAAGTTCAGGGTAACACATAAAGTTTTTATGGTAATTACAATTTAGTCTTTACGCTGTTTTTTTACAGCTAAGCGGTATTGTTTCTTTGTTCAGACACTACTAGTTATTAATCTACTTTTCTAAAAGTAAGGTTATTCTCTCCAGAAGTAAGCGTAAGGATAAGGTTTTTGTATGTAAAGCTGAATTTTTTATTATTAACAGCATCTAGAAAATTGGTTTCTAATTCGGCGTTTGGACAAGCCATTTTTGTACTCATTAACTCTCCAATTGCAAGGGAATCTTTTTCTACTACTAAAGTCCCATTAATTCTATTGCAACCACTAAAGCCAAATACTTTTCCACTACGTAAATTAAACTCTAAATTTGGGCGCTTCATGCTCTTATCTACAGGTTTCCCATTCATAGTTTCTAGTGCCCAAATGTCGTTTAAACGATAGTCGCCTATATATTTCCCGCAGCCTTTAAAGTCATTATAATCTTGCATTTCATCTGTTTTTGTGCTAACTGTCACTTTATATGAAAAAGATTCGCCATTTTCTGTTTCACAAGATTCCTTAAAGATGGTAACTTGTAATAGTCCAGCTTCTGTTTCTGCTGAATAATTAACGGCGCTAACATCTTGTGGAATCCGAGCTTCTGGAACTGGAGTACTTATTTTTTTAGGATTGTCTAAAGAGGTAAACGTCATAGATTTATCAAAGTCGATAAGTAAACTCCATGAAGGATTTTCTCCCGAAGCAATAAAATCTATTCCCTGTGGGATAGCCTCTTCTTTTTTCATAGGAGTTTCTTTTGCTGTGTTCTCTTCAGCTGTTTTTGCTTCTTCTTTCTTTTTAGCGTCATTACAAGCTGTAAGTGTAAGTAAAGAGATTCCTATTAATATTATTTTTTTCACATGAATAAATTTAAGTTAAACAATAGATTTTAAGTTTATTATATAATTAAGTATTGTTGTCTGATAAAGGTTAACGGAATTTATTGGACTCCACTTATATCAAGGTTTAATGAGGTTTTATACATTTATTTTTAATCCCTTATAGAGGGTGTAATTCCCCAAAGCCCGTCCTGAGTTAGCTTATTTATTCAAATAAAAAAGCAACAACATCTTCAATTTTTGAAACGCGACGAATATTTATTTGAGGATTTTTTATAGATAATTTATTTAGTTTAGATACAAAAATAGTAGAAAAACCTAGTTTCTCGGCTTCTAAGATGCGTTGTTCTACTCTTTGAACAGGTCTTATTTCTCCTGCCAATCCAATTTCAGCAGCAAAACAAAAATCTTTTTCTATGGCAACATCTTCATTACTAGATAATATTGCAGCTACTACTGCAAGGTCGATAGCAGGTTCTTCAATAGAAATTCCTCCAGTAATATTTAAGAAAACATCTTTGGCACCAAGTCTAAAACCAGCTCTTTTTTCTAAAACAGCTAGCAGCATATTAAGGCGCTTTACATTATATCCTGTGGTGGTGCGCTGCGGAGTACCATAAACTGCGGTACTTACCAATGCTTGAACTTCAATCATTAATGGTCGCATTCCTTCAAGCGTAGCAGCAATTGCTGTACCGCTAAGTTCTTCTTCAGTTTTAGAAATTAATATTTCTGATGGATTGCTAACTTCTCGTAAACCTTTTCCAAGCATTTCGTATATCCCAAGTTCTGCTGTAGATCCAAAACGATTTTTTAAGGCTCGCAAAATTCTGTAAACATGATTTCTGTCGCCTTCAAATTGGAGCACAGTGTCTACCATATGCTCGAGAATTTTTGGCCCAGCAATATGTCCATCTTTGGTAATATGTCCAATTAGAATAACAGGAGTATTGGTTTCTTTAGCAAATTTTATAAGTTCTGAAGTACACTCGCGAATCTGACTTATACTTCCTGCTGAAGATTCTATATAGTCTGTGTGCAATGTTTGAATTGAGTCGATAATTAAAATATCGGGCTCTGTAGTTTCAATTTGCTTAAAAATATTTTGCGTTTTTGTTTCTGTGAGGATGTAGCACTGCTGGCTATCAGGGAAAATTCGTTCTGCCCTCATTTTTATTTGTTTCTGACTCTCTTCTCCAGAAACGTATAATGTTTTAAAAGGAAGATGCAATGCAATTTGTAAGAGCAAGGTGCTTTTTCCAATTCCAGGTTCCCCTCCAAGTAAAGTTACAGAACCAGGAACAATACCACCTCCAAGGACACGGTCAAATTCTAATCCGCCAGAAGACATTCGCATTTCCTGCGAACCATCAATCTCTTGAATGCGTAATGGTTTAGCTGTTCTTTTTGAGGAAGTATCTGTAGGCTTCCATCCTTTCTTTTCTTCTTTTTGAACAACTTCTTCTACTAGCGTATTCCATTCTTTGCAAGAAGAACATTGCCCTTGCCATTTTGCGTATTGCGTACCACAATTTTGACAAAAAAAAGTTGTTTTGACCTTTGCCATTATACTATAAATTTTAAAGTTGAAAGGTACAAAGATTTTTGGTTAGTATTTTTTTATTGTTGTCCGATAAAAGTTAACGGAATTTATTGGACTCCACTTATACCAAGGTTTAAAACAGATTTTCAAAATAGCCACCTTACTATTAATAAAAATGAATAAAAAGAGGAGTTTAGTAATATTGTTTCTTTAAACTCCTTATTTTGTGATAGTTAAAATTTGGTCTTTCTTCTTTTCTCTTAAAGCGAAGCGGTCTTGCATTTTTACTCGGACATTAATGGTATTTTTTAGGAAATGAGGTATAAGAGTTTAGTAAGGACTTATAAGTGTTATTTGTTTTACCTGAAAAAATGTATTAAAAACTGCTCCCAAGTATACACTTGTGTATAAATTTTATACACTTATGTATAATCAATTTTTACGTAAGCGCCTGTTTTTCAGTGAAATTGAAATTGGTATCAATGTTGGTTATGGTATAGGGAACAAAATTATACCCTATGGAACAATCAATATTAAAAGAATCAACCGAAGACTCGATACAGGAATCTAAAAATCGTATCGAACGATTTATTTCAAACTCATCATCATCTTTCATTTTAGTAGGTACATTTTTACTAATGCTTGGTGCGGTATCTTTATTCTTTATTCTAGCACCCTATTTTGAAAGAATTCACCTAGAAAGAATGAGTTCTACTTGGGGGATTGTTTTGATGATTATTGGTTTTTCATTACTTACCATAAAGCTTAGTTTTATAACCTATATTTTATTTTTATATCTGAAATATAAAGTTGTTAAGCCAGTTTCAGATTCAGAATTGCCACTTTGTACGGTAATTGTTCCTGCTTATAATGAAGGAGAGTTAGTTTACAAAACTTTAAAAAGTTTGGTTGCTAGTGATTATCCAGAAGAGAAACTGCAAATTATTTCTATAGACGATGGGAGTCAAGATAACACTTGGGAGTGGATGAAGAAGGCTCAAAATGAATTAGGAAATCGTGTTTCTATTTATCAGCAACCAGAAAATAGAGGAAAAAGACATGCATTATACCGTGGATTTAAATTGGGAACAGGAGATGTTTTTATAACTGTAGATAGTGATTCTATAGTTTTAAAAGATACCTTGAGAACTATGGCGAGCCCATTTGTTGTTAATCAAGATTGTGGTGCAGTTGCAGGAAATGTTCGTGTGTTAAATAGTAAAAAAGCACTTATTCCAAGGATGTTGAATGTAAGTTTTGCCTTTAGTTTTGAGTTTATTCGTTCGGCACAAAGTAGTTTAGGTTCTGTTTTATGTACGCCAGGAGCATTGTCTGCCTACCGTAGAGAGGCTGTATTTAATTGTCTACACGATTGGATTAACCAGACTTTTATGGGGGAAGTTTCTAAAATTGGAGAGGATCGTGCTATGACAAACATGATATTGAAACAAGGGTATAAAGTATTGTTTCAACGTAAGGCATATGTGTATACTAATATTCCAGAACGTTATAAAAACTTATATAAAATGTTTATTCGTTGGGAAAGAAGTAATGTTCGAGAGAATATTGCAATGAGTAGATTTGCTTTTGGAGATTTTAGAAAAGGAGCTAAAGGTGGAACTAGAATATTATTATTGAACCAATGGTTAAAAATGGTATTGGCATACCCTGCAATAATATTAATGTTATATTTTGTAGTGTCATACCCAGTATTGTTTCTTAGTTCAACATTAGCAGGTATCATGGTTTTTTCAAGTATGCAGGCTTTCTTTTATGCAAAAAAACACAGTTTGTCTGAAGCTTTTTGGGCATATCCATATAGTGTGTTTTATGCTTTTACTTTATTCTGGATTACTCCATATGCAATTGTAACTGCTGGAAGAAGTGGGTGGTTAACCAGAGATTTAACTAAAAAGCAATTAAAAGAGCAACGTGTGGTTGCAATAACCTCTTAATTAAAAATACTTAATAGTCCATATATATTTAAATGAGAAACGTTCATCTGGAATAATCTAGATGAACGTTTTTTTTGTGGAATTATTTTGAAGATTTATCTACTTGAATTCTTTCGTATTAAAATGTTTTTATAATGAAGGTAATCTAGTACTATAAAAATAATTATCTTGATATCGAACATAAAAAACCTATAAATTAGATGAATAAAAGCTATCTAGATTATGCTAATTATAATATTTGGGCAAATAATAGATTGATTAACGATTTAGCATCTCAAGAAGATAAGATTTTAAACCATGAGTTTATTGGGAGCTTTCCAACAATTCGTGCTACTATTTTGCACATTTGGTATGCGGAAACTGGTTGGTTGTCTCGGATGCAAAATGGCGAATGGTCTGTAGATAAAGTTGTAAATTTCTCTGAGGATACTAATGTACTTTTTAATAAATGGAAGGATACTTCTTTAAAATTTAAAGAATTTGTAGAAACTGCAGATTTGGAAAATGAAATAAAATTTGAGCATAAAGGAGAGCAATTCTCTATTCCAGCTAGAGAAATGGTTCAGACAGTTTTTAACCATGGAAGTTATCACCGCGGACAAGTGGTTATGATGATGCGGCAATTGGGAGTCTCTAAAATATCTCAAACAGATTATATTGAATGGGCTCGGGAACGAGAGAGAGGTAATGTATAGTGTGACAGGTTTATGTAGTAATATTCAAATATTATAAGTGGCTGTCTAAAAATGTATCCAAACTCTAAATGTTATTCTATGCTTGTTGAAGAATTCTTTTGGTTGTTAGATGTTTAAAACTTCGGCAAGTTTGATAATTACAAATTGCTTTTTAGACAGTCACTCTTATTTTTTTAGAAGAAGTAAATAGAATTATCTCTTCGGAATTATTTTTAGTTTACCACCCGAAATCTGCTTTTAAAGCATCAATTCTTTCTAGGGCAAGGTCTTTGGTTAAGAAATCTATTTCTTCCATTCCGAAAGCTTTTTCGTAAGTACGCATTGCTTTTTTAGGCTCGCCCATTTGTTCGAAATATTCAGCTTCAAAAAAGAAACCAAGCATAGTGTCTGGATATTCTTTTTTTGCAATCTTACTTAACTCATTAAGAGACTCTAAATCTTCCTTTTTCTTTGTTCCAGCATAAATAGCCATCATGTCGTTAAGGCTAACTTGTTTTTTAAATCCGAATAGCGTCTCAATGGTATTATACTTTTCTGTTAAATATTCCACTATTGGTCCTTCATAAGCTAAGACCTCTTTTTTGTATTCTTCAATACTAATTGGTTTGTATACTTTGAATATTTTATCCAATGCCTTAGGAATTCCATACGAAGCTACTCCATAGTGATTTGCGTTTTCAAATTCATCAAAGTAATAATGTACATTATCGTTAGAAATGCCCTTCATGGTATTATTGAATACTTTAATTCTTTGCTGATTTTCTTTTTCATCATTTTCGCTAGTTGCTAAATAATAAAAGGTCATAGCTTCTATGGCTCCTAGTCTTTCAGGAGTATTTCTTTCCATGCTAGGAGCAAATGTTGGAGACAATTCTATATATGCATTAAAGAGCATATTGTTTTTAAATAAATAATAATTGCTAAAATTTGCTGTAGTTCCGTGTCCTACTATGGCTTTAAAATTGGCTAAGTTGTAGTTTTTAGCAATCATAGGGATGAGTTCCATCCCGATAAATTCAAAGAAAGAGTTTCCTTTTTTATCAGGAAAACCGTTTTCATCACTATAAAAACAATCTTCATAACGGGTATCTCTTTGATTGATTCCAACGACAATACTCTTTGGCATTTCGTCTTTATAAGCATAAAATTTTGAGTTTGCTACCACTATATCAAACAGATAATCGGCATCCAAAACAACAATTAAAGGATATGATTTTTCTGCGGAATAGTCCTCTGGAACATACAATTGGATGTCTCTTTTTTCCGCAAGTTTAAAGGATTCAATTGTGGAGGAAGTTGTTTGTGCGTTAGAAATTAAAGCACACAAAAACAGTACAATACATGTGAGTGTAGTATTTTTCATGGTAATTAGATTTGGTGGCTGAAAGATAAAAAATTATTTGTTTCTATTGTATATAGGAAGAGAAAGATTCATTAATTATGCTTTTTATTTATATAGAGGTTATATGTTAATTTATTTAGCTTATATTTGATTTTAAATTTATAAAATCTTACAATTATGAAAAAATTATTATTTTTTGCAGCATTTTTTTTCTTTTTACTTCTTGCTTCATGTAATTATGAAGAGGAAATAATCGATTTAAATCAAGATTCGGAAGTAGGGATGACAGAAGAAGTGATTTATAGCTTTAATGGAGAATTTTTAACTTTGAAGATTGATGTTTCTGATGAGGAAAATGCAATATTAATTGAAACAGAAGATAGTGATAGATTGAGCAGAATATATGAGGATAATGAAAATTTATTTATATACGAATCTGTCGAAGATAATATTATTTACTTGTATGAGAATGAGAATGAATATAGAAATGATACTACTTATCAAAGTCGAGAGAAAGTGGTAAGTAGCCGAAGCTATATATCTGGATTGTCTTCCGTTTCGATGTATGAGCATCATGATTTTATGGGAGGAGTTTATACGGTTAGTGTTCCAAGTGGGTATATTTTTAATTCTGGTGATTTAATTAAGGCTATGCCAGATTTAAGAAATTATAATTTTAATAATGGTGTTAATATGAATGATAGAATTAGTTCATTAGTAATTAGAAATGCAGAGTTTGTAGGTTATCAGCACCCAAATTATGGAGGGAAGGCATTTGGAAGAGATAGTTGGGATGGAACTAGACAATTTGGAGAATTGAAAAGATTTAAGATGTGTGGGCAATTTTGGCCTTTTGGTTGCGGAACAGATGCTAGTGATGAATTTACATCAGTTAAAATTTATGCATTAAAAAGATGAAGATTGAAAGTGATAGCGGTAGAGCTTATTCTTCTACTGCTATCTTCTATTGTATATAGGAAGAGAAAGAAACGCTAAAGCTCCAAAAACAACGACCATCAACGTTTGGGAAGTCCACATAATCCATCCAAATGCATCTCCAGAAGCTTCAGAAACTCCGTAGATAAGTAGAATTTTACTTACAGCAATTGGGTATAATCCAATACCTCCATTGGTGGCGCTCATGGCAAAAGCTCCAGCAACAAATGAAGCTAAGATGGCATTTAATGGTAAGGAAGCTGTTTCTGGAATACTAAATTTTATTACCCAAAACATAGCTATATAAAGAACCCAAATACAAAGCGTATGAAAAATAAAAAGCCATTTATTTTTCATTTTAAAAATACTCAAAGCGCCTTCTAGCAGTTCAAAAACAAAATTCTTCACTTTCAAGAAAAATCCAGTTTTAGCCTTTCTTATCAAGAGTAAAAAAATAACTCCCACAGCAATTAAAATAACTCCAGCTATAATAAGCTTTGTGTAGTTTATATTTTTTTCAGCAAAATAGTCAGCTATAATTTCGGTTTGTAAAATGGCTGTTATTAAAACAATAGATAAGAGCATAATAACGTCTATTACACGTTCTGCAATAATAGTTCCGAAACCTTTTTGAAAAGGGACTTTCTCATAAGAGGTAAGGGTGGTGGCTCTTAGCACTTCTCCAGATCTTGGAATTCCCAAATTGGCTAAATAGCCAACAAAAATAGCCATGAAATTATTTAATAAAGCAGGTTGATAACCTATGGGTTGCAGGAGTAAATTCCAGCGTAAAGCTCTAGAAAAATGACTTAAAAAGCCAAGAATTACGGAGATTATTACCCAAAAGTAATTGGCATTTTTAATGGCATTAAAGATGTTCTCTCGCTCGGTAGGAGTGGTGTTATTGTAAGAGTACCAAATTAAAAAAACTCCCAACAAAAGTGGGAGTAGTTTTTTTAAAATATTTATAAGTTTTTTACGCACCTTTAGGTAAGAGAATTATCTTTTTCATTTGGGAATATAAGGGAAGGCTTAAAGTTTTTAGCTTCTTCAAAATCCATAATTCCGTAGGAGATAATAATAATAATGTCTCCTCGCTGTACTCTTCTAGCTGCAGGACCGTTTAAGGTAATTTCTCCACTATTTTTTGCGCCTTTAATGGCGTATGTTTCTAATCGTTCGCCGTTATTAACGTTTACAATTTGTACTTTCTCCCCTTCAATAATATTAGAAGCTTCCATTAATGCTTCATCAATGGTAATACTCCCAATGTAATTTAGGTCGGCTCCAGTAACCGTAACTCGGTGAATCTTAGACTTTACTACTTCAATTTGCATGGTACAAAGGTATTAATTTAGAGCAACATTATCTATCAGTCTTATATCATTTGCATAAACAGCAACAAAAAGCCTGTAGCGTTTGTTTTCTTTTTTTGTTTTAACAGGTTTTAACGTTTTTTCGTCAGCAATTTCAGCATATTCCAAAGAAAAATCTGAGTGTTTACTAAATTGCTTTTCAATCCAATTTACTGTATCTATTGCACTTTCTGTGCCAAACTTATCTTTTGCTTGCAGTAGTGTTTTATAAATAAAAGAAGCTTCTTTACGTATATCTTGAGGAAGGCGTTCATTTCTGGAGCTCATTGCGAGTCCGTTTTCCTCTCTACTTATAGGGCAACCAACTATATTTACTGGAAGCTGATTTTTAGCTGCCATTTTTCTAATAATTTGTAGTTGTTGGAAATCTTTTTCACCAAAATAAGCATTATCTGGCTGGACAATTGTAAATAATTTTCTTACAATAGTTCCTACACCGTCAAAATGTCCGCTTCTGTATTTACCTTCCATTTGATGCTCTAATCCGTCAAAATCAAAAGTTTCAGAAGTAACATTATTATCGTAAATATCTTCAGCAGAAGGAGCAAAAATTATAATATTTTCGTTAAGTAACTTTAAAGTTTCTAAATCTCTGTCAAAGGTTTTGGGGTATTTTTCAAGATCCGTTTTATTGTCAAACTGCGTAGGGTTTACAAAAATACTAACCACAACAACATCGTTGTTAATAAGCGCCTTTTCAACTAGAGAAAGATGTCCTTTGTGTAAAGCGCCCATAGTAGGAACCAAGCCAAGGGTTTTATTCTCTGTTTTTTCCTGTTTTAGGAATTGAATTAATGCTTCTTTTTGATTGAAAATTTGCATTTGGTATAAAATTAATAGCGTGCAAAGCTATATAAAATTAACTAATTAGGCATATTTTTTGTATTTTTGCATCCTTTAAACCTTAGTCTAAAGAAACAAATTGATTTTATGACAGACAAAAGAGTATTATTTGTCGCTTCAGAAATGGTTCCTTACTTACCGGAAAATGAAGTGTCTTCAATGGCTTATGAAAGCCCACGAATGGTGAATGATAGAGGCGGACAAATACGAATCTTTATGCCTCGTTTTGGTAACATTAATGAGCGAAGACATCAACTCCACGAGGTTATTCGCCTATCGGGAATGAACCTTGTAGTGAATGATATGGATATGCCGCTTATTATAAAAGTAGCATCCATTCCTAAAGAAAGAATTCAAGTTTATTTTATAGATAACGAAGAGTATTTTAAGCGTAAAGCTACCTTTACAGATGAAGATGGAAACTTGTTTCCAGACAACGATGAAAGAGCAATTTTCTTTGCAAAAGGAGTAGTTGAAACTGTTAAAAAGCTTAATTGGAATCCAGATATTATCCATGTTCATGGTTGGATGGCTTCTTTATTACCATTGTATTTGAAGAAATATTATGCCGACGAACCACTTTTTGCTGAAAGTAAAATAGTTACTTCTGTATACAACAAAGGTTTTGATGGTACGTTAGACAAAGAGATGATTAATAAAGTGAAGTTTGACGGAATAGAGGAGGATAAAATAGCACCTTTAGCAGATCCAACATATAGCAACCTTTTAAAGGTGGCTGTAGATAATTCGGATGCAGTTATTGTTGCTTCAGAAGAAATTCCAGACGATCTTAAAGAGCATATTGATTCACTTTCAATTCCTGTTCAACCTCATGTTTCTATCTATGAGTTTGAAGAGGCTTACAATAAATTTTACGAAACTAAAGTTTTAAGTTAATACAGAGTACAAATGAAGATGAGTTTTAAAGGAAGGAATGTATTGCCAACACTGCTTGTAATAGGTAGTGTTATTTTTTTTACAGCTTGTGAAAGAGAGTATAATACTATAGGTGTAGATTTAATAGACAACGGGGAAATACAGGCGAGCAAGAAAACATTTGATGTTTATGCTTATAATAAAAAATTAGAGAGTGTTCGTACTAACGGACTTTCGGGATATCAGTTAGGTGCATATGCACATCCTGTTTATGGATTAGGTAAAAGTTCTTTTGCAGCTCAATTGTTGCTGCAAAGTGGCAATCCTACTTTTGGAAATAACACACAGGCTATAGAGAGTTCTTCTGCAGATAAGCAAGAGAATGAAAGAGTAACGGCGGTGTATTTAAATATTCCTTTTTTTAGTACGGCTTTGAGTGATACTACAGAGTTGGCTGAAAACGAGCCTAAACCTTATAGAGTAGATTCTATTTTTGGAAATAGAGCTGCGGAGTTTAATTTGAAAGTACAGGAGTTTACAAAATATTTGAGAGATTTAGATCCAAATAGTAATTTTCAAGATGCGCAAGAATATTTTTCAGATGAAGACGGAGCTTCTTTTGCAACTACAATTTTGTATGATGATACATATCAAATAAATGAAGAAGAAGTTGTAATTCCAGATCCAGATGCAGAAGACGATCCTGAGACGGATGAGGATGAATCCATAATTCCATTAGAAAGAATTGCTCCGGGAATTCGTGTAAAACTTGACAATCAATTTTTTCAGGAAAAAATATTAGACAACGAAGGAAGTACTGTTCTAACAAGTCAAAGTAACTTTAAAGACTTTTTGAGAGGATTGTATATTTCTGCTGAAATGCCTAATAACGACTTAGCAATGTTGCTTAATATTCAGGCTTCATATGTTGAAATTCAATATGATTATGATGCAACGGTAGATGGAGAAGCTACTATAGAAAGTGGTACCTATAAATTGCAGATGAGTGGAAATAAAGTTAATTATCTTACTCAAGATTCGTATCCTTCAGAAGTTTTAAATCAATTTACCGATGCTAATGCTACAAGATTATATCCTAATGGAGGAGCAGGGAGTTATATAGAATTGGATATGTTGGCTGGAGGGTCTGATGTAACAACAGTATTTCAAGAAGCTAAAGAAAAAGGATGGTTAATAAATGAAGCTAATTTGATATTTTATGTAGACGAAGGTTCGCTTTCGGAAAAAACAGATATTACGTTACCAAAGAGGCTTTATTTGTATAACAAAACTGATAACCGCTCTTTAGTGGATTATAAGACAGATTCTATTCGTGGTAATACTGGAGTGGATTCAACAAATTTCACAGTATATGGAGGGTATTTAAAAAATGATGGTAATTTAGGTTCATATTATAAATTTAGACTTACAGATTATATAACAAATCTTCTTAATGATGATGATTCGGATGCAGAGGCTAAATTAGGATTAGTAACTACTAGTAATATATTCAGTTCATACACTGTATCCGCATTTAATCAAACAGAAGAAGTAAAAATTCCCCAAGCAACTATTACCAATTTATATGGAACAATTTTATACGGAAATAATGTTCCAGATAATGAGAGTGATAGGAAACTAAAGCTCGAAATCTACTATACTGAGACAAAGGGAAATTAACTTAAATAAAAAATTATGTGTGGGATTGTAGGTTATATAGGCCCTAGAGAAGCCTATCCTATTGTAATAAAAGGATTAGAAAGATTAGAATATAGAGGTTATGACAGTGCAGGTGTGGTGCTTTATAATGATGGAGAAACCCAACTGTGTAAAACCAAAGGAAAAGTAGCCGATCTTAAAGAAAAGGCCAATTCAGAAGGAATAACAAAAGGGAAAATAGGATTAGGACATACCCGTTGGGCAACCCATGGTGTTCCAAATGATGTAAATGCACATCCTCATTATTCAAATTCTGGGAACTTAGTAATTATCCATAATGGAATTATAGAAAATTACGGTTCTATAAAAAAAGCACTTGAGAAAAGAGGGTATACTTTTCAATCGGATACGGATACTGAAGTATTGGTAAATCTTATTGAAGATATTAAACAGAATGAAAATGTAAAGCTTGGAAAAGCGGTTCAGATTGCTTTGAATCAAGTTATTGGTGCGTATGCAATTGCTGTTTTTGATAAAACGAAACCAGACGAAATAGTAACAGCAAAATTAGGAAGCCCACTTGCAATTGGGGTAGGTGAAGATGAGTTTTTTATAGCTTCAGATGCCTCTCCTTTTATTGAGTTTACTAACAATGCTATTTATTTAGAAGACGAGCAAATGGCTATTGTCCGTTTAGGTCGAGATGTTAAAATCCGACAAATAAAGGATGATAAACCTGTAGCTCCGTATGTGCATGAGCTACAACTTAGTTTGGAGCAGATTGAAAAAAATGGATTTGACCATTTTATGCTGAAAGAAATCCATGAGCAACCTGAGGCTATAAAAGATACTTACCGTGGTAGATTACGTATCAATGACGGGATTATTAAAATGGCTGGAATTGAGGATAATTTAGAGCGTATTCTAAATGCTAATAGAATTATTATTGTTGCTTGCGGTACTTCATGGCATGCTGGTTTGGTAGCAGAATATATATTTGAAGATCTTGTAAGAATTCCTGTTGAGGTAGAATATGCATCAGAATTTAGATATAGAAATCCTATAATTACTTCTAAAGATGTGGTTATTGCAATTTCTCAATCTGGAGAAACAGCAGATACTTTAGCAGCTATAAAATTGGCTAAGCAAAATGGAGCCTTTGTTTTTGGCGTATGTAATGTGGTAGGTTCTACTATTGCAAGAGAATCTCATGCAGGAGCTTATACACATGCGGGGCCAGAAATTGGAGTTGCTTCTACCAAAGCATTTACAACACAAATTACGGTTCTTACTTTAATAGCGCTAAAATTAGCGCAATCTAAAGGAGCAATTTCGAAAACAGAATTTCATAATTACCTTGCAGAAATGGAAGCTATCCCTACTAAGGTGGAGGAGAGTTTGAAAATAGACGGACATATCCAGGAAATAGCATCAGTTTTTAAAGATGTACCTAACTTTTTATATTTAGGACGTGGATATAATTTCCCAGTTGCTTTGGAAGGGGCGCTAAAATTAAAGGAGATTTCTTACATTCATGCGGAAGGATATCCAGCAGCAGAGATGAAACACGGGCCTATCGCTTTAATTGATGAGCAAATGCCAGTGGTGGTTATTGCAACCAAAAAAGGACATTATGAAAAGGTTGTGAGTAATATCCAAGAAATTAAATCAAGAAAAGGTAAAATTATTGGAATCGTAACTGAAGGAGATACAGAAGTTAAATCGATGGCCGATTATGTTATTGAAGTTCCTGAAACAATTGAAGGATTAACACCTTTGTTAACAACAATTCCGCTGCAATTACTTTCTTACCATATTGCAGTAATGAGAGGGTGTAATGTGGATCAACCAAGAAACTTAGCAAAATCAGTAACGGTTGAATAAATGATTATCAATTCCGTAATTTTTGTATTAAAAAATTACGGAATTGAAAAAATATGTATATTGTTCTTATCTAAAACTAATTTTATTATGATAAGAACAATTTTTTTTGCCTTTACTTTTCTATTTAGTGCATTAGGAGTTGCCCAAACTACTATTTCTGGAAAAGTTACAGACGAGCAAAATCAACCTATTCCCGGAGCGAGCATTCAAATAAGTGCTACAACTGTAGGAACTGTGACTGATTTTAACGGGGAGTTCAATTTATCAACCGATCAAAACCTTCCATTTAAGATTATAATTTCTAGTATTGGGTTTACTTCGCAAACGATTGCGTTGTCTTCTGCTCAATCAATAGAGATTCAATTAAAAGAGGAAACTACTAGCTTGGGGGAAATTATTATTTCTGCATCTAGAACCCCAGAGCGTATTTTTGAATCTCCTGTTACGGTAGAGCGATTTGGTTTAAAAGAAATAAAAAATACAGCATCTGTTGATTTTTATGATGGTTTGGAAAATCTGAAAGGTGTCGATATTAATACCAATAGTTTAACATTTAAATCTATAAATACACGAGGATTTGCAGCTTTTGCTAATACTCGTTTTGTACAACTCATTGATGGGATGGATAATGCTGCGCCAGCTTTAAATTTTCCATTAGGAAATTTATTGGGGATGACAGAAATAGATGTTCAAAGCGTTGAGCTACTTCCTGGTGCTTCTTCTGCACTATATGGAGCAAATGCTTTTAACGGAATTTTATTTATGAGGAGTAAGAATCCTTTCGATTTTGAAGGAATAAGTACGTATGCAAAATCTGGAATGACTTCTCAAAAAGCAGCAGGAGACAATGTTTTCTGGGATTTAGGAATTCGTGTTGCTAAAAAGTTCTCCGATAAATTTGCTGCCAAAGCTAATTTCTCATATTTAAAAGGGACAGATTGGTTTGCCGTTAGTGAAGAGAATGTGCTGAATCCTGGAACGGGACGGGAATTACCTAATTATGACGGACTTAATGTTTATGGAGATGAGGTGAGTACAAACATACGGGCAGTAGGACTAGCTCTTGCAGAAAATGGAATAATACCTGCAGCGGCAGTTAATTTATTGCCGAATGAAAGTGTAAGTAGAACAGGGTATTTAGAACGCGATTTAACTAATTATGAGGCAGAAAGTGTAAAATTTGATGCGGCATTACATTACCGTCCTTTTGCAGATGATTTTGAAATTATCTATCAAGGAAAAATAGGAAAAGGAGCTACTATTTATCAAGGGGCAAACAGATATTCCTTAAAGAACTTCTTTTTACAACAACATAAAATTGAGTTTAAGAACGACAATTTTTTTGTACGGGGTTATATGACCGATGAAGATGCGGGCGATTCTTATGATATGCGATTTACGGGGATAAATGTGAACCGATATTGGAAAACAGATCAGCAATGGTTTGGAGAATATGCTGGAGCATATGTACAGTCAACTTTAGGGGGCGCTTCGAGTGAGCAAGCTCATAATATTGCAAGACAAGCTGCCGATACTGGAAGACTTATTCCAGGAACTCCAGAGTTTGAACAAGCATTTAATACAGTAACTACAAACGCTGACTTGGCAACGGGGTCTCAGTTTAGAGATGCTTCTCAATTATATCATGCAGATGCAAATTATAATTTTTCACATTTAATTGATTTCGCCGATATTCAGGTTGGGGGATCTTATAGAACCTATCGTTTAAATTCCTTCGGAACTATTTTTACAGATTATGATGGACCGATAAGTTATAGTGAGCTTGGACTTTACACTCAAATTCAAAAACAACTTATGGACGAACGATTAAAACTTACAGGGTCGTTACGATATGATAAATCAGAGTTGTTTGAAGGACAAGTAACGCCTCGTTTTTCAGTTGGATATACGGCAGGGGCTAATAGAAATCATAATTTAAGAGCCTCTATTCAAACAGCCTTTAGAAACCCAACCACTCAAGATTTATACATAGGCTTGGATGTTGGGAGAGCTATATTGGTAGGTTCTGCTGAAAATAATTTAGATCGTTATCAAAGAACATTTAATGTGAATAACTCAGTAGCAAATGGAGGGGAAGCTACAGCTACTATAAGCGCTAGAGACGCATATGAAAATTCTTTTTTAGCAAGTTCTGTCCAAGCTGGTGCTCCAGTTGCTTCAAACGTAGGTTTAGTAAAACCAGAACAGGCTATTGCTTATGAGATTGGATATAGAGGGCAATTGGGTAAATTTGAAATTGATTTAAGCGGGTATTATACAGATTATACAGATTTTATTGCTAATCAAAACGTAATTGTTCCTTTGTACGGACAGGTGGGAGATAATTCGCAATCTTTAGCAGCGTTGGAAAGTGATGATTTTAAAGTTTTTCAGACTTATACTAATGCAAAGTCTGGGGTACAGTCTTATGGAGCTTCTATTGCAATAGCAACAAAAGTTTTTAATGGTTTTGATTTAAGCGGAAATTATACTTATGCTGATTTTGAACAAGAAGACCCAGATTTTCGAGCGGGATTTAATACGCCAAAGCATAAATTTAAAGCCTCTTTTGGCCATACAGAACTTGTGAAGAATTTTGGATTTAATTTTAGTTACCGATGGAGCGATTCTTATTTCTGGCAAGCTAGTTTTGGGGATGGAAATATCCCTTCTATTACTGTGTTAGATGCGCAATTAAACTATACTGTTCCTAGTCTAAAGTCTATTTTTAAAGTAGGGGCTGCTAATTTATCTGGAGAGGAATATTACACAGCATATGGTACAGGTTTAATAGGAACGCAGCTATATGTCTCTTGGACAATTAATAATTTTTAAGCTAATTCTAAACGATATTTTATGAAGACCAATTATGTAAGCCTTTTGTTTTTAATGTTTTTGGGACTGTATGGGTGCAGTTCGGATGATGATGCTGGGAACGGCGGAAGTGAAATGGAGATGGAATATTCCTCTGGAACTGCAGATTTTTCAAATTATGTAGCTGTAGGGAACTCATTAACTGCAGGATATACAGATGGTGCTCTTTTTGTATCCGGACAATCAAATTCGTTGCCTAATATATTATCACAACAATTTGCACTTGTTGGAGGAGGAGAATTTCAACAACCATTAACTAACGATAATATTGGGGGACTTCTTGCGGGAGGTTTTCCATTACCAGGGATTGAAAACAGATTATACTTTAATGGTTCTGGGCCTGCTCGTTTACCTGGGAGTCCAACTACCGATATTGCACAAACCCTTTCAGGGTCATTTAATAATATGGGAGTGCCAGGAGCGTTTAGTTATCATTTATTATCTCCGGGCTATGGAAATATAGCAGGTGTAGCAGCTGGGTTGGCAAACCCTTATTTTGTTCGTTTTGCTTCAAGTCCGTCTACAACAGTAATTGCCGATGCAGTGGCTCAAAAACCTACTTTTTTTAGTCTTTGGATAGGAAATAATGATGTATTAGGGTATGCAACTGGAGGTGGTGTTGGAATTGATCAAACTGGAAATCTTGATTATGCTACGTATGCATTAAACGATATTACCGACCCAACCATTTTTGCAGATATTTATACTGCTATTGTTTCTGAACTGTCTAAGAATGATGCTAAAGGAATAGTTGCAAATATTCCAGATGTAACGGAGATTCCTTATTTTACAACAGTTCCTTATGCTCCGTTAGATCCTACTAATCCTGATTTTGGTTCTCAAATTCCAATGTTAAATAACATTTTTGGAGCTTTAAATCAAGTTTATGAGGCGCTTGGAGCGCCCGAGCGTAAAATAGAATTTGCTACAAATGCCGCAAGTGCTGTTGTAATTAAAGATGAGGCATTAACCGATATTTCTGCTCAAATTGAAGGAGTGTTAAATGCTAGTCCGACTTTCCCTGCATTTATTTCGCAATTCGGATTACCTGCCCAGGCAGTTCCTCTTGTTGCGAATATATTAGGGCAAAGGTATGGGCAGTCAAGACAAGCAAACGAAGCAGATTTAATAGTATTGCCAAGTAGTAATGTTATAGGAACTGTTAATGTAACCGCATTACAAGCTTTAATGGGAATGGGAGTCCCGCAGGAATTAGCAGGGCAATTTTCAATAGAAGGGATTACCTTGCCTTTAGAAGATAAATGGGTGTTAATACCTTCAGAACAAGCAAGTGTAAAAACAGCTACCGATGCCTATAATATGGCAATTGCTACTATTGCCCAACAAAATGACTTGGCATTAGTAGATGCAAATGCAATTATGAAAATGTTGTCACAAGGGGGTGGCGTTCCTTTTGACGAATTTATACTGAACAGTAGTTTGGTGTTTGGGGGTGCTTTTTCTTTAGATGGAGTGCATCCTACAGCTAGAGGATATGCCTATTTGGCAAATAAATTTATGGAAGCTATTGAAAAGAAATATAATGCTGTTTTACCAAGAGTACGAGCGGCAGATTATAATACGCTCTATCCAGCACAATTGCCATAAAGCAACTTAAATTACAAATTTTGTTATAAATAGAATAAGCAGGTATAATTAAATCCTTCATTGAGGGTTTTATTCCTCAGAGCCTGTTCTGAGTATATCGAAGGGTGCTACGTCGAAATGGGTTAAATTATTTTCCTTTGAATACCTCGTAGGCTTACCTCGAGGTAGTTGATTACTATTTTTTCTTTAAATAAATGAAGTTTATAAATAAAAAGTATGGGTGGTTTCTATTAATCTAGGTTGAGTTAATTGTAGCTGCTGTTAATGATGTCAAACAGTGGTGTAGTGGTAAAAGCAGGGAAATATTAAAAAATGAATATCCTCTTAAATGGAGCTGTTGACGTTTATGCAGTATTTAAAAAATAAGTCAAAAACATATTTTTTTGTGAGATGATATAACTCTCAAAAAAACAACCTGATAGCATAAGAAAAAAAAATATTTAAATTGATTAATTTTTTCAATTAAAAATATATCTTTGCACCGCGAAAAAGCATCTATATATTAAGACTTTTTTAGCAAATAATAAGCATAACATTAAACACTTAAGTAATGTCTAAAATTACAGGTAAAGTTGCACAAATTATTGGTCCGGTTGTAGACGTAGCATTTGATTCAGGTTCTGAATTACCAAATATCTACGATTCTTTGGAAATTGATAGAAAAGATGGTTCTAAATTAGTACTTGAAGTACAATCTCATATTGGAGAAGATACGGTAAGAACAATATCTATGGACTCTACAGATGGTTTGAGTAGAGGAACAGAGGTTCTTGCTACTGGAAACCCAATACAAATGCCAATCGGTGACGATGTTTACGGACGTTTGTTTAATGTAATTGGAGATGCTATTGATGGAATTGGAGATTTGCCAAAATCTGGTAAAGATGGACTTCCTATTCACAGAGAGGCACCAAAATTTGAAGATTTAACAACTTCTACTGAAGTACTTTTTACAGGTATTAAAGTAATCGACCTTATTGAGCCTTATGCAAAAGGAGGTAAAATTGGTCTTTTTGGAGGAGCTGGTGTTGGTAAAACAGTACTTATTCAGGAGTTAATTAATAATATAGCAAAAGGTCACGGTGGTTTATCAGTTTTTGCTGGTGTAGGAGAACGTACGCGTGAAGGAAATGACCTTTTAAGAGAGATGCTTGAGTCTGGTATTATTAAATACGGAGACGAATTTATGCACTCTATGGAAGAAGGTGGATGGGATCTTTCTAAAGTTGATAAAACAGCTATGAAAGGCTCAAAAGCAACTTTCGTTTTCGGACAGATGAATGAGCCACCAGGAGCACGTGCTCGTGTAGCTTTATCTGGACTTACAATTGCAGAATATTTCCGTGATGGGGCTGGAGAAGCACAAGGGAAAGACGTACTTTTCTTTGTAGATAATATCTTCCGTTTTACACAAGCTGGTTCTGAGGTATCTGCACTTCTTGGACGTATGCCATCTGCGGTAGGATACCAACCTACGTTAGCAACAGAGATGGGAGCGATGCAAGAGCGTATTACTTCAACAAAAAGAGGATCTATTACATCTGTACAGGCGGTTTACGTACCTGCGGATGATTTAACGGATCCAGCGCCAGCAACTACATTTGCTCACTTAGATGCTACAACAGTACTTTCTAGAAAAATTGCTGAGCTTGGTATTTATCCAGCGGTAGATCCATTGGATTCTACTTCTAGAATTCTTTCTGCTGAAGTATTAGGAAAAGAACATTATGCTTGTGCTCAAAATGTAAAAGAGCTTTTACAACGTTATAAAGAATTACAAGATATTATTGCAATTCTTGGTATGGAAGAGCTTTCAGAAGAAGATAAATTGGCGGTATCAAGAGCACGTCGTGTGCAACGTTTCTTATCTCAACCTTTCCACGTTGCTGAGCAGTTTACAGGTATTCCAGGAGTTTTAGTTGATATTAAAGACACTATTAAAGGATTTAATATGATTATGGATGGAGAATTAGATCACCTTCCAGAGGCTGCTTTTAACTTAAAAGGAACTATCGAGGAAGCTATCGAAGCAGGAGAGAAAATGCTTGCAGACGCATAAATTAGGAGCAGTAACAGTTGTTAGTTCTAAACTTTACAACTTATAACTAAAAAGTATGAAATTAGAAATAGTAACACCAGAGGCAACTTTATTTAGCGGAAACGTTACATCGGTAGCTGTTCCAGGAGTTGATGGTGAGTTTCAGATGTTAGACAATCACGCACCTATAGTTTCACTTTTAGGAAAAGGAAATGTGAAAATCTACGGAGAAGTTAATATAGAAAAAGCATATGCTTCTAAGTTTTCTAAAGGAGAAAATGGAGAGACAATATTGCCTATCACTAGTGGAACTGTAGAGATGAACAACAATAAAGTTATTGTTCTAGCAGATTAAAGAATAAACATAATATATATAAGAACGCCGCAATAGTATTGTGGCGTTTTTTTATGGTGTAGTTTTAAAGACTAGACGAAATGAAAGTTATGTTATTATAAATCGATATCCTACACTACGCAGGCTTTCAATTTGAATAGATTTATCTTCTGAAAGATATTTCCGTAACCTACTGATAAAAACATCCAGACTTCTCCCTGAAAAGAAATCAGTTTCTTCCCATAAATGGTTAAGAATATCTTCCCTTCGGATAACACAGTCTTTATTTTTGTACAAATATTCCAAGAGTTGGGCTTCTTTTTCGGTAAGATATTTTTCAGAATAAGAAGTCTTTAGTAACAAATTTTTAGGTTCAAATATAAATTTCCCTATGGAATATGTTTCCGATTTATTCTCCTTAACAAGCGGTTTTCTTTTTAGTATGTTTTGAATTCTAAGGATGAGCTCGTCAGCATCAAAAGGTTTTGTAATGTAGTCATCGGCGCCAAGTTTTAATCCTGTTAAAATGTCCTCTTTCATTTTACGAGCGGTTACAAAAAGAAAAGGCAAATCGGGATATTTAATTTGGAGCTTTTGTGCTAGCGTAAAACCATCTTCCTTTGGCATCATAACATCAAGAATGAGGATATTAAAACTTTGCTCCTTTAAAATTTCTCGAGCTTCAATCCCGTTAAAAACACGTTGTACGTCAAATTTGTTCAATTCTAGGTACTGTTTTAGTAAATCTCCTAAATCTAAATCATCTTCAACTATTAGTATTTTAATCATGGTTTAGCTGTCTTTTAATCCCTCATTTGGGGTTTAATTCCCCAGAGCCTTTCCCTGAGTTTACCGAAAGGCTTTAGGTCGAAAAAGGATTAAATTATTTTCCTTTGAATACCTCTCGGCTTGCCCAGAGCTAGTGAATTCCTAGGTGGGAATTTTTAAAATAAATGTGCTCCCCTTTTTTGGAACACTTTTTACATTAATAGTACCTTTTAAATTTTTCATTATCTGGTTACATAGATATAAACCCAGTCCTAAGCCTTTAATATCATGTTTATTTCCTTCTGATATGCGGTAAAACTTTTTAAAAATGTTTTTTTGCTCTGAAGACGGGATACCATTTCCAAAATCTGTAATTTCTATATAATAAAAATGATCTTTTACATAAGATTTTAAAATTATTTCTGTAGCATCAGGACTGTATTTTATAGCATTTTCTAGTAAGTTTTGGAGTACACTTTCCAATTGATCAATAGCTGTTTTTAGGATCAATCTGTTAGGAGATATATTAGATTTTAGACTGTGCGTATTTGAATCAAAATGAGATGTTACGTCTTTTAAGAATTTTACAATGTCTATTTCCTGCAATTCTAGCTTTTGAGGCTCCAGAGAAGTTTCCATTACTCGATCTACAATTGTTTGAATCCTAGTGTTTTGTCTAGCAAGTGTAAGAATAAGCTTTTTTGCAGATTCAGAATTTTGAAAAGCTTCTTCTTTTTGTAAAGATTTTGTAATGAGGTTAAGGGAAGTTAAAGGTGTTTTTAATTCGTGACTAATATTGTTGGCAAAATCGGTTTTCATTTCAGCAATCTTTTTTTGCTTTATGAGCGACCGATACATATAAAAAAACAATAAAACAACTGCAACTATTAGTGCAACTCCAGCAACCAGCATCCAAAGCATTTTATTCCAAATTTTTTGTTGAAAATTGGAAATATCCATATCAACAGATTGAAGATGCTTATAAGAGTATTTAATGGCTTCATTAATAGAATCCTTTTTTTGGTCTATAGAAGATTGTGCTATTCCTTTACTGATATTAAAAGATTTTCCTTTAAAATCTTCACCAAAATAAACAAGAGGATTATCGTTAGTTTTTAGCACCGTATCATAAACTCCATTAGCTTCAAAAATAATCTGAGTTAACTGTATACGAATGCTAATCTCCTTTAAAATAGGGTAATTTTTAAAGTGAGATTGTAGATAAATATGACTTATTTTTTGGATAGAATCTGCTAAAATATGTGCGCTTGCCTGAAATTGATTTGACGTAATACTATCATAAACTTTTTGAAAGCAAAGCTTTTTAAAATCTTCGAAAAACTGTTCTTCAATAGTATCAATCTCGGCAGATTCTATTACGGGAGCTATTTGCTTTTTAACATCGTTTATATATGTTTTGGAAGTTAATTGATAAGTGTTTTGAATAAGGTAGTATTGTATAGAAACCAGTCCAGCTAATGCAAGGAGGCAAAAAAAGACTAAGAGTTTTATTTTATTTCGCTGTTTCATTCATTTACAAAAATAGCCAACTTAAAAAATTATGGGGAGATAATTTGGGCATTAACCCTTCATTAACCTACGGTTAACCCACATTGCCCCAATGTTTTTTCATATTTGCTTTTATAATTAAAACTTAAATATCATGAAAAAATTAGTAATTGTCTTTTTATTCTTGGTTTCATTTGTAAACCTATGGTCGCAAAGTACATCGGTTTCTACATCTGTAAGTAATAACTCTTATTTATCTATTTCAGTAAGCGACACCGATTTTGAATATAATTATACGGCTTCTTTTGATAAGGAAAATACAGAAAGTGTTAAAGAAGTTATTGAAGAGGTTTTGGGGGTAGCATTAGATAAAAATACACGTACTGCTTACTGGGAAGGAACTGGATATAGCGTGCAATTGCGTCAGGGGAGAGTTAAAATAGAAATGGAAAAAGAAGCAACCACCAAGTCATTTCAATTAAAAATAGAAGATTTAGCCGATCAGATTTCAGAAACTCTTGGTAGTGAAGAAACTCCAGAACCTCCTAAAACACCCCAGCGTAGTTAAGTTCCTTTTTTATAATTGTAACAATTGCTGTTTGAAGTTGTCTTTATAAAAACTGAACTTTTAATGAAATACCTAAACTTTATTTTTCTACTTTTTAGCTTGCATATAGTGAGCGCTCAAGAAGGAGACTCTATTTCCAGAAAGAAAATAGATGCCATTAGAATTACAGAAGCACCAAAAATAGACGGTGTTCTTGATGAGCTTATTTGGAATAGTGCTTCTGTTGCTACAAATTTTATTGAGAGAGAACCTAATAATGGCACTCCAATTCCAAATAGTCTGCATACGGAAGTTAGAATTGTGTATGACGACCTTGGAATCTATTTTGGAGCAATTATGAACGATCCTAATACTAGTAAAATAGCAAAAGAACTAACCGAAAGAGATGATATAGGAAACGACGATTTCTTTTTTATTTTACTGAATGGATACAACGATCATCAGCAGAGTTTTGAGTTTATTGTTACCGCAGCTGGTGTTCAATGGGATGCGAAACTGACAAACGGGAATGAAGATTCCTCATGGAATGGAGTTTGGTATAGTAATGTGAAAATAAATGAGGATAATTGGATAGCCGAAATATTTATTCCCTATTCTCAACTTAGATTTCCAGAGAAGGATATCCAAACCTGGGGATTAAATATGGAGCGAGAGTTTAGACGAGAACGTAGGCGGTTTAGTTGGAATCATGTGGATAATAGTAAAGGTTCTTTTTCTATTTATGATGGAGAAATTCATAATATTAAAAATATAGATGCGCCATTAAGATTATCATTTCAGCCTTATGTTTCTTCATATATTACTTCTTTTGATGGGAAATCTGAGGTAAGTGTTAATGGAGGAATGGATTTAAAATATGGAATTACAGATGCATTTACTTTGGATATGATTTTAATTCCAGATTTTGGTCAGACTAAATTTGATGAGCGAGTGCTTAACCTTTCTGCATTTGAAGTTCAATATGAAGAGCAGCGGCAATTTTTTACAGAAGGGACAGAATTGTTTAGTAAAGGAAATCTTTTTTATTCTCGTCGAGTAGGAAGTGCACCAACTGGAGCTGTTCAAATTAATGATAACGATTCACTTTCTTTTTATCCGCAAACGGTAGATTTAATTAATGCCATGAAAATTTCGGGTCGTACAGATGGAGGTTTAGGAATTGGTTTTTTTAACGCTGTTACCGAACGTACGTACGCCGAAATAACAAACACAAATACAAACGAAACCCGAGAGGAATTAGTAGAACCTTTAGCAAATTATAATGTGTTTGTTTTAGACCAGCGTTTTGGGGAGAATTCTTCTATTTCTTTAGTCAATACAAACACCACCCGCGAAGGTAATTTTAGAGATGCCAATGCAACAGGACTTTATTTGGATGTTACCAATAAAAAAAATACCATAAAATATTGGGTTAGTGGAGAGGGGAGTTGGGTAATGCAAGGAGATTCTACTAAGTTTGGAACAGAAGGAAGCACAGGAATTTCTAAAATAGCTGGGAACCATAGACTTTCTGGAGAGGTTAACTTTAGGACAAAAGATTATGACATCAACGATCTTGGGTATTCTAGTACCACCAATTACATTCGCTATTACGGATATTATGGATATCGTTATTTAAAACCGAAAGGCAACTTAAATAACATGTATTTAAATTTTAATTTAAATCTAACAAGGCGTTTGGATCCAGGGTTGTATTCTGAATTTAACTTTAATTTTAATTCCAGTTTTACAACTAAAAAATTTATAAGTTTTGGAGGAGGTTTTGAAATGACTCCCTTTGGTGTTAACGATATTTACGAACCTAGAGAAGAAGGCAGGTACGTTAAGGTACCAAGTTATTATGATGGTTGGGCTTGGTTTGAAACAGATTATAGGAAGAAGTTTGCAATTGGAATTACCTATGATTACACTACTCCCCATCTGTAAGACAGTTTAAATATATATCTAATTATTTATGATGCTATTCTTTTTGTATTATAAATTTGATCAGGTGGTACTTTTCCTATTTCAGTATGCCTTCTTTTGGTGTTATAGAATTCAATATATTCCGTGACCATTTGATAGAGATCTAGACCTCCGTTTGGTGGGTTTAGATAGATCTTTTCATATTTAAGAGACTTCCAGAAGCGCTCAATAAAAATGTTATCCAAAGCTCTTCCTTTGCTGTCCATAGATATTTGAATATCATGTTCTTTAAGCACTTCAATATATTCGGAGCTGGTATATTGTGACCCTTGATCGGAGTTATGGATCTCCGTATTGCCATATTGAGCGATAGTGTCTCTAAGAAGCTCGATACACCACTGTTTGTCCATTGAGTTTGAAATACTCCAATTAAGTATTTTTCTACTATATACATCAATGATAGCATTCATATACATAAAGCCACGGAACATAGGAATATAGGTGATGTCAGTCTGCCATACTTGGTTAGGGCGGTCTATTACTAAGCCCTTCAAGAGATAAGGGTACTTATAGTTTTTAGGATCCCTGATGGTGGTTTTAGGTTTTCTATATATGGTCTGTAATCCCATAATTTTATACAGCCGTCTTATTCTTTTCACATTTACGTGGTAGCCAAGATCAAGGATGAGATAATCAGTCATCCGTTCGACTCCATAATAGGGGTGTTCCAGGAACTGCGCATCTATTGCCTTCATCAGTTCTAAATTCAATGGACTCTCACTTTTAGGCTTATAATACAGACCAGAGCGATGAATGTTAAGGATTTTACATTGTTGTGCAAGACTCAGCCTTGGATGAGATTTTACTACCTTTTGTCTTCTTTCAGTAGTACTCATTTGCCCAAGACTTTCTTTAAAAAATCATTCTCAACTTGTAATTGACCGATCTTACTATAAAGCGGTGCGGTATCCACAGCTGGAGTATCTTTTTCTGATTTGGACTCGAAAGCAAGTTCTGCGTTTTTTAAAAACTCTCGCTTCCAATTGGATATTTGGGCTGGATGCAATTCAAATTTGGCAGCAAGTTCAGGTATACTTGTCTGCTCTTTTATCGCTTCAATGGCTACTTTGGCCTTAAAGGATGCGCTGAATTTTCTTCTTGATGTTTTCATATTGACAGGGTTAAAATTACAACTTAATTTCCTGTCCTAAATTTGGGGAGTATTATAGATTGGTATGTATATAGTGAAGGTTGGAGAGATGAAAAACGAATTGATTTTTACCCGCGTTATCGCTTTTCAGATAAATGGAAATTGTTTTTAACTACCAATGTTATTTTAAATAATGAAGACAGAGGCTATGTAAATAATTTGGATGGGGATATAATTTTTGGTCAAAGAGATCGAAATACAATTGAAAATGCTATTGAATCTCAATACATTTTTAATAATGTAATGGCGCTAAATTTATCTTTTAGACATTATTATTCGGATGTGAGTTATGATAAATTCTTTAGTTTGGAAGAAGATGGTAATTTAATTTTGAATCCTGATTATCTAGAAAATCATAACACTACATACAATAATTGGAATATAGATTTACGTTTCTCTTGGTGGTTTGCACCTGGGAGTCAGTTAACTTTATTGTATCGAAATGCTATAGAAAGTTATCAAGAAGAAGCGGTAAGAGACTTAAATAGAAATTTTGATAATCTTTTTAACGAGCCACAATTGCATAGTTTGTCGCTTCGAATTAGTTATTTTTTGGATTACAATCGTGCTAAAAGTTGGTTTGGAAAGAAACATTTAAAAGAAGAACACGCCTCTATCTATAACAATAGAAAATATGGAAGGCGGTTATAACGGTTTTATATTAAAAGTAGTGCTTGATAAATATGATAGTTAATTCAGTTTTTTTCGTTACTTTGGTAAGTCTTGAAAAATAATTTCTAGTATAAATGACTGAAAATAAAGAGCATCTAAAATTAACTCATGATGGTTTAAAAGGAAAACTTTTAAATTTCACTGGAAAATCGGGAGAGTATTGGGTAAGTATTATTCCTTCTTTAAACGTTTCTGGTTATGGGGATACAGAAAAAGAAGCTATCAAAGACTTAGAATACAATCTTAAGGTTCTTTGTGATGACTTATTTAAATTGTCTCAAGGTCAAAGAGATGCTGAATTAAAAAATCTGGGTTGGTCACGAAATAAATTTTTTAAACAACAATACTCTTCGGCTTATGTTGATGATAAAGGAGTATTACAGAATTTTGATTCTCCAAAACAAGTTAAAAAAACTATTTTGGAACCAGCAAATGTTTAAGGTTTGGGAAATAATAGACCAGTTAAACTTAAAGATTGGATAGAATTTTTAAAAGCTCACAATTGCTCCAAAAAACGCCATAAAGGAACTTCACATGAGCATTGGAAATGCCCAAATTGTTTTCGAACAATAACATTTAGAAGTCAGTATAAGGAAATTCCAGCAATGCATCTAAAAACAAACTTAACTACATTGGGTTTTGATTTGGATTATTTATACAAGTGGATCGACGAAAATTAGTCTGCATTACAGTCAATAAAATAAAAACTCCCTAAACAGTTTAAAACTATTTAGGGAGTTTTTAATATAATAAATAGGAGAAATTAATTCTCTTTTGGAGTAGTTGTATTAGGAGTAAGTTTAGCTTTTTCAGCATTACCAGCTTCTTTCTGGTTTAATAAGAGTTGTCTTATTTGCTTTGCCAATTTAAAATTTGGAGCCATTACAATAGCTTCATCTACAAGTTTTATAGAAGCGTCAATATTTTCTTTATCTTCATTATATTTTAAAAGTCCTTCTTGATATTTAAAAGCAGCTTTTAAAGGCACTTGGTAAGGAGGATTAGACTCATAGAAAGGAAGCATATCTTCATCCGTAGAATGCTCAAGACCATACTTAATATAGGTGGCAGCCTCTACAGTTTTTCCGATTTGTAAATTAAGATCAACCAAATCATAAGCAATATAGATATCTGGTTTTCTGCTGAACATAATATCAAACTGTTGAACTGCTAATTGCGGTTGATTTAAAGCTTTTAAAGACCTAGCTTTTACTTCTACCGCAAGGTTAGATGCTTTAGTGTCTTTCTCGGCGCCTAACAGATTAATAGCTTGAGCATGTTGCCCAGAATTACTGTAAAAATATGCCAATGTATCTTTTCTTGCCTCATTTGGACTCAATACATTTAAATGCGTCAAAGCATTAATTACACCTCTAACATCGCCTTGTTCTTTCATTTGCTTGTAAAATGCTTCATAATGCTGAGAAAGAGTACTGTTATTTTGAGAAAATCCAGCAAAAGATGCTAAAAAAACCAAAAGTATTATAGAATGTTTCATAGTAGAAAATTGTAGTTTAAAAATAACATGAAGCGGTTTACGTCTGCTACTTCAGTTTAACCTGCCAAATCTATTAAAATTATTCAATAAAAATATTAAATCTATGCAAAAGCATAAAAAAAAGGAGCATTGTTCTTATGGACAAACAATACTCCTTTTTAATAAACTAATCTAAACTAACTTAAAAACCTAACCTAAAATTTTTATGTGTTTTTTATAAATGAAAACTAATTCAATTTCTTTTACACTGTAAAATTACAAAGAAGTAAGCGTTCAAAATTCAGCTTTTAAGCTGTTTAACCTATATTTAACTAGAAAATACTCCATGTGTTAAGGTTTTTAAGAGCTATTAATATTCTAGGTTTGGATAGATAAAATTATATGATAAATAAGTGTTAATTAATGTAGAGGTAATGGTTTTTCCTTTGGTTTGTTTAGTGTTTTCAAACTGAGGAATCTTGATGCCTAATTTATTTGCCTGCTCAGTATAATATTCTTCTTTTGAAGGATGTATAGGAGCAGAAGCGTTTAGAGTAATTCCCCAAACTTCTTTTTCAATAACTTTATTGATAATACCAATACAATCTTCTAAATGGATTAAATTGACTGGTGCATTTGGATTGGCAATGTTTTTTTTCCCTGAAAGGGTATTTACTGGATGCCTGTCTCCTCCATACAATCCAGAAAAACGAATTACAGTTGTTTTGAAATTTGGATTTTTTTGAAGAAGCTCTTCGGAAGCTAAAATTTGTTTTCCGCTTTCAGTTTGAGGTTTTGCAGGGGTATTTTCATCTACAATAGAATTATCATTAGCATAAACTGAAGAGCTACTCACAAAAAGTACCTTTTTGACATTTGATTGTTCTATTTTTTCTGAAAGCGTTTTAATTTTTGAAATGTAATTAGCCTCAGAATTTTTGCGAATTCGAGGCGGGATATTAATAATTAATACATCTGTATCTTGAAGAAAATAACTAATATTTCCTTCTATATGATGCTTGTGTACAGCTAATAGAAATGGATTTATTTTTTGGTGGGCAATGTTTAAAATTTTATCCACAGAAGTAGTGGCTCCATTTACAGCATAGCCTTTTTCTACAAAAGATTTTGCAAGTGGAAATCCTAACCAACCACAACCAAGTACAGCAATTTTTTTCGGCATTATAGTTCTAATGTTTTTTTAATCAATATAGCATCATTTAAAACAAAAGGCATGGGGATTGCATTTTCAGGTCTGACAGGAACACTGAATAATGCGTGTTCTAACAAATTATTTGAAGCTTCAAAAAAAGTTAGAACAGGTTTTTCAGTAGCATAAAATACTAAATTTATTTCAGAATAATCATTATTGCTAATGTAATGTGTTAAAAGTCTGCTTCCTCGTTTTTTTAAAAAATCTTCAGAAAAAGAAATGCCATTTACATTACAGCTCAATATGTTGACATTGTTTGTAGTAATTTCTAAACGATTTACCTCTCTACGAGGTGTAACACATATTCTAACGTGTCTTTTATTGTTAATAACAGTATCTTTTTCAATGTTAATAGTAGGGGCAAGAATTTCCTTTATGGGAGCTTTGGAGGTATGTGTAAACACAGTTCCGTATTTACTGCTAAATTTTATTTTATCTTCAGAAAAAGTATTATTCTCATTAAAATATGCTGAAGTCCAAGGATCTAAAACTTTATTGTAAGTTGCCCATTGTACGGTATTTGTATCACTATCTAAAACGTATAATAAACTAGTTGGATGTGGTCTTTCTTTGGTGAAATTGGATTGGAAATGTGCAGAAGCAAATAAAAGTATAGCCAGAACAAACCCTAAATAGGCGTATGCTTTTTTGTTTTTATAAAAACCGAATACAGGAAGTAAGAGTCCAAATAAAAGCACACTTAAAACGCAGGATGTAATTAATATTTTTAGTCCTAATCCAACAGGAAACATTTGTATTAATGGCGCAAAAATCCATAAAGCGGGAATACATAATATAATTAAGAAAAGTAGCGACGGACTCTTCTTTTTTTGATTTATAAGGATAAATAAGGCTCCTAAAGCTGCAAATACAGGAATAATAAAAAAGCTAGCTCCTTTTAAATATATTGCAATCCCCGAGCAAATTACCAACCAAAAAAGGAGAGGTGTAATAAGAAGATTTGGAACAGAAATATCCTTAATTTTTGAATAGGCATAAAAGCAAATCCCAAAACTCAATGCAGTAAAACTAGCAATATATAAATGTCCATTATATGTAAATCCATGCAGAATATCTTGGTATTGTGGATATAACTCTTTTAATGCTGTCCAACTAAAATAGCCAATAAGTCCATTAATTAGCAAAGAGACAAGGAATGCTAAAAAGCCCTTAAGAATGCCTTTGCCAGAGAGTTTTCTGTTTTTAACACCTATATAAACAAGCACAATCCATATTGTAAAGGCTATTAGTAGCATTGGAAAAATCCAACTAAACGGGTAGTAAACAAAATTAAATACTGGGATATCAAAATAGATGTAGTCAAGATTGGATTTTATAGAGTTTAGGTCATAATCTCCATAAAAATTTAGTAACGGAATTAGATATGAAATTTGATGTTGTAAAGTGTTTTTGTCAACGTTCTCAAAACTATCATTGGCGGTATGGTAGTCAAAATGGTCGTCTATAAAGGCAAAATTAAACCCATTAATATTAGCATCTTCTCTAAAAACAGTCAAATCGGTGTCGTTTGGAAGCATTTTATAAATGCTATAAGTTAAAGAGTTGGCAACAGGAAATTGTGGATTCGCTTCATTAAAAGATTCAATCATATTTTTATTTCCACCATTGGTTTCCATCAACATATAGCTAGGGCCGCCACTACCTCTGGCTTCAAAATTGAGGATGAGTCCAATATTGTTTTTTAGCGGACTCTTATTTACAAATAACTGAGCTCCATTTAAGCCTAATTCTTCAGCATCGGTAAATAAAACTATAATATCATTTTTTGGTTTTTTCCCAGCTTCTAAATAGGAGCGGATGCCTTCTAAGATTACTGCCACGCCAACGGCATCATCGCTTGCACCCAGAGAAGAATGAGGGTTGCTATCGTAATGAGACATTAAAACCAAGGCTTTCCCTTCTTCGGATCCGTCTATTTTAGCTACAATATTTTGCGCATAGCTCAGATTTCCCCAGTCGCCACTTGTGTATCCCTTTTGAACTTCTGTTGTTAAACCTATTTTTTGTAGTTCAGAAATAATGTATTCTTTTACTTCGGCATGCGATTTAGAACCAACGAAATGTGGTTTTTCGGCAATTTTTTTAATGTGATTTAGCGTGTTTTCCGTAGAAAAAGTTTGAGGAGAAAATTCCTTCTGTGGCATTAAATCATAAAAACGCCAAGCGGTAAGCGCTATGATAATAATAAACGATAATAGGAGCGATAGTTTTTTCAAATCTTTAGGTTCGTTAGCTTTATAAATATAGGGATAAGAATTTTATTTTTCATAATGATGAATTTAAGTTTGTTATTTTATGATTATTACGATAATTAACAATAAGATTACGAATAATTTATTTTATTCAAAGAATATTGATTATATTTATATTTCACACCAATCAAAAAAATCTGCAAGAATATGGGAATTAAAAGTTTTCAAGGAGCAAGGGAAGAACAAAAAAAGAAGTATAATGCTCCAATTTTAGTGGAAGATTATATGACTAAAAATTTAGTGCTTTTTAAACCAGATCAATCTATTTTGGAAGTAATGGAACTTTTTTTAAAACATCGGATTTCTGGAGGGCCTGTCTGTGATGAAAATGGACATTTAGTTGGGATAATATCTGAAGCAGATTGTATGAAGCAAATTTCTGAAAGTCGCTATTTTAACATGCCAATTCTCGATAAAAATGTGGAAAATTTTATGACTAGAGATGTGGAAACAATTCCACATGACATGAATATTTTTGACGCAGCTTCTCGTTTTTACAAAGGTCACCGCCGTAGATTGCCTGTTATGGATCACGGAAAATTGGTTGGGCAAATAAGTCGTAAGGATATTGTGGTGGCTGCTTTAAAATTAAACAGTCATAATTATTAGTGCTTTATTGTTCTCTTCGGACTAACATATAATAATCGTTTTCCAACGGTAAATAACCTAAATCATACAAAAAGTAATAGGTAGTGCCCTTTTTGGTAGTATAGGTGCTTGTAAAATGTTCAAAATCAAATCCTCTGTCTAATAATCTGGTTTTTGTGGTTTTTGTTTTGTTTTCTGGATTTAAAGCTTCTAATATTCTGTAATTCTTTCGAAGTCGGTTATTTATATTCCTAATAAGATTTTTACTGTCTTTATTTAAATTATTATTAAATGCATTTCTACAATAATCATTGCAAAACTTTTTATCGGCTCTGCCTATAAGTTTTTCATTGCATTCAAGACAGGTTTTTTCCATTTTAATTTCACCTTTAGTTGTTAAGTAGGTGTATTGATTTGAAAGTGCTTTTAATTACAAATTCATTTATTTCAGTTTATAATCCTTTCTTACTTTGTTACATTCATTGTTTTATGTGCTGATATACCTTCATTATAACCTTTTTTAAATTCATCCCAATCAACAATTAATATTAAAATAAACATGGCAAATGTGCCTAATAAAAATATTTTAATAATTTTTCCAGTAATTTTTATATTCATAATTTATAGGTTTAAATTTCTCTTATGAGAGATTATTATCTATAAATATACTATTTTTTCTTTATTTCGTATAAATCAGTTCTTCTATCTTTTAGAATTCTAACACTTCCATGCTCGTGTAATTCTTTTAATAAATCAATGTTTACATCAACAAGTAATGTCATTTCTGTATTTGGTGTAGCTTCTGCTTTAATTCCGTTGTTAGGAAAAGCAAAATCTGAAGGAGTTAAAACAGCTGCTTGCGCGTATTGAATATCCATATTATTTACTCTAGGGAGATTTCCAACACAACCCGCTATAGCTACATAACATTCGTTTTCAATAGCTCTAGCTTGCGCACAACTTTTTACACGGGTGTATCCGTTTTGAGTATCGGTTAAAAATGGAACAAATAAAATTTGCATGCCTTCATCTGCCATAAGTCTGCTTAACTCTGGGAACTCCACATCGTAACAAATAATAATCCCGATTTTACCGCAATCGGTATCGAAGGTTTTAATTACATCTCCACCTTTCATTCCCCAATGAGCAACTTCATTTGGAGTGATATGTATTTTTGTATACATTTCTGAAGAACCATCTCGCTTGCATAAAAAACCACAATTATACAGGTTTCCATCTATTATATTTGGCATACTTCCTGTAATAATATTGATATTATAGGAAATGGCAAACTCTTGAAATTTCTGATAAATTGGTTCCGTGTATTTTGCTAATTCTCTAATGGCATCCGCTTCATTTAAATGATTATAATCTGCCATTAAGGGAGCTGTAAATAATTCGGGGAACAAAGCAAAATCGCTTCCATATCCAGAAACAGCATCAATAAAAAATTCAGCTTGCTCGAATAAGGCATCCAAATTTTTTAGGGGTCGCATTTGCCATTGAATAAGCCCTAATCTCACAATAGATTTTTCAGAATTAA
Organism: Galbibacter orientalis DSM 19592; assembly: GCF_000260115.1. Classification (GTDB taxonomy): domain Bacteria; phylum Bacteroidota; class Bacteroidia; order Flavobacteriales; family Flavobacteriaceae; genus Galbibacter; species Galbibacter orientalis. The sequence continues at coordinate 473,133 of NZ_JH651379.1, read as the reverse complement.
TTAGCTTCGGACTTTTGTCGTAATAAATATTATTCCATTCCATCAAGACAGCATAGTCTAAGGAATGTGTGTCGCCCTCTAAATAATTTTTCATGATTTTCTTTACATGAAAATCGTTGCTTAATTGAAAGGCAAGCACTGGATCAAAAAGCTCTTTCATCCGCACTTTCTCAATATATTGCTTCGGACTAATTTCTTCTGCATATTTGCTGTAGTTTGGAATCCTTCCTGCAAACATGATCGCTTTAATATTGAGTTGCTCTGCTAGTTCCTTACGTTTATCATATAAACGACGCCCTAAGCGTAAACCTCTATATTTTGGGTGAATAAAAACATCAATTCCATACATAATATCTCCCGAAGGATTGTGCGTTGAAAAAGTATAATTACCTGTTATTTCTTCATACGTATGATTGTCGTCAATATCTTTATCATCAATAATCAAGGATAAGGCACAACCAACTACTTTTTCATCTGCCAATACTACTAATTGTCCTTGTGGAAAGATTGAAAGTAATTTTTTTATTTCATGTTCTTTCCAAGGAGCATCTTCAATTCCGCTATAGGCTTCTATCATGGAAGCACGCAATTCAAGGTAGTCTTCTATTTGAAGGTTTCTTAGTTCTATTTTACTTATAGTTTCCATATATGCTTCTTTTATAAAAGTTTACAAATGATTACAAACGGTTACAACCGAAATTAAACGAAAGTAACTAAGTAAGAACCGAGTAAACTTATGACCTTAATCAATCTTTGCAATGTTGATTTGAGTCAATCGAATTTACAATTAAAAATAATATTAATCTTTTAAATTTTTCAATTATGAATACTTTAAGAAACAGTGTACAGTTAATAGGAAACTTAGGTAACGACCCTGAAATTATTAAATTAGAGAGCGGTAAAATTTTAGCAAAATTCTCCATAGCTACCAACGAAAGTTATAAAGATCACAGTGGTAATTTAGTTAAAGATACGCAATGGCACAATGTGATTGCTTGGGGAAAAACTGCTGAAATTGTTGAGAAGTACTTAACCAAAGGAAAAGAAGTAGCTATACAAGGGAAATTAAGTACCAGAAGCTATTTAGATAAAGAGGGGATAAAACGGTATACTACAGAAATAAATTGCAATGAACTTTTGTTGTTAGGTAAGGCTAATTAGGATTAAATTTTTGATGAAATTAAAATTCATTTAATCGAATTCTAAAAAATAAAAAGGTGTCTTAAAAATTTTATAGTTGTCAATATAAACTGAGACTGACTAATAAAATTTTTAAGACACCTTTTTTATACTATTAAGTAAGAGGAGTAAAGATAAACTTATGCTGCTTTTTCTTTCATTAAGTCAAAACAAGGACATTTTTTACAACGCTTGGATTCGCTTTTCTGATATTTTTCACAACATTTAGATTTTAAGCCTTTTACTTTAAGCTCCTTAATCTTCTTGTTTTTCTTCTTTTCTTTATCTTTCTTCTTTTTGCCCAACGGAAAAATGATTTAATTACCGTTGACAAATATATTTATTTAAACTTAATCTAAATAAACTTTAACACTTTTTCAGTTGAAAAAATTATTCTAGAGGTGTTGAAGCAGAGCTAGTAACAGTTAATTGTTGGATATCTCTATCAAAAAGGTAAAGACCTCCTTTATCATCTCCAATAAGGTTAATTTTATCTAAGATTGTTCTTGCCATTTCTTCTTCAATTTGTTCGGCAACATACCATTGTAAAAAGTTATGGGTAGCATAATCTTTTTCTTCCAAAGTTATATGTACAAGGTTATTAATGCTTTCTGACACGAATACTTCGTGTTCAAAAAGTTTTTCGAACATTCCTTTAAAGCTTTCAAAAGTAACATTTGGCTCTTTTAAAGCAGAAATTTTTGCATGTCCGCCACGTTCATTTATAAACTTAACTAATTTAAGCATATGTTCGCGTTCTTCATCAGATTGGTCATACATAAATTGAGCAACTCCTTCAAGTCCTTTTACTTCTGCCCAACAAGCCATAGCAAGGTATATTTGAGAAGATTCAGCCTCTACTCTTATCTGTTTATTTAATGCGTCTTCTATATTCTTCTTTAACATGGTTTCTTTGTTTTTGATAAAAATAACGAAATAAAAAATTAGATTTAAGAAAACCGAAGGTCTTCTTGACAATTTAAAAATAGTCTATCTAAAAGTAAGAGGGGGTAATAGGAAGTGTTTAAAATTGCATAACCACCCCAAATTGACCAGCACCGATGCGTAGATCCCAACTAACTTTTTTTCTTTTATCGTTATATTTTTGTTCGTATTTACTATCTAAAAATCTATCAATAGCTTCTACGGTTGCAATACTTATTGCTACTCCAACAACAACATCTGTAAGCCAATGGGCGTCTGCCCATAACCTTGACACGCCAGGAACTAATCCTAAAGTATAGATGCCGCCTTTTATCCAAGGGTTTTTAAATTGTTTTGCTATGGCATAGGCGTTGGTGAAAGCTAAAATAGTATGCCCAGAAGGAAATGAATGATAATCTTTATTACTTGTAAACGGATAGAATGAGTTCTTATTATCGCCACTTCTAGGTCTTGCTCTCCCAAAAGCATATTTACTCATTTGCTGTAACAATCCAGCCGCCGATGCCGACGAAATTAAAAGCACTCCTGTTCTTCTAAGTTTTTCGTTTTTTAATCCAAGTCCTGTTAAATACACCGCAGCCGTAAGCATATAGTTGTTTTGCGGACTTCCGTAATACCAGCCATAATCTTTTATAAATTCAGGAACGTCATCACTTTGCTCAACAAAATAGTCGTTGGTTTGTTCGTCAAAAACATATAGAAATGAGGTGGTGGCAGCAACTCCTCCAAATTGTATCCATTGTTTTTTCTGCCAATGAAAAGGGCGACTGTAGGAATATAAAATTCCTTTAAACATGTTTCCTGTATCGTATTTTAACATTTGCCACCGAGTAGCATCTTTATCCAGAAAATTTACATTTTGCGATTGAACTGAATAAGAATTCAGTATAAAAAAAAGTAATACAGCATAGCAAAACCCTGAAACTACTTTTTTAAAATAACGATTGACAAACATTTTACAAAATTTTCATTAATTTATAACTAATAATACTGCTACTCGATAATCGAGGTTTAAATCCCTCATTGAGAGCTTTATTTCCCAGAGCACCTCCTGCTTTGCATCGAGGTAATTACTTGAAATAACACTTTGTCGGTTTTTTTAGTATTTCTTACTATTGTTTTATAAACTACTTCCAATGGAAGTTATTATTCTAATTTATTAAGATACAGATTATTTACTTAAAAATTCATAGCAAGCTGAATTCGCTTACGAGGGATATCAATTTCTATCACTTTTACTTTTACATGCTGTTGAAGACTTACCACTTCATTTACATCAGTAATATAACCATCGGTTAATTTTGAGATATGTACTAAGCCACTTTCTTTAATTCCGATATCTACAAAACACCCAAAATTGGTAATATTATTTACAATTCCAGGGAGTATTTGCCCTTCTCGTAAATCGTTTATGGTTTTAATTGTAGGGTCGAATTCAAATATTTTCGCCTTTTCTCTAGGGTCTATACCTGGTTTTTCTAATTCTTTTACAATATCCGTAAGTGTTGGTAAACCAATATTTTCGGTACAATATTTTTTAAGCTGAATAGTTTTTATAAGTTCTTTATTTCCAACTAACTCTTGAATATTAACTTTTAAATCGGCAGCCATTTTTTTTACTACGGAATAACTTTCAGGATGTACGGCAGAATCATCTAACGGATTTTTAGCATTCTTGATTCTTAGAAACCCTGCACTTTGCTCAAAGGCTTTATTCCCTAGTCTAGTTACATTTTTAATCTCTTCTCTTGAAGTGAAAGCCCCGTTTTCATCTCTATAAATCACTATGTTTTCGGCTAGTTTTTCTCCAATACCAGAAACATAACTTAATAGCGAAGGACTTGCAGTATTAATATTTACGCCTACTTTATTTACGCAACTTTCTACAACGCGGTCCAACGCTTCTTTTAGTTTAGTTTGGTCTACATCGTGTTGATATTGCCCAACTCCAATAGACTTTGCTTCAATTTTTACTAATTCTGCGAGAGGGTCAGAAAGTCTTCTTCCTATAGAAACTGCACCTCTTACTGTTACATCGTAATTTGGGAATTCTTCTCGGGCTATTTTAGAAGCCGAATATATAGAAGCTCCAGCTTCACTAACAACAAAAACCTGAACATCAGTTTCAAATCGGATGCGCTTAATTAATGTTTCTGTTTCTCGAGATGCCGTTCCGTTTCCAATGGCAATGGCTTCAATTTTATATGCATTTACAAGCGTGCTTATTTTTTTTATTGCTTGTGTGGCTTCTTTTCTCGGCTCGTGAGGATATATTGTTTCGTTATGTACTAAACCGCCTTGCTTGTCTAAACACACTATTTTGCAGCCGGTTCTAAAGCCAGGATCAATAGCTAAAATAGTTTTTTCTCCTAATGGCGGACTCAAAAGCAACTGATTCAAGTTTTTTGCGAAAACAGCTATTGCAGTAGTATCTGCTTTTTCTTTTGCATTGGATAGCGCTTCGTTAGCTAATGCAGGGGCTAATAATCTTTTAAACGCATCTTTAATAGCAAGCTCTATTTGAGTAGCACAGTGGTTATCAGATTTAATAATTCTATTTTCAATATAATCCAACGCTCTGTCTTGGTCTATGGAAATTTTAAGTTTTATAAAACCTTCATTTTCTGCTCTTAAAATAGCTAAAAGTCTATGAGATGGGCAGCGTTTTAGAGGTTCATTCCAATCAAAGTAATCTCTATATTTTTGAGCATTTTCTTCTTCAGCCTTTGCTTTAACAACTTTTGTAGTAATTTCTGAATAACGGTCATATTGATTACGAAGGGAGTTTCTAATATCTATGCGTTCGTTAATCCATTCAGCAATAATATGTCTGGCGCCTTCCAGTGCATTTTCTTCCGAAGAAATATTTTTATTTAAGTATTTGGAAGCTAGAAAATCGAGGTCGTTAGCGTTTTGTGCCATGATTATTTTAGCAAGAGGCTCCAAACCATTTTCTCTAGCAGTGTCTGCCTTTGTTTTCCTCGATTTTTTATAAGGAAGGTATAAATCTTCTAACGCAATTAGCGTATCTGTATTCTCTATTTTTTGTTTTAATTCATCAGAAAGTACTGCCTGCTCTTCCAACGATTTTAAAATACTCTCTTTTCGTTTTTGTAAGGCTTCAAAGTCTTTTTTAAGCGTAACAATATCTCCAACTTGTACTTCATCTAAATTTCCAGTTGCTTCTTTTCTATAGCGTGATATAAAAGGAATTGTACAGTCTTGATTAATAAGATGTATAGTACTTTCTATACTTTTGTTGGAGATAGAAGTTTTACTGGCTATATAATGAATAAGTGATTGCATAGTGGTTAATTTCTTGGAGAATTTAGTGCCTCAAAGCAGGCACTGAGGTTCTCTATTTTAAAACCCCAAAGGCTTTTTAAACTTTTGGGGTTTTAAATCCCTTATTGAGGGTTTTATTCCCCAAAGCTTTTTCTGAGTTTACCGAAGGACTCTACGTCGAAATGGATTAAATATATTAGATTTTTTTTAATTGATGGTTTTCCCGTTTGGAATATTGGCTTCATCTGGATTTAAAAAGACTAATTTCCCATCTTTGTTTTCGGTCATTAAAATCATGCCTTCACTTTCTACACCTCTTAATTTTCGAGGAGCTAAATTTACCAAAACACTAACTTGTTTTCCTACAATTTCTTCAGGAGTAAAGCTTTTTGCAATGCCCGAAACAATGGTTCTAACATCTAATCCAGTATCAACTTTAAGTACCAAAAGTTTGTCTGCTTTTGGCATTTTTTCAGCTTCTAAAATAGTACCCACACGAATATCTAATTTCGAAAAATCGTCAAAAGTGATGGTGTCTTTTTGAGGCTCTACCGTTGCATTTTCTTCTGCAATGCTTGCCTGATTTGCTTTTTTAGTAGCTTCTAATCTGTCTAATTGTTTCTGAATTTCTTCGTCTTCTACTTTTGTAAATAGTAAAGAAGCTTTTTCAACAGTATGTTCGGCAGGAAGAAGCACGTCTTTTTCAGCAATATCATTCCATGCTGGTATGTTGTTCAAGGTACCAAAAGCAAGCATCTTTTTAAGATTATTGGATGTAAAAGGTAAAAAAGGTTCACTTAAAACAGCCAATCCAGCAGCTATTTGTAATGCTACATACATAACAGTTTTTACGCGCTCTTCGTCTTGTTTAATAACCTTCCATGGTTCTTCATCGGCAAGGTATTTGTTTCCAAGTCGCGCTACATTCATTAACTCTTGAGATGCTTCTCTGAATCGATATTTTTCAATAGAATTCGAAATAATTTCAGGATATTTTTTTAATTCCTGAAGTGTTTGTGTATCTATATCGGAAAAAGTATTTGGTGCTGGAATTTTACCATCGTAATATTTATGTGTGAGGACAATAACTCGGTTAATAAAATTGCCAAAAATTGCCACAAGTTCATTATTATTTCTAGCCTGAAAATCTTTCCAAGTAAAGTCGTTGTCTTTGTTTTCTGGAGCATTTGCAGTTAACGTATAACGCAAAACATCTTGTTTTTCTGGAAAATCCTCTAGGTATTCATGGAGCCAAACTGCCCAATTTTTTGAGGTTGAAAGTTTTTGTCCTTCAAGGTTTAAAAACTCATTTGCAGGAACGTTTTCAGGTAAAATAAAATCTCCATGAGCCTGAAGCATAGCAGGAAAAATAATACAATGGAATACAATATTGTCTTTCCCAATAAAATGTATTAGTCGTGAGTCTTTCCAGTAAGGCTCCCAATCTTTTCCTTCGCGTTCTGCCCATTCTTTGGTGGAAGAGATATAGCCAATAGGCGCATCAAACCATACATAAAGCACTTTTCCTTCGGCACCTTCTACAGGAACAGGAATTCCCCAATCTAAGTCGCGCGTTACAGCACGGGCTTTTAAGCCTTCATCAATCCAGCTTTTTACTTGTCCGTATACATTAGATTTCCAATCTTTTTTATGACCTTTAATAATCCATTCTCTTAAAAATGTATCGTATTGGTCTAAAGGTAAAAACCAGTGTTTTGTTTCTCTTAAAACAGGAATAGAACCCGAAATTGTAGACTTTGGATTGATAAGATCTGTAGCATTTAAAGAACTTCCGCAGCTTTCACATTGATCTCCATAAGCCCCGTCATGATTACATTTTGGACAAGTTCCAACTACAAATCTATCTGCTAAAAACTGCTGTGCTTCTTCATCATACAACTGTTCTGTAATTTCTTCAATAAACTTTCCGTCCTCATACATTTTCTTAAAAAAACCGGAGGCCGTTTTATGATGAATTTTAGCAGAAGTACGAGAGTAATTATCAAATGAAATTCCAAATTCTTCAAAAGACTTCTTGATAATCCCGTTGTATTTATCAATAATCTCCTGTGGAGTAACACCTTCTTTTTTTGCTTTCATTGGGATGGCAGCACCATGTTCATCGCTTCCACAGATAAAAGCCACATCTTTTCCTTTCAGTCTTAAATATCTTGCATAAATATCTGCTGGCACATAAACACCTGCTAGATGGCCAATATGAATTGGACCATTGGTGTATGGCAATGCTGCTGTAATTGTAAATCTGTTTTTGTTTTGGGGGGTATCGTTGTATTTCTGTGACATTCTCAAAATTTATTGAAGTCACAAAAATAAGGATTTTCAAGAGAGTTTTATATTAAATAGTAATCAATTCATAAAGCTTGTTTTTTCATTACTGTTTATTACTTATATACACTTTGGTTTTAGATGAAAAAAGGTAACAGAATTTATTGGACTCCATTTATATCAAGGTTTAAATGAGGTTTTTAAAATAAGACCCCTTGCTATTAGTAAAAATGACTAAAAAGATGATTTTAGTCATTTTGTTTGGTTTTAGTTTAAAATTACGTTGATTATTTGTTAGCTCTAATACTAATCTAAATGGCTTTAGCTGCGCTAACCATCAACGCTGTTTTTTTCTATAAACTACCTATTTTGTGACAGTTAAAATTTGTTCTTTTTTCTAATAGCTAAGCGTTCTTGTATTTTTACTCGGACATTAATGATTTTAATATGATAAATACACTTCTAGTTAATGAGTTATAAACTTTATGAAAATATTTTTTTATTCTGGTTAAAAGCTTATATTGAAGAATATTTTCTATAAAATAGAATCATGGCAGTTCATAATGTATTTGGGCAAAAGGCAGAAGAAATGGCTGTGGCATTATTATTTAAAAAGGGGTATACTATTTTAGAACGTAATTATAGATATAATTTTGCTGAAGTAGATGTTATAGCTGAAATAAATAACCAAATTATCTGTGTAGAGGTGAAAGCTAGAAGTTCAATTTTTTATGGAGATCCACAGAGTTTTGTAATCCCAAAGAAAATTAAATTGTTGGTTAAAGTAATGAATCATTATATAATAGAGAATGGTATTGATAAAGAAGTTCGTTTTGATATTATAGCCGTCTTTAAAAACAAAGGAATTTACGATATCAAGCATTTTGAAGATGCTTTTTATTATTTTTAATCGTCTGAAAGCCCTTTAATACTGGGCTTTTTCAATACAAACAAATTGTTATAAATAAAACATTTCGTTTAATTTTTTGTTTTTAAGGAAAAGATGACTTAAATTTACGCCCTCATAAGTACCAAACCAAACCACAAAATGAAAACAATATCGTCAATTGTAGAAAATTACATTAAATCAAAGCCATTTTTGCAAAGTGCACTGGCACAAGGAATTATAAATTTAACTTCCCTTTCTAGAAATATTAAGCCAGAAATTGAAGAGCAACTAGGTAAAGATGTTCGTAATGGAGCTATTGTAATGGCTTTAAAAAGACTCTCGTCTGAATTAGAGTTTAGAGCTACACACCGAATTTTAAAAGTATTAAAAAACATAGGGGAAATTACAGTGCGTTCCTCGCTGATTGATTATACTTTTTTAGTCTCCGACACTATTCTGAACAAACAAGCACGTTTATTGCAAGAAATTAATGACAACAAAGATGTGTTTTATACGTCTTCACGTGGAGTTAATGAAACCAATATTGTAGTAAGCGATTCTATGAACGAAGTGGTTGAAAACATTTTTAAAGATGAAAGGCTTACTCAAAAAATAGATAAGTTATCTTCTATTAGTGTGAAGCTTCCAGAAGAGAATGTTATTATTCCAGGGATTTATTACTTTATTTTTCAAAGATTGGCTTGGGAAGGAATTATACTTCACGAAGTAATTTCTACCACCAATGAATTCACCATTATTGTTGGCGAAGACCAAATTGATGTTGCATTTAAAGTAATTAAAGATTTGAAAGCTTTATAGAAGTTTTCAAATCTTTAACCACCTTAGAGAGTTTAATGCCTTAGAAAGGTATAGCTTATTAATGACTTTGCAACAAAAAGATCAAGCTATTATTTTGTTGTTGGTAACCCCTTAAGTGCAGCTTCTAGTTCTTCTAATGAGTCTGGTTTTGCAATTATATTTTTATCGGTATCTAAAACATAATAGGTAGGAGTTTCTGTAACATTATACGCATTGGAAGTTGCATTATTCCATTTTCCAGCTCCATAGACGTGTATAAAATCTGGATATAATTTAATAGTATCTTTCCAAGGGTTTTCATTTTCTTCTAAACCAAAGGCTACTATTTGTAAGTTTTTATTTTCTAAATTAGAAAGAAATTTTTTTACTTCAGGCAGCTCTTTTAAGCAGTGAGAACAAGTGCTACTCCAAAAAATAACGAGGTAATTATTTGCATCTTTTAGGTCGTATAAACTCTTAGAATTGCCAATATTAAAATTAGGAGCTTTTGCTCCAACTCCTGTATTTTTATATATTTTAATTTCTGAAAGCAATTTTTTATCTCCAGCAACGGTGGCTAATTTCTCTAGATAATTATCGGAGATATAATTGGCAACCTTCATGTTTTCATTGTCCGAAAAGTCATACCACAAAGCCTCTAGAATAGACTTTTGAACCACTGGATTATCTCCAATTTCTTTAATAACATCTTCAATATTGTTAATATATTGTTGAGGTTGTTCTTTGTCTGCAAATCGAAATACATATATTTTAGAAGCATTTACTAAATAGTTGGAATGTTGTAAGGCATTGTCATTAAAATCGATATGTTTAAAGAAATTAGCTTTCTCTAGGGCTAAATATTCTTCTAAAGAAATTTGTTTTTGTGGAATAGGAAGTCTTCCAGTTTTTATAAAATGATTAGCAAGCATGCCTTCACTCTTTGTTTCATATTCATTTTGAATTCCATCAATAGCTTTAAAAACATTGGAGAAAGTTTCCTTAGAAACGGAGGGCTCAAAGGTAGCGCTTAATAGATGTTTGGCTTCATCTGCATTTGCATTATAATTTTGAAGTAACACATTTTCTTCAGAAGTTAAAAAAGTAACCCCTTCTGTAGCTGTGTATTCAAAAGTAATATCTTCATTTCCATTATAAATAAAGTCAAAATAATATTCGTCTTGGGGAGCACCAAATACCAAACGATACATCCCTGTTTCTAAATTGCTTTCTAAAGGAATACTTGTAGTTCCGTCCGATTTTATGGAAGCATAAGAAATATAGCTTGGGTAATTTGGCGTTACTTGATACAAGAATACCTTTGAAAATTGTTCTTTAGGAGTAAAAGTTCCCGAAATATGGTGTTGTGCTAATGTAATAAACGGAATTAACATTAGTAAGAATAAAATCTTTTTCATCAGTTTAATCTTTTATAGATGTATAATCGAAACTATAAATTAGGCTACGTAAATACGGTCTAAAAACGGTTTTAGGGTATTTAGCGCTTTGTTTATAGATTTTATATTTTCAAAAGTAATAAGTAGGCGCAACCCATTTCTAGTTTGTTTTTCTTTAATTTTTCCAACGTTTGGATGTGTTTGAATGTATTGAAGTACATTTCTAAAACGATTACTTTGATAAAAACTACTTTGTTGGTCGGCAATAAAATAACCTACCATTTTTCCTTGCTTCAAGATAATTCTCTCCAAGCCTAGCTCGGTAGCAATCCATTTAATCCTAACACTGTTTAGTAAGTCGGTTGCCTCTTCTGGGAGCTCTCCAAAGCGGTCAATAAGTCTAGTTTCATATAAAGTTAACGCTTCTTCTGTTTTAATCGTGCTTAATTCGTTGTATAAATTTAAACGTTCTGTAATAGCATTGATATAATCGTCTGGAAACAATAACTGGAAATCGGTGTCTATTTGCGTGTCTTTTACATATACTTTATCCTCGTTTTTAGGAGTTTCGTATAAATCGGCAAATTCATTTTCTTTAAGTTCTTCAATAGCTTCTTGTAATATTTTCTGATAGGTATCAAAGCCAATTTCATTCATAAATCCACTTTGTTCGCCTCCTAAAATATCTCCAGCACCCCTAATTTCTAAATCTTTCATTGCAATATTAAAGCCACTTCCTAGCTCTGTAAATTGCTCTAATGCCTGAATCCGTTTTCTTGCATCGTCTGTCATTGCAGAATAGGGAGGTGTAATAAAATAGCAAAAAGCCTTTTTATTACTTCTTCCTACACGCCCACGCATTTGGTGTAAATCTGAAAGGCCAAAATTATTGGCGTTGTTTATAAAAATAGTATTTGCATTAGGCACATCCAAACCACTTTCAATAATGGAAGTGGCAACTAAAACATCAAAATCCCCATTCATAAAACTCAACATTAATTGCTCTAGTTTTTTTCCATCCATTTGCCCGTGACCAATACCAATTTTAGCATCTGGAACCAAACGTTGAACCATTCCTGCAACTTCCTTAATATTTTCAATTCTATTATGAATAAAAAATATCTGACCACCACGTTGGATTTCATAAGAAACAGCATCTCGAATAATCTCTTCGTTTAATTGAATTACATTACTCTCAATAGGATACCTGTTTGGAGGTGGCGTAGTAATTACAGAAAGGTCTCTAGCTGCCATCAAACTAAATTGAAGTGTTCTAGGAATAGGAGTAGCTGTTAAGGTAAGTACATCCACATTTTCTTTGATGGTTTTTAATTTATCTTTTACAGCAACCCCAAATTTTTGTTCTTCATCAACAATAAGAAGTCCAAGGTCTTTAAACTTCACATTTTTATTTACCAATTGGTGGGTTCCAATAATAATATCTACTTTTCCTTCTTCCAACCTCTCTAGGGTGTCTCTTTTTTCTTTTGCAGTTCTAAATCTATTTAAGTAATCTATAGTTACAGGCATATCGGAAAGACGTTCACTAAAGGTTTTATGGTGTTGAAAAGCCAATATTGTTGTAGGAACTAAAATAGCTACTTGCTTGCCGTTGTCTACTGCTTTAAAAGCAGCCCTAATAGCAACTTCTGTTTTTCCAAATCCTACATCTCCACAAACAAGCCTATCCATAGGCTGTTCATTTTCCATATCTCTTTTTACATCTTCGGTGGCAGTACTTTGGTCTGGAGTGTCTTCATATAAAAAAGAAGCTTCCAACTCGTTTTGTAGGTAACTATCTGGACCGTATTGAAAACCTTTTTCAGTTTTTCTTTTTGCATAGAGTTTAATAAGGTTAAAGGCAATTTCTTTAACCTTACTTTTAGTCTTTTTCTTTAGATTTTTCCATGCAGCAGACCCTAACTTATATATTTTAGGAGGTTTTCCATCTTTTCCATTAAACTTGGTTATTTTGTGGAGTGAGTGGATGCTTACATATAAAATATCACGCTCGCCATAAATTAGTTTTATAGCCTCTTGTAGTTTTCCTTCTACTTGAATTTTTTGTAAGCCTCCAAAAGTTCCAATACCATGGTCAATATGGGTTACATAATCGCCAATTTCAAGATTGGTAAGCTCTTTAAGTGTAATAGCTTGCTTTTTTGAGTAGCCATTTTTTAGTTGAAATTTATGATACCGTTCAAAAATTTGATGATCGGTATAGCAAGCAATCTTAAATTCGTTATCAATAAAACCTTGATACATAGAAAACACCACGGTTTGATAATGAACTTCTGTTTCTACATCATCAAAAATATCATGGAAACGCTTTGCTTGCTGCTCGCTTACGCAATAGATGTAATTTTTGTATCCCTTCTCATGGTTGCTATTTAAATCTTCTATTAATAAATCAAATTGTTTATTAAAAGACGGTTGTGGCGTTGTGTTAAAAAGGATAGTTTCATAAGCTATATCATTAGCTTTTGGAGCACTTAAATGGATAGTAATAAAACCTTTAAGCTGATTTTTTAGTAGAGCACCATCACAAAATAACTCTTTTGGAGGCGCATGTTTTATTTCTTTTGAAAGTTTAGTAAAGGCTTCTTCTGCTTTAGAGAACAATCCGTCTATTCTAGAAAAAAGGAGCTCGCTATTTCTACTGAAAACAACTGTTTTAGCTGAAACATATTTTAAGAAACTTTCCCGCTCTTCTTCTAAAAATTTATTTTCAACATTCGGAATGATATTGATTTTCTTTAGTTTTTCAGTGGAAAGTTGTGTTTCCACATCAAAGGTTCGAATGCTATCTACTTCTTCTCCAAAAAACTCAATTCGGTAAGGTTCATCATTAGAAAATGAAAAAACATCCACAATACCTCCTCTAACAGAAAATTCTCCAGGCTCGGTAACAAAATCTACTCTTTTAAATTTGTACTCAAAAAGAGTTTCATTTATAAAATCTATTGAAAGTTTATCGTTTAAATTTATTTTTAACGTACTACGCTCGAGTTCTTTTTTAGTAACAACTTTTTCAAATAGCGCTTCTGGATAGGTAACAATAATTGCGGGTTTTTTCCGAGAATTTATTCGGTTTAAAACTTCAGCTCTAAGCAGAATATTCGCATTATCTGTTTCTTCTATTTGATAGGGTCTGCGGTAACTTCCGGGGTAAAAAAGAACATCTTTTTCTCCTATAAGTTGTTCTAAATCATTTAAATGATATGCAGCTTCTTCCTTATCATTGAGCACCAATAAAAAAGGAAGTTCAGTTTCTCTAAAAGCATTTGCAATTACAATAGAAATAGAAGAGCCTACAAGACCTTTTAAATAAGTATTATTTTTAGAATTGGCAATAGAACGCCCTAATTTCTGTTGTTGCAGAGATTCTTTATACGTAGTTATAACCTGACTGAGACCGGCCAGCGTGATTGTATTACTCACTAAAACTTATTTATTTATCCCAATAACTGGGCTTGTTTATTCAATATAATATGTGGAATAATATATTTTATCTTAACGGTTATTGACTATTCCACAAGGTAGTTAGCTACAAAGATAATTGATAAGTAATCATTCCAAAAGCTAAATTAAACTTAAAACGCTAATGAAACTTTTTTAAGTGTTTTTTATTGAATAATTTAATACTTCATAGAGGGTTTAATTCCCTAAAGCATGCCCTGAGTTTATTGAAAGACTCTGAATTAGATGAGTTAACTATGCTAATTTATCTTTTTTACGGGCTTGCTTCCAAGTAATTGATAAAAAAATAGATTATGGATTTAGAATTAAAAGGAAAACGCGCTTTTATATCTGGTTCTACTAAAGGAATTGGATTTGCAATAGCGAAAACATTAGTCAAAGAAGGTGCCGAAGTTATTATTAATGGGAGAAGTAAAAGCACTGTGGACGATGCTTTAAAAAGAATAAAAGAAACAATAAATGATGCTGAAGTAACAGGGGTTGCGTGTGATTTTTCAAGTCCTGAAGAAGTGAAATCTCTTATTGAAAATGTAGGAGAAGTAGATATTCTGATAAATAATGTTGGAATCTTTGAGCCCAAACCATTTGAAGAAATTGCAGATGATGAATGGCAGAAATTCTATGACATAAATGTAATGAGCGGGGTTAGATTATCTCGTGCTTTTTTACCAGCAATGAAGAGAAAGAATTGGGGGCGAATTATATTTATTTCTAGTGAAAGTAGTATAAATATTCCTGTTGAGATGGTGCACTATGGAATGACCAAAACAGCACAGCTTGCAATTTCTCGTGGAATAGCAGAAACTACAAAAGGAACTAATGTAACAGTAAATTCGGTGTTACCTGGACCAACACTTTCTGAAGGAGTGAAAGAATTTGCAGGCGTTGAAGAGGGGAAAAGAGACGAAGTTGAAAAACAGTTTTTTAAAACAGAACGCCCTACCTCTTTATTACAACGTTTTACCGATCCACAGGAGGTTGCAAATATGGTAGTTTATGTTGCTAGTCCGCTTTCTTCGGCAACAAATGGCGCAGCTTTACGTGCAGATGGAGGGACTGTAAAAACAGCTTTTTAATTTAGTATACCCTAGTTGGAATACAAAAAATAGAGCGTAGTCATGAAAATAATAGTCTGACTACGCTCTATTTATAATTATATATTGGTGTAATTAGAAGTTATTAACTTCTAACTTTTTTCTCCCATTTCCAAGCAGAATCCATGGCTTCATCTAGCGTAGATTTTGCTTGCCAACCTAATTCATTATTTGCTTTTTTGGTGTCGGCATAAATAGCAGTTACATCTCCAGGACGTCTGTCTACAATTTTATAATTAAGTTTCTGTCCGCTTACTTTTTCAAAACTAGAAATTACTTCTAAAACGGTACTTCCTTTACCTGTTCCGATATTGAAAACTTCATAATTAGATTTGTTCTTGTTGTTTAGTAAGCGTTCTAATGCTGTGGCATGTGCCTTTCCTAAATCTACAACATGAATGTAATCTCTAACACAAGTACCATCTGCGGTGTCATAATCGCCTCCAAATACCAATAATTGTTCTCTAATGCCAATAGCAGTTTGTGTAATATAAGGAACTAAATGATGAGGTTTGCCTTGTGGAGTTTCTCCAATATTGGCAGTTTCGTGCGCTCCAATTGGATTAAAATAACGCAATGAAATAGCTTTTAAGTTTGGATAAACTTTACAGGTGTCTTCTATAATTTCTTCTCCTATCTGTTTAGTGTTTCCGTAAGGAGCTTCTGCTTTTTTAACTGGAGCTTCCTCTGTAATTGGCAATTCGTCTGCCTGACCGTAAACGGTGCAGGAAGAACTAAAAATCATTGACATCTCTTTTCTAGCGGAAACTTCTTTTAGTAAATAAATTAAGGTATTGATGTTGTTCTCGTAGTATAATAACGGATTCTCGACACTTTCATTTACAAAAATAGAGGCTGCAAAATGGATTACTCCCGCAATATCGGTGTGTTTTTTAAAGAATGCAGATACAGCTTCTTTTTCTCTTAAATCGAGTTTTTCAAATTCAGGTTTTTTGCCTGTAATTTTAGCAATAGCATCTAAAACATCTATAGAAGAGTTGGAAAGGTTGTCTATAATAATTACTTCAAAACCTTTGTTTTGAAGCTCTACTACAGTGTGAGAGCCTATAAAGCCTAGTCCTCCAGTTACAAGTATTTTCATTAATTGTAGTTTGTTTGGTGTGAGTTATTATATAGAATAACTCGGTTAGTTAATAAATTCTTTTATTTTATCTGTAATAAATAAAATTTGGTCATCATCTAATTCTGTGTGCATTGGAAGCGATATAACTTCTTTTACCAATTGATTTGTTACTTTAAAATCATTTTCGTTGTAGCGAGAATCCATATATGCTTTTTGGCTGTGTAATGGAATTGGGTAATAAACGCCACAAGGAATCCCGTTTTCATTTAAAAATTTCACTAATTCGTCTCGTTTTCCATTGGTAATTCTCAAGGTATATTGATGAAAAACATGATGATTATTATTTTCCGTTAACGCTCCTTCAGTAATAGCGGGCGTAATAATATGGTTGTGTCCTTTTAATGCTTCCGTATATTTTACTGCAGCTTTCCTTCTTTTAGTATTATAGGTGTCTAATAATGGAAGTTTAGCACGTAAAACGGCAGCTTGAATAGAGTCTAAACGAGAATTTACTCCTACAACATCATGGTGGTAGCGTTCGTACATTCCGTGGTTTACAATTCCTCTAAGCGTGTGCGCTAATTCATCATCATTTGTAAAAATTGCTCCTCCATCACCATAACATCCTAAGTTTTTAGAAGGGAAAAAAGAAGTGGCAGCAACATGACCTATAGCGCCAGATTTTTTTGTAACTCCGTTGCTAAATGTATAATCGGCTCCAATTCCTTGCGCATCATCTTCAATAACATAAAGATTGTGTTCTTTAGCAATTTCCATAATAGCCTCCATATTGGCACACTGACCAAAAAGGTGCACCGGAACAATAGCTTTTGTTTTTGGAGTGATGGCTTTTTTTATGGCCTCAATATCAATATTAAAAGTAGACGGGTCTACATCTACTAAAACAGGAGTTAATTGCAGTAAAGCAATAACTTCTACTGTTGCAGCAAAGGTAAAATCTACGGTAATAACTTCGTCCCCAGGCTTTAAGTTTAATCCCATCATTGCTATTTGCAATGCATCTGTACCATTTGCACATGGGATTACGTGTTTTACGTCTAAATATTCTTCTAATTCTTTTTGGAAATTCTGAACTTCAGGGCCGTTTATAAATGCGGCAGATTCTAAAACTTCGGTTATGGAATTGTTTACTTGTTCTTTTATGAAACTATATTGACTTTGTAAGTCAACCATCTGTATTTTCCTCATGGAGATAAATCTTAAGTAGCTACAAAATTACAAAATTAAGTTACCACACCCAATGTATTAACAGAAAGTAACGTATTTTAGCAGCAAACAAAATAATGTGCTTTTTTTATATAATATCTTAGTTTATTTATCGGGCTTTTTTATTAAAATAATAGCCTTATTTAACAGTAAGTTAGAGCTTTTTGTTAAAGGTCGTGTTGGGATTTTTGATTTTTTAGCTGAAGAAATTTCAGACAACGATAAAATTATTTGGTTTCATACCGCCTCTTTAGGAGAATTTGAACAAGGTTTACCTGTAATTGAGCAAACCAAAAGAGAATTTCCTTCGCATAAAATCTTAGTTACTTTTTTTTCGCCATCTGGGTATGAAGTAAAAAAGAATACTACTGCAGCAGCTATTGTTTGTTACCTTCCTTTAGATACAACCTACAATGCAAAGCAATTTTTAAAAATTGTAAAACCTGAGCTCGCTATTTTTGTTAAATATGAATTTTGGCCTAATTATCTCTCCGCTTTAAAAAAAGAAAATGTTCCAACATTATTAGTATCAGGAATTTTTAGGGAAAGTCAGGCGTTTTTTCATTGGTATGGAAGCTTTATGAGAAAATCCCTTCAAACTTTTGATCATTTCTTTGTTCAAGATGAAAACTCCAAAAAATTACTAGAAAGTATAGATATTAAAAATGTAACCGTAAGTGGAGACACACGTTTTGATAGAGTTTCAGAAATATTAGAAAGAGATAATGCTTTAGCTTTTTTAGAAGAATTTAAACAAGATAAACTGTGCTTTGTTGCGG
This sequence comes from Galbibacter orientalis DSM 19592, assembly GCF_000260115.1. Taxonomy (GTDB): domain Bacteria; phylum Bacteroidota; class Bacteroidia; order Flavobacteriales; family Flavobacteriaceae; genus Galbibacter; species Galbibacter orientalis. The sequence continues at coordinate 454,690 of NZ_JH651379.1, read as the reverse complement.
GAAGTACGTGGCCAGAAGATGAGATTTTATTGAAAGACTATATAAATAATGATGCTTCTGCTGCTATAAAATATGTAATTGCGCCACATAATATTAAAGGAGGCGAGATTGAAAAACTAAAGGCTTCGTTAGATAAAAAAACAATATTATTTTCAGAAATAGCAGAAAAAAACTTAGCAGATTTTGAGGTGTTAATTATAAATACAATTGGACTGCTTACAAAAATTTATAGTTATGCTGATATTGCTTATGTTGGTGGGGGAATGGGCGTAACTGGGTTGCATAATACATTGGAACCTGCTGTTTTTGGTGTTCCTGTATTGATTGGAAAAAACTATAAAGGTTTTATAGAGGCTGAAAATTTGGTAGGAATAGGTGGAGTAATTTCCGTAAATGGAAAAAATGAGTTTAAAAAAGAATTTGATTATTTGATTAATAATGAATTGATTTTAAACGATTTAGGTGAAAAAAATAAAAATTTTATAAATAAAAATAAAGGGGCTAAGATCCAAATAGGGGACTACATTCGTAAATTAATTAAATGATTTTTAGCATAGCTATAAATATATTAGAAATGCATAGAAATTATTTGTTTACGAATGAAAAATATTACTACATTCGTATCGCAAAATTTAAGTAAATAATTAAACAAAAAAACCATGAAAAAAGTAATTTTAAGTTTAGCTCTTGTATTCACATTAGGATTTTCAGTTGTATCTTGTAAAGAAACAACAAAAGAGAAAGCAGAAGACGCTATAGAAAGTGCTGCTGATGACGTAGAAGAGGCTGCAGAAGACACTGGAGCTGCTATTGAAGAAGCTGCAGAAGAAACTGGAGATGCTATTGAAGAGGCTGCAGAAGATACTAAAGAAGGAGCTGAGAACGCTGCTGAAGAAGTAAAAGCTGAGGCTGAAAAAGCTGAACTATAATTTAGAAAAAAATCTTTTTTATAGAAGAATTATAAACCCGATGCCTGGCATCGGGTTTTTTTGTTGGTTTTATGTAGATTTTTAGGGTACATTCCAAATATTCATTATTCTCCGTTTCTGTAGGGTGTAACAGGAGGTAATTGGAGATAAAAGAACTTTAATGAATCCGTGTTTAAAAAATATGATTATTTTGTTTGATAGACTTTAATATAGTCAACTATATATTCCTGCGGAAAAATACTATCATCTACTTCTGGACCTCCAAAATTCCCTCCAATAGCCATATTTAATAGTATAAATTGAGGTTTGTTGAATGGCCAATTGCTTTCTGTTTTTTCTAATGGAGCATACGTATAAACCAATTTATTGTCTACTAGGAACTCGATTTTTTCTGCGGTCCAATTAACTTTGTAGTTATGAAACCCTTCTTCTATGTTTTTAAAAGGTGTTTTCTGGGAACTTGCATTTTCTCCATGAGTATCGGTAGTGTGAATTGTTGTGTATACAGTTTCAGGTTCTTTTCCAACGTATTCTAAAATGTCTATTTCACCACATTGAGGCCAACCTACTTCGCTTATATTAGCTCCCAACATCCAAAAGGCAGGCCAAATGCCTTGTCCAATAGGAAGTTTTGCTCTAGCTTCAATAGTTCCATATTGAAATTGATGTTTGTTTTGAGTGGTCATTCGTGTAGAGGTGTATTTATCCCCTTCCTTTTTTGCAGTAATAATTAATTTTCCATCTTTTATTTGATGATTGTTGGTGGTATAAACTTGTCGTTCATTATTTCCCCATCCGCAATTATTAGGACAGCCATTACCGAGTTCTAAATTCCAATCGGCTTTGTTTAAAGATGCGCTATCAAAATTCTCTTCCCAAATAAGTTTTAAGTCTGTTGAAGTTTCGGGCTCTTGTGCGTTTGTAGATTTTGAACATGAAAAAGATAATAGTAAAATGCAGAATAGTGTTAGTAGTTTCATTTTGTTTTGTTAGTTGGTTTTTAGTGAGGCTGAATTTAACAAAAAATAATTATCTTTTTTAATCTATTGTTGCTCGATAAAAGTTAACGGGATTTATAGGACTTCAATTGTGTCAAGGTTTAAATGAGGTTTTTAAAATAGACCCCTTACCATTAATAAAAATGAATAAAAAGTGGATTTCTAATAAAGTTGTTTCTTTAAACTACTTATTTTTTTGAACGTTGAGATTTGGTCTTTTTTCTTATAGCGAAGCGGTCTTGTATTTTTACTCGAACATTAATATTTTTAATCCATAATTTGCTGTTTTAGTGGGGTAATGCTAAGAATTGAAGGGGTTAAACGAACAGGTTAAGCTTAAAGAGTTAACTTTTTTATATACAAAAACACCGTCCAAATTAATGAACGGTGTTTTTCCCTAAACTAATACCTACTACTATGTAATGATTAGTATACATACGGAATAAAATTACTTCTGGATTATAAAAACATATATTTTATGATTTTTCTTATTCAGATTTGCATAAACACAACTTTTGGGAATGATCCACTTTTGGGAATGATCCCAGGAAAACCTTAAAAACCAAAAAACCCGATATCCAAAAGGAATCGGGCTTTTAGTGGTGGTGCCTCCAGGAATCGAACCAGGGACACAAGGATTTTCAGTCCTTTGCTCTACCAACTGAGCTAAGGCACCAGTTAACAATCTTTAATTTTTTCTTTGTCTTATCTTTCGACAGAACCAAGATGTCCATTGCTTGATTGCGGGTGCAAATATAGATGCAAATTTAATATCTGCAAAATATTTTTTGAGAAAAATGGTTTTGTAAATTTACAATCTTAATATTTTAGAATGAATTTAATCATAGACGTTGGGAATTCCTTTATCAAAGTGGCTGTATTCAAAGCAGATAAGGTTGTAGAGGTTGCTCAAACAACAGAGTCGGATTTTTTGAAAAAAATTTCAAATATTTTTGAAAACCATCCTTCAATAGCTAAAATAATGGTTTCTTCAGTAGGGAAATTGTCGGATGCATATATAGAAGGACTCTCTGTGTTTGCTCCTGTTTTAATATTAAATAAAAATTCTAAGCTACCATTTAAAAATGAATATGCTACACCAAATACTTTAGGCGTAGACAGAATTGCATTGGTAGCCGCAGCTTTTTATGCATATCCACAAAAGAATTGTTTAGTAATAGATGCGGGTACTTGTATTACGTATGATTTTTTAGATGAAAAGGGAGTTTATAAAGGAGGGGCAATTTCTCCAGGAATTAGAATGCGTTACAAAGCAATGCATGCATTTACAGCAAAGCTTCCGTTAATAGATTCTTTCGGGCTAGAAAATTTTATTGGTAACTCAACAGAGACTTGTATGATTTCTGGAGTTATAAATGGAACTGTCAACGAAATTGAAGCTACAATCCTACAATATCAAAGAAAATTTAAAGATTTAACAGTTATTTTAACAGGTGGGGATAGTCATTTTTTGTCTAAAAGATTAAAAAGTAGCATATTTGCCCATCCGAATTTCCTCATGGAGGGAGTTAATTATATTTTAGAACTCAACAAACACTAATGATTAAACAGATTTTTATTGTAGCTATATTGTTTATATGTAGTTATAGTTTTGCGCAGGAAGGAAGTGTGTCGCCTTATTCTTTTTACGGTACAGGAGACCAACGTTTTAAAGGATTGGTTGAAAATAGATCGATGGGTGGTATTAGTGTTTATACAGATAGTATTCACTTAAACCTTAATAACCCTGCCTCTTTAGGAAAGCTTAAGTTAACAACGTTTACTGTTGGTGGTGGCTATCATTCTTTAAAATTAAAAACGGAGGAGGAAAGTCAAGATGCTTCAGATGTAACTTTTGATTACCTTGCTGTTGGAGTTCCTTTGGGAAATAATATGGGAATGAGTTTTGGTTTAGTGCCATATACTTCTGTAGGTTACCGTGTGCAGTCGCTTAATGAGGATATTTCGCCAGCACAATTAGATAAATATTCAGGAAGTGGAGGGATTAATAAAGCTTTTTTTGCCTACGGAATAAATTTCTTGAATAATTTTAGTCTTGGAGCTAAAGCAAATTTTAATTTCGGAACAGTTAAGAATGAGTCGATTAGGTATGTAGAAGGCATTCAATATGGTACAAGAGTTCAAAATGAATCAGAATATAGTGGATTTGATTTTAATTTTTCATTAAATTACGACGCTGAATTAACAAATAAGTTACATTTACAGTCGTCTGTGTTATATACGCCAGCAACCAAGATTACTTCTAGTAATTCTAGATCAATCTCTACTTTGGTTGCAAACTCAACAGGAATTGAGGTTCCTAGAGTTACTGAAAATGTAGATTTAGCAGCAGTCGGGCTTAATTCAACGTATTTGCATATGGCAGAATCTTATGCTGTTGGTTTGGGAGTAGGAAAAAAATACACATGGTTTGTTGGAGGTGAGTATGAAATAACCAATAGTAGTGAGTTTAAGAACGATTTTGTAAATCCAGTTAATGGAGGGTATGAAGATGGAGAAAGATTTTCAGCAGGAGCATTTTGGACGCCAGACTATGATTCTTTTACAAATTACTGGAAAAGAGTAACTTATAGGGTGGGGGTGAAAAATGAAAAAACGGGCTTGCTTGTAAATAATGTGCCTGTACACGACTTTGGCATGTCTTTTGGTTTAGGTTTACCAATGAATGGTTTCTCTAACGCTAACATAGGTGTTGAATTCGGAAAGAGAGGAAGCACTTATTTAGGAAGAGTAGAAGAGAATTATTTCAATGTTTTTATAAGTTTGTCACTTAACGACAAATGGTTTAGAAAAAATTTAATTAGATAAGAATTATACGTTAACCATAAAATTAAATAAATGAAAAAGAAGATTTCAATATTGGTTGGTGTTTTGGGGATTGCTTTTGTAACATTTGGGCAAGCACAAAACCCAGAATGTCCGCAGAATTTGTCCATATTCGCCCAACATGCGAAAGTGAAAAACTATGAAGCAGCATATGAACCTTGGAAAATGGTTTATGAGAATTGTCCTAAATTACACTATGCTACTTTTGTTTACGGAGAGCTAATTTTAAAAAATAAAATTAAATCGGATCCAGCAAATAAAGATACTTATATTAAAATGCTTGCCGATGTATATAAAAAAGGACCTGAGTATTTTCCTAAAAAATTCACGGTTACCAATGCTAATATTGATGCAGCTTTATTGATGAACGATCAGAAATTAGGTTCTGATGAGGAAATCTTTAATTTATTAGACAAAGCATACAAAGAAGATAGAGATGGATTTAAAAATCCAAAAGCATTATACTTGTATTTCTCAACTTTAGTAGACTTGAATGCTGCGGGTAAAAAAGACCTTCAAGAGGTTTTTGATACTTATGACGATGTAACAGGAAAAATTGCTGAAGAAAATCAAGAGCTTGGAGAGACTATCGTTAAGTATGTTCCTAAAGAAGATGCAGGGACTCTTACAAGTAAAGAGACTAAAATTTTGGCTGCTGCAAGACAGAATGGTGAAAACTATGAGAAAATTAGCGGTAGTGTAGATGCTAAATTAGGTAAATTAGCAGATTGTGATAACTTAATTCCTCTTTATCAGAAAAACTTTGAGGCTCATAAAACCGATGCTGCATGGTTAAAGAGTGCTGCAGGAAGAATGGATGATAAGGGTTGTACTGGAGATCCAATGTTTGTAAAGTTAGTGGAAGCATTAGATAAATTAGAGCCATCTGCTCAATCTAAATATTTCTTAGGATCTTTATATGAAGAGCAAGGAAACAGTTCTAAAGCATCAGATTTTTTCAAACAGTCTATTAGTTTAGAGAAGGATCCAATCAAAAAAGCTAAGAAGTTAACTAATATGTCTAGCAAAGCTGCAAAAAGAGGTCAGAAGTCTACTTCTAGAACCTATGCGCAACAAGCGTTGGATTTAAATCCTGCAAACGGAACTCCTTACTTAATTATTGCTAGTTTATACGCAAACAGTGCTAACGATTGTGGAAGTACAACATTTGAGAAAAGAGCAATTTATTGGAAAGCTGCAGACATGGCAAGAAAAGCTGGTCAAGTAGATCCATCATTAAAAAGTAAGTCTGCTCAAGCTGCTTCAAGTTATGCAGGTAGAGCGCCAAGTAAACAAGATATTTTTAGCTCTGGTATGGCTGGAAAAACAATTCAATTTAACTGTTGGGTTGGAGGAAGCGTAAAAGTTCCTAGCTTATAAAATGAAGTTTAGATTAAAATATATATTAATGAACATTGTCACAGTTATTGCTGTGACAATGTTTTTTTCATGTGAGAGTAATTTGAAAGAAGTGCAAAAAATGAATGCACTTAACAAAACTCCCGTTGGTGTTGCTGAAAATTTTGTTTTAAAGTACACCGATTCTACAAAATTAACCGCGGTTGTAAGTGGTCCTGTTTATGAGGATTATAGCAACCAGCCTTTTCCTTATCGAGAATTTCCAAAAGGAGTGCATGTGGATTTCTATGATGAGGATAATCAAAAAAGTACAGTTTCTGCTAACTATGGTATTATTTATTTAAATACTAAATTAATTGACATGCAGGGAAATGTAATTCTTGAAACCTATGACGGGAAACGTCTAAACGCTCCGCAACTATATTGGGATCAAAATAATCAATGGATATTTACAGAAGGAGATTATGTCTTTACGAGTCCAGATCTTAATATGAAAGGGGTTGGAATAGATTTTAATAAAGAGTTTACAGTGGTAAGTTCTCATGAAAATTCAGGAAGTGCAGTAGTAAAAGACGATGCTCAAACGGAAACTGAATAATACTTTTCTTCAGTAAAAAATATCCTTTTAAACATTTTCTAATTGTTCATAAATTTATCTAAGTGAATAAAAAATTCGCTTATTTGTAACTTTTCTTTACATTTGATTAATAGAATTTATTTTCTTACCTATATATGAAGTATTTTAAAATTTTTGAGATTGCTTATCTTGTAGTTGCTATTGTTGCAATAGTAGAATTAGTTCGCGTTTGGTCTACAGATAGAACACGAGCTTATATTATGCTGTTTTTCGCAATAATATCTATAGGAATGTTTTTCTTTAGAAGGTATTACCGAAAAAGGTTTAGCGACAGGCAAAATAAAAAATAGATGCAAGACATCGTCATTATAATTGTATCACTTTTACTCTCTGCATTCTTTTCTGGAATGGAGATTGCTTATGTGTCTTCTAATAAAATTCATATAGAAATAGAGAAAAAGCAAGAAGGGATTCTTGCTAAAGTGCTTACTAAACTTACCAAAAAACCCTCCAAATTTATTGCAACAATGTTGGTTGGGAATAACATAGCCTTGGTTGTGTATGGTATTTTTATGGGAGACCTTATAATAGATCATCTATATCCTGCTTTTGCTGGAATTGAGAGTCCTCCTTTTGATGTTATTTTGGTGCAAACTATTATTTCAACTCTGGTAATATTAATAACTGCTGAATTTTTACCGAAAGTTTTTTTTCAAATCTATGCAAATAGCTTGCTAAAGATATTCGCTATTCCGGCGTATGTTTTTTACATGCTTTTTTCTTTTATATCTTCATTTATAATCTGGATTTCTGATTTAGTGTTAAAAGTATTTTTTAAAACTGATGGAGATGAAGTGCAACTAGCTTTTAGTAAAGTTGAATTGGGAGATTATATTTCCGAACAAATGGAGGCTGCCAATGAAGAAGACGATTTAGATTCTGAAATTCAACTCTTTCAAAATGCACTAGAATTTGCCGAAGTTAAAGCTCGTGAAGTAATGATTCCTCGAACCGAAATTACAGCAGTTGAAGTAGAGGAACTTCCGAAGGGAATAAGTAAAATTTTTACAGAAACTGGTTATTCTAAAATTTTAGTGTACAAAGATACTATAGACGACATAATTGGTTATGTGCATTCTTTTGATTTGTTTAAAAAGCCAGGAAACATAAAAGCAGTGATGATGCCTGTGGAGTACGTTCCAGAGACTATGTTAATTAGCGACGTTTTAGAACTGCTTACAAAAAAGCGTAAAAGTATAGCTGTTGTTTTAGATGAATATGGAGGTACTTCTGGGATAATGACAGTAGAAGATATTGTAGAAGAGTTATTTGGAGAAATAGAAGATGAGCATGATAGTGTTGCTCTTACAGAAGAGCAGGTAAGTAGCAATGAGTTTAAGTTTTCTGCTAGATTGGAAGTGGATTATATTAATGAAGAATATAAATTGAATCTACCAGAGGGAGAAAATTATGAAACGCTTGGAGGACTTATAGTTAGTAATATAGGGGAGATTCCTTCTAAGAATGAAGTGGTGGTTGTGGAAGATTATCAATTTACTATTTTAGAAGTTAGCAATACTAAAATTGATTTGGTTTCTCTTAAAATTTTGAAAGCCGAATAATAGTTTCTATAAAGACATTAAGTATAATGTTATGTTTTAATTGTGTAAAACGTAGTATTTCTTTGAAATATCATAAAATATCGTTCAACTTTTAAAGGATGGATGTTTAATTTTAAAGATATTTAATAAAAACCTCAATAATTACATCTTCAGGTTTTTATTATTCCAAAAAAGTGGTATTTTCGCCCACATTAATTTAATAAATTGTATTGATAAATGGCAATTCTAGAAAAAATTAGAAGTCGCTCACTATTCTTAATATTAGTGATAGGTTTGGCTTTATTTGCATTTGTTATTTCCGGTGTTTTTGGTAAAGATTCTGGGACTGGAAAAACAACTGTTGGAGAGGTAAATGGAGAAAGTATATCGCGACAAGAGTTTGCGTATAAAGTAGAAAATGCTTCCAGAAGATATGGTGCAAATGCTACCACTGTTCAAGTTGTAAACCAAGTATGGAATCAAGAGGTTAGAGGGATTGTTCTAGAGCAACAATATGAAGACTTAGGAATTAATATTGAAAAAGATCAGATTTTAGAAGTTGTTAAAGCAAATCCTGCTTTTGCTCAAGATCCTACTTTTCAAAATGAAGCCGGTGTTTTTGATGAAGGTAAATTTATTGAGTTTATTGCAGATTTAAAGGCAAATAACCCAGCTGGATATCAGCAGTGGCAAATGCAAGAAGATGCATTGATTAATGCTTCAAAAGAGCAATCGTATTTTAATTTAATTAAAGCAGGTGTTGGCGCTACTTTGAAAGAAGGAGAATTAGCATATCATTTAGAGTCAGATAAAGTAGATGTTAAGTATGTAAAAATACCTTATACAGCTATTGCAGATAGTACGGTTAATGTTTCAAATAGTGAGATAGAATCTTACGTTAAAGAGCATAAAAACGAATTTAAACAAGATGCTTCTAGAGATATTCGTTATGTTTATTTTGAAGAGAGTGCTTCTGAAGATGATATCAACGAAGTAAAAACAGAACTTTCTAAACTTTTAGAAAACAGCGTTGTTTATAACGAAGCTACTAAAAGTGACGAGACTGTAGCTGGTTTTAAAACAACTACAAATGTTCAAGATTTTGTAACTAGAAATTCTGACATTAAATACGATTCTACATACGTAACTAAAAAAGATTTGCCAGCTGCATTAGCAGATACGCTTTATAACCTTCCTGTTGGAAGCGTTTATGGTCCTTATAAAGATGGTAACTATTTTAAAATAACTAGAAAAGTTGCTAATAAAGAAGGAGGATCTGTAAAAGCAAGTCACATTCTTATTTCTTATGATGGTTCTCAGGCACAGCCAAAAGAATCTAGAACAAAAGAAGAAGCTAAAGCAAAAGCAGAAGAATTGTTGGCTAAAGCAAAAGCTAAACCAGATGATTTTGCAACTTTAGCAAAAGAAAATTCTGAAGATCCTGGATCTGCAAATAGTGGTGGAACTTATGATAATATTCCTGAAGGGCAAATGGTACCTCAGTTCAATGATTATATTTTTGATAACAAAATTGGTTCAATAGGTCTAGTAGAAACTGACTTTGGTTTCCATGTTATTAAAATTGATGATAAGTATAATGTTGTACAATTGGCAACCGTTGCTAGAGAGATTGAGCCGTCAGAAAAAACAATAAGTAACCTTTATACAGAGACTACAAAATTTGAAATGGCAGCCGTTGATGGAGACTTCCAAGAAGTGGCAAAGGCTTCAAATTACAATGTACGTCCAGTTAATAAAATAAAAGCTTTAGACGAAAATATCCCAGGAATAGGAAACCAACGTGGGATGGTTCAGTGGGCTTTTAATGAAGAGACTGAAGTAGGAGATGTTAAGCGTTTTAATACGCCTAACGGATATGCAATAGCTCAATTAACAGGAAAAAGAAAAGAAGGTTTAGCAACTGCTAAAGATGCTTCTGCAACTGTATTGCCTATTTTAAGAAAGCAAAAGAAAGCTGCTATTATTATGAAGGATAATGCTGGTAAGTCGATTGACGAATTAGCAAAAACTAATAATGTTAATGTTACTGCTGCTGCTGGACTTAGCATGAAAACACCAACAATTTCTGGTGCTGGAAGAGAGCCTAAAGTTGTAGGAGTTGCAATGGCACTTTCAGAAGGAGATACTTCAAATTTAATTGAAGGTGAAAATGGAGTGTTTATGGTGTCTGTAACAAAGAAAGAGATAGCACCTTCTTTAGAGAACTATGCTACTTACTCTAATACACAAAAAACTCTTAATAGAAATAGAGCTACTATTGCAGCGTATAACGCACTTAAGGATGCTGCAGAAATTGAAGATGAAAGAGCTGATATTTATTAAGCTAATTATAAAATAGTATAAAAAAAGCTTCCTGAAAAGGAAGCTTTTTTTATGCAATCATTTCTTGATATGTAAGAATAGTATTGTAGTCTTTGGTGGAAAAGTAAGAAGTAACATAAGTTTGTTCTCCTGTTGCTAATATAAAATCTCCACCCCATGCTCCGAGACTTTTAATACTTCCTTTAAAGTCCTTAAAAAAGTGTTCTTTTACGGGTTTTAATTGTATAAGCGAAGCGATAATATCTTCGTGCTCCTCTATAATAGTTTCAAAAGCATTTAAAGTAGTTGTATTTAGAACTTTAGAAGTAAGAGAATTGATTTTTTTAATGGCTTCTTTTTTTTCTGCTGAAGGAGCTATTTTTTGGTAGCGTTTAATTCCTTCTCTACTATTTTGTTTTTTATTTAGATGAATAAAGAAAAGTTGATCTTTAAAAATAGGATTGAAATTTACCTTATCAATAAAAGGTTCTTTATTTTTTAGTTGATAAGTAATTGCCGAATTATTCTGCGCACAAGCAATATCATAACCGCTACCAGAAAAACTATTCCATAGTAAATCAAAGGCATTTATTTTAGCCCAAGATGCCACATTATTTATAAGTGTTGAGGAAGAACCTAAGCCCCAGTTTTCTGGGAATTCTAAAATTGTAGTTGCTTCAATTCCATTTGAGTTTATTAAAAAATGAGGATTTAATTTTTTGGCTTCTTTTAAAATAGTAAGCAATGTTTTTGCAGCTCCTTCATTGTCGGTTTCAATTATGGAGGGTTCAGCGTCAATTTCAATATCGTTTAAATTGTAATTTGCCGTAAACCAAATATTGCCTTCATTGTTGAGCGCTTTCCAAGATATTTTATCAGAAGAATTTTCTGTAATAGATAGTGATTGCCCAAATTTTGCAGGGAGCGCCAAGCTCAAAGCGCCATCTAAAACAGTATATTCTCCAGTTATTAATAATTTTCCGTTGCTATGGTAACTAGACATTTTTAGCTTTTAAGTCGTTAAACTCTTTAATTACATTGCTGTGCGTAATGGTTTTATTTTTATAAAAATCAACAAAGTATGCTTTTTCTTCTGCAGTTGCTCCAAGCTGATTTAAAATATTCATTAGGTGCATTTTCATGTGTCCTTTTTGAATTCCGTCTGTAATTAAAGAACGCACGGCAGCAAAGTTTTGGGCCAATCCTGCTACAGCAATAATTTGCATTAACGCTCTGGCAGACGGTTTGTCTAGAATTTCTAATGATAATTTAACCAAAGGATGTAAGCTTGTGAGTCCGCCAACAGTCCCTAGTGCTAATGGAATTTCAATCCAAAATTTAAAAATTCCATCTTTAATTTCGGCATGAGTTAGACTTTTATAGCTTCCAGATTTTGAAGCATACGCATGTGCACCAGCTTCAATAGCTCGAAAATCGTTTCCAGTAGCCAAAACCACTGCGTCTACACCATTCATAATTCCTTTATTATGAGTTACTGCTCGGTGAGGTTCTGCATTTGCAATGGCTACTGCGCGTACAAATTTATCGGCAAACTCTTGCGGATTCAGGTTTTTGTCTTCGTTTAGTTCTTCAATTTTACAGGATACTTCAGCTTTTACAACACAATTTGGAACATAATTTGAAAGAATACTCATTACAATTTCTATGTTTTTTTCTTCAGGAGAAAACAAAGAGTTTTGATGAGCTTCTGCGCTAAAAGTTTTAGCAATTGCTTCTAAACAGGAGTTAATAAAGTTTGCTCCCATGGCATCCAATGTTTCAAAAGTACAGTGGAGTTGGTAGTAATTGTCTAATTGACTTGTTTTGTTTCTTAATTCTATCGTAGAAATACCGCCACCACGCTTGCGCATATTCTCGGTAATAGTTTCAGTGGCTTTATATAGTTTAGGTTCAACTTCAGTAAAAAAACTTTTTAATTTAGAAGCGTCTCCGTGGTACATAAAATGAACCTGACCTATTTTTTCTGTCCCTAGAATTTTAGTTTTAAAACCACCACGTTGTTGCCAATATTTAGCAGCTTTTCCAGCGGCTGCTACTACCGAGCTTTCCTCAATAGCCATTGGGATTGTATGGTATTTTTGATTGATTAAAAAATTAGGAGCAATTCCTAAAGGAAGGTAAAAATTTGAAATAGTATTTTCAATAAATTCATCATGTAATGCTTGTAGTTTAGCATCTTTATTCCAGTATTGTTCCAAGGTTTTTATGCCTTCTTCTTTATTTATAAAATGATTTTTTGCTAACCATTCAATCTTTTGATTTTTAGTAAGCTTTGAAAATCCGTTTACAGGTTCTGCCATTTGTAAGTTTAATTATAAAAAGCAAAGATAATGAATCTCTTTAGAGCGGTCTTATTTGTGAGCTTTATCAATAATAATTTAGAATTCTGATTGTTTGATATAACAAAGAGGGCATTTCCGTAAGAAAGGATAGCGATAAAGGGAAGGTTTAACGCTAAAAGTTACGGTATCTGTGAAATTTTTAGTAAACTTGACGGTTTTTTAATCAATACATAACAATTAATGAAGAGACATTATACGTTGCTCCTACTTTTTGTAGGTCTAGTTTCCCTCACAACTGCTCAAAATCAGAAAATTACTTTAGAAGAAATATGGGGAGGTGCCTTTCGCACTGAAGGAATGGATGTACTACATTCCATGAAAAATGGTACACAATACACAGTTTTGAACTTCGATAGGAGCTCAAAAAGTGCCGCCATCGATAAATACAATTATAAAACTTTAGAAAAAGTTGAAACCATAGTTACTTCTTCGGACTTACCAAATATCAACTACTTTTCGTCGTATACATTTAGTAAGGATGAGTCAAAGTTAATTTTGGCAACCGATGTAGAATCAGTTTTCAGAAGATCTAAATTAGGAAAGTATTATGTGTATACTATTGCTTCAAAGGATTTAGAATTAATTTCAGAAAATAAAATTCAAGAACCTACTTTTTCTCCAGACGGTTCTAAAGTTGCTTTTGTATTTGAAAATAACATCTACATAAAAGATTTAGAAAAAGGAAATACAGTACAAGTAACAACCGATGGGAAGAAAAATAAAATCATCAATGGAGTTACCGATTGGGTTTATGAAGAAGAATTTGCTTTTGTAAGAGCTTTCGATTGGAATAAAACAGGGACTTACCTAGCGTATATCCGTTTTGATGAAAGTGAAGTTCCAGAATTTTCTATGGATGTTTATGGAGATAAATTATATCCAACACAACAGGTTTTTAAGTACCCAAAAGCTGGAGAAAATAACTCAAAGGTAAGTTTACATACGTACAATGTAGCTTCTGAAGAAACTAAAGAAGTTAACCTAAACAATGCTTATTATATTCCAAGAATTGAGTGGACTAATGACGAAGATGTATTAAGTGCACAAGTGCTTAATCGCCATCAGAACGATATGAAGCTTTATTTCTACAATGTAAATAAAGGGGCTGAAGTAGTGCTTCATGAAACCGACAAGGCATATATAGACGTAACCGATAATCTTACTTTTTTAGATGACAATAGCTTTATTTGGACAAGTGAAAAAGATGGTTACAACCATATTTATCATTATAATAAAAATGGAAAACTTCAAAACCAAGTAACCAAAGGTCCTTGGGAAGTAACCAATTATTATGGGTATGACGAGAAGTCAAATCACATATTTTACCAATCGGTAGAAAATGGATCTATCAATAGAGATGTATATGCTATTAAATTGAATGGAAAAGATAAAGAAAGACTTTCTAGTGAAGAAGGTACTAATAATGCTACTTTTAGTGCAGATTTTAGCTACTATATCAATTCATTTTCGAGTGCTTCTTTACCTACACGTTATACTCTAAATGATAGTAAAACAGGAAAAGAATTAAAAGGGATTGTAAATAACGATGCATTGCTTAAAAAAATGTCGTCTTATGAGATTTCTCCTAAAGAATTTTCAACTATCAACATCAATGGGAACGAATTAAACATGTGGATGATTAAGCCAAAGAATTTTGATCCTAATAAAGAATATCCATTATTTATGTTTCAATATTCTGGGCCTGGCTCTCAGCAAGTATCCAATAGATGGATGGGTTCCAACGATTATTGGTATCAAATGCTTGCAGAAAAAGGATATATTATTGCGTGTGTAGACGGAAGAGGTACAGGATTTAAAGGCGCAGAATTTAAAAAAGTAACCTATAAAGAGCTTGGAAAATACGAAGTAGAGGACCAGATTTCAGCAGCAAAAAAACTCGGAAATCTTCCGTATATTGACAAAAGTAGAATTGGAATTTGGGGATGGAGCTATGGAGGCTTTATGAGTACCAATAGCATTCTTAAAGGAAATGATGTGTTTAGTATGGCTATTGCGGTTGCTCCAGTTACCAGCTGGCGTTTTTACGATTCTATTTATACAGAAAGATATATGCAAACACCTCAGGAGAATGCAAGTGGATATGATGAAAATTCGCCATTAAGTTATCCTGAATTGTTAAAAGGAGATTATTTGTTAATCCATGGAACAGGAGACGATAACGTGCATGTTCAAAATACAATGAGAATGGCAGAAGCCCTTATTCAAGCAAACAAGCAATTCGATTGGGCTATTTATCCAGATAAAAATCATGGTATTTATGGAGGAAACACACGTTTACAATTGTATACCAAAATGACTAATTTTATTGATGAGCATTTAGGAGAAAAACCTGATAATATTTCAGAGCCTAAAACAATCAACAATTAAATAATTTTAAGCCGATAGTAGCGTGAATATGCTTAATATAAGGATGTAAATGCTACTATCGGAATATTTAAATTTAAGTCTCGTTATAGAGAATAGTACTAATTAAACCCTAACAATTAATGTCTACAATAACTCAAGAACCTAATAAAAGTGAATTATTTGGTCATCCGAAAGGATTGTATATTTTATTTTTCACTGAATTATGGGAGCGTTTTTCTTATTATGGAATGCGTGCGCTATTTACTTTATTTTTAGTAGCAGAAACTACTTCAGATAATCCTGGGTTTGGCTGGACAAACGACGAAGCTTTAGCGCTATATGGATGGTATACCATGTTGGTTTATATGTCTTCTATTCCTGGAGGATGGATTGCCGATAGACTTTTAGGTCAGAAGAAAACTGTAATGGTTGGTGGAATTCTATTATGTATAGGACACACTGTTTTGGCTTTGAATTCTGAAACTTCATTTTATATAGGTTGCTTATTTATTATCCTTGGAGTAGGGTGTCTAAAACCCAATATTTCTTCCATGGTTGGAGGGCTTTATAAGCAAAAAGACGAACGTAGAGATTTAGGATTCTATATCTTTTATATGGGGATTAATATTGGAGGTTTTGCTGCGCCTATTCTTTGTGGATATGTAGGAGAAAAAATCAATTGGCATTATGGTTTTGGTTTGGCTGCAATAGGAATGTTTGTAGGGCAATTAGTATATATTTGGGGACAGAAATATTTAAAGCATGTAGGAAATCCTATTTCATCTAAAAATGAACAGGATAGAGAATTGTTAAATAAACCATTAACTAAAATTGAAAAAGATAGAGTTAAGGTATTATTGATTTCATTCTTATTAATTGTTTTATTCTGGGCTGCTTTTGAGCAGGCTGGTGGATTAATGAATTTGTATGCAGAACAAAAAACCGATAGAAATTTATTAGGGTGGATTGTACCAGCTTCGGTATTTCAATCCGTGAATTCATTTTTTATTATTACACTTGCAACCATTGTAGGAGCTTTTTGGCTTAAATGGAAGAAAAAAGGGAAAGAAGCTTCTTCCCTATTCAAAATTGCAATTGGAATTATAGTGATGGCCTTAGGGTTTAGTTTTATGAGTGCAGCTTCTGTTCAATATGAAACAGAAGGTTCTTCAGCAATGTATTGGTTAATTCTAGCTTATTTATTTCATACTATTGGGGAGCTTTGTGCTTCACCAGTTTCATTATCTTTTATTACCAAATTAGCGCCATTAAAATACGCTTCTATAATTATGGGACTTTATTGGGCAGCAACAGGATTAGGGAATAAATTTGCAGGACTAATTGGTCAAAGTGCGCAAAACCTTGGAGAATTTGAAATTTTTACAGGAATAGCTGTAATATGGTCTTTAATAGGGGTGCTTGTAATTTTATTGTTGAAACCATTAAAACGTCTAACGCACGGAGCAGAAGATAATGAAGGAGATGTAAGAGATGAGATGGCAAAAGAGCTTGAAACATCTACCAATTAATCTAGAAGTTAACCAACTATAGTTTTAAATTAATTTTAATAGCCGCTAAGAAAATAGTTAACTTACGTAGAGGCAAGTCCAAGAGCAATTAGGAGGAGTTTTAAAGCGCCCTTCAGTAAATTTTGGACGGCTCAGCGTATAAAAAAACCTCATTTAGTGAGTAACTTAAAATTTGAATTATGGATTTGACATTATGGATTTTAACAGTAGGATGGATTTTTGTTTTACTATGGGTTCCTTTTATAATTTATACCAATAGAAAAACGCATCCAAAAGCTTTATTTGTTTTATTCTTTGCCGAAATGTGGGAACGTTTTTCCTATTATGGAATGCGTGCCTTATTGGTGTTGTACATGACGAAAGTACTTTTTATAGATATGGCACAAAGTGCCGCCGAAGTAAAATCTTATGCAATCTATGGTTCCTATACAGCTATGGTGTACCTTTTTCCAGTGTTGGGAGGGATGGTAGCCGATAAATATCTAGGATTTAGAAAAACTATTATTTGGGGAGGTTTCCTAATGGTATTAGGTCATTTTGCACTAGGCTTCCAAGCATTTGGAGATCTTGAAGGAAATATGCCTATGTTTTTTGGTGCTTTAGGACTTATTATAGTTGGAAATGGATTTTTTAAACCGAATGTAAGTTCCTTCTTGGGAGAATTCTATGAAACAGATGATCCCCGTAAAGATGGAGCTTTCTCTATTTTTTATATGGGAGTAAATATCGGTTCTTTTCTTGCAATTCTTACCTGCGGATATGTTGGTCAAAATATAAATTGGCATTACGGTTTCGGACTAGCAGGAATTGGGATGCTAATTGGATTACTTGTATTTTGGGCTTTTGCAAAAGGCTTTGGAGAGAAAGGACTAGAGCCTCAAGAGGTAAAAGATGGGAGTGTCAAAATATTTGGAACTAAGCCAGCAGTTTCGGTTATTGTTCTTTCCTTACTAGCCATTCCTATTTGTGCTTTAATGCTTAATTTAAATGAAGTAATGTCTACATTGCTTTTGGTTATTTCAGTATTTATTGTTGGGTATATTATTTATCACGCTCTAAAAAGTGATGATAAAGTAGAAGGGCAACGTTTACTTGTTGTTGTGGTATTATTTTTTTTCCATGCCGTTTTTTGGGCTCTTTTTGAGCAAGCGGGAGGTTCTTTAACAATTTTTATTGAAAAGAATGTAGATAGATCTTTTTTAGGAACGGTACTTCCATCTTCAATATTCCAGAGTTTTAATCCGTTATTTATAATCTTATTAGCACCATTATTTTCTTTTATGTGGTTGCGTTTAAATAAAGCTAAAAAAGAACCAAGTACGCCTATGAAATTTGTATTAGGATTAGGATTGCTTGCCTTTGGATTTGCCATTATTGTACTTGGAGCTAAATATTTTCCTAATAATGAGGGCTTAATTTCTGTAGTGTTTATTGCTTTAATGTATTTATTTCATACAATGGGAGAGCTTTCTTTGTCCCCTGTAGGATTATCTATGGTAACAAAACTATCTCCAAATAAAATTGTAGGTTTTGTTATGGGAGCATGGTTTTTATCAATCTCAATAGGGAATAAAATGGCAGGATGGATTGGTTCTTTAACAGCATCAGAAAGTGTTGCCGAAGGTGCACACCCTACAGAAACATTGAGTGTTTATGCAGACACGTACCTTACTTGGGGTGTTTTTGTGGTGGCAGGCGCTACATTAATATTGCTACTTTTAGTTCCTACGTTGCGTAAATGGATGCATGGAATTCATTAAATCCCTCATTGAGGGTTTTATTCCCCAAAGCCTGTACTGAGTTTACCGAAGTGTTCTACGTCGAAATGGATTAAGATTGTTTCCTTTGAATACCTCGTAGGCTTGCCCCGAGATAGTTGATTACAATATTAATCCAATATAAAAGCTCCCTTTTCACCAGTATAGTGAAAAGGGATTTTTTGTTTTTTACAACTGGCCTTCCAAAGAGATACAAACGATCTATAGTTGTTTCCATCCGCAATTACCACTCTAGGTTTTATTTCTGATACAACTCTATTTAGGTTAACCTTAGGGGAACCTGTTAATAACAATATAGCTGCGGTTTCTTCTTTATTATATGTAGCAGAACTATCTATAATTATTATTTTTTGTTGCTGAAAGCTGAAGCTAGATAGAAATTTTAAATATTCAATTGTATGTATGTTTTCTCCAATTTTATAATTTGTAAGTATATAATCTTCATTTAAAGTGGTGTCGTTTTATAATACTCCCCAAATTTAGGACAGGAAATTAAGTTGTAATTTTAACCCTGTCAATATGAAAACATCAAGAAGAAAATTCAGCGCATCCTTTAAGGCCAAAGTAGCCATTGAAGCGATAAAAGAGCAGACAAGTATACCTGAACTTGCTGCCAAATTTGAATTGCATCCAGCCCAAATATCCAATTGGAAGCGAGAGTTTTTAAAAAACGCAGAACTTGCTTTCGAGTCCAAATCAGAAAAAGATACTCCAGCTGTGGATACCGCACCGCTTTATAGTAAGATCGGTCAATTACAAGTTGAGAATGATTTTTTAAAGAAAGTCTTGGGCAAATGAGTACTACTGAAAGAAGACAAAAGGTAGTAAAATCTCATCCAAGGCTGAGTCTTGCACAACAATGTAAAATCCTTAACATTCATCGCTCTGGTCTGTATTATAAGCCTAAAAGTGAGAGTCCATTGAATTTAGAACTGATGAAGGCAATAGATGCGCAGTTCCTGGAACACCCCTATTATGGAGTCGAACGGATGACTGATTATCTCATCCTTGATCTTGGCTACCACGTAAATGTGAAAAGAATAAGACGGCTGTATAAAATTATGGGATTACAGACCATATATAGAAAACCTAAAACCACCATCAGGGATCCTAAAAACTATAAGTACCCTTATCTCTTGAAGGGCTTAGTAATAGACCGCCCTAACCAAGTATGGCAGACTGACATCACCTATATTCCTATGTTCCGTGGCTTTATGTATATGAATGCTATCATTGATGTATATAGTAGAAAAATACTTAATTGGAGTATTTCAAACTCAATGGACAAACAGTGGTGTATCGAGCTTCTTAGAGACACTATCGCTCAATATGGCAATACGGAGATCCATAACTCCGATCAAGGGTCACAATATACCAGCTCCGAATATATTGAAGTGCTTAAAGAACATGATATTCAAATATCTATGGACAGCAAAGGAAGAGCTTTGGATAACATTTTTATTGAGCGCTTCTGGAAGTCTCTTAAATATGAAAAGATCTATCTAAACCCACCAAACGGAGGTCTAGATCTCTATCAAATGGTCACGGAATATATTGAATTCTATAACACCAAAAGAAGGCATACTGAAATAGGAAAAGTACCACCTGATCAAATTTATAATACAAAAAGAATAGCATCATAAATAATTAGATATATATTTAAACTGTCTTACAGATGGGGAGTAGTGTATTTATTTGTAATTGATTTCCCTTTTGAAGTGCAATTAATGTATTTCTACTTTTATGAAAAATGATAAATCGCTGTTGATTTTCTGTTTTTTTATACTGATAAAAAATGCTGCCAAAGCATAGTGATAAGCTTCCAGAGAAAAGTATAAAATTATGTTTATTGTTATTTTTCATTAGTAATACAAGAGCTATAATTAATCCTGAAACCGTGAAGAAGTTTAGGCTTGTAAAATGAATCTCTGTAAAAATAAATTCTTCCTTACTTCCAATCCATTCAACAAAAGCATTCATTGTTCGGATTAGTATAAAATAGCCTTCAGCAAAAAAATCTGGTAAAGCATTTATAAAAGCTAAAATAATAAGTAAAAATCCTAATGTTAGTAGGAAACCAATACATGGAATAATAACTAGGTTTGAGACAAAAAACAGGCTTGGAAATTGATGAAAATAATACAAAGTAATTGGTAAAACACTTAATTGAGCCGCTACACTAACGGTTAATAAATTCCATAAGTAAATCAGTATTTTGTTTTTAGGATTCCAAAAGGATATCAAGGTTGGTTGGATCCAAACAATTCCAAAAACTGCCGTATAACTTAATTGGAATCCTACATCAAAAATATATTTAGGGTTTACTATTAGCAGAAAAAACATGGAGGTAATAAGTGCATGATAAATGTTTTTGGGCCGATTGAGTTTTCTGGCATAGGCAATAAATGAAAACATAGTAACAGCTCTTACTACAGAAGCGCTCACCCCAGCAATTATGGCAAACATCCAGAGTATTGTAATTATTAAGATGAGCTTTGTAATTTCTCCATTTTTTATTTTTTCTAAGGGTTTTAGGATAAAATCAAGTAATAAAAATAGAATTCCAATATGTAGCCCTGAAATTGCTAATAAATGAACTGCGCCAGCTGAGATGTAGGCTTCATATATTTCATTGGAGACATCCTGTCGTTGTCCTAGTAATAATGCATTTACTACTGCTATTTCTTCTTTGTATGGGTATTTTGTAAGGATTTTATTGACCTTCTTTCGGAATAAAGCTGCGTACCCATAAATAGTTTTTACTTTATTAGAGACTATTTTAACACCCTTTTCATCTGCTTGTAGTTGATGATAAATTCCATGTTCTGATAAATACTTTTTATAATTAAATTGATGTGGATTAAGAGGAGGAAAGATTCCTTTTAGAGCAATTTTAGTAGTGTATTCAGCATCAACATTGGGTAGTTTAACAGGAATACTATCTTTTTTTAAGTTGAATATAATAGTGCCAACTACTTTTTTTTCCTTAATCGCTATTACTTTAGCTTCGTATTTGTAATAATATGCACTAGTTTTAAGTTCCTTGATTATTCTAAAAGTTATTTCGTCTCCTTTATTATAAAAATGACTGTAATGATTTGGGTTTTTATCAGTATGTATAGTTGTAATAAGCATCCCAATTAAAAAGAGAGACAGGTAAGTTATAAATCCAAAAATAAAAAGAGAAGCATGTTTTTTCTTACGGACTAAGCCGACTAGAAGTACTATACAGCCTACTAAAAAGTAGGTTAGAACGTTTAAGTTTATGTCATAGTAATAACCGCCACAAATTCCGAAGAACAGGAAAATCAAGAGTTTGAAAATAGGATAATTTAGTATTTTCACATAGATTAAATACTAAATATATAAAAAATAAACTATAAAATTTTTCTAGCGTGATTAAAAGCATAATTCCAATACCCCTCACTTAAAGAAGAAACGAGCACACCTCTGGAAGTTGTTGAATGAATAAAGCGGATGTCATTTCCTCTAACATCCACTACAAGTCCGACATGATTTATTTTTCGACTACTTTTATTGGTCGTAAAAAACAATAAATCTCCCTTTTCTACATTTTTTAATTTAATTTTCTTTCCTTGGGTTGCCATCATGTAAGAAGCACGTTGAAGTGCAATATCATTTTCTTGGAAGGAAATATAAATTAGACCAGAACAATCCATACCTCTTTTAGTAGTTCCGCCATATTTATAGGGTGTTCCGTTGTATGATAAGGCAGTTTTTATAATATTATTAGCTTCTTTACTTCCTTTTTTTTCTTTATATGAAGCTTCTTTTTTGGAAGCTGTATCGCCTTTAACAGAAACTGTTTTCTTGGTAGATTTACAAGATAAAATACTGATGGTTATTAAAAGAATCGTTATTGTTTTTTTCATAGAAACTATTGGGGTTTCGTGCAAATTAGGAAATTTTATTATAAATAAGTTCAGCAGTTTTTTTGCTAGCGCCTTTACCTCCTAGTTTTTTTTCTAATTCGAAATAATCTAAAAACATCTTTTCTCGTACTTCAGGAGTAAGAATCTTCTTTAATTCGGACTTCAGGTTTTTAGTAGTTAGCTCATTTTGAATAAGTTCTTTAACTACTTCTCTATTCATAATTAAATTAACCAACGAAATATATTCCAAAGTAATAATACGTTTTGCAATTTGATAGCTAATCCAATTTCCTTTATAGCAAACTACTTCTGGTACTTTAAACAGGGCAGTTTCTAAAGTTGCAGTTCCGCTAGTAACCAAAGCAGCTTTGGAAACGCTTAGTAAATCGTAGGTTTTTCCTGATACAAAATGAACGTTGGCTTTGCCAATAAATTGTTCGTAAAAAGTGTACTCCTGACTAGGAGCGCCGGCAATTACAAATTGATATTCTTTAAAATCGTCAACAATACTAAGCATTATAGAAAGCATATTTGTTATTTCTTGCTTTCTACTTCCTGGAAGTAGTGCTATAATTTCTCTATGGTCTAATTGATGCTGTTTTCTAAAATCGTCTGGGAGGATTTGCTTTCTAGATCCAATGGCATCTAGTAAAGGATGCCCTACAAAATTTACAGGATACTTATGTTTTTCTTCATAAAATTCCTTTTCAAAGGGAAGAATAACAAACATCTCGTCGATATCTCGTTTTATGGCTTCAATTCTACTTTCGCGCGAAGCCCATATTTGAGGAGAAACATAATAGAAAGTTTTATAATTAAGGTGTTTTGCCCATTTAGCAATTCTTAAATTAAAGCCTGAATAATCAATAAAAATCAGCACATCAGGATTAAAGTTTTCAATATCTTGCTTGCAGAATTTTATGTTTGAAAATATTTTGGGAAGGTTCATAATCACTTCAAAAAAGCCCATAAAAGATTGCTCTTTATAGTGTTTAACCAGGTCTACGCCAGCTTGTTGCATTAAATCGCCACCCCAACCTCTAAAAGAACTATTGGCATCTACTTTTGCGAGTTCCTTAACGAGGTTGGAAGCATGTAAATCTCCAGATGCTTCGCCTGCAATAATATAATACTTCACTAATTATAAGTTTTTCTCACGATATGAGGTTTAAAATGCTCCTAAATTATACAGAACATTCGTAATTTATTCAGCTTAAAACCTTACGAGTACATCTCGAAGAGGTTTTAAAATATTTTCAGTAACAATATAATAAAAGCCGTTAAAAAAGTAGCTATAAGTACCCCTTTTGCACGTTGATCTCTTTTAATTTTTATAAATCCGAAGAAAGCAGCGAGATTTAGTAATGCTCCTAATGCCAATAAACTTCCTAAGTGGCCTTGCTCTCGAGCAACAATAATACTCTCTTGAATACTCAATTCGGAAAAAATAATTAGATATAATAAGGTACCTATAAGATTGGCAATAATTCCAACTGTAAATCCAATAAATATTTCTTTTCTAGTCATTTAAGCTCCAAGTATTTAAATCTTGAATAGCATGGTGTGCTGTTAAATCAAACTGTACTGGCACTAAAGAAACATAACCGTTTGCCAATGCCCATTCGTCGGTATCTTCGCCCTTATCTTGATTCACAAATTTTCCGGTAAGCCAATAATATTCTCTTCCCATAGGGTTGGTACGTTTGTCAAACTCTTCCACCCAACGTGCATTTGCTTGTCGGCAAACCTTAATACCTTTAATATCTTTTTCCTGAAGTTTTGGGAAGTTTACATTCAGAACAACACCTTTTGGCATCCCATTTTTAAGAGCACTTTCTGTAATTGTTTTTACATGTTTTTTGACTGCATCAAAATTTGCTTCCCAAGAATAATCGCACAGAGAAAAGCCAATAGCAGGAATTCCTTCTACTCCGGCTTCCACAGCAGCACTCATTGTTCCAGAATAAATAACATTAATAGAAGAATTTGAACCGTGGTTAATACCACTAACACAGATGTCGGGTTTCTTATTCAGAATCTCATTAACAGCTAGTTTTACACAGTCTGCAGGAGTTCCACTACAACTATATTCTAGTTGAACATCATCATGGTTAATTGTTATCGGACTACAATACAGCGTTGAATTAACTGTAATGGCGTGTCCCATGCCACTTTGAGGACTGTCTGGAGCTACAACAATAACATCGCCAATTTCATTCATTACGTCTATTAAAGCTCTAATTCCAGGCGCTGTAATTCCGTCGTCGTTGGTAACAAGTATTAAGGGTCTTTTTTTCATTTTAAAATTTCATTTACAATGCTAAAATAATCAATTTAAAACTTTGTAGGAGTTATTGAAAAGTTATAAGTAACATAAGTTTTTTGAGTAGATAAAATAGTGGGGATGGTGTTGTGTATTTTTTCAATTTTAACACTGTCTGTTAAACAAATAAGGAATATTGAGGGTTTAACAAAATATTAGTGGGTTTGGTATGTTGTGGCACGATTTTTTCCTTAATTTAGTTGATCTTTATTGAAGAGAACGATATAAATTAAGAGATTGGAACATTAAATATTTTACATAATGGGTTTTTTATTATATTACAAACCTTATAAGAATAGTAAGATATTTAGCGTTAAAGAATGCAGAGATGAACGGAATTTTGATGAAGTCTCTATAAAAAAAATGTAAATGAAAAGGAAATTTGTGTATTTGTTGGCGGCATTATTAGTGTCTGCTGCATCGTGTAGTTTTACAAATAAAACATTTGATAATCCAGATAAAGACAAGCTACTGCTTGATTTAATATCCTATGTATTGGAAAATGCTCATTTTAATCCAAAAGATGTGGATGATGATTTTTCTGAACATGTGTATGATAATTATATAGAGTCTTTAGATCCGTTAAAGCGTTATTTTTTACAAAGTGATATAGATGAGTTTAATGAATATAGATCTGCAATTGACGATCAAATAAAAACTTCGGACTTGTCTTTTTTCAATCTTACCTACGACAGACTTATGCAGCGTATGGACGAAGCTTCTGTAATGTATAAAGATGTATTAGAGAAGCCATATAATTATAACGAAGACGAAGTAATTGATGTGGATTATGAAAACATACCATTTGCTAAGAACAAAGAAGAGTTGTGGCAGCGTTGGAGAAAGCAATTAAAGTTCTCTACTATTGAGCGTTATGTAAGTGCTATGGAAGAATCTTCTGATAGTATTACTGTTGAAAATGAAATGACTGAGGATGGTGTTCAAGGAAAGTTGGTAGATGAAAAAGGGAATCCTAAAAAAGCAATAGACGAAAATGTTGAAGGAGCATCATCAAAAGATCCAGTTGCGTTAGAGAAAGAAACGCGTGAAGCTACCATGAAAACTTTAGGAGAGTATTTCGAGTTTATGGAAGATTTACAGCGCAAGGATTGGTTTGCAGCTTATTTAAATGCTATTGTGGAAGAATTTGATCCGCATACATTTTATTTTGCTCCCGATGATAAAGAGCGTTTTGATGTAAGTATGTCTGGTAAATTTGAAGGAATTGGAGCTAGATTACAGAAAAAGAATGACCATATTAAAATTATTGAAATAATATCTGGAGGTCCTGCTTGGAGAGGTAATTTGTTAGAAGTTGGAGATATTATCATGAAAGTAGGTCAGGAAAACGAAACTCCTGTAAGTATTGTAGGTATGCGTTTAGAAGATGCGGTTAAACTGATAAAAGGACCTAAAGGATCTAAAGTTTTACTTACAATTAAGCGTTTAGATGGTACAGTAGAAGAAGTAGCTATTGAGAGAGATGTTGTAGAACTTGAAGAATCTTATGCAAAGTCTTCCGTAGTAAAAAAAGGAGAACGTACTTTTGGTGTAATTAATCTTCCAAAATTCTATATAGATTTTGATGATTATAAAAATAGAAATGCTGCTTCCGATGTTGCAAAAGAAATTGAGGAAATGAAAAAGGCTGGAGCAGAAGGATTAATTTTAGACCTTAGAGATAATGGAGGAGGTTCTTTAAAAACTGTGGTTGATATGGCTGGACTTTTTATAAAAGAAGGGCCAATTGTTCAAGTAAAATCGACAGGAAAAGAAAAAGAAGTACTTTCCGACACAGATGATAGGGTGCAGTGGGATGGACCACTTGTAATATTGGTAAACGAATTATCGGCTTCTGCTTCTGAAATTTTAGCAGCGGCAATGCAAGATTATAAAAGAGCAATTATTCTAGGAAGTAAACAAACATATGGAAAAGGAACTGTTCAAAATGTAATTGACTTAAACAGGTTTTTAAGAGGGGATAATGAATATGGAGATGTAGGAGCTTTAAAAGTTACTACTCAGAAATTCTATCGAATTAATGGTGGTTCCACACAATTAGAAGGAGTTAAGAGTGATGTGGTGGTTCCAGACAGGTATAGTTACAGAGATATTGGAGAGAAAGACCAAGAGAATCCACTTCCTTGGGATAAAATAGAATCTTTGAATTATGAAGATTGGGCTGGTTATATTGATTATGAAGAAACAATTGATAGAAGTAAAGCTAGAATGGCTAAGAACGACCAGTTGAAATTGATTGATGAGAATGCGCAATGGGTTAAAGAAAAGCAAGAAGAAAAAGAATATCCGTTGAATATTGATAAGTATAAAGCTGAAATAGAAAAAGATGAAGAGGTTTTAAAACGCTTTAGAAAAATTGCAGATTATCAAACCGATCTTTCTTTTAAATCGTTGCCCTATGAAGAGGATTTAATGACTAAAGATAGTACGTTAAGAGAGAAAAGAGACCGTTGGCATAAAAATCTATCTAAAGACGTTTATATCGAAGAGGCTGTAAATGTTTTAGAAGATTTAAAAATGAACAACATAAAAAAACATAAAGTAGTTGATGTAAAAGGGTAAACTACTTTTTTAGAAACTATATTTAAGAGACCATCATTAATTTGATGGTCTTTTTTTGTGTAAAAAGAAGTGTGATGCTTGTTATTTTAGGTTTAAGTATTGATCACATTTAATCAAAAACATAATATTTGGTAAATGTAATCAGTAAATATGATAAAAAAAATTTATTAAAGAATCCATAGAAAAGCGATTAGCAAAGGGGAAAGCTATATTTCTAATTGGTCCTCGACAGCCAGGGAAGGCTACTTTGATTTATCAGAAATTAGAAGAGAGGGATTTTTTAAAGCGAGTTTTATCTTGAGTAATTCTTACAATTTGATGTTGCCATATAAGTTTATATAAAATCTTTATGTTAGATAAAGTAACTTTGTAATTAAAACTCTCGATGATTGAGTAAAAGATTTGGAAATCCTTAAAACAAGACATTATAGTAAGAAAAAACAGTACCTAATAAGTGTATCGCTTGTTATGGTATCTGCTATTTTATGTTTTTTATCAGTAGACATTATTGGTTTTAGAGCAGTTGCACTTATTTTGCTTTTGGTGGTTTCTCTTAATGCTATTTTATTTGATATATTTCCGGTGATGTTATCTGCATTATTAAGTGCATTAATCTGGAATTTCTTCTTTATCCCTCCAATCTTAACGTTTCATATAGGATCACCAGAGGATGCTCTTATGTTTTTAATGTATTTTGTTATTGCTTCTATCAATGCGGTACTAACATATAAAATTAGAGAATACGACAAAAAACGGCGAGATGAAGAAGAGAAAGCCAATGCCATTAAGCTATATAATACATTGTTAAATTCTTTATCGCATGAATTAAGAACACCCATAGCAACCATTATTGGTGCTATAGACACTATAAACGACGGGGGCAACAAACTTACGGATGTTAATAGAAAAGTGTTGTATTCTGAGATTGAAACCGCAGGGACACGCTTAAATAGGCAAGTTGAAAATTTATTAAGCATGAGTAGGTTGGAAGCTGGATTTATAAAACCTAAAGAGGATTGGTGCGATTTAAATGAGCTAATTTTTACTACCATCAAAAGAAACAAAGAAAATCTTTTAAATCATTCTATAGTCTTTACACCTAATGAGGAATTACCACTTTTTAAATTAGATATTGGTCTTTTAGAGCAAGTAGTCCATAATATTATCCATAATGCGGTGCAACACACTCCCAAGGGGTCTTTGATAAAGATTGAAGCTAAACATGCAGAAAATTCTTGTGAGGTTATTATTTCTGACAATGGAGGTGGTTTCCCAATTGATAAGATGGAGGCTGTTTTCAATAAATTTTATCGTCTGAATAATAATATAGGAGGTACCGGTTTAGGGTTGTCAATTGTTAAAGGTTTTACAGAAGCTATGAACGGAACCATTCATTTACAGAATAAAACTAATGGTGGTGCAAAATTTACTATTAAAATACCTGCCGAAACTACAACAATAGAAGCTTATGGAAACCAATAGAGCACAAGTATTAGTTATAGATGATGAGCCGCAGATAAGAAAATTACTTCAGATAAATTTAGAAAGTAATGATTACAAGGTTATTCAGGCAAGCAGTGCCAAAGAAGGTTTGGCTTTAGCAGCAAGTCATTTGCCAGATGCAGTTTTATTAGACATTGGTTTACCCGACAAAAGCGGTCATGAGTTATTAAAAGAACTTAAAAGTTGGTATAATAAACCTGTAGTTATTTTATCGGTAATAGATAATGAAGAAGATATAGTGAGGGCATTAGATAATGGAGCAACAGATTATTTAACAAAGCCATTCCGTACTAGGGAGTTATTGGCGCGCTTACGTTCAGCAATTAGAATAAGTCAAAATATAGAGCCAAATGCAGTGGTTGTTTCTACAAGGGATCTTGAAATTGATTTGGTAGCCAGAACAGTTAAAAAACAAGAAACAATTGTAAAGCTTACTTCTACAGAATATAATTTGCTGGCTTTATTTGCTAAAAATGAAGGTAAGGTATTAACTCATCAATATATTTTAAAAGAAATTTGGGGATATGGATACCAGACAGAAACACAATATTTACGGGTGTTTGTAGGAACATTAAGAAAAAAAATTGAAGATTCTCCAAACCATCCCGAGCATATTATCACTGAAAGCGGAGTTGGGTATCGATTTCAATAGAAAAGTAAAAAAGTAATTATGATTGTGTTGTTTAGAAGTATTGTTTTATTGAGCTGTTTTTTTCTTGCATCATGTGTTTCAAAAGAAACAAATTATAAAATCTCTCAAGGAGATGTTTTTGGAACATATTATCGTTTACAAATAGATTCTGACAACGATTTTTCTAAACAAATCGATTCTGTTTTTACAGCAATAGATAAAGCAGCGAATTCTTATGTAGACCATTCCGAAATATCATCATTTAATAAAACAGGCATTTTAAAGAAACCTTCTCCAACTTTTTTGAAGATGCTAACACAAGCCAAAAATTACTATAAAACCTCAAATGGTTACTTTTCTCCCTCTCTATATCCTATAATTAAATATTGGAAGGAGGATTTTAAAAACAAATCACAAATAGATTCTACTACAGTAGATTCATTACTAAAATTGACTTCTTTTAACAATGTGGCTTTTAATACTAATGAGGTAAGAGCATTAAAAAAAGGAGTTAAAATTGATTTAAGTGCAATGGGCGAAGGATATGCTTTAGATGCTATTGCGTCCATATTGGACAAAGCTGAGGTATTAAATTATATGGTGGAAATTGGAGGGGAAATGAAATGTAAAGGAAAAAATTCAGCTAATAAAGTATGGCAAGTAGGAATTGAAAACCCTGAAATTCCAATTTCTCAACGAGGAGATTCTTTGATGAAAATTGTGAAGCTTAATCATATGGCTTTAAGTACTTCTGGAAATTACCGTAAATTCTACACAGACAAGTCTGGCAATAAATATGCACATATCTTAGATTCAAAAACAGGTTATACTATTAAAAGTAACCTGTTAAGTGTAAGTCTTCTTTCAAAATCTTCAACTACTGCAGATGCTTTGGCTACTGCCTGCATGTCGATGGGCATAAAACAGGCCATGACATTTATTGAAGAAACACCAGAAATAGAGGGTTTTTTAATATTTCAAAAGGATGGAAAATTAAAAACTTGGCAATCAAATAATTTTCCAGAGTAAGCCTCTTTTTTCTTTATAAAATATTTATCCTTTCTCTATAGTTCTTGATTTTTTACATATCCATTTCATCAGACCTTTGTACGGTTAAAAAATTATAAGATGAAATGCACTTTCGTGTGTTTCATAGCTAATATGTAAATAAAAATTACAGATGAAGTGGGATTTTTTTTATGATGAAAGTAGTGGAAAACCTTATCAATCGATACAAGATTGGTATAATGAAATCAAGCACTTAAGATATCCTTTCCTTTTAATAGTTCTATTTGGAATCCTCTTTTTTAGATTCTTCAAATTCATTTTCATTTAATCTTTCAGTAAATGGAAAGTGGAATAAAGCTAAACAAAGAAATAGCTAATCTTATTATAAAATTATGTCTTAGTATCAATGAATTAAAAAAGTATTGTAAGTCTCATGATAAAGAGAAACACATTTGTTTTAAAAACTATGAGGATATAAAGAATAAAATGGATGAAATATTAAGAGCGACAAACACGAGAGTAATGCTTATTAAAATTAAAGAATTACAAGGATTTACAAAAAGTTCTTTAAAGCTGTATAAAGTGCTCCCAATAGATTATGGAGGCAGAGGCCAAACACTGCAGACTCTTAAAGTTATTGAAAATCGGTTAAAAATATTGGGGAAACTTATTTCCCATCAATTATAAATATTAAAATGAAAAAGATAATAAAAAAATACAGAAAGTTTCAACTTTCTTTATCACCACAACAAAACTTACTTTACGGGTTTTTAATTTATACCTTATTAGGGTGGCTTTTATTGTGCATGCCTATAGTACAAAAGCAAATGGTTCCCTTATTAGATAATTTGTTTATTGCTACTTCTGCTATTTCTACCACAGGGCTAGTAACAGTAAGCATATTTGATACGTACAATAGATTTGGGCAATTTATTGTGATGCTTCTGTTTCAAATAGGTGGGATTGGTTATATGACGTTTACATCTTTTATACTGCTCTCAAAGAAAAGTGATCTAACCCACTGGCATCAACGAATTCTTAATGCAGAGTTTACAATGCCAAAAGGCTTTCAGATTAAAGATTTTCTAAAATCTGTTATCATTTTTACATTTACTATTGAAACGTTGGGAGCTTTGTGCTTTTATATAGCGTTTACCAATGCAGGAGTAGAACATAATTTTGCTATTTGGAGTAGTATTTTTCATAGTGTTTCAGCATTTTGTACTGCGGGTTTTGGGTTGTATAACAATAGTTTTGAGCAGTTTGCAGGTAATACAGCTATTAACACAATTATTTCAGTATTGGCTATTTGTGGTTCTTTGGGTTTTATTGTGGTTACTGACTTCTGGAACAGACTTTCGGGAAAAACAAAGCAGGTTACCTATACCACAAAAATTATATTAGGGTCAATGATACTATTGCTAACTGTTGGGACATTTATGATTTATTTTTTTGAACCCTCTGTGAATCAATTAGGGGAACATAAATTAATGATTTCCTTTTTTCAGGCAATGACAGCACTTACTACGGTGGGTTTTAATACAGTTCCTTTAGGAGGTTTTTCACTGGCTGTTTTGTTGGTTATTATTTTTTTAATGTACGTTGGGGCATCGCCTTCAGGTACAGGTGGAGGAATGAAAACAACAACCCTTACCGCCTTAATTGCTATAATGTGGAATAGGATTCGTAATAACAAACGTGTTACATTTTTAGGAAAATCAATTCCTTTAGAGCGACTTTATGTAGCGACTTCCATTTTTATGCTTTATGCATTGGTAATTTTTGTGTCAACCATACTTTTAGCAATGTCTGAAGATTTCTCACTACAACAAATTCTATTTGAAATAACATCGGCTATTGGAACAGTTGGTTTAAGCACTGGTATTACAGCAGATTTATCATCTTTTGGAAAAATGGTACTCATATTTGTAATGTTTGTAGGGAGACTTGGGATACTCACCTTCGGACTAGCTATTTTGGCAAGAAGAAACAAACTAACAAAAAGAAAGGATGAAGAGGATTTGGCATTGTAAATGGTTCTTATTTTTGGGGCTTGTATGTTTTGTACTTTTAACTATATCTGTTTTAAAGATTAGTAATTAACAAAGCGCTTTATTTTTTTAATTGAATTCTTGAAATAAAAGTAGAAATAAAGATGAAGTAAACTTTGTAAAACAGAAGTTTTTATTCGCAAGTTTCTTTAAACAAGCATATTGAGTCTATTTGGTGGAAAGTAAGTATAATTTATATAAAACCATGATTCAGGATAGGAAATTCACCTGTACGATATAGTTCAACCAATACTATTTTCAAGAATCTGTAATAGCTACAATTCTATAAACCCATGAGGTTTCTGTGTATTTCTGTATATTTGAATGTATATAATGAAAATGAACATACCACATGTTACCTAAAATACCTCATAAAAACCACAGCGGATAAGAATTGATACGACTTTCAATAAACACTAAAGTTAAAAAATTAATGTTTGGGTTTCTTTAAAAAAAGTAGCGGACTGATTTACAGAGCGGATAAAATTGGCTTGGGTTTAGAATAAAAATTACAGCAAAATCCGAAAATTTAGTTTAAAATAAAACGGATTGAATTGCAGAGCGAATAAATAAAAAAACTCCTACTCCTAAAATCAATTTAAACTAAACTTAGAAAATTAAAGAAAAAGAAAAAAAGATTAGAAAAGCACTCTGCCGATTGAAAAGCACAACGGCTAATTTTTCTTTTAAAAGCAATACGCTGATTTTTTCGATGACTAAAAGTCCCGTTTAAACTCTATAATTCTAACTAACGGAAAAAAACTGAGCGGAAAAACCACGGAATGAATAGCAAAACGTACCAAGCAGGATGTTTCGGTACTTTAGGTAGCAACGGCTATAGTTCATTGCTCCGGAATTTTCTACCGAAAATTCCTTGTACTTTTACTATATTTGGTTTATAACAGAAAATCCTTGCGGATTTTTACGCAACAAACCATAGCCAAGGCCGTTATCTACAAGCTAAAAAAACGAAATGCCAACAACAGACAACATAGATTTAAAAACTGCAATTTCTGTACTTGCTGGGAAATTTTCCGATATTGATACAGTATATATTTTTGGTTCAAGAAGATATAAAACGGAAAGCACAAGGTCAGATATTGACTTACTTATAACAACTACAAAAAGAATAAAACAGTCTGTATTAAGAGACCACACTTTAGAAAGTTGTACAGCGTTAGATTTATTCATACTTGACGATAATAAAGCTATTAGTATAGCCAATGAAAGTTATATTGATGATGATACTCAACTCAAATTACTTGATAAACTAAATGCAGTAAAACTATACGAAAGAAACACTGGTTTTACAGATGAAATGAAAGATTTCGCAATAATGCCATTGGATAGTAGAGTTAATCATAAACTATCTACTCTTCCTAATTTACCGAATGACGGATATGAAATTCAAGCTTTAATTAAGTATTTTGAAACGGCCGACAGAAAAGGACTTCCTACGAAACCATACATAGGACAAGATGCTGACGAAGCATCTGAAATGTTGATTTCAGTAATGGAGAGACTTATAGATTCAAGCGAAAGAGTTACAGGTCACGGACAAGCTAAAACTGGTTGGACAAATAACTTAATCAATGAATATGATTTTCAAAACTTATTTTGGATAACGACCAGACCTTGGTTACCAGGATTAGGACGTGAAGAAGTAGAACTCACATACGATGGAAATAAAAAAGTGTCTGACTTTAACTTGTTTAATAACCAAATCGTAATTGAATTAAAACATATCAAAAACGATACTGACAAAAGAAATATTGTAAAAATTCTAGGTGGCTTAAAAGACTTTTATAAACAACACCCAAATATCCGAGTTTTAATTTTTGGAATATTAGTAAATAAAGATGTTGACCTTGACGATTTAAAGTGGGAAAGTGACTTTACATATCTTGAAAATGATACAAAAGTGAAAACTAAAATTATTAGAAACAGAACATAAAAGCCTGTAGATAACACCGGTAACCGTTGCACAAGCCATTAATTTTATAAAAATAAGATAGATTTATGCCCTTTTAAGAGCTTTTATTTTACGATTTAATTAAGTTGTACGTTAAAATTAGAGAACTTAAAACAGCATAAAATATGTTTTTGAAGGGCTTTTAAAAAAGAAGACGAGACTTTATTCTAACTTATTTTACCATTGGTAAATGGGATATGTTTGGTAAATTAGCATATATAGATATATATAATAAGAGCCGTATGATAGGAGACCATTACGTACTGTTCTGTGAGAGGGGAAGGTTGGAACTTCCCTTGTCTACTCGACTACGAGACCGTTGCCCTCAATACGTGAAAAATCGTGAAATCGACAAAATTTTGTAAGTTTTATTGGAATTTGTACACTAATTAGTTAACTTTGTCGGGTGATAAGGAAAGTAATAGTATATAAAGAATATTTCGCGGACTTTTATAAAGCTCAAGACGAAAAAGTACGAGAAAAAATAGGATACGTTTTGGACTTGGTTAGATTTGAAAGACAAGTCTCGAAAAAATTCTTCAAGTATCTCGAAAACACAGACGGAATTTATGAAGTACGTGTGATTACTACCTTTAAAAGCATTCGAATTTTATGCTTTTTTGATGATGGTGACTTAATTGTTCTTGCAAATTGCTTTGTAAAGAAAACTCAAAAGACATCAAAAAAAGAAATTAAACTTGCGGAGAAACTGAAAAAAGAATATCTAAAAGACAAAAATAACTGATATGAAAAATGTAACAGATTTTGAGGACATCCTCATCGGAACATACGGAAAAAAAGGAACTGAAAAGCGTGACAAATATGACGCTGACTCTCTTGCATTTCGATTAGGTGTTATGCTAAAAGAAGCTCGTAAAGAAGCAAATTTAACTCAAGAGGAACTTGCCGAAAAAACTGGAACGAAAAAAAGCTACATTTCACGAATTGAACGTGGATTAAGTGATATTCAAGTTTCGACTTATTACAAGTTAATTGAGTTAGGACTTGGCAAACATTTGAATATTGAAATAGCATAATGGAAAAGTACTGTGGGCAACACCGGTAACCGTTGCACAAGCCATTAATTTTATAAAAATAAGATAGATTTATGCCCTTTTAAGAGCTTTTATTTTACGATTTAATTAAGTTGTACGTTAAAATTAGGGGAACTTAAAACAGCATAAAATATGTTTAACTAAGGTTTTTATTAAAGGAGACAAGACTTTATTCTAACTTATTTTACCATTGGCAAATGGGATGTGTTTGGTAAATTAGTATATTAGATTTGTATAATAAGAGCCGTATGATGGGAGACTATCTCGTACGGTTTTGTGAGAGGGGAAGGTTGGAACTCCCCTTTTCCTACTCGACTACAAAGACGTTAACTACAATTACTCACTCATATTTTGAAAAGAAGAAAATAAAACTGAATTGAATTTGAAACTGAAAAGTCGGAATACCTTAATACTTATTAGTATATTAATTTTCATTATAGCTTGTAGCCAAAGAATATATTGTACAAATGGCAATTGCGGAGAAAATTGGAGTGGATTGGCTGTTTTAATTT
Source organism: Galbibacter orientalis DSM 19592 (assembly GCF_000260115.1). Classification (GTDB taxonomy): domain Bacteria; phylum Bacteroidota; class Bacteroidia; order Flavobacteriales; family Flavobacteriaceae; genus Galbibacter; species Galbibacter orientalis. The sequence continues at coordinate 418,489 of NZ_JH651379.1, read as the reverse complement.
CTGGGATATTTGGAGTTTTTATTGGTGGAGCTTGTATAACTTGGCTCGCAAATCCTCTAATCTTTATTTCTTGGCTGACATATAGAAAAACTAAATTTTCTCTAATAATGAGTATCCTTGCCTTCTCTTTTGGGATAAGTTTTTTATTTTTTGATGAAATTATAATAAATGAAGCAGGGCACTATGGAGAAATCACAGGATATGAAATCGGATTTTACTTATGGAACTTAAGTTTTATAATTATGATTATCCGAAATATAATTAGTTTGAAAAACAAAAAAAATTGTATCTAAGCTGGTAATCGTTGCACAAGCCTTTAGTTTTCTAAAAACAGCATAAAATGTGTTTAAGTAAGGTTTTTATTAAAGGAGACAAGACTTTTAAGCTTCCCATTCCACTTTTAGCATGTTTCTGGATGAACTTCAGATACTTTTTTATGTTGTAGGCAATAGTAGAGTTGTAATTCTGTTTCAAAAAACCTTGTAAAACTACTATCCGTAAATTTTTACCGCAATTTTGTTTCTTTTAGACTTTCTCCTTCATCATAAACCTTTTTCAATTTTTGAACATCATCACGAAGCTTTGATGCATAGTAATTATTTTTAATATTTGGTGAATACATTCACTGAAAAACATTATATTTGGTGAATACATTCACTTAATATGATTGAAAGATCCATTAAAAAATCTATAGAAAAGCGATTTGGAAAAGGAAAAGCTATATTTCTTATTGGTCCTCGGCAAGTAGGAAAGACTACTTTATTCAATCAAATATTAGACGGGAAGGATTTTTTGTTTTTGAATGGAGATGATCCAACAGTTCGAATAATCCTAACGAGTCCTAATATCGAACAGCTTAAAAATATAATCGGAAAACATACGATTGTATTTATAGATGAAGCACAGCGGATTGAAAATATAGGCCTCACCTTAAAGTTGATAACAGATCAAATAAAGGAGGTTCAGCTTCTTATTAGTGGTTCGTCTGCTTTCGAATTAAGTAATCATATTCAAGAGCCTTTAACTGGAAGGAAATGGGAGTATAAGTTATTCCCAATCTCATGGGGTGAATTCGAGAATCATGTAGGGTATTTAAAGGCGGAACAACAATTGGAGCTAAGAGTTCTTTATGGGATGTATCCAGATATAATTAATAGCTTTAGAGAAGAGCAGGCTGTTTTAAAACAACTTACTGATAGTTATCTATATAAAGATATTCTTGCTTTTGGAGGTATTAGAAAACCTGAAATTTTAGAGAAATTGTTGCGAGCGTTAGCTTTTCAGATAGGAAGTGAAGTAAGTTATAACGAACTCGCTCAACTAGTAGGGGTTGATAAAAATACCATTTCAAGTTATATCGATATTCTTATTCAGGCATATGTAGTTTTTAAACTTCCGAGTTTTAGCAGAAATCTACGGAATGAAATAAAAACAAATCAGAAAATATATTTCTACGATACAGGGGTTCGGAATATGTTAATAGGTGATTTCAATCCATTAGAAGTGCGTCAGGATAAAGGCAGACTATGGGAGAATTTTTTAATAGCTGAACGTATTAAACAAATAGAATATCAAGGCAGTTTGGCAAAACCTTATTTTTGGAGAACAGTGCAGCAACAGGAGATTGATTATGTAGAGGATAATTCAGGAAAAATTTATGGCTTTGAGATAAAATTGAATTCAAAAGCGAAAGTAAAACTACCAAAGAAATTTATGGAAACTTATAATACCGAGATTCAAATTGTCAATCGAGATAATTTTAGAGAGTTTCTGAATTATAAAATTGTCAGTAAATCTGTAAGTAAAAAATAAAAAACCCCTGTAAAAACGGTGTTTTACAGAGGTTTTATGTACTCGAGGTGGTAGTTAGGGTATTCTAGAAAGCTCGGAATTAATAATGGTTTTAAAGCTTCAATTTAGGAGTGCATCCGAATTAAAAATTTTAACAATTATTTAACTTTATACTTCTTAAAATATGGGTGCAAGTATGTATTTTAAACGAGATTTATAGTCTTATTTAGGTTAGCCCTATAGAACAGCTAGTTGTGAATTGCTTTCAGTATTGTATTTTTAATCATGATTTACAGCAACAGGAATTGGCTAGAATGATGGAAGAAGGTTGTGAATTGCTTTCAGAATTGTATTTTTAATCATGATTTACAGCTGCATTTTCTGTATTTGCTTATCAGTACGGTTGTGAATTGCTTTCAGAATTGTATTTTTAATCATGATTTACAGCTCGCAGAGATTAAAGCAATACTACAGCATGGTTGTGAATTGCTTTCAGAATTGTATTTTTAATCATGATTTACAGCCTGTTAGGAATGCAGTTAAATGTTATAGCGTTGTGAATTGCTTTCAGAATTGTATTTTTAATCATGATTTACAGCTCAATTGAACGATTTGTGTATGATGGCGCGTTGTGAATTGCTTTCAGAATTGTATTTTTAATCATGATTTACAGCGGGGAGCGTTGACGGATGCAGCTGGAAGTAGTTGTGAATTGCTTTCAGAATTGTATTTTTAATCATGATTTACAGCGCATCATTAGTAGGCAACCATTTCTTTTCTGTTGTGAATTGCTTTCAGAATTGTATTTTTAATCATGATTTACAGCTACTTTCATAATATCGATCTATATTCAATGTTGTGAATTGCTTTCAGAATTGTATTTTTAATCATGATTTACAGCTTAATCATCCGCAGGCAAAACACTTTATAGGTTGTGAATTGCTTTCAGAATTGTATTTTTAATCATGATTTACAGCATACCAGCCCTAACAGGTTGGTATGCTGTTTTTTAAGTAGCTTTGTAGGATAAAAAAACAGAAGCGATTTTAATGTGTTCGTATAGAGGATATCAAACTTTTCTTTTCCTAGAAAAGTTCTAATTGTTGGGTTGGGGTTTCGGGTTCTATTTCTTTTTGTCCGTGAAATAACTCGATCATCCCAAATTGTTTGTCGGTTATTTGCATTACAGCTACTTTTCCTTTTTTAGGTAAATTTATTTTTGTTCGTTTAATATGTACAGCTGCATTTTCTCGACTGGCGCAAAAACGGCTGTAAATAGAAAATTGAAACATCGCAAAGCCATCGTCTAATAGTTGTTTCCGAAAACGACTGGCTGCTTTTCGTTCGGTTTTGGTTTCGGTTGGTAAGTCAAAAAAAACAAGTACCCACATACTTCGGTATTGGTTTAATCGGGAAAAACGTGAATTTTCCATAGTTAGTTAATTTTAGTAATAGCATGGCTTCGATACGGTTCTCCTTAAGTCGAAATCAGTCAACTACCGCCACGACTACTTAAATACAAGGTTACTGAATGTTCACATTAATGAGCGTATTGAAGTCGCGAATTACTCAAATTCTGGATACAGTATTTTTCTGCTAATTCCTTCAAAACACTCGTATAAACTATTGGTTGTTCGACTCATCGCAACCATCAAGGGGCTTTGTTTATCATCAATGACCACATCTAAAGCAGGAATCATTAATAATTCTGCTTTAATATTTGTGGTTAGTTCTTCTATATTACATCCGCTTTCTACAATATCATATACTAATGCATCTACATAAGGGCGGTAAGGTTCCATTACATCGTCTGCCAACGAAAAGGCGTTATATTTGTTATGATGAAAAATACCTACCGATGGCAGCATACCGCTGCTTACAATGGCACGGGCGGTTATAGCTCGTAAAATAGCATAGCCATAATTTAAAAGATTATTGGGAGGTAAACCTTTTTGGTTTCGACTAAAACCGTCTAAGTTTTTAAACAGGTTTTGAAAATAATGAGCAGCAGCAATGGCTTCGTGATTTTGAGTGTCGCCACTTTTTACTTCTTTGCTCCAACGCTCTAATTTTAAGCTGTATTTACCTCTTGATTTTAAATGTAATGCCTGATTGTATATTTTAGCACTTACGGTTTGTTGCCAAAGGTTCTTTTTTAAAGGAACACTAGCATCTAATTGGTATCGGTAACGTACGGTTTGCTCTGTATGACCTACCAAGGGTTGTACAAAAGAGCAGGGTAAATGTTGTTTATCGCAAGTAATTACGGCGGTTTTGTTTTGCACCAATTTCATTAGCAAACCATTGGTAATAGTAATTTGTGGATTTTCAAGCACCACAAACCCCAAGTCTTCAATAGGTACGGTTTTTTCTTCTTTTTCTTCCTCAGGGAAATTGACCACCAATTGTTCGTTTTTGGTGCTTAAATAGGCTGGATTACCGAAAAATAGGGTGCGTTTAATCATCTTTTAAAATTTAATATTCGCCAACTTGAACAATTTCACCTAAATGATTTAAGCGTATTTTTATAATACCATATATACCAGACAATCCCTCTCTTCTCCATGTAGTATTTTTTAATGTATTGTTATTTTCAACAGTAGTTTCTAGGTGGTGTCTAAAAAAATAGTCCTTAATGGTGAATTTCTGAACTCTAAATAAATTTGGTGAAATTAAAGAAGCATTTTTTTGGTCAAGTAAATCTATTTCAGTCGGATTAAAATCTTCTGAAGGAAAGACAAACATTTCATTTTGCTTCATTGTAAATTTAAATGTCCAACCCAAGCTTTTATTATACTCTTTATCGATAATAGGTAAGCCTTCATTGACTCGAATGACCGCTTCATAGAAAGAAACCACTTTTTCTTGTAGGTTGCCATCTTCATCTTCATAAATAGCAACATGATGGTTGTTTCCTGTACTAACATAATCTACAGGGATTTGTTCTTTATTTTCAGTTAAAACCTCTTCGCCTAAATGATTTTTTGCTGTATGCAGGGGTTCTGCATTGCTTACCCCTTTTATGGTTGCTCGTTTTACACATATTCCTTTAGCTTTATTTAGCCAAATGGGGTTTCTCTCTATATCGGAAAAGGCTTCTCTAAAATCGCCATTGTATTGATTGATTCGCTCTTTGAGAGCTTGTTTTACCTTTTCGTCAATTACTTTATCTAACTGTTTTTCGTTTTTAAAATTATCGTATGAAATGTCTTTTCTAATAGTAAAAACCTCTTCAAAACAAAGTACTTCTTTAAGCGGTTCATCACTAATCAGTAGAGGATTTTTTTTTAGCGTTTTACTGTTAAAAGCAATGTCACTATTATGGGCATATTTTTCTAAGTGATTTAAAACTTTTTCTCTTTGTCGTTTGTCAATAATTAACTTGGCTTGCTCAAGTGTAAAGCTTTTATTAAGCTTAATGTGTTTCTCCAACGGTTGCTTTATTTTACCATAAATAGTTTCTTTATGAAGCTGCCCGCGAGGAGTGAGTTGTACTTTAGTATTAAATTTGTCTTTTTTTATACGCTTGGTTTTGTTAATATTATTAGTAACTACCTTATTTTTATTCTTAAAAGAAACCAAAATTGATTCGATATGCTCTTTTGCTTGCAATCTAAAGTTTGGCAAAGGAGCAATAAACCGTCGTTTTTTATTACCCTCTTTTTCGGTAATGGTACTTTCTATGGCAATAATGGCAGCGTGTTTTTTATGGCCTTCATCTCTTCGTGCATTCAAATGATTTAGGTATTGAATGTGACTATGTGTAGAGAAAGCAACCGTTAATGCATCTATTGCGTGATGACGATGGTCGTTTCGTTTGTTCCAATCTTCAATTATTTCAACTTCTTTCATTTTTTCGGCACCAATATCATAGCGTTCAATTTTTTCAGTAAGACCAAGAGCTTTATATTTTGGAAAATTTAGCTCTTTCATTACATTAATTAAATCCCAGTCTTCACGAAGTTTATCTGTGATGCTTCCAGAAGTAGAAACAACAGTTCTACATACTTCATAAAGCATTTTTTTAGCTTCTTTAGTGATGTATTGACTGTTTCGCAAATCACGTTCAATAAAGCCGTCGGGTAACTTACTTTGCAGCATTAGGAGCTTGTTGCGTTTGGCTCTTGTAATTTTTCTATCTTTATGCAGTGATTCAACCCTTTCGATATAATTTTCTAAATTAGGTGCATAATCGTTGGCTATAAAATCGTAAGCAGTTCGATTGGCTTTTTTAAGATTATCTTTTTTAAACGCCAAGGTTTTGTTAGAAAACGAATCATCAAACAACAATGCTTTAGGAATAATATGCTCGATATCTATTTTGTTGCTGAATAATTCTTGAGGTTTTATTTCTGTATCCGTAAAAATATCTTTATATCCTCGAGATGCTAATTCTTGCCATAATCGATAACGAACCACATCACTTTTGGTAGGATTTGGAATTCCAAATTCTTTAATAATGGTTTTTCTATAATCGTCATTTCGCCTAGTGGCATCAGCAATGCTTTTGGTCATATTGGCACGTTCCTTTGCTGATTTTTTGAGTTCTCTAGTAAGTTCTATTCTTATTTCATCTGGCTTTCCGTAGGTTTCAATAACTTGATTAACTACATTGACCATTTGATTAAGGATTTTTTCAACTACTGGATTTCGTAAACTATTCTTTTTTAGAAGTTCAAGTATAGGTTTTAATGGCCTTTTGGCTTGCTCTTCGGCGGTTAAAAAATTGGAGTGGTTGTAGCCTGTTAAATCGCAAGCCTCAGAATATACATTGTTTTCTTTTAAATAAGGAAGTATATTGCAGATAGCTTTTGCAGATAAATTACCATAATCGGGCTGTAAGCTTATGTTTGTGAGTAGTTTTGTGTATTCAGGTTTAAATCCGTATTTCTGATGTAGTTTTTTCTTCAACGATACGCTTGAATTCCCATATAACACTTTATCTTCTTCTGAAATTTTAAAATCTTCTTCAGCGGAATATAGTAAGTGCCACAGTTGGTAACTGGTTTGTTTGTCAAAATTAGCTTGGGTAAAATCAAAATCTAAAATGGAAGCATCAATACCTAGTTGAGGAAAAATGTTTTTAAGTTCTTTGTTAATTTCGCTGGCAGTTTTCTTTGCCCAGTCAAATCCGTAACCTTCATTTTCAGCAATGATTTGATAGACATTATAAAGTGCTGCATTGGTTCGGTTGCCTTCAATTTCTTCAAAATTGCATTTCCATTGAGAAACTTTACCTAAAGAGATGTAATTACCTAATATTTTTAAAACATCATTTGGTTTTAAATTACCACGTAAGTTCAATTCTTCAAAAACAGTTTGTCGAATGTCTTCGTCAAGCTTTATAAATTCAATAATTTCGCCTTCATCAGAATTTCTAAATTCTAAACTGTTTAAATTTTGCCATATTTTAAACTCTTGAAATAATGGAGACGATTTTGGAATTACTTTTCTGCCAACAGTTCTTGTTTTAGACTTTCCAGTTTCTTTCTCTATATACGTTTGTTCCCAACTTTCAAACTGACAAAAACTAATTAAGCTTTTTTGAGATTTTAATTTTCGTTGGTAAAAAATGATAACATCTCTAATTTCTTCTTTTAATGTATGGGTTAATTGTGGATAAAATTTGGCTTGGGTTTCCCATATGGTTTCAAATTCATCTAAATAATCTTGGCGATAAAATACTTGATTTCTAAGTGAAGTATGTGGGGTTTTTACTAGTTGCCTATACAAGTTTTCGCCTACCGTTTCTTTATTGAAAAATAGTTCTTTACTTCGGTCAGATATTGCTCCAAGGTAACCGCTCGATTTGTTGATATCGTTATTGATTTCTTGTAAAGCAATGGCTAAGTACTCTAAATTAAGTTTTTGGGTTAAGCCTTCTGTCCGCCATTTATAGCGTTCTAACCGTTTATCGGAAGCTTTTCCAATTTGTTTAATTCCTGCAATATCAAAAGGTTTTTTGCAGATTGCCCAAGTTTGACTTTTGTTTTTGTCTTTTAGCTCTTCAAAAAGAGTATCGGTTAAAATATCGAAATAATATGTTTTTTGATTGTTCCAGATGTTTTTAAATTCTTCTTGTAAATCAGAACGATAAAAATCTGGAACATATTTTTTATTCTTTTGAAGCAAATTAAGCACATATTGTCCTGGTGTTAAATTCTGTTCATATAAATGTTTTGCCACGGCCATCCCGTCTATGGCTAGACCATCTTCATCACTATTTACTTTACGACTGCTTTTATATCCTCTTTTTTTGTTGATTGTCAATAAAATTTTAGCAAAATCTTTTAAATCAACTTTTTCTTTAGCTGATTTAGCTCTTAATTTTAAGGTTTGATGTGTAGTGTCTTTACCAGTTTCTGTTAGCGGAGTGTCTTTTGTAATGAAACCATTTTTTATCAGAATCTCGATGAGATTTCTCCTTCTTAATTTATAACGTTGTAGATTTCTTCGAGCTGATCGTTTTAAGGTTCTATCGGCATTAGTGGAAAGTGGACGACCTTTTTCAAAATTTGTTTTTTCATCAACAGTTAACGGGTTTACCCGAACTCCAAGTTTTATAATTTCAGAGGATTTCCCTTCTTTTTTTTCTTCTTTCGTGGCTTCGTTGACCAGCGCCCACCCAATACTATTTGTACCTAAATCTAAACCTAAAACTTTTTTCATAATGCTATTATTGATGTCGAAAAAATAAATATACAAGGATTTTATCTAACCTCGATGAGGAAAACCGTAATGAGATTAAATTTGGATTATATATATTTGTAGTACTGAAAGCAATTCACAATAAGGATTATTCCGTTGTGAAAACATTTAAGGCGGCACTTGTGTCGCCTTCTTTATTTTAAAGGAAGTCTAACCCTTAACTCCATCTTAAGAGAAGTTATGGAGTTTCAAAGTATATATTATTATTTAAATAGAGGATCGTCAAAAAAATCTTTTAAAGAAATCCCAATTAATTTGGTGAATTTGTATATAGTATGAATTGAGATTCCACGATTATCGGTAGTGCTTTCCCAACGATGTAGGACTTGACGATCAATCATATGTTCTTTAGCAAATTGTGAAGGCTTAGAACTAATATCCATGCGAAGGATTTTAATCCTTTTTGCGATTTTAATATTTAACTCTATATCTTCTTTCGAAAGCTTTGCCATACTGCAATTTTCACATATTTATTATATTTTATGTAAGCCATTTGGATTACAGATGTTTTTTTTTGTTATATTTGACTATCAATTAATGAATTAGCATTAAAATCATTGTGCTTAACATTGTTTTAGGGCATACTAATAAATATAGACCCCATATAAAAAGTTATCTATAACAAATGCTTTTTAGGATATTTAAGAGAGAAATTAAAATGTTTGGTTTTTTCCGTTATGGGGATGGAGTAACTGTATTTGACATTCTATTTAAGAAAAAACCAAAGAACCCAATATGATATTTTTAATTATAGGATACCCAGTTGCACTTTTTTAATTCCGGTAATCGATAATTTTAATCCTATAATTCACATACTTCATTTTTCATGGTATCCGGCCATGCTTCTATTAATAAAGATTTAATGTGGATTCTTTCTTGTCTTTAGAAGGCTAGGCAATTGCATGGCTTTGATAATTTCAAGTGGGTTTAGCATTTAATAAAACAAAATCTATTATGCCACACACAAACTTTGAATTATTAAAAAATAATGATCCCGCTGCTTTGGTTAAAATTCATGCGCAATATAACAGGAGTATCTTCTGGGTGGGAAAACGATGGCTCAATGATGAATTTGTGATAGCGACCTTGGTTCAAAATGTTTTTTTAAAACTGTGGGTTTGTAGAGACAGGATAGAAACGCCAAAACATATTTACTTTTTCTTAAAATTTGTGATGAAAAGAGAATGTATCTCCTACTATAGCAAGCCCAGAAATAAATTTTATAGAAAAACTTATTCCTTAGATAATTTCAATAATTACCAAGATTATATGGTAGGCTATGATCCAGAAAAAGTTGATACGCATCTTCAAGATCAGCAATTCGATCAGCAGCAGTTTGAAAAGCTCAAAAAAGTATTACCCCTATTAAGTAATGAGAGAAAACACCTAATAGAACTCTGTTTAAAATACGGTTTTCAATATAAAGCAATTGGTGCGGTGATGGGGAAAGGTATTACAGAGACCAGTAATGAGGTAAAAAGAGCCATAGAAGATTTAAAAACCATCATCCATCAGGGAGGTATGAAGGCAGTTAAGAAAAGACCAGCTATTGGGATAAAGATGCAAGGTGTAATGACCGAAGAACAAAAAAGAGTATTGGAGTTACGATGTAAAGAGAAACAATCTTTTGCATTTATTGCCAATGAACTTAAACTATCCCAAAAGGAAGTCCACAAAGAATTTGTGACCGCCTATAAGTTAATGCAAGAGCAACATAAGCAGCAATTAAAATCAGCATAGTTATGGGGAAATCAACACTGAAACTCACTCGAAAAATTCAGATACTAGTAGACCTACCAACCAAAGAAGAGCGGAAGGAGAAACTAGACAAATTATATCAATACCAGAATCGGTGCTTTAGAGCAGCGAATATTATGATGTCTCATATGTATGTGCAGGAAATGATTAAAGACTTTTTTTACCTCTCCGAAGGAATTAAGTATAAACTAGCAGATGAGAAAAAAGATAAAGATGGTATTTTGCAGCGTTCTCGTATGAATACAACTTTCCGAGTGGTGTGTGACAAGTTTAAAGGAGAAATACCAACCGATATTCTATCGAGCCTGAACAATACCTTGTTGTCCACTTTTAACAAGAACAAATCGGATTACTGGAAAGGGCTCTGTTCCCTTCGAAATTTCAAGAGGGACATGGCATTTCCGTTCCCTGCGAAAACAATGAGTCGAATCTCCTATAATCCTGATAAAAAGGCATTTTGTTTCCGTTTGTTTTCCATACCGTTTAAAACGTATTTAGGAAAAGACTATACTGATAAACGAAAATTATTAGAGCGTTTGGTTGAAGGAGATATGAAACTGTGTACTTCAAAGATTAAATTAAAGGATGGTAAAATCTTTTGGCTAGCGGTATTTGAAATTGAGAAAGAAGAGCATGCTCTTAAACCTGAAGTTATCGCAGAAGCTTCGCTTTCTCTTGAGTATCCTATAGTGGTTAAAACAGGCAAAACAAAACTAACTATTGGAAGTCGAGAAGAATTTTTATACCGAAGGCTAGCTATACAAGCCGCCTATAAAAGAACACAAGAAGGAATTACTTATTGTAAATCAGGAAAAGGGAGGAAGCGAAAATTAAAGGCTGTGGAGAAGCTTCGAGATGCAGAAACTAATTATGTATCCCATCGCTTACATTTATACAGTAGAAAACTGATTGATTTTTGTGTAAAAAATCAAGCGGGAACACTGATTTTAATAAATCAAGAGGACAAAATCGAGATTGCTAAAAAGGAAGACTTTGTCCTTAGGAATTGGAGTTATTATGAGTTAATGACTAAAATAAAATACAAAGCCGATAAAGCAGGTATTGAGCTTATTACAGCTTAATGATTTAATTTAGAGGGTGCTTGTACACCCGTAGGGTGAGGTTTATCTAAAGCGCTCACTAAATGCTTATAGCATATACAACGGCGTGGGCTTTCTTTATTTTGATAACCTTTAATTACTGGGATATGAAATAAGTCCACATCTGATTTATATTTTATAATATTGTATTTACGATGGCAAAAGAACAAGAACAAATAATTATATATAGTTCGGAAGTTATGTTCTAAATTAGATTCTATTATTTCTTATAAGGGTAAATATGCAGAAATAGCATATATGACTCATGGTCAATGTGATTCAGAGACAATATCTAGTTCATAAAATGTATCTTAAAAACTGGAATGCCACAAATTTCGACCACCTAAAAACAAAATTTATGCAACAGAAATTGTATATTTACAATAAGAACAAGGAAAATATTATGGCAACGGTAGATCTAAGAAATACCGTCAAGGAATACATAGATACTGCAGATATAAGACTTTTAAAAATGATAAAGGCGTTGGCTGAAAGTTATCAGAACGACGAGCAGGAGCTTATGTTAAGCGAAGAACAATATCGTAAGATCGATAAACGCAGAGAAGCCCATTTAAAAGGAGAAAGCAAATCCTTTACTTGGGAACAAGTAAAACAAAATGCAAGAAACGCCGGTTAATAGATGGCATATATCTTAGAAGTTAAGGACGAAGCCAATATAGAAATCATTGAAGCTTATCTTTATTACGAATTAAAACGTGTTGGATTGGGAGAAGAATTTTTAAAGCATCTTGACACTTATTTTGATAGGATTACAGCGAATCCAAAACACTCTCCTCAAAGCGTAAGCCTTATCGAGAAGCATTTATAAAACGTTTTCCATTCTTAATCATTTATGAAACTTCAAAAGATAAAGTGATTATATATTCAGTATTCAACACTTGGCAAAACCCTGAAAGAAAGAAAAGTAAATAACTGAAATTTGACACTTCCCTCCACTCTCGAGAAATTATATTTTCTGTAATCAGATAAACTACTTTCATTATGTTTTTTTAAAAAAAAATTATTGAGGTGACTCTTTAAGTTCAATTAGTGTATGCAGTAAGCTTTTTTGATGATATTAGTATGGATATCATTTAAAGACATAAAAAAGGGAAGCGATTTGCTTCCCTTTAAATCAATTGCATATATACATTAGAATTTATATCCCAATCCAATACTTAAGGCGTTAATATGTGAATCTACGTCTATGTCCTGGGCATCAGCAGCATCTTTGATATCTTTTGAGTACCTGTTGGTCAGCTCAAAGCTATATCTTGCTTCCACAAAGAAATTAGAATTAATCGCATAGCCTAGCCCGAAAGCCAAGTCCAGACCAAAGGTATTCATGACGTCTATTCCTTGTATTGAGGTATCTTCCAACATAAAGGTTGCCTGCGGTCCTGCTTGCAGATAAAAACCTGAATTTTCAATGTGATATTGAGCCATCACAGGAACAATCAGAAAATTTGTTTCCTCTGCATTGGCATAGTTTACGGAAGGTTGTAAATGAAAGCTCTCTGATAAGGTAAAGTCAGCTAAAGCTCCAACATAAAAGCCAGATGAATTTCCGGAATAAGAGACATCTTCAAAAGAATTAGAAGATTTTCCTTCCAGATTGGTATAACCGGCCTGAACACCAAAGCTTACTTCTTGACCAAAAGATGCCATCGCAGTTAATAAAGTACCTACAAATAGTAATTTTTTAAACATAGTAAATTTATTAAGGTTTAGAGAGGCAAATTTAAACTAAAAATTCAATTATAAAATATGTAAAGGATAAATCATGTCCTTCTTTTTCTTAATAAATGAAAATTAGATATTGTATAAAGATGCATGATTGGAATGAATTTAAAAAGCAGTAATCAGCACTGATTAAATCCTCTTTTTTTAGTTATAGAACGAATAAATGTGTCTATTTATCTATAAATGAAGCATCAAATGTTGAAGTTTAATAAATCAAAAAAAAATCCATTTTAAGTTTGAACTACTAAATATCTCCTAACCTAGAAAACCAACTAACGTATCAACTATTATGGATCAATATTACTGTCCCAAAATCAAGTATTTACTTTTTCTGTTATTTTTATTTATTGGATTGACAAAAGTGTTTAGCCAATCTTTTACTGAAACATATTATGATGGATCCGATTACGTTATCTCTTTAAGTAAAACGCATCATGAAGTTCAATTTGATTTTGAGTTTACTGCTGATGGAGGTGGAGGAGATTTTGTACATAATGAGGGAAGTGGAAACTTAAATATACTTTCAATGGATATTGATGATAATACAATAGAGCGAGTTACGATTAGGTGAAGCGATAAGGCAGGTATTGAGCTTATTACAGCTTAATTATTTAATTTAGAGGGTGCTTGTACACCCGTAGGGGTGAGGTTTATCTAAAGCGCTCACTAAATGTTTATAGCATATGCAATGGCGTGGGCTTTCTTTATTTTGATAACCTTTAATTACTGGGATATGAAATAAGTCCACATCTTATTTATATTTTATAATATTGTATTTACGATGGCAAAAGAACAAATACTTATATACGAGACTGAAAATGGTCAAACACAGATAGATGTTACGTTAAAAGCGGAAACAGTATGGTTAACTCAGACACAAATGATAACACTATTTGACTCTAGTAAAGCAAATATTAGTGAGCATATTAAACATATTTTAAGCTCCAGTGAACTAGAGGAAGCGGCAACTGTTCGGAAATTCCGAACAGTTCAAAAAGAGGGGAATCGCGAAGTAACTAGAAGCAGGCTTCATTATAATCTTGATATGATTATATCCGTAGGCTATAGAGTCAATTCCAAAAGAGGAATTTTATTTAGACAATGGGCTACAAAAATATTAAAAGAGTATTTATTACAAGGGTTTGCCATTAATGAAAAACTACTTCAGGAGCGAACCCAACAGTTACAAGAACTTAAAAATGTGGTGCAGTTACAGGAAAAAGTAATTTCTGAATATCCGCTTAATACTGATGAATCAGCGGGTCTTATAAAAATCATAGCACAGTATTCTAGGGCGCTAGATTTGTTGGATGATTACGACCATCAACGCTTGAGTTTGCCAGAACAGGGAAGTTATGAGGTGTATAAGATTACTTATGAGGAAGCCCGAAAAGCAATTGATGAATTAGGAAGACAAACTAAGTTCGAAGGACTTTTTGGAAGGGAAAAAGACGACTCCTTTAAAGGTTCTCTGGAAAATATTTATCAGACGTTTGGTGGAGAAGATTTGTACCCAACTACTGAAGAAAAAGCTGCACACTTACTCTATTTTGTAGTGAAAAACCATTCTTTTTCCGATGGCAATAAAAGAATTGCTGCCTATCTATTTGTATGGTTTTTGGATAGGAACAATATATTATTTACGAAATATGGTAGCAAAATCATTCCCGATAATGCATTGGTGGCATTAACGTTATTAATAGCGGAAAGTAACCCAAATGAAAAGGATATGATGATTAAAGTTATCGTCAACCTCATTTCTAGGACACATATCAAATAATCGCATTTTTTTGATATTATATGCATAGGCATATAATAACGGCGATTGCAATAAAACTATATGTATTTGCATATAGCTACCTTAAAAGAGTACACCTATTTTCATTTCAAAACTACAGATTACATAGCATCATTAATAAACCTATCATACCCCCAAATCTTACCAGAACTAATACTATTTCGCTTGGTTTTCAGGAGGGTTCATCCAATTCAAGTAGTGTGCTTCAACTTCAGGAGATGCCTTTATAAAACTTTGATAATGTCTTTTTATACGTTCGTTTTTATCTTTTAATTGCTGATTCGTATGTCGGTAACTTAGCGTACTAAAACCCAATACTAATAAAAGCACGATGTATATAATACTACATACTACTATCCATTTCGGAAATAGCTTGGACTTATCCATACTATGAATTAAGTCTCTTGTATTTGTAGCCTGCACCTTTTCAAATTGCGCTTGCCTTTTTAGATGTGTTTCCAACAGATCTTCAATTTGTGAAGTATCAGCTTTCACTTTTACTTCACGAAGTTTTTTTGACAGCCCCTCTAATTTAGCTACCGATACATTAAATTCTTCAATTTCCTCCGTCAGCAAAGCTGCTATTTCTTCTAATTTTGCCATTGTTTTCTATTTTAATAACCAATCCCAATCCCCGTGTCAATAGCTTTTTTAATAACATGTTTTGCCACTTTTTTAGCGATGGATGCTGCAAGATTAGCATTAAGGGTTACTGTTTGATTTACTATTTTAAGGGTGTTCTCTTTTGATAGTTTTAATCCTTTTGCATTGTTATAAGAAATCGCTTGTAGTATTTTACCTCCTGACATTTCTCTATGGACAGCACTTCCTTTTAGGTTATGCGATTTATAGGTAAATCGAAATCCCTGCAGTTGCTTGGATTTATTAATCACAGGAATCACTTTAACTCCTTGTTTCTGCATGCGTTTTATATACTGATCTACGGTTTTGGGTCTGGTTTGTAAAGTTTTTAAGTGTTGTTGTTTGATAAGTGCCCGAATGTGTAATAGCGATTGTTGTTTTACTTGTTGCACCTCTCTAGTGGTGGTTAAATGCATTTCTTTAGCCACTTTCTCTGCTGCCAATTGACTGTGCTTTCCTATATAACTGTCATTATAAGCCTTTCCATCAAACCCAATACGATTTACATACAGGTGAACATGAAGGTGTTTTTTATCTCGGTGTACAAAAGCCATTGCTTGATGCTGTTGTAGTTTCATTTGTTTTACAAACCTATCGGTGAGCTCTTCTAGCTTTTTTACACTCAATTTCTTTCCATCTTCCACAGTTGGACTGAGCACAAAACTCAAGGTGTTTTTCTGGCAACGGGAATTGGTATCTTGTATAATCTTAAATTCCTGAGTTACCGCTGAAGGAGTCTCTCCAGCTAAGTGTGCTTTATAGACCACTTCTGACATTTTTTCCTGATTCATTCCGTAACGCATGGAAGCCCCTGTATGTGCTATAGCCATTCCTTTTCCTATCATTTTTTAAAATTTTGCAAATGGTTTTTGATTTCTTCAGCGAGTTGGTAAACTTCATCGGTTAGCTTGGGATTCCTTTTTTTAAACATGTTCCCAATGCGTTTAAAATGATGATGGTACTGAATAAGGGTTTTATAAACCTCTATTTGTTCTTCGGTAAATCGCTCAATGATCTTGTCATCCAAAGCCGTCATCCGACAATAAGAACTCAAACTGAGGTTCGCTCTTTTTGCTTTGACCTGTAACAATCTCTTTTCAAATCGGGTACACCGAAATTTGATATAGGTTGCTTTTATTTTTACTTTGGCTTTTGCCATGATTTAATTATTTATATGAGGGAGTATTTCACTTTTTAATGCTGCACCCTTTGCGACCTTCGGGAGTAAAGCAAGATGGTTTTTGTGGCAACAAAAACACATCTTGAAATTGCTTCGCAATTACCCATCCGCTTTAGTTATCCACCACTGGTTTACATCTTCATAGCCTTTATATAATTCAGATTTATTGACAGCTCTTGAATGCGCACCCAATAAAAATTCGGTAGCTTTTTTACCTGCCTTATCCCGATCCAAATAGAGGGCTACTTGCTTGTAATCTTTCAAGTAATCAGCAGCTCTTTTAACAAATGCCACCGAGTTTAAAACAAGGAGGTCTGCTTTTTTAGAAAGGGTAGGGTCATAACAAGCCAGGGAAAGCAAATCAAACATACCTTCACATATGAGGAGTTTGGACTGTTGATTTTTGATAAGGGTAATATCTTTGGGAGAAACGCTGCTTTTATATAATTTGTTTCGAAGCTCATAACCCCCAGAAACATTTTTGAGTCCAATGGCAAAGTGCTTTTTATCCTCCAGCTTATAATGAACTTCTTTACAATAACACCGTGCTGCTGACGGTTTAATTCTTCGTGATTTAAGATAATCGAGTAGGGCAGGGTGGTGGATGGGCTTCACTTGAACAACTTCAATTCCAGACTCTTTTTCTAGACGAGGCGGCTGATGAAAAGAAAAATTAAAAGCTTCATGATCCAATAACTCCAAAGCTTCTTTAACCGAACATTGTTTTATCAGACAGATAAGGTCAATAACATTGCCTCCAATACCAGCTCCATGATCATACCATCGGTTTAAACGTAAAGACACTTTAAAAGAGGCTTTTGATTCAGACCGAAAAGGACTTAAAAACCAAGCTTCTTTCTCCGACTTCCGAGTGGGAAAATGTCCTAGTTTTGCCAATGTTTGAACAATGCAAATATTGCGGGCTGTTTCACAATTCAATAGTTCTTTTTTCATATGCTTTATTTTGTAAGTTTTTTTGATGATTTGATGAAAAAACACGTTCATCCCTTTAATAGATTGACCTCACAGCTTCATCAATTTTTCATCATTTCATCATTTTTAATTGTAATACCTAAATTCCTGTCATCACTTTTTATTTTGATGAAAGAATGATGACAATTTGATGACAGCCGTAGCCCTTATGAAACCTGACATTCGCTTATTCTGTCATCAAATCATCAAAATTTTTAATTAAAAATTCTTTTTCCACCGTGAAGTACCTTCCTTTTGCATCTTCCATATTGATATCGCCATTGCTCCAAATGGTAATTCTTTGATAGCTATTGGAATTTTTCTGGTTCTCCAGTTTCCACTCTCTTTTAAGCAACCTCCTTAATTGTGTAAGATCTGTTCTTACTCTTGTCTTGTTTAACATGTGCAAGGCATCAATAGGACATATAGCAATGGAATCGAGTTCATACTTATCCATGGCGCTTAAAAGAATACTCGCCAATTCTTTTTCTACTCTGTTTCTGTTATGCTTAATCAACCTATGAAGCGCAGGGGTGTAAATATCCTTTGGTGTAAACCACATCCGAGTTGTTTGACTATTTTGAAGTTTACGGTTCTTTAAAAAATGGAATGCTCATTCCAGGGGACAAGTAATTCATCAAAATGTCCTGCTATTGTGGGTGCTTTCACCAATTTATAAAATGTAGTACCAACCCTTATGTATGGTATTGTTTTCATATAACTATGATTTACAACCTGTATGTGAAATACAGGCTAATGAGGTAAATGTAAATAGCGATTAGAGCTAAAAACTATCGTTTCTTCAGGACATAGTCCAATGCCTCATTTTTGATCTCACATGCAGATTTGCGATCATTTCTTAAAAGCCACCCATTAAGGCGATCGATATCGAAGAATATCATTTTCCCATTCGGCTTACTATGAGGGATATTACCAGCAGCCGTTAGCTTATAAAGATAACTTCTTGATATGCCTGTATAATCACAAGCCTCTTCCAAGGTGAGTACCTTTTTAGAACCTAGCAAGAGGTTTTCAATTCTATCGAGTCTTTCTTCTAATTTAATGTTGTCCATTGTACCTATTTTTAAAGATTAATAATGAACAAAGCGCTTTGTTTTCTTTAGTAGAATTCTTGGAATAAAAGTAGAAAGAAAGATAAAGTAAACTTTGTGGAGTAGAAGTTTTTTATTCACAAGTTACTTTAAATCAGCATATTGTATTTGTTTAGGAGTAAATAAACACAAATTAAATTTAGCCTTTAATATTAAATATCAAAGAATATCAATTGCTGAGATATTAAATTACTTCAAAATGCTAAAAATCAGAGTTATTAACAATAATTATTCAATAAAGTAATTTAGCAGCCATGTAAAAACCATGATTCAGAATAGGAAATTCACTTGTACAATATAAATCAATCAATACTATTTTAAAGAACCTATAATAACTACAATTGAATAAAACCCATTAGATTTGAAAGAATTATATTTATGTATATTTGAATATATATATATAATGAATATAAACAGACCACATGTGTTTATACAGACGTTAGGCATTATTAAAACCAACCAATGAGCATTCCATTTTTTAAAGGTTCAGCATATAAATTTTGTTCAATTGCAACATTGAATTTAATAATTGAACACGAAAAATTAAGATTCACAAGAGGAGACCAATTTAACGACCCATATGAAGCTAATCCATATTTAGTGCCTACAGAATGGTCTAAAATTGTAAGAGAAGATAAATCGAATACTGATGTTGTAAAAGCTCTTGCAAATGAAGCATTTATTAGGCTCAGTAGTAAAATTTACATTACCTGCTTTTCGAAATCTTATATTGACAAAACATCTAAATTAATGTGGTCACACTATGGTAATTCTCATAAAGGCGCGTGTTTTGAAATTGAATTTCCTGAACTAACTCAAGAAAATTATTCAGGAGGAGACCCAGTACCAATTGAAATCACTTATTGCAGTTCCTTAAGAGATGAAAGAGATTCTAGAAATATGGAAAGTGATGATTTACCACTTTACCTAGCGACTTACAAATCTGATGTTTGGGAATATGAACAAGAGATTCGTTTAGTAATTCATAAGGAAGGTTTTGACCCTAAAAAATTCAACGAAGTAAATGAGGGAAAAAATATTGATGTTGTTCTTAATATTAATGAAATAAAAAAAGTAGTATTCGGAGTAAAATCTGACCCAAATGAGATTATGGAAACTGTGAAGCTGTTTTGTGACAAAGGACATTTACCGAACTTTCATAGATTGGACATAAACCCAATAACTTTGGAAACTTACGAATATGACCTTGGACTGAAAGACGAAATATTAAAGTACAATGCGAAAAAATAACAACTTACAACATGCATTAAAATTAATGGCCCAAAACCTATTAACCTGAATAAGAGCCACTAACTTTACTGCTATCATTGTGCCTAATTTGAGAAAAATCGAAAATGGAATCAAAAACCGAACATATTTTAAAACTCGCAACCGAAATAATGGATGATATCGAGTTGAGTAAAAGTGAAGCTCAAGCAATTCTTCTCAAAACCACAAGGCTAGCTAGATATGTAGATGACAGCAATATTAGGGCATTTTTAAAATTCGAAATGCAAGGTTATCCTGACAATGAATTGGGAAGGAAATATATGTCATTAACTGGACGTTGGACTGATAAAGAAAACTCTAAAGGTTATTGGTTTCCTTTATCTCAAATAGAAGCTAAAATTGAAGTTGAGAACAATAAACTTATACAACTGAGAATACCTGATACAAGTGCTTCAACTGCACTACCGATAATCAGAGATATGAAGTTTACAATGAGTGAGACTGCTGTAAGAATAGCAAAATTAGGAGGAATTAAAAGTCGAATAATATCACTAGTACACGAATTTGTCACTAATGTTTATTATGAAAGAACGTTTGATAATTTGGCAGAAGGAATTTTTGAGTCTTATAAAAAAGATATTGACTTATTGATTGCCGAAAACAGCGGTGATGTAATAGAACAAATACCTTCTGTCGTGGCAAGATTATCCGAAGGAGACAAAGAATCTATAAGTCAGGCTTTAACTACTTGCAGAAGAATAATAGATTCATTTGCTAATCATATATTTCCAGCAACAGAAGAAACATTCAATATTGGAGGTAATGAACTTTCTCTAAAGGAAAGTAATGTCTTGAACAGAATAAATGTTTTTATTCATCAAAATAGTGAAAGTACAAATAGAAGAAAAAAGCTTAAACAGAATTTAACTAATCTATATTCAAGAGTATCGAGTGGAGTTCATTCTGATGTAGATTATAAAGAAGCGAAAAATCTATTTCTGAATGTATATTTATTATTAGGAGAAATATTAACTCTGAAAAAAACTAGGCACAATAACTAGCGTTCGTGTGGTCGGTACGACCCAACATGAACACCTTGTTAACTGAACCGGTTTTCGGTCGGTTAGCCTACTATGCGGATTAGTCTGGTTATAAAGTATTTTGGATTGTGGTTTTATTAGGCTATTGGAAGTTGTTTTTAACCTAATGGGGTTTTATTTAGTGTTGCTTTTTGCACTTTAATTTTCATGGTACTTATTTCTTTTGGTATTATGCCGATTTTTGGTTTATCCTTAAATTTGGCAAATAATGTGGGTGCCTAAAAACAGGCTAAAACATACAATGAATACTGTGAAAATCTTTTTTAAGGCGATTAGGACATAGAAAAATCAAATCTCCGCCGAAATCTTAATATTAAGGAAGATAGAGATTAAGGACAAGCTTTATGTCAAATATTCCCAAATTGTGTAAATTTATTCAAAATTCAAGGCAGTTTTAAAACAGACTGCCGTTAAGTGTAATTAAAAATAGATGAATCCTTGGGATAAAATATTTAAAGAAAATTTTGAATTGGCGCTGAGTCAAGCTGAAGATCAGTATAGTGAAGTTGCAAGTGATTTGAACCTAAGAGCAAGAGCAAATTGTAATCTACTATTGAACAATTACCAATCAGCTCTAAATGACTACAGTGATCTTTTTACAAGAAACTCAGACACAAACCAGTTAGGTGATGTTTTGTGTTTGAAAATAGGTTTATGCTATTATGCACTTAAAGATTATGAATTGGCTAAGAAATACTTTGCATATCCTCTTACGAATAAAACGAAGGTGATATACACGAGTGGAATATTTAGACCTCCGAGTTTTCTATTATTGATATCTAAGATTTTCAAAGATTCTAAATTGGAAAAGATCACTATGAAAGAGTTAAATAAAAGTCATTTGACTGTTCCCAAATATCTAACTGATAGAATAACGGAATCTGAATTAAAAGAAGAACTTGAACATATTGAAAATGAAACTTTAAGAAATAGATCGGAATGTGTTTTTGAATTTTATAAAGCTGTAAAATATTTTGGAAATGGTACAAATTCAAAATACATATCGCATTTGGAAGAATGCGAAAGGATCAAAGGCAAATACCTCGAATTTGAGTATTATTTTGCCAAGGTAGAATTAGACAAACTAAAAGAAAAAAGCACTTAACACTGTGTATGAAATCATAGCCACCTATCGGCAGGTTACGCTTCATATATTAACCGTCAGGCTGTCTCAAAACACAATAATGAAAAAAGAACTTAATTTTTATTTGAATTTACGATCTTTAATGTTTTCCCCTTTATTAAAAACCTTTTTCAATTTTTGAACATCATCACTAAGCTTTCTGTCTACTATTTTAGCATAATGCTGCGTAGTTTTTAAAGATTTATGTCCAAGCATTTTGCTAACTGATTCAATAGGAACTCCGTTTGAAAGGGTTACTGTAGTGGCAAATGTATGCCGAGCTACATGGAATGTAAGATTTTTTTTGATTTCACATAGACTTGCAATTTCTTTTAAATAACTATTGGTTTTTTGATTGCTTGACATGGGGAGTAAAGGCGCAGCTTTTTGTTCTTCATTATAATATTTGGAAATAATCTGTTTAGCTGCTGGAAGTAAAGGAATATTACTAATAGTTCCAGTTTTGGTACGTTTTACCTTAATCCATTGTTCTCCATCAATACCTAAAATAATATCATTATGAGTCAATTTGGTAACATCGATATAAGCAAGACCAGTAAAGCAAGAAAAGATAAATACATCTCGGACTTGTTCCAGACGTTGATTTGATAATTCTTTTTCAATAAGTTTATTTAATTCTTCTTTAGTTAAAAACTCTTTCTCAATTTCATGCGTTCGGAGCTTGAAGTTATAAAATGGATCTTTTTCTATCCAGCCATTTGCATGACAGATACGGATTACTTTTTTAAGATATGATAAATACTTTATTGCTGAGTTATGAGAAAGATCAACGCTGGTTTTTAAATAATAAATAAAACTATTAATATATTTCACATCAATATCTTTTACCAAATATTCGGATGCAGAATAAGTAGCTATATTGAAGTCTTCTATATGTCTTTTGGTAGTTTTATAGCGCTGTAAGGTTCTAGCGGTATAATCCTTGCCAACTAGCTTTGCCATTTTCATGTTATGTTCTTCAAACACTTCAAGAATATGTTTCCTAGTATCATCTTTTCCTAAATAGCGATTACGAATTTTCATAGCTGTAATAGCCTGTTGTTTATCCATCATTTCCTGATAAGCCCGATATACATTCTTTTTAATCATGTCTAGATTCCTATTCACTTCTTTGCTAGTGGGCGAGCTTCCCATTAATTTATTGGCTTTGGCATTCCATTTCTCTAAACTCACCTTTAAAAAGGTGCTTAATTCGGCACGCTCACCACTATAAGTAATGCGTAAATAAATAGTTCCTAACTCTGAATCTTGCGCTTTACTTTTTCTGATATAAAATAATATGGATAATAAATCTTGCATAGGTTACACCTTTTTCTTTTCAAAGATAATTAGTAGTATCCAAATTTAAAAATCATAAACAATTGATTTTTAGTATTTTAACATCTATTCGGGCGCACCTCTGGAAACACCCAAAGTGTCTCCGAATGATACACATTTTAGTTGATTTCAATTGAATTTAAATGAATATAGGGAATTAAAAAACCCTGTAAAATCTGATGTTTTACAGGGTTTTAATATCATTTGATATGTTAAAAGTACTCGAGGTGGGAATCGAACCCACACTCCCGAAAGAACTGGATTTTGAATCCAGCGTATTTACCACCAAATTTCCGTAAGTTATATTATAATCAACTGATTAACATATATTTAATTTTATATAATGTCAATTGATATCGTTTAAAATCCTAATTTGTTGTACCTATGTTGTACCAAAAATGATTATCTTTATATTCTCAATACTTAAGATATGGCATCAAACGCAAAAATAGTACTTCGGAAAAAGCCCAATAAAGAAGGGCATTGTCCTCTTTGTATTCGTATTACTAAAAACCGTCGCTCAAATTATCATTATATAGGTCATAATATTGACCCTAATGATTGGGATGGAAAAAATATTAGAGTTAGAAAATCACACCCTTACTCAGATAGGTTAAACGGCTTGCTTAGTACTAAACTGTCTGAGGCGAATAAGATGCTGATTGATTTGCAATCGAGCAAAAAGGATATATCGGCTAATCAAATAAAAGAGAAACTTTATGCATCTTCCGAATCAGTTACTTTTTTCGAAGTGGCACAAGATTTTCTTGATGATTTAGAAGCAAACGAAAAGCTGTCTAGGCTCTCGACCGACAAGGCTCGTGTTAACCACGTATTGAACTTTACCAAATCAAAACAACTTACCTTTCAAGAAATTGATGAAAACTTTCTAAAGAGATTTAAAACTTACCTCCGTACAAAACACAACCTATCGGAAAGGTCGATAGTAAATAATCTTATTGTGATTAGAACTATCTATAATAGAGCTATTAAATTGGGTATAGTAGATAGAAAACTCTATCCCTTCGGTTCAGATAAAATACGGATTAAGTTCCCTGAAACCGAAAAAATAGGCCTTACCAAAAATGAGGTCATAAAACTTGAATCCGTTGAAAATCTGACCGACAACGAGACTCACGCTAGAAATGTTTGGCTTTTCAGTTTTTATTTTGCCGGAATTCGGGTAGCTGACGTATTGAAAATTCGTTGGACCGATATTTATGACGAAAGGCTGCATTATCGAATGAACAAGAATTTAAAATTGTTATCCCTTAAAATCCCAGATAAAATATTTCCGATTTTGGAATATTATCAGGACAGTAAACAAAATGATGACGATTTTATATTTCCGGAAATGAAAAAGGCAAATTTACAAGATGCAAAAGATGTCTATGCTAAAACAAAAACGGCCAACAAGAAATTCAATAAATATTTGGTATCGGTCGCTGATAAAGCCAAAATATCAAAAAAAGTAACTATGCACATTGCTAGACATACATTTGGGAATATATCGGAAGATAAAATCCCAATTAATATGCTCCAAAAATTATATAGACATTCATCGATTACCACTACTATAAATTACCAATCTAACTTTATGCATAGGGATGCCGATAATGCTTTGGATAGCGTCATTAATTTTTGATTTCTGAAATTCTAAATCATCTTTGCACAACCTGTGCATCGCAATTTTATTATCTTTGCAGAGTGAAAATTTTAACTATCATATTATCCGTTTACTTTTTGGTACTCAATGTTGTGCCCTGTGATGACGGTGAAGTTAGTTTATACGATTTTCAAAATGACTTACAAATACAGTTAGATCATAATTCAGATAATACCGAACAGCCGGTATGCATCAATTTTTGCCTTTGTAGCTGTTGTCACGTAAATGTTGTAAATGTCGATGTAGTTCCGTTTGTTATGCCATCTTTTGTTATTTCTTCTGAAATATTCTTCCATTCTGATGGTTTTGGAAAAGATCTTCCCCTCTCCCTTTTGCAGCCTCCACAGGTTTAATTCAGTTTTTATAGGATAGCTATATCCTCCTTAGACCTTTTTAGGTCAATCTTAATTTGATACGATTTTGTATATAGCAAATTTGTACCAAAAAGTTTCAATGAATTAAACCCTTCTTTTTTATGATTAATAAAATCATTTCATTTTCAATCAACAATAAATTTATTGTTGGTCTATTGATGGTAGCCCTGATTGGCACGGGCATTTGGTCAATGGCCACCATTAATCTGGGATCGGTTCCAGATATTACGAACAATCAAGTACAAGTCATAACTACAGCACCCAACTTGGGCACTGAAGACATAGAACAATTTGTTACCTATCCTGTGGAACTGGCAATGGCAAACCTTCCAGATGTTGTCGAGCTACGTTCGGTTTCTCGCTTTGGTCTTTCAGTGGTTACTATTGTCTTTAAGGACGAAGCGGGCACCTACCTTCCCCGTCAACTGGTACAGGAAAAACTAGCTGAAGTCAGTGAAGAGATACCCGAAGGTTTTGGATCGCCTTTTATGGCTCCTATCACTACAGGATTGGGCGAAATTTTTCAGTATACCTTAAAAGTAAAAGAAGGATATGAGGATAAGTATGATGCAATGGAGTTGCGTACTATCCAAGATTGGATTGTTAAACGTCAAATGGCATTGGTGCCTGGCGTTGTAGAGGTCAATGCTTTCGGTGGATATGTGAAACAATACGAAATAGCGCTTAGCCCAGATAAGCTCAAAAGTTTTGGTATTACGATGGGACAGGTTTTCGAAGCCCTCAAAATGAACAATGCGAATACAGGTGGTGCTTACATTGAAAAAAACCATCAAGCCAATTTTATTAGGGGTGAAGGTCTGGCGCGTAGCCTCGAAGATTTAGAAAACACAGTCGTCACTACAGAAAATGGCACACCAGTTCTTGTAAGGGATGTTGCTGAAAAAGTAGGCTATGGAAACCAGATTAGGTACGGGGCCTTTACCCAAGATGGAAAGGAAACCGTTGGAGGACAAATCCTTATGCTTAAGGGGCAAAGCGCCAATAACGTAATAGACAATGTACAAAGCCGAATAAAGGAAATTCAAAAATCCCTTCCTGAGGGTGTATATATTGAACCCTTTTTAAGCAGGAGCGAGCTTATTGGTAGAACGACAAGCACAGTAGAAAAGAATTTGATCGAAGGCTCACTTATCGTAATATTCGTACTCGTTATCCTTTTGGGAAGCTTGCGCGGAGGATTGATTACCGCATCGGTAATTCCATTATCCCTTTTGTTCGCATTTATTTTGATGAAACAATTTGGAGTGTGGGCAAACCTAATGTCGCTTGGTGCAATTGATTTTGGGATTATAGTAGATGGTGCAGTAATCATTGTAGAAGGAATGGTTTTTCATATTCATCAACGGATGAAAAAATCAACTAAAGTCATTGAGCAGGCTGAAATGGATGAGATTGCCTATGAATCTGCAAGCACTATGATGAATTCCGCATTTTTTGGACAGTTGATTATTCTAATCGTCTTTACACCTATTTTATTCTTAACCGGTGTAGAAGGAAAGATGTTCCGCCCAATGGCATTTACTTTCGGTTTTGCGGTTTTAGGCGCAATTATTCTTTGTCTTACCTATGTGCCAATGATTTCGTCAATGTTTTTAAAACCTTCAAAAAATCCGGATAGTTGGTTTGCAAAGTTCGAGAATAAAATTGATAGGTTCAGTGATAAGATTATGTCTAGTCTCAATAGAGCCTATAAGCCACTGTTGTCTTTTGCACTTCGTTTTAAGGCTGGCATCGTGATAGGTGCAGTTGGCCTATTATTGATTGCAGGATTCATTTTTAGCAATATGGGTGGCGAGTTTATCCCAAAATTTGATGAGGGCGATATAGCAATGCAGGCACTGATAAAACCTGGAAGCAGTCTTACCGAATCCATTGAGGCCTCAAAAAAACTTCAAAATATAGTAAATGAGTTCCCAGAGGTTAAAACAATGATTTCAAGGATTGGGGTTGCCGAAATCCCCACAGACCCAATGCCAATGGATATTGCCGATAGTTACATAATCCTTGAAAAGGATAAAAGTAAATGGACTTCGGCAGACAGCAAAGAAGAACTCATCGAAAAAATACAGGAAAAAATCGCCGTAATACCTGGAGTAAATTTTGTGTTCACACAACCTGTTGAGCTACGTTTTAATGAATTGCTTACAGGTGTACGAGAAGATGTAGCTATAAAACTTTATGGTGAAAATTTGGACGTACTGGCAGATAAGGCTAACGAAATGGCCTCGATTATAAAAACCGTTCCCGGAGCAGGTGATGTTAGAGCCGAGGCTACCAGTGGCCTTCCCCAGATGACCGTAGAATACGACAGGGCTAAAATGGCCCAGTACGGTGTAACCATTGATAAGCTGAACGATTATATAAGTGCATCATTCGCTGGTGAAAAAGCCAGTGTTGTTTTTGAGGGAGAAAAAAGATTTGATGTTGTCATTCGTCTTTCTGAGTCGTACCGTCAAGACATTAATAACCTAAAGAATCTATACATCGACCTTCCCAACGGGGCACAAGTACCTCTTAAAGAAGTGGCCAACATCAGTTATAAACCTGGGCCAATGCAGATATCCAGGGACAATACCTATCGTCGTATCTCGGTTGGGGTTAATGTTCGTGGTCGTGATGTAAAATCAATGGTTGAAGAGATTCAGACAAAATTAGATGCTCAATTAAATCTTCCTCCCGGTTATTATATTACCTATGGTGGTTCTTTTGAGAATCTGCAACGGGCTTCAGACCGTCTAATGATTGTGGTGCCTATAGCACTTTTCTTAATCTTCATTTTGCTCTATTTCGCACTTAACTCATTTTCACAATCGGTAATGATATATATGGCAGTGCCTTTGGCGGCCATTGGCGGTGTTTTTGCACTTTGGATAAGGGGGATGCCATTCAGTATTTCCGCTGGGGTCGGTTTTATCGTGCTCTTTGGGGTTGCGGTATTAAATGGGCTTGTGCTTATCAATAAATTCAATGAACTAAAAGAAAGTGGTATGACAAATATAAAAGATAGAATTTATGAGGCTACCCACGAACGGCTACGTCCCATACTCTTAACAGCAACTGCCGCCATTATGGGCTTTATACCAATGGCAGTGTCCACATCGGGAGGTGCAGAAGTCCAACGACCGCTGGCAACGGTAGTAATCGGTGGACTGATAACGGCAACATTCTTAACATTGGTCGTGGTTCCCGTACTATATAATTGGCTGGAGGCCCGCAAAGAACGTAAAGGCAATGGTGGTGAGGCAAGTTATATCAAGAAAAGTACAACGGTTATTATTGTATTATTGAGTTTGGGAGGATTTTTGACCCCAAATTCTGCAACCGCGCAGGATAATCAAATGGCCCAAACCCTTACTTTGGAAGAAGCCATTACAATGGCAAAGCAAAATTATCCTTCCTTAAAAGAAAGCCAAGCCTTTATTGAGCGTGAACAGGCGATGAAGGGTACCAGCTTTGATATGGGAAACACGAGGGTTTTTACGGGAAAGGAAGAAGTAGGCAATGACCTGCCAGGCATACAGACCACTATTGGTGTACAGCAAGGAAATATTGATTTGCTTTCAGGTTTTTCAAAATCCAAGTTCTATAAGGAACGTGTTAAACTGGGCGAAACGTTCTACGCTGTCAACGAGCAGCAATTGATTCGTAATGTGATGCAGGCCTATGACCGTATCAATTATAACAAAGCACAA
The DNA here is from genome assembly GCF_000260115.1 of Galbibacter orientalis DSM 19592. Classification (GTDB taxonomy): domain Bacteria; phylum Bacteroidota; class Bacteroidia; order Flavobacteriales; family Flavobacteriaceae; genus Galbibacter; species Galbibacter orientalis. Next base: position 389,141 of record NZ_JH651379.1, on the reverse strand, counting down.
TTGCGCTTTGCGGAACAGTTGGACAGTGTTTATACTAACTTTAGGACAGCTGCCCAATTGCGCTATGATACCGGGGAAACGGGCAAACTGGAATTTATTGCCGCCTCTTCTGAATATCAGCAGATTCAAGTCTTAAGGCAACAAGCCTATGATGATATAGATATCGCAAAAAGGGCATTGAAACAATATTTGGGCATCGAACAAGAAATTGAAACGGTTGGTCAAACCTATGAACCGATGGATTTTTTGGCCACTTTGGACTCGGCTTCCGTAGACAATAATCCTTTGCTTCAATATGCTATGCAGAATGCAGAAGTAAGCAAAGCCAATGTCGGTGTGGAAAAAGCACAGTTCCTACCCAAGTTCAACTTGACCTATGGAAGACAGATTGTGGATAATGTATCGGGCTTCAATACCTATCAAGCCGGTATTAACATACCGCTTTGGTTCTTTCCACAGAAATCAAGGGTAAAGGCAGCTAAAGCTAATGCTATGGTTGCCGAGAACCAATACCTCGAACAAAAGGCAATGACCGAAAGTACAGTCTCTCAACTCATAAAATCGCTGGAAAAAACACAAAAAATCCTGAATTATTATCAGGAGGGCGCATTGCTTTTGGCCGAGCAGCAAATTACTACGGCAGAACTGGCATCTAAGGAAGGTGAAATAGATTATGTGAATTATATCACTATTCTCAACAGTGCCATTACGATAAAACAAAATCATTTACAGTTTATCAATCAATATAACCAACAGGCCATTGAACTACAATATCAATTGGGAAATCTATAATCTAAAAAAAACAGAAATGAAGAAAATAGCAATAATCAGTTCCATAGTACTAACTATTATGTTAATAGGCTGTAATGGAAAATCCAACTCGGAGATACCGAACAGCGAAACCAATGAAACTTCGGAAAATTCCAAAAGCGCTGAAGAAGGGGAAAACGAAGAAGGTGAAGAAGGTGTAGTAGAAATTACCAATGAACAAGCTGAAACCATAGGTCTTGAGCTAAAGCAAATTGAAGAAAAAAGCCTTGGCAACAGTGTTAAGGTTACCGGGATTTTAGAGCTGTATCCGCAGTACAAAGCCAATATTAGCCCTTTTGTAGGAGGTAATGTAAGTTCCATAAAAGTAATCGAGGGGGATAAAGTTCGGAAAGGACAGGTATTGGCTTACTTACAGCACCCAGATATTATTTCAATGCAACAGGAATTTCAGGAAAAAAACGATGAACTCGTATTCCTTCAACAGGATTTTGAACGCAAGCAAACTTTATTTGATAAAGGGGTCTCCTCGGCCAAAGAATTTCAGATGGCTCAGTCCAAATTCAGAAGTACTACTTCGAGCGTTAACGCCTTAAGGTCAAAACTGGAGCTACTGGGATTAAATATCTCTAAAATAAAATCTGGTGAAATTTATGCGTCAGTGCCTATTACATCGCCAATCGGAGGTTTTGTCGATGAAGTTATGGTAAGCCTTGGTGACTATGTGGCACCACAGACCAAAATGTTTGCGGTAAGTGATAATTCGGAAATTCACGCAGATTTTAAAGTGTATGAAAAAGATATTTATAAAGTAAAGGAAGGGCAACAAATCTATTTTACCGTAGCATCAAAGCCAGATCAACTATTAAAGGCAAAAATCCACGCCATTGGCAAAACGTTTGAAACCGATCCAAAAGCGATTCACGTGCACGCGGACATTCATAATGAAGATAAAGAACTCCTTCCTGGAATGTATGTGGAAGGTAGAATTGTTCAAGGCGAAAAAATGGCCTTGGCAGTTCCAGAGGAAGCCATTGTTAAAAATGGGGAAAAAACCTTCATTTTCGTAGAGGATAAGGACAATGAAGAAGAAAATAAACTAAGGTTCAATATGATTCCTGTTAATACAGGGATGACCGATTTGGGCTATGTGGAAATAAGCCTCCCCGCAGGTATATCTAAGGATATAACCGTTGTTACAAAAGGGGCATACATTCTCTCTTCCGAGATGATTAAAGCTGAATTGGGAGATGACGATTAATTCAATAAACAATTAAAGGTTTTGATTCCGAGCTTGTTTATCGTCTTAATTAGTTAGTTAAAAATTAAAAAACAGGCTCGGTTCAAAATCAATTAAAAATAAATAATTATGAAAGAAATAAAAGCATTTGTAAAACCGAACAGAATACAAAGGGTCATTGAGGCTCTATCGGATAACGGATTTAAAAGTATGACCCTGTCTCAGGCAGAAGGTACCGGTGCATTTAAGGCAAAAGGTGCAAGACCGTCCCTCGATTTTCACGTAACTGACAGTCCTGTGGTAAAACTGGAACTCGTCTGCCAGAACGAAGAGGCACAAAAGGCTATAGATATTATAACCGAAAACGGTAAATCTCCGGAAAAGGGGGACGGAATAATTTATATAACCAGTATAGACGATGCCTTTAAAATCAAAACTGGTGAATCTCTCAAGAGGTACGACTTATAAAACCCGATGTAAAATGGAAGACATAGTAAAAAAACTGGAAGAAAAGGGCGTTAAACCTACTGCTATGCGCTTGTTAACCTACAAACATTTATCAAAAATGGAGGTAGCAATAAGTTTGGGAGAACTCGAAAAACATTTCAAAAGTTCAGAGCGTAGCACCCTATTTCGTACTATGAAAACATTTGAGGAAAACAAATTGGTACACGCCATCGAAGACGGTACTGGCTTTGTAAAATATGCCCTTTGTGATGAAGATTGTCAATGCGAAGTTGGCAATGACCTTCATTTGCATTTTCACTGTAATAAATGTGATGAAACAATTTGTCTCACAGACCATAAAATACCCCAAATCAACTTACCCCAAGGTTTTAAGGCAGAAAACATCAATTTGATCGTACAAGGGATATGCGTTAAGTGTGGCAATGAAAGTGCAGATTCACGATGAATTTAAGGTATTATAATTTAAAAAAAATAAAATGATGACTATAACTCATAAAAACAATACCCTCTTCCTTATTGCTAAAGGTATGCTTGACCTCAATGACTGTGAGAACTTTTTTTTAGAGCTGAACAGACAAATAAATTCTGCTAAAGATGTCCGTTGTTATTTTGAAATAAAGGATTGCCAGGGCTGCACACCAGAGGTGTTTGAGAAAGATTATTTTCAGAACCTTGAAAAAGAGAAACACCTTGAGAAGGTTGCGATTGTAGGTTCTTTTAAATATCAAGAAGAACTCACTAAGCTCTTAATGCCCTTTTCTAGGGCACATATCAGATATTTTGATAGTAAGGATTCCGTTACTGCCAAAAAATGGATTGAGGCTTAAACAGAAAATTAATCAACATTTAAAAACAGATATTATGAAACAGATTAAAAATGCAGGTATTCTAATGGTTTTGGTGGCTTTTATGATAGGCTTTCAGAGCAGTGCACAAAACACAGACAAAATTTTGAAGAACCCTGAAAAAAGGGAACAGGTTATGACGGCCATTATCAATAATCCAGAGATGAGAATGGAAATGATGGAAAAAATGATGAAGATGATGGAAAAGGACACCACGATGTCCAAAAAGATGAAGAAAAAAATGATGATGAAAATGGAAAAGGACACTACAATGTCAAAAAAGATGAAGGAAAGAATGGCTACGATGAAAAAAGAAAAAGAGATGAAGTGTGAATGTGAGTGTAAAAATGAAGATGGAAAGTGCCAATGTAAAATGGAGGAGAATGATGAAGATAAAAATGAAAAGCAGTGACTTAAACTAATCGAATAAACCTGACGCTTTGGGCAAATTGTTAATTAGAAATCGGAAAATTATGGAAAAGAACAAAATAGATAGAAGGAACTTCATCAAGCTTGGTAGCCTTGGAGCAACTGTTGTTATTACCTGGCCATTGTTGAATTCCTGTAATGGTTTTGCTTCAGAAAATAAAAATACCATCAATCCCGATTTTCAAGCAGATTTAGATTTCGAATTGACAGCCAAAGAAACAGATATTCAATTGTTTCATGGAAATACAACCAAGGTTTGGATGTTTGAAGGAAACGTTCTTGACGGAGACAAAACAACAGTACAAAAATTAGGGAAGAGCTATTTGGGACCTATAATAAGGGTGCGAAAAGGACAGAAAATAAGGGTTCGTTTCAAGAATCAATTACCTGAGGAAAGTATTGTTCATTGGCACGGTATGCACGTTCCAGAGGAAGATGACGGTCATCCTAAAGATGTAATAGCTAATGGTGAAACTTATGTGTATGAATTTGAAATAATGAACCGTGCCGGCACCTATTGGTTCCACCCACATCCACACGGACGTACTGGGCCACAGGTTTATAATGGTCTTGCAGGGCTTTTTGTAGTTACGGACGATGAAGAACAACGATTAAAATTGCCATCAGGAGAATACGATGTTCCTGTTGTACTGCAAGATCGCCAGTTTGATAACAATAATCAATTGGTATATCTAAACCGTGGACGTATGGATAGGATGAATGGTTTTTTGGGCAACCGTATCCTTATCAATGGAAATCCGGATATGAAACTTTCACTTAAAAGTGGGTGTGCCTATAGACTACGCTTTCTAAACGGTTCCAATTCACGTTTTTATAAACTAGCTTGGGAAGACGGCACCCCACTTGTTATTATAGGCAAGGATGGTAGTTTACTCGATAGTCCTAAATCTAAACCTTATGTAATGTTGGGCGTTGCAGAAAGAATTGATGTATGGCTCGATTTAAAGAACAGGCCTCAAGGCTCTCAAATGATTATGAAGAGTTTGTCGTTCTCTCCTGGGATGATGGGGATGATGGGCGGAATGATAGGCAGGGGTCGAAACAACCTTCCTTTGGGCAGCACTTATGAAATATTAAAAATCAATATCGATAAAACAGGGAGCAACGACTTTGAGCTTCCACAACGGCTGGCCGAATTCAACAAACTCGATCCCGCCACTGCTGTTAATAGGAACAACCCAAGGACGTTCCGTTTTTTTATGAGGCGAATGCAATGGACTATCAATGGCCGGACTTGGGAAATGACGGGGGTTACCGAAGAAGAAACCGTAAAGCTCAATACGACCGAGGTTTGGGAAATCGTGAACAGAGGTGGTAGAATGATGGGCAATGACGATATGATGGGAGAAAGAGGTTGGATGCGTAACCGTGGAGAAATGGATAGAGACAGAGGAATGATGGGCGGGGGAATGCAGATGCCGCACCCTTTTCATATTCATCATTTGCAATTTAATATTCTGGAAAGGGACGTTTCCGGGGTTGACAGCAGGATTTGGAATTCAGTTAAGGATGGATTTATAGATGAGGGTTGGCAGGATACGGTTCTGTTAATGCCAGGTATGAGTGTTAAACTAATTATGCGCTTTGAAGATTTTAAAGGCCTCTTTTTATACCATTGCCATAATCTGGAACACGAAGATATGGGGATGATGCGCAATTTTAAAATTGAATAAAAGATGACTATACATAGTGTTGCACCGCTTGGAATATAATTGATTTTTGAATGACTTTAATGACAACAAAAACAGAAAAAACATTATTGTCCAAAGGGATACGCCCTACTGAAATGAGGTTGAAAATTCACAAATACCTCAATAGGAAGACCTATGCAGTAAGTTTAAACGAAATGCAAAAAGTCTTTATCGCTAAAAGCGAAAAAAACAAAACGGCAAACAGAACTACCTTTTATCGAAACCTAAAAACTTTTGAAGATAAAGGGCTAATTCATCAGATTAATGATGGGACAGGAGTGGCAAAATTTGCAATTTCCGATAAAAAGGCCAAAGGTAAATACGGTACAGATTTACATATGCATTTTCATTGTACCGTTTGCGGAAAAACTATTTGCTTGCCGGATAGAATATCGAAACAAAACTTGCCGGACGATTATGAAATAAACGATGTGAACCTGGTATTAAAAGGGGTATGTAAAAATTGTAGTAAAAAATAATAGGTGGGAGTACCTTAAAACTGAACCCTTGCGCCCACTGGTCAGCTTAAGGTTTCCCCCACCTTATTTAATTAAAAAATTTACGAATATGGAAAAATATGATGTAACAATTATAGGGTCTGGCCCGGGCGGGTATGTAAGTGCCATCCGTTGCGCCCAATTGGGTCTAAAAGTGGCCATTGTTGAAAGGTACAGCACGTTGGGCGGTACCTGTCTAAACGTGGGCTGTATCCCGTCAAAAGCCTGGTTGGAAGCCTCTGAGCATTATTACAAACTCAAGCATCAATTCGAAAAATTTGGGATTGATGTTAAAGAAGCCAATGTCGATATCCTGAAAATGAACCAAAGGGTTCAGGATGTGGTACAGGAAATCATCAATGGTGTTGATTATCTGATGAAAAAGAACAAGGTTACCGTTTATGAAGGCCACGGAACCATCAAGGACAAAGACACGATTGAAATTAAGGGCGAAGATAAAACGGAAACCATAGCAACCGATAAAATCATCATTGCCACAGGGTCCAAACCCGCTTCATTACCCAATATTAAAATCGACAAAAACCGTATCATCTCTTCTACCGAGGCCCTTGCGCTACGGGAAATCCCCAAGCATTTAATAGTCGTTGGCGGAGGCGTTATCGGTGTTGAGATAGGTTCCGTATTCGCCCGCCTGGGTTCAAAGGTTTCTATAGTAGAATATTTTGATAGCCTCATTGCCACTATGGATGGCGCACTGGGACATCAATTGCACCGTTCCCTAAGAAAACAGGGAATTGATTTTTATTTGGAACATAAGGTAACCTATGCAACGGCAACTGATGGCAAAGTAGAATTGAAAGCGGAAAATCTTTCCGGTAAAGAAGAAATGAGTTTAGATGGCGATTACTGCCTTATGGCCATTGGTCGAAAACCATACACCGCCAATTTAGGGCTTGAAAATATAGGAGTGGAAACCAATGAGAAAGGACAGATAGCGGTAGATGAGAACCTCGAAACCAACATCAAGGGTGTGTATGCCATAGGGGATGTAATCCGAGGGGCAATGCTTGCCCATAAAGCCAGTGAAGAGGGCGTTTTCGTAGCCGAACGGATTGTTGGCCAAAAGCCCCATATCAATTACTCGCTCATCCCAAATATCGTGTACACCCAGCCTGAGGTGGCCGGAGTAGGCTTGACGGAAGAAGAACTGAAGAAGGCCAATAAAAGTATAAAAACAGGCTCTTTTCCCTATAAGGCAAACGCACGGGCGAAGATAAGTATGGATACGGATGGTTTTATCAAGGTAATCGCAGATAAGCAGACCGATGAGATATTGGGCGTGCATATGATAGGCCCTCGCATTGCAGACAGCTACACCGAAGCGGTGGTAGCGATGGAATTTCGGGCAGCTGCCGAAGACATTGCAAGAATGTCACACGGGCACCCCACATTTTCCGAGACCTTTAAGGAAGCTTGTCTGGCCGCTACAGAAGACAGGGCATTGCATATTTAATATTTACAATAACCGGCACAATAAAGAATAAAAGAGATGAAGAAGCTTCAGCGATTGACCAAGGAAATTAACGAATTGACATTGAGAATTGAGCAGGAATACCCCGAACTATACCAATATCTTGATGAAAACCCTATTACAATCCCTGATTGCGAAACACCCGAGATTTCCGTTAACTCGTTCGTGGACTATTTAGATAGCCTGAAGTCACTCTTGGAAAGATATATAGAATCGCATAAATAAATGAAGTACAGATGGACGAATTTAAAATAAGATTCAACAAGCTCTTGGTCAATAAATTTGGAATACATCCGAATCAAATAAGACCGGAAGCGAATTTTACGAAAGACCTTGGTGCGGATATGTTGGATATGGTCGAATTGATGCTAGAGTTTGAAAACGAGTTCAATATAGCCATTCCAGATAATGAGGCAGAAAAATTAAACACCATTGGCCAAGCCGAGACATACATTAGGGATATGATTAAAAATACGGATTCGTAACAAAAAATTAAAAAATTAGCGCTTCCAATAAAGCAAAAAGAATCATTAAATAAAATTATCTAGTAACAAATAATAATGAAAAAAAGCACTTTTATAATAACTAAAATGGACTGCCCTTCAGAAGAGCAGATGATTCGAATGAAGTTGGAGTCTTATGCTCAAGTAAAACACTTGGATTTTGATATTCCCAATAGAAAATTAGAAATATATCACGTGGACGGTGTTAAAGCAATACAAACGTCTATAGCCAGCTTAAAACTTGGGGATTCCTTTGAGGGAACCACAGAAGCCGAAACACCCGTAATGGAAGACCAATCCAAACAAAAAAGAATCCTTTGGTGGGTCTTGGGCATCAACTTTGGATTTTTCGTTATCGAAATGACCACAGGTTGGATTTCCTCTTCTATGGGACTTGTGGCGGATTCCTTGGATATGCTGGCAGATTCCATCGTATATGCGTTGAGCCTATTCGCAGTAGGTGGTGCCATTTCAAGAAAAAAGAAGGTGGCAAAATTCAGCGGATACTTTCAGATGGCATTGGCAACACTTGGGTTTGCAGAGGTCTTGCGAAGGTTTTTCAGCGATACAGAAACACCTTTGTTCCAATGGATGATCATTGTTTCAATTTTTGCCCTACTGGGGAATCTTATTTCGCTTTGGTTGATAAACAAGGCTAAAAGTAAGGAGGCGCATATGCAGGCCAGTGCCATTTTTACGTCCAATGATATTATTGTAAACGGTGGGGTTATAGTGGCAGGGGTACTGGTCTATTTTCTGAATAGCAAATGGCCCGATTTGGTGATTGGCGGCATCGTCTTCACGTTTGTAATGCGGGGCGCCATAAGAATTTTAAAATTATCTAAATAATGCAAATATATGTTGCACAAGACGTTGGGAAACAATAGGAAATTATGAATAAAAGTAGTGTAGCATTATTGATTTTACTGTTGTTGGCAATAGACCAGACCATAAAGATTTATGTGAAGACCCATTTTTATTATGGTGAGGAGTACTACGTATTTGGCCTGGATTGGTTTCGCTTGCATTTTTTGGAAAATCCCGGAATGGCCTGGGGCTTTAAGTTTGGGGAGGGATATCTGGCCAAGCTTGTTTTGATCCTATTTCGGCTGGCCGCCATTGTTTGGGGGACTTTTTATATCAAAAAGATGATACGTGAAGGATATGCAAAGGTTTTTGTAATCTGTGCAGCATTTATATACGCAGGTGCATTGGGTAATTTGATTGACGGTGCATTTTACGGACTGATCTTTGAAAAAAGTGATCCCGCACTTCGCAACATTGCAGAAATATTCCCCTCGGGCGGTGGTTATGCCGGATTCTTAAATGGTAATGTAGTCGATATGTGGTTCTTTCCAATTATAGATACAAGGCTTCCGGAATGGCTGCCATTATGGGGAGGCAATGAATTTACTTTTTTCGACCCTGTATTTAATACCGCAGATGTTTGGATTAGCACGGGAGTGATTTTGCTCCTGATCTTTCAAAACAAACAACGAAAGGTCCAGAAAAGATCGAATATGAAAAAGTTGAAATATACCGATGGTAACAGAACAATAATAAACAACAATTATTAATGGACGTCTGGTTATGGATATTAGTATTGGGGGTAGCAGCTTGGGCGGCACACTGGGGTGCGGACCAACTCTTGACGCCTTTAAAGATGCTCCGCAAACAATGGGGCCTGACCGCTTCAGCAGGTGCAGCATTCCTTGCCATTGTAACCGCTAGCCCCGAGGTAGCTGTAAACGTTACCAGTGCAGCCCGGGGCGTATCCGATATTGGTCTAGGTAATCTATTGGGCTCAAATATCATTTCCATTCCGTTAATGGTTACCATAGCGTATTTCGCTTCACGGAAACGATTCAAGAACAATGAGAAACATCAAAAACACCTCGATAAAAATATTCTTGTGCTGAATAAACGATCTATTTCTGTCCTTTCCCTGCCTTATCTGGGGATTATCGCCCTTGTCGCTCTTTTGACTTTGCCCAAAGCCTGGCGAGGACTTCAGCCTGTGGATGGGTGGATTATGCTCGCTGCCTACGCAGTTTTCTTGGCCCACGCCATCATAAAAGGCCGGAAAAAGGGCAAAAATGTAGAATGGGACAAAAAACAGATTTGGTTATCTGTTGCAGGAGCCTTGGCGATAGCGGTAGGAGCTTTTTTTATTGTAAAGGCCACTGAAAATATTGTTTCGACCCTGAATATTTCTGAAATCGTTGGCGGATTGTTCATCACGGGTATAATGACCACCGCGCCTGAAATATTCAAGACCTGGAGCGTGGTGAAAGGAGGCGAAGTAACGGCAGGCACCACCAGTGTTATCGCAGATAATGCGGTTACGATGACGGTAGCCTTTTTCCCATTGGCACTGGTAACCACCCCTATCGAAGATTTTCAGTTGTTCTGGGCGAACCTTGCCTTCGTTGGGCTGATGCCGCTTTTGTATTCCCTTTTTGTCCATCAAAGCAAGGAACTTCACGGTTTTAGCAGATGGCAGATATTCGTTTTCGATGCAGCCTATATCGTCTATCTATTAATAATGGTATTTTTTGTTCTAAAACTATTTTAAAATAAAACATATATGAAAAAGAAAAAACTAAATTTAAGAGACCTCAACGATACATCAATTGAAAATAAGGTTTCAGCACAACTGAGTATTAAGGAATATATCCCTTCCATCTTCAGTTTTGTATTGCTTATAGTAGGTATTGCGGTTGATTATTTTGACGCCTTCCCATTTTTTAAAAGTTGGGTGCGAATCGTTTGGTATGCGGTAGCCTACATCCCCGTTGGTTTTCCTGTTATAAAAGAGGGATGGGAAAGTATCAAGGACGGTGATTTCTTTACCGAATTTTTCCTAATGTCCATCGCAACCCTGGGGGCGTTCGCCATTGGGGAATACCCTGAAGGCGTTGCGGTAATGCTTTTCTATGCCGTAGGTGAGCTCTTCCAAAACGCAGCTGTAAAACGAGCAAAGGGTAATATAAAGGCGCTGCTTGATGTACGCCCTAATGAGGCCGTGGTGTATCGAAACGGCGATTATGTTTCCGTCAATCCCGAGACCGTGGAAATTGGAGAAAAAATACAAGTGCGCGTAGGCGAAAAGATTCCTTTAGATGGCAAATTACTATCCGAAAAAGCATCGGTCAATACCGCAGCGATTACGGGGGAAAGCAAACCCGACACCATTGCCAAAGGAGACAAGGTTTTTGCCGGGAGCATCAATCTAGAAGGTGTTATAGAAGTGGAAACCACCAAAGAATTCAAGGACAGTTCCATTGCCCGTATTCTCGATATGGTACAAAATGCTACCGCAAGAAAATCAAAGACGGAACTGTTTATAAGGAAATTTGCACGCATCTATACTCCTATCGTAGTTTTTTTAGCGGTATGCTTAACGTTTTTACCTTATTTTTTTGTGGACGATTACGTGTTTCAGGATTGGTTATACCGAGCCTTGATTTTTCTGGTAATTTCTTGTCCCTGTGCATTGGTCATTTCCATTCCCCTAGGTTATTTCGGTGGATTGGGTGCCGCATCCCGTAACGGTATACTTTTCAAGGGCGCATCTTTTTTGGATGCAATGACCCAAGTGAATACGATAGTAATGGACAAAACCGGAACCGTTACCCACGGGGTCTTTAAAATAAAGGAAATTAAACCCATAACATTAGAAAAGGCAACGTTTATGAAGTACCTGATGGCGATGGAAGAACAATCCACACATCCCATTGCGAAGGCGATATTGGAATATAAAGCGGACGGTTCGGATTATGAGGCGACCGATGTTTCGGAAGTAGCCGGAAAGGGCTTGAAAGGGATGGTCAACGGAAAAACAGTACTTGTAGGTAACAAAGCTTTGATGACCTCAAACGGTATTGAAGTTCCATCAGAAACGGACGCTATTGTTGAATCCATTGTAATGGTAGCCATTGATGGAAAATTTGCAGGTTATGTAACCATAGCCGATGAACTGAAGGAAGATGCGCACGAAGCCATTGAACAAATACGTCAAGCAGGAATTCGACAACTTATAATGCTTTCGGGCGACAAGGATTCAATTACACAGCAAGTGGCAAACGAAATGGGAATCGATTGGGCAAAAGGAGGGCTTTTACCGGAAGATAAATTGAATGAAGTGGAAACTTTAAAAAAACGCCCGGACAGCAAGATTGCCTTTATTGGCGATGGCATTAACGATGCCCCGGTTTTGGCAATAAGTGATGTAGGCATTGCAATGGGTGGTTTGGGCAGCGATGTGGCCATTGAAACGGCGGATGTCATTATCCAGACCGACCAACCCTCTAAAATAGCAAGGGCAATAAAAATAGGCCGGTCTACAAGACGCATTGTCTGGCAGAATATTGGTTTGGCTTTCGGTGTAAAAATCATTGTTATGATTTTGGGCGCAATGGGGATGGCTACAATGTGGGAAGCAGTTTTTGCAGATGTTGGAGTAGCCTTCCTTGCCATACTCAATGCCATTCGACTACAGAAAATGAAATGGGACTAATTTAAAATTGGAAGAAGCATATAAAGAATAAAATGTCTCAAAATCGTAGAAATAGAAGGCAAAGAAAAAGGAATGAAAAATCCCTAAAAAGTACTATGACAACAAAAGACAGATTGTACGGCATCCTAGCACTTGTCGGAATCTTTTCTATAGTACTTATAATTTATTTTTTCGATGCCATTTTCTACTTTTTTTACCTGCTTTTTTCGGATTGATACTATTCAAAGGATTTTTAATTTATCTAATACTGTGGGGAGTTGAAAATATAGTGTTTAACTAGTTCATTTATATAGATGACATCGCCTTCCTCTTAATAATTGAAATTTTTTAAGGTTCAGGGATTGTCCCTATTGCCAGTTGAAAAGTGTCTTGATTACTCGAAATCAAATTATGTCATTAAACAGAAGAATAAGAAGAAGGGAGAAAAGGTCTAAGAGTAAAATAACCAAAAGAGACAAGTTATGGGCAATTATGGCCCTAATTGGAATTTTTATCGCAGCCCTTCTCTTGTTTCATTTCTTTATAAAAGATTTGGTATATGGATAAAATCTGAAAATTGGTGCCTTGGTTAAAAGATTTAAAATTAGGTGCATAATGTTTTAAGAATCTCCATATCATATAAGATTGATTACTTAATAAAGTAACTCAGTATTGATATATTGACCGCACCTTTTGCGAAAGGATTTGTTTTAAAGCGTATCTTTATATTTATTTAGTCTAAATAATATTAATGATTTTTATAATAATTTTTTTATGTTACAACACAGGCGTTATATAAGTATTTTTCTAATAAGCTTCATTGCCTTATTAAGCTCGAACATCTATGCCGGCACGGTCAAAGATGACTCGAATATTCAGACCATTATACATTTATTGGATTATCTATCAAAAGATTATCCAGCAGCGGTTAAAGATGGTGTTATAGTTAACGAAGGTGAATACCTTGAAATGAAGGAATTTAGTGAAACCATACTCTCACTAAGCCAAAATCTGGAGCTCTCCTTAACGCAGGCAAACCAGATACAGAGCGACTTGATTGATTTGAGAGCATATGTACTAAACAAGGTTTCCCATCAAAAAATAAAAGAGGTCACTTCAAAGGTCAAGTGGGCTATTATCAATTTTACGGAATTTGAAATTAGCCCACCTAATTGGCCAAATATTGATAATGGAAAGAAACTATTCCTGACCAATTGCATTCAATGTCACGGAGCAAGCGGTAATGGACAGGGCAAACTAGCTATGGGCCTAAATCCGGCGCCTACCAATTTCTTAATCGATACCCTTATGCGTGAGGTTTCCCCCTTTCAGGCTTATAACACCATCAAACTTGGTGTAGAAGGAACTGCAATGCAAAGTTTCGGTATGTTGAGCGATAAAGAAGTATGGGATCTTTCCTTTTATATCAAATCCCTGAGGTTTAATGCCTCTTCTGCAGATTCGCTTGGGCTAAAGGAAATATTTAACAAAATCTCTAATGAAGTTTCCTTAAAAGATGTGGCTACTCTATCCGATAAGGAATTGATTCAAAAGTTGGGCTACGAAGATTCCGTTACTTATAAAAAATTGAAAGCTCTAAGAATTTTTTCTCTCGAAAAGGCCTCGACCGACAATAGTCTTGTTGTTGCCAGAAATTACCTGAACGCTGTTCTGTTAGATTATAAGGCGGGCAATAAAAAATCGGCACGTCAAAATGCCCTGAATGCATATCTCGAAGGTATTGAACCGGTAGAAGTACGATTGAAAGCCAACGACCCAGAATTCACCTCACAACTAGAGCAGCAAATGATGGCGGTTAGACAAGCTATAGAGAGCTCTAAAAGTATCTCCACGGTACAAGCTGAAATCGCTGATGCGGTATCAATGATAGACCGTGCGGACCAATTGATGAGGGATACGAAGCTCAACTATTGGCTTTCCTTTTTCTTGGCAGCATCTATTATGTTGCGCGAGGGGCTTGAAGCATTCCTTATCATTGCCCTGATCCTGGCTTTAATAAAAACTTCCGGCACTAAAAAAGCACTCCCGTATGTACACGGCGGGTGGATTATGGCCATTCTAACAGGTATCGCAGGATGGTTCCTGTCAGATTGGATAATCGGTATTAGTGGTAAGAACCGTGAGATTATGGAGGGATTGATTTCTTTAGTAGCGGTAATAGTGCTGGCATTTGTTGGGTTTTGGCTGCATAATCATTCCCATTCAAAAAAGTGGAAAGAATTTATAGAAAAAAAGATAGGCAAACAACTAAGAGGGGAAAAAATGTTTGGATTGGCCGTATTTTCCTTTATGGTTGTATTTAGGGAAGCCTTTGAATCCATCCTTTTCTTACAGGCCATTAGCTTAGAGACCAAAACTGGTGATGGGTCTTCCATAGGTTTGGGCGTGATTGCTGCTTTTGGACTGATAGCATTGCTTGCAGTGATTTTTGTAAAATATTCCAAAAGAATTCCGGTAAGGCAACTTTTTAGATATTCGGCTTGGGTAATAACCTTACTTGCGATAATATTAATTGGAAAAGGGGTTCACGCTGTCCAAGAGGCAGGCTGGGTATCAGTCACTAGTTTCCCTATTTCCCTTAAGATAGATTGGTTGGGCGTGTATCCTACAAATGAAACTCTAATGGCACAAGTGGTCTTGTTAGGGTTTCTTTTACTGTTGTATTATGTTAGCAATCATAGAAATAGGGCTATTCAAGTCAAATAAGAGATGCGTAGAGTTGAGTTCCTCAAACTTTTACAGGCTTGAATATAATGTAATAATAAACCTAACGAATTAAAAAGCCTAATAATGGTAATAAAGTAACATTTATAGAGCGTGTATTTTAACTAGTCTCTCTTTATGACACCAAATGATTTAGGTGTTTTGTATTAAGTCGTTTTGGAAACGATGTTAAGATGCAAAATGCGATTTCTTAAACCCCAAAATTACAGTTGTCAATAATGTGGGTTTTATTTTATTAACATTTAAACCCAGATTAAATTTGGAAAAAGATTTACTTAAAATAATAGAAGATTTCAAAAATGAAATATTAGAAATAGAGGAGTCCAACGTTAATGATTTCAATGTAGTTGAAAAGGGAATTACAATCTCAAGGAAATATTTACAAAAACTTCGGCTATGTATTAGAGATAATAAATTCAAAAATAAAGAAAATGAAATAACATTTTTCAAAAAGCACAAGCCGTATGTTTATAGCAGGTTGAAATTCTATGCTAAACTGTATAATTTTTTGATTAATCGCCCGGCGGGAACGATTCAATCTCAACAGATCTTTATAGACGAAGAAATTCAAAAACTTCAAGAAAGTAACCGCCGGAATATCGACTTTATTAAATATTACCGGGAGGAATCTACGGTTTTAGATGAATTTTACTTTATAAGAGGTAAAGATAAAATTAGTCTGGTTTCGGACACTTCCCATTTCTATACTGATGCTGAATTTTCTACAAGTCACGATAACGCAATTGCTAAAATTATGGCCTATGACCTCTTAATAAATCACTACGTTCAGGAATTAAGTTATTTAAGAGATCAGTCCTACGGTATTTCAAATAAACTAAACACTTTAGCCAATGGTGAGCGCCTTGGCTGGACGGCTTCAAAAACTGACCTGATTGAATTGATTTATGCCTTACAGGCTTCTGGAGCGATAAAAAGCGGTACAGCTGGTATTAAAGAAATGGCTTCAGCTTGTGAAGATATTTTTGAACTTAATCTTGGTAACGTTTATAGAACTTTTCTCGAAATAAGAGAACGGAAAATCGACCAAACCAAGTTTATTGATAGACTAAAAGCAACACTTTTAAGGCGAATGGAAGAAACGGACGGTTGATATTTTCATTTTTAAAAATGTTAAATTTCTTCCCAAGTTGGGTCTTACTTGTGAAAAAATAAAATTAATTTTATCTATTATCATTTGGCATAGATGATTTAAAGTGACACCTCTAAATCAAACCAATTTAAACCATTGAAAATGAGCAAATAAAAACACCCTACTTGGGTACAACTTGGGATTAAAATCCAATAAACCATCCCAAATTTGTAGAACGAAAGTCAAATCAGGTCAGGGACTATCAAATTAGTTGAAATCGATACGATAGTCCCTTTCTTTAAAACCGTTCTATTATGCCAGCAAATATTATTACCACCGACGACCTTCGAGAATTTAAAATGGAATTGCTCGATGACATCAAGAATCTTCTATCTAAACAAGCAACTGGAAAACTCAAGAAATATTTAAAATCTTCCGAGGTAATGGACTTGCTTCAAGTCAGTCCAGGTACATTACAGAATCTTCGCATCAATGGAACGTTGCCATACACAAAAGTTGGGGGCATTATCTACTATGATGCAGAGGAAATTCAAGATGTAATGAACTCAAATCGAGTGCAGCACAAGCAAAATTCTTAAAAGATGAACTATATAAAGCTACTAAATGCGGCTTTTGAAAAGTTCTTTTTTGATGACCGCCTCAATCCAACGCACATAAGCCTTTATATGGCACTGTTCCAAGAATGGAACAGTTGCCGCTTTATGGATGAATTTTATGTAAACCGTCGCGATTTGATGCGATGTGCTAAAATAGGTTCTAAGTCTACATATCACAGATGCATCGTCGAGTTAGATTCTTGGCAATACTTAACCTATTTCCCTTCCAACAATCCCTACAAAGGCAGCAAAATAAAGATGGCCATTATTGGGACAAGTGATGAACCGGTTGTGGGACAGTACAATCCCATATTAGAACAACTTGCGGAACAGTACCATCCCAGAGGTGTACCGCTTGAGGGACACCACCATCCCAAAAATGGACAGGTTGTGAACCAACACCGTCCCATAGATGGACAAGCATTGGTATCTAATACAAACAATATCAAACAAGAAAACTATATAAAACAACCAAAGGGCTGGCAGGCCGTTTTTATTTTTTTTGAAGAAAAAGGTTTTGATGCTGATGAAGCTAAAAAATTCTATGAGCATTACCAGACCAGAAATTGGCAAACTGGCGATGGCAAGGAAATCAGAGATTGGCGAGCCGTAGCCATCAACTGGATGGACAGAACCGAAATATTCGACGAGGAAAACAAACCAAACAAAAAACAAGCGTCCCAAATCAAGGACAACTTGCGAACCACTAAAAACAAAGATTATGGACAACCCCTCTAAAATAACCGAAGGTGGCGTGGAATATTCGCTCGGAAAATTTGATGGTAAAAGTGTGATCTATGATTTTCCAAAAATCTTGATTTACCTAAATGCCAAAGGCAAACTTTTGTTTGGCGAAAAGTTTAGGATATATGATGAAGACAAGGATATTTTGCTGAAGCTCTGTTCCTACTTCATCAAGGATAAAGACAACTGTGAGACTTATGGTATTGACATTGACAAAGGCATTCTACTTTCCGGACCCGTTGGCTGCGGCAAAACCAGTTTGATGAAATTGTTGCGCCATTTGGTTCCACTACAAAGACCTTACGAAATGATTCCCTGCCGGAATGTAACCTTCAGTTTCAACCATCTTGGGTTTAAAACGGTTGAAGAGTATGGTAATACCAAATTTTACTGTTTTGATGATTTAGGTGTGGAACCATCTGGTAGATTCTACGGAAAGGATTTGAACGTAATGGGCGAAGTGCTCTTATCCCGATACGAGCTTTACTTACAAACCAAACACAAAATCAAGACGCACGCCACAACCAATCTCAATGCTGAAGAACTGGAAGAACGCTATGGTAATCGTGTGCGTAGCCGAATGCGAGAACTTTTTAATTTGATTGCTTTTGATACTAAAGCTGGGGATAAACGGAAGTGAATTTAAGGTATGGCTTTTTAACAACAATTTTTATTTTCTTGAATCGGCGGACAAGCCACAGTACCATAAGAACAGAATACACAACAATCCCCTTCTTTTGGTTTCAGAACAGTTTTGCAATTCTCACATTCATAAAAGAATTGACAGGCGGTGGTTGGCATTTCTTCAGCCTTTTTGTGGCCGCATTCTGGACAGGTAATCGTAGATTTTAATTGAATCTTCATTATTCTATTATTTTGTACCCCGTGCTTTCTATAGCTTTTCGGATTGTGGGCAAATCGGTTTTGGTCTTGTCAAATTCCACTATGGTATTAGCATTTTCGTAGCTGGCTTTGATAGAAATAATTCCGTCCAATTTATTGACTTCGCTTTCTACGTGTGCCTCACAACCTGCACAGGTCATTCCAGCGACTTCAAAAGTCTGTTTTTTGATATTGGATTGAGAGACATAGACGATATCCTTGGCGGGCTGTGCATAAAATAGATTGGAATAGTACGGGAAGGCCAGCATCAATGCGGCGAATAGTGTTACTATCAATAAGAACCGTTTGGATTGCCAAAACGATGGTTTCGCATCATCTTCACAGGCGCAATCTATTTCTTCCTGTGTTTTCGGTCGTAGTTTCTGGTACCAGGCAAAGACCAAAACAATAATGGTCAAGCCGATAAGATAGGGTCTAAATGGCTCGACCCAAGAGAATGTAGATGCAATTCCGCTTGTTCCAGCAATTAATGCCAAGACAGGGGTTATACAACATATTGATGCTGCAACTGCGGTAAAAATGCCGGTATAGGCCGCGGTATTTGAAGTTTTATTCGGTGCCATAATGTAAACTTTCTAAGCTGTTTTCTTTCTTGCTGAAATTGAATTGAAAATTCCATTCAAAACATTGTCCTCACTCTTTACCAGCGAATAATACAATGTTTGCCCTTCACGTCTCGATGTAATAATTCCCGCATCCTTCATTTTACGGATATGTTGGGATACGGCAGGAACACTCATTTCAAGAATGTCAGCAATATCGCAAGGACACAGTTCATTCTCTATGTTCAATAGAAATAGAATTTTCAGTCGTACCTCGCTTCCCGCAAGAGACAAAATTTTGCTTATTGCTTCTAAGCTACCTGAAGAATTCTCTATGGTTTCCTTACATCTCGATATTTGCTTCTTGTCTGCTTCGTTCCGTGTACAGGTTATTTCCAAGCTCATCTTTTTTGATTTAAAGTGGCCACAAATATATCATTATTATATTATTTAAGCAAATACTTAAATACACTATTGAATAAATTGTTTTTTATAATGTGTAGATAATAAACTTAGGTAATCTAACTTCTAAAGGATTTGTACAGTAAAATAACTTCTGAAACACATTGTAAAACAATGTCCTTCAAGCTCTTCGTTAACTCTAAAAAAATATCTTTCATAATTCTATTGATTTTTGAATGGATAATAATATCGATAGTGCGATACGCTCAATATTGTGGTTGTCTGAGATATAGCTTTCTTCATCCCAATTGGATAAAAAGCCCAATTCTATTAATATGGCAGTACAATAATCTGCTGTTTCCCTTAGCACCTGAAAGTTCGCAAACTTCACACCTCTGCTATCATAGCCTATTGCTTCACAAAGTGCACTTTCAATTTGATAGCCCATAAAAACCGATGCTTTTGAGAATTTTTCTTGTTTTCTTGAAGCGTAAACTTCAATACCTCTTGCATCCGGATTATCGGAATGATTGCAATGCAAAGACACAAACAAATCAGCATTTAAGGCTTTGGTCAGTTTAGTCCTGTCCGATAATGATATTAAAGTGTCTTTATACCTGGTCAAATAAATATCGAGTGGTTTTTCCAAGTCGTCATTTAACTTTAAAATCTCATTTGCAATCGATAAAACCACATCTTTTTCTTGAATGTCATTTATACCAATTGCACCAGCATCTTTTCCGCCGTGTCCAACGTCAATTATTATTCGTTTTTGAGCAGTCGATTCTTGTCCAAAAATGAAGCACATTTTTAGAACCAAAATCACAAAACTGACGTTTTTGAGCAGATTTTTCATTTTCAATTTTTGGGTTATCAACAACTTCCCTTCAAAAATCCATAGGATTTGATGCCAAATAATAGCAACGGAATTCAAACAATATCAAATAATATTTTATTCACAATTATTTGATTTTCAGTTATTTAAGTTCAAATATATGTAAATTTCCAATAACGAAAATGAACCAAAAATTTAAACTGTTCCGTTATGAAAAAATCACACTATTTAGCATCCATTCTTTCGCTCTTATCCACTTCGCTTTTTGCTCAAATTGGTGGCATTGAAGATTCAGTTAACGATGTAGGCGACACTATCCGAACTATTTTTCCAATACTTCTCGGTGTAATCTTCCTTGTAGGTTTCCTGTTTAACGCAGGACATTTTTTTGGGGAAAATGCAGATTTAAAAAAGGGGATTACCCGAGTTTTAGTATTTGTATTGATTGCAGGTGCAGTAGTCGGAATCTTTACTTACCTAATAGGAATCGTTGTATAAATGAAACGGTTCGAAGTCTATAAAAACATCAGGAAAAGGGCGGTCATTTTTGGGCTGCCCATTTCCCTGTTTGCTTTGATGATGGTTTCTATTTTGGCTTCGTTGCTCATCATCATCTTCTCTTTCAGCTTTGGGATAATAATAGGTGTGTTGGTTTTCAACGCTTCCCTTTATGTGGCGCTGACGAGAATAGCCCACAATCCACAACTATTCCAAATGGCTAAGGCTTTTCCAAAAATCATTAGTAACAAAAGAAATTCTGGCTTCGATTATGAACAAGATTAACCTTTCGGCATATCAACCCATCGTAGATATTCAGGACAATATCGTATTTGCCAATAATGGCAATGTTATTTTGTGCTACAAAGGAAATCTGCCGGAAATATACTCGTTGTCTGAAAAGGATTTTGAAGATATGCACGGTGCTTGGTTTCAGGCATTAAAGTCTTTGCCAGTTGGTACTGTGGTTCATAAACAGGATATCTACTTGAAGAAATCCTATTCTTCAGAACAACTTCCGAATTCCACCTTTTTGGAAAAAGCTACCCACGAGCATTTTAAAGGTCGTGGACATATCGAGCACAGCTGCTATTTGTTCTTCATATTGACCAAAAATAAGGCACTCAACAATCCGAAATACGTCAACCCTTTCAGAAAAGTTTCAAAAGGAATCGTACAGGAACTGGATGACAATATTAAAAGCTTTGTAAACTCGGTTAGCGATTCGGTTTCCTTCATCAATAATAGCCGAAAGATGGATTTTGTTTCGCTTAAAGCGGAAGAGATACAGCAACTAACAAGTGCCTATTTCAATGGCTTTAATGAAGGCTACGATACCGATATTTTACTGGACAAAAAAAGCGTCAATATTGGCGAAAACCATTTTGATGCCCTGGCCATCAACAGCGAACTGTGCTTTGGCGAAAGTGTACAGAGTAGCAAAACCAATGAGAAATTCACTTCTGACGATTTTGTGTTTCATCAAGGGTTTATTGATGGCTTAGGGCTTACGCTTAACGAGAATCACATTGTCAATCAGATTTTGTATCTGGATGACAAACAGAAATGGCGTAAACTGCTCGATAAGAAGATTGAGGAACTCAACAAAAGTTCAAATTTCGGTTCGCAGAATAAAGTGGTGCTTGGCAAAATCCAGCACATTCTTGACCAAATCAATGCCGATGATAATGCACGAATCATCCGTGGTCATCTCAATATTGTCTATTGGGCGAAAGAAGCTAAAGAGCTCGACAAAATAACTTCAAAAATAAAGACCGAATTTAAGGAATTGGATATCATACCATACTATCCAAGAGGCGAAGAACGTAAGAATTATATCCTAAACAGTTACTGCTGTTTTTCGTCCAATTTCTCGAACAACGATTTGTATGTAACGGATTTAAAACACGCGCTTTGCCTGTTCATCAATAACACCAATTACAAAAGCGATCCTACCGGAATCATCTTCAACGACCGTGAGCATAACATTCCTGTTTTAAAGGATGTTTGGGATGAAAAAAAGAAACGAATTAAAGCAAGGAACTTTGCCATTTTTGCACCAACGGGCGAAGGCAAATCGTTTTTGGCCAATAACATATTACGTCAGTATTTTGAAAGTGGCGTTCGCTTGGTCATCATAGACCTCGGTGGATCCTACACCAAGTTTGCCAAACTCTACCCTGAAAAATATACGGTGCTTCGCTACGAAAGCGGAAAGAACTTGGGCATCAATCCATTTTACATCAGTCATCAAGATGACTTAACACCAGAGCGATTGGAAGACTTATCCGTTTTCCTATTTGAACTCTTTGCTTCAGATTTAAAAGTTACGAAAGCACAATCGGTTTCCGTTAAAAAGATACTGCGCCATTATTATGATAGTACTTCTGAAAATCACTCGTTAGATGGTTTTTACAGCTTTATAGAAAAGAGCCAAGAAAATCTACTTGACACTCTTAAAATCCATCCCGACTACTTCAATGTCACGAGCTTCTTGCACGTAATGTCCGAATATGTCGGCGATGGTCTATATAGCTTTCTTTTTGAAGTAAGCGAAGACCAGACTTATAAAATCGAAGACAAACGCTTGATTGTCTTTGAACTGGATGAAGTAAAGGATAACAAAGAAATCCTATCCGTGATGTTGAAGCTGATTAAGTCAGCCATCCAAAGAACCATTTGGAAGAACAGAGCTGAAAAGGGAATCATCCTTTTTGATGAGTTTGCCAAGCAATTGAAGTTTGAAAACGTATTGGAAAGTGTAGAATTCTACTATCAAGCCATACGTAAACAAAACGGTGCTATTGGGATTATACTTCAATCCATAAACCAATTACCAAACAATTCAACTTCTGCGAGTATTCTTGAAAACACGCAAGTCATCTACAGCCTTAACAATGAAAAAGGCTATGATGAATTGGTCAAAAGACTCAACCTTTCCAGCCACGACCTTAACCAACTGAAATCCATCAAGAACAATCTTTCAGGACCACGGAAGTACACCGAAATGTTTATCAAGATAGGTAGAGAAAGTAACATCTTTCGGCTCGAAGTTCCGAAGGAAGTATATGCCGCTTATTTGACCGATGGACAGGAAAATGAAGAAATAATGAAGCTCTACAACGAGCATCACGATATGCAAAAAGCAATAATTCAATTCACATCTAAAACATAATATTATGAAGACAAAAATTTTAATTCTCGCAACGGCATTCATCTTTTTATTGCCCGCACGCGCTGCGTGCCAGGGAATGCCCACTTATGACAATACCAATTTTATCAGCTTGGTAAAACAGCTGATAGAATCTGGAAAACAGACAGCACAAATGATTAAGTCTGTAAAATTCCTAAAAGATGCAAAAGAGGCAATAGAGAAAGTATCAAGCGTTGTTGAGCAACTGAGAGCAGTTGAGGAAATTGGACAGAATAATCAGCGCCTTATCAACGTAATGCAAAATGATTTACAGGATATTTTGAATTCGCCCTACATCAAACCAGATGAAGTTTCAAGGGTTGTAGAATCATTTGACGCCATAGTACAAAACTCGTTGGACACAGTAGATTTTATTGATGAAGTCCTATCCAGCGATTACCTAAAAATGAGTGATGCCGAACGTGCTGAAATCCTGAAAGCAAAAGAACAGGAATCCAAGCAAATGGTTTCCAACATCACTACAAAAACAAAACGCTATCGTGACATTATTTCTTTTAGAAAAATGCAGGATAAAGTCAATAATAGAGAAACCGAATACTAAAAATGACTGCGACCATTCTCTTAGGAATTGGACTGGAATACATCGATACCGTCTTCCAGACCATACAGGCCAGCGACTTTTCGCAATACACGATTGCGGGAATGAAAACGCTCGCTGTCCTGTTCTTTCTGGTCAACATCCTCAAAAAATACAATGAAGGCATTGCAGATAAGGATGGCTACACTTGGGGATTGAGTCCAGGCGAACTCGCCAAGAATTTTGCCATTGTCATTTTGGTCATTTTCTCAACGCAAGTATTAGGCTTTTTCGATGGCATCTTAGTAGCCATTGAAGGACAATATCGAGGAACTGCACCAGCCTTATTGCCATTGCAAATGCAGGACATTCCCATTGAAGAGGACGTGAGTATCATCGAGGTTGCCCAAGCTGCTATGACGCTTTTATATGAAGCTTTGGTTACACCGCTTTACGGATTCAAAATATTTGCATTCATCATTAGCTTGTTCCTCTGGATATTAGATTTATTCATTTATCTGGAAATTCTTGCCAAACTGACCCATGTAATCCTGCGAAAGTGACCCACTGAATCCTATTTAAAGTGACCCGGGTATTCCTGTCTAAATTGACCCACCTCTAGAAAGAGCATGTATTAAATAACTTGTATGGTTATAATCAAGAAAAATAACCATGGCAAACATACATTTAGACATGCGAAAAATCAAACAACTATATCGTTTACATACTCAAGGAGTTAGTAAGCGGAGCATCAGTAAACAACTTGGTATATCCAGGAATACTGTTCGCAAATACATCGAATTATTACTAAAGAGCAAGCTTACAAGTGAAGAGGTTGATAAGCTTGGTTTTGAAGATTTACGTATATTATTGCATATTGATGAGACCCACATAACGACTCGTCATGAGTATGTTTTTAAGTTATACCCAGAGGTAAGCAAACGCCTTAAAAAGGTTGGAGTTACTCGTTACATGATCTGGGAGGACTATTATCAAAATAAAAAGGTATTTATCTCTTATTCTAGATTTTGTCATTTGTATAGAGTTTGGTCTCGTACTCAAAATCCAGTCATGCGATTTAACCATAAGGCTGGGGATAAAATGTTTGTGGACTTCACAGGAAAGAAATTAGCTATCATAGATCCCGCTACTGGTTTACTAAAAGAAATGGAAGTATTTATTGCTGTACTAGGAGCAAGCGGCTATACCTATGTAGAAGCTTGTCGTTCACAAAAACGAGAGGATTTTATTGGGTGCATAGTAGGTGCATTACATTTTTTCGGAGGCGTTCCTAGAGCAATAGTAACTGATAACTTAAAGTCAGCTGTTACAAAAAGTAGCAAGTATGAGCCTATCCTTAATGAGAGTTTATTGGCTATGGCAACTCATTATGATACCACGATACTTCCAACAAGAACCTATCGTCCAAGAGATAAGGCACTAGTAGAAAATGCTGTAAAGATTATCTACACAAGAGTTTTTGCTCCATTAAATGGGAATGATTATTATACCTTAAGTGCTTTAAATGAAGCTGTATTAGAACTCACGGGGAAGCATAATAAAATTAACTTTCAAGCAAGGGACTGTTCTAGGTTAGATTTATTTACATCTTTGGAGCAAGAAGAATTATTGCCATTGCCTACAGATAAATATCAACTACGTGCCTACCTAATGGGAACAGTATATAAGACCTCTCATATCCACATTAATAAAGATAAGCATTATTACAGCGTTCCTTATCGTTATATAGGAAAGAAGGTTCGCATCATTTATACAAAAGACACCGTTGAAATTTACTATAAGCAAAAACGGATTGCTGTTCATAAAAGAGGCTTAAAACGTCATGGTTACACTACCGATAGCGAGCATATGCCTTCAACACATCGTTATGTAGCTGATTGGAATCCTGACACCTTTTTAAATTGGGCTGAAGGTATTGGAGGCCATTGTAAAACTTTCATCACTTTATTATTAGGAAAAAGACAACATCCTGAACAATCCTATAAATCTTGTGCTGGTGTATTAGGGCTAGCTAAAAAGTTGGGAATGAACGTCTTGATAATGCTTGTAAACGAGCTTTAGATTATGAACGCATCAATTATCAAAGTGTTAAAAGTATTCTTGAAAAAGGATTGGATTTTATACAGGAAGATACCAATACAGAATCTACAATCCCTAAGCATGGAAACATCAGAGGGGGCGATTATTATAAATAATTAAATCATTATAAATTATGAATGACCAAACATTACAACAAATGAAACAACTAAGGCTATATGGCATGCATAGAGCCTTTACGACAACACTAGAAGCAAATCATCTAGCATATACTAATGATGAGCTAGTAGCGTATTTATTACAATCTGAATGGGATGATAAACACAATAGAAAAATAGAACGATTAACCAAAGCAGCCAAGTTTAGATATAAAGCTTCTGTAGAAGAGATATCTTTTGAATCCAGCCGAATGATTGACAAAAACCTATTAATTAGGTTCACATCGTGCGAGTTTATTAAAAACAAGGAAAACATACTCATTACAGGAAGCACAGGTGTTGGTAAAAGCTTTATTGCCTCAGCTATTGGATACCAAGCTTGTTCTCTAGGGTATAAAGTCAAATATTACAATATCAATAAGCTTTTTGCTAAACTCAAACTAGCTAAAGCAGACGGTTCATACATGAAAGAAATCGATAGAATAGAAAAACAGGATTTGCTCATTCTTGATGATTTTGGACTTCAAGAACTTGATACTAATAAAAGACAAGCTTTTATGGAAATCATCGAAGACAGACATGGAAAACGTGCTACTATCATAGCCTCACAACTACCAATTATGGGATGGCATCAAATTATCGGAGAACAAACTATTGCTGATGCTATTTTAGATCGACTGGTACATGCAGCACATAGAGTGGAACTTAAAGGTGAATCCATGAGAAAAAAAAGAAAAAAACAATGATAAATTTTATATTTTTATAAGCACAAAACTGCTCTTTTTAGAACCTGTTTTACTATGCTCAATTTAAACAGGAATGGGTGGGTCAACTTTACAGGAATTTACAATTTATCCATTGTTTTTGGCAGAACGCTTTTTTCTACTCGGAATAATGCAAACTTTTTTTCCCTTGGTCATTAGCCTTGCAGTCTTTGAAAAGTTCCGTTCGTTAGCTTACACATTCTTCAAGCTTTATGCTGCGGTCTATATGTTAGTACCTGCTTTCTTTTTAGTAAACGTCTTTGTGAATGCACTCTACACGGAAATCAACACCAATTTTTGGGTCAATTTGTTTGGAATCGATACAGGTCAAGCCTTTTTTGCACCTGTGGTTCAATTAGGTTCGGTAGGGTTTATTGTTTTCTTGAAGTTCAAACTGTATAAACGCGCCACATCTTTTACACTCAGACTATTTACCAACTAAATCCATTCAGAATGAAAACACCTTATAAGAATATTTACAATGTCCTAAAGTTGAATAGGTTTATCGTTTTAGCAGTCGTAGTGTTTGCTTTTTTGGCTAGCACATTGTCGGTTTGGATGGCATTTACTACCCATAAAAGTGCGCTAAACAATGCCTTTGCAATCAATACCGACGGTAGCATCATTCCGCTAAAACTCGTTACCCAAAAAGAAAATTTCAGGGTTGAAGCTTTGGCGCATTTAGAGTTGTTCCATACTTATTTCTACAATATCGATGCGAGTAACTATGAACGCAATTTAGAAAAAGCGCTTTGGTTGGGTAACAGTTCCATTGACAACCTTTATCGTCAGAAGAAAGCTGATGGTGTTTATAATCGACTCTTACAATACTCCTTGGTTCAAAAAGTGTTGAGTATCGATTCAAGAATAATTGAAAATAATGGTTCATATAGTTTTACCACGACGACCATTTTTGAAATCAATAGAGGTTCCATAATTGACACCTACGAACTGGTTTCAACTGGAAACCTCATTATGGTCAATCGAAACTTTCCGAACAATCCACACGGATTATTGATAACCGATTATTTTGAAAACACCTTAAAAAAACTGAACAATGAAAATTGAGCCGACCCGCCTGCCGTCGTGCAGGTAATCGGCATTTAAAAACAAATAAATATCAACAGATGAGAGTAGAAAAGAACAAAATAGTATTTGCAGCGGTTTTGGCAGTAATCTTCATTTTCCTGATATCATACTCTATAATGGTTATGGGCGATGATGAAAGTGAAAATGAAAACCTTGAACAGACCTTGATACCCGATTTGGAAGAAAATCAAAAAGAATACGATTCCAAACTGGATGCCATCAATGATTTAAAGGAAGTACGTGAAAACAATGCACCGAGCATCTATGATGAAAAACTGATTGATTCCCTTGGCTTTTATGATGCAGATTTGCCTCAACGTGAAAAAGAACGTATCGTGGATAGCATTTATTCCGCAGGAAAAATCAAATATTCTGATTTGACTTATCAGAATATTGGTTCAAGAAAAACAATTCGCAAAAAAGTAAAAGAGGTAGATTCCACTGAAATTAAAAGAGAACAAAAGATTGAAGCCAAAGAATTAGGCTTGGAACATCAATTGTTCTTTGCTGCTTCGCCAAAACCAAACGACATTTCCATTATCGGGAATACGGATGAAACAATCTATGTGGTCGTCGATGGCGACCAAGTAGTAAAAGCAAACTCCAGATTAAGAATGCGGCTTACCAAGGCTGCTATGATTAACAATAAGCAAATGCCAAAAAACACGCTCGTTTTTGGGTTTATCAGTTTTCAGCCCAATCGTGCTTTAATAGAAATTGAAAATATCAAACACCATCCCACTAAACTCAAAGCCTTCGATTTACAGGATGGTAGCGAGGGCATCTATGTAGAAAACAATTTTAGGGCAGAGATAACAACGGAAGTCCTGGACGATGTTATAGGCGATATTAATATTCCAAGTGTTCCTGAAGTTGGCGGAATCACAAAAATCCTCAAACGTAAAAACCGAAGTGTGAAAGTGACCGTGCTGAACAATTATAAACTTATTCTAAAACCAAAACTATGAGCCATCTCGGGTTCTTAAAAATTCACTATTATGAAAAAATATATCATAACTTCATTATTACTAGCTGTTTCCACATTTGCACCTCGAATTTGCTTCGCGCAGGTTACAGCACAAGACACAATTGTAATTGATACCATATATGCGAATGACACTAAAAATGTTGCGCTGTTTTTTCCAGAGCCCATTCGCCAGGGAATAACCGGTGCAGAAAATTTTATATTTACCTACAATCGTGAAAAAGAGCAGTATTTCGGGCTTCTTCAAGCAAAGCCTGGGAAAGAAAGCAATCTTCTGATAGTCAATAGAGATGGTTCAATTTTTTCGTATATTGTAAGGTATAAAGCGCAGCTATTAAAATTCAATTATTTTATTCCGAAGTCAAGTAGTATCGGGAATGAAAGACCAATATTGAATGATTCTATTTCTGTTGTTACTGCTGAAAGCAATGTTGATAACAGGGATTATTATTACCAGAAATTCAGTTCCTATCTTCTTGAGAGAAAGCAGCGTGTAGGTAGGATTAAAAAGAGAACCGAAGGTATAGTTTTGAGCGTTGAGAACATTGTTTTTGATACGGAAGAACTTTACTTTGTCATCCAGATTAAGAATAATTCTACGTTGGATTATGATTTGAATTTCTTAAAACTCTCTGTTGAAACAAGACAGAAGGGGAAAAAGAAATCGTTACAACGACTGTATCAAGAACCGATTTTCAAACATAATATGCCTTCTAAAATCACAGAAAACGAAACGGTTCGGTTTGTTTATGTCTTGCCGAAGTTTTCGCTATCCAATGACCGCAGAGCAATTTTTGAACTGCACGAAAAAGATGGCGAACGTAATATTGAACTGAAAATATCACATAGTTATATCAATAACCCAAATTAGTAACGTTATGAAAAATTTAGTCATTTGCTCGCTCATATTGTTGTTCTTCTCGTGTTCAGAAAAAAAGAACCTTTCCCCTTCTGAAACCGCTAAAGTTGTTGCCGAAAGTTTTTATCACGGTGATGAAGCTACCTTGAAAAAATTTACCACTTCGGAAGGCTATGCAAACCTTTCAAGCATTCAAGCAATGTTTACTGAAGATAAAGATTCAGAAGCTAATTTTAAAGTGGTGGATGAGGCTATGGATGGCGTGGTGGCTTGGGTAAAATATTCAACAGCTTATGACCCAAAACCGGGTGTTTTTAAACTGGTTCAAAAAGATGGCCAATGGAAGGTAACCCATAATGGACCGAGGGATAAAGGGCCTTTTTAAGATAAACAGACTATTTTCGGAATTTATGTGGCTTAAATAAAACATCATTCTGTTCCGCTTGACAAAACAAATACAATTTATCTTATGGATGGTCTATTAAAACTTCTATTTTTGTGTAAATAAATTTTTGATTTCTAATCGAGCCATTAAATAACATATTAAATCAATTAGGGCTAATTGAGCACCGAGCTGTCTATTTTATGGATAGAGCAGATGGTATTTCCTATGATGGATTTGCCCCTGAAGTTAAGCAGAAATTAGAAATAATTAATCCTGATGCTTATTACGTTTTTAATCAGCAACCCTTATTGCTTTTTTTTTATCTTGATGAAAATCATCTGTCAACTCGTGAATTAGAAATTCATAAACAAGTATGGTCGTTTGACAATTCGCCTGTGATTTTTATTGTTAAAAATCAAGATGTAAAAGTTTACAATGCTCTTAATTACCATAAAAAAGAGAGAACTCTGGAAGAAATTCCCTTAAATGCAGAGGAAAGACAATCAAAATTTTCTTTTTGGAATTTACAAAGCGGACTTACTTGGAAATGGTTGCAATATGAATATTTCGAAAATACAAAGAAAAATAATTTTCGGAAACGGGTAAATGATCGATTGTTTCAAAATATAAGCTCTGTTAGACAAATTTTAATAAGTAAGCCTGATGGACTTACTGAAAACGAAGCAAATTCCTTAATCCTCCGATTAATTTTTATTCGTTATTTGATTGATAGAGGGGTTAAAATTGACGATGATGAAATCACAGGAAATAGCATTGATGAGAAAAGATTTAGCTTTAGTAAAATAATTCAGGATCCTGCCAAATTGGACAGCTTGTTTATTAAGTTAAATAAAAATTTCAATGGGGTTCTATTTAAAGAAGTCGATATAAAATTAACCTCAAGCCAATCTCAATTTCTAGCAGATGTTTTTAAAGGAGAAGTCCAAGAACAAGGAACCTTGTTTGATGGATATTATTTTCACATATTTGACTTTTCAATTATTCCTGTAGAAGTAATTTCTGGTATTTATGAGTCATTAATTGATGAGGAAAAAAGAAAGTTAGATGCTGCGGTATATACACCTCCTTTTTTGGTGGAATATATTTTAAATGATACCATAGATAAGTATTTAGAAAACAGTCATACATCTTCCTGCAAGATTTTTGAGGTTGCGGTGGGTTCTGGAATATTTTTAGTCCAGTCTTTAAGAAAGATGATTGAAAAAGAAATTAACTTAAATGGCAAAGAGAACAATGAGGATTTCAGTACATCTATCAGGAATATAGCTAAAAACAATCTTTTTGGTATTGATATTAATCCGGAGGCTTTAAAAGTAACTTGCTTTTCAATATATATCGCTCTCTTAGATTACCAAAATCCAAAGGATATAGAAAAATATCCTTTCCCGAATTTCTTAGGAGAAAATTTATTTGAAGCAGATTTTTTTGATCTTGACCACAAATTCAACGAGATTGTTATAGGACAAAAACCTAATTTTATTTTAGGAAATCCGCCTTGGAAAAAAGATAAATCGTATAAACACCTAGAATGGGTCAATTCCAGTAATACTTATAGCAAAAAAATTAAGGGCAAATTAGAAATTGCACAATCCTTTTTATTGCGTTCGAATGATTTTATGCAAGTTGATACTGTTACAGCCTTAATAGTAACCAGCACCGTTTTTTATAATGTTTCAACTACAACCAGAGAATTTAAGCATAAATTTTTAACTTCCTTCTGCTTAAATAAGTTTTTAGATTTATCAGCTGTCAAACAATCTCTTTTCGAGCAGCAAGAGAGCCCAACTTCGATAGTCTTTTATCGCCAAGCGAAAAGTGAAAATCATCTCGAAAATTCTGTCGAACATTTGAGTATAAAGGTGAACTCATTTTTAAAGTATTTTAAAATGTTGGTCATTGAAAAATACGACAACAAGAAAATTGCTCAAAAACATTTTGTTGAAAATGATTGGATGTTTAAAGTCGCATTATATGGAAATATTTTAGATTTTGGATTTATAAAAAGGTTAGAGTCGCAAAATACATTAAAAATATTAGATTTAATAGATGAGAAAACTACTTTCAAAGGAGCTGGTATAGAAAGGGGGCTGGATGCAAAACCATATCCAAACTTAATTGGACTGCCAATAGTTGAAAATAGTGAAATAAATGAATACTATACACAGGTAAATAAGGCCAAAACTTTAGGAGAAGCAGATGTCAAACTCTCAAGAGGGAGAAAAATAGAGATTTTTAAAGGGAGTAAAATTCTATTAAAGGAGCAGAGTAAGAATTGGAATAAACCAGTCATTTCTTATTGCGAATCGGACTCGGTATTTAGAAAGGGTACTTTTGCAATCTCTTCATTTAATAAAAATATAATCAAGCCTATTTATGGTTTATTGATTTCAGAAATGGCTACTTATTATATGTTTTTAATTGCGAGCGCTTGGGGTGTTGGTACAAGGCCCGCTATTCGATTTGTAGACGAATTTTTGAACATTCCTTTTAATAAGCCAGATAATTCATTGAATGAGGAACTTATTAAATTGGTAGATGAATTTTTGAATTCTTTCCGAAAGCATTATTCAGATTTTAATCTAGGAGAGCCTGAATTTGATGACAAGATTTTCTTAAAAATAAATGGGTTAATTGCTGAAATTTACGAAATTAAAGACTATGAAAAAGATTTAATAGATTATGCCCTTAATGTCTCGAGATACCAATTCCAAGAAAGCAAGCAAGATTTGGTTACGGATTTCACTCACTTTAATTTTAATCATTACAGAAACCAAGATTTCGTTCTACAAAAATATGCAGAAGTTTACCTAAATGAAATTGGGAACCTTTACGAGGATGAATTTATTCAAATAGAGATTTACATTTTAGATTATTTCATTGCAATGAACTTTGTTCTTTTAAATGTAGAACCGGAAGAAAAAATTATATACCCAAAAGATAAATTTGATGAAAAAGAAGTATTGCAAAGGTTGGCAGACAATTTAAGTATATCTCAAATTACAAATACGCGTGATCCTCTAAAAAACTTGTATCTACAAAAGGACATTAAGGGATTTGAAAATAATTCATTTTATATAATTAAACCAAATGAGTATAAATGTTGGCATCGCGCCATCGCTTGGTATGACGTAGCAGAATTTAGAAACACTATTGAGCAAGCAGAGTTTAATGACTTAAGTAATGAAGTTAATGATTTCTGATGCATCCCAATTCATACAACATAGGAAAAATACTTTTTCTATAACTAATAAAAGAATACAGCAAATAATTTCTTACGTATGCGAATGTTACGGGATTTGTCTAAAGGAAAAAACAAAAAATCCATACTCTATTAATGCAGTCAAAGAGAATAGTACATTATCATTTGAGGACTATTTGAAATTTGATTTAGTAGATAATTATCTCAACGTTAAAAAACACCTATTAAAAGATAAAATCTCAAAATTAGAAGATATTCATTTTGCTGCTGAAACCCAAGAAAGATATATAGACCTTGTTGATTCTAAACAGAAACCCGATAAAATTGATATATACGTGGATAGATTAGGACTTCAAAGCGAATGGATGTCCAAAAATAATCAGGTCTATTTTGCAATAGAATGTAAACGAATCAGAATTTTATCGGACACAAAAGCTTATATAGGTGACATTAGAAAAGTAGCAAATAGAAATCACACCAATTTAAGGCTTCCTTTTGAGGGACAAATAGCCTTCATTGAGAATTTGAATATAGACCATCACAAAGTAATGACAAAAGCCAATAGTATTTTAAAAAAAGATATAGAAATCAATACTCTTCAATATTTAAAATTCCAAAGTTTTCACAGTTTTTTTCAAAATACCTACAGTTCAGTTCACACAAAAAATTTTGGGGGAAAAGAATCATTTTATGTTTACCATCTACTATTTGACTATAGTCAGATAGTAATGAATTAATCGGCGAATAAGTTTTAATGATACGGTTTTTGGAATATTATAGATGATTCATTCCATCCTTTTTCTCAATATAGATGCAGAAAAGCTCAATGATATTTAGGTTAACGAAGAAAGTGAGGTCTTTTTTCCTTACTATTCAAATATAGACCTCGCTTCCTCAAAAATCCTCTCAAAATTAGCCTCCAAATCAGCGTTAGAAAATTCTTTGGTATTCTCCGGAAGCTCCCTTTTGATTTTTTCCAATTTAAATTGCACCTTCTTATCCTTCCCATCTGCATAAGTGATAAATTCGCCCTGCTTCAACCGAAAAAACACGTCAGCCCTTATCTTTGGAATCTCTTTTTCTCCAGTAGTTACCCTAGTGTCAAAATCCAAATTATGCCCACGACTTATACTTTTGGTAGGATCCTTAATAATTTCAAAAAACCGTTCGTAATATTTTGCGGTGTCTGGGTCATTGACTTTACCGAAAAATTGGTAGGATAGATTGCTTAAAATCGCTTTGCTTGCCTTGTCCCCATACATCATATCATTTTGTATTTTGTCCTGCATCACATAAATCGTAGAAATATTATAGCTTCGAAGTGTCGCAGGAATACGATGCATATTCAATAAACGAATGGTTGGTGCTTCTTCCATCATCAAAAAAGAAGGCTTTGCATTGCGTACACTCATTTGTTTTGTAATGGTATGGATGATGGTGGCAATCACAGGAGAATACGAAGTTTCAAATTTGGGATTGTTCACGACCGAAATTACAGTTGGATTTTCAGGACTATTTATATTGAGTGGCACTTCGTCCGCAGACAACGCCATAAAAATGCGGTGTGTACTAATTCGTTTAAAAGCATTGGCCAAGGTGCTTTTTACTCCTGCGGTCTGTCTTTCAGAATCTTTTCCACTTATAAAAGCATCTGCCATTGCCCTCGATGTCGTATTGGTTTCCAAAAACTGGATAAGGCTGTTTGTGTCCAGATATTGATAAATGGCGATTAAATGTGGAAGGGTACAGAATTGTGGATAGGTAGTTTTTAATTTCCAAATCAATCCACCAATCAAGCCTTCCGCAGCATCATTGAAAAATTTGGTCGTTCCAGTTGTTCCAGATTCCCGTTGTTCCAAAAGGTTTTCAATCAATACCCTTGAAACTTCGTTTACGCTTTCCTCGTTCTCTAAATAGCGTGGTGCAATAGGATTTACCCTATGTATGATTTTATCAAAGGAAATGACCTTAAACGGGATATTACCATCTTTAAAAAGGGGATAAGCCATTTCAGTAAGCTCAAAATCCTTGTAGTCGTGGATAATTCCGCAAAACCCTTCTTTTTCGAAGTGTTTCAAAAAACCATAGACTACACTTTCGGTCTTTCCACTTCCCGCAGAACCGATTATAGATGCACCACGTTTGATGTTATCCAGTTTGAAGTTTCCTTTTGTAGTGGCAAAGTTGACCTGATATTTGGCATTTCCACTTTTAGGCTCGTCCGTTTTATGCAAGAATACATACATTCCTATATTAATTAATATCAGAGGACAAACAAAATAAAGTGCTATTTGCACCAATGGTAATTGTTCATTTAAATAATACACAAAAGCGCCAATCAATAGAAAATTGACGACAAATGCATATCTGCTAACCCGAAATATTCCATAGAAAACAACACTGGCTACACCAATAATAAAAAGTACTGTTACGAGATTGTCCATTTGTATAATTTTAAGTTAGATTCCGATGGAACTTGATTTGATGGCCACTTCCGCACCACGTCGTAGCTTGTTAATTATTTTCATTACCAATTGTGCCTGCGTGACCGGAATACTCGGCATTATTGGAATATTACTTTCACGCATTAATTTGAACGCAATCGCTTTTTCGTTGGTTGGTAGTTTCATCAACGATGCAAAATAGATTTTCGGATTCTTGATGAAATCCTTTCTTGCCTTATAGGTTTCAGCGAAGTTCCTTTGATAGCCAAAAGTCTTATCAAAAGTCTTTTCTGCTTTCTCAAAAAACCCATCTCTATCAAATCCCCGTTTTACCGTTTTACCATTTAATTCAACGTCGGAAGCTTTATATTTACTTCCAGGTGACAAACTGAATCGGTTTGATGCATCCTTGCGGCTAACGATAATATGTAAATGGCTTTGGTCTCCTGCTTTTGGCATTCCTTGTACTATTCGTTTTCCGTTCTGTTGGTGCGGTGCTTCTCTTTCTAGTTTCCCGATTTCTTTTTCCAATTTTTTCACATTTCCTTCTGCTCGTCCATCTAGCACATTTCGGACTTCAGTTTTTAATTGAAGTATTTTTGTGGCAAAAGGCTGGTTTTCCTGCACCTGTTTATCTGTTCCTTTAAAGGTTCTTTGGTGTTCAATTTTTGCATAGTATTTTATATCATCGATATTGACGGGTCGCCCATTTATTTCACGGTTGAATGAAGCCACATAATCCTTCATAATCTCCCGGGTATATTTTTGCAAATCTTTATTATGGTTTTGCAACCGTTTCAGTTCGTATTGTGAAGGGCTTACGATAATAGAATAAAACCGTGGCTCGTGCTTTTCAAGTTTTGCGGTATTGCTATCAATTTCCCTGACCACTTCCTCTGCTGAAATCTCGTCGCCATATTGGTTAAAAAAATGCTCCATATCCTGTTGTTCCAATCCTTGGTTTTCCTTCTCCAGATAGCCAACAAAATCAGCCGAACTTTTAGAATAATTACCTCCTATTTTTTGAGGTGAGATTGTAATATACATAGCTCAAAAATTTACAGTTGGTTACTTGGATTTTGTTTTTCACGGAAGCGTACTTCCTTTTTTTCTTCGGCATATTTCTTTTCTAAAATCAGCGGTTTTTTGTTTGGCTGTTCTGTCTCAAAAAGGGATTGAATCATTGCGACCGTGGGTTTGGTTTGTGTCTTTTCAACATCACGCATTATAGCGATGACTGCATTGATTCTTTTTAATAGTTTGGCTTCGATGGTTCGCCCTGTCGGACCCAATTTTTCCTTTGGCGATATCTCGTTATAGAAGAAAAAATCAAGGATATTTTCCATTGCTTCGGTATGGGTCTTGAAGTGTGTCTTTGAAAATTCCTGAAAACGTTTGGCAGTTTTCCTTTTGAACCTGATGGTGATGAATGAATCCATTTTCTTTCGCTTTTTTTGTGTATTTGACGTAAATCCATCCCTGTTTACAGGTTGTTCAAGGGCATTTGACGCAAATCGAAGAAATATATATAATCCATTAATTTTCAAGTTGTTGAAAATCAATTGGTTATAAGCTAAAAGGAATGTGTAACGCGGCTCTGCCCGTTACCCTCTTGCTATTCCTTTTCGTCACGCCAAAGCGTGACAAAAATTTCATACAATCTGGCTAAAAAGCCAATTGCCCTTTTAGGAATTCGGAAATTCCAATATGTAAAATATAGATGGATACAGCTACCAGCGAAAGTTAAAAATAGGGTAGCTATATAAATTATGTGTGCTGAATTTCAGCGAAATAAAGATACGGTTTTTTTATTGAACTGGAATTACTTGAAAAGAAAAAACACCTCCAAAATTTAGAGGTGCTTGATTATTAAGTTTAGAAAATTAGATGTTGAATATGAACTTATAGGAATATAAATTTCGTAATGCTTCTTCCTCTATCATCGTTTCAAAACAGGTGTAATTTTCCCTTACGTATTTGCGAATATCATCGCCAAATTTTCGTTCCACGTTTTTTTTAGAATCCTCTAAAAGTCGGTTTTGAGCCTCCTCGCTCAAGTCTGTAAA
This sequence comes from Galbibacter orientalis DSM 19592, assembly GCF_000260115.1. Classification (GTDB taxonomy): domain Bacteria; phylum Bacteroidota; class Bacteroidia; order Flavobacteriales; family Flavobacteriaceae; genus Galbibacter; species Galbibacter orientalis. Next base: position 351,055 of record NZ_JH651379.1, on the reverse strand, counting down.
ATTGAGATAAACCATAGCCTGAATTTTTAATATTCGCTTGGTAACATCAGCGTATCATTTACAAAAAATAACCGCAATTCATCGAGCGGAAAATCGGTTGCCCGATAGCCGTGTTTTTCCAAAATATTGTCGTTGCCATCTGTATAAATAATTTCAGCTTCATATCCTGTAAAATTTTGTTTTTCCTCGGGCAATCTTTTAAAGTCTATGGTTATAAATTCGCTTCGGTTCATCAGACTTTTTGCAATTACGGAAGTGTCCGTAATGAGCCAAAAACATTCTGCTACTTCTGACAAATATTTCAATCCGTCCGTAAAACGTGTTCTTAGTAAGGGGATTTGATAGAACATTTCTGTTCCCGTAAAATATTGCAATCGCTCTTTTATTTCGTTAACTTGTGCTTTCATTGTGCATATATTTAATGTGTGAATAATGAAAAAGAGGGCGCAACTTTCGAGAGGAACGCCCTCTTTATTTTGAAGATTACTTATCGCTTTTACTTCCAAGTAGAAGGATTTCATCGGCTACGACTTCCGTTACATAGCGTTGGTTGCCATCATCGGTCGTGTAGGTTCGGGTCTTTAGTTTCCCTGTGATTCCTACTTCTTTGCCCTTTTCGACATATTTCTCAACAATTTCAGCGGTCTTTCCCCAGGCCACTACGGTATGCCAATTGGTGTCCGTTTGCTTTTCGCCTTTGCTGTCCTTGTAATACTCGTTAGTAGCGAGTGAAAAGCGGGCTACTTTCTTACCGCTTTCAAGGTTCGTAATGGTTGGCTCTTGACCAACGTTTCCAATTAACTGTACGTGATTTCTAATAGTACTCATAACTAAATATTTAAGTGATTTATATTTCCCCTATTGATTTAAAACAGATTAAATTTTAAGGGGTGTTTGTTCTTTTCTTCTGTGCACAGCACAATGGATAGAGTGGGTTTTGTCAAGACTTTTAGGGAACAAATCAGGTGTGTTTGCGACGTAGCAAACCTGCCTTTTTCGGCGGGTTTCAAGGAAGTAGAAGCCTTATTTTTCATTAAAACTTGTACAGTCTTGACAAGTTCCATAAGGGCATTAGCAATTCTTTTAAACGCAGTTGCGTTTGAGCGTACCGGTACTTAAGCGAGATAAGTAGCTGTGGTTAAATTAGAATTGGTTATGTCGTGCCTGTTTTTCGACGCCCCGAAAAACAACAAAGGCTTTATCCATTATAAACCCCTTAAAATGTGTAAGGCAGCGGTTCGGTTTTTAAGAATTTTCGAGTGAAGGCTCAAGAAGACTTCGCCGCAAATTCTGTTAAGAAAACTGAGGCGATGACTTTCCGCTCAAGAAGGCGGACTTAATTCACGATTTTGGCTCGGGAATGAAGTGTTCCTTCCCAGCATCGCGGGAAGGGTTAACGAAATGGAAAGCTGAAATTGTGGATGATGTCCAAGACCTTTTTAGAGAAGCTCTTTTCCCGTAATGTAGCTTTTCGCGGAATGTAGGGGAATGTGCTGAACGGATTATGAAAACGAATTATCCTATTTAGTAGAGTTTAAAGCGGTCTTAATTTCAAAGATGTAGATTGACGTTTTCCGCTTTTGGGGGATTTAGCGTTATGGAAATCGGAAACTTTGAAATTGTGTCCAAGACCTTGTGTAATGAAGCGCTTTTTCCGGAATGTAGCTTTTCGCGAAGTGTAGGGGAATGGGCTTAATAATTTAAAAAAATAAATTATTCATTCTAACTCACTTTTTAACTAATTAAAGAATGATAGCCCATCACTTGATAAATTTTTAAGACCTTTGTTAATTAAATGATAATAGAACAAAATTGTCGATGAATATATTTAAGAAAAAACTAGAAGATACATCCCCAAAGGAATTAAATTTTGAACCCATAGAGTTATTTCAAAATTTGTTCCATAAGGAAGGATATGCATATTTAAGAGGAATACAAGAAGAGGTATTAAACTCCTGGCATAGTATAAGAGACCAACGAGATGTTTTGTGTAAAATGAATACAGGTTCTGGAAAAACGCTTGTAAGCTTATTGATGTTGCACTCAAAAATGATTGAAGGAGTCGGTCCAAGTTTATATTTATGTCCAGACAAACAACTATTAGAACAGGCAAAGTTGCAAGCGGATTTATATGGAATACCCGTTTGTGAAATTGAATATCAAGGGCAAAGAAGTGTTTTTCCTGATGACTTTTTAAATTCAAAAGCTATTCTGTTATGCACGTTTCAAAAGCTTTTCAATTCACGCTCTATTTTTGATAGGGATAATATCGATGTCGGCTCTATTGTTCTCGATGATGCCCACGTATGCCTTGATAAAGCTAGGCAAGCCACCACCATAAACATTCCATTCGGTCACGAACTTGCCGAAAGATTACTAAAATTATTCAATGATGAATTAAAGTATCAAGCACCAGGAACTTACCATAGGTTAACTGATGGCGATCCATATGCTAAGATACTTAAAGTACCTTACTGGGCTTGGCTCACGCGTTTAGATGAACTTGTGCATCTTATAGGCGAGTTCAGTGAAGACAGCGAGCTGATGTTCAAATGGGGTTTGATAGCGGACGACTTAAAATCTTATGATTGCTATGTGGGACCAAGAGGTATTGAAATCGCACCGTCTTATGTGCCATTTCATAATGTACGCGCCTTTAACGAAGCAAAACATAGGTACATACTTTCAGCTACATTTGAAGACCAGATTGATTTGATAAAGGATTTAGGTATTGATATCGATAGTATCAAAAACGCCTTGATTCCCAAGGATCGTAAGGACGTTGGTCAAAGATTGATTCTTGCCCCACAAAGATTCGATTCGAGGATAACTGACGAGCAGATAATGGATTTGGCTAAAGAATATGCAGATTCTGGCGTAAATGTAATGGTTTTAACACCTTCTGCAAATAGAGCTGAAAAGTGGGAAGATATTGGCGCAGAAATTATTGAAAAAGATAACATCAATAAGGATATAGCCAGTTTAAAATCCAAGAAGGGATCGTTGAATGTTCTGGTGAATCGTTATGATGGTGTAGATTTGAATGGCGATATGTGCAGGATTTTGATATTGGACGGCTACCCGTCATTTAGTTCGTATGAACAGTTATATGCAGAGTTACGTCTAGAGTCTGTAAAATCTTCCCTAAAGGCTCAAATTATTGAGCAGGGTCTAGGCAGAGCTGTAAGGTCTGGCAGTGATTATTGCGCGGTGTTTCTAATGGGGAAGGATTTATTACAGTTTTTAGGAAACAAATCGAATCTACAGTATTTTACACCAGTAACACGGAAACAACTCAAACTGGGTCTATCACTATTAGATGATGAATCAAACGATAATGCCCTAAAAACAATTAGAGATACCGCTAAATTATGTCTTGTGCAAGATATGAGTTGGCGCGAGTACCATTCTGGAATACTTTCGCAAGTGGAGACTGACAAAACCGATGAGCGGGTTATTAAGAATTTGGAAATTGCCGATACCGAGTCAAAGGCCATAGACCTTTTCAGAAGACGGAATCACGAAGGAGCTTCAAAAATAATCTTGGATGAGATAGTTGATACAATTGATTTAACCCAAAAACAGAAAGGTTGGTATTTTGAAAAAGCAGCCAATTATCTCTATCTAGATAATATCCCGAAATCTAACGATTTACAAATAAAAGCAGCAAAGACGGCCTCACATATGTTGCAGTCAAAGAACGGACATAGTTATACTAAAATAATGGCAAGTGTAGAGCAGGCGACACAAGTCCTCAATTTCATAAAAAGATATGAAACATCCCAAGATTTTAAATTGTATTTAGAAAGTCTATTGGATGATCTTCAGTTCAGTCCGGACATACCACATACAAAATTTGAAAACGCCTTGGCAGAAGTTGGAAGACTAGTCGGTTTTCATACTCAAGAACCAGAAGCAGAATTTGGTAACGGTCCTGATGTCCTTTGGGTAATGACTGGAAATCATTATTTAGTTTTAGAGGCCAAATCTAGAGCTATACACGGTGAAATCACTAGAGATAACATTAATCAGTTATTGGGCTCAGGCGAGTGGTTTAAGAAACTATATGGTGAAGCAGCAAGTTTTAATTTAGTAACAATTCAACCACCAAATATAAAAGGCTGGAATGTGAACACTAGCGCAAATACTAGAGTTATTGACGAAGAATCCTTAATTTCGTTAAAAATTACTTTAAGAAGATTTGTTGATGGGATCAACAGTTCCGGTTTTACTGCATCAAGTACTAAAGAAATAGCCAACTTGTTAGGCTTACATAATCTGACAACAAACGGTTTTCTAAACACATTTCTAAAGCCTGTTGTTTCAAAAAAGGGGTAAAACTTCTTTAAAACATAGATGGTCGAGTGGTCTAAGGCACCTGATTGAAGATCAGGCGTACGGGAAACTGTACCGAGAGTTCGAATCTCTCTCTATCCGCAGGTACGCAAGTATTTTAGCCCGCAATTTAAAATTGCGGGCTTGTTGGTTATTGCAATTAGCATAATTGTTAGTGAAAAAGAATGTTCTTCAAAAAATCAATTGTTACTAAAAATCCAGTTTAAGGTACTGGACAAACCTTAATTTAATTTATGCCATATCATAGACTTCATCAAACAGCTTTTTATCCAACCGTTCTTGTTGGCCAAAGCTTTTCTTTAAGACATTATGAAGTACTGAATTAAACGCATTATAGCCCAACCAGAGATTTGGTTTTTCATTGAGCAACAAGGCTTCATAGTTCAAGATTTCTATGACTTCACGAGACTTTTTTGAAGGGGCGCTGTTATTGTCGCTACATTCATATCTGAACAATTTCGTTTTGTCAAGAATGGCCTTCACAAATTCTTGTGTATCGATGATTTTACATTCCTTCATCTTGTCGAATTTCTTGGTAATGGTATAAAATTCATTGTCCAGAAATTTATCAAATAGATTGTTCAGCCTCGGCATAATCAAATGCGTGTTGTTCTTACTGTGCTTGATTGAAAACTCAATTTCTGCCTGGGAAACGTGCAGGCCATTTGAACACACTTCTCTATAAAATCCAAAGTGACCAGAGGTCTTTTCACTACCGTCATAGGAATTTTTGAACCGAAGCATCGGCAGTATCAAATCTTTATCGTTCTTGACCGTAAACTGGCTTTTGTCGTCGATGATAAAGTCGGTAATGAACGACCTATCATTTTTGTTGATGGTTCGTTTATGAAAGTTTAGCTGTGCATCGGTCAACATTTCTTCAGCATTCTTGAAGAATAGTTGATTCGGAATGTGTCCGTAACTGTTCGATACCACGTTGACAATTTTGCCATTTGAGATAATAGCATTTTCAAGCCCTCTTCGAGATTCCATCTGTGTCAGACTCTTTAAGGATTTCATTTCTGATGGAACAAAGATTTCATCCTGTTGCAAATTTTGTAAATACATAGCTTTTGAATTTTAGTTAAACAATATTTGAGCAGTACCCAAACGGAAGTTAAAATCTTGGCTCAAAAGGAAACGGAATAAATAAGCGTAGGAAGTTGCGTTGGCTTTATGCCGTAGTCTTTTGATGGATGTATTTTACGAGTTTACCTTTGCACTAACTATTGATTGATAACCCCTTCCTTAAGAACCCATCTTTCAAAACACTATCATAAAAAAGAAGAAGGGCCAGCACGAATGCCGACCCTTCTTCAAACAACAAAAGCTAATCGTTGAGTTCCTGAATTTGCTTTTCAAGAACCGTGATGCGCTCTTTCAAACGTGCTTCACGCTTGTCTCGTTTTTCGGCATATTCCTTTTCTATGCCGGCAATCTTGGATTTATAATATCCCTGTATCGCATTATAAAATGAAATGTTGGTAAGATTATTGACGTGATTGCTTTCGCCAAAATGCACTTGCCTCGTGAGCATATACCGTATCAATTTATGGAAGATTTCCTTTTTGAACTTCTTCTTGAAATTCTCTACCATTTCAACTCTGGTCATCTTTGAAGTGTCGCTCAGGAATTTTGAGAAATACTTCTGCTGGCTCATATAGTCCACGTTGTTTTCAAATAGTGATATCGAGAATGCGACCATTTCATCTGTTGAAAGTGTCTTCTTTGTATCAATGTATTTCGTCTCACGAATCATCTGCACAACTTCCTCAAATTGCTTATTGTTCTCTATTTGCTTCTTGCGGATTTCCCTTTCGTTGATTTTTACGATTTGTTCTTCAGGTGTACAATCTGCCATTTTTCTGTTGGCCAATGGTGCCGAATATTCCGTAGAATCGTTCTTTGATTTTTCGACAATTTTTACAAAGACCTCTTTATTCCTGTAAGTTTTGGGATGAAACAAAATGCCATTTGTAAACCCATTTTCATTTGCTGAATTGTATTCTTCCAATGCTTCTTTGTAATTTTGCAACGCTTTTTCAAATTCGGCTTTTAATTCATCTTCAGAATAGTCATAATGTTGGTATTCTTTCTTAATTGCCTCTATTGTAGGTTCAATTGGATTTTCTATAATTTCAGCATCATCCAGTAAATAGACTTTCAATCCGTTCTTTTCCAACTGGGAAATGATTAATTGATTGTTTTTGTCATCCGCCCAATACTTCCTTATTTCGGGAATCATCAAAATATTCTCTTTCTTCGATTTCTCAATGAGGTTCAAGAACGACTTGTTCTTCTTGGTCTCATAACAAGCTGCTTTTGTACAGACCATTTGACCTTCGCCGAACAGATTGCCTTGATTGGCCGCATTGAACGGACATTCTACACAAGACCCAGCTTTTGGGACTAATTTTTTGTCCGCTACATCAAAGGATGCTTTTTCCAAATCATAGGTCTGGTCTTTAATCATCCTGTTTATCTGATGTGCATTAAAATCTTCGCCCATCGTTTCTAACATCATCAGCTGTTCTTCCGGTTCAAATAGCGCAACACCAACACCTAAGGAAATCGTCATTTCGCCATTGCGGACAAAGTGCTTAAAACCGTCAATCAATCCAGCCAGTTTAAGTCGCTGTCTGATAAAGTTATCCGTTCTTCCCAATCGCTTTGCAATTTCAGTAGGTGCGTATTTCTCGCTTAGGTAAGCAATCGCCTCGGCTTCTTCGGTAGGCTCGACATCCTGTCTTTGCAGATTCTCGATAATCTGAACTTCAAGAACATCATTGTTTTTATAAGTCCTCACGATACAGGGTATGGTCTTCTTTCCAGCCAAATTACTTGCACGATATCGGCGTTCGCCCATCACGATGACATAATGGTCATTTAGTTGCCTTACCGTGATTGGTTGCAACACACCGTGCTTTTCGATACTCTCAGATAGCTGCTTTAACGCATCTTCGTTAAACGTCTTTCTCGGCTGTTCTGGGTCAGGCTTGATTTTACCCAACGGTAAGTTCTGAATTTGAAGTGCTTTGGATTTCTTTCCATTTACTTCTTTCTTGGCAGTAGATTTCGCTCTACTGCGCTTCTTTGTGGTACTCGCTTTTGTTGTCATAATACTCAAATTTTTGATTAAACAATATTTGAGCAGAAACCAAACGGAAGATAAAATCTTGGCTCAAAAGGAAACGGAATAAATGAGTAGGGGAAGAAGCGTTGGCTTTATGCCGTAGTCTTTTGATGGAAGTATTTTACGAGTTTACCTTGCGTGTATATTGTATGATAATAAACTTCCCTTACGAAGAAGTAAGGTCGTGATTAGATAAAGTTTATTATTCTGATAGTAAATTCATAGGGTTTAAAAACAAATAGAAGAATTTAACATCAATAAAAATGTTGCCTTCAAAATAGCAAAATGTTGTACCTATGTTGTACCAAGTCATAAAAAAAGCCGAGATTTTCATCTCAGCTTTTTTAGTACCGAAGGCGGGAATCGAACCCGCAAGCCTTGTGAGCAATGGATTTTGAATCCATCGTGTCTACCAATTCCACCACTTCGGCATACTTTTTTTCCCTTCTCAAATTTGGATTTTGAATCCAGCGCGTCTACCAATTCCGCCACTCGAGCATTATTTGGTGGAATCTCTAAGAGCTTTTAATTTCTCTTTACCTATTCCAGATTTCCAATACTTTTCTTTTATTCGTCCTTCTTTTCTGTCGTTACAAACTTCAGAAAAAATTAATTCAAATGGAAGATAAGGTTTTGTTGTTCTTTCTCTTCCTGAATTGTGCCTGTTAATGCGTTCTTTAAGATTGCTTGTCATTCCTACATATATGTAATTAGTTTTTAAATTTGATATTGCATATACCGTAATCATGGTCAATAATTTAAAGCGCGCCTGCCTGTCGGCAGACAGGTCTACCAATTCCGCCACTCGAGCATTATTTGGTGGAATCTCTAAGAGCTTTTAATTTCTCTTTACCTATTCCAGATTTCCAATACTTTTCTTTTATTCGTCCTTCTTTTCTGTCGTTACAAACTTCAGAAAAAATTAATTCAAATGGAAGATAAAATTTTGTTGTTCTTTCTCTTCCTGAATTGTGCCTGTTAATGCGTTCTTTAAGATTGCTTGTCATTCCTACATATATGTAATTAGTTTTTAAACTTGATATTGCATATACTGTAATCATGGTCAATAATTTAAAGCGCGCCTGCCTGTCGGCAGACAGGTCTACCAATTCCGCCCTGCCTACCGCAGGCAGGCACTCGAGCATTATTCTTGAATTAATAGAATAGAAAAATAGTAATTCTATCAATTTCGGAATGCAAAACTATAAAATATTTTCAATCTTCAAGCTAAAAATAGTAACAAAATGCTTTAAGAGTTGGAATAAATTTCTAAATTTGCACCTCATTTTACATGAGATAGCGATAATTAACTATTAAACAAGATATTACAATGCCATATTCGGTGCCAGATCCAAAGATTTTTTCTTGTACTCAGAGTCAAGATTTAGCAGAGAGAATTGCAAAAGCGTTTGGAACAGATTTGGGGATAGTATCTTTTACTAGGTATAGTGATGGTGAATTTCAACCATCATTTGAAGAGTCTGTACGTGGGACTAGAGTTTTTATAATAGGCTCAACAAACCCAAGTTCAGAAAATTTAATGGAAATGTTATTAATGTTGGATGCTGCTAAAAGGGCATCAGCAAGACACATTACTGCTGTAATGCCTTATTTTGGATGGGCAAGACAGGATAGAAAAGATAAACCTAGAGTTCCAATAGGAGCTAAATTAGTAGCTAAATTATTAGAATCTGCAGGAGCAACCAGAATTATTACAATGGATCTTCATGCAGACCAAATCCAAGGGTTCTTTGAAAAGCCAGTAGATCATTTATTTGCATCTACTATCTTTTTACCATATTTAAAGAGTCTTAATTTGGAGGATTTAACAATTGCATCGCCAGATATGGGAGGTTCTAAAAGAGCTTACGCATATTCTAAATTTTTAAATTCTGATGTGGTTATATGTTACAAGCAGCGTAAACAAGCCAATGTAATAGACCACATGGAGCTTATTGGAGATGTAACTGGAAAGAATGTTGTTTTGGTAGACGACATGGTGGATACTGCAGGAACGCTAACAAAGGCTGCCGACTTGATGATGGAAAGAGGGGCTTTAAGTGTTAGGGCAATATGTACACACGCATTACTTTCGGGAAATGCATATGAAAGAATTGAAAATTCTAAGCTTACGGAGTTAATCGTAACAGATTCAATTCCGCCAAAACAAAAGAGTGATAAAGTAAGAGTATTAAGTTGTGCAGATTTATTTGCAGATGTTATGCATAGAGTGCACCATAATACTTCTATTAGCTCGAAATTTTTAATGTAAATTATTTAATTTTTATATATAATGAAGTCAATTACAATTAAAGGATCTCAAAGAGAAAGCGTGGGCAAAGTGTCAACTAAGGCCTTACGTAATGCTGGACAGGTACCTTGCGTATTATACGGAGGGGATAAGCCATTACACTTTTCAGCTGAAGAAATAGCATTTAAAGACTTGGTGTACACTCCAAATGCGCACACAGTAGTTATTTCATTAGATAACGGGGATACGTACAATGCAATTTTACAGGATATTCAATTCCACCCAGTTTCTGATGCAATTATGCATATCGATTTCTATCAGTTATTTGATGATAAAGAAGTAACTATGGAAATTCCTGTAAGAAGAATAGGAAATTCACCAGGGGTTATTGCTGGGGGTGTTTTACGTATGAATCAGCGTAAACTTAAGGTAAAAGCATTACCTGCTAACTTGCCAGATTTTATTGATGCTGATATTTCTAAATTAGAAATCGGTAACAAATTATATGTTACAGCTGTTGGAAATGATGATTATAAAATCATGCACCCAGAGAATACAGTAGTTTGTCAAGTTAGAGTATCTCGTGCTGCAATGAAAGCTGCTCAAGATGCTGCTAAAGAAGAAAAAGCTGCTGGTAAAGCTAAAGCTGAGTAAGCATTCAACTTTTATAGATGTAAAAGCACCTCTTTTTCGAGGTGCTTTTTTATTTTTGTAGTATAACCAACCAATGGGATGTTACAATTTTTAAAGAAATTCTTTTCAGAAAAAGAAATAGAAGATATAGATTTAATGAAAAAGTTTTTAATAGTAGGTTTAGGTAATATAGGTGCTGAGTACGAAAATACTAGGCATAATATAGGTTTTAAAATACTTGATTTTTTTGCATCTGATGAAGAATCGGTTGCTTTTGAGACTAATAAATTAGGGGCAACAGCAACTTATAAATTCAAAGGGAGAACTTTTATTTTTTTAAAGCCAAGTACCTATATGAATCTTAGTGGAAAGGCTGTGAAATATTGGATGACCAAAGAAAAAATACCTCTAGGGAATATATTAATAATTACAGACGATATTAACTTACCTTTTGGTACCATTAGAGTAAAAACTAAAGGGAGTGATGGCGGACACAATGGACTAAAAGATATCCAAACGCAGTTAGGAACAACAAATTATTCGCGTTTTCGTTTTGGTGTAGGAGCCGAATTTTCTAAAGGTCGCCAAGTTGATTATGTGCTTGGAGAATGGAATCAGGAGGAAGAATCTCAAATGAAAGAGCGTTTAGAGAAATCTAAAGAGTTAATCAAATCTTTTGGTACTGCTGGGGTTAATAATACCATGAATGCTTTTAATAACACCTAATTTGTGCTTGTTTATTCTATTTTAAACTCAGAAACTTGGGAAGTAGAAATGTTCCCATTGGCGTCTTCTGTTTTTATAAGCCAATAGTAAGTGCCTACTGCTGGAGTTGCGTATACAAAGTTTTGTTCTGAAATATTTGTAGCGATGCTATTGTCTGGAGGATTATTAGTCCCTAAAAATAAGCTGTAACTTAAAATATCATTATCTATATCTGAAGCTTTCCATAAAAATGAAATACTACTGTTGGTGCTGTAAACGGTATAACCAGAAGTTGGTTCTAGTAAATCGGCAGGAAATGGTGGATAGTTAGTTGCGCCTTCTCCAGCATTGTAAAATTTCCAAATAGCACTTTTTGCAGATTCAAGCGTTTCTGAGTTTTTTGAAGTAATATACCAAGAGTATGGAACTCCTCTGTTTAATGTTACTTCTTGAAATCCTGAAAGGCTTGTAAATGTTTCAGAATTATTTGTGTTTAAATTGGTAACAGTAAGTTCGTATGAGTCGGTGTTTTCGGCTAATTCCCATTCAAAAGTAATTGTGCTGGTGCTGAGATTGGAGGCTGTAATTACACCTTCGGTACATTCAGAGTTTTCCAAAGGGAATACAAGTTCGGCAGCAGTTGGAGGTTGAGGTAATGGCGCTGGTCCATCATCACCCCCGCCACCACAATTGGCAAAAAACAAAATACATACAATACTATATAGATATTTCTTTACTGTCATGCTTTTATTCTTTAAGTATTTTTAGGGTTTTAATATTTTTTCCATTAGTTACATTCAACATATACATCCCTGTTGTAAGTTGGGATAGGTTGAGTTTAACTTGGCCATTAGCATCACTATTTTTAGTAATTGCAGTTGCCAATTTTCCTGTAATATTAAAAATATTTATTTCAGTTTTTGTATTAGGAGAAGGGGTGTAAATAGTTACTTCAGTAGTAAAAGGATTTGGAAAAACAGCAATGTCTCCAGTGCTAATAATAAGCTCTTCATAAAGTCCTTGGCATTCTTTATCAGTATAAACTTTTAGTCTATTAATTCCTTTATTTAATGAAAGTTCTATGGAGCTTCTATTAGTTTTAGAAATTTCTCCGTTTAATTCGATGGTAAATAGATCACTTCCAGATAAGTCCAATGAAATTTTATTTTCGGTTGAATTTCTTCTAGAGAATACACTTAAAGGAAGTGGTTCATTAATGTTGACTTCATAACACTGTTTGTAGCTAGTGCTTGCATCGGTAGTAAAGCATAGTTTATAGGTGCCAGAACTTAGATTAGTAAATTCGGTAGTTGTTTTAAATGTATTTGAAGTATCAACACCATTGCCTGTAAGTGTTGCGGTATAGTTGTAATTTTGCGTAGCTTCAATGGAGATATTACCGTTATTACTATTAATACAGCTCTCGTCGGTTAGTTTTATTTGGTAATTATTTATAGGGAGATTAAAAATCTCACAACCATTTACATCCACTTTTGCTCCCATAGGGGTGTTCGGGCAGTTGTCTTCACTATCCAAAACACCATCTTTATCTGTGTCTAAATCAAAATCTCCATTAATACAAAGATCAATTTTAAAGGAATTAATACTTCCTCCATCTTCATCATTAGCATCGTCTACTTTTAACTTCCAAATTCCTTTTATGGGCTCTCCGTTTAAGGCTTGTAATTGTTGTTGTGGTTTTATAGTTCCAGATAATGTAGGGACAGAGGCTGAGCATGTTACAATACTCCCAGAGTCGTTAAAAGAAGCCGCTATGTTATCTCTCTCTCCACATTGTTGAGAGAGTAGTGTAATAACAGTTCCAGAAGGAGAAATTAAACTAATGGTTAGATCTTCTAGCCATGTATGGGAAATATCTAAGGTAACAGTAATGTCGTTTAAAATACCATTATCTACAATATTAAGATTTGAGACTGTTGTGGAGGATCCTGAATTAGAGATGTAATATGTTGAGTTGTTGGTGTAATCTCCACATGATATATTTACAGTTGAAAAAGAGAACGCAGCGCCAAAGCTACCTTCGCCACAGGCGTTTATTGGTTTTATGCGCCAATAATACGTGGTGGTTTCTTCTAAGTTTGTAGGCTGATATTGTGTTGCGGTTAACGTTTCAGACACAATTATGGAGCTAAAATCTGAAGTTTTAGAGACTTGAAGATTGTAACTATTAGCGTTAGAGTACTCATCCCAACTTAAAACTGTTTGGAGTGGAATTTCTGTGGCTTGATTTACTGGAGCAATTAAATTTATGGCATCATATGAGTCTTCAAAAACAGATAGTTCTACTGGATATTCTTTTGTTTCTCCACTTTCAGCAGTAGCTACAATTGTAAAGTCGTTTATTCCTACAACTAAATTATCAGTATTTGTTATAGTCGCTTCAATTAAGGTGCCATTTACAGAAGTTTCTGTTTCATTAAAATTAACTGTTAATCCAGTAGGAAGATTTGTTGCTGAAAATGTTACAGTTTCAGCAAAAGTTCCATAACTATTATAGGTAAATGGAATGGATAAGCTATTTGGTTTGCATATATTGTATTCTAAGGTTTCAAAAATAAGCGCATAATTGGAAGCCTCTATACTTAAGGTGGCTTCATTTAGCGCAAAATATATATTATTTGAAGCCTTTACCATAATACGGGCATTGGAGGTAGTAATATCACCAGGAATTACCACCTGCTTAACTCCGTCGTTTTTGGTGTTTTCGGATAGTGGAATTGGATTTTCAAAATCGTTATTAAGAATGAGATAAATGTCTACAAAGCTTGTGCTGATAGGAATTTTATTAGTTTCTCCAACATTCCAAGTAACTTTATAAACAGAACCTCCTTGTAAAGTTTCTGGAGTTGTTTGAGAAGTTACTGCAAAAGGAGTGCTTGTTTTTACTGTGGAAACAGAGAGGTCGCTCCTTGCTGTTTGTCCTCCATTAGTGTTGTTATCTCTTACTAAAAGCGAAAAATTTAGCGTTCTAGAAACCGTAGGAATAACCTCCCAAGTTGCTGCTAAATTATTGTTTAAAAGGGCACTTTCTTCTGGGAAATACCTTTTAGAAGATAAGGAGGGTGGGAGCGATCTAAAAGATGGACCTTCATCTGCATCTGCCAGAGGAGGCTGTACAGAAATTTCATTATTTTGTTGCTCCCAAGAATAGGTTAAAACATCGTTATCTCCATCTGTTACTGCAGCGTCTAATACAAAAGGAGTTCCTGCTGGAATTGTATAGTTAGTTAGAAGGGAGATAACTGGTGCTGTATTGTTAATAGGAGTGGTGGTTGCACAGGTTCCAGTACCTTGCGTAATATTATCCCAAATTTGAGAAATACTTATTGCATGAAAATAAGCATCACTATTTCCTTGTACATTACTTGGACAGATTCCTGCGTATGCCATAATTGTAGATCCGCTTCCAGGTTCTACAGAAGTAGCGCCGCTTCTATTTGAATTACACGAATTATTAAAAGTATGAGTGGCTCCAAATTGGTGACCAATTTCATGGGCAACAAAATCTACATCATAAGCATCTCCTACAGGACTTACATAACCAGTAACTCCTCTGGCTTTATTAGTGGTGCAAACAGAAGCCAGTTGGGCAATTCCATCGCCACCACCTGGACTTGTGCTAAAAACATGTCCAATATCATAATTTGCAAAACCAACTTTTAAATCTATTACATCTTGGATTTCATCAATTAGCGCTTGTCCGTCGCCATTGGTAAGGCCATCGGTTGCAGCATCTAAAAAAATAAGCGCATCGTTATTGTCAATTAATTGTAAGTTAATTGCCAAATCGTTTTCATAAATGCTATTTATTCTTGTTACCGAGGTATTCATGGCGGAAAGTACAGCCGCTTTTTTTTGTGCTTCTGTTCCGTTTGTTACTCCAGCTCTGTCGGTATGAAATTTAGCATATTCTGCGGTACAAGCAAGTGCAAGTCTATAGGTTCTAAGCTGACTATCGTCTACTGGTTTAAGACTGTATTGTGTGTCTTTTTTTGAAGTACTTGTTTTTAGCGCTCCTTCTACTTTGCATTCAAAGCCAAAAGCTTTAACAGCAGTTTTTTCTACAAAATAATAGAGGTCATTTTTTTCTTCGGAAGGGTTAATATAATATGTTTTTTTATGGTTCCGAATCATTCCATGGAAGCTTGTTTCGTCCATAGAAAAGTATATTTTTTCAAGAGGATTTTTTACAGATACACCTAGATATGATTTTATAGTAGGGTACTTTTCTGCTAATTTATCGGAAAGCACATTGTTTTCTGTAATTCTATAGCTTGTAAATGAATCTTTTCCCGAAGGAAAATCAACTATTACTCCTGCAGTTTTATTTAAAAATTGATTACTTTTTTTAGGCGCATTTTTTAATTGAGAAGCTAGGTTTTGGATGTTAAGCTTAAAACTAGGAATATTCTTTTCTTTACTGATGGAAATATTTCTCTGTTGCATAGTAACAGAAGACCATGTAGAATTGTTTTGTGAAAAAACTGATACATAGCTTGTTAATATACTAAAAAGGATAAAAAAGTGAGTAATTTTTCTCATGTATTGAAAAGTATAGTGATAAAAATAATCATTTTTACGCTTCAATTTTTAAAAAATTAATAAATACCTTTTTTAATTTAATTAAATATTCACTTTTAAATTCGTTATTTTGTGGTTGATGATGTTTAATTTAAATGCTTTTAAGTGATTATAAAGCGTAATCTTTTTGATAAAGAAGAGAATTACTATACAGTAGTAACTGTAGGTACCTTTGATGGAGTTCATGTTGGGCACAAAAAAATTATTGATAAAATTGTAGCAAATGCAACTGCAAACGATTTAAAATCGACTATTTTAACTTTCTTTCCACATCCTAGAATGGTGCTTCAGCAGGCATCAGATTTGAAGTTACTTAATACTTTAGAAGAGAAAATTTCAATTCTAAAAGAAACAGGTTTAGATCAATTAATTATTCACCCTTTTACAAAAGAGTTTTCTCGACTTACCGCAGAAGAGTATGTAAAAGAGGTGCTTGTAGAGAGTATCAATGCAAAAAAAGTGATTATAGGTTATGATCATCGTTTCGGAAGAAATAGAACTGCAACCATAGGCGACCTTATAAAGTTTGGAGAAAAGTACAAATTTGATGTAGAGCAGATTTCTGTAGAAGAGGTAAATGAGGTTTCGGTGAGTTCTACAAAAATTAGAGTTGCGCTTGAAGAAGGGAATATAAAAACAGCAAATACTTTTCTAGGATATTCCTATATGTTAACAGG
The DNA here is from genome assembly GCF_000260115.1 of Galbibacter orientalis DSM 19592. GTDB lineage: Bacteria > Bacteroidota > Bacteroidia > Flavobacteriales > Flavobacteriaceae > Galbibacter > Galbibacter orientalis. The sequence goes on along the minus strand of NZ_JH651379.1, from coordinate 334,698 downwards.
AATTATTACTAAAGGAAAAGGACTTGGAAAGCAAATAGATTTTCCAACAGCTAATATTCATATCAAAGAAGAATATAAGCTTATTCCTAAAATTGGGGTGTATGTTGTAAAAAGTGAATACAACAACAAAACTATTTATGGGATGATGAATATTGGGTATAATCCAACTGTAAATGGCGAAAAGAAAACTATTGAAGTCCATTTTTTAGATTTTGATGAGGATCTTTATGATAAAGAAATTAGAGTTGAATTATTGGAGAGATTGCGAGATGAAAAACGATTTGATTCTATTGAAGATCTTAAAAAGCAACTTATAAAAGATAAAGAAGCTACGTTAGCTTTTATTGCTAATTATCATGCTCAATAAATTTTTATTTACTAGCATAGATAATGCTTCCTTAACCGTATTTAGGGTTATTTTTGGGTTTCTAATAGCCGCTGAGGCTTTTGGAGCTATTTTTACTGGGTGGGTAAAACGTGCTTTAATCAACCCGAAATTTACTTTTAATTTTATCGGATTAGATTTTTTGCAGCCATTACCTGGCAACGGAATGTATTTCTATTTTGCGCTTATGGGGCTTTTTGGATTATTGGTTATGCTAGGTTATAAATATAGGTTTAGTATGGCCGGATTTACCATTATGTGGGCTGGAGTGTATTTTATGCAAAAAAACTCCTATAATAATCACTATTACTTACTCCTACTTTTGTGTTTGTTAATGTTGTTAGTGCCTGCAAGTAGGTATTTTTCTTTGGATGCTTTAAAAAAACCTTCATTTAAAAAAATATCCATGCCTCAATGGTGTAAGTGGCTTATTATTTTGCAAGTATGGATTGTTTATACCTATGCTTCCATTGCAAAATTATATCCAGACTGGTTAGACCTTTCCGTAGCAAAAATGCTAATGCAATCTAAAGCAGATTACTTTTTAATTGGGGGTTTACTCCAAGAGCGGTGGGTACATTTTTTTATTACCTATACAGGTATTTTATTCGATTTATTAATTGTGCCATTATTATTAATTAAGAGAACCCGAAAATGGGCTTTTTTTGCTTCTATTTTCTTTCATTTATTTAATTCTTTCGTGTTTCAAATAGGAATCTTTCCATATATGTCGCTAGCTTTTAGTTTGTTCTTTTTTGAACCTAAAACAATAAGAGATTTATTTCTGAAGAAAAAAGAGTTATACACCGCAAATGAAATTGAAATTCCTAATTATAAAAATGCGCTTCTTTTTTTTGGAAGTATCTATTTTATAGTTCAAATACTTTTGCCGCTTCGCCATTGGGTTATAAAAGATAATGTTCTTTGGACTGAAGAAGGACATAGATTAAGTTGGCGAATGATGCTTAGAGGAAAGTCGGGGATTATAACTTTTAAATTGGTAAATCATACCACTGGAAAAACACATTTTGTAAACTTAAGAGATTATTTGTCGCGTAAGCAACAAAAAATTGTAGCAACTAAACCAGATGTGATTTGGCAATTTGCACAGTATTTAAAAAAGGAATATCAAGAAAAAGGAGAAGAAATAAGCGTTTATGCCACCGCTAGTAAAGTAAGTGTGAATGGAAGTGAATATGAGGCATTTGTAAAGCCAGAGGTAGATCTTGCTAAGGAGCCTTGGCATTATTTTAAGCATGAAGAATGGATCTATCCATACCATCCAAAATAAGTAATAAATTAAGTTTTAATTTTTCATGTATTCCTCGCCAATAGTTTATTTTAACTTCATTATAAAAAAAGAGAAATACATTTCTTAATCGCCCGTAAACGTTTAAATTTGTGACTTGATTTTGCCTAAAAAGAGCAAGATTGAAAGAAAACATTCATTTTATAAATTAAATAAGTATAATCATGCTTCAAGTACAGTTTATTAGAGACAACAAGGAGGAGGTAATTAAGCAACTACAAGTAAGAAATGTAGCGGCTTCAATTATTGAAGAAGTAATTTCCTTGGATGAAGAGCGTAGAGCACTTCAGGCGCAATTAGATAACACATTGGCCGAGTCTAATAAATTGTCCAAAGAAATAGGTGGATATTTTAAAAGCGGCGATGTAGAAAAAGCAAATGAATTAAAAGCGCAAACAGGAACGTTAAAGGAAACGTCAAAAACACTTAGCGAACAGTTAAATGAAAAATCGGATGCGTTAACCAATTTGCTGTATAAAATTCCTAATATTCCGCATCCTTCGGTTCCAGCAGGAAATTCTGAAGATGATAATGAAGAGGTTCTTAAAGAAGGAGAAGTGCCTAAATTGGCTGGGGATGCATTACCACATTGGGAACTTGCTAAAAAATACGACATCATCGATTTTGATTTGGGAGCAAAAATTACTGGAGCTGGTTTTCCTGTATATAAAGGAAAAGGCGCACGTTTACAACGTGCTTTAATAGCTTACTTTTTAGATAAAAATACCGCTGCTGGATATACCGAATACCAAGTGCCACATTTGGTAAATGAAGCGTCTGGTTATGGAACTGGGCAGTTGCCAGATAAAGAAGGGCAGATGTACCATATTGGGGCAGACGATTTGTATTTAATTCCTACCGCTGAGGTGCCTGTAACTAATATTTTTAGAGATGAAATAGTTTCTGAAAACGATTTGCCTATTTGTATAACTGGTTATACCCCATGTTTTAGAAGGGAAGCAGGAAGTTATGGGGCTCATGTAAGAGGATTAAACAGACTACATCAATTTGATAAAGTAGAAATTGTAAGGGTGGAACATCCAGATAATTCTTACAAAGCACTTGATGGAATGGTAGCGCATATTCAAGGTATTTTGAGAGAATTAAAACTTCCATACAGAATTTTAAGACTTTGTGGTGGCGATCTAGGGTTTACTTCTGCGCTTACTTTTGATTTTGAAGTGTATTCTACAGCTCAAGAGCGTTGGTTGGAAATTAGTTCGGTTTCTAACTTTGAAACGTATCAGGCAAACCGCTTAAAACTTCGTTTTAAAGATGAGAATGGTAAAAGTGTTTTAGCACATACCTTAAACGGAAGTTCTTTAGCATTACCAAGAGTTTTAGCAGGGATATTAGAAAATTACCAAACTCCTGAAGGAATTAAAATCCCAGAAGTGCTTGTTCCTTATACTGGTTTTGATATGATTTCTTAATTGAAGTATGAAGTATATAGTATGAAGTACAAAGAATTAAGAAGGCAGTTGGAAAGATTGAAGGATTGAAGGATTGAAGGATTGAAAGAATGAAAGATTGAAGGATTGAAGGATTGAAAAAGGAAGAAGTCGGAAGTCGGATGTCGGATGTCCGAAAGATTGAAAAAGGTCAATATAAAAGACAAGCATAATAACTCACAACAATTAACTATTAACAAATAACTATTAACGAATAACGAATAATATTTTTTTACCAACTGTCTCCCAACTTCGGACTCCTTTTTTATTTCCAAATCTTCAAATTAGCAAATTGACACATCTTTGCACCTTCTTAGTTGAAAGATTGAAGGATTGAAAAAGGAAGAAGTCAGATGTCTGAAGTCCGAAAGATTGAAAAAGGTCAATATAGAAGACAAGCATAATAACTCACAACAATTAACAATTAACAAATAACAAATAACTATTAACTATTAACTATTAACAATTAACGAATAACATTTTTTACCTACAGACTACTGAATTAATAAATTATATTTGAAATCTAAGTGTTATATTTATGGTATAACGAAGTAAATAGATTGAAATAACTATATTCAAAAAACTGTGAGATTTTTATTCGTACTATTTTTTTTTCTGATAGGAATTTTGGGTCTTTCTGCCCAGAATGAAGCCATAGCGCAACAGTATTTTGAGAAAGGCGATTTTGAGAAAGCAATTGTTTATTACCAGAAGCTCTACGATAAAAATCCAAATAATAGAAACTACTTTATGGCTTTGGTGACTTCTTTTCAGCAGGCAAACCAGCTAGAAAATGCCGAGAAGATTTTGTTGAAAAAGTTAGAAGACAAAAATATTTATCCTGTACTTTTTGTAGAAACGGGTTATAATTATCAATTAATGCATCAGGAAAAAAAAGCCGATGTTTATTTTGATAAGGCTGTTGAGAGTCTTGATGAGAATCCTAATTTTTCTTTTGCCGTTGGTGGGGCTTTTAAAAAAAGATCCTTGTTGGACTATGCTATAAAAACGTATAAAAAGGGAATGACTTTAAATCCGAAGCTTAACTTTAATTACGACTTGGCTTATATCTACGGAGAAAAAGGAGACATTGAAAATATGTACGAAATGTACCTAGACCTAATGCTGGAACGCGAAAATTTAATTGGAAATATAAAGCGAAACCTTGGTGCATTTATTAGCGATGATGCTAAAGATGAAAATAACATACTGTTTAAAAAAATACTTTTACAGCGCTCTCAAACAAATCCGAATTTACTTTGGAACGAATTGTTGAGTTGGTTATTTATTCAGCAGCAGGATTATAAAAGCGCATTTGCGCAAGAAAAAGCAATTTATAAGCGTTCTGTCGAGCCTTCGTTAAATGGGTTAATAGATTTAACACAGATAGCTTTAGAGAATAATGCTATAGAAATCTCCCAATCAATTTTAGAATTCATAATTTCTCAAACGCAAGATCAACAATTACTAATTTTTGCAAAGCTTAAGTTAATTGCTATTTCGCTTAAAAATACTAAGGAAAAAGAGTATGATACAATTGAGCAAGAATTTAAAACGCTACTAGATACTTATGACATTTCTCCGCAAACGCTAGAAGTACAATTGGAATATGCTAAATTTTTAGCCTTTAATTATAATAGAAGTGATGAGGCTATTGTAGTTTTAAAAAATGCTTTAAAATTACCTGTAAATAAGTTTGCTGAAGCACAAATAAAAATGACTACTGCCGATGTATTTGTGTACGACGAAAAATTTAATCAGGCGTTGATTTATTATTCCCAAGTTCAGAAGGAATTAAAGAATGATGTTTTGGGTCAGCAAGCACGATTTAAAGTAGCGCAAACGAGTTTCTATAAAGGAGATTTTGAGTGGGCAGAAACCCAATTGAAAGTCTTAAAATCGTCTACCTCACAATTAATAGCCAATGATGCTTTGGAATTAAAACTTTTAATATCCGATAATAAGCTTAAAGATTCTATACAAACAGCGTTAAAGTTATATGCTAAAGCCGATTTATTAGCCTATCAAAACAATGATGAAAAGGCAATAGCATTGTTGGAGATTATATTAAAAGAGCATAAAGGAGAGCCTATTGAAGATGAAGCTTTATTGAAACAAGCAGAGTTGTTTGAAAAGCATGAGGAATATGAAAAGGCAGCATATAATTATCAGAAAATAATTGAGTTTTATCCAACCGACATTCTTATGGACGATGCTTTGTATAAACTAGCTTCAATTTATAAAGATAAACTTTCAAAACCTGAAGAAGCCAAGAAGTTACTAGAACGGATTATTTTTGAGCATCAAGACAGTATTTATTTTATAGAAGCCCGAAAAGAATACCGATTACTTCGAGGTGATACTGTGAATCCTTCGTAGAGAGTTTAATGATTTTGTTACCTGTAATTTAACCCAACCAATGAACGGATTTTTAATACCAATATTTTTCTTCCTTTTTTTTAGTATTGGGTTTGCTCAAAACGGAAAGCTACTCTCAAAAAAATTAGTTGATATTTCAAATACGCCAATTTGGAGCAAAATTTCTCAAGACAATGAATTGACTTCAAACTTTGAACATTTAAAGAAATTGGATTTTTACTTTATAACATACGAAAGCGATGGACTTAAAGTTAGAGGTTTATTAATTGAGCCAAAGAAGGAAGGGAAATATCCCGTTGTGATTTTTAATCGTGGAGGAAATCGGAATTTTGCTCAATTAACAGTTGCAACACTCATAATGTACACATCTAAATTAGCCGAACAGGGTTACATAATAATTGGTAGTAATTATAGAGAAAAAGACGAATTTGGAGGAGCGGAAATAAACGATGTGTTGAATTTAATTAAAACCGTAAAAGAAATTGAAAAAGCTGACTCAAATTGTATTGGAATGTTCGGCTGGTCTAGAGGTGGAATGATGACTTATTTAGCATTACAGAAATCGGACAAAATAAAAACGGCTATTGTAGGAAATGGTCCTTCTGACCTATTAGATATAATTAAGTTTAGACCAAAAATTGAAACGAATGTATTTGCCGAATGTATTCCTGAATATTGGTATAATCGAGAATCTGAATTAAAAAAGCGTTCAGTAGTTTATTGGGCAGACGAATTAAACCAAAACAGTAGTCTTCTGATTCTATGCGGTACAAAGGATAAAAGAGTGAACTCAGAACAAGCAGACAAGATTGCGAGTAAATTAAAAGAAGTCGGATATGAATTTGAATTAAGGAAATTTGAGACAGACCACTTTTTCTCAGAATATAAAGAAGAGTTAAATGAAATGGTAATTGAATGGTTTGACAAACGATTAAAAAATAAAACTTAAAAAGTAGACCCATTGTTTAACTGAAAATTATTATCTTTTTTATATGTTACGTTCCAGCATTTATGTTGTATGCAAGCATAAAACACCAAATAAAAAGAATACATATTTTAAAAATTTATATAATGAAAAATTCAATTTTAACACTGTTTATTTTAGCCTCATTATTGGGGTTTTCTCAAGATTCTGAATATAATGTTTCCTCATATCTTACGGAGGGGACAAAAGCGCCAAACACTCATTATATTGGAGAGGCTTGGTTAAATGCTATTATTCATGATGATACAGAATTGGGCTATAACATTACAAAAGCAACCTTTAAGGCTAACTCAACTTTGGATTGGCATAAACATAGTTCTGCACAAGTTTTAATAATTGTGGATGGAGAAGCATATTACCAAGAAAGAGGAAAAGAGGCTGTAATTCTAAAAGAAGGTGATCTAATTAAGTGCGAAAAAAATATAGAACATTGGCATTCTTCTTCCAAGGATAGTGATGTAACATACTTGGCGTTTTATAGTGGAGAACAGCCAACAACTTGGACGGAGGTAGTAACACAAGATTATTATGATGGTGTAGCCAAAAAGTTAAAAGCCTCTTCAAAATAAATTAAGTTGTTTTCTTATGAGTATTGTTAGGGTTTGCGTGCCGACTTAACTTGGAGGAGCCTCAAAGGAATAGATTTGAAAAGTTTCTTTTTAAAAAGAGAAATTAGCGCTAAGATGCTTAATTTTGAACACTGAACACTGAACACTGAACACTGAACACTGAATACATGTATATATATAACGTAACAACAAATATAGAAGAGCAATCTCATGAAGCGTGGTTGCTATGGATGAAAGAAGTTCATATTCCGGAGATGATAGCAACAGGAAAATTTAGCAAAGCTATAATGACGCGTGTCTTGGTGGAAGAAGAGATGGGAGGAATTACTTACTCTGTACAATATTATACTAAAGATAAAGCCACTTTACAGCGTTATTATGCGGAAGATGCAGAGAATTTAAGAAGTAAAGCCTTAGGGAAATTTGCAAATAAATTAGTTTCCTTTAGAACAGAATTAGAAATTGTAAGCGAGCATTAAAAGCTTTCTTAGCATAATGCAAGGCTATGAGTAAGAAAAATAAGAAGTTTGAGCACAAACCTTATAAAAAGTCTAATGTAGACAATAGTTCGCCAGTAAAAGCAAAAAAGCATTTAGGGCAGCACTTTTTAAAAGATGAGGAAGTTGCAAAACAAATAGGAGACACTTTAACGCTAAATAATTACAGTAAAGTATTGGAGATAGGTCCAGGAACTGGTGTCTTAACTAAATATTTACTACAGAAGGATATAGACCTTATTGCAATGGATCTTGATAGCGAATCTATTGTTTATTTACAACAAAATTTCTTATTAGAGCATCCTCGTCCTGCAAGCATCAAAAAAGATTTTAAGGTAATTGAGGCCGATTTTTTAAAGTATGATACTTCCTTATTATTTGGAGAAGATTTGTTTGCTATTACAGGAAATTTTCCTTATAATATATCTTCTCAAATAGTTTTTAAAGCGCTAGAACTTCGAGATCAGATTCCTGAATTTACAGGGATGTTTCAGAAGGAGGTTGCTGCTAGGATATGTGAAAAGGAAGGCAATAAAACCTACGGAATTTTATCGGTTTTGGTACAAGCTTTTTATGATGCGGAATATTTATTTACCGTAGCACCAGAAGTTTTTAATCCGCCGCCAAAAGTACAATCGGGAGTTTTGAGATTGATACGAAAAGAAGATTATTCGCTTCCATGTGATGAAAAATTATTCTTTAGAGTAGTTAAGTCGGCTTTTGGTCAACGAAGAAAAACATTGCGTAACAGTTTAAAAACATTTGAGCTGAGTGATAATTTAAAAGAAGACACTATATTTGATAGGAGACCAGAACAAATGAGTGTTGACGACTTTATATTACTTACTGTTAGAATAGAAAAAGATTTGTAGTAATCTGCGCAAGGGATAGGAGCGGCATCCTCAGCCCATACAAAGTATGGCTGAGATATAGCGGATAGCCCGGCGGCCATTTTTATGGACGTGCGCCCAAAATACAAAAGTAAAAAATGATTCCATTTAAGCTAAGCGAAGAGCTCATAGAGCAGATTGAACACCTTATTGAGACTAATGGGGATGTTACGTTGTTGGATATGATGGAAGATTTTCATTATGCCGATATTGCAGAGATTATCCATGAGTTAAACTTGGATGAGGCTACTTATATTATAAAGTTACTCGATAGTGAGAAAACTTCTGATATTCTTACCGAACTTGATGAGGATATCCGAGAGCAGATTTTAGGAAACCTTTCGGCAAAAGAGATTGCAGAGGAGATTAGCGAGCTTGATACGGATGATGCTGCAGATATTATTGCAGAGCTTCCAGATGAGCGAGTGAATGAAATTATTGCTCAGATCGACGATAAGGATCATGCGCGCCATATTGTGGAGCTTTTGCGTTATGATGAGGATTCTGCTGGGGGATTAATGGCAAAAGAGCTTGTAAAAGTTAATGAAAATTGGAACGTGCTTACCTGTGTAAAAGAAATGCGCAGACAGGCGGAAAATGTAACTAGAGTACATTCTATTTATGTGGTAGATAATGATGATAAATTAAAAGGGCGACTGTCTTTAAAAGATTTGTTGACCACTTCTACAAAAGCTGAAATAAGTAGTGTTTATATTCCGAAAGTTGATTATGTAACCGTAAATGATAAGGGGGAAGACGTAGCACGATTAATGTCGAAGTACGATTTGGAAGCTGTGCCAGTAATTGACGAACTAGGAAGATTGGTTGGACGAATTACCATTGATGATATAGTAGATGTAATTAGAGAGGAAGCAGAAAAAGATTACCAATTGGCGGCAGGTATTACGCAAGATGTAGAAGCAGATGATGGCGTTTGGGAACTAACCAAAGCACGTTTACCATGGTTGCTTATTGGGATGTTGGGCGGACTGGGTGCTGCGAGTATAATTAATGGTTTTCAAGGGGCTATGGGGACCTATCCAGAATTATTAATATTTGTGCCTTTAATACAAGGAACAGCAGGGAATATGGGGGTTCAATCTTCTGCAATTGTAGTGCAAGGATTGGCAAACGATACTATTAGAGGAGAAATGTTACATAGGTTGATTAAGGAGTTTTTCTTAGCCTTAACCAATGGAATAGCAATTGCATTTGTAGTACTTTTAATTAGTCATTTTTTGTTTGAAACGTCTTATTTAGTTTCTGCTACTATTGGAATAGCTTTAGTAACTGTTATTATAATTGCAGCAATTATTGGAACTTTTGTGCCTATTTTTTTAGATAAAAAGGGAATTGATCCAGCGGTTGCTACAGGGCCCTTTATTACAACCAGCAATGACGTTTTTGGGATATTGATATATTTTACAATAGCTAAGCTGATTTTAGGGTTTTAATTATTGTTGTTCGATAAAAGTTAACGGAATTTATTGGGCTTCACTTATATCAAGGTTTAAATGAGGTTTTTAAGATAGACTCCTTGCTATTAATAAAAAATGAATAAAAATACGATTTTAGGAATGTTGTTTTTTTAAACTGCTTATTCTTTGATAGTTAAGATTTAGTCTTTTTTCTTATAGCGAAGTGGTTTTGTATTTTTACTCGGACATTAATGGTTTTTAAATGTGTTTGATGTAGGAAAAATTGTTGTTTGACGAAAAGAATGTTAAAAATCGTAAAAAATTTTCTCTCATATACTTACTTATATTATTTTTACCTAAATTATAATCCCTAAGAGCCTCCTTAGGGAATTTTTTTATGAAAGAATTTAAGTCATATAATAAGAACACACAGAAAAATATTATTGAGCTGTATGTTATTAACTGCAAGCTGAAAGAGACGTATAATGAATGTCAATATTATATCTCTCCTTCGGAGCTTAAAATCTTTTATGAGGAAAGCTTTTTTACTAAGAATGATTTTTGTTTAGATATGTATGATTCTTTTATGAATAAACAAAAGCTAGCTCTTGTAAAGGCTCATACTCAGGTTTCTGTATATATAAGCATCTTAGCTCTTAATTTGCTTATAGTAAAAGATGGTAGCGCTTATTTATTTAAAAAAGCACTGGCTCTAGAAGAAAGAAATGCTTTTGTAATAGCTGCCCTTATTAAAGAAGAGGTATCAGAAAGTTTAAAAGAAGATATGTCTCAACGGTTTAAAACCCAAGAGAAAAGAATTACAACTTTAAGAAGCATTATTAAAAACCATTATAAAGTAGTTCATTAGAGTTTTAAGGCTTTTATACCTTTCCTTGCTATTTAATACTTACATGTTTTTCGTTTAATTTTAATTAAAGTTTACCTTTGTAACTAATACTAAACTATTGGTTTTTGAAGTGATTGCGAGCTATTCAGTACAAGAGAATTCATATTGCCGAGTCTTAGTTTTTATTAGAAAATAATAAACCCCTAAAGAGGAATTAAAATTTTAAGATAATGAAGGTACTTCATTTAGATACAAATCATCCACTACTTATAGAGCAATTAGCAGAAGCAGGTTTTGATAACGAGACAGATTACAACTCCAATCAAGAAGAAGTGGAAAATAAGATTCATAATTACGATGGAATTATTATTCGAAGCAGAATACGTATTGATGAACAGTTTTTAAGAAAGGCAACCAAGCTAAAATTTATTGGACGGGTTGGTGCTGGATTGGAAAACATCAATATGGAGGTTGCTAAGGAATTAGGTATAAAACTTTTTAATGCGCCAGAAGGAAATAGAAATGCTGTTGGGGAGCAGGCTTTGGGAATGTTATTGTCTTTATTTAATAACCTAAATAGAGCGGATAAAGAAGTGCGTAATGGAATGTGGAAAAGAGAAAAAAATAGAGGCTTAGAGCTTGAAGGAAAAACCGTAGGGATTATTGGGTATGGAAACATGGGAAAAGCTTTTGCTAAAAAGTTAAAAGGCTTTGATGTAGATGTACTTTGTTATGATATTGTAGGAGGAGTGAGCGATGATAATGCCCGCCAAGTGGGAATTCTTGAGTTTAAGAAAAAGGTAGATGTGGTGAGTTTACATACTCCGCAAACTCCAGAAACGATGGGGATGGTAAACAAAGAATTTATAGATTCTTTTCAAAAATCGTTTTGGTTTATAAATACGGCCCGAGGGAAAAGTGTGGTGACTTCCGATTTAGTAGAGGCCTTAAAATCTGGAAAAATATTGGGCGCAGGATTGGATGTTTTGGAATATGAAAAAGCATCTTTTGAGAATTTATTTTCTGATGAAATGCCAAAAGCATTAAGGTATTTAATAGCTTCGGATAATGTTTTATTAACACCACATATTGCTGGTTGGACTATAGAAAGTAAAGAAAAATTAGCGCAAACAATTGTAGATAAGATTAAAGCAGAATTTTCTTAACTTAGAAGAAGCAACTAATTTAGGTTGAAAGTAGATGTAAATTTTTGATAGTGAAACTAGACGTAGATACAGTTCAAGAATATTTAAAAGCCGTTCCTGCAGATAGGAAGGAGGCTTTTGAGAAGCTACGAAACGTTATTTTAAAAAATCTACCAAAAGGCTTAGAAGAAACTATGAGTTATGGAATGATAGGATATGTAGTTCCACATGCTATCTACCCTAGTGGCTACCATTGCAATCCAGAGTTGCCTCTTCCTTTTATAAATATAGCCTCTCAAAAAAATCATATTGCACTTTATCATTCTGGAATTTATGCTGATAAAAATATTTATAATTGGTTTGTAAAAGAATATCCAAAGCATACCAATATAAAACTGGATATGGGAAAGAGTTGCGTACGATTTAAGAAATTTGAACAGATTCCTTTTGAATTAATTTCTGAATTAATGAAAAAGATGAATGTTGAAGAATGGATTTCCTTATATGAAAAAAACTTTAAGAAAAGGTAATTTAAACACAAAACAGTGTAATAAAACGATTTAAGGTTATGTTCTTGAGACTATTTTTGTTAATTTAGCTTACTAAACCAATTTTAAAAAAAAATATAATGAGCGATACTAACGACAAAGGTTCTTTTGAGGAAAACGCAGAAAACTTTGCTAACGATGCAAAGAAAACAGCAAATGAGTTTACAACAAATGCACGAGAAGCAGTTAATAGTCAGGATAATAAAAAAATATTAGCAGGAATTTTAGCTGTTGTTTTAGGAAGTTTAGGAATTCATAAATTTATTCTGGGATATAATAAGGAAGGAATTATTATGTTGGCAGTAACAATAGTTTTGGGAGCTTTTACTTGTGGAATAGGAGCTAGTCTAATGGGAATAGTTGGTCTTATAGAAGGGATTATATATCTAACAAAGTCCGACGAAGAATTTTACAATACATACCAAGTAGGTAAAAAACCTTGGTTCTAAATACTATAGAATTGGTGCCTAAAAACTTTTGTTATTATTTTTAGGCACTAATTTTTTATAACTGAACTTATCTTGACTTTTTGTATTTGAGCGAAAAATAGTGCTTTTATTCGTTAATAAAGTATTTTTGAAGGAGCATAGCATCGCTACGGTACGAGAAAAATACAAAATTAGAGGGTAAAATGACTATTTTGTAGGTAATAGAAAAAGTCAAGATAAGTTCATTTCCCCATTACTACATTTGCTAAAAAAGAAAATACAACTATTATGGGGTTTACTAAAATGTTAGCTCATACACTTGAGCAAAATAAACTTTCCAAAACGTTTAAAGCGTTGGGGCACCCAGCCAGAATTGCTATACTTCAATATATAAGCAACAATCCAGATTGCATTTGTAATGATATGGTTAGAGATATAGATCTAGCCCAAGCTACTATTTCTCAGCATTTGGTAGAATTAAAAAAAGTAGACTTAATTATAGGGAAGCATATTGGTAAAAAAACCTGTTATAGTATCAATATTGATAAACTATATGAGGTAAAACAATCTGTAGGGTCTTTTTTTAATGAAACTCAACAGGGGGCAATGTAATTTGTAAACAAAAAAATTAAAAACTTTCTTTAGTTGTCAAAGGAGCTTGTCGAAGTTTCAAACAGCTAACTATCGAAAAGATCCTATAACAAGTTCAGGAAGGTACACTATACTTTTTTAAGTGCTATTATTTACAGTCACTTATATGTTTTTGGATAGCATAGGTTTTTAATCTTCTACATTTCCATTTAAATCTTCCATATGTTTTCGTTCCAATTCTGCTTGGAATTCTTCCATTACTGGTTTTACGGTGCTTTCTGGGAGATCTGCAATTTTTATATACATAAGTCCATCTACAGAATTATTAAAGAGTGGATCTACATTAAAAGCCACCACTTTAGCATTCTGCTTAATGTATTTTTTAATCAATACAGGGAGTCTTAAGTTTCCTGGTTCAACTTCATCAATCATCCGATCAAATTTGTTGAGGTCGGCTTCTGTTTCATCAAAAACAAACTCTTTGTCTGCGTCTTTTAATTTTACTTTAAACTCTTTTTTCGGACTAATATACTGAGCTACGTACGGATCCCAATAATGAGATTTCATAAACTCAATCATTAAAGATTTGGAGAAATTAGAAAATTGATTGCTAATGCTCACTCCTCCAATTAAATATTTGTGCTCTGGATGTCTTAAAGTTGTATGTACAATTCCTTTCCAGAGTAAAAATAGAGGCATTGGTTTTTGCTGATAATCGCTTACAATAAATGCGCGACCCATTTCTATGGATTCGCTCATCATTTTATGAAGCTCAGGTTCAAATTTGAACAAGTCCTGCATATAAAAACCATCAATTCCTTTTGTCTTAAATATTTCCGAGCCCATTCCCATCCTATAGGCTCCAACAATGGCTTTTTCATCACTGTCCCATAAAAACAAATGGTGGTAATACTCATCAAACTCATCGGTATCTATAGCTTGATTGGTACCTTCGCCTACTTCTCTAAAAGTAATCTCTCTAAGTCTGCCAATTTCTCTTAAGATATATGGCATTTGTTTCGCCTTGGCGAGAAAAACCTCATAGTTTTTACTTTGTAATAAACGTAAGTCTAGCGCTCTTAATTCGTTAACCTCTCGCTCCATTAATTCTTTACTCACAGGAGTAATAATTTCTTTAGGAGAGCGTGGAAATTTAAAACTTGTAGGTACTTTATCAAACAAACGTCCTTCTTCAAAAGCGTTTGATAACATATATGTTTTTCTTCTAAGAAACTCAGTAAAATCCTCTAGACTTTCTTGCTCTTGTTGTGCTTCAACGCTAATAGGTCTTCCAATTCTAACACGGATAACTCTGTTGCGTTGCGTTAAAACTTCAGAAGGTAATTTTGCGGTTCTAAGCGTATCATTCAGTTTTGATAAACGATAGAATAATTTACTGTTTTTTGCGTGAAAATAAATCGGTACTACAGGAACTTCGGCACGCTGAATAAGCTTCATTGCAGCCTCTTCCCATGGTCTGTCTACAATTAGTTTTCCATCTCGATAGGTAGAAACTTCTCCAGCAGGGAAGATCCCTAAAGGATGCCCTTCTCTTAAGTGTTTCAACGATTGCTTAAAACCTGCAACACTACTTTTAGCATCTTTATGAGCTTCAAATGGGTTTACAGGCATAATATAAGGCGCTAATGGCTTTATTCTGTGTAATAGAAAATTTGCTATTATTTTAAAATCTGGCCTTTGCTCTAATAGTAATTTAAGTAATAAAACCCCGTCTATTCCACCAAGTGGATGGTTGGAAATAGTAATATATGCTCCATCTTTTGGAAGTCTTTTTAAATCTTCTTTAGGAATTTCAAAATTAATTTCAAACTCATCTAAAATAGCATTCAAAAACTCTAAATCTTTCTTCTCTTTATGCTTATCGTATACTCTATTAATCGCAGATATGTTTAGAACTTTCATTAGTGCCCAACCACTTAATGTTCCTAAAAATCCATACTTATCTGCGTTAATTACTTGTGCTACTTCTTTTGCAGTAACTAATCCCATTTGAAATTATATTGAGGTCTAATCAATACAAATATAGAAAAAGAAAGTGAGCTCTAGATTTATTTTACAACCAACTGAACTGTTTCTTGCGTACGTTGCTCAAGTAAAACTTCCTTTCCATTCTGTAAAGAAGCAATTGCTTTTTCATTGAAATGTCTTATGGTATAGAGCGATACGTCTTCGTAATGTGTTACTTTAAATTTAGATTTTAGTATTTTTAAAAGGTCATCTAATTTGTTGAATTTATTTTCAACACAAACAGAAAAACTGATGGCGGAGTTCTGAATTAAGTCAACTTTCATTCTATTATCACTAAAAAGTTTGAAAATCTCACTAATATTTTCTTCAACAATAAAAGAGAAGTCTAAAGAAGAAAGTTTCATTAAAATCTGATTTTTCTTCACTATAAAGCAGGGAACATTTGGTGTAATTCCTTTACCTTTCATTACTACTGTTCCATCTTCTTTAGGATTTATAAAGGATTTAACATGAAGTGGAATCTCCTTTCTTTGAAGCGGTTGCAATGTTTTAGGATGGATTACAGAAGCGCCATAAAATGCAAGCTCAATAGCTTCTCTATAGGATATTCTGTTTAAAAGTTCTGGGTTTTCAAAGTACCTAGGATCGGCATTTAAAACTCCAGGCACATCTTTCCATATAGTTACAGATGCTGCATTTAGGCAATATGCAAATATAGCGGCGGTATAATCGGACCCTTCTCTTCCAAGGGTGGTTGTAAAGTTATTATCATCGCTTCCTAGAAAACCTTGTGTTATGTTGAGGCAACTTTGGTCTATGTTTTCAGCTATATTTTTTTGCGTAGCATCCCAATTTACAGAACCTTCTCTATAACTATCGTCAGTTTTGATGTAATCTCTTACGTCTAACCATTTATTTTTAATACCTACTTCAGAGAAATAAGTACTTAAAATAGTTGTAGAAATAAGTTCTCCGTAGCCTACAACTTGGTCGTAAACAAAAGAATATTTTGGAGATTTATTCCATGCTAAAAATCCTTGAACTTGCTCAATCAAGCCTTTAACTTTTTGAAATACAGGGTGTTTTTCGTTTTCAAATAACGCTATTAAAATATCATTGTGGTAATCAATAATTTCTTGGAATGAAGCATTAAGTTTTGATTTGTCTTCAAAATAATTTTTAACCACAACCTCCATGGCGTTGGTTGTTTTGCCCATAGCCGAAACCACTAATAAAGTGTTTTCGTGCCCTACGGTTTGTAATACATTAACTACGTTTTTTATCCCTTCTGCATCTTTTACAGATGCTCCTCCAAATTTAAAAATTCTCATGAATTTGTATTTGCTATAAAATTCTTAATTCCTTGTTCGTCTAATTGTACGGTATCCCAATCTCTTAGGATATTGGCGCCATTCTTTTCATAAAATTTTACTGCGGGAGTATTCCAATCAAGTACTACCCATTCTATTCTTTTTACGCCAAGATTATGACCATATTTAATTACTTCGGCAAAAAGGGCACTTCCTAAGCCTGTTCCTCTCGAACTTTTTCTAACTACTAAATCTTCAAGATGAATTGTTTTTCCTTTCCAAGTAGAATAGCGGTTATAAAAAAGTGCCATTCCTTCAATTTTGTTATTTACTTCACCCACGAAGCATTTAAAAAGTGGATTCTCTCCAAATCCATCATTTACTAAATCTTCCACAGAAACTTCCACAGCTTCAGGTTCTTTCTCGAAATCCGCCAGTTCTTGAATAAGTTCGAGAACTTGGCTCATATCTTTTTCTTCTGCTAGTCTAATTCTATACTCCATATCTGTTACAAATATAACTTATAGTTATAAATATATAAAAATGAAATTTAACGAAAACGTTGTAGTTTCACAAAAATGACGATATTTGTGAGCGTAAAAACACAAAAACCGTTATGACCAAGAAAAACAAAACGCTGGGCGAGTTTATTATTGAAAATCAGCGTGCTTTTCCGTATTCAACAGGAGAGTTATCAAAATTAATCAACGCCATTCGTTTAGCAGCTAAAGTTGTAAACCACGAAGTTAATAAAGCAGGTTTAGTAGATGTTTTAGGATCAAGCGGCGATATAAATGCGCAAGGCGAAGATCAACAAAAACTAGATGTTTTAGCAAACGAAAAGTTTATTCAATCATTAACAAACAGAGAGATTGTTTGCGGAATAGCCTCAGAAGAAGAGGACGATTTTGTTGCCATAAACAGTCATGATAACAACAATCAGAATAAATATGTAGTGTTATTTGATCCTTTGGACGGCTCTAGTAATATAGATGTAAATGTTTCTGTAGGAACTATTTTTTCGATTTATAGAAGGGTAACTCCTATTGGAACTCCTGTTACTATTGACGATTTCTTACAGCCAGGGAGAGATCAAGTAGCTGCTGGATATGTAGTTTATGGGACTTCTACAATGTTGGTTTATACTACAGGATATGGAGTAAATGGATTTACATTAAATCCTGCTATCGGGACATTTTATTTGTCGCATCCAAATATGCAATATCCAGAAAATGGTAGCATTTATTCTGTAAATGAAGGAAATTATGTGCACTTTCCAGAAGGTGTAAAAAAGTATATTAAATATTGCCAAATGGAAGAAGAAGACCGTCCTTATACCTCCCGTTATATAGGTTCTTTGGTATCAGATTTTCATAGAAATATGATTAAAGGAGGGATTTTTTTATATCCAGAAAGTAGTAAAGCTATGAATGGGAAATTACGGTTGTTGTACGAATGTAATCCAATAGCATATTTAGCAGAACAAGCAGGTGGAAAAGCCAGTGATGGAACTAGAGCTATTTTAGATATAAAACCCACAGAGTTACACCAAAGAGTTCCTTTTTACTGTGGAAGTAAAAAAATGGTAGAAAAAGCGGAGGAGTTTATTGAAAATTATAAATAACCAAAAAGGCAGCACTTTTTCAAGTACTGCCTTTTGACTTTTTATCGATAAACCCTTAGCGGTTCATGTGCTTAATTTCTTCAATAAAAGTATCTAAATCTACTCCTTCGTGGATAAGATCCATCGCTTTTTTATTGATAAAATCTACGTTAGCAGGATTAAAACCTAAACCAATACCCAATCTTCTCATAATTCGCATTTCATCTTCATCTTCGATATGGTCGGAAAAAATCATACGCCCAATATCATATAGTCTTTCCAATCTTGCGTTGTACAACGAAGGTGGATTTACTGGAAATGCAGACGGATTTTCTAGAATACTCTCATATAGCTCAGGAGAAATATCTAAATTATTTGCTAAACGGTCTAAAAATGCTTTTTCTTCAGGAGACATTTCGCCATCAGATAAGGCAACTCTAACAATAGCTGCAAAATGATCGCGGTTTCTATCTCTAAAACCTGAAGAATATAAATCTGAAATTGACATCAATATATTTTTTTAATGTAGGCACAAAGATAATTAAACCCTTAAATTATTCTGATGAAATTTTTCTATTTTTTTTAGAAACCTCAATAGGTAACAATTTTTATAATGAATCGAAGCAATTCGCTTTGTAAATAAAGAATTTGTTTACATATAAAGTATTATAATTCCTTTAAGATTTAAGGTTAAATAATACCTAAACCACCCCTTTTTCCTTTGGTTTGGAAGAATGGTTTAGTAAATTAAGGGGAGAAATAGATTATTAACCATTTAAAAATTGAATTATGAGTTACACAGAAGATGTTGCCAAAAAAATAAATGAATTATTAGAAAAGAATTATGATGCGCAAAAGGGTTTTGTAAATTCTAGTGAGCATGTAGATAATACAAATCTTAAAACTTATTTTAAAAGTAAAGCGGCAGAACGAGAAAAATTTGCTGATGAGTTGAAAAGAGAGATCATTTCTTTTGGAGAAAAGCCTATAGATTCGGGGAGTATAACAGGAGATATGCACCGTACTTGGATGAATATAAAATCGGCTTTATCTAGTAATGATGAAGAGGCAATTTTAGAAGAAGTACAAAGAGGAGAGGAGGCAAGTTTGGAAGATTATAATGAAATTCTAGAAGAAACATCCTTGCCAGAATCTACAAAAGCAATGATTACGAGGCAGCGAAATGCGATTAAGAACTCTGTAAACAATGCAAAACGTTATGAGCACATTGTATCTTAATTCCTCATTGAGGGTTTAATTCCCCAGAGCCTGTGCTGAGTTTACCGAAGGGCTCTGCATTGAAATGGATTAAATTATTTTACTTTGAATACCTTGTGGGCTTGCCTCGAGGTAGTTGATTAATTATAGAATTAATTGAAAAAGGTTGCTTAGAAATAAGCAGCCTTTTTTGTTTTAATCCCTCATTGAGGGTTTAATTCCCCAGAGCCTGTGCTAAGTTTACCGATGGGCTCTGGGTCGAAATGAATTAAATTTATTTCCTTTGGATACCTTGTGGGCTTGCCCGAGGTAGTTGATAACTCCTGATAATTTATGCTTTTTACTCTCAAAAATATCCTTAATTTTAAGCTTTCAGTTGGCTTACAACTAATTACCTCAATCTTAAAGAGATAGCAATTTTATGTACCTGATTTTTGATACAGAAACTACCGGATTACCGAAACGTTGGGATGCTCCCATAACCGATGTTGATAATTGGCCAAGAGCAATTCAAATTGCATGGCAATTGCATGACGATATGGGGAATCTTGTAGAACATCAGGATTATTTAATCAAGCCAGAAGGGTTTAATATTCCTTTTGATGCTGAAAAGATACATGGAATATCTACAGAATTAGCCGAACAGGAAGGGCTTCCATTGGATGAAGTATTAGAAAAGTTTCAGAAAGCTTTATCAAAATCCACTTATGTAGTTGGGCAGAATGTAGGATTTGACGTAAATATTATGGGTGCGGAATTTTACCGTGCGGGAGTAGAAAGTAATCTAACCGAGTTACCTGTTTTAGATACCTGTACAGAAACTACAGCATCTTTATGTAAGATTCCTGGAGGAAGAGGAGGGAAATTTAAACTTCCCACACTAACGGAGCTTCATGAGTTTTTATTTAATGAACCTTTTGCAGAAGCTCATAATGCCACAGCAGATGTGGAAGCAACCACACGTTGCTTTTTAGAACTTATCCGTAAAGAGGTTTTTACTGCGGAAGAATTAGATGTTTTACCTTCCTATTTTAGAGATTTTTCTGAGGCCAATCCGCAGCCAATTGAGCTTATCGGATTAAAGCATATTAATCTGAAAAAAGCTTCTGATAAAATTAGGGAGCAAATTGCGAAAGAAGCGCCTTCAGAAGAAATTTCTAAGGAAGAACTGCATCAAAACATAAAAGAGTTAGAAGAGGTTAACTTTTCACACCTTCATAATTATTCTCAGTTTTCTATTCTTCAGGCTACTTCAAGTATTCCAGATTTGGTTGCTGCTACGGCAAAAGCCAAAATGCCAGCGGTAGCACTTACAGATATGGCAAATATGATGGGGGCTTTTCATTTTGTAAAAGAAGTTGGAAATCATAATAAAGGAGTAAAAGCCAGAAATGAAGAGGCTATTGCAAATGGAGAAGAGCCTTCTGAAACAATTATAAAACCTATTTTAGGATGTACTTTAAATGTTTGCGAAAATCATTTAGATAAATCTGTTAAAGATAATGGTTACCAAATTGTGATGCTTGCTAAAAATAAGCGAGGGTATCATAATATGGCAAAAATGTCTTCTATAGCTTATACAGAAGGGTTTTATTATGTGCCAAGAATTGATAGAAAAGTTGTTGAAAAATACAAGGAAGATATAATTGTACTTACTGGAAATTTGTATGGAGAAGTTCCAAGTAAACTCCTAAATATTGGGGAGGTACAAGCAGAAGAGGCTTTGCTTTGGTGGAAAGAGCAGTTTGGAGAAGACTTGTATGTGGAAATAATGCGCCACGATCAAGAAGATGAAAATAGGGTGAATAGCGAACTTGTAAGGTTGGCAAATAAACATCAAGTAAAGTTAGTAGCAACAAACAATTGCTATTACATAAATAAAGAAAATGCAAATGCACATGATATTTTATTGTGTGTTAAAGACGGAGAGAAAAAAGATACGCCTATTGGTCGTGGACGAGGATATCGATACGGATTGCCAAATCAAGAATATTACTTTAAGAGTGGCGAGGAAATGAAAGCCATTTTTAAAGATCTTCCAGAAGCTATTTTTAATATTCAGGAAGTTGTAGATAAGGTAGAGCCGTATGAGCTGGCTAGAGATGTTTTATTACCTGCGTTTGATATTCCAGAAGAATTTCAGTTTGAAGAGGATAAAGATGATAATGGAAAACGTGGGGAAAATAAATATTTAAGACACCTAACGTATGAGGGAGCAAAAAGGCGTTATCCAGAAATTACAGAGTCTATTAAGGAACGATTAGACTTTGAGTTAAGCGTTATTGAAAATACAGGATATCCAGGGTACTTTTTAATTGTACAAGATTTTATTGCAGCAGCTCGTAAAATGGATGTTTCTGTTGGTCCGGGGAGGGGTTCTGCTGCTGGTTCTGCAGTGGCCTATTGCTTGGAAATTACAAACATCGATCCTATTCACTACGATTTACTTTTTGAGCGGTTTTTAAATCCCGATCGTGTATCCTTACCAGATATTGATATTGATTTTGATGATGAAGGGCGTGGGCGTGTAATGGATTATGTAATAGATAAATATGGTGCCAACCAAGTAGCACAAATTATTACTTATGGAACCATGGCTGCTAAGTCTTCTATTAGAGATACAGCACGTGTGCTTGATTTACCTTTACACGATGCCGATAGGATAGCTAAGCTAATTCCAAACATGAAGCTGGCTAAGATTTTTAGTTTAGACGATGCTAAGTTAAAAGGGAGTTTACGCGCTGAAGAAATTGATAAAGTAAACGAGCTTAAAAATATAGCAGATGGAGACGATTTAGAAGCGCTGACGGTAAACCAAGCAAGAATTTTAGAAGGGTCGGTTAGAAATACAGGAATTCATGCGTGTGGAGTTATTATTACCCCAGACGATATTACCAAATTTGTTCCTGTTTCTATAGCTAAAGACTCCGATTTATATGTTACGCAATTTGATAATTCCGTGGTGGAGAATGCGGGATTATTAAAAATGGATTTCCTCGGATTAAAAACACTAACGCTTATTAAGGATACCGTTAAATTGGTAAAATATAAGCACGGGATAGATTTAAATCCAGATGAATTTCCGTTAGATGATGAAAAAACATACGAGCTGTTCCAGAAAGGAGAAACCGTAGGAATTTTCCAATATGAATCTGCCGGAATGCAGAAACATATGAAGGATTTAAAACCTACCGTTTTTGCCGATTTAATTGCAATGAACGCCTTATATCGTCCAGGGCCTTTGGAATATATCCCGAGTTTTATCCGTAGAAAACATGGAGATGAAGAGATTAAATATGATCTCGATGCCATGGAAGAATACCTTCAGGAAACCTACGGGATTACGGTTTACCAGGAGCAGGTAATGTTGCTTTCTCAAAAGTTAGCAGGTTTTACAAAGGGGGAAGCCGATGTTTTGCGTAAGGCAATGGGAAAGAAAATATTTGCATTACTAGAACAGCTTAAACCAAAGTTTTTAGATGGAGGAGAGGCTCGAGGGCATTCTAGAGAAACGCTGGAGAAAGTTTGGAAAGATTGGGAGGCATTTGCAAGTTATGCTTTTAATAAATCGCATTCTACCTGTTATGCTTGGATTGGGTATCAAACAGCATATTTAAAGGCAAATTATCCTGCGGAATATATGGCAGCTGTACTGTCTAATAATATGAACGATATTAAACAGGTTACTTTCTTTTTAGAGGAATGTAAGCGAATGGGAATTGAAGTTCTTGGTCCAGATGTAAATGAATCTTACTATAAATTTACGGTTAATAACGATGGTGCTATTCGTTTTGGAATGGGCGCAGTAAAAGGTGTTGGTCGTGGTGCTGTAAATACCATTGTAGAAGGAAGAGAAGGCGGAAAGTATAAGTCTATTTTTGATTTGGCAAAACGGATAGATTTAAGAGCAGCCAATAAAAAAGCATTTGAAAACTTAGCATTAGCAGGAGGACTCGATTCGTTTGGAGATACACATAGGGCGCAATATTTTCATGCAGAAGGAGATGGGATAACTTTTTTGGAAAAAGCAGTGAAGTATGGGGCTAAATTTCAGGAAAACGAAAACTCCTCGCAAGTAAGTCTTTTTGGAGAGGCTAGCGATGTGCAAATTCCCGAACCCCAAGTTCCACCATGCGAAACCTGGGGAACCATGGAGAAATTAAAACGTGAAAAGGAAGTGGTTGGAATCTATATTTCCGGACACCCATTAGACGATTTTAAAACTGAAATTAATGTATTCTGTAATGGAACTATCGGAGCTTTTAATGATTTGGAAGCTATTGTTAACCGAGAAGTTTCTTTTGCAGGGGTTATTTCTGATGTGCAACATAGGGTTTCTAAAAATGGAAAAGGATGGGCATTATTTACCGTTGAAGATTATACAGATACGTATGAATTTAGAATGTTTGGAGAAGAATATCTTAAATTCCGCCATTTTTTAATGATAAACTCTTTTATTTATATCAAAGCCTTTGTTAGAGAAGGTTGGGTAAATAGAGAAACTGGTAAAAGAGGAGATCCTAGATTGCAATTTAACTCTATGGAACAATTGCAGGATGTAATGGATAAATATGCTCGAAAACTTACCATTCATTTAAAACTTGATGAATTAGAAGATAATCGTATTGATACTTTAAAAGATGTAATTTCCATGCATAAAGGAGATCATACTTTAAATTTTGTGGTGTATGAAATGGAGAATGAAATTAAATTAACAATGCCAAGCAGAAAACAAAAAGTGAATATCTCTAATGAGTTACTTCAAGAATTGAACCTTCAAAATGTTGTTTATAAATTAAACTAGAAGTTTATTATCCTTCCCATTCAAAGGGTTGGACTAGCTTGTAAAAATAATTAAACGATCAACTTTAGCTGATTTTTTCAGAAAAAGTTGATCGTTTAGTTTTATAAAGTATAGATATGCTATATTTTTATTAGCTTTTTTCTATAAGCTCTATTAAAATTTCCATTTCGGTTAAGAGCTTTCCGTTGCCCTCGTAGCCCACAGATTTATAATTAATTTTTCCCTCTGGACTAATAATAATTTTTGTAGGAATTCCTCTAATTCCATAACTGTCGGCTACCTCAAAATTTCTACTGTCTTTAATTGGAGCATCGAGAATTACATGGAAATCATATTTGTTTTTAGTAATAAAATCGGTAATGTCTTTTTCTCTTTTAGGAGTGTTCTCAAAAGTATTTACAAACAAAATTGCCACATTTTCATTGTCTTTATATTTTTCTACAAGCTGTTGCATCTCTGGAAAAGAGGCTTTACATGGGCCACACCAAGTTGCCCAAAAATCAAGAATAACAACTTTTCCTTTTAATGAAGAAAGACTCACCTCTTTACCTTCCATGTCTTTTAGCGCAAATTCTGCTGCTTCTTCACTTATTAAATTGCTTTTAATTTTTTCTACTAATAAATTATGTGCAGCAGCTTCTAATTCGGCAACTTTAGCTTCAAGCCCTTCTTCTCCATTAACTTCTTTATATGCTGTAACATAATAATCTAACATTTCAGGATTAGAGTTTCCAGACTTTATAAAAGATTCTCCTTTTTCCAATAAAGTTTTGTATTGTTTATCGGTCATTAAAAACTCTAGATATCTTTTATTTACATCTACGCTTTTTCCATCGCCTACAGCTATTTTTTGAGTATCAATAGCTTCTTTTGTTTTTCCTTGTTGAAATAAAATTAAACCATACGTATCGGCATACATTTGATAAGTTCCCTCTAGTCTGTTTTTAAACTGACTTTCAGAGAAATAATCCGGCTTATTAGAGGGTTCTTCTTTTAGAGAATTAATTAATTCAAGAGATTGTTTGGATAGGTTTTCAGCAAAATCTAAATCTTTTTTTGCTTCTGCTTTTTCCCAAGCAACACTATTATAAACAGAAGCTTTGTTTAATTCTTCATCGATTTGATTAGCGTATTCATCAAATTTAGCAACGTCTCCTTCTTTATTATATGCCAATGCAATAGTTCTAAGTACAGCATCGTTTATTTGACCAGTTGCTTCAGGAAATTTCGTCTTAAAATCTGCATAAGCCTTAGTTTTTTCATCTAAATCTTTAATTTCATAAACTTTAATTAGCGATTCTCGTTCTGCAATTTTACTTTTTGGAAAAGTAGCAATTGCAGCAGTTTTTATAGAATCTGCCTTTTCTTTATTTCCAGTTAAATTATACATTCTTAGTAAAGATTGATACTCTTTTTCTGTTAGAGACTCTTTAGAAGACAGCGAATCGATGTATTTAGTTACTAATTTTTTTCCTTCTTCTTTACGTTCTTTATACATTAAGTCTAGGTAAACAAGCTTCCATTCTTTAGAAATTTCAGGGTGTTCTGTAATATCTTTTTGGATTGCAGTAACAATAGAATCTTTATTTACCTCCAATTCATTTCTTTCGCCAAAATTTAATCTATAATATGCTTTTGCGGCATTACTTCCAGCAATAATATGTCCTTCAGAATTGTGCAAAGGAATAATGTAACCTTCTTTGTTGTTGTTATCTATTTCTTCATTTTTTTTAATATTGAAGGCAATAGCAGCAGCCGAATCAGGAATTTGAATTGTTGCTTTTAATGTATTTTTAGTATCATTTTTTAAATGAATATCAACTGCATAAGCATTGGTATCTACAAGGTAATAGAACATAGCTTCGATGCTATCTACTGCTTTTTCATTGTAACTTATATTTAATGAATCTCCTGGAGAGGGGGTGGCATCCTCAAGAGTAAGTTTTCCTAAGGTTAAAGCGTTAGTCCCTTCAGGTTCATTTTTGCAGGAAGCTAGTAGAATTAAGAATGATAAAAGATAAATTAAAGACTTCATGATAGTATTTTTTGATTAATGATTTCTAAAAATAGAACTTTTCCTCTGGAATTTAAAAAGTAGGTGTCAATTTTAGTAGAAAATTAGTTTTAGACGTTAATTTTCATTTTTTTGAGGAATTCCATACCAGATTTTAAGATTCTTGTTTCCAAAATCCCTCGCTTTTTGAAGCTCTATTCCCATATAAATATCAATTTTTTTTCGGTAGCGTGCATTCATTTTATCTTTTACAAAATAAATGCCTTCATAACCTTCAATTTTAATAGGGGTATTATGGGTAATTCCTAATTTTAGTAAATCTCTTGAGATTGCAATTGCTTTCATTCCAGATTGTAAAGTATCTCCCCATGCACTTATAGCAGGATTTCCAACGGTTTGCGTTTTTAAAGAATTGTATGCAGAGGCTTTTACATATAGGGGGCTCCATAAAAAATTGTCTTCTATGGAATTGAGTTCTTGTGCTTTAATAATGAAACTCGAAACTAAAAAAAATAAAAGTATAGAGGGGTGCTTCATCTTATGAAGATAGTAAAATAGTAATAATACCCGTTGTGCATTTAGGCAATATTGATTTTTAGGTTATTGATATTTCTGTTGAATTCAAATATGTTTATATATTGAATGACCGTCATAGCCGTAATCTTAGATAATATTCTGTTTTTGAATCCCTCAAAAGATTTAGCATAATTCCTTCGAATCATAAATTGGTCGCAAAGTTGAGAAAACAATGTTTCAATACGCTTTCTGGATTTCTTAAAAACGTACGGCTGCTCCCTATAGTTATGCTGGTTTGTTCTCATAGGGGTTTCAAGTCTAATATTATGATATTCAAATAAATTCAATTGATATTCAGCCGACAAATACCCTTTATCACCAAGTAATATGCAATCACTTAATTGATGCTTTATATCCTTTAAATAATTAATATCGTGCACAGAGGCTGGACTAATATCCATACTTTCGATAACACCCTGAGCAGAACAGACAGCATGTAATTTATATCCATAATAATGGCTTGATTGACTTGCACAATATCCTTTTTCGGGCAGACTGTAGTTTTGTTCTTTACATATCTTACTTCTAGCGCTTCTTGATAATTTACAGACCTCTAACGGCATACTGTCAACAATATAACAATGCTCAGATTTATTCAACTTTCTCACTAATGCCTTGCGAAGTGATTCTCTAAAAGAAAACAACTTACGCTTTCTTCTATTGTAGACACTGCGCTCTATTTTGCTGGATAGACCAGCAGGTAACATTCGAAAAAGCTGGCATTCACTATCAACACTCATATATTCTGATGTTAAATCAATAGCTATAAGCTCTTTATCTCTTAATTTAGGTTTACGGATTTGATGTAAATAATCCATTTTACAATCCAATTCTTTTAAAACCTTGAGGATTTTGTCGTAATTTGCTTGAAAGTTGTGCATATAAATTATAGTGTGGTTACTACAATTTACTGCATTTTAGCAGTTTGCACAACTTTTTCTAAATGCACAACGGGTTAATAATATTAATAGTTATTTTATAAATTTAAGATTCCTATCAGAAAATCAAATGGTTTTATAGTAAAAACATATATGCTCTCTGTAAGGATTCGAGAAATATTTGACTAAATTTGCATAATAAAGTAGAACACATTAAAATTAAATAAAATGGCTTTAGAGATAACAGATGCTACTTTTGATGAAGTAGTTTTAAAAAGTGACAAACCAGTATTAGTAGATTTTTGGGCAGCTTGGTGTGGTCCATGTAGAATGGTGGCTCCAATTATTGACCAATTAACCGAAGAATACGAAGGTAAAGCTGTTATTGGAAAAGTAGATGTTGATGCTAATCAAGAATTTGCAGCTAAATACGGCGTAAGAAATATACCTACAGTTTTAGTTTTTCAAAATGGAGAAGTTGTAGGAAGACAAGTAGGTGTTGCTCCTAAAACAGCATATAATGAAGCAATCGATACATTGTTATAATTAAACGGTGTTTAGTATAAAAAAGGTTTGGCTGTTAGTCAAACCTTTTTTATTTTAGAGTTTAAATAGAAACTGAAGTTTTTTCCTTGTATGGCAACAATTTTTACAAAAATTATTAATGGAGATATCCCTAGTTATAAAGTAGCTGAAGATGAAAATTTTTACGCCTTTTTGGATATCAATCCTAATGCAAAAGGCCATACGCTATGTATTCCTAAAAAAGAAACAGATAAAATCTTCGATTTAGATGAAGAGACTTATATGGGGTTAATGTCTTTTTCTAGAAAAGTAGCCAAAGCACTTGAAAAAGTAATAGATTGTAAAAGAGTAGGGATTGCTGTGGTAGGACTAGAAGTTCCGCATACGCATGTTCATTTAATTCCTTTAAATGCTATGAGCGAAATGACTTTTCAGCAAAAAGTAAAGCTATCCGATGAGGAGTTTAAAGAAATTGCTGAAAAAGTAAGTGCTGCTATAGTTTAGTCTTTTAGATACTATTATTGCTACGTAGAAATATAAAAACTGCAATGGCAATTCCAACAATTGCTAACATCATAAAAATAGAAAGCCGAGTTAGTTTAAAGTATGTTTTTGGGTTTTCAACAGTTTTTGCATAAAACTCTCTTACTCTTTCAATGTCTTCCGTCCATCGAACAGGATAAATAGTTGTGTTACAATTTCCACAAACAATTTTGTCGGTTATTTCTTTTGTAGCATTTATATACCAAGCACTCTCAATATGTTTTTGGTAAAAAGTGAGTAAGAGCCCTTGGTTTGAAAAACATTCAGGACAATTATTGGTTAATGAGGCTTCCTTAATTTCTTTTTGTATAGTTTTCACTGTAGGTTTATTTTGATTTATGGTTCTTCAGTCTTAAGAGTAACTTGTATAGTACTTCCTTTTCCTAAAACAGAATTTAAAACTTTTACTTTCCCATCATGGTAATCTTCAATAATTCTTCTTACCAGAGATAATCCTAGACCCCAACCTCTTTTTTTGGTGGTATAGCCTGGTTCGAATATTTTGTAAAAATCACTTTTCATAATTCCTTTTCCTGTGTCTATAACGTTTATTTTTACTGTTTTCTTATCTTCAAAAATTTCAATTTCTAATTTCCCCTTTCCTTTCATAGCATCAATAGAGTTTATGATGAGGTTTTCAATAGTCCAACTATAAAGTTGAGGGTTAACAAGACTGTATATTTCTTTAGCTGGAGCTTTGAAATGAAAATCTACCAATTTAGAACTTCTGGCTTGGATATAATCAAATGTATTTTTTGTTTCTGAAATAACATCTAGGCGTTCTAATTTTGGTACAGAGCCTATTTTGGAAAAACGTTCTGTAATGGTAGAAAGTCTATCGATATCTTTTTCTATTTCTTGAGTAATGGTAGGGTTTACATTTTCAGACTTTAATAGTTCTGCCCATCCTAAAAGAGAAGAGAGCGGAGTTCCTATTTGGTGTGCAGTTTCTTTTGCCATTCCAGCCCAGAGTTTATTTTGATCTGCTACTTTAGAAATTTGATAAAAAAAGTAAACAGTACCTCCAAAGAAAACGATTATTAAAATAAGCGCTATGGGATAATATTTTAAATTGTTTAAAACATCTGAATTTCCGTAATATAATGTTCCGTATTCTTCTGCTCTAAAAGTAACTTCAATAGGAGCATTTTCGGATACAAATTGTCGGACTTTATTTCTTATATATATAGAATCATTGGCTTTTTCTTCTGGAAGATTATTCGACCTAACTTCTCCATTTTTCCCCATATATATCATAGGAGTACTGGTGTTATTTTTTATAACAGCTAAGGTAAGATTCCCTAAATCGCGGTCTAAATCGGTAGTTTGTAAAAACTCTCCTAATGCTTCCGCCCAAATTTTCATTTTAGTACGCTCTTCTTCTTTAAATTTCTGAAAGAAAACATAGGTATTCCATAAAATAGAAATAACAATTACAAATGAGGACATTATAAGAATCCAACGGGTAGCTTTTTTCATTTATTCGAAGAAAAGTTTTTACTCATTTATCGAGGTTTATTGCTCCGACACTTTTGTCGAAAAATTTATTTCCTCTTATATCTCATGGCTTTTTTGAGGAATTTTACTTGACAATGTATAAATATAAAGTAAAACCATCAAATTTATTGTTGCTTCACCTACAAAGGTTTAAAATGTATGGTTTTTTTGACAACGAGGTCGAAAAACCGTAACGCTGCGTCGCTACACTCCTGATCTCAGAGATTTCGGTTACTATTCTGCGGATAAGGGTTTTAGCTGCGCTAGCCATCAACGCAATTCTAAACTAGGGGCTTTTTAAAATTTAAAAATGGAGGGATTACTTTGTATTAAAACATTTTTGCCCCCGTTTTATTTAAGCTATTTTTGTTTAAAACAACAGTATGTTATCTATAGATCCTAAAGAAATATCCACAGGCAAACTTCATGGTTATCTACTTGGAGCAGTAGGACCAAGGCCTATTGCTTTTGCTAGTACTATTGATGCTAATGGAGCTGTAAATCTATCGCCTTTTAGTTTTTTTAATGTGTATAGTTCCAATCCACCTATTATGATTTTTTCTGCAAATAGAAGGGTTCGAGATAATACTACAAAGCATACTTTGGAAAATATATTAGAAACTAAAGAAGTTGTTGTTAACATTGTAAATTATAATATAGTTCAGCAAGTTTCTTTAAGTAGTACAGAGTATCCAAAAGGAGTTAATGAGTTTGAAAAAGCAGGACTTACAATGTTAAAGTCGGAGCTTATAAAACCATTTAGAGTGGGGGAGTCGCCAGTACAATTTGAGTGTAAAGTGAATGAAGTTATTGCTCTAGGAGAAGAAGGGGGGGCTGGAAATTTAATTGTTTGTGAAGTAGTTAAACTTCATATAAATGAAGCTGTTTTAGATGAAAATGGACAAATAGATCAGCACAAAATAGATTTGGTAAGTAGAATGGGAGGAAATTGGTACAGTCGTGCTAATTTAGGAATGTTTGAGGTGCCAAAGCCTTTAGCTAGCATAGGAATTGGGATTGATAATATTCCTTTTGATATTAGAAATAGTAAAGTGCTAACAGGTAACGATTTAGGTGTTTTAGGGAATGTAGAAAGAGTTCCCTCAAAAGAAGAAATAGAAGAGTTTGTTGAGAGTTCTATAAAAATAAGAGAGTTAATAAGTGCCGATGATATAGCACAGATACACGCAAAAGCTCAAGAGATGATTGCAAATAATGATGTTGTTTCTGCATGGAAACTATTATTGGCTAAATAAATTGAATATATTTTAATATTTTTGACGCATGGAAGTACAAGGAAAAATAAAGTTGATTGATGAGACTAAAACTTTTGGAAACAATGGTTTTAGAAAAAGAGAAATGGTAGTAACTACGGAAGAGCAATATCCTCAACATATTATGATTGAGTTTGTTCAAGATAAATGCGATATTCTTAACGCATATCAAGTAGGACAACAAGTAAAGGTAAGTATTAATCTTAGAGGTAGAGAATGGGTTAATCCGCAAGGAGAAACTAAGTATTTTAATTCTATCCAAGGTTGGAGAATTGAGAATTTACAGCCAGCAGGAAATGGTGCGCCAGAAATGCCACCAATGCCGCCGGAAGATGCTTTTGAACCAGCAAACGATTTTAAAGAAGATGATCACGACGATCTTCCTTTTTAATCTCATAGTGAGTTTAATTCTCTAAAGCCTGTCCTGAGTTTATTAAAGGAATCTGCGCTCAATGAGTTAATTTGTTTTATATAAATACATCTTAGGCTTGATCTAAGGTGTGATAAAAAAAATAGAAAGAAAAAAGGAGTCCTAAGGGCTCTTTTTTTTGGTGTAAATTATAAGTGATATATAAAAAAAGTCTCAACAAAAATTGTTGAGACTTAATATTGTGGTTTTAGGTACGTCATTGTATTAAACTCAAAAAGCAATGATGAAAATAATTGGTTACAATGACATATATCAAAAATGTAATAATAATTCAATATATACAAGTTAAATATACTTTTTTTACTATATTTTTTAAATTTTACAACTAAAAACAAAGGATTAAATGTTTTTTCTCACAGAAAAGATAGTATTTCCGCCAGTAGAAAATGCTTCTGTAGATGGAGTAGTTGCCGTAGGGGGAGATTTATCAACAGAAAGACTTATTGAGGCGTATAACCAAGGAATTTTTCCATGGTTTGATCAAGGAGATTTAATATTGTGGTGGAGTCCAGATCCGAGAATGGTTTTAGTGCCTTCTCACATAAAAATTTCTAAAAGTATGAAGACTGTTTTGAAGAAGAAGATTTTCAAAATTACTTATAATAAAGCTTTCGAAGATGTTATTAGAAATTGTGCTAAAATTGAGAGAAAGGGGCAAGATGGAACTTGGATTGATGAAGATATGACTACCGCTTATATAAAACTGCATAAGATGGGAGTGGCTAAATCTGTTGAGGTTTGGTATGAAAATGAATTGGTTGGCGGACTCTATGGGGTAGATTTAGGACATATATTTTGTGGTGAAAGTATGTTTTCAAAAATGAGTAATGCCTCCAAAACTGCGTTTATATATTTAGCACAGAAGTTAGAAAAAGAAAATTATAAGTTAATAGATTGTCAGTTATATACAGATCATTTGTATTCCCTTGGCGCTCGTGAAATTCCAAGGGAGGTTTTTATAAGTGTTTTGAAATCTAATTAGTTTGTCCTCAATAATCAATACTTAAATGTTTTATAAATTGTTCTGAGTATGCCCAGAGTTTTGTGGCAAAATACTTTTTAGTTCTCTTTTAGTATTTTAGGTTTTGCTTGGGTGTTCTCAAGGAGATTTTACTTGGTTATATCTAAAGCAATTAACTTCATGGTCGTTAACCATACCAGTAGCTTGCATATGTGCATACATTACTGTAGAGCCTACAAATTTAAATCCGCGTTTTTTTAAATCTTTACTCAGAGCATCAGAAATAGCTGTATTTGCAGGAGCTTCTTTGTAATTTTCAACTTTGTTTTGAATCGGTTTCCCATCAACAAAACTCCATATATATTTACTAAAACTTCCATGTTCTTCTTGAATTTTAATAAAATTCTGAGCGTTGGAAATAGTTGCTTTAATTTTTAACTTATTTCTAATAATTCCTTCATCTAAAAGAAGAGAATCATATTTAGAGGTGTTGTACTTCGCAATTTTTTTATAGTCAAAATTGTCAAAAGCTTTTCGGAAATTCTCACGCTTTCTTAGAATGGTAATCCAACTAAGTCCAGCTTGAAAGGTTTCTAGGATTAGAAACTCAAAAATAGTAGCATCATCATAAACTGGAACTCCCCATTCATTGTCATGATAATCTTCGTAAAGTGTATCGCCTACACACCATCCACATCGTTGCATACGTATGATATTTATCAGCTTAATTGCTGTAAGTTTTACATAAATTTGAGTCTAAGATATGAAATAATAATGTAGTATTTGCCGATATAAATTTTATGGAAGAAATAGTAAAAAAACTCATTAAAGAAGCGTTTAAAACAGGATATACATATTCAGATTACCGAGTGTTAGTGGACCAGTTAGTGTTAGAAAATAAATCAACTGGAGTAGCGCAGACAGAAGCTTTGAGTAATTATAGTTTGTTAAACCATAAACGGATGAAGCGGTTGGATAAAACTACTAAGCTTTCTGAAGAAGTGCTAGAAAAATTGCAGTCTTTGGACAGAAAAGTTATTTGGGTAGTTTTGACTGAAAGTTGGTGTGGGGATGCGGCGCAAACACTCCCTATAATTAATAAAATAGCCGAAGCTTCTAATAATATAACTCTTAAAGTTGTTTTAAGAGACGAAAATTCTGAGTTGATGGATAACTTTTTAACACGTGGAAGCCGTTCTATTCCTAAACTTATAATGGTTGATGAAGCTATAAAAGAGGTTATAGATTGTTGGGGACCGAGACCTTCTATAGCAACAAATATGGTAAAAACTTATAAAGAAAAGCACGGAACTTTAACTGCTGAGTTTAAACAAGATTTGCAAATTTGGTACAATAAAGATAAGGGAGAAAATACAATAGCCGATCTTTTGGAATTACTCTCCTTGAAATAAATAGGTAATCGTTCCAGGTTGTTCTGAACTTGTGTTTGCGGAGCTAAATTTAGCTTTTAGTGCGTAATTTATGGCGTTGTCTACAAGGCATCCGTTTTGGGTGGTAGAGCTATTTTTATTAAAAGAAGCGTCTGTTACATCTCCTTGTGGACTAACTTTTATATTTATTACCACTTTGCCAAAGCTCTCGCAAGTATAAACAGGATTTGGAAGACTTACATCATATCTATCAATTAAGGAATAGCTAATTGTAGTTCTTCTTTTTATGTTAACTTTTGGTGCTTCTCCTTTTCTTTTTAGCGCTTCTATTTTTCTGCGTTGTTCTTGTAGTTTTTTTGCATATTCACTAGAATAACCTTCATTTATAGCAGCGTTGTCGTTTAGACTTTCAGAGTTATCAGGATTTTCACTAGCAGCATCTTGCTTTTCTTGCTCTAATTCTTCAAGAGTTTTAAAATTATCAACATCATCTGCATATTCACTTTTTTCAGCTTCATTATATGCTTTATGAGTTTCTAGTTCGGTTAGGGTCATTTCTTCTTCCTGCGGAATTTCTTCTTTTAAGAGTTCCTCGTCGAAGCTTAATTCATATAAAAACTCTTCTTCTTTTTGTCCAGACAATTTTATGTTAAGCAGTGTCAACAAAAAAATCCCCATTAAACAGCTCGAAATAATAAGTGCTAATTGCTTGTTATTAAGCTCGTCTAATTTGCTAATAAATTTATCATTAGCTTCGTTGAGTTTTTTTATTAGTTCTTTTAAGTCCATATTTTAAAAACGACCTGAATGCTAAAGATAAAAATATTTATGTCTTTTAGGGTTGTAATATTTCTGTAAAATCATCGGGTGTTATAGCATTATCTACGTTGAAATCTCCTATTTTGGTTCTTCTTAACACAGATAAATATCCTCCTGAATTAAGAGCTTTGCCAAAATCGTGTGCTAGTGACCTAATGTAGGTGCCTTTGCTGCAAACAACTCTAAACGCTACTTCTGGAAGGTTAATAGCAGTAATTTCAAATGCTTCGATAGTTATTTTACGCGATTTTATTTCCACTTCAACACCTTCACGAGCATATTCATAGAGTCGTTTTCCGTCTTTTTTTAAGGCTGAAAAAACAGGAGGGAATTGATCTATTTCTCCTATAAAGTTTTTAGTAGCTTCTTTAATTTTTTCTTCTGAAATATGCTCAATAGGAAATACTTGGTCCACTTCTGTCTCCATGTCATAAGATGGACGTGTAGCGCCCAATGTAATAGTGCCTGTGTACTCTTTTATTTGTCCTTGTAGTTCTGGAATTTTTTTAGTGAATTTTCCAGTACAGATAATTAAAAGTCCTGTTGCTAATGGGTCTAGAGTTCCAGCATGTCCGACTTTTATTTTTTTAAGGCCAAATTTTTTCTTGATAGCCCATTTTATTTTATTTACCGCTTGAAAAGAAGACCAAGTTAGCGGTTTGTCAATAAGTAATATTTGTCCGCTTTTAATATTTTCTTCGGTATATATCATAAAAAAAGAATTCGATTAATAAAAATAGCCAAGCGTTATTGCAATTAGCCCAACAATAAAACAGTACATAGCAAAATACACCAATTTGCTGTTTTTTACTAATTTAATCATCCAGGTACAAGCTAGAATTCCAGAAATAAAAGCTGCTAAAAAACCCATTGCTAATGCTTGTGTGTTATGTCCTTCATAGGATAAATCTCCACTTAGAATATCTTTAGCTATTTTTCCGAAGATAAGCGGAACTACCATTAAAAAGGAAAAACGGGCAGCTTTACTTTTGTCATTTCCTAATAACACAGAAGTAGAGATTGTTGCGCCAGACCTTGAAATACCTGGAAGCATTGCAATAGCTTGAGAAATACCAATAACAAATGCATTGGAATAGCTTACAGGTTTTCCAGTGTGTTTAGCTTTATCCGCCAAATAAAGTAAAAGAGCGGTAACTATAAGCATAAAACCAACTAGTAAAACGTTACCGTTAAATAGCATTCCTAGCTGTTCCTCAAAGAAGAAGCCAATGAGTGCAGCTGGAACCATGGAGATAATTATTTTTAAAGAAAATTTAAGTTCCTCGTTCCAAGTAAACTGAAAAATGCCTTTGAGAATTTCTAAAATATCTTTTCTAAAAACTACCATGGTGCTTAAAGCAGTAGCAAAATGGAGCACAACTGTAAAAAGTAAACTTTCTTGTGGTACGGAATTATCTCCTAAAATAGCCTTTCCAAGCTCTAAATGTCCGCTAGAAGAAACTGGTAAAAATTCTGTAAGGCCTTGTATAATACCAAGGATTATAGCGTCTATAACCTCCATGCTTTATAGTGATGGAATTAAATTTAAATTAGTTATTTTTCTTTTTATTTGGATTTAAAAGGATAGCGTAAACCTCAATTCCAAAACCAATAAGAACTAGCGTAGGTGCTAACCTAATTCTTCTAAAATTATAAATATCAGGATTAAAAACAGCTGGGTCGTTACTCCCACCGCCACTCATCAATATAAAACCTATAGCAATAAAGGCTAGACCGATGAACATAAACATATAATTCTTCTTTTGAAATATAAATTCTTTATCTGTAGTATTTTGTGTTTTATTTTTCACGATATTCTTTTTAATAATATAAATCGTCTGTTCTTAAGTTCAAAAATCGTTGGGTGGCAATATACGTACTTATCCACGTAATAATGATGCCTATTACAAATATTCCTATAAATAAAATGACCAACATAAGTGGATCTGAGAGTAAATTTAGTTGTGGCATAATGCTATTTACATAGTATAAGAGACCGGCCATAGCAATTATGGCAACCAAAGCGCCAACCATGCCAAGTTTTATGCTATTCCATATAAAAGGTTTACGAATAAATCTTTTTGTGGCTCCCACCATTTGCATCGTTTTAATGATAAACCTTTTAGAATATACCGATAAACGAATAGAGCTGTTAATTAATAAAACAGCAATTAATGTAAAAACACCACTAGCAATTAGAATCCAAAAACTCATCCGTTTTACATTTTCATTCAGTAAAGAAATTAAAGGTTTGTCGTAGGAAACTTCAGCTACATAATCTTTTTTAGAGAGGTTATCTGCTATTTTTTGAATACTATCTGTAGCTACATAATCGGCATTGAGGTGTACATCTATTGAATTTTGAAGCGGGTTATACCCCAAAAAATCTAAGAAATTCTCCCCAATTTCTTTGCTATGGTCTTCTGCAGCTTCTTCTTTAGATACAAAAGTAGCCGTTTTGGTATAGGCTGTCATTGCCAAACTTTTTTGTAGCTGGTTTATTTCTACTTCTTTAGCGTTATCTTTTAAAAATACAGTAATTGCTACTTGTTCTTTAAAGTGGTTTGCTAGTTTTTTGGTGTTAATTACAAGTAAGCCTAAAACACCTAATAAAAACAAAACAAGGGCGATACTTAAAATCACAGAAAAGTATGAAGATATAAGTTTGCGTTTCTGGTAGCGCTCAAAAGATTTGCTCATGTGTTAAATATAATTGGATGTGTAAAAGTAATAAAGTAAATTTAATCACTATAATTTATAACGGTTAAGATTGTAAGTAAATTATAAAAAATGCCTACAGTTTTTAGGAGGCATATTATTTTAGGAGAAAGAGATAGCATGAAATTACAAGCAGTAATTAATAATTTAGAATTATCTGGCAATTTAGAATTACTAGCCAGTCAAGTTGTGGAGGGGTTTATTAGTGGAATGCATAAAAGTCCGTTTCATGGTTTTTCTTCAGAATTTGCAGAGCATAAAATATATAATCAAGGCGAAAGTACCCGCCATATTGATTGGAAGCTATTTGGGAAAACAGATAAATTGTATACTAAAAAGTATGATGAGGAAACCAATTTACGGTGTCATTTAATTATAGATAATTCCGCATCGATGCATTATCCATCTATAAAAAAGCAATCTATTAACAACCTAAATAAAATAGGTTTTTCGGTATTGGCTTCTGCTGCATTAATGAAGTTTCTTAAAAAACAGCGTGATGCTGTAGGTTTAAGTATTTATTCTGATGCGTACGATTTTTATGCGCCAGAGAAAGGGAGTGAGCGCCATAGACATTTATTATTAAATACTTTGGAAGGTCTTTTAATAAAAAATAAGTTGAATGCTGCTCAAACAAAAACCTACACTTACTTACACCAAATAGCAACTAAAATTCATAGGCGAAGTCTTATTTTTTTGTTTACAGATCTGTTTCAAACAGAAACAGACCAAGAAAAGTTATTTCAAGCACTTCAACATTTAAAATACAATAAACATGAGGTTGTCTTTTTTCATGTTATGGATAAAGAAAAGGAGTTTGAATTTCAGTTTAACAATACTCCAAAACGATTTGTAGATGTGGAAACAGGAGTGTCTATAGATTTATTTGCTGAAAATATAAAGGAGTCTTACGAGAAAATGATGCTGCATTTTCAAGAAGAACTTAAATTACGCTGTGCTAAATATGGAATTACATACGTTGAAGTTGATGTGAATCAGAATTTTAATAAAATACTTCAAACGTATTTAGTTGAACGTCAAAAGTTTATTTAGGATCTAAAAAATATTTTTATTTTTTAGATAAAAATACTTGTAGAATTAAAAATGCGCTGTATATTTGCACTCGCAATAACAAAGGGTCTGGTAGTTCAGCTGGTTAGAATACATGCCTGTCACGCATGGGGTCGCGGGTTCGAATCCCGTCCAGACCGCGAAAAGCAAGAAGCTTCAATGAGAATTGAAGCTTTTTTCGCATAAAAATAGTTGTGTTGTTCGATGGTATGAAAATACTGTCGGCGGTTTAGTAGTTAAACCAATGAAAGGCTTTCCTCTCGATTCTGTCGAGCTGTTGAAGGCTTTTTTTATTTTATTCATTTTCTAGAAAAGGTTTGTATAATTAATAATAGCGTGTATATTTGCACTCCAATAAAAAAGGTCTGGTAGTTCAGCTGGTTAGAATACATGCCTGTCACGCATGGGGTCGCGGGTTCGAATCCCGTCCAGACCGCTAAATGGGAAATCAAATTCCCTCAAAACCTTGTAAATCTTATGATTTGCAAGGTTTTATGTTTTTAGGGCAATCATATAATTTCATATCATTTGCATCTAAAAGGTCACAAATCGTCAACATATTTTTTTATCTGCGATTATGTTGACAGATTGACGTAACTTACTGATGTTAGTATAGTTGATTTGACTTTCGTCTCACTAAATGTTTAATCATTAAAGACGACAATTATGCGAACTTCATCAACATTTTCAATTTTGTTTTGGGTGTACGGAAAACGTGCTGTAAACAACAAAGCAAACATCTACATTCGGGTTACCTTAAACGGTAAACGTGTTAACATTAGTCTCAAGAAGAAAATCAATATTTCTACTTGGGATGAAAAACTACAAAGAGCAAGTGGGACCGATAAGGATTCCCGTATTCTCAATCTTTACTTGAACGAAGTACAATCAAAAGTATATAGGATTTACGAAGATTTCAAGAGGGATGAAGTGCCTTTCACTTCCCAAATGGTCAAAGCCAAATTTTTAGGCGAAGATAAAACACGTTTTTCCTTTCAAAACCTTGTAGACTACTACAATGAAAAGATGCAACACAAGTTGCATAGGAATACGATGGGTCAATATAAGACCAGTCAACGTTATATGATGGAATATATTCTAAAGGAATACAAACTTACAGACATCCCACTCTTCAACCTTGAATATGGTTTTATCGTGGGCTTTGAAGATTTTCTTCGGTCGTATGTACCTAAAAGTGGTCAATCTAAAATTGGCAATAATACCGCAATGAAGCATATTAAGCGTTTACGCAGAATGGTTACTCTTGCCTATCGGATGAAATGGATGGAAAGAGACCCGTTTGTCAATTTTAAAATGAAAATTGAAAAGAAAGAACGTGGTTTCCTTACAGATTTTGAATTATTAAGTATTGAAGATTTGTCTTCGTCCATAGAGCGTCTTATGGTTGTGAAAGATTTATTTGTTTTTAGTTGTTACACCGGTATTTCTTATGTTGACATTGTACAATTAAATGAAGATAATATTGTAATGGGTATAGATGGTAGTCCTTGGATAATGGCCAAAAGGGTAAAAACAGGTGCACCGTTCAAAATTCCACTATTGCCCAAAGCTGCAATCTTAATAGATAAATATAAAGACCATTATAGAACCAATGACACATCCAATCTTTTGCCCAGGTTATCCAATCAGAAATTGAACAGTTATTTAAAAGAAATCGCCGACCTATGTGGTATCAAAAAAAACCTAACTTTTCATATGGCTCGCCATACTTTTGCTACAACAGTAACTTTAAGCAATGGTGTTCCAATAGAGACGGTATCCAAATTATTAGGGCATACCAAACTATCCACAACACAAATCTATGCAAGGGTCGTTGAGAGGAAAGTGAGTGATGATATGGCGCTTCTCAAATCAAAAATTGGCTAATAAAATTTAATTAGATTTAACGGACTGTTGAAATCTTCAATTAAGAATTTAATAGTTTGCATTTCCATTCCACTACCTTTATGAACTAAAATATTTTTTATGATTCTAAAGGTCAAATGGAAAGATTTCAAAAATAAAATTGAAGGACACAAAGCAGAAGGCAAAGCTTTAGTTGAAAAATATAAGTCTTCAAGAACTGAAAATGATTTAGAAAACCTAAAGGAAGAAAAGCAAAGCTGGGAAAGCGAAGTAATTGACTACGTAAAAACTTCTTTTGAACCTGAACATAGAAATTTTGGCTATGAATTTAAAGAGAAACGTGGATTCAATACTGGTTTCAAGCTACCCATTGCTCAAAAAATAAGAAATACTATTGAAGCACTTAAAAGTGAGATTAATGGTCTTGCTTATTATGTGAAATCGTTATCCATTTCAGATGCTATTGTGAGGATTGATGAAATTGATTTAGAAGAACGAAAAAATTTAGACACAGACGGTAGGCTCGACCTCGTTCTTTCCAAATTATATGAGCTATACGATGACAGAAAATATCATTCCATCAAGTGGATACTTGAAGGCAATGGTGTGGAAATGAAAATTCACGGGGAAGATTGGGATTATGGTAAAATGTTAGAGAATAGAGGATTTGTCGATATCCTTACAACTAAGGATACTGGTGCTCGTTTAACTCTTGAGGGTAAATACGCTATAGAACAGGCAAGAAAAGTAAAGGTTACAGACTACTCAAAAATTAGCAGTTCTGATGAAGAACTAAAGGAACTGATTAAAAAAGTACTCTCAGAAATTGAAAAATTAGGTTATGGCCAGCAAATCATCTTCGATGAATTTGATGAGCTACGAGAGGATATTCCAAACCTTGACAAAAAATCATTTGGTCAACTTCTTAAAGCTAAATTGTATGATTTAGTATCTCAAAAAGCATTCGACAAAGCGCTCGCCAGTGAAATATTCAAGCAATTTACTGACCAAGTATTGCCATTTTAATCTATGAAAATACTGGCGAGACTTCAAAAAACAATTAAGGCTTTCTTTCAAAAAGAACCACCA
Organism: Galbibacter orientalis DSM 19592; assembly: GCF_000260115.1. Lineage (GTDB taxonomy): Bacteria > Bacteroidota > Bacteroidia > Flavobacteriales > Flavobacteriaceae > Galbibacter > Galbibacter orientalis. The sequence continues at coordinate 292,680 of NZ_JH651379.1, read as the reverse complement.
CCGGAATACGAGGTTACACAGTTTGTCATTTCAGATAGACAACCTATAACGGGCGCATCAAAAATTTCATTTTTTGTAAATAATTCCGAGCCAGATGTAAGTGTGACCAGAACCTTTGAAAATGAGAACGATGTCATTGATTGGTTAATAAGCAATGATAATTTTAAACAGATGTTATACAGAAAGCTATTTTCATCATCCTCTGTCATCCATCATTGTGGCGTAAAGGAACCAATTACTGAACCTAAAAAGAAACCTGGCGATATTGATATCCTTCTTTACAAAGCAAGCGATGAAAGTAATGCTGTTGGAATAGAATGTAAAATAGTAAAATCAGAATCCTTAGAAAATCAATCGCCAAAAATCAACAAGATTACAAGCGTTCAGAAAAAGGGAACAAAGCAAGCAGATGGCTACGTTAAGATAGGGTTTAGCAGAGTCTTTCTTATGGTCATATTGCTGGACGATGGCAGACACTATAAAAACCCTAATTTCGTATTCAGAACTACACCGACAGAAGAATTGAAAGAACTTTATAACTTCGACTGGAACACAAAAATGAATAAGGACGTTGGTATAATCTATGCCTATATCAGTCAACTTACCTCAAATCATATCAATCAGACAAAAGGCTTGGGATTAAGAATTGAACGTGAAGCTAAAGAAAGATTTCAAAACAAAGAATTAACTGAGAAAATTAAAAACCTTAATCACTAAGTATTATTTGAAGAAAGAAGGAATTTGCAGAATTTGCGGTAATTATGGAAAACTAACGTTCGAGCGCGTTCCACCACAAAGTGCATTTAATTCTAATCCTGTATTCTTTCAAAAGTCCATCCATCTTCACGACAAAAAAAGCTATTTGTACGGTAAAAAAATTCGTAGTAATCAAGGTGCTGGTGGTTATTATTTATGCGAGCCTTGTAATAATCTTACGGGCAGTTACTATGGGGACAGCTATAAAAAGTTTGCCTATATGGGGATGATGGCTTTAACAAATAGAATCTGGGCGTCGAAAACCATAAACTTTGAATATGCCATACAGCCCCTAAATATTTTAAAACAGATATTAGCAATGTTTATGGCCATAGACACAAGCGACCAGCTATTAAATTTAAAAGGGCTTTCAGATTACATTTTGGATAAAGACTCAAAGGCTTTTCCAGAAAGTTTGAGAGTTTTTGTTTATCACACCGTTACAAAACAAGTAAGAAATGGTTGGGGAATGGCAAGAACTAAAAAAGGCTATCATACCCTTGGGGAAATTACATTCCCACCATATGGTGTTGTATATGCTTTGGATTCTGAACCTACTCGAAATGATTTTTATGAAGTAACAGATTTCAAAAATTTCAATTTTAATCAAACCGTTCAGGCGAGATTGTCAATTCCATTTCTTACACCTAAAACATATATTCCAGGTCTATATCTATAATTCCAAGCGAAAAGTTTTATTCGCAAATAATGATAATTTTGAAAGACATAAAAACAAAATGAATTTTGCGAAATTAAAACTACAAATATGTCAATACCAATAGTATTAGATAAATCAACATTCCAAGGTCTTAATTATGAAGATATAATAGAACTTCATAAATATTACATCGTCAACATTACACCCTTATTGGTTTCAGAGATTCTTGGCGACCTTGCAAAAGAAGAAAAGGAAGGTAGAAAAACACCTAAAGACCAAGTTATTGATCTTGCAAAAAAAATGTTCCCATATAATGCCTATGTGAATATGAATTATAAGGTGCTGGTTGAAAAATCATTGACTGGCGAATTTACCACAGCTGATAATCGACCTTTTCTAAACGCTAAGAAATCCATAAATACGCCAACAAAAAAAGGAATGACATTCGTTGAAACACTCGAAGAACTCTCTATTAAACGATGGAAAAAAGGCGATTTTGACAAATTGGATGAAATCATAGCTGAAGTATGGCGAACAGAATCTAAAGATGAAAATGTAGTAGATGAATTTAAAGGAAAGTTTGACCATCTTAAAGGCATAAAAATAAAAGACCACAAACCTTCAAACGAAGAGAAGTTTTTAGCATTAAAAGAACGATTACAGGAACGACTTTATGTTGAACTTGAACCCGCTGACACATTAAATCTTGTAATAGATTATTTTGAAATCAGTCCAGACTTAAGAGAGTCTATCCAAGCTCGATGGAAAAACGAGTCACATCCAGATTTACATAGCTTTGCCAATTATGCTATGTATTGTTACGAAATTGTCTGCCTCTACTTCATTGGTATAAATAATTCTTTGTGTGGGGAACGGTTAACAAACCTCTTGGATTTAGAATACTTGTTCTATGCGCCTTTTGCAAGAGTGTTTAGTACAAATGACAAATTTTTAAAGAATCTCTTCTTTGCTGTCCAACCAACCGATACATTCTTTGTCACATTACCACAACTTAAAGACGATTTTAAAAAATTCAAAGCAGTAAATGTAGAAGGGAAAGTATTTGATGAGCCGCCTGTTAAAGATTCTGAAACGTATCGAATATGGGACAATATTTTTGATATGGAACTTACTCGAAGACTCAAACCTTCTGCCGAAGAATTAAAAACAAAAGAAGCTGAAATGGAAGAAATTTTAAAAATTGCGGAAACTGGTAAAGAAGGAAAATTTAAAGGGGAAGCAGATTTTGTAGTAAAAGAAATGTTTATGTCCCCAGATGATCCTTGTCCTTGTAAAAGCGGGAAAGCTTTTAAAGATTGTCATCTTCCTAAAGCCTAAATTATTTAGATTTCTCATCCACAAAGATGCTGATGATGCATTGGATAGTGTTATTAACTTTTGAGTGATAGTTTTTATCGACAAATAATTTTATGTCGAAACCATAACCTATGCATTTGATAAAAACGTGATAGTTAAATAATTATAGCGCAACTTAAAATAACAAAAGCAAACAAAATTCTACTTCCTAACACCAACCTTTAACCACTCATAATACTCATCAATCCCAGCATACTGTTTTGCCTCGTTGAGTATTTCAAGGTTGGCATTCATAGTTACATAGTAAGGTTGAGAAGCCGTCTGGAAGTTTACATATTGAAATGTTGACCATTTATCGCCTACGGTTTCAATAGATTTTAAATGATTTTCGCTAAGTTTTATTTTGAATTGCTCATCTTCAGAGAGTGCTTTGCGGTCGTCTACATAAAGTGAAATTAAAACATAGTCTTCCTTTAGTAGTTTATAAACTTTTGGGTCGCTCCAAACATTTTCTTCCATCTTTCTACAATTAACACAAGCCCATCCTGTAAAATCTAAAAGAATAGGTTTGTTATTCGCTTTCGCAAAAGCGAGACCTTCATCAAAATCTTTATAGCAGTCTAACCCTAGTGGACAATCAGATTCTTGTTCATATAGGCTGTAAAATGTAGGTGGCGGAAACCCTGCCAACAATTTTAGGTGTGAATTTTTAGTAAGTCCCGTTCCTAGATAAATGACAAACGCAACCACTAATATGGCAAATGAAATTTTTGGGAAACTCAATTTCTTTTTGCCATCGTGTGGAAAGCGAATAACACCAAAGAAGTATAATGCCATTAACAGGAATATGACCATCCAAATACCTATGAAAACTTCTCGTTTAAGAATTCCCCAATGTGCTACCAAATCCGCATTTGATAAGAATTTAAAGGCCAATGCTAGCTCCACAAAACCTAATAACACTTTTACTGTGGTTAACCATCCGCCAGATTTTGGTAAGGATTTCAACAAGTTAGGAAACAAGGCAAATAGTGCAAATGGTAGCGCAAGTGCAGCACCAAATCCAGTCATTCCTGCGGTAAGTTGAAACGCACCACCAGCACTAGTTAGCGAACCTGCCAATAGCGAGCCTAAAATGGGTCCTGTACACGAGAAAGAAACCAAAGCGAGTGTTACCGCCATAAAGAAGATTCCTATTAGACCACCAGCACTAGAAGCGGAATCCATTTTATTTGACCAGGAACTAGGCAATGTTAATTCGTAATAACCAAAGAATGAAAAAGCAAAAAAGATGAATATGATAAAAAATATAACATTGAGCCAAATATTTGTAGATATCGTATTTAAAATTTCCGGGTCTACCGAATCCAAAAAATGAAATGGAACACTTAAGCCCACATAGATAATGACTATAAAAGCTCCATATAAAATGGCATTTGTGATTCCCTTACTTTTATTACCGGATTGCTTGGTAAAAAAAGATACCGTAAGTGGTATCATAGGAAACACACAAGGGGTGAGCAACGCTACAAGGCCGCCTAAAAAGCCAAGTGCAAAAATTTTCCATAAATTACCTTCTGTGGTGATTTCATCTGAACCGGATTGTAAGCGTTCTTTGTGCTTTAAATCTAATAGCAAACTATTAGAGAGTGCTTTACTTTTTTCGTCTAATACTACATTAGTAAGCTCAGCTTTAGTCCCGTCCAAGTTTATAATGAAATTTTCTTCCTTGTTAATACAGACGTCCTTACATACCTGATATTCCAAATGAACATTTACTTGTTTTACACCTTCTGAAAGTAAGCTTATACGCTGTGTGAATTGGGCTTTATTTAAAAAGTAGGTTTCCTCTACTTCGAAAATATCGTTAAATGCCTTTACGGTTTCACCTTCTTTTGCATTATCTACCAGTTCATAATTCCCTTCACTATTTTTAAAAGTTAATACCGAAGGTAAAGAACCATCTTCATTAGTAAATTGAGAAAAAACGTGCCATTCTTCATCAATACTACCCGTTAGAATAATATTATATTCGGTATCAGAAATCTTTTGCACTTTAGAATTCCAAGTAACAGGCTCAATAATTCCCTGTTGCGCATTTGCTAAAAAGCTTGCAAAAACAGCAAATATTATTATTAATTTCTTCATACATAAGGTATAGTTTTCCTGCCCTGTGGTTAAAAACCACAAGACAGTTATCATTTTATAAATCTTGAGTTAATCCATCACAAACTTAAATCCTGCTGTAATGATGCTAGAACTAAATGTGGTATCCCTATCATATTGATAGAATTTCAGGTCTATACTTTTAAGTCCAAATTTCCAGAGATGGGCTTTCGCAAAAATGTCTGTGTAAGACACTCCAAACCCAAATTGATTTGCCGAATATTCCGAAAGGTCATAATCTGAAGTGTAAAACTCATCTGTGGACAAAGCACCTTCGTATGGGTTAAAATAATCGGCTGCGGTTTGATTATAGAACCTGTAAGAAGGATACAGCGTAAACTTATCGGTAATTTTCACTGGCACTTCAATACTTGCAGTGTGTGAATTGATTCCCCAATCGTCAAAATAATAACGATAGAAGGTTCTTACTGTAAAGGTTTCATTGAGATACCAATTTAAACGACCACCTACAGCTACTTTAAATCTTGAATCGGGCAAGCGCTCAATAGCATCTGCAAGCTGAAAATCATCAATAAAGGAATCGGCTACATCTCCAAAATAGACGCGTTGAAATGGTGTAGACAACAACCCTTGTTGTTGCACAAAATCTAACGCCAATGAACCTTGTACATTTTTATGTAAAATTTGCGAGAAACCAAAGCCTAAGGAATAGGAATTACGCCCTTCACTATCAAAAGGCTCAAACCTCGGATTATAATTGGCATTTCCTGTTATGGTATTTTGGGTAAACAAACGATTATTCAATCCATCTCCACCAGCACCAAACGGCCTCAATTCTGTAGGATAAATAGCGTTCCAGGTATCTATATATACATTCCCGTTTACACTAACTTCAGTGTTTTTTTCGTTAAAAAGTTTGGTATAACTACCCCCGACACCTACCGAAAAGTAATCGTATTCAGTGGATACCGATAATTTGGCAGACCAAATATCGTTTCGGTCGTCAGAACTATGACTGTAACTTCCTGTTACATTCGCCCACAAGTCACTACTTGATGCACCTGATGACGCTTGAAAAGGGTCTGCAGGACCATCATCAAAAGGCCCCACATTACTTGATGAAGCAGAGGTGTATGCCGATACACCTGCATCAATTGTTAATACATCATCATCATTTAAAGGAATAGAGACTACAAATGTCCCTGTAACATCAGTCAATTCTTCAGTCCCGATACCACCGCTTACCGCTGCGTTATCTCCATCTTGACTATAATAGCTTGATAAAAAATCTACTTCAACAGTTTCTAATACACGTTTTTTATAGACTTTGGTTGAGTCTTGACTAGTTTGAGAGTACGCTTTCGCAAAAGCGAATACACACATAAAAAGAATAAATTTTTTCAATTGAAATTTTGATTTAATTACAGCCGCAGCCTCCTCCAGTTTTTCCTCCGTTTGCCCCAACGGCAGCTTCTCTATAAGAATGTGCAGTTGTTACATTACGGTCACATTTCTTATCTGCGAGTGCCATATCTGGGTCATTTATATTAACCTTCTCATATTCCTTAACCACTACGCAACTGCTAAAGAAGCACGTAATCATAGTGAGCATTATTATTTTCTTCATCATAGTTTATCGATTTCTATGTTCTTTGATTTTGTGATATTTCCTTTATCATCTATAATGATGCATTCTATTTTTGGCAATTGATTGATACGGTCCAATCCCGCTTCTTTTCCCATTACAAAAACGGACGTTGCCAGAGCATCAGCCAATTCTGCTTTGGGTGCAAAAACGGTTACGCTTATAATTCCGGTAGATGGATAACCTGTTCGTGGGTCTATGATATGTGAATACCGAGTGCCGTTAAAATTGACAAACTTTTCATAATTACCAGAGGTTACAACTGCTTCGTTTGTAATAGGAAGCAAAGCAAAAACTTTATTCTTATCTATTGGATTGGTAATGGCCACTTTCCATTCTTTTCCATTGGGCTGTTTTCCCCAAGTATTCATATCTCCAGAAGCATTTATGATTCCTGATGGCACTCCTTTTGAAATTAGTAAATCTTTGGCTTTATCTGCCGCATAGCCCTTGCCAATGGCACCGAAGCCAATTTTCATCCCTTCAGATTTCAAGAAAACCGTACTATTTTCTTTGTTAAGTATAATATTTTGATAACCCACTTTAGATACCGAAGCTGTAATTTCTTCTTCCGAAGGCATAGTGGTCATACTACCATCAAATTTCCAAATGTTGTCCATTGATGCATAACTGATATCAAAAGCACCATCGGTAAGTTTTGAAATTCCAATGGCTCTTTCTATTAACTCAAAAAGTTCTGAATCTACTTTTACAGGTTTTATTCCGGCATTTCTATTAATTTTTGAAGTTTGAGAATTTCCATCCCAAGATGAGATGAGTTTTTCTATTCTTGAAATTTCCGCAACAGCGGTATCAATATATTGGTTTCCTTGTACAGAATCGTTAGCAACAACCGTAATATCAAAACGACTACCCATTAATTTGAGTGTGCGTTTGTACGGCTCCTGAGCAATACAAGCTAATGTAAAAGACAGAAATAATATAAAAAAATGATGTTTCAAATTATTTTATAAATGTATTTAATTCTTTAATATAATTTTCTGGTGTTGTTTTTTTATAACTATTTTCGCCTAAAACGTTACCATTAGAATCAAGCACTACCACAAATGGGAAATAACCTTGTTTGTTGTATTTTTCTGCAAGTGTAGCGTTGGCTTTTGTTTGAGATTCTGATAATGCGTTTTTCTTTTTTCTAGGAAAATCAGCTCGTAACATTACATAATGTTTTGCTGCATAGGTTTTAAAAACTTCTGTGCTCCAAATTTCTCTATCTAACTTTATACAAGGTGCACACCAGTCCGAGCCTTGAAAAACTAGTATAATTGGTTTGCTTTCTTTTGCTGCTTTTTCTTTTGCTTTCGCAAAATTTGTTTGCCATTCTTGGGCATTTACTAAGGTAATTGTAGCTATAAATAACAATGCTACTGATAAATTTTTTTTCATAAAATAAAATAATTTACAAAGTTATATACTAAACGGTTTTTTTTATTAATATCATATAATGATATCAATTATTTTTAATAAAAACATAAACTTTTAATGGCTCGATATAAGCCTAATAAATTGCTTCTGCCTTTGGTAAATATACGTTCATCTTCTTTATAACTCTTCACATTCAACATAAAAGGCAATCGATTTACTTAATTTAATTAAACTAATTTGTCTCATATTTTATTTTTTTTTAACAAATGATAACACGTAATGACTTCTCTTTTAAATACACAGAAAGAGATTGTTCTTTTAGTTGAGCTAATTCTCCATCAATTTGAAATTCGAAAAAATTATTTTGATTTCGAGAAAGCAAAATTTCCTTTGTTTGAAAGCTTTTAACGCCTTTTAATACATTTGGTTTTTTGATTATCATACAAAAGCCAAAAAGTAACATCTTCAGTTTACTTATTTTAGGTACAATAACCACATCTAACAGACCATCTTGTAATGAAGCTTTAGGTGTTAAACTGAAATTATACCCCATTACATTTGAATTTGAAATAAAAATTAAAAATGGATTTACGATTTCAGAAGCGCCATTTATAATGGTAATATTTTCCTTTACTTTATTAAATTCTTTAAATGATTTAAAAGAAGCTTTTATATAATAAAAAAGTGTTCTTTGCTTTAAAGATTCATAGTTTCCTATAACACTAGCCGTAAAGCCAAAACCAGTATTACTAAAAAAATATCTTTCATTTATGCAGCCAACATCAATTTTTGTTTGGTTATTATTTTTAATGATTTTAAGTGCTTTTATAATATTTCTTGGAATATTCAAATTAGAAGCTAAACCATTACCTGAACCAATTGGGATAATACCTAAAGGAATAGAGGTGCCAACCAAAGTTGAAGCCACTTCATTTATAGTGCCATCTCCGCCACAAGCAACAATGATATTCGCTTTTTGTTTGATAGATTCTTTGGTTAAATCGATTGCGTGTCCTTTGTAATTTGAAAATTTAATACTGATATTATATTTATCTACTTCAAAGTAATTATGAAGTAATGTTTCAGAAAAACTATGATGACCGGTTCCTGCAATTGGGTTAATTATGAAATGAATAGTTACCACCTTATTTACGCTTTAGTTTTAAACCTTCATTTCTATATAAATCATCTGAAACCTCATAGAATGAAATACTTTTTTTCTCAAAACTTTCTTCGGAAGGAATGGTTGTCAAGCTATTATCTGAAGGATTCCAAGAGTAGAAATTTGCATTTTTCTGTTCATCTAATATCAAGATTTTATTGTCTTTTAGATACCCTAATTTTCTATAGTTTCCTATAAACGCACGCTCATCTTGTGGTTGCATTGACATAATATCATTTCCGAAGAGATTGGACTTATAGTTCCAATGCAGGGCCGAAAACAAGGTTGGAAATACATCAATTTGAGAAGCCAGCTTGTTTATTTTTTCTGGTTGTTGATTCGGTAAATTGAAAATTAATGCCGGTATGTGGTAATTTTTAACATCCAATTCCCAACGTCCTGCGCTACTTGCACAATGGTCACTCATTATTACGAATACCGTATTTTTAAACCAAGGTTTTTGCTGTGCCTTTTTTATAAATTGACCAATTGCATAATCGGTATATTTTACTGCGCCATTTCTCCCTGTTCCTGAAGGTATATCTATTTTGCCCTCTGGGTAGGTATAAGGTTTGTGATTAGAAGTCGTCATTACAAAATCGAAAAATAGTTTTCCCGTTACGTAGGCCTTATCAGCTTCTTTTAGTACTTTATTGTAAATATCCATATCACAAACTCCCCAAGCATTTTCAAAAGTAACTTCGTCATCTTCAATATTAGTACGAGTGGTTGTAATGTTTTTATCCAAGAGAAAACCACGTCCTCTATCAACGATATTAAAACCGTTTCCTCCAAAATAGGTGTTCATATTATCAAAGTAGCCATCGCCTCCATAGAAGAAATTACGTTCGTAACCCTTTTGTTTAAATACCTCTCCAATGGTAAATAAATCTTGATTATTTTTTCGTTTTACAATACTACGTCCTGGTGTTGGCGGAATGGATAAGGTTATCGCTTCCATTCCTCTTACTGTTCGTGTTCCTGTTGCATAGAGATTTAGAAATAACAGACTGTTATTGGCTAATGAATCTAGTATTGGTGAAATGTTATTTTTATTACCAAATTCACTTAAAAAATCGGCACTTAAACTTTCTATACAAATGAAAATGACATTGGGTGTTATTGATTTCTGAATACTATCTGTATTTAATATTGTTCTATAAATCGAATTTATATTTGCATTTCCAAACGCATTTTTTGAATTTAACAAACTCGCTTTAACGGTTTTAAAAGCTTCTTCTTTTGGAATGGTTTTATAAAATTCATTATAAGGCAACTCGTTATTACGGAAGGCTGCAAAGAATGAGTAAATTCCTGATTTTGCCAGTTCGTTATTGTATCGGTTTTCAGAAAAATCCGCTTGTTTATTTGTAATAAACATGAGACTAATAACAACAATAACTATCCAAGGAAACGAAGCGATTAATTTAGGTTTGAATGTTGTATCACTTTTAAATGTTTTATTAAAATAGCCTAACTTATACACAATAAATAAACTCGTTAAAACCAATATTAACATAGCAGAAATAAGGATAGGCAACGGGTAAGATTCATTAATGTTCTTTACTACCTCGTAAGTATAAATTAAATAATCTACAGCTATAAAATTATATCTTCTTTGAAATTCATCCCAAAATGTAAACTCTCCAAAGAAGGAAAAAAATATAATCAGCACACCAATTGAGAATCCAAAATAAGTAATGATTTTATCTACTATAGAACCATAAAATCGTTTTGGAAAAAACAATAAGTATGCTAAATAAGGTATAGCAAAAAATGAAATTGTTGCTATATCGAACAAGAAGCCTATTCCGAAGGTTTCAATAAGAGTAAATGCTTCTTTATCTACTTCAGAAAAATTCCAAATAAAGAAACTACACCTTACTATAAAAGAAAGTATTAAAAACAAGCCAATATAGGCTTTGAATAAAGTGAAGCGCATTGGGAAGATTTTTGACATTTTATTTAAGGTTTTTAAGATGTAATTTTCAGCTAGTAACTAGCTAATATTTGTTCTACTTTATGTATATTTTCTTGTTTTCCTTGTTCAAGGATATCTTCTCCGTAAAGGGTTCTAAAATGGTGCTTTTTTAAAAATTCTAAATTCAGTTTATGCCATTCAAAATCGGTTACTTTGTTATCGCAATACACTTCCCATTCCCTACGAAGCAAAAGTTTTCGATAAAAGAAATGCGAATTGCTGATGTGAAAAATATCGGCATCGCAAAGCACTTCGGCCAAAGCTGTGGTTGGACATTGTGGCATTTTAGTGGCATCGATACAATTATTGACTTTTTCTATAAAATCTTTACTAACTTTTTCTTTTTTTAAAAAATGGGTGGCTATCAATTTACTTTCATCCTCGTGACCTTTGTAGGTGGTTGAGAATCCTGTATCGTGAAACCACGCTGCAACGACAAGAATCTCTGTATTTTGCTTATTAATATCCATAGCAGCGCATAAGTATTTTACATTCTGCACCACTTCCTTGGTATGTTGAAGATTATGAAAAGGCAATGCCGAACATTTTGAAGTCGTCAATAAATCTTTACAATATGTAGCAACGCTACTAATCATCGTTGTGGTCCTGGTTTCCATCTAATTGAATAACATTTGCATCGCTTCTAATCTCTATGTGTGTTATTTCTCCGCCACTTGTCCCAACGTATTTAGCAATTCCCATTGTTACCATAGAAAGCAGTAAAATGAGTACAAATCCATATTTTGAGAATGGCAACTTTTTGTATTGTAAAAACAAGGTTATTAGCGATACGCCTCCTAAAATCAGCATCATCGTAAGAAACAATTCTGCATAATCTTCGTGTTTATGGATTAGTGTTTCACTAATTCCAGGTAAATTCTCAACTATTTCTTCAGCACCTTCACCTGTTAAAAAAGCTGCAATAGCTGTTAATGCAGAAAAAATAAAAATACCTAATGCTGTATTTTTGATTTGCGGTTTTTTCATAATTAAACCTGCTAACAACACTAAAAAACCAATCAATACGCCCACAATAGGCAAATGATTGACTACTAAATGAAAATGTGCGTCGTTCATAATTTATTTTTTTGTTTAAACCATATTTACATTGAACAAGTAACCGACCAATGCAGTTAGACCCATTGCAACTGTTCCCCAAAACGTGATACGAGCAATGGCTTTAACGATATTTGAACCGCCTGTTTTAGCAGCTAGTGCTCCCAGAATTATCAAGAAGAAAAGTGCAAAACCATAAAGAGAATATTCCATACTATTTAAAGGCAGAAAAAGTGTTACCAAAAAAGGAAGTAATCCACCTACGGTAAATGCCGCCCCAGATGCAAAAGCCGCTTGAATAGGTTTGGCTTGGCTAATTTCATTTATTCCCAATTCATCTCTAATGTGTGCACCCAAAGCATCGTGTTCTGTTAATTCTTTAGCTACGGTTAAAGCTGTTTCTTTTTTCAAACCTCTTTTTTCATAAATTTCTGCAAGGCGTTGTAATTCAATTTCGGGCATTTCGCTTAATTCTTGTTTTTCGCGTTCAATGTCTGCCTTTTCCACATCGGTTTGTGAACTCACGGAAACGTATTCTCCTGCTGCCATTGACAAAGCACCAGCAACAAGACCTGCTAATGTTGCCAAAATAATAGGCTCTCGTGTCGCACTTGCAGCTGCAACACCTATGGCGAGACTTGCTGTTGATAAAATACCGTCATTTGCGCCAAGTACCGCTGCTCTTAACCAATTACTTCTGTGGATGAAATGGCTATCTAAATAATTGTCTAATCCTTGTTCTTTATCTTCCATCTATTCTGTTATTAGATTAAATGTCCCTTTGGTCAAAAATTCTGTATCTGGTTTAAAATCATTGGCGTTAATTATTTGAATAAAGCCATTATTAGCAGCACCCACTTTGACTAACACCCTTTTAAAAGTTGTACCGTTTTCTTTAACCAAAACAAAGTAGTCATTATCAATATTCGCAACTGCTTCTACTGGTAACGCAGGATGTTCTGAAGTGGTAGTTAATATTTCTCCTTCTATATACATTCCAGGTGCAAATAGTTTTACATCACTTTCGTTTACCAAATCGCCGTGAATGGCGACGGTTCTGTCTTGGGCATTTATCGCTTTATTTACTAAATGCACTTTGCCTTGATACACTTTATTCATATCATTTTGTAGTCGTACATTAATAAATTGTCCTTCTTTTACCATTGGAAGGTCTTTTTCGAAAATCTTTAGTTCAATGTGTAAATCATCAGTATTAGTAACGGTTACAGCAACATCCGAAGGATTTAAGTACATTCCTTTAGTAGCATTAATGGTTGTTGCATAACCCGATAATGGCGATAGTACGCTAATGACTGAACGAATATTCTCTCCCGATAATGTATTCGGATTAATGTTCATTAAGCTCAACTTCTTTTTAAGGGATTGATATTGCGCCATGGTTACAGTATATTCCGATTCTGCTTTTAGAAAATTCTTTTTTGAGGTTACGTTATCTGCCATCAACTCCTTTTGGCGCTCATAATCTGATTTTAAGTAGCTCAAACGTCCTTTGGCTTCTAAGAAATCTTGTTGTACTTGCACGTATTCAGGATTTTCAATCGTGAATAAGGTCTGTCCTTTTTTAACAGGGTCGCCTGGTAACAGGCTGATGTTTTTTACATAGCCTGCAAAATAAGCACTTACATCTGCTTGGTTTTCTGGTGGCACAGCAAACATACCATTGGCTTTTACAATGGTGTTAAAAGGCTGCGTGGTTACTTTTCCAACTTCCATATTTCCTGCAGAAAACTGATTTTCTGTAATTGTAATGATGTCGGTATCTTCAGTTGTTTCAGTTTCGGCTGTATTTGCAGCTTCAGTTTTTTCATTTGAGTTACAAGAAGCTAAAGCCATTATTGCGACCAATAAAAGGCTTTTGAAAAAAATTGAATTTGATGAATTGTTGTGTGGATTTTTCATTTTTAATTGGTTAAATAGTTTAACTCTAAAACGGTATTGTTGTACTTGTTTAAGTTCTGTAAATAATTGATTTCAATGTTTTTTGAACTTTCCAATAGCTGTACATATTGCAAGAAATCTATCTCGCCATTTTGAAATGCTTTTGAAGCGGTTGTTGTTAATTCCTTTGAAAGTTTCTTACCTGTAGTTTCATAATAATCAACCGTTTCTTGATATTTTTTTAAATCAGAAAGAAGGGCATCATAATTTGATTGCAGTTGAATTTTATAATTTTCAAATTCATTGGCCACAATCATAGTTTCGGTTTTTGCGGCATTAATTTTTGATTTGTTTGCTCCAAACCACAACGGTACTGCAACACCCACTTGAAACCCATTGTAGTTTTTTGCATTCACACCATTATTAGTGCCTTGAAATACTGAAAAATGTATATCGGGCAATAACTTTTGTCGTTCTAACGAGAGTGAGGATTTTGCCAAACTTTCTTCTGAATTGTAATACAACATTCCTGGGTGGTTAGTGATATTGAGCTCCTCTAATGCTAGCCTTGGAAGTTTGTCTTCACTTACCGTAATCAATGTGTCACTTTGCACCCATTGATTGAGAATGGTATGTGCTCTTGAAACATCCTCATGTGCTTGGGTTAAAGCAATGGCTATTTCTTTTTGCTTCGTTTCTGCCGTAAGTTTTTCCAATAAATTGGTTTCGCCAACATTATATCTTTTCTTTGCAGCACTTGCAAATTGACTGTACAGACTATCTAAATAGGTGTATTGTCTAACTGGAAATTCTTGCCAAACTGACCCATGTAATCCTGCGAAAGTGACCCACTGAATCCTATTTAAAGTGACCCGGGTATTCCTGTCTAAATTGACCCACCTCTAGAAAGAGCATGTATTAAATAACTTGTATGGTTATAATCAAGAAAAATAACCATGGCAAACATACATTTAGACATGCGAAAAATCAAACAACTATATCGTTTACATACTCAAGGAGTTAGTAAGCGGAGCATCAGTAAACAACTTGGTATATCCAGGAATACTGTTCGCAAATACATCGAATTATTACTAAAGAGCAAGCTTACAAGTGAAGAGGTTGATAAGCTTGGTTTTGAAGATTTACGTATATTATTGCATATTGATGAGACCCACATAACGACTCGTCATGAGTATGTTTTTAAGTTATACCCAGAGGTAAGCAAACGCCTTAAAAAGGTTGGAGTTACTCGTTACATGATCTGGGAGGACTATTATCAAAATAAAAAGGTATTTATCTCTTATTCTAGATTTTGTCATTTGTATAGAGTTTGGTCTCGTACTCAAAATCCAGTCATGCGATTTAACCATAAGGCTGGGGATAAAATGTTTGTGGACTTCACAGGAAAGAAATTAGCTATCATAGATCCCGCTACTGGTTTACTAAAAGAAATGGAAGTATTTATTGCTGTACTAGGAGCAAGCGGCTATACCTATGTAGAAGCTTGTCGTTCACAAAAACGAGAGGATTTTATTGGGTGCATAGTAGGTGCATTACATTTTTTCGGAGGCGTTCCTAGAGCAATAGTAACTGATAACTTAAAGTCAGCTGTTACAAAAAGTAGCAAGTATGAGCCTATCCTTAATGAGAGTTTATTGGCTATGGCAACTCATTATGATACCACGATACTTCCAACAAGAACCTATCGTCCAAGAGATAAGGCACTAGTAGAAAATGCTGTAAAGATTATCTACACAAGAGTTTTTGCTCCATTAAATGGGAATGATTATTATACCTTAAGTGCTTTAAATGAAGCTGTATTAGAACTCACGGGGAAGCATAATAAAATTAACTTTCAAGCAAGGGACTGTTCTAGGTTAGATTTATTTACATCTTTGGAGCAAGAAGAATTATTGCCATTGCCTACAGATAAATATCAACTACGTGCCTACCTAATGGGAACAGTATATAAGACCTCTCATATCCACATTAATAAAGATAAGCATTATTACAGCGTTCCTTATCGTTATATAGGAAAGAAGGTTCGCATCATTTATACAAAAGACACCGTTGAAATTTACTATAAGCAAAAACGGATTGCTGTTCATAAAAGAGGCTTAAAACGTCATGGTTACACTACCGATAGCGAGCATATGCCTTCAACACATCGTTATGTAGCTGATTGGAATCCTGACACCTTTTTAAATTGGGCTGAAGGTATTGGAGGCCATTGTAAAACTTTCATCACTTTATTATTAGGAAAAAGACAACATCCTGAACAATCCTATAAATCTTGTGCTGGTGTATTAGGGCTAGCTAAAAAAGTTGGGAATGAACGTCTTGATAATGCTTGTAAACGAGCTTTAGATTATGAACGCATCAATTATCAAAGTGTTAAAAGTATTCTTGAAAAAGGATTGGATTTTATACAGGAAGATACCAATACAGAATCTACAATCCCTAAGCATGGAAACATCAGAGGGGGCGATTATTATAAATAATTAAATCATTATAAATTATGAATGACCAAACATTACAACAAATGAAACAACTAAGGCTATATGGCATGCATAGAGCCTTTACGACAACACTAGAAGCAAATCATCTAGCATATACTAATGATGAGCTAGTAGCGTATTTATTACAATCTGAATGGGATGATAAACACAATAGAAAAATAGAACGATTAACCAAAGCAGCCAAGTTTAGATATAAAGCTTCTGTAGAAGAGATATCTTTTGAATCCAGCCGAATGATTGACAAAAACCTATTAATTAGGTTCACATCGTGCGAGTTTATTAAAAACAAGGAAAACATACTCATTACAGGAAGCACAGGTGTTGGTAAAAGCTTTATTGCCTCAGCTATTGGATACCAAGCTTGTTCTCTAGGGTATAAAGTCAAATATTACAATATCAATAAGCTTTTTGCTAAACTCAAACTAGCTAAAGCAGACGGTTCATACATGAAAGAAATCGATAGAATAGAAAAACAGGATTTGCTCATTCTTGATGATTTTGGACTTCAAGAACTTGATACTAATAAAAGACAAGCTTTTATGGAAATCATCGAAGATAGACATGGAAAACGTGCTACTATCATAGCCTCACAACTACCAATTATGGGATGGCATCAAATTATCGGAGAACAAACTATTGCTGATGCTATTTTAGATCGACTGGTACATGCAGCACATAGAGTGGAACTTAAAGGTGAATCCATGAGAAAAAAAGAAAAAACAATGATAAATTTTATATTTTTATAAGCACAAAACTGCTCTTTTTAGAACCTGTTTTACTATGCTCAATTTAAACAGGAATGGGTGGGTCAACTTTACAGGAATTTACACCCAGAGCTTGTCCTGAGTTTTCTGAAGGGCTCTACGTCTAAATGGATTAAATTATTTTTCCTTTGAACACTTCGTAGGCTTGCCTCGAGGTGGTTGATTGCCTGGTGAGCTTGCTCCGAGGGAGTTTACTCTATAACAAAACATTCTTTCCTTATGTTCTCAATCAGAAATAGTATTTTTGTAGTATGATTGATTATATAATTATTGGGGTAGGTCTAGGTGGGATTGCTTTTTGTGAGCAATTAGAAGAGAATAATAAATCTTATATTGTTTTTGATGACAATTCCCAACAATCCTCAAATGTTGCTGGCGGAATGTATAACCCTGTTACGTTAAAAAGGTTTACGGGAGTTTGGCGGTCGCAAGAGCAGTTAGCAATGTTAACTCCATACTATAAAAAGTTAGAAAACAAACTCTCCATTAAAATAGATTATAAAACTCCAGTTTTTAGAAGGTTTGTTTCCGTAGAAGAGCAAAATATGTGGTTTGAGGCTTCTGATAAACCTATACTACAGCCTTTTTTATCAGATAAATTAATTAAAAATACAAACCCAAATATAGATGCACCTCTTGGTTTTGGGGAAGTGCTCGGAACAGGAAGAGTGGATACGGATTTATTGCAACTTAGTTATATAAACTATTTAAAGGAAAATGATAATTTAGTTCAAGAGCGTTTTAATTATGATGAACTTGTTGTAAACGACGATTATGTAGCTTACAGAGGTATTAAAGCAAAACACATTATTTTTTGTGAAGGTTTTGGGCTTAATAAAAATAAGTACTTTAATTATTTGCCGTTGGTAGGGACTAAGGGGGAGCTTTTAGATATAGAGGTAGAAGATTTGGAATTGGATTTTATATTAAAATCTGGAGTGTTTATTATTCCCTTAGGAGGCAATAAGTTTAAGGTTGGGGCTACTAATAAATGGAAAGATAAAACTAATACCCCTACACAAGAATCGAAAGAGGAATTAGAGGAAGGGTTACAAAAATTTTTGAAAAGCACTTATAAAATAGTTGATCATTTAGCAGGGGTTCGTCCTACTGTAACAGATAGGAGACCTTTAATAGGGACACACCCTCAATATGAACGACTTCATATTTTAAATGGATTAGGAAGTCGTGGAGTGATGATTTCTCCTTACGCAGCAAAAAAACTATTTGATTCTATAGAAAAAAACATTCCTTTAGAAAAGGAGATGGATATTGTTCGGTATAAAAAGAAGTATCCAACTAAATATGTTGGAAAAAAAGATATTTAAAGAATTAAATCAGCTACTTCGAGGCGAGCTCATGAGGTATTCAAAAGAAATAAATTTAACTTATTTCGATGCAGACCTCTTTAATATACTCAAGACAATGTCTGGGGAATTAAAAAGATTATGATTCTGCTATATTTTTATATTGCGCAGCTGCTTTTGAATCGTATTTAAAGAAAAAATTAATCCAAATATTTCTTGACAATCTCATAATTATTGGCATAAAAGCAATCATAGTCCCAATAATTACAAAAAAGGAAGTTTTTAAACTTGTACCAATAAAAAGAAATGAAATGATAAAAGCAGCTACAGCAAAAGCTGTTCCAACGGCATAACTTACATACATAGCTCCGTAAAAAAAGGAAGGTTCTATTTTATATTTAGTGCCACAAGAGGCACAATGTTCTTTCATATGTAATGTTTCACTCGGATTGTACATGTTTTGACTAGCATACATGCTTTCTTCATGACATTTAGGACAAGTTCCTGTTAAAATGCTGTATAGTTTGCTTCCTTTTTTTAACATTTGCAAAAATTTTATGTAAAAGTACTATATTCTAGTATTTTCTAACTGATAATTATCATTAAAATGTTGAATGTCCATAACCTTTCTGTCTCCTTTGGAGGGGAATATTTATTTGAAGAAATAGCTTTTAGATTAAGCCCTGGAGATCGTGTTGGTCTTATCGGAAAAAACGGTGCAGGAAAGTCTACCATGCTCAAATTATTGTCTAAAGAAATGGAGCCAGACAGTGGCGTTATTTCAACAGATAAAGAAGTACGAATAGGCTTTTTAAAACAAGATATAGATTTTGTTTTAGGAAATACCGTGCTAGAAGAAGCGTACCAAGCCTTTGAGGAAATTAAAGCGATGGAACTTCAGTTAGACAACATAAACCGTCAATTAGTAGAGCGTACAGATTACGAAAGTGAAGCGTATAATCAATTAATGATTGATTTGAGCGATTTAACGCATCGTTACGAAATAATTGGAGGTTATAATTATCAAGGAAAAACAGAAAGAGTATTATTAGGACTTGGTTTTAAGAGGGAAGATTTTAATAAATTAACCGATACGTTTTCTGGGGGGTGGCGTATGCGTATTGAGTTGGCCAAATTATTACTACAAGATAACGACGTGCTTTTACTGGATGAGCCAACTAACCACTTGGATATAGAATCTATTATTTGGTTGGAGCAATTTTTGAAAACCTATGCGGGGGTAGTTGTTATTGTTTCTCATGATAAAATGTTTTTAGACAATGTTACCAACCGTACGATTGAAATTTCTTTAGGAAAAGCATACGATTATAATAAACCTTATTCCGAATATTTAGAGCTTAGAGCGGAGATGAGAGAGCTTCAAATGAATGCTCAAAAAAATCAAGAGAAGCAAATTCAGCAAACCGAAAAGTTAATTGAAAAGTTTAGAGCAAAAGCTTCTAAAGCTTCCATGGCACAGTCGCTCATTAAAAAATTAGACAAAGTAGAAAGAATTGAGGTTGACGAAGAAGACAATGCGGTAATGAATATTCGTTTCCCAGTTTCTGTACAGCCAGGTAGAGTTGTTGTAGAAGCAGAGAGGGTTGGAAAAAAATATGGAGAGAAAGTGGTGCTTAATGAAGTTGATATGATGATTGAGCGTAACACTAAAACTGCTTTTGTAGGACAAAATGGTCAAGGAAAAACTACTTTGGCTAAAATTATTGTAGGAGAAATTGAAAATAGTGGAACGCTTAAATTAGGACACAATGTTCAAATAGGATATTTTGCTCAAAATCAAGCCGATTATCTAGATGGCGAGAAAACAATTCTCGACACTATGTTAGATGAAGCTCGAGACAGTAATCGTTCAAAGGTTAGGGATATGTTGGGATCCTTTTTATTTCGTGGAGACGATGTGGATAAAAAAGTGAAAGTACTTTCTGGAGGAGAAAGAAATAGGTTAGCTCTTTGTAAAATGTTATTACATCCTTTTAATGTATTGGTAATGGATGAGCCTACCAACCATTTGGATATTAAATCTAAAAATGTTTTAAAAGTAGCATTACAGAATTTTGAAGGGACTTTGTTATTAGTGTCTCACGACCGAGATTTTCTTCAAGGGTTAACAGATAGTGTTTACGAATTTAGAGATGGTAAAATAAAAGAGTTTTTAGGAGATATAAATTTCTATTTGGAAGAAAGAAAAGTTGAAGATTTTAGAGCGGTAGAAAAGAAAACTGAAGTAGCCAAAAGTGCGCAAAAAAACGAATCTTCGGAGAAATTATCTTTTGAAGACCAGAAGAAATTAAAATCTTTAAAAAATAGAGTAAGTAAGGCGGAAGCAGCGGTAGCCGAATTGGAAAAAGAGATTGCAACGATTGATGCTGAATTGGCTACAAACCATGATGAGCTTATTGCGAAACCTAACTTTTTTAAAAATTATAATAAGAAGAAAGAACAACTAGAAAAGCAAACTGAAGAATGGTATTTGCTAACAGAAGAACTACAAAATCTTCAATAAAAATGCATTTCATCGAAAAAATATGCATTTTAAGGATTTTTTAGCGAAGTTGTTAGTATCTTAGTGATTCAAAAAATGAACAAGATTATTTGAATTTTAGCGTCACTAATGGTTCAAATCATTTGTTCCATATTTTAGTTAGTTTGTTTGATTGATTTACGGAGTGTTAGTTTTCTAACACTCTTTTTTTGTGGAATTTTTGAGGTGAAAATTGGAATTAAGCTTTAAGTTTTAGACCTTAGAGATATGTTTGAACACTTTTTTCAATGTCCATATTGTTGGGAAGAAGTTTCCATGCTTTTAGATCCATCTGTAAATCAAACTTATGTTGAAGATTGCGAGGTATGTTGTAATCCAATAGAAGTTACCGTTTCATTTGAAGATGGAGCGCTTACTACTTTTGCAGCTGAGAGTATAGAACAATAATTTACTCGCTAAGTGAGATACCTCTTAATGAATTACTGCTATGCTTATAAAAATTGGCTGCTAGCCCTGATTGAGCCAAATACCGTGTATGGGCGAAAGCAGGCAAGAGCGGAACCTTATATAGACCATGCCATAGGGCTACTAATTCTTTAGTAAATTAATTTCTTTTTTTAACTCGGTTAGCGATTGCTGTATTTGTGAGAGTGCCATATTTCCAGCACTTTCATCGAATTCCGAACTTATTTTGCTACTAACTTCCCAAATTTCTTGAATTTGATGTGTGTTTATGGTTATTGGAGGGTATTCTGGATTTATAGAAATTAGAGAAAGGAGTTCTTTATTTTCATGCTTTTGTACTTTTTTTACCAATACGCTGTCGTGCATAACAACCACACAAATTACATGATTTCCCAGCATAGAAATGTTTTCTACGGCTTTGCCAAGCACCCATTCTTTAGGGTGTAACATAGGGAGCATGCTATCTCCCTCCACCTGAAAACCGCGGTAGGTAGCATTTCTATATTCGGGTAATGGAATTGTGAAGGCTGGAAGCTCTTCGTACCAATCAAGATCCTGAATATTATGAGGGTAGCCAGCTGCCGCTTTTACGTTAACCAAAACAATTCCTTCATTATTTTCTGGGGTAACTGTTAGCACTTTTGGGGAGGTATTTACGGTTGTGTTAAGCTGTTTTTGAGTGCTTTTGCCATAGAGCCAAAGTGGGTTTACTTGGAATTTTTCCATAAGAACAACTACCATTCCGCCAGTAATTTTAGATTTCCCACGTTCAATATCTGCTGTAGACCCTTTTATTTCCAGTGCTTTAGCAAAATTATGCTGGGTAAGATCAAGAGCTTCTCGAACTTCCTTAAATCTAGTAACTTCTATAGGTAGCGTTGGTTTCATCTATATGTAAAATTGAATTTGATGCTTTTAGCAATGTAAATATATAAAATATTTTGGAATATTTCCTTTTTATTGGAAAAATTCCATACATTTGAAATGTGCTAACTTATTATAAAGCTAATTTACTAAAAGATATGAAGCTACATTCATTATATAATGGAATATTTCCAAAAATGAAAAGAAACTTATTTGGAAAGCTTTTTAATTTTAATAAAAAACATACTACTATGAATACAATTTTAATTTACGACGGAAGTTTTACAGGATTTTTATCTGCTGTTTATAAAGTTTTTGATGAAAATTTAAAGGAGGTTTCAATAGTGAAGCCTAAACATTTTGTACCCGATATGTTTAGTGAAAGTGTGAAGGTAGCTTCTTCTGAGATTTATGCTAAGAGAGTTTGGAATTCTTTGGAAATTAAAACTACCAAACATGGAGCAAACGAATTGTATAAAGCATTTTTAAGTGAAATTAAAGGAACTGAAGATGTTCTGCTTCGCTACATTATGTATGTGTATGCTAGTGAGTCTTATAATTATACAGATTTATCTAATGTAAATGCATTACGTGTATCTCAAGTAGCGAGAATGGTAACTCGCGAAATGAATCATATACAAAATTACTTATCTTTTAAGCCATCTAATAATGGGATGGATTTAGCGGTATTAAATTCTAATTTTAATATGCTCCCTTTAATTGGTAAATATTTTAAAAGAAAGTATCCTAATAAAAAATGGTTAATATATGATCAACGTAGGAATTATGGATTGTACTTTAATACTAAAGAAATAGATCGAATCCATTTATCTATAGACGACCAATTAAAAATCTATGATAAAAACAATCCAATATTTTACGTTAATTTAGAGAATAGCCAAGCAGAAGTTAACTGCTAATCCATTGGGTTAAATTTTATTAGTTTTAAGTAGGATGTGGTAATGTATGCAGGGAAAGAGAAGTGCTTTTGTAGATTCGATTTGTTATAAGCAGACTTAAAGTCTATTTCAAAAAGTATGCTAAAAAGTCTCTGCACCTTTCAGTGCAGAGTAACTTAATTTCCTAAGCAGTTAAAAAGATGAGTTAATCTGCTTCCGTTTTGTTTCTTATCTAATGAAACCGATTTAAACTTTAGGTAATTCCCATCCATTGTGGTAATTAGCTTTTATAAGTTCATTGGCTTTATCGTTATTAGTAAACTGTTCTTTTGTAGCGTCCCAATATACTTTTTCACCTGTTTTATAAGCAATATTTCCCATATGGGCATTAATAGCAGCAATACTACCAGTTTCTATGCCGCAATTTAAATTTGTTGTTTCCCCTTTGATAGCATTAACAAAGTTTTGAGCATGCACTTCTAAGGCATTGTTTTTACCAGGAATAAAATCTACTTTTTCAGTTTTAAGCACTTTTTGACCGTCTTTGTCTTGGGTTTCAGGGATTACTTCCCAACCTTGTCTATTTACAACAAGCGTTCCGTTATTTCCAATAAAGGCAATACCTTCTGTTTTTCCATAGTTTCCACCGTCAATACCAGTAGCATGTTCCCAGAGTAAATTAAAATTTTCAAACTCATATACTGTTTGTAAGGTATCTGGAGTTTCGGAAGCATCGTTTGGGTATGCAAATTTACCTCCCGAGGCTATGATTGATTTGGGCGCCTTTACATTCATTGCATACAAAGCAATATCAATTTCATGTACTCCCCAATCTGTCATTAAGCCACCTGCATAATCCCAAAACCATCTAAAATTAAAATGAAATCTATTTTTATTAAAAGGACGTTGAGGTGCTGGACCAAGCCACATTTTATAATCTACACCTTCTGGCGGAGCAGAATCTGGAACCACAGGTACAGGTTTCATCCAGCCTTGATAAGACCAGCATTTAACTAATCTAATATTACCTAGTTTGCCAGATTGAACATACTTTATAGCTTCGTCATACTGAGAGCCGCTTCGTTGCCATTGACCAACTTGAACTATACGATTGTACTTTTTTGCGGCTTTTACCATTACATTGCATTCTTCAATGCTATTTGCAATAGGTTTTTCTTGATATACATGCTTTCCTGCTTCGCAAGCATCTACCATATTTAAACAATGCCAATGGTCGGGAGTACCTACAATAATTGCATCAATATCCTTATTTTCAAGCATTTTTCGGTAATCAGTATAAAGCTTTGGGGCTTTATTTCGTAACTCTTTTACGTTTGCCGCTCTTTGATCAAGTACATTTTGGTCAATATCGGCTAAGGCAATACAATTTACTTCAGGGATTTTTAAATGAGCCTTCATGTCGCTCCATCCCATTCCTTTACAGCCAATTACCCCAAAGTTTATTTGATCGTTTGGGCCTATTTTTTGTTGTAAAGAAGCAAATGTTTGGGCAGACATATAATTAGTCATTCCAAGTCCTGTAATTGCTAGCGAAGAATTTTTTATGAATGTTCTTCTGCTATTTTTATTTTTCATATAAAAAGGTTTTGGTTGTCTTAAATATAGTCAAAATATGCTATACCTATTGTTTGTTAAGATTTAAAGGGAATAGAGGTTGTTAATAGTCAATATCTTTTTTTTAGCACAAAGGGTTGAAAATATAAAAGTATAGGAGATTCTTAAGAAGAAGGTTTTTTTTGTGGAACTTTGCATAAACACAACTTTTGGGAATGATCCCAACAATTGGGAATGATCCGGTTTCTTGTACTTAACTATAGTGCAAAAAAAAGCTCTCAATTTTTTGAGAGCTTTTTGTGCGGGTGAAAGGAGTCGAACCCTTCAATTAATGAATTATTATCGACTACTGTAAATGCTGGGTAAAGTGCTAATTTTAAAGGGTTTTTGGCGAATTTAATCATGTTTTTATATTGAATAATATTGAAATTTATCGAAATAAATAGTGTAAATGTTGACTAAATGTTGACTAATTTAATTATATTTGACTGTTCAAATGTTCAAAATATGGCAACGGTTAAGTTTTTAATACAAAGTGAATCACCTACCTCATCAATATATGCAAGGCTATCGATTGCAAGGCATAAATCTGCAAAAAAGAAAACAGGATTAGTTGTTGACTCAAATAATTGGAGTAAAAAAACTGGTTTTCCTAAATCTAATGGTCCGGAGAATAAAAAGTTAAAATCTACTCTTCAAAAGTTAGAAGGGCACATTATAGATTCCTTTAATAAGGATTTCGCACAAGGTGTTCTTATAAATGGTTTGTGGTTGGAAAAAACTATATCTAAACATTTTAATCAAGATAAAAACGATAATGAGTTAAATACTGTTATTGGCTACATAGCTCATTATATATCGAACGCTAGTATTAAAAGAAATGCTAAGGGCGGAGTTGGTTTGTCTCAAAGCCGTATAAATGACTTTAAAAGCCTATCGAGTATTATCGAGAGTTTTCAAGGAAAAGGCATTCTTCAGATAAAAGATATAGATATTAAGTTTAGAGACCAATTTATTAACTGGATGGTTGGAGTTAAAGATTATTCAAAGGGATATGCAGGGCGTATGCTTGGTAACTTGAAAACAATTTGTCTAGATGCCGAAATGAATGGAGTAGAAGTAAGCAAGCAAATAAAGAAAGTTACTGGTTTTAAAGTTAAAAATGAGTCTATTATTTATTTAACGCCTGCAGAGCTTAAAAAAATAGAGAATACTAATCTTTCAACTGATTCGCTAAAAAATGTCCGTAAATGGCTTTTATTGGGCTGTAACATTGGGCAAAGGGGCGGCGACTTATTGAGTATAAATAACGACAATTTTGTTTTCCGTAATGGTTTAGAAGTAATAGAGTTAAAGCAACAAAAAACAGGCAAAACAGTAACGATTCCAGTATTGCCAAAAACAAAAGAGATTTTGAATGATGGAATGCCTTATAAGATTTCTACTCAGAAATTTAATAAGTATTTAAAAATCCTTTGCAAAGAAGCTAAATTAAATGAGTTGACTCAAGGCACTAAAATTAATTCAGAGACAAAAAGAAATGAAAGCGGAACATTTGAGAAATGGGAATTAATAACCAGTCATGTTTGTAGACGTTCATTTGCCACAAATTTGTATGGTGAACTTCCAACGCCTTTAATAATGCAAATAACGGCACACGCTACAGAAAAAACCTTCATGGGATATATAGGCAAATCTTCTTATGATTATGCGCAACAAATAGCAGATTTCTACACAAAACAAGCAATTAAGGAGAAAAAAGAACCTCAGCTAAATGTAATTAAAAACGTATCTAATAATTAATTTAAAACTTTATATAATGAAAACAATTAACAGTACACAAAGTAATTTCATGATTAGTAAAAATGACCTTAGAATTGATTTACTGAAATACATTGCAGAAATTGATGTATTAATATCTAATTATAAAAAATTTAAGTCTGAACCAATAGGTAAGTATCTAGATTTAGATATAGATGACGAATTATTAAGCAATGCATTAAAATCAATTTTGTTGCTAGATGGAAAAGAAACGAATGTTTCTGAGGAAAGGTTGAATATCATAAAGGGTATTGCGCCAGCTGCTCATGATAAAAACATGAAAAAAGAGGTTTTATATGCGTTAGATGTTGTAGAAAGCGATATTAAAAATAAGGAGTCTGTGAATAGTGACCTATATAAAATACTTGAAGTTACACACATAACTAGCATTGCTTTTGAAATAACACTTGTTTTGCACGGAGACGGTATGAATACTCCAGTATTCAGTATTGCTTATTTAATTAACCCGGAAAAGGTTGAGGAAATAATAAGCCATGAGAGAGGTGCTTTTATAATAGAAGATTTAACCGAGGATTTCTTTGATATATTTACTCAAGAGAGTGACGGTAAGAAAATGTTTGAAAGACTAAACAATGTTATTAACAACTTTAATGTTAATAAGTTAAGTGCTTAATTCAATGCTTGTTATACTGAAGATATTGATATAAAACCTCTTTAATTCAAGGGGTTTTATATATTTATATTGGCAACGTTTAAAATTTGTTCGAATGGAAAACCATAAAAGTGTACTTAATAAATCTTTTGATTTGTTTGACGATATTAGGAATTATGATAATTACGGAAAGTTTGACTTTTTGAATCTACTAAATCAAAGAACAAATGGTTTTGATTTAGACTTTATGAAGGCTTTGTTGTCAGATTTAAACCTTTACATAAATATTGAGTTAGAGGAAATGATTTCAAATCTTGATCCTACTCAATTAGATATTCAGCTTAAATCTTATGAAATTAGTGGGTTAAAAATTCCTATGCTCAAAAGAACTCAGCGTAAAGATTTATCAATTGAGCAAAAATCAAAGAGGAAAAAGCTGGAAAAGTCAATTGGAGAGTTGAGTCCAGTAATTGATATAGAAGCAATAATGTTTCCTTTTGAGTTTTATGGATTAAGAGAGTTTAGATCTATAATAATAAATAAAATTAAAGAGATTGAGTTAGGGAGCAGTGAGAGTGTAAAAAATGGCGTTAAAGAAAATAAGTCCAAAAGCCTATTAATAGAAGGTAAGAGACTAAATTTAAACGATAGGTTTGAGGTGGCTAAAAAACTTTTTGACATTGAATCTAAAATAAGAAAACTCAATATATCTGAGACTGAGAAATATAAACTACTCGCTCTAATACTTGATATTAATGAAACCAACGCAAGGCATTTAATGAATGGGAAATATCAAGGAAAGCCCAATTCAGACATAGTAAAAAACTACTTAGACAGTTTAAATAAATAAAAATAGTGTAAAGTTATATTTACACACTTTCTACACACAGATACACCCTACACTTAATTGCACTTGAATTTAAAAACAAGTGTCATGAATGTAATACAAATTGATTTGCCAGACTGTGTTAAAAACGACATAGAAAGGATAAAATTTAAGTTAGGGGAACTTCAAAAAAATCTACAACCAAAAGATCCTCCAGAATATTTAACGAGAACAGAGGTTTCTGAAATGCTTAAAATTGATATTTCGACAGTTCATAATTGGACTAAGCGGGGAATACTTAAAGCTCATTCCATCGGATCGAGAATTTATTATAAGCGATCACAAGTCGAAAGCGCAATTGTTGAACTTTAAACAATTGGTATCATGGCAACGCAAAGAAATACCAAAAGTTTAGCATGGAAGCAATACGTGGCTTCTAAGAAACGAAAAACCGCAAAAGGTAAAATCATACAGGCTTTAATTCAAAACAACAATATGCCGCTCAATAATAGGAGTTTTAGTGCTATTACTGGCATGGAAATGGGGAGTGTTACACGAGCTGTGTACGATTTATTAAATGAAGGGGTTTTGTCGTTTGTTATTAAGCCCAGTATTCAGACAGGCTATAAAGTGAAGTATTGCTACATAAAAGACTATAATTCATTTGTAAACGAAGAGCATAGTGTATGAGTGGAGATGAGAGATATTTTAATTTCCCTATTTGGATGCTACGAGGGTTTATGAGGAATAGCAAAAAATCATTAGATGACATTTCCGATTACGCAATCTATGAGCATTATTTGAAACTCCAACACGGCGGACATACAGCGCGATTTAAAGCCGCACAAAAATACTTTGGTGTTGTCATAAGGGATAATGAAAAAAGTTATAATAATGGGTCTAAGCTATACGAGTGCACGCCAAATAACAGTCCTAAAGTTGGCATTAATACGAGTGTGTTTTTTGAATATTATGGTGATCATAAAACCGACTTTGAGAAGATAAGTTTATTAGGGTTTCTAGCTATTAAATCAATTGTTCAAAACAAAACCTATTGCAAAGTCACTAACCGCTTTTGGTTGTCTCGAATGGATGGCCGTGTAAAGTCGGTTTCAGAAAATGATGAGCTGTCTGATGAGGTTAAGAAATACGCAAATCGTTGGCAGCTAACAAAAATTAAAGATGAGCTAATCATTAACTGGGGTTTAACGCATTATTCTCGATTTACACGAGGTTTTTATGTATCATTTAAGCTTTCTCTAGAAGAGTTGATTTACCAAGCTGAGAAGAAGCGAAAATCTACATTGATAAAGCAGAAAAAGTTTGAGGAAAAAGTGGCCTTAAATAGAGTTTTAGACAGAATAAAAAACGAGCCCCCGTGAACAACATCATGAAAACCTCATAACAGCATCATAACGACACCTATATAAAAGGGTACTTCATAATTGTTTTTTTACTCTAATATTTTTCTACAAAAGTACGACACCTATAGAAAGGTAATATATAAAGGTACTATAGAAAGGTTTTTTAAAAAGATGTTGAGAGAGTGATTTCTTCGCTCACCAACTTTTAAAAATTTTGAATGTACTCTGTTAAACTAACAATAAAATAACGTAAAACAAACAAAATGAACCTAACTAAAGAAAAAGCCTCAGAGCTAGGCAAAAAGTCAAGTAGAAAAGGAGTGCCAAATAAGAACACAAAAGAAATAAGACAAGCATTTCATCAATTAGTTAGCGATAAGCTACCAGATCTATCGAAATGGCTTGATGAGGTCGCTAAAGAGAATCCAGAGAAAGCGATTAATATTATTATTAAACTCTCAGACTTTGTAATACCTAAACTTCAACGTACAGAAATAGAGTTAGGTGGTAAGGTTGTTAAAATGACGCCAGAAGAGCGAGACGAACGCATTAAAGAGCTTCAACGGAAAATGATGAGTAATGAGTAAAGCGGCTTTAAATAAACAGGAAAAAACCAGACGATGGGCAATAGCTGAATTACAAAAGGCGAAACCATTTGATGCGTGGGTAAATGAAAGGCCTAGAACTGAAAAAGAAATTGAACTATATCATAAGATTAGAGAGACCCTGGAGGGGATAGCCTCAGGCGAAAAGAAAGTCTATGACACAGTAAAAATAACAACTAAAAACGGTTTTAGTTGTGCTGAATTCAAGTAGTGATGACAGATAAAACTTTTATTAAATACAAAACAGTTATTGATGAGTGGTTTGTCAATGGCCGTAATGGAACTAAAGCGTATCAAGCAGTATACCCAAAAGCCAACGCTAACGCCGCTGATATTGGGTTTAGAAAAATCTACGGAAATCTACGGATAAGAGAGTATGTTCAAACTAAAGTGTCAGAAGTGTCACAAAAGCTTGATGTTACGTTTGAGAACCAACTTCAAGATTTGGAGGATATCAAAGTAGAATCAAAGAAAGAAAGCAAATACAGTGATGCCATTGCAGCTATTAAAGAGCAAAACAAAATGCTAGGATTCTATGAGAAGGACAATAATCAAAAGAAAATAGATAACGTAGTAATATTTCAGATTCCAGATAATGGAAGAGGAGAAATTTAAATGATTGAGAAATGATATCACCTTTAATGTTTATCAAGATGACTAAGGCTGTCAAGCTTATGTATCCACATTTAAAAAAAGATACAATAGACTGGATGTCTCATCGCTTTGAATCTAAGAAAACAATGACAGAATCAGGAATAACTCCTCCTAGATTATGGACGGCAGATATGCCTAAAGAAGTAGAAGAGGATTTACTTCAAGCATACCAAAAAGTAAATAATTAATTATTAACAGCCCTATAGGGCATAAATTCAACTACAATGGACATTATATTAACACCAGCGTACGAGGTAATTAAATCTAAGTACGAAGACCAAGTGAAAGAGCGAATTAGCACACTTGAAAGCTACAGTAAAAAGATAGCGAGTAAGCAAACGGAAATTAATTCCGTAAAAGCGGAATTAAATAGTGAATACGCTGACAGAAGTGTATCTGTAGAAAAAAAAGCACGCATTAACAATTTGCTGCAAAAAAGAAACCAACTCAATAAGGAGCTTGAAGCAATGGAAACCGAAGAGAGAAACGTAATAGTAAGTGATGATGCTATCGCTGAGGTTATGAAACAATGGAATCATTAAAATTTATAAAGATGAATAAATCAAAATTAGAATTACAGTCAGAGGCAAATGCTGAAATAAGTAAACGTAAAGAAACAGTTAAAGCTTTAGAAAATGAGATATTACATGCTAAACATACGCTGCATTTTATACCAAGAGATACTTATGAGGATAATCAAGCTAGAAGAGTGGTAAATGATGAGATTATAAAACTGAAAAGCTATATCGATAGCGAGGAAAATATTATCCGTAATTTGAGTGGACCACCAGAAAGAGATATAGCAGATGTGGCAACAAGGTTAAAATGATAGCCTAAATAATAAGCATAAAAAAAAGGGGTTGTTCAAGCCCCTTTTTATTTTATTCGAATGTAAAGCAATTTGGCAACGCTTTATCTATTCAAAGATACAATTTTTTCATGTATTTAGCTATGTTGAAATGGATTAAGAATTAACCTGTTGAGTAATATAATACACAAAGCTTTGTTCATTTCGCAAAGATACTTCATTAACACCCAGCTTCAAATTTGATTACTTTTTGAGTGATTCCTTTTATTGAGTTACTTCTTTGTAGTCTCCAGCAAAATTTACTTATCCATTTTCGTATTAAATCTTATAAGTGTGATGAGGTAAAATGATAACGCCACTACGGAATTACTACATCGTAAAACTATTGTAAAACACTCACTTCAACTAATTTGCAATAGAACAAACTAACGCTCTTATTATGAAAAGAGGAGGAGGTCTTAAAGCCTTATTTACAAGAAATACAGTTGAGAAAGCATTTGAAATCTGGAAGGATCGTATTGAATGGCAGATAGAAGAATCTCTTTTGTATGCGGGAAATGAATTTGTAAATAAAGCACGTCTAACAGGTAGATATAAAGATCAAACGGGAAACCTTAGAAGTTCTATTGGCTACATGGTAATTAAAGACGGTCAGATACTCGGTGAAAGGTTTGAGACTTATGACGGTAAGGGAGAAGAGGGTGTTAAAAAAGCTAAAGAGTTTGCAGAAAGATTAGCGAGCGAGAACCCTAGAGGGTTAATGCTAATCGGAGTAGCGGGAATGGAGTACGCCGCGGCGGTCGAAGCTAAAAACTTTGATGTAATAACTGGGGCAGGAACGGAAACAGAACAGTTATTAAAGCAGCTTTTAAGCAAGATTAATTATACATGATAACAACTATTATTCGAAATGGCAATACGTGGCGAAAACTCTTTATATTTTAAACCCGAGATAGACAACTCAGGGCTTCAACAAAGCGCAAATCAAGCGGTTAATATTGTTGGTCAAATGGCTAGCAAGATTACTAAAATAAATCCTTTTATAGCTTTTTCTGCTGTAGCAGTTGCTGCGCTTACAGCTATATCCAAAGAAGCCTACGACATGGCTAAAAGCTTTGAGTCTGCAATGGCTGAGGTAAGCACCATCGCTAATGTGAGTGAAAAAGAAATGAGAGGGCTAGAGCAAAGGCTTTTTGATATTTATAAGCGATTAGGAACTGAACCGCCTGATAAGTTAGCGAAAGGACTGTATGAGATTATAGGTGCTGGATATGATGCTGCTGAAGCTTTAGACGTTTTAGAAATAGCATCCAAAGCCGCTACCGCAGGTATCACAACTACAGAAGTTGCAGCCGATGGACTTACTACCATTTTAAATGCCTTCCAATTACAAACAGAAGATGCTCAGGAGGTAGCAGATGTAATGTTTGCCACCGTCGACCGTGGTAAGATATCCTTTGAAGAACTTTCAAGCCAAATAGCACAAGTAGCACCAATTGCAGCGGCAAGTAATATATCATTCCAAGAAATTGGAGCCGCAATTTCTACATTGACCAAACAAGGGGTGCCAGCCGGACAGGCAATGACGCAAATACGTTCCGCTATAGTCTCTACAACCGAGGTAATGGGAGATGGTGTTTTTGAAACCTTATCTCTTCAAGATGCATTTAACGAAATGTACAAGGCAGCAGATGGCAGCCAGACCAAATTAAAAGAGATGGCGGGAAGGGTAGAGGCTGTTAATGGCATTCTTTCAATTGCTGGACCTAATATGGAAGGAGCGGTTGAAGACTTAAACGCAATGAGTGATGCCGCTGGAAGTGTTGACAGATCGTTCTCTAAAGTTACCGGTACCAATGCCAATCAATGGAGCATCTTTACCAATAGAATTAAGGCTAGTACGCAAGGTATTGGAGAAAGCCTTTT
Organism: Galbibacter orientalis DSM 19592; assembly: GCF_000260115.1. GTDB lineage: Bacteria > Bacteroidota > Bacteroidia > Flavobacteriales > Flavobacteriaceae > Galbibacter > Galbibacter orientalis. Next base: position 259,183 of record NZ_JH651379.1, on the reverse strand, counting down.
AAGGTTTTCAAATGCGGTAGTTGGTTTAATGAATGATGCTATTGGAAGTACCGAGGATTTAACGGATGAAGTAGCAAAACAAGCTAGTGAATATAGAAACTTAATAGCCTCTTTATATGATTCTAATGTTGAATTTGATAAGAAGCTTGAAATATTAACGCAGCTTAAAAACGAATATCCAGAATACCTATCGAGTTTAGATTTAGATAAAGTTAAGAACGATAATTTAAAAGAAACCCTAGAAGGTGTTCGAGGTGTCTTAGAGCAGATACAAAACCTTAAAAACAAAAGTGTAGCAGTTGCAGGACTTCAACAGCAAGTATCTGAGGCAGAAGCTACGAGAAATGAGTTAGACGCTATATATCAAAGAGAGTTAGCAGATTTTGAAACCTTAGTAGGTAAGGCGTTGGCGTTTGCGGAAAAGAACGGTATTGAGATACCTATATCGGTAAATGATGACCCAGACGACATTTACAGTAAAATAGAAAGCGCATTTAGTGGAGTTGATGGAGCGTATCAGGATTTTGTTGTTCCATTGTTTCAAGCAGAAAAAGCAGTAAGCACATTCTATTACCAGTTAGAAAAAGCGAAGGATGTCGTAGAAGAAAACCAAATAAGCTTGGATAAATTCACGGTCAAACTCTATGACAATGCAGAAGGATATAAAGAAATCGTTAAGCAAGTCGAAAAAGTAAATTCGCTTGAAGGTTTAGCGGAATTTGACGAAAAGTTTTCATTTCAAGGTATTAAAGATGCTATTGAAGCGAGAAAGGTTGTTTTGACAGCACTAGGCGAAATTAAAGACCTTACAAAAGAAGAGTATAAAGCTAATCCAAATTCGTTAGCTAAGTATTTAGAATCTGAAAACGAGCAAATAAAGAAAGCTGCTGAGGAACGAAAAAAAGTGTTAGAGTTTGTTTTTAAACCTACTGGTGATGTAGGCGGTAAAAACACACCTAATGTAAGTGAAGTTAATACAATCACAAATCAAAAAGTAAACCTAGAATTTGATTTCACAGTAGATACTACTTCTATAAACTTTATAGAAGCTACCATTCGTGATTTAAAAGCCAAATTTGATGCTGCTAATGAAAATGATAGAGGGCAGATAAGAGAGTATCTTGATATTTGGAAAAAAAAGCTTAAAGTCGCTCAAAATGGATATAATGACCTTGAAAAACTTAAGAAAGAATTTAATTATGAGTTAAGAGATCTAAGTCTTAAAGAACTTAAAGAGGAAAAAGATAAGTGGAAAAAAACACTAGATCTTTATAATGATGGTTCAGAAGAGAGCAAGAAGGCTACTGAATTAATAATGAACCAAATTGATGCTATATCTGAAAATACCTCAGATAAGATTGTTGAGGTTTTTGGTCAAGTTACAGCATCCATTGGAGAGGCTCAAAAACTACTTGAAACCTTTGGTGCACCTGAAGGCATAAGTGAAGCTTTAGGAGTTTTATCTGAATTAGGAACAGCAGCAGGGAATTTATTTTCTGGTAATCCGGGCCAAATGGTTCAAGGTGGATTGCAGGCTTTAAATGCAGTTTTTAAATCTGGAATAAGCTCTGATACTGGAAAGTTTGAAAAAGCGATTAAGGATTTAAATAAAACTATTGAGAAACTTGATTATGCTATATCTAAAAGCGTAGGAGAGGATAGGATTGACAATAGAATAAGTGCTATTGAGAAACAAAAAGAACTCCAAGAAGAACTTAATGAGGCTATAAAGGCGGAGGGTGATGCTAGAAAAGATATCAAATACCTTGGTATTACAGTTGCAAATAAAGGGAGAGGTTCTGGCACAGACCAAGCCAAACTTGATGCTTTGGAGAAAGAATTAGAGGAAGCAAAAAGAGCTGTAGTAGAATTTCAAGAAGAGCTTAATGAACTGTTTACTGCAACCACACAAACTACCATTGTTGACAGCATTATTTCTGGATTCAAGGAAGGTAAAAAGTCGGCAGCAGACTTTGCTAATGACTTCAAAGATTTAATGCAAGATGCAATGCTGCAAGCTTTTGAGGTTAAATTTTTAGATGATGCTATTGGAGGCTTTTATGATGAATTTGCAAAAGCTGGAAGCGACAGCGAATACACGCCTGCGGAGATAGCTTCTTTACGCTCGCTTTATAATTCAATCATTAACGGCGCTCAAAGTGATATTGAAGCGATTAATGAGGTTTTGGAAGGCTTAGGAATGGATGGTTTAGGAGGTCAAGGAACTCAAAAAACAGGACTTTCAGGCGCAATATCTACCATCACAGAAGATACAGCCAATATACTTCAGGGAACGTTAAACGCTATACGTTTAGACGTTGCTAGTGGTATTTCTATTGCTACACAAAATAGCCAATACTTAGCTACGATTTCACAAGGGGTAACCAACTACTTGCCTTATTTAGAAAGTATAGACGGACGCATGGCTGGTATTGAAAGTGGTTTATTACAAATTCAAGCACAAGGATAAACATCCGAACTTAGGGCAAAAGACAATGAGGTTTTCCGTAATGTTGTGAATAGTTATATTTATAACTTTAGAGAAACTTAAAAACAACCAATGATGAGAAAATTATTATTTGTAGCAGCCATTCTTTTTTTTGTTTCATGTAGTTCGGATGATGATTCTGGAGAGCCTGGTATATCAAAAGATACTATTAAAGGATCCTATCAGTTACAGACTTTTGAAATAAACGGTGATTCTTACTCGGACTACGATTGCTTGACAACAAACAGCCTAGCGATTAACGAGAATAGTATTAACATGTATTTATCTTTTTCAACAAGTGAGCCGTGCGAAGCACAAACTTTTAAGGCAACAGATTACGTGATTGAAGAAAATAAGATTATCTTAAATGAGGTAGATTATGTTACTTCTGAGTTTTTTACTAATTATGATATTACTATTGTCAATGAAAATGAAATTGACATGGTTTTAGATGTGTCTAATGGGTCAGAACTACATTACGTATTTGTAAGATAAAACGTTTAAAAACATTTGAAGCTCAAAACCTCTTTTTTAGAGGTTTTTTTGTTTTATTGACTAAATGTTGACTAGAACAAAAATAAAAAAAGCCTAATTAATTGATTTACAATTAAAAAGGCTTTTTAGTGTGTGCGGGTGAAAGGACTCGAACCTTCACACCTTGCGGCACTAGATCCTAAGTCTAGCGTACATTTGCCCAAACAGCACCAAAGCCACTCATTTTCAATTGATTATATAATATGTCATTTTCTTTGATATCATCTAATATCAATTGATTTCAATATTTGTTGTACCTATGTTGTACCCAGAGAAACTAATAAATTTGTATCTTTAGGAAAACTTCTTGGTAAACTAAACATTCAAAATTGAATGTTGTACCTATGTTGTACCTGATTTGGCTTTCGTACGCAAAACTAGGTCAATTATGTCATCAAACGCTAAAATAGTTCTTCGCAAAAAGCCTAATAAAGAAGGCTTGTATCCTCTTGCCATACGTATTACAAAAAATCGTCGCTCAACATACCAATATATAGGTCACTACATTGAATTGGAAGATTGGGATGAAAAGAATATTCGGGTTAAGAAATCACACATAAATTTCAAAACCTTGAACAATTTGTTATCCTTGAAACTTTCTGAATTAAACAATGCTCTTATTACGCTTCAATCCGAACAAAAAGATGCTTCTGCCAATCAAATTAAGAAGGAAATATATTCCTCCGGTATCAATGCTACATTCTTTGAATTAGCACAAGAACATCTTGACGATTTAGAAAGTACAGAAAAGCTAAATCGTTTATCTACTGATAAAGCGTGGTTGAGCTTTATTATAAAATATCACAATTCGAAACAATTGTCTTTTCAAGAAATTGATGAACGTTTTCTTAAAAAATTGATGTTAACTTTAAAAGTTAAGTACTCCCTGTCTGAAACCTCAATAATGAACATTTTGGTATTTGTAAGGCTATTATTTAACAGAGCAATTAAATACAAAATTGTAAGCAGAGAATTATATCCCTTCGGTGGCGATAAAATAAAAATCAAATTTCCTGAAACTACCAAAGTCGGACTAAATATTTTAGAGATTCAACAAATTGAAAATTTGATAAATCTCAAACCTTCTGAAATACATACTAGAAATGTTTGGCTTTTTAGTTTCAATTTTGCTGGTATGAGGGTTTCTGATGTTCTACGAACCAAATGGTCAGATATTTATGATAACAGGCTGCATTATAGAATGCATAAAAACGCAAAACTTCTATCATTAAAAATTCCTGAAAAAGTACTAAAGATTTTAGACCAATATAAAGATGATAAAAGAAGTGATGATGATTTTGTTTTCCCTGAATTGAAAAAGGCAGACCCTGAAAATGCGAAAGATTTATATAACAAGAGAAAAACTGCTACAAAGAGGTTTAATGACAATCTAAAATCAATCTCTAAAAAGGCTAAAATAAATAAGAAAATAACGATGCACATAGCACGGCATAGTTTTGGAAATATTGCTGGGGATGCCATTCATCCGTTAATGCTACAGAAATTATATCGCCATAGTGATTTGAAAACCACCTTGAACTATCAAGCCAATTTCATCCATAAAGAGGCAGATGATGCATTGGATAGTGTTATAAACTTTTGAGGAAATAAATAATTGAAGAGCGTATATTTTATTGCTATAAGTAGTTTAGCATATTCAAAATATCCGCTCTTTACGATTTTCAATTACAGATTTAATCTCTCCTAAATAGAAACTAATTTTTAATTGGATTTGCTAATTTTTGATTGAAGCATTTAACTAACATTTTATAAAGTTCTGGATGTTTCTTTTTGAGCAAATCTGGGCGCTCGAAGAAATATTCTGAAGCTACTGCAAAGAATTCTGCTTGGTTTGTACCACCATATTTTCTGATATCAGAATGGTTGTCGTTTATGGCTTCTATTTCCTTATGAATTAAATTCAGCCAAGGTATTGCATATTGATGTTCTAATAATCGCTCTGGAACGCCATCTGTTCTATCATCCAGCTTATCAATAAGGTGTACAAATTCGTGTATGCCTGTATTGCTTTTATCTGTTGTGTTTCTAAAACCGTGATACAATGCTTTTTTAGATAAAATCATTTGTTTCTCAAAACGTCCGTTCCCGACTATCCCACCAATATTGCGCGAGTTACCCTTACTGCTAAATTGCATATCTTCATTAAAATTATCTGGGTATAAGAGGATTCCACTTAAATTAGTGTAATGCCATTCTTTAAAGCCGAAAACAGGAATTACCGCACTTGCTGCAATTAAAATTTTGTCTAATTCTTCCAATTCAAACTGCACGCCATCTATATAAACCTCACTTAAAAACTGCATCATTTTTTGTTGAAAAACAAGTTGCCTGCCTTTTGAAAGATTTTTATAATAAAGAACATTCTCCATTAATAATTTGTGCCAATGCTCTGGAAATGGCTTTACGCTATGCCGTTTCTCTTTTCGATAAAAATGAATAGCAAACAGAAGAATCACAACCAAAATTAAAATATAAACCATATTATAGCGAGGTATTAATCTACACGTTCCGCTTTAAAGCCTACCTTTTGCAAGGTAGCCTTTACATCTTCTTCTGAAGCACCATCGCTTTCTATGGTTAAAATTTTATCAGGATTAGCGGTATCCACTTCCCAACTTTCGACACCTTCTTGCTTGTTTAAAAAAGGGGTCACTTTTGATACACAACCACCACAATTGATATTTGTTTTAAATTTTAAAGTTTTCATTGTATTTGAATTTATAATTAATATTAAAGTTTTACTCCTTTAAGCCTTAAACTATTTAGAACTACAGACACGCTACTGAAAGCCATTGCCATTCCTGCTATCATTGGGTCTAATAAGAACCCATTTACGGGATACAAAACGCCTGCTGCAATTGGAATACCAATGAGATTATAAATGAATGCCCAAAATAGATTCTGACGTATGCCCAACACCGTTCTTTTTGATAATTCCAGCGCTTTTGGGATGGATCGTAAATCTGATGTTATCAAGGTCATTTTTGCTACGTCCATCGCTATATCTGAACCTTTTCCCATTGCAATACTCACATTGGCTTGCGCCAAAGCCTGGGAATCATTAATACCATCGCCAACCATTGCGACTATCTTTCCGTCCGCCTGCAATTTTTCAACAAAAGCTGCCTTGTCCGAAGGCATTACTTCGCCTTGGTAATTTGTTATTCCGACTTGTTTTGCGACAGCAGATGCGGTTTTATTATTATCTCCTGTAAGCATACAAACCTCAATACCTCTTTCCTGAAGCGTTACTATGGCCTTTTCTGAAGTTTCCTTAATCTTGTCTGCAATGGCGAGTATCGCCAGCAATTGTTTTTCATTACCAAAGAATATGACCGTTTTAGCCTGCTCTTCGAGACTTTCTGCTGTTTGCATTAAAGAAGATTCAATTTCAATATTCTTTTCGACCATTAGTTTATGGTTACCCACATAATATTTTGAACCATTCTCTGATTGCGCCTTTACACCTTTTCCTGTAATACTTTCAAAAGAAGCAATTTCAGCTTGTTCAACCTTTTCATCTTTTAAATGGTTGACTACTGCTTCCGCCAAAGGATGTTCCGATTGTGCTTCTATAGCCAAAAGAATTTGCTTGTATTCATTTTGATTTTCAAGGTTATTCTTCCAAATTATATCAGTTACTAAGGGTTTTCCTTCGGTAATTGTACCCGTTTTATCAAGGATAATAGCATTCACTTTATAACCGAGTTCTAAACTTTCGGCATCCTTTATCAAAATATTATTTTCTGCGCCTTTACCAATTCCCACCATAATTGCGGTAGGTGTTGCCAAGCCCAATGCGCAAGGACAAGCGATAACCAACACGGCTACAGAGGTCAACAAAGCTTGTGAAAATGCGTTATCGCCACCAACTGACATCCAGACAATGAATGTAATGATAGAAATGACTAATACGACAGGAACAAATATTCCGGCAATCTTATCAACCAGCTTTTGAACCGGCGCCTTGCTTCCTTGAGCTTCCTGAACCATTTTAATGATTTGTGATAGTAAGGTTTCTCCACCTACTTTTTCGGCAGTAAATTGAAAGCTCCCTTTTTGATTTACCGTGCCTGCGAAGACCTTTTCCCCTTGGGATTTCTGAACGGGAACAGGTTCTCCCGTTATCATACTTTCATCTACATACGAGCTTCCTTTAGAAACTTCGCCATCCACAGGAATCTTTTCTCCGGGACGTACCAAAATGGTCTGACCCACCTGTACCGATGAAATAGGGATTTCCTTCTCTTCCCCATTCTCAATAATTTTAAGGGTTTTAGGCTGAAGACCCATTAGTTTTTTAATGGCCGAAGATGTATTTGATTTTGCTTTTTCTTCCAATAGTTTCCCCAAGGAAATAAAAGTGACAATCACGGTAGCCGCTTCGTAATACACGTGAGGTTCGATACCACGACTCAACCAAAATTTAGGAAAAAAAGTATTGAACACACTAAACAGAAAAGCGATTCCGGTGCTTAAAGCTACCAATGTATCCATATTGGCTTTTCCGTGTTTGGCCTGCTTGAAGGCATTGATGAAAAAGCTGCGCCCAAACCAAAAGAGTATAGGAAAAGTCAATACCAAAGAAATCCATTTGCCTGGTTCCCATTGCATATAGAACATTCCCAAAACAAAAATGGGTAGTGTAAGGATAGCCGACCAGATGATACGTTTTTTTATGTCCTGATAATGCTTTTGCTGAAGTTCTTGTTGTACTTCCGAAGGGTCTTCTGCATCTATTATAATATCATAACCGACCTCACGAAGCGCGTTTTGAAGTTGATTTGGACTCAACTCCTTGTCATATTCCACAAGAACAGAACTATTGGCAAAATTAACACTTGCATCAAACACACCTTCTGTGTGTTTTAATACAGATTCAACACTCGCTGTACAAGAGGCACAGGTCATTCCCGTAACAGGAAATGATTCCTTTACTCCTTTTTTAGTATTCTTTTCTTTGGTTTCAAATATGTTGATTGTCTCCATAATCGCATTCTTATTGATGCATTACAAATTTCAGAATTTAAAGTCTTTAATATGTTACGTTATATGCTGAATGATTTGTAGAATTACCTTGGTAAAGGTCGCCAGTTTGAAAACTTATCAAGTTTCCGATACGAAGAAGATAACTCATACCTGATTTTAACAAAACAAAAGACCACAATGTTGGTTGTGGCCTTTCGGAATTTGAGGTGAAAAAACCTCTTAATGCTTAACAAAAGTGAGATGTATTATTTTAAATATTCCTCACAAGCTTCCTCACATTTTCTACAGGCATCTGCACATTCTTGACAATGTTTGTGATCGTGCTTGGCACATACATCAGCGCATTTTTTACAGATATCACGGCATTGCTCTACCATACCTCTTACATCCTTATAATTTGACGCAAGTAAATTTGCAGTTGCACTACAGATTTCAGCACAAGCCCTATCAGTTCTTATACAATCTACCATCATCTTGATGTTGTCTTCGCCAAGACAGGCATCTGCACAGTAATTACAATGTGCTACACAATTGTTTAAAGCTTCGATTAATTTTGAATTTTTCATAAATATTTTAGAATTTAAATTGTTAAAATAGTCCACTACTATAGCGGATATTACTAAAGACAATTTAATGTAGGTAATATCCTTTTCTGTTATAAAATATGCCGAATGATTTGTGAAATTTACGGATTAACAGAATTTAACATCATATTTCATCCAAAGATTTGCGATTCTGATTTGTGCTTTTTTTAAACTGTGTAGGTGTCATTCCTGTAACCTTTTTAAACTGATTGCTTAAATACGCGACACTACTATAATGAAGTTTAAAAGCTATCTCACTCAAGTTTAATTCGTCATAAACTATAAGTTCTTTAACACGTTCAATTTTCTGGTTTATGATGTACTGCTCGAACGTATACTTTCTACCGACGAAAAAAGTGAACTTAAATATTTGTAGTCCAAGTTAAGTTCGCCTGTAACAATATCTGCCCATTTAAAATCGAGCTCCTCGGAAGAATGATGGATTTTATCTACAACCAATGTTTTCATTTGTTCAATAAGTTGATTTTTACGGTCCTCTATCAAACTAAAACCTGAATTTTGAAGCGCTTTGGAAAGACCATTTTTGGTCTGGACATTTAATAATCGAACTAATTAAACCTCCCCCAATTTTATAGAAACATACAGTATTCAAGTTGTTCCAAAATATTAGATACCGCCGAGATGCATCTTGGGCAGACCATATTTTTAATATGGATAATCTCATTCATATAGTACTTGTTTCAAAATAATGTTAATCCAGATTTGTATAGAGAATAATAAACAGCAGCTATTGCAGCAACTACAAAAATCAATACTATCACGACTAAAGCTATAATTTTATCTTTTTTTGAAATACCACTTTTCGGCTGCTGCTGCTTTACTCTTTTATTCTTTCTTCTATTTCTTCTGCTTTCACCCATCCTCGTTCTCCTTCAAAAAATCAAGATGACTAATTTAAACTACCCAATTAAGTATAGTTTTAAACTATTGTACGGTTTCTGTTACTTCCCCACATTTCAACATTGCTTGTCCGTAATAGGGATTTTGTATCTTTTTTTCTGTGCTCAACCAATATGCGCCTTCATTATTATTTGCCATTGGACAAAAATCTATGTAAATTTCTTGGTTGATGCCAAACGCTTTCATTGCATTTATGAGGTGTGCTGAAAGACTGATAAAATGATTTCTCTGGGTTTTAATATCGGATGTCTGGGCAATTTCATTTGAGGAAGCCTTCAATTCTTTTTCAAGTTGCGCCCAGTGGTTATTCGCATTTTTATCCTTTAGCAAAGCAAGGTCAACTTGTGTTAAACTTTTCTGTAAGGTCTGTGAGGCCGTTTTTGCTTTTTCACTTTGGTCGTTTGTCAATGCTGTTTTAAGCATAATATAATCATCAAAAACTGTTTTGAGCTGCTCTTGGAATTTGGAAGCTACATCCATACGCTTGGCGGCGTCAACTGTGTTGTTTAAATTTTCCATTCCCAAATGCCCTTCGTGACCTGTCATTGTTTTACCACCTGATGCATTCATCATAGATTTTTTTCCTTGTAACTGTGCAGCGGCATCTACGGTAAATGTTCCGTTGGTTACCACTTCATCGCCGTTAGAAAGCCCTTCGATAATGGTATAGTTCTCACCATTTTTCGTTCCCAAAGTCACTTCTTGCATTTCAAAAACGGGTTCATTGGGATTGGTCTTTACGTACACCAATGAGCGCTCGCCTGTCCACATTACTGCCGTTGCAGGTATGCTTATCGCACTTTCCATAGTATTGCCTTTTGTCATTGCCACTTTTGCGGTTACGAACATTCCTGGTTTTAATAGATTTTCCTTATTGTTCAATGTGGCGCGCACTGAAACAGTTCTGGACTTTGTATTCAAAGTAGGGTCGATAAATGAAACTGATGCTTCAAATTCTTTATTGGGATAAGCGTTACTAGTGATTGTTACCTTTTGACCTTCCTTTAGTTGCGAGATTTGTCTTTCGTAGGCGTCAAACATTGCCCAAACAGTACCCAAATCACTTACTTTAACAATGGGCTGGCCTTGTTTTACATAGTCGCCTTCTTCTGCCATTTTTTGGGAAACGGTGCCTGAAACAGTTGCATAAATCGGAAAATTTTCCCGCACCTTGCCAGAACTTTCTATTTGGTCTATTTGGCTTTCAGAAAGTTTCCACAATTTTAATTTGTTTCGAACTGCTTTGTATAAACCTGGTTGTGATTCTTTCAGGTCAGAAGCAGTTAAAAGTTCTTGTTGGGCAGCAACGAGCGTTGGTGCATAAATCGTTGCCAACAACTGTCCTTTTCGTACTTCTTCGCCCGTGAAATTGACATTCAACTTTTCAATACGTCCTTCAAAATAGCTTGCCTGTACCGCATTGGCTTCTTCGTTGGCCATTATTTTTCCGGAAAGTGTTATTTTGTTATCGTCGGTTCCTGAAATATTTCCTACAATTGTAGTTTGGATATTCGCCAGTGCCATTGCATTGTCGCTCATTTTTATTTCGTTCATTGCAAGCCCTTCCGCACCAGTTTCGGCGGGAATTAAATCCATACCGCATATTGGGCAGTCGCCAGGTTCTGGTTGCATAATCTGTGGGTGCATTGAACAGGTCCACATTTGATGTTCTTCGGAGTGGTTAACGTCTTCGCTCAAATCTGTTACTTTCTTGCTGTTTACGGAACCTTCCGCAGAAGGGCCAAAAAAGACATAGCCCAAGACCAATCCTATGGCTAAAATTGCGGTATAAATGATGTATTTTTTCATAGTATATTTTTTTATTTCTTTATAAAACCCAACAGATTTTAAGACCAGTTAGGTTTTGGTAATTATTATTATTCTGCTTGCAAACGCTTTATCATTGCTTTCATTTCTCCAATTTCTTTACGTTGTGCTTTGATAATATCATCAGCCAGTTTGCGCACTTCAGGGTCTTTGATATCGGCTCTTTCACTTGTTAAAATTGCAATTGAGTGATGGGGAATCATTGCTTTCATCCACAGAATATCGCCAATGATTGGGCTTTGTGCCCTAACCAAACCAAGTGCGCCTAAAAATAGCACCAAGCTACCTAATAAAATAGCGATGTTCTTTTTCTTGTTTTGATACATTTTCCGCATAAAAAACCACATTATTACTGCCATTGCTGCAATACCCAAACAACTCATATAGAATCTGGTTAAACTAAAATATACGTGGTCTAACGCATAACTATTTAGATACATCGTGATGTACATTGCAATAAAAGATGCGACAAGCATCAAAATAAATTTTGTGTAATTGCCTTTGTTTGTGTGTTGATTTGAATTATTCATTGTTTTAGAGTTTTTGGTTATGATTTAATTATTTTCTTTTTTAATTTTCTAATGGTTGGCGAGGAGGTGTACCACAGCAGGAATCCGCTTAACACCGTAATCAATCCCAAGAGCGAAAACGCCCTTAATACAATGGTATTGAAATTGTCGCGCGTGTCATAATCCATTGTGTGGGTCATCCATAAAAAGTCGAACCAACGCCACGCTCGATGCCTTACAGTCTGGAATTTTCCGTCTGTTACCGAAACATAAGCATTAAGAGCTTCATCGGTATCATATGAAATAACATAGGCTGGCAATAGCTTTTCCCGATATTCGTGATAGTCGTCCACTTCGGTTATTTTTTCGATGTTGGCGACTTTCAAACCATCTTTCATATAGTTTTTGGCAACAGACAAGGCCTCTTCTTCCGTAATATTTTTTTTTGCTTTCCCAGTTTTTGCACTGTACAATTTTTGATTGTTTATCCAGTAATAAGGCTCGTTGTTGATGTCCCTAATTTCGATACTTCCAATGCCTTCAGGATTGTTTATTTGTGAAGGACTTATTAGATTGTCAAAAGCTTTGGGCACGTAATCTAAATTACGGAATTGGTCACCGTGAATGTCGTCTATGTTTGTCCAACTGAAATACATTCCACTAATGGTCCAAAACAGGAACTGTACCCCCAAAAAGAGCCCCAAATATCTGTGGGCCTTTCGTATTTTTAGTGCGGTTTTTCTTTTCACCATCTTTATAGTTTTAACGAACGTAACCGCAAAGCGTTCATAATAACGGAAACTGAACTAAAGCTCATTGCCAAAGCCGCTATCATTGGCGACAATAACAAACCGAAAAAAGGGAACAAAACACCTGCTGCGATTGGGATTCCTAAAATGTTATATCCTAAAGCCCAAAATAGGTTTTGCTTGATGTTACGCATTACACCGTCGCTCAATTCCCGTGCCTTGACAATACCGTGCAAATCGCCTTTTACCAAGGTTATCATTGCACTTTCAATGGCAACATCGGTACCTGTTCCCATTGCAATACCAACATCACTTTTTGCCAAGGCTGGTGCATCGTTGATGCCATCGCCTGCCATAGCAACAACTTTTCCGCTATTCTGTAGTTTTTCTACTTCCTTCAGTTTATTTTCGGGTAACATTCCTGCCTTGAAATCGGCAAGATTTAATTCTTTTGCGACCGCTTGGGCAGTATCGTGATTATCGCCAGTAAGCATTATTACTGCGATGCCTTTGTTTTGAAGTGCTTTGATCGCTTTGGCGCTGGTCGCCTTTATTTTGTCGCCAATGACAACATATCCCACAACTTTTGAATCGATGGATAGGTAGGAAACTGTTTTTCCTTGCTTTTGAAAACTTTGTGCTTCGGTTTCCATTTCCGAAGATAATTCAGCCTTGGCGTATGCCATCATTTTGGCATTCCCTAAATCCACTTTTTTTCCGTTGATGTTTCCTTCAACACCTTTCCCTGTAACAGCACTAAAACTTTTAGCTTCTAAAAACTCAGTTTTCTTTTCTTTACCATATATGACAGTCGCTTCCGCAAGTGGATGTTCGCTTTTGTTGTTTAGGGAAACTATGTATTGTAAAACCACTTTTTCTAAAAAATTAGTTCCGAAGGCTCCGACTTTTTCTACCGTTGGTTTTCCTTCAGTTATTGTACCCGTCTTATCGATAATAAGTGTATCCACCTTGTCCATTTTTTCCAAAGCTTCGGCATTTTTTATGAGCACACCATTTTGTGCGCCCTTACCAACACCGACCATAATGGACATTGGTGTGGCCAAGCCCAAGGCACAGGGACAGGCGATAATCAATACTGCAATTGCATTTACAAAGGCATAAACATAGACGGGTTCCGGACCAAAAATAGCCCAAACCACAAATGTGATAATGGAAATAAGGACAACTATGGGTACAAAATATCCCGAGACGGTATCCGCCAATTTTTGGATTGGTGCACGACTGCGACTGGCATTATTGACCATTTGGATAATTTGGGACAGTAGGGTATCTGCACCCACCTTTTCGGCTTTCATCAAAAAAGATTGGTTGCCGTTGATGGTGCCACTGGTAACTTTGTCACTTGCCGCTTTGTTTACGGGAATGGGTTCGCCCGTAATCATTGATTCGTCAACGGTGGTTTCGCCTTCAGTAATCACGCCATCCACGGGAATTTTATCACCGGGTTTCACCCGAAGGATGTCGCCCAGTTGAATAGTGTCGATAGTTACTTCTTCTTCCTTTCCATCTTTTACGCGAATGGCTTTATTTGGCGCGAGCTTTAGCAATTCCTTTATTGCTGAATTGGTTTTGCCGTGGGCACGTGCTTCTAAAACCTGACCCAATAGCACCAAGGTCAAAATAATAGTGGATACTTCATAATATACGTGAACGGCACCAGATTCTGTTTTGAACTGTGCCGGGAAAAAATCGGGAAAAAGCATACCGAATACGCTGAATAACCACGCTGCGCCAGCACCAATGCCGATTAGGGTAAACATATTGAGGTTCCAGGTTTTGATGCTTTTATAGGCACGTTCAAAGAACATCCACGTGGCATAAAACACCACAGGAATTGAAAGTGCAAGCTGAATCCAGTTCCAGTTTTTTTGCTTCATTACCGTATATAACGGATTATTCGGAATCATATCGCTCATTGCGATTAAGAAAATAGGTAAGGTAAAGGCGACTGCAATCCAGAATTTCTTGAGTAATTTGTTATAGGTCTTTTCTTCGGCTGAACTATCTGCTTCCATTGGGACTAAATCCATCCCACAGATTGGGCAGGCTCCAGGTTCATCTTTTACAATTTCCGGGTGCATTGGGCAAGTCCATTGTTCGGAAGATGTAGCCGATAGGTTTTGTTCTTCAACCAAATCCATCCCACAAACTGGGCAATCGCCAGGCTCGTCGTAGGTCTTGTCACCTTCGCAGTGCATTGGGCAATAAAAAGTTCCTGTACCTTTTCCTTTTTGCTCTTCTATCTTTTGCTCGGTTGTTTTTAGATGTTTTTTTTCAGCGTCTACATCTCCAGGAAGTGAAATAGAATACCTTCCTCCATCGTCTTCCAAGGCTTTTTCAAGAACAGTAAGCGGAATATGTTTATCCATTTCTATTTGAGCTTCAGCTTTTTCAAGGTTTATCGAGGCTTTTGAAACTCCTTCAACTTTGTTCAACGTATTTTCTACGTGAGTGCGACAACCATTGCAGGTCATTCCGTGTATTTTATAAGTGTGTTTCATAATTATTATATAAAAAATTTGACAATCAGTCCACCTGCAAGCCAGACGTAGCAGATTAATGCTGTGTATTTGAGTATATTTTCCAATAACTCACTTTTTGGTGCCATTTCCTTCATATGTTTTACATCTTTCCGTTTGAAAAAACCCAGATAAAGCATAAATCCTGAAATTGCCAAAAATGCAATGTTCAAAAAGAAGGTGTAATCTATTTTAAAGTATTCACTGTCCTGAATTTTAGCTTGTGATGAGTCGGGCAGAATGTTCAACAAATCAAAAGAATAATGCAAAATCAAGGATGCTCCTATAAGCGCTGCAAAAAGCAAAATGAGGATAAACAGTGACATTTTCCAACCATAATATTTTGCGTTGATGCGTAGGATTGGGAAGACGAACAAATCACTAAATATGAATGCCATAACCCCTGCAAAACTCACGCCTTTACCAAAAAGCAAAGCTGCCAACGGGATGTTTCCCATTGAGCCAATAAAGGTCAAGAAGGCTGCGACAGGACCAACGATAATATGTTCAAGGATTTCAAAAAATGTGAAATCTGTATTGCCATTACCGCTATTGATAAATAAGGTTTGAAAAAAGGAATCGGGAACAAATGCCGCCACTATTCCGGCAATGGTAAAACCTACCGTTACGTCTTTCCAGACCATTTTCCATTCCATTCCGTATTGTTTGGAAACTTTTGCCCAACCTTTTTCAGATTTTATTTTCTTTTGCCACGATTTGGATTCGTCCATATCATCATCGCCCTCATCTTTTAAATTTTTGCGGGCGTTTTCAATGAGTTTTTTTGGATTTACTAAACGTATCAATAGCCAAGAAATGAGAATCAATAAAATACAGCCGACATATTCGCCTACAATAAACTGCCAACCAAGAAAGATGGATATGATGATACCCAGCTCGATAACCAAATTGGTGGAAGCCAATAAAAAGGCAATCGAAGACACGAAACTTGCGCCTTTTTTAAAAAGGGATTTAGTTGATGCCAAAGCTGAAAAGCTGCACGAACTGCTTATAAAGCCAAAAAATGTTCCCAATAAAACGCCTTTACCTTCATTCTCGCCCATCGTTTTCTGCATCTTTTTTTCGGTCACAAAAACCTGAATCAGACTGCTGATGATATAACCGAGTGCAAATGCCCAAAGTGCCATCCAGAAAAAACCTGTTGTTGTAAAGGCTGCTTCCGCCCACTGTTTTAGAAAGTTGTCCATACCATTTTCCTATTTTATGCCTGACTTGGGAAGGAGTTTTAACTAATCAACAATGAAAAATATTCCATTCCCTTCCCACATCAGGACTTATTTTATGTTCTCTTGGCCTGTTTTAAATATCATAAATACTTTTATCATTTTTTTAATACAGAAAACATATAGTTATTCCAATTTCAGCACCAATTGTGCAAATTGCACATTTATTGTTTTATCCAAACCTTGCATTAAAGAATCTAACCCAGTATCTGAAAACAAAACCTGTCCCGTTGCACTTATCAGACAAGACATATTTATGCCCTGTTCTATATGGGTAATGGTTGCTCTAAACTGTGATTTATAGGTTTCCCCTTGATATAGAACATCAACCAACCAATTAAAATTGATAGGGTCGTGCCGTTTTGATAAAAAATCAACGGATGGAATAGTACCTGTAAACCGGAGAATTGCAGGTGCTTCCCCTTCTTGTATAATGGCATATAATTCAGGATGGTCTGTTACTAAAGTTTTAAGGTCTAGAACACCATTTACCACTTTAGAATTATAATCAAGATATAGTGCCAGACTATGACTTTCTGCCTTGATAGTCTTACCGTCAACCAAAGTCATCATCTCAATATGGCCATCATTAGTTCTATATACTTTTTGAGCCGAAACCTCGAAAAATGTTATTAAAAGAACTGTAAATATCAATAGCTTTGTTTTCATAATGTTTATTGTTATAAATTGTTTTCTACATAGTTAAAAGCTTCTAATATTTGGTCTATATTGAAATCTTTGGTCGTTCTTAACGAATCAATCTTGTAAACACATTTTATATCAGTTTTATACAGATGGATTATTTAAAAAAAGACACTTATTGTTGCAATTATTTCGAGTTTCTTGAAGATGAGTGAGTTTTAATAATTTTCCAATTTCCATCCATCTTCTTTAAGATAGAGGTTGCCACCCCTTTTTTCTTTATAGTCCTCGTATCTCCTTTGTCGTCTGGTTTAAGGACGATGGTATAAATATAAGTTTCTGTAGTAAATGCATAGGGTGTATCAACCTGTACATCAATCTCATAATCAGAAAATTCAAATTTTTTAAAATGCCCCAATTCTGGTCCTAAATGATGCTCTATATAGTGTGCATACGAGCCCTCGACACCTCCAGATTCGAAGACTTCGGAATTCTCGGAAAATAATTGAAATGTACCCTCGGTCGTTAGGTTTTGCAGGGTGTCTTTATACGATTTCATAACTTTTAGAACCGCTTCCTTTTCTGTGTCCGAATCTGTGTTTTGACTATAGATTTGACTAGTTGAGAATAACAATAGCGTTAAGAATGTTGCAAGTTTTAGTGTTTTCATAATTTTAGTTTTTAAAGGTTTATTTATTGACGTGTATTCTATTGATATTGGCAATACCAAAGACAAGGACTAAAAAGCTCAAGAAAATTTCCATCATCACTAGCATTTTTCCCGAAATTGAAATCGGCACTATATCACCATATCCAACCGATGAAAAAGTGATTAAGCTGAAATAGATAAATTCAAAAAATTGCAAGAAGAATGAACCATTGAGCGAAGTACTCGCTTTGAAATTTTCAGGATTCAAAATATATAAAGCGTGATAGTCTGCCGTAAATGAAAAAACAATCAATACAATCAACACCGCAAATAATGTTAGGACGTGCGCAAGTTGATGGCTTTCCCCTATTATTTTAGCCAATTGTATGAACGTAAGCCGAACAATAAAAATGGTCTTGATTAGAGCCAAAGCCACAATTAAAATAGGTCGCCATAGGCCATTATCATCTGCTTGTGCCCAAAATATATAACTCAGTGATATAGCGATAACCGCCGTTGCGGTAAGCAATACTTTTTTAAAGAGCTGTCCATAAAACCCATTGCCGTTTGATATGTCATTTATAGTTTCTTTCACTATTGCTAATGGTATATTTTCATTATAAAAAAGTTATGTAGACGTAGTACAAGTGTCAACTTAAAGTAATACTTAAAAATGAGAGATGGGTTGCTATTAATCAATCAACAAAATAATCCATCTCCCAAAATCAAGTTTTTTTTTACCAAACTTTTCTTCTTCAATTTATTTTAAATTAATTTTTTACAGTATTCCATATTGATATTTTGCAAAAATTTTTGCCACCGCCTCCTTAATTTCCTTTTGTTTATCTGTTGTATTTGCGTGCAGCACATCTGGCGCAAATCCTTGCCAGACTAATTGTCGTCTGCTCATTCTATAAGTTCTATGACAACGCCACCTTCTTTGTGTTCTTGAGATGATTGGTAACCGCCATAATATCCATAACCGTAAGATCCGAAATGACAATAACCGTGGCCATAAGAAGGAAAATAAGGGTAGCCACCACCTGTGTTTATATCTCTTGTCTGTACAACGATACGGGAATCTACCAATAAATCAGGATTGGCTTTGTCCATTACATATCCTTTCTTTTCCATTTCGTCCTGAATGGCCGACTTTAGTCTTTTTTTGATCAATGTATTGACAAAGAGCGGTTCTTCTTTCCCGTTTTCCATTTGAAAATCATCTGACCAATAGAAGGTCTTGTAGGCCCCAAACTGTGCCTCACGGTCATAATCGGTAACGATAGCCGAAGAACTGACCGAGCAACTGACTGCGGTAACGCCTAATAAAAGGCAGACTACCATTTTTTTTAATGTTCTCATAATCTATTTACTTAGTTCAACAATCTATTTTATTCCTTCTTAAGTATTGCCTCCACACTCAAGTCGTGTTTATCATTCACCTTTATAAATGCTATGCTTGGACGTTCCAAATTATAATCGGTAATCAATAAAGACCAAGAAGCTATTAGTTGGAAGGTATCTTCTGATACAAGTTTCAACGCAATAGGAATGGTTATTTTTCGAGTAACTCCCGCAAGGGTGAAATCGCCCTTTACGTTGAGCGTTTGTGTCGCTTTTTCTTCAAAATTAAAATCTTCTATAAATTCTCCTTCAAAAAAAACATTTGGATTTTTTTCCGCTTTTACCAGCTCATACATATGTCCATCCCGTTTTTCATTATCTGTCTTTATGGATTTTACAGGTACCGAAAAGGTCAACGTACCGTCCTTAAAATCTATGGCGCCCTGTAAATCATCAGATTTGCCGATATAGGAATTAAGTGGCATTTTTGCCTTAAAGGATACGGTTCCTTCCTTTACTTTAAAGTTTTGGGCATTTATAGATACATTGCTTGAAAACAACAGTATTAGTAAAAAATAAATTAAGTTTTTATCCATTACTTTTTATTTTTCGTTCATTCAATCCATTTGAATATAACTCTTGATATGTCGTGGTCTCATTTTCATTGATTCGGCGGACAATATACTTTTTGTCGATACCCTTTCTATTTTCAATACCCATTGATTTAAGTAATTCCTTAAACCCCTCAATCGTGTTTTTATGGTAATTCGCCACTTTGGTTTTCTTGTCCTCTACAACGATGGAAGCAACCCGGGAAGGTACCATTGTGGTGATTCCCGTGGGGCAGGTGTCGAGGTTGCATTTTAAGGATTGTACACAGCCCAGGGCAAACATCATTCCTCTGGCACTATAACAGGTATCTGCGCCGAGTGCCAACATTCTATAGATATCAAAAGCCGAAATGATTTTACCAGCTGCCATTACTTTTATCTCATCTCGCAACTCATACTTATTAAGAATGCCGTTTGCGAAATGGACGGCTTCAATTATTGGCATACCTGCCCAATGTAGGGATTCCATATGGGCAGCACCAGAGCCACCTTCGGCACCGTCAATGGCAATGAAATCAGGATAATTTTTCTTTTCAGCAAAAGCACGAACCATTCTTTCAAATTCATCTTTTTGTCCGATACAAAGCTTTATTCCTATGGGTTTTCCACTGGAAAGTTTTCTCAATTTTTCAATGAACAAAATCATTTCCTTATCGTTCCCAAAGGCAGAATGGTGTGGTGGCGATAAAATTTCCGTTCCCTGCTCCACATCCCTGAATTCGGATATTTCCTTTGTGTTCTTCTTTGCCGGCAAAATTGCTCCAAAGCCAGGTTTGGCGCCTTGCGATATTTTTATTTCAATCATTTTCACTACATTTTTGGTTGCGATGTCGGCGAATTTTTTGGCGTCAAAATTTCCTTCTGCATCACGACATCCAAAATAGCCTGTTCCAAACTGAAAGATAATATCTGCACCGTATTCTTGATGGTAAGGCGTAAAGCCACCTTCGCCGGTGTTTTGAGCAAAACCTGCTATTTTCGCACCTCCGTTAAAAGCAAGGGTAGCATTTTTGCTTATGGAACCAAAACTCATTCCCGCAAGGTTGAGAATGCTGGCAGAGTAAGGTGTTGAGCAGTGGGAACTTCCTATAAGAACCCTGAAATCGTCATTGGTTTGTTTTGAGGGATAGGTGGAATGAGTAAACCACTCACGACCTACTGTATCATACGGAATTTGTGTTCCAAAAGGCTGACTTTTATTGGCATCTGCCGCACGCTTATAGACGATTTCCTTTTGTATCCAGTTGAAGGGCAAACCTTCAGTGCGGTTGAGCAATAATGTTTCTTGGATAACGTGGCGCTGCTCCTCTAGAAGATTTGTGATTCTACCAAGCAAGGGATAGGTTCGCCTAATATTATTGGATTTTTGAAAATAATCCAAAAGTCCTAAAATTAGAAAAGGAAGTATTACCAAGGCGAGCCACCATAGTAATGGATACAAGACGATTATGGTAACTAATGCAACAACCAAGATGATGCTCGTTATGATAAATCCTTTTCTCATTGCTCTTGTTTATAGTTCTTGTTTAATGTGAATGTTCATCACTTTCTCCGTGACCTTCTTCGCTTTCGGTTCCGATATAATTTCCTTGTGGGCCAACTCCCTCTATATATACCAGCTGCGAACCATAATGTCCTGCTTCGGAAACGGAATAGGCCGAAAAAGCCATTACTACAAAAACTGCTATTTCGAAACCGCGCTTTAGTTTGACCCAAAACAGACTTGCTATTTTCAGAATAGCGGCAAGGGCACTGGACCATAGTGTCCAATTGGCATATTTATCGTGTTGTTCCAGTACGCTTTTTGCCATTTCGGTAAGGCCTTCTGTGTGCGGGTGTACAAATGTTCCAGCAACGTATGCCCCGATAAACCCAGACCCTACCATTAAAAGAATGACCCAATCCATTGTCCGGTTCAAAATAAACAGCTGTATCAACTGCAAGACCACCGCTAACAACAATAAAACTATAGGAAAATGTACGACCATAGGATGCAGATTAGGGAAATCGTCCAAACCGGCTTCAGTATGGTCTTGTGAGACAGAAATTGGACTGCTTGTTTCAAAAATAGAAAGTGATTTCTCATCCTTGATGTCGGTTTTAGTTTCAGAAACAATAAAATTACTATCAGCAAATACCGTCGAAAAACCTCCAAACAAGGCTAACATCAATACGGTGAAAATTATTTTTTTAGATTTCATTTTATATAGTTTTAAATTAATCACCTGTTAATTGCAAGATCAATACACCTATCACAATAATGGCTATAATGGCATAAATGGTATAATTGAACCATTTTTTGAAGCCACTTCTCTTTTGTTTGGTTTCGCTACCGGTTTTACAACAATCTTTCATCTGTTGATATTTATTTATTTTTAATTGTCAGATGTAATTGGCCAATCAACATTTCGCTTGTTATCAACTTTTTTGTATGGCTCATTTCATACTATTTTATTTGTGCCTAATTAAGAGAAAGGGCTTCACTAACCAACCAAAAGTATGTGCCCTCTCTCTTATTAGGACTTAAATTTTTGCCTGACCTGGGAAGGAATTAACACTAACCATCAACATTGTTTTCCTTCCCACGACAGGACTTAATGACTACCCAAGATATCCCAGACATCTTATTTACTTCTGTTAACTAATAAACCAGAGCAACAAAAGATGCTTAGGGAAGGGATTACCTATTGAATAGTCTTTTGTATTTTGCCATATTTAAACTTCCTACTACCATATTATCGGTTTCTTACTTTGTTTATTTACACTCAATTATTTCCTTTTGCAATTAGGCTGTCCAATTCCATATACTTTTCTTTCATTAGGCTTAACGCAAAAGCTCCAGCAGAAGCTGTAAAGACTGAAAAGTCTAATGCTCCTTTTATTCCAGTGGAAAATGTCATTGAAAGCGCAAATAGTAGCAGTAAAAATCCACTCCATTTTGCGAACAATTCTGTTTTAAATCCAATTATCAAGAAGAATGCAAAAATAATTTCAGCTGCGGTTGCAATAATTCCGATTGTTGAAATTAATGAGTCCGGAATCCAAGGATTTATCTGTTGTGTGTAGTTAAGAAAATTATCCCAATTCCCCCACACAGAAACATCTTTGTTCCACAATCCAAATCTATCAGCTACTGCCGATAAAAATCCGATTGATATTGCAAGTCGCAAAAAGAGTTTGATTATTTTAGTCCTCATCTTTGATTATTGTTGGTTGCTTAATTCTCTTAATTTTGGTCAAAAGGATTACAACTTTACTGAATTGTCTTTTGAACTTTCCCACATTTAAGCATTTTGCTGCCATAGTAGGGGTTTTTTACTTCATTACTTGTACTTAACCAAGCACTTCCTTTATCGTACATTGGGCAAAATTGTTCATATAACGTGCTTTTTGTACCCGTAATAGCTACCATATCAGTAATATCCTTACTTAACGTTTTAAAGTGCTCGCGTTGGTGGTCTATCGCACTTTCAGAAATATGTTCTGCGTGCTCGGTAGCATCTTCTATGATATCGGCCAGCTCTTTTTGTTGTTCTTTTGAGTAACTACTCTTATCGAATTTTTTAAGAGAGGCTACCAATTTAGAACCTGATTGTGCCGCTTTCTTGGTGTCATCGCCTACCAAAGCATCTTTCAACATAAAATAATCGGCAAGAACCGTTTCTGCCGCTGGATTCATTTTGTCCATTTTCATTTTACTATGATCCATTTCCATTTCACCGTGCTTGTGGTTCATTTTTTCTTTTTCCTGGGCGTTGGTAAAAGAAACTGCTAACAATAGCATTACTGCTATACTCATTTTTAAATTTTTCATTTTTATTATTTTTAAATTATTATTTATAAACTATCTTTTAATTGTGTGATAAAATTGATTAATTCTTCTGCCTCCGCTTCAGAAAACTTAGCATCTTTATGTATCAAAGTGTAAGAATCCAAAGGCATTTCTCCGCTTTCTATCTGTTTGATAATTGATCGAAGTTTACTTGATTTTCTTCGGCTTGAAAGCGAATCCCATTCGTTAAAATTAAGTTCGGCCTTGCCTTCTTTAATGTGGTCTTCCAAAAACCAAGCAGCGGGTTGAATCTTATTATACCAAGGATATTGCGTATTGTTACTGTGACAATCATAGCAGGATACCTGTAATTTTTTCTGAATAGTTTCAGGAACATTATGTACCAACATAAAATCAGTTTCGGGTACCGTATCGCTTTGATTGCGTTCCGTGGGAATAAATTGAATCCCCACAAATCCTACCAGTGCTATTGTTGCTATGATTTTTAAAATTTTCATTTAATTGATTTCCTTTTGCATTTCACCACAGGTCAACATTTTACTTCCATAATAAGGATTCTTAACGTCCTTGCTCATACTTAACCAATTACTACCTCCATCATACATTGGGCATAATAGTTGATACAAGGTGTTTTCTGTACCGGTTATAGCAACCATATCTGTTACATCCTTACTTATGATTTTAAAATGTTCTCGCTGGTGAGCTATATCACTTTCTGAAATATGTTCTGCGTGTTCTGTGGCATCTTCCATAATATCCTTGAGTTCCTGTTGCTCACTATCTGAATAGCTGGATGCATCAAAATTCCCTAAAGTACTTGCAAGCGTTGCTCCCAATTCTTTTGCCTTATCATTGTCATCGCCTACAAGTGCATCTTTCAAGTTGAAGTAATCTTTCAGGATTGCTTCTGCTTTTGCGTCTTGGTTGTCACTCATTGCCATATCATCTTTGTCATCCATAGACTCTTGGTACATCTCATTGCTCATAGGTGCAGCTGGTTCATCTTTTTTTCCGTCCTTGCAGGATATAGCCGTAAGGGTTAAGGTCATTACTAAAATACCGACGGTCATTTTTACTTTTTTCATTTTACTTTTGATTTTAATAGTTAATATTTGATTTTAATTTAATTTATTGTTATAACGGTTTACACAGCTTAATTTTTTTTACATAGTGCTATTTCTAACAGATTTTTGAATTGCTTCTTTTTTTTATTTCTTTGAGCCTATAGTCTGCTTAATTTCTTCATACTTCTCTTTGGTTATCTCTCCTTTAGCGTAGCTTTCATTAAGGACATCCATAGCCTTTGAACTTTTAGTTCGCTTTATTTTCTTTCCTCCAGCATAGATAAAAATGCCTAGAATTATAACACCGAAAATGATTAAGAAATCCCAATTGTAGTCCATAGTTTTATTTTTTAGTCATTAAAATCTTAGTGATAATCCTCCACCTGCACCAAAACGGTTATCGTAACTTCCCATCAATGAGAAATTTTTGGATAAAAGATATTCAACACCCGTACTCCAAGTAACTTCTTTTTTGAAATTATCTCCTTGAGGAAGATCATCTACCCATCCAAAATCTGCTTGGTACTCGTACATACCAAAAACAATAGTTCTAGGGAAAATGGTAATAGCACGGCTTAGGCTAATCTGCGGGCGTAGCTTACTATCCATTCTAACATCCAACGTAAATAAGTAGGGCGTAAGGTATCGTATCCCTGCTATAGCTGTTGTTGTTATTTCTTCAAGGCTATCCTCTATTTCGTTCTCGACATTTACACCGCCAAAAACGGTTAGGTAATCATAGAGGTATCTATCGTAGGCAGCTT
Source organism: Galbibacter orientalis DSM 19592 (assembly GCF_000260115.1). Classification (GTDB taxonomy): domain Bacteria; phylum Bacteroidota; class Bacteroidia; order Flavobacteriales; family Flavobacteriaceae; genus Galbibacter; species Galbibacter orientalis. Next base: position 233,910 of record NZ_JH651379.1, on the reverse strand, counting down.
CTACCTCTATATTCCTGTTCCAACCATATTCGCCCCTCAAACTGAATTGGTTTCGGATATTTGAAGATATAAGGTTCAAAGTAGTCATATGTGATGCTGCATCTATCATTCCGTAGGAATAGAACTGGTCGGTCTCGTCAATAAGTTTAGATACGGGATATTCCTTCAACCTTGGATCCCTAGGGGTATCATAACTTACAATACGCGCCATACCTCCCATCATATGGTATAGAATATGACAATGGAAAAACCAATCGCCATATTCATCACCATAAAATTCAATGGTAACTTGTTTCATTGGTGGAACATTTACTGTGTGTTTTAAGGGTGAGTATTCCCCATTTTCATTAATGACCCTAAAAAAATGACCGTGTAGGTGCATTGGGTGGTGCATCATAGTCAGGTTATTGAAGGTAATCCTAGTTACTTCGTCTCCCTTGATTTTTATTTTATCTGCTTCAGATAGAGGAACCCCGTTCAAACTCCAGATATAGCGCTGCATATTCCCGGTAAGGTTTAATAAGATATCCGTTACAGGAACATCTGGGTCATAATTGGTCTTCTCCGGCGATTTCAAGTAGTCATAGTTATATTCTGAAAACATATTCATTCCCTGCATTCCGCCTGCGTCTTCCATATTCATTTGATTCATATCATCCATTTGAGAGGCCTCTTTCATTTCGGAATCCTTTTTTGTGTCCATCCCTGCCATTTTGGAATGGTCCATCTGCATTGAATCCTTTTTCATATCCATTTGCATTTCGTCCATTTTATGCTTCTCCATATCCTTCATATTGGACTTGTCCATATTCATTGTACCCATATCCATATCTTTCATTCCTTCCATCTGCATATTATCGTCCATTTGCATTCCCCATTTTTCTTTCATCTGGTAACGCTCATCTTTGCCTGGTCGGAACTTTAAAGCGGGTGCACCCATTTTCATTTTCATTTTGGCCATTTGTTGCATCATCCCTATTTTATCAGGTTTGGATACATCGGGTGCAACAACAATAGGTCCTTGACCAAGGTATGCCGTTGCGGTACCAGAGCCGTCTTGGGCCATAATTTTATATTCCAGTTTGCCGTTCTCCGGTATGGTTACGATAAAGTCGTAGGTTTCTGCTACCCCTATAAATGTCTTGTTATGCTTAACCGGTACTACATCTTTACCATCTGCCGAGACAAGCAAAGGGTCTGGCCCGCCAAACGTCATCCAAAAAGAAGTGGAAGCAGAGCCGTCTATAATGCGAAGGCGCACTTTTTCTCCAGGTTTAAACTCGGGGTACTCCACTTTTTCTTCTCCGTTGATTAGAAAAGCGGGATAATAGACATCTGCCACATCCGCACTTTCCATACGCTGTCTCCAAAAATTTAACTGTGCGCCAAATGCGCCCCTTGCAATAACTTGATTAAGTGGTGTGGCCGTTCCTTTTCTTATATTGTACCATTCTGTACCTCGCTTTAAAAACCGAAGTACATCCCGTGGTTTTTCGTTGGTCCAGTCAGATAGTACCAAAACCTGCTCTTTATCATACTCCAAGGTTTTTTCCTTGGGCTGTATTACAATTGAGCCATAAACACCACTCTGTTCCTGTAACATTGTATGGGAATGGTACCAATAGGTGCCGTTTTGCTTTATTGCGAATTCATATTTTAGTGTTTTACCGGGTTCTATGGGCGGTGTAGAAAGGTAGGGTACCCCATCATAAAAATTGGGCAACAACAAGCCGTGCCAATGGATGGATGTCTCCACGCTCATTTCATTTTTTACATAGATTACTGCGTACTCCCCTTCGGTAAATTCGAGCGTTGGCCCTGGAATGCCTCCGTTGACGGTCATCCCTTTTACTTCTTTACCGGCTTTATTAACCATTTCTTCCTTTAGGGTCAACGTGTATTCGTGAACGGGTAGATTATCGACATTACCTTCCACGGACTGTGCAGATGCTGTATAGGTACACAGTAACAAAAGAATAAATGCATAGCTTATTTTTTTCATAAGATTACTTTTTTTAAAATTAATATTGATTATGAGAAGTTTGTGTCATAATTATGGTTGTTATCTACCTTATTTGATCTAAAGGGTTTCTAATACTTTTTTGATTATTCTTATAATTAGTCAGACTCATACCAGTTTCACTTTTAAACAGCCTACTTAAATGATTTACATTACTGTAATCAAGCAGCTGACTTATCTCCGTAAAATTACCCTCTTGTAATTGAATCAGCTCTTTCACTCTTTCTATCTTGAGTTTTATAAAGTATTTTTCTATGGTAATATGCTCCGTAACAGAAAATATTTTACTGATTTTTGAGTACTCAAGGTTTAATTTACTTTCCAAATGCTTGGACAGCGTTTTATTTAATTGAAGTGGTAATTTTTGTAATAATTTAATAAGTTCAATTTTAACTTGCTCTACTAATTGCTGGTCTTGCGCCAGTAAAATTTCGAAACCATTGTTTTCTAAAACATTTTTTATATTTTCAAAATCATCTATAGATTTCTCTTCGTAAATAATAGAACCCAATTCAATATGCTTTAAGTGAATCCCTAATGTTTCAACATCACTCTGGATTGTTTTAATACAGCGATTACACACCATATTTTTTATAAATAATTTCTTTTCCATCCGGTTAGTTGATTAGGTAATTAACAATTGCAGATTGTGTGTAATACTTCTGTATCGATTCCACTTGATTTAACTGAAATTTGAGCTGTAACTCTTGGATATCCAGCACATCATTAAAATCAATGGTGCCCGTTTCATAGTTTTTAATGAGAATTTCTTCAGCATCTTCTGCTTGTTTCAGATTGTTCTCTTGTGTATTATATGCTATTCGTGCTTGGTTGCGTTGCGATATTGCTTTTGCGAAAGCGGATTCCAAAACATTCAATCGTTGTGCTTTTTGAGTCTCGATTTCTTGTTGGCGCAAGTCATTTTGCCTTGAAATAGATTTATACCGATTATTAAAAATGGGAATGGAAACTGAAACCATAGGCATTAGTATATCCTTTCCATTGTCTATTGGATTCATATCCGCTCGCTCGCTCACTGGTAGATAATCAACGCCAAAACCAAACATAGGTAATGCCTCACGCTGGTTGAGCAATTCAGATTGTGCTATCGATTCGTAGAGTTTATCATATTTAAGCAGTTCAGGATTAAGTGATAGTGCATCTCTACCAGATACGGCGTTTTCACTTGGAATTTCCATTAATGTGACCACATCAACCATCATAGTTCCATCACGATTGAGTAGCTTATTGAAGGTGATTTGTTCTGACCCAAATTCCTCTTCGAGCACCTCTTTTTGCTGTTGCAATTCATTTTGACGAATCTGTAATCTCAAAACGTCAACAGAAGATGCCTTGCCTACTTCAACCGATGTAAGGGCAAGACGGTCATAGGTTTCTAATAATTTAATGTTCTTATCGAGCACCCTTTGCTTTGCTTGTATTTCATACAAACGATAATAGGATTGAGCTACAGAAAGTGCCAGTTTTCTTTTGGCAATTATGATTTCCACATATTCAGCTTCAGCCATTGAGGCTGCATAATTTTCTCTTGCCGTTATGGTCCCGAACCAAGGCAACATTTGCTTAAAGCCAATACGTGCTCTCTGCGCCCCAACACGGGTCTCGGGCTCACTGACAAAGTACCCAGCACTCACTTCAGTATTAGGCAGCCAGTTTGCTTCGTTCACTTTTTCTTCGGCGATGTTATAGCGCAGTTCAAAGGCTTGAATCTCGGGGTTGTTAGATTGTGCCTCTTCAATGTATGATTGTAGTTGTTGCGCTTTCGCGAAAGCGGAAACAAACAAAAGACAGGTAATAATTTTTATATTTTTCATTTGTTTGCTCGTTTAAGTTGGTACTCTTTTTTCCAGCTATATAATACTGGTACTAAAAAGTAGGATGTAATATCTATAATCATCCCACCGAAAATGGGGATTGCCATAGGTATCATAATATCGCTTCCTTTTCCCGTAGAAGTAAGTACAGGTAAGAGTGCAAGCACGGTGGTAACAGTAGTCATCAAACACGGACGAATTCGCTTTCCAGCAGCTTCTAATGTGGCAAGTCGGATTCCTTTTTTATCATTGGGATTCTCTCTGTCAAAAGTTTGTGTGAGGTAGGTAGCCATAACTACACCATCATCTGTTGCGATACCAAAAAGCGCAATAAAGCCAACCCAGACAGCAACACTTAGATTGATGGTTTTCATATTGAACAAATCCCGCATATTCTCACCAAAAAAGCTGAAATTGAAGAACCAATCCTGACCGTAAAGCCAAATCATTATAAAGCCACCTGCAAAGGCAACTGCGATTCCTGTAAATACCATCAACGAGGTGGAAACAGAACGGAACTGGAAATACAGAATCAAGAAAATAATAAGCAATGCCAAAGGCACAACTACGGAAAGTGTTTTTTCTGCGCGCAGCTGATTTTCATACGTACCCGTAAAACGGTAATTAATACCTTGTGGCACAATCAAATCACCATTGTCTATTTTTTGTTGAATGAGCGCTTGGGCATTTTCGACCACATCAACTTCGGCAAAGCCATCGAGTTTATCAAACAGTACATACCCTATCAGGAAGGTGTCCTCACTTTTTATGACCTGTGGACCTTGTTCATAACGTATGTCTACCAATTCGCTCAGTGGAACCGGACTTCCTTTCTCAACCGGAACATAAATATCTTTTAAATCTTCTGAGTTTGCACGCAACTCACGCGGATAGCGCACTCTTACTCCATACCGCTCACGACCTTCCACCGTTTGAGTAAGCGGCATACCGCCCACAGCTACCTGAAGTACTTCCTGAACATCCATTATGGAAATTCCATAGCGTGCCAATTGGTCTCGTTTTATATCAATTAGTAAATAGGGCTTGCCCACAATACGGTCTGCAAAGACAGCTTGTTCTTTTACACCTTCAGCTTGTTTTAAAATGTCTTCGAGCTGTAGACCAAAAGCTTCTATTGTTTTCAAGTCTGGCCCTTTAACTTTTATACCCATAGGCGCACGCATACCTGTTTGAAGCATTACGAGCCTTGTCTCGATAGGTTGTAGTTTTGGTGCAGAAGTCACCCCTGGAAATTTTGTCACTTTCACAATCTCATTCCAGATATCGTCTGGGCTGTCGATTTCTGGCCGCCAGTTTCGGTAATATTCACCGCTGCCGTCTTCAATTAAATCGTTATGGGTTGCATTTGTTTTTAGTTGCGAGGCCTCATAATTAGCGTCATCATCGATTTCATTATTTGGATTAATAATGAATTTATCATTTTTCAGAACAAATAAACCATCATCGTTTACGCGGTAGCGTTGTCTCTCGCCATTCTTGTTTCGCATATATTCAGACTTATACTGAATCACATTTTCATACATCGAGAGCGGCGCAGGGTCAAGAGCAGATTCTGTTCTACCCGATTTACCTACTACCGTTTCGATTTCAGGAATACTGGCTACGGCCATATCAAGCTGCTGTAACACACGCTTGTTTTCTTCAACACCTGCGTGTGGCAAGGATGTTGGCATTAACAGGAATGAGCCTTCGTTGAGCGATGGCATAAATTCTTTACCCGTGTTGCGCATTATTATGGCCCCTAAAATCAACACTGTGGTCGGAATTATTAAAAACAGTAATCGGTTTTGAAGTGCCCAACGTAATATAGTGTCGTAATATTTTTGGAAAATTGAAAACGCCCCCAGTAATCCGAAACAGATAATCGCAACAAAAATCAAGTTCATTATAATACCGCGGTCAAAACCTAGTGGTCGCCAGTATTCGGCTAGAAGGAAAACAATAGCAATACAAGAAATAACGATATGTATTAGATTGGCTCTTTTTGCCGTGATAATATCGCGTACACTCAAAATTGCAACGATTCCATAGGCAATTAATATAATACCCAACCAATAACCATAGAAGATGGCTGTGATACCAAGGACGATGAGAACAGCATTAATAATATATTTAGCGTGCTCCCTAATAGTACTCTTTTTGAAAAGGAATGCGGCAAATGGTGGTATCAAGAAAAGGGCGATAACCAAAGACGCCGTGAGCGCCATTGTCTTTGTAAATGCGAGTGGACGAAACAACTTTCCTTCAGCACCTATCATAGTGAATACAGGAATAAAACTGATAATGGTTGTTAATACTGCCGTTAAAATTGCACCAGAAACTTCAGCAGTTGCATTGTAGATGATTTCATTTGTGGTGTACTCGATTCCGCTTTCGCGAAAGCGTAATTTTTCATCTTCCAAATGCCGAATCATATTTTCGGCCAGTATAACGCCCACATCCACCATTGTACCTATAGCAATGGCAATCCCTGACAATGCTACAATATTTGCATCTACATCAAAAAGTTTCATTGCAATGAAAACCATTAATACTGCAACGGGTAACAAACCTGAAATTAAGATGGATGCGCGTAGGTTGAACACCATTACGATAATGACCAGAATGGTTATTAAGATTTCAAGCGTGAGTGCTTCATTAAGCGTGTGTAGGGTCTCTTGAATAAGCTGGGTACGGTCGTAAAAGGGGACAATGGTCACTTGTGAGGTGCGGCCATCTGCCAGAACTTTTGTTGGAAGCCCAGATGACAGTTCAGCGATTTGCTCTTTTACATTATTGATAACTTCCATAGGGTTGGCGCCATATCGCGCTACCACAACACCACCAACAACTTCGGCACCTTCTTTATCTAAAATACCACGACGAGTTTGCGGTCCCAAATGAACAGTTGCGATGTCTTTTATTCGGATAGACGTAAAATTCTCTGAAGTGACCACGGCATTTTCAATATCTGCAACGGATTTTACATAGCCCAAACCACGAACCAGATATTCGGCCTGATTGATTTCCAATGTTTGTGCACCAATATCTTGGTTGCTCTGCTTAACGGCTTTGACAATGGCACTTAATCCAATATTGTATTGGCGCATTTTCTCCGGGTCCACATCTACTTGATATTCCTGAACATAACCGCCGATAGACGCTACTTCGGAAACACCACTTGCTGATGACAATCCGTATTTCACATAATAATCCTGTATACTACGCAGTTCCTGTAAATCCCAACCACCGGTTACATTACCATCCTTGTCACGACCTTCTAGGGTGTACCAGAATATTTGTCCTAAACCTGTGGCATCAGGGCCCAAAGCTGGGTTAACGCCATCTGGCAGCAAGTTGGAAGGAAGCGAATTGAGTTTTTCGAGAATGCGACTACGTGACCAGTAAAACTCCACATCTTCTTCAAAAATGATATAGATACTGGAAAACCCAAACATAGAGGAACTACGAATAGTTTTCACGCCTGGAATACCTAGAAGCGAAGTTGTAAGTGGATACGTAATTTGGTCTTCAATATCCTGTGGCGAGCGCCCTTGCCATTTGGTAAAAACAATTTGTTGGTTTTCACCAATATCGGGAATGGCATCCACAGCTACAGGGTCAGTAGGCAAAATACCGGTCTCCCAATTAAAAGGTGCGTTTACAACGCCCCAACCGACGAACAAAGCTAATAGTAAAACAGCTACTAATTTATTTTCTATTAGAAATTTGATGCTTTTATTCAGCATAGAAATGATTATTAAGTAATTATAAATCTTGTTTAAAAGTGACAAACAAGCAGAAATGTCCAAAACAAATTAATGCAGGACTACAGTTCTAATTACTTAAAAATCAAATAAGGAAAGTCTGGTCTAAAACTTGAATATCCCTGACCAAGGGAGGAGGCGTATAATCTCTGTATGAATTTAAATCTTCTTGAGATTCGAAAAATAAGTGTATATAGGTATGGATAAAAGCAGCAACAAATAGTTGTTGGTCTTTATCTAATTTGTCGAACGATGTTTTTAAAGTATCTTGCCCTTCAACAATCACTTGTTCATCACTACAGCAATCTTTTTTAGAAATATCACACTCTGATGACTGCGATTGCTGTTGAACATCCATACCGCAAGTTTGAGCGTGACCAAATAATGAAGAGTCCACAAAAATATCTCCACAATAATGACTATCTACCGTAAATGATACGGTTGACAACAACACTAACAGTGCCATAGAGAATGTTGATATTTTAAAAAAGATTTTCTTCATTAATTTTACAAAAATACAAAATTTCAAGTAAATTTTCTTTATTTAACAAATAATTTTGATTTCATATGCAACATATTCTCCTAAATCTATATGAAAGATTATCTAATTTCTAGAAAAATGCCGAATACAAACCTGTTTTAAATTTATTATTAAGAATTGTTCTAAATAAGTTTGTTTTTTTAAATTTCATTTCTATTTTTGTCGCTGAAATAATCACTTACTTATATTAAGTCTAAATAAATTTAATGATGAAAAAAATGTTTTTTACGCAATTATAGGAAGCCTTATTTTTGCTTCGTGCTCTTCTGATGATGAGCCGATTACTGAAACCTCAAACATTGAGGTGCCTTCAAACTACACCTTCGAAAGAGATGGACAATCCACATTGGATTTTAGTGGCCAGACCACCCGAATTTTAATGGCTGAAGAAATCCTTAATTCCTTTACAGATTTCGAAAACACGACTGTGATATCCTTGCAGGCAATGTATGCACATCAGGAAGGGGACCTAGATTTTTCAGACGCTGCCTTAAATGCGTCAGATAAAAACGTACGCAGTAAAACGGCTGCGTCCCAAGATTATTTTAGCGCAAACACCACAGAAGCGGCAGCTATAAGAAACCTATTCGATAGCTATATTTCCGGTCAGGTCAATGAGGTATTCCCTAACAAGGATGTCCTAGCAGTCGCTGGCAGTGCCGGTCAACTTGCCGATGGGACAAAAACCCGGTATGTTAACGCTAAAGGACTTGTGTACAACCAAATGTTTGCAAAAAGCCTTATTGGGGCGCTGATGGCAGATCAGATGCTTAACAACTATCTCAGCATAGCTGTTCTTGATGCGGATAATAAAGTTGCGGACAACGACAATGGGATTACAGAAGATGGAGAGACCTTTACCACGATGGAACATAATTGGGACGAGGCCTATGGATACCTCTACGGAACATCCGTTGATGCAGCCAACCCGAATGTAACCATTGGGGGCGATGATAGTTTTTTGAATGATTATTTGGGCACAGTAAACGCAGACCCGGATTTTTCTACCATTGCTGCCGATATTTTTGATGCATTCAAATTGGGTCGTGCCGCGATAGTGGCAAAAGATTATACAGTACGGGATACCCAGGCTGCCATTATACGTCAAAAAATATCCGAGGTAATTGCCATACGTGCGGTATACTATTTACAACAAGGAAAAAATTTGCTTGCAAACGGTGATTTTGGCGCCGCATTCCAAAACCTTTCTGAGGGTTATGGGTTTGTTTTTAGCTTGCGTTTTACTAGAAACCAGAGTACAGATACTTCCTTCTTTAGCAAAAGCGAAGTTGATGGTTTTACATCTGCTCTCTTGGCGGATGGACCCAATGGTTTTTGGGACCTTGAACCTTCAACACTGGACAGTATTACGGAAGCTATTGCCGCTAAATTTGACTTCACGGTCGAGCAAGCTGCCAGCGCAAATTAAATAAAAATTGAATTAGCCACATCAACCGATTTACCGCCGATGGAAAAATCGGTTGATTTAAAAAAAAATAGTTATGAAACACTGGAAACTTTGGAGTTTTATTAGTATCGGACTGCTGATTGTAGCGTGTTCAAAAGATAATGGGAACGAAAACTTGCCACCGGCTAACAATAATTTTGATCGTGGCGCAATGCTTGTAAATTGGGCAGATAATATCATTGTCCCTGCATATACTTCTTTTAAAACAGAGGCCGAAAACCTGAACACTGCTGCAACGGTCTTTGCAAATGAGCCTACAGAGGCAAACCTTCAGGATTTGCGAGCTTCGTGGGCCGCATCCTATATTGCCTTTCAAAAGGTCTCTATGTTTGAAATTGGCAAAGCCGAAGAAGTAAGGTACAGGAACCGACTGAATATTTACCCCTCTGACACCCAAAGAATAGAAAATTTTATAGAAACTGGCAGTTATGACTTGGCTTTGCCATCTACAATAGATGTACAAGGTTTCCCTGCTATAGATTATCTGATCAACGGCCTTGGCGCAACAGATACCGAAATTGTAAGCTTCTATACCGTCAACGGCAATGCCCAGGGATATAAAAATTATCTCGGCACCCTTACGGAAACTATCCTGCAATTGACCACAACACTCTCGGTCTTTCCACTTCCGGCAGAACCTATTATGGATGCACCTCGTTTGATGTTATCCAGTTTAAAATTTCCTTTCGTGGTGGCAAAATTGACTTGATATTTGGCATTTCCACTTTTAGGCTCGTCCGTTTTATGTAAGAATACATACATTACTATATTAATTAATGTCAGAGGACAAACCAAATAAAGTGCTATTTGAAACAATGGTAATTGTTCATTTAAATAATACACAAAAGCACCAATCAATAGAAAATTGACGACAAATGCATATCTGCTTATCCGAAATATTCCATAAAAAACACTACTGGCCAAACCAATAATAAAAAGTACCGTTACGAGATTGTCCATTTGCATAGTTTTAGATTAGATTCCGATGGAACTCGATTTAATGGCCACTTCCGCACCACGTCGTAGCCTATTAAAAATTTTCATTGCCAATTGTGCTTGCGTGACCGGAATACTCGGCATTATTGGAATATTACTTTCACGCATTAATTTGAACGCAATCGCTTTTTCATTGGTGGGCAGTTTCATTAGTGAAGCAAAATAGATTTTCGGATTCTTGTTGAAATCCTTTCTTGCTTTATAAGTTTCAGCAAAGTTCCTTTGATAGCCAAAAGACTTGTCAAAAGTCTTTTCCGCTTTCTCAAAAAACCCATCCCTATCAAATCCCCGTTTTACCGTTTTACCATTTAATTCAACATCAGAAGCTTTGTATTTACTTCCTGGGGACAAAGAGAATTTATTGGAAGCATCCTTACGGCTCACAATAATATGGATATGACTTTGGTTTCCTGCTTTTGGCATTCCTTGTACGATTCGTTTTCCGTTCTGTTGGTGTGGGGCTTCTCTTTCGAGTTTCCCTATTTCTTTTTCCAATTTTTTCACATTCCCTTCTGCTCGTCCATCTTGCACATTTCGGATTTCAGTTTTTAGTTGAAGTATTTTTGTGGCATACGGTTGGTTTTCTTTTATCTGAAAGTCCGTTCCTTTAAAGGCTCTTTGGTGTTCAATTTTAGCATAGTATTTTATATCATCGATTGTAATGGGTCGCCCATTGATTTCGCGATTAAATGAAGCCACATAATCCTTCATAGTCTCACGGGTGTATTTTTGCAAATCCTCACTATGGTTCTGCAACCGTTTCAGTTCGTATTTAGATGGGCTTACGGTAATGGAATAAAACCGTGGTTCGTGCTTTTCGAGTTTTGCCGTATTGCCATCAATTTCCTTGACCACTTCCTCTGCTGAAATCTCGTCGCCGTATTGGTTAAAAAAATGTTCCATATCCTGCTGTTCCAGTCCTTGGTTTTCCTTCTCCAGATAACCCACAAAATCAGCCGAACTTTTAGAATAATTGCTTCCCATTTTTTGAGGTGTTATTGTTATGTACATAGCTTAAAATTTTAGAGGTCGTTATTAAGATTTTGCTTTTCGCGAAAGCGTACTTTCTTTTTTTCTTCGGCATATTTCTTTTCCACTATCAAAGGTTTTTTGCTTGGCTGTTCTGTCTCAAAAAGGGATTGAATCATTGCAACTGTAGGCTTGGTTTGGGTCTTTTCAACATCCCTCATTATAGCGATTACTGCATTGATTCTTTTCAGTAACTTGGCTTCGATGGTTCGTCCTGTCGGACCTAATTTTTCTTTTGGAGATATCTCATTGTAGAAGAAAAAATCAAGAATGGCTTCCATCGTTTCCGTATGTGTCTTGAAGTGCTTTTTTGAAAATTCCTGAAAACGTTTGGCAGTTTTCCTTTTGAACCTGATGGTGATGAATGAATCCATTTTCTTTCGCTTTTTTTTGTGTTTGACGTAAATCCATCCCTGTTTACAGACTGTGTGGGGGCATTTGACGCAAATCGAAGAAATTTATATAATCCATTAATTTTCAAGTATTTTAAAATCAATGGATTATACGCTAAAAGGAATATGTAACGTGGCTCTGCCCGTTACCCTCTTGCTATTCCTTTTCGTCACGCCAAAGCGTGACAAAAATTTCATACAATCTGGCTAAAAAGCCAATTGCCTTTTAGGAATCCGAAAATTCCTATATGTAAATTATAGATGGATATAGCTATCAGCGAAAGTTAAAAATGGGATAACTATATTAATTTATGTGTGCTGAATTTCAGCGAAATAAAGATACGCTTTTTTCTCGACTTGAAATTAATTGCATACAAAAACACCTCCAAAAATTTAGAGGTGCTTGACTATAAAATTTAGAAAATTAGATGTTAAATACAAACGTATAGGAATATAAATTTCGCAATGCTTCTTCCTCTATCATCGTTTCAAAACAGGTGTAATTTTCTCTTACGTATTTGCGAATATCGTCGCCAAATTTTCGTTCCACATCCTTTTTGGAATCTTCCAAAAGACGGTTTTGAGCCTCCTCGCTCAAGTCTGTAAAATTTAGATAAACCATAGCTTTAAATTTTAGTATTCGCTTGGTAACATCAACGTATCATTTACAAAAAATAACCGCAGTTCATCGAGCGGAAAATCAGTTACCCGATAACCGTGTTTTTCCAAAATATTGTTGTTGCCATCGCTGTATATTATCTCTGCTTCATAGCCTGTAAAATCCTGCTTATCTTCGGGCAATCTTTTGAAGTCTATGGTTACAAATTCGCTTCGGTTCATTAGACTTTTTGCAATTACGGAAGTGTCCGTAATGAGCCAAAAACAATCTGCTACATTGGCAAGATATTTTAGTCCGTCTGTAAAACGTGTTCTTAATAATGGGATTTGGTAGAACATTTCCGTTCCGTGAAAATGTTGCAATCCTTCTTTGATTTCGTTAACTTGTGCTTTCATTGTTATCTATTTTTATTAGTGGATAATTAAAAAGAGGGCGCAATTTTCGACGAGAACGTCCTCTTTAATTTTTATGGTTACTTACCATTTTAGACCCGAGCAAAAGAATTTCCCTTGCTACAACTTCGGTATAGTATCGTTTTTCGCCTTCCTTGGTTTCATAAGAGCGTTGTGCCAATTTGCCTTCAATAGCAATTTGTTTTCCTACTACTGCATATTTTTCAATAATTGTAGCGAGTTTTCCCCAAGCCACAACACTATGCCAATGGGTTTCAGATTGTTTTTCGCCTTTTGCATCCTTGTAATTTTCATTTGTAGCCATTGAGAACTGCGCCACAATTTTTCCATTTTCAAGATTTGTAACCTGTGGGTCTTGCCCAATGTTCCCGATTAACTGAACGTGATTTTTAATAGTTTTCATAATAAAAGTTTTAAAGATTATTAATAAAAAAGGGCGCAACTTTCGAGAGGTACGCCCTCTAAAATTTCAATGATTACTTATCATTCTTGCTTCCAAGCAAAAGGATTTCATTTGCTTCGATTTCGGTAACATATCGTTTGATACCCTCTTTGTCCTCGTAGCTTCGGGATTTCAATTTTCCCGTAACACCTACTTCCTTGCCTTTACCTACAAATTTTTCGATAATTTCGGCAGTCTTGCCCCAAGCCACAACGGTATGCCAATTGGTTTCTGTTTGTTTTTCGCCTTTGGCATCCTTGTAATACTCGTTAGTTGCGAGTGAAAAACGGGCTACTTTTTTACCGCTTTCAAGGTTTGTAATGGTTGGCTCTTGTCCAACGTTTCCGATTAACTGTACGTGATTTTTTAAAGTACTCATAATAAAATATTTAAAGATTAATTAAAATGCTATCTGAACTATTCAGACAGTTTATTGTTATATTTTTTGAAGTGATTTACTTATTATATCTTGAGCGTTTTCCTTTTTTGTTTTTTTTGGTGCCGCTTCCTTTTGTATGTTTTTGTAAGATTTCATAAGTTTTATTTTAGATTTACTTCCCATAGCGCCCTCGCTGTTACCTTTTTTTTGTTGCTGATACAGTTTCAAGATTTTGAATTGATAAGGACTTATAAAAAGTGAAGCGCAGCGTAACGGTTTATGCAGTCTGTTCAAGTTCAAAATGTTGGTATTTTGCTGGCAAAAAAAGGTTAGGGCAGCGAGGGTGCGGAAGTATTTCTAAAGACTTTGTGAAGTACAATAACATAGGAAGTGGCACCAAATGATTAAATGGAATTCCGATTTGGCGGACTCCGTTCACGATTTCGGATTGGGAATGAAGCGTCCCGTTCCAGCGCAGCGGAGCGGGTAAGCGGAATGGAAAGTAGAAATTGGGGATGGTGTCCAAGACTTTTGTAGGGAAGCTCTTTTCCCGGAATGTAGCTTTTCGCGGAATGTAGGGGAATGTGCTGAACGGGTTAAAAAAATTGAATTCGATAAAAGGTTAATATTACTTTGGTGAGTAGTTAACTCACTCTACAAAAAGTTCTTTCTGATTTTTAGATTAAACATTATTTAATAATATCTGGTAGTAAAAGGGATGCTTTTCTCTGTAGTACGCTAAATGACTTTCGCCACTATCGACATTATAATTTTCACTACTTAATTGATAATGTTCTTCTGCTTCTTGCAATGAAATGTCGGATTTTACAGCTGTATTTTTCATAATGTTAAAATTTTTGGTTAAACAATATTTGAGCAGAAACCAAACGGAAGCTAAAATCTTGGCTCAAAAGGAAACGGAATAAATAAGTGATGGAAGAAGCGTTGGCTTTATGCCGTAGTCTTTTGATGGAAGTATTTTACGAGTTTACCTTGCGTGTATATTGTATGATAATTAAGTTCCTTTTTAAAGCGGATTTGATTCTCGATTTTGGCTAGGGAATGTTGTGTTCCTTTCCAGCATAGGAAAGGGTTAACGAAATGGAAAGTCAAAATTGGGGATTGTGTCCAAGACCTGTGTAGGGAAGCTCTTTTCTTGGAATGTAGCTTTTCGCGAAATGCAGGGGAATGGGCTGAACGGATTTTATAAACTTATTCTTCTCTTGAAACAGAATTTAAAGCGGACTTAACTTGAAAGGTGTAGGTTGAAATGGAGTTTGACCACTTCCCGATTTTCTTGGGAATGAGTGGGCAAGTGGAAAGGAAATCGGAAGCTTTGGAGTTGTGTCTAAGACTTGTTTTAATGAAGCGCTTTGCCTGAAATATAGCTTTTTTGCGGAATGTAGGGGAATGGGCTGAATGATACTGGGAATGTAATTCTCTTGTTAAGTAGGGTAGAATTATAAAATTCTATTCATCTTCGGTTGCTAATAATTTACAGGCTCTATCAAGGATTTCTAATAATTCTTTCCAATTAAATATTCTCAATTTATCAAGTTCTTCGTCTTTAAGTATTAAATTATCGATTGATACCTTCAAATGATTTAAACTGTCAAAATCATCTGGAAACATATGTTTTAAACTCGAACTCTTATAGCGCTCTTGCATTGCTTTGGTAAAGTGTACTAATGTGCCATTACTAACTGAAGTTAAAACGATAAAGAGTTGTTCCCCATTTATATACTTTAAAAAATCTTTAGAATATTTCTTTGCCTCAAACAGTTGGTTTAAATTTTCAATATGTTCATTTTCGAGTAATTCCATCAATATATTGCTTTCTGAAGCTTCGGATTCCTCTCTAATGACTTTATGCACAGCAATAATTTTGTCTCGTATTGGTTGCATTTCAGGTATACTAACAGCAAAATGGGCTAAATTTTCAAAAACTCTATCGTTGATTTCCTTGCGCTTTGAAGCTAAATCCAAGCCTTTTGAAAGTATATTGTCGATTTCTTGCGATGTTTTTGCAATTAATCCATTCTGTGAAAAAAAATGATAAAAATTTGAGAGCCTATCATAATCATATATAGAATAAAGACCCTTTTCAGCATTCTGTAATACGTTTGCTACTAATTTTTCAAATTCATTTCCATCAATAGACCTAAAATCATAAGTAACGAGTCTCATAAATTCCAATACTTCTTCGGGATGTTCTTCGGGCTTTCTTTTTTCCAGTTCATCTTTTAAATTTTTAATATCAAGATACCCTGAAAGGATATAAGTGTAAATGCTTCCGTAAAATTGAAACTCGTTGATTCTACTTTCCACATACTTCAAATAGAATTTTTCAGCATAGGTTGGCTCTATCTCCGGTTCTTTTTTATCTTCTGGAAAGAAGCTATTCATTGGAACACTTTTACCTCTATTTTGATACCAAAAATAAGATGTATTTTCCAGTCCGTTGAAATCATTACTCTCATCAGATTTCAAATGACCTCTCTTGAACTCAATTGAAATAAGAGCTGTAAACAGAATAACCTCTTCTTGAAATTCCGAAGCTACATCTTTCAGACTTCCGTAAATTTTAAAAAGACTATCTAAAAAGAACGATATGATTCTCAAATTATATTCTTCATATTCAAAAAATATCCCGTAGATATAGTCTTTATTTTCCTTTAAAAATGTAAAATACTCATCTTCGATAGTATATGTTTTATAGAGAGTCGGAAGGACTTTTTCCAGTTCAGGTTCATAATTAAGTTCTCTGCCTATAACTTTTTCTTTTATCTTTAAATAATTGGCATTGTCATCAATTTTAATTGCATCAGCCAAGATTAGACATTTCAAGTTTTTGTGCTCTACGAAGTCATTAATAAAGCCGAATAATTCTTTTATAGGTATTTGGCATCTTTCAAGGTCATCAAAACAAATAACTTTATCATTAAATTTTAAGCCATCCAAAGTTACACCACTCAAAATATTACTGAAGTCAACCTTGAAAAACTTGGTTACGGTATTCCCTATGTTACCTGTTAGTCTTGCTATATTTTTTAAAGCTTTATTTTCAGGCTTTCCAAAAAAGGGAATTAATTTAATCATCAATTGCTGTTGCAACTGCTCTACGGTTTTCAATCCATTCAACGAAATATATAATGGCTTTAGCTCTTGTTTTTTTACCATTGCGTGCAGCGTTGTTTTCCAAAAAAATGTCTTGCCACTTCCCCAAGTACCATTAATAAGTAAAGCGTATTGTGTTGCTTCTTTCCTTAAATATTCTTTAAAAATCTCTTCAATATGTGCTGTTTGCATATTGTTTTGTGTTTAACTGTTTATTACTAATCTCGAATTTCTCTTGGTTTTTGCCATCCTACTCCTTTTAAACTGGTAACAATTCCACTGCCTTGTACCAGTAATAAAATATAGACTTATCCGGCTGGCGTTTCAATTTGTTCAAGTATGCCCATTCTACATTTTCAATAGTAAGTTCGCTTATACCTTGTCCTTCGTAATATTCAATTTCAGTAATTTCGGGTTGCAATAAAAGTGTATTCAAATAGGCTACTCTGGCCGAAGCTGCAAGAGCTTCCTCTATCCTGAAATTTCCTGTCATCAAAAACGCACTTCCAAAACTGCGTATGCCACGGTTTAATTCGTCAAACTTCTTTTTTGTTTCCTTGGTTGGATTGCGTTCCCTTTTGGCGATGATGGCACAGGTGTTTATGGAATCCCAAAGAACATCTGTTTCTTTGAGGTTTCTTTTGCCGAAATCTTTATCGGAACTACGATAGGATAGTTCCGCTTTCGAGAAAGCGGAAAAACTTGCCTTAACAATAGACATATCTGTAATGTTTTCAAACAACTTCCCTAAATCGAACAATTGCTTACAGATTTCCATTGTAAATAACTGGTCGCCCTTATAATATGGAATACCAATGGTCTCTGGCGCAAAAGCAGTAAGCTTATCGCCACAGATGGAATTTACCGATGGTGTTGTAATCGTCGTTGTAGTTCCAGCGACCGAAAGCCAAGATACTTCTATGGCAGATTCTATAAGTTCTGGATAATGCGGACTGTCAAAAAGAATGTCCAGCAGAATTGTTCCTGAAACATTCGGGTTGTAAACCGAGTCAAATTCAAAAGTATAATGTGCCTTTGGAACACCTTCTTTATAACTTCGACGCTCATTCAAGATGTGGCTTTTAAAATGTGAGTTGGCAACAACCGCATCGAGAATTTTTTTCAATGGGTCGCGTTTTACACTTGAAATGATATCAATGTCGATTGAAAACCGATTGCCTTCTTCAAGTAAGAGTACGAGCGATGTGCCGCCTTTTTATGTATAGTATAATGTTATGTGAAGTGTCAAGGTGGAATTATACTAATATAGAGGGATTTGCCCCATCTGTATATGAGTTTTCTACACATAATATTAAAACGATTTTAGCCATTCCAGCAATTTGTCATTTTTTGTCCAAAGAGGTTTTACTTCCGGGGAAACGGGTACGTAGGCTTTTTGAATTGCTTCCTGCTTTTGCTTTGAATCCACTCTGGCATATATTTCTGTTGTTTGTATGGAAACATGGCCAAGAATGTCCCTTATATAAACAAGATTGACCCCCGCTTTCAAAAGGTGCATTGCTTTAGAGTGCCTAAGGGAGTGGCAACTCAGTTTTGGAGGGATAAGGCCAGGGTTTTCTTTTCTAGCAGATTGGGCGTACTTTTTTACGATATATGCTACGCCTCCCCTAGTCAATTTCTCATTCCTGTGATTGAAAAAAAGCGGATATGGTCTACATTCATTGCGCATGAGATCGTTTTCCACCATATAAGTAAGAAGGATTTCCATTTGCTCTTGCAGTAACGGTACAATCCTGACTTTTTGGCCTTTTCCTAATATCCTGACCGTAAATGGCGCCTGGATGTTGATATCCTGTACGGCCAGATCGACTAGTTCCTGCACTCTGGCACCCGTGTCATAAATGAGAGATAAAAGTGCCAGGTCACGCCTCCCTTTCTTGGAGGCAACGTTCGGTTGCCTTAGGAATAACTTGAGCCCGTCCACACTCATGTAGTTGATACTTTCTTTTTTGTGTTTCTTGGCCTTTACGGAAAGGATCCGTTGATACTCGTATAAATGGTCGGGATGGTGGAATTGAACATAATTGAGGAAGGAGTGTATCGCAGCCAACCTATTGTTTCTCGTGGCAGCACTACACTTCTTAGTATTTTGCAGCCAATAGAGGAACTCCACCACCAATTCTTTGGTTATGGTGGATAACGTCAACTTCCGCAGTTTGGTTCCTCTCTCATCCGTCATGTAATTTATAAACTGAACGAATGTATCCCTGTAGGACTTTATGGTGTTCGGGCTTGCCCCGCGTTCATGGATTAAATATTTGGTTAAGAAATCGCTTAAATATTTGGAGAAATCAGTTGGTTTCATAATTTTTCAAGTGAAGGGAAAACATTAATAAATATATCTTCATAATCCCGTATGAGCCCGGGATGTTGTTCGGCCGTCAATCTAACATACTGATTGGTAGCATCCAATGACTGATGTCCTAAATATGTTGAAAGTATAGGCAGGGAGCAATAGATATCCATGCCATTGGAAACCATGTTTTCCAGGGCTTTTACTGCGAACGTGTGCCTTAGGTCGTGCACCCTTGGACCGTAATGCGCCCCTTTAAATGGTATGCCTGCCCGATCTAATACTTTGCGAAACACCCTGTAAATCTGTTCTGATTTACATTTTTTGCCCCTTGCTGTAAGGAAAAAAAAACCTGCTTGGTTTGGAGACACAAACCTATACCGATGTTTTAGATATTGCCTAAGAACAGTCGCTAATGATTCTGAAAATGGTAATAAACGCTGCTTTCCATTTTTAGTGTCGCGTATGGTTAAATAGTTGTCTGAGAGATTTATATCATCTATCATTAAATTAAGGGCTTCGCCAATCCTCAATCCAGTCGCTAATAGAAAGCGAATCAGTGCAGGCATGACCATGTACAAGGAATCCCTATTAATAGTAGGACATTCTAACCCATCGCATACGACAAGTATGTTGTCTAATTCTTTCCGTGAATAAATGTGCGGAGTGAAGTTTTTTTTAGGTTTTGGAGCCTTGGCCATAACCGATGTTATTCCCTTTCTGTTCAGATGTAGCGCAAATTGGTTGAGCGTGATACAGCGTTTATAACGGTATGCATCCGATTCATTGTCTCGTTTGAGGCTCCATTCGTGGGCCAGTTGGCTGTCGATCCCGAGTCTATCTTCGTTCCTTTCCCGGCTTAACCGGTCGAATTGCAGTAGGATTTTCTGTTCGGTACAATATTTGAATCCGCAATGTTGTTTGAATTCAATGAAATCCCGGATTAGCGAGGCATATATGCCAGTATATACTATCTTCATTTCTTCCAATTAAATTGTTCATAAAACCCCTCCCTGATCGGTGGAACATCCAGTACACATACGCCTAAAGACCTTATATCAACCCTCATATAATACATAGTTGAGTTGGTATTTCCATGGCCCAATACTTCCGAAATCACTGGCATCGATGTCTGTCCTTCCAACATCCGGGCAGCAAGGGAATGTCTCAGGGCGTGTGGTCCGTGTTTCCTGTTGGCTGTTTCCACACCAGCCCGCCTGAAGGATGTCGATGTAATGGAGAATATTGAAGCTGATTTCATTTTACGAAATGGGGAGTTGGCAGTGAGTAAAATAAAGGGTTCGTCCGACTTAGGACGACCGTATTTGAGATAGTCTATTATGGCATTACCAATTTCTGCAAGCAAAGGTAGTTCCAGCATCCGGCTCGTCTTCACTTGTTCGATCAAAAGGACACTTCTATCCCATAGTATGTTCTCAAACCTAAGATTGCATATGTCCGATGAGCGTAAACCTAACTTAGCTGCAAGTAGTAATACAAGATAATCCCGCTTGCCAGTGGAATATCCTCGGTCAACACCAGAACGTAGTGTCTTCTCTATTTCTTCCCGTGTATATATGGCAGGTAGTGTAGATTGTTGGACATACCGTCCACTGGGAACCTGTATGGACAGGTTCAATGTTGTCCTGTTCTGGTCAAACAGCCACTTCAGAAACCTTTTGACTATGCTGATGGCAATATAGATATTGCTCTTATGTTCTGGTGGAAGGTGCTTGATGTAGATCAAGATATGTTCAACTCGTATTTCTTCCACTCGCCGTATCTCGTTTTTCGAGAGGTAGCGTAGGAAGCGCGATAATTGGATGCGATATGTCTGAATAGATGATTCACGAAGGTGTTCAGCTATTTTCTCAGCTATATATTCCTGCATGTTTGTGCCGATCTCTCCATGAAAGACCCATGGTTCTTTTGTGTTTAGTATTTTTCCGCTCCTGAGGTATTCTCGTAACAACTTGATGGAGTGCAATGGAGAATGACCACGGCGTAAAAGATCGGGTCTGTTTTCCAAGAGATAGTCCAAGAATTTGCTATTACCACTTGTGTCACTGAGATCCATCTTTTTTTCACGCAAAAAAAACAAGAACAACTCCCAGATGGTTCTATGCGTTTTTGTGACTGGTTCCGAAAGACCTAGGTCTGACATAAGATACTGCGCTGCCTTCTCAACAGTATCAACAATACTTTGATTTACTTTTTTCTGTATCATATTTCTGATTTTTGTCATAATGACACAAATTAGAAATATTATGAACAGTAAATACGAGGATTAAAAGCTTAATTAATTGATTTTGAATTATTTTGGACAAGGAGTTCACATAACATTTTACTATACATAAAAGGGATTATGTAAAGCTTTACATAAACCTTTAAAAACAAAATCAAGTCCTTCTATCTTTAGATGTTCTAATAAAGAGAATGCGTGAACCATTTTTTCCAAAATGGTCACATTAATGCCTTTATGTTCTTTTTTTGACCGAAAAATATCCAGCCACTCTTTTGTGAAGCTTTTGTTTTCAATCATTGATTATGTCCTCTAAAATATTCGGTATGTGGTTATTCATAAATTGCTTGATTTCCTGTTCTTTCTTTCGTCTTTTCGCATAGCTAAAGAACTTTGTGAAATTAATACTGTATCGCTCAAGTATTTTTTCATAAATATTTATGAGTTCAGAGCCTTGGTAAAAATGGTACAGGTTTTCATCGGCAAACAAGTCCACCATTATTTTTTCAAGCGTTGCAACTGGAACTACATTTTTTTTGTCTTTCAATTTACTTATCGGTGCTCTGGTGACGAGACGTTTTATGACCACGGGAACAGCACTCTCGGAAATGTAGAATTCAATTTCCTTGTCATCGGGATTCAAGAAAAAATCCATTTTCAAGGAATCATTTAGATAATAGTATAGTGATTCTGTAAATTCCTTTTCCACTTCTACTACAATCATTTGATTGGATACTTGATGCTGCGTAAATTCATTGAGCCATTGGTTTTCCCATATAGCATATTGGATTTCCTCAAATCGTTCATTGGTCTTACTTGCTATTTTTAGAACACTATCAGACAGTACTGGTCTATACTTGGGTTTATAGGATATAACATACAATCCACGACCAATAGTTTTGATGATGTCTTTTTTCTTCAGGTCGTAAATGCGCCAACTAAATGTACTTTCCTTCAAATCTGGTTCAAAGTCCAAATAGAACTGAAATAGCTCGTCCCTGTCAAAAGAACTTCGCTCCTTAAACGCTTCTATAAGCTTGTTTTCTATAATTTTTGGCATAATACAATATCAAAACTTTGCCAAAAATACAAAAAAGTGGCGAATATTTGAAAACTAATTATCGCCACTACATCAATAAAGTGGTAAATATTTGAAATGGTTATTTTTGGCTTTAATTAAATATCAACTAAAGTTGTCGCTTGAGGTAGTCTTAAAAGCGGACTTAACTTTAAAGGTAGATTGGGAATGAAGTGTTTTCCGCTTTTTTGGGGGGGTATAGCGTAGTGGAAATCTAAAATTTTGGAATTGTGTCCAAGACCTTTGTTAGTGAAGCTCTTTTCTCGAAATGTAGAGCAACGGAATGTAGGGGATTGTGCTGATTGGGATTATAAATGTAATGGCATAAAAAAACCTCCCTACCAAAGTAAGAAGGTGTTTTTGTTTTCAATTTAAACCGATTATTTATTTAAAATATGTCTTTTAACGATTGTTCCTAAATCTTTCTCCGAAAACCATATATCCTCTGGATGAAGGTGCATAACGGGTGCTTGTTCGCACTTGTTGTTGCAGTCCATATCGTCGACTTCTATTTTATCTTTTAGTTTATATTTCTTAATATAATAATCTAAAAGCTTTCCCTTTTTCTTTCGGCATTTTACGCCGTCGCATCGATAAATTACTGACTTATTATTTTTAGATTCTGCCATAATTCTATTTTTTGAGCTTAATTTTTTTTGGTCTTAAAAAAATAACCACCAGCACTAATAATACTAATGTTATAATACCACCATATAAAAAACTTTGATTGGGATATGTAGTTCCCAAAAAACCTGCCAATGGATATGCAAATGCCCACCAGAGATGTGAAAATGCAAAATGAGAACCATACACTTTACCTTGTTCTTCAACTGGAACTGTTTCTCCGATAAGTGTTTCGGATGGAATCTCCGCAAGGCTTTGACCAAGTCCCGCAATAATCCATACAATGAATAGCATTGAAAAATCGAGATAATTGGCAAAACTTATGGCCACCCCTAATATCAGAGCTCCAATAATAAGAGAGATACGTCTTGATTTGGATTTATCAATTGCTCCAGAAACAAAGGCTGCTACCATTGCGCCAATAGCGAAAGCTGCCATTATGATTCCATAGTCCTTATCTGTAAGTTCCAATCCACCTTTGACCAATACGATGGTGTTTACCAAAATAAGTGCGCCCGCAATCGCAGATACAAATTCAATGAATAATGCAAAGCGCACGTATTGATTGGAAAATAGTAATTTAATGCCTTTTAAAACATCTTGCCAAGTGGTTGGCTTTATTTTACCCTCGATTTCGTCTGGGACTACATCCAACTTACTTTTCGGAAGGCTTAACAATAAAATACCTGCTATCACAAAAGTAGCAGCATCGACAAAAAATATTTCCCTTGCACCCAACCAGATGGCTAAAATTCCTGCCAAGCCTGGCCCCAAAACTCCTAAAAGCTGATACGTGGCTGCTGATAAACCTATGGCTTGACGGTATATGGATTTATCTACAATCTGCGGAATAATAGCTCGATAGGTCGGACTAAAAAATGCGTTGAAAACATTCATAAGAAAAATGAGAACATAAATTTGCCATTCTTCAGTTACAAAAGGCAAACAGCCAACTATAACCATTCTTACAAAATGTGTGGTGTATAGTATTTTCTTTCGGCTAATCCTATCTGCTAATACGCCTGCAAAAGGCGAAAATATAATGAATGCAGTAACTCGTAAAGTAAGAGCTGTTGCCAATATGACCGCAGCCCTTTCTTCGCCGAACTGATATGCCAAAAGAGCCAACCCGACCCACGTAAAGGCATCGCCCAATAAACTTATGGTCTGTGCCAAATAAAGTTTTGCGAATAAACGATTACGTAAAGCTTGGAATGGTTCTAATAGTTTTGACAGTTTCATTAATTCTCTAAATATTAATTGAGTTCAAAAGTTTAATTTGTGCCTGCTGAATGGAAGGGTATTTCAATTGGGCGTAGAAATTGACCTTCCATTGCAGGACTTTAGGTTATAATGTATACTGACCTTTGAGCCTCAAGTTTACTGTTACATCTTCATTACTGGTATTTCTGAAAAACCAACCGTGTTTTCCTTCATAAGGGGCTAAAAAAGTGCCAACCATATTATGGGAATTTGAAATCGTATAGCTTTCAAAATAAACCTCTTTTACCTCCTCTTTTTGTTTTACCTCGCCGTGAAAATCAAAGTACAGTACTTCATTGTTTGCGGTTGTCCATTCATATTTCATTGTTCCGTATTTGAGCATATCTATTTTAAATTCTATGCCTTTTCCGGCCGGAACTATCACTGTAGTTTCATCCTCGCGTGCAGCTAATTGCTCTTCGGGTGCTGGAAAATCTGCCTCAACGGGTCGAGCGACATCGGGTCCCGACCCAGCTTTTTCGAGTTTTATTAATGGAAGATTTGATGTTGAGACCATCATTCCCAAATCATCAGTTTGATTGCTTTCAGGCACATAGAGTTTGCTAAACCCTAAAACTTTACCTGCTCCTGTTGGGTCTATACCATATTCCGCAGGTAATACTGCTACAACCAAAAGAAGTGCTCCAACAACTAATGCTATGACGGTTGCCTTTATAATTTTACTTTTTTCCAAGATTGGATGTTTCATTTCTGACATAATAATTTTTTTTTAAGATGTAAAATAGCCTGTTAATTGGAAGCCGAGCAATAAAAACCCTGCTGCCATAAGTGCTGTATTTGTAATTGTTGAAAATTTCATAAAACTGGGTTGTCTTCTCCAAATTGTAATAAGGATTAACACAACTGCCAAAGCAATAAATTGTCCTATTTCTACACCTATATTGAAACCAATTAGATTAGTAAAAAGGCCGTCTTTATCAAATTTAAATTCTTGCAGTTTACTGGCAAGACCAAAACCGTGAAACAGACCGAATATCAAAACTGCTGCTTTCGTGTTAGGTTGTTTGCCAAAGAAACGTTTGAAACCTCCCAAATTGTCGAATCCCTTATAAACAATGGATAGCGCAATGATAGCATCTATTAAGTATGCATTAATATTTATATCGGCTAAAACACCTAACAGTAACGTTGTACTATGGCCAATGGTAAAAAAGCTAACATATAAAAGCACTTCTTTCGGTTTATACAGAAAGAAAATAACGCCGACCAAAAATAGCAGATGGTCATAACCTGTAATCATATGTTTTGCTCCTATATAAAGAAAGGAGCCGAATGCCACGCCGCTGTTTCCTAATAAAAATGTTTGCGTGTCTTCATCTACTCCGTGAGCATACGCCATTGAAACAAATGCTCCACATAGAAAAAGAATGAGAAAGGCATATATTTTTTTGATTTTCATAGTTTACTTATTTAAATCCCATTGCACATTGCTGCACAATGGGACTTTGATTATTAATGGGCGTGCCCGTGGGATTTGACTTGTTGTATACTGTCCAATATTCGGTTTTCTTCCCTTACCATATTCAAGCTATCTTCCCTTTGGCTCATTTCTTCTGGGCTTAAGGTTGTTTCAATTTTTTGCTTCTCCATATTTTCAACTTTCTTGTTGTCCCTGCAAGATGCTAATAGGGTTAAGCTAATTGTTGCGATAAAAAGTACTTTTTTCATAATGTTTAATTTTTATTGTTATTGATTTTTAAATTATTCTTCTTCTTCAGAATTTCTTAATGCAGACAAGATGGAATAAGCGTTTTTAACAACAGGTTTAAAATTTTGAACAGTAGCGCCATCGGCAAAAGTTATGGCTGTATATCCTTCCTGCTCAATTCCTTTTTTAACCTGTTCTAACTTGAATGTATACCCATTTTCCGTTTCTTCGGTTTGAAGGATTACATAATCTTTCCCTTCATATTGGACAAGGGCTGCCGACGGAATCGCATTTTGCTTATTTGTACCGCTTTCTACCCAAGCTTTTACGTACATTCCCGGTAATAAGCCTTTTTGGTTTTCTTGTTTAATATGGCAATGAACTGGCGTCATACGGTCACTACCAGTCGCTTTTCCAATTATGAAAATCTCGGCAGTACGATTGAAGGTATTGTCATCAGAAAGCGAAAATTTAACGGTTTGGCCAATCTCCAGCTTTTCTAAATCTCTCTCAAAGGCGTTCAATGCCAAATGAATATCGTTTAAATCCACCAGTTCAAATAGCACATCCTGTGGGGAAACATAATCACCGATATTTACATTACTCGCTTTTATAAAACCTGAAATTGGTGCATAAAGATTTGCGGTTCGTGTTATATTACCATTTTGGACAGAACTTCTAATTATTCCCGCAAGGGCAAGCTGCTGTTCGTATGCCTTCACTCTTCCTTGTGTTATTTTATAATCTGAAGAAACCTGCTGAAATGTTTTTGCAGAATTGATGTCCTCCTCTCTCAATTTCTTTTGTCGATTAAATTCTTCTTCAAGAAATTGAAGTCTGCTCAAACTTTCCAAATAACCCTGTTGGATTTGGATAAATTCAGGATTCTCAATGGTTGCCAAGACTTGCCCTTTTTTAATTGCTTCACCAGGCAATCTGCCAGCCGTTTTTAAATAACCTCCTAAAGGTGCAGATACAGAAGCCATACTTTCAGGCTCTACATCTATGGTACCATTTAGTTTTATGATGTTACTTAAATTTCTCATTTCAATCGCACCGGTTTCAATTTCGGCAAGATTGTATTGGTCTTTGGTAAAAGTGATTTGTTTGATTCCAGTTGCAACGAGTTGTTCTTCTTTCATCGAAGATTCTTCGGAAGATTCCATTTTTTCGGAATCCTTATTGCCACAAGCCACCACCAATAGGGTGGATAAAATGAGCAGCGAAATTTTTGT
Organism: Galbibacter orientalis DSM 19592; assembly: GCF_000260115.1. Taxonomy (GTDB): domain Bacteria; phylum Bacteroidota; class Bacteroidia; order Flavobacteriales; family Flavobacteriaceae; genus Galbibacter; species Galbibacter orientalis. The sequence continues at coordinate 206,467 of NZ_JH651379.1, read as the reverse complement.
ATTGAATTTTATTTTCATCTTTTTTATGTTTTAATTTGATATCACAAGTTTTTTACAAGCCCAATAAGGCTTCGATTACTATGATGGACTGATTATATTGATATAGTGTGTTTAGATACTCTGTTTGGATACTATTCGCCAAAGTGAGGTTTTGCAAGTATTGCGTATAGGAAACATCACCGCTTTTAAAGCTCTTTTCTGAATTATCAATGATAAGTTCCGCTTGTGGCAGGGCTTCATTTTGATAGTAATCTAAAGTACCCTGAAGTTTGTAATATTCCTGCAATAAATTTTGAAGTTCCCCTTGCAATTGGGTTTTGTTCAACTCAATTTGAGATTGGGCAATATCCTCTTCGATTTTGGCCGCCTGAATTTTGGCTCGATGTCCACCAGGAAAAATGGGAATTGAAAGACCTACTTGAAAGAATGAAAATCGGTCATCGTCATTAAAATTTGAGTTTGCTAAACCGCTATTTTGACCCCCATTAAATGTTTGGCTATTATAACCGAACATAATATCTGGTAACACTTTATTCCTTTCTACATTGGTTTCTCGTTTTCTTACTTCCAACTGTTGTTTTAAATAAACGTAAAACGGGCTTTGCTCCACAGACTGCCTTTCAATATCTAAATCTATTTCACGACGAACCAATTCACTATCTGTAATAGTAATCTCATCGTTTGTGTTCAAAACTACCTGAAGTTGCTTTTCGGCGATTCTCATATCGGCTTCGTTTTGTTGAAGCTTGTTTTTTATTTGCATCGATTGCGTTGCCGAGGTTACACTTTCCAATTTTGTGGATTCGCCAGATTCATAACGCATCGAACTTGAACGGTTGAGATTGCCATATAGACTATCTTGACGCTGCAACAATTGTTTATTCTGCATTAAAAACACAACTCTGAAATAGGCAGCTTTTACATCCGCAATCAGGTCATTTTCTTCTATAACCTTTAGTTGTTTACTGCTACTAACTCTTGCTTTTGCGAGTTTAAACTGACTGGTATAAACCGTAGGAAAATTGATTCGCTGTGTAACTCCGTATTGATTATCCTTTACTTTTGGCGTATTAAATTCGCCATTTTGATATGTAAATTCTGTTCTGGGAATAGTTATAGCACCGTATTTTCCTTTTTCTTCAACCTCTATTTCATATTGAGCGATTTTAATACGGTTATTGTTTTTAAGTGCCATTTCAATAGCCTGCTGCAACGTAATTTCACGTTCTTGCACCATACTTGTTTCTTGTGCTTGTAGCTGCATTGCCGGAAAGAATAGACCAGCAATCACGATTAAAGTGGTAACAATTTTCTTACTTCTAAAATTGAATTTAGCCTTTCTATCAGTAAAATAAATATATAAGACTGGAAGAACGATTAGCGTTAATGCGGTCGCCGTAATCAATCCACCAATAACTACAGTTGCCAATGGGCGCTGTACCTCTGCACCTGATGAATTTGACAATGCCATAGGTAAAAAACCTAAAGCAGCTACGGTAGCTGTCATTAACACAGGTCTCAATCTCACACGAGTTCCTTTAATGACGCGTTCATAAATATCGCTTACACCTTCTTTATCAAGCCTGTTGAATTCAGCCACCAGTACGATTCCATTTAGAACTGCCACACCAAATAGGGCAATAAATCCGATTCCAGCTGAAATACTAAAAGGTAGGTCTCTTATGATTAGTGCAAAGACACCGCCTATCGCTGATAAAGGGATTGCCGTAAAAATGAGCAAACTTTGTTTCATTGAACCGAAAGTAAAAAACAGCAGTACTAAAATCAGCAACAATGCTATTGGTAAAGCAATTATTAACCGTTGATTAGCCTCTTGCAAGTTTTGAAATTGACCACCGTAGGTTACATAATAACCTGCTGGCATATCAACCTTCGAATTCATAATTTGCTTGATGTCCTCAATTATACTTTGTACATCCCTGTCACGTACATTGAAGCCAACAATAATTCGACGTTTGGCGTTGTCACGCTGAATCTGTACAGGTCCTGGTTCAAATGAAATGTTGGCCACCTGACTTAATGGAATTTGATTTCCCTGTGGTGTACTCACATACAAATTTTGTACATCGGTAATATCGGTTCGATAGTTCTTGTCCAACCGTACAACAAGGTCAAATCTACGTTCCCCTTCATAAACGAGTCCTGCCGAAGTACCCGCAAACGCAGTTTCGATAGCATTGTTTACATCCTCAATGTTCATTCCGTATTGAGAAATCTTATCACGGTTCATTTGGATATTAATCTGTGGTAGTCCAGTCACTTCTTCAACATACAAATCTTCAACACCTTCCACCGATTTTATTTTGCTCCCAACATTACCAGCCAAATCTGAAAGTATATTGAGGTCTTCGCCATAAATTTTGATGACAACATCCTGTTTAGCACCTGTTAAAAGTTCGTTGAAACGCATTTGTATGGGTTGTTGAAAACTAAAAGTAGCATTAGGGATAATGGACAGGGATTCTTTCATCACTGCTGCCAGTTCTTCTCTTCCGCTAGCTTTTGTCCATTCCGATTTTGGGCTTAAAATAACCATCATATCTCCTGCTTCAATGGGCATTGGGTCTGTTGGTATTTCCCCCGAACCAATCTTGTTTACAACTTGCTTCACTTCATCTGGATATTCACGTAATAATATGGTCTGCGCCTTTTGAGAAACATCAATCATCTGGTCGATGGAACTTCCAACAGGTACTCGGGTTTCAACCGCAAAATCTCCTTCGTCCAATTGCGGAATAAACTCACCACCCATATTGGCAAAAACTATTAGCGTTATAACAAATAATCCTATTGCCAATCCAAGTACCAATAGTTTTGTGCGTAAGGCAGCTTCTAAAATAGGTTGGTACATACGCTGAAAGAAATCCATCATTTTATCGGAAAAATTCCGTTTATGTTCCGTCTTGCGACCCAGTGCAAGGGCAGACATCATTGGAACGTAGGTAAGCGATAAAATCAGTGCTCCAAGAATAGCGAACATTACCGTTTGAGCCATTGGATGAAACATTTTTCCTGCAACTCCGCTCAAAGCCAAAATAGGCACATAAACTATTAGAATTATGATTTGCCCAAAGGCAGCGGAATTCATCATTTTTCCAGCAGAGTGCCTTACCTCGGTATCCATTTGTTTGGATGATAACTTTTCAACGCCTGCGTACTTCTTTTTACTGGTATGAATTCCAAACATCACAGATTCAACAACTATTACCGCCCCATCTACAATAAGACCAAAATCTATGGCGCCCAAACTCATTAGGTTTCCGGATACTCCAAAAAGGTTCATCATCGCGATTGCAAAAAGCATTGAGAGCGGAATGACCGAAGCAACTATCAAACCACCTCTTAAATTTCCAAGAAAGAGGATTAATACAAAAATTACTATCAATGCACCCTCTGTAAGATTAGTTGTTACAGTCCCTATTGCGCGGTCCACCAAACCTTTCCTATCTAGATAAGGCTCAATGGTTACGCCTTCGGGTAAAGTTTCTTTAATCTGTTCGATTTTAGCTTTTACATCATTGATAACTGCGGAAGAGTTTGCTCCCTTTAGCATCATTACAATTCCTGTAACAACCTCGCCTTCTCCATTTCGAGTCGCCGCTCCATAGCGCACACCGTGACCAAACTGCACTTTTGCAACATCCCTAATAAGTACAGGTGTCCCATTATTCAATTTAACAGCTATTTTCTCCAATTCTTGTAAATTGTTCACAAGTCCTTCGCTCCGAATAAAATAGGCATTAGGACCTTTATCTATATAAGCGCCACCCGTGTTTTGATTGTTTTTTTCCAGAGCGGTAAAAATATCTTCAATAGTAACATTCATACTTTGAAGTTTATCTGGGTCTATGGCAATTTCATATTGTTTCACTAACCCACCGAAACCACTCACTTCTGCAACTCCAGGTGTTCCCAATAGTTGTCTTTTGATAATCCAGTCTTGTATAGTTCTTAATTCGGTAGCATCATACTTATCTTCATATCCTTTTTCGGTATGAATTACATATTGATAAATTTCACCCAACCCTGTAGTTACGGGTCCCATTTCAGGTTTTCCGATGCCTTCAGGAATATCTTTGGCAGCCTGCGTTAATCGCTCTTGAACTTGCTGCCTTGCCCAATATAAGTCTACACTTTCCTCAAAAACAATAGTTACTATAGAAAGCCCGAATCGAGAAAAGGAACGCATCTCCTTAATACCAGGAATACTAACCATTGTTTGCTCTACGGGAAACGTAACTAATTGTTCTACTTCTTGTGCCGCTAAAGTGGGTGATATGGTAATAACCATAACTTGATTGTCTGTGATGTCTGGCACGGCATCTATGGGTAATTGTGTAAGCGAATATGAGCCCCATCCAATAAGTGCCAGCGTAAATAATCCGATAACAAGTTTGTTGTTTATCGAAAATGCAATGATTTTGTCTAACATTATATTTAAAATATTTTTAAGTCGTAAATAATAAAAATGAAAATACCATACAGGCTATCTATGGATTTGAGTTATACAAAACCAAGGATTAATTCTTGAAAAATAAATATGGTAAAATGGTAATTAAAGCGAAGCTTGCTATTACCAAAGCATAATAAATTTGCAGATACTATTAATATATCTGTCTAATTTTATTAAACTAAAGTGGGGTTAACAGGTAGGTGGGCCTCTTGAGTCGAGGGATGAAAGATAAGAATTGAAATAATTATTGGGCGGATAATAAACAGGCTGTTTACTATTTTGCCTATATTCAACTGAAAAAAATCCTTTAGTTTCAACAACACTCTCTAGAACATCCTTGTCAACAACGGTCTTTTTCTCGATTGTATTTCTTTCAAGTAAGACTATATCGCTGGACACCGTGGTATGGGTATGCATATCCATAACGAACCCAAAAAACCCGTAAGGTGAATCTTCTTTCTCTTGGGAACTATCATCGTGATGATTGTCCTCGCCAGTATGGGCAATATCTAAATGTGAATGAGAATCCTCGTGCTGATGGTGTAAATGCGGAAAAACTTGATGTAGCATCATTAGGCTAAACAAGCCTAGAAAGAAAAATGCCGCTATTTTATTTGGTTTTTGCATTAAATACAAAGATACCATTATTTTTTATTTGTGAAAATTAGCGTTCAACTAAGTTAATTAGGAATTTTTAAAACCGCTTTAAAAAAAGAAAAAATCCAGTTTAAGGTACTGGATGAACCTTTTGGCTTTATGCCATTGCATAGACTTCGTCGAACAGTTTTTTATCCAACCGTTCTTGTTGGCCAAAGCTTTTCTTCAAAACATTATGAAGTACTGAATTAAACGCATTGTAACCTAACCAAAGATTTGGTTCTTCATTGAGCAATAAGGCTTCATAGTTTAAGATTTCGATGACCTCACGAGATTTTTTCGACGGGTCGCTGTTCTTGTCGCTACATTCATATCTGAACAATTTCGTTCTGTCAAGAATTGCCTTAACAAATTCCTGTGTATCGATGATTTTAAATTCCTTCATCTTGTCGAATTTCTTGGTAATGGTGTAAAATTCGTTGTCCAGAAATTTATCAAAGAGATTGTTCAGTCGTGGCATAATAAGATGTGTATTGTTCTTACTGTGTTTTATAGAAAACTCGATTTCGGCTTGGGAAACGTGCAAACCATTGGAACATACTTCTCTATAAAATCCGAAGTGTCCAGAAGTCTTTTCACTACCGTCATACGAGTTTTTGAACCGTAGCATTGGCAGTATCACGTCCTTATCGTTCTTGACGGTAAACTGACTTTTATCGTCTATGATAAAGTCGGTAATGAACGACCTATCATTTTTGTTGATGGTGCGCTTGTGAAAGTTCAGTTGTGCATCCATCAACATTTCTTCAGTTTTCTTGAAGAACAATTGGTTTGGAATGTGTCCGTAACTGTTCGATACTACATTAACAATCTTCCCATTTGAAATGATGGCATTTTCAAGCCCTCGTCGGGATTCCATCTGTGTCAGAGTTTTTAAGGATTTCATTTCTGATGGAACAAAGATTTCATCCTGTTGCAAATTTTGTAAATACATAACTTTTGAATTTAGATTAAACAATATTTGAGCTTGACCAAAACGGAAGCTAAAATCTCAGCTCAAAAGGAAACGGAATAAATAAGCGTTGGGCAGTGCGTTGGCTTTATGCCGTAGTCTTTAGATGGGTGTATTTTACGAGTTTACCTTTGCGCTACTATTGATTGATTATTCTCTCTATTCCTTGACCATATTAACCAAGTGTCTATTATAAAAAAAGAAGAAGGACCAGCACGAATGCCAATCCTTCTTCAAACAACAAAAGCTACTGTTTCAATCCTTGAATTTGCTTTTCAAGAACTGTTATTCGCTCTTTCAAACGTTCCTCACGCTTGTTTCTTTTTTCGGCATATTCTTTTTCGATGCCATCAATCTTGGACTTGTAATAACCTTGCATCGCATTGTAGAATGAAATATTAGTCAAATTATTAACGTGATTGCTTTCGCCAAAATGCACTTGCTTTGTTAGGATATACCGTATCAACTTATGAAAGATTTCCTTTTTAAACTTCTTTTTGAAATTCTCAACAATCTCTTCATCTGTCATCTTTGATGTATTGCCCAATAAATTTGAAAAGAATCTTTGTCTTCCAACATAATCTACATTGTTTTCATACAACGTCAATGAGAACGCTACCATTTCATCCACCGAAAGTGTTTTCTTCGTATCAATGTATTTGGTGTCTCTAATCATCTCAACAACTTCTTCAAACTGCTTGTTGTTCTCTATTTGCTTCTTTCGGATTTCCCTTTCGTTGATTTTAATTATCTGTTCTTCAGGGGTGCAATCTGCCATTTTTCTGTTGGCCAATGGTGCGGAATACGTTGTCGATTCATTTTTGGACTGTTCAACAATCTTTATAAAGACTTCTTTGTGTCTGTATGTTTCAGGATGGAACACAATACCTTTTACAAATTCATTTTCTTTAGCTGAATTGTACTTTTCCAATTCTTTTTCGTAGTGCTGTAAGGCTTCATCCAGCTCTGCTTTGAATTCATCTTCAGAATAATCGTAATGTTGGTATTCTTTCTTGATGTCCTCAATTGTTGGCTTTATCGGATTTTCTATGATTTCACAATCATCCAGCAAATAGACTTTCAAACCGTTCTTTTCCAATTGTGAAATAATCAGCTGATTGTTTTCCTCGTCTGCCCAATACTGTCGTATTTCAGGAATTAACAGTATGTTCTCTTGTTTCGATTTTTCAATCAAATTAAAGAACGACTTGCTTTTCTTCGTTTCATAACAAGCTGATTTTGTACAGACCATTTTACCATCGCCGAACAGATTACCTTGATTTGCAGCATTGAACGGACATTCTACACAAGAGCCAGCTTTCAAAACCAATTTTTTATCAGCTACCTCAAAAGGTGCTTTCTCTAAATCATAGGTCTGGTCTTTTATCATCCTGTTTATCTGATGGGCACTAAAATCTTCGCCCATCGTTTCCAACAGCATCTGTTGTTCTTCAGGTTCGAAAAGTGCAACACCCGCACCTAACGAAATCGTCATTTCGCCATTACGGACGAAGTGTTTGAAACCTTCAATCAAACCAGCCAGTTTAAGTCGCTGTCTGATAAAGTTATCGGTTCTTCCCAACCGTTTTGCAATTTCGGTAGGCGCATATCTTTCGCTTAAATAAGCAATCGCCTCTGCTTCTTCGGTTGGCTCAACATCCTGTCTTTGTAGATTTTCGATGATTTGAATTTCCAGAACATCATTGTTCTTGTATTCCCAAACGATACACGGAATTGATTTCTTGTTGGCCAATTTACTGGCTCGATACCTCCGCTCCCCCATTACGATGATAAAATCGTTTCCAGATTTACGGACTGTAATAGGTTGCAGAACACCGTGCTTTTTGATACTTTCTGAAAGCTGCTTTAACGCATCCTCATTAAAAGTCTTCCTGGGCTGCATCGGGTCGGGAATGACCTTTGCAATTGATAGGTTCTCAATCTGAAGCCCAATCGCTTTTTGTGTCAATTTTTCTTTGACTTCTTTCTTGGCGGCCGTAATTTTTTTACCGCTCTTTCTTGTGGTACTCACTTTTGTTGTCATAATACTCAAATTTTAGATTAAACAATATTTGAGCAGAAACCAAACGGAAGATAAAATCTTGGCTCAAAAGGAAACGGAATAAATAAGCGTTGGAAAGAGCATTGGCTTTATGCCGTAGTCTTTTGATGGAAGTATTTTACGAGTTTAAATTGCGGTTATATTGTATGATAATAAACTCCCCCTTACGAAGTAATAAGGTTGCTATTTAGCAGAATTTATTATTTTACCAGAAAATTAATAGGGTTTAATAACAAATAGAAATATTTGACATCAATACAAATGTTGCCCTGAAATTAGCAAAATGTTGTACCTATGTTGTACCTGACATTTTTTTCGACATTTTTTTAAATGGAAAAAGCCGAAGATTTCTCTTCGGCTTTTGTACGGGCGGGGAGACTCGAACTCCCACACCTCGCGGCATCAGATCCTAAGTCTGACGTGTCTACCAATTCCACCACGCCCGCATTTTAATATTTTAACACTTTATATTTCGCTATGTCCTAAGTCTAGCGTGTCTACCAATTCCACCACACCCGCGTTGTGATTTTGTGGGTGCAAATATAGTTCAATTTTTCAATAATCAAACTTTATAATTAAAAAAAGTTCTTTTTTTGTACATTTGAGTTCACAACAAAATACTTCATGGAAAATATAAAGTCATATATCGATACAAATAAAGATCGATTTATTGCAGAACTCATCGAATTATTAAAGTTACCTTCTGTAAGTGCAGACCCTGCATTTTCTCAAGATGTTCTTAATACAGCAGAAGCTGTAAAAGAAGCGTTAGATAAGGCAGGATGTGAGCATGTAGAGGTTTGCGAAACTCCAGGATATCCAATTGTTTTTGGAGAAAAAATTATAGATAAAACACTCCCAACGGTTTTGGTATATGGACATTATGATGTGCAGCCACCAGATCCATTAGATTTATGGAATTCTCCTCCTTTTGAACCTGTAATTAAAAAGACAGAAATTCATCCAGAAGGGGCGATTTTTGCCCGTGGAGCTTGCGATGATAAAGGGCAAATGTATATGCATGTAAAGGCATTGGAGTTTATGACGCAAACTGGAAATCTTCCTTGTAATGTTAAGTTTATGATTGAAGGAGAGGAAGAAGTAGGCTCAGAAAGTTTGGAATGGTTTGTTAAAAATAATAGAGAGAAACTTTCAAATGACGTAATTTTAATTTCTGATACAGGGATGATTGCCAAAGATGTGCCGTCGGTTACTACGGGGCTACGTGGGTTAAGCTATGTGGAGGTAGAAGTTACAGGGCCAAACAGAGATTTACATAGTGGTTTATATGGTGGAGCTGTTGCAAATCCTATAAATGTACTTACTAAAATGATTGCGGCTTTACACGATGAAAATAACCATATTACTGTGCCAGGTTTTTATGATAAAGTAGCTGAGCTTTCTGTAGAAGAACGCTCTGAAATGGCTAAAGCTCCTTTTTCTTTAGATAATTATAAGGATGCATTGGCTATTGAAGATGTCTATGGAGAAAAAGGATACAGTACCAACGAGCGTGGAAGTATTAGACCAACTTTAGATGTTAATGGAATTTGGGGTGGTTATATTGGCGAAGGTGCTAAAACAGTAATTGCGAGTAAAGCTTATGCTAAAATTTCAATGCGTTTGGTGCCAGATCAAGATTGGAAAGAAATTACCGAACTGTTTCAAGCTTATTTTGAGAGTCTTGCTCCAAAAGGAGTAAAGGTTTTGGTAAAACCACATCATGGAGGGTATCCATATGTAACTCCAATAGATAGTTTAGGGTATCAAGCTGCAAGCAAAGCATACGAGGAAACGTTTGGAAAAACGCCAATTCCTCAGCGTAGTGGTGGAAGTATTCCTATCGTTTCTCTTTTTGAAAAAGAGCTGAAAAGCAAAACTATTTTAATGGGATTCGGACTCAATAGCGATGCTATACATTCTCCTAATGAACATTATGGGGTGTGGAATTACCTTAAAGGAATTGAAACAATTCCTTATTTCTATAAATATTTTACAGAATTAAGTAAGTAAATACAGAAAGAGTATCATAATTATAAAAGTCACTTGTCAATTAGATAAGTGGCTTTTTTCTTTTAAGACAAGAAGATTTTTCTGCAAATATTAGCTGTTAATGGTATTATATTAACCTTAACGTGCTAAAATGTTGCTATAATGCAGTATTATCTTCAAATTTGTTAAATTAAATTCATAAAAACTTCAAGCATGTTTACCAAAGAAATATATATAGCTCGTAGAAATCATTTAAAGTCAACTTTAAAAAGTGGAATACTGTTATTTCCAGGGAATGGGGAAATGGGAATGAATTGTAAAGACAATTGGTACCCTTTCCGTCAGGACAGTACTTTTTTATATTATACAGGAGTTAATATTCCAGATGTATATTTTGTAATAGATGTTGAAAAAGATGAAGAAATACTTTTTGGTAATAATCCAACTCCAGAGGAGATTGTTTGGATTGGAGCAACAACTCCACTTGAAGAGTTGGCTGCTAAAGCTGGAATAAAAAAGGTAAAACCACTTAGCGAACTTGCAAACTACATTAAAAATGGAAAGCAACAGGCAAAAGTTCATTACTTGCCTCCTTATCGTTCGGAAACCACTATTCAGTTAAGTGAATTATTGGATGTTCCTGTGCAAGAAGTTGCAGGGGCTTTTTCTGTAGCATTAACGAAAGCAATTGTAGCGCAGCGAGAAATTAAAATAACTGAAGAAGTTCAAGAGATTACAAAAGCGGTAAATATTACTGCAGAAATGCATACCTACGCAATTAAAAATGGAAATGCAGGAAAAACAGAGAAGCAAATTGCTGGAGATCTTCAAGCTATTGCTATTGGTGGCGGAGGGAATATTTCTTTTCCAATTATTCTTACAACAAACGGGCAATATTTACATAACCATGCCACGGAGAATTTGATCAAAGAAGGAGATTTGGTGCTTTGCGATTGTGGGGCAGAAACAGGCATGGGATATGCTGGAGATATGACTCGTACTTTCCCCGCTTCAGAGCGTTTTACGACTCTTCAAAAAGAGGTTTATACTATTGTTCTTAATGCTCATAACTCTGCTATAGATGCTTTAAAGCCAGGTATTCTTTTTAGAGATGTACATCTTTTGGCAGCTACTAAATTAGTTGAAGGGTTAAAGGGAATGGGATTGATGAAAGGAAATGTAGAAGAAGCTGTTGCGAAAGGAGCACATACGTTGTTTTTTCAATGTGGGTTAGGACATATGATGGGGCTTGATGTTCATGATATGGAAAATCTTGGGGAGCCTTATGTTGGATATACCGATACCCTGAAAAAAAGTACCGAGTTTGGTTTAAAGTCTCTACGTTTAGGGAAAGCATTGAAAGAAAATTTTGTAATTACAGTAGAACCTGGTATTTATTTTAATCCGTTTTTGATTGATGCATGGAAAGCACAAGGTAAATACACCGATTTTGTGAATTATGAGGAGGTTGAAAAGTTTAAAAATTTCGGGGGAATCCGAGTGGAGGAAGATATCTTGATTACAAAAGAAGGGAGTCAGATTCTAGGAAATCCATTAGCAAAAACGGTTGCTGATATTGAAGAATTAAAAAACGCCTAAATAAAGAAATATGAAAATCTACTTTTGGCTCTCTTGCCTTGCAATTTTTATTTGCACCAATGCTGTAGCGCAGCAAGATAAAATGTTAACGCTGGATAGAATTTATAATTCTTCGGAATTTAGAAGCGATCATCAGCGTTCAATTTCTTGGATCTCTGATGGGGAAGCATTTGTAACTATTGAAAAAAATGATGCTGGTGAAGACCAGCTCATTAAATACATCAGTAAGAATAATGAAAAAAGCGTTTTTGTTTCTGCGGAAGGATTAAAACCTGAAGGAAGTGAAAAAACACTAAGAATAGAAGATTTTAGCTTGTCTTCAGACGAAAGTAAAGTGTTAATTTTCACAAATTCTAGTCGCGTTTGGCGCTCTAATACAAAAGGCGATTATTGGGTCTACAATTTTGAAAACAATACGTTAAAACAGATTGGAGCTAATTTCCCAGCTTCTTCTCTGATGTTTGCTAAATTTTCTGAGGATAATAAATATGTAGCCTATGTGCATAATTTTAATGTGTATAAAGAGGATTTTAAATCGGGAAACATTACGCAATTAACAACCGATGGTACTAAAGATATTATCAATGGAACCTTTGATTGGGTATATGAAGAAGAGTTTGGAATGCGTGATGGTTTTTCATGGAGCCCAGATGCAAAATTAATTGCTTTTTGGCAGTTGAACGCTTCGGAAATCGGAACTTTTTATATGATTAATAATACCGATTCTATTTACTCAAAGCCTATTCCTGTGCAATATCCAAAGGTGGGACAGAACCCATCCAGCACAAAGGTTGCTGTGGTAAATACAGTTTCAAAAGATATTACATGGATTGATATTCCTGGAGATGCTGTGCAGCATTATCTTCCAGGTATGCAATGGGTAAATAGTGATCTTTTATTAATTCAGCAGATAAACAGAAAGCAAAATGAACTGAATATTTTTACTTATAAACCTTCTTCAAATTCAGTAAAAAAATATATACAGAAACAGAAGATACATGGGTAGATATAGGATATCCAGATGTGTCTTCTAATCAATGGGATGGGAATAAGTTATTGCTTACAAATAATAATTCTTCCTTTTTAAGAATGACAGAAACCGATGGTTGGAGACATGTGTATAAAGTGAATATTGAAAATGGGAAGAAAACACTTTTAACCCCTGGAGATTATGACGTAGCGTCTTTTTATGCTGTTTCAGATAAAGATTTATTTTTAAGTGCTTCGCCAGATAATCCAACCCAACGCTATTTGTACAGCGTTTCTTTAAATGGAAAAGGAAAGTTACATAAAATTACTCCTAGTGAGTATGAAGGAATTAACACCTATAATATAGCTCCAAATGGAGCGTATGCTATTCATAATCATACAAATATTAATAGTCCTAAAACTACACGTTTAATTAGTTTGCCAAAGCACGAAACCATAATTACTTTAGTAGCTAACAAACGATTGAATGACAAGTTACAAACGCTTACCTTGCCTACTACCGAGTTTTTTACGGTTACTACTTCCGAAGGAATAGACGTTGATGGAAGAATTACAAAACCTGCAAATTTTGATAGTACTAAAAAATATCCAGTTGTTTTTAATGTTTATGGAGAGCCTTGGGGACAAATGGCTGTAGATAGTTGGATTGGATTATATGATATTTTTTTGGCGCAACAAGGTTTTGTGGTGATAAAAATGGACAATCGGGGGACTCCTTCTTTAAAAGGAAGTGAGTGGAGAAAATCTATTTATAGAAAAGTAGGCGTTATTAACACAAAAGATCAAGCGCTGGCAGCAAAAGAAGTTTTAAAATGGGATTTTATTGATACCGATAATGTTGCTGTTTGGGGCTGGAGTGGAGGTGGATCTATGACGTTGAATTTAATGTTTAGATATCCTGATATTTATAAAACAGGAATTGCAGTTGCTGCAGTTGCAAACCAGTTGTTTTATGATAATGTATACCAAGAGCGCTATATGGGCTTGCCACAAGAAAATGAAGAGGATTTTATAGAAGGTTCACCAGTAACTTATGCTAAAGATTTGGAGGGGAATTTATTAGTAATTCATGGTACTGGAGATGATAATGTGCATTATCAAAATATGGAGTTTTTAATAAACGAATTAATTCGTCAGAACAAACAATTTGACATCATGGTATATCCAAATCGTTCGCATGGCATTTATGAGGGGGCTAATACTTCTAGACATTTGTATACATTAATTACAAATTATCTATTAGAGCATAATAAATAGGACTAAAATTTTAGCTAGTTATATTTCATAAAAACGGAGTAAATTATCTTGTTCTAATGTTTCGAGAACAAGATAATTTACTCAATAATCGAGATTTGAGTGCTCTAAAGTCTGTCCTGAGTTTCCCGAAGGAATTGCGTTGAAATATTTTTAGCTTTTCCTTATAGTGCTTCGTGAGCTTGCTCCGAGGGAGTTTACTCCTTTTTATGGAATATTTTTTGATTGTGTGTTGAGAAACAATTAATTATGAAATATATTTTAAAGCTATCAGGGGTACTTTTCTTACTGATTTTTTCAGCAAACCATCTATATTCTCAATCAGATTTGATGCATTCTAAAGCTTTATATGTGGATGCAATTATAAATTATGAAGGGAAGATAAAAGTCCATAATACATTGCTAAATATAGAGGAGGTAGAAGCTTATACAAAATCATACGTTAGGAGTCAGCCAGTAATGAAGTACGACCATGTGGTGTATCGAGTTTATGGAGACGAAAATTTGGAATTGGGAGAAATTATGAATTTGGAGCAAGAGCTTCAAAAAGCATATGCAGGAAAGAGAGCGCGTTATTTGTTGGATACAAGAGCTATTATTTTAGATACTCCAAATATGTGGAAAAAATTAAAGTTATTGGAAATCAAATCTTTAAAAGATTAAAATGATTTAAAGTGTAACATTTTCAGGGTTTTAGCGTTATATATAGCATCAATCTAAAATCGACTATGTTATGATTAAAAATTTTTTCTGGATGTGCGCTGGCGCAGATACCGATTTGCTTTCTAAATGTTCAAAAGCAGAACAAATAAAACAGGCTTGAATAGGAGGGACTGTATTTTTTACAGCTATTATGGCTTTTATAGCTTCCAGTTATGCGCTATATACTGTTTTTGATAATGTATATACTGCTGTTTTTTTCGGGTTGATATGGGGATTACTTATTTTCAATTTAGATAGATTTATAGTTTCAACTATAAAGAAGAGGGATAATTTTAAAAGTGAATTTCTTCAGGCAATTCCAAGGCTTATTTTGGCAATTATTATAGCTGTGGTGATTGCTAAACCATTAGAGCTTAAAATTTTTCAGAAGGAAATAGATCGTGTTCTTTTAGAGGAAAAAAACCAAATGACACTCGATAACCAAGAGCAAATAGCGTTGCAATTTTCGCCTGAAATAGAAAAATTAAATGCTGAAATTTTAGGATTAAAAGAAGATATAGCTTCAAAAGAAGCAGAAGTGAACAGCTTGTATAATACATTTATTTCTGAAGCTGAAGGGACAAAAGGGACTATGAAAATAGGAAAAGGACCTGTTTATAAAGAGAAGCGAGAGAAACACGATAAAGCATTAGCAGAACTACAGGCATTGAAGCTTCAAAATCAAAATACTATTCAGAATAAAGAAAATGAAATAGCAGTTTTGAAGACAAACCTAAACGATAAAATAAATACAACACAGCCAACTATAGATGGTTTTGACGGACTTATGGCCAGAGTAAATGCTTTGGATAAATTACCTTGGTTGCCTTCTTTGTTTATATTTTTATTGTTTTTGGCTATTGAATCGGCTCCCATTATTTCTAAATTATTAGCGCCAAAAGGAGAATATGATATAAAACTTGAAGATTCTGAAAATACAGTTAGAAATTGGGCTGAACAAAAAGCGTATCAAAGGAATAAACAATTAGCTACAGATGCAACTATAAACGATAAAGTTTATGAAGATTTAGCGTCGGAAGATGAGTTGTATCAATATAAAAGAAAATCGGCAAGAGAGATTATGCAGCTTCAAGCAGATGCATTTTATAATCAACAAAAAAGTAGTTTGTAAATTAATTTTTTTAGTTCTCTTTCTGATGTTTTTCGAGCTTGCTTTTAGCTGGTTTGCTATTGTTTTGAAGTGGAAAGGAGGCTTCTGTTCTGAATCCGTTTGCGCTTAAAGAAAAATCTATAGTTCCATTAATTTTTTGAAAACGTTGTCTTAAACTCATAAGGCTGACACCTTTACTCGGTTTTTTAATTGTATTTTTAATACCATCATTTTCTAACACTATTGCACAAGTGGAATCTGTAAAACGAATGGCAATACTTAGGTTTTGAGTATTGGCGTGTTTAATGGTGTTTGAAATGGTTTCTTTTAATAATTGGAAGATAACTTGTTGTTGGTCTTTATTGAGTATGTTTAGTAATTTATCTTTTGTATCATCGTTTAATAGTAAATGAATTTTTAAGAGTCCTACTTCTTCAAATCTAGATTGTAGACTGTCTAAATAATCAACAATATTTAAGGATACATTTTCATCTTTTCCATGGATTAATTGGTGCGAAAAATTTCTTGATTCTTGATAGAGCATATCTAGTTCCTCAATAATAACGTTAAGTTTATCTTTGTTTTTTTGGATTTTAGCTTTGTCATGATAATCGGAAACAAGGTATTTTAAAGCCAGTAGATTGCCTAAATACTCGTTATGCAATTGCTCTCCAATGTCTTTTCTATTATCTTTCATTTTTCTATCTACTTCTTCTAGAGATTCTTCTAACAACCTAATTCGGTTATTGTATGTTTCTTCATCAATAAGTCGCTTAATCTGATTTTCTTTAGCTCGAATAATTACAATTCCTAATAATAAAAGTATGAGGATAGTTGAAGTTGCGTATAATATAATATCTTGATTCTTGTCTTCTTGAATTTGGTTTTCTAGGTCTAATATTTTTAGTTCTTTTACATGTGTTAGGTGTTCTGCTTCTGCAACTGCTACCAGACCCTGGTATTTGTATATGTTTTGGGTAATAGTATTATTATCTGTTTGTTTGTGTAAGAACTCAACCTTTTCTAGGTCTCCTTTTTTTAAAAATGCTTTGTAAAGCGCTTCAATAAGTAACTCTTTATACAAATGTTCCACAGGTTTGTAAGCTTCGGTATTGTTGTAGAAGTTATAAGCTTCGTCCACAGCCCCATTGTGAACTTGCAATAAGGCTTTCATGGTTTTTACTGGGTATACAGAAGTTAAATATGTATTATTGCTTAATCTTTCTATGTCTATTTTGTTAAATAGCTCATTGGCTTTTTCTACATCGTTTTTTAGGTAGGCTATATAGGCGGCTCTTAAAAAATATATATAATTCCAATCATTTTTATTTTTTTGATAGTAGATTTTATTTTCCTTAAGTCGTTTTTCAGCAGCTGTTAGCATTTCAGCATTTTTGATATCAATATATTTTAGAATTGGCTCTTCAACTTCTTTATCTTTTGCAACAACTTTAATATGTTCTCTAAACTGTTTTGTGGAATATAGTGCTGCAATGGAGTCGGTTTTATGATAATATTTTAGAGATTCATTAAACTGAAAAGTTTGATAATATGCAAAAGATAGGGCAGAATAGGCATTTGCTAGATATTCAGGGTGTTCTATTTTATTAGCATCTTCAATAGTTAAATTGAGGATTTCAATAGCTTTTCCGTATCGGTTAGCATTAAGATGATGAATTGCTTCAATGGCATTTTGTGTATAGAGTTGATAAAAATGTCCTTCTTGCTTATTTTGAATTAACATTTTTAAGGAATCTCCATATTTTAGCGTTTGTGTACTATCTCTATGATTATGATTAAAATTATAAAGCATTAGCATGAAGTATGCATCAATTTTGTCCTCTATAGCTAGTGGGGAGGTGTTCTTTTTGATAACTTCTATTAAAGAATCCTTTTCGCTATTAAATTCTGGGTAAAATAATGAGTTGTGATCTATCATTCGTAACAACTCCATTAACTTAATGTTTTCTCTATTTGCAGGCTTTAGTGTGTCGTCAACAGCATTATAAAAAGCATTGCTTACACTGTATTGAGCAATACAATACGGAGCGTATATGAAGAGAAAAAAAAGCAAGAATTTTTTTAGCATACAATTTAATAGAGATTAAAACTTTTTAATAGTAATCTATAGATCAATATTAAGTATAAAATAAATAATTTACTCTAATTTAGAGAATATACTGTTTTAGATTGATTTTAAGTCCATTTTTAGTTTTTAAAAGTTTGTTTTTCGTTTCTATCTTTTAAGAACTGTTGTCCGATAAATATAAACTCCAGCTATATCAAGGTTTAAAAGATATTTTCCAAATAACCTCTTGCTGTTAAAAAGTATAAATGAAAGTTCGTTTCAATCCCTCGTAGAGGGTTTAATTCCTCAGCATCTGCCCTGAGTTTATCAAAGGACTTTGTATTGAAAATGAGTCAAATTTGTTCCCATCAACTATATTTATATAAAGCTCATAACTTTATGATAGCTAAAATTTAGTCTTTACGCTGTTTCTTTATAGCGAAGCAGTCTTGTGTTTTTACTCAGACATTAATGTCTTTTATGATAAAAGTCTTAAATTCTTATATTTATTTGGGACTGAGATTTCTATATTTGCAAATTAAAAACTGTATAGGTTTTAGATTGTTTATAAGCCTTGCATGATTTATTGTTATGAATATAGAAAAAATTAATGAACATATAGGTAGCCAAAGAGAAGTTTTATTGGCACATCCATTGTATAAAGCAATCCAAACTCCAATTCATTTACAAACGTTTTTAGAGCACCATGTATATGCAGTATGGGATTTTATGTCGCTTTTAAAGGCGCTTCAAAATAGTTTAACCTGTACTTCTTTGCCTTGGAAACCTGTTGGGAGTCCTGTAACTAGGTATCTAATTAATGAGATTGTTTTAGGAGAAGAAACAGATGTTGACGAAAATGGAGCTTACAAAAGTCATTATGAAATGTATCTAGAAGCCATGCAACTGTGTGGAGCTTCAATTAGTACTATAGAAGATTTTGTAAATAGTTTATCCACTGTAAAAGATGTTCAAAGTGTTTTAGATAAAAATACCTTGCCGAGTGGCATACAAGAGTTTCTAAAATTTACTTTTGAAGTTATTGCTGAAGGAAAACCACATAAAATAGCTGCTGCTTTTACCTTTGGACGAGAAGATTTAATTCCAGATATGTTTACTGCCATTTTAAAAGATATGCAACAAGAGTATCCAGAAATAGATATGACTAGATTGGTGTATTATTTTGAAAGGCATATAGAAGTTGATGGAGATACACATGGTCCTCTAGCTTATAAAATGGTAGAAGAGCTTTGCGGAAATGATGAAAATAAGTGGCAAGAAGTAGAAGAAGTTGCGCTGGTATCTTTAGAAAAAAGAACACAACTTTGGGATGGAATTTTGCGAGATATTAAGGCGCAAACCATACCAGTTAACTCTTAATTTTTAGCCAATAATTAGAGGTATATATTCTTAAATTATCTAAATAGTAGTAAATTGCCAACCTAAAAAGTGCATAAGTCCTTTATTATCCCCCCTAGCTACTTAAATAATAAACAAATGAAAAAATATGTAATTATATTGATGGTACTTGTTGTGGGTTGTAAAACACAACAAACATCCATGGAGAGTACAAGTGCTCCAACAGCAGAAGATTTTAATTATTTAGCTTTAGGAGATAGTTATACAATAGGAGAAAGTGTTTGCGAAAGCTGTAATTTCCCTATACAATTAATAGAAGATTTAGCGGAAGATACCAATGCTAAAATTGGACTCCAAATTATTGCAAAAACAGGTTGGACAACAGCAGATCTTATTCAAGCAATAAAAGAAGAGCAACCTGCAAGTACTTTTGATTTAGTAACCCTTTTAATAGGGGTGAATAACCAATATCAAGGAAAAGATTTTTCTTTATATCAAGAAGATTTTCCTGCGTTATTAGCAAAATCAATTCAATTGGCAAAAGGCGATAAAAGTAGAGTAATTGTGGTTTCAATCCCAGATTATGCGTATACACCTTTTGGACAAAAGAAAGGTAATACTGAAGAGATTTCAAACGAAATTGACTCATACAATGCCTTTGCTAAAAAGACTGCAGAGATTATGGGAGTGAGTTATGTAAATGTCACAAACATTACTAGAGAAGGTTTAAAAAACAGTTTGTTGGTTGCCTCAGACGATTTACATCCTTCTAAAGAAGCTTATAGTAGTTTTGTAACTCAAATTCTATTTGAGATCCGAAAAAAGAATCTTTTAAAGTAAAAAATAAGAGTGAGTATTCTGCATCAAAACTAGAATATTCACTCTTATATATTTTAATTATTGGGTGTTTATACCTCTGGAGCTAACTCCACTTCGAGTCCGTCTAAATCAAATGTCATTTGGATTTGACATCCTAAACGACTATTGTCTTTTACATTAAAGGCTTCGGCAAGCATTAGATCTTCGTCATAACTCATTTCTGGTAGGGTATGGTCTGAGGTTACATAGCATTGGCATGAAGCACACATTGCCATGCCTCCACATACACCAATAGTTCCTTCTGGAGCAAGCTCGTAGGAACGAACTACTTCCATTAAATTCATAGCCATATCTGTTGGTGCTAATATTTCGTGAACTTCTCCTTCTCGGTCTTTAATTTTTATTGTGATGTCGGACATTGCATTGTGTTTTTAAAGCAGCAAAAATAAATAAAACTTCCTTGAAAAACTATAAAACTCTAGTAAATAAGTAGAGTTTTTAATTAATGGATTTAACAACAGCTTTTTCTGCTTCTTTTCTTGAACCATCAAAACCATCAACACCACTAACAGTAGTGTATTTCATGACATATTTTTTATCAGGAAAAATACGTTTGTAGGCACTTTGGCACATTAGAGTAGCCTCATGGAATCCACATAATATTAATTTTAATTTCCCTGGATAGGTATTTACATCGCCAATTGCATAAATACCAGGAATGTTAGTTTGATAGTCTAATGTATTATCTACTTTGATGGCATTTTTTTCTATTTCTAATCCCCAATTGGCAATAGGTCCAAGTTTAGGAGATAATCCGAAAAGCGGAATAAAATGGTCTAATTCCAAATCAAACTCCTCGTTGTTTTGTTTAATAGTAATATTTTCAAGTTTTGTACTGCCTTTAAGTGCAGTAACTTCGGCAGGAGTTACAAGGTTAATTTTACCAAGTTTTTTTAATTCTTCTACTTTTTCTACAGAATCGAGCGCGCCTCTAAATTCATTTCTTCTGTGAATAAGCGTTACTTCTTGAGCAATATCGGCTAAAAAGATGCTCCAATCAAGCGCAGAATCTCCACCTCCAGCAATCGCTACTTTTTTGTTTCGATAGATTTCTGGATCACGAATAATATATTCAACTCCCTTATCTTCAAAATCAAGAATGTTTTCTAGCTGAGGTTTTCTAGGTTCAAAGCTTCCTAATCCGCCAGCTATGGCTACTACTTTTGCTTGGTGTTTTGTGCCTTTATTGGTGGTAACAATAAAGGAATCGTCTTTTTGCTTTTCAATAGTTTCTGCTCTTTCTCCAAGAGTAAATCCGGGTTCGAAAGCTTCTATTTGTTTCATCAGATTGGTTACTAAATCTCCTGCTAAAACTTCTGGAAACCCTGGAATATCATAAATTGGTTTTTTAGGATATATTTCAGAGCATTGTCCACCTGGTTGTGGTAGCGCGTCAATAAGGTGGCATTTGAGTTTTAATAAACCAGCTTCAAAAACAGTGAATAGTCCTGTTGGGCCAGCTCCTATGATAAGTATATCTGTTTGAATCATTACAAAATAACTTTTAGAAAATGCAAAGGTACTCTCCCAATGCTTTTTTTATATGATATTTGTTAATATGCGTAAGGGATTGCGCCTTTGTTTGAGCTCTTTAGGCATAGTAATGCCTAGAAGCGAGTGGCAAAAGCCCGGTTTCCCTACCAATAAGCAGCGCTTATTGGTAGGGAAATACGCCCAAATTATTCTACATTTATTACTTGTTCTATTTGCGGGGCGTATTTTTTTATCGTCATTTCCACACCACTTTTTAAGGTCATTTGGTTAACGCTACATCCTACGCAAGCTCCTTCGAGTCTTACATTTACTATTTTGTCATTATCAATGGAAACTAGACTGATGTCTCCTCCATCGCTTTCTAAAAAAGGTCTTATTTCTTCTAGAGCTTTTTGTACATTTAATTTAACTTCTTCAGACGTCATTGCTGTATAAATTATTTCTTAGTAACCGCAGAACAACCTGCCATAGTGGTAATTTTGATGGCTTCTGTAGGAGGCAAACTTTTGTTCCTACCAACTACTTCTTGCACTATATTTTTTGTAATTTCTTTAAACGATATTTCAAGAGGTGTGTTGTCTTGCAATGCTGCCGGACGGCCAACATCTCCTGCTTCACGAATGCTTTGTACTAGTGGAATTTCTCCTAAAAATGGCACATTTAAATCATTAGACAGATTTTTAGCACCTTCCTTACCAAAAATGTAATATTTGTTGTCTGGCAGTTCTTCGGGTGTAAAGTACGCCATATTTTCTACAATACCTAAAACAGGAACATTGATGCTTTCTTGCTGAAACATTGCAACTCCTTTTTTAGCATCTGCCAAAGCTACATTTTGAGGGGTACTTACCACAACAGCACCCGTAATTGGGAGCGCTTGCATGATACTTAAATGGATATCTCCAGTTCCAGGAGGGAGGTCTATTAAAAGGAAATCGAGGTCGCCCCAAGCGGCATCAAAAATCATTTGATTTAAAGCTTTGGAAGCCATTGGTCCTCTCCAAATAACGGCTTGATTAGGTTGTGTAAAAAATCCAATTGAAAGTATTTTTACTCCGTAACTTTCAATAGGTTTCATTTTTGATTTCCCATCAACATTAATAGCGAGTGGCTTTTCGTTAACAACATCAAACATAATTGGGGCAGAAGGGCCATAAATATCGGCATCTAAAAGTCCTACCTTAAATCCCATTTTAGAAAGAGTAACAGCTAAATTGGAAGTTACGGTAGATTTTCCTACTCCTCCTTTTCCAGAAGCTACTGCAATAATATTTTTAATTCCAGGAATTGCTTTTCCTTTAATTTCTGGTTTTTCTGGCGCTTGAACTTTGATGTTTACTTTTACCTTAGCTTTTTGGAAAACCTTATCGTGTATTGTTTTTAAAATTTCGACTTCTGTTTTTTTCTTGGCCTGTAAACTTGGATTGTTAATAGTAATATCTACTACTACTTCATCGCCAAAAACCATAACATTTGTAACGGCACCACTTTCTATCATGTTTTTTCCTTCACCTGGAGCGGAAATCGTTTCGAGTGCTTTTAAAACTTCTTTTTTATCTAATTTCATGTTTTATTCTTCTTATGCTTGTGGTCACTTTGTGACTTTTTTCCTTGTAGAAAGAGTTGTTTAAAAAGCTATTTCCTAGCTTTTTACGTCTTTTTGGAGTTGATTTTATTTTAAACTCATTCTAAATTACAAAGATACATATTTAAAGTTGAAAGTTGAAAGTTGAAAAGTACAAAGTACAAAGTATTGAGTAAAAGAGAGAATAAGTTTAGGGATTACGTTGTTAGGAATGAAAATTACAGATTTTATTACTTCGCCTCTAAAATTAAAGTAGCTATCGAGTTACGTTGTTATGAAGTTATTTTATTGATAAGTTACAATTGAATAATTTGAGGATGTAATCTTTGACTTATTCAAAAACCATAGTTTTCAAAAACTATGCCTATAGCTCCTCAGAAGGATTCCAAAAATACTTTTCGAAGTTTTGAATTTGATTGTCTATTACTTCAACGCCTTCACTTTCTAGCAATTGCTGCATAAGATTGGTGCCTTGAAAGTGATGCTTGCCTGTTAAAATCCCTTTTCGATTAACCACTCTGTGAGCTGGAACATCTTCTTTGAGACTGCTACCATTCATGGCATAGCCAACCATACGAGCACTGCGGGCAGCGCCTATGTATGTAGCAATTGCTCCGTAGGAAGTTACTCTTCCGTATGGAATTTGTTTAGCAACTTTATATACCCGATCAAAAAAATTTGAAGATTCCATGTGTTATGAATAAAACAGACGTACAAAGGTGATGATTAATAAAACAGCCATTAAGGCGCTTAAAATATAATCCGAATAGCGTGAAAAGGTATCGGTGCGTTCTTGAAGTTTATCAAAATAAAAAACATACATATAGAGCATTGCAAAGGTTCCTAGTCCTGCAGCAATTACAAAAACTAGGATATCCCATAATTGAAACTTAATCCAGCCAGAAACATTCCACGCAGCGTTTAGTCCGCAGAAATAAGCAATAGGTAAAACGTTTAAAGCAGAAATAAGCATTCCTTTAAAGAATACATTTTTCTTGTTTTTATTAATCTTTACCTTTCTAGGGTGCTTTATATCTTTTTTCTTTTTTGCTAAGATGAAAAAATAAATAGCGAAAAAACCAAAAACTACCAAAGCTATTTTTAGCAGTATGTCAATAACATTTGGATTTTTATAAAGATACTTGGAGATTAAAACTCCAATATAAGCTTGAAAAATAACTGTGGTTGAAGCGCCAAGAGCAAAAATCATTCCGCTAGTTTTTCCCTTTTTAGCACTGGTTTTTGCTGCTGTGATATTAATTAAACCAGGGAAAACTACCGCCATTAAAGATGCCGAAAAAGTAGCAAAAAAAAGGATAAATAAATGCGACATTAGTTGGGTTTAAACTTAATATATGTAATTGGTTTTTCTACTTCAAGGTATTGCTTTTCGTAAAAAGTTTGAATAGAGGTTACTTCTTCTGGACTTCCTTCATTTTTATAAATATTGTGGTTTGCATATAAAACCTCATAATTTAGTCCGTGGAGTAGCCCTAGAGTGTAGCCATGCATAAACTCGCTGTCGGTTTTCAAATGTACAATTCCCTCTTTGCTTAGAATGTTATTGTAGCGCTCTAAAAATTTAAAATTTGTAAGTCTATGCTTAGTACGTTTGTACTTTATTTGTGGGTCGGGGAAGGTAATCCATATTTCGTCCACTTCATTAGCAGCAAAAATGTATTCTATAAGTTCTATTTGGGTTCTTATAAAAGCAACATTTGTTAAGTTTTCTTCAACCGATGTTTTTGCACCGCGCCAAAAACGAGCTCCTTTTATATCAACACCAATATAATTTTTGTTAGGGTTTCTTTGAGCTAAACTCACAGTATATTCTCCTTTTCCACAACCTAATTCCAATACAATGGGATTATTGTTTTTAAAGAAAGACGCTTTCCAATTTCCTTTTAGATTGAAGTTTCCTTCTACCAATTCATCACGCGTAGGTTGAAGTACATTTGAAAATGTTTCGTTTTCCTTAAAGCGTTTTAGTTTGTTTTTACTCCCCACAACAATTATTTAATTAAAAGGCAAAATTAAGGAAATCTTTCGTAGTGAAAAATTAACTTCATTTGTAGTTATGATTAAAAAGAAGAAAATTCTTGTAGCTCCCTTAAATTGGGGGCTTGGACATGCAACAAGATGCATTCCGATATTAAGAGCATTAATAGCCGAAAATTTTGAGCCAATTATTGCTTCAGATGGAGAGGCTTATAAATTATTAAACAAAGAATTCCCCGATTTGCAATTTGTGGAATTGCCTTCTTATAAAATAAAATATGCTGAAAAAGCAAAGAATTTTAAACTGAAGATGCTTTGGGACTCGCCCAAAATTTTAAATGCCATCAAAAAGGAGAAAAAGAGAACCAAAGAATTGGTAAAAGAATTGGCTTTAGACGGAATAATTTCCGACAATCGTTTGGGGGTGTATTCTAAAAAAGTTCCTTCAGTTTTTATTACGCATCAATTAAATGTATTGACGGGAAATACTACATGGTTTAGTTCTGAAATGCATCAGAAAATAATCAAAAAGTTTGACGAATGTTGGGTGCCAGATGTTGCTGGAGAACCAAATTTAAGTGGCCGCTTAGGTCATTTAAAAAAAGAAAATCCGAAATTGAAATATATAGGGCCATTAAGTAGATTGGAACGTAAAGAGTTGCCCGTAAAATATAAGTTAATGGTTATTATTTCGGGGCCAGAACCACAGCGTACTCTACTAGAAAGTAATTTGCTTAAAGAAACTCAAAAATATAAAGGCAATGTTTTATTTGTAAGAGGAAAGATTGAAGACGAGCAGCATTTTTGTCAAGAAGGAAACGTAACAGTTTATAATTATATGAATTCTACCCAGCTTGAAACGGCGTTTAATGAAAGTGAATTAGTTTTATCGCGTTCGGGTTATACTACAGTTTTAGATTTGGCAAAGCTAGGAAAGAAGGCATTTTTTATTCCTACGCCAGGGCAATATGAGCAAGAGTATTTGGCAGAAAGATTGCAAAAAGAAAATCTTGTTCCTTATTGTAAACAAGAAGATTTTAAAATTGAAATGTTAGAAACGGTTACAGATTTTAAGGGCTTGGCCAACTTTGAATCCACATTTGATTTAAGCGCTCTTTTTAGACTTTTCTAAGGTGAAAGAAAACTCGGAACCTACTCCAAAAACGCTTTCCACATAAATCTTTTCTTTATGTGCCTCAATAATATGTTTTACTATGGAAAGTCCTAGTCCAGAGCCTCCTTCTTTTCTGCTCCCGCTTTTATCAACTCTATAAAAACGTTCGAAGAGGCGAGGGATATTTTGTTTTTCAATCCCCTCTCCATTGTCGGTAACCCTAACAATAACTTTATTTTTTACTAAGTTTTCAATGCTAATTTCGGTAGTTCCACCTTCTTTTCCGTATTTAATAGAATTTACAATGAGGTTGGTAAGAACCTGCTGAATACGTTCTTTATCGGCACTAACCATAATTGGCTCCTTGTAATCTAAGTCGAAAGTAAGGGTGATTTTTTTCTTGTGAGCTTTCATTTCCATTAAATCGAAAGTAGCTTGAGTAAGCTCTACAATATCAAAATTTTCGCGTTGTAAATTTAAATCGCCTGCCTCTAATTTGGTAATCATGTCCAAATCTTTCACTATATAAATAAGTCTTTCAACCCCTTTACTAGCTCTCGATAAGTATTTTTTTCTAATAACTTTATCGTCCATTGCGCCGTCTAAAAGTGTAAGAATATAGCCTTGAACAGTAAAAAGAGGTGTTTTTAACTCATGCGAAACATTTCCGATAAACTCTTTTCGATAGCCTTCGCGAATTTTAAGAGTTTCAATTTCTAGTTTTTTATTAGCTGCAAATTTTTCAATTTCCTCTGTTAGCGTCCTCATATCTGTAGTAATAGGTTGCGCTTGGAAATTGGTAGATTCTAAAAGAGAAACATCATCATATATTTTTTTAACCCGTTTGTATATAAATTTTTCAACACGGTATTGGATGATAAAAAAGGAAACAATAAAAACACTTAAAATTAGAATTGCAGCATACATAGAGCCTCTTAGTTCGAAATAGAAAAATAAGGAAATAATGATGGTTGTTACTGCTGCAATCATTGCTGATGAGCGCAGTGCAAAACGATATGATTTTTTTAATTTGGTTTCCAAAATTGTTATGTTAAATCTGCTAAAAGGTTGCTATGTGTTTTGTTAAATACTAAAAATTAGGGTTTATGAAACCATGGTTAAAGTTATAAAATAAAGATGATAGATTTAGATTGTAAGAATAAACTTAAATCAAAATCTATCAATTTTTAATTTTAGAATGTTGTTCCTTTTGTTTGTTGGAGACTATCTAAAAAGTATTTAAAATTTATATGTCAACCTGATTGTCTGTTAACCTGAGCTAGTCTGTCATCCAGATCTTTTCTGTCATCCTGAGCTTGTCTGTCATCCTGAGCTTGTCGAAGGATGATAACTACAAATTACTCTTTAGAAAGCCTCTCAAATCTTATTAAATTTTTATCGAAAGCCTCTGTATTAAATGTGTGAAAGTATTTTTTTTGAATACATTACAGGTTTTCTCTGGGTGTTATACTTGGGATAATAGAATTTATAATACAAATTTATAGCCAACTCCTTTTACAGTTTTAAAATGATCGTCGCCAATTTTTTCACGTAGTTTACGGATATGTACATCAATAGTTCTCCCTCCAACAATTACTTCGTTACCCCATACCTTGTCTAGGATTTCGTCTCTTTTAAAAACCTTTCCTGGTCTGCTGGCTAATAATGAAAGTAATTCGAATTCCTTTCTTGGAAGGATAATTTCTTCTCCAGACTGAATAATTTTGTATTCGTCACGGTTAATGGTAATATTACCAACCTTAACAATGCTTTCAACAGGCTCATCATCTTCTTTTAAGCGTCTAAGTAGAGCTTTAACTTTGCTTACCAATACTTTTGGTTTGATAGGCTTGGTAATATAATCGTCTGCTCCAGCATCAAAACCTGCTACTTGAGAGTAATCTTCACCACGTGCAGTAAGAAAAGTAATAATAGTGTCTTTTAAATCGGTAGATTTTCTTATTTGTTCACAAGTTTCGATACCGTCCATTTCTGGCATCATTACATCGAGAATAATAAGGTGTGGTTTTTCTTTTTTTGCTTTAGCAATTGCTTCAATACCGTTTTTTGCAGTAGTAACATTGTATCCTTCAGTAGATAAATTATATCCTACGATTTCTAATATATCCGGTTCGTCATCGACTAAAAGGATTTTAATTTCCCTTTTTTTCATCTGTGTTGTAAGGTTTAGTTATGTCTCGCATTTCTTCAGCAAAAACATTTTATAGTTGTTTTTTTTAGATAACTAAAACATTTTTAATGATTTAAAAAGTTCTTGGTTATCCTTTCCGAGGTCAAAAGTAAAGATAATATTAAAATATGAAAGCAGTTAACAATGATTTAATATGGTAACACAAATGTAACATTGGACTTACTTATGTTTAACACGCGGGTAACTTCCTTTTTGTAGATGGCTCGTTTATTTGCATCGGAATTAAAATCAAACAATGAAACATTTATTTACATTATTAGTACTGTTTGTGAGTGCGTTAGGTATGGCGCAAGAAACAACAGGATCTATAGTTGGAGTTATTACCGACAAAGAAATGAACAACGATCCGCTACCGTTTGCCAATGTGCAAATAAGCGGAGCAACAAAAGGTACAACTACCGATATGGATGGGTTGTACGAAATTAGTGATGTGGAACCAGGAACTTATACAATTGTTATAAGTTTTGTTGGTTATGAAACATTGCAAGTACCAAATATAAAAGTTGAAGCAGGAAAAGTAACAGAGTTAAATACTGCTTTAGGAGCTGGAAGTGTTAGTTTAGATGAGGTGGTAGTAACTACCACTGCAAGAAGAGATTCTGAAACTGCTTTATTATTAGATCAGAAAAAAGCTGTTGAGATAAAAGAAAGTATTGGAGCACAACAACTATCTAAAATAGGGGTTTCTGATGTGGCTACAGCTACAACTAAAATATCTGGAGTAACTAGTAGCGAGGGCTCTGGAGATGTTTTTGTAAGAGGGTTAGGAGATAGATACCTGTCTACTACTTTAAATGGATTACCAATTCCTTCTGATGATGTTGAAAGAAAGAATATAGATTTATCGTTATTTCCTACTAGAATTATTCAGAATGTAAGTATTAGTAAGACATATTCAGCAAAAGGGTATGCAGATCAAGCTTCTGGAAATATAGATGTTACTACAAAAGAGCTAGCTGGGAATAAAGAGCTTACTGTAGATATAAGAGGAGGCGTTAACACAAATGTTATGCAAAGTGGCGTTAGAGATAATTTCAAACTTTCTCCTAATTCTAATGACATTACGATGGGTTTTTATAAGCAACCAATGTCTACAGAAGCAGCTATTGCAAACCAAACATGGAATACTAGAAGTATAGAAAATCCTGTTAACTATCGTTATGCTGTAACTGCAGGAAAACGTATAGGAGAGAAATTATCTGTTTTCTTCGCAGGTTCTCAAGGAAGAAGTTATCAATATAGAGAAGGTGTTTTTAGACAATTCAGTAGCAATTTTATAGATGATAGCATTACAGATGCAACTACCTATACTAAGAATATCAATACTACGGGACTTTTAGATGTTGGTTATAATATTAACAATAGTAATAAAGTAAAGTATCACAGTTTATTTATTAATACAGTTTCAGATAATGTATATGAAGGAGGTAGGAATGGAGAAGGAACCATTTTTGAGGAAACAGAACCAGTGGAAGGTTTGTCTCAGTTTATAAGAGATCAAAACACAAAACAAACAAAAATCTGGGTGAATCAATTAGAGGGAAGTCACTATATATCTGAAAGAAATCATTTAGAATGGGCTTTAGGTTATAATATGGTTGATGCCGATGAGCCTAATAGAATTCGTAATGAAGTAAACTTTGATCCAGATAGCGATTTTGTTCAATTAGGAAGAACAGGAGGTTTTCAGCAACGTAAGTCTTACCAAGAAATTGACGACAGAGAAATAAACGGTTTATTGAAAGATAAATTAACATTTATAGATGAAGAAGAAAAGTCTTTTAATATGAATGTAGGAATGAATTATAGAAATAAAAAGAGAGATTTTATTTCACAATTTTATGGTGTTGAAGAAGCTTTTACAAATGCAATAAATCCAACATCTATTGATGATCTAGGTGCCATTTTTACACAGCAAAACTTTGATAATGGAACATTGGATATGGAGGCTTTAACTCCTGATACTTATAATGGGAAATTAAATTCTTACGGAGGTTATGTAGATTTTAATGTAGCTGTTAAGAATTTCAATGTTAATGTAGGAATGCGATACGAATATGATGACTTAAACGTAGACTTTAACGTTGGAAACTATCCTGGAAGAGTTGGTGTTTCTGAAAAAACATATTCAAATGTGTATCCTAGTTTGAATATGAAGTATAGTTTTAATGAAAAACATGGACTTCGTTTTTCAACAAGTAAAACAATTACATTACCTGAGTTTAAAGAAATGGCGCCTTTTGAGTATGTATCGCCTACAGGTCAGGTTACTAGAGGTAATCCAGACATTGAAGCTTCTACAAACTACAATTACGATTTAAAATATGAATACTTTTTATCGCCAGGACAATTAATTTCTTTTGCTGGGTTTTATAAAACTATAGAAGATCCTATAAATAAAGTTCAAGATAGAGGTTCAGCGGGCGTATTTTCATACTTCAACTCTGGAGATGAAGCACGTGTTTATGGTTTAGAACTAGAAACAAAATTAGATCTTATTAAATCTGCTGATGTGGATGCAGGGTATAATATAAATTTAAATTTAAATGCTACTAGAATGTGGCATGAGCAAGATCTTAAAGAAATTTATAATGAAGATGGAAATTTTGTTAGAACTTTTAGATATAAAGGACTTACAGAAACAGGTCTTCAAGGAGCTTCAGACTGGATCTTTAATTCAACGTTAAATTTTTCTACAAATAGTATTAATGGATTTAATGCTAGCGTAACAGCAAACTATGCATCAGATAAGATATTTGCATTAGGTGCACCAGTTATTCAAACAGAAAGTGATATTAACTACAATGACGAGATTATAGAAAAAGGATTTGTTACGTTAGATGTAGTTTTAAGTCAAGATTTAGGAGAGCATTGGAACTTTAAAATATTAGGAAGGAACCTATTAAATCCAGAAATAGAAAGAACTCAAAAAACTAGACCAAGTACAACAGGTATTGAGACTAATCAGGTTGTAAGATCATACTCAAACGGTGCAAGATTTAGTTTAGGTGTTAACTATAGTTTTTAAAAGTAAGCCTCATAAATACATAAGGCAGCTATAAATCAATCGTGAATATTAAATTTAATTTTATTATGAAAAAATCAATTATTAAAATTTCAGCATTATGTGCTGTGTTTTTCGGACTTGTCCTTACTGGATGTAGTAGTGATGATGATTCACCTGCACCAGGGCCAGAGCCTACACCAAATACATTAGAGGGTAGTATTTCTGAAGATTTAACATTAGACCCAACTATTACATACAAATTGACAGGATCATTTAATGTATTAGAAGGAGCTAAATTAACAATTCCAGCTGGTACTCAAATTGTAGCAGAGAAAGGAACAGATAATTATATAGCAATTTTTCAAGGTGCTGAAATAGATGTTCAAGGTAATGCAAGTTCACCTGTTTTAATGACTTCTGAAGATGGAAATCCTGGAGATTGGGGTGGTTTATTACTTTGTGGTAACGGTGTTACTTCTGAAGGGATTGATGCTACTGCTGAAGTTGGAAGCTTAGTTTATGGAGGTACAGATAATGCAGATAGTTCAGGTTCTATCAAATATTTAACAATTGCTGGTGCTGGAGCTCAAATCAATGCAGAGTCTCAATATAACGGACTTACAATGTATGCTGTTGGTTCTGGAACTACTATTGATAACGTAGCAATCTTAAATGGTTCTGATGACGGAGTTGAATTTTTTGGTGGAGCTGTTTCTGTGACTAATCTTTATTTAGAAAACAATGAAGATGATGCTATCGACTGGACTGAAGGTTGGAATGGTACAGTAACAAATGCTTATGTGTTACATACTATCGAAGGTTTTTCTACTGTTGTTGAAGCAGATGGAACTAACAATAATCCAAAGCTTGTTAATTTAACAGCTGTTTCTACCGTTGGTGGTACTGCTTTACAATTCAAAAAAGAATCTGGAGCTACTATTACAGGTTTATCTTTAACAGGATATGATACTTCAGTAGATATGGCTAATGATGGACCACTTGCAAATATTCTTATTGAAGGTGTTGCTGCAAATCCTGAGTTAACTTATACAAGTGCTCCTACTGTTTCTGCAGATGATTTTTCTTGGGTTTCTACAGAAGTAGTAATTGATAATACCTTATTACAAGGTACAATAGAGGAAGAAGTAACTTTAGATGCTTCTGTAGCATATACTTTAAATTCTTCTTTAATTGTTTTAGATGGTGGAAAATTAATTATTCCTGCAGGAACAAAAATAACTGCAAGAGATGGTGGTACAGATGTGTATATTGCTGTATTAAAAGGAGGTGAAATAGACATCCAAGGAACTGAAGATAATCCTGTTGTTATGGCTTCAGCTAATGGGAACCCTGGAGATTGGGGAGGATTAACACTTTGTGGAGATGCTACAACTTC
The DNA here is from genome assembly GCF_000260115.1 of Galbibacter orientalis DSM 19592. GTDB lineage: Bacteria > Bacteroidota > Bacteroidia > Flavobacteriales > Flavobacteriaceae > Galbibacter > Galbibacter orientalis. Next base: position 173,562 of record NZ_JH651379.1, on the reverse strand, counting down.
TGAAGGAGTTAATGCTACTGCTGAAGTAGGTGGATTTATCTATGGAGGAAGTAACGATGCTGATAGCTCAGGTTCTATCAAAAACTTAGTAATTATCGGAACTGGAGCTCAAATTAACTCTGAGTCTCAATATAATGGTGTTTCTTTCTACGCTGTAGGTTCTGAAACTATTGTTGAAAATATAGCTGTAATTAACGGTGCTGACGACGGTGTGGAATTTTTTGGAGGAACAGTTTCTGCAACAAATATTTATTTAGAAAATAACGAAGATGATGCAGTTGACTGGACTGAAGGTTGGAATGGAACTGTAACAAATACGTATGTTTCTCATACTGTTGCTGGTTTCTCTACAGCTGTGGAAGCTGATGGAACAAATGGAAATCCATCACTAGTAAACTTTACTGCAGTTTCTACAGTAGATGGGACTGCTTTACAGTTCAAAAAAGAATCTGGAGCTACTTTTACTAACGCATATGTTTCTGGTTATGCTACAAATGTAGATATGGCAAATGATGGTCCAGTTAGTAATATTATTGTAGATGATACTGCTTTAACGTCTGCTACAGACGATGTATTTAATGGTACAATACTTGATATTTCTGGATGGTCTTGGATTGAGGCTAGACTTTAATATAAAGTTTATAAAAATATTTTTTCAAACCACCCCGCTTCATTGCGGGGTGGTTTTTTTATGCCTTTTATGTTTCTTTACCTTATAACTAAAACTTATTTTTGCAACATAATAAGAGGTGTATGAGTCCAGAAAGTGTTTTTGAAATTAAAACGAATGCCGATTTTAATAAAACAGCATTAAATGTTTTTGGATTTCAGTATGAAAATAATCCTGTTTACCGTGAGTTTTGCAACTATCTTAAGCGCAATCCACAAAATGTAAAAACAAAAGAAGAAATCCCTTTTTTGCCGATTGAGTTTTTTAAATCTCGCGAAATTCTAAGTTCTTCAAAACCTCCACAAACTATCTTTACCAGTAGCGGAACCACAGGAAATTTAACAAGTAAACATTTGGTTACAGATATAAGTGTTTATGAAGAAAGCTTTAGAAAAGGGTTTTCTTATTTCTATGGAAATATTAAAGAGTATACTGTTTTAGCACTTTTACCTGCATATTTAGAACGTACAGGTTCTTCGCTTATTTATATGGTAAACGATATGATTGAGCAGTCTGAGGCTTCCGAGAGTGGCTTTTACCTTCATAATTTAGAAGAATTAGCACAGCATCTCAAAAAATTGGACGCAGCGGGCAAAAAAGTATTGCTTATTGGGGTTTCTTTTGCGTTATTAAATTTAATAGAAACCTTCAATTTTAATTTACAGCATACCATTGTTATGGAAACTGGCGGCATGAAAGGTCGTAGAAAGGAAATGATTCGCGCCGAACTTCATTCGGTTTTAGCAGCAGGTTTTAATGTTGATAAAATCCATTCTGAATATGGAATGACCGAGTTGCTTTCACAAGGGTATTCTATAGGGAATGGAGTTTTTGAATGTCCTCCGTGGATGGATATTATAATTCGAGATCCAGAAGATGCACTTACTATTTTTGATGACGGAAAGTCTGGAGGAATCAATGTAATTGATTTGGCAAATATAAATTCCTGTTCTTTTATTGCTACTCAAGATTTAGGGAGGAAAAACGGAAAAGAATTTGAGGTTATTGGTCGCTTTGATAATTCCGACATCCGTGGTTGTAATTTAATGGTTTTATAAAGTCTTCTGTAATGTTTCTATTATAATAGCTACTAAGCTAGTAATTAATATATTTTGTATTTATTATGAAGACACTTATTTCTCTATTTCTTCTTCTTACTTTTAGTACCATCACTGCACAAAGTTCTATAGATTACAATACCAAAAAGGGAGCTGTTGCCCAAGGCTATGATGTTGTTTCTTATTTTGAAGGAAAACCCACTAAGGGGATAGAGAACTTAGCTGTTGTTTATGATAATGCTAAATTTTTATTTACTTCCGAAGCACATTTAAAAGCATTTAAAAATTCACCTAAAAAATACATTCCACAATATGGAGGTTATTGCGCTTATGCAATTGCAAGTGGAGAAAAGGTCAGAATAAACCCAGAAACCTATGAAATTAGAAATGGGAAATTGTATCTGTTTTATAATGCTGGAAAAACCAATACATTGACTTTATGGGCAGAAGAAGGTGCAGATAGATTAGCAGAAAGAGCAGATAAATACTGGGAATCTATAAAATACAAATAACCCAATTTGCATAGGCTACTTAAGTTTTAAAGTTTTAATACTTAGAGAAAAACATTTTATGATTCTCTTTTCTATTTAATGAGCTTATTATTGAGTATTTACTTTCATTCTACGAAAGTTATTTAATACAAGTAGATTGTATTAATTTAAGAGTTACTTAGCGAAATAAAAACTTCCATTTAATTGAAAAAGCGTAATTTTGAACTTAGCTATAAAAGGAAGATTACACTATGAAGCAAAAAATAACGCTTAAAGAGATTTCAAGAAGATTTAATGTTTCTATTTCTACAGTTTCAAAAGCATTAAAAGATAGTCCGGAAATTAGTGAAAAAACAAAAGAAATTATTCAAGCTTTTGCTAAAGAACATCACTATAAACCCAATAATATTGCTTTAAGTTTAAAGAATCAGAAAACAAAAAATATTGGAATTATCCTTCCAGAAATTGTTCATTATTTTTTCTCTTCCGTAATTACTGGTGTAGAGCGTTTGGCAACTGCCAAAGGTTATAATGTAATTGTGTGTATCTCAAATGAATCTTTTGATAAAGAGGTTATCAATATGCAAATGTTGGCAAATGGAAGTATTGATGGGTTTATTATGTCGCTTTCTAAAGACACCGAAAAAAAGCAAGATTTTCATCATATAAATGAAGTAATTAACCAAGGAATGCCTGTGGTTATGATTGATAGAATAACCGATCAAGTAAATTGTGATAAGGTAATTATAGACGATTTTCATGGGGCATACAGTGCTGTTCAATATTTAATAGAAAGTGGGCGTAAGCGCATTGCATTAATTACGATGCCCGATTATATGAGTGTTGGAAAGTTACGTACCGAAGGTTATAAAAAAGCACTTGCAGATGCTGGAATTGAGGTTGATGAAAACCTAATAGTGAAAGTAGAAGATTTTTATGGTGGTTTTGAACCTGTTGAAGAGCTTTTTAAAAATAATGAAGTAGATGCTGTTTTTGGAGTTACAGAATTTTTTGCTGTTTCTGCAATGAAAATTGCTCAGAAAATGGGGAAATCAGCACCAAAAGATGTTTCGGTAATTGGTTTTACAGACGGGATTATATCTATTAGTAGCAGTCCGTCATTAACCACCGTAAGTCAACACGGAGAAGAGATAGGAGAGAAGGCGGTAGACTTACTTATAAAACGTTTGGAGGAAGAAGATTTTGAATCGCGTCCTTACGAAACCGAAATTATTAAATCCAGTCTTGTAAAAAGAGAATCTACACTATAAATGTAAAAGGATTCCTGAAAATTAATCCCTCTGGAAGAGTTTATCTCCCAAAGCTTGTCTGAGTTTCCCGAAGGGCTTTACGTCGAAATGGATTAAAATATTTTTATTTTGAATACCTCGTAGGCTTGCCTAGAGGTAGTTGATTTTGTTTCCTTTTGAGCCCTTTTTATGTTTGCACATCCTACTTTTGTTGGGTTATTGGGTAAATAATTGTTTCCCCGCTGCGGGGAAGCATTCCAAGTCTGCGGGGAAAGCATACTAAGCTGGCGGGAAGGGTAACTATACCTGCAGGAAGCTATAAAAGTTCGTCGGGATAGGTACTTATCATGCGGGGAAAGCCTTTTTATGGTGCAGGAAAGCTTTTTATGTCGAGGGAATTATGTTTTATTTATAAATATTGTTGTCCGATAAATGCGGGCAGCGTTTATTTCATTCCACATATATCAAGGGTTAATAGAGGTTTTTAAAATAGTCCCCTTGCTATTAATAAAAATGAATAAAAAGAGGAGTTTAGTAATGTTATTTCTTTTAAACTATTCATTTTATAATAGTTAATATTTAGTCTTTGTTCTTTTCTCTTACAGCGAAGCGGTCTTGTATTTTTACTTGGACATTAATGATTTATAAACTATCCTAATTGACTGTGTAAAAACATTCAGGTTTGATTCTTTTTTATTGTTGTCTGATAAAAGCAGACCGCGTTTATTCCATTCCACATATATCAAGGGTTAATAGAGGTTTTTAAAATAGTCCCCTTGCTATTAATAAAAATGAATAAAAAGAGGAGTTTAGTAATGTTATTTCTTTTAAACTATTCATTTTATAATAGTTAATATTTAGTCTTTGTTCTTTTCTCTTACAGCGAAGCGGTCTTGTATTTTTACTCGAATAATAGTCACAAGCCAGAAAACGTGTAAATAAATACAAAACAGCACGTGCAATAAATTAAATTCTTATCTTTGATTCAATAATAAATTAAGTCAATCAAAATGAACACAAAACTCACTTTGACAATAGAGAAGGAAATTATCCAAAAAGCTAAAAAATATGCCAAAGATAAAAACAGGAGCTTATCTGATATTATAGAAAATTATTTAAAAATTCTAACAAAAGAAGAAAAAGCCAATAAATCAACAAAATTAAATCCAGTTGTGAAGTCTTTAAAAGGTTCTTTTAAAATGCCTAAAAATATGGATTATAAAAAAGAGCTTAGAAATCGATTAGAAGAAAAATATTTATAATGGACAATATTTTAATCGACACTGATGTATTAATGGATTTCTTTTTTGACCGTGAACCTTTTGCTCAATTTTCGACTGAAATTTTAAATCGCTGTGAAGAAAAAAGGCTAAATGGTTTTACAACACCAGTCATAATCTGTAATGTTTATTATTTATTGAGAAAAACAGCAAAACATCAACTGATAATAGAAAAAATCAAACAGCTATTAAGTATAATAGAAATTATAGAAATGGACAAAGATGTTGTTTTGGATGCTCTTAATTCAGAATTTAAAGATTTTGAAGATGCTTTACAAAATTTTTCTGCGGTTCAAATTGGAAAAATAAATATTATCCTGACAAGAAATATAAAGGATTTCAAAAAAAGTGATTTGGCAATATTGACACCAGAAACTTATTTGAAAGGAAAAACCAGTGGCTAACAATGGTGGCTGTTGCACAAGCTTTTTTTAACCAAATTTCTAATTAAAACCAGTTCTTGAAAATGACATATGCTAAGAAAACAACAATTTACCTATTATTAAAAATTAGCATAATCCTCTTTTTTTATAAAATTAATGGCTTGTGCAACCCTTACAATGTATAAAAATAATAGCGGTTTTATCGCTAAAACGAAAGTAAGTAAATATAAAAAGGTCTGTGTTTAACCGAAAATTAGGGCGTAAATCCGCTACTATTCTTATGCGAGACCATTAATGATTCTTTCTAGTTTCTATAAATTTAGTTATAAATCTCTCCATTAAAAGGCGCATAGAGGATTATTTAATTGGAATATATACCTCTGTGGTCCATTGCAATGCATCTCCCCCAAAATTAGGGTTGTTATGAAACTTCTCTATAATATTGTTTTTTAAATCAATAGTATTATTTTCAGCATAATCAAAAATTTGAAACCAAGCATGATGAGAATACATATAATTCCCATTAAAAACAGCCTTAAGAGATGGGACAGCCTTTAATTCTCTAAAGAAAATATCAGGGTTTTTAGGGAGTTTATCAATTCCTGTTACAGGGAAACAAAAATCCATATCAATAGTATTTTCCTCTTTATTAAAGTTATTAATAACCACCATTGGTCTGCCATCTGGTTGCAAATTGTTTTCATCAACAAAATCGGCTATGTAATTGTAATTTCGCATCATGTGTTTAGCCTTGTTTTCTAGTTTTGTTTTTGCATTTACACAAGCACATTTTTTAGCTGGAGAATCTGTTTTTCCTATAATTTTTACTCTAAAAGTAGATAGATTCATTTTTAATTTACGGATAAAGTTCATTGCAATATCCTTTGACATACTTTTAAATTCAGTATTTAAAAAAGGTGCTGTAATTCTATTAATGGCATTGTTTTTAGCTCCTTTAATGCCAAGCGCTACTTTTGTAACGGAATCATTTTCAGCTTTAATATCCCAAAATAATGTATAGTTTTTATCCAAATAATTTAGCTTTTGGGTGATGGATTTATATAGGGTGCTATCTATGGTTTCTGTGTGAATAGAATCGTTAGTTTTTTTCCAATTTGAGATACTATAAAATACTGTAGCCTGACTAGTTTTGGTTTCAAATCTATAGATATAATCACTTTTTTTAATGAATAAATACCAGCCAAGAATACATAAAGCAATAAGGATTAAAACGCTTATAATTTTTTTCATTTGATTTTTATTACTTTACGGAAGTACTTGCTACTTCTTTATTAGTCATTACCGATAATTTATTAATTACATATTCTCCTAAAGTTTGACCTTGACTCAAACCAACATCTATAGCTGCACGGTAGTGAATTCCACCATACATTCTACTTAAAGCAGCTTCAGTAGAAGCATTGTTAAAGGAAGAGAAGGAGCGAACAGGAATTCCATATGGAGTTTCAGTATCGTCGTCAAAAGCAAAATCATCTCCAAAAATAGAAGTCAGTGTTTTTGCTGCAGCTCCAGAAACTACCGAATGCCCACTCGTATATTCAGGGAAAGGAGGGGTTTGTAAAACAGGCTTCCAATTCTCGTCTATATATTGATTAATTACAGTTTCCGGACGGATAAGGTTGCTTCTGTATTTTTCATCCCAACAGCTTATAAAACCATCAAATATAGAAATGGCAGTTTTAGTATAAGCAAAAACTGTTTTATTGAAATCTGTATTTGTTTTCCTACAGGCTATTTTAGTAATACCAATCCAATGTGCGCCTGGAGTAATTTTTTTGGTTGCAAACATTAAATGTCCTTTGGTAACAGAAACATATGGGTTACAATCCCAAAACTTAGCAATAGCAATTTCTTCAGAATCATCGCCTTCCTCGGTCATTTTATTTCTCACATTATAAACTTCCATAGTTTCTTTGTAAAACTGACTATCTTCTTCCATTGAAAACTCAGGAGGTGGAATCGGTTTAAATTGAGCAGCAGAGTCTATTGCAAGGGTTCTTATTTTCATCCAATGGGGTTCAATTCCGTCCATATATGCAGGAGGAGTTGGTTGCCAACGAGAAGGATCGTCTGTGTTTACTGTAAATTTTGGCATGGTTCGGGTTTGTTTATAATTGTCCGTATCCATCCATTTTTTCATATGTGTTACCACTTGCATGGCATATTCTTTAGATTTTTCAAACTCTTTTTCGTTGGTTTTTTTCCAAGTATTGTATAAGCTATCTTGATAAGCAGTTATTCTATCTTCAGAAAAAATAAGACTCTTACTTAATTCCAAATGAGCAATCAATGCAGAAACCTTGTAGTTTACATTTGCAGTATCAATAGGATTTGGAATGGGTTTTAATCCATTTATAGTACCTGCAAGCGAATTGTAATTTGGGTCATTCTTTGCAATAATTTCATAAGCAGCAATATCTGGATATACAAAAATCCTACTCGCTACCACTGGCGAAAAAATATCATGAATCATAACTTCAACAACTTTATCAATTGCCTGATGCATGTTTTCTGAGGTTACTTCAATAGGCTGTTCTTTCTTATTGCAAGCAATAATGCATAAAAGGGAAGCGCTAAATAATAAGAGGGAAATACGTTTCATTTTAATTGTTTTTTAATTTCTCACAGAGGGTTTAGTTCCTCGACGCTTTTTGTCGAAATGAGTTAAGGTTATTTTGTTTGAAAACCTCATGGATTTCCCCCGAGATTTTTGATTTGGTACAGTTCTGCACCGTTATTATTTACTGTTACCAAAAGGTAATTTTGATTGTTAATTCTAATAGTATTTAACTGTGTAATAGCTTTGTTTGATAAATCCAATCCAATATTTGAGGTTAGCTGAATATTCTTTTTGTTGCTTATGAGTGCCCCAGGAAAAGCATCAAATTTTCCATGATACGGTTTTACTCCAAAATAATTTCCAGCAGCTAAAACTTCTTCTTTTCCGTCATTATTAAAGTCGTGTTTTAAAAAATTAGTAATGGGAGCCGTTTGTAATTTACTTTCGAAAGCATGAAATTTAAATTTTCCATTTTCATTCTCTAGCCAACCAGATGTCAAGGTGTGAACCTCTAAGAGGGTGGCATTGTTAAGCAATTTCTCACCAAAAACTTCTTCTATATTTTTTCCTGCAAAAGATTTATAGTCAGTAAACTTTTTTCGCATTATAGAAACTAATTGTTCTGAAAGTTCATCAAAATTTGCTACGGTATAGTAAGCTCCATCTTTTTCGGTCGCCAAAATTGTTTCTGTGCGTTTGTTGTTATCAAAATCGGCATAATACATCCGCATTGGGTATTCCTTGGAAGCCTTAAATTTAGAATTAGTTCCCCAATTTCCTAATAGGTAATCATTGTCACCATCACCATCCATATCAAATTCAGTAATACTTCTCCAAAGCCCGTTTAGTTTTTCTTCGGAAGGAAATACTTCTTTAAAATTACCATTTAGATTGCTGAAGAATTTTGGCGACATCCATTCTCCTACCACAATTAAATCTTTTGTACCATCATTTGTAAAGTCTGTCCAAATAGCATCGGTAACCATTCCTGCTTTTTGCAATTCTAAATTTTTAAGAGCCTCAAATTTCCCATTTTCATTTTTTAGAATAAAAGAGTTTGGAATGGCTCCAAAGTCGTAAGAAACAGTATTACTACCTACAAAAACATCTAGATCTCCATCGGTATCAAAATCAAAAGGTTTAATTACAGAGGTGTTTTCAAACTCATTTTCGAGGATACTTTTAATAAATAAACTGTCTTTTTTATAATACACCACATCATTTAAGGGCTTAGATTCCCCGTAGAAATCACCGCCAGCATTGCCTGTAAAAATATCATTCTTACCATCCTTATTAAAATCTAAAATTAAGGCAACCACAGTTTCGTTAATAGAATCATTTTTTATAAAATTATCTGTTTGTTCTATAAAACCAGTATCATTTTGAAAATATACTTGTGAACGTTTAAACTTTGAGCTTCCGAAAAAAATATCATCTTTCCCATCCCCATTTAAATCGCCAATTGCGGTTGCAGGTCCACGATCGGAAATTTGATAAGGAATTAATTTTTGTCTTAGAAAATCTATATAATCATCTTCTTTGTGCTTGTAGTTAATTCCTAAATTTCCTTCTACTTTTGTGAAAAGGGGTTGTTGTTTGTTCTTTAGAGAGTTGTAGGCAAATTGATTTCTATTTTTTTCAGCTGAAATTGTTACTGTTTGATTCGGATTAATGTTTTTTAAGGTTTGATACGTTTTATCTGGCCATACAATAACCAACGAATCTATTTTAGAATTTGTAGGAAATCCGAAGTGGATAAAAGGCTCCGAAGAAGCTTGAAATCCACGAACGGTATATAATTCACGAAATTGTAAAATTCCTTTTTGGTAGGCAAAAACTTTGGTTCCTATGGCAAGGCTATTTGGTTTTGTGTAATTGAACTTCAGTTTTAAATAGTTTCTTTTGTTTGTTGATTTATTGATATAAAGCGTTGCTGGTTGATTGATGTTATTTGTTACTAAATCAATATCGCCATCATTATCAAAATCTGCCATGGCAGTTGCGCCAGAAATTAAGCTGTCTTTTATAATCCATTTCCCAGATTGGTCTGAAAACTGAGTTTCTTTTTTCCCTTCAAAAATATAATTATGGTACGCTCCAGAAGGCATTAATTCCAATGCTTTTTGGTCTACAAGTTTTGTGTTATCTAGTTTTTTACGAATCTGTTCGTTAGAGGTAAACTTTATAAAATCTAAGTTGTTAGGGCGTTTTGGAATTCCGTTAGCTATAAAAAGATCCTGCTCTCCATCCTCATTATAATCAGCAAAAAGGGCACTCCAACTCCAATCGGTTGCCGCAATCCCGCTCATCAAAGCTGTCTCAGTATAATTTCCGTCTTGATTATTTAACTGAAGCATATTCCTAGTATATTGATAATGGTATCCTAGTTTTTCGGTACGCATTTGTAACATTTGCACATTTTCATCCCCTGCTGAAGATTTTAAAACAGCTTCATCTTCTGGGAGCATATCTAAAGACAAAATATCTGGGAGACCATCGTGATTAATATCTGCAACATCATTTCCCATAGAAAACCGACTTGTATGCCCAAAATGCTTTTTTAAGCTTTCAGTAAAAGTACCATCACCATTATTAAGATAATAATAGTCGTCTTCATGAAAGTCGTTTCCAACATAAATATCTGGATAGCCATCTTGATTAAAATCGGAGATAGCAATTCCTAATCCATATCCATTTACACCGCCAAAGATATTGGCTTGCTCACTTACATCGGTAAATTTTCCGTTGTCGTTTCTCAATAATTTATCGCCTGTTTCATAATTTCTTTGATTTCTAAGCGCTGCTTTACCAAAAGATTCTTGAGTATGAACAGCATGATTCAATAAATAAATATCTAAATCGCCATCCAAATCGTAATCTAGAAACGCTGCAGAGGAGCTATAAGATTCAAAGTCTAAACCATATTCTTTAGCACTTTCAGTAAAAGTAGTGTCGCCATTATTTATGTACAGTTCATTATAGCCTCTAAATCCATTAATTCCCACTACTGCACACACATAAATGTCTAAAAAACCATCGCCATTAACATCGCCCATAACGGCTCCGGTATTCCACGTGCTGTTTCCTTCCACACCAGCAGCAACCGAAATGTCTTTAAATTTTAAATTACCTTTATTGAGATAAAGTTTGTTCTTTACTTGGTTTCCAGAGAAGAAAATATCGGGTAAATTATCATTGTTAATATCTCCAACCGCAACACCACCGCCGTTATAAAAATATAGGTAATCTAGGATGTTTAAATCGTTTGTTTCGGTGAGTGTATTTGTAAAATTAATACCCGTTTCTTTTTCAGAAGGATTCATAAACAACTCGCCTTCTTTTTTACAAGAAGCAATTATAAAAATCGTTACTATGTACAGATAGCACCTATTCATTGATTTTGAAAATTTTTGGTTGTTCATTATTAATTGCAACAAAAAGGAATGAATTACCAGCAGCATCTTTAAATTGCTCTATTTTTTTTACTTCTCCTTTTACAAAAAAGCCAGATTTATTATAATCTTGCCATTCAAAATCGCCTTTTCCATTGCCTAGAAGGACACTTCCATAATTGGCATCTAACCTTGAAAACTGAGGTTTAAATTCATAATTATTCCCAGCCATAATGAGGTCTAGATTTCCATCGCCATTGAGATCTGTAGTACTGATATCACAAACACAAGAAAGTTGTACTTGGTTTGGAAGTTTTTTAACTGTAAAGTTTCCATTTCCATTATTTATAGCAACAACAGATTCTGTAATATTTACCTCTTTTTTAATGGAATTATTCAGAATTTCTATAGAGAATAGCTCATCTAAAGACTTTTCAGCATAATTAGAAGATTTTAAATTCTGCTTTTTTAAACTCACAAGTTGCCCTGTTAATTCTTTTTTTAAATGTATAGGGGTATCTTTATTATTAATAACTCTAGTAGTAATTTGTTCGATACTTCCATTGTTATCAAAATCGTTTATATAAAGCTTTATAGGTTCTTTTTTAGATGCTTTATATGAAAGATTTAGTCCTTCATTTCCAATAATTAGATCTGTTTTTCCATCATTGTTAATATCTTCTGCTTTTATGGTATTCCACCAGCCATTACTATTATTAAGGTTTGTTTTTAAAAGTTGTAAATCTCTTTGAGTATTTTTAAATATATGAGGATAAGTCCAATCACCTACAACGATGAGATCTTTAATAGTGTCTCCATCAATGTCTGCCCAAGTAGCGTCAGAGATCATTCCAACATCTTTTAGCTTAAAAGCTTTCCTTTCCGTTACATCGCTAAAATTCCCTTTTCCATCATTTTGTAGCAATAAATGTTCTGGATTAATACCATAGATTCCTACCTTATTTCTCATTCCAACAAAAATGTCTATATCACCATCGTCATCAAAATCATTAGAAGTAATGATAGCTACATTTTGTTTTTTAGTATTAATATTATTTTTATTTGAAGAAAAATTCCCTTTTCCATCATTTAGATAGAAGCGTATTTGATAGGTAGAAGCTTCATATGGCTCGTTACCTCCTGTTCCAACTACTAAATCTAAGTCGTTATCGCCATCTATATCTATAAATTCAGCCGCTGTATCTTCAAAAGCCGCATCATTTTTAAAAACAGTTTGATTATTGGACTTTACTATAGAATTTCCTTTATTAAAATAAAGTATTCCAATTTGGTTTTTTGCACCACCTACAAAGATATCTTCAAGGCCGTCATTGTCAATGTCTCCAATAGCAACTGCAGGACCCTCTTGAGAGATTTTCTTAGGAATTAATCCTTCGTAGTCAAAATCTGAGAAATTATTTTCATTGTGTTTTATTAATGTATTATTTTCTATTCGATTCAAATAAGTGGTTTGTTTAATAGTTTGTTTATTGTTGGGATACTTTTTTGCTGAAATTTCGTTGAAAACTAATGTAGTGTCTACTGGTAAATTTTTGAACTTTTGTGAAAATCCACTAGGCCACATAACAAATGCTGAATCAATTATTTTTTCATCACCTAAGCCAATTGTTAATACATAATCTACCGAAGATTGAAAGCCTCTTGAAGGAATTAAGACATTTCTTAGAATACCTTTTTTTGTATAAAGATCTACGGTACTTCCAATTCCATAGGTGTTTTTATTAGTACCATTAAGCTTCAATTTTACATAATGATTATTAGGATTAATTATTTCTGAATTATTTCTGTAAATAAAAGCTGGCATATTAACATTATTAACTAATAAATCTAAATCTCCATCATTATCTAAATCTCCATATGCAGACCCATTGGAAAAGCTTGGGGTATTAAATCCCCAAGCTTCCATTTTTTTTGAAAAAGTTAAATTTTGATTATTTTTAAAAGCATAATTTAAAATTGGTACTTGCGGCATTTCTTTAATAATACTGTCAACTTCTTGTTTTTTACCAGTAGTAACCATTTTCTGTATTAATTCATTGGCAAAAAAGTCCATAAAATCACCATCTGTTAAGTCATGATTCATACCATTGGATACGTAGATGTCTCGATACCCGTCGTTATCCATATCAAAGATTAAAGGACTCCAACTCCAATCAGTTTTTGCCACTCCGCTATAATATGCTATTTCAGAAAAGACATTGTTGCCTGTGTTTAATTGTAATGTGTTTTGCATTTGTTGATTGTAAAAACCTCTCCGTTGTCTTAGTTCATAAATATCAGGCCTATCAAATTCACTTACCTCTTTAGCGCGTTTATCATCTTCTGCAAGCATATCGGTAACAAAAATATCTGTGTGTCCGTCATTATTAATATCTGCCATATCTGCACCCATAGACGAATGGCTTATATGTCCTGTCCAATTCTCAATTTCTTCAGAAAAAGTGCCATCTTGATTGTTGATATATAGATAATCCCGTTCATAAAAATCGTTAGAAACATATATATCGGGATAAAAATCATTGTTTACATCTCCCACAGTTACACCTAAACCAAAGCCAATAAGGCTTCCATAAATTCCAGCTTCCTCACTTATATCTACAAATTTTCCGTTATCATTTCTAAGAAGTTTGTCTCCTCCTCCTAATAGTTGTTTGGGAAGATTCCAGTCTTCAGCTCTCAAATCTCTTTTATTGTTATATTGAAGACTGTTTACAGGAATAAAACTATTATTAAGAATGTAAACATCGAGATCCCCATCTTTATCATAATCAAAAAAAGCAGCATGGGTGGTAAAACCCGACTCTGCTAAATTATATTCCTCTGCTTTTTCAGTAAAAGTTAGATTTCCATTATTTATAAAGAGCTCATTTTTTTGATTATCTCCTTTTACATTTCCAGCATTACAAACATATATATCTAGTAGTTTATCAGCATTAATATCAACAAGAACAACTCCAGTGGACCAAGCTTTCCCCCCTCCAACACCCGCTTTTTCAGTAATATCTTCAAATTTAAAATCTCCTTTATTAAGAAAAAGTTTATTTTGATTTTGGTTAGAAGTAAAATAGATATCGGGGAGATTATCGTTATTAATATCTCCAATGGCAACACCTCCGCCATTGTAAAAGTTTCGGTATTTAAAGATGTTAAAATCTTTCTGGTTTTCAATTTCATTTATAAAATCAATACCACTTTCTTCATGAGATACAAGTGTAAACAGCGTTTCTTTATCAGGTTCAATACGCTCTTTATTTTTATTCTTGGAGTTACAAGAAATAAATAAACTAAAAATGCAGTATGTAAAAATTATCTTTTTCATGGAGTTATTATCTTTTCTAAAAAAATCGGATTACCATTATTTATAGTAACTATATAATAAGTTTTGTCTTGTATATTTATTTTGTTGATGTTCCTTGCAGGCCCTGGAATGTCAAATGTTGGATTTTCTAAAACCTTAAAAAAACCATTTTTGTTGTTTATTAATAACAAGCCGTGTAAAGCATCTAATCTTCCTAATTGTGTGCTTATTTCATAATTGTTTCCAACTAGTAAAATATCTTCATATCCATCATTATTAAAATCATCTTTTTGAAGATCGAAAATAGCAGAACTCTGCGCCATAAATGGTAAAATATGTTTGGTGTAATTTCCATTTCCATCGTTTTCAAAATAGCAAGAGGCGAGTTCAAAAACTGTTTTTTTATACGCTGCTTCTAGTTTTTCCTCTGGAAACAATTCAGAAAAAGAAGCGTTTGCAAAATCGGTATAGGAGAGGAATTTTTTATTTAACATTGGAATTTGCTTTACAATTTCGTCTTTTGAAGAAAAGGTAGTTTCTTCCCCTTTATAGAAATAAGTAACTATAGGTTCAATGTTTCCGTTATCGTCAAAATCGTTACTATATAGTGTAATAGGTTCTTCTTTTGAAGCTTTTAGGCGAGTATTAAGTCCCCAATTTCCAGCAATTAGATCCAAGTCTCCGTCTTTATCAAAATCGGCTACCTCTAAAGTATTCCACCAACCATTGCTCTCTCCAAGATTATTTTTTTGAAGTTTTAGTTGTTTTCCATCATTAATAAAAATAGAAATCGGCATCCAGTGTCCAACCGTTATAAGATCTAAGAAATTGTCTTTATTAATATCAATCCAAATAGCATCTTGAACATTTCCTATATTTTGAAAAGCTTTTGCATAGGAGGAGGAGATATCTTTAAAGCTTCCATTTCCATCATTTTGAAAAATATATTGCTTTGGTGTTTTTCCGAACGCTCTTGGAATACCGTTGGAGGTAATACAGATATCTAAATCGTTGTCATTATCAATATCAACTGCGTTAACAGTTGAGGCATTTATAAAAATATTTTTAAACTGAAGTGTGTCTTTCATCATCAATCCATTTTGATTAAAATAGAGTCTAGGAGAAAGAGGGTTTCCAGTAATAAATTCGTTTCCTCCACTTACAACAATTAAGTCTTTATCGCCGTCATTATCGGCATCAAAAAATAAATTGTCAACATCTTCATTGATGGCATTTTCTTCAAAAATATTTTTTTGAACTTCTTCAAAAGAGCCATCTTTTGTTTGCAAAAGCAAAGTAGAACTTTGTGTTTTAGCTCCTCCAATAAAAACATCATCTAAACCATCGTTATTAATATCTGCAATAGTAGTTTTAGGACCTTGATTGGTATTTGCAAAAGGAACAAGAGGATCTCTATTAAATTCAATAGAAGTAAAATCTTTATGTTTGAATGAAAGCGGTGCACTTACATTTTTTAAATAAGAATTTGTGTTTGTTGATTTGTAGGAATAATTCTCTTGTGCATTTTTATGGAAGGCCGTAATAGTAACGTTTACTTTAGGATGCGTTATTTTTTCCGACTTTCCATCCGCCCATATAATACGTATTGAATCTATTTCTGAATGTGTTCCTAATCCAAAGTGAAGTTCTGGAGCTACTGCCGACATAAATCCTCTTGTATTGAAATTTTCTGCTGATAGTTTTAAAGAATCTGAATAAACAGTTGCTTTGGCTCCAATTCCAAATGTGTTTTTATCAGATCCTTTAAATTTAATTTTCAAATAATTTCTAGAGTCAAAATGTTCTTTCGTGTTGTTTTTTATAATAAAGGCTTTTTCGTTGGTATTGTTTACCACAAGGTCTAAATCGCCATCATTATCTAAATCGGCATACACGCCACCATTACTATAAGAAGGGGTTTCGGAAAGCCAATCCTTGGTTGTGTTTTTAAAAGTTTGATTTCCGTTATTCTTAAAGAAATAATTAGGAACATGCTTTTTTGGAATTTCATTTATAAAAGTCATGTCTTCTTTTTCCATGCCTTTACTAAGTCGTTTTTGGATATTTTCATTTGCTATAAAACTGATAAAATCCATATCGTTAGTAGCTCCTAAAATTCCATTGGTAATATAAACGTCTTTATTTCCATCATTATCAAAATCGGCAATAAGTGGAGCCCAAGACCATTCTGTAGCTGATAATCCGCTTGCATAGGCAGTTTCTGTGAAATTTTCATTTCCATTATTTAGATGAAGCGCATTTTGCATAAATTGAGGTGCATATCCATTTTTAAGATATCCACTATAAGTTTGGAAATTATATTCGGTTCCAGAGGTTTTAAAACTCTTCAATTCTTCTGGAAGCATATCTACAGAAATAATATCCGCATTTCCATCATTATTGATATCGGCAATATCATTTCCCATGGAAAAATGACTCGTATGCCCTAATTTTGTTTCATCTTCAGCAATCAAATCTTTAAAAGTTCCATTTTTTTGATTGAGATATAAATAATCGTTTTCAAAAAAATCATTCCCCACATATATATCTGGATAACCGTCATTATTTATATCTGAAATAGAAATGCCCAGCCCGTAACCTATACTTCCTTGGTAAATACCAGCTTCTTTAGAAACGTCTTTATAAAATCCATTTTCGTTTCTGTAAAGCCTGTCTCCCGATAAAGAGTCCACCGTATTTCTTTTTTTGCCACTTCCATACGTTCTGTTTGGATGCACCGAATGGTTAAGTAAGTACATATCTAAATCGCCATCCAAATCATAATCAAAGAAAGTTGTCTGAGTTGCATAAGAAGAAATTGCCAAGCCGTATTTTTTAGCTTCCTCTTTAAAAGTTGGAACGCCATTTTTATCAACCCCTTGATTAATGTATAGGAGATTATGACTTTTATTGGAGAGTTCCCCTACTTTAGAAATGTAAATATCTAGCCAACCATCGTTATTTATGTCTACCGTTGTAACACCGGTTGTCCAATTTTTTGCATTATCAATTCTCGCTAGTTCTGTAATATCTTCAAATTGAAAATTTTGTTTATTGAGATACAGTTTATCATTAGTTTGATTGGCTGTAAAATAGAGGTCAAGCCAACCATCGTTATTAAAATCTCCAGTTGCAACCCCAGCGCCATTGTAAAAATAGAGGTAGTTAAGAATGTTAAGATCTGGTGTATTTGTTAATTGGTTATTAAAATTAATGGTAGTTTTTGAAGGATTTATAAACGTAAAAAGTTTCTCTTCCTTATTGCAAGAAAATAAAATAGATGCAATTAGAAATAGTAAAAACTTTTTTATCATAATTCTATAGTCGTTTTTAAATCCTTCGTGGGTTTATCCCAAGGTAGTTAATTTGTTTTTAGTTATTGCCTTACTCAATAATCGAGATTTAAATATTTCAAAGCCTGTCCTGATTTTGCCAGAGAATTTGCATTGAAATGTTTTAACTTTTTTATACTATCTCGTTGACTAGTCCATCTAACTTTGATTAGACAAGCTCCGAGAAAGTTTTACATTAAAAAAAGCTAACTTGAAAGCTAGCTTTTTTCATAGTTAATTGTTGAAGAATTATTTAAACTATTTTGAACACTACTAAAATAGTAAGGTTTTATATATGTTGAGGTTAATGATAAACGAAAAAGATTAATGAAAGGTTAATTAGATTAATAATTGCTTAATGAGTTACAGATTTTTATAAATTATAGTTCTCATAAAGTGATATTTAAAATGAGAGAGGCCATAAGTCGATTTATTTTTTAGATTTGTTTAAATCAAGAACTTCGAGGGAAGCCTTGAGGTATTAAACCCTTTCTGAGGTAATAATGCCTATAAATTTCTGCTGTGGCAGATTGTTAAGTTAGTAAGTATGCTCAATTTCAAAAAAGGATATATTATAATTTTCATTATTTCGGTAATTGGGTTGGCTTTTATTCAATATCAATACTTAAAAGTTGGATTGAATTTAGCAAAGGTTCAATTTAATTCTAAAGCAGGGCAGGCGGTACAAGCTATTAAGCAAGATTTGAATCACCAAAATGAACTAACTTTTTTAATGGAACAGGCTATTACCAAAGACAGTTCCTATTTTAAGATGAGTGTAGATAGCATTCAAGATGCTTCTCGTTATTTTTTGAATGATTTTTTAGTAGACCGATTGATGCAAAGTGGAATTAAATCTGAATTTAATTACCGTCTTTTTAAAAACGATTCCACTGTATATTTAACATCTCCTAATTATAAAGTTTCCGATGAAGAACAGCTTAAATTTCCGATAGTTCTTAGTGGATATTTACCTGATAAAATAAATGAACGATTAATTTTAGAGCTTCAGTTTGAAGATTTGAATAATTATTTTCTTTCACAATTAAATGGCTTAACTATTCCGAGTTTAATTTTTATAATAGCTATTATTCTCGTTGTAATATGGGTGTTACGATCGCTTTATTGGCAGCGGAGTGTTATAACTACTACCAATGATTTTATAAATAACCTTACACACGAATTAAAAACTCCTGTTTTTTCAATAGGGCTTGCTACCAAATTGTTGTCTGAAAAAGCTACTGACGAAACAAAGCCAATTGTAGCTATTATTAGAGAGCAAAATAATAAATTGAAAGTTCAAATTGAAAAGGTTTTGGACTTGGCAGGTTTGGAGAGTAGAAAAAGTGTGATGGATTTACAATTAACAGATTTTAGACCTAATTTGCTTTCCTTGGCAACTTCTTTTTCTAAATTATCCAATTTGGAAAATATAGATTTTGAATATGAACTTCAAGATGGAGCGTATTGGATTTTGTGTGAACCAAATCATTTAGAGAATGCCATTAATAATTTATTAGATAATGCCAAGAAATATTCTGAAGGTAAACCAGTAATAAGATTAACAGCGGTTACAAAGGGCAATCAAATGTATGTTGAAGTGAAGGATAATGGAATTGGAATTGCAGAAAATGAATTGAAGAATGTTTTTAAAAAGTATCATAGAATAATCTCTGGCGATCTCCATAAAGTGCGAGGCTACGGTCTTGGACTAAGTTATGTAAAGCAAGTAATACGCTTGCATAAAGGGAAGGTGTTTTTGAAAAGTAAAATTAACGAAGGAACTGTAGTTACAATTAAAGTACCCCATCAATTACCTCGGTAAAAGCCTAAGAAGTGTTAAAATGAAACAAAAAGGAAATGAATAAAATATTATTAGTAGAAGATGATAATTCCCTTGGGTATTTACTGAGTGAATATTTAAAAATGAAGAATTTTCAATTGCATTGGGTTACCAATGGAGTCAAGGCTTTGGCAATTCTGGAAAAAGAGAATTTCGATTTACTAATTTTAGATGTAATGATGCCAGAAATGGACGGATTTACATTGGCAGAAAAAATTAGAGATTTATACCCATCTGTTCCTTTTATATTTTTAACAGCACGTTCTTTAAAAATTGATGTTTTAAAAGGATTTTCTTTAGGAGCAGTAGATTATTTAAAGAAACCGATTGATGAAGAAGAATTGGTAGTTAGAATACAGACGTTGTTATCAAGGTTACAAGTTACTAGTAATGAAGAAAATTTTAATGAAATTCAAATTGGACGGTATATTTTTAATCCTAAGCTTCAGCAGTTAAAATTTGAGGAAGAGATTATTTCACTAACCTCAAGGGAAAGTGAATTGTTACTGTTTTTATGGAGGCGTAAAAATGAATTAGCGCCGCATAAAGATATTCTAACAAGTATATGGGGAGAAAATGATTATTTTAACCGAAAGAGTTTAAATGTATTTATTTCTCATCTTCGAAAATATTTAAGTAAAGATGCTACAATAGCTATTGAAAATATCCATAATAAAGGATTTTTATTAAAGTTAACAGAATAGAAAACGCCTCTGTGAAGAGGCGTTTTGCATGTTCAAAAATAGTTAAAAACTCTATTTAGTAACCTGGATTTTGAATTAAATTTGGATTTGTTGATAGTGCTGAAGGAGGAATTGGAAAAAGTAAATACGTTTCTGTAGAAACTGGTTTTTCTTGAAATGAATCTAAAAATGTTCCAAATCTAATTTGATCGTTTCTTCTCCATCCTTCCCAGTAAAATTCTCTAGCTCTTTCTTCTAATAAAGATGTTAAATCTATTGTATTTAATTCTGATGCGTTTCTTTTAATTCTAATATCATTAACTAAACCTATAGGGGTGTCGCCGTTAGTGGCATTACCGCCTCTTAAAATAGCTTCCGCTTTCATAAGCATAACATCTGCAAGTCTAAAAAATACATAATCATTTCCTGGGGTATTATTGGTAACAAAATCAGGAGGATATTTAATAACTCGTATTCCATTTAGTTCATTAGAAGAAGTTAATGAAAATTCTGGAGTAAATACCAAAGGACCTCCTTGTCTATCTTGAAGAGGAGTTCCATCTGCAGCGTATTGTTGTCCAACTAAATACCCTGCATTCATACCTGTATTACCTTCAAAATAATCTGGAGTATAACTTCTTCTCATATCATCTTCTTCATATAGATCATAAATATCTGATAAGGTTACAAAACCATTCCATCCATCTGGTTGATTGTTGTAATGAAGTGTCATATGCCATCTGGAATGTGTATTTGCAGTGTTACTCCCTTGTACATTATTACTTACAAATATATTTTCTGATGAATCGTCTGTATTTGTTGGAGAGAAGTTATCAAAATATTTGTCTTCCAAAGTATACATGTTTGATCCCATTACCGCATCACAATGTTCAATTACTTTATTCATATCGGCAGCACTGAAAGTAAAAGGTCCTGCGGAGGCACCATTCGTGTTTTCATCTGTAGCTAAAAAGACGGCTCTATTTAAATATGCTTTAGCTAATAATGTGTGAGCTGCATTTTGTGTTGCTATAGATGCACCGCCAGAAGCAGGAAGGTCGTTTATTATTTCTTCCAATTCTGATATTACAAACTCAATTCCTTCAGGTCTATTTAAGTATATTGAAGGAGGCTGAGTTAAATCTTCTCCAGGCTCTCTACCTAGAACTAAACCAAAATTATCTACCATATGAAATGAGAAGAATGCTCTAAGAAATCTAGCTTCTGCAGCTTGAGATGGTGTAGGTGCAAATTCTAAAACCTGCGTAGCTCTAAATATACCACTTAATAGTCCATTATATGCACTATTTATATAGGTATGAGAGCTAGTCCAATCATGAGTGTGTAAAACTCTCCATATCCCTGCATCATCCCAATCTGGGCCTCTAGTTGGTCCAGCCATTTCATCTGAAGTATGTTCCTGTAGCGCAAAAATATTATCTTGGGTGTCAAAAATCCTAAGCGCTTGATATGCTGCTATCAAAAGCGATTTAGTATCTACAGATTCTTTTGCAACACTACCTTCAACTGTATCGTTTAATTCTTCATCTAAATCTGTACAACCTACAAATAGGCTTATAATGAGAATTAGTGTCCAATATATTTTTTTCATTTTCATTAATTTTAGAAATTAGCATTTAATCCGATTACAAAACCTCTGCTCCTTGGGTAAGATGTGTAATCTATACCGAAAGAAGGTACTCCATCAACTTCTTTGTTTGTATTTACTTCAGGATCAAAACCATCATATGGTGTTATTACAAATAAATTTTGTCCAGTAACATAGAATCTTAATGATTGAATCCAGTTGGTTGATATAGATTGAGAGTCTAAAGTATAACCAACAGTAAGATTGTTTAGTCTTAAGAAGTCTCCACTTTGTAAATCTTTAGTAGAAAGGAATGGTCCTCCTCCTGTTTCTGCTGCACCAGAATTAACTTCTTGATATGTAGCGTTATCTCCACTAGTAACAGCTCCTTTGTAAAATAAAGCAGCATTTGTGTTATCAAAAATTTGATGTCCATACGCTCCATTTAGATTTGCTCCCATATCAAAATTTTTGTACCGAGCATTCAGAGCGATTCCTATAGTGATGTCTGGATTAGGATCTCCAACGAAATCCCTATCTGATGCACCTCCAGGACCATCAAAGTTAGGGTTTACTACCCCGTCTCCATTGGTGTCTTTGTAAATAGGTAATCCAGCAGCATCATAACCTTCGAATATTGGAAGATAAAATTCATATAAAGGTTGATTATCATACAACAACTGGGCTCTTTGACCAGATAAACTTCTACCATTAATTTCACCAGTAGGAATTCCTAAAGGAAATTGATTGGATACATTTTTAATTTTGTTTTCTAAAAATGCCATATTGTAACTTACATCGAATGTGAAATCTTCAGTTTCTATGATTCCAGCGTTTATTGAGAATTCAAATCCACTATTTAAAACTTCAATGTCGTCAAAGTTTGTCCAATAGTTAACGTTAGGAGCTGGTTGTATAGCAGGCAATCTAAATAATAAATCGTTTGTAGTTCTATTAAAATAATCAACAGAACCCTTAATTCTATTATTTAAGAAACCATAATCAAATCCTATTCCCCATTGTGCCACAGATTCCCATTGTAAATTAGGATTTGCTACATTATCCTGTTGTAATGCAGTTCCATCTCCTGTTGGTCCAAATTGAGTTTGAGCTGAACCTGCGGGAAATTCTTGGTTACCAGTTATACCCCAACTACCTCTAAGTTTAAATTCAGAAATAGCTTCAGGTAGGAATCCCTCTTCTGTTAATCGCCATGCTGCACCAACAGATGGGAAGTACCCATATTGATTGTTTTCTCCAAATTTACTAGAACCATCTGCTCTTAAAGTAGCAGTTAGTAGATATTTACTTTTATAGTTGATATTTGCTCTTCCAAAGAAAGATTGTAATTCAAAAGAAGGATTAAAATATCCACTTACTTCTGTAGGTTGTATGGTAGCTGCATACCCTATATCTTTTATATAGATGTCTTGGTCAGTTACGCTAAAATCTCTTCCCACCATTCTATTTCCTTTCGCTTCGAATGATTGGTATGAATATCCTATTACTGCATCCAGATTAAAATTATCTGACAAGTCTTTTTTATAAGATAAGGTGTGTTCAAAAAGTTTATTAAAATTATAATTATCTTCATAAGATGCAATACCTCTACCTAATGTGTTATTTGTGTTAAGTAAAGAAGAGGTTGCGGCTCTTCTTGTAGATTCATTTCTTCCGACACCAATATTCAGTTTATATTTTAATCCATCGGTAATTTTAATAGTAGTGCCAAAATTTGCTAGAATCCTAGAGGTTTCTGTGTTGTCTTCATAATAATCAAGTAATGCCAATGGGTTTCTTTGGTTATCACTTGGTTGATTATATGTGCCATCGGTATTATAAAAGGGCCTTGTAGGATTCCATCTCAATGCAGACGATAAAAGGTCTCCTTCAGCTCCTACATTATCAGATATTGCTTCCCCGTCATCTCTAATGTATGAATAGATTATACTAGAATCAAAAGTAACAATGTCATTAAAAGCTCTTTGCGTAATATTTACATTCCCACTGTACCTCTGTTGTCCAGTTCCTTTAATAATACCTTCTTGGTCTAAATACCCTATAGAAAATCTATAGTTTCCAGACTCTGATGCTGCGCCATAAGAAAAATCATGTTGTTGAGTAAATGAAGTTCTTAAGATTGATTCAAAAGGATCTATTCTAGCTCCTAAATCAGGATTAGTATTCCCTACACTAGCAGCAATAGAAGGATATTCATTGGCTTCAATTAAATCATATTCTTTAGATATTGTACCGAATTGCACTGAGGTGTTAAAGTTTATTTGAGGTTTCCCTATTTTTCCTTTCTTAGTTGTTATTATAATAACACCATTTGCACCTCTAGAACCATAAATAGCTGTTGCAGATGCATCTTTTAAAACGTCCATGCTAGCAATATCATTTGGATTGATAAAACTTAGTGGATTTCTTGCACTTTGTCTACCTAGACCAATATCAGATCCTGCTCCTCCTCCTCCTCCTAGAGGGATTCCATCTACTACTACTAAGGGATCGTTTCCAGCTCTAATTGAAGATGTACCGCGAATCCTAATATTTGATGCGCCACCAGGTTCCCCACTTGATTGGGTAATTTGTACCCCAGCAACTCGTCCTTGAATTAGTTGGTCTGGAGAGGTTACAACACCTTTATTAAAATCTTCAGCTTTTACAGTTTCAACTGCTCCTGTTGCATCTTTTTTAGTAGTAGTACCGTATCCAATAACTACTACTTCATCTAAAGCCTGCGCGTCTTCAGTAAGTGTTGCGTTAATAGTAGATTGCCCATTAACAGCTACTTCTTTAGATGTAAATCCAACATAGCTAAACACTAAAGTAGCTGTGGCATCCACATTGTCTAAAGTGTAATTTCCGTCAAAATCTGTTTGTGTTCCATTGGATGTTCCTTTTACTAGAACGTTTGCCCCTGGGAGAGGGCCAGTAGCGTCAGAGACTGTTCCACTCACAGTCTGGGCTTTAGCCATGCTGAAACACAGAAATGCTCCAACCAAGGCTAAGCCTTTGATTAAATTGTTCTTCATACAATTAAATTTTAAAGTTCAAATAGTTAGCTTTATTTAACAATGAATAATCTTTTTTCCAGTTAGCTTGTGTTGAAAAAGGATTATCAAACAATTGTTAAATTATAATAATATAGTGTGAATATAATAAAAAAAATGTTTATAATTTTAACATTGATACTTTTTATCTTAGTATTTTGTTATATTATTAAATGTAGTAAATACTGTTAAAATCTAAGTTGAAGAAAAATAAAACGGAGAACCTAATAGTTCTCCGTTGCTAACTTCAAAAGCGTTTAAGCATTTTGAAAAATGTGTATTTTAAAAAAAAATTTCTTACTCCTGTGGAGTAGTGGTAGACCATACAGCATAACCTTTTCCAGGTGCTTCTAAATTCACTTCTCCATCTTCTTTAGCGTAAGGAGCATATGTGGAATTTAAAGAGTAATCTATTAATGTACTGTTTATCCAATTGCTTTTAACGGTACGTCTTTTAGTAGTGTCAGAAGTATTTATATAAATAATAAGACCTGGATTTTCGGATGTTCCTTTTCTTTTCATAATATATTCGTCTGCATCAACATATAAAATTTCCGTTTCCCCAATTGCCAAACTGTTATGAATTGTTATAAGTTGTTTTATTTCTTCTTGAAAAGCTTCATTTTCATAATCAGAATAAAAAATTGTAGGATAGCCAGGGTGTGTTAAAATGTAAGCATAGGCTATTAATTTATTTTCGGCCATTATAAAGTTATCTTCATTGCTATCTTTTTCGGTATCGTGATTAGCGGTAAAAGTGACTGCTTTTTCAGGGTAGGTTTGCCAAAGCATTTCTTTGTCTAAATAAGTCAGATCTTCATATCGGTCTAAAGCTTCTTCGAGTTTATAGAAAGTAGAAAAATCGAATACATTACTTCCTGTTTCTTCAATGTATTTTTTTAAAACTACGGGATTACCATCCCATAATTCGGCTACAGAAAATCCACCTACTTCATCAAGCCAGGCTTTTACAACCCATGGCTCATACCCTAAAACATAATCAAAACGCCAGCCATCAAATCCCATAGTATTTTTATAGTATTTTGCTACAGAATTATCTTGTTTCCAAAGCCAATTTTGAACATAATCTTGGTTATGATCCAAGTTCTGTTCAGCATAAAAAAGACTTCCTTCGTCATAATTACTAGTGCTGTTAGGATAAAAATTTTCGTAATTTCTATTGAATAATCCTGAAGCATTTCCATGAGTTTCATCAAATAAAGTATAGGTATTTTTATCTCTATACGGATTGTACTCTTCGCCACCACCAGAATTATGATTTATTACAATGTCTGCAATAACTTCAAGATTATTTTCGTGCGCTTTTTTGATTAAATTTTCTAATTCGGTTCTACTTCCAAATCGTGTTTCTGTAGTTCCATGTTGTTCATATTCCCCAAAATCAAAATAATCTGAAGGGTCGTACCCCATAGAGTAACCTCCAGACTGACCTTTAGTGGCAACTGGTAACCAAAGGCGATCTACTCCTGCATCTGCCCAACTAGCTACTTTTTCGCTCAAAATATCCCACCAATCTCCTCTTGGTTCTACATCCCAATAGAAGGTTTGCATCATTACATTGTTTCCGCTCTCATATTTTGTGAGATCTAAAGGGGTTACTTCTCCAGCTTCTGGAGTGGTAGGTTCTGGGAGGGTAGTAGAACTATCATCATTGTTTGAGCATGACGATAAGATTAAAAAACTGGTTACAAAAAAGTATAGGAGTTTAGTTTTCATGGTTTAGTTTTAGTAATGGAAGTTAAGTCGGAAAACTAGATTCGTTTTCCGACTTTCTTTAATTTTATAGATAGGTTATTGAGCTTCCAAAGTATAGGTTAACTTTGTAAAACTTACAGTTACATTATAGTTTCCTCCGCTAACTGCAATGTTATCTCCACCTTGTTCTAGCATTCCATCTGCACCTGTGTCTCCGTAATCAACCACCCATTCGTTGTTTTGACGGAATTTCATTTCGCCGTCTACAAGTGTAACTGTTGCAGACCAAGAATCGGTAGCTGGGTCGTAAGTCAATGCAGCATCTGGACCATCCCAGCCATTTGGAGTTGCAGAACCTACTAATCCCCATGTAAAAGGTTCTATTGTGTAGGTAAGTTCTTTTGTGTTGAAGGTCACTTTGTAAGAACCAGCTTCTACTTGGATATTATCTCCTCCTTCTTCTAGTGTTCCATCTGCTCCTGTATCTCCATAATTAAGAGCCCAATCGTTGTTTTCTCTTATTTTAATTTCACCTTCTATAAGGTTAGCATACGCAATAATTACATCTGGATCCTCGGTTTTAACAAAAGAGACATCTGGACCATCCCATCCATTTGGCGTTGCATCTCCTACTAATCCCCAGGTGGTAACAATGCTTTCTACTTCCTCTGTATTTTCTACTAATTCAACATTAATAGGTAGAGAATCGGAAAATTGCTCAACAGTATTCCCGCCATTACTC
The DNA here is from genome assembly GCF_000260115.1 of Galbibacter orientalis DSM 19592. GTDB lineage: Bacteria > Bacteroidota > Bacteroidia > Flavobacteriales > Flavobacteriaceae > Galbibacter > Galbibacter orientalis. The sequence continues at coordinate 146,178 of NZ_JH651379.1, read as the reverse complement.
CCAACATACGCTCTAACTTTAAAGTATAGGGTTCCTGTATTAGGAGCTTCCGTTTCAGGATCATTATCTAGTCCTGCTTCTTCTGCCAAGCTTAACATATTAGTTACTGTAACCCCGTAATTTGTTTCGCTTAGGTTACTTCCCAATACAGTAATTCCTTCAAAATCTGTAGTTGTAGAAGCTTGTAGTTCATAAAAAACTGGAGTTGAGACTCCAAAATCAACAGCATTCCATACAAATCTTTCCGCTAGATTGTCACCATTTGATGCTTCAAGAGGGTAGGAGTCTAACACCGTATTTTCAAATGCAATACCTTCTGGGTCAGGCTTTGCCACGAAAGTGAATTCGTCATCATCAGAACAAGCATTAAAACTTAAAGTTGCTATAAAAGCAAGTAGTAAAAGTGATATTTTTTTCATCTGTTTATATTTATTGTTTTTAACGGTCAAATGGAACATTTATAAAATCATTTTGCGGTGTGTATAGAATTAATCATAAATGTTTCATCTTAATTAGTTTAGGTTAGTAACCAGGGTTTTGAGTTAGGTTTGTATTGATTAAAACAATATTACTAGGTAATGGGAATAAGTTTCTGTAGTCTTCTACACCAGTTCCATTTTTTGCACCACCTTTAAATGGCCATAGGTAGCTTCCTGAAGTAAAATATCCAAAGCGAACTAAATCGGTTCTACGTTGACCTTCCCAGTATAATTCTCTAGCTCTTTCATCTAGAAGAAAATCAAGGGTTAAATTGCTACTAGAAACATTGTTAGAATTATTTCCAAAAGCACGTGCTCTAATTTGATTGATATAATTTGTAGCCGTATTTAAATCGCCTCCAGATCCGCCTCTAACAACAGCCTCTGCGTAGTTTAAATAGATTTCGGCAACTCTAATAATTGGGAGGTCGGTGTCTACAAAATCTCCTCCTTCATCACTCCCAGCATTTCCTTGAGAGTCGATATTTTTGAATTTAGTAATTGCATAACCGTCTGTGAAAGTATTAGCAATAGTGTTAATTTCGTACGACTGTCCATCGGTGTAGAACATTGCTCTAGAGTCTGCCCACTCAATTGGATTTCCATCGTCGTCAGAATTTGTAATTGAGGTTTGAAATTTTTCAACTAGCGATTTTGTAGTACGTAGGCCAGCCCAACCGCCATTAACACCAAACTCTGCAGGCTCCATAGAACCTCCAACAGCTGCGTGTACTAAAAAGGTAGTACCTCCATAGGTTCTTGATTGATTTCCGTCGAAATTCAGTACAAAAATAAATTCATTTTGTGCTCCATTAGAATCGTTGTCGGCTAAGAAAAGTTCATCATAGGCAGAGCCATTTCCATTGGCATCTGTTGTGTTTAAAGCATAAGTAGAATTTATAGCTTTGTTTGAATAAGTAATTGCTTCTGTATACTTAGCTTCTCCAATCCAAGTTTCGGCATTTAAATAAAGTTTTGACAATAAAGCCCAAGCAGCAACTCGATCTACGCGTCCATATTCATTAGCGCCACTTTCTTTAAGAGAAGTTTCTATTTCTGTTAATTCTGATTCAATAAAACTGAAAATCTCAGCTCTTGTGTTTTGTTCTGGTAAATCGGTAGAAACAACTGTAACCAGCGGAACATCACTATAAAAATCTATTAAATTGTAATAGGCAAAAGCTCTAAGAAATCTTGCTTCAGCAATAAAAGAAGCAACTTCTGGAGTATCGTTTAGCGGAGTAGCTTTTTCAATAAAAGAATTACAAAAAGAAACCTCTTGCGCCAAACGATAGTACATTGCCGTAGCAAAGTCGTTGCTTGCATTCCAGCTCATGGCGTGTAAATTTGGCAAACCAGGATCTCCCCAACCTACAACGGCATTGTCTGTAGTTAATTCGTTTAAACTAAAAAGCATTCTTGTGTACTGAGAAGTACCTTCGTCTATACCTGTAATATCTGCATCTCCAGCAGGACCTTCTTGCCCAGTTAGGGCTAAACTAGCATATAGTTTGGCTAGTGCCCCTTTTGCTTCGTCTGCATTAGCAAAAACATCTTGCTCTGTAAAACTATCTGGATCGATAGGAGTTTGATCAAGGTCGTCGTGACAAGAAACCATAATGGTTCCAGTTGCCAATAATGCGATGAGTAATTTATATGTGTTTTTCATTGTAAATTCTGATTAAAAATTAAGATTAACACCAAATACAAAAGATCTCGGTCTTGGGTAGAAGTTGTTGTCGATACCTCCACCAATTTCAGGATCCAGTCCGTCATAATCTGTAAAAGTGGCTACATTTTGTACGGAACCGTAAAAACGTAAACTCGTACTTGGAATAGCATCTTGTAAAGTGTATCCTAAAGTGATATTGTCAATTTTAATAAAGGAAGCATCTTGGATGTAATAATCGCTTTGTAAATTGGTTTCCGTAATTGATTGGAATCTAGAATTAAAGTAATCTCTATGTAAATTAGTAAGAATGCTATTTTCTGTAGCCCTTAATTCATAACTTTTACTAGAGGCCATATTGTTATAGGCATAGTTTCCAATATTTGCTCTTGTAACCACCGCTAAATCCCAATTTTTGTAGTTTAAATTGGTGTTTAAACCCATAATAACATCTGCATAAGGGTCTTTGTATAAATAACGGTCGTCGTCGTTTATTTGGTTATCACCATTTCTATCTACATAAGCGCCTTCAATTGGAGCTCCAGCTTCATTATAGACTTGTTTGTATACCCAGTAGCTAAAAGGAGAGTATCCTTCTTTATGTAGCTGAATATTATTACCAGTTCCACCATTAATTCCTCCTACTTCTACTTGATCTGGAAGATTGGTAATTTCATTGCTATTAACAGAAATATTGTAACCAATGCTCCAATTAAAAGTATCGGTTTGTACTGGGACAACATTTAGTTCAAACTCAATTCCTTTGTTCTCCATATCTCCAATATTTTTGTCGATACCGTTAGAGAAATTTGTAAATGGGTCTACAGTTACAAAACTTATTAAGTCTTCTGTTTTCTTTAAATAAGCATTTACAGAACCAGAGATTCTATTGTTAAAAAATCCGTAATCTACTCCAGCATTGAGCGTTTTACCAACTTCCCATCGTAAGTTTTCATTATATTCTTCTGGTCTATAGGTTTGGTAAAAGCCATCTCCTAATTGGTAATTTGCATTGGTTCTACTGGCTGTATATTTAGTTAGGAAATTATAATCTCCTAAACCATTTACATTTCCAATTTCACCATATCCAACTCTTAATTTTAATTGGTTTATTACTTCTGAATCTTCTAAGAAACTTTCGTTGTTTAAATTCCAAGCTACTGCTACAGAAGGAAAATATCCCCAACGGTCGTTTGGATTTAATTTAGAAGAAGCATCTGCTCTTAAAGTTGCAGTAACTAAATATCTGTTATCGAAGTTGTAATTAAATCTTCCAAAGTAAGAAAGTAAAACACTTCTCCATTTATCAATTCTAATAGGGTTGTTTCCTTCTTCTTCTGCCTCACTATCGAAACTGTAATTATCATTTTCAAAACTCTGATAAGAATATCCAGCTACAGCAGTTATGGAATGAACATCAATTTCTTTTGAATAAGTAGCGTAAGCGTCGAATAATTTATTGGTAGCTTCGTTTGTGTAATTAGAAAAAGATCCGTTCCAGTCTAATTGAGAAGAAGGCATTTGATCTGAAACTATTGTTCTTCCGTGACTATTACTTTTGTCCAATCCTACATTTACAGTAGCTGTTAAATCTGGAAAGAAATGAAGTTTATAGTCAACTTTAGCATTTCCAATAAATCTTCTTACTTCCGCAGTATCATCTTTTAAATTAACTAAGGCAACAGGGTTTGTTGGCGCTAAACTATTTTGAACATTATCGTTGTTTAGCCAAGTAAAGTAACCGCCAAAAGGAGAGTTTTCGTCATAAATAGCTTGTGTTGGGTCAAAATCTACAGACGTCCCAATAGCATCCCTATTGGCAAACTTGTTTTCGGTATAAGAACCGCGTCCATTTAACTCAACTTTTAAATGATTATCTAAAAAAGATGGACGTAGATTAATAGATGCTGTAGTTCTAGCAAAGTTATCCCCTTGTAAAACACCATCTTGGTCGGTATACCCAATAGAAGCTCTTACGGGCATAAAGCCAGCAATATTTCCTGTGGTACTAAGGTTGTGTTCAAATCCAAAAGCATCGCCATAGATTTGATCTTGCCAGTTTGTGTTGCTAGCTCCTAAACGACTAATTGCATCTGCACTTCCTACTTCATTTACGAGAGTTCTAAACTCATTGGCATCCATAACATCTACATAATTTGTAGGGGTATAAAGGGTTGTAGAACCAGAATAGCTAAATTTAAAATCGTTGCCTTTTCCTTTTTTGGTAGTAATCATAATTACTCCATTGGCAGCTCTAGCTCCATAAATTGCCGTAGACGATGCATCTTTAAGAACCGTCATACTTTCAATATCATTAGGGTTGATAAAGTTTAGCGGACTTCTAGCACCTCCAACGCCACTATCTGCAATTGGAACCCCATCTATTACGTATAAAGGCGAACTGTTAAGCGATAAAGATCCTTGTCCACGAATTACAATATTCTGACCTTCACCAGGGGCTCCACCACCAGAAGTAACAGATACCCCGGCAATTTTACCTGTAATTAATTGCCCTGCATTTAAAACAGGTCCTTGGTTAAAATCTTCCGTAGAAACTTGGTCAACAGCTCCAGTAGCATCTTTTTTCTTTACGGAACCATAACCAATAACTACAACTTCGTCTAGTTGTTGGGTATCTTCTGTTAGTACAACATTCATAGTTGCTCCCGTTACAGGCTTTTCTTGTGTATTAAAACCGATATAAGAAAATTGAATAACTGTGCCATTTTCAGCATTAATGGTAAACTGACCATCAAAATCTGTAGTTGTTCCTGTAGTTGTTCCTTTTATTACAACATTTACACCTGGAATTGGGGTATTTGTTGAAGCGTCTGTAACAACTCCACTAACCGATTGTTGCGCAAAAATGCTTGCCGATATTAGGAACATTAATAGACTTATTTTTTGATTTTTTTTCACACGAATAAATTTAGGTTAAACGTTTATTTTTCAATATTTTACTAATTAAGTAAAGAGCCACTATGTCTTAAAAACCATTGCTTTATGTATTTTCTTATGTGTAGGTATTACCTTGGCTATACTTAATCCCTCAATGAGGGTTTCATAAGAAATTGTAAAATAGTTTTGATAATTGTTAGCTTATATTTTTACTTCTCGGCGTTAAAACTATGTAAAATTTGAGTAAAGAAAACGTTGGAGTTCGTTTGGAGGGTCACGAAAACGGTTTAGTGTTGAGAACTTTTTATTTTTTAACAGAAAGCTCTATTCATAGACTTTAATTTTACTATTCATAATAAATGAAGTGGGTTATTGTGAATAGTTTAATTTTTCATAAAAGCAGAATTCTGTGCTTAAATTGGAAAAGAGTAATTATTGTATGTATTTTTGCATATATTAAAATCTAATTTCTGCTATATAATGAAGAAAAAAATTACAATTAAAGAGATTGCTAGAGAGCTAGATGTTTCTATTTCTACAGTGTCTAAAGCAATGAGTAATAGCTCTGAAATTAGTAAAGATACTATTGAGAAAGTACAAGCTTTTGCCAAACTCTATAATTACAAACCTAACAATATTGCGCTGAGTCTTAAGAACAAAAAAACTAAGAATATAGCAGTAATTATTCCTGAAATTGTCCATCATTTTTTTACGTTAATTATTAGTGGAATCGAAAAGAAGGCAAATGAGCTCGGTTATAATGTAATTGTTTGTTTGTCCAACGAATCTTTTGATAAAGAAGTGATTAATATGGAAACGATGGCTAATGGACAAATAGATGGGTTTTTATTATCACTTTCAAAAGAAACCCTCTTAAAGAAGGATTTTCATCACTTACGGGAAGTAATTAATCAAGGAATGCCTTTAGTGATGTTTGATAGAACTTCCGACGAAATTTATTGTGATAAAATTATAATAGACGATGCCCGAGCTTCTTATAATGCCATTCAACATTTAATTTATTCGGGTTGTCAACGTATTGCTTTAATTACTACAGCCGATTATATTTCTATAGGGAAACTCCGTACGCAAGGCTATGTAAATGCACTTTATGATGCTGGAATTGAATTAGATGAAAATTTAATTGTAAAGGTTGATAAAGTAGAAGAATTAGACGAAAAAGTGAAGCATCTTTTTGATACTGAAAAATTTGATGCTGTATTTGGGGTGAACGAATTATATGCCGTGGTAGCAATGAGAGAAGCGCATAACCGCGGATTTAAGATTCCTCAAGAAATGAGTTTTATAGGTTTTAGCGACGGAATTTTATCTAAATATTCTTACCCAACTCTTACCACTGTTATTCAGCATGGTTTTGAAATGGGAGAAAAAGCAGCTAAAATGTTAATCGACCGACTTGAAACAAATGATGATGAATCGAGTTTTAAAACAGAGGTTATAAAAACCTCTATTCTAGAACGAGAATCTACGAAACCTATCTAGTAGTTTTCGTAGTTGTTAAAGTTTAATAGTAAGACTATTAGTTTCTTATCTGCTAAAATACTATCTTGCAGCCGTCAAAGTTTATATTTTTACTTCTCAATTTAAATTAAGCTTTGATAAGTCATAGCGCTTATCGTATAATAAACTAACACATTACGATAATGAAAAAGCGTATTTTAGGTTTCTGGGAAATCTGGAACATGAGTTTCGGTTTTCTAGGAATTCAATTTGGTTTTGCTCTTCAAGGAGGGTTTATGTCTCGTATTTTTCAGACACTCGGTGCTGAAAAAGACAATATTCCTCTTCTATGGATTGCAGCTCCCCTCACAGGTTTGTTAATTCAACCAATTATAGGTTATTTAAGTGATAAAACTTGGCATTCCAAACTAGGTAGACGCCGACCCTATTTTCTTATTGGAGCTATTTTAAGTTCTATAGCCTTATTTATAGTACCTCATTCTCCAGCATTATGGGTTGCAGCAGGTCTGCTATGGGTTTTAGATGCTTCCATTAATGTAAGTATGGAACCTTTTAGAGCGCTCGTTGCCGATAAATTGCATGAGTCGCAACGTTCATATGGTTTTGTTGTGCAAACACTTATTATAGGTATTGGTACTTGGGTGGCTAGTAATTTGCCATGGTTGGTTAATTACTTAGGAGTAAGCAATGAAGCCGCACCAGGAATAGTCCCTATGTCGGTTAAAATAGCCTTTGCTATTGGAGCTCTTGTTTTTATAACCAGTATTCTTTATACCATTTTTACTACGGACGAATATCCGCCGGAAGACATGGAGGCTTTTAACAAAATGAAAGCTGAAACAAAAGGACATTTTGTAAGAGATATTATTGAAAATATTGGAAATATGCCTCCTACCATGATTAAGTTAGGAGTGATTCAGTTTTTTAGCTGGTTTGCATTTTTTACCATGTGGAGCCTTGCAATGCCAGCTCTTACCGAGCATGTTTATAACGCACCAGCTCCCGTAGAAACAGCTTTTAATTTTCAAGAGGTAGCACAGCAAACAGCCTTTAATGTTGCCAATAAAAAATATCAAGATGCCTCAGATAATGTAGGTTCTGCAATGGGAGTTTACGGACTTTCTTCCATGGTTTTTGCTTTGTTGCTAACTTTTTATGCCTCCAGAAAGCGTGTAAACCGTAAATATACCCATATGGCTTCCTTGATTTTAGGAGGGATTGGATTTATATCTATGTATTATGTTCCTGATCCTTCTTATTTATATATCAGTTTTATATTAATTGGAATTGCATGGGGAAGCATACTTTCAATGCCTTATGCTATGTTATCCAGTTCTATCGATGCTAATAAGATGGGCGTTTACATGGGACTCTTTAATATGTTTATTGTGCTTCCGCAGATAATAGCTGCAATAGGAGGTATAAATTATGCCTATAAATTAATAGGAGAAGAAACTATTTATTCCATGATTGTTGCTGGAATTTGCTTGATTTTAGCCGGATTGGCAAACCTACTTATCGTTAATAAAAAAGCTATTGCATATACAATAGATTAGTATTTCTAAAATATTAGTCTTTGTTTTAAAAGAAATTAAAATGAAGGAAGAAAAAGGATTTATATTTGATTTAGACGGCGTTATTGTAGATACTGCTAAGTTCCATTTTTTAGCGTGGAAAAAAGCGGCAGCCGAATTTAACTTTGAACTTACACACCAACAAAACGAACAACTTAAAGGGGTAAGTAGAGTAGACTCCTTAAAGAAAATATTGAACTGGGCTAATGCAGAAGTTTCTCAAGAGAAATTTGATGAGTTAGCAGCCAATAAAAATGCCGATTATCTAACGTATGTTGATAAAATGACAGCAGCAGATATTTTGCCTGGCATAAAAGAGATCCTCGCAGAGATTAAAAAAGAAGGGTATCCAATTGCATTGGGATCGGCTAGTAAAAATGCTCCTAAAATCTTACAAAAGGTAGGTATAATGGATCTGTTTGACGTTATAGTTGATGGAAATAGCGTTACCAAAGCAAAACCTAATCCAGAGGTGTTTTTAATTGCTGCAGAAAAAATTAATGTAGCTCCAAATAACTGTATTGTTTTTGAAGATGCCGAAGCAGGAATAGAAGCAGCAAATACAGCAGGAATGATCTCAATAGGATTAGGAAACGAACAAAACTTAAAAGAAGCCGATTATAATTTTTCGAGCTTCACAGAAATAACATTTAATTTTTTAAAAACACTTCAACCTAAATAAAAATGAATCAGGATTATATTGTACCAAACGAATGGTCATTAATAGAAGAAGGATTTCAGCCAGCAAAAGTAAAGTCGTCTGAAAGTTTATTTAGTATTGGAAACGGTGCTATGGGGCAACGTGCAACTTTTGAAGAGCATTATTCTGGTGCTACTTTCCAAGGAAGTTATATAGCAGGGGTTTATTATCCTGATAAAACTCGTGTTGGTTGGTGGAAAAATGGATATCCAGAGTATTTTGCTAAAGTACTTAATGCGCCAAATTGGATAGGAATTAACGTGCTAGTTAATGGTGAAATGCTAGATTTAAATACGTGTAAATCGGTTGAAGATTTCCGTAGAGAATTAAATATGAAAGAAGGATGGCATCAACGTAGTTTTAAAGCTACTTTGCCAAACAATGTGCAGATAAAAGTTACTGCTACTCGTTTTTTAAGTTTAGAAATAGACGAAGTAGGAGCTATAAAATATGAGGTAACACCGCTAAATACTTCAGCAGAAATTACTTTTTTACCATATGTAGATGGTGGAATTACTAATGAAGATACTAATTGGGACGATGCTTTCTGGGATGTTTATAAAACGGAAGCCCAAAATGATTTTGGGTATGTAGTTTCTAAAACCAATAAAACAGAATACCATGTGTGTACTGGAATGATTAGTACATTATTCTTGAATAATGAGAAGCTAACCATTGCTCCACAAGAAAATATTGAAGCGCTAAAAGCTACTTTTTCATATACTATTGAAGCAAAAGAAGGAGAAACTGCTGCTATTGAAAAAATGGGAGGCTATGTTACTTCTTTAAATTATAAAGCAGAAAATCTTGTAGAAGCTTCATTAAAAGTGCTAAGCAATGCTTCAAAAATTGGTTTTGATGCCTTGCTAGAAAAGCAAAAAGAGGCTTGGGCTTCTATTTGGGAAATGGCAGATGTTACTATTAATGGCGATGTAAAAGCGCAACAAGGAATCCGATTTAATATTTTTCATTTAAATCAAACCTATTCTGGAAAAGATGCTCGTTTAAATATTGGTCCAAAAGGATTTACAGGAGAGAAATATGGAGGGAGTACTTATTGGGATACCGAGGCTTATTGCATTCCTTTTTATATGGCTACCAAAGACGATAAAGTAGCTAGAAATCTTTTAAAATATCGTTACAACCATTTATCAAAAGCTATAGAAAATGCAGAGAAATTAGGCTTTAAAAATGGAGCTGCTTTGTATCCAATGGTAACAATGAATGGAGAAGAGAGTCATAACGAATGGGAAATTACCTTTGAAGAAATTCACCGTAATGGTTCCATGGTGTATGCTATTTATAATTACGTTCGCTATTCGGGAGATTACAGTTACATTCCAGAAATGGGCTTGGAGGTAATGATAGCAATTGCTCGTTTTTGGCACCAAAGAGCTAACTTTTCAACGGCTAAAAATAAATATGTAATTCTTGGAGTTACGGGGCCTAATGAATACGAAAACAATGTAAATAATAATTGGTTTACAAATTATATTGCAAAGTGGTGTATTGAATATGCTACCGAAAATATTGAGAAAGTAAAGTTGGAATACGCTTCAGATTACGAACGAGTTATTTCAAAAGCAAAGCTTTCTTCTGAAGAAATAAAACAATGGTTGGAAGTTGCTCAAAATATGTATTTTCCTTACAGTGAAGAGCATCAAGTATTTTTACAACAGGATGGATTTCTGGATAAAGAATTAATTACTGTAGCAAATCTTTCAAAAGATGAGCGACCAATAAATCAAAAATGGTCTTGGGATAGAATTTTGCGTTCGCCTTACATAAAACAAGCAGATACCTTACAAGGATTTTACTTTTTTGAAGCCCATTTTAGTAAAGAAGAATTGGCACGTCATTTCGATTTTTATGAGCCTTTTACGGTGCATGAATCTTCGTTATCTCCATGCGTTCACAGTATTCAAGCTGCTGTTTTAAATAAAATGGAACAGGCTTATAACTTTTATTTACGCACCTCTAGATTGGATTTAGACGATTATAATAAAGAGGTTCATGAAGGGTTACACATTACTTCTATGGCGGGTACTTGGATGAGTATTGTTGAAGGTTTTGGAGGAATGAGAATTAAAGATGGAAACCTAACTTTTGAAACTCGGATTCCAAAACAATGGAAAGCTTTTTCTTTTAAAGTTAATTTTAGAGGAAGTATTGTAAAAGTAGATGTGAGTCATCAAGAAACTACATTTACAGTTGTAGGAGAAGAGGATTTAAAAATTGAATTGAACGGAAAAGAAGTTGAGGTAAAAGCAACTTCAATAACCATATAAATTAATGTCAAACTGAACTCGTCGAGATATTGGGGTACAATGCTTGGCGGGTTATTGTTAAATTGATTCTGTTGAATTATTGTCAAACTGAGCTTGTAAGACTAATCTTGTCAAACTGAGCTTGTCGAAGTTTAGTTAACACAATCCAGCATGACGTTAAAAAAACACAATATGAAAAAAATACTAATAAATATATGCGCTTGTTTGATGGTGATAAGTAGTCTCTCTGCACAAGAATTAAAATCGCCTGACGGAAATTTCGTTATGGATTTTTCTTTGCAGAAAGACGGAACGCCAACTTATAAATTAACCTATAAAGGACAAGCAATAATAAAGGAAAGTAAACTTGGTTTTGAGTTGAAAAATGATGAAAAATCGTTGGTTAATAATTTTTCTATTCAAGACACTCAAACCAATACATTTAATGAGACTTGGAAACCAGTTTGGGGAGAAGTTTCAGAAATTACAAATCATTATAATGAGCTAGCGGTAACCTTAAAACAAGCAGAAACTGCTAGAAAAATGAGGATTCGTTTTCGTTTATTTAATGACGGACTAGGTTTCCGTTATGAATTTCCTCAGCAAGAAAACTTAGTGTACTTTGTTATTAAGGAGGAGCACACCCAGTTTGCAATGGCTGGAGATCATACTGCTTTTTGGATTCCTGGAGATTACGATACGCAGGAGTATGATTATACCGAATCTAAGTTGTCTGAAATTCGTGAAGAAATGGAAGATGCTATTACTCCAAATGCTTCTCAACAACCATTTTCTCCAACAGGCGTACAAACCGCTTTAATGATGAAAACCGATAACGGATTGTACATTAATTTACACGAGGCGGCTCTGATTAATTATTCTACAATGCATCTTAATTTGGATGATAAAAACATGGTTTTTGAATCGTGGTTAACTCCAGATGCAAATGGAGATAAAGGATATTTGCAAGCACCATTTAATACGCCTTGGAGAACCATAATTGCTAGTGACGATGCGCGTGATATTCTGAATTCTAAAATGACTTATAACCTAAACGAGCCTTCTAAAATAGATGATACTTCGTGGATTAAGCCAGTTAAATATGTTGGGGTTTGGTGGGAAATGATTACAGGAAAAAGTTCTTGGGCATATACCAACGATTTTCCTTCTATTAAATTAGGAGAAACAGATTATTCTAAAGCTACTCCCAATGGAACCCATGGCGCCAATACTGAAAATGTAAAAAAATATATCGACTTTGCTGCAAAGCATGGGTTTGATGCTGTTTTAGTGGAAGGATGGAATGTAGGTTGGGAAGATTGGTTTGGAAAATCTAAAGATTATGTGTTTGATTTTGTAACGCCCTATCCAGATTTTGATGTGGAAGAAATAGATGCATACGCCAAATCAAAAGGAATTAAAATGATGATGCACCATGAAACGTCAAGCTCTGTTAGAAACTATGAGCGCCATATGGATGCAGCTTATAAATTTATGAATGACCACGGATATACCTCTGTAAAAACTGGATATGTAGGAGATATTTTGCCAAGAGGCGAAAATCATTACAATCAGTGGATTGTAAATCATTATCAATACGCATTAGAAAAAGCAGCCAATTATAAGATTATGATAAATGCGCATGAGGCAGTTCGTCCAACAGGAATTGCACGTACGTATCCAAATTTAATAGGAAACGAATCTGCTAGAGGAACCGAATACCAAGCTTTTGGAGGTTCAAAACCAAACCATGTAACGGTATTGCCTTTTACACGTTTAATTGGTGGTCCGATGGATTATACACCAGGAATTTTCGAAATGGATATCAGTAAAATGAATCCGAACAACAACTCGCATTTAAATGCAACTATTGCCAATCAATTGGCATTGTACGTAACCATGTATAGTCCGTTGCAAATGGCTGCCGATATTCCAGAAAATTACAACCGTTTTCTAGATGCTTTTCAGTTTATAAAAGACGTAGCTGTAGATTGGGATGAGAGTGAATACTTAGAAGCAGCGCCTGGAAAATATGTTACCGTTGCGCGTAAAGCCAAAGGAACTAATAACTGGTTTGTAGGAAATGTTAATGGCTTGGAGTCTCGTACCACAAAAATTTCTTTGGATTTTTTAGAGGAAGGAAAAAAATACGAAGCTATTATTTATGCTGATGCTAAAGATGCTCATTATAAAACCAATCCGCAGGCATATAAAATTACAAAACAAACAGTAACTAATACGTCAAAGTTAACGCTTACTTCAGCGCCAGGCGGAGGTTTTGCTATTAGTATTATAGAAAAATAGAGAGTACCTGATTTTAGGGATTTGTAATAAACAAAATAGTTACCTCTACAAAAGGAGATGAGTAAAGCAAAGGTTTTGAGAGGTAGCGTTCTTTATGGGGTATGTAAAATGCTGTAAATAAAATAATTAACTTAAAAATAGTCTTGTGAATTGCCCATTAACAAATTTGGAAACCAACCAATATTATAATCAAGGGCATTCCATCGGACCATTCAAAAACAATAAATAGTAACAGATGAAAAATCAATATTCTTTTATTATCACAATAGTATTTGTTTTTTTAAGTGTTTCACTGCAAGCACAAATAAAAAAAATTGAGCCACCATTTTGGTGGAGTGGAATGCAGAAAACAGAACTTCAATTAATGGTATATGGAGATAATATTTCTTCTTTAACGCCAGAAATTGACGGATTAGAAATCAAAGAGGTTAAAAAAACCGAGAATCCAAACTATCTGTTTGTTACTATTGAAACTGAAAATGCTTCAGCAAAAAATTATACGATCAATTTTAAAAAAGGGGAAAAAATTGTTGATAGTAAAGAGTACGCATTAAAGTCGAGACGTGAAAATTCAGCCAATCGAAAAGGTTTCGACTCCTCTGATATGATTTATTTAGTAATGCCAGACCGTTTTGCTAATGGAGACCCTACTAACGATAGCAATTCAGCATTAACAGAAAAAGCAAACCGAGAAGAGCAAGGTGATCGTCATGGAGGCGATATTGATGGAATTATTCAACACCTAGATTATATAGAAAATCTTGGAGCAACTGCAATTTGGAGTACGCCACTTTGTGAGGATAACGATGCCAAATACTCATATCATACCTATGCACAAAGCGATGTTTACAAAATTGATGCCCGTTACGGAACTAACGAAGATTATAAAAAATTGGGGAGTGAACTGCATAAAAGAGAAATGAAACTTATTATGGATTATGTGGTGAACCATTGGGGAGTGGAGCATTGGATGATTAAAGATTTACCTACTTATGATTGGATTCATCAATTTCCTGGGTATGCGCAAACAAATTACCGAATGAGTACGCAAATGGATCCAAATGCTTCGGAAATTGATTATAAAATGTGCATGGATGGGTGGTTTGTAAAAACGATGCCCGATTTAAATCAGCAAAATCCGTTGGTGTTAAATTACTTAATTCAAAATGCTATTTGGTGGATTGAGTATGCCAATTTAGACGGTTTTAGAGTGGATACGTATTCTTATAACGATAAAGAGGGAGTTGCAACTTGGACTAAAGCTATTATGGATGAGTATCCAAATTTTAATATTGTAGGAGAAATTTGGCTGCACGATCAAGCTCAAATTGCCTATTGGCAAAAGGATAGTAAAGTAGGAGCTATTCAAAATTATAACACGCATTTACCGAGTGTAATGGATTTTACGTTGCACGACGCTGTTACTAGCGTTTTTAATGAGGAAAATCCGTCGTGGGATAAAGGAACGATTCAGTTATATGAAAATTTTGTAAACGATTTTTTATATCCTGATATTGATAATATTCTTGTTTTTGCTGAAAATCACGACACAGGACGTATCAATCAAATTTATGAAAATATAGAAGATTATAAATTGGTTATGACCTTAATGGCTACCGTTCGAGGGATTCCACAATTATATTATGGTTCGGAAATAGGAATGAAAGGCGACAAAGGAAAAGGGGATGGCGATATCCGAAGAGATTTTCCTGGCGGATGGGAAGGAGATTCTAACAATGCATTTTTATCCTCCGGACGAACCGCAACGCAAAATGAGTATTTTAATTTTACTTCGAAGCTTTTTAATTGGAGAAAAAATAAGAAGGTAATTCATTCAGGGAAAACAACACAATACCTCCCAGAGAATGAAGTGTATGTATATTTTCGAAGTAATGAAAACCAAACGGTAATGGTAGTTGTTAATAATAGTAGTGAAAACCGTAGCTTAGATTTGAGTCGCTTTAAAGAAAATTTAAAAGAGGCTAAACAAGGGAAAGATATTATTTCTGAAAAGAATTTTTCTTTAGAAGAAAAACTGGAAATAGCTGGGAAAACGAGTTATATTATTGAAGTTTTGTAAAATGATAAAACTAAAAAGCACCTTCCTTTTTATAATCTTAGTATCTTTAGTTGTTGCTTGTTCTAATACAAAAACAATGGAAGAAACTAAGGAGGTAAAACCTTCAAAAATTGTAATTTATCAAGTGTTTACACGCTTGTTTGGAAATACTAATACCAACAATAAACCATGGGGGACTATTGAGGAAAACGGAGTTGGTAAATTTGCCGATTTTACCGATAAAGCTTTGCAGGAAATTAAAGATTTAGGAATAACGCATATTTGGTATACTGGAGTTCCGCATCATGCTTTAGTGAATGATTATACGGAGTATGGAATTTCTAATGACGACCCAGAGGTGGTAAAAGGGCGTGCAGGCTCTCCTTATGCGGTAAAAGATTATTACAATGTAAATCCTGATTTAGCAACCAATCCCGCAAATAGGTTAACAGAATTTAAGGAGCTTATTGAGCGTACTCACCACAAGAATTTAAAAGTAATTATTGATATTGTTCCCAATCATGTGGCTCGAGATTACGAGGGAATTAGCAATCCAGAAGGTGTAGAAAGTTTTGGAGCTTCTGATGATACCTCGGTTGTTTATCATAAAAATAATAACTTTTATTATTCGCCAAACGAAGCTTTTTCTCTTCCAGATTGGAGAGATGGATATTTGCCACTTGGAGGAGAAGTAAATGCTTTAATTGATGGAGAATTTGATGAAAATCCTGCTAAATGGACAGGAAATGGGTCTAGAGCTTCTAAGCCAGATCAAAACGATTGGTATGAAACGGTAAAAGTAAATTATGGAGTATCTCCAGAAGGACATAGAGATTTTGATACGTTACCAGAAAATTTTGATAGCGAGTCCTATAAAAAACACTTTGAATTCTGGCAAGGAAAAGAGGTGCCCTCCTCTTGGGTAAAGTTTAAAGATATTGCCTTGTATTGGCTTGATTTTGGGGTTGATGGATTCCGTTATGATATGGCAGAAATGGTGCCCGTAGAGTTTTGGAGTTATATGAATTCTGCAATCAAAATGAAAAATCCAGATGCCTTTTTAATGGCGGAAGTGTACAATCCTGATTTATATCGAGATTACATTCGTTTAGGGAAAATGGATTATCTGTATGATAAGGTTGATATGTACGATTCGTTGAAGCATATTATGAAAGGCTATGGCTGGACAGACCATATTCCAGTTGTTCGGAATAAGTATGATGATATCGAATCTCATATGCTATATTTCCTTGAAAACCATGACGAACAGCGTATTGCGAGTCCTGAGTTTGTTGGAAATGCTAATACTGCAAAACCTGCAATGACGGTTTTAGCAACAATTGGAACGTCTCCGTTAATGATTTATTTTGGACAAGAATTGGGGGAGCCTGGCGCTGAGGATGCTGGTTTTGGCGATCCAAGTAGGACTTCAATTTTTGACTATATTGGAGTTCCAGCCCACCAAAGATGGATGAATAACGGAAAATTTGATGGCGGACAATCAACCGAAGAAGAAAAATCGTTGCGTAACTTTTACAAGCGCTTATTGAATATTGCCATAAGTAATGATGCCCTTACTGGGGAGAGTCGAGAAATTCATTATTATAATAAAGAACATACCAAAAATTATAACCACCGTGTTTTTTCTTTTGTTAGATTCTCTAAGGAAGAAAAGCTAATTGTGGTTACTAATTTTGATGCAGAAGTTTCGCATCAGTTTGAACTTAGAATTCCTCAAGATATCATTTCTCAATGGGGGTTATCGGAAAATACCTATGAATTAGAGGACTTGTTATATCAACAAAATAACAAGCTAATATTAAGAAATGGTGAAGGTTTTATAAATGTATCGTTGGCTCCTTTAGAATCATTTATTTTTAAGCTCTAAATTTTATATGAAACCCTCATGGAAGGATTAATTATAACTAAAATAATTACCTTCACAAAGGAAAATGAATAAAGCAGCAGCTTTTAAGAGAGAGTGATTTTTTTGTAATCATATAAATATTTAAAAATCAATTATTCAAGATATGTTTATTTGTATAAAAATGATAAAAAAAGTAGTTGTTTTAGGAGCACTGTTAGTGTTTTTTCAAAGTTATAGTCAGATGCAAGAACCCATTATTATTGGACATAGAGGTGCCCGAGGGCATGTGGTTGAAAACAGTTTACCTTCCATAGAAAAAGGAATAGCTCTTGGAGCCGACGCCATAGAGATAGATGTTTTTAAAATTGCAGATGGTTCTATAGTTGTTTTTCATGACGATACAGTAGACCGTTTAACAGAAGCTACAGGTTCTATAGAGAATTATACAAAGTTAACTTTAGATACGTTGTCTTTAGAAGGAGGAGTGAAAATTCCAACTTTAAAAGAGGTTTTGGATTTGATTGATAAAAGAGTAGTGCTCAATATAGAATTAAAAGGATCAAATACAGCAGTTCCTGTCCATAAAATTCTTCAGCAGTACATAACTGAAAAAGGATGGGAAAACTCCGATTTTATCATTTCGAGCTTTAAATGGGAAGAGCTAGAAGAAACACATCGCTTAAACCCAGAAATGCCAATTGGAATTTTAGTCAGTAAAAAAATTGATGATGCAATAGCAGAAGGTGAAAAGCTAAATGCTGTTGCTATTCACCCTTCATATAAAAGCTTAAACGCTGAGAATGTAGCGAAAATGCATGCTAAAAATTTTAAAGTATATCCGTGGACGGTTAACGAGCCAGTCGATATTTCTAAAATGAAATCTTTTAAAGTTGATGGGATTATAACCGATTTTCCTGAACGAATTAGTGAATAATAGGCGGTATTTAGTATAGAGTACGGAGTACAAAGTACAAAGTATGCTTTATGCGGGAATAAATAATCGGGAGTCTGAAGAGTAGTGTACAGTTTTCAGTAGCAGTTAGCAGAATTAAGTATTCAGTACAAAGTATGCGGGAGATAAGAGAACAGAGAAGCATCTTTATTCTTGTTTCCTATAATTCATCAATTTTTATACATTCAACTATCAACTATTAAACTCAAAATAACTGTATCTTTGCGCCATGATATTCGATGTGATAATTGTAGGAGGTGGGGCTGCTGGTTTTTTTTCGGCCATACAAATTGCAACCCATAATCCGCAATTAAAAGTAGTTATTTTAGAGCGAGGAAAGGAAGTACTCACCAAGGTTAAAGTTTCTGGTGGCGGACGTTGTAATGTTACGCATGCTGAATTTGTTCCCAATGAATTAGTAAAATCATATCCTAGAGGGGAGAAAGAACTTAGAGGTCCTTTTCATACATTTTGTAGCGGGGATACGGTTGCTTTTTTTGAAGGCAGAGGGGTTGCTTTGAAAATTGAAGAAGACGGGCGCATGTTTCCAGAAAGTGATTCTTCACAAACTATTATCGATTGTTTTTTAGCAGAAACAGAGCGGTTAGGTATAAAAGTAAATACCAGCTGTGGAGTTAAGAATATAAAAGAGTTATCGTCCGAAAATTCTTCATGGGAGATTGAAACTTCACAAGGTATTTTTCAGACAAAAAAAATTGTAATCAGCACTGGGAGTAACCCTAAAATATGGAATCAGTTGGCAGCACTTGGACATACAATTGTATCTCCAGTTCCGTCTTTATTTACTTTTAACATCAAAGATATACGAATTAATGGGTTAATGGGACTCTCATCTCCTGCGGAAGTGAAATTAATAGACCGTAAAAATAATCCTATAAAACTAGAAAACGGACAAAAAGCAACTGCAAAAGGACCACTTTTAATAACGCATTGGGGGATGAGTGGCCCTGCTATTTTAAAGTTATCAGCATGGGGAGCTCGTAAATTATTTGAACAGAATTATCAGTTTAAAATTCAAGTAAACTGGTTGCCAACATATAATCAGGAAGAAGTTTTATCAGATTTAAAAGAGTTAAAAACTTCCGAAGCTAAAAAGCTTGTTTTTAATACGCGTCCGTTTGAGATTCCAAAACGATTATGGTTTAAAATATTAGAGGTTTCAGGGATTACAAATCTGCATAAATGGGCGGAAATTAATAAAAATCAACTACAGCAGTTATCACAAGAACTTACAGAGGCCACATTTGATGTGAATGGGAAAAGTACATTTAAAGAAGAGTTTGTAACTGCTGGAGGAGTAGATTTAAAAGAAATTAATTTTAAAACCTACGAAAGTAAAATTTGTAAGAATATGTTTCTAGCTGGTGAGGTTATTAATGTTGACGCCATTACAGGAGGATTTAATTTCCAAAATGCATGGACGGGTGCTTATATTGTTGCTAAAGCAATAACAGAAGTAACTTAATTAAGTTGCCAAATGCTAAAATTTAGGATGGTGGCAAAGCAAACCCATAATAAGTAAGGAATTAACAAATACGCAGCTACCCTATTTACTACTTTAAACCATTTAATGGTAAGTAAAATGAGGACAACAAGTGTTATTATGATGAGTAAAGCCCAAAATGGTTTTTGAAATCCAAAAAAAACAATACTCCACATAGCATTAAATAACAGTTGAAATCCGAAATGATACAACGCTGTTTTTACCCATAAATGATAAAAACCTCTTGCCCATACAATTCCAGCGGAAATTCCCATTATAATATATAAGATTGTCCATACAGGGGCAAAAATCCAATTTGGAGGATTGAAAGAGGGCTTATTGAGTGTGGGATACCATGTGTCTACAGAGCTTTGTGTGGCAAATCCAGAGAGAAAGCCAACAACTAAACATACTACTACTGCAATTAATATTCTGGTAAGTTTTTTTGACATAGCACTCGTAAATATGCACTAAAATAACAATTTATTTTTCAAATTTCATATTTGTTTTATAAGTATTGTTATGAACTTATTTTTTATATTATTTCACGCAATTTTTTGTCATAATTTACAGATATATCTTTCTCACAACATAGAAGAGTTCCGTTAGGCATGGAATAAAAGATTTATTTTTGATTTCGTGTCAAATTGATTTTTAGTGCAAAGTAATTTACTCGATAATCGAGATTTGAATGCTCCGAAGCTTGCTTCGAAATGTTTTTTTAGTTTTTTCTTCTAATGCCTCGTGAGCTTATTCCGAGGTAGTTTACTTATTAAGGGAGGTTTCAGTTTTTAACGCTTGTTTTTTTTTTTTGATTTTTCTCTTATTGCCTCACGTTTTGTCTTGAGGGAGTTGACTTGCAATTGATAGCCTATTTTATGGTCTTTAGTTTTATAGGAACGATAAAAATTAGGGGTGGATATTTCTTTGAGTTATATTTGCCTAAACTTTTTTTTAAATGACGGTAGCTAGTTTTATTCCATCTCCATATAAAAGCAAATTAGAAACTGGGAGCTTTACTTGGCAATCGCCTAGTAATATAGCTTTAGTAAAATACTGGGGGAAGTTGGAACATCAAATTCCTGCAAATCCTTCTATCAGTTTTACGCTTAATAATTGCCATACAAAGACAACGTTGTCCTACACAAAAAGAGCTAATAATAGTACAGATACTTTTAGTTTTGAGGTGTATTTAGATGGAGAATTAAAATTGGATTTTGCGCCTAAAATAGAAACTTTCTTTAAGCGAATAGAGAAATATCTACCTTTTTTAACCGATTATCATTTTAAAATAGAAACACATAATTCTTTTCCTCATAGTAGTGGGATTGCATCTTCTGCAAGTGGAATGAGTGCAATAGCCTTGTGTTTAATGAGTATGGAGAAGCAATTGGTTCCTGAAACTACAACTACATTTTTTACTGAAAAGGCGTCTTTTTTGGCACGCTTAGGTTCAGGAAGTGCTTGTAGAAGTATAGAAGGGCCTTTAGTTGGCTGGGGTGCGCATCAACAAATAACAAATAGCACCGATTTATTTGGAGTAAAGTATGATGGAGACGTAGCCAATGTTTTCAATAATTATCAAGACACTATTTTATTAGTAGATGTAGGAGAAAAAAAGGTTAGTAGTACCGTAGGACATAGCTTGATGGAGGGTCATCCGTTTGCAGAGCGTCGTTTTGAGCAAGCACATAAAAATATTTCAAAGCTTATAGAAATATTTAAAACGGGCAATATAAAAGGGTTTATAGAAGTAGTGGAGAGTGAGGCTTTAACCCTCCATGCTATGATGATGACCTCTATTCCTTATTTTATTTTGATGAAACCAAACACCTTGGCAATTATTGATAAAATATGGGAGTTTCGAAAAGCAACTGGATCCAATGTGTGTTTTACGCTGGATGCAGGAGCAAATGTACATGTGTTATATCCAGAAAGTGAAAAAGAGGAGGTTTTGAAGTTTATTAAAAATGAACTCGTTGCATATTGTAAAAACGAGCAGTATATTTGCGACCAAATTGGTTTTGGAGCTTACTCGATTGATAGTTGATAATTTATTGAAGCAGCACATTATATAATAAATGAACTTTGCCTTTACCGCTGAAATTGTTTATATTTATAAATACTTGGCGGAGAAAATATTGAAATTATTAATTAGTATCCATTAGTATTAGAATATGAAACATCCATGTCTAATTTTAGACATATAGTAAAAGGATTATTTGGATGTTCCATGTGACCGTTAAAAAACGGTAAAAAATAAACACATGAAAGGACCTTTATTTTACTCGAAAATACTCCTCTTTGGAGAATATGGAATCATTAAAGACTCCAAAGGGTTGTCTATACCATACAATTTCTATAATGGAGCACTAAAAGTAAGTGATGATTTATCTGCGGAAGCAAAAAAATCTAATGAAAGTCTTCAACGATTTTCGATTTATTTAGCAGAGCTTGAGGCTTCACAACCTGAATTGGTAACTTTTGATTTAGAGAAATTAAATAAAGATGTTGCTGGCGGAATGTATTTTGATAGTAGCATTCCACAGGGTTATGGGGTAGGAAGTAGTGGAGCATTGGTAGCTGCTATTTACGATAAATATGCTACAAATAAGATTACTGTATTAGAGAATTTAACTAGAGATAAATTATTAAAACTTAAAAAGATTTTTGGTGAGATGGAGTCTTTCTTCCATGGAAAATCTTCTGGTTTAGATCCCTTAAACAGCTATTTGAGTCTGCCAATTTTAATTAATTCTAAAGATAATATAGAACCAACTGGCATTCCTTCCCAAACAATTGATGGAAAAGGAGCTGTGTTTTTATTGGATAGTGGAACTACTGGGGAAACTGCTCCTATGGTGCAAATATTTATGGAGAACATGAAGCAGGAAGGTTTTAGAAATATGTTGAAAGACCAGTTTATCAAGCAAACAGATGCTTGTGTGGACGACTTCTTAAAGGGAGATGTAAAATCGCTTTTTGGAAATCTTAAAAACCTTTCTAATACTGTTTTGAATAATTTTAAACCAATGATTCCTGCTCAATTTCATAAGCTTTGGAAGCAAGGAATAGATACCAACGATTATTATCTTAAACTTTGCGGTTCTGGTGGTGGTGGGTACATTTTAGGATTCACTCAAGATATTGAAAAAGCAAGGAAAGCTTTAGCAGGACATAAATTGGAGGTAGTTTATAACTTCTAAAAACTCATTCCTTATGTTTAATCGGGGGCAAAAGCTATTATTTTTAAAGTTATTGAGCCTCTTTTCGGTAGTGCGTGGCTATAATGTGTTGGTTATTGTTATTGCACAATACCTTACTTCTATTTATATTTTGGCGCCTAATATTCCTGTTCGGAAAATTTTATTCGATCCCAATTTATTCGCTATTGTAGTTGCTTCAGCTATTGCAATTGCCTCAGGATATATAATTAATAGTTTTTATGATGTTGAGAAAGATTTAATTAATCGTCCTACAAAAACAATGTTAGATAGATTGGTAAGTCAGCGATTCAAATTATCAACTTATTTTATACTGAATTTTATATCGGTTATTTTTGCTAGCTATGTGTCGTTCCGAGCAGTAGTTTTTTTCTCACTTTACATTTTTGGGATATGGTTATATTCACATAAACTGAAGAAAATTCCTTTTATTGGGAATTTCGTTTCTGCAACGCTAGCAATTACTCCATTTTTTGCAGTTTTTGTCTATTATAAAAACTTCCAACATGTAATTTTCGTACACGCAATTTTCTTATTTCTTATTATTCTGATAAGAGAAATGGTAAAAGATTTAGAAAATATAAAAGGAGATATTGCACATAATTATCAAACAATACCAGTTGTTTATGGAGAGCGGATGTCAAAAATATTGATAAGTTGTTTGAGTTTATTAACTTTAATTCCGGCTTATCTTTTAGTTACAACTTTTGCAGTTGGATATATGTATATTTTCTTTTATGCCTGTATGTTGCTTATGGTTGTATTTATATTTTTTCTGTGGCGCTCCACAACAAAAATTCACTATTTGGTACTGCACAATATTTTAAAGTTTATCATTGTTTCTGGGGTGCTAAGTATTTTATTAATAGATATTGACTTGGTATTAAATAGAATTATGTAATTTTTTATGAGGCTCTGTAAATTTCAGTTACATATCCACAGCTATATTATTCTCTTTTTTCGGAGGACGTTTATTGGGAATAAAAGAAGCATTTGTGTATTTGTGGGAAATAGAGTTCCAGCCTGTTATTAACCTCTATACCTATGGGTACAGAGTGGTTTAGTTTCCAATTCTAATGTCCGAGTAAAAACTCAAGTCTGTTTCGCTATAAAAAAGAGCAAAGACTAAATGCTCTAGTTAAAAACAGCGTTGATGGCTAGCGCAGCTAAAATCCTTATCCGTAGAATAGTGATCGAAAGCTCTGAGATCAGGAGTACAGCAACACAGAGTTTAGGTTACGTTTTTTCGACCTCGTTGTCGAACAAATTCATTGGTTAAGGCGCCTTTTTCTTTGTTTCGTTTCTTTTGGGCGAGCAAAAGAAATGAAAAGCATGAAGTCATTGGTATTTGGATTGGAATTAGAGCTAACAAATAATCAACACAATTCTAGACTAGAGCCAGACTAAATTCTAACTACCCTAAAATAAGTAGTTTAAAGAAAAAACATAACTAAAATCCTCTTTTTATTCATTTTTATTAATAGCAATAGGTCTATTTTGAAAATTCCATTTAAACCTTGATATAAGTGGAGTCCAATAAATTCCGTTAACTTTTATAGCACAACAATGTTTCCAATAATAATTATCTTTTGACAATCTTTTATTATTTGATTTTGATTACCATATCTTTGCAAAAAATAAGTTTATGAGTAGAGAGGATAAATCCAGAAAAGGAAAGAGTTCTAGTAGGCAAGGTGGTGGTAGTAAAAAGTTCTCAGGAAGACAAGGTGGGAATATGAAGAGTAAGAGTTTTGCTAGAGGAAATGCTCCAGTAAAAAATACTCCTACACAGAAGAAAAGTCAGTTATCTCCAGATGAAATTCGATTGAATAAATACATAGCTAATAGCGGTGTTTGCTCTCGTAGAGATGCAGATATTTATATTGCATCTGGTAATGTAACTGTAAATGGAGAAGTTATAACCGAAATGGGTTATAAGGTAAAGTTGTCTGATGAAGTAAAATTTGATGGACAGAACATTACTCCAGAGAAGAAAGCGTATGTTTTATTGAATAAGCCAAAAGGATTTATTACTGGAAATTCCGAAGAAAAAGGAAAACGTACTGTAATGGATTTGGTAAGAAACTCCACAAAAAGTAGAATTGCAACTGTAGGAATGTTGGAGAGAAACTCCACAGGATTAATATTGTTTACTAATGATATAGAGCTTTCTAAACGTCTTACACAAGGACAAGGATTTAGAAAAATTTATCATGTCACCCTAGATAAAAGTTTCCGTCATGAAGACCTTCATAAAGTGAGAGAAGGGTTGGTTATTGATGAAAAAGAGGTAAAAGTAGAAGAGATTACTTTTATTGAAGGAGGAAATAAAAATGAGGTAGGAATTAAAATCTTCAGTAATAGAAATAAGATAGTTACTCGTATTTTCAAGCATTTAGACTATGAAATATTGAAAATAGATAGAGTTGCTTATGGCGGACTTACAAAGAAAGACTTGCCTAGAGGAACTTGGAGACATCTTACAAAACAAGAAGTTATCAATTTAAAAATGCTTTAATTCCCCAAAGCCTGTCCTGAGTTTGCCTAAGGACTCTGTGTTGGAATGAGTTAAATTTATTTTGTTTGAATACCTTGTAGCTTATTCCGAGTTACTTGATTAGGCGTTTGTTAAAAAACACTTCGTATATAAAACAGCTATAAATTATTAAATATTCAAGCGTTACAATCCATAAATTTTCTTGAAAAACTGGATGAGCGTAGGCATGGTAGCTTAACACAGTAGCCGCAGACCATATAATTGGATATTTATAGCTAGTAAAAACACCCAATAATAGAGGCGTAGCAATATACCAAGGGTGTATTGTGGTACTCATAAAAAGGTAAAAACTAACAGCCAAAAGCATGGAAATAAACAATGTTTTTGGCTGATTGTTTTTTCTTAAGAATGCTAAAAGCCATATAAAAATAAATACTCCAATGGCCATTCGTGTTCCTGCTGTTTCGATAATATTATAACCTTTTCTGTAAAATCCTATTTCTCGAACGATATAATAGATACTTGCATTGAACTCAAATTTTTGAAACCAGAGTCCAATTGTTTCCGTATAATTAGTTATTAATTCTGAGGAGAGAAAGGGGAGAAATGAAGCAATAAAGCCTAAAATAGTGATTGAATAAAACCCGATGAGCTGAAATGCATTTCCTTTTATTTGCTGAAAATCTTTTAAAAACCAACGTAAAAAAAGTGGTAAGAAGAGCAGTGGCACTAACTTAGTTGAAATAGATATAGACAAAAATAGTGCGGCTATGATCCATTTTTGCTGAAGAAGGAAGTATAAGGAAACTACAAAGAAGAATAACATAATGCCTTCAAAATGAAGATTTCCGGTAAGTTCTATAATTATAAACGGATTTAAAAAATACCAAAATATTTGATGTTTTGGGAGCTGTAATAATTGTAAAATCTTACGCCCAAAATATAAAATCCCAATGTCGGATAAAATGATGAAACTTCGTAAAACGATAATATTTCCTAAAATTGTTTTTCCACCAAGCAGTGCACTTAAATAAAAAAACAATTGATTAATAGGAGGGTAATTGCTGTAATGAGATGCGTTGAGGTTTCCCATACCTTCTTGTAAGCCTTTATAATTTTCCGCAGGAAAAAAATCGGAAGCTAGTAATTGCTCAACGGTATATTGAAAGGGATTTATTCCATCTAGAAGTAATTTACCATCCCAAATAAACCGATAAAAGTCTTGTGACAAATTGGGCGTTGCTGCAAAAAATACAAATCGAGAGGCAATTCCAAATAGCAAGAGAAACCTAAAGTTATTTTTCTCAAATTGAATTATTTTATAGAAAAAGAAAAAAAGGCCTATGTATAAGCCTAAAAGTTTTGTAGTGTCTGCACGTTGTAAATCGTACGCAAAGCTTGCATAAAATAGAAGGGATGCAAGTACAAATAACAACGGAAATTTATGTGCCTTCCAATAATCTAACATTTA
Source organism: Galbibacter orientalis DSM 19592 (assembly GCF_000260115.1). Taxonomy (GTDB): domain Bacteria; phylum Bacteroidota; class Bacteroidia; order Flavobacteriales; family Flavobacteriaceae; genus Galbibacter; species Galbibacter orientalis. The sequence goes on along the minus strand of NZ_JH651379.1, from coordinate 119,231 downwards.
TATTCTTGACCTAATTGAATGGAAAAATACAAAACCAAAACCAATAACCAGCATTAAGTGAAAAGGAAATAGGCTAAAATCATTCAATTTAAAGGCACTAAATATCCCAAAAGCAAAGTAGAGAACTAGCAGGGCTTCTAAAATAATATTTCTAGAAATTGATTTAGAAATATATTTATTTCCCCTCCATGAATCTGATATATTTTTGATATTAAATTTAGGAGTACGTACAAATTCACTTCGTTTTCCTCGGTGGCCTTCTATAACTGCAAAACTGTTATGAAGCGTAAAACCTAAAATAACAGTAAAAAAAGTAAGGAATGTTTTGGTGTAGCTAAGGATATTTTTCCAACTCTTTCCTTGGATATTTTTATAAGTAAACCAATAACAAACATAAAGAATTAAGGTGCTTAAAATAAAAATTCCAGTAAGGTTGAAAATCCAATTTGGAATAAAATCTTGTTGTTTTATAAAGAGAATAGGAACACTTAAAACCGAAATGAGAAATGCACACAAAAACATAGAACTATTGAGTAAGTGTATGAATCCGTGGAACTTTGTTTTGTTAGAAATGTTTTTGGAAGCTAATAAATTACGAACTGTTTTTCTGAAATTCTCAGCACCTCCTTTATTCCATCTAAATTGTTGTGTACGTGCCGCACTAATAATAACAGGAAGTTCGGCGGGGGTTTCTACATCTTCTAAATATTTAAACTTCCAGTGTTTTATTTGCGCTCGGTAGCTCAGGTCTAAATCTTCGGTAAGTGTATCTCCTTCCCAATTCCCTGCGTCTAGAATACATGCTTTTCTCCAAATACCAGCTGTTCCATTAAAATTGATAAAGTGACCTTTAGCACTTCTTCCAACTTGCTCAATAGTAAAATGCATATCTAACGCAAAAGCTTGAATTTTGGTAAGCAAAGAATAATTTCGATTAAGATGTCCCCAGCGGGTTTGTACTACTCCAATTTCAGGGTCTTTAAAATAGGGGACAGTTTTTTGAAGCCAATGAGGAGCTGGAAGAAAATCGGCATCAAAAATAGCTATGAATTCTCCCGAAGCTATCTCTAAACCTTCTTTCAAAGCCCCAGCTTTAAATCCAACACGATTTTTTCTAGTGATATGTTTTATATCAACTCCTTCTTGCTGAAATTTATTTATTATTTCTGAAGTTTTTGTAATAGATTCATCTGTAGAATCATCCAGCACCTGAATTTCTAATTTATCAGAAGGATATTTTAGTTTTATAATGTTTTTAAGTAATCTATCTACTACATATTCTTCATTGTATATTGGAAGTTGAATGGTAACTTTTGGAACTTCTTCGGGTTGTGTTAAATTAAATTTCGGTTCGTTTTCCGTGGCTTTTTTATAGGTTAAATAGTTTATCAATAAATTCAATTGTGTTAAACTATAAAAAAGAATAAGCAGCAAAGAAGTAACGTAGATGACTAAAATAGTATAGGAAACAATTTCTAAAATCATTTAAAACTATATTTAAAAATCCAACCTAATATTTTGATACCTGCCATAACGCTTCCTTTTACAGTGCCAGATACTTTAGAAACTCCGATTCGGTTTTTGTAACGTACTGGAATTTCTACATACGAGTAGTTCTTTTTTATTGCTTTTAATTGCATTTCTACTGTCCAACCATAGGTTTTATCTTCCATGTTTAATGCAATTAGCTTATTGTATTTAATAGCTCTAAACGGACCTAAATCGGTAAACTTAGCATTAAAAAATATCCTCATAAGGGTTGTAGCTAGCCAATTTCCAAAAATTTGTTGTGGAGTCATTGAGTTTTTTGCGCGGAGTTCTTCAACACGAGCGCCAATAACAAAATCAATATCATTTTCAATAATGGGGGCAACAATTTTGGTAAGTTCTTCTGGGTAATCGGAATAATCACCATCAAGAAAAACAATAATATCAGGTTGCTTTTTTTGTTTTGCAATGTAATCCATGCCTTTCAAACAAGCATACCCATATCCTTTTTTATTTTCAGTAAGGACAGTAGCTCCTGCTTTTTTAGCAACAAATTCTGTAGTGTCGGTAGAGTTATTATTTACAACAATAACTTCCTCAACAACTTCAGGAATTTCATTTATAACATGAGCAATAGATTTTTCTTCGTTATAAGCAGGAATAATAACTTTAATGAGCTTCATTTACAATCGCCTAAATTAGGTTGCAAAAATACTATCTAATGTTGAGTCGCACAGAAATTATAGTATTATTTATTTTGTTTAATTAAGTCGAGTAAATCCACATCGTTTCCTAGTAAAACTGCATCACTATTGATACGTCCTTTGGGACTTTCATTTTCTAATTTAAGGACTCCTCGTGGACAAACGGCAGAGCATATTCCGCAGCCAACACAAGATGCTCTAATAATGTTCTCTCCTTTTTGTGCATATGCACGAACATCAATACCCATTTCACAATAAGTAGAGCAGTTTCCGCAAGAAATACATTGCCCACCATTGGTTGTAATTCTAAATTTTGAGAATAAACGTTGTTGCAGTCCCAGAATTGCTGCCATAGGACAACCAAAACGACACCAAACTCGATTTCCTAAAATGGGATAAAAACCAGTGCCTATTACTCCCGAAAAAATAGAACCTATAAAAAATGAATAGGTTTTACGAAGAGTTTCAGGATTGAAAATAAAGATATTACTCCCGCTGAAATAATGAATAGCAATGAGTCCGAGAATAATACCTAAGTATCCAATTGCTCCATATTGAGCATCTTTTTGTAATTCGTCTCTTTTAAAGTACCAGATTACTGCAAATAATACCCCTAGAAAAACAGCTACGCTTATTAAAAAAGCATCTTTATTAAGCCAGTATTTACTAGCGTCATAATTGAGGTAGCTATGCACTACAGCCACGGTCATCAATACAGAAAACACCAAAACACTGTGCACCAACCAACGTTCTATTTTCCATGCTTTTAAACTTTTATCGGACAAGTGTCTAAAAGAATCTCCAGAAGTTTCAGCTAGTCCGCCACAACCACAAACCCAAGAACAATACCAACGTTTTCCGTAGAAATAAGTTAAAATAGGAGTAATAATTAAAATAGAAACAATTCCAAATATAAGCAAAGCAAGACCTATATCTCCAGAGCTTATAAAACCATCAACTCTATATTGGTCAAAATTGTAATAGCTTAGTGGCCAAATATTTTTTAAATCGTAATACGGAATATTATAAGCTTCAGAATTATTTAAACGTGCCATTAATTCTGGAATGATAAACGCAAAGGATAATTGAAAAAACATCACACTAATTGTTCGTAATACTTCATAGCGATTATGGCGATATTTCCACAAAAATTTAATTCCGAAAGCTAGAATAGCAACGGTATACAGCGTTCCATATACAAACCATTGACTGGCAGGATTACCACTTAAAAGTGTACTTAAGGGATCAAATAATCCTATAAGTCCTACATTACTTCCTTCTGTTCGTAATCCTAGATATTGTGGGTAAAAGTATAAAACAATGTAAAAGCCAGTAAGGGCAATCCCTAAAAGCCAAGCTAAAAAGCCTCTTGAAGAAATGGATTTAAACCACACAGCATCGTTTTTAATTCCAGCGTGTTTGTTATTGTAGGCTCCGTAGGAAAATAGTAGCACTCCAAATATTAAGGAGCTAAGAGATAGCGTTAACCACAAGGTTTTATTAGGAAAGTTTACATTAAAAATAGCTAGCAGTAAAACTCCTAGACCAAACATTCCTACAATAACAGCTAGTTTTTGAAGAAAATTAAGCGCTACTGGAGGCTCTCCTGCTAAAGACATGTTTCTTTGTACTGTGGTATTCATATGCAATTTTTATCAGTTTTTAACTGTTCTTTGAATGCTTTTTTGATGGCTGAAAAATGAGAATGGTAAAATTCTGGATCAAAATTAGCCTTCTCTAAATGTTCTATTACGTAATCAATATTTTTTTCTTCTGAAATCCAAGAATCAAAAGTTTTATGATTTAAACGAATTCCGAAAGTGTTTACTCCAAGAATAGCATTGGTGTTTTTATGATACGCCAAGGTAATACGCTTTTCTCCATTGGGAACTTCCCATGAAAAATGGGCTTCATAATCTTTAGGTTTTGCCCACACCCAACCATAGGTTTGGTATTCAATATCAAAAAATTTAGCCGAGTTAAACCAAACTCCAGGGTTGTATGCTGTTTTATTTCCGCAGATAGTTTGTGCTACTACTTCGCCCATCATACGGCCAGTGTACCAAACAGCTTCAACAGGATTTCGTAAGCCTGTGGGTTCAAGTTGTTGTGCACAATCGCCAATGGCATAAACGTTTGGAATATTAGTTTCTAAATACTTATTAACTTTTACGCCTTTTCCAGTTTCAATAGAACTATTTTTTAAAAAGGCTACAGCAGGCGAAACACCAGCAGTAAGTCCTACCAAATTGCATTCAATTTCCTCTCCCTTTGAAGTAATAACCGATTTTACACGACCATTTTCGTCTCCGATAATTTCTTTAAGTTCTGTTTCTAATCGTAAATCGATATGGTGAGTTTTAATATGTTTGCTTATCAAATTAGCATCGCCAGAAGGAAGTACACTTCCCCAGAAATCTTTATCGCGCACTAAAAATGTAACAGGAATTTCTCGGGTACGAAGCATTTCTGCAAGTTCAATACCTATAAGTCCGCCACCAACAATAATAGCCTTTTTACAAGCTTTATTATTAGGAGCATTAACTTCTAAAAGTTCTAAATCTTGTTTGGAGTAAAGACCTTGAACTCCCTTTAAATCTTGACCAGGCCATCCAAATTTATTAGGCTTAGAGCCTGAAGCAATAATTAAATTGTCATAACTTAGGGTGGAGCCATCTTTAAAAACAAGTGTATTTTTATCGGTATCCACTTTTGTAACAAACCCTTCTTTAAGCGCTATGTTATTTTTCTCCCAAAACCAATTCTCATAAGGTTGCGTATGTTCAAATTTCATATGCCCCATATACACATACATCAATGCAGTTCTTGAAAAAAAGTATTTAGATTCCGCAGAAATAATGGTTATTTTATAATTACTTAGTTTTCGGATATGTCTTGCCGCAGTAATTCCTGCAATTCCATTTCCAATTATTGCAATATGTTTCATGTATTAATTTAGCTATAGAATATATGTCGTTATACAAGATAAGAACTTATATATAATTTTTAATTTAGAAGAATTTTAAATTGTATTGTGAAAGAAGGGTTTGTTTAAATGAGGCTTGTATGAATACTTTCATTTTTAAAAAATATTTCAGTTTCTATTAAATCCCTCACTGAGGGGATTCCCCAGAGCCTGTTCTGAGTAAAAATAAAAGACCGCTTCGCTATAAGAAAAAAGAATAAAGACTAAGTGCGAATCATCATAAAATAAGTAGTTTAAAGAAGCGACATTACTAAATTCCTTTTTTATTTATTTTTATTAAAAGCAAGGAGCCTATTTTGAAAACCCATTTGAACCTTGGTATAAGTGGAGTTCAATAAATTCTGTAAACTTTTATAGCACAATAATAATTTAATTTAGAAAAACTAATTGCCGATTTTTATATTGAACTGGTTTAAACTTTTTGTTTTTAACCGAAAATAAACTGAAATTTGTTTAGATGAGACACTTTTTGAAAGACATAGCATGCGCTACGCAAAATAAAAAGTTCATTATATATTGTATTGATGAATAGACTTTTATTACTCATTACAGGTATTACTTTATTTTTTTTAGGTTGCAAATCTGATGATGTTTCTCATGAAAAAAAAATTCATGGCGTTAGTTTAGTAGCTTCAAAAGACTCTTTGGCTATAACGGAGGTTAAAGAAATAATAAAAGTACATGCTAATTATGTTTCATTAATGCCTTTTGCATTTATGAAAGATATTAATCATCCAAAAATCATTTATAATCAGGAAAAACAGTGGTTTGGAGAAACATCAGTAGGGATAAGTCAGCATAAAGAGCTTTTAGATTCGCTCCATATTCAGGTGATGTTGAAACCACAACTTTGGGTTTGGAATGGTTTATTTACTGGAGATATAGTTATGACTAACGAAGCAGATTGGATAGCGTTGGAGCAACAATATGAAAATTATATTCTAGATTTTGCATCGCTAGCTTCTCAATTAAATATAGCTATTTTTTGTATTGGAACCGAGTTACATCAATTTGTAGTTAATAGGCCTGACTTCTTTAAGCGTCTTATAAAAAAGATTAGAACTATATATCATGGAAAATTGACGTATGCAGAAAATTGGGATGTATATCAAGAGGTTCCTTTTTGGAATGAATTAGATTATATTGGAATTGATGCTTATTTCCCGCTTTCTGAGAATAAAACACCTTCTTTAACCGATTTAAAGTCTGGTTGGGAAGTTCATAAAGAAGCAATGAAAAACTTTGCAGCCAAGAAAAGAAAACAAGTTGTTTTTACAGAGTATGGCTATCGAAGTATAGATTTTTCTGGCAAAGAACCATGGAAACATGACCGGTCAAAGTTACTTGCCAATTATGAAGCACAAACCAATTGCTTATTATCACTTTATCAAAACATATGGGATGAACCATGGTTTGCTGGAGGTTTTTTATGGAAGTGGTTCCCGCAAGGAGGCAACCATATAAGTGAGCAAAATAGGTTTACCATACAAGAAAAACCATCCCAAACTGTTTTGGAACGTTTTTTTGAGCAAAGAAATAATGAGGTTATGAAAAAATAAGCTCCAATAAAGATGCTATCCTATTTAGTTATATTTTTTTGTTTATACATATTAATGTAATGCTGATCTAGCTCTTCGGAATCTTTATATTTTTCTCGTAATGTTTTGAGTTTTTCTTTCAGTTTTTTAACTACCTCTTGGTAATTTTGGTCGTTATACACATTATTCAATTCATGTGGATCTTTTAATCTATCGTATAATTCCCATTCATCTACATCATAATAAAAATGGATCAGCTTGTATTCTTTGGTCACAATGCCATAGTGACGCTTTGCCATATGTACCCCTGGGTATTCATAATAATGATAATATGCGGCATCTCTAGTCCATGCAGTGTCTTTACCTTTTAAAATTGGTAACATACTTTCTCCTTGCATATCTTCTGGTATTTTTATTCCAGCAGCATCCAAAAAAGTAGGAGCAAAATCTAGATTTTGAACCATATCGTTGTTTTTACTTCCAGGTTTGATAACATCTGGCCATTTTATTATTAAGGGAGTTTTAAAAGACTCTTCATAGATAAAACGTTTGTCAAACCAACCGTGCTCTCCAAGGTAAAAACCTTGATCGGAGGTGTAAACAACAATAGTGTTTTCGGCAAGTCCTGTTTCCTCCAGATAATCCAATACTCTTCCTACATTATCATCAACAGAAGCAATGGTGCCTAGATAATCTTGCATATAGCGTTGGTATTTCCACTTCATTTTTTCTTCATCGGTCATATTTGGCCAATGCTCTTCAAAATCATTATTAATACTGTCTATAATGGGGTCATATAATGCTTTTTGCTTCTCATTCATTCTGCTATATGGATACGTAAAACCACCAGGAATAGGTTCCATTTCTGGAGTTACCTTCCCCATTCTTTTTAAAGTTTCTGGTCTTATTTTACTGTCGTGACCATATCTCATATGGTAAAGTATATTCATCTCGGCAGTTTTGGCAGCAGTGCCTCTATTTTTATAATCGTCAAATAATGTTTCAGGTTCTGGAAATGTTTTTTGTGTATATTCTTTGAATTTTTCAGGACTTGGCCACCAAGGTCGGTGTGGCGCTTTATGGAGATACATCAACATAAAAGGTTTTTCTTCATCTCTTTCGTTGTCTAACCAGTTTAAAGTTAGATCGGTAATAATATTGGTTACATACCCAGTAATAGTAGTGTCGCCTTCTTTGGTAATAAATTTGGGATTAATATAATTTCCTTGTCCTGGTAATATTTTAAACTCGTCTACTCCTTTTGGATTGTTGCCAAAGTGAAGCTTTCCAAACATCGCGGTTTGATAGCCCGCTTGCTGAAAAAGTTTAGGAAACGTAACATTGGTAGTGTCAAAAGGGAAATTATTGTCTATTTTTCCGTTGATATGGCTATGTTTTCCTGTTAAGATTACTGCTCTGGAAGGAGCGCAAATAGAATTGGTAACAGAGGCATTGGTAAAAAGCATTCCTTGTTTTGCAATCCTATCTATATTTGGAGTTTTTATCAGTTTATCAGAATAGGCACTTATGGCTTGGTAAGCATGATCGTCTGACATGATAAAAATTATATTGGGACGTTCTAGTGTTGCGTTTTCTTTTTCTTCTGAAGTATTTTTACACGAAACTCCAATTAATAGAAGAGAGAGGAGTAGTAATCTTTTTAGATACATCATTAACGTTACATTTTGGATAGTTGTACAACAATGAAGAAAGATACTTAAAAAACATAAAAAAAGGATGTTCTACCATGTAAAACATCCTTTTAGTTATATAAATAAATGGTTCTTTATTCTAAAACCCCATCAATAATACCATATTCTAAAGATTCTTTGGCATCCATCCAATAATCACGATTAAAATCTTTCATTATTTTATCGAAATCTTGTCCGCAGTTATCGGCTAAAATTCTTGCACCAATTTCTTTTGTTTTAATAATTTCTTTTGCCTGAATTTCAATGTTAGAAGCTTGTCCTTGTGCACCTCCACTTGGCTGGTGAATCATTACTCTTGCATATGGGTAAACAAAACGTCTTCCTTTTTCTCCTGCTGAAAGTAATATAGAACCCATAGAAGCTGCTAAACCTGTACAAATTGTAGAAACAGGACTTTTTAAAGACTTCATGGTATCATGAATAGCAAAACCAGAAGTAACATACCCTCCTGGACTATTTATTATTAATTTAATTTCTTCATTATTTATAGAATCTAAATACAACAATCTGTCTATAACATGTTTTGCTGATTTATCATCTACTTGGCCCCAAAGAAAAACTTTTCTTTCTTCTAAAAGCGCTGCATCTATTTTATCTTGAATCTTATTAGTTGCCATATTTTTATTATTTATAGTTCAAATATACTGAACTCATCTTTACTTTTTAAGTTTGAGCGAAAAATAGTGCTTTTACTCACTATTTAAGATTTTAATGCCCTAAAGTCTGTGCTGAGTTTGCCAAGAGCTTAGGGTTAAATATTTTTAATCCCTCATAGAGGGTCTAATTCCCCGACGCTCTGCGTCGAAATGAGTTAAATTTGTTTCCTTTGAATACCTCGTGGGCTTGCCCCGAGGTAGTTGATTATCCCTCTTAATGCCTTGCAGTTTTTCCGCAAGGAGTTTACTTTTTTTTGTTTATTGAATTCTCTTTAGAACTCCATGGATATAATTCCTGATTTATAAATTTCTTCGGATATTCATCGTCATCATGAAAACCTAATTCAATATCCCTTCCGCTGTAAGGAATGTAATTAGTTTTGAATATATAGTCCCATATACTCAATGTAATTCCGAAGTTAACCCCATATTTATTTGGCATTTCTTTACTATGATGCCAAATATGCATTTTAGGATTGTTTAAAATGTATTTAAACGGACCATAATCCCAACCAATATTTGCATGGTTTAGATGTCCAATAGTAATATTAAAAAAATGAACAATAGCCACTGCTTCGATGTTATAACCTCCAATAATAGCAATAGGAATGTATAAAATAGATTTATAAACCACTGGTTCCATCCAATGATAGCGAAAGTGAGCTGCAAATCCCATTTCTTTTACGGAATGATGTGTTTTATGAAAATTCCAAAGAAATGGAATCCTGTGTAATAAAATATGTGTTCCCCATTGAATAAAATCGGCTACTATAAAAAAGATAAATAGGCCTAATAACCAAGGTAGTTTTGAAGCATCAAAAAGTTGAAAATTAGAAAGTGAAGCTCCGAAAACATTTAGGAAATCATTAAAAATCTCGGCTGCGGTATTGGATAGTGCAATTAATGCAATAAGATTTAATAAGAAAAAATTAAAGAAGAGATAGAAGGTATCTAACCAAAAATCTTCTCTAAAAATTTTCTGATTTTTTCGCCAAGGAAATAAAATTTCGAGCCCCCAAATGGTGAGAGAAATAATGAGTAGTCCATAAAAGTAATTCTCCCAATGGAAGCTGGTAATTTCAGAAATCAGGTAATTAAAATACCCTGAATACGAATTTTTTATAATGTCGAAATACTTTTCCAAAGGATGCTCTTCTTAGCTTTTAAAATCTATTTTTATGATAAGGATTTTCCATAATAAAGTCGGAATATTATTCAATAACTTACTTTTTAAAACATATGTTATTGGTTAGATTTTACTGTTAAGTTATAGTTTAACAACATCCACCGCCGTCGTAATGCCAAGTAGATTCAGAAATAAAAATATCATTTCTCTCTAAATTTTTCAAGGTGTTAGCAGTTTTATCACAAACAGCAAGGGGTTGGTTTTGTAATAGAACATGTCCGTTTTTATCATCAAAATAATCCTCTTTACCGTAATAAATGGCAGCTTTTCCAGTAAAAACACAAGGGCCGTCTTTCGGCATTGGATCTTTTATGGCAGCCACTTCAATGGATTCAATGTAAATTAATTCTTCTGTATTGTAGTGCAATGGATCTAGAATTCTATATGGTTTTCTAGCTCTTATTTCGATGGTTCCAAAACCAGCATCGGTAAGCATTTTTACATATTCTTTTATAGGGAGGCTTCCACTTAAACACAATGCTCTAAGCTTATCGTTGTTTCGAAGTTCCTCGCTCATTGGTTGCTCGCAAGTGGGATCACTCATTACAAGTCGCCCATGTGGTTTTAAAACCCGATACATTTCTGAAATAGCCTTTTTTAATTCTTCAGTTTTAAAAATATTAAACAAACAATTTTGCGCTGCCACATCAATACTATTATCTTCAACAGGAAGGTGTAAAGCATCGCCTTTTTTTAAGTCTATAAAATCACTTTTAAACCAATTGTTTTGGGTTTCGGCTTCTTTAAAATTTTTACGAGAAGCTTCTAACATTTCATCTACAACATCTACACCAATAACCCCATTTTTTTGACGAGAAAAATAAGCAAACTGTAAAAGTTCCATGCCTCCGCCAACACCAACATATAGAATTTTTGGATTGTTAACCAAATCTCTTGGGTGTACAGTGCTCCCGCAACCATAGTTCATCTCTTGCATTATTTTCGGAATTTTTAATCCCGGTAATTCCCAAATAGGATTTGTGGTGCAACAAAGTCCAACATCTGGAGTTAAAGCAGCATTTTTATATACGTCTTTTGTAGTTTCTAAATAACTCATAGCTGCTTAATTAGTTTTTTGAAGAGTGTAATCATTTTTGGTTCTGCTTCCCCGGCAATTCTAATAATTTCATTAATATCTACAGGTTCTAAATTATCTGGATCTCCTTCATCTGTAATTACAGAAATAGCGGCAACTGGCAGTTTTAAATGGTTGGCAACAATAACTTCTGGAACAGTGCTCATTCCTACAGCATCGGCGCCAATAATTTTAAGGTATCTGTATTCCGCTTTTGTTTCTAATTGCGGACCAACTACCGAAACATACACCCCTTTTTGGAGGGAAATATTTTCTTGTTTTGCTGTGTTGATAATTGTATTTCTCATGTCAACGTCGTAGGGCTGACTCATATCCACAAATCGTTCTCCAAATTCGCTAACTCCTTTAAATGCTAGTGGAGAACCACCTTGTAAATTAATATGGTCTTCAAGAAGCATTAAATCTCCTTTTTTATAATCTAAATTTATAGAGCCTGCAGCATTAGAAATAAGTAGTTTTTTAATTCCGAGTTCATGCATAGCACGAATTGGATAAGTAATATCAATAAAATCGTAACCTTCATACAGGTGAAAACGGCCTTGCATAACCACTACTTTTTTACCTTCAATTTCACCATAAATTAATTTTCCGCTGTGGAATTCTACGGTAGCCAAAGGAAAAAATGGAATATGATTGTAATGAGCTACAATTGGATTTTCAATTTCATCTACCAATTTCCCTAGTCCAGTTCCTAAAACAATCCCAACTTCTGGAGCTTCAAAGCCCTTACTTTTTAAATATGCTGTTGTTTCTAGTAATTCGTTTTTGGTCATAATTTAATCTTTTAAAAATTTTTGAAATGCAGGATGTTCCTCAATATCTTCATACACATCCACATCATTAAGTTCTTCTAACAAAGCTACATTAATGGTTTTTAAATCTTCTAAAGTCTCTCTTAAAACAGTATCTGTGCCCCATTTTTTTTGTTGAAATATTTTAGGATACATTCTTTTTAAACCTAGAAGGTAATAACCTCCATCTGTAGCCGGTCCAATTACCGCATCATAATTATTGAGTTTTTGGAAGGCTTCTTCAATGTGTTTTTCAGTAATATCGTATATATCACTACCAATAATTATTACATTTTGGTAACCTTCTTTGAAACTTTCGTCAAAAGCATGCATCATTCGTTCTCCGAGGTCACTACTACATTGCAGTTTTTTTTCAAAATGTTCTAGATTCCACAAATCTTTTTTCGGAATTTCTTCAGAATAATATACAACTTTATTACTGTTAACCCTTTTGGCAACTTTGGCGTTGTGTTCGAGTAAAAAAATGTATATCTCAAGGGCCTTTTTATCACCTATATCTTTAGCAAGTCTAGTTTTTACTTTTCCTAATTCTGGATTACGGATAAATATGATTAAAATATTTTTTTCTTTCATTTAAAAGCACATTATTTTAGACTACTGTTCCTTGGCAGCTACTTCCTGCGCCAGCAGTACAACCATAGCAATGTTGAGAGATAATAATATCTCTATTGTTTAAAATATCTTCATTGTACTCACTAACATGTTTTACTTTACTATCTACTTTGAGGTCGAGCATTTGGTTGAAGTCGCAATCATAAAGCCAACCATCCCAACTAATGGAAATAGTATTAGTGCACATTACATTTTTTACTGCGGAAGGGTTAAAAGCTTCTACTAGGGAATACATATAATCTTCGTAGTTTTCTGAAGCGATGAGGTATTCCAAAAATCTAGAAATAGGAAGATTAGTAATAGCAAACAGATTGTGAAACTGAATTCCGAAATCGTCTATTAATGCTTTTTTGAAATCCTTTTCCATGGAGGCTTGATTGGTAGGTAAGAAAGCGCCAGCAGGATTGTAAACCAAATCCAGTTTTAAATTGCTATTCGGCATTCCGTAGCCAACAGCATTTAATTTTTTTAAAGCTTCTATTGATTTGTTAAAAACTCCCTGTCCGCGTTGTTTATCGGTCTTTTCTTTGGTCCAATGTGGCATGGAAGAAATTACATGGATATTGTGTTTTTTAAAAAAATCTGGAAGGTCGTTGTATTTTTTGTTCGCTTCAATAATGGTAAGGTTGCTTCGTACAATAAAATCTTCCACTCCAATTTTGGAAGCCTCCTCTACAAACCATCGGAAATTAGGATTCATTTCTGGAGCTCCTCCAGTTAAATCTAGCGTATGAGCCCCCGTATTTTTTATAATATCTAGACATTGTTGCATGGTTTCCTTTGTCATTATTTCCTTACGGTCGGGACCTGCATCTACATGGCAATGGGAGCATACTTGGTTGCACATATATCCCACATTAATTTGAAGGATTTCTGTTTTATTTGGACGAAGCGGAAACTGATTTGTCTCTGCAATTTTGTCTTTAAAAGTAGGTAGTTCTCCATTCGCAAAAATTCCATTAGAAAGTATTTCTAATTGCTTTTTCGATTGAGAAAGTTGGTTTGCTCGTTTATGTAACGATTTTTTTAGCATGTTGATATGTTAGCGTATAATGTCTTTTAAAATTGTCCTGTAAAGGAAATAAGCCTTACATTTTAGAGTTGTAAAGTTATGAAGTTACGTTGTTACACAGTTACAGCTGCTGCTAGAGAAGTTGTGGCAGATTCATATTTTTGAAAAATATAACCCTTAATTCCGTAATAACAACTAACAATCCATATTTTACAATTACATGGACAACTTATCGTATTTCTTCATCATTTGAACCCCATGAACCAAAGTAGCGCCACTCTCAATAGCAGCTCCAGCATGCACGGCTTCCATCATTTCTTCTTTAGTAATCCCTCTTTGGAGACCGTCTTTTGTATATGCATCTATGCAATATGGGCATTTTACAACATGAGATACTGCTAATGCAATTAAAGATTTCTCTCTAGCTGTAAGAGCTCCTTCTTCAAAAACTTTTCCGTAGTAATCAAAAAATTTCTCTCCTAACTCCTCACTCCATTCTGTTATTTTAGGGAATTTTTTCAAATCTGCTGGGTCGTAATATGTCTTTTCCATAGTTTAATTGAGTATAAATATTGATTTTGTGAAATCCTAGTAGTATTGGACGTTTTTATTGCTATTTCTTACAAGAGAAAAATATTAAATTGTAATTTAGTTGCATAAGTAAAAGTAAAAGAAATAAAGAGATTCTAAGATGAAGAAAGGATTTTTAATTGATATGGATGGTGTAATTTATGGTAATGACACCTTAATTCCTGGCGCTGATAAATTTATAAAAACATTGCAAAAAGAGAATATCCCTTTTTTGTTTATGACCAATAATAGTCAGCGTACCCCTTTAGACACAGTAAATAAAGTGGCGAGGATGGGGATAAAAATAAAAGAAGAAAACGTCTATACAAGCGCAATGGCTACGGCTTATTTTTTATCTTTTATGAACTCAAACGGAACAGCTTATGTTTTAGGTGAAGGTGGATTAATAAGCAGTTTACATCAACACGGATATACATTAGTAAATCAAAATCCAGATTTTGTGGTGGTTGGAGAAGGAAGAAACTTCACTTTAGAAATGGTAAACAATGCAGTAGATATGATTCTCTCAGGAGCAAAATTAATAGCTACTAATTTAGATCCATCTCCTATGAAAAAGGGGTGGTCTAATTTAGGAATAAAAGCTATTGTTGCCATGATTGAAGAAGCTACTGGAAAAAAAGCTTTTTCTGTAGGGAAACCGAGCCCCGTAATGATGCGTTCTGCAAGAAAGTATCTAGGTTTAGAAGCCCGAGAAACTATTATAATTGGAGATACAATGGATACCGATATTTTAGGAGGTGTCCAATTAGGATATACTACTATTTTGACGCTTTCTGGAGTTTCTAAAGAAAACGATTTAAACGATTATGCGTTTAAACCAGATTTGATAATAAATTCTGTTGCGGAGCTAGATTTAAAAAAGGCTTTGGAACTTCAATAGAATTCTTACCTTTAAAACCAGTCAACCAGAAGCATTTCTGTTTCGGAAGGAATAGTATGCTTCAAAATGAAAACTTAGAATGAGTAAAGTATTACAATGGGCCATCATCATCTCGCTTGGTGGTTTTTTATTTGGTTTTGATACCGCAGTAATTTCTGGAGCAGAACAATCAATACAGCAAACATGGGGTTTAAGCGACTTGATGCATGGTTTTGCAATTGCAGTTGCGCTTTACGGTACATTAATAGGAGCAATTTTTGGAGGATTTCCTTCGGATAAATATGGAAGAAGAAAAACCCTTTTTTGGATTGCAATTTTGTTTCTCATATCGGCCATAGGTTCAGCTTTAGCATTAGATATATACTCCTTTGTAATCTTTAGATTTATTGGAGGAATTGCTGTTGGAGCATCCTCTGTAACAGCGCCTATTTATATTTCAGAAATTTCTCAAGCGCAAAATAGAGGGAAATTAGTAGCGTCTTTTCAATTAAATCTAGTTTTAGGTATTTTAATGGCTTATGTGTCTAATTATGTTATTAGTTTACTAAATTTAGAAAATGCTTGGAGATGGATGTTGGGAGTAGAAGCAATTCCAGCTTTAGCTTTTGCACTTTTAGTAAGAAAACTCCCAAGAAGCCCAAGGTGGGTGTTGTTAAAACACAATGCCGAAGAAGAAGCACTACAGACTTTAAAATTAATTAATAATGATAATTATGAAGAGGAATTACAAGAAATAAAAGCCTCCGCAGCAATGGATGCAACTAAAACATCACTTAAAGAAAGGTTTTTATCTAAGAAATATAGTTTTGTTATTCTCTTGGCATTCTTATTTGCATTTTTTAATCAGCTTTCAGGAATTAACTCTGTAATTTATTATGCACCAAGAATATTTAGAGATGCTGGGCTGGGGAGTGAATCTTCAATGTTTTCTACGGTAGGAATTGGGATTATAAATTTAATATTTACCCTTGTTGGAATGTATCTAATAGATAGAAGCGGACGAAAAAAGCTTATGTATATTGGTTCTATCGGGTATATTATTTCGTTATTTTTTATAGGAAGAGCTTTTGATACAGGAAATACTGAAGGGAGCATAGTGCCTATATTATCATTTATATTTATTGCATCTCATGCTATTGGTCAAGGAGCTGTAATTTGGGTTTTTATTTCTGAAATATTCCCAAATAAAGTAAGAGCTTACGGAATGTCTTTAGGAAGTTCTACACATTGGATTTTTGCAGCATTGATAACAAACTTTTTCCCTTACTTTACAGAAGTTGTAGGGCCAGCGCCAATATTCTATTTCTTTGCTGGAATGATGATTTTACAATTGTTATTTGTAATCTTTTTAATGCCAGAAACAAAGGGAAAATCTCTTGAGGATTTGTCGAAATCACTTTTGAAAAAGTAAAATGTTATGTAAGTATTGGAGCGTTAAACTTTGATTATCGAGCAAAAAGCATTTATAAATTTAAAGAAGTACATTTTTAGTGTTAAATAAGCTGAAAAATTTAATCTAATCTTTTGTTTTTGGTTAACTTAACCATTATTATTGGAGGTGTAAATTGCCTTGATGTATTAAATACCAATTGCCGAGTCAATAAGAAAACGAAGTGTCAATTATGAATATTTTACTTTTTGGGATCACAAGAGAGATAGTTGGAGATGCTTCTTTATATATTTCTGCGGAAGAAAAAATAAAAACTGTACAGCAGCTTAGGCTTTTTCTGATGGAGCAGTATCCAGCACTCAAAAAACTTTCTTCGTTGGCAATTGCTGTAAATAATAAGTATGCGCAAGAAGAAGATAATATCACAATTGATGATGAAATTGCACTGATTCCTCCAGTTAGTGGCGGATGATTTTATGAAGCTATTAAAAAATTATATGTTAATAGACAACCATAATAGAGTTATAAATTATTTAAGATTGGCGGTTACAGACCGTTGCAATTTACGTTGCAATTATTGTATGCCAGAAGAAGGGATTGATTTTGCAAAGCGCAAAGATTTATTTTCAATGGAGGAGCTTTGTAGGTTGAGTAGTATAATGGTTTCTCAAGGAATTAATAAAATTAGATTAACAGGCGGGGAGCCTTTTGTTAGAAAAGATTTAATGGTTTTATTTCGTCATTTAGCTTCTTTAGAAGGTTTAGACGATATTTCTGTTACTACCAATGCTACTTTAATTGGACCCTATATAAACGAATTAAAGTCCTTAGGAATAAAAAACATCAATGTAAGTTTAGACGCTATAAATAAAGATGTTTTTGAGAGAATAACCAGAAGAAATCAGTATGAAACGGTTTATGAGAACCTTATAAAATTGATTTCGGAAGGTTTTAATGTGCGGATTAATTGTATTGCCTTAGAGGGGCAGAATATTGAAGAGATTATTCCATTAGTAGAACTCACAAAATATTACAATGTTTCAGTTCGGTTTTTGGAAGAAATGCCTTTTAATGGAGGTTCAAAAAGCTTCAATACTATAAAATGGGATTATAAAGCTATTTATGAGCATATTGCCAAGCGTTTTGATGCGATTGAAAAATTAGTTTCAGAAAAAACATCTACCTCTATAAATTATAAAATCAAAGATTATAAAGGAACTTTTGGGCTTATCCCGTCTTTTTCGAGAACATTTTGCGGAAGTTGCAATCGCCTACGGATTTCTGCTACTGGAGATGTTATTACTTGCCTGTATGGAAAACCAAGGATGAATATTAGAACCCTATTAAGAAGTGAAAATTCAGAAGAAAAAATAAAACAACATATTCTAGCAACCATAGGGAGTCGTTCTAAAACAGGCTTTGAAGAACAAGAAAAATACAAAGGTGTTTTTAATAATTCGATGACCTCAATTGGAGGGTAGTTTTTGAAGTGCAAGGTATTTAGAGTAAAGAGCAAAGAGATAAAAGTATTTAGAATAAAGTATTAATTATCAAGTATTTAGAATGAATAATATAGAGCAAAGACAAGTAAAGTCTAGAATCTTAATACTTCGTACTTGATACTTTATACTACCTGCTAAAAACAAAAAATGGGTAAATTATCACATATAAATGAAGCTGGAGAGGCAACTATGGTGGATGTTTCTACTAAAGAAGTAACAGCAAGAGTAGCAACTGCTTCTGGAGAAGTTATTTTTCCTGCTGAGGTTTTTTCAGAATTAGAGAAAAATCAGTTTTCAAATAAAAAAGGAAGCATAATTCAGACAGCAGTAATTGCAGGAATTCAAGCGGTAAAAAAAACGGCCGATTTAATTCCGCTTTGCCATCAGTTAGCTTTGTCTAAAATTCAGATTGATATTAAACCTAAAAAAACTTCGTTTATTATTAATTGTACTGTAAAATGTACGGAGCGTACAGGGGTAGAAATGGAGGCGTTAACAGGTGTTTCGGTGAGTGCACTTACAATTTATGATATGTGTAAGGCGCTTTCTCACGATATAAAAATTGCCAATATTCAGCTTGAGAAAAAATCGGGAGGAAAAAGTGACTTCAACAGGTAAATTATATGGATTGGTATTGGCGGGGGGATTGAGTACCCGAATGAAAACAGATAAAGGCTTGATTGCATACCACGGAGTTCCTCAACGTACATACCTTTATAAATTGCTAAAAGAGGTTTGTGATGAAGCCTATATTAGCATCCGTAAAGAGCAAGAAAACGAATTTACTTCCGAAGAAAAATTAATAATAGATGAAGATGTGTATAAAGGTCCTTTTAACGGGATTTTAAGTGCGCATCATTTTGATAAAAATAGTGCTTGGCTTATCATTGCCTGCGATTTGCCTTTAATAAATAAGCGTGCCATAAAGCAATTAATTGTAGAAAGAGACGTAAATAGTATTGCAACGGTTTTTACTACTTCCACTAAAGAAATGCCCGAGCCTCTGTGTGCTATTTGGGAGGCCGAGGGTTTAAAGCAAGCTGAGGTTTTTATTGCAGCGCAAAAATCGTTCGCTCCAATAAAGTTTTTGAGGAATAGTAATGTCAAAATTGTGAAACCACTTCAAGATGACGTACTTTTAAATGTAAATGAAGAAAAACAACGTATAGAAGTTGTGAAAAAACTGAAAAATAAGTAAGAAATTGAATGCTAATAGATACATAAGACAAACTTTATTGAAGGGTTTTGGTGTTAAAGCTCAAGAGAAACTAAAACAAGCCAAAGTTTTAGTGGTTGGTGCTGGTGGATTAGGAGTTCCTGTACTGCAATACCTTAATGCTATGGGAGTTGGAGTTTTAGGGATTGTGGAAAGCGATACCATAGACCTTTCCAATTTACAAAGACAAGTTATATACGGAGAAGGAGATGTTGGACTCTCAAAGTTAGCTGTTATAAAGCAAAAACTAGAGGCTCAGAATTCTGAAACTAAAATCAATGCATACGATACTTTTTTACATAAGGACAATGCATTAGAAATTATAAAAAATTACGATCTTGTTATAGATGCAACCGATAATTTTCCAACGCGGTATTTAATTAACGATGCTTGTGTGTTGTTAAATAAGCCTTTTGTTTATGGGGCTTTACACGAGTTTGAAGGTCAGGTAAGTGTTTTTAATTACAAAAGTGGGCCTACATATCGTTGTTTATTTCCAACCATGCCAAGCAAAGGAGAAATGCCAGATTGCAATGAAAATGGAGTTTTGGGAATAGTACCCGGAATTATAGGAAATTTACAAGCTTTAGAAGCAGTAAAAGTGATTACTGGAATAGGAAAGCCATTGTCGGGAACCTTACTTATTTTTGATGGATTAAGTCAACAATATCAAAAAATAACTTTTGACGCTCAACAAGAAAATTTAAAACGAACAGCGCTAGAAGCAACTTATGAAAATGTTTCTTGTGATGTTGATGCTGTAATTTCTGCGGAAGATTTTTCGACTTTATTAAATCAGAAAAAGCCTCTTCAAATTATAGATGTAAGAACCCCTTTAGAGTTTGAAGATTTTCATTTTGATACTTCGAAGAACATCCCTTTGCAGGAACTCTCCGAGAGAATTTCAGAAATTGATAGCTCTAAACCTGTGTATTTAGTTTGTCAATCTGGCGTTAGAAGTGGAAAAGCCTTAGTGCAATTAAAAGATAAAATAAACACCACTTTCCTTGAATTAGAGGGTGGTTTAAATAATTATTTAAAACATGCAGTTAACACCTGAATCTCTTAGTATTTTAGCCTTATGTTTTTTTATAATTGCAGTGCTATATTCTTCGGTAGGATTTGGTGGGGGAAGTAGTTATTTAGCATTATTGACCCTGTTTTTTGCAAGTTTTTTTGTAATCCGTTCCGTAGCGCTTGTGTGTAATTTAATTGTGGTTTCTGGGAGTACTTATCTGTATTACAAAAATGGACATTTTGATGTCAAAAAGTTTATTCCGTTTGTGGCTACTAGTATTCCTCTAGCATTTATAGGGGCATCTTTTCGGCTTAAAGAATATGTGTTTTTTATCATTTTAGGAGTGGCTTTAATGACTTCTGCAATTTTATTAGTTACACAAAGTATAAAGGAACGACAACGAAAAACAAGGCTTACAGCAAAGAAGTATCCAATTTGGGTAACTTATATTTTGGGAGCTGGAATCGGATTTT
Source organism: Galbibacter orientalis DSM 19592 (assembly GCF_000260115.1). Taxonomy (GTDB): domain Bacteria; phylum Bacteroidota; class Bacteroidia; order Flavobacteriales; family Flavobacteriaceae; genus Galbibacter; species Galbibacter orientalis. The sequence goes on along the minus strand of NZ_JH651379.1, from coordinate 98,359 downwards.
TATCAGGACTTGTAGGTATTGGAGGGGGAATATTTTTAGCCCCAATTTTAAACCACATGCGATGGGAATCGTCTATCAAAATAGCAGCTTTAGCTAGTTTTTTCATTTTGGTAAATTCTATCTCTGGAGTTGCAGGCTTAGTTTCTAATGGAATGTTTGTTTTTCCGTGGAAGGAAGGGTTGGTGCTTTTGGCAGTGGTTTTTATAGGAGGACAAATAGGAATCCGAATTAGTTTAAATAAATTAAGTGGTCGTGGAATAAAATTACTCACAGCTATTTTAGTGTTTATTGTAGGAGTCCGTGTTTTATTAAATAACGGACTTGGATTAATTGATTTTTAAATAAAAAAGGTATGATTTCTTTTGAAGAAGCACATAAAAAAGTGATGGAAAAACTACTTTCTTTTGAAGAAGAGAATGTTTTTTTCACCAATAGTTTAGGAAGAATTTTAGCTGAAGATATTTTAGCCGATCGAGATTTTCCTCCGTTTCATCGTGCTACAAAAGACGGAATTGCAATTAATTATGGAGCGGGAGAGAACACTAAAAAACAATTTAAAATTCAGGGAATTATTGCAGCTGGTACTCCAAAAGTAAAATTAAATAATACTAATGACTGTTTGGAAATAATGACGGGAGCGGTGCTTCCAGAAAATGCAGATACCGTTGTAATGTATGAAGATATTACTATTGAAAATGGAAGTGCAATTGTTAATTCAGAAATAAAAAAAGGACAAAATATCCACAGGCAAGGAACCGATGTTGAGCAAGGCGCTGTTGTAATTAAGAAGAATACAAAAATTACAGCTGCTGAGATTGGGATTTTAGCTTCCGTAGGAAAAGTAGAGGTAAAGGTTAAAAAGTTACCAAAAATTGCTTTAATTTCCACAGGAAATGAGTTAGTGGCAGTACATGAAACTCCCAAACCACATCAAATTAGAAACTCAAACATGCTTTCGCTGCATGCTTTGTTAGAGGAAGAAAATATACTAGCAACGCATGTACATTTAAATGATGATAAGGAGGAAATAAAAAATGGTTTAAATGAATTATTGCGCACCAATAATGTTTTAATGTTGAGTGGTGGAGTGTCTAAAGGGAAATTTGATTTTATCCCCGAAGCTTTTGAAGAGTTGGGGGTAGAAAAAATATTTCATCGGGTTGCCCAAAGGCCAGGAAAACCTTTTTGGTTTGGAATCCATAAAGAAACAAACACCGTTGTTTTTTCATTTCCTGGCAACCCTGTTTCTACCTTTGCTAATTATTATGTGTACTTTAAAGATTGGCTTTATGAGTCGCTTAGAATAGAAAATAAAAAAGAAAATATTGTTCTAGGAGAAGATTTTTTTAACCCTACAAAATTAACCCTTTTTGTTAGAGTAAAAATTGAAAGTAAAAATGGAATTACGTATGCTTTTCCAATAAAAGAGAATGGTTCTGGAGATTTAATGAGCTTAGCACATACAGATGGATTTATAGCACTTTCTCCAAATAAAGAATTGTATAAAAAAGAAGAAGTGGCTCCATTTATAGCAACCAGATAATGTGTTATGACGCATGAATTTAAGCAAATAATAGAAAGTTATTTAAAGGCGAAATCGAAAAACTTAAAGTCGGTTTTAGCAACTGTAGTAGCTATGGAAGGCTCGTCGTATAGGAGGCCTGGCGTTAGAATGCTTATTCGAGAAGATGGTAAAATGACAGGCGCAGTTAGTGGTGGATGTGTTGAAAAAGAAATTCTTCGTCAGAGTCAGTCGGTTTTTACTACCCGAATTCCTAAAATAATGACGTATGATGGGCGTTACCGATTAGGTTGTGAAGGGATTTTATATATATTAATAGAACCTTTATCATTACAAAAACATTTCTTACAAGCTTTTGAAAAAGTATTGGATAATAGACAAGCATTTTACATTACTTCATATTTTAAAATGACAGATGAGGAGAATGTAAATTTTGGTTCTTGTGTTGTTTTTGATGATAAAAATCAGTTTTATTTAAATGAGGATAATAAAGACAATAAGGTTAAGGAAGGTTTAGAAGTTTTTAATCAAAAATTAAAACCGTCCTTAAAATTAGTACTTATTGGCGCCGAGCATGATGCGGTTCAATTAGGTGTTCTAGCGTCATTAAATGGTTGGGAAGTAACTATAGTTGCCCCTGAGAGCGACCCAAAAACTTTATTAAATTTCCCTGGAGCAAAGCATATAGAAAATGTGAGTCCGCAAACATTCAACCAAAATATAATAGATAAGGAAACTGCGGTTGTTTTAATGACGCATAGTTATTCCAAAGATTTACAATACCTTTTAAGGTTAACAGATTTAAATTTAAAATATCTCGGAATTTTAGGGCCAGCTAGACGTAGAGAAAAGCTTTTTCAAGAAATATTAGAGCATAATCCAGCTATAGATTCATTATTTTTTGAAAAGATCCATGCGCCAGCAGGAATTAATATTGGAGCAGAAACCCCTCAGGAAATAGCAGTTTCTATTATTGCAGAAATATTAGCTGTAGTAAGAAAAGAGGAAGTTTATTTGTTGAAAGACAAAAAAGGAAGAATACATTCTGAAGAAAAAGAAATATAGGTTTTAAAGCTTTTCAATGAAAAAAGTAGCTATTTTAATTCTAAGTGCAGGGGCTTCCAAAAGAATGGGAACTCCTAAGCAACTCTTGAAATGGGGCGAAGAAACATTATTAGAAAATGCAGTTTCTACAGCTGTAAATGTGGAAAATACATCATTATTTGTGGTTTTGGGAGCTAATGCCGAGTTAATTCAGCAAAAAATAACTTTGAATGCGGAAGCTTTATACCATAAAGATTGGGAGCAAGGCCTTGGAAGTTCTATTGCTTTTGGGGTGAGAACGCTTCAAAAATTAGATTTTGATGGGGTATTAATTATGTTGGCAGATCAGCCTTTTGTAACTTCTTATTATTTAAAAGAATTAATAAATAGTTTTAATTCAGGAGAAAAAAATATTATTGCTTCTCGCTTTGCTGGAAGTGTAGGAGTGCCTGCAATTTTTTCTGCTGAATATTTTGAGGATTTAAAGAAGTTGGATACAGATACTGGCGCAAAACATATTATAAAAGCTCACTTTCAAGATGTAGAAACCTTTCAAGCTGATGATTTGGTAATAGATATTGATACTGTTGAAACATATAAGCGGGCATACAAAATTAAATTCAATACTGATTAATAGGATTTCTAGATTCAAAATAAATCCGTAAATTTAAGTTACACATTTAGCGTAATTTCAAAATTAATCTTCTCGGAAGTATGGAATTTATTGATTATTACAAAATTTTAGAAATTGATAAAAGTGCTACTACAGCCGAAATAAAAAAGGCATATAGAAAACAAGCAAGGAAATACCATCCAGATTTAAATCCTAATAATAAAGAAGCGGAGTTAAAATTTAAAAGACTCAATGAAGCTAATGAGGTTTTAAGCGACCCAGAAAAGCGTAAAAAATACGACGAGTACGGAAAAGATTGGCAGCATGCTGAAGAATTTGAAAAAGCGAAGACTCAACAGCAAAGTAGTCAACAATATGCCTCTGGAGATTCATATTCTTATAGTGGAGGCGCTACTGATGAAGACTTTTCAGATTTTTTTGAATCGATGTTTGGAGGAGGAGGTTTTAGAAATCAGCGAAGGCAAACAGCCTTTCGTGGTCAAGATTTTAATGCTGAACTACAATTGCAACTACGAGATGTGTATACCTCTCAAAAACAAACTTTAACCGTTAACAATAAGAAAATCCGAATAACAATACCTGCGGGGATTGAAAACGGACAGACAATAAAAATAAAAGGGCATGGAGCTACTGGAAGTAATGGCGGTCCAAATGGCGACCTATATATTACATTTTCAATTATAAATAATACTCCTTTTAAGAGAGAGAAAGCAAATCTTTATAAAACAGTTCTAATAAACTTAACAACTGCCGTTTTAGGAGGAGAAATTACAGCAGAAACCTTTGATGGAAAAGTTAAATTAAAAGTAGCACCCGGAGTTCAAAACGGACAACAAGTTAAATTGAAAGGAAAGGGTTTCCCTGAGTATAAAAAGGAGGGGAGTTTTGGAGATTTATATATTACCTATCAGATAGATTTACCTTCAAATCTTACCGAAAAACAAAGGGAACTTTTTGAGGAATTGAAAAAGACAAATCTTTAATGTGGTAAGTTATGGAGACCAAATATAGAATTAGTATTCACGATTTTTGTAAGAATTATCAAGTAGATGAAGTTTTTGTATCGCATTTTATTGAGGCAAAAATCATTCAAATTAAAAAAGAAGGAGGTAGGAATTTGATTACAGAACATCATTTCCTTAAACTAGAAAAAATGGTGCGTCTGCATCAAGATTTAGGAATAAACTTAGAAGGCTTGGAAGCTATTTCCCACTTGTTAAATCGGGTAGAAAACATGAATGAAGAGCTTCAATATTTAAGAAACAGATTACAATTGTATGAATAAAATAAATCTATTTTTCATCTAAATCATTTTTATAGAAATATTATTGTATTTTTGATATAGATTATCCCCCCTATAAATCCTTCAGTTAATTTTACTTAATCTAAATTCGTTATGAAAACATTAAGAACAAGAGTGTGCTTATTTATGTGCTTTTTAATAAGCATTTCAGTTTTTTCTCAAGAAGCAGAGGGGAATGCGGCGCAAGCAAACAATCCGCTTGCAAATATGACTGCGCTGAACTTTCACGATTATTACATGCCGAAATTGTCAAATGCTCCAGACGATGCATATATGAATACTGCATGGGTACGCTTTGCTAAACCGCTTTCTGGTGGAAAATTATTACTAAGAGTATCCACTCCTATAAGTACTATTGGATTACCCGAAGTAAATGGAAATGTAAAAACATTAAATGGTTTAGGAGATATGAATGCATTTATGTCCTATAATTTTGTTTCAAACCCTACAACTACTATGGGTGCAGGGCCTTTAATAACAGCACCAACTTCAACTAATCAAGCCTTAGGTACAGGGAAATGGCAAGCAGGTTTTGCCTTTGTTGCTTTCTTTGCTAAATCTCCAATTTTCCAATATGGAGCTTTAGTTACTTGGCAAACCTCATTTGCTGGACAAAGTGATAGAGAAAGCACTAATAATGCAGCATTCCAACCTTTTTACTTTTGGCAATTAGGTAAAGGGTTGTATTTAAGAGGAGCTCCAATTTGGTATTTCGATATTAAAAATGATGCGTACAGTGTGCCAATAGCGTTGGGGATAGGAAAAGTTATTAAACTTAATGATACAATGATTAATTGTTTTATAGAACCGCAATATTCTATGCTAACAGCAGGAACTCAGCCAATTTTTCAAGTATTTACGGGGATTAATTTACAGTTTATGTAGATTTTTGGATGTATTAGAAAGGTAAATAATCACTTAGCTTGAAACACTATGAAAATATTTAATAAATCTACTAATGCTGTAATATTAGGAGGGATATTTTTTCTAATTCCCTTACTCATTTTTATTGTTCTAATTACACATGCTATCAAGCTTGCTACACCTTTAGGTAGAAAATTGGTTGATATTTTTAATATTCATTCTGTTTTTGGAGCTGCTACAGTAACCATATTTACAGTAGCAATTTTAGTTTTTATTTGCTATCTAAGTGGATATCTAGTGCAGAAAGGACTTGTGAATGATTGGGGGCAAAAAGTTGAGGATAAATTGTTTTTACTTTTTCCAAGTTTGCAAATGTTGAAGTATAGATTGCTTGGAGATAAGCCAGCAAAAAAAGATGATGATAATTGGAAATCCATTCTTTTAAAAGAAGATATCTTCTACCGAATAGCTTTTATTACTAGTTATAAAGATGGTTTTTTTAGTGTTTATGTTCCAGATGCTCCCAGAATGGATGCAGGAGAAATACGTTTTATAGCCAAGGTAGATATAGAGTTTATCCCTATTTCTATGAAAGATGCAATGAATTCTTTAAACAGCTTTGGGAGAGATGGTACTTTGGAAAAGTATATGATTGATGCCATACATAAAGAGAATAATAAGGCGTAAGAAATTAATGCTTTAGAAGAGTAAGGAAGAGTAAGTATAATATTTTAAGTTTGAAATAAAGGATAAATATTCATTTTAAATTTTTCTCAGTTTTGTTTAAACGGAGATATTATTATAGGAGAGGTTTTATACAATAGATTACTGGTTCTGTTATTTTTCCTGTGAAAATATAATATATGAGGTATATCAAAAAAGACTTTTTTTTTAAGATAGGGTTACTATTGATTGTTGCAATAGTAAATTGTAATGATGTTTTTGGGCAAGATTTAGCTATTCGGAAGATAGATCAAGCTTATAGAGACAGTTTGATGAGTCATGATTACCCTTATGTTTTACCTATTTATGGAGACAGAGTCCAGAAAACAGGTCATGATTTACCACTTCCTTTTGGGATAATGGTAAATTATATTGCTCAAGACACTAAATTAAATATTGATAATATAGCGTTGAGATTGGACGACTCCGAATTTGTAGATATGGATTTTTTGGAGTTTGAAACTTTTGAAAATACTGCAAATGTTGTAAACGTACGATTAGAAGCTTGGTTGTTTCCCTTCTTAAATGTATATGGCTTATATGCGCATTCAGAAAGCAATAACGCCATAAAGTTAACAAACCCTTTCGAATTAGATATCCCAACTAATCCCACTGCAGATACTTATGGATTGGGAACTGTTTTGGCATATGGAGCAGGAAATTATTTTGCTATTTTGAATTTCAATGCAACTTGGTCGGATGTAAGTTCTTTAGACGATAAGGTATTCGGAACAGTTACTTCTTTTCGTGTAGGCCGTAGTTTCGGATTTCATAAACGGTTTCATAATATTAATTTTAGTATAGGAGCTCAACATCAATATTTGGCAAGAGATTCATCTGGCGAGCTTCGCATAAGTGATATGTTTTCTAAGGTTGATAAAGGGAAAATCCAAGAAATAAAAAATGATATTTCAGATACAGCAAATAATTGGTATGATGGTTTGAAACCAGCTCAAAAGGTAGTTGTAAATCAAATTGTAAAAGAAATTGACGACTGGCTGGAAGGAAGAACGCCCGGAGATAGAACATTGGGCTATCAGTTTGAGAAAGAACCTTTAGGGCATGTGTCTTTACAATTAGGGGTTCAGTATAACCATGGAAAACGTTGGTGGTATCGTCTTGAAACTGGGGTTGGAAGAGGGAGAAACCAAATTATGCTATCGGCAAATTATCGCTTCGGAATAAAGAAAAAGTAAATTGAATTATATAATAGGGTGTAATTAAAAAAAATAATAATGAAAAAATTCTTTTATCTATTGGTTTTGTTTTTAGGAATTGGTAGCGCTCAAGCTCAAGATATTTATGTTAACTTTTATGGAAGTTATGCTTTTGATGATAGTTTCGATTCGTATTACGATTATCAAGCTTATTACGAAGGAAAAATAAAAGGAGGCTTTCAATGGGGTGGAGGACTGGAATATAAACCGAGTCCGTATATGGGGTTTGAATTTACTTATTTACGTCAAGACACAAATTCACCAACTTGGTATCAAACTTACAATACAATAAGAGAGCAATATACCAATTTTGATTTAGGGATAAATTACTTAATGTTGGGTGCAAATCGTTATTTTTCGAGACCTAGTTCTCAATTTCAAGGATATGGAGGATTAATGGCGGGAATGGTAATAGCAAACTTAGACAATCCAGATAATGGAAGAAGCTCTGATGCAACAAAATTTAGTTGGGGAGCTAAATTAGGAGGGATTTTTTGGATGAACGACTATTTTGGAATTCGGATGCAAGCGCAATTGCTCTCAGCAGTTCAGGGAGCTGGTGGTGGATTTTATTTTGATGGATATGGACCCCAAGCAACCGTAGTAACATACTCTACATTTTATCAATTTAGTCTTGGAGGAGGGGTTGTTTTTAGCTTGAATTAAAAGTCTTAGAAAGAATTTATAGGGAGATTATTTAATGGTCTGCTGATAATATTGAGTCTTGATTGTGCCTAATTCTTTCTCAATACGTTTGAGTCGCTTTCTGGCTAATTCATTAGATTTACTATTGAAATTCTTAGTGAAGGTATTAGCAATAAATACGGCATCATATAAAGAATCCTTTAAATATACTCTCATTATACTTACGGAACGATTTATTTCTTTATCAATTAAATCAGTACCAAGTTTGTAATAAATATTAAAAATGCGGTTTTTATCTTCATCAGGGATAGAGTCATGATGGTTTATTAAAATTCCTATCACTTGTCCAATGGTAGTATCTCTTGAAAAAGTTCTATGTCCTAAAGGAGTTTCAACTGTCAAATCAAAATAGGGGAGCGCGCTATTTTTTTCTTCATGATAGCCTGTTACATAAGCAATCTCAGGATTAGGAAAAGTAGAGAGGGAATAAATAATTCCCTTAGTGCCAGGGAAACTTTGTTGTTCTCGCTTTATACGCTCTTTTATTCCTTTTCGGATAGGAAGAATTTCATTCTCATACCTATATTTTTTAATACTGTTGGTGAGCAAAGGTTTAAGTACAAACAATCCAAGAATGAGTATAAGCCCCCCAAATCCCATATGTTTTTTCTTCATAGTACTTTTTCTTCAAATTTACAGGTTTTATAAATTTAATCCCAATAGGAGTTGGATGGGGGATAATTAATTTTATAACAATTGGGAATGATCCAGGATCCAAAATTCTGTACTAAGTGAAATAAAAAAAGGCTTCACATTTCTGTGAAGCCTTGTCATTCCTAGTAGCGGGAACTGGACTCGAACCAGTGACCTTCGGGTTATGAGAAAATTACCTGTCCAAATCAATAAAATGCAATTTAACTGGTAATCAATTAGTTAAATATTTTTGAATGTTAAAAAATACCAAATAAATATAAGAAAAATGGTAAAATGTTTTACCTATGTTTTACCTGAGATGTTGTATCTTTATATTAAAGATATCATTTATGGCATCAATTAGAGCAATTTTATGGAAGAAAAAAAAAGCTGATAAAGAGCATCCTATTGTTATCAGAATTACAAAAAATAGAAGATCTACCTATTTGTATACTGGTCAATATGTTGCTCCTAAATTTTGGGATGAAGGTAATAGACTTGTAAAATCATCTCACCCAAATGCTACAAGACTCAACCAACTAATCCTCAAAAAACTTTCTGAAGCAAATGGTCAACTATTGGAATCTGAAGCAAAAGATGATTATGAATCTATTTCAACTATCAAGAAGAAAATCGTTGAAAAGAAAAAAGCTGATTTTTTTCTCGTTGCCGAACGCTACTTAGACAATCTTTTGAAAAGTGAAAAATACCGTCAGTACAAAACACAAAAGAACAGAATCCAAAAGTTTAAAAATTTTGTAGGTAAACAGGAATTAGCCTTTCGGGAAATCACTGTTTTTCTTTTGAGAAAATTTGAAACCTATTTGTTACATCAAGACAAAAAGGCTCCAAGAACTGTGGTAAACTATTTGATGGTTATTCGTACAGTGTATAACAGGGCTATTTCCGATTCATTGGCTAGTAAAGACAGCTATCCCTTTGGAAAGGGGAAAATTCAAATCAAGTTTCCGCAGTCTGAAAAGATCGGGTTGAGTATTGAAGAAGTCAGGTTATTGGAAAACGCACCAAACTTAACCCCTCCACAGAAACATGCCGTTAATTTGTGGTTGTTCAGTTTTTACTTTGCCGGCATACGGGTTGGAGATTTATTACTTCTAAAATGGTCAGACTTTAAGGATGACAGGCTTTATTACAGAATGAGCAAAAATCAAAAACATGATTCTTTAAAAGTTCCGGAAAAAGCTAAAGCCATATTGGAATTCTATAGACAATTCTCTAACAAAAATAACCTAGTATTTCCGGATTTGGGAGAAATCGATTTAAATGATAAAAAATCCCTCCTTTCAAGAACACAATCGGTAAACAGAAATGTCAATCGAAAACTTCAGCGAGTAGCCGATAAACTCAATATTAATAAAAAATTGAGTATGCATATTGCCCGCCATACTTTTGGTAATATCTCCGGGGATAAAATTCCTATTCAAATGCTGCAGAAATTATACCGTCATTCTTCCGTGACGACTACTATAAATTACCAAGCAAACTTTATGAAAAAAGAGGCTGATGCTGCTTTGGATAAAGTTGTTGATTTTTAGTTCTCTTTATTCTTTTTCAGGAGGTAAAAATCAAATTATATTGGGATTGAATATCTTCAATTTCTCTTTTAGTAAGCATTGAGAATTCTTTCGCTTTTGCCCGTTTAGAGAATTTACCATTGTTTTGCTCCAAAAAGCGTACTAATAATGACACCATATCATCAGGCATTGCATATGTGTTGTCAATATAATACTTAAACTCTTCGTATTTGGTCAAATAATCAACTTCTTGAGGAATGATATTTTCAATGGTATCCTTGACACAACCATATAAAAACTCTGCGTGTGCAGTTGCATCAAAATAACGATAATAATCTATAGTTTCATTGATGACTTCAACATTGTGGTCAGTTGTCTCCTTCCATTCAATAAAATCCAATAAAGAGGTGGAATAACTTTCCAGTACTTTTTGATAATCTCCAATATGATTAAGGATACAGGCGGAAACAGGGAAAATAATTCCTTGCTCCGAAAAACTTTTTTTAGCTAATATATGATGAACCAAATAGCGATGAATACGTCCATTTCCATCTACAAAAGGGTGAATGTTTACAAACCCAAACGCAATAATGGTTGCGGAAAGTACAGCATCTATCTCATCGTCCAATAGTTTACTATTAGTTTCCAACAACCCCATCATCAGTATCGGAATATCTTCATGTTTTGCGGAAATGTGGTCTGGGATGGGAGAAAAAGTATCCTTATCCCGTTACCCTATAAAACCTCCCTTTTTACGGTAGCCCATATCAATAAAACGGGAATTTTCTATGACGAGTTGCTGTAGGCGTTCAAATTCCTCATGGCTTAGGTCTTTCATGCCTGCTTGCCCTATGGCTTATCCCCAACGTGCGGTACGTTTGCTTTTGGGGCTTTCCCCTTCAATGGTAAAAGAAGCCTTGGAATCTTTTAATAATAAAAAGGAAGCAGCTCTTTGTAAAATACTTTTTCGTATACCCTTTAGATAGATTTTGTTTCTGGCTGATAAATTTTCCTGAATATGATGCTCCAAAAAAGCTGTTTTACGAACCAGTGGGCAGAAGTCAACGGTTCCGGGTAAATTGTTATTGACCATTTGACGGGGTGACCGTATTGCTTTTATACCATATTGTAATTGGGTGTCAATTACGTCAACATAGCTTTTTTTACTAATGCTGGAAATACCCGTAAGTTCCGATCCGAGTAACCATTCTATTAAAAACCAAATTCTTCTTGAATATTGACCTGTAGGCTCAATACTGACCAATTGAATCAGCTCCTCTTCACTATAATGTTTTACTAAGGCACTAAATACTAAAAGATTCACCCCTTCATATTTTAAGGCAAACACTAAATGTTTATAGAGTGCCTGTATTTCTGTATATTCAAGTGAATCATCCACTTTATAACTTTTGGGCAAGTAAGTGAAGTTATCATTTTGGACACGTACTGTTTTCAAACTTACCACTGTAAATGGAATTGGTAAAGGAACTGGCAACTGTAAACCATGAATAATCGCTGCATAACCTGAAATAAATCCTTCATCAGGAAGAGAGATACCATTAAAAACGGGTGCAAGAAATGAAAAATGAGCGCTACAAGACATATATAATAAAATTTAGGTGCAAAAAAATATAAATAGGCGCATTCAATAAGTCAATATGTATACTTAACAGTAAAACTCTACTTATCTATATGTTCAATAGCAAAACATGGGAATTAAGCAAGAAAAAGCTTATAAAAATATTAAATGCGGGGGTGGAGGAATTGGTAGACACGCCAGACTTAGAATCTGGTGCCGCGAGATGTGGGAGTTCGAGTCCCCCGCCCGTACAAAAGTCGAAGAGAAATCTTCGGCTTTTTTTGTTCTAAATCCACCCTAAAAAAGGGTCGAGTACAACATTTTGATATTTTTGCTGCCCAAATATTTTTTTTAGAATATGAAGGCATTTAATATCATTCCATATTATATTTCAAATTTAAAAAGAAATATCATTGATCCTTTAATAACTTAAAAAGACCACAAGTAGATATTTAAAAATCCAAATAATCAGAATATTATATTTCTCATTTGATTTTATGTAACATCTGTTACCGAAAATTAAATCAATTCCTTGTATTTTTACCTAAAATTTAGGTAGACTTAAAATTGAAAAAGACAAAATTATACAGCATCTTATTCTTAAAATGCCCACAGTGCCGTCAAGGGGAATTTCTGGAGGGACATCCTTATAGAATTTCAAATATGAATAAAGTAAGGGAATACTGTCCAAAATGTAAGTTAAAATATCATATAGAACCAAGCTTTTATACAGGGTCTATGTATGTTTCTTATGGCGTTGGTATTGCGGTGGCTGTGGCAGCTTATGTGCTTACGCTCATATTTGGTTTGGATTTCGGTCCAACAGGAATAATGCTAAGTATTGTCGCCGCGTTGCTTATTACAATGTCCTATATAGGAGCAGTTTCAAAATCCATTTGGGCACATTTCTTTTTAAAATACAATCCTGAAATCGCTAAAAAAGTAAGCAATGATTCAAGAACTTAAAAAATATTATGGCTCACAATTTGAACTTGCACTTTTGGAAGAAATCAACCAAGTTGGGACTTTTATGGAAGTTCCGGAAGGACAAGATTTAATGAAACCTGGTCAATATATAAAATCAATACCGTTACTGTTGTCTGGCAGTATCAAAATTATGCGTCCTGATGGCGATGGCGATGAATTGTTGCTTTATCATATTGAAAAAGGTGACACCTGTGCAATGACAATGAGTTGCTGCATCGGAGATTCCAAAAGTGAAATACACGCTGTATCTGAAACGGACATTAAACTTCTGATGGTTCCCGTAGGAATGATGGAAGAATGGTCCCGAAAATACAAATCTTGGCGAAACTTTGTATTTTCTAGCTATCACGCGCGAATGATGGAAATGCTTGAAAGTATTGACAATATTGCATTCAATAATATGGATGAACGTTTGGAAAACTATATCCAAAATAGAATTATCCTAATTAACAGTAAGCATATCTATACAACCCATAAGGAAATTGCTTCAGATTTACATACTAGCCGTGTGGTGGTTTCCAGACTACTCAAAAAAATGGAAATCAATAAAAAAATAAAATTACACCGTAGTTTTATTGAAGTCTTGTAACATCAGTTACCAAACTTGTTTAATATGCCCTTTACATTTGTTCTATCATTAGGTAGATAGATAAATGGACATTATAGAAATTTTTGGTTATGCAGGTGCGCTATTTATTGGAATTGTGTTAGGATTGATAGGTGGTGGTGGTTCAATTTTAACTGTACCCATTTTGGTTTATGCCTTATCATTTAATCCAGTAATTGCTACAGCATATTCATTATTTGTAGTGGGTACAACTTCACTTGTAGGAGCACTTAAAAATATGATGAAGGGTAAGGTAGATTTTAAAACGGCCCTTATTTTTGCCGTTCCCGCTTTTACAGCTGTATATTTAACAAGAGCTTATTTAATCCCTGTAATTCCAGAACGATTTTTTGAAGTTAATGATTTTATGGTCACAAAAAATTTGGCCATTATGCTATTTTTTGCCATTGTAATGCTTTTGGCATCCATTACTATGATTCGCAATGGAAATCGGCAACTTAATACAGAAATAGTTGAAAAAAAATCTAATCACCTCTTGTTGGTGGTGCAGGGCTTTTTCATTGGAATTGTAACTGGAATGGTTGGCGCAGGAGGTGGGTTTTTAATTATTCCGGCATTGGTTCTTTTGGCCAAATTGCCGATGAAAAAAGCGGTGGCCACCTCTCTTTTTATAATTGCTATTAATTCGTTGATAGGGTTTTTAGGAGATGTGCAAAACTATGATATAGACTGGTTGTTTTTGCTGCTATTTACTTCAATATCAGTAGTGGGTATATTTATAGGTATTTGGCTTAATAAATTTATCGATGGCAAAAAACTTAAAAAGGCATTTGGCTGGTTTGTACTTCTAATGGGAATTTATATTATATATAAGGAAATTTCCGATCAATAGCAATGGGGAAATACATTGACATAATAGAGCGTTCTTTTTCAGGTTACTTCAATTACCTAATTAAGGAAATTTCCAATCCCTCTTGGACTAATTATTTTTATTGGTTATTAGGTCTTTCTATTCTTGTGTTTTTATTTGAAATCATCGTTCCTTGGCGTAAGAAACAGTCAGTCATTAGAAAAGGGTTTTGGCTCGATACTTTTTACATCCTCTTTAATTTTTTCCTGTTTTCATTAATTGGTTACAACGCTCTTTCAAATGTAGGGGTCGAATTATTTAATGACTGCTTGGGCATATTTGGCATCAAAAATATTGTTGCAGTAGAAGTACAGGATTTTCCTGTATGGATGCAGCTTTTTATTATGTTCATAGTAGCAGATTTTGTGCAATGGAATGTGCACAGAATGCTGCATCGGGTTCCGTGGATGTGGAAATTCCATAAAGTGCACCACAGCGTAAAGGAAATGGGTTTTGCTGCTCAATTTCGATTTCATTTTTTGGAAACTATCGTATATAAATCCATTCAATACATTCCTTTGGCAATGATAGGTTTTGGTATTGAACAATTTTTTGTTGTACATATGTTTACTGTTTTTGTTGGGCATCTTAATCACGCAAATCTCGACTGGAGCTATGGGAAATTTGGTTATATATTCAACAATCCTCGAATGCATATTTGGCATCACGCCAAAGCATTACCAGCTGAACGCCCTTACGGAATGAACTTTGGGCTTACCTTGAGTATTTGGGATTACCTGTTCGGGACTGCATACGTTCCTGACAGTGGCCGTGATATCGAATTGGGGTTTGAAGATGACGCTAACTTTCCTAATACTTTTATAAAACAAATGAAGTATCCCTTCAAAAAAGATAAGTAGCGTAACAATGGTTACTGACAAACAGAAAAATCTCTTATAATTTTAAATCTATAATTCCCGCTCAAGTTTATGTTTAATGCAGTTGAATTGCGAAAGCATAATTTAAAATAGCGATAACTTAAAACATAAAAATTATGAAAATAGAACAGATTTACACAGGGTGTTTGGCACAAGGTGCCTATTATATTGAAAGCAAGGGAGAAGTGGCTATTATTGACCCATTGCGCGAAGTGCAACCTTACATAGACAAAGCTGAAGCGGCTGGTGCAAAAATCAAATATATTTTTGAAACCCACTTTCACGCTGATTTTGTTTCAGGTCACGTTACCCTTTCAGAAAAAACCGATGCACCTATCATCTATGGCCCAAATGCAAATCCAACATTTAAAGCCACTACTGCAAAGGATGGGCAGGAATTCAAACTAGGCGACCTTACTTTCATAGCACTACACACACCGGGGCACACAATGGAAAGCACCACCTATTTGTTAAAGGGCAAAGATGGAAAAGACCAAGCCTTGTTTACAGGTGATACATTATTCCTTGGTGATGTAGGACGACCCGATCTGGCACAAAAGGCTGCACATATGACCCAAGAACAGCTTGCAGAAACACTATACGATAGCCTTCGTAATAAAATTATGCCGCTTGCAGATGATATAATGGTATATCCGGCTCACGGTGCAGGTTCAGCCTGTGGTAAAAATATGATGAAGGAAACTGTCGATACTTTGGGACACCAAAAAGAAATGAACTATGCCTTACGTGCCGATATGACCAAGGAAGAGTTTGTAAGGGAAGTGACTGCCGGCTTGTTACCGCCACCAGCCTATTTCCCTATGAATGTAAAAATGAACAAAGAGGGCTATAAAAATATAGACGAAGTAATCGCTCAAAGCGAAAATGCGCTAGCGCCAGATGCTTTTGAAGCCGTAGCCAACGAAACAGGAGTCGTGGTGCTGGATGTAAGGCACCAAAACGATTTTGCAAAAGGACATATTCCAGGGTCAATTTTTATAGGTATTGACGGAAGCTTTGCACCTTGGGTTGGCGATTTGATAAAAGATGTGAAGCAACCCATCTTGTTGATTGCCGATAAAGACCGAATTGAAGAAACAATTACACGATTATCGCGTGTTGGCTTTGACAATACATTGGGCTATTTAGATGGTGGTTTTGAAGCTTGGAAAAGAGCGGCAAGGGAATACGATATGGTAACATCTATTTCCGCTAGCGAATTCAAACAAATTGAAGATGATAGCAATTATGATGTTCCAGTATTTGATGTAAGAAAGCCTTCCGAGTTTCAAAGTGAACACGTGCTCAACGCGAACAACACATCTTTATCCAATATAAACCAACATCTAGCAGAATATCCAAAAAATGAAACCTTTTACGTCCATTGTGAAGGTGGCTATCGCAGTATGATTGCAACTTCTATTTTGAAAAGCCGTGGCATACATAATTTAATCGATGTGCAAGGCGGATATAAGGCAATAAAAGAAGCTGGTGTTGAGACTACAGATTATGTTTGTCCATCAACATTGAAATAAAATACCATTTATCAAAGAAAACACACTAATGAAAAGGGCAAAGGAACTAAATCGCAAGCAACATTGGGAATCAGTATATGAAACTAAAAATCCAGAACAAGTAAGTTGGACCCAAGAAAAGCCTATAACATCATTGGATTTTTTAGATTCTTTTATGTTAGATAAAGATGCTAAGATCATTGATGTAGGAGGCGGAGACAGTAAATTAGTGGATTATTTACTTCAGGAAGGATATACTAATATTACCGTGCTCGATATTTCAGCCAAAGCTTTGGAAAAAGCAAAGTATAGACTCGGAGATAAATCCAAACAAATCAAATGGATAGTCAGCGATATTACAGAATTTAAACCTACAGAAACTTATGATGTTTGGCACGATAGGGCAACCTTTCACTTTCTTACAACAGCTCAAGAACGTGATAAATATTTTCAAATCGCAAAAAAATATGTTTCCAATTTCTTAATTATTGGAACCTTTTCGAAAGATGGGCCTGAAAAATGCAGCGGACTAAAAATTAAACAGTATTGTGAGCAAGAGCTTATAGAGTTATTTAGCAATGATTTTGAAAAAATCACTTGCTTAAATAATAATCATATAACACCATTTAAAACGTTACAAAACTTTCTTTTTTGTAGCTTCAAAAAGAAGATGAATCAAAACATTTTCTGAAACACCAGCGTCGTCATCGCTCGTTCATCTTTAACATTGGTTGTTTTAATAGGTTCTATCAAATCAATATTAAATTCAGTTATTAAATCAGTAATACGTTCGCGGGTGAGATAGTAGTTGCCTTTTTTTCCATTGTCTTTGAAGATGATTTTTAGGGCATTGCCATCCAAACCTATATTTGATGCCATCCTAATGAGCAGCATTCCATCAGGTTTCAGCACGCGGATTAATTCTGAAAACATAGCCGTAAAATGGGTTTCGCTTTGTGCAAAATGCAATACAGCACAACATAAAATGTGGTCAAAACTTTTTTCGCCGTAAGGCAATTTATCCAATGTGCCAACCCTAAAGTTTGATGCTGCTTTAGGGTAATTTTGTTTGGCATTTGCTAAAAATTCAGAATCCGCATCTATTCCAAATATTTCAAAATCGTTCTTATAAAACCACTTCAGATTTCGTCCTTTACCACAACCAGCATCCAAAATGGATTGGCCATTTAGATAACGACCCTTCAATATCTGGTCGATGACATAAATATCAACGTTTCCTAATGCGTCAAAAGTAGTATTGTAATCCATATATAATTTGATTTAACGTTTCTGCAATATAAACGAAACTATTCCTTGTTTGTGTAACGCTTGTTACTGTTTTCGGTAAGTAATCTTAATAATTTTATACCAACAAATAAAAAAAATATTATGGAAAACACGGAAACAACTACAGTGCATTCAATGCCAAGAATAGGCGATAAAGCACCTGATTTTAAAGCGAAAACAACTAAAGGGGATATGCAAATGGTTGATTTTGCAAAAAATAAATGGATTGTGATGTTCTCGCACCCTGCAGATTTTACACCTGTATGTACAACCGAAATGAGTGGTTTTGCAATTCGTAATGATGAATTTACTGCGCTCAATACAGAATTATTGGGATTGAGCATAGATAGCATACACTCGCATTTGGGATGGGTAAACAACGTAAGAGAGAAAACCGGTGTCTATTTTGATTTCCCAATCATTGCAGATATTGATATGAAGGTATCAAAACTCTATGGAATGCTACAACCCAACGAGAGCGAAACTGCAGCAGTACGGGCTGTATTCTTTATAGACCCAAAAAAGAAAATACGCTTGATAATGTACTACCCGTTGAATGTAGGTAGAAATATGGATGAGATTTTAAGAGCACTGGAAGCCTTGCAAGTTTCAGATGAACATAAAGTGGCAATGCCATTAGATTGGAAAAAGGGCGATAAGGTTATCGTGCCACCGCCGAAAACATTGGATGAAATGAATGCAAGAATTGCAGATGACGGCTGTGAAAAAGTAGATTTTTATCTCGCCAAAAAATCATTGTAATCAACAAAGTTAGTTTTTAGTTAAGGTTGGTTAGTTAAAAAGCGACGAGCAATCGTCGCTTTTTTTGCACTACTGTAACATAAGTTACTAACAACTTATAACTATACTCATAAATTTATAGAGCGTAAAACAATGAAAAAAATCGTATAAATAAGTATAATTATGAGCAGTCTATTCGGCGCAAAAGCGCAACAAAACAATTCTATAAAAATCCTTGCAGCTTCAAAATTTAATGAAGCCATTTCAAATGATAACATCCAATTGGTGGATGTGCGTACAGCACAAGAATATAAAGAAGGTGCAATTAAAGGGGCTTTAAATATAGATTTCTTCCAGCAGGAAAAATTTTCTGAAGAATTCAACAAGTTAGATAAAAAAGAACCTATCTATCTCTACTGTCGTTCAGGGAATCGAAGCCAACAAGCCGCTGCAAAGTTGCAGGAAATGGGGTTTACAAAAATCTATGATTTACGGGGAGGTTATATGGGTTGGCCATTTAAAAAATAAGATTATGGACAATACACTTGTAATTTGGGCACTGGTAATTGCCTTCTTGGTTCTAGCTTTCGTGGGCGTGTATATATATCGATTACGATTAGTGGCAGATGAGTATGAAGAGCTAAAAAGACTCTCCAGCCATAATTTAAAAGATAAGATATCCCGTTTTTTAGATAAGATGGACAGCAAGCAATTAGACATCTTGAATAAGGCCTTAAATAAGAAATAATAAGAACTACTAACGTGAGGAAATCAATATTTTATAGCATTCTCTTTTTAATGATACCCTCAATGGTATTGGCTCAAGAGCAGACCCCTGATGAAGTATCATTATGGAGTTCGCCAGGAGTATTGATAACCATAGTACTTATAGCTATTCCTATGATTTTAGGAATTATCATTCTTACGATGAAATCGTATAGGATTGCAAAGCAAATTAGAAATAAGGAAACTCTCAAACAGGCCAAAATTTTAGCAGAAGAAATTGTTAGAAACAAGGCCAGCTTAAATCCGGAACAAATAGCAGAGAAAAAACGACGACTGGAATATAAATTGTCAAATGCGGAACTTTCTGGAAAGCAACCCGCAAAGGATGTTCGCGGTTTAATACAGAACCCTACCAATGAATTGATTAATTCATTCTTTGCCAGAAAGAGCCAACCACCCAAGCGTCCTAAAATAGATAAAAACCTGACAAAGCTGGTGCTTTGGTTTTTGGGTTCTGCCATATTCTGGTTGTTGTTGGGAACGAGTGTTGGTGAATATTTAGGCATTAAATTTCTTGTACCTGATGCGGATTCAGTAAGTTGGTTAAGTTTTGGGCGTTTGCGTCCTGTACATACAAATCTGGTCTTTTGGGGATGGTCTTCCCTTGCAATGTTAGGGTTGGGATATTATACAGTACCACGAGTGGGTAACACGAGTATCGCCAGTTTAAAATTAGGATGGTATTCGCTCTATTTTATAAACGCATCCCATATCATTGGTACAATTTCGTTGATGGCAGGAATAAACAATGGTGGTGGCGAATATCGCGAATATATCTGGCCGGTAATGTTGTTGTTTGTTATTGGTTTAATGTTGAGTCTTTTCAATTATTACAAGACTGTAGCCATTAGGAAAACCAAAGAAATTTACATATCAAACTGGTATATAATAGCAGCTGTTATCTTCATTAACATCATTGCTGTAGTATCGTATCTTCCTTTTTGGCAAGATGGACTTGGAGAAACCATTATACAAGGGTATTATATGCACCAGGCCGTAGGGCTTTGGTTTATGATGTTTGTATTGGGGCTGTTATATTATTTTCTTCCCCAGCAATTAAATAAACCCATTTATTCGTATAGTTTGGGCATATTGGCATTTTGGACGCAAATTTTGTTCTATACCCTAATTGGCACGCACCATTTCGTATTTAGTTCCCTGCCTTGGTGGTTGCAAACCGTTGCAATTGTGGGTAGTGTGGGTATGTTGATACCCGTTGCGGCAGGAACAATAAACTTTTTGATGACTTTCAAAGGTTCTTGGAACAAGGTGGCCAGTAGTTACTCTCTACCTTTTTTCCTTGTTGGGGTTATTTATTATTTCACAGGCTCGCTTCAAGGGACTGCGGAAGCGTTTAGGTTTACCAATCTATTATGGCATTTTACTGATTTTACCATAGCACATTCCCACATCACAATGTATGGGATTATAACATTTACCCTGTTTGCAGGCGTCTATGCTATTGTACCAAGATTGACAGGCAAGGAACCGACCCAACTATGGGTAGGAGCACACTTCTGGATGGCCTTGGTAGGGCTTCAATTTTATACAATACCTCTTATGATAGGTGGGACGCTCAAAGGACTTTCTTGGGGAGATGGAGAACCTTTTATAAACTCTGTAGTATTGATGGAGCCTTATTGGCTATGGCGTGCCATAGGCGGGACATTGATGTGGTTATCCCATATTGTATTTGCCTATAATTTCTATAAAATGGTACGAGTGGAAAAAGAAGTTGATATCCATGAAGTGACATTGCAGTTATTGCAAAACGACAATAAGGAAAGTGAAATTGAAGAAGACCTAAAGACATAGCTATGGATATATTCAGCAATCATAAAAGACTCTTTCTATTAGTGATACTGTTATTCGGTACGCTTACTGTTTTCGTGGCTATTTTCCCTGCTTTAAACAACCAATACAGCTACGAACCCTTACCCGATTCTATACCCTTGACCGAAATAGAACAGCGTGGTAAAATGGTATATATTGGCAATGGCTGTGTTGCCTGCCACACGCAACAGGTGCGTAATGTGGAAATAGATAAGGTTTGGGGAAGCCGCCCCAACGTCGCAGCGGATTATGCAGGTATAGAACGGACTAATTTCTGGGTAAATACGGCCACCTTAATGGGCACAGAAAGAACAGGTCCCGACTTGACCAATATAGGAAAAAGACAACCAAGCGAAGATTGGCATTTAACACACCTTTACCAGCCAAGAGCAGTAGTAGAAAATTCAGTTATGGCACCTTACCCTTGGTTATTTGAACTTAAGGATTCTATCAAGATTACGGAAAAGGACAAAATAGTCAATCTACCAGCTAGATACATCAAGGACAAAAGCAAAAAGGTAGTCGCCACCGAAGATGCCATTGCACTGGTCGCCTATTTAAAATCACTGCAACAGGTTAAACTTCCAGATGGAACGCCTAGCCCAGAATTTTTATACAAAAGGGAACAGAAAAAACATGGAGCTAACGAATCTGGAGGTTCTTCCGCTTTAGACGGAGCAGAATTATATACCAATTATTGCGCCAGTTGCCACCAAACCGATGGCAAAGGGGTTAGCGGTGCGTTCCCACCATTGGACGGAAGTGCCATCGTGCAGGGCATAGACCCAACCTCTATGGTCAATATCATAATGTATGGCTATAATGCAAGGGAAGAATACGGCGAAATGCCCGCAATCGGCCAAATTAATGACCTATCGCTAGAAGAATTGGTTGCATTGATGAACCACGAACGTACCAGTTGGAGCAATGACGCACCTGAAGTAAGCCTAGAAGAAATCAATAAAATTCTGGAAGAACTTAAAAAGCAGAACGAAAATCAATGATTATGAAAAAAGGACATTTTTTAATTGTGACATTGTTATTGCCTTTAGCCGCTATGGCCTGCCCAGAATGTGAACGCAGTCAACCTGGAATATTGAAAGGTATTGGACACGGTGCAGGACCACAACAGCAATGGGATTACGTCATTGTAATTCTAACATCCATTATAGTCCTTATATCTCTTTATTATTCCATAAAATGGATTATAAAACCAGGAGAAACAAAACCATCGCACATCAAGCGTAAAATATTGAATTTTGACTAAGACAATGGAAAGCAATAAGGTCATAATATTTTTGGATGAAGAGCCAATACCTATTGGAGAATATGAGGTGCCTATAAATTTTGAACTCGACACAACCAAAATGGTGGATGGCGAGCATACTTTAAAAATTATCAGTAAAGACCCTTATGGCAAAGAGGGTATTAAGAAAGTAGATTTTATAGTGCGTAATGGCCCAGCTATCGATATTGACGGTATAAAACAAAATGCAATTGTAGATGGTAAAGTGCCCGTTATGATTAACGCTTATGGAAAAGGAGGAAAAAAACACTTTCTTATTGAGGGAAGCGAAACTCCACAAAGCATACCCTCTTGGCTGTGGGCAGGGATAATCATATTTGCTGCTTGGGCAATTTACTACTTGATAACCTCATTAACTTTATAAACTACACTATGATTGACAAAGAAGTTTATCATAAAATTGAGAAAGAGGTACATAATAATGATAGCCCTTTAGGTATCGACCCAACAAAACACATATCACCATCATAAAGAAGTTTATACTAATAGAAGAACGATTAATAAATCTAGAAAATAAATAAAATGAAAACAACACTTAAATTACAAAACATTAAATGTGGCGGCTGTACAAATGGCATTGCTGTTCGGCTACTGAAGTTATCAGGTATAAATAACGTGCAGGTAAGCGATGAGACTTCAGAGGTCAGTTTTAGCTATGAAACCGTAAATGACCTTGCCATAGCAGAACGAATGCTTACACAAATGGGCTATCCACCAGAAGGTGTTGATAATACAGTCGTAAATAAGGCAAAATCTCTTATAAGCTGTGCGACAGGAAAATTGAACATTGCTTAAATTAGTACACTTGATGCGAGCCAGCCAATAGTTGGTTAGGTTAAGGGGCAGACTATTAAGGTCTGCCCTTTTTCTTTTTTTCTTTTTTTTCGAAATGTTGACTTCTGTAACAGGGGTTACCTTTTTCTCTCGTTGCATACTATATTTTTGGCTAAACAAACATTTATAGATGAGATATAGTTTACTAATAGGTCTCTTGTTTTTTGTAGGGACTACAAGAGCACAACAGGAGCAATTTGAGCACAGTAGCAGTTGGAACACCTTCACAGTTAAGGCAGCTATAAATGAAAATTGGTTTGTAAAATCTGAATTCAATTTTAGACGTACAAATTTTCTTCAAGATTGGGAACAGTTTGTACTACGGCCTTCAATTCAGCACAAGGTCAATCCATTTATTACAGTTGGCATAGGTTATACATTTATTCAAAATTATTCTTATTCAGAGTTTTCAACACCCATAGATACGCAAGAAAACAATCTTTGGCAGCAATTATTTATCAAACAGCCATTTCATTCATTTACCTTATCTCATAGGTTACGATTTGAAGAGCGCTTTCAAGATAAAATAGCTACAATAGAGGACCACTCTGAAATTACAGGCAGTAATTATGGCAATAGATTACGTTATCGATTTATTATAGAGGTACCAGTTTTTAAAAAGCCCAAAATTTCAGTTTTGGCTTACGATGAAGTATTTCTTGATTTTAAAAAAAGACTACAGCCCAAAAAACTAGACCAAAACTGGATGTTTCTCGGTTTACGCTTTCAGGAAAATGAGTATATTACTATCACATCAGGATATCATTATATTAATATCCCGAGAACTGAAATCGTTATCAATAACCATATTTGGGAAACCTCTGTAATGTTTACACTATAAAGATTATAGCGAATAGTAAATCCTAATTTGTGTAACAAAGGTTACAAACTTTCAAATGTTCATCCTATATCTTTATTAGGATAAAAACTATACAACTATGGCAACGCATCATCAAGTGCTTATCATTGGCGGCGGAACCGCTGGAATAATGACAGCATCACAGCTTATAACGCAAAAGAAAACCAAAGATATCGCAATTATAGAACCAGCCGATACCCATTATTATCAGCCAGCTTGGACACTGGTAGGTGCTGGAACCTATGATTATGAAAAAACAGGAAAGCCAATGGCTGATGTAATGCCTAATGGCGCTAAATGGATTAAGGATAAAGCTACAGCTTTCGACCCAGAAAATAATTTGGTAAGTACAGCCAATTCTGGCAATATCACGTATGATTATCTCGTGGTAGCATCAGGTCTTGCCTACGATTTTAGTCTCGTGCCCGGGTTGGGTGATGCAATTGATAAAGGTGTGGTGTGCAGCAACTATACAGACCCAAAGCACACGTGGGACGTTGTGAAGAATTTTAAAGGAGGTACTGCATTATTTACACAGCCTACAACGCCTATTAAATGCGGTGGGGCACCACAAAAAATTATGTACTTGGCCGAGAGCCATTGGGCGAAAAGCAAAACACGTTCAAAAACTGATGTTGTTTTTGCCACCGCCGGAACAGTAATTTTTGGCGTAAAGGAAATTGCTAAAACTTTAATGGAAGTTGTAGATAGAAAAGATATCAATTTACGTTTTGGGTATCAACTAAAGAAAATAGACGGAGCAAATAAAATTGCTTGGTATTCATTTGCAGAGCACGAAAAAGAATATAACCATAAGAATGTGAAAATTGAAAAAGACGGGAATTTAACAGGTATTCATTATGATATGCTACATACCG
Source organism: Galbibacter orientalis DSM 19592 (assembly GCF_000260115.1). GTDB lineage: Bacteria > Bacteroidota > Bacteroidia > Flavobacteriales > Flavobacteriaceae > Galbibacter > Galbibacter orientalis. The sequence goes on along the minus strand of NZ_JH651379.1, from coordinate 73,219 downwards.
CACCACCAAGTGTTGCACCAGATTTTGTAAGTAAATCAACTTTGGTAAACGAAGCGGGATGGTTGGATGTAGATAAGCACACAATGCAACACAATAGGTACGCAAATATTTTTGGTCTCGGCGATGTCGCCGGATTGCCCACTGCTAAAACCGGAGCAGCGATCAGAAAACAAGTGCCTGTGGTTGTGGATAACCTTGGCTTGCTTATCAACCACGATAAAATGGGGAATAAATCGTACAACGGCTACTCATCTTGCCCATTAGTTACCGATTATGGAAAAATGGTTTTGGCAGAATTTGATTATAACAATAATTTTACCCCTGATCCTAAACTTAAACAAATGTTTATTTCAGATAGTTCAAAAGAACATTGGCGTTTGTGGATGCTGAAAAAATACGGCCTTCCCTATCTATACTGGAATAAAATGTTAAAGGGTAAAGATGTATAGCATTGGATAAACAGAAAACAAAAAAGCTTCTTATAGTATGTGTGTTGTGTATCATTATAATAACTGCTGTGGTGCTATTTATTGAATTTTTAAACTAAATATTATGAAAAAAAATATGGGCGGTGCAGACCGCATAATTAGAATTATCATCGCTATTGTAATAGGTATCCTCTACTGGCAGGGTATCATAGAAGGAACCTTGGCTTATGTATTAATCGCAGTTGCGGCGGTTTTCCTGTTGACCAGCTTTGTGAGCTTTTGTCCATTATACAAATTAGTGGGTCTTAATACCTGTCCAAGAAAATAGCTAGATAAATTGAACTTATGTATCAAAGGTTACAGCTATTTGCTGTAACCTTTTTTATTTTTATATAAAATTTAAAATTATGAATATCAAACAATTTGAATATAAGCCACTATCACATTATTCCTATGCTATTGTGAGTAATGGCAAGATGGCGGTTATAGACCCAGAACGAAATCCCGAGCAGTATTATGATTTTGCGAAAGCAAACAATGCAGAAATTGTTGCGGTAATCGAAACGCACCCACACGCAGATTTTGTAAGCTCACATCTCGAAATACATAAAAAAACGGGAGCTACTATATACAATAGTGAAAAGTTGGGTGCAGACTATCCACACACTTCATTTGATGAAGGCGATAGTATCCAGTTAGGAAATGTAACCCTTAAAGCGATTAACACACCAGGGCATTCACCAGACAGTATTACCGTGATAGCTAAGGAAGGGAATGAAACAGCTTTATTTACTGGCGACACCTTATTCATAGGCGATGTTGGACGTCCTGACTTACGTGAAAAGGCGGGTAATATGAAAGCCAAACGCGAAGAACTGGCTGAAATGATGTATAACACCATTCAAAATAAATTTACAGACTTGCCAGATGATGCATTGGTTTATCCGGCTCACGGTGCAGGTTCACTCTGCGGAAAGAACTTAAGCGACGCTGCCAGCAGTACTTTGGGCAATGAGCGAATGGGGAATTGGGCGTTCAAAAAGCAATCCAAGAAAGAATATATGGATACCATTCTTGATGGGCAACCCTTTATTCCTCATTATTTTGGATTTGATGTCGATACGAACAAAACCGGAGCTGATAATTTACAACCGTCCATTGAAAAAATACCTTTTACTGAAAGTTCAACTTCCGAAGGTCTTATCGTTGATATGCGTGATGAAGGAACGTTTAAAAAAGGGCATTTAAAAGGAAGTTTCAATATACAGGCAGTTTCTGAAAATGCAAAATTTGAAACTTGGCTAGGTTCCATCATCAAGCCAGAAGAAACATTTACGCTGGTTATCGATAGCAAAGAAAACAAAGACACCATGTTGCACCGTGTGGCAAAAATTGGCTACGAAAAACTGCTCAACAAAGTGATTACGATTTCAGACGAAGATTTGGTTACTACTGAAAAACTGGATTTAGCAGATTTCAAAAAAAATCCGGACAGCTATACCATTGTGGACATCCGTAATACCAGCGAAGTGGAAGAAGGCAAGTTTTTTGACAATGCGATATCACATCCATTGAATGAATTGCGTGATACGGCGGGACAAATACCTACAGATAAACCTATTGTTGTACATTGTGCAGGTGGATACAGAAGTGCGGCGGGAAGTAGCATCCTTCAAAAAAAATTGAAAGGTGTGACTGTGTACGATTTAAGTGAGAATATTAACGATTTTAAACAATAAATTATGGACACTAAAAACAATAATAACATTGGTTTAAATATAGAAAAATCAAAAAAAGTAGCTGAAAATCTGAATGATTTACTTTCAAATTATCAATTGTTCTATATGAACTTGAGAGGGTTTCATTGGAACATCAAGGGGAAAAAATTCTTTGAATTGCACCTTAAATTTGAAGAGCTATATAATGACGCATTGATTAAGGTAGATGAAATTGCAGAACGCATACTTACTTTAAGTGAAACGCCATTTCATTCCTTCAAAAAATATCTGGATACTACCGAAATAAAAGCTGCCGAAAACATAAAAGTTGGTGAAGAAGCAATTAATATAATTCTTGACGCTTTAAAAATCTTATTGGCAAAAGAACGAACGATATTAACTATGGCTTCCGAAGCAAATGATGAAGGTACTGTTGCTTTAATGAGTGATTACATCGTTGAGCAAGAAAAATTGGTCTGGATGCTTTCATCCTATTTGGAATAAAAACCAACCATTTTATTAGTTAAAAGCTATTGAAAATAAATAAGCTTTCATATCAAGACTATCTATTCGTAGCACTTCAATTTTTGATATTTGCCACCTATTTTGTGCCTTTTAAAATAATATCAATCAGCATTCCCGAATGGTTGCGCTATTCGGGATTGGTTGTTACGGGGATGGCCTTAATTTTAGGAACAACTGCATTGCTTCAACTCAACACTAAAATATCACCTTTTCCAACACCAGTTTCAAACGGAAAGTTAATTAGAACTGGAGCCTTTTCAGTTTCCAGGCATCCCATTTACACAGCTTTGGTTTTTTCGGCACTAGGGTTTACGATATATCAGGAATCTTTAGTTAAGCTATTGATTACATTGGTGTTATTTACCTTATTTTATTACAAGTCAAGATATGAAGAAAAGTTGCTTGGCCAAACATTTTCCGAATATGAAGATTATAAAAAGAAAACACGACGATTTATTTAGGGAACTATGAAACAATACCCAGCTGAATTTTGGAACGAACGCTTCGGTCACCAAGAATATATCTACGGCACAGCGCCAAATAAATTCTTTAAGGAACAGATTGACAAGTTAAAACCTGGCAGTATCCTCTTGCCTGCCGAAGGTGAAGGGCGTAATGCAATATATGCCGCTTCACTAGGTTGGGACGTGGTTGCCTTTGATATAAGTGAAAAAGGTAAAGAAAAAGCATTGGGTTTGGCAGCTGAAAATCAAGTTTCTATCCACTATAAAATTTCGGATATTCTAGAATTTCAGAGCGACGCCCAGTTTGATGCCATTGGCTTTTGCTACGCCCATTTTCCCGCAGAAATACGCAACCAAGCTCATCTGCATTTGATGAAATTTTTAAAACCTGATGGCATTGTGATTTTTGAAGCGTTTGCAAAAGCACAATTGGGAAATGCTTCTGGTGGTCCAAAAAATGAAGCAATGTTATTTTCCATTGAGGAAATAAAAACAGAATTCCCGCAACTCGACTTTAAATTATTAAAGGAAGGAACCATTGAGCTTTCCGAAGGTAATCATCATCAGGGAATTGCTGAAGTGATTCGATTTGTGGGAATAAAGTAGAGAGTGTACTTTGATATAAATAAAAACCGCATTGTATGAATTAAACAGTGCGGTTTTTTATTTTGCAGTAGAAATTTACTTTAAACTATTAAGAAAGTTTTTAAATTCCGGGTCACTGTAATCAGCCATACCTTTATGCGTTAAAGCAAGGTTTCCTTTCGCATCAATTACATAGGTTGTAGGTAAGGCAGATGATTGAAACATAGCTGGAAGATTGCTCGCAGGAGCATAGATGGGTAAATTATAGCCTTTTCGTTTATCAAAAGCTTTGGCTTTTTCAAAATCATCATCAAATGATAATAATACAAAAGCAACATCATCACCCATTTCTTCGTGTAACTTATCAATGCTCGGCATTTCGGCTACGCAAGGTGGGCACCAAGTTGCCCAGAAGTTTAAAAATATTACTTTGCCCTTAAACTCTTCCAACGAATGTATGTTACCATCCCGGTCAGTCAATTTTAGATTATAATCTCCTTCAGTAAGGCTTAGCTTTTCAGTAATCGCTTCGGTGTTTTCATTGTTTCTTGCTTGCGCTATTTCAGCTACATCAGGATTCATCAAGCCAGTTGCCAATAGTCCACGCTGTGCAAAACCAATAACTTCGGTATGTAGTCCGGTTGCGTAAAGGAAAATCGCCACCACAGCAAAAATGCCATACTGAATCCAAGTTTTCTTTTTCTTCTTATCCATAATTTTATTCATTAGTGGGCGCTTAAAACCCATTGATTTTCAGTTGTTTATTTTTTAGTTCATTGACACCTTTGTAATCGTGTCTTGTAAGTATCTCTCTTACAGGTGTTTTATCGAGTAGCGATATGCTCAGAATCTGTAAAATTTCGTAGATTCTCCACTCCACTTTCAAGGTGTTCGCTATGATGGCAACCAAACAGTAAGCAATAATCGCACAGTAAATCTGGATTTTAACAGCATTTAGGGTCGTACCCCAAAAGGATTTGATTTTTAAATGTTGTTTCATCCACTTGAAAAACAGTTCAACCTCCCACCGTTTTTTGTACAACAGGGCGATTTCCAAGGCGTCCAGCTCGGTGTTGTTGGTCAAGAAAACAAACTCTTTTTGTGTTTCTTCATCATAATATTTTATCCGGCGCAGTTTGTCCGGAAAGGCCTTTCGGGAATAATATCCTTCCAGTTTGCCTATCTGGTCATATTTCACGCCTGCTGCTTTATCGGTCGGGTTGGAGTACATCAGCTTGAACCGCATATTGTCCTTGGCCCGGGTAACGAAAAAGGCTTCTTTACCGTGGAGTTTGTACAAGCGTTCAAAGTCTATGTAGGCTTTGTCGAGTACCTAAAAACCCCCTGGTTCAAAAGGGATGATGTCCAAAACGTTCACATCGTGTAAACTGGCATTGGATATGTGAAGGAAACTCGGGATGGAAGTTTTTACATCATACAGCGTATGGATCTTTATCCCGCCCTTGGCCTTTCTGAACTCTGCCCACCAAAACACGTTCAAGCACAGGTCTATGGTGGTGGAGTCCAGGGCATACACATTGCCTTCAACCTTAACCTCAAAATCGTTCCGATAATAGCTCTTTCTAGCCTGTTCAATCAGGACGATGGCAAACTCCTCAAAGATTTTGCTGCTGCGTTTTTCGTTGGCCTTGCCCAGGTTGCGCCTTGAAATTGATTTTCCGAAACCCAGATGATAATATTTCGAGTGATGGGCTTCCAAGCTTAGCATCAGGTCCCGCATGCTCTCCCTGGAGGTGAGCTGACCAAATACCATACAGAGCATTTGGTTCCAGCAGGTAAAGCTTCGGACATATTTGTTCCCATCGTGCTTTTTGACAATGCGGTCAAACACGCGACGGGGCAAGAATTCGGTCAACTGAGCAAAAATGTATTTACCTTGATTCATTGGATGTGGATTTTGCAACAGCAAAAATCCTGAACCCAATTCAAATCGTCACCGTGTTAAAAAACGCCGTAACCTCGATATACAAAGAATTTAAAAGAACTTGATTTATATTTTAGTGCCCATTAGTGAATTTTATTCTTTATTGAAATTTATAATCGGTTTTGGGTACGGTAGAAAAGGAATACTCGCCAAGATATTCGCAATAGGCCCTGCCTTCTAATGTTGGCGATACTGGCGAGTTTTCTTTTAAATATTCTTCCACCACATCGTGAATGGTATAATCCTTTACTTCAACATCCTTAACATTGGGCATCCTACAAAGATTATCGATAGGGTCACCGGGACGCACACAGGCAGAGATGGTATAATACTGGTCATCTTGCATTGGCTCGCCGTTTACGGTTATGCTATGGATTCGTTTGCGCTTTTCATTTTGGCTATTGAAGTTGACCTTCATTCCTGAAAAGCGTACTAACCAACCCCCAAAACGTTCGGTCGGGTTTTGAGAAAAGGCATTGTGCATTTCTTTTTCCAACCAGTCCTTTATCTGTTTTCCAGTAGCTTTTCCTGTTTTTACCTTTTCATTTACCGGGAGCAAGTTCCACAGATTGGCTCTCGTAATCGGTGCCGGTTTTCCATTTTGGGGCACAATGGGGTTACCAAACCGAAACCCATTTGAAATAGCGATATCTGCACCCGTTTTCCATCGAGCGGCATCGGTTATCATATTGTCCATCGGGTTTTCTACCGTTAAATATCTATAAATAGGTGTGTTGGTATAACCTACTATGGTTTCTAAATTTGCTTTGTAAGGTGCTTTTGCCTTATCCACAAGTGCCTGTATTTTTTCATCGGCTGAAAAGACTTTTGGGTCAACATCGATGAGTTCATAATCGTCATCCACTAACACGCCATCCACAAAATTCAAGGTCAACTTACCTACAAATGAACCAAAAGCCCCAGGTTCAGTCACTTTTGCATATTTGCCTTGTATAGGTTCACGCACACGTTCGTGGGTATCGTTACCCAATATATAATCTGCGTGCTCTGCTATGGAATTATTGGCAAGCTCAACTTGTTTAAAAATTCCAAGATGCGTTACTAAAAACAAAACATCAATATTTTTCTTGACCTTAAAGTCGTCCACCATTTTCTTTAGATTTTCGTCTAGTCCACTAAAGCCAATTCCTTTGCTAAAAATAGGGTTTTGTCTAATGGGCACATCTGGGTCATTGACACCTATAAATCCTAGGCGAATCCCTTCGATTTCCTTAATCCAAGAGGCTGGAAATAAGGGTTCTTCATTGTCATCGTGATACATATTCTGGACAATGACCTGTGTGTCGTACCCTTTCATTACATCCATCATTATATCTTTTCCGTAAACCACTTCCCAGTTTCCGGGAATGATGACATCATAGCCCATATTTTTTATAATATCAGGCATCACTTTTCCTTCAGATAAAGCAGTGTAACCACTACCTTGTATAAGGTCGCCACCATCTACAATAATAGTTCTATTTGGGTTTTTCACTCGTTCCTGGTCAAAAAGGGTTTTAATATTAGCGAGACCGCCACGGTTTTTAAATACTACCTTTTCATTTTCCCAAAATAGTTCAGGATGGGTGTCCAATTGACCGTGTATATCCGCTGTCTGTAATATCGTTATACTCAATGTGTCTTTAACTGAATCATTAGTTTCCATTGTGTTCGATTTTTCTGTTTTACAAGAAACCATTCCGAATAATATTCCGATTAATACTAAAGTTGTTTGGAGATATCTCTTAAATACTGTCATAGTTATAAGCTTATACTTTTATACCCTTTTTTCTGGAGTTGGAAGTTGTACAGAATTCCGTTCTCAACAACCTCAATTTCTTTTGGGACTTTGGTTTTATCTACTTTGAATTTATTGAGCGAAAAGCCACAGGCTATTAGTTGAACACCAGCTTTTTCGGCTTTTATGATGAAGTCGCTTATTTTTTCGGTATCAGTGATATCACCTATTTCCTTTCCGCAAATAATTACCTGAAAATCCCCAAAAGCTTCGCCGTCTTCAGCTTTTAGGGATTCGGCAGTCAATAGTATTGGCTGTAACTGTGGCACTTTTTTGGTAAGTACCACGTAATTGTTTTTGGCATTGTCTATTTGCTGTGCCTGTGTATTAAGGGCTCCGAACAGGGTCAACATTAAGATTACTGAACTAAAGATGTATGTTTTCATTTTTATTTATTTAAAAGGTTATTGGTATCGTTCAATATGAAAAAAAGAAGTCCACCGAGAATTGCTATATTTTTAAAAAGTGGTCCAAGTGTTGTTATTTGTCCCACTTGAACTGTTAATGTGATGGGAATTAAGACAGCTATCAGCACCATTGCCGCCCATTTGGTTTTATATCCTATTAAAAATAGAAAGCCTGCCACAAGCATTGCAATACCCGAAAGTATGATTAGCCACTGGGGTTCGCCAAAAAAATGTGCGATACCCTTAAAACTTGCCTGCTCTATACGCTGGGCAGTTTTCTCTACATTGAGTAGATGATTAAAACCTGCTACGAGGAATATACCGCTTACCATTACGCGCAATAGCTGTATGGAACGACGGCTTATTAAAATTTTTGTCGTCATTGTAAATAAGTTAAAAAGATTGATTTTGTTTAATGTCTGGCCATAACTATTCATTTAGCACAAAGTCTTGCATACAAACAACTTGTAAAGAAGCACCGACATTAAATTTTAAGAAAGTAATCGTATTTAAGCCAAACGTGGAGGTGGGGAATCATTATCCAAGTAGCGATAACTCAAGTTGGAATTGAAATGTTCGTTGAAAACTGCAATAGGCTTGGAGGTATTTGTTTCCCAAGTGAATAATTCCAACTGAAATTGTGATGTACAAAAACCGCTTAAATCAACAACTTGTGAAGTTGTATTGTCAACTTGAGAAAATGCCGATGTTGACTGTAAATTTTTTACAGAATTTTTCTTCTTGCAATGAGGTTTTACAAATGTGATATCGCTTCCGCTGAATAGAACATTCAATCCATTGGCATCTATAGCAAGAAATTTTGCCATAAAGATGAAAGTGAGCAGCACTGCTATGTAAGTTTTAGTTTTCACGATTGGAACAAAAATATAAGAAAGAAAGTGCATCGTTTGTAACCTTTGTTACTTAAGTTCATTTTAATATTCAAATCGATATAATTCACAATAAGGTTACATATGTTACACAGTTTAGAAAGACCTTTTTCTACCTTTGTAACAAAATATTAACACATTATGGATGTAGAAATTCTTGCTCGAATACAATTCGCATTTACCATTGCCTTCCACTACATCTACCCGCCTTTGAGTATCGGTTTGGGATTGATTATGGTTTTTATGGAAGGGATGTACATAAAAACAGGTAATAAACAATACGAGATTTTAACCCGTTTTTGGTTAAAAATCTTCGCCATCACCTTTGGTATAGGTGTGGCAACTGGTATAATTATGGAGTTTGAATTTGGCACAAATTGGGCTGTATATTCAAGATATGTTGGCGATATTTTTGGCAGTGCTTTGGCAGCCGAAGGTTTGTTTGCCTTTGGCTTGGAAAGTGCTTTTTTAGGGATACTGCTATTTGGCTGGAACAGGGTCTCGCCGAAAGTTCACTTCATTTCAACCATAGGGGTGTTTTTGGGCTCAATGTTTTCAGCGGTATGGATTGTTGTGGCTAATAGTTGGCAACAAACGCCTGCAGGTTATCATATTGTAGGTGAAGGATTTAATGCAAGGGCAGAGGTTACAGATTTCTGGGCAATGGTTTTTAATCCATCCAGTGTAGATAGAATTATTCACGTATGGCAAGGCGCATTTTTAGCCGGTGCTTTTTTAGTATTAAGCGTTCACGCTTATTATCTACTAAAGGAGCGATATGTTGAAATTTCAAAAAAAGCATTCAAAATCGCTTTGGGTATAGCCACTGTTATTTCTTTAACTCAATTGCTTTCAGGACATAGTTCTGCAGAAGTTGTTGCCGAAAACCAACCTGCTAAACTTGCCGCAATGGAAGGTCATTATGAGGAAAGTGGTTCGGCCGATTTATATCTGTTTGGTTGGGTAAATGATGAAACCCAAGAAGTCACGGGCCTAAAAATACCAGGTGGTCTATCCTTTATGATTGACCAAGATTTTGAAGCACCGGTTACGGGACTAAATGCCTTTCCAAAGGAAGATAGACCCGGACAGGTGAATGCGGTTTTTCAATTTTATCATATTATGATTAGTATAGGTATGTTTTTAATAGGCCTCACATTGTACGCTAGTTACTTATGGTGGAAAGGTAGATTATTTGAAAAAAAATGGCTGCTGAAGATTTTTGCATTCTCCGTGCTTTTACCGCAAATAGCAAATCAAGTAGGTTGGTTTGCAGCAGAAATGGGCAGACAACCTTGGATAGTTTATGGACACTTAAGAACAAACGAGGGCTTTTCACAAGAGGTGTCTTCGAATCAAATTTTGTTTTCACTGATATTGTTCCTAGTGGTTTACGCCATACTTTTTTTATTGTTCATTTACTCTGTAAATAAAAAGATAAAGCACGGTCCATACGATGAAGCTAAAAACCCGGATGAATTTTTAAAATACGTAAGTTAATAACTATGGAATATTTTTTAGGGATTGATTACCCAACACTTTGGTATTTAGTAGTCGGTTTATTATTTTCAGGCTATGCAATTTTAGAAGGGTTTGATTATGGTGCCGGAATGTGGCACTTATTTTTCAGAAAGGATTTAAGCAGGCGTATCGCAATCAATGCTATTGGACCACTGTGGGATGCTAATCAAGTATGGCTCATTATAGGAGCTGGTGCATTATTTGCCGGTTTTCCTGTAATGTATGCCACGATGTTATCTTCAATGTACGTGCCTTTTATGCTCTTTCTAATGTTTTTGGTACTGCGTTCTTCAGCTATAAAATTTAGAAGTGCAGAGAGGATGCTTTGGTGGCGTAAGACGTGGGACATAATTTACTTTACAGCAAATGTATTTATATCATTTTTGTTGGGGGTTGTTTTAGCAAACATTTTACAGGGAATAGAATTAGCCGAAAACTACAGCTATAAAGGTGGTATGTTTTTTTCGTTTTTAAACCCTTATGCTATAATGGTTGGCTTAACCACGGTATCACTATTTATGACACAAGGTGCTATTTTTCTGTTATTAAAAACGGAAGGTCGTTTACACGCGAGATTAACATTTTTACTAAAAAAAGGAATGATTTTTTTCATTGTAAGCTTTGCAGCTACATCACTTTATACATTGGTGTTTTTACATGGCGTTACCGATACATTTAAGGAGCATCCTATATATTTTGTGATTCCTGTACTGGCTTTTTTGGCTGTTGCAAACGTACCAAGATTAGCCTCAAAAAAGAAATATGCGTATGCCTTGATATTCTCGTCTTTAACAATGGCGTTTTTGTTAATGCTTGTTGCAGTTCAGTTATATCCAGTTCTATTACCATCAACTATAGGTCCAGAATATAGTGTAACAATTTACAATGCAGCAGCATCCCAAAAATCTTTAGGCATAATGTTAACTATTGTGCTTATTGGTACACCTCTTTTAGCTGGTTATTTCCTGTTCCTATATAAGACATTTCACGGTAAAGTGAAATTGGATGATACGAGTTATTAATTAATTATTCTATTTAAAGATTTGAAAAGCCCAAACTATCAAAAGAAATCCCACACCAGTGACTGCAGGTGCTGGTATTTTCATAACTATTCCTATAATAATCATTGCTACAGCAGTTAAGCCAAGTAGTACTGAAATCAAGTTTATTTTTTTGTTACGAGTCATAATCTTTCTATTTTAATAAAGTTAATGAAAATTAATTAGCACTACTGTAACCCTTGTTACAGTTTTAATTTTGCGAAAGTGTCATATTTGCATAAAATTATTTAGTATGGATTTGATATATGAACCCTGGCCTTGGTATTTGGCGGGACCACTTATTGCCCTTGTAATGTTTGTTTTGTTACTTGTGGGAAAACAATTTGGGATGTCTTCAAACCTACGGACAGCGTGTGCTGTAGTGGGTGCAGGAAAGGCAGCAGATTTCTTTAAATTTGATTGGAAAGCAGAACGCTGGAACTTAATGGTGGTATTGGGTGCCATCATTGGTGGTTTTATCGCTTCAAATTATATGAGCGACGGTAGTGTGAAAATTAATCCTGAAATCGCACAACAACTTGCTGTTGATTATAACATTCAAAGTGCCGGGGAAAGCTACCTTCCGCCAGAAATTTTTTCTTTGGAATCCTTATCAGACCCTTTAAATATACTGATACTTTTAGTGGGTGGCATTTTAGTAGGTTTTGGAGCAAGGTACGCTGGTGGTTGCACTTCTGGGCACGCCATTTCTGGATTAAGCAATTTACAGTTGCCATCCTTAATTGCGGTAATTGGTTTCTTCATTGGTGGATTGGTAATGATTCATATTATGTTTCCCTTAATTTTTTAGATAATGAGATATATAACATATTTGGTAATAGGAATTTTCTTCGGAATTATAATGTTCAAATCGGAAGCTGCATCTTGGTTTCGCATTTATGAAATGTTCCAGTTTGGCAGCTTTCATATGTATGGCATCATAGGTTCGGCTTTAGTGCTGGGTATAATTGGTGTTCAAATAATTAAAATAAAAAACATAAAGCCAATCGACGGAAGCAAAATGAGTTTAAATCCAAAAGAAAAGAGTGTTACTCGTTATCTTATTGGTGGAATCATTTTTGGTTTGGGATGGGCATTGGCAGGGGCTTGCCCTGGTCCAATGTATGTATTGGCAGGTGCTGGTTACTTATCTATTTTAATAGTGATTTTTGGCGCGTTGGTAGGTACTTTTCTGTATGGATTGGTTAAGGACAAGTTGCAGCATTAATCTTTAAGAATCAAAAGTTTAGATTTAAGATGTAAAACGACGAGGTAGGGGAGTTCAAATCTCCCAGCCAGTACAAAAGTCGAAGAGAAATCTTCGGCTTTTTTTATTAAAAATTACTTCACTTTTTTTCTTGGGTACAACATAGGTACAACATTTTGCCATTTTTGAAGTTAGAATATGTTTTGATAGTAATTGATATTTTTTAAGATTTAAAATTTAAGATTATTATAAGGGTCAATCACAATCGTATTTATCTCAATTTCAAATTTACATTGTCCCAAAAAGAGAATGAATTTGAGACAGAAAAGCTTCCATTAGTAGAGCACATTTTTCAAAGCCCCAACTAGTTCATTGTATTTTGATTCGTTACTGTTTTTAAGTTTAAGAAGGTTCTGTAGTTTCCATTGCACAGCAGGGAATCTTTCAAAATCGTAAACGCTCCAATCCGGTGTAAGAGTCTTGAAGCCCAATAAAAAATCTTTATCCTCTTTTGTTAGGCTCGCTTTGACGACCGTTATAAGTTGACTTCTGGTTTCTTCAAAATCTTCATGGGAAAACGGAACATAGCTCATTCCATCAAAATGATTTTCCATAGCATGCCTTTGGTCCGAGAGGTTAGGGCTGGGTATTTCGTGCAAAGGACGGTTGCTGCCCAATAGACAAAGTATAAACCCTTTTTTTATTTCATCTGTATAACCTTCGTTCTCCATTAGATATTTTATATCGAACAAATCCCTTGGGTGTTGCCTGTGTAAAGCAGCACATATTTTACCCCCATAAAGTTGACTTAGTGGGACTACATCAATAGCACAGAATGCTGCAAACTCATCTTGGGCTTTTTCGCATAGCATCATTTCCTTAGTACCATCGATTACACCCCTATTGGCTTGGTTGACTTCCAGTTTTATTTGTGCCTTTGGGGTTGAAATGAGCAATTTTAGTATTTTCTCCTGAAGGGAAATATGTGTTTCGGGGACGGCAGCTTCAATACTTGATTTTATCCGTTTTAGGGCTTCACCATAACACCCGGAAATTGGATATCTCCACTAAATAGCATTTGAAGTTTTGGGATACCGTGTACCAGCATCATGACTGCAACTCCCACTCTTAAAATCAAAAGTGCAATGTTTACAGAATTTGTACTATAATCAATATTCGTTATTTTATTCATAATCCAGTTTTTTGTTTAACCTATTTTTACTGAAGTCATTGTAAGTGAACCTCCAACAGGTTTATCGTTAAATAATGTGATGTTTTCGTTTTCTTCTTTTAATGCCAATGTATAAAGCAAAGGCATATAATGTTCTGGTGTTGGGATGGCTAAATCAAAGGCTTTCCCTTGCGATTTAAAGTTGATAAGGCTTTGATGGTCGCCACTTAAAATGTAACTTTTCATCTTGTCATTGGCTTCTATCGCCCAATCAAAAGCATATTCTTCATTTAGTTTATCCCAAGCCACTTTTCGTAGATTATGCACCATATTGCCACTTCCAATTATTAAAATACCTTTGTTGCGTAGGCTGTTTAGTTCCTTTGCAAGTTCATAATGATATTTTGCAGGTTGCGAATAGTCTATGCTCATCTGTATTACTGGAATGTCTGCATTTGGGTATAAATGCTTTATCACGCTCCAAGCGCCATGGTCAAGTCCCCATTTGTCATCTAATCCAACTTCGGTCAGAGTGATGATATTTTTGGTTTCTTGTGCCAATTCTGGGCTTCCTGGTGCAGGATATTGCACATCAAACAAGGCTTGTGGAAATCCACCAAAATCGTGAATGGTAGGCGGATTTTGCATGGCTGTTACAAAAGTACCTTTGGTTTCCCAATGTGCCGAAATACAGAGAATCGCATTTGGCCGCACCAATTCTTTCCCTAGTTGTTTAAAGTTTGCTACAAATTCATTTTCTTCAATGGCATTCATAGGGCTTCCATGACCAAGGAACAACACGGGCATTTTTTCTGTGCGACTCATTGTTGAGGTCATTTTATTTAAATCTTTTAAATTCATACTCGAACTTGCAAGTGGCAAAAGTGCCAAGGATTTTAAAAATTGTTTGCGATTCACTTCATAAAAAAGTTATGAAATTTGCTTTACAAATTGAACTTCTGCATTAATCTTCACTTCATTACCAACCATAACGCCTCCTGCTTCCAAGGCAGCATTCCAGTTAAGTCTAAAGTCTTTACGGTTTAATTTTCCATTAATAGAGAAACCTGCTTTTTCGTTTCCGTATGGGTCTTTCATAAAACCTCCAAACTCGGTATCAAGCGTGATTTCTTTGGTAACACCTTTAATGGTTAGGTCACCAACCAACTTATACTCATCATCATCTCCTTTTTTAAGGGAAGTGCTCTTAAAAGTGATTTCAGGAAATTGTTCTACTTCAAAAAAATCAGGACTTTTTAGATGTGTGTCCCTATCATTGTTATTGGTTGATATAGAACTGGCATCAATTTTTGCGGAAAGGGTTGAATTTGTAAAATCTTCACCATCAATAGAGGCTTCAAAAGTTCTAAACTCTCCTTTTACGTTAGAAATCATTAAGTGCTTAACTTTAAATGTTATTTCGCTGTGCGCTGGGTCTATTGCCCATGTTGTTGTTTTCATAAAAATTATATTTAATGTTTAATGCAAAGTTACTTACATACATTGGTGCAGGTGTTACACTATTCGGTAGTTGAGTTGTAGATTTAGGAAGGAAGGATGTTTTTCATATCGTTCCAGAACCCATTTGGTGATTGATTAGACTAACACTCAATTATTTTGATAGGGTTTTGACAACTTATTCTTTTAAAAATTTTATTACCGGTTGAATAAAACTATCAAACTTCTCAATATGAGGTAAATGCCCTATATTTTCTAATTCCACTAATTGTGCATTAGGAATTTCCTTTTGGGTTCTTTTACCCAATTCATTATAAAGCCCCATGGTTTTTCTAACATCTTCAGAAACAAGCGGTTTTCCAAGAGCCGTTCTATCTCTTATGCCAATAATTAAAAGTGTTGGAGCGGTAATATTTTTAAATTCGTAAACCACAGGTTGCGTAAAAATCATATTATAGGTTAATGCTGAATTCCATGCAATTTTTTTATAATCTGAATTTAATGTCCAACCCGCTAATAGGTTCACCCATTGATCATATTCAGATTTCCATTTGTTGTCATAATAGTTTTCTAATTGATATTTCTTTATGCCGTCATAACTACTTTTAAGTTCATTTTGATACCACCATTCCACAGGTTTGTATGGTGCTTTTAGTTTCCAATCTTCCAATCCAATAGGGTTTTCTAATATTAGTTTTGTGATTGTTTTAGGGTACATTAAGGCAAAACGTGAAGCTATCATACCTCCCATAGAATGTCCTAAAATGGCTGTTTCCTTTATGTTTAAAGTATCAAGTAGCGTTTTGGTATTTTGTGCTAATTGTTGAAAGGTATATTGAAAATGTTCTGGTTTCGAGGATTTACCAAACCCAATCTGATCGGGTACGATGACACGAAAACCTTCTTTGCTTAATGCTTCGATTGTTGTTTTCCAATAAGCTCCATTAAAATTTTTTCCATGAAACAAAACAATGTTTTTACCATTGTAATTTTTAGGGGTAATATCCATATAAGCCATTTTTAAATCTTGCTCTTGTATTTTCAACTCCAAAATAGAAACAGCATAAGGATATTGATAGTTAGACAATTCAATGTCCAACCATTGTAGGCTATCAGATTGTGCTATCGTAAACTGAAAAGTAATTAAAAAGGTTAATATAGATAATAAGTTCATTTTCATCGTTTTTATATTTTATGGATTGTTGTTTATGTAATATCTGTTAGCAAAATGATTTTTGAAAAATGAGCATTTTCAGCTTTATTAATTGAACAACATAAAGACACAAACAGGTAAGCGTTTGTTTGTTAAACTCTTCCTTAGGTGAGTTGTGCATTTGGGGTGAGTATATTTTTGTACCGTCCCTAAACTCGCTTGACGATTATACAGACTTCTTTATTAGATGGCAACAACGTTAGTGCATTAAGCCAATTTAATCGGAGTCAAATTATCTGTTTCTTCGGGAGTAAAAAGTCTGTAATGAATCTGAAAGGTTTTTCCGAGTGGTGTTTCGAGTGAAAATCCTCCAGCTCCAAATCCGTCGGTTACATCGAGTGTAAAATGAGAATGTTTCCAGTATTCAAACAAATCGTGATCCACCCAAAATTCGCATCCTTCCACTTCTCCGATACAAACATCATTCATCCGCAAATAAATACCTCCTTTTTCAAAACATTGTGGTTGTGTACCTTCGCAACATCCTCCAGCTTGGTAAAACATTAGTTCACCGTGTTTTTTTTGCAGCACTTTGATTAAATCATTTGCTTTTTCTGTACTGTCTATGCGAGATATCATAATTTATTGATTTTGGTTGTTAAAAAAAGAGCAAACCCTAAATGGAATTTGCTCTTTTCAAAACGTTAATTAAAAGAATCCTTGTTTTTTCTTGTCATAAGAGATTAGCATATTCTTGGTTTGACGGTAATAGCCTAACATCATTTTGTGGTTTTCTCTACCGAATCCAGATAGCTTATATCCTCCAAACGGAGCTCCTGCAGGATACGCATGGTATTGGTTTACCCAAACTCTACCAGCCTGAATGGCTCTTGGTACCTGATACAATTCGTGTGCATCGCGAGTCCAAACACCTGCCCCTAGACCGTAAAGGGTATCGTTAGATATTTCTATGGCTTCTTCAACTGTTTTAAAAGTTGTAACTGCCAATACAGGTCCAAAGATTTCTTCTTGGAAGATTCGCATTTTATTGTGTCCTTTAAACAAGGTTGGTTTGATGTAATATCCACCTTCCTGATCGCCGTCCAACTTAGCAGCTTCACCACCAGTTAATAATTCTGCTCCTTCCTCTTTTCCTAACTTCAAATAAGATAAAATTTTGTCATACTGAACTTTAGAAGTTTGTGCTCCCATCATCGTGGTTTTATCTAACGGGTTGCCCATTTTGATGGCTTCAACTCTTTCGATAACCCTTGCAATAAATTTGTCGTAGATATCTTCTTGTATAAGCAATCGGGTTGGAGCTGTACAGATTTCTCCTTGGTTTAGGGCAAACATAACTGCGCCTTCAATTGCTTTGTCCAAGAAGTCGTCATCTTCATCCATTACGGAATTAAAGAAGACGTTAGGTGATTTTCCTCCTAACTCCATAGTCACAGGAATGATGTTTTCAGTAGCGTATTGCATCACTATACGTCCTGTTGCAGTTGAACCAGTAAAAGCAGCTTTTGACACTTTCTTATTTGTAACCAAAGTTCTTCCCAGCTCAGAACCGAAACCGTTTACGATATTCAGCACGCCTGCAGGAAGTAAATCTTCAATTAATTCCATCAGAACTAAGATTGAAGTAGGTGTACTTTCTGCTGGTTTTAAGACAATAGTACAACCTGAAGCCAAGGCAGGAGCAAGTTTCCATACCGCCATTAAAATCGGGAAGTTCCACGGAATGATTTGCGCTACGACTCCAATCGGTTCGTTAACGATTAGGGAAACTGTGTTTTGATCCAGTTCGCTAAGAGAACCTTCTTCTGCTCTAATAACACCTGCAAAATAGCGGAAATGATCAATTGCTAAAGGAATATCTGCATTCATTGTTTCCCGGATTGCTTTTCCGTTGTCGATGGTTTCAACTGTCGCAATGTATTCCAGGTTCTCTTCAATTCTGTCTGCAATTTTGTTCAGAATGATGCTTCTTTCGGTTGCAGAAGTTTTACTCCAAGTTTTAAAAGCTTCGTGAGCCGCATCTACAGCCAAGGTAATATCCTCTGCGGTAGAATGTGCAGCTTTGGTAAATACCTTACCGTTAATTGGAGAAATATTGTCAAAATACTTTCCCTGTGCAGGAGGTGTCCATTTTCCGTTGATATAGTTATCGTATTTTCCCTTAAATTCTGGCCAAGCCAATATTGTTTCTTTACTCATAATTATTGTATTTAGATTTTTTTTTTTTGTTAAAAAGACATAATTGTATTATTTTTCAGTAAAAGGTAACATCATATTTAAAGTAATTATGCCTTTAGTAAACCAGTATAACTGGTTTAAGCAAGGTACAATTTTTTTACTCCCTTTCCCTTAATTTTTGTATTTTTAACTATTATAACGTCTTTATTTTCATATGTTTTCAACAAAAATCTAGACTATATTAGCATGTTTTTGCTTGCTGATTTTATTAAGCAATACTAAGTCATCCTTGTCTAATTTTAATGATGTACTCGACAAGATTTGCTCTAGTTGCTCTTTGGATGTTGCGCTGGCAATGGGACCACCAATATGAGGTTGAGCAGATAACCAAGCCAATGAAACCGTTGCAGGAACGGTATTGTGTTTTTCAGCTATTTGGTCCAAAGCATTTAAAATATTCAAACCTTGTTCATTCAGATACTGAGCCATTCTTTGTCCGCGCGGGCTTTTGCTAAAATCAGTTTCCGAACGATATTTTCCTGTTAGAAAACCTGCCGCTAATGCGAAATAAGGGAATACCGTTAAATTATATTCTGCAACGATGGGTGCATAAACGGTTTCGTATCCTTTTCGCTCTACTAAATTGTACAAAGGCTGCAATGCCTGATATTTAGGAAGGTTGTTTTTCTCTGAAAATTCCAATGATTCACGAAGTCGCTCCGGAGAAATATTTGAAACCGCAATGTGTTTTACTTTTCCAGCTTTTACTAACTCATGAAACGTTCTAAGGGTTTCTTCTATTGGTGTTTTTTCGTCGTCGTAATGCAAATAATACAAGTCGATGTAATTGGTTTGCAATCTTTCCAATGATTTTTCAACCCCTTCCAAAATGTGTCTTCTGCTAGAGTCTGTTTCGTGTACTCCGGTAGGTCCGCCTACTTTTGTGGCAATAATTACTTTGTCGCGGTTACCTCGGGCTTTCATCCATTTTCCAATGATGGTTTCCGATTCTCCACCAACACCTCCGTTTATCCAATATGAATACATATCTGCTGTATCGATAAAGTTAAAGCCTGCTTCGATGAAAGCATCTAATAATTCAAAAGATTTTTGCTCGTCTAAAGTCCATCCGAAAACGTTTCCCCCTAGGTTGAAAGGTGCTACTTCTATGTCTGTTTGTCCTATTTTTATTTTTTTCATTTTAAATTGTTTTATAAAAATTAATGTGTAACCTTTTTTATAAAGATTATTTTAAATTGGGTAACCCATTAATTTAATACGCTGCTGTAAATCGTTCTTGATGATGTTTTGGACTTTCAACTTCATCTAATATAACAACAGCTACATCTTCTCCTGATAGACTAGATACATTGTTTTGATCAAAAACTGGATTGTCTTTTCCTAAACGGTATTGGCCTGTTCTACCTGTAGTTATTCCAGGATGCATATCAATTGCGGGACTAAAAAATGCCCAATCAATATCTTTTTCCTCTTTTAAAATATTCAGATAATCCCTTGCAGCAGTTGCTCCAGGTTTTATTTCTTTAGGAAAATCAACCATATCTACTATTTGTTGCTTTTCAGTTGTATAGAGACTTCCCGCACCGCCAATAACTATTAGTCTTTGAGCACTCGCTTTTTTTACGGCTTCTTGAATTGATTTAGAACCGGCAATAAAATCCTCATAAATATTAGGGTTTGTCCAACCAGCATTGAATGCGCTGATGACAACATCTTGTCCTTTCAATGCTTCAGTAAGCTTCTCTACATTATTGACATCCACAGAAATTTTATTCACTTTTTTATCTATGATTGTATCTGTATTTCTAGCAATTGCAGTTATTTCAAAGTCTCTGTTTCTTGCTTCATTCACTAATTTGGAACCTAAAAACCCTGTTGCCCCAATGATTACTATTTTCATAATTGTATTGTTTAATATCACAATTGTGCTTATATCAATTTGTATCGGTGTTTATGTCCATCCCAACACAATAAGCTGGTATAATGCAAATTACCTACTGGAGTGGAGCATTGGATAAGGAAATCAAATCTAGCTTTCATTTTATAAGCTTCAATTGTAGCTAATCCTCCCATACTTTGTCCTAGCCCCTCAATCTTTTTCTCTAGCAAATTTTCATCTCTTCTTAGGAAATAAATAATGCTATCGATATCCGAAGCATACCTAAAAAGTGGAAATAAAGCTGCTGGAACTAGAGCACGTAAAGCCTCTTTAGAGCTTACGAAGCTTTTTAAAGAGTTTAGAAAAGTGTCCGTTGAAGAAGGAAAAAAGTAAGTAAACAAAAAAGACAGACTAATAGGTGTTAGTCTGCCTTATCATGATCGCTATTTTAGTAATAGCAAAAGAGAGCGTTTATGTGTTTATAGTTAAGAATTATCTACTATTGCTGCATCAGGTGCATTTGATTTAACAGAAGCGATTCCAGTTTCCATAGCCGAAGTACTCGAATACATCTCACTAGTGCCAATTACTTGACCATTACTCGATTTTAAATTAAAAAACGGACTTCCATCTTTGGCGGTATTCCGTTCAAACATTGCATCATCTTGAGCATTTTTCTTTACAGAGTCGATACCATTCTCACAAGCTGATTTAGTGGTGTACCCTTGACTACTTAAGATCACTTGTCCATTCGTAGCTTTTAGATTAAACCGATATTTATCAGATGTATCGGTGTTTATTTCAAATTTTCCCATGGTTTGTTAATTTTAGTTTGAATATAAAACTTTTAGAGGGAGTTTCAAAATATCCTATACGTTATTGAAAAAATTAAGAGTTTAAATCAGTCTATTTAAGATAGTATTTTTTTAAATCCACCGCGCTCCTCATTTTTATTTTCTAAAAAGTCCTTTTTGGTAAATCCTTCTCTTGGATTTACTCGGCAAAGTCCTGAAAATAAAAATTGAGTCTTCCCTACATTTTAAGGGTTTTATAATAAAAGAAGCCGTTACCTGTTTTTCGGGATAACGAAAAACAGCGGTAGTGGTCTAAGGATTGCTAACCCGAAATCATTTTTTTAGGCGTTTAACTTCCCGTACACGCCTTCAAAAATGTATCGGCTAAGCATTCCTAAACCCCTATAGAACCTGTCAAGACTATAACAAGTTTTGCTTAGAAATAAGGTTTCTACTTCCTTGTAAATCCTAAGGTTTACTGACGTCAGCAGACACTCCTGATTTCTGCTCAAAAGTCTTGACAGAACCTACTGCTTTTATAAGTGCTATGCACGCAAGAAGGCAAACAAACACCCCTTAAAATGTTAGCTTATTAATAGGATGAATCTTTTAAATGAAATGTTGAACACTATTTTTTAAACTAGTAAAAAATTCAAGAAACGTCATTATTAAAGAACTTCACTCAAAAGCTTGCAGACAAAGGGCATTTAGGAACCTTTTAAATTTTTTAATTATGAGTACTTTAAAAAATCAAGTGCAACTTATCGGAAACGTAGGGCAAGAACCACAAGTAACCGTTTTAGACAATGGCAAAAAAGTAGCTAGAATTTCACTAGCTACCAATGAGAACTTTAAAAACTCCAAAGGGGAGAAACAAACCAATACCGATTGGCATCAATTGGTAGCCTGGGGGAAAGTGGCTTCCCTAATCGAAGATTATGTATTTACGGGTAAAGAGATAGCTGTACAGGGAAAACTCTCCTCGCGCTCTTATGAGGATAAAGAAGGCGTAAAACGCTATGTAACCGAGGTTATCGTTTCAGAGATTTTATTTCTTGGTGGAAACCAAGCAAGTTAAAAAGCAATACAGCAGGTCCCCCGACCTGCTGTATTTAACTATTTCGGATCAATTTAAAATTGAATAGTTATGTTAAACAAAGTTAATGAAATTCAACTCTCGTATAAAGAAAGTTTTTTGACCAGTTGTGAAACAACTATTTCCAGTAGTAGCAAAGCTGCTGCTATTCTTTTACAATCCTTTGATATGAATACCATCGCTTTACAAGAGACTTTTAAAGTCTTATTGTTAAATAATTCGAATAAGGTAAAAGGAATCTATACGCTTTCCATAGGCGGTATCACGGGCACTTTAGTGGATATCAGAATCTTATATGCTGTTATTACTAAAAAGTTTATCTACAGCTGTAATTTTATGTCATAACCATCCCAGTGGCACACTAAAAGCCAGTGAACAGGGTAATGAAATTACACAAAAATCAAAAAAGCAGGTTCGTATCTTGATGTGAAAGTATTAGACCATATTATTTTAAGCCCCTGTGGGAATTACTTCAGTTTTGCGGATAATGGTTTGTTATAAATTGAATTTTAAAGTATACAATAATGGTTTATTTAAATTACAATAATCTCGATAAGGAAACCCAAAATCGGTTGCTTTCTATGTCCAAAAAAAGATATAGAAAGTCGATTAGGGAAACAATTAAAGCACTACGCTAGGGAACACTATGTAAATTATGAATCCCTATTGGAAGAAGAAGCGATACGAAATCTATACAATTATAAGTATGTTTTCAATATCTAAATAGCAAATAATACCAATCAAGCCCATCGATTATGATGGGCTTTTTTTATGGGTAATCCCTTGAAATTAGTATCTTTAAAACAAGAGGTAACAGCCTTTTTGGTCATCAAAATAGGTTCGTTTTGATAGCTTTCCAAACGAACGATTTGACTTTCCTTATATGACCATTTTAGCACAATTAAAATAAGGCACCCACTTTGGTGGGGTGTATGAATTTTGTCCCTGCGGGACAAAAAGGAGTAGCAAGAGGGTAACACGCGTTGCGGTGTTCCGATTTGTTTTTAGATTTTAATTAACTGACAATCAATTATTTAAAAACAATTTAATTGTACCGATTTCCAGGGGTTTACAGTAAATACCGTTGGAATGCCCATAAAAAGGGACTTTTTTACAGTAAATATGGAAAAAACATATGAAAAATATCGCTTTTCAGCTATTAGTATTAAAAAAGAAATAGCAGATCGGTTTAGGAGATATTCCAAAGACGTTTCTAAATCACATTCGGAAACGCTAGAAGCCATGCTGAACTTTTTTAAATGGAATAACCTTTCTCCAAATGAGAATCTTGGAGTGAAAAAGGATGATACCAAAAAACGTATTAATGCCCTGATAGCCATCATTCGTAACATTGAAAAAGAGCAAACCCTTCCCACTAAAGCGATGTTGGATATTTTATTTCAAGAGGTTTCTCAAATGGAATCCCACAGTAAACAATGGAAAGAACAGGAGGGAAGCTTTGATTTTGGTGCTCCCGAACTCTTAACCAGGGATGCCGAATTAGAACATTACCGTAATCGTTATGAAGAGATGCAAAAGGAACTGAGTCATTATAAAAATAGGGTAGAGGAGCTATGGAATCAATTAAACTATGTAAAAGGAACTTTTGGAAAAGGATATCATAAACTGGATATGGATAAAAATGAATTGGAGAATTTTAAAAAATCGTTGAATCATGTACATCACCATTACCGCACAAAGTCTTAGTGGGAATTTTGGACAAAGTGCAGCCGCTTTTGTGGATTATCTCGAAAAAGAGAATGAAGGAAAACCCATGCCTGAACTAGAACAGTTTTTTGATCAACATCATAATGACATATCCGCCGAAGAGGTTGTCAAGGAAATTGATAGCAATACAGCTAAACTTAAAAAAGCAGAGCCCAAATTTTATTCCATTACATTGAATCCAAGTCAGCGGGAACTCAGAGCTATTGGAGATGCTCCTGAAGCTTTAAAAAAGTACACTAGAGAAGCTATGAAAACCTATGCTAAAGCCTTCAATCGGGAAATTGACGGGAAGCCTGTATCTATTGATGATATTAAATATTATGCCAAGGTGGAGCGACAACGCACCTTTAAAGAAACCGATAAACAGATTCGGGAAAATCAACCTTATGCCTCTCAAATATTAGAGTTGAAACAAGATATTCGACGGATAGAGCGAGGAGAAGTGCGTGGAAATATTAAGAAACTTCAAAGACAGATCAATCATCTAGAACAAAAAGCACCACATCAATTGAATGGAAAACGAATTGTTCCTGGGATGCTCAAACCAGGTCCTCAAAGTCATATTCATATTATTGTGAGCCGCAAGGACACATCTAATCGTTATAGCTTGTCTCCAGGAAGTAAGTACAAAGCTTCGGAAGTGGAAATGAACGGCAAAACGGTGAAGCGAGGTTTTGTTTAGCTTATACGTTTTTTAAGCTTTATGCGGGGGTGTACATGCTTGTACCTGCCTTCTTTTTGGTCAATGTATTTGTAAACAACCTTTACACTGAAATCAATACCCATTTTTGGATGGACTTGTTCGGTACAGATTGGGGAGATGAATTTTTTGCTCCAGTGGTTGAATGTGCTTCCATCGGGTTTATTGTACTACTCAAATTTAAACTGTATCGAAAAGCCAGCACCTTTGTCCTAAGACTTTTTACTGGAAGTTCGTGAAAACTAAAATCAAATCAGTATGCAAATACCTTATAAAAATATCTTTGATGTGCTTCGCACCAACCGTTTTATCGTAATAGCAACTGTGGGCTGTTCTGCTTTAGTTTGTGTTGTATCTATCCTGATGACCATCAAGATTCACAGGGAATCCCAAAACAATGCTTTTGTAGTAAGTAGCAAAGGTGACATCATCCCTTTAAAAGTAGTACATCAACGAGAAAATTTGGAAGTTGAGGCCTTGGCACATTTAGAACGCTTTCACCACTACTTTTATAATATTGATGCCAATAATTACAAGAAGCAAATAGAAAAGGCGCTTTGGCTTAGTAACAATGCTGTAGCGGATTTGTTTCGACAAAAACAGGCAGAAGGTGTTTATAATCGTCTTTTGCAATATTCCCTTGTACAGAACGTCATTAGTATTCAGTCTAAGGTTGAACTGGAGAGCGAACCTTATAAATTCAAGACCGTAACCATTTTCCAAATTAACCGAGGCTCCATAATCGATACTTATGAACTTATATCTAGCGGAAACCTGATTCATGTGGATCGGAACTTTCCGCATAACCCTCATGGGTTATTGATTACAGACTATTTTGAAAATACACTTAGAAAACTTGAAGATTATGAAATGAGCCATAACCAATAAGTAGATGCTCTATAATGTTAGATGGCGAATTCCATCTGACCAATTGAAAAAATAAAAAGCACAGATGAAAATCCAGAAAAGTAAAATTGTAATGGTGTTGATCATTGCAAGCGTGGTCTTATTTATTGTTTTTTATGCCATCATCACTTTTAGAAAGGATGAAGATGCGACTATTAAAAACAATCAAGTGCTTGTCCCTAAACTAGGTAAAGAGCAGAAACAATATGAAAGTAAAATGGAGGCTATAGAGGCCTTAAAAGAAGCGCGGGAAATCAATGCCCCAAGTGTCTATGATGATAGTTTATTGGACTCTTTAGGATATTACAATGTAGAGCAAGATAGTATCCGCAAAAAAAGAATGATTGACAGTGTTTATTTTCTGGGCCAAAAGCGATATGAAAACATAGCAGCATTAAAACAGTTAGAAGAAAATTATTCAGATGAGCCTAAGGAGCCCATACATCAAGTTTATGATATTTCTGAGATCGATACTTCTACCATTGAAGAAAAAGAATTACAGATTCGCGCAAAAGAAATAGGATTGGAACATCAACTCTTTTTTGCTTCAAATCCAGAAGAAAACGTTGAACAGCATTTACGTAATACAGATGAAGAATTAAGGGTGCGAGTAGATGGTACGCAAACCGTAAAGCAAGATTATAGATTACGTATGCGACTTTCCAATTCTGCCAAAGTAGATGGAATCACTCTTGATAAAAATACCTTACTGTATGGTTTTGTAAGTTTTAAACCCAATCGAACCCTCTTACGTATTGAACAGATTAATGGTCGCAACATTCCATTTGAAGCCTTTGATCTTGATGACGGGAGTAAAGGAATTTATATAGAAAACAGTTTCCAAGAAGAAATACGAAAACAAGTGGTTGGTGATGTGGTAGATGATATCAACCTAGCTGGAGTACCACAAGTAAGTGGTATCAAGCAGCTTTTTAGAAGGAGTAACCGACAAGTGAAGGTGACGGTAATGGACAATTATCAATTAATATTAAAACTCAAGCAATGAGACATTCTTTGTTATTTCTTGAACATATAAGGAGATGATTGTATGGATGTTTCATTTGACATTTGAAAAACATTAAATATAAAGACATGAAAACAATAATTATACTTATAACCATAATTCTATCAAGCTCTTTACATGCCCAAGTTATATTGGATACGTTGTATGCTAATA
Organism: Galbibacter orientalis DSM 19592; assembly: GCF_000260115.1. Lineage (GTDB taxonomy): Bacteria > Bacteroidota > Bacteroidia > Flavobacteriales > Flavobacteriaceae > Galbibacter > Galbibacter orientalis. Next base: position 46,409 of record NZ_JH651379.1, on the reverse strand, counting down.
ATAAGAAAAGTGTGGCGTTGTTTTTTCCACAGGCTATCCGTCAAGGAATTACAGGGGCTTCTCATTTTGTATTTACTTATAATCGGGAGACAAAACAGTATTTCGGGTTATTACAAGCGCAGTCTGGGGAAGCAAGTAATTTGTTAGTTGTTACTGATGATGGGCAGGTGTATTCATATATTTTAAAATATGCAGAACAGCTACCTAAACTAAATTATTTTGTGTCAAGAACAGAAAGTATAGGTACTGAAGTACCGCTTTCAGCGAAGCCAAAACACAAACAGATAGCATTGGATAGTATGGAGAAAAGTATGGCATACTATAAATCCTTCAGTAGATATTTACTTAAAACCACCCCTAAAAGATTAGCTTTTAAAAAAAGGAATGGAATTAAACTACAGCTTCAGAAAATGGTTTATCACAAATCTGAAACTTATTTAGTTATGGAAGTATCCAATACTTCGGGTATTACTTTTGAAACTGATTTTTTAAAAGTTTACAGTGTCAGTGGGAATAAAAAGCGAAAATCTTCTTACCAAAGACTTGAAATGAAACCGATATACATTTGTAACCCTCATAATAAGATATGGAATGGTCAGTTACTTAGATTTGTATATGTACTGCCAAAATATGTGCTAGGAGACAAGGAAAAATTATTGGTGGAATTGCAAGAATTGAATGGAGGTAGGAAGGTGGTTTTAGAATTCCGCCACATCTAAGCAAATGACTATTATGTTTTTGTCAAAATTTGTGTAATTACAATCATAGATAAGGTTTTAATAGAGCCCTTTTTCACGGTATTAATAGATGGAGTTACTTTAAATCCCGAGTAAACGAAGGTAATATTTACGTTCGAGCATCAAACAGAGGTAAAAAATAACTATATTTACTCTCGTTTAAATAACACATGTAAATTTTACCCTCGTTTAAATGACCAAGTTTAATAGAAATACACCGTACAATAATTTACCTCAGTTACCACCTAAAACAAATTTAGAAACTACAACTGTGTTGCGAAAAACAATTGAGGCTAGTAGGTCTTTAGCACAACTTAATGGTATGCTAACAAATTTACCTAATCCAACCTTATTTTTAGACACCATTCATTTACAAGAGGCTAAAGCTAGTTCTGAAATTGAGAACATTATTACTACCAACGATGACCTATACAAATCTATAGTTGCAGATAAAAAATTTGACAATCCAGCTACCAAAGAAGTTATTAGTTACAAAGAAGCGTTATGGAACGGTTTAAAAATCATAGAGAAGCGTCCCTTTATAACAACTAATTTGTGTATTGAAATTGTACAAAGTATAAAGAAAAATAAAGCAGGGATACGATCTACTCCTGGAACAGCTCTAAAAAATTTACAAGGGGAAACAATATATATCCCGCCTACAGGCGAAAATGTAATAAGGGAAAAACTAGATAATCTAGAAATATTTATCAATAATGAAAGATCAATAGATCCCTTAATAAAAATGGCATTATTACATTATCAATTTGAGGCGATTCATCCGTTTGGAGACGGGAATGGTAGAACAGGTAGAATTTTGTTGTTACTTTATCTGAAATTAGAAAAACTGCTGGATACACCAGCTATTTATCTAAGCGAATACATTATTAAGAATAAAGCTGAATATTATTCTAAATTACGTCAAGTAACTGAAGATCAAAATTGGGAATCTTGGATACTTTACATGCTCGAGATGATTGATTATACCGCTAAAAAAGGACTGGAACGCTTAAAAAGTGTTACAGGCTTAATGGAAACTATGGGAGAGGAAATAAAAAATTCATTACCTAAAGCGTACTCAAAAGATTTGGTTGAGACTCTTTTTAGACTGCCTTACACTAAACGTCAATTCTTAGTTGACGCTGGATTAGGGACATCAAAAACCGTTGGTAATTATCTTTCAGATTTGGAGAAGACAGGTTTTCTAATCTCTGAAAAGGTAGGGAAAGAAAAACTATATCTAAATCATAAATTGATGGCCATTTTAGAGCAGTAAAAAATATAATTTTTGATTTGGACAAGATTTATGATTAGCGACTCCCAAAGTCTTTTATTTGGTAAAACACACTGGGTTTGCCAATCAAAATCAATATTCAACAAAAAATATGAAAAAAGGAAAATGTTTTACCTATGTTTTACCTGAGCTGGATTAGGGCATTAAAAAAGGGTCTCAATCTCTTGAAACCCTTGTTATTCCTAGTAGCGGGAACTGGACTCGAACCAGTGACCTTCGGGTTATGAGCTTTGTCTTTAGAGGCTCAATATTTACCGTAAACCCTCTGAAATCAATGATTATTGCTAGGATTCAATAATTTGAAATATCAATTAATATCATCTAAAATCAAATTATTCTGTACCTATTCTGTACCCATTTTTAAAAATATTCCTTATTTTTATACCTCTTAAAATTTCTCACGATGGCAGCCATAAAGATTGTAAGAAGAAAAAATAAGCAAAAAAGGGATGGTACTGCTCCACTCGCAGTACGAATCAGTAAGGATTATAAAACTAATTATTTCTTTACTGGTCTATACGTACTAGAAAAGGATTGGGATAACGTTACGGGAAAAGTCAAAAGTTCCCATCCAAATTCAAAAAAGCTGAACAACTTCTTAATGAAAAAGCTCATTGAAGCGAATGATGTATCTTTTAATTCAAAAGATAGCGTTACTCCAAAACAGGTTAAACAAAAACTCAAAGGTGCAAGAGGTTCAAAATCTTTTTTTGCCGTTGCTTCCGACCGTATAAAAAGCAAATATGAGCGTGGTACTTTCTCTGTAGCAAAATCCGAATTATCCATTCTTTACAATCTAGAAGAATTTCTGAACTTGAAAACGGCATTGGACAAGGCCACAATTATTAATGACATTAGAGAACGTCGTAAGAAACGCATTAGCAAGGGGCGTAAATCGGAAAATTCTTTTATAGACTCAGTTCAATATTTCAAAAAGAATAAAACATTACGATTTCAAGATATTAATGAGCGCTTTATTGAAAGGTATAAAACATTTTGCAAAGCTGATTTGGGACAAAAAACGCGTACCATTACCAATCAACTTATTTTCATCCGGACACTTTTCAACTTAGCGATAAAAGAGGGGGTTGTAGATTCGAAATACTATCCGTTTGCAGGGGATAAGGAAAAAATACGAATCGGATCCGGACATAAAATTGGTTTGACTATAGAAGAGATAGAAAGAGTTGAAGATCTAGACTTAGAAAAAGGAACTTCCATTTGGCATACGCGTAATGTGTGGTTGGTAGCTTTTTATTTCGCGGGAATTCGCATATCCGATATTGTACAGCTTAAATGGACTGATTTTAAAGATAATCGTTTGTTTTATGTAATGAACAAAAATGAGAAACCACTTAGCCTTAAAATCCCAGATAAAGCAAAAACAATTTTGGATATCTACAAAAAAGAAAAAAGAATCAATAATGGTTTTGTATTTCCTTTTTTGAAAGATGCTGAAGCTAAAAATGCAGAAGGTATTTTTATAAAAACAAGAAATGCCACAAAGCTTTTTAATAAATATTTGAAGAGGATTTCTGAACAATGTAAAATAGAAAAAAACTTATCTAACCATATTGCCCGACACAGTTTCGGGAATATAGCTGGGGATAAGATTCACCCTTTAATGCTGCAAAAATTGTATCGACATAGTGACTTAAAAACGACTCTAAATTATCAAGCCAATTTCATACATAAAGATGCTGATGATGCGTTAGATAGCGTGATAAACTTTTAATTATAAATAACAGTAAAATCAATGATAAAAATTGAGATAACCACTAAACAATATTTACTTTTTTTTCTATGAGTATATATTAGAAGTATGTATACAATAAAATAGAAAAATTATGGAAAAAGTAATATTTGATACCAACGCATATAGATATTTAGCTACAGGCAAAACGAATCGACAATTAGATAAGATATTAAAGAAAATAAAACACCGTGAGCAACAAAATGATATTGAACCTCTACTCAACCCTATTGTAGCTAGAGAGCTTTTGGCTCACATCGCAAATAAAAATGACCCTTCATTCAATAAGTGCCTAAAGGCGATAAAGGCATTGTATTACCACAGCGGCAATAACTCTGATTATTCAATGATTCCTATATATGAATTATTGATAAGCAAAGCATTCTTCAACCTAGTTATAGACAGAAGAGTAGAGACAAATACCGCTTTAGGTCAGATTGTTTTTCACTTCGCCAAGAACCCGAATAAATATGTCTTTACTAAATTTCAGCGAGCCCTGAATTTAAACGCACAAGATGTAAAAATTGTCGAAGATGAGTTTGCGGATGGTATGAAACAGTTTTTGGAAATTTTTGACCCTAATCTTAATGGATGGAAAACCTTTGAAAACAATCCAGCTGGAAGAAAAAAAGCTCTAAAAGATATCAGGTCAGAAGAAATGTCAATACAGTTAGCAATGGGTAATATGTATATAGTTAGAGCTGCACTAGTTGCTGAAGGCAAATTACCTCATAAAGAGCATAAAGATGTTCTAACTCAATTGCCACCAATGGCAAAGGATTTTATTAATATTTTTCCAGAACCCATTGCACTTCATAAATCTGTCTTGGAAAATCTGGTTAATAGCGAATTCAATCTGTATGAAAATAGTCGATCCAATTTTATTTGGGATATCTTGATGATGTATTATGTTGGTCAAAACTATATTGGGAAAGCTAGAACTATTTTTGTGACTTCCGACAAAGCAATGATACAAAGTGCTCTTTCAACCAATCCAAGGAATTCAGTATTAACTTTCGAAGAGTATATGGGTTATCTTGGCTTAAAATAATAAATATGTCAATACCAATAGTACTAGATAAATCTACCTTTCAAGGGCTTAACTATGAAGATGTAGTTGAACTTCATAAATATTACATCGTCAACATTACACCCTTATTGGTTTCAGAGATTCTTGGTGACCTTGCAAAAGAAGAAAAGGGAGGTAGAAAAACACCCAAAGACCAAGTTATTGATCTTGCAAAAAAAATGTTCCCATATAATGCTTATGTGAATATGAATTATAAGGTGCTGGTTGAAAAATCATTGACTGGCGAATTTACCACAGCTGATAATCGACCTTTTCTAAATGCCACGAAATCAATAAATACACCTACAAAAAAAGGAATGACATTCGTTGAAACACCCGAAGAACTCTCTATTAAGCGATGGAAAAAAGGCGATTTTGACAAATTAGATGAAATCATAGCTGAAGTATGGCGAACAGAATCTAAAGATGAAAATGTAGTAGATGAATTTAAAGGAAAGTTTGACCATCTTAAAGACATCAAAATAAAAGACCACAAACCTTCAAACGAAGAGAAGTTTTTAGCATTAAAAGAACGATTACAGGAACGACTTTATGTTGAACTTGAACCCGCAGACACATTAAATCTTGTAATAGATTATTTTGAAATCAGTCCAGACTTAAAAGAGTCTATTCAAGCTCGATGGAAAAACGAGTCACATCCAGATTTACATAGCCTTGCCAATTATGCTATGTATTGTTACGAAATTGTCTGCCTCTACTTCATTGGTATAAATAATTCTTTGTGTGGGGAACGGTTAACTAACCTCTTGGATTTAGAATACTTGTTCTATGCGCCTTTTGCAAGAGTGTTTAGTACAAATGACAAATTTTTAAAGAACCTCTTCTTTGCTGTCCAACCAACCGATACATTCTTTGTCAAATTACCACAACTTAAAGACGATTTTAAAAAATTCAAAGCAGTAAATGAAGAAGGAAAAGTATTTGATGAACCGCCAGTAAAAGATTCTGAAACGTATCGAATATGGGACAATGTTTTTGATATGGAACTTACTCGAAGACTCAAACCTTCTGCAGAAGAATTAAAAAGAAAAGAAGCTGAAATGGAAGAAGTTTTAAAAATTGCGGAAACTGGTAAAGAAGGAAAATTTAAAGGGGAAGCAGATTTTGTAGTAAAGGAAACATTTATGTCCCAAGATGACCCTTGTCCTTGTAAAAGCGGGAAAGCTTTTAAAGATTGTCATCTTCCTAAAGCCTAAATTATTTAGATTCCTCATCCACAAAGATGCAGATGATGCATTGGATAGTGCAGTTAATTTTTAGATTATTGTTTACGAACTGTTGAAATCTTCAATTAAGAATTTAACAGTTTGCATTTTCATTCCACTAACTTTACTGTCTAAAATATTGTATATGGTCCTAAAAGTAAAATGGGAAGATTTTAAAAGTGAAATAGAGGGGTTTAAGTCTGAAGGTAGTGCTCTTATTGAAAAACATATATCTTCGAAAACAGAAGTTGAATTTAATAATTTTAAGGAAGATAAGCAAGCCTGGGAAACTGTCGTGGTCAACTATGTTCGTGTATCTTTTGAACCAGAAAACAGAAATTTTGCAAATGAATTTAAAGCTCAAAAAGGATTCAATACTGGATTTAATTTAGGTGTTGACCAAAAAGTTAAGAATGAAATACAGGCCCTAAAAGATGAAATCAATGGACTTGACTATTATTTGAAAATGTTATTCATTTCAGATGCAATTGTCCGACCTGATGAAATTGATTTGAATGAACGTCAAAATCTCGACACTGAAGGCATCCTTGACCTTATCCTTTCAAAACTTTACGATCTTTATAAAGATGGAAAATACCATTCCATCAACTGGATTCTTGAAGGTAACGGTGTAACTTTGAATGGTCGTGGCGAAGATTGGGACTATGGAAGAATGCTTGAAGCTCGAAGTCTTATCGAAACTATAAATGGTCGAGAAGTTAATGCCAAGTTAAAGCTGGAAGGAAAGTATGCCATAGAACAGGCAAGAAAGGCTAAAGTAACCGACTATTCTAAAATTAGTGGTTCCGATGAGGAACTAAAGGAACTCATAAAACAGGCTCTCTTAAAAATTGAAGGATTAGGCTTTGGTCAACAAATTATCTTTGACGAATTCGATGAGCTTCGCAATGACATTCCACATTTAAGTAAAAAGTCATTTGGTCAATTGTTAAAATCAAAACTTGGAGATTTAGTTACTGCCAAGGCATTCGACAAAGCATTAGCAAGTGAAATATTCAAGGAATTTACCCAACAGGTTTTGCCATTTTAATCTATGAAATTACTGGTAAAAATCAAGAACAAACTCATACAACTGTTTCAGAAAAAAAAGCAACTTGAATACGAAACAACCCAATACGTGTTTTCCGATAGACAACGTATTGATGGTTCATCTACTATTTCATTCTTCGTAAATAATCTCGAACCAGAGGTTAGCGTAACCCGTACTTTCAAGAGTGTAGATGAAACTGTCAATTGGCTTATGGACAATAACGAATTCCGAAGAATGTTGTTTAGCAACCTATTTCCTGCATCCAATACAGTAAACCATGGTTGTGGCGTTAAAGAGCCTATCACAATTGCCAATAAAATGCCAGGGGATATTGATATACTTGTTTATGAAAATGAAATGCCAGAAAACGCAATTGGAATTGAATGTAAAATTGTTAAGTCTGAATCTTTAGAGAATCAACCACCAAAAATAAATAAGGTAAGCAGTTTACAGAAAAAGGGAACTCAACAGGCTAATGGCTATGCTGAAATCGGATTTAGTAAAGTCTATCTTTTGATAATACTATTGGACGACGGACGCAATTATAAAAGTCCAAATATAATGTTCAGAACTAAGCCATCGGAATGCCTAAATGAACTTTATGGCTTTGATTGGAATACAAAAATGAACGATGATATAGGTATTATCTATGCACACGTAAATCAATTTACTTCAAACCATATCAACAAAACCAAAGGTTTGGGCTTACGCATTGTGTAGGCTTCCCATGTTTCGAACTGTATGAAAATCTTGGCAATCTGTGTCGGTGTGAATTTACTTTTTCTCATAATGAATGTTTAAAATTAAGAATATTATTCTACTTTTAAACAGTTCGGTTTTAGGGGAAGCTTACAGAACTCTTAACTTTTTTACTAATACAATTAACATTTCAGAATTAATCAGTGAGAAATTATGGTAAACAGATATTTTAAGAATCAAATTAATTTGGTAAAAGGTGCTTTATTTATTATAGTAGATATTTACCCAAACTTTTTCTCCATTTTTATAGTAGCTCTCTCCACCAATGGATTTTCAAGCCTCTCAAACCGAAAACCATACTTGCAATATAGGTTTAACGCCTGAACCAATTGATGGTTGGTATATAGAACCAAGCTGTCCAAATTCAGCTCTTCAGCTTTTTTCAAAGCTTTTTCCATTAATAACTGCCCAATCCTTAACCTTTGAAAACCTGGTTTAACTCCCATTTTTGCCAAGGTGTATTCTTTGTCGGTAACCTTTTCCAAGGCAAAAGAGCCCACAATTTCATTTTTCAATGAAGCCAAGAAAATATATCCGCTTTTATCTAGGATTTCTTTTCGAGGGTTCTCAAAAAAAGGTTTGTCATATGCAGTGATTTCAAAATATTGGGTAAGCCACTGGTAATTGATATCCCTAAAGGCATTCCTATGGGAGTCCTCATAAGGAATTATTTGTACGTCGGTCTTTTCTCTTTTCATATCAAAAATATTCTTTTGCTTGTGGATGCTTTTTTATGAAACAATTTTAAGTTCCATTGTTATCCTGTTATTTTCCTTATCAGCTTTCTTAAACACAAAACCCAAATGCTCAAAAAAACTTTTTTGATGGATTTCACAGACGGCTTTAATTAGTTTCATTGATGGGTAACTCTGTTTGATATGTTGAATTAAATGCCGTGCGACACCTTGATTTCTATACTGTTCCAGCACGCCAATAGAGTAGATTTCCATTTCGCTGTCCGTAAAGTAAATAGCGGTGTGCCCTGCCGGTAAACCATTGACACTGGCTAGGAAATAGGTGGGTTTGCTTTTTGCAGTATCTGGGTTAATTTCTTCTTCAACCGGATGCGTAAATAGTTCACGGTTTATGGCTTTCGCCAAATTTAGAGCAAATGAATTATCGCACCTTTCTATGGTAAAGTCCTTATCTTTGGGCTGATTTAAAATTTGGTCTGCTTTTTCATTGAGCCTTTCCAAAAGGGGTTTTTTATCCAGTCTCGTCTCAACTTCGGTAAGGGCAATAAAAAGGTTATGTGGATTGGCCGTCACTTCAGATAGGGTGCTGGCAATGCTATCCCAATAGGGCTTTAATTCGGAAACTACTTCCCGGCCTTTAGGGCTTAGCATAAGGTTGCGCTTTCGTTCATCCCGGCTATCTTTCACGGAAGAAATGAGCCCATTTTTTTCAATTTCTTTTAATAATCCGATGGCTGCCGGATGGCTTAATCCAATTTCCTTTGCCAATTCCGTTACACTTAATTGGTCGACTATGGACAACAAAAAAATGGGGGGAAACCATTTGGTCTCAAAATTGATATCGTGAGCCTTGTAAAATAAATTACCGGCATCTCTCAAGGTGTCCAATACATTTTGCAGTTTTGCTGCTATAGCCAGTATTCCTGCTTTCTCTATCGTGTTCATATTATTTTTATAGCCTAACAATGACTTTACCAACGGTATGACCGCTCGCTATTTGAGCGTGGGCATCCTCCATAGCATCAAATTCAACTATTTTTGAAATATGGGGTTTTAGAATCTCTTGTTGCAAAAAACTTGCAATTACATTCATATCATTTTCATCGGATTGCACCGTGAATTTCAATCCTTTAATTCCGTTTTGGTCTGCTTTTTCCTCGACTGCGTCATTCTTGCCCGAGGGAATGGAAATAAGAATGCCTCCCTTTTTTAGTAATGGAATGGATCGGTCAATGGTATTTCCACCAATGGTATCCAGGACAATATCATAGTCTTTGTGCTCTTTTTCCAACTCATCAGTTTTATAATCGAGATGCTTATCGGCACCTAGGCCCAAAACGAATTCTTTATTCTTTTCAGAGGAAGTCCCTGCGACATAAGCACCAAGATGTTTTGCAATCTGAACGGCAAAATGCCCCACACCTCCGGAAGCAGCGTGGATCAGGATTTTTTGCTCGGATTTTAATCCTCCGAGATGAACCAACGATTGATACGCAGTTAAAGCAGCCAAGCTTGTTCCGGCAGCTTCAAAATGCGAACAGTTTGAAGGTTTTTTTGCTAAATCAGTAGCAGGACAAGCTACATATTCGGCATAGGTTCGTCCGTGTCCGGGAAAGTTTATAAGTCCAAATACCTCCTCACCTTCGGCAAACTTTTCTGAACGAGACTGGGTGACCACCCCCGAAAGTTCCCAACCTAAAATAAGTGGGTTTTCACCCTGTAGCTTCGAATAGATTCCCTTGCTGTTTTTTGTTTTTAAATCTATAGGATTGATGCCAATAGCTTTGGTCTGAACAAGCACTTCGCCTTCGTTTAGGCTTGGCAATGAAAGTTCGGTATATGTAAGCTGATTGAGGTTTCCGTTTTTCGATAATATGATTGCTCTCATAATATTTTTATTTACGTTGAGGAATGTGTGCTATTCCTGAAATTTCTACAGAAGCTCCAAGTGGAAGATCCAATACGGCTATGCACGTCCTTGTCGGAAATTTATCCTTAAAATAGGTGCTGTAGATGGTATTGAAGGCTTCGTAGTCCTTCATACTTTTTAAATAGGCAATAACACTTACCAAATTATCAAAACCTCCATCATTATTATTCAGTTGTATTTTTATGTTTTCCATCATTTGTTTTACCTCATTTTCATAGCTATCATTGGACAATTTTGAAGTTTGCGAATTGATACCAACCTGTCCTGAAATATAAACCGTATTTTCTATTCGTAACGATGGACTTAAAGGTGCTTTGTTTTTCATTTTTTCAAGATTTTAAAAGTTCTGAACTAATTCTGGTAACCAAAGGCTTAGGCGAGTTTTTTCAATACCGTTATCCAGTTCTCCATAAATACATCACGCTTTTCTGCCGGAAGCAGTTCAATGGAAAGGAATGGGTTTAGGTCTTCCAATTCGACCAAAAGAAGGGAACCATCTCTCATTCTACAGGCATCCACTCTGGTAATTCCCGTTTTGATGTCATTCCACTGTATAAATTGTTTAGCAAACTCCAAATCTCCAGGGGTAGCATCGTATTCCTGAAGATCCCAGCGCTTGTCCTTTTGAGGTGCGTACAATGCATATTGAAATTTGTCATCTAGATAATAGAAGGAAACCTCATATTCAAAATCCAAAAATGGTTGAATCAGTTTTCCATCGGGCTTTGCTTTTAACAGTTCTTTCATGGTCAAAATCTCCATTCCTATGGAATCGGCCCCATTCTTTATCTTCACAATATACTTCTCGGGATTACCAAGGGCATCAATGTTTGAAATATCCTCTACAGTAGGGATAACGGGATATTCGGTTTCCATTAAATCCAGTAAATATTGTTTTCCCTTAATATCGGCCTTCCCGTCAAAGGAATTGAATATGTTGGTGTTTTCCTTTTTCACTGTATCTACAAAACGGTCAAAATATTCCTGGTACCCGATTACTGCTCCGGTATTCCTAAAGACGACCAGGTCTGCCTTGTCTAGCAATGCAATCGCCTGTTGGGGATTGCCAATCAGGATATTGAAATGTTCCCTTAGTTTAGAGGTAATAAACAGATCTTCTTCATAGTAATTTCTTCCATTTGCATTGAAATAAAGATCGGTCAAATACAATATTGTTTTCATAGCTAAAATTATTTATGTGCAAATTTACGTAAATTTTTACACAAATTAAAATTGACTGCGATTTCCTCTTAGTATTTTTAATTTATTCCATTGCTTATTTGAACTTTAATCTAAAAAAGCTAAGCGGAAAATACTTTTGATCATAATTATACTTTTGATCTTTATTTCGATATAAATACTTTTTTTGTCTAAAATTAAACATTTTTAATATATTTGTTCAATGAAAGATGATTTAGTTAAAAAGCACATTATTAATTCTTCTGTGGCGGTATTTAAAGAACTCGGATTCGATAAAGTGACCATGGATGATATTGCCAAGGCGGCCAATAAGGGGAGAAGTACCCTATACTATTATTTTAGTAACAAGCAAGAGGTTTTTGAGCAGATGGCCGAAATGGAATACCTTTCCATTATCGAACCAGCAAAAGCAGTGATCGCCCCTGACCAGAGCATTGAAAAAAACCTTATCTCTTATAATGAGGTAAAACTCTCTACCTTGATCAAAAAGAAAAAGGAGTATACCTATTTAACAGAAGACATTAAACAAAATTTAAACTTTGCCCATCATCTGTTCATGAAGTTAAGGCATGTAGAAACCGAAATTTTTGAAAACATCATCACCTGGGCATTGAATAAAAAAGAGATCGCCCCTATTAGTAAGGGAAACATTCAATTTTTAGCGATGACAATGGTCACCGCATACAATAGTTTAGAAAAGGAAATGCTCCTTTACGGAACCATAGAGAATATGACCGTCAGACTAAAATGGCTTGTCAATATTCTTATTAAAGGTTTAAAATACGATCAATAACTAAAATCCTCACAAATTAAAATTATAACATATGCGCAAGTTTCATTTCATCCTTTTGTTTTATTTGGCAACGTTAACACTCCAAAGTTGTAAAAAAGAAGAAAAAGAAAGGGAAATTCAACCCATCGAGGTTAGAACCTTAATGGTAGGCAACACTTCTTCAGAAAGTAGTGGGGGGCATTTTTCTGCCACCGGTAGGATTGCCGCCGATAAAAGCGTAAAACTAAGTTTTCAGGTATCCGGGACCATTGAAAAATTTCCGGTAAGTATGGGCGATTTTGTACAAAAAGGAAGCCTAATTGCAAAAATAGACGGCACAGCCTATCAAAAACAATATGAGGCAAGAAGAGCGCAAGCTGAAATGGCAAAAGACAATTACAACCGTGTAGAAGAAGTTTATAACAAAGGTAGTATTGCTGAAGTGAAAATGGTAGAAGCACGCTCTAATTACAAGCAGGCAGAAGCATCTGCACAAGCCAGCTACCAAAATGTAAAATTTACCCGTATCATCGCTCCATTTACCGGTTATATTGGTGAAAAAATGATGGAAACCGGAGATTTAGCTTCACCCGGGCAGCCCATCGTCGATTTTTTTGATATCGATAAGCTTAAAGCTATCATTCCAATTCCAGACAATCAGGTAAACCAATATCAGACCGGAGATAAAGCCATTGTAAAAATAGAAGTCCTAGATACCGAATATGAAGGTGAAATTACCGAAATATCCGTACAATCAGACAGCAACACCCCAAGCTATACTGCAAAAATCACCATTAATAATGACGATAAAAAAATTAAGCCCGGTATGGCCTGTACGGTTACACTTCCTGAAAAAGAAAATGCTTCGGAAGAAACTTCTAACACCTTCGTCGTTCCGGTAGAAACCGTATCGGTAACCGAAAAGAACGAAAATTTTGTCTATGTGGTTAATAATCAAAACAAAGCAGAGCGGCGCATTGTAAAAACCGGAAAACTATACAATAATGGCATCGCGATCACTGAAGGTTTACAGAAGGGAGATCAGCTTATAACATCAGGCTACCATAAACTAACTCAGGATACCCCTCTTACAATTATAAACAAACAATAAGCCCTTATTTATGAAAAAACAAGGTTCGATGATAGAATGGGCAATGAAAAACAAAGCTTTTCCACTGGCATTAGCTTCAGTTTTTGTAGTGATTGGCTTGTTAGGGCTTTTCAATATGCCCCGTAACGAATTTCCTGAATTTACCATTAGACAAGGATTGGTAATGGGATTTTATCCCGGTGCCAATTCACAAGAAGTAGAAGAACAACTTACTGCTAAAGTCGAAAAATTCCTGTTCGGCTATAATGAAGTAGATAAAGAAAAAACCTACTCCTACACGCGAGATGGCGAAATGTATATCTATGTGGAAGTAGCCAACCGTGTGGGCCACAATGAAACCGAACAATTTTGGAACAAACTTAAAAATGACTTATTAATCTTTCAACAGCGTAGTGTTCCCCCCGGTGTTAAGGGAATTATAGTAAACAGTGATTTTGGAAGTACCGCTGCGATGATCCTGGCCGTAGAATCTGAAACCAGACCTTACAAAGACCTGCAAAAACACGTAGAAGAAATAGAAGATCAACTTCGTCAGGTGAAAGGGATGGCAAAGATTAGCCACTCTGGTGGACTTACCGAGCAAATTGCGGTTTACGTAGATCAAAATAAACTGGCACAATACGGCATTAGTCCGGGCGCTTTAATGCAAAGCCTGCAATCGCAGGGAACCATAAGGCCCAATGGTACGCTAGAGTCGCCTACTTTTGATCGTCCTATAAATATGGAGGTGTTCCTTAAAAATGTGACCGATATTTCCAACCACATTGTAAGCACCGATCGGGACGGTCGTGTGATCCGTATAAAAGATATTGCCGAAGTAAAAAGGGAATACGAAGATCCAGACTCCTTTATTACCGCCAACGGGACCAAAGCGATGATCATTACGCTTGAGATGGCTTCCGGTAACAATATTGTACAATTTGGAGACCGAATTGATGAAAAGCTCGATAAACTTCAAGAGCAACTTCCGCAGGATATTCAGTTAAGAAAAATTGCAAATCAGCCCGAAGTAGTTCATCACTCTATAAGCCACTTCCTTAAAGAATTTGGCTTTGCCCTAATGGGGGTAATTATTGTAACGCTACTGCTCCTACCCTTTCGTGTAGCTTCAGTTGCCGCAGCCACCATTCCTATTACTATTCTCGCTACCCTTGCGTTAATGTTTATGTTGGGAATGGAGCTGAATACCGTAACCTTAGCCGCCCTAATCATCGTGCTGGGAATTGTGGTAGATGACCCCATTGTGGTGATAGACAACCACGTAGAGAAACTAGATGAAGGACAATCGGTTTGGAAAGCAGCCTTTAACAGTGCCAAAGAACTTTTCCCATCGGTATTTACGGCAACCCTTGCCATATCGGCCACCTTCCTGCCTTTAGTATTCTTTATGACGGGAACCGCAAAAGACTTTTTAAGTACTTTCCCCTATACCATAATGCTTGCATTATTCCTTTCACTTGCCATTTCTGTATTATTGGTGCCTTTCTTCAATACCATATTCATTAAAAAAGGATTGCATCATAACAGAAAGGAAGATGACAAAAAGAAGAAAAAATCGATGCTAGAAAGGATTCAGCACTTTTTCGATAAGAGTGTGGAAAGCGCAATGAAACACTATAAAATTACGGTAGGTATTGGTATTTTATCCATAGTGGTGGGAATATTCCTGTTCTCTAACCTATCGCAGGAATTGTTTCCGGTAATTGAAAGGAACCAGTTTGCAGTAGAAGTTTATCTTTCTAAAAACAGCAGTCTCGAGGAAACCGAAAAAGTAGTAAAAGAGTTTGAGAAGGTTTTAGAAAAAGACGAGCGTATTCACGACTATACCAGTTTTATAGGCGAAAGTTCACCGCGTTTCCATATGGTGTATGCGCCTAACCTTCCCGCTAAGAACTATGCCCAAATTTTGGTCACCACTACCTCAGACGATGCTACAGAAGAAGTACTGAAAGAATATGATAAAAAATACGCTGAAATGTTCACCAATGCGTATTTGAGGATGAAACAGCTGAATATGATTGCCAAACCCGCACAAGTAGAAGTGCGCCTTTTTGGTGATAATATTGACACCTTGAAAAGCTACGGAAATAAAATCATTGACCTGGCAAGGGAAACCCCAGAAACCATTTGGTCCAGAACCAATTATGGGGAAATGCAGCAAACCGTTGCCATTAATGTTAATGAAGCCGAAGCATCACGCATAGGGCTCACCCGTGAAAATATCGCCAACACCATAGCAATGAATATGGAAGGATTAAATGCCACACAGGTTTGGGATGGCGATTATGCGATTAACGTAAAAGTAAAGGCTGAAGATCACCAAGATCAATCGGTTTCCAGCCTAAGGGAATTATCCATTATTTCGCCTACAACCGGTAAAACAGTACCGCTACGGCAGGTAGCCAAAATAAGCCCGGGTTGGGAACAAGAACAAATTGTAAGGCGTAACGGAATGCGCTGCTTAACCGTACGTGTAGATATTGAAAAAGGAGCCGTGGCCAATGTGGTATTAGGCAAGCTTCGTCCTAAAATCGAAGAGATGAACCTCCCCGATAGCATCACCTTGGGCTATGGAGGTGAACACGAAATGACACAGGAAAACTTAGTCCCTATGGGAATTTCCCTTTCTATAAGTGTCCTTATTATTTTCTTAATCCTGCTTTGGCATTTCAGGAAATTTAAACAAGCCGTATTAAGTTTCATCACCATGCCCCTTAGTATATTCGGTGCAGCCTTAGGATTAATGTTAATGCAATATCCTTTTGGGTTTACTTCCTTCTTGGGGCTATTGGCACTTTGTGGTATCGTGGTAAGAAACGGTATTATTTTAATCGATTTTGCCAATGAATTAAGAATCCATCACGACCATTCGGTATACGAAGCTGCCGCACACGCCGCCAAACGAAGAATGCGTCCTATTTTCCTTACCTCCTCTGCAGCAGCCGTTGGAGTTACCCCGATGATTATTAGTAGATCAAGTTTATGGGGACCATTAGGAACCGTTATCGCCTTTGGTTTAATGATGTCTATGGTACTTACCCTATATGTTTTACCGGTATTATACTGGTTGTTCTTTAGGAACCAAAAAGACGAAGAGGAAAAAGAAGAAACACAAGAAAATAATGCAAACGCCTAGAATTAGTATGAAAAAGATATTCATAAAGAACAGTACACCCCTTGTCATTTGGTGTCTGCTGAGTTTTTTGTGCTGCGGAAGTTTACTTGCACAAGAAAAACTGAATTTAGAAGAAGTTAAGGAAGCCGCATTATCGTACAGCAACGATATCAAAAACGGAAAAATAAGAATAGAACAGGCTGAAGCCGCCAAACAGGAAGCTATTGCCAATTATTTTCCCCAGATTAGTGCAACGGGAATCGGTCTGTATGGGTTTAAAGACATTATACCCCCCATACCAGATGTGTTATCAGAAGGCATCGATAATTTTTATCAGGCCGGTGCTACAGCGACCGAAGTTATTTATGCCGGTGGGAAAATAAGAAATTCAAGTACTTTGGCAAGTCTTCAGGCAGAAACCCGAACCATACAGGCCGAACAGGCAACAGATTCGGTAATTTTAAATACCGAACAAAAGTATTGGCAACTGGTACAGGTACAAGAACAACTCAAAGCCATTCGGGCCAGTAAAATCTACCTGGACGAATTACTGAAGCAACAACAGGATTTGCTTTCAGCCGGACTTATCGCTAAAAATCAATTGCTACGGGTACGGACCAACCGCAGCCGGGTACTTTTACAGCAAAGCAAACTCGGCAATCAGCGCAAACTGGCATTACTTGATCTTGGGCTGTATGTAGGGAAAATTTACGATACGACTACTGTAGTCACAGATACCTTAAAACAAGTCACCCCTCCCCAACTTAAATATCCTAACCCCGATCTCGATTTTCAAAATAACAATAATTACAAGCTGCTTGAAAAATCGATTACCGCATCGCTACTACAGACGGAAATCACAAAAGCCGACTTATTACCACAGGTTTCTGTTGGAGTAAACGCAGGTTATTTCGGGACGTTCAACGATGCAATTGACAGTCAGTTTATGCCAGTGGCCTTTGGGATGGTAAGCATTCCCATCTCCGATTGGTGGGGAGCCGGTCGCCATAAAGTGAAGCAAAAAGCACTGCAGGAAAAAATTGTACAGAATAATTTCGAAGATCGCAAAGACGAGCTTAAAATAGGCATTATGAAGTCCTGGTACGACCTGATGGATGCTTATAAGCAGATTAATTATGCTAAGGATAATCTGGAGTACGCCAATGAGAACCTAAAGGTACAACGGGATAATTACAACAGCGGACTGAACAACCTTACTGATCTGTTAGACGCGCAGCAACAAGAAGAATCGGCAGAAACCGAATACGCCAATGCCTATGCCAATTATAAGATTGCAGAATCCAATTATTTGTTTGTTACGGATAATTTATAAAAATTAGCAAGGAGTTAATGGTTGTCCCATCTTTTATATCAAACATATATTAACTATATTAAAAAATGTCCATACTAAGCCTTATTTACCAATATCCACTTTTGAGGTTGTTTTTCAGGCAGGTAGTCTTTTGGTTAATAGCCTATGGCGTGCTGTTGATCATCCTTTACTATACGGCACAAATGGTGCACACACCATTGGGCATAACCCGCGACATAAAATTTTGGAGCCTTTTTCTCTTTTTTATGGGCTTTGGGTTGTTGACGGGGACCGTTCTTTCTTTAGTGGAAGGATTACTGAAAATATTGCCATTTAAAAGCAGGTCCCTGGTCTTTGATAGTTTGGTCAGGACCACTTTTTATTTTGTTGCCCTATGGCTTATTGTGATTATCATTAAAAATGTATTGAATAGCTATAGTTACTTATTTATAAGCGGATATCCGGCCACACCTTCAAATACAAGGAATTTTGATATCATTATCCTCACCTATACCTTGTTTATGATTTTTATTGTGAGCTTTATAAATGAAATGGTCAGTAAAAACAGTCCCGGGTTTACCATGCCTTTGATTCTTGGCAAATACCGGTTCCCCCGGGAAGAAAACAGGGTTTTTATATTTCTGGATCTCAAAGGTTCTACCCATTTGGCCCAAGAACTGGGGCATCTCAAGTATAGTAGTTTTATCCAGGAAAGCATCATGGATGTCAACCAGATAGCCAAAAAGTTCAAGGCACATATCTATCAGTACGTTGGTGATCAGATCGTCTTGACATGGAAATTGGAACATTTCGATACATTGGATGCTATTAGATTTCTGTTTGCCGTGCATAAAAGACTTGAAAAAAGGGAAGAGCATTATACCTCTATCTATGCAACGGTACCGTTTTTTCGTGCCGGGGTGCACGAGGGGAAAGTTACGGCCATTGAAATTGGGGACCTAAAAAGGGAAATTGCCTTTCACGGTGACACCATGAATGTTTGTTCCAGAATACAAGGGCTCTGCAAAATTTTCAATAGAAAAATACTCATCTCCGGGCAGGTCAATCAAAACAAGGAAATAGCCCGGAAATTTAAAGTTACTCCATTAGGACCACAACTATTGGAAGGAAGAGAGCACCCGATTGAAGTATTTGCCGTTGAGGGCTGAGAGTTGTTAAGACGACCATCCTTTTATTCGAATCGTTAAAGAAAGAAAAGATATCTAAAAGCATCAACCATAAAATTAAAAGTGGTGCTCGTTACTACCTACAACCCCGTATACAGTTTTCTAATATTCAAACAGTTATTTTAAAATGAAAATAAAATCGATTAATTTCACAGTTTTGCTTTTAATTTGCTTTGCCCTGTTTACCCAATACACATCCATGGCACAAACTATAACTAGGGAACAATTTAGGGATTCTGTTCAAAAGCTTCCCTATTTCTCTATTCATAAGGACAACTACTTTGTGACCGGGATTCCCACAAACAGAGAAATAAACGGGAGCAGTGCCGATGCCAAATACCAAGTAAGTTTTAAACAGATCATCACTAGGGACAAACTACCTTGGGATACATACTTGTTCCTCACCTATACACAAAAGGCTTTTTGGAACATTTATGAGGATTCATTTCCTTTTAGGGACATTAATTTTAATCCTTCCCTTTCATTGGGCAAACCCATCTTTAATAAGAATGAAGAGTTAAAAGGGTTGGCAGTTGCCGCCTTTGATCACGAATCGAACGGACGGGACAGTATTTCCTCCAGAAGTTGGAACCGGATTACTTTTTCCTATGTTACGAGGATTTTTAAGCATACCACGGCAAATTTTGAGTTCTGGGTACCTTTTCAATATAAAGAGGGTAATAGCGATATTCTGGAGTATACCGGCTTGGGGGAAATAAACATAGAACATGAATTGAAACCGGACAAGCTATATTTTACCCTAATGGTTAGAAAAGGGCTTAACTTTGAAGCAAATGGCACCTTCAGACCTCGCATATACTTTAATCCTTTCAAAAAAAACCGTTCCAACCAATACTTTATGCTGGAATGGTACCTGGGGCAGGCAGAGGGACTTCTCAATTATAAAGAATCACAAAGCATGATCCGTATTGGCTATGTGATCAAAACAAACGAATTTTCTTTTTTTAGGTAGTTCATCCCTGAATAACGTGTTATACCTTAGCTTTTCCAGTGAAACCGCTTAACCTTTTTCAATTTACATAATCCAATGGCTTCGGCAACCTTTTTTTCTCAATTTTTTATTTCCGGTTTCCAATAGGCATTATCACGGTCCAACTTTGAATGTAAAAAAGTAAACCTGACCTTTCCACTACACCAACCCTATTCATTTCTTTGGAAAGGTTTGAGGGAAAATTAGCGGTTTGTTTCTTTATCCGTACTCTTATTATTATCCAATCTTACGGAAATATTCTTCGATAGATTTTCCAATTGCTCCTCCTTAAAAACAAGTGTTCTGTAGGGAAAGGGAATCTCGACCCCCTCTTTGTCAAATCGCTTCTTGATGCTCTCGTACAGGTCGCATTTCATAGAGAATGCTTCCTCAAAATTACGGGCCCAGGCCCAGCAACGTATCCTGACCGAAGATTCCTCTAGGCCAATGACCCTTGTGACCACCTTTGGTTTTTCATTATGCATTTCGAGCTCGCTTCGGTTGTCCAAAATTAGAGGGTGCGACTCACATTCCTCCCGCATAATGTGCTTTGCCAGATCGATATCACTTCCGTACGAGATGTCCATTTCGATCCATTGGCAGCAAAAACGTTCCCCCAGATCGTAATTGATAAGTTTTTCTTTATTGATGATCGCGTTCGGGATAACGATCATCTTGTTCTCATAATTGCGGATGATGGTATGTCGCAAGGTAATATCCGTTACGCTGCCCACCATGGTATCGGTTACCTTAATGATATCGCCTATCTTAAAAGGCTTGAAGGCCACGATGAAAAGGCCACCCACTAGATTGGACAGTGCTTCCTGGGAGGCTACCCCTAAGACTACCGCAAAAACACCTGCACCCCCAAGGGCCGTGGCGGCTATGCCCCGCATAGACGGGAAGGCCGATAGGGCCAAAATGACCCCTACAAAATAGATGCCAACAACAGCCAGATATCTTAGGAATTTATAACTCGTAAAATCTATTTCCGCATTCTTACGCTGTCGTATGCTTCGGCTAAACCATTCGTTGGCCGTACTTGCCGTGACAATAGTTGCAACGGCCACGATCCCCAAATATAATATGAGCTTGAAGTTGTTGGTCGCTTCTTGGTAAGCGTCCTTATCAATAAAAATATAGCTAAGCGCAATCAATCCAAGCACGATCCATAACGCCCGCAAAATACGACGGATAAGCAGTACGGAACGGTCCTTGACATTATACAGCTTTTTAATGATCCGACGCTGTACAAAACGTATAAAAACATTGGTGAGAAACCATAAAGTAGCTACCGTAGCCAATACGATGGCTGCCCAAATAATATCATATTGATACGTAGTCCAGAATTTTTCCATTCTTGATTTTTAATCGTTTTAAGATCCCTAAGTTTTTGAAAATGTCATGGTTTGTTATTTGTGGTAATTGTACCCGAATATCGCAAAAACTCTGATCGTATTCTCTATGAATGAATCAATTAATTTCCGGCTTCCATAAATATACTGGCTATATCGGGCTGGCTGGTGCGTGCCATAAGCCCCCCATCGGCAACTATCGTAGTGCCATAGGTGCATGGAGAGTCTTAGGAGGCTAAAAACAGCAAGACAAGAATCGGGCAAACAGTAGCCAATCCAAAAATTACACCACTCGTAATTTACCTAGTTAGGCTACTTTAGTAGAACCCTATAAAAGAGCGTTATTGGGCAGTGTAACCCCCATCTACAATAATTTCTGTTCCTGTTATGTACGAGGCATCATCACTGGCCAAAAACAAGACTGCCTTCCCCACTTCTTCAGGTTCAGCGGTCCTACCCATCGGAATGGCAGCACTCACTGCCTCTAAAAGTTCATCAAGACCATCTATCATTGGTGTTTTGATAACCCCTGGGTGCACAGAGTTGATGCGGATGTTGTCTTTGGCAAATTCAATGGCTGCCGTCTTGGTAATTAACCTAGACCCTCCTTTAGAAGAGGCATAACCAGGATTGGATCCTGGTATTGCGACAATACCGGCAATTGATGATATATTTATAATGGAGCCACCTCCTATTTCTTTCATTTTTGGTACAACTGTTTTCATACCCAAAAATTGGCCTGTTAAATTAACATCCACTGTTTTTTTAAAGTCCGATAACTTGGATTCCAAAAACGAATCTTCCGATATTTGAATTCCGGCATTATTCACCAAGATATTCACTTTACCATATTGTTTTATTGTAGCATCTACAACAGTTTTCCAATCCTCCTCTGATGAAACATCGTGGACCAAGCACATTACATCGTGACCCTCTTTTTCCAGTTCGTCAAAAAAGGTTTTTAGTTTTTCCTTTTGAACATCTGTTCCGACTACTTTAGCACCCGCTTCGGCAAACAATTTTGCTTCGGCTGCGCCCATACCACTTGCTGCGCCTGTTATAATTGCGACTTTATTTTCCAATCTTTTCATTGTTTTATTTCTTATATGTTAATTATTGATGTTTATAAAAGGGTAAAAAGCTATGATAAAACATTTGTGCTATGCAAGTTCTTCTACCTTAAGGTCAACTTTTACGTTGCTTTTGATGGCGTTGGAATAGGGGCACATCTGGTGGGCTTGATTGATAATCTCATTGGCTTTTTCCATATCCAGCCCTTTAAAAGCGACACTTATGGTAATCTCGAATCCATATTGTTGCTTTTCTATTTCTCCAAGTGTAACCTCTACCGTGGTTTCGTGAGAAACATCTTTGATTTTATTCATTCGTAAGGTGCCAATTATGGCATTGTCAAAGCAAGCGGAATACCCTCCCGCAAACATAATCTCTGGATTAAGATAGTTGCCAGGGGTTCCTGGTCCCCTTACGTCAACATCCAATTCACCGTTTACGGATTTTACGTGTCCTTCTCTTCCTCCAGCGGCCGTGGCACTGGTCGTATACATTTTTTTAATCATTTTTTAAATTTTTATCAATTAGTAAACTACCTCGGGGCAAGCCCCGGAGCATTTAAATCTAGATTATCGAGTAAGTTGTTACCATTCCTTTTATTATTTAGTACCACTAGTAGCTTGAACAAGGTTTTTTGAAAAATGCTTATTTCTTCTTCAGTGATTGTTTTATCGTCAAAAGATTCCACTATCCTTCCGGGTATTTCCTTTGCTTTTTCCTTCATTTCCCTTCCTTTATTGGTCAGGGAAACCAGGACCGTACGTTCATCGATCTTTGAGCGAGCCCGCATAATCAGCTTTTTTTGTTCCAACCGTTTTAGCAGGGGGGTCAAAGTGTTGGATTCCAAGTATAACCGTTCGCCAATTGTTTTCACACTTTGTTCGCCGTATTGCCAAAGGGTAAGCATCACCAAATATTGTGGATAGGTAATTCCCAACTCATTCAAATAAGGAGCATAAATTTTTGTGATCAGCCGGGATGCCGCATAAAGCGGAAAGCAAACTTGATTGTCCAAATAGAGTTCGGGCACATTCTGCTTGGTCATACTATAGTTTTTTTAATGTCTTTTTCCATTTTTTCCTGTAGGATTCTCGGGGCATATCTATTTGTGGGATTTCCGTTTTTGTCGATAAGGAATTTGGTAAAGTTCC
Source organism: Galbibacter orientalis DSM 19592 (assembly GCF_000260115.1). GTDB lineage: Bacteria > Bacteroidota > Bacteroidia > Flavobacteriales > Flavobacteriaceae > Galbibacter > Galbibacter orientalis. The sequence goes on along the minus strand of NZ_JH651379.1, from coordinate 22,630 downwards.
ATTCTATTTTACTACTACTGCTGCCCAATAGACTACTTTCTGGAAGGCTTTTTTTTAGAAATTTAAAGAGCGGATGGGCATTTTTGCCGTTCACTTCGATTTTTTCGAACATCGGAAAACTAACCCCGTAATTCACTTGACAAAATTGCTTGATTTCTTCAGAGTTCCCCTTTTCCTGATTCCCAAATTGATTACATGGAAAACCGAGGATGACCAAACCCTCGTCCTTATATTTTTGGTACAAGCTTTCCAGCCCTTCGTATTGAGGGGTAAGTCCACATTTGCTCGCGGTATTCACCACAATGACCGCTTTTCCTTTGTATCGGTCCAAGCTGAGCCTTTCGCCATTCAAACGGACTGCTTCAAAATCATAAAATGACGTTGTCGGCCCCATAATCTTAATTTTTTGATCGGCTGATTAAATATTTTAGGGCACCTGTGGACCATAAGGCCCAAAGAATCAATACCGGTTGAAAGAAAAGACGGATCAATCTTTTTTGGTCGGTATCCAGACCAAACGCATTGATTCCATTGGTATATTGGGAAATATTTCCTGGAAAGATCAATACATAAAAAATGGCCAATGCGACACCTACCTTAACTTTATGTTTCACTAAAAAAACCAAAGCCAATCCCAACAAAATCTCCACAACACCGGAAGATATGACCACTAAATCCATAAATGCTGCGTTATCAGGAAGCCATCTAGGAACCTGGGCCTGAAATTCCGCCCTTTGGAAGGTAAGGTGGGCAACCCCAGCAAAGGCCATTGCAACTCCTAATACAATTCTTGCTATTTTTTGAAATATGTTTGTCTCCATATTTACATCTTTATCGATTAAATCGTGTGCGATTCAAATGTAATAATAAAAATTTTAATACAACAAAAAAAACGCAAAAGTGTTGAAAAAAGTTAGTGAGGACATGGCAATTTTAAAACAAAAAATTGAAGTATTGATAATAAAAGGAGAACCGTCGTGCTCTCCTTTTATTATTTTAAGATATCAATGAGTTCTACCTTATAGACTAATATAGAATCTGGATGAGGAAATTTGTGTTCACCACTTCTTTTGCTCAATTTAGGAGGGATAATAAGCTTTTTTATTTCTCCTATTTTCATGCCTATCAGGGCTTCATCAACACCATCAATTGCTTGACTTGCTCCAATCTTTATTCGGACAGGGTTCGGTAGCGTGCGTGAATCGAACAAAAGCGAGTCGTTACGGTAAGACATAGTTTCATGAACAAGTACTTCTTGTCCTTTTACGGCTTTTTCTCCAGTTCCTTTTTTGAGAATGCGATATTGTAGACCTGAAGATGTTTGTATATAAGTGCTTTCTTCATGAGATTTGCAATTGTTTAAGGTCAGCACTATTAAGACGTAAAGAAAAATATTCAATAGGCCATTCAAAAAGATTTTCTTTTGACACGATAGGTTCATTGAATGGTTTTCTTTTCAAAATTATGTCATTTTGCTAGATAGATCTTTTTTCAATTGTAAAAAAAGTGTAAAATTTTAGTAAATAGGGATTAATCAGTGTTTTATTTTTATTAAGTGAATCAATTGGGCACAGCATTGGGCATTTCATTCTTGTTTTCTGCTGGGGCAGCATCACTTATATTATTTCGAGGAAGAAAATTCGCGATGCAGCCAACACAGTTCAATTAAAACGATGAACATACTTTACAAGACCGTACACATCACAGGATTAGGGAACAGTAGAGAACAGAATAGGCTTAATAAGAAGGTTTTTACCTAAAAAGACCGACTTTAATTTAGTGAGTTCTAAACGGTTTAAAGAAATAGAAAAATTAATAAATAATAGAAGAGTTAGAAAGTTTGGCTACATTAGTACAATAGAAAAACTAAAATCTACTTGGCCAGTCGCACTTATAACTTGAACCTGGCAAATTAAGAACAGAAGCAACATAAAATGGATAAAACCCCTGAACAAAATTTAAAAGACCTTTCAATTACTTTAAACGAAGTTTCACAACCCATTGCAAGCTATGTAAACTGCGTACAAACAGGAAATTTATTATTCCTGTCAGGCAAAGGACCGATTAAAGAAGACAAAACCTATGTAACAGGAAAAGTTGGAAAAGACTTGACTGTTGAACAAGGAAATGAAGCTGCTCGTTTAGTTGCAATCGACCATATTGCAGTATTAAAAGACGAATTAGGTGACTTGAGCAAAGTAAAACGAATTGTGAAGGCTTTTGGAATGGTACATTGCACAAGTGATTTTGTTGACCAAGCAAAGGTCATTAATGGATATAGCGATTTAATGTTTTCCGTATTTGGCGAAAAAGGAAGACACGCAAGAAGTGCAGTAAGTATGCACGCATTGCCCTTAAATTTTGCAGTAGAAGTTGAAGTAATTGTTGAAATTGAAGATTAATCAATAAATGAGCATAAAGACATACATTATTGACGCATTTACAACAGAGCTTTTCAAGGGAAATCAAGCGGCAGTCTGTTTAATTGAAAATGAACTTGATGAAATCACAATGCTCAATATCGCCAAGGAATTTGGGTTTTCGGAAACAGCTTTTGTTATAAAACAAAATACAGATTCATTTTTGATACGTTATTTTTCGCCAGTAAAAGAAATTCCATTATGCGGACACGCTACTTTGGCTTCTTCAAAAGCAATTTTCACGGAATTTAAAGAACTATCCCAAATCATTTTCCAAACCCATTTCGGAGATACATTGCAAATAAGCCAAACCAATGGAAAAATTGAAATGAAATTTCCTTTACATCAAACAGAAACGACTGAATTTAATGATGAAATAAGAAAAGCCTTGGGAATAAATGAGGTTCTAAATTCCAGATACAATTCTTTTCACAATATGCTGATGTTGGAGTTGGAAAGTAGCAAGGAACTTGAAAACCTAAAGCCCGACTTTTCAATATTACGAAATATTGAAACCACAATCAGCGGAGTACTTGTAACTGCAAAATCTGAACGTGAAAACTTCGACTATGAATACCGCTATTTCTTTCCTTGGTCTGGAGCAGATGAAGACCCGGTTACTGGTGGAGTTCAGAGCTTTTTAGCAAAATATTGGTCAGACAAGCTAAAGAAGGGTAAAATGAATGCATTTCAATGTTCAAAACGAACAGGAAGTATGGAAGTGGAATTAATGGAAAATTCAGTAATTATTAGAAGTAATTCAGTAATATTTACAACGGGACTAATGAACCTGAATTAATGAAAAGAATAAAACAACCGTTAGCGGTAAGGTGACCACCCCTATAAATATTAAAAAAAATGAGCCTCTCAACAAATAATCATTGGATTTTTTAACAAATAAAACCAAGTTCTTTATTTCGATATTTGTGAATAAAAAACTAGCAAATGGACATTAATAAATTTATAAACGATTGGCTTGACAAAAGCAACGCTTACGACATACAAGCCTATTTAGAAAAATGGCATAGAAATGCCATTCTTGACGACCCATCAGTTGGACAGGTTTTTAAGGGACATTCGGGAATTAAAAAGTATTTTGAAAGTTATTTCATTGGCTATAAGACCCAAACACGACTTGTTAAGCTAGACATCATTTCAAACAACGAAGCACATCTTGAAGTTGAGTTTACAGGAGAATTTCCAGGTGGACAAACAGGCGGAATATTTGACTTTATTTTCAAAGACGGAAAAATAGCATCAGCAAAAGCAGACTTGCTATAAAACCCTTACCAATAAAAAGTATTATATATCTGGTCTTTTCAGCAAAGAACATTGGTCTTTTCAACAAATCATGTTCAGTCTATTGATATTAAATTTGAAAAAAAATAAAATGAAAAATTAAGATTTAGGAATTTTAATAGTTAGACTTACAACTGGTGCATTAATGCTTTTTCATGGCGTGGATAAGTTAAGTAACGGAATTTTAAATATTTCAAATTTACTCGAATCAAAAGGTTTGCCTTCATTTTTTTCCTATGGGGTATTTGTGTTTTAGCCCCTATAAAACAAGGGTATTATTCTAGATTTCAAAGATTAATTAAGCGGTTTGTTTTTTTATTAAAATCAGGTGTCGGTCCTGTTCCCATTTTTCCATTGGTGTGATTCTTCCTAATAGCCCGTGAAGCCTATCCTTGTTGTAAAATGTAACATATCTTTTTAAGATCTGCTCAATCTGACCGAATGTTCTGTAATCAAACCTAGTAAACACTTCCTTTTTAAGTATACCGTGATAGGCCTCGATATGTGCATTTTCTTCTGGTGTGGCCACATGGGTAAATTCTTGATCAACCCCAATGAGTCCTAAGTATTCGCGAACATTGCTGGCTATGAACTGGCTCCCGTTATCACTTCTGATAACCACACTTTCAGGATACTCATAATTCTCAAATAACTCGCAGAGAAGGGTTATTACCTGAGCCTGTTTAATAGAAAAAGAAAAATGATCTTTCAGTATCCTACGGGTATGTACATCAATTACCGAGAGCAAATAGGCATTTTTACCCACACTTGGGATCCAGACCATCTTGATATCCATTTCCAGACATTCAAGAGGTCTTGAGGTTTTCACTTTTCGGAATTTTACAAATTTACGGCCAGCACCACTCCTGTTGATCCGGTTCTCCAATTTTAGCAAGCCAGCGGTTTTCATAATCCTATATAGTTTCTTATGATTGATCAGGTAGCCCTCTCTCTTTAAATAGGAGGTCATAAGCCTATATCCACAATCAATGAATTCATGGCTCAGAAGCTTTTTAACTGCATTTAATACAGTTGATTGTTCGACCCAACCTTGGTGCTTGTTATAGGTTAATTTAGAAGGCTTATTTCCCTTTCTGCCCGGACTGGGTTTTCTATAATAACTACTGGAGACCATCCCAACCATTTTAATGATCTTAGTTTTGCTGCACCGGTGCTTCTTAAAGATAAAATCCACTAGATCTTTCTTGGATCGGATGTCCCAAACTTTTTTTTTAAGAGTTCCCGTTGTACTTCTAGTTCAATTTCTTTGTTTCCCAGTAGTTTACGAAGAACTCTGTTCTCTTCTTCTACTTGCTTGAGCTCTTTGCTTTTCAGGTCATAGTTTATTTTTAGACCTGCCTCTCCTTTATGATCAAACTTCTTTTTCCAATTATAAAAGGTCCCTGTACTAACACTATACTTTCTACAGGTTTCAACAACTCCAATCTCTTCCGAAGATGCTAGTATTTCCAACTTCTGCGATAAACTCCATCTCTTGTATTTCATATTTCAAAGGTATTGATTGAAATCTAAAATATCACTCCGATATTATTGGGGGCTAAAGTAACCAATAGTCATTCCGTAAGACTTAATTTTAGCTTCTGAATTTGTATATAATTGATACACCTTAAAATCTCCATTTTGCATTGCTAATAATGATAAGGATTCATCACCAGCTTTAACTCAGCTTGAGAAAACTGCTTTGAATCCTCTGGTAACCGCCTTTGAATATTGGCTAATTTAAACTGCACTTTTTTATCCGTTCCATCTGCATACGTAATAAACTCCCTCTGTTTCAGTCGAAAGAAAACATCCGCCCTGATTTTTGGAATTTCCTTTTCCCCTGTGGTTACCCGTGTATCAAAATCCAGATTATGCCCACGGCTAACGCTCTTTGTTGGGTCCTTTATAATTTCAAAAAAACGCTCACAGTATTTGGCCGTATCGGGGTCATTGACCTTTCCAAAAAACTGATAGGAAAGATTGCTCAATATCGCCTTGCTCGCCTTATCGCCGTACATCATATCGTTCTGGATCTTGTCCTGCATCACATAGATTGTAGAAATACCGTAGCTCCTCAGTGTCGCAGGAATGCGGTGCATATTCAGTAACCGGATGGTAGGTGCTTCTTCCATCAATAAAAAAGACGGTCTTTGACCGCGCACGCTCATTTGCTTGGTAATGGTATGGATGATGGTAGCAATCACTGGCGAATAGGATGTTTCAAATTTTGGATTGTTCACGATTGAAATTACCGCAGGATTTTCTTCACTATTGATATTGATTGGTACTTCATCTGCCGACAACGCCATAAAAATCCGTTGGGTACTGAGGCGTTTCAGTGCATTGGCCAAGGTGCTTTTTACCCCGGCGGTTTGTCGTTCCGAATCCTTGCCGCTAATAAAAGCATCTGCCATTGCCCTTGAAGTCGTGTTGGTTTCCAAAAACTGTATCAGGCTATCGGTGTCCAGATATTGATAAATGGCAATCAAATGGGGAAGTGTGCAGAATTTAGGATAGCTTGTTTTCAGTTTCCAGATCAATCCCCCTATCAAACCTTCTGCAGCATCATTGAAAAATTTAGTTGTTCCCGAAGTTCCGGATTCCCGTTGCTCCAAAAGGTTCTCGATCAGTACCCTGGAAACCTCGTTGACGCTTTCCTCGTTCTCCAAATACCTTGTTGCAATAGGATTGACCCGATGGATGATTTTATCAAAGGAAATAATCTTAAAAGGTATATCCCCATCCTTAAAAAGTGGATACGCCATTTCCGTAAGCTCAAAATCTTTGTAATCGTGGATGATACCACAAAATCCTTCCTTCCGGAAATGTTTCAGGAATCCATACACTACACTTTCAGTCTTTCCGCTTCCCGCAGAGCCTATGATGGATGCGCCACGTTTGATATTGTCCAGTTTGAAGTTTCCATTGGTAGTGGCAAAATTGATTTGATATCGGTCATCGCCATTTTTTGGCACCTCCTTTTTATGAAAGAAAACATACAATACCGTATTGATCAACAAAAGCGGACAGACTACATTCAACAAAACTAAAATCAAAGCGTTCCAAGGTTGTAAAAAATAGGTCAGGGCAAACAACAAAAGGCTGTTTGCAAGAAATGCATATTTGGACACCTGATACAATCCATAAAATATGGCACTGGCCAGACCAATGGTTAAAAGAGCGGTAAAAAGGTTGTCTATATACATCATACTCGAATTAGATTCCTATGGAACTTGATTTGATGGCCACTTCCACGCCACGGCGTAGTCGGTTGAATACCTTCAGTGCCAATTGCGCCTGTGTCACAGGAATGCTTGGTAGCATTGGAACACCACTTTCCTTCATCATTTTAAAGGCAATCGTCTTTTCATTGGTGGGCAATTTCAACAACGACGCAAAATAGGTTTTAGGGTTTTTGATAAAATCCTTCCGAGCTTTGTAGGTCTCGGCGAAGTTTCTTTGATAGCCAAAAGTCTTGTCAAAGGTCTTTTCCGCACGTTCAAAAAATTGGTCACGGTCAAAGCCCCGTTTAACATTCTTACCGTGCATCTCCACTTCCGATGCCTTATGCTTGCTTCCCGGAGAAAGACTAAAAGTGTTGGAGGCATCCTTTCGGCTTACGATGATATGGATATGACTTTGGTTTCCTGCCTTGGGCATTCCCTGGACAATTCGCTTCCCGTCCTGTTGGTGCGGGGCTTCCTTTTCCAGTCGGTCAATTTTCTGCTGCAATAATTTGCTATTGCCTTCAGCCCGCCCTTCTTCAATATTCCTGATTTCAGTTTTAAGCTGAAGGATTTTCGTTGCATAAGGCTGGTTTTCCTTGATTTGCCAATCCGTTCCCTTAAAAGTGCGTTGGTGTTCTATTTTCGCATAATATTTTATATCATCGATGGTAATGGGTCTTCCGTTGATTTCACGGTTAAAGGATGCCACATAATCCTTCATCAGTTCACGGGTGTATCTTTTTAGATCCTCACTGCTGTTCTGTAACCGGTTCAGTTCGTATTTGGAAGGGCTGACCGTAATGGAATAGAATTTCGGTTCGGTCTTTTTGAGTTTGGCACCGTTGCCATCGATATCCTTCACAACTTCTTCAGCGGAAATTTTATCTCCATACTGGTTGAAAAAGTGTTCCATTTCTTCCTGTTCCAAACCCTGGTTTTCTTTCTCCAGATAACCGACAAAATCGCCTGAACTTTGTGAATAATTTCCTCCCAGTTTTTGAGGTGTAATTGTGATATACATAGCTCAAAAATTTAGAGTTCGTTATTATGGTTTTGCTTTTCCTGAAATCTTACTTTAGGTTTTTCTTCGACCGCTTTCTTTTCCAAAATCAAAGGTTTTTTTGAAGGTTCGTTCGTCTGAAAAAGGGATTATATCATTGCGACCGTGGGTTTGGTCTGTGTCTTTTCCATATCCCTCATTATCGCGATGACCGCATTGATACGTTTCTTTAGTGAAGCTTCGATTGTCCTACCTGTCGGTCCCAATTTTTCCTTTGGGGAAATCTCATTGTAGAAGAAAAAGTCGAGCATTGTTTCCAATGCTTCAGTGTGTGATTTGAAGTGTGTCCTTGAAAATTCCTGAAAACGTTTTGCCGTTTCCTTTTTGAACCTGAGGCCGATAAATGAGTCCATAATTCGCCGATTTGTCGCAAATCCTTCCCTAAAAATGGGCGTTCACAGGGCATTTGTCGCAAATTGTAGAAGGTCGGGAATTTTATATTTTTTCAAATTACTGAATATCAGTGATTTGTAAATAAAAAGGAGTACTAAACATCGCATCGCGTGTTACCCTCTTGCTACTCCTTTTCGTCTCGCGCAGCGGGACAAAATTCCGTACAATCTGGCTAAAAAGCCAATTGCCATTTCAAGGAAAATAATTTTTCCGATATGTTATTTTTTCGATGGGTACGGTTATCGGCGAAAGTCAAAAAATGGATAACCCTACGTGAAATTGAATGCTGAATTTCAGCGAAATAAAGATAGTGATTTTTATTGAATTGAAATCGATGCAACAAAAAAACACCTCCAAAAATTTAGAGGTGCTTGACTATGAAGTTTAGAAATTCAGATGTTGAATACAAACGTATAGGAATACAAATTGCGTAATGCTTCTTCGGCTATCATCGTTTCAAAACAAGCGTGATTTTTCCTTACGTATTTGCGGATGTCCTCCCCAAATTTTCGTTCCACATCCTTCTTGGAATTTTCCATAAGTCGGTTTTGAGTCTCTTCGCTCAAGTCGGTAAAATTTAGATAAATCATAGCTTTCAATTTAAAGGATTCCATTATCTGCAAAACTGTAATAGTCGCCATCGGGAGAAATTATCAAATGGTCTAGAACTTTAATATCAAGTAAGTCGCCAGCCTTTTTAATCTTTTGGGTCAGGCTCTTGTCCGCTTCACTAGGTCTTAAGGTACCGCTCGGGTGGTTATGAAGTAAAATTACTGCGGTTGTCAAGCTCTTTAAAAGTACGGCAAATAGAATGCGGACATCCACTAAAGTACCTGTGATACCTCCATTTGAAACCTCATAAATTCCTTTTACCTTATTGGCATTATTGAGCAACATTATTTTAAAGGTTTCGTGCAGTTCAATTGTTTCTTTGTTCCATTGGCTGTAGGCTATATCGGCAGCACTTTGGGAACAGGTTACTTTGGGAAGCAAATTTGCCTTTGTGCTTCCGCTGTAACTTATAGCTATTTCATTAACTTTGCTTTTCATTGTTAACTTATTAATTGGTTAATAATTAAAAGAGGGCGCTACTTTCCACGGGAACGCCCTCTTAAATTTTAAAGATTACTTATCATTTTTATTTCCGAGCAAAAGGACTTCCTTTGCTTCCACTTCGGTTACATAGCGTTGGTTTCCGTCATCGGTGGTATAGGTGCGGGTTCTCAATTTTCCAGTAATGGCTATTTCTTTTCCCTTGCCGACATAATTTTCGATAATCTCAGCAGTCTTGCCCCAAGCCACAACGGTGTGCCAATCTGTGGACTGCACTTTTTCGCCCTTGTTGTTTTTGTAGTGTTCATTTGTGGCGATTGAAAAACGGGCTATTTTTTTACCGCTTTCAAGGTTGGTAATGGTTGGTTCTTGCCCAACATTTCCGATTAACTGTACGTGATTTTTTAAAGTACTCATAATAAAATATTTAAAGATTAATAATGCTATCCGAACCATTCGGACAGTTTGCGTTTGTATTTTTTTGAAGTGATTTACTTATTATATCTTGAGCGTTTTCCTTTTTTGTTTTTTTTGGTGCCGCTTCCTTTTTGATGTTTTTGTACGATTTCATAAGATTCATTTTAGATTTACTTCCCATAGCGCCCTCGCTGTTACCTTTTTTTGTTGCTGATACAGTTTCAATATTTGGAATTGATAAGGACTTATAAAAGGGAGGGACGACCGGTTATGCAGTCCGTTTCAACTTCCAAATGTTGGTATTTTGCTGTCAAAAAAAGGGAGGGACAGTGAGGGTGCGGGAGTAGGTCTAAAGACTTTTGTGAAGTACCAATATATAGGAAGCGGCACCAAATGATTAAATGGAATTCCGATGGAGCGGACTCCGTTCACGGTTTTGGATTGGGAATGTAGTGTTGTTTTCTAGTTTCGATAGCTATCGGGACGGGAAGGGTTAACGGAATGGAAAGGAGAAATTGGGGATGGTATCCAATACTTTTTAGGGAAGCGCTGCCGCCTGGAATGTAGCTTTTCGTGGAATGCAAGGGAATGTGCTGAGCGGAACAAATTGCTTGGAATAAAATAATCTATTGAACCTAAGGGGAAATCCTAAATAGGTAGAATAAGCTTAAATGCTTTAATAACTTCATTAATTATTTATACATTTGCATTTATAAATATATAATAGTTGATTTTGAACTTAAAACAAATAGAAAAAATATCGAAAGCACTTGGGGATAGTAACCGGCTTAAGATTTTAAAGGCCATACAATCTCATAAGGGTAAGTTGGAATGTACCACAATTACTTCATCCCTCAATTTAGCACAACCTTCTGTAAGCCATCATATCAAAAAATTGGTGGAAGCAGAACTAATAGAGCCGCACAAAGAGGGTCGTTTTTATTTTTACTCTTTAAATTGTGATATTTTGGATGCCTACCTGTCAACATTAAAGAGATTATGATTTTTTATTTGAATAACACATCGAAACATATAAATATATGAATACTAAAAAAACAGAATATTCTATCTTAGAACTCGCCCTGGTTCCCAAAGGTGGTACCATAAAAAAAACCCTGAACAATTCTTTGGCACTTGCAAAAGTAGCAGAAACTTCCAACTACAAGCGCTATTGGTTTGCAGAGCACCACAATGCCGAACATATAGGCAGCAGCGCCACCTCAATACTTATAGGTTATGTTGCAGAAAATACAAACAGTTTACGGATAGGTTCGGGCGGGATTATGCTACCCAATCATTCCCCTTTGATTATAGCAGAGCAATTTGGAACCCTTGCTCATCTATACCCCGACCGTATCGACCTGGGCCTTGGAAGGGCGCCGGGTACAGACCCACAAACTGCGCGGGCCATTCGTTCAGATTTTATGAAAGCGGCGCATTCTTTCCCAAAGGAAATAGAGAAAATTCAGCAGTATTTTTCATTGGAGAATAAGAGCGCGAAAGTCCGCGCAACAATTGCTGAAGGAACTGACGTACCCTTATATATTTTGGGTTCCAGTACCGATAGTGCCCATTTGGCCGCAGCAAAAGGTTTGCCCTACGCCTTTGCGAGTCACTTTGCCTCGACGCATTTACATAATTCGCTACGGATTTATGAGCAGGAATTTAAAGCTTCTGAATTTCTAGAAAAGCCCTACACAATGGCCGGTGTCAACGTATTTGTAGCTGATACCAATGAGGAGGCCGAAAAGTTGTTTACCACGGTTATCAGGATGTTTGTGGGGGTACTTACGGGGGCAAAAGATCCTTTACAGCCCCCTTCTCCAATGACTGAAGAGCTCAAAGGAATGTATAATCATCCTTCGGTGCACCAAATGTTAAAATATTCTTTTGTGGGAAGCAAAGAAAGTGTAAAAAAACAGACCAAAGTGTTTTTAGAGGAAACGGGCGTTGATGAACTTATTGCCGTGGCTACGATGTATTCAGTTGAAGACCGCATAAAATCCACCCAATTGTTCGGCGAAATTATGACTGAAATCAACCAAGAAAAACCTGCATATTCTTACAATGCTTAGCAATTGATTTAATAAACCATAACAAGTAAACAGAAATTAATAATTTAAAAAACATAGATATGAACATAGGAATTTTAGGAACAGGAGCCATAGGAAGCATCCTTGCACGGAAATTTGCCAATGCCGGGAATTCGGTAAAAGTTACCAATACCAGGGAAATGCCCGAACTTAAGAAAATTGCAGAAGACCTGGGAGCAGAAGCGGCATCTACGCAAGATGTTGTAAAAGATGTAGATGTTATTATCTTTTCAATGCCCTTCAGCGCCTATAAAAATTTACCGAAAGATTTATTGAAGGATGTACCAAAAGATGTTGTCATAATTGATACGTCCAACTATTATCCGATGCGTGATGGCGATATCCCCGAATTAAATGATAAGACCGAAAGCGATTATATTTCCAGTGTTTTGGGCAGACCGCTTACCAAACTCTTCAATAATATTATGGAGTACACCTTTAAAAATAAAGGAAAGGCCTCTGGGGGAAAAGATAGGATAGCCATTGCCGTCGCTGGAGATAACCCAGAGCATAAAAAAGCTGCTTCTCAATTGGCAGATATTACAGGATTTGATACTGTTGACACGGGTAACCTTTCTGACTCTTGGAGGCAACAGCCCGGTACACCTGCATATTGTACAGAACTTAATGCAGCGGAACTAAAAAAAGCCCTTGATATTGCAGTTCGGAACAAGGCTCCTGAAACAAGAGATAAAATAATGGATAAACTTCAAGAATATGACCTTCAACAAGATCACGATAAGATAGTAGCTTTAAACCGGTCAATGTCTTATGAAAGTGTAGGACAGGAATATAAAGCCTGAAGGAATTCCAATATTTGTAGGGGGTGAAAATTGTGTGAGAATCGTCTTTTTCCGGGAATGTAGCTCTTTTACAATAAGATCGCTTTTTGAAAAGCAAGAAAATAGTCTGAAGAGATTACCCAAATTGATTCTTATTTATTTCGATAGTATTTTTTTATGTGGTTAGCAGTAATTGTTTAATTGAATGAAGCTCTAAATTGCAGGGGGGTTTTTTGGATTTTCTTTTTGAACATCGTACTAAATGACTGTGGATGCTCGAAACCTAAATCATAAGCTATTTCTTTTACGCTTAAATTGGTCGTTGAAAGAAGGTCTTTGGCTTTATCGATTACAAATTTCTGAATATAGGTCTGGGCATTTTGTCCAGTAAGGCTTCGTAACATATCACTCAAATAATTAGGAGATAAATTAAGCTTTTCCGATAAAAATTGTACTGTTGGCAGGCCCAAAAGTGCCGATTCGCTATTTAGATAGTCGGTCAGCAGGCTTTCGATTTCGGTAAGTAGATCGTTATTTACCGCACTTCGAGTAAGAAATTGCCTATTATGAAAACGATCCGCATAGTTGAGAAGTAGTTCAATATGTGAAACAACAAGACCTTGGCTATAACCATCTATGTTGGTTTTTAGTTCGTCCTGCATTTGCTGAAGAAGGGACATAATTATTTCGTCCTCTTTTTCCGAAAGATGTAGGGCTTCAGCTCTGGAATATGAAAAAAAGCCATAGTTTCCAATGACTTTTCCTAATCCATAATGGCGAATAAGATCAGGTTTAAATATTAGCATATATCCTGATACTGGATCATCTGTAACATCTGTAACGGAAAAAATTTGTCCGGGTTTGGTAAAACTCATAATACCCTCTTCAAAATCATAATGACGTTGCCCGTATTTGAACTTACCCGAAGATCCTTTTTTACAGGCAACGCAATAAAAATAATAATAAAAATTTTTCCAGATTTCGCTATCTCCAAATTTCAAAAGTTCAAAATTGATAACACTCACCAGTGGATGGTCTGGCTTTGGCAAACCGAATAAACGGTGGAGTTCAGAAATGGACCCGATTCTATATGGAGCAGCTTTTTTCACTTTATAATTATTTAAAATCAGTAGATAAAGATAGTTCTTTCCATTTTTCCATTTCTTCTTCCTCATTTTTGCGTACCTCTAAAATAGCGTTGTAGCTGTCGGAACCTAAAGAAAGATGTAAGGGTGGATTTGACATTTCGGTAATTTTAAGTAAAACTTCCGCTAATTTTTTCGGATTTCCCAATTGTTTGCCATCAAATCCCGTAAACTGTTCAACCTGTTCATCTAAATTATATGCGTCAATTTTATTTTTCGCCACATTGAGACTGTCCTCGCTCATAAAATTTGTACGAAATGTTCCTGGTGCAAGAATCGTTACTTTTATCCCAAAAGGAGCAACTTCTTGGGCAAGAGCCTCTGATAGTCCGATCACAGCAAATTTGGACGCATTATAGCTTCCATTACCCGCATACCCCATATAGCCCATCATTGATGAAGTGTTAATGATATGCCCTGATTTTTGCTTGCGTAAATGCGGCAAGACTTTCCTGATGGTATTGGCCAGTGCAAAGACATTTATGCTCATTGTTTCCCTAAACTCGGTATCACTTAGTTCCTCAATATTCCCCAACAGGTTATATCCTGCATTATTGACCACGACATCTATTTGACCAAATTTTTCTATACCCTTGGAAATAGCTTCTTCCACGTCATGTTCTTTGGTAATGTCCAACTTTACGGGAAGTAGATTGCCCTTGTAATCCGCGATTTTTTCTAAAAGCGTTTCCGTATTTCTGGAAGTTGCAATTACTTTACCTCCGTTTTTTAAAACTGTTTTTGTAATTTCAAGGCCCATCCCTTTGGACGCTCCTGTAATAAACCAAACTTTTTGTGTGCTCATATATATTGTTTTTTTTACACACAAACTTATTGAAGGCTTAAAAGTTAAAAGTAATCAAATAAGGGATTTTAGTATTCAAATTGAATTGTGGTTGGTGTTCGAGACTTTGTAAAAAAATTCATTGCTCGAAATATTGCCCTTCGACTATGCTCAGGACAGGCTTTTTTCTAAAATGGAGGAATGTGCTGAGTAAACTCCATAAAAGAATAATGCCTTTTGGACTAATTATACTTTATATTGGAAAATATTGTACCAAATTCAAATGTCACACATTTGAGAAATATTTATATCTTTGCCTTGTCTTATGACCCATACAAAAAAACGAATCATAGAATCTGCCATCAGGATCTTCAATGAAGACCTATCTGCTCCTTTGCAAAAAGTTGCGGATAATGCAGCAGTGACCAGAAGAACATTGCATCGTTACTTTAAAGATCGGAATGAACTTGTAGCAGTTTGCAAACAAGCCATAGAATCAAGCTGCAAAAAAGCAATGATATCGGCTATTCAGAGCAGCGATGATGCTCTCATTCAATTAGAACGGATGCTCTACGCCGGAATTGATTGTGGAGCAAAATATTCCGTTTTTTATAAACTGCATCAAAGTAAAGATCATAAACATACCCACCAAAATAAGAATTGTGCGGATTACGATCATATCTATAACCAATTCCAAGGTATTATCATCGAATTACAGAAAGAGGGTAAGATAAGTCCAGCAATGTCC
Source organism: Galbibacter orientalis DSM 19592 (assembly GCF_000260115.1). GTDB lineage: Bacteria > Bacteroidota > Bacteroidia > Flavobacteriales > Flavobacteriaceae > Galbibacter > Galbibacter orientalis. The sequence goes on along the minus strand of NZ_JH651379.1, from coordinate 7,206 downwards.
CCAGAATGGATACAGGTTTTACATTCCGGAATTATTGAAAGTACGGTCAACGCAAGGCAAACCACAACTAAAAGTTTTGAGGAAATCAAGGAGCTCGCCTGGACTTCCTATATAAAAGCAATAGCACCTTAAAAAAATTTACATCAATATGTCTCATTTCTGAGACAGTTTAAATTTAAAACAATGAGTACTAAAAATTTTGAAGTAATTATAGTGGGCGGAAGTTATGCTGGCCTCTCCGCAGCAATGGCATTAGGACGCTCCCTGCGAAAAGTGTTGATTATTGATAACGGTCATCCCTGTAATCGGCAGACCCCGCATTCGCATAATTTTATTACACAGGATGGCATTCCTCCAGCAGAAATAGCGGCAAAAGCCAAAGAACAAGTTCTAAAATACAAAACAATAGATTTTGTTAATGATCTTGCTGTCAATGCGGAAAAAAGTAAAAATGGCTTCTCAGTTATTATTAAATCAGGGGAAAAATTTACTACCAAGAAGGTGATCTTTGCTACCGGGATAAAGGATTTGATTCCCAATATCAGGGGTTTTGCAGAATGTTGGGGAATTTCGATGATCCATTGTCCCTATTGTCACGGTTATGAATTTCGAAATAAGAAAACAGGTATTATGGCGAATGGTGAGCGTGCATTTCACCTAGCTTCACTAGTGAACAACCTCACAGATCATTTAACCATCCTGACGACCGGCAAAGCAGATTTCTCATCCGAACAACTGGCTAAACTGGAATCGCATAATATAAATATCATCGAAACTGAAATTTCAGAACTTGAACATCAGGAGGGCTATCTCCAGAAGGTAATCTTTAGTACTGGAGAAAAAGTAGTTTTCGATGCAGTTTATGCAGGATTTCCAACTACTCAACATTCCGACATACCGGTTTCTTTAGGCTGTGAATTGACAGAGCACGGCCATATCAAGGTCAATGAATTTCAGCAAACAACTATTGAGGGTATCTATGTCTGTGGAGATAATTCGACAATGATGCGTTCTGTGGCTACTGCCGTGGCCAATGGAAACCTCGCCGGCGCAATGGTCAACGCCGAATTGACCAAAGAACATTTTTAATAAAATTAAGATAATGATTGAAGTATTCATCACCAATACTCCAAATCAAATGTCTGGAAACCAGATGATAAAATGCCTTAAAATCTCTTTCTCCGATTTAAAGATTGACTTTGATATAGAGACACCCATAGCAAACTATCCTTGTGATCATAGCATTTTACGTGTTGAAGGAGCTAATTAATGTACAGAATATAATTTTCTCTATAAACCAAAACGGTTATGAATGACACATTCTTAAAGACAAAATATGTTCATAAATAATAGAAAATTATTTCATAATAGCAAAAAGGAAATAAAAAATTGGTTCATTTATCATTTTATAAAAGCTATTTGTTATCAATTATTAGTTAGATAATATTTCGACTGGGTATTTTTTATGAATTACTTTAGCAATTGAGAACTACCTCATGACAAAATAATATCTTAACATTAAAACCAATTACAAGTTATGAGTTTTAAAAATACCAAGCAATTAGGCTTTTTAGCTGCTTTGTTCTCAGCATTGGCTTGGTCAACTACAGGTATCTTTGTACGATTTTTAAAGGATTTTTCTGCCTTGGAAATTATAGCTGGACGTTGTTTTATTGGTCTGATATTTATTCTTTTATTTTTCTTGATTCGCCAAAACTCATTAGGCAAAAAAATATGGAAGTCTAAACAAGCCTGGGGATTGGGAACTCTTATGGCCTGCTATTTTTTGCTGGTTGTGACCTCTTATCAGATTGCGCCGGTAGCAGAAGTCTCCATACTTACTAATACAACTCCATTGTTTGCCTTGATTTACAAAAGAAGTAAAGGTCTTTCAATTTCGTCTCAGGAAATATGGGGCATATCTTTGGGAATGATTGGAGTGATTTTAGTAGTGATCTCAGGAAATTCCTCTCCCCAATTTTCTTCTGGTACGTTGCATTTATTAGGAGATTTTATGGCATTAGTTGCCGGGGCAGCAATGGCATTATATTCTATTTTTTATAGGAACATTCCAATTGAGAAAAAACCCTCCTCACAACTAGCAAGTTTTTTTACATTTTTTGTCGGCAGTGCCATAAGCCTCCTTATCATTGGTTTTTCTGGAGATATGGGTTCTATTATTAATTTTCTGGATTTTAATGCCTTATATTACTTCTTGGCCTTAGGAATTTTAGCTACCCTTTTACCTACACTGTGTTATGCCTACGCTTCTTCGGTTTTGGTTTCGGTCACAGTTACGTCATTAAGGTTGCTTACCCCACTGTTGGCCGCATTTTTAGCGATTATATTCCTAGATGAAATTCCCGATTTCTTGTTTTGGCCAGGAGCTTTAATTCTTCTGATTGGATTGTTCCTGATTATAAAATCAAAATAGAGGTATTATGATTTTTATAGCACTTTCTACGAATGATGCCCGATTCGGAAAAGGTGAGTAAATCAGCAGAAATACATACCTCACTAAACACGGGATAGAACTATTCTTTTATGACTCACATTCATTGGAAAAAGAGTTTGGAGCATACGGATTGGTTAAAGCTGAAGAAATAAATGAACCCATAAAAATTCCAAGCGACACACCTTCCGAAAAATTTTCTAAAATTATTTGTAAAAAAGTTGGATAAACATCCAATGGAAACAAAAAATTTTTTCGTAACGTAAAATACTATTTACTTTATTCCATATATTTGCAAAATATATTTAACGTTATGTCTAGAAGCAGTATTATATTACTACCTAAAAATAAGAAGCTTTTACAAGCAGTGGGAGAAAATATCAAGTTGGCACGCTTACGCAGGAAACTAACGATGGATCAGGTTTCAGAACGAGCAGGGATTTCCCGTCCCACACTTTCTTCCCTAGAAAAAGGGAGTCCTTCAGTTTCTTTAGGTATTATTCTCCAAGTTTTATTAGTATTAGGTCTGGAGAAGGATATATTGATTTTGGCCGACGATGATATATTGGGCAGAAAAATACAGGATGCTGATCTAACCGTTAAGGAACGTGGTCCAAAAAATACCAAGAAATAATGACACAGGAACGAAAAGAAATATTGGTATATGCGCATTGGGATGGAATAGACTCACCATTCCTAATGGGGAGTTTATATGTCACGCCATCTAGAGGGAAAGAAATATTTTCTTTTGAATATGATAAAGGGTGGTTACAATCGGATTATGCCCAAATCATAGATCCAGATTTACAATTATTCGAAGGTACCCAGTACCTCAACAATGAGAAATCCAATTTCGGTATTTTTTTAGATTCTTCACCTGATCGGTGGGGTCGAGTCCTAATGATGCGTAAAGAGGCTGCTAAAGCTAGGAAAGAAGAACGCCGGCCTAAAACTTTAATGGAGTCGGATTATCTACTCGGGGTTTACGATAATAACCGAATGGGAGGACTTCGTTTTAAAACAGTACAGAACGGTGCTTTTTTAGATGATAATGAAGCGATGGCTGCCCCACCTTTCGCTGCACTTAGAGACCTTGAATTTGCCAGCTTACAACTTGAAAAAGAAAACGCCCCAGACAATCCGAAATACCTAAAATGGCTCAATATGCTAATGGCACCAGGGTCTTCCTTGGGAGGAGCAAGACCCAAGGCAAATATTCGGGATACAGAAGGAAGTTTATGGATTGCTAAATTTCCAAGCCAAAATGACCAGCAAGATATGGGTGCTTGGGAAATGCTTGCCTATCGACTTGCGATTCAATCCGGTATTGATATGGCACCGTCAAGGATACAAAAATTTTCACACCATCAACATACATTTCTAACCCAACGATTTGATCGTAAAAACGATGGCACCCGTATTCATTTTGCTTCTGCAATGACCTTATTAGGATATACTGATGGAACGGACTATCAAGATGGGGTTAGTTATTTGGAACTTCTGGAATTTTTAATGCAGAATGGAGCTGATGTTGATAACGATCTCCAGAAGTTATGGAGACGTATTGCGTTTAATGTTTGTATTTCGAATACGGATGATCACCTTCGCAATCACGGATTCCTTTTAACGGATTCCGGTTGGATACTTTCGCCGGCTTATGATATCAATCCAACTCCAAATGGTACTGGTTTAAAACTTAATATTTCGGAAAATGAAAATGCTTTGGATTTAGACTTAGTAAGAGAAGTCGCTCCTTATTTTCGGTTAAAAGAAAAAAAAGCCAATGCTGTTATCAATACAATTCAGCAGAATGTGGCCCAATGGGAGCAAATGGCTATTGATTTGGGTATCTCCAGAAATGAAATGGAATTAATGAAAAATGCGTTTAAGTATTAAAATATTTCATCAATACTGTTTTTTGCTACAAAATGATATCATTTGAAATCAAGAGAAATGTCAAATTGAAAATGCTATGATTCTGTACCTATTCTGTACCCATTGCAAAAAAGAAAGGCTTCACATTTCTGTGAAGCCTTGTCATTGCTAGTAGCGGGAACTGGACTCGAACCAGTGACCTTCGGGTTATGAGTGTTTTACCGCATAACATCAACAATATACAATAACACTGATAACCAATTATTTAACCTACTTTTAATAATATATGCAACCAAATAATATCAATTAAAAGCATAAAATGTTGTACCTATGTTGTACCTGTTTTTATTATCTTTATAATCTAAAGCAATTATTATGGCAACAGTTAAAGCAGTACTCCGCAAGAAAAAAAATCCGGAAGGTTGTTATCCGATAGCTATCAGGATCACCAAAGACAGAAAAAGTTCCTATTTGGGAACCGGGCAACATATTGAGGAAAAGCATTGGGATGAAAAAAATAGATGTATTAGAAAGTCCCACCCCAATGCCAACATCATCAATAACTTTTTAATTACTAAAATTGCTGAGGCAAATAAAAAAGTCTTAGAAGCTGAAAATAACGAAGATTATCAAACCGTCAATGCGATCAAGAAAAAAATTAGGCAAAACAAAAAAATTAATTTCTTTGCCGTGGCAGATATGCATCTTGAAAACTTAAAGAATAGGGAAAAGCATCACCAATACGATACTGAGCTAGGTCGTCTTAAAAAGTTTAAGAGTTTTCTCAGAAAAAATGAGTTATCGTTTAATGAGCTTAATGTCCCACTTCTCAAAAAATTCGAGACCTACTTGCTTCATGATAAAAAACGTTCGCCGAGAACGGTAGTGAACTATCTGATTCTAATACGAACTATTTACAACCTCGCCATATCTGAATCTTTAGTTGACCGGGGCAGATATCCATTCGGAAAAGGGAAAGTGCAGATAAGAATCCCTGAATCACAAAAGATTGGACTGAACCGCAAAGAAATTCAGAAATTAGAAAATGCCACAGACTTAACCGAGGCTCAACAGAACGCAGTTCACGTATGGCTCATTAGTTTTTATTTCGCTGGGATAAGGGTTGGCGATGTTTTAAAATTAAAATGGTCTGACTTTAATGATGGCAGGTTAGTTTATCGTATGAACAAAAACAGTAAATTGGTTACGCTTAAAACACCCGACAAGGCGAGTGCAATACTTAATAGATATCGAGAGAAATATAGTCTTGATAACGATTTAATTTTTCATTACCTTAAAGATATCGATTTAGACGATTCGCAGAAGGTCTCTGTAAGAACACAGACCATAACGCGAAACCTAAACAGACACTTGAAAAAAGTTGCTACAAAACTGGGCATAACCAAAAAGATGAGTATGCACATTGCAAGACATAGTTTTGGTAATATCTCAGGCGATAAAATCCCTATTCAAATGCTCCAAAAACTTTACCGTCATTCATCCATCACTACAACTATAAATTACCAAGCAAACTTTATTCACAAAGATGCGGATAAGGCATTGGATAGTGTAATCAACTTTTAAGCTTTACCCGCCAAGCATTTTTTTTGCACAACCTGTGCATCGATTAATTTGTATCTTTGTCAAACTTTATGAAAATATTTTTTTCCATATCAATGTCAATTTTATTCTTTTTTCAGGGAATTAGCATTGATATGGACTTTTGTGGACCAATTAAAGAAATTTCAAACGTTATTACCCATTATCAAGACCATAAAGTTTATGGCGACTCTTTCCTTGAATATGTAGTTGAAGATTACATCGATAATGATTCAAAAAATGAAGGGCATCATAACGATCAGGATAAGGAGAATATGCCAGTCCATTCCCATCATCAATGTTGTCATCCTGTATTATTAATAGCTAACAACAATATACCTCTATTCAATCGATTAAAGATTGAAAATGAAAAACAGAACAACTTCTATAAAATCAACTTCCATTCCAGATATCTGGAAGCGCTTTTCCAACCCCCTCAAGTATAATTCAGTTATTTTAAGGATAGCTATGTCCTAACTTGGTGCTTTTTTAAAGTAAGCATTACATCATAAACGCATTGCATCTATTCGCATTGCGCAGTTTAAACTGAATTAATACTTTTTCTATGATTAACAAAATCATTTCATTTTCCATTAATAATAAATTTATTATTGGGCTACTTACCTTAGCGCTTATAGGTACGGGTATTTGGTCCATGATGACCGTCAACCTGGGATCGGTGCCAGATATTACTAACAACCAGGTTCAGGTGATCACCCAATCACCTAATCTTGCAACAGAAGATATTGAACAATTTGTAACCTATCCTGTAGAACTCTCAATGGGGAACCTGCCCGGGGTTACGGAAATACGATCTGTTTCCCGGTTTGGCCTTTCCGTGGTTACAATTGTTTTTGAGGACGATATGGGCATTTACAAACCCCGACAACTGGTTCAGGAAAAACTGAACGAAGTCAGGGACCAAATACCTGAAAAATTTGGAAGTCCCGCTATGGGGCCCATTACTACAGGTTTGGGTGAGATTTATCAATATACGATAAAGCCCCAAAAAGAGTATGACACTGTTTATTCCCCTACGGAATTGCGTACCATCCAGGATTGGATCGTAAAGCGTCAAATGACCCTCGTCGAAGGTGTAGTAGAGGTAAATTCATTTGGGGGCTCTATAAAACAATATGAAATTGCCATTAATCCCGAAAAACTGAATGCGTTAAACGTTTCTATTTCCCAAGTCTTCGATGCCCTGCAAAAAAATAATGTTAATACAGGCGGTGCATATATAGAAAAAAATAATATGGCCAATTTTATCCGTGGTGAGG